>JANSWU010000005.1 GCA_024743315.1 Hyphomonadaceae bacterium
AAAAGTGCCGGTCTACGAGCCTTACTCGCCGCTCAAGCAGATCGACGAGACCAGTGATGGCGGCAAGGATGCGGGCGTGATCATGACCCCGATCAAGGCGTTCGATGTCGAAACGGACATGGTCACGACCGTGGTCAGCGAGATGTTCGTGCCGATGCCAACGCAGCCGACCATTATGGAAGACTGGTTTGCAACCAATCCTGATCAGGGCTTTGGCAATCTCCAGGCTGACATCATGCCGGCCCGGATCTTCGATGAGTTCACCCAAGGCGTCGGCCCCGATGACAATTTCATCACCTCGGCGGATTGGGATATCGGGTAAACCCGCACATCGTATTTGCGGATCATCGTCCGGGATTTTGGCTCAACGCCTCTGATTCACGCACCAATTTTCCGGGCGTCTCCTTCTTTGGAGAAGTTCAGCCGCGTTAAACAGTGCTTAATCGAAACCCCGCATTTTCGTGCAAAATATAAAACGAGCTTGTCTTGGAGATTTGAAATATGCTTCGTGCAACCCTGCTTGCACTGACCCTGGTCGGTGCCGTGTCCGCGACAGCCCATGCTACGGGCTTGAAAGCCACCCAGTCAGTCGATGTCGCCACGGTTATTGTCGCGGCGGATGGCTCTGAAACGCTGACATATAGCCCAGCGACGGAAGTCGAGCCCGGTGAACAAGTTCGCTACACGCTGTCTTACGTCAATGACGGCGACACGGCCGCAGAAGACGTTAGCCTGGTCATGCCTGTGCCAGCCGAAGTGACTTATGTTGAAGGGTCGGTCGAGGGACCGATGAGCCTGATCAGCTATTCCGCCGATAATGGTGAGACCTTTGCGCCGCGCGAGGCACTGATGATTGGCGAAGGCGAAACAAGCCGCCTCGCCAACGCGGATGAGATCACGCATATCAAATGGGCTTTTGGCACACCGATCTCGCCTGCGGAAACGGGTGCGATCAGTTACAGCGCCGTGCTCAAATAAGCTGCGCAGGTTCTGAAAAAGGCGCCCCGGACCAGACAGGGTTCGGGGCGTTTTTATTGCGGCCTCAAGCGTAATAATTCAGCTTCAGCCCGGGTTCAGGCCAGCGACACTTGGCGAGCTTTCCGGTGCCGGACAAGGTCACCCAGGCCTCGCCCAAGCCATCCCCGCCAAAGCAGATATTGGTCACGAATGGATCTGGAAAGGCGATATGGCTATGCCCGCCATCAGGCTCGATCGAGGTGATGCCGCCATTCAGAATGGTGGCGACGCAGACCGTCCCTGATGCAGCAACAGCGAGGCTGTCGAAATATTGCAGGCCCGGCATCGTCGCGATCACCCGGCCCTGATTGAATGGACTCGCGCGGGTGATCTTCCCAGGGGCTTCGAGATCAAACGCCCAGAGCCGGGCGGTCATCGTGTCGGCCATATAGATCGTGGTCTCATCTGGTGACAGGCCGACCCCATTTGGAGATGTGTGATGATGATCGAGCTCAATCGCTTCACTGTCCCCATTGGCCAGAAAGAACAGGCCGCCAAAATCGCGATGGCGCGGATAAGTCTTGCCATGATCAGTGAAATAGAGATTGCCGTGCCGGTCAAAAACTAGATCGTTCGGGCCTTTTAAAGGGTGACCTTCCACCGTATCGAGCACGCGTTCGACCTTGCCAGTGCCAAGATCGATGCGTTCGATCCGTCCGCCTGAATAATCATCCGGACAATGGCCGGGGATCAGCAAGCCATCGCGCTGATGATATTTGAAACCGCCATTATTGCAGATCCAGAGCGCGCCATCAGGACCGATCGCAGCGCCATTCGGACCGCCGCCGGGGTCAGAGATGACCTCGGACTTGCCGTTCCCCCAAACCCGCGAGACACATCCTTTGGCGATCTCGACCAGGATGATCGAGCCATCTTCCATCCAAACCGGTCCTTCCGGGAAGGCGAGCCCCTCGGCGATAATTTCAAAGTCCATGCTCCACCTCCTGTCATTGTATCAGAGTTTGGCGGGGCCAGACGGGATCGACAAGCCTTAGATGCGCCGATCCAGTGTTCTTATGATGAAGGCAAATTCATTCTTCTCGCTCGCCGCAACCGCTTCACGGCGGGTCTCGATATAGTCGGTTTCGTCGAACGCTGGGAAGCTCGCATCGCCATCGAGCGTGGTGGCCACTTCGGTGATGTACAGTCGGTCGGCAAAGGGCAGGGCAGCTGCATAGATGGCGCTGCCTCCCGTGACAAAGACTTCTGATTTTCCCGCCGCTGCGGCCAAGGCGCGCGCCGTTTCAATTGCCGCATCGATCGAGGTAAAAACCCGGGCGCCAGGCGCTGCATACTGTCCGTCACGGCTCAGCACGATATTGTCGCGTCCCGGCAAAGGGCGGCGCGGCAAGCTCTCCCAGGTCTTTCGCCCCATAATCACCGGGCACCCTTTGGTTGTCGCCTTGAAGTGTTTGAGATCATCGGAGAGACGCCAGGGCAGATCATTATCCTTGCCGATCACGCCATTTTGCGCCCGTGCAACGATCAGACAAAGCTTGATTTCTGCGCTCAAGGCCTCCTCCCGTCTCAATATCAGCCTAGGTCATGGCCTTAAG
The DNA here is from genome assembly GCA_024743315.1 of Hyphomonadaceae bacterium. GTDB lineage: Bacteria > Pseudomonadota > Alphaproteobacteria > Caulobacterales > Hyphomonadaceae > Henriciella. The sequence goes on from JANSWU010000005.1 coordinate 2,574, forward strand.
GGCGTTTGGCCCTTATGAGCAACCAGCAGACTGATACAGGGCGACTTACATATGATAGCAGAGTTCTGGGACACTTTTGTCGCCATTCTCACCAATAACCGTCCGGCTTTTTTGCTGCCTGTGCTGGCGGGTCTTGCTATTTCCGTGGGCATTCTCTGGCGGATTGGCGGACGGCTCTGGGCGATCATCTATGTAATGATGATCCCATTCCTGAACTGGTCGTTCGGGGTTGTGCCAAACATTCAATTTGTAGGACCCTGGGTCGAACCGAGCGACGCCATGTTCTCGCTGATCTTTCCCGCTGATGAGCCAAATCTGGCGGGGTTGATGCTCCATCCCCTAACGCTTGTCACAGGGCTGGTCTTTGTGATCCGCGACTTCGTGCAGCGCGAAATGGGCCAATGGGTGCTGCTCGCCATGGCGATGGCGCTATGCTGGTCGATGTATTATGCGTGGATCGTGATCGTGATCGCCTCGGGCCTCGCCTTTTTTGTCTCGGAATTCTTCGACTGGTTGCTGTTCACCTTCACCAAGATGAAGCTGTCCAAACGCATTCTTTACTCCAGCGCCGTGGCCACGCCCATCGATACGACGATCTTCCTGTATGGGGCTGATCTCGCCAAGCAGATGCAGCTCGGGGCAGACCCCGGCAACACGCTGACCCTGGCCAATTGGATCGTGTTCGTGATCGGCAAGATGATCGGCGCCTTTGTCGTTTCTGACATGATCCGACGACGTGAAGATGCTGGCAAGACTGATCCCTATGAGGATCTACCCGCGCAATCATCGATGATCTAGGCCGGTTTGAAACTGGTGCTTTGCGCCATCGTCCAATCGCGGGCCAGGCTGGTTTCAAGCGGCGCGGCCAATAAAGCGCCTGGGGCCAACAGATCATAAGCTAGATCGGCAGGCAGCGCCTCGTCCGCAGTGACCCGGTGAATGATATGATGCGGCGCCAGTTCAGATGGGTGCTGGCAGCCCGCCGCGCCGACCACTTCCATCAAAGCTGCGACCGTATTCTTGTGGAAGTGATACACGCGTTCAGCCTTGTCTGACACAACCAGGCCGCGCTGGCGGCCAGGATCCGATGTCGCGATCCCGGTCGGGCAGGTATTGTTATGACAATGCAGCGACTGGATACAGCCGAGTGAAAACATGAACCCGCGCGCCGTATTGATCCAATCCGCGCCCAGAGCCAGGGACGCCGCCATGGCGAAGGCCGAGACCTGCTTGCCGCTGGCGGCGAGTTTGATGTCGTCTTTCAACCCGCAGCCGACAAGAGCATTGCGGGCAAAGACCAAGCCTTGACGCAGCGGCGCGCCAACATAATCCAGAAACTCCGCTGGAGCGGCGCCGGTGCCGCCTTCCGCGCCATCGATGACGATAAAATCCGCGCGCTGTCCGGTCTCCACCATGGCTTTGCAGATCGCCAGAAACTCCCAGCGATTGCCGATGCAGAGCTTGAACCCGACCGGTTTGCCGCCGGACAGCTCGCGCAGCTGATCGATGAAATCCAACATGGATTTCGGATCATCGAAGGCGGTGTGATGCGCCGGAGAGTAACAGGTTTCACCGACCGGAATGCCGCGCGCTTCGGCGATTTCGGGCGTCACTTTCGCGCCGGGCAAGACGCCGCCATGGCCGGGCTTGGCCCCTTGGCTGAGCTTGATTTCGATCATTTTGACCTGATCGCTCTTGGCGGTCGCTTCAAACTGGACCGGGTCGAAGCCGCCATTGGGGGCACGGCAGCCGAAATAGCCAGAGCCAAGCTCCCAGACCAGATCTCCGCCGCCCGCCTTGTGATAGCGCGAAATGCCGCCCTCGCCGCTATCATGGAAAAAGCCACCTTTTGCGGCGCCGCGATTGAGCGCTTCGATCGCGTGGGCGCCAAGCGAGCCAAAACTCATGGCGGAAATGTTGAGCACGCTGGCTGAATAGGGCTTGGCGGTGCCGGGTGCACCGACCAGGATGCGCGGATCAGTTTCACCCGGGTGGGCCGCGCCGATCGAATGGGCCAGCCATTCATAGGGCGGGCTCTGAATGTCGAGATGGCTGCCAAATGGCTCGACAGAGGAGACATTCTTGGCACGGCGATAGACCATGCGGCGCTCTTCATGATTGAACGGCCGGCCTTCGGTTTCGCTTTCGACAATATAGGAGCGGAAGAAGGGCCGGAGGGATTCGGCCACCCAGCGCATCCGCCCCAGGATCGGGAAGTTGCGCCACAGCGTATGCTGGGTCTGCGCCATATCATACAGGCCGACCAAGACAGCGCTGCCGAACAAGCCTGCGAGACCATAAAGCCAGGTCACGGATTGCGCGCCCCAGAGCGACCCTGCAAATAAGGCCAGGGTGATCAGAAATGGAATGAACCGGATCAAAAAAGGCTCCCCTCAAGTCTTTGAAGGGAGCCTAATCTTGTGCGGGTTTGCGGGTCAATTGATCGGAAACAAAATCCCGCTTTAGAGGCTTCGCGCATTCGATTCATCTTAGCGCTCTGCCCAGCTCGTCTGGGCAGCCCAGCAGGCAGTCTTTCGTTTGGCGATCGGGAGCGATCCGAACGCTCCCGAAATCTGTTTTTGTTACCGGGTGCTGGACCCCACGGACAAGCCGTGGAGAGCGCTTTATTCTTAAGCGCTGTCTCCAATCAAAACCCGTTCAGTTTGGCATAGCGGTCGCGGTGGAAACTGGCCCCGCCGAGCAGGGCCTCCTGCACACGAGCGCGCTTCATGTAGAGGCCGCTATCATGCGCATCGGTCATGCCGATACCGCCATGGAACTGGACTGTCTCGTTCGAAACGAGATGGATTAGGTCCGACGCGCGCGCCTTGGCGAGACTGGCAAGTTCGGCCACATCATTGCGGTTCTCATCGACGCCTGACAGCGCTGCGGCGATGCAAGAGCGGGTCAGTTCCAGCTCGGTGAACATCTTTGCTGCCCGGTGCTGCAAGCTCTGGAACGAGCCGATGAGTTGGCCGAACTGTTTGCGGGTTTGCAAATAGTCCAGCGTCATGTCGAAGGCCGCTTGTGCACTTCCCAAAGCTTCCGCCGCGAGCGCAATCCGGCCGCGATCGAGCGCCGGTTCAAGGATTTCCCATCCAGCATCGACCGCGCCGATGAGCTGATCTTCGCCGACGGCGACATCTTCCAAATGCAAGTGCGCGGCGCCATGTGAGTCGACCGTGTTCAGCGCTTGAACGCTGAGCCCGCTGGCATCATTCGGGACCAGGAACAGGCTGATCCCATGCGCTTGTCCGGCCTCACCAAAGGTTCGCGCGACGATGATGAACAGATCGGCATGATGGCCATCGGTGACATAGCGTTTGGCGCCGTTCAGCGTGTAGCCCTGGCCGTTGCGTTCGGCTTCGGTAGCGATGTTGAGCGGGGCGTGATGCGTGCCCTCGTCAAGCGCCAGCGCCACGGTCGCTTCACCGCTGGCAATCTTGGGCAGCCATTCGGCTTTTTGGGCCTCAGACCCGCCAAGCGTCAGGATACTGGCGCCGAGCACCGCGGTCTGCAGCAATGGCGTCGCCGCAATGGTCCGGCCCTGAGCTTCCATGATCTGGCCCATGGCCACCATGCCGAGGCCGACCCCATCATATTCTTCCGGCACCAACACGCCGAAGAAGCCAAGCTCGGCCAGTTTGGCGCGGCTCGCCGGATCTACACCATTGGCGCCGCGATCGCGCAACTCCCGCAAATGAGTCACCGGTAATTCATCGCGCGCGAACGCCATCGCTGTGTCGCGCAGCATCTGTTCGTCTTCAGAGAGAATAAAACCCATTATTGATGCTCCCGCAGGCCGAGCACGCGCTTGGAAATGACATTGAGATTGATTTCGCTGGTGCCGCCTTCGATCGAGTTGCCTTTCGAGCGTAACCAGCCGCGGGTCGCTTTCTTGGCGTCTTCGGCAAAGCCATCGCCTGACCAGCCAAGCCCGTCGGTGCCGAGGGCCTCGACCAAGAGCTCGCATTTGTCCTGGTTCATCTTGGCGGCCGCATATTTCATGATCGAGGCCGTATGGCCGACTTCCTGGCCAGCTTTGGCTTGCTCGGTCGAGCGTTGTACGGTCAGACCAAACGCTTTGGCATACATCAGGTGATCAGTGATTCGGGCGCGCAAGTCGCCGTCTGAGACGCGGCCGGTCTCATCGACGCCGACATGTTGTTTGGCGTACTCTTGTGGCGGCAGGATGCCGGATCCGCCAGTGCCGCCGAAGCCCCCAGCAGAGATGGACGAGCGCTCGAATTGCAACAAGCGTTTGGCAATCGTCCAACCGCCATTCAGTTTGCCGACCAATTGGTCTTTCGGAACTTTGACATCGGTGAAGAAGGTTTCGCAGAAGGGCGAGGAGCCAGAGATCAGCTTGATCGGCCGGGCTTCAACGCCTTCGGACTCCATATCAAAGACGAGGAAGCTGATGCCTTCATGCTTGACCGTCTTGTCGGTGCGTACCAGGCAGAAGATCCAATCGGCCTGATCGGCATAAGAGGTCCAGACTTTCTGACCATTGATCAGCCAATGGTCGCCTTTGTCTTCGCACTTGGTTTGCAGACCGGCGAGATCTGACCCCGCGCCTGGCTCAGAATAGCCCTGGCACCAGCGCGTCTTGCCCATAACAATGTCGGGAATGAAGCGCTTTTTCTGCTCTTCATTGCCAAATTCAAGCAAGGCTGGGCCAAACATCCAGAGGCCAAACGAGAAGAGCGGCGGACGCGCCTTGATCCGGCGCATTTCCTGCTGCAGCACCCGCGCTTGGGCTTTGCTCAGACCGCCGCCGCCATATTCGGCTGGCCATTCTGGCGCTGTCCAACCTTTTTCGCCCATCCGCTCAAGCCAGACTTTCGAGTCTGGATTCTTGAATTTTTCACGCTTGCCGCCCCAGACGATCTCATCGTCTTTCATTGGGGTGCGCATGCTTTCAGGACAATTGGCTTCCAGCCAGTCACGCACTTCGGTGCGGAAGGCGTCCAGCTCTTCTGGGGCGTCAAAGGCCATAAATCTTCTCCCGTTCCGGCACGGGTCGCACCGGGTTTCGTTTACGTAACCGTCAACATAACGGTCGGGAGCTCACATGGCTATGTCTAACGCAAGGTCAGATCAAATTCGTCGCGGGTCTATTCGCCAATGGCGTAATAAAACTCTTCGCGGGTGATCTTGCCGGCGTCGTTGACATAATAGGTGCCAATCTCGCGCATTTGCATGCGATCGCCTGACTCTTTCGCGGTGACATCAATATCGAAAATCACGCTGAACCGATCGGTGCCATGAACATATGGGCCATCAATATCCAGACTGTTGATTTCATGCGCGCCATACCACCATTCATTCTTGGCATTGATCGCCTCCATTCCGGCCGCTTCCCGATTGCCATCTGGCATCGCCATGGCTTCGACGGAGACGGCGTCTTGGGAATAATGCGCAGCGCGCAATTCGCCATCCTTTTGCGCTTTGCACAAATCAATCAGAGTTGTGCCCAGGGTCATCAATTCTTGTGGTGTTGGCATCGTCGCTCTCCCTTTATATGTTTAGAACATAAAAGGAACAAACTTTCACCAGAGTCAAATTAAATCTAATCTAGAAGCGACCAAACATGCTGTTCTCTGGGCCCGTCTCGACGCCAATCAGGTTCATCACGTGAACAACAATTAGAAACACCCCAAAGACACAACCGATCATGATCAGCCCCCAGGGGACTTGATGTGGGCGCTGATCCTTTTTCCGGACCGTGCCCATTTTCGATTGCGCGAAAACGCCGAGGGCGATCAGGCCGCTGGCGAGGCTGAGACTGATGATCCAATCGAGCACGTTTTCTGAGTCTCCGCATGGCGAGGGTGATGCGGGGTCTTTGCCCAGAAAAACGGGTTGTTCGCAAGCTCCCAGATGGCGCGATATGCAGCCGGCGAGTGAAGCGGCCAGTAGGCCCATCGCGTCAGAGCGGCGACAAGCCGACTGGTCGTCAACGGCCCGCGGGCGGTCAAGTCGCCAATCAGGCCGATCCCGATTGCACCCATAAGCAAGCTCAATCCGAGCGTTCCGATTTCGATCCCATCGAGCTGCATCGCTGCGATGACTAGCAAGCTGCAGGGTAGGAAAAACACCGGCGCGATAATTGCCCCGCCAAGCGTCAGCTGGGTCGCGCAGAAGCGGACAAAGCCGAGCTGCCGCAAGGCCTTTGCAGGGTTACGCATCAGGACGAGCCAGGTTTGCATGTAACCCTTGATCCAGCGGCTGCGTTGCGCGAGCCAGATTTTGAAATCTGTCGGAGCGTCTTCATGAGTCGGTATGTGGATCGTCCCCGTATTGAGACCCGCGCGCGCGATGCGAATGCCGAGATCGGCATCTTCGGTAACGTTCCAGGCGTCCCAGCCTCCCAAAGCGAGCAGAGCGGAGGTGCGGAAATGATTGCTGGTCCCGCCAATCAGAAGTGGCATCCGATAGGTCGAAAGGGCAGGTAAGAGCAAACCGAACTGAACCGCATATTCCAGCCCCCATTGGGCTGCCAGCCAGTGTTGCGCGCCATTGTCTGCGACCAGCGGACATTGCAAGCAGACTGTGGTGCGTGAGATGTGCCGGAAGGCTTGCGAAACCGCGCGCAACTGATCGGGGTGCGGCAAGTCCTCCGCGTCATAAACCGTAACGAACTCGCCGCGCGCGCGCTCCAACCCGTAATTGAGCGCATTCGGCTTGGTGCGTGGTCCGCCTGGCGGCACGATGGTCAGGCGTGTGTTCTCCGGAAACGCCGCGCGTCGGGCGACGGCGATGGTGTCGGTATCGTCTTCCTCTAACAAAATCTGAACATCAAGTTTGTCGGCGGGCCAGTTCAGTTCGCCCAAAGCCCTGGCGAGTTGCGGCAGGATACGGGCTTCACGATAGACCGGGACCAGCACCGAATAGATTGGCGCATCCGGGTTTGCGCCACGCACCTGTCCATCGCTGCGATCGGTCAAGCGCACACAAATCCCGATCAAAACCAGAAAGCTGCGCCAGGCAATCAACGTGAAGAATATGAGATAGAGCACAACCAGGCACACGAGCAGTGTCGCTACCGGCGCTAATAAGGCCGCAAGGCCGAAGCTCGCAATTATGAGATTGAGCACGGCTTGTTGAGCGGCGGGCATGCCTGTTCGAAATGACAAATCGGCCGAAAGCGGTGTGATCTGCTGAAGCTTTTGGTCTATAGAGAAGCTTGTGTCTAAATAATTGTAAGAAAAAGACGGTATTATTACCGATCTATAGCTGTAATTAGTTTTCGCAAACAACCCTGTATATTTGTAAAGTGCTTGAGGTGCCATGCTGAAATACAGATTATTTATTTCGCAAGCGCAATCACCGAGAAGTTGAAGTCAGCAGGGCGATGAACATGTTAGACCGTCTGTGGACAAATCAGGCACGATGTTCTATATATGTTCCATGACTGGATTGCATATCCTCTGGTTCCGAAGTGATTTGCGGGTTCATGACCATGCTGCTTTGCGGGCAGTGTGCCATAGCGCTGCGCGCGATGGCGGCGCGGTCATGGCACTCTACGTCTTCCCGGAAAATGAGCGCGAACTGGACGTATTCCTGATGGATGGCCTGCGCGATTTGCAAGCCGCGCTCGATCGCCGCGGCGCGCAGCTTCACTTGCGTCAGGGACATCCTGTTGAAGTGCTTTCAGAGCTGCATCGCCAGCATCGTATTTTGAGTGTGCACACACATGAGACGCCCACGCAGATGCAAAGCGATCGCGATGTCGAAGCCTGGGCCATGCGGGCAGGGCTGCCGTTCCGGGTCTACCAGCAATATGGCCCGTTACCGACACCGAATGATTTCTTCGACAGTGATTCCAGCTGGGAGAGTTTCATGGCCGAACCCCGCCGTGAAGCGCCTGAGATTGAGGTGGCGGCGAATGTGGGAGTTGGCGCCTGGCCTGACATGGATCGCGCATTTGCCGGCTCAGAGCAGTCCGGTGCCAAAGGCGGGCGCGCCGAAGCGATCAAGCTCTTGCGGACATTGCTCGGCGCTGCACCACCGGCGGGCGCCAGCCCGAGTGCGGGCCAATCCGGTGACGCAGCCTTCGCAGCCTTGCGGCCCCACTTGCTGCTCGGAACGGTCTCTGTCCGCGAAGTCTGGCAAGCGGCGATCAGTGCGCGTCAGACTTATTTGCGGTCCGGTCACGAGATACGGGCGGCGATGATTGCGAGCTTCATCGAATTGCTGCCGTCGATCCATGCAGACAAGTATCGGCGATCAGAGCCAATGCGGCGCCGGCATTATCCTGCCCAGGCCAGGGACCGGGCGGTCGGGACCCAGATGCGTTTGGGATTCATGGAGCCAAATGGTCGATAAAGCGCTGTATCAGGGCTTCAGACACGGAAAACCGCGCCAAGCGCGAGAAATCTACAGATTTAAAAAACCACGTAAAAACAGATCACTAGTTTTCCCGGCCTGAAAAAAATTACTGAAAAACGATATCTACATATTGAAAAACGATAATTCGTGTGTTACATCCCATTCTGTCAGGAAGAACTCAAAACGGGTCGCCTGACCCCGGCACACCCGGGCCAAACATAAGAAGGATAAAAACTATGCAAGCGACGACCTCCCACGTCTCCTCCACCCGCGTCAGCACCCCATCGGTTCATGCGATCCATGCGATTGACAGTGAGCCGGCGGCTTACATTCTGCCCGCCCTCAAACAAGAGGCGAAAGCCTCAGGCCGCGACCATCTCTTGGTCCGGCGACGTCGGCGCGACCGACGCCAGAGCTCGCGCTAGTCCGCACTGACCCGGGTCTGCTTAATCGCCCCGCCAAATTGGCGGGGCGGTTTTGTTTGCAGCGATTTGGAAACGGGGCGTCAGAAGCTCATCAAATCCTTCGGTTTGATGAAGTTGCGGAGCCGAAAATGCTCTGGCTTGAAAGGTCCGTTCTCATCAGCTTCAAATAAGACCGCGGCGCCGGTCGGCAGCTTGGCAGCAATTCGAATAGCGGCTTGATGATCAAGACTGCCAGCGGCCCGTAAGATATTCAGGGCAAGATCATGCAGGCCAGGATTATGCCCGATAATGATCAGGGTTCGGGCGCTATCATTGTCCGAGATGATGTCGGCAATCCCGCGCTCACCGGCAAGATAAAGATCTTCCTCCAAGATCATTTCCGCCGTCGTGAAGACCGCTTTCAAGTGGGTCCAGGTTTCGCGCGTCCGGCGCGCCGTTGAGACGATTGCAAGGTCTGGGGCCCAGCCTTCTCCCTCTAATGCACCAGCCATGGCGATGGCCGCTTCATGGCCTGTCGGCGTCAATGCGCGGCCATGATCATCGATGCCTTCAGACCAGGGTTCGGTCTTCGCGTGTCGCATCAGAATCAGTCGCTGCATCAAGGCTCCATGGATATCGTGCAGGAAAACTAAACCTGCGAGTCAGAGTTTCGCGGTTGGAACGCTCCCTCATAGGCCTCAGTTTTAGTGCAGAAATCAAGCCAATTCACAAGGAGACGTCAGATGAGCCTATTGCTCGGTGACACCGCCCCCGACTTCGAAGCTGAAACCACGGAGGGCCGGATCCGTTTCCATGACTGGATCGGGGACAATTGGGTCGTGTTTTTCTCACACCCGGCCGACTTCACACCGGTCTGCACAACCGAGCTTGGCTATACCGCAAAGCTCAAGGACAAGCTTTCCGCCCGCGGCGCGAAAGCACTGGTCATCTCGGTTGATACGGTTGAGCAGCACAAAAAGTGGATTGCCGATATTGAAGATACGCAAGCGGCGACCGTAAATTTTCCGATCATTGGTGATCCGGAGAAGAAGGTTGCGACTCTCTACAATATGATCCATCCCAATGCGGACGCGAAAGTCACCGTCCGCGCGGTTTATGTCATCGACAATAACAAGAAGATTCGCGCTTCAATCATCTATCCGCCGTCCGCCGGACGCAATTTCGATGAAATCCTGCGCCTGATTGATAGTTTGCAACTGACCGACAATTACAAGGTCGCGACTCCGGTCAACTGGCAAGACGGTGATGATGTCATCATCGTGCCGAGCGTCACGAATGATGAAGCCGACGAACTGTTCCCGAAAGGGTATAAGGAGATCCGACCTTACCTGCGCACCACGGCTCAGCCGAACAAGTAAGACGCAACGAAGCTCACTCTACCTTCACACCCCGGTTTCAGCCGGGGTGCTTTTTTAGGCGTGGTTCCACCAGGCAACGTCTGAATAGGCGCGGAGATCCAGTTCATGGGTCCAGGCCGAGCGGTGTTGCGTCGCAACATGAAAATAGGTTTCCGCCATTTCGGCCGGGATCAGCAAGCCATCCGCGGCGCCGCGTGTTTCGCGCAGCTTCTGAAACAGTTCAGGCCCCAACATTTTGCCCAATGTGTCAGGCGCATCGACGGCGCCATCGACCAGAATATGCGTCACGTGAATGCCCTTGGAGGCATATTGGGCGTTCAGGGTCTGGCACAGCATACGGCGCCCGCCCATGGCGGCGGCGTGAGAGTGTTGCCCCTTATTGCCGCGCACGGCGGCGGTCGCCGATGTGACAATGATTTTGCCGCTGCCCCGCTCTTCCATGAGGGGACAAACCGTCTTGGCCAGGCGGAACAGACCGAACGTGCCGAGCCGCCAGCCCATCTCAAAGGCCTTATAAGAGGTGTCTTCAAGCGGACGGTCGCCAATCTGCGCGCCGAGATTGTAAATCACCACTTCGATCGGCCCGATATTGGCCTCGACATGGGTGATCGCATCCTCGATCGAATTCTCTTCAATCGCGTTGAGTAGGAGGCCGGTCGCCTCGCCGCCGGCGGATTTGATGCCGTCGACCAGCTTGTTTAGCCCGTCCTGATCCGAGCGTCGACACAGCACGGCATGATATCCTTCGCTCGCGAATTTCGTTCCGACTGTGCCGCCAATGCCCGCGCCCGCGCCAATCACCAAACAGACAGGCTTCATACCGCATCCTCCTTCAGTTCTTTTTTGGAACTATGGGGGTCGGTGGTCGCGCCGTCAACGCTCAGGGCTTAATCGACAGGCGACGAAAACTGAACGATCTGGCTTATGCCGTGCCCTTGGACGCCTGGCGCGCGATCAGGGCTTCGACAAAATTGATGTGACTGCGCAAATGATACAGCTCGTCATTGTAAGAGACGGGCACATCGACTTGTCCAACTTCGTGTTGCAGGGCCTGGATCTCGCTCAACACTTTCTGACGACCCGAATCGTCCTTTGCTGCGAAGCCCCTTCGCTCGAGCTCATGCAGGTCATTGTACCAGACATAAATCTTGCGCCGGATGCGCCAGCGATAAACGGGCGGCGCCATTTGGACGAGCGGGATCATCAGCGTGATCAAGGGGATCAGAAAGACCCAGGCGCGCTCGAGAAAATTCGCCCAGCCAAACGAGAAGTAGCGACGTAGGAATGTCGGTCCCTTGCGATAGAAGCGGCGCGCTTCGGCTGATAGGGTCAGGTCGGTGCGCGTGGCATCCGGAAACGTCCCACCACGCGTGATCATCGTGCCGCCATCATGGATCGGCTCGGCCGCTTCGAGCAACACGGCTTGCAAGGCCGGGTGCAAGTCTTCGCGCACGCCCAGCTGTGCGATTGCGGCAATCAGCGAGACGTCGGTGCTCGGGATGTTGCGGTCCATGTTGACCACGCCTTCAAACAATGTGACTGGCGCCAACGCTGCATCACGCATGGCCAGACCATTGGCGCGGCGCACGCCAATCAGGCGAATGTCCGGACGGTTTAGCAAGTCCTGCACATAGCTGGCATCCACGGACGCCGTGAAGACGGCCGCCCCGACCTGCTCATTGATCAATGCGGTGGCGGCGCTATTGCCAGAGAGCGGTGAAAGCGGTGCCCAAGCGCCGCCCCATTCGGCTTGTAAACGCTCCGTCATTGCCCGTGTCCCCGACCCGTCCGGGCCCGCGGCGATTGAAGTGCCATTCAGGTCGCCAAAATCCAGTGCCAGGCTCTCGCGGCGAACGAAAATCCAGTACGGTTCGGCAAGCACCCCGCCCAGCGATTGCACAGCCTGGCGATCTTCGTCGCTAGCAATGCCGCCTTGAAGCAAGGCCACATCGGCGTCGCCGGCGCCTAACAAGCGATAGTTTTCAACTGTGCCGGCGGTCTCCAAAACCTCGACCTCGATCCCGTGTTCGGCCAGAGCGGCTGCATATTGTTCGGCCAGCGCATAATATTGCCCATCCGCGCCACCTGCGGCGAAGCGTAGCTCCATGGGGGGCGGTGGCGCAATGAGGCGCATGGTAATGATCAATAAAATCAGGATGATAGCCGCGATTGGGCCATAGACTTTCAAAGCGTCTTTCATCGATTATCCCTCAATAAAGCGCCTTCTCGCGCCTGATTTCCGCTCATAGGCGAAGCTTATGGCACAGATTGACAGGATTTGAGTCGTTTTCGTCAACACCTTCCCCTATATTGAGGGCAACTGACTTCACTAACGTCTGGAATGATCGATGAATATGCGTAATCTCGCAGTTTGGGGACTGATCGCAGTTCTCCTCTTGGGCCTTCTGGCCGTCATGCAAAGCAACCCGTCGCAAGCGGGCGCTCAGAAAGTGGACATTTCTGAAGTTTACGAGCTGGCTGAGAACAAGCAGCTGCAGGAAGTGATCATCACGCCGACCAAGGTGACGGCGGTGACCACGGGCAATGAGCGGATCTTTGCGCAGAAGAGCCAGGACCTTGGCGCGCTGCGCGAGCGGATGATTGAGCTTGATGTCCCGTCTGTCGTGGACGACCCTGATACCGGTTTCAATCTTGGCGACCTGATTATGGGCCTGTTGCCGATCATCTTTATCGTCGCGATCCTGTTTTTCTTCATGCGTCAGATGCAGGCGGGCGGTGGCGGCCGCGGGGCGATGAGTTTCGGGAAATCCCGGGCGCGCCTGCTGACCGAAAAGCAAGGTCGCGTGACGTTTGATGATGTCGCCGGCGTCGACGAAGCCAAGGAAGAACTCGAAGAAGTGGTCGACTTCCTGAAAGACCCGGCCAAATTCCAGCGCCTCGGCGGCAAAATCCCCAAGGGCGCACTCCTGGTAGGCCCACCTGGGACCGGTAAGACGCTGCTGGCCCGCGCCATTGCTGGCGAAGCTGGCGTCCCGTTCTTCACGATTTCGGGTTCGGACTTTGTCGAAATGTTTGTCGGCGTCGGCGCCAGCCGCGTCCGCGACATGTTCGAACAGGCCAAACGCAACGCGCCGTGCATCATCTTCATCGACGAGATCGACGCAGTCGGCCGCTCGCGTGGGGCCGGCCTTGGTGGCGGCAATGACGAACGCGAGCAGACACTCAACCAATTGCTGGTCGAGATGGACGGCTTTGAAGCGAATGACGGTATCATCATCGTCGCGGCGACCAACCGCCCAGACGTGCTTGACCCGGCCTTGCTGCGTCCTGGCCGTTTTGACCGTCAGGTCACAGTCGGCAATCCGGACGTGATCGGCCGCGAGAAAATCCTGAAAGTGCATATGCGCAATGTGCCGCTGGCCAAGAATGTCGATCCGAAGATCATTGCCCGCGGAACGCCTGGTTTCTCTGGCGCGGATCTCGCCAACCTGGTCAATGAAGCCGCGCTCCTGGCCGCCCGCCGTGGCAAACGCGTAGTGGCCATGCAGGAATTCGAGGATGCGAAAGACAAAGTCCTGATGGGGCCAGAGCGTCGTTCCATGGTGATGAGCCAGGACGAAAAAGAGCTCACCGCTTGGCACGAAGCCGGTCACGCTATTGTTGCTCTGAAAGTGCCAAAAGCCGATCCAGTCCACAAAGCCACGATCATTCCACGTGGCCGCGCCCTTGGTATGGTCATGCAGCTGCCGGAAGATGACAAATTGTCGATGAGCCGGATCGAGATGACGTCTCGCCTCGCCATCATCATGGGTGGCCGGGTCGCGGAAGAAGAAAAGTTCGGCGATGAAGCCGTTACCGCGGGTGCTGCCTCTGACATCCAGCAGGCGACGCGTCTGGCGCGCGCCATGGTCACCCGCTGGGGCTTGTCTGATGAAATCGGACCCGTGGATTATGGCGAAGACCAAGGCCAGGTCTTCCTCGGCCAGCAATTGGTCCAGTCGTCTTCTGTTTCTGAAGAGACGTCGAAAAAGATCGAAGAAGAAGTCCGCAAGCTGATCCAGAAAGGCATGGATGATGCTCGCGAGATCATGACCAAGTTCCGCGATCAATGGTCGGCGCTCGCTGAAGCCCTGCTTGAATATGAGACCCTAACCGGAGATGAAATCCGAGCTCTGATCAATGAGGGTAAATTGCCAGAGCGGCCAGATGAGCCAGATGAGCCCCCGCGTCCGAACGCGGCCGTGCCCGTGATCGGCAAGCGCCGCAAGGACAAAGGCTCTGACTTTGGCGGTGAGCCGGAGCCAGCCTAAGCCATGGCGATGACACGTGAAACCCTGGAAGGCTTCCTCAACGAAGCCTTCCCGGAAGCGGAAATCATTCTCACCGATCTCGCGGGTGACAATGATCACTGGCAGGCCGAAATTGTCTCGGAGCAGTTCCGGGGCAAGACGCGCGTGGCCCAGCACCAAATGGTCTATGCGGCTCTCAAGGGCAAAATGGGCGGTGAGCTGCATGCGCTGGCGCTCAAAACCCGAGCGCCGGCCTAAAACAACCAAATCTGTTCGACGTTTCAGAGACTCAGCCTAGGCTGCTGCGTATGGGCGTTTCTTTGTACAAATCGATTTTCCACAGCATGCCAAATGCGGCGATGATCCTCGATGCGGATCTCAAATTCGTCGATGCCAATCAGGCTTATTGCGAAGCGGTGCAGAAACGCCAGGATGAGCTGCTCGGCTTCGGCATATTCGAGGTCTTTCCTGACACACCCGAACGCGTAGCTGGGGTCAAAGCCATCTTTGAAAAAACACTCGACGGCGAGCCGACCATGCTCGAGGCACAACCGTATCAGCTGCGCTATCCGGACGGGCATGTCGAAGAACGCCTCTGGCAAATCGCGCAATTTCCAGTGCAGTGTGAAGAGACGGGTGGTCTCTATATGGTCCAGCGCGCCGAGGACGTAACCGAACGCGAGGCTTTGCGACGCCAGCGGGATCTGGTCACAGCGGAACTCAATCACCGGGTGCGCAACACGCTCGCCGTGGTGCAATCTGTGGCCGACCATACCGGATTAGCATCTTCCGATATTGACTCCTTCCTCAGCAGCTTTACCGGGCGGCTTGCCGCCATCAGCCGAAACTTTGCGGCTTTGACCGACGCGCATTGGGAAGGTCTAGACTACGAGACCATTCTTCGCACCGAGCTGGAGCCTTATGCCGGACCTGTGCTTGATCGCATCAGCATGAATGGGCCTGACGTGACGCTTACGGTGCGGGCGAGCAAATTCACCTCCATGCTGGTCCACGAGCTGATCACCAATGCTTCCAAGTATGGCTTCTTGACGACGCCGGAGGGGCGGTTGTCCCTGCGCTGGTGGCTGGACGAGGATTTACTCCACGGCGAATGGCTTGAATCCGGAGTACACGGTGTCAAACCGCCAGGCCGCACAGGTTTCGGGTTTCAGCTGTTCGAGATGATGGAGAATATCGACATCACGCACGAGTTTCTGCCCGACGGGATCAAGCTTCATTTTTCCGTACCGATCGAGCTTAGTGTCGCCGGTTCCAGCGAGGCACTGGCCAGCGCTTAGGACTTGTTTTTCTCTATGTGCTCGGCTTCGCGCAAAGCATCGACCAGGCGTTGCAGGCGATCCGGGATCGGTTCAGCCTTCACGTTCTCGTATTTCCTGCGCAGGGATTCTCCGACCGATTCCGATCGATTGGCCGCGGCGGCCGGCTTGCGCGCCTGCGGATGCAGGCTTGATTTTCTGCGCTTGGGTGCCAAACGTCGCCTCGCTAACCGAACCATGTGCCCTATGTGTTTAACGTAGGAAAACTTCGTTAAGGTCAATGAGGTTTAAGCAGCGGTTCGAGCTTGGAGAAAATTGCTATGTGGATGGCTGACCGCGTCGAAAAACTCGTTCCGTATTTGCGGCGCTATGCACGAGCATCGACAGGCGATGCCACCACAGGCGATACGTGCGTTGAGACGGTCCTCAAAACGATTTTGGAATTGTCGCTGGAGGTCGGTTTCGATGACAATCAGGTCAATCGCGAAGGCCTTTTTCGGATGCTCGAGCAAGAGATCCAAAAGCTCAATCCGGATCCAAGAGCAAAAGCCCGTCGCGCGCTTTTACTGATCGCGGTCGAAGGCTTACCTGAAAAAGTCGCGGCACGGGTCTTGGGCGTCGACAATGATGCGCTGGTTGAGATGGTGGAAGTGGCCGAGCAAGACTTTGCTGAATCCACCGCCACAAACATGATGATTATTGAAGACGAGCCGCTGATTTCCGCTCAGCTTAAACGCCTCGCGGAATCGCTCGGCCATAATGTCGTTGGGGTCGCTTCGACAGCGAGTGCGGCGGTGGCGCTCAACGCGCAACACCAGCCTGACATTGTCTTGTGCGACATCATGCTGGCCGATGGCTCGCTCGGGACAGACGCGATTGCAGAGATGGATCTGGCGGAGAATGTACCGGTGGTCTTCGTCACAGCCTACCCCGAGAAATACCTGGCGACGACGAATGAAGGCCCATCCTATCTGATCACCAAACCATTTGATCAGAATTACCTGAAAGCCGTGATCGGGCACGCGCTTCTGAACGTCCAAGGCACCGGCGTTGCTTAGGACTGTGCGCGTGGCTTTTTGTTTTTACCGCGCAAGCGTGGCCAGATCAGCTTGAGCCAGATCCACAAGAACAGACCGATCAACAGGATCCACGGCAATCCCACGGCGAAGGCGGTGATCACTGCGGCAATGGCCCCGGACAGATTGTAGAAGAAGTCGCCAAAAGCCTGTCCAAGCGGGTTTTCACGCGACCCACTAAAGGCCGGGACCTTGGTTTGGTAATTGATATCCAGAGATGACATCGAAACCCGCAAGCGCAGGGTTTTCAGCTGTGCTTCAATGCTTTCAATATCGCCAGTGACGCGGGCCAGTTCGCGCTCAATCTGCAGCAATTCCCCAAGCTCGCCATCGCGGCGTTCCAGAAGGCCAAGGAGGCGACCGCGCAGGGTCTTCTGGGCATCCAGGCGCGCTCCGGTATCAATGATCTGGCGGGTCAGGTCTTCGGCTCGCGTTGAACGTTGCGTGATCTCGCCGCCCGCGCTTTCAGCATCCGCTTCGACCGTGCCCATGAAGCCGGTGATCCAGTCCGGCGTGGCCCGGATCGAGAGATTGCCGGAGGCATAGTCTTCTTCCTGACTGTAGACATTGGAATTGATCACGATGCAGGTGGCGGTGCCCGCGGCACGGCAGGCTTCTGTATGCGCCGCCATCATCGGCTCGACACCGCCTTTGGGCAGAGTCAGTCCGAGATTGTGACTGTAAGCGATGTATTGTTCAGCTGATGGTTCGCCCGCAGGCTGTTCAGGCATCGGCGCGGACTCATCGGCGGCCATTTTGGCGCCGCCAATTGCATCGAAGGCCATGCTTTCTTCGGCCACCATGGCTGAGACCGATGGCGGAGGCGGGGCAGGCGGGGCGGCTGAGCGGTCATAATCGCTGCCACCGCCGCAGGCGGTGAGGCCGACCAATCCAAGTCCAAGAATCAATGCACGCGCTGACATAATCACCTCCATCCGCCTCAAGGTGAGCGCTAATCAGGGCTAAATCGCGACCGAAATCAAGGCACTCTGGCCCTAAACATCTTTAGGCGGTTTCAGGCGGCGCTTGGTCACGTGACTGTCGATTTGCTCACCAGTCTGTTTTTCGCCGCGCATATAATGCCGCTGCCACCCAGCTTTGACGGCGTCTTTGTCGCCGGAGATGAGCTTCTTGTTGAAATTGCCCCGGCTCTCAGCCCAACCGTGAAATTCCTTTTCGAGCTCCGGATTGGTGCTCAACAGCTTGCGTTCTGGTTCGATCTCCTCAAGCTTGCCATGCTGCATCGGCACGATGAAGCAGAACGGCTCTCCCTTGTTGAAAATCACTTCGCCAGGCCGCGTCATTTGCCAATTCATGGTGAACGGGAAGGGCAGCCAGTCAGTCTCAACCAGGCCGGTGAGCGGCGCAATGCCGTCCTTGAAAAAGTTCGGAGCGCCCATCGTCATCAAGCCCCAGCCCGGCGGGGTGCGGAACAAGTGACCCGTATGAAAGGTGACAATCCCACGCTGAAAATGGCTGTCGGCGAAAGACGGGATGGCACGGGGGTCGCCGCGCGTCTTGAACTCGATATCGTGCTTGCCCGGTCCACCATTCCAGATGATCTTGAGATCCATCGGGCATAGAATTTCCCATCCGGTGGAATTGGCCATTGATAAAGGCAGGCAGCGATAGGGTTGGCGGTCCGGAAAGGCGTCCATCCAGTCTCTAGTGCTGCGACCGGGTACGATTTCCGGCGCGACGTCGTAGATTTTATAGCATTCCAGGCGCATGCCGCTTCCTTTGATCAAGACTTGACCCTGTTGCGATTTCCTGCCCCAAGGCCGTCATGCCTGCAACCCCAGAAGATTTGTTTGCCTATCTCGACGACCTTTCCATCGCGCACTCAACGGTCGAGCATTCGCCGACCTTCACGGTCGAGGAGGGGCGTCATCTCAAAGCCTCAATGCCCGGCGGACATTCCAAAAACCTGTTCATGAAGGACAAGGACGGCACGATTGTCCTGATATCGGCCTGGACCGAGAGCCAATTGAAACTGAACCAGCTGCACAAGAAAATCGGAACGCGGCGGCTGTCTTTTGCCCCCGCTGAGCTAATGATTGAATGCCTTGGTGTGGCGCCGGGCTCGGTCACCGCATTTGCGTTAATGAATGATACCGACCGGCGTGTCCGATTCATCGCTGACGCTGCTCTGATGGGCTTTGAAACGGTTAATTTTCACCCGCTGGTAAACACGGCAACCACGGCGATCAGCCGGGAGGGTCTTCAGCGTTTTGTTGAGGCGACAGGCCATTCTCTGACGGTGTTTGATTTTTCGGACCTGTAAGCGCCGCAAGCGCCAAATCTCGCACCTGTTGCCGCTCCTCAGGCAAAAGGGGAATCAATCCTTTTTCAATCAGATATCCATCTGGTCCCCAAGCATCTTCCTGGGTGAATTCAGAGACAAAGCCGGCCAGGCCTGGCACCAGATCGCGGTTTTCCTGCTTGATATAGAAATACATGCTCCGCGAAACGCCATATTCACCGCGCGTGATATTCTCAAATGTCGGAGCGACATCGCTGATCCTGGCGGCTTTTACGCGATCGAGATTTTGTTCCAAAAACGAATAGCCAAGTACGCCCACTGAATCATCATTGCGCAGGAGCGTATTGATGATGGAGCTGTCATTCTCACCACTATCAATCCAGGCGCCATCATTTCGGATCTCGCGAGCACGCGCAGTGAACGCTTCTGGATCGCTGTCCTTTAGCGTCGCCATTTCCGGCATCGCGAGCGCGCCAGTTTCGAGAGCGATCTCGACAAAAGCATCGCGCGTTCCAGAGGTTGGCGGCGGACCTGAAACGAGGATACGCATATTGGGTAATGCCGAATTCACATCGCTCCAGGTGCGATGAGGATTGGGCATCCAGCCCCCCTCACCATCCGGCAGATTGGCCGCGAGCGCTTGGAATATCTCGGCTTTGGTGAGGTTTAGGTCGGGTCCGGCCTTGGCATTCGCGAGGACAATGCCGTCATAGCCAATCTTGACCTCGATCGGGTCAGCAATTCCGGCCTCGCGGCAGAGCTCGCGTTCGCTATCCTTGATCTTGCGTGAGGCATTCACAATCGACGGTTCGTTCGGACCAATGCGATTGCAAAAAGCCTTGAATCCACCGCCGGTTCCGGTCGTTTCTACGATCGGGGTGGGGTGGGGAGAAATCGCGCCAAATTGTTCCGCCACGGTGGTTGAGAAAGGCGCGACCGTTGATGATCCGACAATCTTGATTTTTTGGGCTTCGCCAATCGCGAAGATTGGGATCGCGTCGTCCTGTTCGGGGATTGCCGACAGATCGACATTTGGGCCACAGGCCGTGATCGCGAGCAGGCTTAGCGCAGCGAGGCTCCAGCGTCTAAATGCGTTTGGTCTTTCCATCAGGTGCTCTTACCCTTCAAGTATGACAGTCTGACAGCGGTTCAACGCCTAGATCTGTAAAGCGTTGACGTGTGCAAACCCAAATCGACGCCCGACTTCCACCAGACGCTGGTTCTGTCCCGGTGCATTTGTCAGCCAGAGTCGCCCTGACGACCCGGTAGGCGCGGCGTTCTCTGGCAGAACCCGTAATGTCTGGCGCGCGATGGCCTCGCCGCTATCGATAAAGGTCACCGGGCGCGGAACCGTTGCGGCAAGCTCGCCGCGGATCAGCGGAAAGTGCGTACAGGCGAGCACGACCGTGTCGATCGCCTCGCCGCCTTCAGCTTCAAAAAGCGGGGCTTGGGCGGCTCGAAAGGCTTCCAGCGCGACAGGATCACCCGCTGCGATTTGTTCGGCCATGCGAACGAGATCAACCGACCCGTGCATGATCACACGGACATCTTGGGCGAAATCTTCGATCAGCTGCGCAGTATAGGCGCGGCGCACCGTGCCCGGCGTTGCCAGCAGGCCAATCGTGCCGGTTCGGGTCAGTTTGGCCGCCGGCTTGATCGCCGGAACGGTGCCGACAACCGGGATTTTGAGCCCCTTGCGAACCACGTCCAGGGCCAGCGTACTGGCCGTGTTGCAGGCAATCACAAAGACGTCCGGTTGAACTTGAGCGCACAAGGCCGCAGCCACGCGAGGAAGGCGGTCGCGCAAGGCTTCATCCGACTTATCACCATAAGGGAAGAAGCCGCTATCGGCTGCATAATCGACTGTTAGGGAAGGTGCCAAAGCGCGCAGCTCCCGGGCCACAGTGAGGCCACCCATTCCCGAATCGAAGACTAAGACTTTGCCGTTCATTCGCTCTCGCTACCGCACTTTGGTCCTGGCGCAAATCGTTCAGACTTGCCCTTGTTTCACGGGCTTGGTATTGTGCGGTGCAGCATAAGTGAGGCCGTATCATGTCCGATCAGAATTTGCCGAAAGATTCCGACCCCCTCACGCCATGGGGATATTGGCAGGAAAGCCTCAAAGCGTGGAGTGACTTCTCCCAGAGAACTTCGCAAATCCTGATGAATCAATCGGGGCAATCGCGGGCCGATCGCGGCAAGCCGCTGGACCCTGAAGCTGACACTCTGGCGAGCGAGCTGTTGCGCAGTTATTCCGATCTAAACCTGCGCCATTGGCAGAACACCGCGCGGTTCCTGGAAGGCCTCCCATCCTGGATGCAAACGCCGAACATCATGACCGGTTCCGCGCTCGTCGATTGGTTCGACAATTTCCAGCCGCGGTCGCGTGGTGCGTCTCAAGCCACCGCGAATCCCATCCCTGAAGGGGCGATGGTGGCACCGGAAACCCTGCCAAGCCCGAAAGGCAAAGCCGACGACCTGACCCGGATCAAAGGCATCGGGCCAAAGCTTTCAGCCCGCCTGAACGAGCTGGGCATCTACCATTTCAAGCAGATTGCTGGATGGTCTGAACCGGAAGCCCTCTGGGTCGATGAATTCCTGTCTTTCAAGGGCCGCGTTGCGCGCGAGAACTGGATCAGCCAGGCGCGCGTATTGTCTGCCAATGGTTCGACCACGCTTCATTGACCTGCAATTGCGCTTGACCTGACCCCCGCGCCCCTTAGTGCGGGCGCAGGGACAAGGCGCTCATATGACTCATACCCGCAATTCGGTTGATTGGATCCTGTTTGCGGCGCTCACGGCGCTGTGGAGTTCGGCCTACGCCTTTACCCGGCTGGCCGTGAACCAGCCGGACCTGAGCGCTGGCCTGCCGCCACAATTCATCATTCCAATGCGCCTATCAGGCGGCGCCGCCATCCTTTTGCTGATCGCCTTCATGAGCGGTCAGAAATGGCCGCCTATCTCCGATTATAAAAGCTGGGCGGCGATGGCGGTGATGGGGCTATTCGGCACGGCGGCACCGTTCCTGTTGATCACCACGGCCCAGCAGACCGTCGATTCCAGTCTTGCGGCGCTTTATGTCGCTGCGGCGCCGCTCTTCGTCGCCGTGATGGCGCATCTTGCCTTCCATGATGATCAGGTCACGCCGCGCAAGGCGCTTGGGATCGCGATTGGCTTTGCTGGCGTCGCGGTGCTGTTCGGACCTGAGGCGGTCGCGTCCTTCGGCTCGGCCAGCGTCACCGCCCAGGCTTTCTGCCTGGTTGCGACCTTCTGCTATGCCTTGTCGACCATCACGGCCAGGTTTGCCCGTAACATACCACCGTTTGTTTTTTCCGCCGGCTTCGTCACGATAGCAGCGCTTGCGTCACTGCCCCTTTTGGCGACGGTGGATTATCCTGCCTTGCACCCAGAACCGAATGCCATTGCCGGCCTGGTCGGATTGGCGATCGGTCCGACCGCGGCAGCCTCAATCCTCTATATGATTGTGGTCCGCCGAACGAGCGCGTCATTCGTGTCTCTAACTGGCTACGCGATCCCGGTCTTTTCGGCCTTTGTCGGCTATCTCGCTTTTGGCGAGGTGCAGAGCTGGAATGCGCTCCTGGCCTTTGCCTTGATCCTTGGCGGCGTATGGACAGCGCAACGCAGCGCCGCCGCCGCCCTGGCGCCGCCTAAAGCGTGAACGTGCCTTCAATCACCGTGACGCTATGTCCGCGCAGTTTGACCCGGTCACCGACCAGCTGCGTGTCGACATAGGCGCCGCGGCCCGGATAGGCCTGAAAACACTTGGCTTCGACGTTCCCGGTCAGCGCTTCAACCAGCGGCGCCACCAGACAATGCCAGCTGCCCGTCGCCGGATCTTCTGGAATACCGCTGCCGGGCGCGAAGAATCGACTGGTCACATCCACGCCGTCGCCTTCGAGCGCCAGGCAGCCGAAATTCCCGACACCCCAATTGGCGTCGTTTGAGCCGAGTGTTTTCAGCTGTTCCAGGTCGGGATTAAGTGCCTTGATCTGCTCGGCAGTGTCATACAACGCGACATAACACGGTCCTTCGAAACACTTTTCGGGGCGTGCGCCGAGCGCGGCAATGATCTCGTCATTCGGCTCGGTCTCGGTAAAAGCCTGCGCCGGAAAATCCATTTCGAGGCGTCCATCATCGAGTTGACGGACATAAAGATCGCCAGACTTTCGCGTCCGAAACGTGATCTGCTCACCGGCATAGGCGCCCAGCGTATAGAGATAATGGCCGGCTGCGAGCGTTGCGTGTCCACAGAGCGGTACTTCGACCGCCGGTGTGAACCAACGCAGCGCCCATACCCCTTCTGTTTCCGGCACGATGAAGGCGGTCTCGGCGACATTGTTTTCCGCCGCGATGCGCTGCAAAATCGCATCAGGCAAAAAGGTGTCCAGCGGCATCACACAGGCCTGATTGCCCTCGAATGGGCGACTTGCGAACGCGTCGATTTGGGCAAATGGGATCTTGGTCATGGCGGCCTCCAAATTGGAGGCGCAGTGCTGTCACACTTATTTGGTGCGCACAAACCATGATTTCTAAGCGATCAATCAGTCCTGCTGATGGGTGATTTTCCAATTGTGCGCGACCGGCCCATGGCCACGGCCGAAGCCGGGCGCGTGCTTGATCGCTTCGTGCAAATAGCTCCGCGCGCCATCAACCGCGTCTGAGACGGGCTGGCCTTGTGCGATCAAAGCGGCGATCCCGCTGGCCAAGGTACAGCCGGTGCCATGGGTCGACGAGGTTTCGATCCGTTCGCTCTCAAAAATCCACTCGCCATGTTCGGTCTGCAAGACGTCGTGAATGATCTGGCCAGGAACATGCCCGCCTTTGACCAGTGCGCCTTTGGCACCGCGCTCTAGCAGGGCTTCGGCGGCCCGGCGCTGACCATTAAGGCCATCAACGGCTTTGCCGGTCACGACTTCTGCTTCCGGGGCGTTGGGCGTCACCAGGGCGGCCCGGGGCAACATGAGGGACGCAATCGCGCTGACCGCTTTTTCATCGACCAGCCGGTCGCCCGAGGTCGCGACCATGACCGGGTCGACAATCCGCGGCGTCGCCTTGGCCAATGTGTCCAGTGTTTCCGCCACCTGTTCCACCAGGATCGCCGATCCGAGCATGCCGGTCTTGATCGCGTCGGCGCCAAGATCGGTCAGACAGGCGCGCATCTGTGCGGTGACAGCCTCTGGCGCCACGGGCCACACCCCATGCACACCGGTCGTGTCCTGCGCGGTGATCGCCGTGACCGCCGTCATTGCATAGCCACCCAGCATCGTGACGGTCTTGATATCAGCCTGAATGCCGGCGCCGCCGCCACTATCAGAGCCTGCGATGATCAGGACGCGGCCGTGCGGCGTGTCATCCTCGCTCATTTCACCGGCACCTCGCGCCAGGTCGGGGGCGGTGCCTCGACCGGTGTGGTGAGATCAAATTCGACCCGGAACAAGCGTTCTGGACGGCTCATCTGGTAGACATATCGGGTGCCCGGATCGATTTCGACTGACCAGGTATTCTGGGTCGAGACTTCAATCCCTTCCTGAATGAACAGGGTTTTGGTCTCATCATCGGCCGGAAAGAATTGGACGCCAGCAGAGCCAGATTGGTTACTGTCACCGCCATATTGGGTGAGCACGTCCTCGCTGCCATCCTTGTGGACATGGTCATGTTTCAGGCGCACGCCACTGTCAGTGCGCGTGACCTGCCAGGTCCGCGAACGATCATCCTCGACCGCAAACGGGATAAAGATGGTTTCGCCTTCGCAGCGGGCAGGACCCATGCGCATATCGGCGCCTTTAAAGTCAGCATCCGCATCATCATGACTGACCAGGGTGCCAGCATAGGCCTGTCCATCACAAAGCGTTTTCAGTCGTTCAAAGAATTGCGCCTCGCTTGAAAGCTCGACCGTGGAAGCGGTGGTGCAGGCGGCGCATACCAACAGGCCAGCAAAGACAATCGGTTTCATCTAGAATTTCACCGCGCCCGACAGAATGGTTTCATGCGCATCCGGGGTCAGCGGCTCATATTTGTCTGTCTCTGGATCATAATACCAAAGCGGTTCGCTAACGGTTTCCGGGTCAAAGCCTTCTTTAACCAGTTCAACCTTGCGATATTTGAACGTGCCGGTGGTTTCGGCTTCTTGCTGGACCCGGAAGAAGAGCGGGATCGCATATTTCGGCAAATGTTCGCTCAGCCAGGCGTAGAGTGTGTCGAAATCGACCTCGCCATCGGTCGTGATCGCCGCCATACCGGCGCGGCCATCGGTTCCGGGTACGCTGACGCCATAGACATTGGCAGTGGCAATGCCGGGGGCTTTGGCGACAAATTCTGCCACTTCATTGGTCGAGACATTCTCGCCTTTCCAGCGGAACGTGTCCCCGATCCGGTCAATGAAATAGACATAGCCGTCTTCATCCTTGGACATCAGGTCACCGGTACGGAACCACATATCGCCTTTCTCGAAGACATCGCGCAGGATTTTCTTCTCGGTCGCGGCTTCATCATTATAGCCTTCGAACCGGGTCCTGGCATCGTCCCCGACTTTGCCGATCGCTTCGCCAGGTTCGCCGGGCAGGGTCTTGATGCAGAAGCCCTCATTGTTGCGCACCGGCTTTTCCTCGACGACGTCAAATTTGACGAAGGCGACGTGCGCGAAAGAGCTTTTTTCGAGATAGCTCGGAATCCGGCCAACCGCACCGACTTTGCCGTCAAAGCCGAGAAAGCTGACATTGCCCTCCGTCGAGCCATAGAATTCGCAGACATAAGGAATGTTGAACCGGGTCAGGAACTCTTCCCAGATATCGGGCCGCAAACCATTGCCGAAGCCGGTGCGGATCTTGTGTGCACGCTCCTTAGGATGGGGCGGCGAATTGACCAGATAGCGACACAACTCGCCAATATAGACAATCGAAGTCGCGCCTTGATCGGTTGCATCGTCCCAAAACTGGCTGGCCGAGAATTTCCGCCGCAGGATCACGCTCGCCCCGGTCATCAGCGCCTGGCCGACGCCGCACAGCCCGCCCGTGCCGTGATAAAGCGGTAGGGTGACATAGATCCGGTCGCGCGACGTAATCTTACACGGCGCGATGAAGGAGCGCAGCATGCCCTGGGTCCGGGACTGAGTCAGGCGTGCTGCCTTGGGCAAGCCGGTCGTGCCGGAGGTGTAGACATAAAGGCAAAGATCCTTGCCACGCAGATGTTCGCGATGTTCCCGGCTTGGGCGCGCATCTGAGGTCGCGGCCAGAGCCGCGATCAAGTCCTCGCCGGCGCGGCCACCATAGGACCAGATTTTCGGATCGCCTTCAAACAGGCCATCGGCGCTTTGCATCGCCTCGTCCTGGTCAGCGCCGGTAATGATCAGCTTTGCGTCAGCAATATTGACGCAATGCGCCAGCGCCTTGTCGGTCAGATTATGATTGATCAGTCCGACCACGACCCCGATCTTCGTCAAGCCATACCAGATCGAGACATATTCCGGCCGGTTTTCCATGAACAAGGCGACGGCGTCGCCGGCCTGCAGGCCAAGGCCGAGGGCCCAATTGGCGACCTTGTTCGCCAGGGCGTCCATCTCGGCATAGGTGGTCAGTTCGCCTTCAAAGCGCCAAGCGACATTATTTGGATACTTGTCGACCACGCGTTCAAAATCATCGGCGACAAGATTGGTTGAGTCCGGTTCAATATCTTCGGTCCATTTCTTGAACCGCATCAAAGTGCTGATCGTCACCACTTCACGTCGAATGGTTTGAAACAAACCCATTTTTTCGCCTTTTCGTTTCCAGCCCACAGTTTCTATACGTCACCTAGGTTGCGTGTGATGACGTTTCTAGTATCTGGCATACGGAATACGCCCTGTGCAGCCAAAAATTTTTCTGAAAGGCGCTGAGAAATGTCTGATCCTGTTGGTGATTTGCTCCATTTGATGGACCTTGAGCGTCTCGAGATTGATCTGTTCCGCGGGCAAAGCCCGGAAAATGAGACCAATCAGCGGGTGTTTGGTGGTCAGGTGATCGCGCAATCCCTGGTCGCCGCCTATCGCACGGTCGATATCGAGACCCGCACCTGCCACTCCCTGCACGCCTATTTCTTGCGCCCGGGCGATCCGTCTATCCCGATCATTTACGAGGTCGACCGCAGCCGGGATGGGGGCAGCTTCACCACCCGCCGGGTTGTCGCGATCCAGCACGGCAAGCAGATTTTCAATATGGCCGCCTCGTTCCACAAGCTCGAAGATGGCTGGCATCACCAGCACCAGAAGCCGGACGTGCCAATGCCGGAGGCCCTGGATGATCGGATCGAGTGGCGCAAGAGATTCGCTGAACGTCTGCCAGAACGCCATCGCGGCCATTTCCTGCGGCCGCGCCCGATTGAGATCCGCGAAGTCGAACCTCTGGATCCGCTCAAGCCGGAAAAGGTCAGTGATGTGCAGCATCTCTGGTTTCGAGTCTGTCGCGAGATCGATGAGCAGCCCTGGCTGCATCACTGTCTAATGGCCTATGCCTCGGACATGGCGCTGCTCGGCACGGGCAACCGCCCGCATGGCGTGTCCTGGATGACCGGCGAGTTGATGTCAGCCAGCCTGGATCATGCCATGTGGTTTCACGCGCCGATCAATTTCAGCGACTGGCACCTCTATACGATGGACAGCCCCTATGCCGGCGGTGCCCGCAGCTTCAACCGGGGCTCGATCTTCACCCGAGACGGGCAATTGGTGGCCAGCGTGGCTCAGGAAGGCTTGATGCGGCCGATCAAACCCAAAGCTTAAGCCGCTGTTAACCGTTGCGCCGCAATTATCAGGGAAACATTAACGATTTGGACGTCGGCCGTCGCCCCAGAAGCGACATTTGTGTAACCCGCAAATCATCCTAGGGCTGGCCGTTCAACCAAGGCCGTCAGGGGGCTGACTATGAACTTGCTCGAGCTCGTTATCATCGCGCATCGCTGCCGCTCGACTCATCATTTCATCGCCTTTGACGCCCTTCAGCTCTTGAAGGGTGATCATGCTGCCGATTGGAAGAATCTGCTGCTCAAGCACCACACGGCGCTTTTGAAAGGCGCCAAGGCGCCGGATTCAGAGTTCCGGGATTTCCAGAACCATGTCCTGCATGTCGAGGAAGGCGAATGGGGCGGGGCTCGTGATGCGGCGATGGAATGGTATGGCAAGGCGGTGGAAGCCCTGCGCGAAAAGAAATGGTCAAAAGCCGCGTATGCGCTGGGTGTGCTGACCCATTATTATGCCGACCCCATCCAGCCCTTCCATACCGGCCAGACCGAAGAAGAGGGCGCGATGCACCGCGCTCTGGAATGGTCGATCGCAAAATCACGCGACACGATTAAGGCGCTGATCGACCTGCGCGGCTATCCGTACGTCCATGCTGGCACAGAAACCGGCTTTGTCGCTGATATGGTCTTGGCCGGCGCCAAGTATTCAAACCCGCACTATCAGACTTTCATTGATCATTATGACCTCCACAAAGGGGTTGCGAACCCTCAGGAAGGGCTTGATCAAACTCTGCTGGATATTCTCGCCGACCTCATCGCATATGCGACGGCGGGGGTCGCGGTCCTGTTCGAGCGCGCCTTTGCCGAGGCGGCCGTGAAACCGCAAAAAGTCGATTTGGACCTGCCGGGCTATTTTGCGGCGCTCGACATTCCGATCCGCAAGATCACCAAGCGCATGGCGGATGCCAAAGACCGCAAGACCGTCGAGGCCATGTACGAAGAATTTGTCGAGACCGGCAAAGTCATCAAGACGCTGCCGGCGGACGATAAGAAGATCCGGGCGTTGCACTGCAAGCACATTCTGCGCAAGCCGATTGAATGGCTGGATGCAATGCCGATCCGTCCCATCGGCACCAAGCATGTACCGCTGGCAGAGCATCCAAAACCGGTGGAGTATCAGCTGAAAGTTGTCCCGGTTCCGGTCGATGGTGTTGAGGCCATGTCCGCGCGGACCCCGACGGTGGCCGCCGATGCTGAAGTGTTTGACGTCGATGAATCAACTAATGAAGCCCCGCCGATCGAGGTCGCGGAACTGGTCGAGCCGGCCAATGATACGGCATCGGCGAAGGTCGAAGCGCCGATCGCGGAGCCAGCGCCAGAGCCCGATCCGGCGCCAGAGCCAGCCCCTGAGCTGAGCGCCGCGCCCGCAATCGTGCCAGAGCCAGAGGTTGAAGCAGAGATCGAAGCCACGGCCGAAGAGACCGAGGCAGAGGTTGAGTCTGAGCCGGTTGAAGAAAAACCATCCGCCGCTGAAGCCATGCTGGCCGAGCTCAATGCCAAAGACACGCCACAACAGGACAGCGCCGAGGAGATCGATGACGCGGACGAGGAAGCGGAAGAGACCTCCGAAGCACGCAGCAAGGCGCTCGGCTTGGATGATCCGGTGGTCGACGCGCCATCCATCGGACCAAAAACCGCCTCACGGCTCGAAAAGGTCGATATTTTCACCATTGGCGATCTGTTGAATGCCGATCCTGAAGCGACCGCTCAAGCGTTGAATGTACGCTATATCAAGACCGATACGCTGCTCGATTGGCAGGATCAGACGCGGCTGATGGTCGAGGCGCCGGGCCTGCGTGTGCTGGACAGTCAGATTCTGGTCGGCGCGGGCATTCGCTCAGCCGAGGATCTCGCCAAGGCCTCAGCGACCAAGGTGCTGAATGCCGCGACCAGTTTCCTCGACACGCCGCAGGGTGCACGGGTGCTCTGGGGCGGCGAAAATAATGTCGACAAGAATGAGGTCGAACACTGGATCGACCTCGCTAAGTCAGCCCAGGCCTAGCGCTTGTCCAGCATCGCGCCGATGACATTGGAATAATCGTCACTCCAGGGCCGTTTGCCGTCTGAGACCAGCGCGGTCCAACCGTCATCCAGCTGGAAAGTCTCGAATGCCGCTTCAGTGCGGGCGAGCACAACCACTTGGCTTGATTGCGCGTGATACTCACTCGGTTGGTCCGGGTCAGCGCTGAAATATTTATAGCGCGCGGGAATACCGAGGTCGCCAGCAATCCGCGCGACCAGGGCTTTCAGATTCATATGCTTGTTCGAAACATGCATGACGACAACGCCGTTCTCCGAGACGCGCGACAAGTAGAGATCGACCGCTTCGCGGGTCAGCAAGTGGGCAGGCACCGAGGCCGAGCTGAACGCATCGATGAGCATCAGATTAAACGAGGCTTCGGGCTCGGCGGCGAGACTGAGACGGCCATCCCCGAGAATGATCTCAGAACCGGGCGTGCACGCTGACAAATAGGTGAAATAGCGCTCGTCACTGGCAAACTGCGCGACCAATGGATCGATTTCATAATAGACATAATCCTGGCCGGGCCGGGCGAAACAGGCAACTGAGCCCGTGCCGAGGCCTACCACGGCGACGCGCCCCGGTTCGGCATTGGCGGCAAAGACCTCCCCGATTGGGGTTTCTGGTGCATAGTAAGTGGTCGGGCGCAGCGCGTTCGGGCCGTCAATATACTGCGCGCCATGCGCAGTGGTGCCATGCATCAGGACGCGATGTTCGCCTTGTTCGATGACTTTCACGACGCCAAAGAAGGTCCGATCGGAGACGCCGCCGGCGAGCGGATTGGCAATTATGCCAATGCCCCAGGCGCTGGCCGCAGCGATGGCGGGTCCAAGCCGGGATTGCGAACTCATCACGACCGACACGACAGCCAGGATCAGCAAGGCCCGATAGGCCATGAAAGGGTCCGTGCCGCTGACGCCGCGAAGCGCCAGCGCGCCGATTAGCGCTGCCATGGCTGCGATCGCCCAGACTCGAGTCCGGCCTTGACCCATCCAGCACAGGCCTGGGCGGATCAGGAGCACGGCGGCCAGCATGAGCGGATATTCGAACACGCTGGTGAAGATGACCGGCACCAAAAGCGCATTGAACGCGCCGCCGAGGACGCCGCCAAGCGACATCAGTAGGTAGAATTCTGTCAGGCGGCTGGCGGCAGGTCGTTGCTCAGCGAGCACGCCATGTCCGACCAATGCGGCGAGGAAGAGCGCCAGGAGATTCAGCGCTAAAGAGACCACGAGCGAGAGCGATATGATGCTCGGCAAAGCGAAGAAGGCGACCGCCACCGCGATCGGTAGCAGGCGATTTGACGCCTCCAGCGAGATGGCCGGCTTTTTCGAAAAGACGATGATAAAAGTGCTGATATAAAGCGCCAGAGGTAGCGCCCAGAGGAAGGGCACGCTTGCAATATCTGTGGCAATGTGGGTGGTCGCACCAACCAGCAGGCTGGATGGAATAAAGGCGCAGGTGAGCCACCAGAGCCGCTGTTTCCAACGCGCTTTGGTTGATGTGTCTTGCTCTGTTTCGGCATTCAGTGGTGCCGCTGGCAGGGCACCATTGCCGGTGCGATATGCGAGCAGGCCAGAGCCGACCAGAAGCACGGCCAAAGCGCCATAACCAAGCGTCCAAGTCATGGTCTGCGCGGCCACAGGCAGGAAGGGTTCAAGCAGCACCGGATAAGCAATCAAGCCAATGACTGAACCGACATTGCTGGCCGCATAAAGGTGATAGGGATCATGCGCGTCTTCGCGGCCAGAGCGGCTATACCAGCTCTGGATCAGAGGGGCGGTGGCGGAAATCACGGCAAAAGGCGGGGCGATGGAGATGGCGAAAACGCCAATCAACCAGAAGGTCGGCTGCAAGGGGTCCGGATCACCGAGCGCAGTCGAGAGCTGGAACGGCAGCACCAGGGCGGCGAGCAATAGCAAGCCCGTATGAATGGCAATCTGACGGCGCAGCGAGGTGACAAAATGGTTGAGCAGGTGGGCATAGGCATAACCAAGCAGGAGTGCGGCCTGGAAACAGACCAGGGAGACGTTCCAGACATTTGGCGCACCGCCGAGCAGTGGCGTTGCCATTTTCGCAAACATGGGCTGGACCAGGAAAACCAGCGCGGCCGACAGGAAGGCAGTTGCGAGATAGGGGCTGGCGCCGAAACGCGAAAAGGAATGCCGCTCAGCCTGAATCGGCACGGCTGTCGCCTTGCTCATACTATACTCCACCTAATCACCTTTGTGATTTCATCGCACAATACGGTGAACACTCCGTTGATTGCGGCTGCGAAACCCCTCATGTTGGAAAATAGATCTTAGGGGTCGGATTCACTTGGAGACCGAATTGCGCCTCGCAATCCTTGCATTCGTCGTCTGTTTCGCGCTCGCAGCCTGCGGGAATGGTGTAGGCAGCGATGAGTCCGTCGAGACGGCTAAGAATTGCCGAACTGTCGACCATCGCGGCGATGCCTATACGATTTGTTCTTTCGCCGTCGATCAGCACGATATCAGGCTGTTCCACAGCGATGCTGAGGGTGAACCTTATCTTCAATTCAACATGCTTGAGCGCGAGCTTGATGAGCAGGGCGAGCTGCTTGTCTTTGCTATGAATGGCGGCATGTATCATGAGGATCGCCGCCCGGTTGGCTATTATCGCGACCAATATGGTGATCGCGCCAGCGTCAACACGAATGATGGACCCGGCAATTTCCATCTCAAACCGAATGGCGTATTTTGGCTAACCGAACGCCGTGCGGGCGTGACCGAAAGCCAGGCCTATCTCGATCAAGGCTTTGACCCGCTCTACGCAACGCAATCCGGACCGATGCTGGTAATTGATGGGGCGCTGCATCCCGGGCTCAATCCCGACGGGACATCCCACCGTCGCCGCAATGGCGTCGGGGTTAGCA
The DNA here is from genome assembly GCA_024743315.1 of Hyphomonadaceae bacterium. Taxonomy (GTDB): domain Bacteria; phylum Pseudomonadota; class Alphaproteobacteria; order Caulobacterales; family Hyphomonadaceae; genus Henriciella. The sequence goes on from JANSWU010000005.1 coordinate 35,260, forward strand.
CTGATGGCCGAACAGTCCATTTCGCCATTTCAGATTCGGCCGTGACCTTTTACGAGTTTGCGACCCTGTTCCAGGACGTGGTCGAGGTGCCGAATGCGCTCTTCCTCGACGGCCAGATCAGCCGCATCTATGCGCCGCAGATCAATCGCAATGAGGTCGGATCTGATCTCGGACCGATTGTCGGGGTGGTCGAATAGCCTATTCGACCTGGACGCGATAGCGGATTGTAAAAGTCGGATTGACGCCGCCGGCAGCGCCATTCATTGGCCCGTCAAATTGTAGCTGGAACGCGCCGACGCTCGGATCAAAACTGCCATTCGGGGTGATGCTGGCCCCGCCACTGTCCAAGAAAGTGACGCCGTCAGCTGCATCAGCAAGGCTCCCGAAGTTGAGGCTCAGACCGCTGGCATTCGCCCCCGTGCCGTCTTCAAATTCAAATGGCGATCCGAAGCCATCAAAATCGCCGGTAAACAAACTGGTCTGGGCGTCGATATCATCACCAATGGCGATCGTGCCGGCATCCGCCGAGCCGCGTCCTGTATTGGTCACTTCGATCGCATAGATGGCCCAGGCCCCTGGGATGCCGAGGGGATTTGACGTGCCATTGATCGGGTCCTGTTCGATGGTCACCGACTTATTGACGACAAAGTCCGGATTTGCCCGCGTGAAGCAGACATCATCGACATGCCAATAGTCGAATCCATTGCCGCTGCCCGAGCTAAAGGAAAACCGTACCTGGAAATTGGCATGGATCGCATCGCTCGGCATCGTGTATGTGCGGTCGAAAATTTCCCCAGGCGTGCCATCACCGAGAAATGTTTCTAACGTCACCCAGGTGCTCGCCGTGTTGAGATACTGCAAACTGAGATTCTCACCAGCCTCCGGATTCTCGCTGAAATCATCTGAGCCGCGGCGGACCCAGACTTCAACGTCGCCGAGCTCAGCGGCGTCAAACGCCGAGGAGGTGACGGTCACGGTATTGTGGCGCAGATACAGCGAATTGCTTGGGGATTGAAATGTATCGCCATTGATTCCTGCGCGACCGCCATTGCTGCGCGTCCAATTGCCAATGCCGTCTTCAAACCGTTCGCACAGGCCAACCCCGATGCCCGACGGCAAATCGGCTGGCGGTGGCGTGCCCGTTTCGATCAGCTGGACATCATCAATGTGCCAATAGTCCCAGCCAATCCCGCCATTTGCAGGCGGACCGCCACTGCCTGCGGTCTGCCGAAAGCGCAGCTGAAATCCCGAATGGAACGCCCCCGCAGGCAAATCCAGGCTGACATTGGTGATCTCACCATTGGTGCCAGCGCCCAGCAAGGTTTCAATGGCAATCCAATTGGACCCGGCGTCGAGATATTCAAAGACGAAATCCTCGCCATCATCGACGTCCTCAGAAAAGGAATCGAGGCCTTGCCGGAGCCAGGCGGTCAGGGTCGCGCCGACAGCCGACGACAAATCAATAACCGGGCCGGTAATGGTCACGACATCACCGCGCGTAAAGGCTGAACATGGCCCCGAATTTGAGGTTTGCGTGCCGGTGCCGGCGAGATTGGTGTCAGACACTGTCCATAGCGGTGACAAGGAATCGCAACCGCCAAACTCGTCCTCAAAATCATCCGACAGCAGGATATCGCCCGGCGCGGCCATGGCGGGCAGGGCGCCAAGCGCGCAGGCGATGGCGGCCAGCAAGATGTGGCGATTTCCCCTCTTCATACATTGGCTTTAGCGCAGGGGCGTATACACTGACTTAACGGTCACAGCGAAGAAAGTGCCCTGCCATGCGAAGCCTTATCCTGTCTGGTCTCTGGTTCGGCGTTTCAGCGCTGGCTTGCGCGCATCCGGTCGATCCAACGCAAACCACTTATCTCGGCAATGAAGGGATCATGGTCAGTGATGGCCACACCAAGGTGTTGTTTGATCCGCTGTTTCCGAACGGGTTCGGCACGTATCAAATGGTGCCGGAGGAGATGCGAGATCAGCTGATGGCGGGGAACGCCCCATATGACGCCGTGACTGCGATCTTTATCAGCCACATGCATCCGGATCATTTCTCGGTCGACGAGATCATTCTGTATCTGGAGACACATGCTGAAACGCGTCTGTTTGCCCCGCTGCAAGCGGTCGAATGGATGCGGGACGAAACCGAAAATGACGCCATTTTTGAGCGCGTGACGGCGGTCCCTCTAGAACGGTTGGAGGCGCCTTTGTCCTATACGCTGGGAGAGATCGAGATCGATGTTGTGCGTATTCCGCATGCTGGATGGCCCGGCCGTGCGGATGTCTCTAACCTGGTCTGGCGTGTGACGCTGGCGGATGGCGTCACCGTGATGCATCTCGGCGATGCCGACCCGAATGATGCGCACTTTGAGCCGCACCAGGATCACTGGCAGGCGATGCGGACCCATACCGCTTATCCGCCTTATTGGTTTTTCACCTCGGGCGATGGGCCACAGATTCTGGCAGAACGCCTAAATGCATCGCGCGCGACGGGCATTCATGTGCCGATCCAATTGCCGCCAGATCTGTTTGTCACCGGGGCGGATTTCTTCCATCGCCCGGGCGAGACGCGTGTGCTCAATCAGGAGCCCTCCGAATGAAATCGATCCGCCTTTCAGACGAACGCCGCGCCCGCCTGGTCGGTCAACTGCAAACCCTGTTTCAGGCCGAGTTTGACGAATCCCTTTCCGAATTCAGGGCTGAGCAAGTCCTCGACCTGATGCTGACCACGCTCGGGCCTGGCATTTACAATCAGGCGGTGCAGGATGTCCGGGCGCATTTGCAATCCAAGCTCGACGATCTTGATGGCGAGGTCTATGTCGACGACCGGACCTAATCAAGACACGGAGCTGGCATGTCCCTGACGCTGTATGGATTGAAGAATTGCGACACTTGCAAGAAAGCGCTGAAAGCCCTCGAAGGGGCGGGTCAAAGCGTGACATTCGTCGATATCCGCGCTGAGGCAGACTTGCCCGCCAAAGTGCCGACTTGGCTCGATGCAACAGGACCGGATCTGCTGATCAATCGACGCTCGACCACTTGGCGCAACCTCTCGGAGGCGGAGCGCGAGACTGATCCGCAGGCCCTGCTGATCGCCCATCCGACCCTGATCAAGCGCCCGGTCATCGAGACGGGCGATGCCGTCCATGTTGGCTGGACAAAAGCGGTGGAAGTGGCTCTGTCTTAGAGCTGCTTAGCGCCGTGTGCGCGGATTGAGATAGAGATTCTCTTCCTCATGATCCAAGTCAGCATCAACTTTACCGCGCAAAACCTGTTCGGTGAGCTTGCGGACATGACCCTTGCTGGCGCGGTTAAACTTTAGCACCGCGCAGAACAGTTCGAGCACCGCTTCGAGCTTGCGGGTGTGGTGCTCCGGGTCAATTCGCATCATCCAGGCCCCGCCAAGATTGACCAGCTGGTGATCGAGAATGCCAATCTTCCGACCTTTTTGATCATACAGGCTGTAATCGGCGCCGAAACTGATCATATGGCGGCGCAGCGTATAGAATTTCACGTTGCGTTTTTCCTGGATCGAGAAGCTGTATTTCTCCGGTAAGAACGGCCAGTTCGAGGCGCAGCGTTCGAGTTGGATCAGCTGATTGTGCCGGGCGATGTTCACGGCAAATGACGTCACCGGTTGTCCGCCAGCGGCGAGCGACAATTGCACCGACCGGCCAAGCATCATCTCGGCCGTGCCGCGCCAGCTCAGCGTTTCTGAAAATAGTCGGATGACGAGACGGCGCTCGAACCCCTCACTGCCATCCCAAAGCTCTTGGCGATAGCCGATCAGCGCTTCGCGTTTGCCGTCAATCACGGTCTGGCCATAAAGCTCCATATCCTTGGTGAACTGATCGGACGCGGCCTCATTCTGGGTCCGCTTCATAATGCCGATCTCCGCCGTATTGAGATCGGTTGCCCAGAAGTCGACTTTGACTTTGCGCTTCTTGGTTTTGGCGCGCGATTTGGATTGCGCTTTGCCCGTCGCGCTTGAGGCCAGGGCCGCTGCATTCGCCATGAATACTCTCCGTTCGGAACCGAATCGATCAGCCTGCAAACTCGACCCGAGAGGTCAGGATTTGGTTAACGCCACTGCGCCTTTTGTTAACCCGCCAGACTTTCACGGCGAGTTGGACCGTGATAGATCGCAAAAAAACACAGAGCTCATTCACGTCGTGAAAACAAACCTTGGAGTGACTCTGTGCGCGCAATCCTGTCTCGTTTCTTAAACTCTGCCATGATGGCGCGCTGGACTCAGGTCTATGCCGATTGGCGGTTTTCCCAGAAGAATGTTGAAGTCCCGGCATGTGACGAAAACGGGATCCCGTTCCCAAGTGCCTATTTAATGGCACGCGTCGCCGGCGATATCTCATGGCGACAATTTCAACGCAGCGGACACCAAACGATCCACTTGTTTCGTGATCTGAGTCTCGCACATGGAGGCGACATATCGCGCGCCCAGAGGATTCTCGACTTTGGTTGTGGATGTGGCCGGTTGGCCCGACATGTACCGCAAGTGTCGCGTGCGGATTTTTATGGATGCGACTTTAACCGCCAACTCGTCCGATGGTGCCGAGCCAATTTGCCCGGGACGTATGACGTCAACCAGCTCAAGCCTCCGCTTCGATACGAGGCGCAATTCTTTGATATCATCTATTTGTTCTCAGTGTTCACGCATTTACGGGAAGCAACGCAGAGTGCCTGGCTCGCTGAGTTTCACCGCGTTCTAAAGCCAGGTGGGTTCTTGCTGATCACATTTCACGATGAAGTTCATCCAATGCTGGACGAAATCGGCGTGTCAACAAACGCGCTCCGGCGCACACAATTCCATGTCCATAATGATCGCGCTGAAGGATCAAACTATCTCGCGGCGTTTCAAACTCGCGAGCATTTTTCCCGCCAAGCCTCTAAATGGTTCGACGTGTGCGAGATTAAATCCTCCAGAGACACAGGGGTGAATCAGGCGGTAGCCGTCTTGCGCAAGCCAGAATTGCCACATGAGTTGGGAGGATAATGGGTGCATCCTCATTGCGTGGCTCGCGCTGCCAGTGGTTGGCGGGCTTTCCAGACCAGTGAATTATTGATCACATCGACAAAGATATGCACGGCAATGGCGGGCCAGATCGAGCCCGACAGGACGAAGACCAGGGTCACCAATCCGCCCATGGCGAAGACAGTCGGGAGTTGCTCCACGCCTTGGTAAAGATGTAGCGCCGTGAACACCAATAGGGACGCAAGCGCGGCGGCCCAGAGCGGCATATAAAAGGCAAAGGCCCAGATCAGATAGGCGCGAAAGATAATCTCTTCGGTGATGCCGGCTGTAATACCCATCAGGTTGAAGACCTGGCGCTCATCTTCGGTGTGCGGCATGAAGTTCCTGATCAAGGGCTTCTTGATCATCTCTTCTCGATATTGCGCGCGCAGGGACGCAGACTGGCTGACCATCGCAAATTGATAGAGGAAGAAAGCGGCAATCAAACCTGCCAGACCCCAGCCTGCAAGGGCGAGCGCGCCGGATTGAATTTGAAATCCAAGCGCCGCCCAGCTGCGATCGTTGACCGCCCAGAGCACCAGGATCGAAAGCGCGAGCGTCCAGAGCATCAAGATCGTTTGCGAATAGTGTTTGACCCGAACGCCAGCGTTACCAGAGGCCAGTTTCGCGCGGCTCGATTTCAGGGTTAGCAAGGCTTCAAGCGGCAAGGCGATGAGGATCACGCCCAGCAGAAAGATATCCACAAGAGAAAGGCCCGTGGCGTTGAGAAAAGACATGAGGGCCTCCTTTGGCGCTTCACACGAAGGACGATATGGCATAAACTGAATATGAATTCAAGTTCAATATTTTGAAGAGGCGTTTATGGCCCCGACTGCTCCGAAACAAAGCCGCGCGATTAAGACACGTAAAAAGCTGATGGAAGCGCTGGAACGCCTGTTGCGCCAGCACGAGTTCGAGAACATTTCAGTGCAGGACATCGCCAAAGAAGCGGGCGTCGCGGTCGGCTCGGTCTACTCGCATTTCAAGGACAAGACGGCCTTCCTGGAAGCCTTGCTGGCTTATTGGCGCGACCAGGTTGAGGCGCAGCTCGACCTTTCTGAACGCCAGGACACGCAGGCCGTGTTTGTCGCCCTCGGCTCCCTGCGCGCGGCATTGTTCGAAGCGACCAAGGCGGTGCACACGCAAGTGGTCGAAAACGGTCACGTCCTGCGCGCCTTGCAGACCTATGCGCGCCTGCACCCAGACATGAAGGATGAAGATTGGCAGAGCCTCGTGGTGCGCAGCTTCGCCCCGCTTGGCGCTCTGCTCAAGGCCTACGAAGACGAGGTCACGCTTAAAGACCATGCCCTCGCCACGCGCATGCTTGGGGTCTTTTTCAACACGATTTTCATCCGCCAGGCGCTGATGCCCCAGGACACGCTGTTGGAGATCGCCATGCTCAATGATGCGGTGATGATCGAACAGGTCACTGATATGGCCTATGGCTATCTGACGCTGCCTCGGAATTGACCTTGCCGCCGCGCTCAAGTCGGCTTAGAAAGCTCCCATCCGAGGGGCGCGTGTGGAAGCGCTGAGATCGCTCTGATCCGAGTGAGCACCCTTAGAACCTGATCCGGCTAGCGTCCCTGCGAACCGGCGTAGGAACGGAGCGAACTATTGGCCGTGTCCGCCACCCAACCCAAACCGCCACACGCTGTGGCTGACGCCCTTGCGGCGTGCCCCTCCGCAGCGCGCTCGCATGTCTGGGCAATACGCGACCTGATCTATCATACCGCCGGGAAAACAAACGGGGTCGGCGAGATTGAAGAGACGCTGAAATGGGGCGAGCCGGCTTACCTGACCCATCGCCCCAAATCCGGCACCACCATCCGGCTGGGCTGGACCGCGGATGGCACGCGCGCCCGGCTCTTTGTGCCGTGCCAGACCACGCTGATTGAGACCTGGCGCGAGCGCTATGGCGATACGCTGACTCTGGTTGGCGATCGCGAGGTCTCGCTGCCCACCGATCAACCCCTTCCCCGCGCCGAGCTGCAGCACTGCATCGCCATGGCGCTGACCTATCACTCAAGAAAGACTGCGCCATGAATAAGCCCATCGACCAAGCCGAATTTGAAACCCCTGAGGTGACCACCGGCCCGCTGCCCTCAAGCCGCAAGGTCTATACCCATCCGAAAGCCGACCCGAGCCTATCTGTGCCGCGCCGGATGATCGATCTGCACCCGACCGCGAATGAACCGCCGGTGCCGGTCTATGACACGTCTGGCCCGTATTCAGACCCGAGCATCACCATTGATGTTGAAAAGGGGCTCGCCCGCCACCGCACAGATTGGGTACTCGAACGCGGTCATGTCGAAGCCTATGAGGGCCGGGATGTGAAGCCCGAAGACAATGGCGGCGCCACCGGCAAATATCTTGCCCGCGAGTTTCCGATCAAGCACCAGCCCTTGCGGGGCACCGGCACGGGCCCGGTCACGCAATATGAGTTTGCCAAGGCCGGGATCATCACCAAGGAAATGATCTATGTCGCCGAGCGCGAAAATCTCGGCCGCCAGGAGGCGCTCGAAAATGCCCGCGCGCAGATCGAGCAGGGCGAGAGCTTCGGGGCCGAGATCCCAGAGTTCATCACCCCGGAATTTGTCCGCGATGAGATCGCCCGCGGCCGCGCCATCATCCCGTCCAATATCAACCATCCCGAGCTTGAGCCGCAAATCATTGGTCGCAACTTCCTGGTCAAGATCAATGCCAATATCGGTAACTCTGCCGTTGCTTCGAGTGTCGAGGAAGAGGTTGAGAAAATGGTCTGGGCGACGCGCTGGGGCGCGGATAATGTCATGGACCTCTCGACGGGGCGCAATATTCACAACACCCGCGAATGGATCATCCGCAATTCGCCGGTCCCGATTGGCACTGTGCCGATTTATCAGGCGCTCGAAAAAGTGAATGGCGTTGCCGAGGACCTGACCTGGGAAGTGTATCGCGATACGCTGATCGAGCAGTGCGAGCAGGGCGTCGATTATTTCACCATCCATGCCGGCGTGCGCCTGGCTTATATCCACCTCACCGCCGACCGGGTCACTGGCATTGTCTCGCGAGGTGGCTCGATCATGGCAAAGTGGTGCCTGGCCCATCATGAAGAGAGCTTCCTCTACACCCATTTCGAGGACATTTGCGACTTGATGCGGCTCTATGATGTCAGCTTCAGCTTGGGCGATGGCTTGCGCCCCGGCTCGATTGCGGATGCCAATGATGCTGCGCAATTTGCTGAGCTCGAAACCCTCGGCGAGCTCACCAAGATCGCCCATGCGCGCGGCTGCCAGGTGATGATTGAAGGGCCCGGCCATGTGCCGATGCACAAGATCAAAGTGAATATGGACAAGCAGCTGAAAGAATGCGGCGAGGCGCCGTTCTACACGCTCGGGCCGCTGACCACTGACATCGCACCGGGCTATGACCATATCACGTCGGGCATTGGTGCCGCGATGATTGGCTGGTTCGGCACCGCCATGCTCTGCTATGTCACGCCGAAAGAGCATCTCGGCCTGCCGGATCGCGACGATGTCAAAGTCGGCGTCATCACCTATAAGCTCGCCGCCCACGCCGCTGATCTCGCCAAGGGCCATCCGGCGGCACAAATCCGCGATGATGCCTTGAGCCGCGCCCGCTTCGAGTTCCGCTGGGAAGACCAGTTCAACTTGTCTCTCGACCCGGAAACCGCGCGCGATTATCACGACCAGACGCTGCCCAAGGAGGCCCACAAAGTGGCGCATTTCTGCTCCATGTGCGGCCCGAAATTCTGCTCGATGAAAATCACCGCAGAAGTGCGCGATTATGCCGAGGGCTTGTCCGACAATGAGAAGGCCGACTTGCAACGCCAGGCCGACGAAGCCCGCAAAGGCATGGAAGAGAAGTCCCGCGAGTTCAAGACCAAGGGCTCGCAGATTTATCTGACGGAGGGGTGATTGGAACCGGTCGACTTCCTTCCCAGCTGGTTGGCGGAAGTGCTGTTTTGGGTTTACTATAATCAAACTCTGATTGCCGGATTGCTCGCGCTTGCAGTCGCGATTCGGACCGTATCGTCGATACGTGATCAGATTAACCTGACCCAAGCCACTGAGGCCGACCGAATCAAGAGGCGACAACGTGCTGCTAGGGCGGCTTTGCCAGCAACACTGTCACAAATACATCGGTATGCCCAAGACTGCATAAATGTTGTTCGAGAGCTCGAAAGACTGCATAACGACAACGCGTCGTCTCAACTGTTGGATGTGCCGAACCTACCCGATTCGGCGTTAGCTGCGCTCAGTACGACCATTGAGTCTGTCGACCCTCGAGATGCTAAAAAGCTAGCTGGATTGCTCGCTCAGCTCCAAGTGCAAAATGCTAGGCTTGTCGAAGCTGTTGAAGACTTCAAAATAGAGCCTGGAACTCGCGAGAGGGTTTATCATAGAGCTGATTTCGTTAGCTTGTATTTTGATATTCTGTCAGTTTGAAAAATGAATGATAGGGTCTACGAGTTCGGCCGTGGCGAGTCGGCTCATATTGGAGAGATCTGCACAGCAAATGAGGCAATCGGCTCGCTCAAGGTAAGTATGGCCGTGCGAGAGCGCGACGTTGAGAATGCGGCCCGAGAGCGCTGGCCACCAGACTTTCACGATTACGCGGAGAACTTACCAGAATGGTGATACGCAAGCGCTCAAAGAATTTATCGCGTGGTCGCGTTGGAGAATCGAAATGCGTGGATTGGAAAATCTCTCCCCAATCCGACCCACCTCCCGCCACCCCTAACCTCCCCTCATCTTCGTCCAAAGAGAAGCTGGTCCGGATCAGTGGGATTGGGGCTGGGCCCTAAACCCCGCTCATCCCCGCGGAGGCGGGGATCTCCTTCTGCTTAGCCCGGACGTGCCGCACTAGATCCCGCCTCCGCGGGGATGAGCGAATAAGTTGACGCTCTGCCCAGCTCGTCTGGGCAGCCCAGCACGGGATGAAGCCACGATATCGGGAGCAGCAAGAGAGCTCCCGAGCCTTGCCGCAAAACGAGGTGATGGGCCCCACGGACGAGCCGTGGGGAGCGGTTAGAAGCGAGACTTGGCTTTGCGGCACGAGGGCCCGGATCAGGTCCGGGACCGTGACACTGGACAATTGCAAAGCCGGGCCAGCTGGCGCTAGCTAAGCCCTGGAGATCGACCCGGGAGTGATATGGCATTTCTATCAGAGCTCGATTGGCCGGCGTTCCTGCTGGCCATGGTCCTTATTGAGCTGACGCCCGGCCCGAATATGGGCTGGCTCGCCATGCTCTCGGCTCAGCATGGTTGGCGGGTCGGGCTGATGGCGGTGGCCGGGATTACGATTGGCCTCGGGCTGCAAGTGCTGGCCGCAGCGACCGGTGTCGCCGCCATGGTCGCCGCGTTTCCGGTCGTGTTCGAAACCCTGCGCTGGGCCGGCGTCGCGTTCATGTTGTGGCTGGCCTGGCAGGCCTATGCCGAAATGGGGTCGGCGGTGCCGGCGGCCGGTTTGACGGAAAAAGGCTTTCGGCGCGGCTTGATCGCCAATCTGCTCAATCCCAAAGCGCTGCTCTTCTATGTCGTCGTGATCGGCCAGTTCACAGCGCCGGAAAGCGGCGCGGTCTGGCAACAAATCCTGATCCTCGGCACGATCCATTTACTGATTGCCGGCGCGGTCCATATTGCGATTGTCAGTCTCGGCACGCGGATCGGGCAGAGCCTGGAGCGGTGGCGTCGCTCGCAGCCAGCGCGACTGTTCTTTGCCGTCAGCCTGGTCGCCATCGCGATCTGGATTGGGGTCTCGACGGTCTGACCGAGTGTGTAATAGTTATTACAGATCGCGATGGTCTTGCTCCTCACCGCGAGCGCGATAGTCTCATCGCGGGATCGATCAGAGGAGGACACCCCATGGCGTATAAATCTTTGCTCGCCGCGACCATGATGGCCGGCGCGATGGCTGCGAGCGCGCCAGCCGCGCAAGCCGGACCTGAGGAATATCTTGGCGAAATCATCACGGTGGGCTTCAATTTCTGTCCCCGTGGCACGCTCGAAGCCGATGGCCGCCTGCTCGCGATCAGTTCGAACACCGCCCTGTTTTCCTTGCTCGGAACGATTTATGGCGGCGATGGTCGAACCACATTTGCACTGCCCGATCTGCGCGGCCGTACGATGATTGGTGCCGGCGACGGCCCAGGCCTGACCCCGCGCCGGATCGGGCAGAAAGGCGGGATTGAGGATAGCCGGTCAGCCCCCGCGCTGGCCGCGCCGGGCCCGGATGAGGGTGACCTCATGGGCGATGCGACGGTCGGTGATAATATGCAGCCCTACCTGGCGGTGAAGCATTGTGTGGTCGTGCAGGGCCTGTTTCCGTCCCGCAATTAAAGCGCCGCGCGCAACCGTTTGACAATTTGCTGGCGGATTGGCCACGGCGTCCAGCTTTTGTGCAAACGGGACAGCCAATGCCGGTTATACATGCCATAGGCCCGGGCGCCGCGAACCAGTTTCCAGGGCCGTGGCAGGACGCGCTGGCTGAGAATGTCCGCGACATGCGCGATCTCTTCCGGGCTGGCAAAAACCAGTGCGCGGCCACGATGGCTGAGGGTCCAGATCGGGAAGCCTTTGCCCGGCACGCGAGCTGGAAAGGGCGGCGTGTAGGATGTCGCCGCGGTCCAGACCTGGCCTGGCGGGGCTTTATGGACGCTCGGTCCAACCGGCGTGCGCACCGGCTGGTCGCGATAGATCAGCGTGAGGCGCATGGGCGGGCCTAGTCTGGGTCGGCGCTGTAACGCGCGCGAAAATCGCCGCACATTTCGGCCGGCTCGCTTGTATCCATGGCGTAAATGACGCGCCAGCCGGTTTCGGTTTCCGTCAGGGTGAGCGTATTGACGCCGCAGCCAACGCGCGCGCCATTGACGGAGATCACAAACGGCGCCCAGACGGTGGCGAGCTTGCCATATTGCGTCGACGTGACAGCGAACAATTCCTCATGCGCGGCGCCGACCTCCAGCGTCGCGACCCAATCGCGCCAGCGCTGCAAGCCATCCGGGCGGAGCTCACCGTCAAAGGTCACACGGCGCAGCGTCGCGGTGTCGTGGAACACCTGGTCAACCATGTCTGCATCGCCCTGATACATGGCCCGCATCATCGAATACACCGCCGCTTCCGGGGTCGAGAGGTCGATCGGAGCGAGCATCTCCTCAGCCGTCTGGCTGGCGACCGTCGGGACCGCAAGCAAGGTCAGAACGGTCAAGGCAAGCGTTCGCATCATCAGAACTCCTGTATTTCTGGGTGCCATTTCACGTGAACTGGACGACGGTGACAAGCCCCGAAAGGGAGTGGGATGAGATGACAATTGCTGTTGTGATTGTTACAGCTTGCGCCATGCCGCCCTTTCATCTTGCTTTTCCGGTTCACGATCTCAGCGCCGCGCGGGCCTTTTATGGAGACCTGTTAGGGTGCCCGGAAGGTCGCAGCAGCGAGCACTGGGTCGACTTTGACTTTTTCGGTCACCAAATCGTGGCGCATCTGTCACCGGACGACTGTGCCATGACCGGGAGATCGGGGGTGGATGGCAAACAGGTCCCGGTGCGCCATTTCGGCCTGGTCCTCGATATGAAGACCTGGAAAGAGCTCGCGGCGAGATTGAAGGATAAGGTCGAGTTCATCATCGAACCCTATACAAGGTTTGAAGGCGAGCCGGGTGAGCAGGCGACCATGTTCTTTGCCGATCCATCTGGCAATGCGATTGAACTCAAAGCGTTTGCAGATATGGGACAACTATTCGCGACCTGAACGGACGCGTTGGGGGAGGGACATGGAGTTAGTCGAGCAGTTTCGCGCCGATCTTATGGCCAACAGCCCGGACTGGGTCTTGATCTGGCTGCAGGTTCTGATCGGCGTTTTGGCCTTGTCTGTCTTGTTTGCCCCGTTTCGCCCGGAAGCTCGCGCAATCCTGGTCGGGACGCTGATGGGCATCGGCATGACCATCGTGATCTATGCCCAGTTTGGATTTACCCGCATTCTGGGCGTTGGGCATATCCTGTTTTGGACCCCCACCTTGTTTTATATGTTGTCGCTGCAAGGAACAGCGTCGGTCGAGAAGACCTGGTTCTCACGCTGGCTTTGGTTGGCCATCGCGGTGATGGCCGTATCGCTGGCATTGGATTATTCAGATCTCGTTCGTTACTTGCTGGGCGAACGGGGTCCGATTGAGCTCTAATCGCCCTCACCGGGATTCGGACTAAAGAATTCGGCTAACTTATTGGTCTTCTGAGCAAACTCTTCCCGGTCTGCAGGTGGCTCTTTCATCCGCGTGATATTCGGCCAGACTTTCGCGTAATCGGTATTCAGCTTCAGCCATTTGGCATCCGGCTCATCCTCAGTATCAGGCTTAATCGCTTCAACCGGGCATTCCGGCTCGCAAACGCCGCAATCGATGCATTCGTCCGGGTGAATCACCAACATGTTCTCACCTTCATAGAAGCAATCCACAGGACAAACTTCGACGCAATCCATGTATTTGCAGCGGATGCAGGCATCCATTACGATATAGGTCATAGGCGAACTCGGTAATTCTTAGTGCAGCGCAGCACATGGCGGTGCGGCGAGAACAAGTCAATGCATTGGACTGTCACGGTGCGTTTAGTTCCGCTCTCTTGCGGGCGTGAGCGCGCGATACATCATCGACATGGAGCAGGCTGGCGACGTGTCGAATAAAAGAATCTTCGTATTTACAAGCTTCTCCGTCGGCGAGGGAGACGCGGTAAAGGCCTTCAATCACGCGAGACCGCTCTTCTTCAGATAGCGTCTTTACATGCCGCGTGAGCGCATGCGTGTCAGTCGCTTCTTCAGCAATCTGTTCGCCGCGCTGCAACACTTCATCGGCGCGGTCCGCATTCATGTCGAAACTTGTGACCAACAGCTCAGCGACCATATCGCTTTCGAGATTGGCGTAGACGCCGTCGACGAGCGCAGCTTCAACGAACAAAGCCGCTGCCGCTTCATAGGGGTCGAGATCACGGACGGGCGCTTCCGGTCGTCCGCCCCCAAACAATCGAGAAAAGAATCCTGTCATATCAGCCTTATGCGTTCGGGATGACGCGTCTGTAAAGGGTTTGCGCTTCGCTTGCCGGGCCACGGCGTTCGCCGATGGCTAAGATCTCAACGGTTTCAATGGCTTTTGCCTTATAGAAGGTCAGCACATCGCCGGGGCCAACTTTCTGACCGGCCTTGTCGGATTTGCGCGTTTGGCCATGGCGCGTAATGCGAACGCCCTTGCGCGAAACATAATCTGTCGCCAAGCCGCGCGTTTTGAAGAAACGGGCCCGCCAGAGCCAGATATCAATGCGAACGCCGTCTGACGCCGCCTCACTCATTCGAAGCGTTCGGCTTGGTGGCTGAGGCTTCAATCGGATCAGACGGCTTTGCCGCCTCTTGCTCGGCACTTTTTGCTTCAGCGGGGGGCTTGGCCTTTTTTGGCTTGCGCTTTTTTGGCTTTGGCTTGGGTTGCTCAGGCAACAGTGCCGCCAAGGCCGCGAACGGACTGTTCGGGTCCGGTTGGCGCGTGGCAGAGCGGTGATTGCCCGCATGGCGACGCGGCTTGCTGGATGCGCGGTCCGATCGATTGCGCGGTCCACCCTTAGCGGGTTTTGGCCGATTATGCTTGCGCGCGGCGCGCCGCTGTTCCTGCGCTTCGAGGTGCGCCTTTGACTGGAACCGCCAAAGCGTCACAACTCCGGTTTCAGGATCCTTTTCAGCTGGCGCGATCCGGAAGCCTTTGAGGACATTGTGAAAGTCCTCGAGGGGGCAGGACACCATTGAGGCCAGATCTGGGGGGATCTCAAACTTGGCTTGATCGGCTTCCTTGCGCCGTTTCGACAGTTCCCAGCCCAAGCGTTCGGCGAGATCTGCACGAACGGCGCGTTTGCCGAACCGTAAATAGCCTTGCGCGGCGAGATCTTCATCCGGCCAGGTGCCATCGAGTTCAAAACTGCCGGCGCCTTCTGGCGCTGTCTTGCGCATGCGCCCATCGGCGAGCGTCTGCAGCAAGGCGATCAAACGTTGCGCCGCTGGCTTTTGCGCGTCAGGTATGTGCGCCGCGATGCGGCCAGAGCGGATGCCAGCTTCCTTGAGCTTCACCCGATCTTCCGGTCCCGGCAATAGGGCACGATCTTCACCGCGCAGATCACAGGCCGCGCCGGCTTCCAACAGCCGGAAGGCCAAGCCACGGCCAAGTCCTTCCAGTCCGGTCTCATCGGGCGAAAATTTGAGTTTGAAATGGGTTGGCAAACGCTTTTGGATTTCTGCCCCGAGCCATTCGTTCAACCGCGTTTGTGCGGCCTCTTGCTGGTGCAATTCAGCGTCCTGGCCACCGATCAGCTTCGCCGATGGCACAAGCCAATGCGGGCCCGCCTGCAACTGGGCGACGGGTGCGTCATTCCAGACGATTTGCGCGGCATCATTCAGCGCCAGAGCGGTTTCGGGCGCGCCAGCAATGGCCTTCAAACGCTCTGCAATAATCGGCGCCAGGGCCTGCATCGCTGCATTGCGCAAGGTTTTGCCCTCAAGGGTCGAAGCGTCGGAGTCGGGCGCAAATGTCAGACCGACCAGCTTGCCAACGGTATGGCCCTCAATCGTCACTTCACCCGTTTCGGAAACGTCTGTGCTCAAGAGATCTTCCCTCTTTAGCCCTGCAATCAGGGCGGTTGTGCGCCGATCGACAAAGCGTAAGGTCAAAGCCTCATGCAGCGCGTCGGACAGCCTGTCCTCAATGTCCCGCGTTCTTTCGCGCCAATAGACCGGATTTTCAAGCCAGTCAGCGCGGAAACTTGCATAGGTCCAGGTCCGGATCATCGCGAGGCGTTGTTGCAAAAGACCAATATCACCGAGCGTTTGGTCGAGCGCATTCAGACGCTCATGCATCGCCGCATCGCCCAGTCTGGCATCTGGATCAGCGAGCGTTTCAGCGAGGCCAAGCACCAAGCGGCCATGGCCTTCTTGTCCGGCTTTGCGAAAATCCGGCAACCGGGCGAGATCCCAAAGCCGGCGGATATTGCGCTCGCCACGGATGTCCGGGCCGACCGCTTCGTCCTCGGCCATGCGCCGCAAGACCCACTCATCGAGTCCGTGAGGGTTCTGCCTCAGGCTCGGATGTGGACTTGGCCGGGCGAGACTCGCAATCAACGTCTTGATCGAGCGATAATCGAGATCGCTATTGCGCCAATTGAGATCTGTAACCGGCTCGTAGCGATGATCCTCGATCGCGCGGATCAACTCTTCTTCGAACGGTGGACAATCATTGGTTTCGCCAAACTCGCCATCGTCTCGAAACCGTCCGGCGCGGCCGGCAATTTGGCCGATTTCGGCCTGGCTCAGCCAGCGGTGCCGGCGCCCATCAAATTTCGAGCGCCCGGCAAAGGCGACGCGATCAACCTCGAGATTGAGCCCCATACCGATTGCATCCGTGGCGACGAGATAATCGACCTCGCCCGCCTGGTACATGGCCACCTGGGCGTTGCGTGTGCGCGGGCTGAGACCGCCCATAACGACCGCGCAGCCGCCCTTCTGACGACGCAACACCTCAGCAATTGCGTACACTTTGTCAGCACTGAACCCGACAATTGCGGTTCGCTTGGGGAGTTTGGTGATCTTCTTTTGACCCGCATATGACAAGGTCGAAAACCGTTCGCGCACATCCGTGGTCACATCAAAATCGAGGTCGCGCAGGACGTCGCGCATCGTCTCTGCGCCGAGCAACATGGTTTCCTGGGTGCCCCGGGCGTGCAGAATGCGATCGGTGAACACGTGTCCACGATCATCGTCCTCAGCGATCTGAATCTCATCAATCGCCAGACACTCGACCTGAATGTCCATGGGCATGGATTCAACCGTGCAGACCCAGTAACGCGGCTTGTCTGGAATGATCCGCTCTTCGCCCGTGATGAGGGCAACCGCGCGATCCCCCTTGGCTTTTACGACCCGATCATACACTTCGCGCGCCAGGAGGCGCAATGGCAGGCCGATCATACCCGTCGTATGGCCCATCATGCGTTCCAAGGCATAATGCGTCTTGCCCGTATTGGTCGGGCCGAGAATGGCTTTGAGAGTGGCCATGATCAGGACTTAAGTGGGGGAGATTCGCAGAATAGCTAGGATTAAGGGCAGGGTTCCGGGCGATCTATGTGCGTGTTGACCAATTGTCCACGTTCATCCTCGGTCTTGAATTGGCGAATCCAATCGGCGTCGCGGGTCAGCGGTTGATAATCGCTGGTCAGATAGAGCCGCAATTCGCGCCGTAGCGGACAGCCATTCGACCGGTGGCCAAGATCAACCGCGACCAAGCCTTCCGGTTGCCAAGTGGCAAAGTCCGCCTGAATGCGCGGGCGCAAATGCGAGCGATAACTGGCGACAAGGACTCTCGAACTGTCGAGGTCAGCGAGGTCGACCGCTTCGGCAAAACTCTTTGGCCCTGGGTTATAGCGCCAGAGGATCAGCGGCGCGTCCAATGTCTCGCGCAAATAATAATCAAGTCCGTGCCAGATCTCGCGCTCATCAACGACGACCACTGTAGGCTGCAATCGCTCAATCTCGCGCGCCAATTGCTCAGACAGATCGACCCAACCGCGGACGCGCTTGAAATCATTATCGCGGCCTATCGCAGCGCTCCAGCTTGGCGGCGCGATGGCCAGAGTGATGGCGAGAATTCCAACCGCCATTTGAAATGCGATCCCACTCCAATAAGCCCACCGCCAGCTGCGGGCGCGGATCAGAAAGCCGCCAATGAACACGCTGGCGGCCGGGTAAGCCGTGGCGGCCCAATTGGCGTGTGCGCGGGACAATACAGCCTGGATCGCAATGATAACCAGAACCGGGACGATAAAGCAGGCCAGCCAGTTTTCCTGGGCGCGCTGCGCATGTGCGGCATCGCCGAGGTCGGCGAGCGCGCGCTTGGGACGCAAGAAGATCAGGCCAGCAATCAAGGCGATAAAGCTCACCGGACCAAACACGCCCATCTGGTCGCCAAGAAAGCGCGGAAAGTGGTCGAGATTAAACAGCTCGCCGCCGAGATTCGCATTGTCGACTGTATGGCTCACGGTCTTGAACTCGTTCGCCGCGTTCCAGATCATATGCGGGGCGAACACCGCGGCTGAGATCAAGAGAAAGGTTGCGCCTTTCGGGCTCAAGACCGCCTTGCGTGTTGCAGGGTCGATCAAAACGGTCAGGCCAATGCCGATCGCGAAATACAGCATCGCATATTTTGATAGGAACCCGCACCCGATCGCGAGTCCCAGGCCGGCGACGCCGATCCAACCAAGGTCACCCTCGCGCAGTCGCCAGAACAGATACAGCGCTAGACACCAGAATGGGAACAGAACGCCATCTGTCGAAATCACGCCGGACGACAGAACAATCCCCGGCATGAGCAAATAGGTGATGACACAGAACAGTCCGGCCAGGCTGCCAAACATGCGCCGCGCGAGCAGAAACAGGAAGCTCGCCGCAATCGTGTGAAAGATCGGCGCGAAGAGACGAATCGCCCACTCAGAATCACCGAACAAAGCCGTCGATGCGTGGATCATCCAGGCGATCATCGGGGGTTTAGAATAATAACCCCATTCCAGGCTCTGCCCCCATCGCCAATACTGTGCCTCGTCGGCATAAAGCTCGAGCGGCGAGACCAGGACCAGAATCAGCCGTACCAGCAAAAGCCCTGCAATCATTAGGAAAGCGAGGCGCGCATAGCGATCTGGGGCTGTGGAGGCGTCAACCATCTGTCTTCCTTTAGTGTGAAACGCAGGGACATAAACCCTAGGTCGCATGTGTGGCTTATTTGCAATGGCAATTCACAGATTACCGTTGGACACATGAGTATAACAGAACTGTCACATTTCTGTTGTGCACCGCACCTATGGGCACGCGCAGTAGGGCAAAAGGCCGTCCCGCCCGTCCTGCTTCTTGTGGCAAATTGAGGGGAAACTCATGTCCAACTGGAAACTCCTATCCGGTGTGGCCGCCGCCTCTATCATGACCGCAGCGATCGTCGCTCCGGCTGAGGCTCAGGTCACAACTTCAAATATTCGAGGCGAAGTCGTTGACGCGTCTGGCAACGCTGTCGCTGGTGTGACGGTAACTGTCGTCGACACGCGAACAGGCAACGCTGACACGGCGACCACAAACGCAAACGGTGTTTATTCGATCCGTTCTTTGCGTGTTGGCGGTCCTTACATTATTTCGGTTGAATCTGCAGACGGTTCAGCGACTCGCGAAAACGTCTTCCTGCAAGTCAACGAGACGTTCGATGGCGACCTTCAAATCGGTGATGAACGCACGCTGCAAACTATTGTCGTAACGGGCGTCACGGGTGACGGCGTTCTGGCACAGGGGCCGCGTTCTTCGTTTAACCTTGAAACCATCGAAGCCTTGCCAACGATTTCGCGCGACATTCGCGATATTGCCCGCTTGGACCCGCTGGTTTCGGTTGATGCGACCAATGGTGGCGCGATCTCGATCGCCGGTACCAATAACCGCTTCAACTCTCTGACCATTGACGGCATCAAGTTCAATGACCTGTTCGGCCTGAACGCAAATGGTTTCCCATCTCAGCGGTCACCAATTTCAGTTGATGCGCTCGAGACTCTGGCTGTCGAAGTTGCGCCATACGATATTGAATTCTCCGGTTTTACCGGTGGTACGGTGAACATCCTGACCAAGTCAGGTCAGAACGAGTTCTTCGGATCGGCTTACTACTTCTACACCGATGATGGCCTGGCTGGCGACAGCATCAATGGCAACGAGATCACTCAGGAGTTTGATGAAACCACTTGGGGTCTCACTCTTGGCGGTCCGATCATCGAAGACAAGCTGTTCTTCTTTGCGGCTTATGAGGACTTCGAAGCCGGACAGCTGCTCGATGAAGCAGACCTGCCAGGCGCAGCCAGCGGTGTGAGCCAAGCGACTTATGACCAAGTGCGTTCCATCACGCAGGACGTGTATGGGTTCGACCCACTGGCCTTCGGAGCGCTGGATCCTGTGACCGACCAGAAGTTCCTCGCCACCCTGGACTGGAACATCGACAACGATCACCGCGCGAAGTTCACCTATATTGCCAATGAAGGAAATGAAATTCAGCCGCGCAATAACGGGGCCGATCTTGGATCTCCATCAACTTGGTATGATCGTTCAGAAGAAACCACTGCTTACGCTGTACAGTTGTTCTCTGATTGGACCGATCGCCTCTCCACCGAAGTCAAAGTTGCTTATTCTGAGCAAATTACCGGACAGGTCGCCCTGGCCAGCTCGGAAGTTGCAAACTTTGAAATTTCGACGCCAGAAGGCACAATCTCGATTGGTCCAGACTTCTTCCGTCATGCCAACGAGCTTGAGAACGAACTTTGGCAGATCAAAGCGAAAGCTGAATACGAGCTTGGCGATCACCTGATCAAAGTCGGTTTTGAACGCGATGATCAATCGACCTTCAACCTCTTTGTTCCCGGTTCCGAAGGCTCTTACGAGTTTGATTCGATTGCCGATTATCAAGCCCAAACAGCATCTACCCTGTTCTATCAGAACGCCATCTCGAATGATGAGAATGATGGTGCTGCGAATTGGGGCTTTGCGGTCAACAGCCTCTACGCTCAGGACACCTGGCAGGTTACTGACAAGCTGACCGTGAATGGCGGTATCCGCTATGATTGGTATGAATCTGAAGGCGAGATCGAAGAAAATCCAAACTTCGTCGCTCGCTATGGTTTCACCAACACCACTGATGTCGATGGCCTGAGCATCATTATGCCTCGCGTCGGCTTCAACTATGAGTATAATGACGACATCACAATCCGTGGTGGGTTCGGCCGGTTCTCCGGTGGTAGCCCGGCGGTTTGGCTGTCGAACAATTACTCTAACACCGGTGTTGCGATCGACAGTGTCTTCCTCGCTGGCTTCCTTGGCGATGATCTCACCAATGTTGATGCGCGCGTGCTGCCAGCAGCCGCAACCTCGGCCCTGACCGCCGGGGATGGTGACGTCAATGTCCTCGATCCAAACTTTGAAGTGCCATCTTTGTGGCGCGCAAATCTTGGAACCGATATCTTCTTTGATATTGGCCGTTTTGAAGGCTTCAAGCTGTCACTCGACTATATCTATGGTGTGAATGACGCTGCCCCATTCTGGATCGATCGCTCTTGTGGTGACCCAATCGGTGCGGCTCCGGATGGTCGTCCGATCTACAATTGTGGATTGGATCAAGCCTTCCTGGACAATCTCGGCAATCAGCAAATCATCGACTTCTATGACGATAGCGGCATTGCGGCGACAGCTGCCACCGCTGCTTTCGACACAGATGGCGATGGCACGGTCGAGCTGCAAGAAGTTGAAGTGGCACCTGAAGCCTTGTTCCTGACGAACATCGACAAAGGTGACCAGCACATCTTTACCGCACGTCTGTCGAAAGACTGGGATGATCTTGGTGCCTTCGGGTCGCTCTTCTCGAGCTTCTCCTACACCTATCAGGATGCACAGGACGCCCACTCGGGCACAAGCTCCACTGCTTCGTCGAACTATTCTGACTATGCGTCTTTCGACCGTCAGAACCCGCGTCTGGCCGTCTCCAACTACCAGCGCGAGCATGAGTTCAAATTGCAGCTCGCTTGGGAGAAAGAGTTCATTCAAGACGCGCCGACCAAGCTGACAATGTTTGCGAACCGCCGTGCGGGTCAGCCATTCAGCTACACCTATGATTATTCTGGTGGTGCTGAGCGGTCTCTGTTCGGGATTCGTGAAGGTCGTGCGGATGACGAGGGTGAATTGTTCTACGTCCCAACCGGTGCAAATGATCCGCTGTTCAACGCAGCCGCTTCGTTTGGCGGTGACGCAGCAACGCTCAACAGCTTCCTCGATTTCCTCAACACATCAGGTCTGTCTGATTATGCGGGCGGAATTGCTCCGCGGAACGAATTCGAAAGCCGTTGGTACACCAGCGTCGACCTTCGCTTCCAGCAGCAGCTTCCAGTTCCTGGTTGGAAAGAAACCGATCGCGTCATCGCGTACGTTGACATTGAGAATGTCGGCAACCTGTTGAACGACGAGTGGGGCTTCCTCGAGCAAGTTCGCTACGAGTACTTCCAGCCAGTCGCAAACGTTGACATCGTCGATGGTCAATACGTCTATAGCGGGTTCCCTGAGCGTTCCGAAGAGCGGATCACGAACTCTGCATCGCTGTGGCAGATCCAGCTGGGCGTGAAATACGTCTTCTAAGTTCAGCTTAGAGTCTATCGGAAAGGGCGGTGCAGAAAGCGCCGCCCTTTTTCTTTGTGGTTTAGTCAGAGCTATGGCAAAGGCGCGTCAATGCTGGATCCACACCCCCTTATTCCGCCCGAATGGGCGCCGCAATCTGCCGTTTGGGCCGGTTGGCCACACATTCGCGCCGAATGGGGGGACGCCTTTGAGGGCGCGCGGGAGCAAATCGCGAATTTCGTGCGCAGGCTCAGTCAAGTGACGCCCGTTAAAATCGCCTGCGGGTCGCGCGAAGCCTATGGCAGCGCCCGGTTCGCCATGGAAGACGACATCTTGGCTGGCCGGATATCGCTGCACACCTTACCGAGCGGCGACATCTGGTTGCGCGATACCGGACCAATCATAGCACAATCCAGGAGCGGGCTTCAGGCCCTGCAATTCCAGTTCAATGGCTGGGGCGGCAAATATGAGATGCCGGGCGACACGATGACGGCCGGTGGGATTGCCAGCGTCGAGCAATTGCCGCTCCGCAAGCATGCTTTTGTGCTGGAGGGTGGTGCTGTGGATCTCGATGGCGCCGGGCGGTTGCTGACCACTCGTGAATGCGTCCTCAATCCGAACCGTAACCCGAGCTGGACGCAGGCGGACGCCGAAACCGCCCTCAAACATGCCTTTGGCGTCGACCAGGTGATCTGGCTTGGCGATGGGTTGAGAAACGATCACACGGACGGGCATGTTGATAATGTGGCGCGTTTTATCGGACCCGGGCGCGTTTTGTGCCAATCCCCATCGGGGGCAGACGATCCGAACAAGGATCGTCTACAGGCTATCGAGCGAGACCTCAAATCCGCAGGATTAGAGGTTGTCACCCTTCCATCGCCGGGGCGTATTGATGACGCAGACGGTAATCCGGTGCCGGCCAGTCACATGAATTTCCTGATCAGCAATCGGCACGTGCTTCTGCCGGTTTATGAGGATATCTATTCCGAGGCGGCGAAGGCGAGGCTCGAACAGCTGCTACCAGGTTACAAAATTATTGGGCTGCCGGCGCGAAACATCCTATCTGGGGGCGGTGCGTTTCATTGCATGACACAACAAGTCCCGGAGCTTTTGGAGGCTTAGAAAATGTCGAGACAGATCACCGTTGCGGCGTTGCAGCTGGCTTTCAAAAAGGGGGACATGGCGCGTAATATTGAACACGTCGAAGCCGCTGTCCGCGACGCCGCCGCACAAGGCGCAGACGTCATCCTGCCGCCGGAGCTCTTCAGCGATCATTATTTCTGTAAATCGCAAGACGAAGCGCATTTCGCGACGGCCTTTGCCTGGCGGGACCATCCGGCTGTCCTTGCCATGCAGACGCTGGCAGCGGAATTGGAAGTGGCCATTCCGGTCTCGATTTTCGAGAAAGACGGACCTGAATATTTCAATTCCGTGGTCATGGTCGATGCCGATGGCGCTTTGCTGGGGGTCTACCGCAAGAGCCACATTCCAGACGGCCCGGGCTATCAGGAAAAGTACTATTTTCGGCCCGGTGATACCGGCTTCCGGGTCTGGGACACGCAAAAAGGTAAGATCGGGGTCGGGATCTGCTGGGACCAATGGTTTCCGGAAGCGGCCCGCGCCATGGCTTTGCTCGGCGCCGATGTCCTGCTTTATCCAACCGCGATCGGCGCAGAGCCACAAGATCCATCTCTGGATACAGCAGCGCGCTGGCGCCGGGCCATGTTGGGGCATGCGGTCAGCAATGTGATCCCGGTCGTCGCCGCCAATCGCGTTGGCGATGAAGATGGTCAGGTGTTCTATGGCACCAGCTTTATCAGCGACCATATCGGCGAGATCATCAGCGATCTCAATCGCACGGAAGAAGGCGTGATCACCGCCATGATTGATCTCGATGAGGTGGACAAAGACCGAGCGGCCTGGGGGTTTTTTCGCGACCGACGCCCCGACTTGTACGAGGTCCTCGTCTAGGAGCGATAAACAGGGTGCGTGGAAAACGACAATGCGCTAGGGCGAATTCATGGATCAATTTATGCTCTTTCCAGTGACCTCTCTGCTCATCGCAGCGAATGTCATTGCCAGTCTATTTGCCCTTTCGAACACGCAATTCATGGAAAAGAATCTGTTCCATGTCGGTTCGGTCCTCTCGCAGCGCGAATGGCACCGGATGGTTACCAGCGGATTTCTGCATGGCGGCTTTATCCACCTGTTTGTGAATATGTATGTGCTGTTCATGTTTGGCGGTTTCGTGGAGCGTGCGGTTGGACCAACTGGTTATTTGATTATCTATTTTCTCGCCCTGCTCGGCGGCAATGCCTGGGCGCTCCTGGAGAACAAGGATAAGCCATATTATCGCGCTCTCGGAGCTTCTGGCGCGACCTCGGGCATCGTTATGAGCTTCATTCTGTTTCGACCGTTCGAGCCATTGATGATTTTTCCCATCCCGTTTTTCATGCCAGCGGTCGTGCTCGGCCTGGCCTTTATCGTTGTATCGGCGGTTTTGGCGCAGCGTGAAAACAAGACCATCGGTCACGAGGCGCATCTGGGTGGGGCGCTCGCCGGTATTATCGCCACCATTGTGCTCGCCCCAAGCGCGTTCTCGAATTTCGCCAATGAGATCGCGCGCGCCTTGGGAGGCAGCTAGGTTTGGGGGCAGTCACAGATACATTGCAGGCCCGTATAGAAGCGGGGACGCTGACCCGAGACCCCGCACAAGTCGCGGCCGCAGCAAAACTGGATGATCTGCTTGATCGCTTGCAATCGAGCGGCAAAGGCGGGTGGTTCTCGCGCCCAAAACCGGTGCAGGGTCTCTACCTCTGGGGCGGCGTCGGGCGCGGAAAATCCATGCTCATGGATGTCTTTTTCGCCACTGCCCCGGTCAAGGCGATGCGGGTCCATTTTCATGAATTCATGGGCCGGGTCCATGATCGCCTGAACATTGCGCGCAAACGCAAGGATGTTTCCAATCCGATCTTTCCCGTCGCCAAACAGTTTGCTTCCGAGGCGAGACTGATTTGCTTTGACGAGTTTCAGGTCACACAGATTGCCGATGCGATGATCCTGGCCGGCTTGTTCGAGGATTTGTTCAAACGCGGCGTGACTATGGTGGCGACCTCCAATCGGCATCCTGATGAGCTCTATAAAGACGGCCTAAATCGCCATCTCTTTGTGCCCTTTATCGAGCATTTGAAGGCACAGAATGAAGTCTTCGAACTGGCCTCGGAGCGCGACTATCGCCTTGAGAGGTTGACGGAAGCTCCGGTCTGGTACGCGGCGTCGCATGGCGTTGGCGCGCTCGATCAGGCATTTGAACGCTTGACCCTTGGCGCCGCACCGCAAAGCTGTGTCCTCACGGTCAAAGGCCGAAAAGTGCCCGTCTCGCGAGAAGCTGCCGGCGTGGCTCGGTTCACGTTTGATGAGCTCTGCGCGCAGCCGCTCTGGGCCGAGGACTATCGCGCCATCGCCTCCATGTTTCACACCATTCTGCTCGAAGACATTCCGATCCTCAGTCCAGCCAAGCGCAATGAAGCGGCACGTTTCGTGACGCTGATTGATACGCTCTATGAGGCCAAGGTGAAGCTCGTTGCCAGTGCCGAGGCTGATCCGGAACATCTATATCCAGCCGGGGATGGGAGCTTCGAATTCCAGCGAACGGTCAGTCGATTGCATGAAATGAGGTCCACCGGGTATATGGCTGAAGCGCACATAGTCCCGGTGGACCAAAAGTGATTTCAACATTGGCACAGCCGAAACTGGGGAGGGAGGAAACGTCTCGCGCCAGCCAATGCGAAGAGAGATGCAACTCTCTGGGGGACTCTACGCACCCGGTTCGGAACTGGATCAAAATTAATTTTACTGGCGCACAGATGAATTAGCGCCGAAGATAGAGACAAATCTGAGAGGACATAAATTGACGGGACTTAAAGCCGCTTTGAGCATTGTGTTTGCGATCGGGATCGCCGCCTGCACGACCACGACATCTGGCTATCAGCCGCAGCATTACTCGCCGCAGCCTGCGATTGATATGTTGGAAGCGCTGAGCGCGGATGCCTTGCAAGGCCGTGGAGTTGGGACGGAAGGTAGTGCTGCCGCGCGCGTCATGATCATTGATCGCCTCGAAGCGCTCGGCGTCAGCGCGGTCGGCGAGTCGTACGAGCATCCGTTCAAATATGGTCCGTTCCGGAACCCTCAGACCGGCGAGGACGCGGTTCCGGACAAGGATGGCATCAATGTCATTGCGATGATCCCGGGGATGCTAACCGGTGGCCCATCCATGGTCGTCACCGCCCATTATGATCATCTGGGGGTCCGTGAAGGCGAGATCTATAATGGCACCGACGACAATGCCTCCGGCGTTGTTGGTGCGCTTGCTCTGGCCGAACACTTTTCCAACACGCCACCACAGCATGATGTCTATTTCGTTTTCTTTGACGCCGAAGAAGATGGCTTTGGGGGCGCCCGTGATTTCATTAGCAATCCGCCTTTACCGCTTGAGACGGTCGCGCTGAATTTGAATTTTGACATGGTGTCGCGCGGCGATAATGGCATTCTGTGGGCGTCAGGCACGCATCACTGGCCCGACATGGTTGCCCGGGTCGATGCCGTGGCGGCGACCGCTCCGGTGAGCGTCGAGCGCGGGTATGACACAGGCGATGGCCGCGATGACTGGACCATGCTGTCTGATCACGCCGTCTTCTTCCGGGCTGGCATTCCACATATTTATTTCGGCGTTGAAGATCATCCCGATTATCACCGCCCCAGCGATGACTTTGAAAACGTCGACCAGGAATGGTTCCTTAAATCTGTTGATACGCTGGCGATGATGGCGGAAGCCATGGACGCAGATCTCGGCGAAATCCTCACCATGCGGCGGGCCGCTAACGCAGACTAGTGCAGAACCAGATATGGTCAGAATGCGCTGCGAAAACAGACTTCTGCCCTGCGACTGATTTTCAATCGCCTTGCAAATGCTTCGCACTATCATAATCAATTGATTTTATTGCGTTTTTTCTTGCAATTTCGCGACTCATCGCTATTTCGGGGAACATAGGTAGTTTTACGGAGTAGGCCCGATGAAAGGCGACGCAAAAGTCATTGAATTCCTCAATCTCGCATTGAAGAACGAGCTGACCGCAATCAATCAGTATTTCCTGCATTCGCGCATGCTGAAAGATTGGGGCGTCAGCAAGCTTGGTGATTATGAGTACAAAGAATCCATCGAAGAAATGAACCATGCCGATTGGTTGATTGAGCGGATCCTGTTTCTCGGGGGTCTGCCTAACCTTCAGGACCTCGGAAAGCTCCGCATTGGGGAAGGCGTCAAAGAGATCCTCGAATGCGATCTCGCACTCGAGAATGACGCGATTCCATTACTTCGCGACGCGATGGAGCATTGTGAAAAGGTGCGCGACTATGTCAGCCGTGACCTGTTTGGAAAAATCCTCACCAATGAGGAAGAACATGTCGATTATATCGAAACTCAGTTCGAGTTAATCGATCGGATCGGTATGCAGAGTTACACGCAGCTGCAATCTGAGGCGAATGCGCACTAAATCTGCAACACCGGGATGCCATCATGCCGAAAACCACGATCTTCGAATATAAGGGCACATCCGAAACCGTTTCTTGGGATCGTCGATTGTGCATTCATGTCGGAGAGTGTGGCCGCGCCAAAGGCGACCTGTTCGAAACCGGGCGCGACCCTTGGTGCGACCCAGATCTTGCCGACCGCGCGAACACCCAGGATGTGATTGCGCGATGCCCAACCGGGGCGCTGGCCCTGCACGATGAGAACGGCTTGCTGGTTGAACCGGCCCCAGCCGATAATCAGGTCCACGTGTCGAATGACGGACCGCTCTACGTCATCGGCGATTTAAAGGTCGATGGTGCCAGCGACGACATGCACAGCGTGACGCGCCGCGTCGCGCTGTGTCGCTGCGGGGCGTCCAAGAACAAACCGTTCTGCGACAATTCTCATCGCGATATCGGGTTTCACGATGCAGGCGCGGTCGGCGATACAGGCGTGCCGGACATCGAGTCTGGTGGACCGCTTGAGATCAAGCGCATTCCGGATGGGCCGATCGAAGTTTCGGGTAATTTTACGATCCGGGCCGGATCCGGGCGCAAGGCCTGGTCTGGCCGCAAGGCCTATCTCTGCCGGTGCGGTCAATCCGCGAACAAGCCATTCTGTGATGGCGCTCACAATGCGGCCGGGTTCAAAGCGGAATAGGGTTAGATCCCGGCGCGTTCGAGCATCCGATCGAAGCCGGCCCAGAATTCGGCGCGCTTGTCCGGCTTTTCCATCAGGATTTCATGCATCGCGCCCTCAACTGTGACGTGCTCACAATTAGGCAGGCGCTTGGCGACATTGGCATGAGCGCGATTATCGACCAGCTTTTCATCGGCAGCACTGGCGACAAAAATTGGAATGTCGATCTGAGCGAGAACCTCAGGTTTTGAAATGCGGTTAAAGATGTCGAGGGATGCCCCAAGCCACCCCCAAGTAACCGGCCCCAAAGAGAGTTCCGGCGCGGCATCGGTAAGATCGCGATTCATCTGCCAGTGTGCGCGGTCATAGGTGACGACGTTTTCTTCAAATCGCTCTGGAGGACCAGGCTTCTGGGCAAAATCGTCAGAGCGCCCCATGACCCGCATGGCCCAGATGAAATAGCGTTGGACGCGCCCGAGTGGCAGGCCCCACATCGGCGCACAAAAGGCGGCGGCATCGACTTTGACAAGGCCTTGCCCGATCGCCGCGAGAGCGATGGCCCCTCCCATCGAATGCGCCAGAGACACACGTGGCCGCGGCAATTCTTCCATTGCGTCCAAGCCGTTGCGCAAGGCGCCCATGAAGGTCTCGAAACGATCAATGTGCCCCTTTTGGGGATCATCGAGGAGCCGCTCAGACAGACCTTGGCCTGGCCAGTCAATAATGAGAACGGCAAAACCCCGGTCCTGCAATTCGCGCGCGACTTCAAAATACTTTTCAATGAACTCCGTTCGCCCGGGACACACGATCGTCGTGCCGCGCGGTGTCTCAGACGTCGCAGGCGCGAGGCAGGCCCTCAGCTTTCGCCCCCCTACCCCTTCAAACCAAATAATCCGCGCGCCTTCCGGGCGTGGATTGCCTGGTACATCGACAATACGGTCTTGATCGGGTTGGGTCATAAAAACGTCCAGGACATAAAAAGCCTCATCCCGCGTTTAAGCCGGATGAGGCCTTCGATCAAATCAATGAGGGCGCAATCTTAAGAGAGCTTGCTCATAATGCTTTGCAGTTGCATGGCGACAGACATATCGCCGAGCACTTTCAATTTGCCCTGCATGAACGCCATGGTCGGGTCCATTTGGCCAGCTGCCAGCTTGGTAAAGTCGTCCCAGTCGACTTTAACGGTTGCATCGGCATCGGCGTCGTCATTGTTGGCGACCCCAGCGGCCCCATCGATGAACAGTTGACCGACATCGCCGAAATCGAACTTAACCTTTTTGGAAAAGCCGCTATCGCCGCCGGCAACAGCTGCTGATGCTTTCGATGTGAGTTCTGCGAGATCCATCTGGAAGCCCTCCTGTAATATGCTCCTGACGGTGATAAAGCAGGCCTGACGGGCCTTCGCAAGGGTGCCGTTGACGTAAACTGCACCAGATTGAAAACTCTTACTAATTCTCGACTTCGTTTTGAGCTTGACCCTCCGCTGGGGAAGGTTTCGAAACAAAGCCATGTCTTGGGAAAAATCGATCGAAGAATTGCGCCAACGAGAACGATTGGCGGAGAATATGGGCGGCGAAGAGCCGGTCACTCGGCAAAAAGGGCGAGGAAAACTCACCGTACGCGAGCGCGTCGCCTTCTTGGCTGATCCCGGCAGTTTCCACGAAATCGGAAAGATTGCTGGCCGTGCGACCTATGATGCCGACGAGGCTTTGGAGAGCTTCATGGCCTCGAACTCGGTCATTGGTCGGGCAACATTAAATGGTCGACCGGCCTTCATCCTCG
Source organism: Hyphomonadaceae bacterium (assembly GCA_024743315.1). GTDB lineage: Bacteria > Pseudomonadota > Alphaproteobacteria > Caulobacterales > Hyphomonadaceae > Henriciella. The sequence goes on from JANSWU010000005.1 coordinate 65,471, forward strand.
GCGACGATTTTACCGTTCGCGGCGGCGCCGCCGACGCCTCGATCCGCGGGAAGCTTTTGCTGGCGCTCAAGCAAAGCCAGGAATATCGCATGCCTCTGGTACAATTGATTGATGGCACGGGCGGCGGTGGGTCGATCAAGATGTTTGAGCAAGATCCACGCACTTACATTCCGGAAACCCCCGGCTGGGAATACATTGTCTCCGGCATGGCAACTGTGCCTTATGTCTCGCTGGGGCTCGGACCCTGCGCTGGCATGGGCGCAGGACGTCTCGCTGCCAGTCATTATTCGGTTCTGGTCAAGGAACTCAGTCAGGTTTTCGTGGCAGGACCACCGGTCACCCGCGCGCTCGGTGAGGATGTGACCAAGGAAGAACTTGGCGGCTGGCAGATCCAGGCCCGCAATGGCACCGTCGATGCTGTCGTTGAGTCCGAGGCCGAGGCCTTCGAAGCGGCGCGGCAATTCCTATCCTATCTGCCATCGTCCGTGCACGAATTACCGCCCGTGAACGAGCCCACGGACAATCCGAACCGCAAGGCAGAGGAGCTCCTTTCGATCGTGCCAACGGATGGCAAAACCCCTTATAAGCCGCGCAAGATCATCGCTGCCACCGTCGACACAGGCAGCTTCTTTGAAATTGGCGAGCAATGGGGACGCGGCATTGTCACTGGCTTTGCCCGGGTCGACGGGCATCCGGTGGGTATCCTCGCCGGTGATCCTTTCTTTCTTGACGGAGCCTGGACCGCGGATGTCTGCGATAAAGTCACCCGGCATTTGGATCTGTGCTCGACCTTCCACTTGCCGGTCATTCACTTTGTCGATTGCCCTGGCTTTGCCTGCGGCGTGAAGCACGAGACCGAAGGCGTCACCCGCAAGGGCGTGCGGGCGATGTCCGCGGTTTATCAAGCCACGGTGCCGATCTGTGCGGTGGTGATCCGCAAGGCCTATGGCCTGGCCGGCTCCGCAATGTTCAATCCGAGCAAGGCAAAATGGCGCTATTGCTGGCCGAGCGGAGATTGGGGCAGCCTGCCAATGGCAGGCGGGATCGAAGCGGCTTATCGCAAAGAGATCCTCGAGGCGGAGGACAAAGAGGCTTATCTGGAAAGCCTGTACAAACGCTTCGATGCGATTGCTTCGCCATTCCGAACCGCAGAGGCTTTCTTCGCTGAAGAGATTATTGATCCGCGCGACACGCGACCGCTCTTGGTCGATTTCGTGCATCATGCCTGGCGCACGCTGGAGACAGGTGTGACACACTTCAGTCCGCGACCGTAATCCCGAGCGTCCTAGCGAACCTTGGTCTCACGTCGCACACTCGCGGTCGAATTGTTGCAGCTTTATCCTTATCGTGAGCATATGCGACCGTATGAACTAAAAAGCAGAGTAGAATAAGGATTGGGGATGCGTCATGATCGGAAAAGTCTTTCTCACCTCCGCGAGTATAATTGTCATTGCCTCGGCGGCGATCGCCGACGCCGATGAGAGCCCGTCTGAAGCCATTGAACGATGTGCCGAGCTGGAGGATGGATCGGCTCGGATCGCCTGTCTCGAAGCGGCACTGCGCGGGGATACGGTATCTGCGGAGCCGAGTAAAACGCCCACGGCACCGGTCATCACCCAAGCAATAGAGGAAGTGCAAACGCCGCTGCCAGAGCCGGTCGAAAGCGCGTCTATTGCTCAACCCGTGGAGCTTGGGGCGGAACAGGTTGAGGCGCGCACGGCTGTCAGAGCCACGACACCAGCCGACAATCCGCGTCAGGTCTTTGCCGTGTCCAAGACCCGTACTGTGCCATATGAGAAGCTCGAAATCACCTTGGCCAATGGTCAAGTCTGGCGCCAAATCAAAGGCGATTCACAAAAGATCCGTGTGCCGCGCAAGTACCAGAATGCCCTCACCGCCGAGGTTTGGCGTGGTCCCGTCAGCGGTTACAAGATGCGCCTGTCAGAGCTCAAACGGACCATTCGCGTCGAGCGCCTGAAGTAAACCCCAAAACTAAAAAATGGCGACCCGATCTGGGTCGCCATTTCTGATTTGCGTATCTTCTTTGCGCTAGAAGCGCTTGGAAACGTTGATAAACGCGCGGCGACCGATCAGGTCGTAGCCCGACTGGGTCACGATGTTCAGGCGCGATGGCCCTTCACCTTGGTCGATCAGTGGCGGTTGCTCGTCGAACACGTTCCGGACACCGACAGACACGGTCCAGGAATCAGCATTGTAGCCAATCGCCAGGTCATGCGTCCAATAATCGTCGGTAAAGTCGACATCGGTACAGGCGACATTGGCGCCGAGAATACCACAGGCCGAACGCGTGGTGCTTTGTGACGCCGGATCCGTGAATGCATCCGTGTCATCTTGCTGGGTCTCGCCAATGAAACGGGTCCGCAGACGCGCATTCCAGTTGCCCCATTCGACCAGAGCCGTACCAACAGCCTGCCATTCCGGATTGCCGATCTCGCCGACATTGTCGTCGCCTGGATCGTCATCGGAAATAACCTCAGCCTGCTCGATATAGTGTGTGGCAGAGAGATTGTAGCTGAACCGTGCGCCGTCGAGGATACGATCGATATCCATGCCGAAGCGGGCATTGAAGTCCAAGCCTTCAGACGTGACCTGTCCAACATTGATGAATGGCACATCGACGCGGTTGATCGTGGCCTGAGCTGGATCGCCCGAGTTCCGTGAGATGAAGTCACAGAACGGGCTGCCGAGGCCAGGCTCGTCATTGTAACAACGGCTCAGGACGTCCGTCGCGCTGGTTGGCAGGATGCGGTCTTCAACGTCAATGTTGAAATAGGTGACCGAAAGATCGAAGTCGAAATCATCCGTCCAAGGCTGGCGGAAGACAAAGCCTGCCGTGTAAGATTCAGACGTTTCTGGCGCGAGATCCGGGTTACCGCCAGAATTGGTCGGAATACCGGTTGTTGCCAGCAATCCAAGCGCGGTTGGATCGACGCCGTCAGCGACACAGTTGTCGAGGACAACTTGCGAGCGCGTGTCGGCAGTTGGGTCATAAACGCCGCCATTATTAGCTACGGTTGGAACCCGGCAAGGGTCATTACCGCCACCAATTGTGCCGACCGTCCCGGCGAGGAACAAGGCGCGCAGATCTGGTGCACGGAATGTTGTGCCCGCTGTACCGCGGATCCGGAAGTAATCCGTAACCTCAAAATCACCGCGCACAGAATAAGTGGCTTCATTGCCTGACAATTCAGTGTCGGAGTAACGACCCGCGAGGTTCAGATTGAACCGCTCGTGCAGCGGCAGTTCGGTTTCGGCAAACACTTCCCAAAGGCTGGTGCGGCCATTGGTATTGCCTTCAATGTCCGGAACTTCCGAGGCGCCGAGACCGGCCACTCGAACGACATCGTTGACAGTGGCAATCCGCTCTTCGCGGAACTCGGCACCGAGCACGAGGCCAACCGTACCGGCCGGCATTTCGAACATGTCGCCTGTGACCACACCAGAGATGATTCCGGTTTCGAGCTCGGTCGTGTTGATCGAGTCGCCGAACAGGAAGTCTTCTTCCGCTTGCGTTGCAAAGCGTTTATTACCGCCTTCCGTGGTGAACAGGGTTGGTGAGAACCAATCCACGACCACACATTCAGATGGGGTCAGGAACCCGAAGCTTGTCGCTGTACGCGCCAGGCCACAGACCAGGTTACCATCCGCATCCAAGCGCAAGGTATCTAGAGATTCACGTGCAGCAAACTCGTTCAAGACGGGCTGTGAGGCGACACCATAACTGCGCTCATAGCTGGTATAGATGTCATAGACCCAGTTCTTCTCTTGCAGCGCCTGGATTGGAATATCGCCTTCCATTCCAGCGACGAAGCGGAAGTTTTCCACGTCCGTAGATCGACGCTGTGCGAGGCCCAGAGTTGTCACAACTGGAAGGGCATCGGCTGAGAATGGGTTAATTGGGTTGTCGACCAACGCCAAAGATCCATCCGTGTTCACCAGAAGGTTGCCATTCGCGTCTTCCTGCGGAATCAGCGCTGGAACGCCAGGGAAGATTTGCTCATTTGTGAGACGGCTGACACCGCTCCGATTTGAGTAGGACCCTTCAAAGTAAAGCGTGTCGCGGCTGAACAGATTCAAGTCATACTGTCCGGTTGCATAGAGGCTGTAACGCTCGACGCCTTCTAAGAGTTGCGTATCGCGTTCTTCATCCTGCAAATTGTACAGATCGTTGAACGCGAAGTTCTCCGGCAGAGCGCCGCCAGTGGAGAAGCCGGGAACGCCAATGTCCGTGGTGCCAGGTGTGCTGAACACGAAACCTGTACCGGATAGGAACACGGAATTGTCCGGGCGATTGTCGAGACAGACAGACCGGACACCACCGTCGGTGCCGACTTCAATGTCGCGCAGACAATCGTTGAAATTGTCACGGTCACCCGCAAGCACGGCCGTTCGGTTATAGAATTCGCCACCGATCGTCAGATTGCCACGATCAAAGGATCCACCGGCAATGAAGCTCACTTGCAGCTCTTCGCCGCCTGGGTTTTCTGGCTGAGTTGCATTGGCCGCGATTTCAAAGCCTTCGAAATCATCGCGTAGAATGACGTTGACCACGCCTGCAACAGCGTCTGATCCATAGATTGACGACGCGCCATCTGTGAGGATGTCGACGCGTTCAACCAAAGCGCTTGGAATGAGGTTGATATCCGGCGCAACGGGCGCTCCGCGTACCCCGGATCGCCCGAGACGCCGACCGTTCATCAAGACCAGCGTCGAAGATGCTCCAAGACCGCGCAATGCGATATTGTTTGAGCCAACACCGCCTTCGGAAACCCCTTCGACCGCTGCCGTCGGTGACCCCGCATTTGTCGAGGCATCGAACTGCACGCCAGTAATGGTTGGAGATTGAGCGACCAGATCGCCAATATCGATGATACCGATGGCCCGACCCTCGTCTGCATCGACCACTTGTAGGGGCGAGATCGACGAAAATTCGTCGCGGCGCAGGCGCGATCCGGTTACGATGACGCGTTCTTGAACGGCAACTTCGTCCTCTGCGTCCGCTGATACGGTTGCAACATCTGCATCAGGGTCGTCCTGTGCATGTACTGGCGCTATCGCCAATGCTGTTAGAACCGTCGACGCTAAAGCGAGTCGACGTATGACTGGAATTTTCAAGGGTCCCTCCAATGAATACTCATAACTTGTGTGGAGAAATTTCTTTCTCCTGCGCTATTCAGGAGTTTTCTTAGCCCGTATGGAACCTCAAATCGGGAAAATTGTTTCGATTTGTTTCAATTGTGACATTAATATCACCTCCGTGCGGCGAGCGGAGCTTTTACTTGTTGAACCGGAAACACGCCCGAACACTATTACTGAAATTCAGTCCAGAACGAGCTTCATACCTTCATGCGTCGCTGTGAATCCGAGGCGCTCATAGAAACGGCCGGCATCGGGGCGGGTCTTGTCCGTGGTCAACTGCACCAATTGACAATCTGCTTCTCGCGCCAAGGCGATGGCGTGCTCGAACAGACGCTGCCCGAGGCCCGCGTTTCGATGATCGGCACTGACGCGCACGCCTTCAATCGTCGCCCGCTTTGCCCCCAATCGCGCGATCCCGGGAACCATTGTGATTTGCAGGCAGGCTTTGACCTCGCCATCATCATCAATGCCGACAATTAAGTGATTGCCGGCTTGTTCCTGAAGCGCGCGAAACGCGTCGATATAAGCCTCGGGTAAAGGATCTGAAAGTATTTCGCGTTGGCGGCCAAGGACATCATCAGCGAGCAAAGCGACAATGCCATAAAGATCGGCGAGTTCGGCGTCTCTGAAGATCATCGGGGCTCCTCTCACGCATGCGCATGTCTAAGATGGTTGGAGCGATATCTACCACTCGGCTGAGTGGTTTGGTGCCCAAGAGAGGACTCGAACCTCCACGACCGTACAGTCACTACGACCTGAACGTAGCGCGTCTACCAATTCCGCCACTTGGGCACGGAAATCAGACCGGCGCTATAGCGGGCAAAGATGGCCAGCGTCAATCGTCTTCTGTCGCTGCAGGTGTTTTTCCACGCTTCGCGCCCACAAGCTCAAATTGCAAAGCAAGTCTTAGCCTAATGGGAGCAGAGTCAAACAAGGGATCAATCAAATATATACAACTTTAGGTTTACCATACGCGCGGGTATTGGGTTAGATGGTTTAGCTGCGTGGCGTTGAAAGCATTACAGAACGAGGTTCCACAACAGCTCAAATTTGCTGAGCAACGGCGCATGCTGTCAACTGTGGCGCTGTCCATCTCGCTTATCCTGACGCTATATCTCTGCATCGTCATGGTGGTCATGCCGGTGATCACGATTGGCAAGTTCATTGCTGCGCTCGCTGCCATTCTGATCGGCAGCCTGAGCTGGATCTGCCACCACGAAAAACTCTACACAGCCAGCGCCGCAACAATTGTCGGCATCACCATTGTCGGTGGCTTCGTCGCCAGCCTGTCAAATGGCGGCGCGGACGGCTTTGTCGCGCCGATCATGATTTCAGCCCCAGTCACCGCGGCGGTCTTTATTGGCGCACGAGCGACGCTGATTTCGGCCGTGGCCGTGGTCATGGCAATTGTCTCTTTGCTGTTCCTCGAGCGTATGGGCCTGGTCAGCGAGGCACCCTATTCGCCGGCGACGCTCGACATTGCCGCCATTGTCATGCTGTCAGCCGCGACCGGGATTTGTGCCGCGGGTGTCGGCTATTTCGCCCATGCCATGCAGACCCAGATCCGCTCGCTGCGCAGCTCGCAGGATCGATTGATGCAAGTCACTGGTCAGCTCGACCATTCCGCCCATCATGATTCCCTGACCAGCGTTGCTAATCGCCAGGGCCTGCAGCGCCATGTCGAGACCCTGCTGTCTGGGCTTGATCCGACCGAGCGCAAGATCTGCCTGATCCATGTCGACTTGGACAAGTTCAAATCGATCAATGACACGTATGGCCACCCGGTCGGTGATGCGGTTCTGATCAATGCGGCGCAGATCATGACGGCTGAATTCAACGAGAACGCCCTGGTCGCGCGGGTCGGCGGCGACGAGTTCGTCATCGCCTCCAGCGAGCGCGCCGGCACCCCGGACGAAGAATTACAGGTGCGCTGTAACCGCCTGATCGCCCTCCTTAAAGCCCCGATGATCGCCAATGGCGTGGAGTGCCGGATCGGGTCGAGCATTGGTTTCGCGACGTCGCAGGGCCGCAAATGCTCCATGGACTCACTCATGACCGATGCTGATCTCGCTTTGTACGAGGCCAAGCGCGAGGGCCGCGGCCAGGCCCGCGCCTTTACCCCGGACTTGAGGGTCAAGCTCGAACAAAACCGCTCCTTCATGCTGGCGATTGAGGAAGCGCTCGAGGATGACCGGGTCTGCTGTGTGCTGCAGCCACAGGTCTGCCTGCGCACCGGCCGGGTCACCGGTCTTGAAGGCCTCGGCCGGATCCGTTCGGAAACCGGAGCGCTGCTGCCGCCGGCACAAATCCTTCCGATGCTGACCGAGATGGGGCGCCTGGCCGAGTTTGACTTCAAGGTCATGCAGAAAACCCTTGATGCCCTGGTCGAGTTGCGCGCCACCGGCGCCCATGTGCCTTGCGTCTCGATCAATGCCTCATCTGTCTCCTTGCGCTCGCCGGATTATGTCACCCGGGTTCAGGCTGAGCTGGAGGCGCGTGGGCTGACCACGAAAGACGTGATTGTCGAGATCCTGGAATCAACCCTGATCGAGAGCGCAGATGACGCCGCTTTGACCTCGATCGCCCGGCTACGCGAAGCCGGCATCAGGGCGCTGATGGACGATTTCGGCTCTGGCCATGCGACGATTTCCAACCTCATGAAACTGGAATTGGATGGGCTCAAGATTGACCGCTCGCTGATTGCCGACATTGAAAGCCAGAAGACACTGGAAGTGGTCAAGGCGGTGTGTGGCCTCGCCCGCAATCTCAAGCTGACCGTGATTGTCGAGGGTGTCGAGACGGCCCAGCAATTTGCCATCCTGCGCTCGATTGGCTGCGAGGCCGTGCAGGGCTTCGGCATTTGCCATCCGCTCGAATTGCCGGCCGTGAAAGCCTGGATCAGCTCCTATGGCGCTTCCAATGTCCACCAGCTGCAGGCGCAATTGTCTTAGGCTGCCGAGTCCATAACCAGCCCTCCTCCTGAGCCCTTCGAAGGACGAGGGCGGCGCGCCGCTTCCAGATCCGCAGTCCCGGACCTGATCCGGGACCTCGTGCCGCCGTCTCTTCAATCCCTCCAATCGCTCCTCACGGCGTGTCCTGGGGCCCAGCACCCGATCTTGCGGCGAGGATCGAGACTGACGTCACCTCTCCCGATCTCCTGTCCCCGCCCCGTGCTGGGCTGCCCAGACCAGCTGGGCAGAGCGCCAACAACATTCGCTCATCCCCGCCTGCGCGGGGATGTACGGGGTTTCGGGGCGCAACACCAAAAACCAATGGTTGTTAGTCGGGCTCATCAGGTTCGATGAGAGCTCTCAAGGCGAACTTTTTTCGGCTTGTAATCACCCCAACACCGCATCACCCACAAACGGATTATCCTTCCGCTCTTGCCCGAACGTGCTCATCGGCCCATGGCCCGGCACAAAGCGCATGCCGTCGCCGAGGGGCCAGAGATTCTGCACGATGCTATCAATCAGCTGCTGGTGATTGCCGCGGGGAAAATCCGTCCGCCCAATTGAGCCGCGGAACAGGACGTCGCCGACAAAGGCGAGTTGGCCGGGCTGGTGATAGATGACGACATGGCCGGGCGTGTGGCCGGGGCAATGGGTGACGCCGAACGTCTCGCCGCCAAGGGTCAGCGTGTCGCCCTCCTCGAGATAGCGGTCGGGCTGGACATTCTTGCCATCGGCAATGCCATATTTCGCGCCCTGGGCCTCGATCTCGTCGAGCAGCCATTGATCATCCTTGTGCGGGCCAATGATCGGGCAGCCGGTGCGCTCTTTGACGGCGGTGGCCGCGCCGGCATGGTCGAGATGGCCATGGGTCAGCCAGACGGCGACAATCTTGACGCCGAACTGGTCGGCTGCCGCCATCAACCGGTCAATCTCGCCGCCGGGATCAATGAAAACGCCTTCCATGGTCTCGCGATGCCAGATCAGGCTGGTATTCTGCTGCAGCGGCGTCACCGGAATGATGCGGATTTCGAGCTTCGGCTCAGGCGTAGGGGAGGTCTGTTCGGTCATGTCTGTCTAAATAGGCTTATTTGAACCGGGTAAAAGTGAGGCGCATGGTGGCGGCATTGTTCAAAAGCACGCCAAGCGCGAAATAATACAGGCCGGCCCGGGTCTCAAAGCCGATATAGATGCTGATCTGGCTGATCCCGATCAGCAAAGCGGCGAGGAAGACATCCAGCATCGACCATTTGCCGAGCACATTGAGGAGCGTTGCGAGCTTCGGGCTGGGATTGGCACCCTGGCGGAAAATGATCGCTGCGGTCAGCGTCTTGGCCAGCGGGAAAATGCCGGAAAAGAAGATCACGACGAGACCCAGAAAGGGCAGGCCGCTTTCGAACAAGGTCTGGACGATGCCATAGAGATTATATTCCTGGCCGCCAAAGCCGAACGTGTTGGGCTTCCAGATCGAAGGCAGGATCAGGCCGGTAATGATCAAAGCGGTCGAGGCATAGAGCGCCATCTCGCTGAGCACGTCCCAGATCGGTAGCGGCTTGGCCGGCTTGGTGTCGGGGGCAGTTGTCGTCTCCGTCATGGCGCTAGTGATGCCGAGCCGGGCTGCCGGGGTCAACGCCTTTCCTGCGCCTCGCCCTGAGCTCGCTCGGGCTTCGCGATCCGAGCTTTGGCGGTTAGGCTGCGCGGGTGATTTACAAGCCGGAGGCCCCGTCATGATCCTGCGCCAGTTCGAAGTCCAAGCCAAACCCGGCTGCGCCGGGGCCTTGTTAGAGAAATTTGCCACCAGCTCGGCCGCCGTGGTGCAGGACCAGCCCGGCAATCTCGGCTATTTCTTTGGTCGCGGGGTGGCGGGCGAAGAGGACAGGGTGATGTTCACCTCGGTCTGGACGGATCTGGACGCGGTCAAAGCGCGGTTCGGCGCCCACTGGCAGGACTCTTTCCTGCCTGAGGGCTATGACGTGCTGATCCAGTCTTGCAGCGTCCGCCATGTTGAAATTGATGCGGGCTGGGCGGTCGATGTCTGAGTTCTCGCAAATGCTGGCGGTGATGCCTTTCCTGCGCCGCCGCGGTGGGCTAGAGATTGGTTAAGGGAAGTGGAGGACGCGCCATGCCAGGTGGACGTTTCGGCATCATCATCATCGCGCTGATCGGCCTTGCGGTCTATTATTTCTCCAATCAGGAAGTGAACCCGTATTCCGGCAAGACCGAGTTCAACACGATTTCGATTGACCAGGCGAGCCAGCTCGGGGCGCAGACCTATGTCCAGATGCTGCAGCAAGAGGGTCGCAATGTGATTTGCGGCGGCGGCGTGTCGAGCTGTGATGTCGCTGGCCGCGAGGTCTATGATACGGTCAACGAGATTGGCGAGCGGTTGCGTCTCGCCGCAATTGAGATGGAGCAGGACTATCTCGATGCCGGCTATGAATTCCAGCCTGTGGCGCGCGAATTTGACTGGACCTTCAATGTCATCAATTCCGAGCAGCCCAATGCCTTTTGCCTGCCCGGCGGCTATGTCGCGATCTATACCGGCATTCTCGACATTACCGGCAATTATGATGGCCAGGTCACGCTCGCCGACATTCAGGATGTCGACAAGCTGGCTGTGGTCATGGGGCATGAGATTGGCCATGCGATGGCCCATCATGGGGCCAAGCGGATGAGCAATAGCCGGCTTGCCCAGTTCGGCACGATCGCGGTCGGTCTGGGCCTTGGCGACATGGATCCGGGCCAAGCGCGTATGGTCCAGCAGGCCATGGGCCTGGCCGCGCAAGGCGGTCTGATGGCATTTTCTCGAGAACATGAGACCGAAGCCGACAAGATCGGCTTGGAGCTCTTAGTCCGGGCTTGTTATGACCCGCGCGAAGCGCCGGAACTGTGGCAGCGCATGGGCGAGATTGGCGGCGGCCAACGCCCGCCCGAATGGATGAGCACGCACCCGGCCTCAGAGACCCGGGCGGAGAATTTCCGGCAATGGATGCCCGCCGCAGTGGAAATGTATGAACAGCGCTGCGGGCGCTTGGATCGCGGCTTCTAACAGCCGCAAGCACCGCCGCGTTTGCCGCCGCGCTTCTTGCCGCCGCCGCGATGGCCGCGGAAAGTGAAGCGCGAGGCGCTGTCGCTCATCACGCCGGAAAAACTGCGACCGGTTGAGATCACAATGGCGCCGCCGCCACCGCCATAGAAGCCGCCATCAACACCCGCGCCGACGCCGCCGGTAAAGCTCGCCATGTCGAGTCGAATCTCACTCGAGCTCGAGGTCTGAACCGTGCGGACGGTTTTGACCGGGCGATGCGTGACGGTGCGGGTTGGCGGAGCCGTGCGATGAGTCACGGTGCGCTTGGTCACCACAGGTGGATGCTGTTTGACAATGGTGCGTTTGAAGGTGCCGCAGCAGGGCGTCGAGCTGGTTTGCTTGCGCAAGGTCGGGGCGGGATGCGGCTGGGCTTGCGGGCGGGCTGGGCAGGACCAGGCCTTGCCGTCCTCAATCAGGTAACAGCCAGGTTCGGGTGGGACCGGTTGATGTGCTTGCAGCGGTGCCGGGCCGCGATTGACGCGCTGTCCGGGTGTGCCATCTGCAAAAGCTGGGGCGCTGAGCAGGGTCAGAACCGCCAAACCGGCGAGGATTCTGTAATAAAACGGCATAGTTTTCGCCTCCTGAGCGAAGATCCGACACATCCCCAGTCCAGCCACGCAAGGCTGAGACCAAAGAGTAAACGCGCGGACCCAAATTTTTGCAATCACCTTAACCTCTCGCGCGAGTTGTGCTCGCCTGACAGAACACACGATATAGTTAAAACCTTTGGAGGGTAGCGCTATTATTAATTGGATCGATATCGCTCGCCGAGATATGGTGCAGACATAGTTTCGTACACACGTTCCAATTCCAATTCAGATCATAACAGGAGATCCCATGGCTGATGACATGAAATGCCCGGTGCGCGGCGGCTTTAAGACCGGCGACCTGGCCAATAAAAGCTGGTGGCCCGAGCAGCTGAACCTCAAAATGCTCAACCAGAATGCGCCGCAAGTGAGCCCGCTGGAAGACGATTTCGATTATGTGAAAGAGTTTGAGTCGCTCGATTATGACGCGCTGAAAAAGGATCTCGCCGCGCTGGTCACGGACAGCCAGGATTGGTGGCCCGCCGATTATGGCAACTATACCGGCTTCTTCGTCCGCATGGCCTGGCACAGTGCCGGCACCTATCGCACCTATGATGGTCGCGGCGGCGCCAATTCCGGCTCGCAGCGCTTCGCGCCGCTGAATAGCTGGCCCGACAATGGTAACCTGGACAAAGCGCGCCGTCTGCTTTGGCCGATCAAGCAGAAATATGGCAACAAGATTTCTTGGGCCGACCTGATGATCCTCGCCGCCAATGTCGGCATGGAAACCTGTGGTCTAAAGACCTTTGGCTTCTCAGGTGGCCGCGCCGATTGGTTCGAGCCGGAAGAAGACATCTATTGGGGCCCAGAAGCCGACTGGTTGCTCGCCTCGGGCAATGATCGCAGCCGCTATGCCGGCCAGCGCGACTATAAAGCCTCAGATGCGGATGCAACCAAGCTCGACACGCCGCTGGGCGCTGTGATGATGGGCTTGATCTACGTTAATCCGGAAGGCCCGGATGCGGTACCGGATCCGCTCGCTGAGGCCCACGATATCCGTGTCACCTTCGCCCGTATGGCGATGAATGATTATGAGACGGTGGCGCTGGTCGCCGGCGGCCACACATTCGGCAAGGGCCACGGCGCTGGCCCCGAAGACCTGGTTGATGTCGAGCCAGAAGGCGCGCCGATGCAAAATATGGGCTTTGGCTGGATGAACAGCCACGGCACCGGTAAAGGCGACGACACCACAACCGCCGGCTTTGAGGGGCCTTGGACCCCGACCCCAGACAAGTGGGACATGTCTTACTTTGAAAACCTGCTCAAATATGAGTGGGAAAAGACGACCAGCCCGTCGGGTCACGTGCAGTGGCAACCAGTCCCTGGCCAGGGCGCCCCGGAAGCGCCAATGGCGCATGATCCATCCAAGACCCAGCCGCTGATGATGACCACGGCTGACATGTCGCTGAAAATGGATCCGGAATATGCCAAGATTTCGCAGCACTTCCTGGATAATCCGGATGAGTTTGCCGATGCTTATGCCCGCGCCTGGTTCAAGCTGACCCACCGCGATATGGGGCCGAAGACCCGTTATGTCGGCCCGGAAGTGCCGCAGGAAGAGCTGCTCTGGCAGGACCCAATTCCTGACCATGTCGGCCCGGTCATCAATGATGCTGAAATCGCGGAGCTGAAAGACAAGATCCTCGGCTCTGGCCTGACCGTGTCACAACTGGTCAGCACCGCCTGGGCGTCTGCCTCGACCTACCGTGACTCAGACAAGCGCGGCGGCGCCAATGGTGCCCGAATTCGCCTGGCGCCAGCCAAAGACTGGGACATCAATGTCAAGTCTGGCGTCGGCGAAGTGATTGCCAAGCTCGAAGAGATTCAGGCGGACTTCAATGCCAGCGGCACCATGGTGTCTCTCGCCGACCTGATTGTTCTGGGTGGCTGTGCCGCGATCGAGAAAGCCTCTGGCGCGAGCGTGCCATTCACACCAGGCCGTGCGGACACAACGCAAGAGCTGACCGACACAGAGTCTTACGCTGTGCTCGAGCCAAAGGTCGACGGTTTCCGCAATTATAAGGAAACCGAAGACCCGCGCGCGACCGAAGAATTGCTGGTCGACAAAGCCGCACTTCTGACCCTGTCTGCGCCAGAAATGACCGTTCTGGTCGGCGGCTTGCGTGTCCTCGGTGCCAATGCGGATGGCTCAACTCATGGCGTCTTCACCGACAATGTCGGCACGCTGAGCAATGACTTCTTCGTCAACCTGCTCGACATGTCGAATGAGTGGGTGGCTGATCCATCGGAAGAGTTTTTCGAAGGTCGTGATCGCAAGACGGGTGCCGTGAAATTCTCTGGCACGCGGGCCGACCTGGTCTTCGGCTCTAATTCGATCCTGCGTTCGATTGCCGAAATCTATGCGCAAAGCGACTCGAAAGAGCGCTTCACCCGCGACTTCATCAAGGCCTGGGACAAGGTCATGATGCTCGACCGCTTCGATGTGAAGTAAGGTCTCGCGCGATCTGAAATAGAGAAGGCGGTCTCCTCGGAGGCCGCCTTTTTTTGTGTGCACAGGTCAAATTGTGCGCTCCGCCCAGCTCGTCTGGGCAGCCCAGCACGGGATGATGCGACATCATCGAGAGGTCAGAGTGCTCCCGATCTCAACCGCACGATCGGGTGCTGGACCCAACGGACAAGCCGTGGGGAGCGCTAGGGGAAAAAGGAGGACCGAGTTCCCGGACTTGATCCGGGACCTTGCGAAATGAAGATCAGAAGCGCTGCGAGAGATCCCGGGTCGAGCCCGGGACAGTCGGCCTTTGAACGGTGTCAGGCCGCCACCTCTTCAACCTCGCCCGGATCATAGTTCAGGATCGGGCCAAGCCAGCGTTCAGCCGTGCGCAAGTCCATGCCTTTGCGGCGGGCATAGTCTTCGACCTGGTCGCGTTCGATCCGGCCGACGGCGAAATAGGCGCTTTCGGGATGCGCGAGGTAGAGCCCCGACACCGAGGCGGCTGGGGTCATTGCGCAGCTCGTGGTTAGCGCCATGCCGATGCGATCGGCCTGCAAGAGCCGGAAGAGGGTCTCTTTCTCGGTATGGTCGGGCTGGCACGGATAGCCGGGCGCCGGGCGGATACCGGAATAGGCCTCCTTGATCAAAGCCTCATTGTCGAGGGCTTCGTCCGCGGCATAGCCCCAGAGCTCCTTGCGCACGCGCTCGTGCATATGTTCGGCCATGGCTTCAGCGAACCGGTCGGCGAGCGCCTTGACCATGATCGCGGAATAATCATCCGCCTCCGCTTCGAACTTTTTGGCGATGGCTTCGGCTTCCGGGCCTGCGGTGACGGCAAATGCCCCGACATGATCACCTGCTTCGGCGACAAAATCCGACAGCGCAAAATTGGCGCGGCCATTGTCCTTGACCATCTGTTGGCGCAGCGTGTGCAGCGTGTCGCCGGTCTCAAGCTTGATGTCATCGCCGTCTCGCGCGGCGCCCCAGAACCCGATCACAGCCTTCGGTTTGAACCAGTCTTGGCCGAGAATCTGTTGCATCATGTTCTCGGTGTCGCGCCAGAGGTCTCTTGCCGCCTCGCCGACGATCTTGTCATCGAGAATTTGCGGATATTTTCCAGCCAGATTCCAGCTCGCAAAATAAGGCGTCCAGTCAATGTAACGGGCCAGTTCTGAGAGATCGAAATCTTCAAACACTTTCGTCCCTGTAAAGCTTGGCGCTTGCGGGGCCGGGGCTTCGATCTTGTGCGCATGAGCGCGCGCCACCTGGATTGGATGCCGCGGTTTGGGCGGGCCGCCGGCGCGGCTATCGCGCATGCGTTGATACTTGGCCTGGGCGGTTTCGACAAAGAGCGGGCGCTCCTCATCCGACAGAAGCGCGGAGACCACGCCAACCGCGCGGCTGGCATCGGTGACATGAATGGTCGGGCCATTGTCGCGGGCTGGGTCGATCTTGACCGCGGTATGCGCCGGCGACGTGGTGGCCCCGCCAATCAAAAGCGGCTGGGTCATCCCGGTGCGCTGCATTTCACGTGCGACATAAACCATTTCATCCAGGCTCGGCGTAATCAAGCCGGACAGGCCTATGATATCGACATTCTCTTCCTTGGCCTTGGCGAGAATGTCCTCACACGGGACCATGACGCCCATATCGACAATCTCATAGCCATTACAGGCGAGCACAACCCCGACAATATTTTTGCCGATATCGTGCACATCGCCTTTCACCGTCGCCATCAGAACCTTGCCATTCGAGACATCGACGGTGCCGAGCTCTTCTTTTTCAGCCTGCATGAACGGGTCGAGATAAGCGACAGCCGCTTTCATCACGCGAGCCGATTTCACCACCTGTGGCAGGAACATTTTGCCCGACCCGAATAGGTCGCCAACCACGTTCATGCCATCCATGAGCGGGCCTTCAATGACATGCAGCGGGCGGGCCGCCGCGGCGCGCGCTTCTTCGGTGTCGTCTTCAATATATTCGGTGATGCCATTGACCAGGGCATGCTCAAGCCGCTTGTTCACCGGCAGCTCGCGCCAGGACAGGTCTTTCTCGGCGCTCTTGCCTTTCTGGCCCCGAAATTGTTCGGCATAATCAACCAGCGCCTCGGTCGCGTCTGGATTTCGGTTAAGGATGACATCTTCCACCAGGTCACGCAGTTTCGGTTCGATCTCATCATAGATGTCGAGCTGGCCGGCATTGACGATGCCCATATCCATGCCCGCCGGGATGGCGTGATAGAGGAAGACCGAGTGCATCGCCCGGCGCACCGGCTCATTGCCGCGAAAGCTAAATGAGACATTCGACAGCCCGCCGGAGACATGACAGCCGGGGCAGGTTTCGCGGATCACTTTGGTCGCTTCGATAAAGTCGACGGCATAATTATTGTGCTCTTCAATCCCGGTCGCGACGGCAAAAATATTCGGATCAAAAATGATGTCTTCGGCCGGGAAGCCGACCTCTTCGGTCAGGATCTTGAAGGCGCGTTGGCAGATCTCGATCTTGCGCGGCGCGGTGTCGGCCTGGCCGACCTCGTCAAACGCCATGACCACGACTGCGGCGCCATAGGACAGGCATTTGCGGGCTTGTTCGCGGAACTGGTCTTCGCCCTCTTTCATCGAGATCGAGTTGACGACCGCCTTGCCCTGCACGCATTTCAGGCCGGCTTCGATGACCTCCCATTTGGAACTGTCAATCATCACCGGGACGCGGGCAATGTCCGGCTCTGCCGCAATCAGATTGAGGAAGGTCCGCATCGCCTCGGCACCATCGAGCATGCCCTCATCCATGTTAACATCAATGATCTGGGCGCCGTTTTCCACTTGCTGGCGCGCGACCTCAACCGCCGTGGCATAATCGCCATTGACGATCAATTTCCGGAATCGCGCAGAGCCGGTGACATTGGTTCGCTCGCCAATATTGACGAAAGTCTGGGAGGCTGTGGTCATGTTGGTGTATATCCGATCAACTCGCGGAAAAGCCGGTCCGCATTTTCGCGCATCTTTTTTGAAGTGGTGTTTTTTTCGGGAAGATTGCTCTGCGCCCAATTCAACTCATGTATGATCAATTCATCAATGGTCTGGATCCGTTGATCGGAACCGATCTCGCTGGATTTTGCTTTGGCGATGAGAAGCTTCGAAATTTCGACTTGGACGAGATCACCTAGCTCGGTGCCTTGAACCAAATCCTGGAAATTCATAGGCGGGAGCTCTGCACCGTTAATACGGATCCAGCGGATAGCCAGACAAGGACGCAACACGTAGAAGTATTTCTTGAGATTGACTCGTGCTTCGCCTTCGATGTTCCGATCCCATTGGCGTTTTGCTAGATGAAAATAATGTGTCAGGCATTGATCTGGGCGAACATACTCTTCGGCGAAATCTTGCAATAGGCCGCAAGCGGCTGTGTCCCAGCGATATTGAATTGGGCTAGATAACCATTCCAGAAGCACTGGATTTGGCTTCATTAACAGCCCAATTGCTTTCTGAATGTCCCAGCCATTGATATCCCAATCGTCTTCAAGAGGCAGTTCTATGACGTCTCTCTCGGGCGCAATTCTTAAGTACCAGCTTGGTTTGTGCGCGTAGACAAACCTAACGTCAAAATCGCTATCTGGAGAGGGAAACCCCCAAGCGCGGCTGCCACTTTCGATAGCAAAAATGAACTTAATATCGAACTCACGCTCAACAGCAGAAAGCCGTGATTGAATCACGGCTTCCTTGTCGGCCGGCATATCCGGCGTGAATTTGAACGCTGCGCTCATGAGCTATTCTTCCAAAATCGTCTCGAAGCTGCCGATCAGCATGCGCTTGCCGTCAAAGGGCATGGTCATGTCGCTGTTGAAGACCGGATCGGCCATGCATTGTTCCATGCCTTTTTCGCGCGCTTCCTTGGATGGCCATTCGATCCAGGAGAAGACAATCACCTCGCCCGGTTCGGCTTTCACGGCCATGGGGAAAGACGTGACTTCGCCATCCGGGACCTCGTCGCCCCAATTGTCCATGACGCGCAGGGCGCCATACTTCTTGAAGACCGGGCTGGTCAGCCGCGCATGCTCCAAATAGGCTTCCTTATTGGCGGCCGGAACCGCGGCCACAAAGCCATCAATATAAGTCATCAGACATCCTCCCTCACCAGGCCTTTGAGGCCATCAATGCTCTGCGCGTTCTTGGCATAGCGACTTTCGATCCATTCCTCGGCCGACTTATTGTCGACATAACGGGTGAGCTGGTCGCGCTCGCCTTTGAACTCATAAAAGGGCACGCCCCAGCCGCAGCTGTCCTGGATCCGGGTCAGTTTGACCTTGAAGATGCCGCGCGCCCGCTCGAAGCCCTCAAACAAAGACAGCATCTCGTCCCATTCCTCATCATGGGGATTGATCACTTCGCCTTTGCCGAACAAGCGCAGAATATTGGCTGGGCCTTCAAAGGCGCAGAACATGATGGTGATGCGGCCATTCTCCTGGACATGCGCCTGGGTCTCAATGCCCGATCCACCAAGGTCGAGCCAGGCCACAGTGGTGTCATCCAGGACCTTAAACGCGTCATAGCCCTTGGGGCTGAGATTTATGTGTCCATCGCCCGACAGCGGCGCCGAGGCCACGAAAAACAGTTTCTGCTTCTCGATGAATTTGATGATGCGATCGTCAAGCTTGTCATAGACTTTCATGTCGGAATCTCCTGCTGCGTCCCGCCTTTATGATGCCAGTTCGAACGGTTCGAGGCCAGCAAGGCGCATCGACTTTTCGCCGGCCACTGGATCGCGCGGCCTGACGCCGTCAATCGCGTTGGAAATGGCGCGGATATGGTCCGGCGTGGTGCCGCAACAGCCGCCGAGAATATTGACCAGCCCATCTTGGGCCCAGGCCCCGACCTCGCCCGAGGTCTCATGCGGCTCTTCGTCATATTCACCCATCTCATTTGGCAGGCCGGCATTCGGATAAGCCGCGACCAAAGTGTCGGCGACACGCGACAGGGCGGCGATGTGTGGCCGCATCAGGTCGGCGCCGAGGGCACAGTTAAAGCCAATGGCAAACGGCTTGGCATGGCGCACCGAGTTCCAGAACGCCTCGACGGTCTGGCCTGAAAGTGTGCGCCCGGAGCGGTCCGTGATCGTACCGGAAATCCAGATCGGCAGTTTCTCCAATCCCTCGGCCTCGAGATCCATAATCGCCTTGATTGCGGCCTTGCAGTTGAGCGTGTCAGTGATCGTCTCGATCAGATAAAGGTGCACGCCGCCTTTGTTGAGCGCTTCAATCTGCTCGCGATAGGCCTGATAGACCTGGTCAAACGTGACTTCACGCGCGCCCGGATCATTCACATCCGAGCTCATGGACAGCATCTTGTTCAGCGGCCCGATCGAGCCGGCGGCAAAGCGTGGTTTGTGCGGCTCTTTCTCTGTCCAGCGGTCAGCCGCCTCGCGGGCGAGCTTGGCACCTTCAAAATTGATATCGATCACCGATTGCAGATCGAGGGCATAATCATCCTGGGCAATCGTCGTCGCCGAGAAGGTATTGGTCTCGGAGATATCGGCGCCGGCCTCGAAATAGGCATCGTGCAGCTCGGTCACGCGCTCGGGGCGGGTCAGGCAAAGAATGTCATTATTGCCCTTCATCTGGCCAGGATATTTGTCTGTCGTGAAGCGGGTGCCGCGGTAATCAGTTTCGTCCAGGCCCATGCGCTGGAACATTACGCCCCAGGAGCCATCGAGCATCAGCACGCGGTCTTTGGCAGCGGCGTGGAGTTGGGCGATACGGGTCTGTCGATCAGTCATGCGGTGGCAGCCTGTGGTTTCATGCCGAGCAAGCGGCACGTGGAGAGGGCAAGATTGGCGCGGTTCAGAGTGTAGAAGTGGAAATCTTCAACGCCTTGCTCAGACAAATTGTGGCAGAGCTCGACCGCGACATTGGCGGTGATCAATTCCCGGGTTTCCGGGTCGTCTTCGGTGCCCTCGTAAAGCTCATGCAGCCAATTGGGCAGGCTGGCTTGGCACAGCCCTGCGATACGTTTGAGGCCGTTGAAATTCGGCTGCAGCATGATGCCCGGAACGATCGGCATGGTGACACCGCCCGCGCGGGCCCGCTCCAAGAAGCGCATATAGGTGTCCGGCTCGAAAAAGAATTGTGTGATCGCGCGGTCGGCGCCCGCATCCTGTTTGGCTTTCAGGAAGGCAATGTCCTCGTCCCAACCGAGGCTGTCGGGGTGCTGCTCCGGATAACAGGAGACGCTAATCTCGAACCGCGCATCCGGCACGCCATTATATTCGCGCACGCCAGCGATCAGATCGACGCTGTCGCGAAAGCCGCCAGGATGCTGCTGAAATTTTGCGCCCATGCCTTCTGGAGGATCGCCGCGCAGCGCCACCAGGTGACGCACCCCGGCCTTCCAGAAATCTTCTGCCACTTGCAGCACTTCCTGCTTGGTCGCGCCCACGCAGGTCAGGTGTGCAGCCGGCTTGAGCGCCGTGTCCTGAGCGATCTTTGCCACGGTCTTTTGGGTGCGGTCGCGGGTCGAGCCACCCGCGCCATAGGTCACCGAGACGAATTTCGGCGCCATCGGTGACAGGCGCGCCACGGATTCCCACAGCTTGGCTTCCATCTTATCCGATTTCGGCGGAAAGAATTCGAACGAGACGTTCGGGGCAGGGCTGGTTTGCTGGGCGGCAATGGCGAGCTGGCTCATGCGGCAGCCTCCTGTTGATTGGCGGGGCGCGTCGCGGTCCAGATCAAGACGCTGAGGCCTTGGTCGAGCGAAGCGGGGGGGTCGAATTTTTGTGGGGCTTGCAAAGCGAGACCGGCCTGGTTCGACCAGTCTGCCATATCTTCTTCGCGGATGCCGAGGCGTCGGTGGCCTTGGCTTTCGCGCAAGAAATCGAGATCATGCGGGGCAAAATCGACGACGAGCAGGCGGCCGCCCGGTTTGAGAATGCGCGCGGCTTCGGTGAGCAAGTCTTCCGGCTGTTCGAGATAGTGCAGCACCTGATGAACGATCACGAGATCGGCGCTGGCGCTCTCAAATGGCGTCGCTGTGACATCGCCCTGGCGGACGCGCGCATTGCGGATCTCGCCACGATTCAAATTGGCGCGCGCCACGGTGAGCATATTGTGCGACAGGTCGAGGCCTTCGGATTCGGCAGCAAACGGAGCGAGCAAGGTCAGCATGCGTCCGGTACCGGTACCGAGATCGACGATGCGCTCAAATTGTTCGCCCTTCACCTGGTCGAGAATGGCTTGCTCGATTGCCGCTTCAGGATAGTAGAGCGCGCGCAAGCGATCCCAGTCTTCGGCAATCCCTGAAAAATAGGCTTCGGCGGAATGGGCCCGCGTCTGGCGCACCTGCTGCAGCGCCTCAACATCGTCAGAGAATGGCGGAGAGTCGAGATCAAGTTCGGCAAACACCGCTGCCAGTATCCGCCCAGCCCAGCCTTTCGATTGCGCCCGATAGAACACCCAGGACCCTTCCGGCAAACGCTCGACCAGGCCCGCTACGGTCAGAGTCTTGAGGTGGTGAGATAGGCGCGGTTGGCTCTGGTCGAGAATATGCACCAGCTCACCAACCGCCAGATCGCCGCGATGCAAAAGCGCCAGAATGCGCAGGCGCGTTGGTTCTCCCGCCGCCTTAAGGGCATCTACGAGCTGGTCCGGTGATGACGTCATGCAATGATATAAACGATCCTTTATATGTTTTGCAAGGCACGTACGGAGAATTTGTTCTGTGCCCCGCGCGACACAGTCGGCGAGCATGTCGTAATATTCACATTAGGTTTATTTGATTTCAGGCATAGGCGACCTCATATCGTCCGCCGATAAGAAGGATCGGATTATATGAGATTAGCTCTTGTGTTGACGGGGTCGGTGCTTGCGCTCTCGGCCTGCGCCACGACGGGGGAAGAGCAGGCTTCCGGCGCAGTCTATGACCCGTTCGAGGACTGGAATCGTGGGGTCTATGCATTCAATGATGGTGTTGATCGGGCGGTACTAGAACCGGTCGCCAAAGGTTATCGCGCTGTGACCAACGAACCGGTGCGCGATGGCGTTTCGAATTTTTTGACCAATCTCAACCAGCCCGTGGTCTTCGCCAATACGGTTCTGCAAGGCAAACCGCTGGCTTCGCTCGACACGGCAACACGCTTTTTTCTGAACTCTACGGTCGGTGTAGCAGGCATCTTCGATGTCGCCACCACGCTGGAAGTACCCGAGCACCGGGAAGACTTTGGCCAGACACTAGGCACCTGGGGGGTGCCGAACGGACCGTATATCGTCTTGCCCTTCCTCGGGTCCTCAAACCTGCGTGACACGGTCGGGTTTGGCGTCGATAATGCCTTCGATCCCCTTAATTACGCCCAATTTGAAGGCGATACCGCTTTTCGTGTGACGCGCCAGGTGGCCGGCGTGATCTCGGTTCGCGAGAACCTGATCGAGGCGGTTGAGGTGCTACGCGACCAGCCAGAGCCCTATGTGGCGCTGCGCCGGAATTATACACAACAACGTGCCGCCGCGATTCGTGACGGCCGAGAGCAAGAAGACCCATTCGAAGATTTGCCCGAATTCGATGATTATGATTTCGGCGATGAGGAAGAATTCGAGTCACAGGAATAGACCCATGATCTCTCGAAAATTGATTTTATCCGCCGTCATGCTGACCGCGTCGGCCTTGCCGGCTTTTGCGGACGCACAGACAGAAGAATATGTCCGGACCAATGCCAATGAGGTGCTGGCTTCATTGAATGCGCCCGGCCTGACACCAGCAGAGCGACGGGCGCAGTTCCAGCAATATATGGACGAGTTCACCAATCTGGATGCGGTGGCGAAATTTGTTATCGGCAAATACGCCTCACGTTTCAGCGATGAAGAAATGGAAGCCTATCTCGCCGCGTTTCGTAATTATGCGCTGGTCGTCTATGAGTTCTATTTCAACGAGTATCGCGGCCAGGACGTGAAGGTGACCGGTTCGATTGACCGCAATCCCCGTGACTCGATCGTCGATACAGAAATTGTCCGGGCTGACGGCGAAGAGCTGGAAGTGCGTTGGCGCGTGCTCAATCGCGGCGGCAAATATCAGGTCGTCGATGTAGCGCTTAACGCTGAGGGCAATCTGATTTGGTTGGCGATCGAGCAACAGGCCCAATTCTTGTCCATTCTGGATCAGAATAATGGCTCTGTAGACGCGCTGCTGGCCAAGATTAACAGCATGACCGACGAGCTCATTGCCGAGCGCCCAGACGAGGCGAGCTAAAGCCTGAACGCTTAAGGCATCGGCACGCCGCGATAGGCTTCGACAAGATCGTAGAAGTCTCTCGCGCTGAGCTCGATCGCGGTGGCCTGCGCCGACTCCCTGATCCGGTCCAGGTTCTGCGTGCCAATGATCGGGATGATTTTCGCTGCTGGCATCATTGTGAAGGCCAGCGCAATCAGACTGCGCTGGACATTGTGTGATTGAGCCAAGCGATCGAGCACGTTCAATACGGCCGAACCACGAGGATGATCGGTCTGCCCGGTTGCCAGTGCGCCACCCGCCAGCGGCGACCAGACCAAAGCCGTTGCGCCGGTTTCGCTACACCAATCCAGCGTCCCGTCCGTCATCGGACTTTGCTCAAGTGCTGAGAATTCTGGCTGCACCGTGGCCAGCGAGGTGTCGAGGTGTGCTTGTAGGGCGCGGGTTTGGGCCACCGAGAAATTTGATACACCGAGAAACCGAACGCGTCCCGAGCTGACCATTTCATTCAAAGCGCGGGCGGTTTCTGCCACCGGGGCCATCAGGTCTGGGCGATGGATCTGATACAGATCCACATGATCGGTCTTGAGGCGCTTCAGGGAATCATCAAGCGCCTGCATGAGATAGTCGTACGAGCTGTCATAAGGACGCGGTGGAATGATCCCGCCTTTGGTAGCAAGAAACATTTTGGCGCGCAGGTCTGGCGCCGCCTCAAGCACATCGCCGAGCACGGCTTCGGCCCCGCCAAAGCCCTTGGCTTCCCCAAAACCGTAAATATCCGCCGTATCGATCAGGTTCATCCCGACGTCGAGCGCGGTGCGGATCTTGGCATCAGCCTCCTGCATGGTGCTCTCGGTGAAGCGCCAACAGCCATAGGCGATGGCGCCGGTCTTGACGCCGGTGGTCCCGATTGCGGTCTGGCGCATGATCTCAATCCTTTTTGGTCGCTGTCTGGCTTGACGTCCGGGCTTTACATGTCTGTGAGATGACTGGATAGGCAGGGTCTGAACTATTTCGAGGAGCGCGAAAAGGATTTGATGCTGGGCCCTTATCAGACGCCGATGGCTTTGGTGCGCGAGCCCCTCATGTCCTTTTTCTGGGTGATCCTGGCACCGGTCCTGTTTCTAACTGGTGGGGCGTTGATCGCGCAGGAAATCATTCCGCCTTTCCAACCTGGATCGCCCGAGGAATTGCAAGCCTATCAGACCAGTTGGCTGTTCGCCTGTCTGTCCATGGCGGCCTGGTTCGCGATCATGAGCCTATGGTCCGAAAAACTCGGCGCTGGCCCATTCGCCGGACGTATGACGACGACCAGCAACTGGATCCTGATTGGCGCCATAATCGGACCGCTCCTGCTCATTCTGCCCAGCCTGGTGGTGAGCAGCATCATGACCGAAGAGGGCTGGCAATATCGCGAAGAAATCAATGAAGCCGTGTTCGCGCCCGAAAACTGGACCATTGCCTATATTTTCGTTGCAGTGATCATGGCGCCAGTGGTCGAAGAAGTTGCGTTTCGCGGCATTGCGCTCGGCGCGATTATTGCCCGCGGATTGAGCCCGGTCGCAGCGGTCACGATTTCCAGCCTGGCCTTCGCCTTCAGCCATTTGCAATATTCGCCTGCCGCCATGTTTGTGGTGTTTCTGAGCGGCATCGGCTTTGCCGTCCTGCGCCTGATGAGCGGGACTGTGATTGTACCGATCATCGCGCACATGACGGCCAATGCGAATGTGCTTCTCTTGAACTGGGTGGCGGCCAATCCCCCAACGTGAGGGGTTGCCGCAATTTGCATTTGCGCTCATGTCACCGCCATGAGCGACGATCTCACCCGCGAACAGATCTATGACATTCCAAGCGGCTATGCGCCGTTGCCCTGGCATCGTGGCTTTGGCCGGCAGGTCGGCCCCTTGTTTGAAAAGCGCGATGAACACGGTCTGACCCGTGCTTTTCGGGTCGGCGAACATCATACCAATGGCATGATGAACGCGCATGGCGGCATGCTGATGACCTTTGCGGACATGGCCTGGGGTGCGGCGGTGGAGAAGAATGAAGACACGTGGTGGGTCACGATCCGGCTGGTCTGCGATTTCCTGTCTGGGGCCAAGCATGGCTCGTGGATCGAAGGGCGCGGCGAAGTTCTGTCAGTTGTCGATGGCATTCACACCGTCGAGGGCCGGATCTGGAGCGGCGACAAAACCCTGATGACCGGCAGCGGCATCTTCAAGATTATCGAAAAGCGAACCTGATCCATGGCCGATGATGTCCAAGAGATGAGCCCGGCCGAGGCCAATTTGCTGGCGCGCTATCGCGGCGCCAAACCGGACGCACCGGACTGGTTCATCGAAGCGGTCGAGACGCCGTATCAGGAGCATTTCATCGAAGCGGCTGGCGTGACCATCCGCTACCAGACCTGGGGCGATCCCGCCAAACCGGGCCTGCTCTTGTCGCATGGCAATGGCGCCCATGCACATTGGTATGATTTCATCGCGCCGGCCTTGGCTGGCGACTATTTCGTCGTCGCCATGACGTTTTCGGGCATGGGCGACAGCGAATGGCGCGAGATGTACAGTTTCAGCGCCTTTGCCGAGGAACAATTGGCGGTCTGCGAACATGCCGGCCTGTTCGCAGGCAATCGCAAGCCGGCCATCGTCGCCCATTCCTTTGGTGGTTTCATCACCCTGCACACCGCCGCCCGGCACTCGGACCGATTCTCCGGTGTGGTCATTGTCGATAGTGGTCTGCGCCCGCCGGAAGATGAGTGGGAAGGGCCACCGCGCCGGGTTCGTGGCAATCGCGCTTATGCCAGCCTGGAAGCTGCCCTGGCGCGCTTCCGCCTGGCCCCGCCACAGCCTTGCGAGAACCATTATATTGCTGACTATATTGCCCGTCACAGCCTCAAACAGGTGACCAGTGAGGCCGGGCAAACCGGGTGGATCTGGAAGTTCGATCCGCAAATCTTCATCAATTTCGAATTCAGCAAAATGTCGACCAACATGCTCGCCGACATTACCTGCCGCGTCGCCATGATGCGCGGGCAGGACTCAGTGCTGGTGAATGACCGGATCTGGGAATATATGCGTTCGCTTCGAGACGGCATGGACATGGTTTCGGTGCCGAACGCGCAGCACCATGTCATGCTCGATCAGCCCTTGCTGTTCATTGACGCCATCAAGGCGCAGCTCGATCGTTGGGACTATTAAATCGGGCATTGCTATTCAGCGCCGAGCGCTTAAACACCGCCCGCCATGATTGAAATCGTTCCCGAAACGCCCGCCCAGCACGCCGACGCGATTGAAGCTTTGTATGATCGCACATTCGGCCCTGGCCACTTTGCCAAAACGGCAGAGCGCCTGCGCGAAGGCAATGCATCCTTGCCGGACCTGACCCGCGTGGCGGTGCAGGACGGGCGCGTCATTGGCGTGTGTCGGATCTGGCCGATCTTTGTCGGTGCGGCACGCGTCCCGGCCGTCTTTGTCGGTCCGGTCGCGGTCGATCCGGACTTTCAAGGCCAACGCCTCGGCCTGACAATTACCGGCGAAGCGCTGGAAGCTGCCACAAAGGCGGGATGGGGCGCGGCGGTGATAATTGGATCGCCACGATATTTCGGCGAACTGGGCTTTGTCGGGGTTGCGCCCGACCGGTTTCGTTTTCCCGGCCCGCAGGATATGCACCGCGTCATGGTCCGAGCTTTGGCTGGCGACCCGGATCAATTGGCGGGGCCATTGCGCGCGATCTAAGCGCGACCAAAAAAGGAGGCTCGCATGATACGAACCTCCAGACCTTGTTGCACTGGCCCGTAAATTAGTGGTCGGACACGGACTCGAGCGTCTTGATTTCGTCATCGAGCTTGCGGGCGGCCCGGGCGTTTACCGCCCAGACAGCGGCAAACACCAAGCCGACAAAGCCGAGACTGACCGCCGATGTTGCCAGGACGGCCCAAAGTGGGGCGTTCGCACCGGCTTCCAGCGTTGAGCCGACACTAAACACGACAATGCCGGGAACAAAGGGCAGCAAATACCAACGCCACACCGATCGCAGGGCATCGCGCTGGCGCACCAACTGGCGACGATGCGTGCTGATCAAATCATCCGCCGGCTCATCGTCCGCCGATAGGGAGGCGACGCGGTTCAGCTGCCAGCTTATATAGATCGCTGCGATTATGATCAGGCCAGCGCCGATCTTCACCGACCAGACCGGGACAATATAAGCCAGCCAGCCAAAAATCCCGATAACCAGCAAGGCGGCCAGATATTCGGTCCAATTCCGGCGTTTGATTTGCGCGCGGAAGCGATCCGAGCGCGCGGTGAGTTCTGCAATCGACATGGTGAATTTTTCTCCTTGGTCGGCGGCCCAGAGCTCGCGAAGAGGATCTTTGTCTGTCATTTCGATGCCTCCTTAAAGTCTTGGGCAAGTTTCGATTTCAGGCGCGAGACGCGGGTGGCGATCGCGCCCGGTTTGAGGCCTGTCACGTCCGACATTTCTGCCGCGCTCAAATCTTCCAAATAGAGTGTCATGATCTGACGATCGGTTGATTTCAGCTGACGGATCCAGGCATGAAGCCGGGCCAGGGCGTCATCTCGCTCAATCAATCCGCTCAAATCCGTCAGACTCGGCATTTGATCGAGCTCGGAAAAGTCCACCGCATCCAAGGGGCGACGTCGTTCCCGATCGACATGGCTGGCCGCGACATTGTGAATGACCCGGTAGACCCAGGTTTTCAGGCTGCAACGACCATCGAAAGAGGCCAGGCTTTTCCACAATTGGAAATGCATGTCCTGCAAGAGGTCCAACCGCCGCTCGGCATTGGCCTCGGTCGCCCGCGCAAGCCTTTGCATGGCATGCGCGAACTGATCAGCGGCTTCATGATAGAGCGTATTGGCGGTCGAACTCGGCTTCAT
Source organism: Hyphomonadaceae bacterium (assembly GCA_024743315.1). Taxonomy (GTDB): domain Bacteria; phylum Pseudomonadota; class Alphaproteobacteria; order Caulobacterales; family Hyphomonadaceae; genus Henriciella. Next base: position 93,813 of record JANSWU010000005.1, read on the forward strand.
ACCCAACTTAGTCTTGCGGCATGTCGGTTTCTTACAAGATTTTTTGTCGGCTGGGCTTATTGGGTTCCGTATTGGGTTCCAAACAAACCAAGGCGCCATTCGACTTGATCGAAAGGATGAAATCTTACGGACCAGCGGCTGATCATACGCGCGGCACGGAAACGTCTATGTTAAACTCTGCTGTGAAGTCCGGCAGCAGTGGCACATTGATGTCATGATAATAGGTCCCGGAAATCGTTCCGATTAGGACCGTGCCGACTGTGTTCTCGGAATAGGTTATATCGATTTCAGCGAATGCATCGATCTTTCTGATGCGCGTCTCAATATAGGCTTGCAGTCCGGCCTCATCGAGCGAGGTGTCGAGCAAAGCCGCGCGGGCCGCTTTATTGACCGCCCATTGGACCGTATTGCCTTTGTGAAGCGCCAGGCTGATTTGCATTGCCATCAGGACCAAGGCAATCCAAATGGGCGCGAGCAATGCAAATTCGACGGCGGTGGCACCGCTTTGATTTTGCATTACTCGACGCGGGCGACTATCGAATGCGGATGGTTTCATCGGATTGATACTTTGCTTCCAAGAGCAAGCCATCATAATAAGCGGTCACAACGATTTTCTTGTAAGCCTCTGGCTGGCTGCCATCGGTGCAGACATTTGAGCAGGCGGAAACGATGCCAGAACACGAACAATAGCGTTGCGCTTCAATGGTTGAATACTCCGGGCGGCGTGTCCAAGCGTGATTAATCACGGAAATCGCGGCATCCGTGTCCTGACCACCCGTCATGAAATAGTCGACCCCCGATTTGATCGATGACGTCATGTCGGCGCGCGCATTTACATATAACCCGACATCGACGATCGCAGTGATGATCAGCGCTAAGAGCGGTGCGACAAAGGCAAATTCAATTGCCGCGATGCCCGATTCTGATTTGGCGTAGTTTTGTTGTATCTGTTTCAACACCATTCACTCCAATAGTTTGACGAACCCCGGTAATTGCGCGTTGGTGATCCCATATGCGTCGCAATCCCCTGTCATGTTTGAACCGCCGGTCAGGTCGATCCGAAAGGCAATGATTTGCAGGCAGCCATCGGCGCCGGTGAAATCGCCGGCATAGGTGACGTCCGCGCCCGCCGCATATAGGGTTCCCGTGAGCAAGGAATCGGCCGTGCCGTTGAAGATATATTCGGCAGACGTGTCATTGCGGTCACCGAAGAACAGCATTCCGGCATAGGTGCCCGTGCTTGGCGCCGTCAAATTCAACCTAGACGTACCGCGAAAACCGAGGTCGGCCCCGCCGGTCAGGTAAAACGTGACATCGGTTCCGGTCACGTCCGCATTCGCTGCGGTCGTTAGGCTTTGCCCGTCAATTATGTACAGGCCGGGTTCAAAATGCACGTCCTTGCGCAGGTCGAGACCATTGCAAAACTTGCGAACACCGGTCGGGCCAGGCGAAAGTGTCACGCTGCCGGCACTGCCATTCATCGCTTGTCGTTCGGTATTGGTAAGATTGCGGCATGGCACCAGTGTGTCGGGTTCCGGCAGGCTTGCGAACGGATCGCTCGCTTGGAACAAGTCAGTACGCGGCACCGGGCAGGTCGAGAGCGTGATTGTGCTGGTCGAGCCATCTTGCTCGAAACCGCCGGCTGAATTCGCACAATCAATGTCGACATTTGCCTGACCGCGGACAGAAAAGCCGTCATCGGCGAGCGAATTCGACATGAATTCACACCCAGAAACATCGACATTGGATGACCCTGAAATATCGAGGGCAGCGCTGCCTGTAGGGTCGAGGGCGAGAATGCACACGTCAACCGATGGCGAATACCCGGCAACCGATCTGACATCATGGAACAGCTGCGTATCCGAGAAGATCGATGAGAAGAGACGCGGGGCATTGTAATTGATCGTGACTTCGATATCGCGCGCGGTTTGAAAAGCGCCTTGCAGGGGCGGCGAAACCGGTGTGACGGTGGCAAGGTTGATCGACGAGAACCCGAGTTCTTCGGCTTCCTTGATGGCTTCGGCCTTAGCTGTTTCTGCGGTCTCGCCATTTCTCAAGGCGACGGCGCCAGCATAGGCGGACACATCGGCGGCCATCTGGGCCTTTTCCTGTAAGTGATACCAATACCCGGTCTCAACACTGAGACCGACCACCCCAATCAGACCTAAAGAGATCAGCCCCGTCATCACGGAGATGCTGCCTTCGGTGCGCTCGCGAAAATCGATTTGAAAACTTCGTCCCATGCTTTCGGCGCTAGGGACAAGTGTTAAACCAAGGTCAAACCAATATTGAAAATTTTTGACAGAGTTTCTTACCACAATCTGATATTCGCCGCGGTTTGTGCCGAAACCCCCGATGAAAAATTCGTTAATCAGGGCCTAAAAACAATTAATGTGATTATGCATGGAATCTGCATTTTGTGTGCTGGTGACAATGCTCGATGCGCGAGGCAACCTTGCTCCACGTGGTGTTGCGCGCGTCTTTCGATTCAGAGTCGACGCGGATCTTCATGCGAGAAGCTCATGCTCCCGAACTGTCGCAAATGCTTCGATACCGGCATGATCAGTGGGCGCGGTTCAGACACATTTTTAGAGTGTTTGGAAGCATCTGAAAAATTTAAACAAATTTTTCTGCGCTGTTTGACGTGACCTTCAATTGTCACCGGTAACCTTACCAGACTTACTAATATGGGCGCGAACAGAAAGTTCGTGTGAGGCAAAAGATGGGCTGTCAGAAGACACGACAATTGCGAGTATCGGCATCAGCGCTATTCGCCGCATTCCTTGGCTCCGCAATGAGCGGCGTGGCAACTGCCGACACGGTGAACTATCAGACGGTACGGGTGACACAAGGCGCGTCCCTTCCAGTGCCGACCGATGAAGTCTTCACGAAAATTGTTGTCTCCGAACCTGTCATCGCAGTTGCTGCACCCGTCTCTAATCAAGAATATTATATCCGTGGTCGCACGATCGGCTCGACTAATCTCCTCGCCTATAATGAGCAGGGGCACCTCATTCAAATCGTCGATATCGAAGTGACCCCTGATATTGAAGCGATTGGTCGGGATATTGCCGCGCTCTATCCCAACACCCCCGTCAAGTTACATCCAGTCGCCGACAAGATTCATGTCAGCGGCATGGTCGACAGTCCGGAGAAAATTGATCGCATCCTCGAAGTCGTCGCGGGGCATGCGGGCGACCGGGTCATCAATGCCTTAGATACGGCGCTTCCAGCACAAGTGCTTTTAGAGGTGCGGTTTGTCGAAGCATCACGCGATGACATTCGCGAAATCGGGTTTGGTTCGGAGATTAGTCAAGCGGGGGACTTCCTGTTTTTGACCAGTGCGGCGCCGATTTCTGGACCCGTCGGCAAATCTGTCGGTGCCCTTTTTGGGGGATCAGGTGATACACGAATAGATGTGTTTCTTGAGGCCCTTGAGGAGCGCGGCGTCGTTCGCACTCTGGCAGAGCCAAACCTGGTTGCCCGGTCTGCACAAAAAGCTTCATTCTTGGCCGGGGGCGAATTCCCTGTTCCTGTGGCCGCTGATGAAGGCAATATTAGCATCGAGTTCAAGAATTTCGGGGTCAGCCTTGAATTCACGCCAACCGTTTTCAGCCAGGATCAGATCGTGCTGTCGGTTGTTCCTGAAGTCAGCGGGCTCGATCCGCGCAATTCTGTACGGCTTTCGGACGTTGAAATCCCAGCTTTATCCGTGCGTCGCGTGGATACGCAAGTTGAGCTCGCGAGCGGGCAGAGCTTCGCGATAGCAGGTCTGATTCAAAACGATTTTGAAGTGTCAAAAGCGCAAACCCCGTTGCTCGGGGACTTGCCGATCCTTGGCGCTCTGTTTCGGTCCAGCCGGTTCCGGAATAATGAAACCGAGCTGGTCGTCATCATCACGCCGCATCTGGTCAAGCCGAGTAAAAAGGGGACCACTTTGGCAACCCCTGTCCAGGGCGCAATTCCGGTCTCGGCATTAGAAACAGCGTTTACCGGTAAGACAGAAAACAAAACCGACACGCCGTTTGGGGCGGCCGTCCGGGATAATATCAAAAAGCAAACATGGTCGGCCACACCCGACGATTTGTATTGAGGCAGACATGAGCACCCTGCACGTATTGGGAAATCCACACTCTATCGAACACTATGTCGACTCGTCTTATGATGCGCAGGTACGCCATCACGCGTCTGTTGAAGAATTGCTGTCTGTCGCTGAACCTGGCGACCGACATAAATGTCTGATCGATGCCAATTCGCGTTTGGACGTTTCAAATACACTTTCGAATATTGCCAGTCTTTTGCCCAGTTTGCCGGTATTGGTCATCGGGGACGGATTGCCCGCAGAGGCCGTGCGCGCCCTGTCGCGGATTCAAACCTGGGATACGCTCTCACCAGCGGCGACCCCAGAAGATGTCGTCAAAAGCCTTGAGTCATTGCGCGCAAATCCGCAGCCGATTGCGCTCGAGACACCTTCAAGCACGGGTGAGTGCTATGCTTTCGTGTCGACGGTCGGCGGGGCTGGCGCGACCCTGTTGGCGGTCGAAGCCGCTTACCAACTTCGCCAATCGAAAACACCCCCCTCCGTGTGTCTGGTCGACCTCAACTTTTTTGATGGCATGGTGCCGACTTACTTGAATTGCGAACCGGGTTTGAACCCCAGTAATTTGAGCAAGGATGCGCGGGCAATAGATCCGGTTTTACTGAACAGCCTGGTCACCCAGCACACCTACGGAATAGATGTGATCGCGGCGCCATCTTGGACGCAGAAGCGCTATCACCCCTCCCGCGACTATGTTCTCAGCCTGCTCGATATTGCCTGCGAGCAATATGATATTGTCCTGCTCGACTTGCCGCGCTGGCCGCATGATTGGTCAAGCGACGTGCTGTCTGGATGTGATGCGGTCATTCTTGTCAGCGAACTCACAGTCCCGGCCTTGAATGCCTCGCGTCGGTGGATTGAGTTTCTGGCCTCAGATCCGAGCACCCAAGCGGTTAAAATCAAACCGATCTTGAACCGCCAGAAAGCGTCCGTATTCGGAACGCGCGTCTCAGCCGAGCAAGCGGATTCAGCCTTGTCCCGGCCGGTATTCGGTCAAGTGCGCTCGGATTGGTCTGCCGCGCTGGCGGCGGTGAATTTAGGTCAGGCGGTCGGGCACACCAAACCTGGCTCTCTGATCTCCAAGGACATGGCTGATATCATTCGACGCCTTCGCCAGGAGACGATCGCCGGTCGCGCCGAGCCTGCCAAGGAGGCCGCTTGATGCCTCGCTTTTCATTAAGCCAGCCAGACCCCAAGACGACCGTCTCAGACCTGCAGGACCTGCCGGAGACGCCTTCGCCCAAGCCAGAAGCGTCGCCGCCAGCGCAACCACGCGCAAGCAAAGAAGATCAGAGCCTCAACGAACAATTGCTTGAAGCGAAACTGCGAATTCACAGCCAGATCATAGATGAGCTCGATCTCACTGTGCTGGGTGAGTTGTCGGAAGATGATTTGCGGACCCAGATCGGTGTGTTCGTTACGCGACAGATTGCCCGTGAGCGGTTGCCTTTAGGGTCACAGGAAGTCTCAGCTTTTGCCGACTCGATCGTGCATGAAATGGTCGGGCTCGGTCCGCTCGAGCCCTTGCTTGAAGATGAGTCGATCTCAGACATTCTGATCAATGGCTACAATCAGGTTTATGTTGAGCGCGGCGGCGAATTGGAACTTTCTGCTGCCCGCTTCAGGGACAATGAGCATTTGCGGCGCATTGTGAACAAGATCGTTTCGGCGGTCGGTCGCCGCGTGGATGAAGGGTCTCCGCTGGTCGATGCCAGACTGTCAGACGGCTCACGCGTCAATGCTGCGATTGAGCCGATTGCGATAGATGGTCCGCTGGTTTCTATCCGAAAATTCTCGAAAAAGCCGCTCACACTCGACAAGCTGGTTGGCTTTAATGCCCTGCCAAGAGAGGTGGCAGACTTCTTGTTCGGTGCCGTGAAATGCCGCGTGACGGCGATCATCTCTGGCGGCACAGGCTCAGGCAAGACAACGCTGCTCAATGCGCTTTCCGCTGCAATCAGCCACAAAGAACGACTGATCACGATTGAAGATGCTGCCGAGCTGCAGCTCCAGCAACCGCACGTCGCGCGTATGGAAACCCGGCCTGCCAATCTGGAAGGCAATGGCGAAATCAAGCAGCGCGAACTCGTCAAGAACGCCCTGCGCATGCGCCCGGATCGCGTGATCCTAGGCGAGGTGCGGTCCGATGAGGCATTCGACATGCTCCAGGCTATGAATACTGGGCATGAAGGCTCGATGGCGACGATCCACGCCAACAATCCGCGTGAGGCGATCACGCGTCTCGAACAAATGGTGGCGATGGGCGGTTTGCGGATTTCGCAAGAAGCCGTGCGCGGCCAGATTTCAGCAGCTATCGGTCTGATCCTGCAGGCACAACGCCTCAGCGATGGCTCGCGTCGGATCACGCATGTCACGGAGGTGACCGGCATGGAAGGCGATGTGATCCAGATGCAGGACATTTTCGTTTTCAATCGCCTCGATACGGCGGACGATGGCACCGTCATCGGTGAGTTTCGAGCCACCGGCCTGCGTCCGAAATGTCTCGAAGAGATGCGCCGCCGCGGCATACATGTTCCGGCCGAGACCTTTGATCCGACGCATCCACTCTTAGAAGTGGGAGCCAAGCCTTGAACGAACAACACATATTGTGGGTCCTCGCGGCTGCAACCGTGTTGCTTGGGCTTCAATCGCTCGTTGATTTCAGCCGCGAGAGCAAAGAGCGTCACTCAATCAACAAACGCCTGAAGGTTCAGTCGGAAACAGAGAGCATTGCCGAAGCCGTCGTCGCCTTGCGCCAGAAGCAAGGCCTGGATGAGTATGGCAATCGCAAGATCAAGAATGCCAAGCTTGGCGCTTTTATCGCTAAGACAGGGCTCGCTCCGCAACCGGCAATGTGGTCGCTTTATGCGCTTGCTGTGGCAAGCGGTGCCGCCGGACTGGTGCTCTATTTTACATCGCCTTTGCCCGCACTTGCCGCTTTCTTTGCGGTTTTGCTGGGAGGTCCATTTTTGCTGCTGAACTGGCTTGGCACGCGCCGACAGCGCCAACTTGGATTGCAGCTTCCCGATGCGCTCGACACGATTGTGCGGAGTTTGCAAGCGGGTCACCCGGTTCCGACCGCGATTGCCCTTGTGGGGAAAGAAACCCCCGATCCATTGGGGACTGAATTCGGGCTCGCGGCTGACGAGATCTCCTTCGGATCCAGCCTCGAGCAGGCAACACAAAAAATGGCTGAGCGAACCGAGCACCCGGATATTCGATTGTTCTCCGCAATTGTTAGGCTGCAGGCAAAAACGGGCGGCAATCTGGGGGATCTTCTCGCCACCAATGCCCGGACGATCCGTCAGCGTCAGAAAATGCGGTTAAAGGTCAAAGCGGCCTCTGCCGAAGGACGGATGTCGGCGCTCATTCTGACCGCAGCACCATTCATCGTGATGTTGGGCATGCATTTTATGACACCGGATTTCTATGGTGACGTGATTGATAATCCAATCATCCAATGGGGCTTGGGGATTGCCCTGGTCTGGATGTTCATCGGCAACGCTGTGATGCGCTCAATGGTCAATTTCAAGGTCTAGCGATGATTGATCAAATTCTAGGTGAACCCGGTCTCATGATTTTCGCCTCTGCGCTGGCGTGCTTGTTTTTGCTGGTGCCAGCGACCGTTCTAGCGACGCGCCGACGGATGCGCGTCTCATCAAGACTGGATTTGAAAGCGTTCTCGGAGGCGGTTGCGGCACCGACCCCGACCGGCGCCAGCGATTGGTTCGCCAAAATCGGGCGTCGTCTCAGCGCTCAGTCCGGCGAAGAAGTCTCGCGGGTTCGAAAGCAATTGATGCGTGCTGGTTTCTTCAAGCCCTCGGCGCCATTTGTCTTTCTGGGCATCCGCGTAGCGGCTCTGGTTGTGCCGCAAGTGGTGTTCCTGTTGTCGCTCCCCTTGTTTCCGTTCGAGTTAGACAGTGTGTATTTATTAATCGGCTCGGCCGTCTTGGCGCTGATTGGCTATATGGTTCCCACCAGCATTGTCGATCGTCTGGTAGAGGCGCGCGAGCGGCATTATAGCGACGGGTTCCCGGACATGATGGACCTCCTCGTCGCGTGCGTCGAAGCGGGCCTTAGCATGGATGCTGCCATCCTGCGGATTTCCGATGAGCTACGCCAAAGCCACGAACATTTGGCCGGTCAGCTCTACATGATGAGCCTTGAAATTCGGGCGGGCCGTGATCGGAACTCGGCATGGCAAAATCTCGCCGACCGGCTCGGACTAGAAGAAGCGCGGTCGCTCGCAACCATGCTCAAACAGTCCGACGAGCTTGGCACCAGTGTTGGTGAGACGCTGCGCGTATTCGCCACCGACATGCGTGAGCGGCGGATGTTGCTGGCTGAGGAGAAAGCCCTTGCGCTCCCGGCAAAACTGGTTGTGCCGCTCATCCTTTTCGTGTTCCCAACGCTGCTCGCGGTGCTGATGCTGCCGGCAGTGGTTCGGATGATGGATGTCATGGAGTCGATTTGATGATGAATACGCTTCCTCGCACACGCCGTTCCGTCGTATCGGGTGACGATGCCAACATCGTTGCTGCCGCCGCCCTGATCCTGCCCGTCTTGCTGATTGCCGCAGGGGCCTCGATCGACCTTCGCCGCGCCAATAATGTGGCGGCAGATCTGCAGGTCAGTCTCGACGCCGCTGCATTGGCAGCCGTCGCCGATGATTCAGTTACAGGCGAAAATGCGGCGGCATTTGTCACCACCTTCGTGTCCAGAAATCTCGATCCGAAATGCGTGACATCGGTCACAGCCACAAAACTGGATCGAACCGTTACCGTGAATGGCTCGTGCACGCTGCCCACGACATTCTTGGGCTATATCAACAAGCCAACTCTGACCGTGAATCAAGCCGCGACGGCCCAACAACGGCGCCCGGAAGATACGCCCTGTGTTCTCGCTCTATCGGATCGGGATCAAACCGCCATTCGCGTCAATGCCGGGGCCAGCATCAATGCTCCATCGTGTGGCATTCATTCAAATGCAACCGGCCTGTCAGCGGTGTTCGTGAACAATGACGGCTCTATAGAAGCGCGCTCAGTTTGTATGTCCGGCGAGGCCCGGGTAAATAATAATGGCACCATCAATCCGTCGCCGCAGGGCTATTGCGATTATGTCGCTGATCCGCTGGCCAGCCTGCCCATTCCGGATAATGCCGAGGCGCCATGCCAGCACCTGAATTTCGATGCGAGTTACGATCAGGAGATCAGTCCAGGGGTCTATTGTGGCACCATCACCGTAACGTCGGGCACCACGATCACAATGCAGCCCGGCACGTATGTGTTTCGCGAAGGCGCGATCATCTTAAATGGAGGGTCCAGCCTGATCGGCACGGACACCACGCTCTATTTTCATGATGACCAATCTCGAATTCGCGCCAATTCACAGATCAATATCCAACTCGATGCACCGGATACTGGTCCGTATGCTGGCATTGCCGTATTTCAGAATCAAAACGTCTCGGCCGGAACGGGGCCGTCTTTTCAGATCAATAGCGATTCAAACTCGTTTATTGAGGGTGTTTATTATACGCCAGGCAGCGAGCTGACCATTAATGCCGATGCCGGGTTCAACCAATCGGCGGCCTATTCTGCCATCATGGTGGATAGGTTGACGCTGAACGCAGGCGCGACATTGAACCTTAATTCCGATTTCGAGACGGCAACGCCGCTTCCAGAACTGTTACAGGAAACCCCGCCGCAATTGATCTTCTAAAGATCACGGCGCCCGGAAATTGTGCGCGACGTGGTCGCGCTGAAAAGAACTCAAATAGCGTGAGTTTTAGCTGGCCGGGCCACCGAGCAAGGCATCGACTTGTGACGAGGATGCCTTTGGGACATTTTCTTCGCTTATGTCATCGCCGAGGATTACCGTAACCGGAGTCGAGGTGGCCCGCGGCGGGGCGTCAACACGGCGAGCGACACGACGGGCCGGAACTTTGTTTGACCGTCTGGCAGGTGCACTTGTCTGCATAGAGGCGAGGATCGGCATTGGAGCTTGTCCGACCGTATCATTAGCTTCCTCAGCGCCGACCAGTGCAAGCGACAAACGGCCATCATTTGCCGCGATGGACAGTTCTCGCGCTTGCTCCAGGCTGACGGCGAGTGTCGCCGTGTTTGCGAGCGCGGGCTCATCAGTCATGAGATTATGATTGCGATCGACGGCGAGGACCTGAACGCCAGTAAGCAGGATGCGCGTCGTCACAGGCGCATCCTTTTTCTTGTGTGTGTGCAAAACATCAACGTGCGAGCCCGGCAGGATAAATCCGGCCACGCCTGACACTTCGTCAACGCGAATGGAATAGGCCCGCATGCCGGGATCCAGGCGCGACGCGATCGCGGTTTGGGCCCCCGCGATTGACAGCCGTGAGTCCAAGACAGGCGCCCCTGCTTTGATCGGTGTTAACGCAGTGCGGGTCAGCTCTGGACTTGTGCTGACTTGATTGAGCGTCCGGAATGCGCCGTAAGGAACATCTGCTTCAGGCCAGGATTTAAGCGTCAGATTGTCGAGCGAAATGGTATCGCCAATTGCGATCGGCTTGGAGGCCACGACGATCTTGGTCATCTTTACGGGTGCCGTGATGGCAGAAGTGTCCGCGGTGGCGGATTCCGGTTCGGATTGCGTGACAAAAACACCCCAGGCCAGCGTCGCCGCTCCGACAAGACCTGCTGCCCCCAGAAAATACAACCCGCGTCCGCTCATCAACGTGCTCCTGTTCGAGGTTAGAGACTAGCAGCCGCGATCTAATCCTGAGCAAATCAAATTGGTTGGATCGACGCGATTATGGTCAAGAAGCATTCACCATAATTCACTCATTCATCTGCTTGCAGGTCAGAAAGTGTCGGCTCGTGCGAATGGTCTTTTAAGGCGTTATTGTGTTGTCCGCCGATAACCGCTTCAACGCCGCAAGCAGGCATGGGTCTCTTTTTTTATCGCCCCTCGCGGCGCCAGGCGAAAAGGAGGGCCAGCAGGATCAGGCCGATCGCCAGCAGGCCCGGCAAGAGCGGCAGGCTGGTGGAGCTGCGCACGGCATAGGCGCCGCGTTCCCGCAAGCCGAGCCAGTTGCCCCCAGAGGCATCGGCGCGCCGGCCGACCATACGAATGTCCGGGCGCTCGCCCACACTGTCCAGGGTAAAGATGCCGCCCCCTGTGCGGTCAGTGAGCGGCTGTAAGACGTCGCCGGTGGCTTCCAGGGCCGCGAACTCTCTCGGATTGGCCGGGCCGTTCAGGGCCACGGCTTCCAGCCCCCCGGACTGGGCACGGTAAAGACCGAGTTGATCGACCGGTACTTCAGCGGTGTAGCTTCCAGGGCCATTTTCGCGCCATTCCGGTTCGAGGAAACTGCCATCGGGCGTTTCGATGATCAGCGGTGCGGCGCGATCAGCCAGCGTGCGCAGATTGGCCCGGACAATATCGCCTTGGGCGACCATTTTCAGCTGCCGCTCGTCAAGTTCAGGTTCTTTCATCAACCAATGCACTGAGCGCCGGATCAGGTCGGAAAATGGACCGCCACCATCATAGCCGCGGGCCCAGAGCCAGATCTGGTCTGACAAGAGCTGGGCCACGCGCCCTTCACCGACCCGATCGACGGCAAACAGAGGCGCGCCATTCTCGGTCCGCATCAACACATCGCCGGTATCAGCGCGGGCCTGGATGTAGCGCAGCCACTTGCCCCAACGCCGGCCGGTAAAGTCTTCGGTGATGGTGTGGCGCATGCCTTCATCGGACAGGGTCGGCATGACGTCCTCGGCGATGATCTCGCCAGTTGGCAGCGCCGGCAGGATGCCGGCGAGCGGCGTGCGCGCGAGACTGGCTGGCCCGGCAAAACTTTCGCCGGCCACCACCAGCAACGCACCGCCTTCATCGACATATCGGGCGACATCGGCGAGATAGCCCATGGTGATCACGCCGCGGCGTTCATACTGGTCGAAAATGATCAGATCGAAGCCATCGAGTTTTTCTTCGAACAATTCTTCGGTTGGAAAGGCGATCAGCGCCATCTCTTCAAGCGGGGTCATGTCGCGTTTATAAGGCGGGCGCAGAATGGTGAAGTGAACGAGATCGACCGATGGGTCCGATTTCAACAAATCGCGCCAGACCCGTCCGGACGCGTTGGGTCGGCCTGTCACCAGCAATACCCGCAAGCCATCGCGAACCCCTGAAATGGTCGCTGCCGTGCGATTATTCGCAAGGGTCAGTTCCTGCTCGCCTTCGGGGGTCTCGAAGACGACAATATTATCGCCGCGTCGCTCCACCTCGATGAAGATGCTGGTATCCTCACCGGCCTCGATATAGCGCGCTTCAGACCGGCCACCATTGATCGCAAAGGTCAGGGGGACCGTGCCGCCCTCGGGGTCATCAATGCGGACGATGAACTCAGCTTCGTCGCCAACAATGTCAAAATTCGGCGCCTCAACTAGAGTGATGCGACGATCGCTGGCGGACGGGTCGCCCGTGATCAAGGCGTGCACCGGGCCAAGGTCCTGAAGGCGCGACAGGTCATCAGGCAGGTCATGCACCTGGCCGTCCGTGATCAGGATGGCGCCGGCTATCCGGTCGCGAGGGACATCTGCCATCAGCCCTTCCAGGGCACCGATCAGGCGGGTGCCATCGCCAACGGTCTCCGCTTCGATGACACGCAGATCGATTGCAGGATTGGCCTCCAATTCGGCCTGTAATTCGCCAAAGGCGGCAGTGGCGATGGCCGTGCGGTCGCCGAATTCCATACTGTCGGAGCGATCAACAATGATGGCTGCGACCGAGGGCAGGGGTTCTCTTTCCTCTTCGACCAATGCTGGATTGGATAGGGCGAGCAGTCCGAAGGCGACGGCCAGGGCCCGGGTTAACCAGGCCTTTCGAAACGCGATGACATAGACAAGCAGGCTGACAATACAAAGCACGCCAAGGGCCCAAAAGAGCGGCCAGCCAATCAGGGGATCAAAGGACAGGCGTGACACTTCAATCATGGGATCACTCCGTCCTGGAGATCGAAATCCCCCACCCCTTCATCCTCGCCCAGGCGTTCCAGCAAGGCCGGGACGTGAACCTGATCCTCTTTGTAATTGCCGGTTAGGATATAAATGATCAGGTTGACCCCGAAACGGATCGACATTTCGCGCTGTAAATCGCCGCCATCGACCGAATAGATCGGGCGACCGCGTTCATCTACGGCCCAGGCAGCAAGATAGTCGGCGTCGCCAACAAATAGGCGACTGACGCCATCACCGCGGCGCTCTTCCTTATTGGCGGCCCCAGTCGCTTCGATCCAGAGATTGCGGTTCTCATAACGACCGGGGAAAGACTGAATCAGATAATAGGATCTTGTCAGGACATGGTCGGCTGGCACTGGTGCGAGCGGCGGCGTGTCGAGGCCTTCCAGAACCTGGTCGAGCCCTTCAAAACTGTTGCGACCGCCAATGGTTCCGCCGCGGCGTGTATCGACGAATAGAGCGCCGCCATTGCGCATATAGGCGTTGAGCCGGGATACGGCCGTGGCGCTAAACGGCTCGGGCGTCTCTGGCAGCGATAAGAACAGCACCGGATAGACATCCAGCGCGTCAGACTCGAGATCGACGGCGTGCGGGGCGGCCGGTTCGACACTGGAGCGCCGAAACAGGATCAGGCTAAGCCCTTCGAGCCCGGCCTTGGTGGCCCGGTCCGTGCGTTCATCGCCGGTCTCGATATAAGCGAGACGCATTTCGAGCGCGGCGGCCGTTTCCTTGTCGAGATTGCCATTCTCCGGCAAGCCCAGCGCGCTCTGAGCGGTGGCTGGAGGGGAACCGATCATGGCCAGTCCGCTAGCTGCCAGAATGAAGAGCGCAGCGGTTGAGCGCCTCAAGGCAGGCAGCCGTCCGGCGAGGGCGAGCGCAACGATCAAATCAATGCAGACCAGGAATAGAGCGAGGGCGAGCAGCACGCCGCCGAGACGCAGGGTTCGCGCTTCCGTGTCGCCTAGCAAGGTCGCCGCCGGTGGCCAGGTGGTGACGGGGATGGGCGTAAATTCTGCGGCCACGTTCAAGGCGCGCGTACCAGAGGGTCCTTGATACAAACCCGGTGGATGCATTTCCGAAGGCTCCACGGCACCAAAATCACTGGCGCGCAAGGGTGTGGCGCCCGCACTCGGCTGGGTCAGGCGACCGGCGCCATTCAAAGTGAGAGCGGGGGTGTAAAGGCCTTCTTCGTCGGCGATGGCCTCACCGCGTCCGGCCGCAATCGACCGGCGCAGCATATCCACGAAAACACCGGCATAAGGCAGGTCCGACCAGTCCGGACCGGCGGTGACATGAAACAGGATCAGCGTCCCTTCGCCGCGCCGATCAGCGGTGACCAGCGGGCTGCCATCGGCGAGCCGCGCCCAGGTGCGGCGCGCCAGCTGTGGGCCGGGGCGGGCTAGCACTTGTTGGCGTACGCGAATGTCTTCCGGCGGGGTCAGCCCGGCAAAGGGGGAGGCCTCCGGGAAAGTGCCGAGTGGTTGTGGCTCTTCCCAAGTCAAGGTTCCGCCAATCGCGCGCGAAGATCGCCGCAACGGGGCGGGCACCAGTTCGTCCACCGCGGCGCTGGTTTGCGGTCCTGCCATGCGGGGACCGGCAAAGCGGATCAAGGCACCCCCTTCTTCAATCCACTGGATCACAGCTGCTTTGGCATCAGCATCTATCTGGCCAATATCAGTGAGGATGATCGCATCCGGGTTCTCAGCAATCAGGTCTGTCAGCTCGCCCTCGGAAATCGTCGCAAACGGTTCCAGCGCTTTGCGGACATAGTGAATGTCCGATAGCAGCGGTTGCGCCGTGCTGTCGCCGCTGACCAGACCGACGCGGCGCGACCGATCGGCGCTGTCCCAGAGCCAGACCGTCCCGGCCGAGGCCGATCCTGTGACCTGAAAACGCGCCACGCGAGCCAGCGCCGCGGGCGGTAACTCGAAAACCGCATTGGCGGTGGCTTCGCCACTCGCAAAGTCCAGGTCGGCGGTTGCCAAGGCCGCACCGTCGAGCGTCAGGGCCGAGATAAAATGGGAGGATGGGTCGGAACGGTCGGTTCGCGCGGCGGTGATCGAGACCCCTTGCGCGTCGGCGCCCAGTCTTGTCAGTGCCGCCGGGCCACGCGGCGTTGCGGCGTAAATGCTGAGCGGCGCCAGATCCGCCAGGGCGCGCCCAAACGGCCCGGAGCTTTCCGGATCGAGGCCATCGGTGAGCCAGAGAATGCGGCCGGGTTGAACCTGGCTCGAACGCAAGCGCTCCAGGGCGTCCTCGCGATCCACTGCCCAGGGCTGCGGCTGCAGCGAGCGGATTCGAGCCTCGTATGCGGTACGATCCAGACGCGCACTGGTTTCACCGGGCAAGGCACGCGGCGCGGTGAGCAGCAAATAAGCCGGCGTATCCCGGTCTTCGCCATTCAGCGCGGACAGCGCGGCGGAGCGGATCTCGCCCCAGCGCTGGGCGCTTGTCCAACCATCATCAATCACGACCAGAACCGAGTCGGCGACTGTCTCACCAGTGCTGGCATTTGGCGCATAAAGCGGTTGGGCGAGCCCGATTATGGCGAGCGCTGCGGCACCGAGGCGCAGCAATAAGATCCACCAGGGCGTCCGGGCTGGGGTTTCCTCTTTTGGTTCAACATCCTCGAGCAGCCTGAGACTGGGGAGCTGCGCCTGTTTCGGGCTAGGCGGCGTGGCGCGCAAGATGAACCAGATGATCGGCAAAGCGATCAGGCCGATCAGGGTCAGTGGCGCCATGAACAGGAAGGGCCCAAGCGTCATGCCTTGCCCCCGAACTGTTCAAGCGCGAGCTGGACTGCTGCGGCCCCGCTCAGGGCCTCTTCATCGGTGCGGTGCTTGACCAGGGCCCACCCCATGCTTGTGGCAAGTTGTGCAAGTTTCTCTTCGTGCGCCGCGAGTTTTTCGAGATAGGCGTCACGAACTGTTTCCGCGCGCCCAAACAATTTGTCGAGCGTCGTGCCGGGCCGGCTGAACCTTGTTCGCCCCGAAAATGGGAACTCATGCTCGATCGGGTCAGTGACAGCAAGCAGAACGCCATGTCGGCAGGTGCGGGCGACGCTGCCGAGCCGGGCCCGCCAGGACTCGACGCCA
Organism: Hyphomonadaceae bacterium; assembly: GCA_024743315.1. Classification (GTDB taxonomy): domain Bacteria; phylum Pseudomonadota; class Alphaproteobacteria; order Caulobacterales; family Hyphomonadaceae; genus Henriciella. The sequence goes on from JANSWU010000005.1 coordinate 110,000, forward strand.
TCGTAAAAGTCACTGGCAACGATGGCGAGCGCTTGCGCCTTGGGTGGTTCGAGCGCGCTTGCGTGTTCGCGTAATAGGTCTTCGGCCAGACGGTCCGGCGCGGTTTTGCCAAGACTGGCCGGCCGGGTGCCGGAGATCAGGCCGATCCGTTCGCCTTCTTTGGCAAAAACGATGCCTAGCGCCAGCAGGATGATGCGGGCGCGGTCGGCTTTGGTTTCACGGCCGGGATCGCTCGACCAGTCAAAACCGCTATGTGGATCGACCCAGGACAGAATTGTTCGTGCCGTTTCAAGTTCGGTTTCGCGGACAAAATATTCATCCCCACGGGCGCTGCGCCGCCAGTCAATGCGGTCGGCGGCATCTGTTTGGGCATACCGGCGATATTGCCAGAATTGTTCGCCAGACCCGGCGCGTTTGCGCCCCGCTGCGCCAGGATGGATGACGTCTGCCGCGGCGGCTTGCAAGGACAGGCCTGGCAATTGGCGGGCAAGAGACTCAGCATCGGCACGGAGCGTAGACAGGGAAATCACTCTGGCATCAGCTCCCAAACGTACACGTTCGTCCCAGTTCGAGCGTGTCATTCATGATCTGCGTCGCTTCGGAATCCGGGTCGCGATTGTTGAGCGCGTCCTGAATCTTATCGAGCCGGTGATTGATGTCATATTCGAGATAGGCTTCGTCCATGCGGCCGGAATATTTGGCTTCGAGTTTTTCGATCGCGGCCGCGATTTTCTCGTCCGGGATGGATTGAAGATCTGCCGGATCGGTGCCGGCTTCCGCGCCCTCACGGATCGCATCGGTGATTTCAACCACCGTGATTGAGGCGAGACAGTCAATCTCGGCCTTTTCTGCATCCGAAATAGGCTGAACCTGGCTACAGGCAGAGACGAAAGCAGCGGTGGCAAGCAACAGACGATGCATCGGCTAAGCCGCCTTTTTCACAAGGTCGTCGATCAGTTTGTTCAGGCCTGGCGCTTCGCCCGTTGGGTCGTAGCGCATACCCATGCGGTGCGCGAGGCAAGGCTCGGCCAGGGCTTCGACATCCTCAATGCTGGGCGCCAGTCGTCCACGCAACAAGGCGCGGGCGCGACAGGCCAGCATCAGCGCCTGACCGGCACGCGGGCTTGGCCCCCAATCGACAAAGCGGCGCACCCGCTCATCGCCGGACTGCTCTGGGCGGGCATCGCGGACCAGCGCGAGAATGGCGTCGAGCACGGTTTCGCCAACCGGCATTTTGCGCACCAGGGCCTGCAGCCCGATCAGCTCTTCACTGGACAAAGCGGTTTGAACCACTTGTTCTTCACCGCCCGTGGTTTCGACCAGGATTTTACGTTCCGTGTCGAGGTCCGGATAGGTCACGTCAATCTTGAGCAGGAAACGGTCGAGCTGCGCTTCGGGCAGCGGATAGGTGCCCTCCTGTTCGATCGGGTTCTGGGTCGCGAGCACATGGAACGGCGCCGGTAGGTCATAACGAACCCCTGCGACGGTGACGTGTTTTTCCTGCATCGCTTGCAACAAGGCCGACTGGGTTCGCGGCGAGGCCCGGTTGATTTCATCGGCCATGAGTAGCGAGGTAAAGATCGGACCCTTTATGAAACGGAAAGCGCGGCTGCCATCGGCGCCTTCATCCAGCACTTCAGAACCGAGAATATCGCCCGGCATCAGGTCGGGGGTAAACTGGATGCGGGCATTATCGAGGCCCAGCGCGGTGCCGATCGCATCGACCAGACGCGTCTTCGCGAGCCCTGGCGCCCCAATCAAGAGCGCATGCCCGCCCGCCAGGATCGCGGACAGGGCCAGTTCGATCACACGATCCTGTCCGAACACGGCTTTGCCGATTTCAGTCTTCACTTTTGCAAGCGTTTCACCAGCGGCTTCTGCCTGCTCAACAATGGCTGAATTGTCGTCTGCCATGAGCACTCCGTCTTCACTATCTACACCAGTCGCACTAGGTCTAGGCGAGAAGATGGCGGAGCACCACATGAAAACCAATGGAAATTCTGTCATTTCCCTGGAGGAGGTGCTGAAAGCCATCGCCCCTGAAGGATTAGAGGGTCCATTGCCGCCCGTGCATTTATGGAATCCGGACCATTGCGGCGATATCCAGATGGAAATTCGCGCTGATGGCACCTGGTGGCATGAGGGCACGCGGATCAAGCGGGAGCGCCTGGTGAAGCTGTTTTCCCGCATCCTGCGCAAGGATCCGGACGGCCAGATCTATCTCGTGACACCCTATGAGAAAGTGATCGTGCACGTTGAGGACACGCCTTTTGTCGCAGTCCGCGTCGATCGTGTCGGAGACCCGGGCCCGGACCAGATCCTGGCCTTCACGACCAATCTCGGTGATGTCGCCCTGGCGGGCAAAGATTTGCCCATTCGGGTGGAGACCGACCCCGAGACGTTGGAGCCGAGCCCATATGTCCTGGTCCGAGGCGGTCTGGAGGCGAAATTGTCGCGGCCGGTCTTTTACGAATTGGCCAATATGGCTGAAGCCCATGAAGGAGTGGCCGGGCAGCTTGGTGTCTGGTCGCAAGGACAGTTTTTCGAGCTGGGACCGGCCGCCTGATGAGTTTTACCACCCTGGACGATTTCCTGATGCGGGCGAGCGATCGTCTCGATCCGATCACCGGATCGCCGCAGCTGCGTGAGGTTGGCGATCTCGATTTTGTCGATGAAGATCGCCTGATGTCGATTCGGCCAGCAGCCGTCCTGATCCCCGTCATCCCGCGCAAGACAGGACCAACCGCGCTTTTGACCCGGCGTCCTGACACGATGGCGTCACACCCGGGGCAGGTGGCGTTTCCGGGTGGTAAAGTGGATGATGTCGATCATGACGAGGTCGCGGCAGCCCTGCGCGAGGCCGAAGAAGAGGTTGGTGTGAACCCGGCCTCAGTCGAATTGATCGCGCGCTCTGCGCCTTATGTGACCGGAACGGCGTTTCGAATTACGCCAGTGCTTGGGGTCCTGCCGGCGGATTTCGAGGCCCGGCCGGACCCGACCGAAGTGGCGGATGTGTTTGAAGCGCCGCTCGATTTCCTGTTCAACACCGCTAACCACCAGATTGGCAAAGCCTTTTATAAAGGAAAACATCGCCAATATATAGAAATGCCCTGGCAAGGCTTTCGCATCTGGGGCGTTACGGCGGGGATCATTCGTGATCTATACGCCAACCTGTATGAGACTTGAGGAGATGACCGCGTGGCACCGCGTATTCTGTTGCAACTGACCCTGTTCCTGCTGCCCTTCATTTTGTTTGGGGTTTATCGGCTGGCGATTGCCGAGGCAGAAGAAGAAGGGCGCAAACCCTGGCCGATCCGGCTTTTGTTCGGCGCAGGTCTGGTTTTGGCAGTGGGGTCCTGGCTCATTCTGATTTTGCTTGATCGTGGTGGACGCGAAATGTGCTACCGTCCGGCGCAAATTGTTGATGGTGTCGTGGTGCCCGGCGAAAGCTATGCCTGTGAGAAAGATCTTGGATCGATCGGATTGCCGCGAACCGATGATCCCGGCGGTCAGGCGGACGGGGTTGGCGAACGCCGGAACTTTGACGGGACGCCGATCGAGATTGATGATGATACGGCGGAAACTCTTGACGACCCTGAACGCTGATTGGCTGACAGCAGCGCCCACGCGCCGCGTGATCGAGGCGCTGCACGGTGCCCGCCCGGACGCAGCTCGGTTTGTCGGTGGCTGTGTGCGCAATACGATCATGGCCCGCCCGGTCGACGATATTGATATCGCGACGCAATTAAGGCCCGAAGAAACTTTGGCCGCGCTCGAACGGGCGAAGATCCGCGCCATTCCGACCGGCATCGACCACGGCACTGTCACCGCGGTGGTCGATCACCAGCCGTTCGAGATTACCAGTCTGCGTCGGGATGTTGAAACCGATGGCCGCCGCGCCGTGGTCGCGTTCACAGACGATTGGACCGAAGATGCGCAGCGCCGGGACTTTCGTCTTAATGCGCTTTATGCCGCCCCCGATGGCGAAGTCTTCGACCCGGTCGGCGGCGGGGTCGATGATGCGCTCGCGGGCCGCGTGATCTTCATCGGGGATGCCGACGAACGCTTGCGTGAAGACTATTTGCGGATCCTGCGCTTCTTTCGATTCAATGCCTGGTATGGGGCGGGCATTGATGCGGACGGCCGCGCGGCCTGCGAACGTCAGCGCTCGGGTTTGGCGAAAATTGCCCGTGAACGGATCTGGAAAGAGTTAAAGAAACTGCTGGCTGCAGAAATGCCGCGCCGCGCCGTTGAAGCGATGGGCGAGACCGGTGTGCTGGATGCGGTCTTGCCCGAACATCGTGGCGCAGATGGCTTGCATGATCTTGAACTGACCGAGCAGCTGACCGGCGTGCAGCCTGATCCGATGTTGCGTCTTATGGCTTTATTGCCGCGCTCGGCCTTAGCGGTGCAACAGACGGGGCAGGCGTTGCGGCTTTCAAATGAAGAAGCGGGGCGGCTGACCATGTGGGCGGCGGACAATTTACCGGAACCGGTGGGCATGAAGTCGCGCGAATTGCGGGCCACCCTCTACTGGCATGGCAAACAGGCGGTGGTTGACCGGGCCATGCTGGCAGGCGCGGATGTCCGCGATCTACTGGCTGCGGTGCGTGCCTGGCGTCGCCCGGAATTCCCGATCAATGGCGATGATGCCCTGGCCGCCGGACTAAAGGGCAAGGATATCGGGGAAGCTTTGAGCCGTGTCGCTCGCGTCTGGGTGGATAGCGATTTTGATCTTGAGCGCCCGGCTTTGCTGGATTTACTGGTTCAGCAGCAAGATTGAGAGATTGAGATAGCCGGCAAAGCTGACCCAGAGCAGATACGGCACCTGCATTACAGCGGCAGCTACAGAATGTTTGGCAAAGGCGCGGATCATCGCGGCAATCATCAACCAGAGCGCCACCAGCACCACCATAGAGATCAGCACTTCGTGAAAGCCGAAGAAAAGCCAGCTCCAGGACAGGTTCAAAGCAAGCTGAGTGAAATACAGCCCGAGCGCCGCCGAACAGGCGGCAAAACTGCCCGCCCGAATGCGCACGAGGATCGCCCCGAGCGCCATCAGCACGAACAGGATGGGCCAGACAATGGCGAACAGGATGTCCGGCGGCGTGAAGCCTGGTTTTTCCAGCGCATAATACCAGACATCCTCGCTGCCGCCTGACACGGCAGCGCCGAGGCCGGCGGTTGCGGCGGTCACGATGGCAATGGCGATGGTGACCAGAGTGGCTGGCCGGGATGGGGACATGCTCAAGCTGTAACAGAGCCGGTCTGTTTCGTCACCGGGGGACTAAGGCCATTTCACAATCGGTGGCATCGACGACAAAATGCTTGTGACATTGCCGCCCGTCTTGAGGCCAAATGTCGTGCCGCGATCATAGAGCAGGTTGAACTCGACATAGCGCCCGCGGCGGATCAACTGTTCTTCGCGCTCATCCTCGGTCCAGCCTTCATTCATCCGGCGGCGCGCGAGTTTAGGATAAATGTCGGCAAACTGCTTGCCGACATCTTGCGTGAAGGCGAAATCGCGCTCCCAGTCGCCCGTGCTGAACCGATCATAGAAGATGCCGCCCGTGCCGCGGGGCTCATCACGATGCGCGAGATGGAAATATTCATCGCAATGCTGCTTCATTTCCGGGTACCAGCTTTCATCGTAAGGATCGCATGCCGCTTTCATTGCCGCGTGAAAGTCGACCGTATCTTCAAAGTCGGGCTGGCGTTGATACTCGAGCAGCGGGGTCAGGTCGCCGCCACCGCCAAACCAGCTTTCGCTCGTCACCAGCATACGGGTGTTCATATGTACCGCGGGCACGCGCGGATTGTGCAAGTGAGCGATGAGCGAAATGCCGGCCGCCCAGAATCGCCCATCCGACTGGTCCGCGCCGGGGATCTGCGCCCGAAAGGCTTCCGAAAACGAGCCATAGACTTCCGAAAAATGCACGCCGACTTTTTCGAAGAACTTGCCGCGCATGATCGCCATGCGGCCACCGCCCAGGTCCTCGCTGCCATCGCCGCGGCGCCACTCGGTTTTCTCAAATCGACCGGGATCGCCTGTATACAAGGGGCGGTCTGCCTCATCTTCAAGCGCCTCAAACCGGCTGATAATGTCGTCTTGAAGGGCCTTGAACCAGGTCGCAGCGCGCTGTTTTTTCGTGTCTAATTCAGTCATAGGAGCTCTTTAGTGTTGAATCAGGCTCAGCGCTAGAAGGCTGGTGCGTCTCCCGGTATCGGTATTTCCCCTTATTGCGGTCGGGAAATCTGTCGCATCTCGCACAGCCACAGTAACTTGAAATCAAACGCGAGGCAGTTTAGGCGGGCGGCAGGAATGGGCAGGAGGATTGCGGCGGTGCGCCGCAATGAAACTTTTCTCGAAAAGTGTATCTAAGCTCAAAATACAACGCTGAAGGAAGACACACCGTGAGCGACTCAACTACGACCGCCACTGAACAAGTGGACGAAGAGCGCAGAGATTTTATCCATGTCGCAGCCATCGCAGCAACTGTCGGCGGCGCCGGCATGGTGGCCTATCCCTTTATCGATCAGATGAATGCGGCTGGGGACACCAAAGCGGCGTCAAGCTTGGAAGTGGATGTTACCAAAGTGCCTGTTGGCGGCGAAATTCGCGTGCTGATCGGTGGCAAGCCATTCTTCCTGCGTCACCGCACCCCAGAAGAGATTGCAGCTGCTGTGAATGGCAATGGCGCGCGCCTGCCGGACCCGGAAACCGATGAAGAGCGTCTGATGCCGCTGCCGGACGGGTCTTACAATCCTGCGATTCTGGTAACCTCGGGCGCCTGTACGCACCTTGGTTGTGTGCCGGTCGGACCAGCCCAGGGCAATGTTGGCGAATATGGCGGTTGGTACTGCCCCTGCCACGGTTCGCACTATGATACATCAGGCCGGATCCGGAAGGGCCCTGCGCCATCGAACCTGCCAATCCCGGATTACGAATGGGTCTCTGACTCAGTCGTCAAAATTTCACTTTAAAGGAAGGACAAGAGACCCATGAGCGGACACGAGTCCACCTACGAGCCGAAATCAGGCTTTACAAAATGGCTGGATAATCGCCTGCCAATCGTGCGCCTGGCGCATGACAGCTTTGTCGATTTTCCGACGCCAAAAAACTTGAACTATTGGTACACGTTCGGCGGCATTCTCGCCGTCTGTCTGGTCATCCAGATCATTACCGGCGTGGTTTTGGCCATGCACTATACCGCAACCGTCGACGAGGCTTTCGGGTCGGTTGAGCGGATCATGCGTGACGTGCCTTATGGGTGGCTGATCCGGAACATTCACATGGTCGGGGCGTCGATGTTCTTCCTCGCGGTCTATGTCCACATGTTCCGCGGCTTGTATTACGGTTCTTACAAGGCCCCCCGCGAAGTGTTGTGGCTGCTGGGCTGTGTTATCTTCCTGTTGATGATGGCAACGGCCTTCCTTGGCTATATGCTGCCATGGGGACAAATGTCGCTGCACGGCGCCAACGTGATCATCAACCTGTTCGGGGCAATCCCACTGGTCGGTGAAAGCATTCAGGCCTGGCTGATGGGCGGACCGTCAGTTGGTAACCAGACTCTGCAACGCTTCTTCTCGCTGCACTATTTGCTGCCCTTCATGATTGCCGGGGTTGTGATCCTGCACATTTGGGCGCTGCACGTGCCGGGCAATAATAACCCGACCGGACAGGAAGTTCAGGATGTCGAGAAAGACACTGTTCCATTCCACCCCTATTACACGGTCAAAGACGGCTTCGCGATTGTGGTCTTCCTGATCATCTTTGCCGCGTTCGTCTTCTACGCTCCAAACGTTCTCGGGCACGCCGACAATTATATCGAAGCGAACCCATTGGTGACCCCAGCGCACATCGTGCCGGAATGGTATCTATTGCCATTCTACGCGATCCTGCGGGCGATCACGTTCAATATCGGACCGATCGATGCGAAGCTACTGGGTGTGATCTTCATGTTCGGCTCGATCGCCGTGCTCTTTGCGCTGCCATGGCTCGACACGTCGAAAGTGAAGTCGATGCGCTATCGCCCGGTGGCGAAGCAATTCTTCTTCGGATTCGTCGTTGCCTGTCTGCTGCTCAGCTGGTGCGGGGCCGAGAACCCGGATAACCCAATCATCAAAATGGGCGAAGACAAGCTGATCGTGACCTATACCGATGCAGCGGGTCTCGAAGGCTCTCGTGTGTTCGAGGAATACGCGCCAGCGTCGCAATTCCGCGAAGAGACCGTCACAGCAGGCGGTACGGCCTCGCTCGGCATTCAGGTGGCTCCGGCCTTCCGGTTCCTGCACCTGTCGCAGCTGATGACACTGTACTATTTCGCCTACTTCCTGATCATCCTGCCATGGCTCGGTCTGCGGGAGCGTCCGAAAGGTGAGCCGGACTCCATTCACCAGTCCATTCTTGGCAATGAAGCGCCTGCTGCGGCGCCAGCGGAATAAGGATATCTCCAGTATGAAATTCCTACGTCCACTCATTATTGGCCTTGGGGCCCTTGCCATCGGACTGACCGCGGATGCGGCCGGTGGCGCGAAGAAGTCTAAAGCACCAGAAGGCGGTTGGCCTTTCGCGAAAGTGCCTGCCGGTCAATTGGATCAGCAAAGCATGCAGCGCGGCTTCCAGGTCTACAAAGAGGTCTGCGCCTCGTGCCATGGCATGAAGCTGCTTTCCTATCGCAATCTTGGGGAACCTGGCGGCCCGTTCTATGACGACGCCTACCCAAATGCGAATGACAATCCGCTGGTAAAGGCGATCGCGGCGGAATACGAAGTTATGGATGCGACGCCAGACGAATTCGGCGATCCCGTGTTCCGTCCAGCCATCCCGGCTGACACGTTCCGTGAGCCATATCCGAATGAACAAGCCGCGCGTGCGGCCAATGGTGGTGCTTTGCCACCGGATCTTTCGGTCATCACCAAGGCGCGCGGTAAGGGCGCTGAAGGCGATGGTGCGTCTTATGTCTACTCATTGATGAAAGGCTATCCGAGCTTTGATGAGGTCAAATTTCGCGAAGAGCCGAACGGTGAGTTCGTCAACTATCTTGAGTTCGATGATGGCGAGAAAGTTGGTGAGCTGATCCAACCGATCGGCGTGTACTACAACCCGTATTTTGCCGGTGATACAGCGCCGCAATGGAGCGGCGACCCACGTCACAAGCCATATGGCGGCTTCCTGGCCATGCCCGCGCAGCTGCCGGACGGTCGAGTTGAATATATGGATGGCACTGAGGCCACAACGGCGCAGATGGCCTATGATGTCGCCATGTTCTTGCATTGGGCCGGCGATCCTAAACAGGTTCAGCGCAAATCATTGGCGCTACCCGTGATGATCTATTTGGTGCTGCTCTCGATCCTGCTCTGGTTCTCGTACAAGCGGATCTGGCGCAACGTGGCGCACTAGCCGCGTCACCACATCAACGTGAATTGACGACCCCGCTCTGGATTGTTCCAAGGGCGGGGTTTTCGCATCAGGAGAGTCTCAATGTCGAAATGGGTGATCGGGGTGATCGGGGGCTCGGGCCTGTATGAAATTGATGGGCTCGAATGCGCTGAGGAGATCACGCTCGAAACGCCCTGGGGCGCACCGTCTGACGCTTTGATAAAAGGACAGGTAGGCGAGGTTGAGTTCGTCTTCTTGCCACGCCACGGCAAAGGTCATCGCCTGACCCCGACCAGTGTGCCGTACCGCGCCAACATCGACGCGCTGAAACGCCTTGGATGCACCGACGTTTTGTCCTTCTCAGCCTGCGGCTCCTTGCAGGAACAATATGCCCCCGGCGAAATCGTTTTGGTCGATCAATTCATTGATCGCACATTTGCGCGTGAGAAGAGCTTCTTCGGGCCCGGCATGGTCGCCCATGTTTCAATGGCCGATCCGATCTGTCATCGCTTGTCAGGCCTGGCAGGAGAGGCGATGCGGGCGGTCGGCGCGACCGTGCATGTCGGCGGGACTTATTTGAGTATGGAAGGTCCGCAATTCTCGTCGCGGGCGGAAAGCCATCTTTACCGCCAGTGGGGCTGTGATGTGATCGGCATGACCAATATGCCCGAAGCCAAGCTCGCGCGCGAAGCCGAGCTGCCTTACGCCACGGTCGCCATGGTCACGGATTATGATTGCTGGCGCGAGGACGCGGCGGCGGTCGAAGTGACCAATGTGCTGGACATCATGCGCGCAAATACAGCCAAGGCCAAGGCCGCGATTGGCCAACTGGCTAAGGCCCTGCAAGGCGTCGCGCGGACGCCCTCGCCGCAAGGCATAGAGACTTGTCTCGATTACGCCCTGATCACTTCGCCCGACGCCCGGGACCCGGCTGTGCTGGCCAAACTCGATGCAGTCGCGGGCCGCGTGCTTGGCGCGTAAGTCACAGGCGCTGCTGAATCCTCACGCGTGACAGTAGAGTCATCTTGCGACTCAGCCAGCCTTCGTCTTTAAGCCGTAAACAGGCGATACGGGCAAAGGCGGCACTTTCATGAAACTCATCTCCTGTAATGCAAATCGTCCGCTTTCAGAGGCGATTGCAGATCATCTCGATTGTCCGCTGACGGATGCTGAGGTGAAGAATTTTGCCGACAATGAGATTTTCGTTCGAATCAATGAGAATGTCCGCGGCGAAGACGTCTTTGTGATCCAATCAACGTCGCGTCCCGCCAATGACAATTTGATGGAATTATTGATCTGTATCGATGCGCTGCGGCGTGCCTCGGCGGCCCGTATTACGGCGGTCATTCCATATTTTGGTTATGCTCGACAGGACCGCAAAACGGATGGCCGGACGCCGATCTCGGCCAAGCTGGTGGCCAATCTGATCTCGGCCTCAGGCACCGACCGGGTCCTGACCATGGATTTGCACGCCGGACAGATCCAGGGCTTTTTCGATATTCCAACGGACAATATGATTGCCCTGCCGGTCATGGTCGATGATGTCCAACGACGCATGGGGTCTGAGAACCTGATGGTCGTGTCGCCAGACGTTGGCGGCGTGGTGCGGGCGCGCTCGTTCGCCAAGCGCATTGGCGCCGATCTCGCCATTGTCGACAAACGACGCCCGGAAGCCGGCAAGTCGGAAGTCATGAATATTATTGGCGACGTCTCAGGCCGAAAATGCATTCTCGTCGATGATATTTGCGACTCTGGCGGCACGCTTTGCAATGCGGCTGCGGCCCTGAAGGAACAGGGAGCGACCGCCGTCAGCGCTTATATCACGCACGGCGTGCTCTCGAACAATGCGGTTCAGCGCGTAGAGAAATCGGTCATGGATGAGCTGGTCATCTGCAACACGATCCAGCCGAGCGAGGCTGACCTGAAGTCCAAGAAACTGCGTGTGCTCTCCGTCGCCCCACTCCTGGGCGAAGCGATCCGCCGGATCGCCAATAATGAGAGCGTTTCGAAACTGTTCGACTAGCTCTTATACAGTTTCAGGCCTTTGACCTTTTGCGGGTCAACATGCTCGCCATCCTTATAGACTTCGAGATGCAAGTGCGGGCCGGTTGAGTTTGGCGCGGTCTTTCCAACCAGGCCAATCACGTCGCCAGCTTTTAGCTTCTGACCCTTGTCGACCTTGATCTTGTGCAGGGATGAGAAGCGCATCTTGCGACCATCCTCGAATAGGATGTCGACCGTGTAGCCGTAGCCATCCTTCTTGCCTTTCCAGAGCACTTTGGCGTCGGCAGGGGCATACACCACGGTTTGCATCTTGGCACCCAGATCCACGCCATAATGCCATTTCTTGGTGTCTTCCCACTCATAATAGACCTCGCCGAAGGGCGCGGTGATTTTCGAACTGGTCGCCAGAACCGGATGGGTGAAAATGGAATTCGTGACCACGCTGGTGGCCTGAGCGAGCGACAGCGGCGCCAGAACCAGACCGGCCGCCAGAGCCATGATCGCCATGCGCTGACGCGGCTTGCGGGCGTCGCGCTCCAAGAGTTGGGTCAGGCGTTTTTTCAGGGTCTCGTGACGCGGCAGGATGAAGGCCGCCACGGGTAGCGCATGCTGTGGCATCGGCCGCGTGACCCGGGCCGTATTGGCGAGTGCGCGGGCATACGCGACATTGTCCCCGGTAAGGGCCGCGGTTTGCTCATCGGTGGCTGCCTCACGCCAATAATCCAGCTCCCGACGCATCATCCAGGCAAAGGGCGAAAACCAAAACACATCGGCGACCAGGCGCTCAAACGGGCGCGACAGGAGATCGCCGCGTGCAATATGGGTGCATTCATGCGCGAGGATAATGTCGGCGTCTTCCTGATCGGTAATCGCGTCCGGCAAATAGATGGTGCGCTGGCCAATCCCGGCCAGGAAAGGCGAACCATGCGGGATGCTGGCCGTGGCCGGAATATGGCCGAGGCCCAGCGCCTTGGCCCAGCGCCGCGCGCTGACATCGGGGTTCGGTCGCGCCATCCGCTTGATGCTCTGCAACCGGATTTGGCACAGCATGTTTAAGCCAAATCGCGCCGCCCAGCCCGTCAACAGGACAGCCATCAGGATCATGCCAATAATTGGGGTTGCGGACGACGCCGTCGCCGCCTGTACAGCGGCATTGGTTGAGAGCACTTCAGCGGCGCCGCCTATATAGGGCATGTCGGGGATCGGGGTCGCCATCGGCGTCGGGATGACAGCATAGATGCCCGCAATCACCCAGGGTAGAAACGCCAGGAAGGCAGCACCTCTCCAGATTGTGTGAGCGAACCGAGCTGGCACGGGTTCGCGGCTCAGAAACTGAGCTCCCCCCGCTAATAGCCCGGTCCATAGCAATGAAAACGCGATGAACCAGAGGGCTGACATACTCTACTCCTCGTTTTGGCGAGCTTCTGCGGCGTTGATAATGGCGTCGAGCTCATCAAGCTCGGCATCAGACAGGTGAGGGCTTTCGGCAAACATGGTGGCCGGGATCGGGCCATCCATATCCAGGACTTTGCGCGCCAGATGACGCACCAGACTGCCCAGGGTTTCGACGCGGTCGAGCATTGGCTCGAACGTTACCGGGTCGACATCGCCATTACGCTTAACCCAACCCTTGGCCTCCATACGCCCGAGCACAGTGCGCGTGGTCGAGAGCTGCCAGTCTTGTGAGGGGCCGACGGCTTCGTGAAGCTGTCGCGCGGTCTTGGCGCCGCTGGTCCAAAGATATTTCAGAATCACAAGTTCTGATGGATTTGGGTTGGCCATATAACGTCCTCACTGGTGCTACAGCTGTAAAACTACGCCTGTAAACTCAAACGAGTCAAGTGACATGTGACTTAGGTGTTGCCGCTGCAGCCCCTTTCCCGTATAGGCAGCGCCTTGAAGAAAGGGCGGCGCGAGGCCGTGCCTGTCAGGCTGTCACCGCGGACACGATCCGAGGCGGACTTCAGGGCGAAAGGAAAGAATATGTCTGATATTACGTTTAACGTGACTGTGCGCGAGCGCACCGGCAAAGGTGGGGCACGTGAAGCCCGTCGATTGGGTCTGGTTCCAGGCGTGCTTTATGGCGGCGGCGAAGATCCGGTGGCGATTAACCTCAAGCAGAATGAAGTGATCAAGGCGATCAATACTGGCCAATTCCTGGCGTCGACCGCGACGCTCGTTCATGACGGTAAAAAGCAAATGGTGATCCCTCAGGCAATTCAGATGCACCCGGTCACTGACCAGCCGCAACACGTCGACCTGTTCCGGGTCAAGAAAGACCAGGTCATTACGGTTGAAGTCACCGTGAACTTCCTCAACGAAGATGCCTCTCCAGGTCTCAAGAAGGGCGGCGCGCTGAACGTGGTTCGCTTTGCTGTTGAGCTCAATGTTCGCGCCGACAGCATCCCGGATTCGCTCGATGCTGACCTGACCGGGCTCGACATTGGTGACAATGTCAAAATCTCCGACATCAACCTGCCAGACGGCGCTGAGCCGACCATTACAGATCGTGACTTCACCATCGCCTCCATCGTTGGTCGCGGTATCTCTGCAGATGCTGAGGAAGACACGGACGCTCCAGAGGCAGATGAAGTCGAAGCCACGAAACAAGCTGGCGACGAAGACGAAGAATAGGCTTGATTCAAGCTCTGATCCGATGGATGGCGGGATGGCTTGGTGGCCGTCCCGCCATTCTTGATTCTGACGCCCCCGAAACAGAGGAGCCGGTCATGCACATTCTGGTCGGACAAGGAAACCCGGACGCCAAATATCTGCGCAACCGGCACAATTTCGGTTTCATGGTGGTCGATGCGATTGCCGCTGATTATGGCTTCGGACCCTGGCGTGGAAAGTTTCAGAGCCAGGTCAGCGAGGGCCGCGTGGGTGGCGAGAAAGTGCTGCTGATGAAGCCGGATACATTCTACAATGAGACCGGTCGGGCGGCGCAGGCGGCGATTAAGTTTTACAAGCTTTCCGCCGAAGACGTGACCGTGTTCCATGACGAGATTGATCTCGCGCCCGGGCGCTTACGGGTGAAGCGTGGCGGCGGGCATTCTGGCAATAATGGCATCCGGTCGATGATCGCGCATGTCGGGGCCGAGGTGCGGCGTGTCCGGATGGGCGTCGGACATCCTGGCGACCGGTCGCTGGTCATGCCTTATGTGCTCTCCGATTTTGCCAAGGCCGATGAAACCTGGCGAGACGCGCTGATCGCGGCCTGTTCAAAAGCGCTGCCAATGCTGCTCGAACATGGTGATGAGCGTTATCAAACCGAGGTCATGCGCCTGGCGCCGGCGCCGAAGCATGACCCGAAACAAAAAGGCTAACCGTCATCGGTGTCATCGATGATCGGGCCAGGTTCGAGCACGCCAGGCGGCGGTGTGTCGTCTGTGTCATCAATGATCGGGCCGGGTTCAAGCACGGCCGGGTCACGCTCCTCAAGCAAATAGGCGGGCATTTGCCCGGCCGGGCATTGTTCGACCAGAGCCGCGCCGCCACCGGCTGAAATGGCCGGTAATCCAGCCTGAGTGCGCAAACCGGCGCTCAGCAGGAGCATGCCAACAATCACGATGCCGACGGCGCCCAGCATATAAGGCCCAAGCACGTCCTCGGTCTGTTTCGGGACGGAGGGCGGCGTGATCGGCGGCACCGGCGCGACTGGGGCGGGCGCGACAGCGGCCGCTGCGGCGGTGGCGACACTGGCCGCGACGGCGGCCTCGGTTTTGGTTGGCGCGCTTGCTTTGGGTTTTGGTTTCGGGGCCTGAGAGAGCGGGTCTGTCGGGTGAGCTTCTTTCCAGACCTCTTTGCCCTCTTTGTCGCTGGCTTTCAGCTCGATCCAATCGCGCAGATCCTTCCGCCCATCCCGGCGACCGAGCTCATCGACCAAGTCGAAATAGCCTTCGACCAGTTTGCGCGGCCCCATCCCGGCGAGCGGGTACCTCTTATCCTGGCTGAACGGTTCATCGGGCACCGTCTTGTCGAGCCCAACCTGCAGCAAGACCCCGTCGCGTGAGCGGGCATGGTGGGCGAGCGCGTGCACCCAGTCACTGTCGCTTTTGCTCGTATCGCAGGACTCCTTGGACCACAGGACCAGCACCGACTGGGCATTGTCAGCGTCGCGATAGTCTTTCGGGGTTGGCGTCGTGTGTTCGCGCTTCTTGTCGTATCGCACTTTGAATTTGAGCGCGCGTAGGCGCCGGACAATCAGGCTCGCTTTCTCTTCATCGGCGAGCGCGCTGACCAAAAAGACATCGTAACGGGCCATTTCACATCCCTTTATTCTGAAGGCCGTTTGTACAGGCCCCAATCCGTTTGGCCAGTTGATTCCAGATTAAGGAGAGAAAACCCTCTGGTTTTCGCCTGAAAATCAGGTAAGCCGCGCGCAGCACTAATTCGGAGGCACTTATGGGCTTCAAATGCGGAATTGTCGGTCTGCCCAATGTCGGCAAATCGACCCTGTTCAATGCGCTGACGCAGACTGCCGCGGCGCAAGCCGCGAACTATCCGTTCTGTACGATTGAGCCGAATGTCGGTGAGGTTGCGGTACCGGAGCCGCGGTTGGCCAGATTGGCGGAGATCGCGGGCTCGAAAGAGGTCATCCCGGCGCGCATGAATTTTGTTGATATTGCCGGCCTGGTCGAAGGCGCATCCAAGGGAGAGGGCCTCGGCAACCAGTTCCTTGCCAATATCCGCGAAACCGATGCGATCATCTATGTGCTGCGCTGTTTCGAGGATGATGACATCACCCATGTTTCCGGCAAGGTCGATCCGATTGCTGACTTGGCCGTGGTCGAAACTGAGCTGATGCTGGCTGACCTGGAAAGCCTTGAAAAGCGCAAGGTGAACTGGGTCAAGAAAGCCAATTCCGGCGACAAGGAAGCCAAAGCCCAAGTGGCCCTGATCGATAAAGCTTTGGCCGAGCTGAACGAAGGCCGCCCGGCGCGCCGCGCCGAGGTCGACGAGGAAGAGCGCAAAGCCTGGAACATGCTGCAGCTCCTGACCGCCAAGCCGGTCCTCTATGTTGCAAATGTCGATGAAGAGAGCGCTGCGGACGGCAATGATTATTCCAAGCGGGTGCTGGATTATGCCGCCGAAGAAGGTGCGCAAGCGGTTGTGATCTCCGCGCAAATCGAGGCGGAGATTTCGCAGCTCGATGAAGACGAGCAAGCCGAATTCCTTGAAACGCTGGGGCTGGAAGAACCGGGCCTCAACCGCCTGATCCATGCGGGCTATGCCTTGCTCGGCCTGCAAACCTATTTCACCGCCGGCCCCAAAGAGTCTCGCGCCTGGACCATCCGGGAAGGCTGGACGGCGCCGCAAGCCGCGGGCGTGATCCATGGCGATTTTGAGAAAGGCTTCATCCGGGCCGAGACCATCGCCTATGAGGACTATGTCGCCAATAATGGCGAGAGCGGTTCGAAAGAAGCCGGCAAGATGCGCGCCGAAGGCAAGGATTATGTCGTCCAGGATGGCGACGTGATGTTGTTCCGGTTTAACGTCTAAGTCTGGACAAAGTTCTGTATATGTTCTAGCCCGAATCGGGTATAGGATTGACCATGGAACCCATTATCCAAATCGGCGAGACAGGGCTCGACCTCATTCACCTGATCGCAATTGTCGGGGCGCTCGGCCTGGCGGCGGCGTGCTACAAGTTCAATGAGCAGCTGACCCAGGAGCGCACCTCGCGCGAGGAGGCCGAAACCGATCGCAATCACGCTCAGCAGGAGCTTGCGACACAACGCGCGATCGCCGACGAGACCAAGCTGCAATTGGCCGAATTGCGGGGCCAGACCGCGAAGCAGAAAGAGGCGTTTGGAGAGATCGCGCGGGGGGTGATGCAACAGACCCAGCAGCATTTCATTGCCATGGCGGACGAGACTTTCAAGAAGCATCGCGAAGGCGCCAAGGGTGAGCTGTCCGAGCTGATGAAGCCGATCGGCGAAAATTTCACCGAATTCAAGAAACGCGTCGCCGATATCGAAAAAGTCCGGGCCGAGGACAAGTCAGCGATCCAGGAACAGGTCAAAGCGATTGGCGAGAGCCTGCACCGTAACACGGCTGAGACGGGTAAACTCGTTAATGCGCTGACCGCGCCCAAGGGCGGCGGGCGTTGGGGCGAGATGACGCTTCGCAATGTCATGGAGCAGGCCGGGCTGTCGGGGCATTGTGACTTCAACGAACAGGTCAATGACCAAACTGAAGACGGCCGCCAGCGTCCCGATGCGGTCATCCATCTGCCCGGTGGACGTCAGATCGTGGTCGATTCAAAAGTTTCGCTCGAAGCGTATATGGCGGCGGCCTCTGCGGAGGACCCAACCCAGCGCAATGTGCATTTAAAATCGCACGCCACCAATGTGCAGCGCCATGTCGATACGCTGGCCTCAAAACGCTATCAGGCCAATCTGGATGAGCGGGTCGACTTTGTCGCCATGTTCATCCCGGGCGAGAATTTCTTTGCCGCCGCGCTCGAACATGCGCCCGACCTGCTGGAGCGGGCCTATTCGAAAAATGTCATCGTCACCACGCCCTCGACCCTGATCGGGCTCGCCAAGACCGTGGCCTATGTCTGGCGCCAGGAGAAGATGACCCAGAATGCCCGTGAGGCGGCGCAGCTTGGTCAGCAGTTATATGAGCGCATCGCCACTATGGCGGGTCATATCGAAAAGCTCGGCAAGTCGCTGAATGGCGCGGTCGACAATTATAACAAGATGAATGCCTCCTTCGACAAACGTGTCCTGCCGAGCATGCGCAAGTTTGAGGAGCTTTCCATCGCCCCACCGGACAAGACCATGCCGGAACCGAAGCGCGTTGAGGTCACCGCCGATGCCGGGGCCGGGGCTCAGCTTGAGCTGATTCAGAAGAAGAAGGCCTAGAGGCGGTTAAGGGGCCACGTTCCGTCTATTCCACTGTTTCGAAGTGGGGCAGGCCCATGGCGTCGCGATAGGAGCGGTGAAAATGGTGGAGCACGGGTTCATTGCGACCGAAGATGGCTTCGCCGGCCAGCCCGCTTTCAGCCGCCTGCTGTTGGTACTCGCCCATCACATAGTCTTCATATTCAATTGTGCTGGTGAAAACTTCCAGCGACGCCTCGATTGAGGGCGAACGGGTCGCGCCTTCCTCAAACTTATACGTATCTTTGACTGCCTGTTCGCGCGCGTCATCATCCATCGCGATGGCGTTTTGATAGGCTTCTGGTGTAAAGTAAATCGACACATGCGAGATGGAGCGACCAGGATTATCGACGTCCGGATAGATCCGCACCAAGGACACTGTATCGCCGGTCCAGAACATCTGGATGTTGGGAAACAGATGGTACCCGACAAAGGTGGCAAACTGGATCTGCCAGTCCTCTTCTGGCAGTTTTCGCATCTCATGGATCGCCAGATTGGCCGTGGTAAAACGATGATGCCGGCCAAATTCCTCGAGGTGCGTATTGTTGCCGATGAAGAGCTGGCCGAGCGTATCCTTGTGTAGTTTCTGGAAATGATAAGTCTCCCCGAACGTATCATTGGCGAGTTTCCAATTCAGGTTTTTGTCGATCGTCTTCTCAGCGCCATAGACGACCGTGTCGAAGCCAATCGAGCTGAGCTCATTGAGCAATGGTTTGCTGAGCAGAGCTTCGACATCGAGGTCACCATCGGGCTGAGGATGTACGAAAAGCAGGCCCGCCGCTTCGACCGCCGGTAATTCAATCAGGCCCCGGCAGGATTTATCGACAGGGCCGAAATCGCTTTCATCCGCAATTGCGACAAGCTCGCCTGAGCTGGAATAGGACCAGGCATGAAACGGGCAGACAAACAGCTTACGCTTGCCGCGTGGTGCGGATTCGACCCGTGTCGCGCGGTGTCGGCAGGCATTTACAAAGGCCCGAAACCGCCCGTCTTTGTCGCGCGTCGCGATGATTGGCACGCCAAAATCATTCAGGGTGAGAAAACTGTTTGGCTCTGGGAGGTCGCCGGAGAGCCCGATCATTTGTGGGTGGTTTTTGTAAAACTGTTCCCATTCCTGCGCCGCCAGTTCACGGTCGGCATAGATCGAGCTGGGGACTTTGTATTGGACGCCTGCATCGGCATTCGCGCCAGCATCAATCTGGCGCAGCAGTTCTTTCAGGATGCTAATCTGCTTTTGCTGGTCCATTCTTCTTTCCTCCCATGTGCCGCGGCGCCCATACTCGGGCAATCGGCAGTATCTTTTTGAACACTGTTAAAATCTATGATCCAGAAAACAAAATTTGTACAGTGTTAAAATTTTGGCTATGCTCCAGATTCGAAGTTAGAAGGCTCAAATGTCAGACACCGTCTTAGCTGCACCGCAAACCGGAAAACAGACCCGCCGGGCGCGGATCATTCATGAAGCGCACAAGATGATTGGGCGGGAAGGCTTTGATGGCCTGTCCTTGCGCAAGCTGGCCAGCGCCGCCGAGGTCACGGTGCCGACCATTTACAATCTGATCGGCTCCAAGGAGCAAATTCTGGTCGAGCTGTTTCGGGCTTGGATTGCGCAGATCGAAGCGGCGCTCGACCAGATTGAAGAAATCCAACCATTGGACCTAGCGGAAACCATCATCACCGAAGCCATCGATTTAATCCGCGAAGATGAAGTCTTTTTCCGGGCCGCCCATCTTGCCATCAATCGTCTGGTCGAGGCCGATTCAAGCCGTGAAGGGTTTGAAAAATTGGGGGTCAAAGCGAGCTCGATGCAAACCGCGGCGGTGCGCGCGGCACAAGCGCAAGGCTTGCTCAATGGCACGATCCCGGCAGAGACCTTGGGAACATTGATCTATTTCAATTATAGCGAGGCCTCGCGCTACTGGATGCATGGACATTACACACTGGATGATTTTCGAAACACCGCGTTGACCGGCGTTTATGTTCATTTCCTCTCGGATGCGAGTGACGCCTTCCGGCCCGAACTCCTGAACCGCCTCAGTCAAATGGCGCCGCCTAAGATCTGATCAGCGCTTCACTTGACGGCCGCCCACATATTGACCTTCGCGCCGCTCGCTCATACTTGAGAGCCATGGCGATAAGAGAAATCATCACGGTGCCGGACGCCCGGCTGAAACAGGTCTCGAACCCGGTTGAGGGTGGCGTCACGGATGAGATCCGTGCGCTCATGGATGACATGTTGGAGACCATGTATGACGCGCCGGGTATTGGCCTGGCTGCGATCCAGGTCGGTGTGCCGCTGCGCGTCATCGTCATGGACTTGCAGGAAGAGGATGAAAAGAACCCGCGTTATTTCGTCAATCCGGAGATCCTGCCACTGACCGACGACACCGCGCCTTATGAAGAAGGCTGCCTGTCCGTGCCGGACGTGTTCGAGGAAGTCGAACGCCCGACTGAATGCCGGATTCGCTATCTCGACTATGATGGCAATGAGGTTGAGGAGGTCGCAACCGGCTTGTTTGCGGTCTGCATTCAGCACGAGATGGACCATCTCGAAGGCACGCTCTTTATTGATCACTTGTCGCGCCTGAAGCGCCAGCGCGCCGTCGACAAGGTCAAGAAAGCCAAGCGCCTCAAAGAAAAGAGCGCGGCCTAAGCCAGCCCGCCTCTTTATCCTGTCCCAGTCTCAGGCTACAGCGCGCCCATGACGACACCGCTTCGCATCGCCTTCATGGGCAGTCCCGAATTTGCCGTTCCGGTGCTCGCCGCCTTGGCGGAGGCCGGGCATGAGATTGCCTGTGTCTATTCACAACCGCCACGGCCAGCTGGACGTGGCAAGAAGCTGCGCCCAACGCCCGTGCATCAATGGGCGGAAGCCGCAGGATTGGAGGTGCGCACCCCCCGCTCGCTCAAGAAAGCGCCCGAGCAAGCAGAGTTTGCCGCGTTAGGGCTCGATGCGGCGGTGGTCGTGGCGTATGGCCTGATCCTGCCGCAGGAAATCCTCGACGCGCCGCGGCTCGGCTGTATGAATATGCATGCCTCGCTTTTGCCGCGCTGGCGCGGCGCCGCGCCGATCCATCGCGCTATCATGGCTGGCGATGAAATGACCGGCGTGCAGGCCATGATGATGGAAGCCGGGCTCGATACTGGCCCGGTCCTCGCGACGGAGAAGACCCGCATCTTCCCGTTTGATACGACTGGCACGGTGCATGATCGGTTGGCCGGCCTCGCGGCGGACCTCGCCGTGACCTCGCTCGCCGGGCTTGCCGATGGCGGTCTGGTGCCCGTGCCGCAAGCCGAGGATGGCGTCACCTACGCGCACAAAGTGACCGCTGAAGACCAGCGCATTGACTGGACAAAGCCTGCCGCAGAAGTGGATTGCCAGATTCGCGGCCTGTCGCCATTTCCGAGCGCCTGGTTCCATTACACCCCGGAGGGTGAGGCCGAGCCGCTGCGGATGAAGGCCTTGATGAGCCGGCTCGAAGATGGTGCACCCGATGCCGCCCCGGGCGAACTCCTCGACAATGAGCTTCTCGTCCAGTGCGGCGATGGCGGCGCCGTGCGTTTGCTCAAGGCGCAAAAGCCCGGCTCGAAAGCCATGGAGGCGGCCGATCTGCTGCGCGGCCTGCCGATCCAAGCCGGAGCGCGCTTCGAATGAGTCAACTCTGGATCCGCCCGGCCACGCCTGACGATGCCGAGACCATTACGGCGCTGACCGATGCTGCCTTTGGCACCCCGGAAGAAGCGCAGATCATTACCCAGCTCGCAAAAGATGGTGACAGTCTTGCCTCGTTGGTGGCGCACAATGATCGCGACATTCTCGGCCATATTCAATTCTTCAAAGTCTGGGTCGACGGGGAAGATATTGCCTGTGGCCTCGGCCCTGTTTCGGCCCATCCTGAGGTGCAAGGCCGCGGCATTGGCGCTGGTCTGATCCGGTTTGGCCTGACGCTAATGGAAGGTGCCGGTCGAACCCATTGTTTCTTGCTTGGTCACAAAGAATACTATCCGCGCTTCGGGTTTTCTGCAGAGCTTGCAGCACAATTCGAAAGCCCCTGGTCTGGTCCCCATTTCATGGCCAAACAGCTGAATGCGGGGCCTGAAAGCGGCAAGCTTGCCTATCCGGCTGCGTTCGGAGCCTGACCCATGCAGCGCTATAAGATCACGATCGAATATGATGGCCGACCCTATTTTGGCTGGCAGCGGCAAGACGGCCAACCCTCGGTTCAGCAGGCCCTGGAAGAGGCAGCGGCCAAACTCGATGGCGCGCCGGTCCTGGTGCAAGGCGCCGGGCGTACGGATCGCGGCGTGCATGCGACCGGGCAAGTGGCGCATTTTGATCTGCAAAAGCCACGTCCGATCCGCAAGATTGCCGACGCCCTCAATTTCCACCTTCGCCCAGAGCCGGTGGCGATCCTGAACGCTGAAGAAGTCGAGGCCGACTGGAATGCGCGCTTCAACGCGACCCTGCGCGCCTATCGCTATGTCATCATCAACCGTCGGGCTGATCTGACCGTCGATAAGGGGCTGGCCTGGCGGGTGCCGTTCAAATTGGATGCGGGCGCGATGGACCGGGCGGCCAAGGCCTTGATCGGCCAGCATGACTTTTCCACGTTCCGCGACGCTGAGTGTCAGGCCAAACACCCGGTCCGCACGCTCGATAAGATTGATGTCGCCCGGTATGGCGAAGGGCTGGAAGTGACGGTTGAGGCGCAAAGCTTTCTGCATCGCCAGGTGCGCTCGATCGTTGGCTCACTGGTTGAGGTCGGGCGTGGGGTGCAGAACGAAGACTGGATCGGCGAGATCTTGGAAGCGAAAGACCGCACCGCCTGCGGGCCTGTGGCGCCGCCGGATGGTCTGTATCTTGAGCGGGTGGAATATGGCTCGCGCTAGGCTCTCCCTCCGATAGGGTTTGCCGCAGGCACCTGGCCGACTACACTCATTGCAAAGCCAGAGGTGTAGGAGGGACAAACATGTCCGAAGAAATGAAGATCGATCGCCGCGCAGTGCTCGCACTCGGAGCCGGGGCGGCCGCCATGGCCGGGCAGACCGCGTTCGCACAGACTGAGACTGCTGACGGTCCGGATCTCTCGGGTGTATCAATCCTGGTGACCGGCACTTCGTCCGGATTTGGCCGGCTGGGGGTTGAATATTATGCCCGCCTCGGCGCCAAGGTCTTTGCCACCATGCGCAATGTGCCGCGCCCAGAAGCCGAGGAGCTGCGCGATCTCGCCAGCACCGACAATCTCGATCTCAGCGTGATCGAAATCGATGTCACCTCGGATGAGCAGGTAAAGGCGGGCGTGGCTGAAGCGCTGGCGGCCAATGATGGCAAGCTCGATGTCCTGGTCAACAATGCCGGGATCTCGGTTGGCGGGCCGGTCGAGGTGCAGGACATGGCGGCGACCAAGCTGATCTTCGACACCAATGTCTATGGCTGCCACCGCATGGCGCTGGCGGCGCTGCCGAGCATGCGTGCCAATGGCGGCGGGCAGATTTTCAATATCTCTTCGCAGCTTGGCCGCCTGATCATTCCGGGCTTCGGGCTCTACTCGTCCAGCAAGTTCGCGTTGGAAGCGATGAGCGAGCAAATGGCCTATGAACTGGTGCCGCATGGTGTGGATGTGACGATCATTCAGCCGGGCGGGTATCCGACCAAAATCTGGTCGAACAATAATGACAATTCCGGACCGCTCAAAGCCCGCACCAGTGAGGACCTGTTGGCGGCCTATCCGGAGCTCACCGCAGGCATGGGCGAGCGCACCGGAGGCGGCTCAACCGATCCGATGGATGTGCCGCGCGCGATTGCCGAGATCATCGCCATGCCAAAAGGCACCCGTCCATTGCGCCGCGCGGTCCACCCGGTGGCGCGTCCGCAAGAGACGATCAATGACGTCTCCGCGCAGACCCAGATCGCCATGCTCGGCCAGTCTCCGCTCGGACCCTGGATTAAGGATGTGCTGGAGCGCTAAACGAGAAACTCGGGCTTGGACAGGACTACTCTTCGCCAAACAGCCCGCCTTGCAAGCCGTCTTGCGGAGCTGGAAGGCCGAGGCGTTTATAGGCGAGCGGCGCGGCCACCCGTCCGCGCGGGGTGCGGGCGACATAGCCCTTCTGCATCAAATAAGGCTCGATTACATCTTCGACGGCGTCACGCGCCTCTGACAGGGCGGCGGCGAGCGTATCGGCGCCAACCGGGCCGCCTGCATAGGTTTTGACCAACGCATCGAGATAACGCCGATCGAGCGCGTCCAGGCCATCATCATCAATCTGCAGACGCGCGAGGGCACTGGCGGCGGCGGCGCGGTCAATTTGCGTGCCGTCGGCTTCGGCGAAATCCCGGACTCGGCGCAGCAGGCGCAGGGCGATGCGCGGGGTGCCCCGGGCACGTTTGGCGATCTCAACCGCGCCGTCTTCAGTGATCGGCGCGCCGAGCTTGCGCGCCGCCGCCATGACGATTGTGGACAGGGTTTCGGGCGTGTAGAAATCAAGCCGCAGCGGGATGCCGAACCGGTCGCGCAATGGCGTTGCGAGCAGGCCGGCGCGGGTGGTCGCTCCGACCAGCGTAAACGGGCTGAGATCGAGCCGCACCGAGCGCGCCGCCGGGCCTTCGCCGATGACGATATCGACCGCATAATCTTCCATGGCCGGGTAGAGGACTTCTTCGACGGCAGGTGGAAGACGATGGATTTCGTCAATGAACAGGACATCGTTCGGTTCGAGATTGGTGAGGATCGCGACCAGGTCTCCGGCCTTGGCGATGACCGGGCCTGAGGTGGCGCGAAAGCCGACGCCGAGTTCCTTGGACAGGATTTGCGCCAGCGTCGTCTTGCCGAGTCCCGGCGGGCCGAACAGCAGCGTATGGTCCAAGGCTTCGCCGCGCCGGCTCGCGGCTTCGACATAGACGCGCAGGTTCGCCTTCAGCTCATCCTGACCGACATAATCATCAAAGCTCTGCGGCCGCAGCGCCCGGTCGAGCGCTTCGCCCGCCTGTATTTCGGGATCGGTCAGCGTGCCGTCTCTCATGCCGGGCTCAATTCTTTCAAGGCGGCTTTGATCAGCGCGCCGGTCTCAGCGTCGGGGACATCCCGCGACGCGGTGGCCACCGCCCGGGCCGCTTCAGACTGGGAATAGCCAAGGTTAATCAAAGCTGAAATTGCTTCGCCGCGGGCCCCGGTTTTGAGCTCGCTGGCAGCGGCGACGCTGCCGCTCGGATCCGCGGTGAACTTGCCGAACCGGCCCATGGGTGGCGGCTTGCCGGAGAGCTCGCCAATGATCCGTTCGGCGAGCTTTTTCCCGACGCCTTTGGCGCGAGTGATCGTCGCCGCATCGCCGAGGGCGAGGGCATCCATCAGCTCGGGCGCGCTGATCGCATCCATGATCGCCATGGCCGACTTGCCAGCGACACCCGGCACATCCTGAAGTCGCACGAACCAGGCGCGCTCTTCATCAGAGCCAAAAGCGAACAGCGTGATCGAGTTTTCAGTGACGCGGGTCTCAATGAAAACTTCGGATTCGGTGCCGACCGTGAGTTTTGACAAAAGGCGTGAACCGGCGAGCGCGACATAGCCGACGCCATTGACGTCGATCATGACTGAATCTGTGCCGAGCGCGGCGACCGTGCCGCGGAGACGTCCGATAATCATGCCGCCCCTTTGATTTGTTTGTGCGGTAAATTATGCGCCGTACAGATGGCGCAGGCGAGCGCGTCGGCGGCGTCGGCTTTCATTTTTCCGGCGCGTGGCAGCAGGCGGGCAATCATGAATTGAATCTGGTCCTTGTCCGCTTTGCCGGTACCGACAATCGCCCGCTTGATCGCGGTGGGCGCAAATTCGGAGACTTCCAGGCCATGGAAAGACAGAGACGTCATCGCCGCGCCGCGGGCCTGGCCGAGCTTGAGGGCTGAACGCGGATTGGCGTTGACGATGGTCTCTTCACAGCCGGCATAATCGGGCCGGTGATCCTCGATGAGTTTGCCGACGGCGTGGAAAATGCCAGCCAAGCGATCGGCCATGGGCAAGTCGGGATCGATATTGATGACGCCGTGGCCGACATGGCTCAGGCGCGATCCAGCCAAATCAATGACGCCCCATCCGGTATGTCGCAGGCCCGGATCGATGCCGAGAATTCGAATCGCTTCGCTCATACGCTTTGTATTAGCGCGTATGGTTAAGAACGTCTTGTTGTTTTCGTGTTTTGTTCACGTGGTGAGCAGCGGCGCTGCGGAAACGTCGCGATCGGCGCACTTGATCACTGTGGGGGCGTGCGCGCCATCCCAGTTGCTTGGATGGATAAAGCTGCGCCCGAACCAGGGGTGCTCGACATCATTGAAGATGGTCATCAGCCATTCCAGGGCCGCCATGCCGGCCGGGTTTCGGCGCACCCGTTCTGTATAGGTGATCCAGAACTCAATCGGCGCCGCAGGCGGGAGCGCCATCGGCACCAAGGCGGGATCCAGCTCAGCCGCATAGGTTGGCATGACGGCAATGCCGCCGCCATATTGGCATAATGTCAGCAGCGCGGTGCTTGAATTGGTGATGGTTGAATAATCAATAAACTCTTTGAGTTCCTTGATATTCTTCGACCAGCGTTCGGCCTGATGGACGTAATCACTGTGCATCAGCAATTTGTGCTTCTGCATGTCGAAGACAGTTTGTGGCGGCGGGTTGGTCTGCAGATACGCCTCGGATGCGAAACAGATATAATGCAGCGTTCCAAGCCGTTGTGAGATGACCTCGGGATGCTTCGGCTTTTCGAACACGATGGCAAGATCGGCCTCGCGATCGACGACATCTTCCTCCTTAGCGAGCCCCACTTCCAGATCGATTTGTAAGTTCGGAAGGGTCTGATGGAAGGCAGGCAAATGGCGCGCCAGCCAGTGCGGGCCAAGGCCATCGCTGGCTTTGATCTTGATCGCGCCAGCGACGCTGGTGTCTGTGTGAGAGACTTGATCGCCGACCGTGTCGACCAGGCCTTGCATCTGTTCGACCAGGTCCATCAGGCGTTTGCCTGCCGCGGTCAGCTCGACGCCGCGTTTTGATCTAGAGAACAGTTTTGTGCCTAATTCGCGCTCCAGATCATTAATTCGGCGGCTGATTGTGGGCGCCGATTCACCGAGCGTTTTCGAAGCCGCCGTCATGCTTTGGGCATCCGCCACGAGGCGAAACACCCGCAATCGGTCCCAATTGAAACGCTCGGACAGCAACGGCGCGACACTCCATTAAAACTTCGTTAAATCCAAGTGTTGCGCACCAAGCTCATATAATCCAGCTTAAAACTGCATTTCCGCGGAATGTATCTACAGTTCACAATTCTCTTAAACTTTTAGATACGCCTATCTGCTTTCTGAGCGGCACATAAAGACGAGATTTGAGAGATGCTGAAACGGGTTGGCGAGTCTGAGAAATTAGACCGCATTCTGGCGCTCATGAGATTGCTGCAAAGCCATCTTGAGGAGGCAGACTTTGATATTACAGAATTTGAGGAAGTCGAGATCTTCCTCGACCTTGCATTGGCAGCAGGGGCCCGGCGCAGCGCCGAGCATCTAATCGATGCCAGTGATGAGATACTCGGCTAGGGGTATGCTCAGCTGGCCGACTTGCCGAGGCCAATCTTCTTCGCAAAATCCGAGCGACGTCGGGCATATTCCGGCGCGACCATAGGATAATCTGCTGGCAGACCCCAACGCTTACGATATTGGTCTGGGGTGAGATTGTAGCGCGTTCGCAAATACCGCTTGAGCATTTTCAGCTTCGCACCGTCTTCCAAACAGATAATATAATGATCCGTCACGGACTTCTTGATCGGCACCGCCGGTTCTGGTTTGGGCGCGACAACTTCGTCTTGCGCCAATTCCCCGAGCTTTTGATGAACCTGGGTCAGCAAGGCTGGCAGGTCAGCGGCGCTGATCGCATTATTGCTAACATAGGCCGCGACAATATCTGACGCATGGGTCAACAGGTCCAGCCGTGAAATATTTACTTGTGTTTCCGAACTCATGGTACTTGAGTAGGAAGTAGAAATCTATCTTGTCTATGGTTTTACGGTAAAAACTGATTGGATTTCAAAATTTTTAGTTCAGCGAAATGCTGTGTTTCAGTGCAAATGTAATCAAATTTGATTAGAGAATGAAAATTCGCAATCTGCAATACTTTGTCTGTATGAAATGAACACTAGGTATCAAGATTGCCATTTTGCGGGGCGTTTCTCAAGGAAAGCGGCGATCGCCTCTTTATAGTCGGGGGCGCGTACCATTTCGGCAAGCAAATCATTGGCTTCACGCACCGAGCTGCCAACGTCGCGATGATAATCGAGATAGGTCTGGCGCTTGGATTGATGCAGCGCCGCCGGCGACACGCGCTGAATCAGGTCGCGCGCATAGGCGCGTGTTTCGGTGATCAAAGCGTCGCGCGGCACAAGCTGATGGATCAGGCCAATCGCGTGCGCTTCATCGGTCAGAAACTTACGGCTGGAGATGAGCAACTCGATTGCCCGCGCGCCTCCAATCAAGCGGGGCAACAACCAAGACAATCCATATTCGGCCGGCAAGTTGAGGGGGCCATGCGCCGTGGTCAGTTTTGCGCCCGGTACGGCAAACCGGATATCGGCATAGCAGGCAAGTACCAGGCCAACCCCGGCGGCAGCGCCGTTGATCGCACAGATGACCGGTTTGGACAGCGCAAAGTGATAGGCGAAATCTTCACGAAAGGCCGCGAAGCTCGGATCACCCGGCGTGGCGAGATCCGGCGCTGTGCCGGCATCATAGCTGCCGGATTTGGAATGCCCGTCGAGCGCCTGTGCATCGCCGCCGACGCAGAATTTGTCGCCGCTTCCCGTCACTAGGATCACCCGCACTTCAGGATCGGTCTCGGCGCGCTCCAGCAAGTGTCGATATTCGGTGTGCATCCGCCCGGTCCAGGCATTGGCGCGATGCGGCCGATTTAGGCAGATCGTGGCAATCTGTTCCGAGACCTCGTAAGTGGTCGCTTTCAGGTCGAGCGGCGCGGTCATTTCTTAGGTAAAGTCCAAACCGTCGAACCGGCCCGAGTCGCGCCATTGGGCGATGTGCGCGAAAAACGCTTTCGCCCCACCGGGATGGCCCAGCTGATGGCGGTTTTTCTCGGTCAGGCCGGCCCCCTCATTATTGTAATAGCCTGGCGTGCATTCGGTGTTGCCAATCATCATGCCCTGGCCGCTGAGGACCAGGCTGACCCAGGCGTCTTGTGCCGCTAGGGTCGGCTCAACTTGTTGGAAGCCATTGGTTTCGGCATGCGCCACAACCGTGCTGATCGTATTGGCGTGATCGACAATATTATGCGGTACATTGGAAATCAGATTGGCCGCCTGGCTCGGCTGCACGATAAAGGCATTCGGGAAGCCGTGAACGTGCACACCGTGTAGGGTGCGCATGCCCTGCGCCCAGGCTTCCGAAAGCGCCACGCCGTTCCGGCCGACCGGATCAAATCCTGCCCGGGCGGTATAATCAGACCCGACTTCAAAGCCGGAGGCGTAGATGATGCAATCGACTTGGTATTCTTCGCCATTCGCAATCAAGCCGTTTTCGGTGATCCGTTCGACGCCTTTGCCATCCGTGTGAATCAGCCGTGCGCCAGGTTCGTTGAAGGCCTGCAAATATTGGTCATGAAAGCAGGGGCGTTTGCACAGCTGGCGATACCAGGCTTTCAAATTCTCCGCCGTCTCTTTGTCATTGACCACGGTTTCGCAGCGCTTACGGATCTCTTCCATCTTCTCGAAGTCAGCATCTTCAAACGCTTCCAGCAGGGTTTCCGGGGACCATTGCGTTGGAGGCATGGCCCGCACTTTTTCGCGAATCCGGCGGGACAATTCGGTCCAGCCGTCCATGACATAGTCTTCTTCCGGGAAGCCCTGGGACTGGTTGTCGACAAAATTATCGTACCAACGCTGCTGCCAGCCAGGGCTGGCAATGCTGTCAAACCATTCGCGATCAATTGGCTCATTGTTGCGGACATCGACCGAAGACGGCGTGCGTTGAAAGACAAGCAGCTCCTTCGCGGCCTTGGCGAGATGCGGGACGCATTGCACTGCCGTCGCGCCGGTGCCGATAATGGCCACGCGCTTGTCTTTCAGTCTGTCCATCGGCGCGCCGTCGGGCGAACCGCCGGTATAGGCATAATCCCAGCGGCTGGTATGGAAGGCCTTGCCCTTGAAGGTCTCGACACCGTCTATGCCGGGCAGTTTTGCGACATGTAGCGGACCGGTGCCCATGCCGATATATTTGGCCGTAAACGCATCGCCGCGCGAGGTTTTGACGAGCCAGTGTTTGGCGTCGTCCTGCCATTCAAGGCCAGTGACCTCAGTATGAAACAGGGCCTGATCATAAAGCCCGAATTGCTGCCCGATGCGCCCGCAATGATCGCGGATCTCTGGTGCGTGGACATATTTCTCGCTCGGCATGTGCCCGGTTTCTTCAAGCAAGGGCAGATAAATCATCGAGGCGGTGTCGCATTGCGCGCCGGGATAGCGGTTCCAATACCAGGTGCCGCCGAAATCACCGCCTTTTTCAATGATCCGCACACTGTCAATGCCGGCTTGTTTCAGGCGAGCGCCCACGACCAGGCCCGCAAACCCGCCGCCAATGAAGGCGAAGGTGACATGATCTGTCACCGGCTCGCGGTCTGTCCAAGGCGTGTATGGATCAGCGGCCAGATCATCGAACGTGCCTTCCAGGCGGACATATTGCGCATTGCCATCCGCGCGCAGGCGCTTGTCACGTTCCTCAGCGTATTTCTGTTTCAAAGCGTCTTTGTCGAGTGTCGACACGGTCATTTTAGTCTCCCTTACACGCATACTGTCAGAGTGTTTCCCGCAGGGAAGCCAAGCCTCGATCCAAATATGTCCTCCGGACTGGCCCAATTTGGTCTCATTTGTGAGCGTTTGCTTACAATCAAATTCTGAGGAGGACCCCACCCATGACCCTGAAATCCCTGACCGCGATTGCGGTCGTCTTCGCTCTTGGAGCTTGCGCCACAAGTCTACAGACCACATCCGGTGCCGATTATCTGGCGCGCTATGATGCCAGTCACGAGATTGCCAATGGCGCGCCAACCGATGTCGATGACGATGTTCGACGCATCGCTGCGATCGAGCCCAACCTGAATTTTCCGGCGCGGATTGGCCTTGCCCGTATTGACCGCGGCGCGCTCACCGCGCTGCCGGTAGATGAAGCAAGGATCTGGCAGGACCTCGCTGCAGAGATGGGTCCTGATTATGGCGAGTTTGTTCCCGTTAGTCCCTTGATCGCTTCAATGGTTGGGGAACCGGCCGCTCCCGGTATGGACCGCGCCGCGGCAATCATCGCCAATATTCGCCGCGGGGCCGCGCGCCAGCATCTCGATTATGTGCTGACCTATGAAGTCGGTTCGAGCCATAATGAGAAAGCCAATGCCTTGGCCCTGGCGGATCTGACGATTATCGGAATGTTCGTCTTGCCGAGCCGAACCATTGAGGTTGAGGCGACAGCGAACGGGCTCCTGCTCGATGTCCGGACGGGTTACCCTTATGCGACGCTGACCACGCATGCAGAGAAATCCGGAATCAGTCGCGCGGTCTCTGAATGGTCCACCAGCCTCGACTATGCCGACACGGCCGAAGAGCGTGCGGTCGCCGAACTCGCGGAGGAATTTGGCGAGTCGATGGACGCACTTGTGCTGCGCGCGCTCCAGATGGCCAATGCAGGGTGACCTAAAGACAGGCTGTGCGAAGCGCGGGTCTTTCGCTATTCTCATCGAAGAGCCCGCGCACCGCGTTCAAAAACACATTCATACATAGGGTGCGCTCGGCGAGGTCGAGGGAGGCATGACCTATGAGCGAACTGACAGACACGGCCAAAGTCCCATCCAGCATCATGGAAATTTCGGCGTTTGATCCGGACGCTCGTGATGATCCGCATCCGCGCCTGAAGGCCTTGCGCGATTCTTGCCGTGTGTTGCGCGACGAGGCGGTCAAAACCTGGCTCCTGACCCATTATGATGATGTCCGGGCCACCGTGAATGATCGCACGTTTGTGCGCCACCCGATCAATGCCGAAGAAGGCTCGATGACCCGCATGATGGTCGATCCGGATGATCCGGATGGTCGTCGCTCGAGCATCCTGTTCCAGGATGATCCTGATCACTCGCGCAATCGCCTGCCTTTGGTCAAAGCTTTCTATGCCCGCATCAAGAAGATGGAGCCAGAAATCGAGGCGATGATTGATCAGGTCATCGACGCGGCCCCAAAGTCTGGCCGCTTTGACCTAATGGAGCACATCGCCGTGCCCCTGCCGGTGATGATCATCGCGCATATTCTCGGCGTCGACGAGACCCGGCTGGATGAGTTTCGCGACTGGTCCGAAGGCGTGATCCTCAGCCTCAATCCGCTGCGCTCTCCGGAAGAGGCTGCGTATATGATGGCCAGTGGCGAGAAGCTGGATGCCTATTTCACTGAATTAATGGAGGCCCGGCGCAAAGATCCGCGGGATGATTTGATCAGTGACATGGTGATGGCCCAGGCCGACGGCGGGGCGTTTGAAGATGATGAGCTGCGCACCAATTTGCAGGCCCTGCTGGTTGGCGGCAACCTGACCACGACGGACTTGATCGGCAATGGCGTCTGGCTGTTCCTGACCCATCCGGAACAAATGCAAGCCTTGAAGGCCGATCCGAGCCTCGCCGCCAATGCCGTCGAAGAAGTGTTGCGCTATGAAGCGCCAGTGCAGGCTACATCGCGGATTGTCTCGGAGGATCGTGAGGTTGCCGGCTGTCCGATGAAGAAAAGCCAGCCGGTCTTCATGTCACTTGCAGCCGCCAATCGCGATCCAACAAAGTTTGATGCGCCGGAGGCTTTTGACATAACGCGCAAGCGTGCCTCTCATGTTTCCTTTGGGGGCGGTGCGCACATTTGCATCGGGGCGCCACTGGCCCGGATTGAAGCGCGGCGCGTTTATCAAAAACTGTTCGAACGCTATCCGAACATGTCGCTGCCGGATCAGGAGATTGTCTGGCGCACATTGCCTTTTTTTCGCGGCATTGAACGCTTAGAGGTCGCGGTTTAGCCAAACAGGAGCCGTGCAAGCGGACAGACCCATGTCGTCCATCACTCTCGACAAACCGACCCATTCAACCTGGTTGAAGCCGGTTGAGCGCGAAACCAGCAAGCCCAAGAAGCTTTGGGAATTGCACATTGTGATCCCTTCAGATGAGTCGAAGGTTTTCGGACGTGCGACACTGAACACAGTGCCGGAAAGCGGCCTGTTCAGTGAACGGGTCAAGATGACCATCTGGACCACGTCCACATCGCCGGGCGATTATGGCATCGAGACGGATGTCGATGGTGAGCGGTCGCCGGACATGATCGAGATGACGGTGCACATTTTTGGCTCTTCGCTCCGCCTCAATCCGATGGCGTGTCATGGCCAGGGATCGGTAGATGGAACCAGGTATGAAGGCGACTGGACAATGGGCTGTTTGAAACCAGGCGATTGTGATTGTGAAGGGCTGACCGGGACGTTCTATTTAAGCGCGCTCTGAGCGAGGGTCGCTTCAAGCCGCTGAATCGCTTCCGCCATTTCGGGCCGGGTCATCGCAAACACGGCCTTATCGACCCATACGCCATCGGCGGTGCGTTCAAAATTCCTAAACACGGCTTCATGCGTCGGATTTATCTGCGCAAGTCCAGTCATGATGAATTTATTATTGGTGTTGACCTGCCACTCCATGCGTTTGGCCCGCCAATCATAGGCGCGTTGGAGCATGGCGAGTTGCCCGGCCAGATAAAGGTTTGAATGTGACAGGTCTGGCGGGTGCCAGGCAAAAGCGTTTCGCACGCGCCTATGAATTTTGTTGATCTCGTTCAGTCCGGTCACGCCGGCAAACTCGTCATTCGATTTCAAGAACAAGACGAAAGTGGCGGCCAGACCAAATTTTTGCGCCTGTACGATCGCGTCGAAATAATTCTGCAAACTCGTGCCGCCCGGCAAGGCTGGCATCCAGCGCCAGATCGATTCCTCAATGTCTGAATTGCGGATCATCGGCCAGTGGTGTGCGTCAATTGGTTCGAGGCGAACCAATTCGTTTTCGAGGCCGGGCGCAGTCAATTCCATGGCGAACTCTGGATGGGTCTCACAATATCAACACGCAGAAATTGCAATCGCAAGCATGTCTTCAAAAAATTGAACGCCGTCAAAGCCGCATCAGGCTGGCAAGATTGTTCTTCTGCATATCCGAAGAGCCGCCGACAATTGGCATGCCGAGTAAGTCGCGGACATGCCGTTCCATGTCATAGGCATCTGATAAGGCATAGGCGCCCATGACCTGCTGACAGGTGGTGGCGATCTCGACCGCTGTGTCAGCAACGAACAATTTGGCCATAGAGGTTTCGATGCTGCAGGGCTGTCCGTTCTGGGCGAGGTAAGCGCCGTGATAGAGCATATGTTTGGCGGCTTGCAGCTTGGTCCGCGCGGTCACCAATTTGTGCCGGATCGCCTGGTGTTGCGAGATCGGCTTGCCAAACTGCTCGCGCTCTTGCGCATATTGCCAGGCTTCTTCCACCGCGGCGCGGGCAATGCCATAGGCGACGGCCGTGATTTCAATCTTTTCGACATCGAGGGCGCGGCCCGCTAAGAGCGACCAACCTTTGTTCCAGTTCGCTTCGCCACCGACAATCGCCGATTTTGGCAGCCGGACATTGTCGAAATAGACATCCATGGATTTGGTGTAGCGCAGGTTTGAATGCTCGATGGCCTGCATGCTGACGCCCGGCGCATCGGTCGGGATCAACAAAAAAGTCAGATTCTTATAACGCGCGTCTGGGGGACCAGAGCGGGTCAGGCAGTAAATATAGTCGGACCAATCGGCGCCGGTGCACCAGCGCTTAGCGCCATTGACGACGATCTCGTCGCCGTCCATCTCGCTGCGGGTTTCAACGCTGGCCAAATCGCCGCCAACGTTTGGTTCAGACAGACCGTAACACAGAAACATCTCGCCGCGCGCGAGCTTGGGCAGCAGCTCTGCCTTTTGTTGTTCGGAGCCATTCTCCGACAGGTTCATTCCGCCATAGAAGGCGGCGTGAATGTACGGCCCGGCCAAGAAGGCACCGGCCTGGCAAAGCTCGTCAATCACCGCAGTCGCGCCGATTATATCCTGGCCCATGCCGCCATATTCTTCCGGGATGGTGAGGCCGATCAGGCCCATCTCGGCGATTTTTTGGAAGGTGTCGCGCGGCCAGGTTGACTGGCGATCCCAGTCGCGGCGTTTCTCGCGCGGCGCGTGCTCGGCGACAAAGCGCTGCAGCTGGCGGCGGAGTTCGGTGATATGATCGGGCTCATTGGCAAAATAAGACATGCCTCCCCCTTAGAGGGGATGCACAAATCGGGGAAGCGTTCTCCCCGCGACAGAGCCGGACGGCGTGTCGCCCAAGCGAACACTACCCATGCGGGTATAAAACGGGGCGGCATCTGGGTCCGCGTCGATAATCATTTCCGTCGCGCCGAGCCGACGCGCTGTGGCCACCGCCCATTCGTACAAGACCCGTCCATAGCCGC
The DNA here is from genome assembly GCA_024743315.1 of Hyphomonadaceae bacterium. Taxonomy (GTDB): domain Bacteria; phylum Pseudomonadota; class Alphaproteobacteria; order Caulobacterales; family Hyphomonadaceae; genus Henriciella. The sequence continues at coordinate 145,833 of JANSWU010000005.1, forward strand.
GTCTCATGCGAGCCGGGTCGACAAACAACTTCTCTAGGTAACAGTCAGTCTGATCGAACGAGACTTGCGCCATTCCAGCCAGCCCGTTTTCGTCTTCCAGAACGACCATTTCGTCTTGCAGATCGTTTTCCGTCAGGGTCAGTTCGGCCACGCAGGCCGCCATGAAAGCCTCATTATATCCCCAATAGGCTTTCGATCTCAGACAGAGCTGAGACAACGAACCGAACTCCGAAAGAGCCGGACGTCGCAAGACCGGGTGAGGCCGTAGTTCAGTCATTTCCAAACACCTCGGAGACCCGACGCAAGCCTGCGGGCGGATCGGTGGGGACGGCCAAGGATTTTCCCCACCATTCCGTCGTGCGCCAAGCGCCATGCTTATAGCCGACATTTGGATAGGCCCCGATGCGCTCAAACCCAACGGCCCGATGCAAACCAATCGAGGCCGGATTGGGCAGCGCGATCCCGGCAAAAGCCATGACAAAATTCTGCCGTGAAAGCACCTCGAACAAACGCAGATAAAGCTGTTTGCTAACGCCCTTGCCACGCGCGTGTTCGGCGCAATAGATCGCTGTGTCGACCGAAGTCTGATAGGCCTGCCGGGTGCGGTGGGCAGAGGCATAGGCATAGGCGAGCGGCGCCCCATCTTCAGCGATCAGCCAAGGATAGCGATCGGCGGCGGCATCGATGCGGGCGGCGATGTCACGCGCGCTAGGGGCTGTAAGCTCAAACGAGGTCCAGCCGTCCTCGACGAACGGTCGATAAGTCTCAGCGATGAAGGCGGCATCCCCTGAATGCGCCCGGCGGATCTTGATCATCCGGGTAATTAAGCGCCAATCGCGTCAATGTCATAGGGCACGGTCTGATAGACCTGATTGATCCAATTGCCGAACAAAAGATGGGCATGGCTGCGCCAGCGGTTTTGCGGGGCGGCGCTTACATCATCGCCTGGGAAATAGCCATGGGGCGGCTTGATCGGTTTGCCGGCGGCAAGATCGCGCTCATACTCTTCTTTCAAAGACGTCGAGTCATACTCGATATGATTGAAGCAGTAGAGGCTGCGCGCCTCGGCATCGCTGAGCAGGCAGGGCCCGGTAAAGTCGCTATCCATCAGGATGTTGAGCCCCGGGGCTTTGGCAATATCTCTGGCACGAACCTCGGTCCAGCGTGAAACGGGGATCTGGAAGTCATCACTAAAGCCCGACAGGTAAGGCGAGGTCGGCGCAAGGTTGCGGTGGCGGTAGACGCCAAACGCCTTTTCCCCGAGTTGATGTTTCGGGACCCCGTGGAAATGATAGGCCGCTGCCATCGCGCCCCAACAGATAAAGAAATTGGAGTGAACGTGGGTACGGGTCCATTCGAAGATCTCGGTCAGCTCGTCCCAATAGGTGACGTGCTCGAAGGGCAGCGTTTCAATCGGCGCGCCGGTGATGATGAAGCCATCAAACTTGCGATGCTTCACCGCATCCCAATTCTGATAGAAGCTGATGAGATGGTCCTGACTGGTATTCTTGGGCGTATGACCGCCGACCATGACCAAGGTCATCTCGATTTGCAGCGGACTGGCCCCGATGAGGCGAGCGATCTGGGTCTCAGTCCTGATCTTGTTCGGCATCAGATTGAGCAAACCGATCTGCAGCGGTCGGATATCCTGGCGGATGGCGTCGGAATCCGACAGCACAGCGACGCCTTCCTGTTCCAGCGTCTGGCGCGCGGGCAACGTGTCCGGAATCTTGATCGGCATCGGCCTCTCCAGTCTCAATCCTGTCGCTGTTCGGAAGGCGGGGTCGGGCAGGGCATCTGCCCGGATCCGCGCGGCCTTTTAGCGACTTGTTTAACGTGGCTGCAAGCCGACCGGCCAAATCACCACGTTCGGGGATATAGAGGAGCCGGACGTGCGGGTCAATTTATCGGTGTGTTGCCGGTGAAGTGGACGTGGCGGCATGGATCGACAGGATCAGAATCCACGCTAGATTTTATGTTGAACGTTAAACAGTTTGTGGCCGATGGACCGTACTGGATTAGGAGGTTTGTATGAGCTTGGTCAGCGATGAAATCTTAGTCGATACAGGCGCCAAGACCTCGGTTTATGACCGGATTTATCCGATGCTCGAAACTGATTTTGAGCTCTGGAATCCAAACTCCTGGACCCGTGGACACCCTTATGACCTGTACAAGAAAATGCGCGAAGAGGCGCCGGTCATGTGGTCGAAAATGCCCAAAGGCGTGTCGAACTTCTGGTCGGTCTCGCGCTATGAAGACATCAAGACAGTAGAGTTGCAGCCGGACGTGTTTTCCTCGCAGCGGGGCGGCATCAATCTCGCGGTCGCGCCGCGCGAACATTGGCGGCCAGAAATCCTGGTCCGGGCGGCGATGGACAATCTGATCAGCATGGATGAGCCGCAGCACATGCAAATGCGCATCCAGCAAAAGGACTTTTTCATCCCGGCCTATGTCAAAGTGTTGCGGGAGAATGTCAGCCAGAAAGTCGAGGAATTGCTCGACGATCTGGAAGCCAATGGCCCGGTCGTCGATTTCGTCAAATATTTCTCCAACCAGCTGCCGCTTTACACGCTGTGTGAAATGCTCGGCGTTGATGAAGAAGACCGTCAGAAGATCGTGCATTGGATGCACTATCTGGAAATGGCTTCGCAATTCATGGCCAACCCGTTGCGGACCTTTATGGGCGAACCGCTGTTCCCATTCCGGTTCAAGAAAGTGGTCGAGGAAATGTTCGCCTATGGCGCCAGCGTGATGGCCGACCGCCGTGCCAATCCGCGCGAGGACCTGCTGACTGTGATCGCGCATTCCAAGCTCAATGACGAACTCCTACCGCAGGAATATCTCGACGGCTCCTGGCTGCTGATCATCTTCGCCGGCAATGATACGACGCGCAATTCCCTGTCCGGGACAATCAAGCTGATGACCGAGTGGCAAGACCAGCGCGCTATGGTGCTGAATGACATGTCGCTGATCCCGCGCATGTCGGAAGAAGCCTTGCGCATGGTCTCGCCGGTCAAACATATGCGCCGCACTGCGCTCGCCGATTCTGAGATTAATGGCCAGCGCATCGCCAAGGATGAGAAAGTCGTGATGTGGTATGGGGCCGGCAATCGCGACCCGGACGTGTTTGCCAATCCGGATGTGTTTGACCTGACCCGAGACAATGTCGACAAGCATATTGCCTTTGGCCATGGCGTGCACAAATGCCTCGGCTCACGAGTCGCGCAGATGCAATTGCGCGTCGCCTATGAACAGATCTTTGCGCGCTTCCCGAACATCGAGTTCACCGGTCAGATCAAATATGGTCCGAACGCCCTGGTGCATGCGATTTCCAAGCTCAAGGTGAACCTCTACGGCAAGGGCAATACGCGCCCGACCCAGCACCAGGTCAAGGCCTTGGAGCCCAGCTGATCCGCAGGTTGGCGACCCTAGATATCGCCAAAGTCGCCGCCGCGACCCTTACCGTCTGCAAACCGTGCGGCGCCTGAACTGGCGCCTGCCCGTAAGGAGTCGCGGCCAATTTCGGCTTCGAATTTGAGCGCTTCGTCCATCGGCAAGGACCATTGCCGCATAGCGCTGATCCGATCATTGCGCATGCAGGTCTCAGGGAAGGCCGCGATCTGTTCGGCGAGCGCCAGGGCTTCCTGTAATGCTAGACCTGCGGGCACGACCCGATTGGCGAGCCCGAAGCTCAGCGCCTCATCGGCTTGTACGCCGCGTCCGGTCAGGATCATGTCCATGGCCCGCGACTGACCAATCAGGCGGGGCAGGCGGACGGTCCCGCCATCAATCAGAGGCACGCCCCACCGCCGACAGTAGACGCCAAAAATAGCTGTCTCACTGGCCACACGAAGGTCGCACAGGATTGCAAGTTCAAGTCCGCCGGCGACGGCATTGCCTTCCACGGCTGCGATGGACGGTTTTTGCAAGTTGAGCCAGCTTGGCCCCATTGGAGCCTTACGTTCGAACGGTGCGCGATTGGCCACCGCTTTGAGGTCCGCCCCGGCGCAGAAATGGCCTTCCGCACCGGTGAGGATGTGAACCTTGACCTCCTCTTCTGCCTCGCCGCTTTCAAACGCCTCACGCAGCAAAGCGGCCGTCTCCGGGTTCACCGCATTACGGGCATAAGGACGGTTAATCGTGATGACTTGCGCGGATCCCACCCGCTCGACCAGAACCAGTTCTGACATCGTCCTAATTCCCGGTCAGATTGGGCTTGCGCTTTTCGCGGAAGGCATCGACCGCTTCCTTGCGGTCGTCCATGTAATTCGAGACGCTTTCCCAGCCGACGCTGGCATCCATCATCTGCGCCGCCAGCGCGCGGAGCGGGATGTTGGTCACGGTTTTGGTCCAGCGGACTGCCCATTTCGGATTGCCCTGGAGCTTGGCCACCAATTCTGCGACCTTGGCGTCGAGTTGATCGGTCGGCACGGCATAATTGATCAGGCCAAGCTGTTGGGCTTCCGGGGCGGTCAGCAGGTCGCCGGTCATCAGCAATTCCTTGGCTTTGGCAAAGCCCACCAGTTGCGGCCAGATCACCGCACCGCCATCCCCCGCCACCAGACCAACTTTGACATGCGGGTCGCCAATCAGTGCTTTCTCGTCTGACACGATCATGTCGCAAAGCAGGGCGATCGTGGCGCCGAGCCCGGCGGCGGCTCCGTTCAGTCGGCAGATCATCGGCTTTTCCATGTCGAGAATGGAAGTGACGATGCGTTTGGCTTCCCAGGCAATGTCGCGAAACTTTCCGGGGTTTGAGATCTGCTCATCAAACCAGTCAAAATCGCCGCCGGCGCAAAAGGCGCGGCCCTTGCCGGTCAGGATGATAATATCGCTTTCGCTGTCGCGCTGCAGGTCGGTGAAGACGCGGCCCAGCTCTTCATGCATGGCCGCGTCAACGCCATTAACCGGATGGTCTGAGGTGATCGCAGCGGTGAGGACGCGACCGTCTCGTTCAAACGTGAACCGGGAATAGCTGGCCGTGGTAATATCGAAAGCATGGGACATGAATAGGGTCTCCTTTGACCTTATCCATGTTTGAAAATTGTCAGCTTGAACAGCCCTGACCGCGCGGGACTAGTCGACTGATGGCGGCATTGGCAGATCGCGCTGGCGGCGCTGGACCTCGGCATTGAGCTGACCGCATTTGATCGGATCCACGGCGCGGCCATGCGCGTTCAGTTCGACCTCAATGTCCTTGAACATTTCCTGGGCATTGCGTTGCGCACCGCCGGTCAGAACGAAGGCTGAGGATTCGAGCGCGTTGGCGCCGACCATGGCTTTGCTTGGATCATAGAGCGCTTGCCAGGCATTGTATGCGGGTTGGTTACGATTGGTGTAGCTGGTGAAAATGGCGCTTGTCCGCCCAGGGCTGGTCGCGCAATTGCGCAACTCCGCCTGAGTTTCGCGAAACTTGCGCATCTCGACCCGGCGCATTTTTTTCAACTCTGATTTCTTGTATTTCTTCACCGGGGTCGCGGTGGTGCCGGCTGCTTGGCTCACCGATGCGACACTGGCATTCGACACGCCCGCGTCGCGTGGCAGGACCAGATAGCCGATCACGCCGCCGATCGCGAGCACTGCGACCAGCATGAACAGGAACAGTGTTTGACCTGAAGAGCTCTCTTCTTTCTGGCTTAGCAAGTCGGCCCGGATGTCATCAAACTCAGATGCCATGGATTCAATCCCCTTATATTTGAGGAGAAGGCTACTATGAACTGGTTGAGATCCCTGGTCTCTGCGCGGTCAAGTTTGCCCTTGCCCGGAAACATTTTGGTAAGGGATCAAACAGGGGACAGGCCAAGCGAGGCGACGGAAACTAACACGCCGAATGAGGCCAGAAGCGTTATGACCAGGCCGATCGATGTGCCGATTTGCGCCCGGCCGAATTGACCGCTGGTGACTGCTCGGAACACGGCAAAGGCGCACAGGCCGACACCGATCAGGCAGATCCAAAAGGCCCACCCGGCGCTCGGCAGAACCCCAATGGGCAGTGCCATCGGATGCGCGGTGGCAGTGTTGAGAATTTGCATGATTGCCCAACCCAGCCCGAATAGGCTGACCAGGGCCCCGCCCCAGCTGAGCGGGCGCGCCAATGCGAGACGGTTGCTCTGTCGCCCCTGGATGAACCGCGCCGCCCATCCCGCAGGTAGCATAATCAGCGTGATGATCAGCAAACCGGCAAGCGCGATCAATCCGTGAGGATAGGACCCGGCTTGCAGTTTGCGGGCAAACCGATACGGCGCCTTGGTTTCAATCAGGCGGGTCAGGAATTTCGGCGCTTCGATATCCGCGACACAAGATGTGTCGAGCGGCATCAGCGGATCGTCCAGGAAGGCAAGCCAGAGATCACCTCCGCAGCCGTCAAAATGGCTAACAAAGACGCCATGTCCGGTATGCGGAAACTCGACATATTGGCCGTTGATCAAGCCCGGCATGATCGCTTGGCCATAATTCGGCGGCGTGATCGGGTCGGTGGTGCCGGCGCCCACGAGGACCGGGACGGCGGTAACCAGCGTCTTTACGGCAGGGTCAGGGTCGATGCGATAGACCCGCTCACAAATGTCGCCCCATTGCAGGGTGCCCATAAAGCGTGAGAGCAGCGGTTCGGCCGCAGCTTGTGCGGCCGTCTGTTCGTCTGTCAGATGAACGGCCCCGCGGCAATTGGCGATCAACTCCATGCCGTTGCCATAGCGATGATCGATGGTGCGTCCGAGCACTGTGGCATAGGCCTCAATGGCGGTCTCATCACGGGTCTCGAAGGCTCGCATGAGCGAGGGAAAATCCGGGTAGAGCGAGTTGATATACAAGGCTTGGAACACCGCGCCGGCGGCAACCGTACCGTCCAGAACCAGGCGCCCATCCAAGAACGCACCGTGATCCAAGCCCTCAATCACGAGGGGGTCGTCTTCATAGGCCTGGAACAGCTCGATAAACCTAGTCGTCATATCGCCAACATCGCGGGCGCAGACTGGGTCCGCCTGACAATCAGCATTGATGGAGTTGAGCGCGGAGCGAAACCCGTAAGCGACGGCGCCCCATCCGCCGGACTCGATCGGAGCGGCCGGAACGACGCTGTCCAGAATCGCCGCGCGCACGCCGTCCTCATCAACTTCCAGGACCGCTTGACCGAGTTCGGTGCCGTACGAGACGCCATATAAGTCCCATTGCTCGTACCCGAGCGCTCGGCGGATATCGCGGACATCATAAGCATTCTGCCAGGTTGAATAAGCATCCAAGGAAACGCCTTTGAACTGCGCCTCGGCGATGCATTTCTCAAACGCTTCGATCCACTGTTTCGTGCCCTCTTCGGTTGGCACGCCGAATTGGAAATTGCGTGGCACGGCGCGACAGAAATGCGCTTCAGAATAGCCGATGCCGCGCTGGTCGAAAAAGATCAGGTCGGCGGCTTCTCGAAATCGTTGTTGGGCCGGGGCCTGATAGGCCAGGATGCGTCCGGCGCTGAGGGATGGCCCGCCTGGACCGCCCGTCAAACGCACCACCGCACGACGGTCTGGATTATCGCTGGTGGATTTGATTTGCAGGACTGAGAGTTGAATGAGGCGACTGTTCTGATCGGTTCGATCCTCGGGCACCAAAACATAGCCGCAGCGAAACTCGGCTGGATCATAGTTCGGGGCTTGGGCATGAAACGGACAGATATAGGGTGTAAACTCGGGGTCATATTGCTGCCAGATCGGGTGCACGAGTTCGCGATTGGGGCCGAGAATCTCCTCGACGCTTTGGGCCTGTGCCGACTGGCCGAACCAAATCCAGGCGAGCGCCAGCACACCGAGCTTCAACACCAGATTCATATCCCACCCTCAGCTTGTGACCCGGCCTAAATTGGCGCAGTCGACCTGTCGAATGCCAAGAGCTTAGGTCTCCGGGCCGACCTGCACAACACGACGCCCAAAATTTTCGCCTCGAAACAGGCCGCAAAACGCTTCCGGCATTTTCTCAAGGCCTTCGAAGCGCTCCTCTTTGAGTTTCAGCTCGCCTTTGCCGATAAGGGTCGCCATTTCATTCAAGGCGGTTGGAAATTCGCGGGCGAAATCAAACACGACCAGGCCCTGCATCAAGACCCGATGGGTAATGAAGGGTTTGGTGTTGACGATGCCGGGCGTTTCTTCCGGTGTCAGATTGTAATCGGCGACTTGGCCCGAAATACAAATCCGCCCGTTCAGGCGCATTTTCGGCAACACCCGATTGACCATGGCATTGCCGACATTGTCGAAGAGCAAATCGACCCCATCCGGCATGGCCTCTGAGATCGCGGCATCAAGATCCGGCACGGACTTGTAATTTATCGCCTGATCAAACCCGGCCTCTTCGACCAGCCATTGGCATTTGGTATCGCTGCCGGCAATCCCGACGACCTGCTCAGCGCCGCCCGCCTTGGCCAACTGTCCTGCCGTTGCGCCGACCGGCCCCGCCGCTGAAGTCACCAGAACCCGATCGCCGGCTTGAAATCTCGCCACGCTCTTCAATCCGAACCAGGCCGTCAGGCCCGGCACGCCGAGAACACCAATCCAAAGCGATAGCGGCAAAGGCACTGAATCAGGTACGACGCCGATAAAGCCCTTGCCGTTCTGGATCGTGTGGGTGCGCCAGCCGCCCGCGCAAAACACTTTCGTGCCGATCGGAAATTTGTCATGCTCAGAGGCGTCGACCATGCCGACACTGAACCCATCAATCGGTTTGCCGAGCGGCAAGGCAGCGGCATAGCTGTCGCCGCCGGAGAGACGCGATCGTGTGCCAGGATCAACCGAATTCCAGACATGACGCACGCGAAACTGTCCTTCGTTCGGAATCGGGACATCGCGTGAAACCAGCTCAAAATCATCTAGCTGTGGTGGCCCTTCGCAATACTGCTTCAGCACGATCTGTTGCATTTGCTCGCCCATCGGGCCCTCCATTGGTTTATTTCTGTCTTTGGATCACTTTCACGCCCGTCGCGCCAGTGACGACGTTGCGGCATGCCATTTGCTTAAGTGGAGCTAATATCAAACTCCAGTTGTTTTCAGGAGCTTAGACTTCTATGTGGGGCAAAACAAATCTCGACCAGAATTGGGCTAATTCCGTGACCTCCCTGACTCACCTTGATCGGCTCGAGGCCGAAGCAATTCATATCATCCGCGAAGTGGCAGCGGTGGCGGAGAATCCCGTCATGCTCTACTCGGTTGGCAAGGACAGTGCAGTGATGCTGCACCTGGCTGTGAAGGCCTTCTATCCGAGCATTCCGCCATTTCCGTTGATGCATGTCGACACGACCTGGAAGTTCCGGGAAATGATCGAGTTCCGCAATCGCAAGGCCAAAGAGCTGGGCATGGACCTGATCGTTCATTCCAATCAGGAAGGCATCGAAGCCGGGGTCGGTCCGTTTACGCATGGCTCGTCGCGCCACACGGACATTATGAAAACACAGGCGCTGAAACAGGCGCTCGACCTGCACAAGTTTGATGTCGCCTTTGGTGGCGCCCGCCGCGATGAAGAAAAGTCTCGCGCCAAGGAGCGTGTGTTCTCGTTCCGGACCGCAGATCATCGCTGGGACCCGAAGAACCAGCGCCCGGAGCTCTGGAACCTGTACAATGCCCGGATCAATCAGGGCGAGAGCATTCGCTGTTTCCCGATCTCCAACTGGACTGAGCTTGATATCTGGCAATATATCCGCCGCGAGCAGATCGAGATTGTCCCGCTCTATTTTGCCGGCAAGCGCCCCGTCGTTGAGTGGGAAGGCAGCCTGATCATGGTTGATGATGACCGGGTGCCGGAAGAGCTCGCCAAGACCGCGGTCGAGAAGTCTGTCCGTTTCCGTACGCTTGGCTGTTATCCGCTAACCGGCGCGGTTGAGAGCACCGCGGCGACGCTGGAAGACATTATCCAGGAAACCCTGCTGACCAATTCCTCTGAGCGCCAGGGCCGCACGATTGACCGTGACCAGGCCGCCTCAATGGAGAAAAAGAAACAAGAGGGGTACTTCTAATGTCCCATATTGACGCCCTGATTGCTGAAGACATCACCGCCTATCTCGAGGCGCATGAAAACAAGTCACTGCTCCGCTTCATTACCTGCGGCAGCGTCGATGATGGCAAGTCGACCCTGATTGGACGGCTGCTCTACGATTCCAAAATGATCTTTGAAGATCAGCTCGATGCCCTGGAAAGCGATTCCAAGCGCCATGGCACGCAGGGCGAGAATATCGACTTCGCACTGCTGGTCGATGGGCTCTCAGCTGAGCGTGAGCAAGGCATCACGATCGATGTCGCCTATCGCTTCTTCTCGACCGACAAGCGCAAATTTATCGTCGCCGACACGCCGGGCCACGAGCAATATACGCGGAATATGGCGACCGGCGCCTCGACCGCTGATCTCGCTATTCTGATGATTGATGCGCGCAAAGGCATCCTGACCCAGACGCGCCGTCACAGCTTTATCGCCAGCTCTCTCGGCATTCGGAAAATGGTTCTCGCCATCAACAAGATGGATCTCGTTGATTATGATGAGGCGGTCTATAATCGCATCGAACAGGACTTCCTCGAATTTGCTGAAGAACTGTCGGCCGGGATTGAGATCCAGGCCATTCCGATGTCAGCGCTGGCGGGCGACAATATCACAGAGCACTCCGACAATACGCCCTGGTATCAGGGCCCGCCATTGATGGAATATCTTGAAACCGTGCCGGTTGATGATGATCGTATCAAGGCACCCTTCCGGATGCCGGTGCAATGGGTCAATCGCCCGAACCTAGATTTCCGCGGCTTCTCGGGCCAGATCGCATCGGGTTCGGTCAAACCGGGCGACCGGGTCAAAACCCTGCCAAGCGCCAAGGAAACCACGATTGAACGCGTCGTGGTGCATGGCGGCGACCTGAAAGAAGGGATTGCCGGTCAATCGGTGACCCTGACCTTTGCTGATGAAGTCGACACCTCGCGCGGCGATGTGATCTGCGCCGCTGGCGAACCGGCAGAAGTCGCAGACCAGTTCCAGGCGCGCGTCTTGTGGATGGCCGACAATGAAATGCTGCCAGGCCGTCGCTATCTGTTGAAGATCGGCGCCAAGACCGTCACCGCAACTGTGCTCGACCTGAAATTCGGGATCGATGTGAACACATTGCAGGACAAGCCGGCCAAGACGCTCGGCCTGAATGATTTCGGCGTCATCACGATGGCGCTCGACCAGCCGATCGCGTTTGATCCTTATGATCTCAATCGTGAGACCGGCGGGTTCATCTTCATCGACCGGATGACCAATAATACGGTCGGTCTGGGTTTGATTGATTTTGCCCTTCGCCGCGCTGGCAATATTCACTGGCAGGCGCTGGACGTTGATCGCATCAAGCTTGCTGAGCAGAAAGAGCAAAAGCCGGCTGTGCTTTGGTTCACCGGCCTCTCAGGCTCGGGCAAGTCAACCATTGCCAACATCTTGCAGCAGAAATTGTTTGCCATGGGCAAGCACACATTTGTGCTCGATGGCGACAATGTCCGTCATGGCTTGAACCAGGATCTCGGCTTCACCGATGCTGACCGGGTGGAGAATATCCGCCGGGTCTCGAATGTCGCCAAACTGATGAGCGATGCCGGCCTGATCACCCTGGTCAGCTTCATTTCGCCGTTCCGGTCCGAGCGCCAAATGGCGCGCAATATGATGACGGATGGTGAGTTCGTGGAGATCTTTGTCGACACGCCATTGGAAGTCGCCGAACAGCGTGATGTGAAGGGGCTCTACAAGCGTGCCCGTGCCGGTGAGATCAAGAACTTTACCGGTCTGGACAGCCCGTATGAAGCGCCGGAAGCCCCGGAAATGGTGATCAATACAGTCGAGCAAAGCGCCGAAGACGCCGCCGACAAGATCATTACCTGGATGCGCGAACGTGGCTGGTTTGAGGTTTAAGCACGCCGTTTAATAGCCACTTGGACAGATGCGATCGCGATGCCGCCTGGCTTGCTTCTCGGTCGCATAGGTCCAGTGCGCATCGCCAGGGCATAATTGTCGAAGCAGGGCCGAGCGCTGGTCCGGATCGCTATACGGGTGATCGAACAGAAACCGGATATCATCGGTGATGATTTTCGATTCCGCATAGACCGAGTGGCGTACCTTGAACAGGAAGCTGTTCTTGGCGGCGGCTGAAATGTCGATCGTCTTGGCCAGCTGTTGACCTGACTCCGTCGGCAAATCAAAGGTCGAGGGCGAAGATCTTTTCTCGTAAAATCCGATCCGCCGCTTGATATCATTATTGGCCCCCCAAAAGGCCATTTTGCGCGACAGGTTGCGTAGCCAGCCGCTAAACCCGACGGCACGATCCTGGCGCGAGGTGTAGATGGTCACGCCTTCATAAAGGCGGCTTGACGCGCCCATCCATTCTTCAAACAGATTGGTGTCGAGATCCCCGGCCGCGAACACGACATGGCCAAAACTCGGGCTGTCTTCGAAGTCACTGAGCCGAGCCAGGGCCTGGGCTGTGACGCGGGTGCCCATTGAGTGCGCGATGATATGCAATTTGACCGGGCGGTCAGTGTCCTGGTTCACGCTGGTATGGGTAAAGCGTAAGAAGCGCACCAAAGCGTCGACGCTGAGGTCGGCATCTTCCTGATCGCTCAAATAATCGAGCAGCGCGCCATTGGAAGGCCAGGAAAAAACAAAGGCCGGGCCGTCAAAATCCATGTCATATTTCAGCTGCGCGGTGCGGAACACGGCGCTTCGGAACGGCACATTGAAGCCGTGAATATAGACAAAGGCATGGCCCTCCGCATCGCTGGACTGGGCCAGGATTTGTTCCACGCGGCGGGTAAACCCTTCCGGGTCGCCATCAAAGGAACGATGGTCAAACAAGGTGAAATACTTTGACACCGACCGGGCGGAGATCTTGCTGCGCGAGGCCGCCGCGCGATAGGTGCCGCCGCCGCGCTCTAGTTTCTTGTCGCGTTTGGCCGGCACAGAAACGACGACTTCGCCGAGATGGCAGACATCCTGCCGCGTTCGGGTTTCCGACCAGGCGACGGCATTGGGCTCGCAATTCTCACGACTGTCCGGGCGAATGCTGAACAGATCACCTTGGTCATAGAAATTGCGTTTGCGATCCGTCGCATCGGATTGAATGACATCCGGGCGGTCATCTGACAGCGTCCGGTTGGTGCCATAGAGGACGCTGACGCAAGTCATTTTCCCGGCGCCGTCGGATTCGGCGAACAGGTCACAATTGGTTTTCGGGGCGGGGGCGGGCGATCCGGCCATCGGCATGCCGACGCTGCGCGAGCTGGCGACCTCGACCATCGGCTCTTCTTCTTGGACTTCGACCGGCGGTGGTGGCGGGGGAGGGGGCGGCGGCGTCGCGCAGCCCGTTATGATTGCCAATGCCAAAATTGCCGCGCTACGCATTGCCCGTCCTCCCGCTCAATCCGCGACGCTAACACACTGACAGGCAAGCTCAATATCAGTCCGTGTGGCTGTTATGAGGTCAGCATTTCCTTCTTCTCCTCAATCTCCATCCAATCGAGCTCGGCTTGTTCCAACTCATTACGGGCGGCTTCCAGCCGGGCATTGATGCGGTTGAACGCTTCGGGATTTTCGTTGAACAGGTTCGGGTCTGAAAGTTGCGTCTCGAGCTCGACAATCTCGGCTTCGAGTTGCGGCATGGCTTCTTCCACTTCTTTGAGACGATGCTGGTCCTTGAAGCTCAGTTTGGTCTGTTTTTTCGGTTCGTTCGTTTTCGGTTTCGCGGCCTTTGGCTTCTTATCGGCCTTGGACGCCTTGCCGGGTTTGCCTTTGATCTGGCTCTGCGCGTCGGTCCAGCCGCCGGCCGTCTCGACCCATTGCCCATCGCCAAGTGGAACCAGGCACGAAGTCACAGTCGCATCGAGAAAGGCCCGGTCATGGCTGACCAGGATCAGTGTGCCTTCAAAGTTCAGGAGCATGTCTTCGAGCAGGTCGAGCGTCTGCATATCAAGATCATTGGTCGGTTCGTCGAGCACCAAGACATCGGTCGACTGCGCGAGCGCAATGGCCAGGGTCAGACGGTTGCGTTCGCCGCCAGAGAGCGCCGCCACAGGTTGGCGGAGCTGGTCCGGCTTGAACAGGAAGTCCTTGGCATAGGCCGCCACGTGGCGTTGGCGACCCTGCACCATCAAGCTGTCGCCGCCTTGCGGGGCGAGGGCTTCCCAGAGCGTATCTTTCGGGCGCAACGTATCTCGGGTCTGGTCGAGATAAGTGATGCGCAAGGCCGGGTTGAGTTTGACATTGCCGCTATCGCGCTCGAGTTCGCCCAGCAGCAGCTTCAACAATGTCGTTTTGCCAACGCCATTGGGACCAATGAAGCCGACCCGGTCGCCGCGCAGGATCTTGAAATCCAGGCCCTCGACAATCTTGAGATCGCCATAAGCCTTGGTCAGGCCAAAGGCTTCGATCACCTTGCGCGATTGGTGCCCGGCCTCTTCAGCGCTGATCCCGGCCTTGGCTTTCTGGGCCTGGATCGCGGCTTTGCGGCGGGCCGCTTCGGCGCGCATGGCTTTGAGCTTGTGCAAGCGGCCCATATTGCGCGCCCGACGCCCGGTGACACCGCGCTGAAGCCAATGCTCTTCGGCTTTGAGCTGGGTCTTGAGCTTTTCCAGCTGACGGATCTCGGCTTCTTCAATCTCCTCGGCCCAACGCTCGAATTCGCCATAACCTTTCGGGCTTTTCAGGACGACGCCATCGCGCAGCCAAAGCGTATTGGTGGTGACGTTTTCCATAAACCGCCGGTCGTGACTGACCAGAAGGACGGCGCCATTAAACCCGATCAGGCGGGTCTCCAGCGTTTCGATCATCGGCACGTCGAGATGGTTGGTCGGTTCGTCGAGGAGCAACACGTCGGGATCGAGGGCAAACGCTTTGGCGAGCGCAGCACGGCGAATTTGCCCGCCTGAGAGAATGCTCGGACTGACCGTCGGGTCGACGCCAAAATGCCCCAGCTCCGCCTCGGCCCGCCAGGCTTCCGCTCCGCCAGAGGTGGTATAATCAAGGACGGTCTCGAACGCCGAGAGATCCGGCTCCTGCTCGACCGTGGTGATCACGGTGCCGGGATGGATCCACATCTCGCCATCATCCGGTTCATGACGCCCGGTGATCAGGCGCATCAGGGTTGATTTACCGGCGCCATTGCGCCCAACCAGCGCGGCGCGCTCACCCTTGGCCAGCGTAAAGGTCACGCCTTCAAATAATGGCTTGCCGCCAAAAGCGAGCCGCACATCGGTCATGGTGAGAATTGGCAGGGACATGCCCTTAAGCCTTCAGCTTGTAGCCGGACTTGAGCATCCACCAGACCCCGGCTGAGGCCAGGAAGGCCGAGGCGCCGCTGACCATCATCCCGGTCATCACATTTGAGTTGGCGGCGTCCAGAAAGCCATAGCGGAAACCATCGATCAGGAAGAAGATCGGGTCAAAATAGGCAGCGGTTTTGAATGGTTCGACCAGAACATTGATGTCATAGAATGTCCCCGACAGGAACGTCAGAGGCACAATCACGAAGTTCGAAACTGCGGCCAGGTGATCAAACTTGTCGGCCCAGATGCCGCCCATGGCCCCGATCGCCGCCAAGAAGATTGTCGCCATCAGGCCGAACCAAATGATGGGCCAGACATGGACGATTGAAAGATCAGCAAGGCCGCTAAAGTGGATCCCAACCGCCGCAATCGCGCCGACCATGATGCCCCGGGTCACCGCGCCAAAGATAAAGCCAATGGTCAGTTCCAGCGGCGACAAAGGCGGCATCAGGAAATCCACCTGGCTGCCCTGGACCTTGGCTATGGTCAGCGAGCTGGACGAGTTCTGAAACGCGTTTTGCAGCATCGCCATGACAATCAAGCCGGGGGCCAGGAAACTGTTATAGTCGAGACTGTCAAAATCGCCGGTCAATTCGCCGCGATTGCCAAAAGCCAGTTTGAATACGGTCATGAATAAGAGCGTCGAGACCACAGGCGCCAGCAGCGTTTGCATCCACACTTTCATAAAACGGCCTACTTCTCGCTTATACAGCGTCCACAATCCGAGCCAGTTGACGGCGCCGTAAGTGCGCGGTTTCGGCGCGGCGAGTGAAGAAGAGGATGTATCAGGCATGACCCGACACTTAAGAGCTGAGTCTGCGTTTGGCGATAGGCCAAAACCTATCCACAGCTGCTACTATATATTGATTGGTTGTGGACAGCGGTGATCAGCATCTTGTGTTTAGTTTCGCTCCTGATACGATATATAGCGTTGGAGCGGGGCTGGAGGCATCGCTCACATCAATATCTAGGGGCTGCCAAGGAGCGGGGTTATTACGCATGGCTTGGACTGAAGATCGAGTAGAAGTATTGAAAAAGCTATGGGCGGAGGGCCATTCGGCCAGCCAAATAGCAAAAGAACTCGGCGGGGTGACCCGCAATGCCGTGATTGGCAAAGTGCACCGGCTGGGACTTTCAGGCCGGGCGACACCGTCGCGGCCGGTCAAACGGCCACCGCGCTTGGCACATCCGAAGCCGCGTATTCGGCCAGATGGTGCTGTGGTGACACCGAAACCGCAGCGCGTGGTGCCAGATACAACGCTGAAACCAAACGAAAAATCAGCGATGTTGGCGGCGCTGCCACCACAACCGCTCGCCGATGGTGAAGCGGCGACCATCCTGACTTTGCGCGACAGCATGTGCAAATGGCCGATCGGTGACCCGGCGGATCCAAAGTTCGCCTTTTGCGGACGCAAGGCAACCAGCGGCCCATACTGCGCTGAACATGCCAAAGTCGCGTTCCAGCCAGCCAAGAAGCGCGAGAAGAAAAAAGCGGAATATGATTATGTCCGCAAAATCGCTGGCTAATCTAGCAGTTTAAATGTCCCCACGACATAGCGAGGCGGTCCGGAAGTTTCCGGGCCGCTTTTTTGTCGCGCATGGGGTGAGAATGTCGCACCCGGCGGCTGCATCTAGTGATGCGGGTGCCCGCGTATACCGGTCCTGACAAACTCGAACAATCAGGACTGTTTTAAATGATGACACAAGACAAGGACACGGTACGCGTCATGTTCGCCGAGGACCCAATGAAAGGGAAGAAAGTGCCGCTTTTCTCGGTCTGGCTGGATTTGCTATTCGGTGGCTTGAAATAGCGCCTGGCCGACAAATCAAGCCGTACATCTGCATGCGAAAAGATCTCAAAATCTTCGGCACTGCCTTCTACATCATCACTGGTCTGCTCGGCCTGGTGAGCGCGATCGTTATTTCGTATTTTACCGGCCTGCTCGGCTAGGTCAGGGTGCAGCCAAAGAAAAAGCCGCTGTGTTCCAGGTGGAACAACAGCGGCCAGTCAATCCCGCCCAAGACAGGAGGGCATAGGGCGGGGTGCAGCTCCGAATAGAGCTTAAAGTGAACGGCTCACAGTCAGAACGACGCGTTCGTCAGCCAATTCGTCATCATCGACATCGGTGCCCCAGACGCGGAGGTCGAAGTCAACATATTCAGTGCTCAGCGTGGCGCCGAGCGAGAAGTTTGAGTATTCGTCGAAGCCATCGAGATAGGTGCCCGCTGTGACGTCAAAACCGAGCGTATCGGTGGCGCTAAAGCCCGCCGAGGCATCGAAGTAGACGGTCTCATTGTCTGGGTCGACATAGACATAGCCGCCAACTGAGACAGCATCGAATGTGTAGCCGAGGCCACCATAGATTTCGAGGAAATCGAGATCGTCAGCGTCTGGATAGACATAGCCAATGACACCAATGTCCCAGGCTAGGCCAGCTTCAGTTTCGCCAGCAAACCCGCCATAGAGGTCAAGCTCCATATTGGCACCGCCAAAGTCGACAATCGCGGCCCAGGTGCCCGCGTAGAATGCGCCATTGGCGTAATCAAAACCGCCTTGCAGTGAAGGATTCTCACTGTTTTGCGAGAAACCGCGCCAGACATAATCGGTGGTCAGCGCCACATTGCCTGAAAACTCACCTTCTGCGATTGCAGCCGGCGCTGTGAACGCGCCTGCGATCATTGCCAGCGCTAGACCGCGTGAAATCATTTTCCCCATCAATCCGCTCCTTCCAGATATTGCGATTGGTGGGCCATAAAGAGCTGAGTGCCCGAGAATTAGCCACTTAATAGGCATCAAACCGGTGTTTTTTCTCCGCATGCGCACGATTTTCGAGCAGATGGTCGAAATCGCGCCTGTAATCCCGCCTTTTTGCGACAATCGTAAGACAGCCTGCGCATCAGCCCATGGGCGTTACACATTTGCCACCCTTGCCAGGCGCGCATTTGGGGCTCGCATTGGGCAGGATCGCGTCAATCTGCGGCGCGCAATAAAAGCACGGCGAAATAGGCGCTTGGGTCCAGCCATTTTAGCTCAAGCGCCCATCCGGCTGCGGTAAAATGCTGGCGCAGCTGATCGAGGTCGAACTTGCGCGAATTCTCTGTGTGAATGGTTTCGCCTTCGGAAAAATCAAACTGGCGACCGGCAATCTCAACACTCTGATCCTTGAGACTCAGCAAATGCATCTCGATGCGGGAGGCTGAATCATTCCAGAGCGCGCGATGCGCAAAGCCCGCACGATCGAAATTTGCGTTCAGATCGCGATTGATACGGGTCAGCAGATTGAGATTGAAATCAGCTGTCACACCGGCAGCGTCATCATAAGCGGGGACGAGGATGTCTGGCGATTTGCGCAGATCAATACCGAGGACGAACCGCCCGTCCGCGCCGAGCAAGTGACGGGCTTGTCGCATGAAGCGGTGGATCTCATCATCGGACAGATTGCCAAGCGTTGAGCCCGGAAAAAAGCCGACAGCTTTGCCGGTCACATCCGAGGGTAATTGCAAGTCCGCCATGAAGTTCCCGACCATGGGAGTAACCGGCAGCCCTGGATATTCTGCGCGCAATTGATCAGCCGTTTGCAGCAGAAAGTCCTCAGAAACATCGATCGGAATATACCCGGCTGGATCTGTCAGCGCGTCGAGCAAGATTCGGGTCTTGGTCGACGCACCGGCCCCATATTCGACCAGAACGATATTTGGTCCGAGGGCGGCTGCAATCTCGGCGGCATGATTGGTCAGGATCCCGATTTCAGTGCGGGTCGGATAGTATTCCGGCAGCTCAGTAATCTGCTCAAACAGGTTAGAGCCAGTCTCGTCATACAGATACTCACAGGGCAAGGTCTTTTGCGGCGCCGACAATCCGCGCCAGACATCTTCGAGGAATTTCCGATCGAGGCCGCGCGTCGCCGGGTCAAACACATCATCCATGATTACACGTTCCGCGCCAGGCGCAGGCCTGAGAATTGCCAGCGTTTGTCGGGATGGAAGAAATTGCGATAGCTCGGCCGGATATGATCCTCGGGTGTCGCACAGGAGCCGCCGCGCAGCACCATCTGCCCGCTCATGAATTTGCCATTATATTCACCAACGGCGCCGGCAGCCGGACGATAGCCTGGATACGGAACGAACGGGCTCGCCGTCCATTCCCAGACATCGCCGTAAAAATAAGTCTTGTTTGCGTCGGTCTGGACTTGCGGCTGATAGTACCCGCTCCCGGCAAAGGTGCCTTGGGGGAGCGTGTTCCGAGCCGCCCATTCCCATTCCTGTTCGGTCGGCAGCCGCGCCTTGGCCCAGCTGGCAAACGCGTCGGCTTCATAGAAGCTGATATGCGTCACGGGCGCTTCGAGGTTGACGCGTTGACGGCCCGACAGCGTCAACGTGTGCCAGACCCCGTCAATTGTTTCCCAGTAAAGGGGTGTGGTCCATCCTTCCGACTGTGCGGTGGCGAATCCATCAGAGAGCCAATGACTCGGAGTCTGGTAGCCGTCATCTTCGATGAATTCGAGCCACTCGCGATTGGTCACCGCACGCGTAGCGAGCTCGAATGGGGCAAGGATGACATCGTGCGCAGGGCTTTCGCAATCAAAGGCAAAGCCTGTCTCGTCATGTCCAATCCGAACCGTGCCACCGTCAAAACGTTGCCAGCTCATAGGCGCGGCTTCGAGATTGGCGGTTTGCAAATTGACATCAGGTTTCAGCGCCGGCCGCAACGGGTTTTGCGCGAACAGATGTAGGATGTCGGTGAGCAGCAATTCCTGGTGCTGTTGTTCGTGTGCGAGCCCGAGCGGCAGCAGACCGCACGCCTCTGGATGGTCGTCGAACAAACGCGTCATGTGAGCGTCGACATGCGCGCGATAGGCTAACACTTCACTCAGTGGTGGACGGGTCAACAGCCCGCGCATGGGCCGGGCGTGCCGGTCGCCGACCGCATCATAATAGGAATTGAACAGGAAGCTGAATTGCGGATGAAAGCGCACCGCGTCGCCATAGACCGGTGCCAGCATGAATTCTTCAAAGAACCAGCTGGTATGGGCGAGATGCCACTTGGCCGGGCTCGCATCTGGCATTGATTGCGCCGTTGCGTCGGCATCGCTCAGCGTCGCGGCCAGGGCTTCAGATTGTGTTCGAACGGCACGGTAGCGCTCGAGGCGCGCATGGGAGGAAGCGTCTTTTGATTGTGGTTGTGCCATGGCGTCTTGTTTCGCGTTTGGCGGGTATCGTCAACATTCGCTGCTGACACATCACGTCAGCAGACTTAGCCGAGACGATAATCCGCTTGGGCGACATACAGGCTCTGGCGACGATGTCCTGTGAAGCTTTCATAAAGGTGGAAAGTATCTACCAGATACGGGTCACTGTGGAGGATCTGAAAATCTTCGCTCCAAGTGCGAACCGCTTCCAGCGGTGTCTGATTACAATAGGCCACCGTGATGTGCGGCAGAAACGGGTCCTGACTGAGCTTAAGCTTGAACTGCCGCGCCAGTTTTCGGCAGGCTTCCGCGAGTTCGGACAAAGCCTCGTTCGCAGCGACACGGGCATAAAGTGCGCGCGGTTCGCGCCGGCCAAACCAACCCACACCGGAGAGTTCCAGCGCAATGCTCGGGTTTTGAATCGCGTCAAGCGCATCGGCCAGTTCATTCGCCACCTCGCCATTGACGGCGCCATAAAAGCACAAGGTGACATGATAATGGTCACGCCGCCGCCAGCGCGCGCCATACATGTCGACGCTCAAGGGCTCAAGGCGGTCAGCAAGCTCATCCGGGACAGGGAGGGCGGCGAATAGACGGTGCATGCGGGCCTCTTTGCCGAATTTTGAGCCGATCGCAAATAAGAAACCCGGCCAAACGGCCGGGCTTCCTGTTTGGGTTGACGTTCTCGCGGCCTAACCGGCGAGTGCATCCAGTTTGCCGAAATGTTCGGCCAGTAAGTAATAGAACGTGACGCGAGACTTATTCCCACCTTCTGGCTTCAGTTTTTCGCAAACCGAAGCGATTGCTGCGTCGAGTTCATCATTCGTGTGCGCCAAAGAAAGCTTCCCACGGCACCATTTTTCGCGCACACGCTGAAGCTCGGTTTCGTCTGAACACGAAACCAATGAGCTGTCGCGATTGCGAAGCGCAATGCCGAGATGACCCACAATTTTTTCGGCCGCGGCTTGGTTATAGCCATTGGCGTATTTTTTGACATTATCTGCGTATTTTGAGGCGTCAGCCATACAGTATCCCCTTTAACTACGCTGCGATCTGTAGCGATCCTTGCAGCAGAGGGGAATTTGCCCGCAGTTTTCGGCAAAGTCAAACCGAACGCTTTGTCACAATATTTAAGGACAAGGCGAAGGTTGCTCGGCGTGTAACTCATTTATTTGGGTTTCGAGCTCTTCACTCCATTTCAGGTCAAACGCATCAATACAGATTTTCAATTGCTCCATGCTGGTCGCGCCAATGATGGTCGATCCCATGAAATCGCGCGTGTCGCAGAATTTGATCGCCAGCTTGGCGGGATCGATGCCATGCTCGTCTGCCAATACGAGATAGGACTCAATGGCCCGCAAGGCTTGTGGGCTTTCATAGCGCTGCAAGCGTTCGAACAAGACTTTGCGTGACCCTTCCGGGCGAGCGCCATTGCGATACTTGCCGGTGAGATAGCCCTGGCCGAGCGGGGAATAGGCCAGCAGGCTCACCTGTTCGCGCGTACATACTTCCCCCAGCCCGCCATCTTCGAAGGTGCGATTGACCAGATTGTAGGCGTTCTGGATCGAGGCCATGCGGGGCAGATCGCGGGCATTGCTTTCGGCAATGAACCGCATGACGCCATATGGGGTTTCATTCGAGACGCCGATATGCCGAATGCGGCCCGCTTTCACATGCGTCTCAAGGTGCGCCAGGATCTCTTCGAACGGTTCGTACGGGTAGGCGTAGGCCTTGGCGTCCATCTTCTCTCCGAAGAGCGGGGCGGGGCGATCGGGCCAGTGCAGCTGATACAGGTCAATATAGTCAGTCTGTAGCCGCTTCAGGCTCTTCATCACTGCTTCATCCACCTGGTCCTTGGTGTGCCGCGTCCAGCTGATATCTGCATCGCGGGTCCAGAGCATTTTCGACAGCCCGGCAATTTTCGAGGCCAAAATGACCTCCTGGCGCTTTCCGGTTTTCTGGAACCAGGTCCCGATAATCCGTTCCGTTGAGCCTTGCGTCTCAGCCTTTGGCGGGATCGAATACATCTCGGCCGTGTCCCAGAAATCAACCCCGTGTTCGAGCGCATAATCCATCTGGGCATGGCCTTCGGCTTCGGTATTTTGCTGTCCCCAAGTCATCGTTCCCAAGCAACATGAGCTCACCATCAGATCGGTTTGCCCCAAACGCCGTCGCTCAATTGTCATAGGTGTTTCCTTTTGCTTTGATCGCCTAAAACGATAGGTCGCGAATCCTGCCCTGACCAGTCCGGTTCTTCTTGAAAAGCGATAAAAAAGCCCTCATACTATAGGCAATCCGCGCGCTCGTGCGCGGGCCTTTTAAACGAGGACACAATGAACGACTTCAATACATCTATGGCGCGTGGCCAGACGATGGATATGAGCGTGAATGAAGGCCTTCGCGCCTTCATGCTCGGCGTCTATAACAAGCTTGCGCTTGGCATCGCGCTCTCTGGCATTATTGCTTACATCGCCGGCTCTGTCGCGCCGGTCACTGCGTTGGTTTACTCCGCGCCGATGATTTACATTGTCATGTTTGCGCCCGTGGCTCTAATCCTGGGCTCGATGATGATGATGCGCAATCCGAGCCCGGCCGGTAGCGCCGCGCTCTATTGGGCTATCGTCGTCGCCCTCGGACTCTCCATGGGCATCTATTTCGCGATGGCGAATATTGGTGTCGGTGGCGTGACGCATTTCGTGATCACCAAAGCCTTCCTGGCGACCGCCGCGACCTTTGCCGGCCTGTCTCTTTTTGGCTACACAACCAAGCGAGACCTCGGACCGATCGGCACATTCGCGATCATGGGCCTCTGGGCAGCCTTTATCATCGGCATGCTGTTCGCAGTCTTGCCAATGATCTTCCCAAGCGTCCCATTCCTTGAAGTGGGCAGCCCGATGCAGCTGATCATTTCAGGCGCATTTGCGCTGTTCTCTGCCATCCTGGTGGCCTGGAACACGCAGTCGCTGAAAGAGACCTATTTTGCACTTGGTGGAGACCAGCGCGGCATGGCAGTGGCCACCAATATGGGCGCCCTGAACTTCTTCATCTACTTCGTGAACATCTTCCAGTTCTTCCTGTCGATGCTGTCCAGCGACTAGAAGGTCTGAGCCTTGTTCGAGAAGCCCCGGCCAAGTGCCGGGGCTTTTTTATTTGACCTTCGGATGGGTCTGCGTATTCTGGAACATCTTGGCAACATAATCCCGGGGGTGGAGCATGGAAATCGAGACCAATCTGTCGCGCGCGGCCGAAATCGCCCGCGGCGTTTTGCGGCTTTTGCACGATTATGGTTATGCCGGTGTGACAGAGATGACGCTCGCCAATGGCCGCCGCGCGGATGTCGCGGCGATTGGGCCCGGCGGCGAGATTTCGATTGTCGAGATCAAATCCTCTGTGGCCGACTTTCGCAGCGATCTCAAATGGCCGGAATACCGTCCCTTCTGTGACCGGTTTTATTTCGCCGTGGGCCAGGATTTCCCGCAAGATCTGATCCCGGAAGAGACCGGTCTGATCATTGCTGATTCCTATGGTGGCGCGGTGCTGCGCGAACCGGATATTGAGAAACTGGCGGCGGCCCGGCGCAAAGCCGTGACCCTCAGATTTGCGCGTCTCGCCGCCTCGCGGCTGTGCCAGCCCGCTTTGGCCTAGGGGCAGGTCTGAAATGCCCTCTGGACTTGCTGTGTTTCCGACCCTAGCTGCTGGCTCATGAGCCATGCCTATCCCCTCGGCAAAACCGCGCGCGATGCATTGAAGAATGCACAGCACGCCGCGCGCACGCGTTATGAGGCTGAGGACCTTGCTGAAGACGTGGCAATTTCAGCCCTTGAAACCGAATGGCTGACCCCGGCTGCCAAAGACTTGGCCAAAATCCTGGAACAAGCCGAGGCCAATCCGGGCCATGGTTTCGTCCAGCATTATGAAGATGCGTCAGGCAACACCGTTCTGGCGGTGACGTATTGGAAGCTCACCAAAGCGACCAAGAAACCCAAGCCAAAACCGAAACCCATTCCCGAGCCGGACCCGAATGCAGACGATCATACCGATGATCTCTATTTCAAATCTGGGCGCACCAAGAAAACCCGGCGCAAACGGTTCGTCGATCCCAATCAGATGGATTTGTTTGGGAGCAAAGCTGAGGGGGATTAGACCAGATTAAAGTTTCTGGATAAGTCCGCCAATCCCTGCGCCGGCAGGGATCCATGGACGGTGAGTGCTATCAGGGCGAAGCGCAGGCATTGGTCCCTGGACACCAGCCTGCGCTGGTGTCGGCGGCTCATGGAAACAGGGCTCTCCAACTCCCGTACCTCCCACCAAGCGCTCCCCACGGCTTGTCCGTGGGGTCTAGCACCCGGTCTTCAAGACAGGAACGAGAGCGATCAGTTCCCTCTCGATCTTGCGGCAAATGCTCACGCTGGGCTGCCCAAACCAGCTGGGCAGAGCCTGGGTTTGAACTTCGGGTGCGGTTTTGGGCTAATCCTCAAGCGGGCTTAAAGGTCAGCGCCACACCATTATTGCAATAGCGCAAACCGGTCGGGGCAGGCCCATCATTGAAAACATGACCATGATGCCCGCCGCAGCGCGCACAATGATACTCAGTGCGCGTCATCCAGAGCTTATTGTCTTCCTTGAAACCGAGTGTTCCCGGGCGATAATCCCAGAAGCTC
This sequence comes from Hyphomonadaceae bacterium, assembly GCA_024743315.1. GTDB lineage: Bacteria > Pseudomonadota > Alphaproteobacteria > Caulobacterales > Hyphomonadaceae > Henriciella. Next base: position 170,979 of record JANSWU010000005.1, read on the forward strand.
GGCCAGCCGGTGCCGCTATCATATTTGGTGTTGCTGTCGAAGATTGCGAGATCACAACCGGCACAGTGAAACACGCCTTCACGCTTTTCATCATTCAAAGGCGAGGTGAAGGCGCGCTCGGTCGCTTCCTTGCGCAGCACGCGATAGGCGAGCGGTTCGAGGCGGTCTTTCCACTCTTCGTCGGTGAGCTGGCGCCATTCACTTTCTGCAAAATCATTGATCGCCGTATCCGCAAAGGCGCGGCCTGTACCATTCGCACCAGAACAGGCAGCTACAAGGGCGGCAGGCGCGGCCATCAAGAAAGCGCGCCGGGCGAGGGGAGGAAACGTGTTTTTCATCATGCTGCGAAAATAGGTGTCTGAACGGGAACGTCCACTCACAGTTGTTTCAACTTCTCGTCAGTCCCGCTGCCGCTGCAAATGCTTCGCTTTGCCTCTCGCATTGGGGCGGAATTGGCATTAGGGAGCGGTGTTGATCTGAAAAACCGGACTGTAAGAGAGCCCCTTATGACTGAACCGATGAATGACAATCTTTCTGAAACTGCCCGCGACAAGCTGCGTCTGACCGTCGAGCGGATTGAGCGTCTCGAGGAAGAGAAGAAAGAAATCGCGGAACAGATCAAAGAGGTCTATGGCGAAGCCAAAGCGCTCGGTTATGACACCAAGGCGCTGCGCACCGTGGTCAGACTGCGCAAGCAGGACCGCCAGGAACGCCAGGAACAGGAAGCGATCCTGGAAGTCTATTTGGACGCGCTCGGCGAGCTTTAAGCCAGAACTTGCTTCCCGGGCATGGAATCCGGTATTGGAAGCCATGCCCCGCGATGTCGATGAGCGAAAGAAACGCAAGGCCCTGCGCAAGATCCGCAAGGCGGCGATGCTGGCTGAACAGGGTTTAGGGCCGCCGCTTTCCGATTGGGAAAAGCAATTTCTCGAAGAAGTCGAAGAACGGATCGAAACCTATGGTTCGGCCTTTCATGACCTCGAAAAGGGTGCAGCGGATGAGGCTTTGTCGTCTTTGCAATATGTGAAATTGCGCGAGATTGACAAAAAAGCCCGCGGCAAAGGCAAGTCCGGGTTCGGCAAGAAAGGCAGTATCAAACGCAAGTCCGGCCCGCGGGTGCGCCAGATTGACGAGGAGGTCGAGGACGAACTTGCACCGCCGCCTGAGGCCAAGCCGACTTTGGTCAAGGCGAGCGAGCTCGACACCGGGACGACGCCGCCTAAACCGCCTGTATCAAAGCCCAAAGCGCGCCCTAAATTCCGGGTGATTCAAGGTGGTGCAGATCAGGATTAAACCATTTCGTATTCTTTGGCGTATAGAAAATAAGCACACTGGGAAACAGCTTTATGAAAACCGTCGTTATTACCGGCGCATCGACCGGCATTGGCCGCGCCACCGCGGAACACTTGGCCGAGCAAGGCTGGCAAGTCTTTGCCGGGATTCGCAAGCTGGCAGATGGTGATGCATTGGTCGCGGCAGATGATCGGATCAAACCGATCTTGCTGGATGTCACTCAACCCGATCAGGTCGACGGCGCCGTGGAGACGGTGCGTGCGGCGCTGAACGGAAAAAAACTGGCCGGCCTCGTCAACAATGCCGGGATTGCCAATATGGGCCCGCTGGCGCTGCAGCCGCTTGATCAATTCAAGTCACACTTTGACGTCAACGTGTTCGGCTTGTTGCGGGCGAGCCAGGCCTTTGCGCCTTTGCTCGGCATGGATGAAACGCTCGAAGGCAAGCCCGGGCGAATCGTCAACATTACGAGCGTCGGCGGGCGGTTGGCCTCGCCTTTCCTCGGGGCCTACACCGCCACCAAGCATGCTGTGGAGAGCATGACGGACAGTCTGCGCCGCGAACTCGTCATCTTTGGCATTGATGCCATCGCGGTCGGGCCCGGCGCCGTCCGCACACCGATCTGGGATAAGGCAGAAGATGCCAACAGCTCTAATCCGTACTCGAACTCACCATGGGCTAAGCCGATTGAGAAGTTCAGCGACACGATGCTGGAAGGCGGGCGCACTGGCCTCGAACCGGAAGTGATTGCCAAGACGATCGAAAAGGCGCTGTCAGCAGCGAAGCCAAAAGCCCGCTATGCGCCAGTGCCGAACAAGCTGACCAATTTCACACTGCCAATGCTGTTGCCCAAGCGGTTCGTGGACGGATTTTTCTGGAAGCGATTCGGCATGGAACCGCCGGAAGCCTAGGCTTTGTGATAAGGCGAGCCCGCAAGCAAGCTGACGACGCGGTAAAGCTGCTCTGCGATCATCACTTTGACCAAACGATGCGGCCAAGTTTGTGGGCCGAGCGCCAGCGTGTCGGGGCAGGCCGTGCGCACCGCTGGGCTATATCCCTCGGCGCCGCCGATCAGAAAGCAAAGCTCGCTGGTCCCCTGATCGCGCAGCTTTGCCAACCGTTTTGAGAATTTGACCGAGGTCAGCTGGGGCCCGTGCTCATCGAGCCGGATGACCGTCGCCCCGCTCGGCACGGCCCCGAGCAGGCGCTCGCCTTCCACGTCCAGGCCGCCACCACTGGCAAGATCGATCAGTTTCAGGGAGCGCAGACCGATATTCGGCCCAGCTTTGTTGAACCGGGTCGTATAATCATCAACCAGCTCTTTCTCAGGCCCGCTTTTCAGCTTGCCAATGCTGATCAGTTTCACATGCATATTGGCTTAGACGTCAGACGGTCGGTGACCGCTATCGCCGGCCCAGATCTTTTCGAGATTGTAGAAGCTGCGGACTTCGGGCCGGAACAGGTGCACAATCACATCGCCAAGATCGATCAACACCCAATCGGCATTTGGCAGGCCTTCCAGCTTTGGCGTCTGGCCGGTCTTTTCTTTGACCTTCTGTGCCAAATGATCGGCGATCGAACTCACATGACGCGCCGAACGGCCCGAAGCGATGATCATGATGTCAGCAAGAGAGGATTTTTCCGTCAGATCGATGACGGTGAGGTCTTCGGCTTTATCATCCTCAAGCGAGGCGACGATAATGTCTGAGAACGCGCGGATATCTTCGATGGTTGCCGTGCGGGCCGGATTTGTCTCAGTTTTTGCGGCGGGCAGGGTGCAGCTCCATAAGGTTGATTATGCGCAGCAGCTTATCATGCGTTGCGGGCATAGCCTAGAGCGTATCGGCAACACTTTCCTGACTGTCTGCAGCGTCCTCAGAAGCCGCAATGTTTGGGGCACAGGCATACATCCCGTTCTGTTCACAAATCTCGATGGTGCGGATCACCCAATCCTGTACGGCTTTGGTCCGTACATACATGCTGCGCTCGCCATTTTGATGTTGGTCCTGGGTGACCTGGCTCAGCGTTCCGACCACGAGCGGGCCGTCTTCGCGAGCGAGATAAAGCGGGGCACCGCTGTCGCCGACATTTGGTCCACGGGGCCCGATGCGTTCGCCGAACAGAACCGCTTCGCCGGCTTCAATGATCGTCACAGTGGTGCCTTGGAGATAGCGGGTGCCGCCATTCTTGCCCCAGCCGGCAATGTAAGCGCGTCGAAAATCAAACGGGATCAGGCCGTGTTCAGGCGTTTCGAGCGGGGCAATCGCGACAGTTTCAAAGCCGGTCGTGTCCGCAAGATAGAATAAGGCAAGATCGTTCGGATATTGCTGTCGGTATCGACCGTAAGCGGCATGACAGACGGCACCTGTCACTGAGACGACTTGCGTGTCCTCGCTGTGTACATCTTCAGACGGGGTGATGGCGATGACATCATAAACCGGTTTGGCTTCTCCACGCTCAAGGCTGGTGAGACAATGCGCGGCGGTCAGGAACCAATGCTCAGCAACGCGCACGGCAGCACAGTGTTCCCGTTCGGCACCGGTCTCCGACCGAATGGTTTCGATCTTGATCAGACCAGGGTGCGCAGTGAGATCAGGCGCATCGGGCAGGGCTCCGCGATCAAACAGGCCGCCTGTATTTGAGTCCCGGTTCAACCAGGGCCGGTCTTGCAAAGGCAGAGGGGCCTGGCGTGGAAAACAGGCATCGATTCCGTACGCGGCAAGTTCCGCGGCGGCGAGCGTGGTGGCTCCGTCGGCCAGGCGCAGCGGGGCAATGGGCGCTGGGGCCGCTGGCGGTGGCGGCGCCACCTGGTCAATGAGCGGTTTCAGGTGCTGGTCGATGAGGCGCTTCGACGGCTCCATGCGATCGGCGATGACACCGCCCAAGAAGCCTAGGCCGAGGACCAGCAAAAACAACAGAAAAACACGCATATTCGGGCCTCTTCACGACACTCTTATCAGAGCTTAGTCGCTGACAAAACGTCCCTCTGTGCGATCTTTGCGGACATGGCCCGCCGCAAATACATGCCCATTCATGGCAATATAGACCCCGGCTGGCTGAGCTCGCGCCGCTGCAATCGCGAAACCGACATTGAATATCGCATCGGTCGAGCGCAAGCGTGCTGGCTGCATGGCACCCGTCAGGACGATGGTTTTGTCCGAAATACCGATCAAGCGTTCAGCGGTTTTGGCCATTGTGTCCGTGCCGTGCGTGATCAGGACGTGCTTGGAGGTGCTGTCTGAAACCGCGGCATGGATGGCGTCGCGATCAGCGTCGGTCAGTTCGAGACTGTCTTTGCGCATCAATGAGGTCAGCTGGTAATCGAGCGTCACATTGGCTTCGCGCAGAATCGCATCGAGTGGGCTTTCGCCGACCTGAAATTCTGACAAGGCATCAAAATAGACCTTATCGATGGTACCGCCAGTGGTGAAAATATGCAGGTCCGTCATCACGATCGAGCCCTTAAAGCTGTGGACGAAATCGGATTGAGCGGCGCCGGCAAATACACCCAGGCCGGGGCTGTCTGATCTGGCAAGATCCGCGCCGCCTTGTCCGGCAAGCGATGGCGTCTCAGTTTCTTGGCGAATGGGCTGACCCGCGCCGCAAGCTCGAAGCCGGGGCGCGCGATGACGGCGATGGGCAATGTTGCGGCAAGGGCTTGCCAGTCTTTCCAGAAGTGAAAGGTCATCAAACTGTCGCCGCCCATGATCCAGACCAGTTTCGCTTGCGGCGCCTGACGTCGCAGCCGTCTCACAAGATCGATCGTATAGCGCAATTGCGCGCGCTGCTCGATATTGCTGACCCGGAAGGCACGATTGTGCCGGGTCAGGGCCTGTACCGCCTGAAACCGTTGATCATAATCGCTGGGCGCTTCTTTCAAGGGATTACCCGGGGTCGGGAACCACCAGACCGCATCCAGGCTTAGACGTTTCAGCGCGGTGCTCGCAACATGTACATGACCGCTATGCGGCGGGTCGAAACTTCCGCCAAACAAGCCGATCCGCGCCCGTGTGCTTGCCGAAGGAAGAGACGCAGCAGATCCGATCAAACTCATACAGGGGTCAATCTGGGGCGATTAGGGGCGCGTCTGGCCGCTGCCGCGCACGACATATTTGAAAATGGTCAGCTGCTCTGCGCCGACCGGTCCGCGTGCGTGGATGCGACCGGTGGCGATGCCAATCTCGGCGCCCATGCCAAACTCGCCGCCATCCGCATATTGCGTCGAGGCATTATGGATGACGATGCCCGCATCAATCTCATTGATGAACCGGTCTGCCGTCGCCGCGTTCTCGGTGATGATGCATTCGGTATGGCTGGTGCCATATTCGGTGATGTGGGCAATTGCGCCCTCTACGCCATCGACCACGCGAACCGAAATGATCGGGGCAAGATATTCGGTGCGCCAATCCGCTTCCGTGGCGACATCCATGTCTGGCACGATGCTGCGCGCGGCGTCATCGCCTTTCAGGGCGCAGCCCGCATCTGCGAGCGCCGCAGCAATTGCCGGTAGCAAAGTTTCGGCCACAGCCTGATCGATCAGCAGGGTCTCGGTCGAGCCGCAAATCCCGGTCCGGCGCATCTTGGCATTGACGACAATATCAATTGCCATTTGAGAGGCCGCCGCGCCATCGACATAGGTATGGCAAAGACCTTCCAGGTGTCCGATGACGGGCACGCGGGCTTCATCCTGGACGCGCGCCACCAAGCCTTTCCCACCGCGCGGGACGATGACATCGATATTGCCGTTCAAACCGGTCAGCATATGGCCGACCGCAGCGCGATCCTTTGTTTGCACCAATTGCACCGCATCTTCCGGCAGGCCAGCCGAAGCGAGCCCGGTCCGCAGAGCATTGGCGATGGCGATGGCCGAGTTGAGGCTCTCGCTGCCCGCCCGCAAGATGGCGGCATTGCCTGAGCGGAAACACAATGCAGCGGCATCGGCGGTGACATTGGGGCGGGCTTCATAAATAATCCCGATCACGCCAAGCGGGGTTCGGACGCGGGCAATGTCGAGCCCGGATGGGACAGTCCAGCGCGCGATCTCACTGCCAACCGGATCAGGCAGCTCTGCGACAGCGCGCAGGGCATTCGCAATTGATTGAACCCGTGCTGGCGTCAGGGCCAGTCGGTCCATCATCGCATCGCTCAGGCCCTTTGCCTTACCGCCTTCAAGATCTTCAGCATTTGCCGCGAGGATTTCGGTTTCGGCGGCACTGAGCGCCTCAGCCATAGCCTGAATGGCACGGGTGCGACCATCCCTTCCGGCTTTCGCCAAAGCGGCAGACGCGGTACGGGCGCGCGTGCCCATAGCGAGCATAGTGTCACGCAAATCGTCAGTCGGAGTGTGCAATGTATCGGCCATGCCGCGCTTGTGCCGGATTTATGCGGCGTGAGCAATGAGGGAATCTAATTAACCGCGCCAGAAGCGCTGGGTCATCAAGACAAAGACGGCGGTGAATTCGAGCCGGCCAAGCAGCATGGCAATCGCGCAAATCCACTTGCCGCGATCGGTTAGCCCGCCAAAGGTGCTGGCCGGACCGATTTCCGGGCCGAGGCCAGGACCGACATTTGACACGCTGGTCGCGGCCCCGGAAATCGCCGTCAGCGGATCTTCGCCGGTCAGGCTGAGCAGGATGGCCGCAACGATGAATGTGGCCAGGTAGAGGAAGACGAAGACCATGACCGATTGCAGCGTGTCATTGTCGATGACCTTGCCGCCATAGCGGATGCGGACAACGCGGTGCGGACTGATCATCTGCTGGGCATGGGCCAGCACTGCCCGGAAGGTGATTTCGAGGCGAAACATCTTGATCCCGCACGCCGCCGATCCGGCACAGCCACCGAGGAATATGGTGATCAGAAAAATCATCACGATCGGTTCACCCCAGCCATCATATGGCACAGTGGCATAGCCGGTGCCGGTCATTACCGAGACGACATTGAACATGGTTTCGATGAAGCCATTGATCGGGCTGATCACGACATAATCCTGGTCGGCGAGGAGGCGCAGGATGAAAACGGTAAAAGTAATGCCGAGGATCAGGCCCATGAACAGGCGGGGCTGTGGATCCGAGATTAGCGGTTTCACCCGGCCATGGATCAGGGCAAGGGCAAGCAGGCTGAACGGCAGACCGGCAATGATCATGAAGAAGATCGCGGCCGGCACGGCAGCGGTCTCGTAAAACGCGCCAAACGAGGCATCATACGTTGAGTACCCCCCCGCCGCGACCGTGGTCATGGCGTGGGCGATGGCTTCGAAGGCATTCATGCCGCACAGCATGTAGGTGGCTGCACAGGCGATCGAGATGAACAGGTAGATCATGCCGATCTGGGCTGAAACTTCGCCAATGCGCGGCACGAACTTGCCGGACACATCAGAACTTTCGAGCTGAAACAATTGCATCCCGCCAACCCGCAGCATGGGCAGGATGGCAATAGCGGTGACGATAATCCCGATGCCGCCAAACCATTGCAAGATGGCGCGCCAGAGCAAGATCCCGCGCGGTTGATTGTCGAGACCGCTCATCACCGTCGAGCCGGTCGTGGTCAGGCCGGATATGCTTTCGAACATGGCATCGGTGAAACTCATGCCGATGCCCATGAACGGGATCGCCGCCATCGCAGGTAGGACAACCCAGACCAGCACGGTCAGCAGAAACGCCTCGCGCGCGCCAGTGCGTTCTGGTCGGCCGCCTGACAGAACAATCAATCCGCCGCCAAACAGCAAGAGCATGGTGGCACTGGCCGCGAAGACGGGCCACTCATCGCGGCCATCGGCAACGTCCAATAGCCAGCACGGGATCATCGCGGCGCCGAGAAGCGCCGTCATGATGCCTAAAGCCAGGATGACGACTCGCAAATGCATGTTGATCAGGGGGTAGGGGGAAAAAGCTGAGAAGGCGTGTACGTTTATCGTCCGAGTGGGTCACGGCGCATACAAAATGAGGGCCAAAAGTGGAATTTTTCAGGGATTATGTGAAATTTTTTGCCCCTGTGCTTAATCTGTTAACCGGCTGTAAACAAAAGGTTTTGTAAAGGTTAATAGACAGGTGTCTCAGCGTGTTCCGAAATATTTTTGGTTTGTTCTTGAAAAGTTTCGTCAATGCGACCTTGTGGACATGAAAGAATCAGCGGGCTGCCCATTTGAATCCAAGGCATCCCATGTTATCCCATTTTTGAACACACTGGATCCATGTGGAGTCCAGCTGGGGCGAGTGATGGGAGTTGCACGTGTTTGTCTCGACTTTTGAGACATCGCTGGACAGCAAGGGGCGGGTATCTGTGCCCGCACCTTTTCGGCATGCGCTGGAAGGCGGCGTGCGCATCTTCCTGTATCCCGCACTTGATGGCTCGCCTTGCCTCGAAGGCGGCGGTGACGCCTTGATGCAACAGAACCAGACAACCTTGCTGCGCATGAGCCCAACCTCCACCGCGCGCAAAGTGTTTCTCAATCGCACCGTCTCGAAAGCGATCGAACTCAAGCTCGATGACACAGGTCGGATCAAGATCCCGGAAAAGCACCTCGCCATGGCTGGCATTGGCAAGGACTTGGTTTTTGTCGGGGCCATGGACCGGTTCTATGTCTGGGAGCCAGCGCGCTATGCTGTCTTTGATGCCGAGATGGAATCCCAACTCGAGGCCGTGCAGCCAGATTTTGAGGGCTCATTCAATGCCGCGCTCGCCGTCGGCGGCATTCGCGGCATTGTCGGGGAGGGCGAGTAATGGCGCATGTCCCCGTTCTTTTGTCCGAAGTGCTTGCGGCATTGGCGCCGAAAGATGGCGAGATCTATGTCGATGGCACGTTTGGCGGTGGCGGTTATGCGATGCGCGTCCTGCAGGCTGCCGATTGCCAGCTTTATGGCATCGACCGAGACTTTGAGGCGATTGCCCGCGCCGAGGCGATGAGCGAGCGAGAGCCGCGCCTCGTCCCTTTATTGGGGCGCTTTGGGGATATGGACGCGCTCGTCCTGAATGCTGGCGTTTCTGCCGTCGATGGCGTCATGCTCGATATTGGCGTGTCATCCTTTCAGATCGATGAGGGCGCGCGTGGCTTTTCCTTTATGCGCGATGGACCGCTCGATATGCGCATGGGGCAATCTGGCCCCAGTGCCCAGGATGTCGTCAATCATATGAGCGCGGCGGATCTTGGCGCGGTCATCCGACAACTCGGTGAGGAGCGCCAAGCCAAACGCATCGCCAATGCGATTGTCGCTGAGCGCAAGAGCGCACCGTTCGAAACCACATTGCAGCTGGCGGACTGTGTTGAAACAGCGGTTGGCGGGCGGCGCGGCAAGAAAACCCACCCGGCGACGCTGACCTTTCAGGCGATCCGCATGTTTGTGAATGATGAGCTTGGCGAGTTGGCCCGCGGTCTGGCGGCGGCAGAGCGCATTTTGCGCGCCGGCGGGCGTCTCGTGGTCGTGACCTTTCACTCTTTGGAAGATCGCCTGGTCAAACAATTCATGCGCGTGCGCTCTGGCATGGTCAGCGGTGGGTCGCGCTACATGCCCGAACAGGCCAAAGGGCCTGACCCGACTTTTGAGCTCAAACAACGCAAGGCGATCGAACCAAACGAAGCCGAAACCGGAGCCAATCCTCGTGCGCGCTCGGCCCGGCTGCGCGTCGTGACGCGAACCGAGGCTGACCCTTGGAGCGATCCGGTCGAGACGGGCATGCGCCTGCCGTCGCTGAAAGCGCTGGAGGCAGCCTTATGAGCAAACGCGCATTTCTGTTCGGGATGGTGGTTGTCGCCTTACTGATTTTCAGCCTGTACCGGGCCAAATATGGCGCCCGCGAAACCGTCGCCGAAATTGATCAAGTAGAGCTCCAAATCGCAGCAGCCGAGGCCGAACAGGCGGACTTATTGGCTGAATTCGCGCATCGCTCACGCCAGGAATGGATTGAGGAATTTGCCCGCCGCGAACTTGGTATGGTGCCGGCACGGGCCGAACAATTCGTGCGCACCGTCGACCTTGATGGCCGTGTCGGCCCGCCGCTGGAATTGCCGGATGCGGACCAGACTGTCGATCGGGAGGCCGATCGTGCAAACTAACCCAAATGCGGAAATCCAGCTTGGCGGCAGCGGCATGCGCACTCGGATCGTGTCGATCAGCTTGTTGCTTCTATTGTCAGCCATCGCCGTGAAAGGCCTGACGGTGGCGTTGAATGGGCCAGACGCTGCAACCGCGCGCATTGCCAGTTTTGAGGCGCCGGTTCGCCGGGCCGACATTGTCGACCGCAATGGCGATCTGTTGGCAACCTCCGTGACGGCCTATTCGGTGTTTGCCGATCCGCGCGCGATTGGCGACCCTGACCTCATCGCGCGCGAGATTGCGACTGTTTTGCCAGACATCAATGTCGACCGGATCAGCACTCGGTTGGCCAATAAGGAGCGCGCCTTCGCCTGGATTGAGCGCGGGATCACGCCGCGCCAGCGCCAGGCTGTGTTTGAGCTGGGTCTTGAAGGGATCCATTTTCGTGAAGAATCGCGCCGGGCTTATCCGCGGGGCACCTTGGCCGGGCACATTCTCGGTTATGCGGGTGCTGATGGGCAGGGGCTTGGCGGCATCGAATTTGCCATGGATGATCGCCTGACAACAGATGAGTCCCCGCTTTACCTGACGATTGATGCGAATGTGCAATTCAGCCTCGAAGCCGAGTTGGCGGCGGCGGTCGGTGAATATGAAGCTGAAGCAGGGGCCGGCATCGTCATGGCGGCGCAGTCCGGGGAAGTGCTCGGCATGGCCAGTTGGCCGCCGCTTGATCCGCATCGTGCCACCGAGCTCGGCCAGGATCATCCTTCGCGCCTCGATCGGGCCAGCAATGCAGTGTACGAGCTCGGCTCCGTGTTCAAGCCTTTAACCGTTGCGGGAGCCCTGGATGCCGGCGCTATCCGCCCGGGCGACCGTTTTGATGTGCGCGAGCCGTTGCGCATTCGGGGGCGCCAGATTGAGGATGATCACCCCATTGTTGGGCGGCCGACACCATTTGAAATCATTGCCGACAGTTCGAATATCGGAACCGTCAAGATCGCCTGGCAGATGGGTTCTCGGCGTCAGCAGGAATTCCTCGCTTCACTCGGCCTGTTTTCGCGATCCCCGATTGAACTTGCCGGCAGCGCCCGGCCCCTGCTGCCTGAAACCTTTGATGAGCTGTACAGCGCGACCACGAGCTATGGCCATGGCATTGCGGTATCGCCGATCGCCTTTGCCGGCGCGTTCGCGGCCTTAGCCAATGCCGGTGAAACCGTCACGCCGACCTTGCTGATGGCCCCAGAACGGGCGCGGACCCCAAAGCGCGTGATGGCGGCGCCGACTGCGGACCTTGTGGTGCGGATGCTACGTCGGGCGGTGCTGGATGGCACGGGCGCACAAGCGGAAGTGGGCGGCTATCGCGTCGCTGGCAAAACCGGCACGGCAGAGAAGCCCATTCCGGGCGGGTATTCGGAAACCGAGAATATTTGCAGCTTTGCCGCCATATTCCCCGCGGATAGCCCAGAATATGTCGTATTGATCGTGCTCGACTCTCCGAAAGAAGGAGCCGATCGCGGCCGAACCGCCGCCTGGAATGCAGCGCCAACTGCCGGGCGGGTTATTGAACGGATTGCTCCCATCCTGGGGGTCGAACCGAGATTTGACGAACCGGTTCGTTCATCACCGCGCGTTCGCTCCGTCGCAGACAGGAGAGGGACCGACCTATGAGATTGCGTGATCTATTCCCGGACTATGCCGGACCTGGCGGGGATCAGGACGTAGCTGGAATCACAGCGGATAGTCGCCGCGTAGAACCAGGTTTTGTCTTTGCCGCGATGCAGGGTGTTGTCGCCGATGGCCGTCAATACATTCCGAGCGCTGTCGAGGCGGGCGCGATTGCAGTGCTGGGCGAAGATCTTCCGGCGGTCGAGGGTGCGGTTGGAATTGAGGTCGCCAATGCCCGATTGGCGCTGGCCGAGGCTTCGGCGCGTTTCTATCCGGTGCAACCGAATGAAATCGTTGCGATCACCGGCACGAATGGCAAAAGTTCGACGGTTGATTTCCTGCGCCAGATCTGGAGCGCAGCAGGCCTGAAATCGGCCAGCATGGGCACGCTCGGTGCGATTGGTCCGTCCGGCCATATTGATCTTGGCCATACCACGCCGGATCCGGTGGCGATCCATGAAACGCTGCAAACGCTTGCCGAGGACGGGGTGAGCCACGCGGCTATGGAAGCCTCCTCGCACGGTCTTGCACAATATCGCCTGGATGCGGTGCGCTTGTCGGCGGTCGCCTTCACCAATCTGACCCAGGACCATCTCGATTATCACAAGACGATGGATGAGTATCGCGCGGCCAAGCTTCGCCTGTTCAGTGAGCTGGCGCCAAAAGGCTGCCCCGCCGTGGTCAATGCCGATAGCGACCAGAGACTGTTCTTCGAAGCGGCCGCGCAAGAGGCCGGGCTCGACCTGGTCTCCGTCGGCTGGCGCGGCACGGACCTCAAGATTGAAGAGCTAATGCCCAAGGCGACCGGTCAGCGTCTGTTCCTCGATTGGCGCGGAGACAAAGCCGCCGTGGATTTGCCATTGATCGGCGAATTCCAGGCCTTGAACGCGTTGACTGCGGCTGGCCTGGCGCTGGCGGGCGGGCTCGATTTGCAAACTGTTTCGACCGGCATGTCGCAGCTCAAACCGGTCAAGGGCCGGCTCGAATATGTCGGTGAGACTGGCGACGGCGCTGGGGTGTTTGTCGATTATGCTCATACGCCGGCTGGGCTGGATGTGCTGATCCGCGCCGCCCGACCACACACGGCTGGCCGTCTCATTGTGGTCTTTGGGTGCGGTGGTGACCGGGATCGCGGCAAACGGCCCCAGATGGGCGAAATTGCCGCCAAGCATGCCGATCTGGTCATTGTCACGGATGATAATCCCCGCAGCGAAGATCCGGCGGCGATCCGCGCCGATGTTTTGGCTGGCGTCCCGAACGGCACCGAGATTGGGGATCGCGGCGAGGCCATTCGCTCGGCGGTGGCCGATCTCGAAAAAGGCGACACGTTGCTGATCGCCGGCAAGGGCCACGAAACCGGGCAGATCATTGGTGATCGCGTGATCCCGTTCAGCGATCAGGACGCGGCGCTCGCGGCGCTGCAGGAGGCGACCCATGTCTCCCCGTCTTAACATTGCTAAAGCCGCCAATACGTTTGGGCTCTTATCCACAGAATTTGTGTTCGAAGCGGGTATCAGCGACCGCGAACAATCGATGCGAAATCGTAATGATATGCGGCGGCCACAAGAAGTTTGTTTAAGCTCAACCGCTTGGCAGTCCGGATGTCTCTTCTTTGTTCTCAGGCCCCCTGTGGATGAACGAGGAGAACGAAAAGAGTCCGTCGATTCTGTGCACGCTCGGATTGGAAAACCTAACCGAAAAGAAAGGCAAAAACGATCAGTACAGGCCTTGTTAAAAGGGGCGAATACACCCCGAATAAAGCCATTCGATGACCCGAGCCGACAAAGAAATGCTTGGGCTGGTGAGCAGGTGATGGACCGCGACGCAGAACGTGTCGCAGGGGGTAAAGATGCTGTATGAATTGCTGGCGAGCGACCAAGGGCCGCTCCGACTCTTCAACTACCTGACCTTCCGCACAGGATTGGCCCTGGTGACGGCCTTTCTGGTCACCGTGATCATTGGCGGCTGGCTGATTGATGTGCTGCGCGCCCGTCAGGGTAAAGGGCAACCGATCCGCGACCTTTCGCTCGAAGCGCAAATGGCCAAGCAAGGCACGCCAACCATGGGTGGCCTGCTGATCTGGATCGGTCTGTTGCTCGGCACGCTTTTGTTCGCAGACTTGAGCAATCCCTATATCTGGGTCGTCCTTGCGGTGTCCGTCTCTTACGCGGTGCTCGGCTTCCTGGATGATTATGCCAAAGTCACCAAGCAAAGCACGGATGGCGTCTCGGCGCGGTTGCGGCTTGGCACAGAATTTCTGGTCGCGGCGCTGGCCGGTGCCTTCATCATGGGCCTGCATGGCGCGCACACTCCGCTCGGGCACGCCGATTGGGGCGCCTTGAACCCACTCGCCGAATGGATTGCCGGATTCGCGCCGGAGACGTCAGTCGAGCGCAATGAAGCCAGTTTCTCAGGCGGCGTGGCGATCCCGTTTGTGAACGATTATTTCCTGCCGCTTGGCGGCCTGTTCGTGGTGTTCTCCTGCATTGTCATTGTCGGTTTTGCCAATGCCGTGAATTTCACAGATGGGCTCGATGGTCTCGCAATCGTGCCGATCATGTTTACCGGCGCGGCCTTTGCGCTGATCGCGTATCTGACAGGTAACTTTGTCTTTGCCGGCTATCTTGGCATCCAGTTCACCCCCGGCGCCGGGGAGATGGCCGTCCTTATGGGCGCGATGATGGGCGCCGGCATGGGCTTCCTTTGGTACAATGCTTATCCGGCCAAAGTGTTCATGGGGGATACCGGATCGCTTGGCTTGGGCGGTCTGATCGGCGTCGTCGCGGTGGCGATTAAGCATGAGTTCGCGCTCGCCGTGATTGGCGGTCTGTTCGTGCTCGAAGTGCTCTCGGTCGTGATGCAGGTGAGCTGGTTCAAGATCACCCGAAAACTGACTGGGGAAGGCAAACGTATCTTCCTGATGGCGCCCTTGCACCACCATTTCCAGAAGAAGAACTGGCCTGAAACCCGGGTCGTGGTTCGGTTCTGGATCCTGTCGCTCCTGTTCGCGCTTGCGGGCCTTGCCACGCTGAAATTGAGGTGACCCAGACCCGATGATCCCGATCACCGAATATGCAGGGCGCGATGTCGCCGTCTACGGTCTGGGCCGCACCGGATTATCCGCTGCGAAAGCCCTGGCGGCTGGCGGCGCGCGCGTGCATGCCTGGGATGACGGGGAAACGGCGCGGCTGAAGGCCGAAGCTGAAGGGGTCAATGTCAGTGACATCAACAAGCGCGATTGGCAGAAATTTGCCGCGCTGGTGCTGTCGCCCGGCATTCCGTATCGGTTCCCGCAGCCGCATCGCCTCGTGCGCATGGCGGAAATGATGAATGTGCCTGTGGTCGGCGATATGGAATTGTTCGCCCGGGCGGTGCAGGCGCTACCGGCCAAAGGCCGGCCAAAAATCGTCGGGATTACCGGCACCAACGGCAAGTCCACGACCACAGCCTTGATTGGGCATATCTTGAAAGAAGCAGGCCGTGATGTCCGCGTTGGCGGCAATATTGGCAAAGGCGTGCTGGATATGGCGCCGCTCAATGCCAACGCGATTTATGTGCTGGAGCTGTCCTCGTACCAGCTCGACCTGGTGGAAAGTCTTCGCTGTGATGTGGCGGTTTTCCTGAATATCTCGCCCGATCATCTCGACCGGCATGGCGGCATGGAGGGCTATGTTGAGGCCAAGAAGCGAATTTTTGCCAATCAGCGCATTCGCGACGTCGCCGTGGTCGGCATTGATGATCCGCACTCCCAAGCGATCGCGATGGGCCGGCAACGTCCGGGCGATGCGCGCGTGGTCCAGATCAGTTCCGAATTCGGGCTCGCGCGCGGGGTCAGCGCCGTCGATGGTCATCTCTATGACAGCACAGGCGGGCAAGCGATCCGCGTCGGCAACCTCGCCGAAGCACCGGCTTTGCCAGGACGCCACAATTATCAGAATGCGGCGGCGGCCTATGCGACCTGTTCCGCACTTGGAGTTGCCCCGGGGCGCATCATGGCGGCCATCCGGACTTTCCCGGGCCTGGCGCATCGCATGGAGCTGGTTGGCGAGATCGATGGCGTGCGCTTCATCAATGACAGCAAAGCAACCAATGCCCAGGCGGCTGAACAGGCGCTGAAAACCTATCCGAAAGTGCATTGGATCGCGGGCGGCGTGCCGAAGGCAGAAGGTATTGCCCCGCTTGAGCCCTGGTTTGACCGGATTGAACAGGCTTATTTGATTGGCGAAAGCGAGGCTGATTTCGCCAAGACGCTGAAAGGCAAAGCCAAAGCCGTGAGCTGTGGCACGCTCGAAGCGGCCACGCAGGCCGCCTTTGATGCCGCGAAAGCCTCAAGTGACGCGAATCCGATCGTCCTCCTGTCGCCTGCGTGTGCCAGCTTTGACCAGTTCAAGGACTTCGAAGCCCGCGGCGACGCATTCCGCGAGATTGTCCAGCGGCTCGCCGCGTCGGTCGAGCCACAGAAAGAAGCGGTCTAGAGGCGGGTCATGGTTGAGGTTGCCCTCCGCCCCCGCTCAGCCAGAGGACGTTTTCTGGAATGGCAGCGGGGATTGGACTGGACGATCCTGACAGCGGCCCTCGCCTTGCTGTGTACCGGTCTTTTAATGTCGCTGGCGGCCGGACCACCGGCGGCTGAACGGTTGGGCTATGGCGATCAGTTCTACTTCGTCAAACGCCATGCCATGTTTGTCGGCGCGGCGGTTATTGTCATGGTCGGGGTCAGCCTCCTGGACCGGGTCTGGGCCCGGCGACTGGCGGCGCTTGTCTTTATTGGCTCGCTCGCTTTGCTCGCCTTCATCCTGGTCTCTGGCTATGAAGCCAAAGGCGCGCGGCGATGGATCCGTATTGGCAGTTTCGGCCTGCAGCCATCCGAGTTCATCAAACCAGCTCTGATCGTTTTGACGGGCTGGCTATTGGCGCAGCGCCAGATTTATCCGAAAGGCCCCTGGGCGGCGATTACCCTTGTTTTCTTTTGCGCCACGCTTGGCTTCCTCTTGCTGCAACCGGATGTCGGACAATCGGCGCTGCTCAGCGCTGGCTTTGTGGTGACCTTTTTTGTTGCTGGACTGCCCTGGCGCTGGGCGGCGATTTTCGCAGGTGGCGGGGCTGCTTTGGCGACACTATTGTACGCAACCCTGCCGCATGTTCGCTTCCGGGTGAATTCTTTCATCAACCCAACCGATTATGACACGTATCAGATCGATAAGGCATCCGAGGCGATCGGCCGGGGCGGTCTGTTCGGCGTCGGGCCTGGCGAGGGCAAGATCAAAACCACTTTGCCCGATGCCCATACCGATTTCATCTATGCCGTCATGGGCGAGGAGTTCGGCTATATCGCCGCTGTCGCGCTGATCTTTGTATTCGGCTTCATTGTCTGGAAGGGGCTGCGCGCGGCGGCCCGCTTGCATGATCCTTATCCGCGCGCGGCAGCGTCCGGATTGTTTGCGCTTTTCGGCCTTCACGCCGCCATAAATATCGCCGTAAATGTCAGCCTCATCCCGCCCAAGGGCATGACCTTGCCGTTCATTTCGTCGGGCGGGTCATCCATGTTGGGCACGGCTTTAACTTTGGGGCTCGCCTTGGCTTTGATCCGGCGCGGCCAACGTATTTAGAGAACCTGTATGGGCGACAAACCTCTTGTTATGATCGGTGCCGGTGGGACCGGTGGGCATATGTTTCCAGCCGCCGCCTTTGCCGAAGAAATGGCGTCACGAGGCTGGGAGGTCGGCCTGATCAGCGATTCTCGCGGCCTGCGTTATGCGGACAAATTCCCGGCCAGCTGGAAGATGGAGGTTGAGGCGGCGAGCCCGAACCTGCGCAAACCCTGGACCCTGCCCGGGACGGCTTTGAAGCTGCGCGCTGGCGTGAATGCGGCAGTCCGACGGTTCAAGCAGAAACAAAGACCAGCCTTGATCGCCGGTTTCGGCGGCTATCCGGCCTATCCCGCCCTCTCGGCGGGACGGCGGTTGGGTGTGCCTTTGCTGATCCACGAACAGAATGCCGTGCTGGGCCGGGTCAATCGCGCTTTCGCCAGCCAAGCCAAGATCGTTGCGTCCGGGTTTGAGCGCCTCGACCGCTTGCCCGCCAGCGCCCATCATCATCCTGTTGGCAACCCTGTACGGGCCCCGATTGCGGCAGTTCGCGATGTGCCCTTCCCAAACATGGAGGATGAGCTCACTGTGTTCATCACAGGTGGCTCACAAGGTGCGCGGATCCTCGGCGAGGCGATCCCGCTGGCAATTGCCAATCATATTCCAGCGCCGCTGCGGGTCCGACTGCATGTCGTCCAGCAAGTGCGCGAAGAGCAGCTCGAACAGGTTCGAGCGATCTATGACAAGGTGCAGGTCAAAGCGACGCTGCAGCCCTTCTTCTCCGATATGCCCGATCGGCTTGCCGCCGCCCATCTGGTGATTGCTCGATCAGGGGCAGGCACGGTGAGCGAGATCGCGGCAGTCGGGCGCCCGTCAATATTGATCCCGCTCAAGATTGCCATGGATAATCACCAGGAAGCCAATGCCGAAGGCCTCGTCGATGCGGGCGCGGCGGACATGTTGCTGGAAGACAATCTTTACCCCAACCTGCTCGGCGAATTAATTGCGCTGCGTTTGGGCGATGCTAATGATCTGGCGGTCCGGGCCGCGGCGGCGAAAGCGCTCGGCAATGTCCGCGCGGCGCAGGACTTGGCGGATCTGGCGGAGAGTGTCTCGGGCGCGTGATCCGGGTGAAGAGAATCCTGCGTCGTCTACCAAGTTCCGCAGACACCAGCGCAGGCTGGTGTCCAGGGACCAAATGCTGCCATCGGTCGCGATGGCACTTACCGTCCATAGATCCCTGCCTGCGCAGGGATTGACGAATCTTAGGTCCGGTTTCCATTTTACGCTCTGCCCAGCTCGACTGGGCAGCCCAGCACGAGAATTTACCACGAGATCGAGAGAGATCAGACCACTCCCGATCCTGTCTTCAAGACCGGGTGCTGGACCCCACGGACGAGCCGTGGGGAGCGTTCGGTGGCAGGGATGAGGCTATGACCGCCCTGTTTTCCTCCGATCATGTGCCTGACCAATTGCAACTGTCGACCAAGGCGCAGTCACCTTAATAAAATCGGGGCAGCCATAATCTTGCCTCCTGCGCGCGGAACAGGCTAAGCGCAAGCAAGAAAACGATCGGGACAGAGACACCAGATGAAACCTTCCCCAACTCCATTTCCACTGGGACCAGCCCATCTTGTTGGTATTGGCGGCATTGGCATGTCCGGCATTGCCGAGATCATGATCAATCTCGGCTATCAGGTGCAGGGCTCGGATATGAAGGACAGCGCCAATGTCGCACGGCTGCGTGAGCGCGGGGCACTGGTTCATATCGGGCACAAGGCTGAGAATGTCGCCGGCACCAGCGCAGTGATCATTTCGTCGGCCGTCAAGGACGACAATGTTGAGGTTCAGGCCGCGCGGGCCGCCGGTATTCCCGTGGTCCGGCGCGCCGACATGCTGGCTGAGATCATTCGCCTGAAATGGACCGTCGCAGTGGCTGGCACGCATGGCAAGACGACGACAACGACCATGGTCGCAGCTCTCCTCGACGGGGCCGGAATCGACCCGACCGTGATCAATGGCGGCATTATCAATGCCTATGGCTCGAATGCCAAAGCAGGTGATGGCGACTGGATCGTGCTCGAGGCGGATGAATCCGATGGCACATTCATGAAGATAAGGCCGACCATTGCCATCGTCACCAATATGGATCCGGAACATATGGAGCATTATGGCTCCATGGATGCGCTGCGCGATGCGTTTGATACCTATGTTGGCAACATACCTTTTTATGGCTTCGGCGTGCTGTGCACCGATCATCCGGAAGTCGCGGCCATGGTGGCAAGGGTCTCAGATCGCCGGATCATCACTTATGGCTATAATCGCCAGGCCGATGTCCGTGCCGTGAATCTGCAACCGGCGGCAGATGGCGTGACGTTTGACGTCATGGTCGGAGCGCGGCTCAACGCGCCAGAACGGGTGATCGAACAGGTCTTCCTGCCCATGGCTGGGGAGCACAATGTCTCAAACGCGCTGGCGGCCATCGCCGTCGCGGTGGAGCTTGGCGCGACGAATGAACAGCTGCGCGACAGTCTGAAAGCGTTTGGCGGGGTCAAGCGCCGCTTCACGCCGGTCGGTGAGTGGAATGGCGTCAGGATCATTGACGATTACGCCCATCATCCCGTTGAGATCATGGCCTGCCTCAAGGCGGCACGGGCGATCCAGGGCCAAGGCCGGGTCATCGCGATCTCGCAGCCGCATCGCTATTCGCGCTTGAACGACCTGTTTGAAGAGTTTGCGCAATGCTATCGCGAAGCCGATATCGCGGTGATCACACCCGTATTTGCCGCCGGAGAAGCCCCGCTTGACGGCGTCGACCACACCGCATTGGTCAACAGCATGCGCGGGCATGGGCATAAGCAAGCGCAGGTTCTGGCAGATCTCGACGGGTTGCCGGATCTGATCCGCGAGATCACACAGCCTGGAGATATGGTGGTCTGCATGGGCGCGGGCAGCATTTCCACGCACGCCAATGAGCTGATCGACAAGCTACAAAGCTAGCCATCTAGGTAAACATAACCGGTCCAATTGCGCCGGTTTTGCTGAAACAATCTCAAAGTCTTGCTGAGACACTCGGACAAAGTCACACGTGAGGGACGGCGTCGTGTTGAAGAAAGCACTGTGTTGTACAGTGATCCTTATGGGCTCAGCAGCAATGGGCGGGCTTGCAGACAGTTCAGACGAGTCTGAACCGGTTCTGCGTCTGCGCTTCCAGGACCCGCTGCCAGCCCCTTCAATGGCGCCAAAACTGCGTCCCCGTTTTGATGCCAATATTGCCACACAGCCAGCGCCAGTGCCGATGCCGCGGGTATCGCTTCAAGAAGCCGGACGTGTCGGCAAATTTGCTTATGTGTCGACCGCACATCCAAATCTCGTCATCGCCGTTGGTGCAACCGAAGACCCCTCCGAACTTGGCCGTCAGATCGACCGCGCCATGGTCGGTGCGGCGCACAGCACACCCTTGTTTGATCACGGCCAGGATTCGACCCCGTTTATCGGGCTGGGGGTCCGCACGGGGGCGCCCCGGACAGGGTGGTCCTTTGATGCGACGATCGGCGCGGGGCTGTTTGACCAGGCTGAAGACTCTCGCATTTACGGTGCGGCGCTCGCTCGCGACCGCAGCGATTTCGAAACAGAGGCGCGGGCCAATCTGCGCCTGAAATACAGTTTCTAGTCAATAATTCCGGCAATCACAGAATCAGCGACGGCGTGTGCCGCGCGGATTGCGGTCTCAACAGCTTTGACCACCGCTTCGGTTGCTTCGCGCGTAAGGCATTGCCCCGCGGCGATGGCGGCAATCCGATCGGCATGCTGCTCGAGATCGCTCGCTTCAAAATTGTGGGTGAGCAAATCGGCCGCGTGCGCCAGCGCAATGGTCAGACAAAGGCGCTCGTCAACCGCGCCGATCTCTTGAAACATGGCGGTCGCCATTTCGGCCTTGAGCTGGCCCTCCAGGACCGGCGAGGCTTCCGGCCAAACGGTGCGCGTGAACAAGCCGAATATCTTGGTCTGGGCTTTGGTCAGGGCTCCGAGATGACACAGCTCGTCGGCAATGGATGCAATGAAGTCTTTCTGACTGGCCAGCGCGGCAATCCAATGGGGCAGGTCGCGCGGCTTCGTTGCGGCACCAATTTCGCGGTCGCACATGGACAAGAAGGGACCCAGCGAAAGCATATGCCGAAGCGGGATAACCACCTCGTCTGCGCTTTGTAGTTCGATCGCGCCCTGCAGGAACAGATCCGCCAACGCTGCGCCGGCCAATGCGGGTTGATAATAACCCTCCTCGGTCTTGCCGGTCTGATCGTTAAGGGAAAGCAGCAATATGGCTTGGGGAAGCGTGATGTCCATGGCGGTGTGATCACCCCTTTTCTGCGCCGCCGACAAGGTTTAGGCGAGCGTATGGCTTTCGATTTCAACACCTTGCCCGCCTTTCGCGGCAAATTGATGAAGAATACGGCACTCGCGCCGTATACCTGGTTTCGGGTAGGCGGGACGGCGGATGCCTTGTTCTTGCCAGCCGATGAGGAAGACCTGGCCGACTTCCTTCGGGCCCTGCCCATAGACGTTCCGGTCACAGTGCTCGGGGTCGGCTCGAACACGATCGTCCGCGATGGTGGCATTGAAGGGGTCGTGATCCGCTTGATGGGGAAATATTGGGGGCAGATCACGCCGATCAATGCCACAAGTCTGGAAGCGCGTGCCGGCGCACTTGATCTCTCCGTCGCCAAGGCCGCCGCGGAGAATGGCACGTCAGGACTGTCCTTCCTGTCTGGCATTCCCGGTACTGTCGGCGGGGCGTTGCGAACCAATGCGGGCTGCTATGGACGCGAACTCAAAGATGTCTTGAACACGCTGCACGGGGTTACGCGCCAAGGCGAGGTGATGACCTATCAGGGCGAATTGGTTGATCATGGATATCCGCAAATCGGCTTTGGCTACCGTCATTCTGATTTGCCAGATGACTTGATCGTGACCCGGGTGGTGCTGTCCGGTGACGATATCGCTGAGCCCGAAACCTTGCGGGCGGAGATTGCGGCGCATCAGGCCCGCCGCGCCGAGACCCAGCCGATCAAGGAAAAAACAGGAGGCTCGACCTTTGCCAATCCGGATCCGCCGGGCACACCAGAGGCGCGATCGAGTTGGAAACTGATCGATGCCGCAGGCTGCCGCGGCCTGAAAGTGGGCGGGGCCATGGTCAGCGAGAAGCATTGTAACTTCCTAATCAATACCGGAGAAGCCACGGCCGCCGATATCGAAGCGCTCGGCGAACTGGTGCGCGCGCGGGTGCTGGCGCATTCAGGCGTCAACTTGCGGTGGGAAATTCGCCGCATTGGACGCTTGCAGGCAGACTAAAAACTGCCTTGCAGGCGCAAGGTGAGAATACCGCCAAAGTTTCGGCTGCGATCTTCAATCCGATCAATCACCCCGGTCCGATCCGGGACATAGACAATGCGTTGGAAATTATCGTCACTGTCGAGCAGATTGGCGAAAAAGATCGATCCGGTCATGCCGAACACATCCTTGTGCTCGATAAAGCCCCAGGCAAAGCCTTGCGGCTGGTGGAAATAGCGCCGGACATCGCGCCGGAAGGCGGGGGCGCGATCGAACGCCTCATAGTTAAAGCCCCAGGCCCAATTCGTATTCGGAATGTCATGGCGGAAATTGAGCTCGTAATAATAGATCGTATTATTGTTGAAATCGCGGGTTTCGCCGGTCAGCGGATCATCCAGAAACGTGTCTTGCAGGAAAGTCTCGAAATCGAGCTGCGCCCCGCTCCAGCCAAGCTTGTCAAACTTCAGCGTGCCTTCAATTTCCAGCCCGACGCGTGAGGCATCGTCGATATTGCCCGGCCCTTCGCCCAAGCCGATCGGAACCTGGTCGACCAGGTCTTCAATCTGGTCGCCAAATACTTCTGCTGTGACTGCGCCCCAGTCGCCAAAATCACGTTCCACTTCCAAGGCCAGCCGCCAGCGCTGATCAGGCACAATGTCGACATTGCCGGTCTGATCATCGCCCTGGTTGAGATCGACATTGGAAACGAAGTCAAAGAAATTGAGCTGCCCAACCTGACGCTCGACTGACGCATTGACGGTGGTCTTCTCATTCATGGTCCAGGACAGCGACGCCGACCCTTTGGGCCGGGTAAAATTCCGCGTCTGGCTGTTGGCGCCATCGGACATGATTTCGGACTGCTCGGCGCCGAGAGACACTTGCAAGCGCAGGTCCTTGGACAATTGCCGGCCATGCGTGACAAAGGCTTCCGCGCGTTTTTCTTCAACCCGAATGTTCGGATTGCCCATGTCGATTTGGGTGACAGAATCGAACGTGTCGCCCTGAAACAGCTGGGCTTCGCTCTCAAGCGTGTTGAAAGCACCCTCAAGCGAGAATTGCCAATCTGAATTATTAGCCCCGGACAGGTTGTACTCGCCGCGCAAAATGCTCTCGCTCTCGTCGACCTGGCGGTCAAAGACCTGGTTGCTGAGATTGTTGCCATCGAGATCGGCGCCAAAGAATTTGGCTCGGGTCGGGCTATACTCATTGCGCTGAAGGCCGATCAGTTTCAGCCGGCCGGGCCCGGCATCGAGTTCATAATCACCGCTAATCTCGCTGTTCCATTCATTCTCCTTGAATTGGAACACGGTTTGGCGGAGCAGTGTGCCATCCGGTGAGAAGACGCTGCTGGTCTCGCGTTCATCCGGTTCCCAGAGATTATACTCGGCATTCAGATTTGCGATGTGCCCGTTTGCGGGTTTCCAGTTGAGGCTGCCATTCAGCCCGACAAAGTCAGCGATGAAGGTGCCGTCTTCCTCGCGATATTCAATCAGATCACCATTGCCATCCGTGATGTTCTCGCGCCCCGCAGCGGCGCCGCGATTAGGTTCGGTTTCAATGCCAACCGTCCAGCCGAGCGTACCCGCCTGTCCGTTCACAGAAAGCTCAAGCCAGTCCAGGGCGGGGGGCAGGTTCTCGCGATAGCGGTGGCGATAGGTCCAGGTGCCGCTAATTCCATTGGCCGTGGCGATCACATTCGCGACCTGACCGCTCAAGCCTGGAATGTCGAGGCTCGCGCCTTCGACAATTTCAATGCGTTCGACATTGGTCGCTGGAATGCGCGACAAGACCTGGCGGGCACTGGTTGATTTCGACGAAATCCGTTGGCCATTGATCAGAACATTCTCCTGCGCCTGACCAAACCCGCGCTGACCGTCGCTGCCCGTGATCGTGAAGCCGGGGATTTGTGCGATCATGTCGGCCGCCGATCGCGGCGCAAATTGCTCAAAATCCGCGAGCGTGAAGACCCGAGCATCCTCGCCGGACTCAGTCGGCACTTGGGCATAGAGGGGAAGAGAGAGGCCAGCGAAGAGCCCGGCGAGGAAAGTTGTTTTCATTATTGGGCTCCAAAGGAAACCGATCCCGACGCGGCATGTGTTACATATGTAACGTGATGCGCACAACCCCAATCTGAAAAATTTTTTTGGAAGCTTATCAGAAGGGGGAGAAATCCACCCTCGATCCCCCCACCCGATCTAAACTGTGTGTCGGAAATGGGGCAGACGGACAATTTTTATGTCTTCACCCCGCCCGTCCCAAATGAATTTCGGTTTAGATTGCAAGGGCCCGTAGAAAAAACTGTTCTCGGCGCGCTCGGCCTTAAGAGAGTTTTACGACTTTGCTGCAAAATACGCAAAGATTGGATCGCACCGAAAGGTGAGAACGGGTCCGTTTGGTGGTGATAAATAAGCTGGTCTTGTGAGCAGCTGTCCAAGGACATCAAGCGATTCCGCTTTCACGTTTTGGGCCGATCCTGGAGACAGGACCCGCGAAACCGAGAGGACGCGCCATGCCACGGGCCAAAGGCAAAAAATCAGCGCCTGAACCAGATATCGTGATGGAGCGCACGCAGATTTCATCTGTGATTTTTGGCCTCGTCATGGTGGTCGCGCTGATCGTCGCCGGCGCGGCGATGCTTGGCGGCTCGCTCTCGCAAATGGGCAAACGCTGGGGCAGCGCCATGGACGGTGTCTCTCGCTCGGTCGGTTTGTCAGTTGGGACGGTTGAAGTGATTGGCCTTGAGCATGTGCCGGCCGTCGCGCGACAAGTTAAAACGGCCGCCATGATCGAGCCCGGTGAAAACATGTTTCGCGCCGATCCGCACCTTATCCGTCGCCGGGTTGAAGATACGCGCCTAGTTGCAAAAGTCCGGGTCTATCGATTGTGGCCGGACACTGTGATGATTTATGCCGATGCCGCTGAACCGACTGCGCTTTGGAATGATGGTGAGCGCTGGACGGTTGTCGACAGTCTTGGGCGTTTGATGCCGAAAGCCCGGCCAAGCGATCATCTTGATCTTGTGAAATCCATCGGGGCCGGTGGTCCGGAAGCGGTGCCAGCGCGGGAGAAAGTCTTCGCGCTGGCACCGGATCTGCGCGAGCATACTGATCATGCCAGGCGCGTGGCCGGACGCCGTTGGGATCTGGTCCTGAAATCCGGCGCGATTGTAAAACTGCCGACAGATGAAAGCCTGTCCGCCAGTCTATCGACGTTTTCCAGCTTGAACAGATCGGCAGACCTTGCTCTGCGCCCGCTCAGCATCATCGATTTGCGCATCGCAGGCCGCGTGTTCTTGACCCCATCGATTTCACCGCAAGGAGGTGCAGCCTAATGGCGACCAGCGAGCATCGACTGAAACCCCGGCATGTCGGCAAAGCCGGTACCGTCATGGCGGCGCTCGACATTGGCTGTTCCAAAATTGCCTGTTTGATCGGCCGCGTCGACCCAGGCAGCCGTGCCGGGTTTGCTTTTATGGGCGGCGGGCGTCAGCAAAGCCGCGGCTTTACCGGGGGAGCGATCACAGACATTGAGGCGCTCGAGCGCTCAATCCGCTTGGCCGTCGAAGATGCCGAGCGCGAGGCTGGAGAGCGAATTGAAAAAGTTATTCTCGGGATTACCGGGCCAAAAGTAGATAGCCAGTTGGCGGAAGCTGAAATTGAGCTCGGTCAGCGTGAGATTAGCAGCCGCGATGTCCAGAAAGTCTGGGCGCAAGCGCTCAGCAAAGTCGTCCCAAAAGAGCGTGAATTGCTTGGGGCCTATCCGGTCATGTACGGCGTCGATGATCAAGATGATATTCGCGATCCGGTCGGCATGATTGGCGATCGCATTCGCGTTTTGTTGAATGTCGTTACGGCGCCAAAGTCGCTGGTCAAGAATCTCAAGGAATGCGTACAGCGCGCGCATCTCGGGATCGAACGGATCGTTCCGTCTGCTCTGGCCAGCGGGGCCGGAACCCTGATCGAAGATGAGATCGAGAATGGCGCGGTCTGTATCGATTTCGGCGGCGGTGTGACTTCGGTCTCTGTGTTCATGAACGGGGCCCCAGCCTGGCTCGACCTGGTCAAGGTGGGCGGGGCGCGGGTGACCGCAGATATCGCCCAGGGCATTGGCACGACCTTCGCCGCAGCTGAACGATTGAAGGTGCTGAATGGCACAGCAGACACAAACGGTCCCGGCATGGCCGAGCGAATTGAAGCGCCGCGCCTCGGCGATGATGGCCGTCTCAAAGCCAGCCGGATGACGCGCGGCGAACTCGCTCTGATGATCGCGCCGCGAATCGAAGAACTGTTTGAAATGGTGCAAGCCCACCTGACCGCGAGCCCTTTGCGTCCAATTCTACCGAGACGGACCGTTCTCACGGGCGGTGCGAGTCAATTGGCCGGCGTCCGCGACCTCGCAGCTTCAGTGTTAAAACAACCGGTTAGAATGGGCCGCCCAATCGACGCTGATGTTTTAGGTGAGAATTATGGGAATCCAGCCTTTTCCACAGCAGCAGGTCTGATAAGCTACGAATTGAAGGGATTTGCCGACGCATCACGGGCTGGGCATGCGGCGGCGCTGGCCGGAGGAGAATCCGGGCGTGGAGTGTTTGCCAAGGTCTTAATCTGGATCCGCGAAAATTTTTGAGCGAGATGACAGTCACTTAAGAGTCTTTTAGGCCAAGCCGTTCATTCTGCTCCCAGAAACAACTTTGGCGCGTAGACTACAAAGATCGGGAATAGGGCATGACTAAAGAACTCAAACCACGAATAGTCGTCATCGGCGTTGGTGGTGCAGGTGGCAACGCCGTCGACAATATGATCGAGGCCAACCTCCAAGGCGTGGAGTTCTATGTCGCCAATACCGACGCGCAGGCGATGCGTCGCTCCAAGACCGAAAACCGCATCCAGCTCGGCCTCGAAACCACGTCGGGTCTCGGCGCCGGCGCCCGCCCGGAAGTCGGTGAAGCGTCTGCCGAAGAATCGATGCCGGAAATTCTTGAAGCTCTGGAAGACGCCCACATGGTATTTGTCGCCGCGGGCATGGGCGGCGGCACTGGGACTGGGGCGGCCCCGGTCATTGCCAAGGCTGCGCATGATAAAGGCATTCTGACCATTGGTGTGGTCACCAAGCCGTTCGGCTTTGAAGGCGCGCACCGGATGAAAACCGCCGAGGGCGGCCTGTCGCGTATGAAGGATGTCGTCGACACCCTGATTGTTGTTCCGAACCAGAACCTGTTCCGGATCGCGAATGAGCGCACCACATTCGCCGAAGCCTTCCGCATGGCCGATGATGTGCTCTATTCCGGCGTGCGCGGGATTACCGATTTGATGATCATGCCCGGTCTGATCAATCTCGATTTTGCCGACGTCCGGACGATCATGAAAGGCATGGGCACCGCCATGATGGGCATGGGCGAAGGCGAAGGCGAAGGCCGCGCCCTGGAAGCGGCCCGGTCCGCGATCGATAATCCGCTGCTGGATGATGTCTCGATGCGCGGTGCCAAAGGGGTGCTGATCAACATCACAGGCGGCTATGACATGACGCTGTTTGAGCTCGATGAAGCGGCCAATGAAATCCGCCGCGAAGTCGACGCGGACGCCAATATCATTCTCGGCTCGACTTTCGATCCTGAACTCGAGGGCCGCGTGCGCGTCTCTGTGGTCGCCGCCGGCGTCAGCATTCAGGATGTCGCGGTCGCGCTGGCCCCAACAGTTGAGGCGCCAGCGGAGACTCCGGTCGTTGTCACCACTGCGCCAACACCAAACCCGACGCCGTCAATTGAAACCCCGGAAGTGGATCAACGCCCCGACTTTAACGGACGGCCACTGCCCGCCGCGCATGTGGAAGGCCAACACGGCACTGACACTGTGTCCGCAGATGCCGCGTTCTCAAAACCGGTTTCGGATAGCCCGGCCGGTTTCTCGAACCTGTTCGGATGGCGCCGTGAAGATACGATCAGCGACAATGATTCCGAGCGCGAAGAAGAAGCCATTGTCTCGAGCCCGGACGATCATCCGAAGCCAGCCGCGTTCGACGATGAAGACCTTGAAATCCCGGCCTTTTTGCGTCGCTCTGCCAATAATTAGAGCTTAAATATTTGTCATGCTGAGCCGTCCGCCCCCGGACGGCTTTGCTTTTGCCGGAACTGCAACATTACGCAATAATGCTTGTGTTGAGATTCAGCGCTCAACCAGTGTTTATGCGGGTCTACAGGGAGAGTAGGCTTGGGACAGGTAGAGTATCAAACCACACTGAAGACGATTGTGATCTGCGCCGGGATTGGCGTGCACTCAGGTGCGCGTGCCCGCATGGTCATCAAACCGGCAGCTGCGAACACTGGAATTCGGTTCCGCCGGACCGATCTGGAGACGCAAAGCGATATTCTGGCGCGCGGTGATCATGTCACCGAAGTCCAGCTTGGCACCACGCTGACCAATGAAGACGGCGCGAGTGTTGCCACGGTTGAGCACTTTCTGGCCGCCTGTGCCGGCATGGGGCTCGACAATCTCCTGATCGAAATTGATGGCCCTGAAGTGCCGATCATGGATGGCTCATCAGCCGTGTTCTGTGAATTGTTCCATAATGCCGGCCTGAAAACCCAATCGGCCTTGCGTCGCCGGATTCGCATTCTCGACACGCTTGAAGTGCGGGATGGGGTCAAATGGGCCCGCCTCAGCCCGTCCAAGGACAATGTCCTGACCCTGAACGCCAAGATCGAGTTTGAGACCAAAGCGATCGGAACGCAGCAAATGGCCATGCGCCTGATGCCTGGCCTGTTCGCACGCGATATCGCATTTGCTCGAACCTTCGGCTTTGCCCGGGACGTTGAAACGCTGAAAGCGATGGGCCTCGCGCGCGGTGGATCGCTCGACAATGCCGTGGTCATTGATGGCGACGAGATCATCAATCCAGAAGGCCTGCGCAGCGATGACGAATTCATCCGTCACAAATTGCTCGATGCCGTCGGGGACCTGATGCTGGCCGGCGCTCCGATTGCCGGGCAGTATGAAGCCCGTCAGCCAGGACACGCGATGAATAATAAGCTCGTGCGCGCCCTCCTGGAGCAGCCAGACGCCTGGTGTTGGGAAACAGATGCGGACGAAGTGAGCAGCGTTGCGGTGCGGGCCAGCGTTTCCGCTTAGAGCCAGTTCGGTGCCGTTGTCTTTGTCGGATCTATCACGCTCAATTCGGGCTGCGGATAACGTTCCAGCAACCGCTCAATAATCCGGTCAGCGACCCGCCCCGCTTCGCGCAGAGGTTCGTAATCCCAGCTGTCTAACCTGCCCTCAAACCAACGCGCACAACCTCGATCGATGAGGCTCTCGTGCAAGCGCTCAAATTTTGGCGCCGTCCCTTTCAATCTCGCAATATGGATGGGGAGCCCGTGCCAGGCGGCGTCTGAGAGCATATTGGCGCTGTCTTCGGTGACAATCGCAACATCGGAATAAATTAACCAGGCGAGGTAGGGGTTGGGGCCATCTTGTTCATTCGCCCAGAAATGCGCGCCGATCCGATCGGCCAGTTGGCGCATATCGCTGGCAATCGCCAGCGGGGTTCGACGCGAGCAGGTGATCCGCAACCGCCAGCCTTGGCTTGCGAGTGATTCAAAGTGCTGAGCAAGCTCGCTCGACGTCGCCCGCGTGAACGTATGGGCTTTGGAATTACCGCCCAAGACAATGATTGCTGATTTCCCATTCTCGTCCGCGAGATCGGCAAAAGACTGTCCCGCCTCTTCGATCGCTTCTTCGGAAAAATGCGTTGGCGATCCAGTGGTGCGAATGACATTTGGTCCGTCCAGGACGTCATGCTCAGGCACGACCACCAGATCGAACTTGGCCGGATCGGTCTTTGGGTCGAGAATTTGGACCGTCAGCGTTTTTTTGCCACTCCAGCCGCGCACATTTGCTGTATACGGCGCGCTGCGGCGTCCAGCGGCGACCCATAGCGTCGGCCAGGGACTGATGAGTTGCGCGCGCTGCGCCTTTGGAAGGGCCAGTTGCGGTAGCGGCCAATCAGCGCCCGGCAGCCAAGTCCAGGGCGCGCGAGGCGTCAGGGTCAACGGGTCGGCCCGGTGACCTTGACCGACAATATGACCGATCTGCAGCCAGCGCTGTGTCTCCGACAGAGCCGAGATGACGGCGCGCACTTGAGCCGCATTTCCGGCCCGGCCATCGCTGACCGCCCAAATCGAAGGGCCAAGAGAGGTTTGAGGCGACTCCATCATCAATGCCGTGCCAGAATTCGCCTCTCAGTTGAAACTAAAAAGGCTGCTAGAGGTATTTTACTTCCGCGATTTCGTAGACGCGCGCCCCACCCGGGGCCGCCACTTCCGCCTCATCGCCTTCGCCTTTGCCGATCAGGGCCCGGGCGATCGGGGACGTATTCGAGACTTTGCCTTTGGCGATATCGGCCTCGTCTTCGCCAACAATCTGGTAGGTTGCCTCGTCCTCAGTATCGACATCGATAATTGTGACCGTTGCCCCAAACACGATTTTGTCGCCTTTGACCTTGGACAGATCGATCACGTCAGCGCGCGAAAGCTTGTCTTCCAACTCAACGATACGACCTTCAATAAAGGACTGTTTTTCCTTGGCGGCATGATATTCTGCGTTCTCGGACAAGTCGCCGTGTTCCCGTGCTTCAGCAATCGCTTGAATGATTGCCGGGCGTTCAACTGACTTCAAATTTTTCAATTCTGCGTCGAGGGCCGCATAGCCCCCGGCGGTCATAGGTGTACGTTGCATGAGTTAGTACCGTTCTTAGGTTCTTACGCCTTGTATTGTTCAGACGTCAGCGTCTGATCAAACAGCCAG
Organism: Hyphomonadaceae bacterium; assembly: GCA_024743315.1. Classification (GTDB taxonomy): domain Bacteria; phylum Pseudomonadota; class Alphaproteobacteria; order Caulobacterales; family Hyphomonadaceae; genus Henriciella. The sequence goes on from JANSWU010000005.1 coordinate 202,683, forward strand.
CCGGTCAAGTAGTGTATAATGCCTGGATTCGCAAGTTATGCTTTTTGTAAGGCCCGCACCGACAATGATTTTTCGCGTATCGCGCGAATGGCTTTCACCGCGGCGAGCGAGGCCGAAAGCGTCGTGAAATAGGGGATCTTCTGGATCAGCGCGGTGCGGCGAATGGATTTCGAATCCTTGCGCGATTGCGCGCCTTCGGTCGTGTTCAGCACCAGGGCGATCTCGCCGTTGAGGATCGCGTCTTCAATGTTCGGTTTGCCTTCCAGGACCTTTTTCACCAGTCGGGTTTCAACGCCCTCACGGCCAAGAAAGTCTGCGGTCCCCGCGGTTGCGACAATGTCAAAGCCCATTTCGATCAGGCTCCTGGCGGCGTCGACAATGCCCGGTTTGTCATCTTCGCGCAGGGAAATGAAGGCGGTGCCACGGGTCGGCAAGGTCACACCCGCACCAATCTGAGCTTTCAGGAAGGCTGTGCCGAAATCATCATCCCAGCCCATTACTTCGCCGGTTGAACGCATTTCCGGGCCGAGAATCGGGTCGACATTGGCGAATCGGGCAAACGGGAAGACCGCTTCCTTCACTGCGATACGATTGGCTTCGGCATGGCGCAGGTCAAAGTCGGGCAGAGACTTGCCGCCCATCAATTTGGCAGCGATGCTGGCAATCGGCGCGCCGACCGCTTTGGCGACGAAGGGCACGGTCCGACTGGCACGCGGATTGGCTTCAAGAACATAGATATTGTCGTCTTTGACGGCATATTGAATGTTGATCAGGCCGCTCACGTTCAGCGCCTTGGCCAGCGCAATCGTCTGTTCGCTGAGACGCCCCATAATGGCGGGCGACAGCGTATAAGGGGGCAGGGCGCAGGCACTGTCGCCAGAATGTACACCGGCTTCTTCAATATGCTCCATGATACCGGCCACATGCACGTTTTCGCCATCGCAAAGCGCATCAACATCAACCTCAATCGCATCCGACAAATAGCGGTCGAGGAAAAGCGAGCCGTCGCCGGCCACCGATAGCGCATACCCGGCATATTCGCGCACATCCTCATCGGAATGGCAGATCCGCATCGCCGTGCCCGAAAGGACAAAAGACGGGCGAAGCATGACTGGATAGCCGAGCGCCTGGGCCTTTTCGAGCGTCTCTTCCAAAGAGCGCGCGGTGGCAGATGGCGGCTGTTGAATGCCGAGATTGGACAATAGCTTCGACCATTCCTTGCGATCTTCTGCGAGATCTATGCTGTCCGGACTGGTGCCGAGGATTGGAATGCCCGCCTGATTGAGCGGCTGGGCGAGTTTGAGTGGGGTTTGTCCACCAAACTGCACGATGACGCCAGCAAGATCACCTTTGCTTTGTTCCTTGTGAATGATTTCGGAGACATGCTCTTCCGTCAGTGGTTCGAAATAGAGCCGGTCAGAGGTGTCATAATCGGTTGAGACGGTCTCTGGATTGCAGTTCACCATGACGCTCTCAATGCCAATCTCGTCCATGGCAAACGCGGCATGACAGCAGCAATAATCAAACTCGATGCCTTGCCCGATGCGATTTGGACCGCCGCCGAGAATGATCGCTTTGCGACGGTCAGACGGATCGGCCTCACATTCTGCCATGTCCTGGCCAAAAGCTGGGTGTTCATAAGTGGAATAGAGATAAGGCGTCTTGGCCGCGAATTCGGCCGCGCAGGTGTCGATCCGCTTATAGACCGGGCGCACGTTCAGGGCATGGCGGGCCGCACGAACGTCCTGTTCGCTTTGACCGACAAGCTCGCCGATCCGGGCATCCGAGAAGCCCATGGCTTTGAGCTCGGTAAACGCGCGCGTTGTGGTCGGCAGGCCATCGCGTCGCAAATCCTCTTCGCGGGCCACGATCTGGGCGATCTGGCGCAAGAACCAGAGATCGATGCTGGTGATCGCATGAACGTCTTCAACCGACAGCCCCATGCGGAAGCTTTGAGCCACCACGCGCAAGCGATCCGGGGTCTGTTTCGACAAGGCTTCACGCAAAGCACCTTCGCTTGAGAAAGTCAGTTCGTTGAGCCCGGTCAGGCCGGTTTCGAGCGAGCACAGGGCTTTTTGCAGGCTTTCCTGGAAATTACGGCCGATCGCCATAGCCTCTCCGACCGATTTCATCGCTGTGGTTAGGATCGGTTCGGCGCCTTCGAACTTCTCAAACGCAAAGCGCGGGATTTTGGTCACGACATAATCGATGGTCGGTTCAAACGAGGCCGGCGTGACGCCGGTAATGTCATTGTCGAGCTCGTCCAGCGTATAGCCGACGGCGAGCTTGGCGGCGATTTTGGCGATTGGGAACCCGGTCGCTTTTGAGGCGAGGGCGGACGAGCGTGAGACACGTGGGTTCATCTCGATGACGACCAGGCGTCCGTCATCTGGGTTGACCGCGAACTGGACATTCGAGCCCCCAGTCTCGACGCCAATCTCACGCAAAACCGCAAGCGAGGCATTGCGCATGACCTGATATTCGCGATCGGTCAGGGTCAGGGCCGGAGCGACGGTGATCGAGTCGCCCGTATGCACACCCATCGGATCAATATTCTCAATCGCGCAGATGATGATGGCGTTGTCGGCTTTGTCGCGCACCACCTCCATCTCATATTCTTTCCAGCCAAGCAGGCTTTCATCGACGAGGATTTGCGCGACGGGGGAGGCGGCAATCCCGGCCCGGCAAATCTGCTCATATTCGGCTTTATTATAGGCGACGCCGCCGCCGGTGCCGCCAAGCGTGAAAGCGGGCCGGATAATCGCCGGCAAGCCGACATGATCGAGCACATCAAGCGCGTTCTTGAGCCCGGTGATGCGGTCATAGGACCCGTCTTCATTCTTTGGCGAGGAGACGATCTCGGCTTTCGGGTTTTCCAGGCCAATCCGGTCCATGGCTTCGCGGAACAGTTTGCGGTCTTCAGCCTTCTCGATCGCGTCGGCGCGCGCCCCGATCATTTCCACCCCATGCTTAGAAAGAACCCCCGCCTGTTCAAGGGCGAGGGCACAATTCAAAGCGGTCTGTCCGCCCATGGTCGGAAGCAGGGCGTCGGGCTTTTCGATCTCGATAATCTTCTCGACGAAATCCGGCGTGATCGGCTCAATATAGGTGGCGTCCGCCAGCCCGGGATCCGTCATGATGGTCGCTGGATTGGAATTGACCAGGATGACCCGATAGCCTTCATCCTTCAGGGCCTTGATCGCTTGCACGCCGGAATAATCAAACTCACAGGCCTGGCCGATAATGATGGGTCCGGCACCGATAACGAGAATAGAGTGAATATCGGTGCGTTTTGGCATCTCGGCGTCCTTCTTTTTCTGCGCTGCTTTGAGGCACGCGCAAACGGCTGCCCTATAGCGGGGAGTCGGGGCGGCGGGCAAGGGAAAAAGCGCGGCGATTGCGGGCCAATTGGCCAAAATGAAAACAAGCCGCCCAAATGGACGGCTTGCTTCGGTTTCTTTTGGTATCAGATCTCAGCGGTTACCAGGTATAACGCGCTTTCACATAGTAAGACCCGCCATTGAAGCCAGCCGGGGCAGACTCTGGGTAGAGCTGACCGAGAGAGGCCGCATTCGGGTTCTCATCTGGATACTCGTCGAGCAGGTTGTTGGCGCCGATGATCAGTTCGATCTGATCATTCAGGAAGTAGCCGAACTCAGCATCGATATTGATCTGAGCGCCTTGCTCCCCAGTGCCATTGCCGGTGTCTTCCCACTCGCCATAGTAATTGGCACGCGCCAGCGCACGCCATTTGCTTTCCTGATGCGAGAAGGTCAGAGACCCTTTCAGCTCTGGCAACAACTCTTCCAGTGCGGCCACGCGGCCAGCGCTGATCGGGTTGATGGTCCCGCGATCATCGACGGATGTGTCGATATAGGCGAAGGACAGAGCCAGATCGGAATCACCGGTCTCGGTGATTTGCAGTGGCATAGTGCCGACCACTTCAACACCTGATGTCGTGGTGTCAAAGCTGTTCGAGAAGTAACGGAACTCGTTGAGATCCTCGAAGCCGACAAAGGCATTCCGGTCAATCACGCCGGCATTGCCGAGCTGTGTCAGACCATCACTGACAGTGGTGAAGGGTCCAAGACCATTTTGGTCACCAAGGAAATCCAGGGCCGCCAAGAAGTCGACATTCGCCGACAGCGCGATCCGGTCAGTAACCTCAATGTTGAAATAGTCCACGGTCCAGGTCATGTTGCCGACATCAAAGGCCGCACCGAGTGTGAAGTTCTCGGCGGATTCTGTGCCGAGCTCAGGACGTCCACCGTCACGGGCTTCAATGAAGTCCGCTGCCAGCTGACCAGCGGCGGATGCCAGTGGCAGTGTGCCTTGGTCAACCAGGACGCCGCCGACATTTTGCGTTGTCACATTGGTGACATTGGCCTGGCCAGCGGTTGGCGCGTGGAAGCCGGTCGACACCGTACCACGCAGACGGAAGCTATCTGTGACCCGGAACAAAGCACCGATCTTGTAATCGGTGGTGTCGCCGAAGGCATCATAGTCCTCATAACGCAGCGCGCCTTGCAAGGTCAGGCGGTCGGTTACATCGGCCTCGAGGTCGACATAAAGCGCATAACTGTCCTGGGTGCTGGTGCTGGATGAGGTGAAGCCACCAAAGCCGTTAGAGCTTGATGAGAAGCCCTGATCGGCGAGCGGGCCAAGCGCGAACGAAGCCGGGTCACCTGCGGTGATCTCGAACTCTTCTTCACGATACTGGGCGCCGAACGCGATGTTCAGATCCGACGCGAAGCCAGAAACCGGTACCGCGTAGCTGAAATCAGCGTCATAGATGGTTTCGGTTTGCTTATACGCGCCCGGACGGAAGTCGCGTGGCGTGTTCGGACCCAGCGAAGCGTTAATGGTATTGCGAATGAAGAATTCTGTTTCGCTCGATCCATTGACGACGCTGAAGTCGTAATTGAGGCCGCTACCGATATTGAAGACACCACGGACACCGCCCGCGATCGAGAAATCGGTATTGTCGCCGCCAAAGCGTGGCACAAAGCCGCTCGGAATGGTTTCAACGAACGAGAAACAGTTCGGATCAGCAGTGACCTGAGCCAGGACTGTCGGATCTGCAATCAATCCGCCGCCTTGGGTCAGTGGGATACCCGCCGGGCAAACCCCGCCTGTGCCAACTCCGTCCAGGTCACCGACCAGGATAGAGGCCACGCCAGTTGGATCAGCAAAACCGGTGACCGGATCAACCGTCGGGCCAGCATATACGCCGCCGCGATTGGTCGGGTTGCGGTAGAAGAAGCCACCTTCCGCGGTGCGCTCGGCATAGTTACCGAATGCATAGAGTTCGGTGTTCTCACCGACTTCGAGTCCGGAATTGAAGAACAGCTTATAATTGTCTTTGACATCAGGCTGTCCCCAATATTGCGGGACTTGATCGGTATAGGTGTTGATGGTGCGGAAGTCGGCAACGGCTGTGTTGCCAGCTGCAATCAGCGCTTCAACATCACCGCGCACGATTGAACGCACTGTACCGTCCGTGTCAGAGACTTCACCGGTCAAGTTGATGAATCCGCGATCCGTGAGGGGCAGGCCGATATTGCCGGCAATGCGGTAATTGTCGCCATCACCTTCATAGGTCGAGCCGTAAACGGCTTCGACGGTGCCACCGCTGCTATCTTCGCGCAGCTGGAAGTTGATCACACCTGCGATCGCGTCAGACCCGTATTGAGACGAGGCACCGTCACGCAGGATTTCAACGCGGCTCAGCGCAAGCGATGGAATGACACTGACATCAGCGCCTTGCGCACCATCAGCAATACCGCCGCCGAGGAACGAGATAACAGACCCGCGATGACGGCGTTTGCCATTCAAGAGCACGAGTGTGTTGTCAGGCGACAGGCCACGGACGTTGGCTGGACGAATAATCGTCGCCGCGTCCGAAATCGGTTGCGTGTTGACATTATAGGACGGGACAGCCGTTCGCAGGATGTCAGAGACATCATTGGTGCCTTGGTTGACGAATTCGTCGCCAGGCAGAACGTCGACTGGGGCCGGCGTGTCCAGGGCAGAGCGTGATGGCACGCGTGAGCCAATTGAAACAACCGTTTCGAGCTCCAGGTCCTCACTTGCTGTATCGCCGTCTTGGGCCATAGCTGTCGGTGCGACAGCCACCATGGCCCAAGCGAGCGCGGCCCCGCACATGATGCGGTTGCGCGTTTTTGGGTTCACCATATTAGTTCCTCTCATATTCTACGCCTGCCCCTTTGCCTCGTTTTATTGGTTTTAGCCGGGCGGCAGACATGAGAAAATTTCGTTCGGGTCCGGACAATGTCAATTAAATGTCACGTTAGTCAGCGCCTATTCACTGACTTCTCTAAACAACAGTTGCAAAAATATTACAGGCAAAAACCACCGATTGACGCCAAAAAAGAGGACAATATTGCGTCTTGGGCGCTGTGTTTGTCGTAATACGAAATTATTTTTCGGGCTCGCTTGTCCGCCTCAAAGCCCGAGCACGCGCTTGGCGATGATGTTCTTCTGAATCTCATTGGTGCCGCCATAGATGCTCTGGGCGCGGGCTCCGAAATAGGTCGAGACCCCGGACGCGGCATAGTCCGCATGACCAGTCCAGTCCGGACTCACACTGTCTTCGAACTTGCGTTGGCCATGGGCGGCGGCGACATCGAGATACAAGGTCGTGATCTGCTGCGCGGTCTCGGTTGCGAGGATCTTGATGATCGAAGCTTCCTTGCCCGGGCTGCCGCCATCCTTGACCGCCGAGAGCACGCGCAGCACCGTCATTTCCAATCCGTCGACAGCCATATCCGCATCGGTGAGCTTGCGGGCAAAGGCTTCATCATCGATCAGCTTGCGATTGCCGCCGGTTGGCTCCGCCGTTGCCAGGGCGCGAATGTGGCTGAGCTGTTTGCGCTTGCCACCAATGCGCGCATAGGACGTCCGTTCAAAGCCGAGCAGGTATTGGCTATAGGTCCAGCCTTTGCCTTCTTCGCCGATCAGATAGTCGGCCGGCACGCGAACATCTTCGAAAATGACCATGTTGAGCACGTGCTTGCCGTCTATTGTGATGATCGGTTTCAGCGTCACACCCGGCCGGTCCATCTCGCAGCAAATGAAACTGATGCCGAGCTGTTTCTTCGCTTCTTTCGACGTCCGCGCCAGCAGGAAGATCCAGTCGGCATGCTGGGCTGCACTGGTCCAGATCTTGGTGCCATTGAGAACGTATTCGTCACCCTCGCGCTTGGCTGAGAATTGCAGCGAGGCCAGATCAGAGCCGCTGTCTGGCTCACTATAGCCTTGGGCCCAGCCTAAGGAGCCATCACGGGTTCCAGGCAGCCATTTCTCCTGCTGCGCCTTGGACCCAAACGTATAGATGATCGGTCCGACATAAATCACACCCATTGGCGTGACTGTGGGCACGCCAGCGCGTTCCAATTCTTCGTCAAAGATATATTGCTCTTCGAGGCTCCAGCCCGGTCCGCCATGCTCCTTTGGCCAGGCGCTCGCAAGCCAGCCTTTGGCGCCGAGCGCCATTTCGGACTCACGCACTTCTTCGGTCGTCAGGCTGGCGCCCGTCGCGACCTTGGCGCGGATGTCTTGCGGATACTCGTTCTCAAAAAAGTGGCGCACGTCGGCGCGGAACGGCTCAAGGGCGGGATTTGGTGATAGGTCCATGACCGAGAGTGTATCGCGCTGATCCGCTCAGAAAAGGGGTGCCCGCGGGAGATGGGCTGATCCGAGACGGTTTCGCCGGGATCAGGCAGTTTCGCTCGCCACTTCGATGATCTCTTTGAACAGGGACTCTGGATGCTGGAACATCCAGTTGCGACCCGGATGTGGAACGTGCCGGAAGCCGACTTCAAGACGCTTTGCATCCGCCATTGAGTCTTCGGGGCCAACGCCATGCTGATCCGTGCTGTTTATAACCGTGACATCCACTGCGCCGGCCAGCTGCGCTTCAGCCTGTGGATTCTTCATAAAAGCGGTTTCGATATCCAGGCGGACATTGTCGCGATCGGCGCTAGACAGATAGTCCGACATGGTTCGAAACATATTTGGATGGCTTTCAAGATAAGCCTGGTCACTGTCCTGACTGCGATACAGCATTCGATAGAAGCGCAATCCGCCAAAGGTTCGGATCATCGACCGCACACTGCGAATGCCAAATGTGAAGCTGGCCGATGAGGTCAACGCCATGCGCAACATGCCCCCAATCCATTTTGGCTGGATCGCTTTCAGCTTGTCGCCAACATTGAGGCCATAATTGACAAGATAGGCATGTCGGATCCTGGGTGAAACATCCTGGATCGCCAGGGCCAGCGGGGCCGCCGTGGACAGGCCGACCAGGATTACCTCTTGCAAGTTCAGGATCTTGATAAAATCCGCGATCGCGATCGCGGCCTCGTCCAGCGTCTCGGTTGAGGTTGAGGCGCCAAATCCAGGGCGCACCGGAAAGATAAGATTCAAGTCCTGTCGGCGCGCTTGATCGATCATCTCCGAAGACGGCAGATAGCCATATTCGAGGGAATGCAAAACCAGAACCGGCGTTCCGTTCGCATTCCCGTAGCGACGATACTCAAGATTGGAGTCGGGCGTGTTCAACGCGATATGCCGCGCCGCATGATCCTGTAACTCAAGGCTCGGCGAGGTCAGTGGCGAGTCCAGCGTAAGCGCATTGGTCAGCTCCATCGTGGTGGCGACCGCTTCCACCAAACTGTGGCATTCAAGTTTCTGGATCAGCCGAGCCACATGCGTGCGGATCGTGTTCATCTTATTGCCGCGCATCTGCGCCACTTGCTCAAGGCTGTGGCGCTGTAGAACCTGTTCGAGAATGTCGAGTTCGCTATTGGTGAGGCCCGATTGGGTTTTCAGGTAACGCCGGACGTTCGGCACCAAACGGGTCAGCATGGCGCGCGCCAAATATCCTTCAGTGCCGTGCGCATGGGTGATCGGGTAGATCTGGATAAGACGTTTGATGCCAAACCGGTCTGAGATTTCAATGACACGGGTTTCGGCGTCGTCCTGGCGCTCAACGGACCTCAGATAGGCCAGCAAAGTGCTTCCGATTGGCAGATTGAGGCGGTCCGAGAGCTCTTGGGAAATGTTGATGATCGTGCCCGTCTTATCGAGGCTGAAAACGTCTTTGGCCGCGTACTCGAAGGCGATGACATTTGACGGCTCTTGCGCGCGCGTCTTGGCGGGGCCTGACAACATGGAGAGCACCGACATGAAATCGGGCAAAGACATTGCATCGTCCGATAGGCGCGACCAGTCGAGGCAGGCCTGCATGAACATTTCCGGGTCTTCACCAGACTTTGCCAATGAACGCAGAAGTTGCAGCGCCGCCTCAGCCTGTTTAGGTTGACCCTGCTCAGATGGCTTCGACTGCTCCAACGCCTTGTTTCCCAACATATTCCCTTTGTTCGCATACAACGCCAAGAATGACTGACACTCAAGGGGACTGCAGCATTTTCACCGATTTATACCGAAATTTGATTATTTCAGTTTGCAAAGCTTCGTCATATGGAAATCGATGACGGTTTCGTCATGCGGTTATCCTGTTGCACCCCACACAGCTTCAGGAACCGTGGCCCGTCGGCCCATTCCCCTTTGTGCGCCGACGGGCAACTCTACCAAAAATAGAAAAACTGAAATCCCGGTTGGCCTAGCGACCGAGTTCTTTCATCGCGCCGTCCAGGCCTTCCAGTGTCATTTCGAACATCCGGTCTGGGCCGATCAATTCGCGGATCAACTGGATTGAGCCGGTATATTCCCAGGCTCCAGATTTGACGGGATTCAGCCAAGCGAGATTTGGGTATTGCTCAACAAAACGCTGAATCCAAAGCCCGCCAGGTTCTTCGTTCCAATGTTCGACAGAACCGCCCGCATAAGTGATTTCATACGGACTCATGGTGGCGTCGCCAACGATGATCACTTTGTACTCGCTGGGATATTTATGCAGCACATCCCAGGTCGGGATGACGTCATTGCGACGGCGCCGATTATCTTTCCACAAGCCCTCATACGGGCAGTTATGGAAGTAATAATATTCAAGATTCTTGATCTCAGACCGCGCGGCCGAGAACAATTCCTCCATCACTTTCACATGCGGGTCCATTGAGCCGCCAACATCCATGAGCAGCAAGACCGAGACCGTGTTGCGACGTTCCGGGCGCATCTCAATGTCGAGATAGCCCTGGCGCGCAGTGTTGCGAATGGTGGCATCGAGATCGAGCTCGTCCGGCGCCCCAGTGCGGGCCCATTTGCGCAACCGCTTCAGGGCGACTTTGATATTACGGGTGCCGAGCTCGACACTGTCATCGTAATTCTTGAACTCGCGCTTGTCCCAGACTTTGGTGGCGCGGCGATGACGCGACTTGTCCTGGCCAATGCGGATGCCTTCCGGGTTGTAGCCATTGGCGCCAAACGGCGAGGTGCCGCCCGTGCCAATCCACTTATTGCCGCCTTCATGGCGTTTTTTCTGTTCTTCGAGCCGCTTTTTCAGCGTTTCCATCAGCTTTTCGAAGCCGCCCATGGCTTCGATTTCGGCCATTTCTTCCGGCGACAGGAATTTCTCGGTCATTTTGCGCAGCCATTCTTCCGGCAGGTCCTGAGCTTCAATCGCTTCGCCAAGGCTATCGAGGCCTTTGAAGACATGGCCAAAGACCTTGTCGAACTTGTCGATATTGCGCTCATCCTTCACCAGAGCGGCACGGGCGAGATAATAAAAGTCCTCAACGTCACGGTCGATGACGCCTTTATCCATGGCCTCCATCAGCGCCAGATATTCTTTCAAAGTGACAGGCACTTTGGCGGCGCGAAGCTCGTTGAAGAAATTGAGGAACATGGGCGTCTCTCCTGACGTTCACGTTAAAGGTAACCCGCGTGCCTGGGATTTCCAAGGGTGTCGCTAGGAGAAGCTGCAGCACCCGTCAGGCCGTTACCCTCGTTTTGCGCCAATTTGGCGTGACGCCATAAGTCAGCGCGCGCCATAACCACTCGGCCGGGCCATGGGCATAGCGTTGGAGCCAGACATGGCTGAACGCGATCTGCAATCCGAACACCGCGAAAGATAGTAGGACATATCCAGACGTGCCGACTTTTCCGGCCAAAGCGAGACCGGGGCCAATGCCGGTCAGGATCCAGACAATGAAAACGCTCTGCAAAAGGTAGTTCGTCAGCGCCATTTGGCCGACCGGCATGAACGGTCGGACCAACCATTGCGTCGAGCGGTGATTGAACACCAGCACCAGCACGCAAACATAAAAACCGGCAATGAGGGGGGTGGCGACGGCATGCGCCAGGGCTTCGAACAGAGGCGCGATCCAGGGCAAACGCGCTTCTGGCCAGGCGCCAATCACCAGCGCGAAATATTGCAGCGTGAAGCCAAAAAAGCAGAGCGGAATGAGCAGGCTGCCAAAGTGTGGCAGATAGGCATGCGAATATTGCAGCCAGGCTCGCCGTGCCATCCAGGCGCCAAAATAGAACCGGCCAAGCACGTAAGCGAACCAGCCAAAGAACGTCCCGCTGGCAAACCAATCCAGATGCACGAACGCATTCATCGCTGATAACCAGGCCATCACGTCGCCCGAATAGGCTGCCGCCTGCCGCATCAAGACCGCGTCCTCGGCATAGGCCACGTCCAGGATGGGCCCTGAATAACCGGTCATCGCTGCGAGCCCCATGATTACGGGTCGCCCGAGCAAAAGAAGCGCGATGCCGATCAGCAGGACGGTCCGGTCTGACAGGCGCGGGATGAAAAGCAGGGCAAAGGCAGCGAGGCCATAGAGGTGGAGGATATCCCAGGCGAACCAGCCCCAGAGATGCAGAAACCCGATCACGGCGAGCAAGCTGATCCGGCGCACATAGATCTGCGCGAACCCACCGCCGCGAAGTGAAACGCGTTCCATTTGTATCCAGAAGCCAAATCCGAACAGAAAGGCGAACAGCGTATTGGCTTTGTCGGTCACCAGCAGGTCGACAAACCATTTCGCCGTCGCATCCTGCGAGGCACTGGCAAGCGCGTCCAATTGATATCCCGTGGCCAGAACGCCCTCACCGCCGAGTTGAGAGAGGTTGGCGATGAGGACGCCGAGCAAGGCGAAACCCCGTAAGACGTCCAATATGGGATAACGCTCTGCCTTGGTGATCGGTTGAATGGAAGGCGTGGACGAGTAAGTGTCGGTCATGGCATGGCCCCTGGCCTGACCGCCCGACGCAGTACCGAGCAGGTTGAATTGCGTGTTTTCGTCCCGTGGTTGAGTTCAGCGAGTGCCGGTTAATCAGGGGTAAAGCTTGATTGTCCCGGTATCTCGTTTTGCTGATCTTCGTGCGTTACATGCTTCGAATCGGCGCTTTCGGCTCGGGCGCAGGTTTGCCGGCGCCTTTGCCATAGCCATGCTTTTTCAACAGACCGCGAAATTGATGATAGCTCAGCCCCAGCGCCTTGGCGGCTTTGCCCTGATGGCCCTCATGGGCGGAAAGGGCGGTGTCGATCAGGCTGGTTTCGAACAGTCGGATCTGGTCTTCAAAGGGAATATCGAGCACGGGCGGTGGCGGCGCCAAAGGCGTTTGCGAACTCCTTGCTGGTGCCGGGTGAGGGTTGTCGGCCAAAGAAGCGGCCGGGCGCCAGGGAGATGCGAACGGGTCGAGCGCAGCCGGGTCAAACTGAACCGGGTCAGGGGAGTGATTTGCAATCGCACGATAGGTGACGCGCTGGGCAAAATTGCGCAGTTCGCGGACATTGCCGGGCCAGGCATGGGCTTCCATGGCGGCAATCGCAGAGGGCGCAAAGCCCGGAAAGTCCTCTGCCATTTCCCGGGCCATGCGGCGGGCGAAAAAGTCAGCCAGGAGTGAGATATCAGCGGGCCGCGCGCGCAAGGGCGGGAGGGTGACGACGTCGAAGGCGAGGCGGTCGAGCAGATCGGCGCGAAACTCGCCGCTTGAGGCTTTCGACGGCAAGTCGACATTGGTCGCCGCAACCACCCTGACATCGGTGGTGTGGACCTTCTCGCCGCCAAGCCTCTGGAATTCGCCATATTCGACCACGCGGAGCAATTTTTCCTGCACTTGCATGGAGGCGGTGGCGATCTCATCAAGAAAGAGGGTGCCGCCATTGGCGAGCTCAAACCGCCCGAGACGGCGTTCCGTGGCGCCGGTAAACGCGCCGCGCTCATGCCCGAACAGTTCGCTGTCGAGCAATTGTTCTGACAGAGCGGCGCAATTGACCTTTACAAACGGGCCATCCCAGCGCCGGGACAGGAAGTGCATGCGCTCGCCGATCAATTCCTTGCCGGTGCCGCGCTCGCCAATGATCAGGCAGGGCCGATCGAGCGGCGCCAGCCGCGACACATGCTCCTGCGCTTCCAGCCAGGCGGGATCTTCGCCAATGAGTTGCGGGCTTTGATTGCCAATCATGAGGTCAATATAGCTAAATGAAAAGGTTAAAACAACTAAAATAGTTAGTAATATTGACGAATTAGGCTTAAGCGAAACTCGCCAAATCTGAAAAATATCCAATATAAACAATGATTTGTGAATTTAATGAAAAACTGGCACGGTCCTTGAAACCGTTTTGGCATGGCGGCCATGAGGGTCGCGTCCAAGAAGGAAAGAAAAAACAATGACTGAGCGCTCTTACGATAAAGGCTATGGCAATGACCGTTACGACCAGGCCCGCCGTGAGAGTGGCCGCTTTGGCCGCTACCTCTCCACCCGTTCAACAGAGACCTGGATGTTCTTCGTCGCAGGTGTCTTTCTCGGCGGCTTCTTCTTCTAAGAGCTGAAAACAGCCTGAAGCATCCGCGTTTCCTCCCACCCCCAAACGACCCCAAAAGATAAAAGGAAAAAATATCATGGGAATGTTCTCTCGCCTCGGCGACATCATCAACTCCAACATCAATGCGATGCTGGACAATGCTGAAAACCCAGAAAAGATTGCCCGACTAATGATCCAGGAAATGGAAGACACTCTGGTCGAGGTTCGCACCGCTGCGGCCCGCGCCATGGCCGACAAGAAAGAAATGGAGCGCGAGATTGCGCACTATTCCGGCATTCGCGCAGACTGGGAGCACAAAGCTGGTCTCGCCATCGACAAGGGTCGTGAAGATCTCGCGCGCGGCGCGCTGATCGCCAAGAAGAAAGCTGAGCAAGAAATCGTTCGCCGTCAGGAAGCGATGGATCTCGCCGACGAGGCGTTTCACAAGCGCCAGGATGATCTGACCCGGCTGCAAGCCAAGCTGGATGAAGCCAAAGCCAAGCATCGCGCATTGATGATGCGCCGCGACGCCGCCGAGCAACGCATCCGCGTTCGGGAGCAGACCTATGACACCCGCGTTGATGATGCGCTGGCGCGCTATTCGGCGGTGGAGCGTAAAGTCGATGAGCTTGAAGCCTATGCCGAGACCATTCGCGGCGCTGAGCCAACCCTCGAGCAGGAATTTGCGGCTTTGGAACGCAATGATGCGATCGAAGAAGAGCTCAATGCGCTAAAAAAGGCTCGCGCCAAGTCGACCCCCAAAGCGGCAAAAGCTGCTGAAAAGAAGGACGCTTAAACAATGTTAGTTCCCTTCATGATCTTGGCAGGCTTTATGACTGCAATTACCGCTCCGGGCTTAATCGCCCTTCACCTGGAAGACCGCCGCAAGGCTCAAGCTGAGGCTGCCGAATAATGGAAGAAGAGTTCATCATCGCGATCGTCGCCATTGGTGCGGTCTTCATAATCTTCCCAGCCATGGTGTTTCACTACATCACGCTGTGGCGGAAGCAGAAGACCCTGCTGCCTGACGACGAGCGCATGCTGGAAGACCTATGGCGCTCTGCCCGCTCTATCGAACGTCGGATCGAAACAATCGAAGAGCTGATGGACGCCCAGGAAGACGAGCCGCAAAGCCGTCGCCGTCCCCTCTCACCCCGTCGGTTCGAGGACTAAACCATGACCTATAGAAGACGACATCACCGTCCACTTAGAGACGACACCTATTCAAGCAGAGAAGAAGACCAAATGTTCCGTTCCCCTAACCCCAAACGCTTTTACCGTTCGCGCACAGACCGCGTCTGGCTCGGGGTTTGTGGCGGGATTGCCGAACGCTTCGGCTGGGAACCAACCCTCGTCAGAGTGCTGTTTGTTCTGAGTATTTTTCTGTTCGCCGGCCCGTTCGCCATTTTCGCCTATGTCATCGCTGCGATGATTACGCCGAAAGAACCAATGGGGCGCCCTAATTTGGCCCCAGAAGAGGAGCAGTTTTGGCGCAATGTGTCAGACCGCCCGCGGGTCACGGCGTCAGGGCTGAAATACACATTCATGGACCTTGAGGAGCGGCTGCGGAATATCGAACGCAGTGTCACCAGCGAAGAATGGCGTCTCAAAAAAGCGTTCAAGGACCTAGAACAGAACTAAGGAATGGGTTACAAGTGTAACCAGGGATCAGGCAAGTAAGGATTAGAAGGGGGAATTTCCCATGACACGTAAGGCCATCAGAAGCGGGATCCAAACCGGATTGCTCGTCGCTGCTGCCCTCACCGTTGCCGCCTTTGCAAGTGTCAAAGGAGACAGCGTACAGCTTCAAGCCGGGGGCGTTGAAATGACCGTTCAAGCCTCATTCGAAAAAGGATTGATGATCAGCTTCATCGCTCCGGAATAGGGCAAAATATCAGAATTCTGATCGGGTTCAAACACTCTCTCTCCCTGAACGCACACCTGAGAGGACCGGATCAGAAAAACCCCGAACCAAAGGGGGGAAGTCTCGCACATTCGTGGCGGGGCTTCCGGCGTAAGACCGACCTGACCCGATCCGTACGCTTCAGGCGCGCGACCCAGAATTGCCCCTGATCGGAGTGCGGCGTTTCTTAACCAAAACCTCAAGTTGTGGCATAGTCTTTCGCGGGAGGACGTATCATGACTTATTCGAAAACGCTGCTGTTCGGCGCTGCGCTGAGTATTCTTGGCCTAACATCTTGTATTTCTGGCGAAACCACTGCGCCAGAAGTGGCGGAAACTGAATCGCAGCCCTTCATAGACCCGGTCACCCTGTCGCAAAGCATGTGCAGTGGGCGAAATGCGCAAGCCACGTCAGACGCCGCGGCTGAAGCGGCGGCGCGGCTTAATCCTGATTTTGATTATGCCGCCCCGTTTGCCCTGCCTCAGGCCGTGCGGGACCATTTCCACTATCCCATTTCAACCGCCAGCGATGAGGCACAGCTCTGGTTCGATACGGGCCTCGCCCATATGGCCAATTTCAATCATGACGAGGCCATTGCCGCCTTCCGCAAAGCGCAGGCGGCGGATCCGGACTGCGCCATGTGCCTGTGGGGAGAAGGGCTGTCCTTTGGCAGCAATATCAACATTCCATACGCGCCGGATCGAGGCGCCGCTGGACGCGTTGCGGCGAGTGCAGCCATGTCCAAACTCGAAGGTGTTCGCGCCCATGAAGCGTCCCTGATCAAGGCGCTAGACACGCGTTACAGCATTGTCGATGAAACCAAAGTCATTGAAAACTCAGATGCGTTTGCCGACGCGATGGACCAGGTCGCACGTGATTTTCCAGACGACAAACTGATCCTATCATTGGCCGCCGAGGCCAATATGGACACCCAGCCCTGGGACTATTGGCAGGCCGATGCACGCGCCCCGAAAGGTCGAACCGCCCGCACATTGGAGCTGATCGAAGCAGCGCTGGAGATCGATCCGGAATTCGCCCCGGCCATCCATCTCTATATCCACATTACCGAGTCTTCAGTCGATCCATTTCGCGCCGAAGCCTATGCCGACGCCCTGAAAGACCAGGATTTGGGGGTCGGGCATTTGGTACATATGCCGTCGCATATCTATTTGCGGCTCGGCAAATGGCAGAAATCGCATGAATCGAACATTGCCGCGATCGCCGCCGATGAAGCCTATATTGCGGCAAGCGACAATGCGGCAGTCTATGGCAGCGTGTATTACCCACACAATGTCCATTTCGTCGTCGCCAGCTCTCAATTTGCAGGCGATGCCAAGACGGCGCTAGATATGGCGGACAAACTGAAAAAGCTCGCCGTCCTTGATCCCGCTGGGCCAGCCCCGTTGGCCGAACACATTGCCGCGTCACCAATTTTCACGGATTTGATTTTCTCAACCGATGAAACGGTGCTCGCCATTCCCGAACCCGCAAAAGCGCATCTCTATATGCGCACCGCCTGGCATTATGCGCGCGGAACCGTCTACGCACGGAGCGGCGATATGGAAGCGGCGAAGGCGGAGTATGGGGCGCTCAAAGCGCTCAGCGGCGAACCTGGGTTTGGCGATTATGATGAGGCGTATTTCGCGCCGCTTGCCGGCATTCATAACGTTGCCAGCCTGACTCTGGAAGGCCGGATGAAAGCGGCAAAGGGAAATCTAAAGGGCGCGATTGATCGCCTCGAAGCGGCCGCGGCTGCTGAAGCCCGATTGCCGTATTTTGAGCCGACCTGGTGGTATTACCCGACGCGGCAGACGCTCGGCATGTATCTGCTCCAGGATGGTCAATATGACCGGGCAGAACGCGAATTCTTCAAGACCTTGATCAAAGCCCCGAACAACGCTTATGCGCTGTTTGGTTTGGCCGAAACCTTCAAGGCGAAACGCGACCCGCGCTCGGAGGCGTACGCTCGGTCCCTGTTCGAGGAAGCCTGGCTCGGCACGGCGGGCACCGTCCCGGCTTTATCAGACTTGTAAGCGCTGCCAGCAGACAACCGTTCGGCGAAACAATTAACCAAAAACGTCAATCTCACGCATCTGTGTGGTCGTTTTTTCATTTGTTTTGTGTCACATGGCCCAGAAGTGGCATAAGTGTGTGACATGTCAGATAAGCGTATCCTTCTGATTATTGGTGGCGGCATCGCGGCCTATAAGTCCCTGGAACTGATCCGGGAGCTGTCGCGGCGCGGCATTGCCAGCCGCTGCATTGTCACCAAAGGCGGGCAGGAATTCGTCACGCCGCTCTCGGTCTCTGCCCTGTCAGGCGAAAAAGTCTTCACCGAATTGTTCGATTTGGATGATGAATCCGAGATGGGTCATATCCAGCTGTCGCGCTCGGCTGACTTGTTGGTGGTCTGCCCGGCCACGGCGGATCTAATGGCCAAGGCGGCAAATGGGCTGGCCAATGATTTGGCCTCGACCGCTTTATTGGCAACGGACAAGCCGGTCCTGATGGTGCCCGCCATGAATGTGCGGATGTGGCAGCACGCGGCGACGCAGCGCAATGTTGATACTTTGCGCGGCGATGGCGTCCTTGTCATGGACCCGGATGAAGGGGCGATGGCCTGCGGCGAATTTGGCCCGGGCCGGTTGCCAGAACCGCTCGAGATTGCCGCACGGATTGAAGCGCTGCTTAGTGATGGACCGATCCTATACGGGCTTGATCCAAAACCGCTCGCCGGTCGACACGCTCTGGTCACCGCTGGCCCGACGCGCGAACCGCTCGATCCAGTGCGGTTCTTGTCAAACCATTCGAGCGGCAAGCAAGGTTATGCGATCGCCGGGGCGCTCGCCAAAGCTGGGGCGCGCGTAACGCTTGTGTCTGGTCCGGTCGAACTCGACGTTCCGGTCGGCGTCGATTGTGTGCCGATTGAAACTGCGCGCGAAATGCTGGAGGCCTGCGAGGCGGCGCTGCCCGCCGACGTTTTTGTCTCTGTCGCAGCGGTTGCGGACTGGCGTCCAAGTCGTGCTGCGGCCAAGAAAATGAAACTGAAAGAGGGCGACGGCGATCCGCACCCGACGCTGGAATTGTCGGAGAACCCGGACATTCTTGCGACCCTGTCGCGCAAGAAAAAGCGACGCCCCGGCCTGGTCATCGGTTTCGCAGCCGAGACCCATGATGTCGAAGATCTCGCCGTCGCCAAGCTGAAGCGCAAACGCTGCGACTGGATTGTCGCCAATGATGTCAGCGGCGACGTCATGGGCGGCGCGATGAATGAAGTCTCTCTGGTCACGCGCCAGGGCGTCGAGGATCGTTGGCCGCGAATGAGCAAACAGGATGTTGCGGATCGCCTGGTTGAGCGCATCGCTGAACACATTGGCGACGCCGCCGATCAAATCGCCGCCGAATAGATTTCGCAAACAGGTGCCATAGAATCTGCTACGCTCCCGGAATTGATCGGGAGGACAGATCATGGCGCGCCCCATTCCGACAGACGAAACCCTGCTGAATACGATTTATCGGACCTATTTGAGGGATTTCTCAGATTGGAGCGAAGACAACAAAACCCGGGTCACAAAAATCTGGGTACCGATCGACATTGATGCGTTAGGCAAGAAGTTTCGCTGTGACCCGGATCTGATTTTTGGCCGGCTCTATTACCACATGAATGAAAAGTACGGGTCAAAGACGGGAGACGGGCAGGAGGTCAACTTCTTCAATATGCGCCTCGCCAATGACCGGCACGTCGTAAATTTTCCGCTTTTGACCTCAGTCCTCGCTGACCTGCAGGACAATCGAAAACGGTTCATCATTTCGACCCGGCTCGCTGCGTTGTCGCTGGTCGTGTCGGCCATTTCTATTGGAATCGCGGTGCTGACTTGACTCCCCAACCCGACTCCGGCGCTTAGCGGTGACATGACTGATGTGACTGTTGCTGTGCGGCCATTGCCGCACTTTGAAGGGCTTGAGCTGCCAGCCTATGAAACCTTGGGCGCGGCCGGGATGGACGTTCGTGCGGCCGTGCCAGAGAAAGACCCACTGGTGCTTAACCCGGGTGAAAAGACGATGGTGCCGACCGGGCTCAGCGTGGCCATTCCGCAAGGCTATGAGATCCAGATGCGCCCGCGCTCGGGTCTGGCGGCAAAGCATGGCATCACCTGCTTGAACTCACCCGGCACAATTGACAGCGATTATCGCGGCGAGCTGAAAGTGATCCTGATCAATCATGGCCAGCAAGCCTTTACCATCGCGCGCGGCGAACGGATTGGTCAGATGGTGCTGGCCCCGGTGACCCGGCTGGTCTGGCAGCAAGTTGACTCGCTTGACGAAACGGATCGCGGTGCCGGGGGGTTTGGCTCTACTGGAAGATAAATCCTTGTGATTCTGTCTGGACATGCTATATATCGAATAACGATAAGTGTCAGGACAGAAAAATGGATATTGATAGCCCGTTCACAATGGTCGTGCTGATCGTGCTCATCGCGGTCGGTGCTGGGGTCATCAAGACTTGGATTGAAACCCGTTCAAACTCGACTGCTGACGAGGAGACCCGGTTGCGCATGGAAGATCTTGAGCGGGAAGTGTTGCGCTTGCGAGATCGCGTCAAAGTGTTGGAAAAGATCACCACTGATGGCGATAGTCGGCTGCGCGAAGAGATTTCTCGCCTCGCTTAATCTCGCGGCGGCGCGGCGAAGCCCTTGCTGATTACATGCGCCGCATAGCCGGATACGGCAAACCCGACAATTCCAAGCCCTGACGCATACAAGGTCGCGAGATTGGTGCTGCATTCCGGCGCATTGTCAGTACAGCTGCCAAAGTTCAGCGTGTAGTACATGTAGATCGCGGTCAGCGCTGAAAACAGAGCCAGCGCAAACATTGCGCGCGCCATCCATTTCAAAGCCAGACTGATCATTTGTGCACCTCCTGAGCCTTTCCACGCTCGCACCCTCGGCAGGCTGGGTCAAACGAAACTATGCTTGGGCAGCTCCGCCGCCAACAGGTCATAGACGATCCGAATGCGTTTGCTGGTATGAAGCTCTCGATGCGTGACCAGCCAGACTGGGATGGGGATTTTCAATTGTTCGGGAAACAGAGCCCGAACCCTGTCCGAGTAGGATTCAATGTCTCTCCCAAGAATGCTCACCCCCAGACCCTGGGCCACCAATTCATAGAGGACATGCCCGCTGGGCGAATTGAAGCGGAACTGTTCTGGTTTGAGGTTCAAGCCAAACTCCTTCATTGCCGCGATCATTTCTGGGGTCCGATCGAGGCCGATAAATACCGCGCGTTCGAGATCCCTGATGCTTTCGAGCGGCCCGAAGCGCTCGAGATAATCTTCTGACGCGTAGAGATGCGCACTGGTTTCGAAGAGAAGTTTGGCGATCAGGTCGGGTTGCTCAGGCCGCGCATGTCGGATCGAAATATCCGCCTCGCGACGGGTCAGGTCCTGGACTTCATTTGAGGGCAGGATATCGATGCGAAGGTTGGGCGCGACGGCTTGGATCTTCTTGATGATTGGCGGCAATTGCCGGGTCGCGACATTGCCGGTCGCAGTGATCACGACCTTGCCTTCAATCGCTTGTGACTGGCCTGACGCGGACAAGGAGATCCGAGTCGCCGCGTCGGCCATGACACGGACATGGTCGAGCAGGCCGCGACCGGCATCGGTCAGCGACATGGCCCGCCCGGCGCGCTCGAACAGGGTGACGCCGAGCTCTTCCTCAAGCGCTGCGACTTGCCGGCTGAGCGTCGGTTGGGTCTGGCCGAGCGCTCGTGCCGCAGCCGAGAGCGAGCCTTCCTCGGCCGTGGCGAGAAAGGCGCGAACCTGGTTCCAATCGAATGAAATGGCCTGCCAGTTCATGGTTTTTCGTATAGGTCCCTTTGAATATTCCGCAATTTCTATCCGATCTTCGAATAGATAGAAACAGGGCATGCAATTTGATCATACATGTATTCCCCGCCGCGCGGGACTGAACGAGGAGGCGAAGATGCCT
The DNA here is from genome assembly GCA_024743315.1 of Hyphomonadaceae bacterium. Lineage (GTDB taxonomy): Bacteria > Pseudomonadota > Alphaproteobacteria > Caulobacterales > Hyphomonadaceae > Henriciella. The sequence goes on from JANSWU010000005.1 coordinate 224,314, forward strand.
GATAAAGCCAAATTCTGGGACAAGATTGCGGAAAAATACTCCAAGCAACCGATTGCCCAACAAAAGGCCTATGAAATCAAACTGGACCTGACGCGTGAGTATTTCACGCCTGAATCCAACGTCCTGGAATTTGGCTGTGGCACCGGATCGACGGCCATCCTGCATGCGCCTTATGTCAAACATATCGACGCGATTGATGTGTCCCCCGAAATGATCCGTATTGCCAGAGACAAGCTGACGCCGGAGGGCGTTACCAATGTCAAGTTTGACGTCGCCGATATGGATGGCTTCCAAACCCAACCAAGCAGCTATGATGTAGCCCTGGGTTTGAACATCCTGCACCTGCTCGACAATCGCATGGCGGCGATGGGTCGGGTCTATGAGGCGCTCAAACCTGGCGGGTATTTTGTCTCCAGTACGATGTGCCTGCGCGAGAAAATCCTGTTTCGCCTGATGGAGCCAGCGTTCCCGATCATGCACGCGATTGGCCAGTGGCCGCGCGTGCGCCGCTTCACCGCGAGCCGGCTGCAGCAGGATATTGAGGAAATTGGCTTCAAGACCGTGCACTATTGGCAGCCCGGCAATGGGCCGGTCTTGTTCATGGTCGGTCAGAAACCAGAAATCGCTTGATATGTAGCGACTGCTACAATACGGTCTGAGCCAGACAAGGGAGGTGAGCGAATGACCCTGCTCAGACTGTATGCGTTCGTGTTTCTAATCGTGCTCGTGATCTATACGGGCATTGTCATGTCGAATTATGGGGCCGGCTTGGTGCCGATCTTTTTCGGTGACATTGCCGCGATGACCTGGCCGGGACAGTTCAATCTGGACTTTCTCGGCTTTTTAATTCTGTCCGCACTGTGGATTGGTTGGCGACATGAATACAGCCTCACAGGATGGTTGCTGACGCCGCTGGCGCTGTTTGGCGGGATGTTATTCCTGACCCTCTATATCCTGGTCCAGAGCTTCCGCTTGAATGGCGACCTCAAGGCGCTCTTGATCGGGGAGGGCCGCGCCGCCAGCTAGATCAGGGCATCATCTTCCTTGGCAAACCTGGCCAGAAGATAGGCCTCATTATCCTCAATCGGATCTAGCTTCCCGAAGGCAAAAGCATTGCGGTCCATCACCATATCGCGGGGTCTGAGGGCTCGAGAGATTTCAAGACCGTCGAGACTGCGGGCCCTCGAGAAGGCGACATAGGCCTGACCATGCGCAAACATGCCGCGATCAAGGTCGATATAGACTTTATCCAGGGTCAGGCCCTGCGCCTTGTGAATGGTGACGGCATAAGCCAGACGGATCGGGACCTGTTTGAACGTGCCCACCACTTCGCGGGAAACCTTCTTGGTTTCCGGGTCGAGCGAGTATTTATATTTCTCCCAGGCGGCCGGCTCGATCTCATATTTGTGGCCGTCGAGCTCGACCCAGACATTCCGGCCGGACCATCCGGCGACGGTCGCTAGAGATCCGTTGACCCAGCGCCCTTCCGGATCGTTCTTGATCAGCATGACCCTGGCGCCTTCCTTGATCTCAAGGTCAGCTTCGGTCGGATACGCCTTTTCCTCAAACGTGCCCTGGACCTTGGCTTCGAAGACTTTTTCTGGTCCCGGCAATTCCTCCAGCCGGGCCTGATTAATCCGAAACGCATTGGCATTATTGGGCGTCAGGACGACATGTGTCTCACTTGCCTCGACGGCGTCGCGATCAGAGACCAGGTCGCGCAGCGTGCTCTCATCACCAGGAGACAATCGGCCCTGGCGCATCGCCCCAAGCAAAGCGAGAAAGCGTGGGTCTTCCTGGCGAAAGACGTGCTTGAGCGCCAACAAAGCAAACTCGGCTTCCTTGAAAGCGGGTGCGTTGAAGAAATAGTGTCCGCCATAGCGCTCTTTCAGAATCGGATCCTCATCTCCGCGTACGACCGGCGGTAGTTGGTGCAAGTCGCCTGACAAGATCATCCGCACACCGCCAAAGGGGCGTTTCGAGCCGCGATTAAGCTTCAGGCTGCGATCAATCGCGTCGAGCATATCAGCGCGAACCATGGAAATCTCATCAATGATGATCGTCTCGGCGGCTTTCATCAGTCGCGCCGTGCGCAGGCGCTTCACGTCCTGCGGTTCGATCAGGCGTGGCGGAAATTTGAAAAAGGAGTGCAGAGTCTGGCCGCCAGCATTCATTGCGGCGACCCCGGTCGGGGCGAGGACAATGGCACTGTCGCCGGCATGCGCCATGAATTTTCGCAGCAGCGTCGTTTTACCGGTCCCTGCTCGCCCGGTCAGGAACAGATTGCCTTGCGCACCAGCGCCGCTGGCCACCCATTCGGCAGGCTGTGCATAGATTGTGTCCGGCGTTGTCTCGCCAGTCGGGACGGGCAAATCAGTCATTGGCGCTGAGCCATAACGAGCTTTGCCGGGCTAGGGAATGTTTTCGCACTGGACGGTCGCGGTGGCGCGGCAAAGGTCTTCGGCCTGCTCATACGCAACCTTGGTTTGCGAGGCGAGAATCCCGCCGCGATCAAAGCATTGCAGATTGGATTGAGACTTAGCGGCGCGTTCGAGCTGTTCGATGTCCGCGTCACAAGACTCGCCTGGTTGGCTCTCGACACTGGCAGTGATCGGAAACGCGCGCAGCTGTCTTTGCAAGGCGGGAACAGCAAAGGATTCTGGCAGGCCCTGATGTTCGATCATGAAATTGCGCAAAAGCAGCGTTGGGTCACCAATCTCCCGATCCGCTGGAGGAATGTAGCAGGCGCCGAGCGTGCTGAAGACAAATATTTCTTCAAGCTCTGCCAGGGCCAGGCTGAACCCACGTTCTGCCGCCAGGCGGCGTTGATGAAAATCATCTGAGATCGTGCCAGCACCGGCGGCGAGATCTTGCTTCAACCAATGCTGCCAATGCGCGCTGGCGCTGGCTTCCGTGAAGTCCGGGTGCACGGACTGCCATCGCTCCGGCGCTTCAATGGCGCGGCCGGCGAGATAAGACCAGGCGGTCATGCATTGCATCGGAGACGGTTGGTTCTCCAACGGGACCGTTACGGCATCCGCGCCATTCTCGCCATTCTGGTCATAGGTCGCGATTGGCAAGGTCACATCTTGCAAGCTCTCCTCATAAATCGAGGCGGCATCTTCAAATGTGACAAAGGATGACGCACGCCCATCCTGGGCGGACGCTATAGGCCATAAGACTGTGCACGCGAGCGCCAAAGGACGCAGTTGGGCTCTGAGCATGGGGACCTTTATTGTGAAACTCTACACTCCCAACTAAGTCGTAAGCAGGATCGAAACATGGCTCAAGGGTCAAGCCTGATTAACGGAGATTAACTCTTTTGCAGACTGAAATTTATGCTGAGGTTGATGCCTATCTTGAGCAAAATTTGCTCAAACCAGACCCTGTCTTGGAAAAAATCGCTCGGGACAGTGCGGCGGCAGGCCTCGTGCCGCATGCGGTAACGGCGCTACAGGCGCAGTTTCTGGCCCTCCTGATCCAGATGAACCGGGTCGAATCGGTGTTGGAGATTGGTTGCCTTGGCGGCTATTCGGCGGTCGCCATGGCGCGGGCTTTGCCGGAACATGGTCGCCTGATCACGACCGAAATTGATACCCGCACCGCTGAGATCGCCCAAAAGAACATTGACGAGTCCGGGTTCGGATCTCGGATTGGTTTGCGCGTGGGGCCGGCGATGACAGTGCTCGATCAGGCGATTGCCGAAGGACAGATTTTTGATTTCATCTTCATCGATGCCGACAAGGTCAATCACAAGAATTATCTCGAACGTGCGCTTGATCTATCGCGCCCCGGGACCGTCATCGTTGCCGATAATATTGTCCGCGGCGGCGCCGTGATCGATGCTGAAAGCCTGGAGAATAGCGTGCGCGGTGTGCGCGACATGTTCGCCTACGCACAGAGCCTAAAACAGGTCGAGATGACAGCGCTGCAGACGGTTGGCGAGAAAGGCTATGATGGCATGGCAATTTTTCGCATGACCGGAAACGCTTAAAGGTCGCGCCAGGTGACGGTCACGCCAAGCTCGCGGAAGACCTGGTCCCAATAATCCTTCAAGGCGCCGCGTTGCATGTCGACATACCGTTGGCGCGGGATCAGGCGGATCTCCAGAGCGACGCCATCGAGACTATTGCCAAACCGGCGCATGGTGGCGTCGGCAACCGCCAAGGCTGCTGGCATGTTTTCGGGCATCGCGCCACCGCCACCATAGGCGGTGAAGACATCCGAGTTTTGCAACATATCAGAAATGATCACGATCCGGCGCCGCGGCGCACGGTCTGAAAACGCTTCGGTTTGGCCGAGCCGTGCCAGGGCTTCGAGAACCGGGCTGTTCGGGGCCTCTTTCGGGATCACCAGGTCTTCGAGGATGCGCTCCATGGGCTGGTCGAATTTTTCATTGAAGCGCTGCTCAATTTGCGCCGGATTGCGAAACAAGGCGTTGACCTGATCGCCGCGGCCCGGATTGCACAGGGAGAACTCCCCGCGCGGATCAAATTGGCCATATTGATCGAGTTCAAACAAGGTCAGGCGTTCGCCAATCTCGAGCCGGTCGCGGGTGCGCCGGATGATGGCAGCGATCAGCGTCGCTTGTTCTTCGCTATACTCATCGGTCTTGTCGATGATCACGGCGGTGTGCGGTGGCAGCTCATCCGAAATCTCGCACAGGGTCAGCTCGTCATACGGTTCCGGCTGCAGCGCGTAGAAAGAGAAACCGATAATCACCACGGCCAGGCCGGCGAGGACAAAGTTCAGGATCGCCTGGCGCGACTGGCGTTTTGCGCGTTTGCTGCGTCTTCGAGCCATTAGGCTCCCCCAGTTTTGTCCACTTTCAGGAGATCGATAATTTCTTTCTCCAACCCGAATTCATCCGACAAGATCTGATCGCTGGTGCGCAGCAAATCGACATAAGGCTGCATCATCTCGGTCATCGTGTTCATCACGATCATTTTCTCTTTTGGCGTCAAGGCCGAGCCTTTAATGGTCTCAACCAGTTCGAAAATGTCCTCATAGCTTTGCTCGAAATCGTCAAGCGCGTCTTCGAGATCAACCCGCGCGCTTTCGAGTTGGCGAGCGGCATCACTGAAGCCCGGGAAAGGCGAGTCCAGGCGGCGACCTTCGAAGGCCGCAATCGCGGCAATGGCCAAACCGAGCGCCAAGAGGACCATGGCATCCAGCGAGTGCAGCGCAAACGGGCGGCACATCGCATTGGTCGCCGCGCTGCCAATCGTGTTGCCAAGGTCCGAGGTCAGGATCGCTTCGCAAACGTCGGGGCTGACCATGAAATGCGGGAAGAATTGCGTACCAATGCCTTCCGGCAGCTCGAGCCCCAGCGCCTGGATGTCGAGAATGTTGCGATAATGCGCGGCCGATAGGTTGACCAGCAGGACCAGGATCGAGCCGATGACGATCGCCACCAGCCCATTTAGAATGTACAAATTGCGTCGCCCGAAAAGGGTCTCGCGATCCCATGGCATCGAAATGTGCCGCAGGCCCCAATAGCCAATAATAAAGAAGCTGACGGCGACATTGGCGAGGGACACCGCGGCAGCCTGGAACACGCCGCCGGCAAGGCCGAACTCGCTTTGCTTGGCGAAGAAATAAGCATTGGCGGCACTCTCAAACAGGATCATCAAGGCGATGATCGACATTTGCAAAAGCGGCACTTTCGGGTGGCTCGAGACATAGTGCACGCCGCGCCCGGTCGATTCTCCGAGCTTCAGCTTCCGATTGCGTTCAGGCGCCTCTTCAGAGGCGATCTCGCCAATGCGTTCATCATTGGCTGGCTCAGCCACCTTTTTCTTGGCATCGCGACGCTTGCGATAGGCGTCATATTTTTCATTCTTGACGCGATAGTCACCGCCCAGCTGCCGGAACCGGTAAAAACTCAGGGTCGCCCGGGTCGTGTAATCGGCTTGCAGCACCACTTCATTGAAGGGATCGCTGGGGCGTCGCGTGAGGGCCTTGATGTCCTCTTCGTTCAGCGCACCCGTTGGGCTCGTCTCCATATCACTCATCAGCCACTCTCCCAGTTGGGACCCTAGTACAGTGTTAACCTTTTAGTAAGGATTTGTGGCAGGGCTTGGATGAAATAAGTCACGGATATGACGAAATTTTTTCAGATGGCATTGGCGCTCGCCACATTTCGAGAGACAGATTACAAGGTGATATGGCTCAGACCCCAGACCATCTTGAACGGCACAAACGCCACATTTTACTGAAAGAAATCGGCGGACCCGGTGTGCAAAAACTGGCCGCGGCGCGCGTCTCGATCATCGGCGCAGGCGCGCTCGGCGGACCATGTGCACTTTACCTGTCTGCCGCTGGAGTGGGACAGATTGAGATTTGGGATGATGACGCGGTCGATCGCTCAAACCTACAGCGACAAGTGCAATTCTCCGATGCCGATATTGGCGCCGCGAAAGCGGATTTGCTGGCGGTGCGCTGCAAGGCGCTTAATCCAGAGATTGCTGTGCAGGTACGGCGCGCGCGTTTCACGCCCGATCAGACCGTGTCCGGCGATATCCTGATCGATGCCACTGACAATTATGAGACGAGATTTGACCTCAACCGACTTGCGCATGGGAGCGGGCGTTACCTGGTCTCCGGCGCCGCCAGTCGCTGGACCGGTCAGGTCAGTGTCTATGCGTCGGGGAAACAAGCAGGTGCGCCATGCTATCAATGCTTTGTCCCGGAAACGCCGCCTGATGCGGAGGCCTGCGATGAGGTCGGAGTTGTCGGCGCGCTCACCGGCATGGTTGGCACCCGCATGGCCCTGGAAACGATAAAGCTAATCAGTGATGCAGGTGCGCCACTGATCGGGCGACTTCTGATTATTGATGGGTTGAGCGGCGAGAGTCGGATTCTCAAACTTCGTCCGAACCCGGACTGTTCGGTTTGTGGGGGCTGAATCTTTCCTTTGACACCGTTAATTTTTGACGGTTTTACGACAGGGGGCTTTCGTGGAGTGCCTTGAAGATGCGCAGAACGCTTGCTGTCGGACTCACCATTGTCGCTGTCCTCGCCGCCGGTTGGTTGGCCATGCGACGCGCCGATATTCCTTATGATACGCTCGAAACGGTTTATTCCGTTCCCGATACGCAATTCATGACTCTGGATGATGGGCTGAAAGTCCATTTCACCGACACGGGCCCTCAAGATCGCGCGGCGATCGTACTGGTCCATGGCTTTTCGGCATCCTTGCACACCTGGGAGGCCTGGAAGACAGATCTGGAGCTGGACTATCGGGTCATCACCCTGGATCTGCCGGGCCACGGATTGACCCGCGCTGAAGATCCCGAGCTTGCTCGAATTGATCGCTTCGCAGACGTGGTGCACGAGGTTACACAAGATCTCGGCGTTGAACGCTTCACGCTGGCCGGGAATTCCATGGGCGGAAATACGGCCTGGTCTTATGCGCTTGCCTATCCGGAGACCTTGGATGGCTTGATCCTGGTCGCGGCCTCAGGATGGCCAGAGGAAGAGGGCGAAGGCGAGGATTCACCCTTTATTTTCACGCTCTTGTCCAATCCAATTGCCCGTGCGGTGATGAAGGATCTCGACATGACTTCCTTTGTGCGGTCGGGCCTGGAAGGCTCTTACACCGATCCGTCTTTCGTCACCGATGAGTTGGTCGAGCGTTATGTCGCTTTGTCCCGCGCCCCGGGGCACCGCGAGACATTGTTGTCCATCATGGCCAGCGACCGGGTTGAGGCAACGCCCGAGGCCCTCTCCGCCATTGACGTGCCGACCCTGGTCATGTGGGGTCGTGACGACAATCTGGTGCCGGTCTCCGGAGCTCAGAAATTCGCCAACGCGATCGAAGGCGCGCAGCTCATCGTCTATGACAATATCGGTCATCTGCCGCAGGAAGAACATGCCGCGCAGTCGATCCAGGATGTCCGCGATTTCATGATCGAAGTCGAATGGAGCACAGTCGACGAAGAAGTGATTGTGCCCGCGGGCGATCCTCGGATGACCGAAAACCGCCCGGAAGCGCAAGGCAGCAATTAGCCGATTATTCGCTCGCCTGAGACAGGTCAGCGAAGATCAGGCGCGTAAACCGAGCCTCATCGATAAAGCCCCAAGCCCAGTCCTCGACCCAAGGGGTGAGCGGTGCCGCATCGAGCGTCGCTTCGATATCTTTGCCAGCATCGATTTCGGCTTGGACGGCCGCCATGGTGCCTTCCAACATGTCGAGAATGAGGGCGATGTCGGCTTCGGTGGAAAGCGGGCCATGGCCAGGGATAATGCGTGTGGTTTCTGTAGCCAGGTCCGCCATGGCCTGCGAGGCGGCGACATAGCCACTAAACGTTCCGCCAGAGGTGATGTCGACAAAGGGGAACATGCCGCTGAACATCAGGTCGCCGGTGTGCAGGACATCGGCCTCTTCGAAATAGATGAACGTATCTCCATCCGTATGTGCGGTCGGGGCGTGGATCAGACGCACCGTTTGGCCGTTCAGATACAGCGTCATTTCATTATTGAACGTGATCACCGGCCAGGCTTCTGGCGGGGCCGCCGGCGTGGTCGATTCCTGCCCGAAAAAGTCGCGCGTGACATCCACCGTGACGCGATCGCGGACGCCTTGATGGGCAATGATCGTCGCCCCGGCATCGCCAATAATCGCATTCCCGCCCGTATGGTCGCCATGCCAATGCGTGTTGACGAGGTAACGTGGGGCATCGCCAGCAATCTCATCAATCGCATTCAAAATACCCGGCGCCATGTCGGCATATTGGCTATCAATCACAAACACGCCGTCTTCGCCCGCAAGGACGCCAATATTGCCGCCGCGCCCTTGCAACATGTACAGGCCATCGCCGAGATCCGTGGTCGTAATGGTGACTGGCTGAGCCTGTTGGCTCATTGGAATGTGTGTGCCATGCGCAAAGGCAGCTGGACTGGCGAGGACAGCCATCGCCAGCAGGCTGGTTACTGATTTCATGATTTACTCTCCCAAGGTTTGGAAGAGATATATGCGGGTCAGCCGCGCTGACCAATCACGTTCAGGTTATGCCGCGCTCACTTCAACCGCTTGCGGACAGATCAGGGCTTTGATGGCGTCCGTGTCCGGGGCGGCGCGGAGAGCAGTGCGGAAATCTGCGCTGCGAAAGGCCCGGCTGACTTGCGCCAGCGCCCGCAAATGGTCTGCTCCGGCAGCATTTGGAGCCAGCAACATGAAAATCAGATCGCAGGCGCGGCCATCAATCGCGTCGAAATCGACGCCTTCATGCAGGCGGATGAAGCCACCCACCGGGGCTTTCAGGTCAGGGATACGGGCGTGCGGGATGGCCACGCCCTCGCCGACACTGGTTGAACCAAGGTTTTCACGCTCGATCACGGCATCAAAAATGTCGCGCCCATCAATGCCGTGTTTTTCGCCCAAAGCGTCCGCAAGCGCACCGAGAACCTGTTTCCGGCTCTCGCTCGACTGGGGACCGAGGATAACACCCTCCATGAGGAGGCTTGAAAGATCATTTGCCATTTCAATCTGACCTAAAGGTTCAGTCGGCGGAAGAATGCCCGGCCGGGTCGACCCAGCCAATATTCCCGTCCGCCCGACGGTACACCATGTTGAGGCCGCTGTGTTTCACATTTCGAAACAAAACGGCAGGGGTATCTGACAGCTCCAACTGCATTACAGCTTCTGACACTGACATCGTTTTTACATCTGATGCCGACTCCGCGACAATCAGAGGGGCGTCCCCTTTATCCTCAAGGGCGTTTTCATCCGCGCCTTTGATTATAAACGCATTTGCGGGCTCACTGGGCAGTGGCGCACGCTTATGATGGTCTTTCAAGCGGCGATGGTAACGACGAACCCGCTTCTCCATCTTTTCCAGAGAGTCTTCCAGAGACGCATAAGGATCGCTGGCTGCGCCTGACGATTGCAAGACGATTCCAGACGGCAAATGCACATTACAATCCGTGAGGATCTGATGCCCGCGTTTTTCAACGGTCACATTGGCATCAAAACTTCGATCAAAATACTTTGTGACAGCGGCCTCTAGGCCATCCGAGATTCGCTCGCGAAGAGCATCCCCAACATCTAAATGACGTCCTGCAATTTGTATCGTCACGGAAAACTCCGGTAGTTAAGTGCCCAGTATAACGAGCATTTTCAACAAGGCGAGCCCCTTGCCAAAATTTCAGTCAATATAAGCCTGCTTGCAAGGCACGGGCCGGTGGCGCGATCGAGCGCGCAAGGGGTTAATCGCGCAAAAGCTCATTGATCCCGGTTTTTGACCGCGTGCGTTCATCGACCGTTTTGATGATGATCGCAGCGGCCAAAGCGGGACCGCCATTCGGGCCAGGCAAGCTGCCCGGGACGACGACGGAATAAGGCGGTACTTCGCCATATCGAATCTCGCCGGTTTGACGATCGACAATCTTAGTCGACTGCGACAAGAACACGCCCATTGCGAGCACGGAACCCTCGCGCACGATCACGCCTTCAGCGACTTCGGCGCGGGCACCGATGAAACAATTGTCCTCGATGATGACCGGACTTGCCTGCAAAGGCTCGAGCACGCCGCCAATTCCGGCACCGCCGGAAATGTGGACATTCTTGCCAATCTGGGCGCAAGAGCCGACCGTGGCCCAAGTATCGACCATGGTACCGCTATCGACATAGGCGCCAATATTGACAAAAGACGGCATCAGCACGGCCCCCGGCGCAATATAAGAGCCGCGCCGTACCGTGGCGGGTGGAACCGCGCGGAACCCGGCGGCTTCAAACTCAGATGCGCCCCAGCCTTCAAACTTGCTCGGAACCTTATCCCACCACGTGCCGCGATGGCCCGGGCCGCCCTCCATAATGACATTAGGGTTGAGGCGGAACGACAATAGAACCGCTTTTTTCAGCCATTCATTGACGTGCCAGCCGCCGTTACCATTGGGTTCTGCGACCCGCACTTCGCCGCTATCCAGAAGCGAAAGCGAGGCATCGACGGCTTCGCGGATTTCCCCTTGGGTCTCGGTGTTCAACTCGGAGCGGTTCTCCCAAGCAGCATTAATCAAGGCGGCTAAGCGATCGGGCATGTTCTGACTCGTCTTTCTGGACTTTTATTGTGTGATCGAACGCACGAACTGCGTCAGGTCGCGCGTCACATAATCGATATGTGGGGGGAGGTCATCCCCAATTCCAGCCGGACGTGCTGCCGCAGGCTCATGGCTCCAGTCCTTGTCCGATTGCACCAGCACGGTGGCGAAGCCCATTTCCTTGGCGGGGGCCAGATTTCGCGCCAGGTCTTCAAAGAACACGGCCTCGGTCGGATCGACCCCATGCTGGCCTAAAAAGGCATCATAAGAGGCTTGATTGGGTTTTGGGACAAACTGGCTGTCTTCAATCGCGAACTGGCCATCAAAAACATGCGCAAGACCCATATAGTCGGTGACTCGCTGGGCATGCCCGCGCGAGCCATTGGTGTAGACAAATTTCTTACCGGGCAGTGCCGAAATGGCGGTGGCGAGCTCGGGCGTTTTCGGCAGGGGTGACAGGTCGATTTCGTGGACATGTGCGAGAAACTCGTCCGGGGCCATGCCGTGCATGGACATCAGCCCATTCAAGGTGGTGCCATGTTCCGCATAATAGCGTTTCTGCGTGGCTCGGGCTTCGTCTCGCGGCAACCGCAGGAAGCGCGCGACGAAATCGGTCATCCGCTGGTCAATCTCTGCGAACAGGTCGCACTCGGCCGGATACAGCGTATTGTCGAGATCAAACACCCAGACCCGTCGATCATAAAGAGCAACCGGGGGTTGCTCAGTGTCAGCTGGCATCAACAGGATCCCCGAAGTCGCGTTCAAAGAATTCAAATACCAGGCGTCGATTGACTGGCGCTGGCGTCGCGACAAACATGCCGCTTCGATAGGCAGCTTCTTCGCAGGCTTCGCGCCCAGTGATCGCGAACTTGGCTTTCGAGACGCAGAATTGGTCACTGCCACGGGTCAGCGTGCGGATCTCGCCGTCGCCAGTTTCCATTTCGGCATAGGCAAACAAGCCGGCCTGCAGGAGTGGTTCGTCGATGACCCGCGCGCAGCCACCGGCTTCGAGCAACCACCAGCCACGGCTTTCCCAGCCTTCCCCGCGCCGCCGCGCCATGGCACTCCAGATCCGTTTGTCGGTCCGGTTGCAAAAGGTCAGGCCGACATTGCGCGCGCGCTCAATCGCAGTTTGTTCGAGAATGTCCATCAAATCGGCATCCGTGGTGTCAGCGCTCAGCCCTTTTGATGTCAGGAAATCGCCAATCGCGGCGCGCGTTTTGCGACCCAGATAGCCATCGATACGGCCTGAATAGACCCCGGCATTGTCGAGCAGGCGTTGGACGCCCGCCGCGCTCGCTTGTTCCAGATTGCGCTTTTCGGTTTCGGTGAAACTGGTGCGCCAGCGTTTGGCATCTTCAATCAAAACCGGGCGAAACTCGCGTTCTTCCAGACCCATAACCGAACAATCCGGGATATTCTCGACCGCAAAGCTGCCGGTGGGGTCGATGCAAAGCTTGCTGGCGCCGCCCCAAATCTTGCGGCCGCCCCGATGGGCAGTGGAGGAACGCCCGAACAGATAATGGATGCCGGGGCGCAGGCTGCCCTCTATCACGCGCTCACAGGCGCCAGGACGCAAGCGCGTCCAGCCTTCGACAATCACGCCCTGGCCTTCATAGCGCCCGGTCGAGGCTTCGATTATGTAACTGGTCTCGTTGCAGATTTCCCAACCGTCCTGCGCCGCCGCTTTAGCGGGCATAGCCATGGTTAAGACAAAGGCAAAAAATCCGAGGATGATCTTAATAGACAATGGTACCTGCGCCATGTTCGGTGAAGAGCTCCATTAGCAGGGCGTGGCGTTCACGCCCGTCCAGTATTACTGCCCCGCCAACCCCCATGTTGACGGCTTTTGCTGCCGTTTCAAGCTTGGGAATCATACCCCCTGTAATCGTGCCATCCTGCATCAATTCGTCAACACGGTCGCGGCGGATCTCGCGCATCAGCTCGCCATGCTTGTCGAGCACCCCGGATACGTCGGTCAACAAGAGCAGGCGTTTGGCCTGAAGCGCCGCAGCGATCGCCCCCGCAGCGGTATCAGCATTGACATTATAGCGGCGGTCATCTTCGCCGACGCCGACCGGTGCAATAACCGGAATGATCGCCTTTTCGCTCTCCATCAGGGCCTTGAGCACGGAGATGTCAATTTTGTCAGGTTCGCCGACATAGCCCAGATCGACGACTTTTTCGATTTCGCTGGTCTCGTCACGAGCGGTGCGGGTGGCTTTGGTCACCCGCATCAGGTCGCCATCTGACCCAGACAAGCCAACCGCTTTACCGCCTGCCGCATTGATCGCCCGGACGATGGATTTGTTGATCGGGCCGGATAGGACCATTTCGACCGCTTCCATGGTCGCATCATCGGTGACGCGCAGCCCATCGCGAAACTCCGATTGGATGCCGAGACGGTCTAGCAGCTTGGCGATTTGCGGCCCGCCGCCATGGACCACGACCGGATTGGCGCCAAGATGCTTGAGCAGCACGACGTCGCGAGCAAAGGCTTCTGATAGCGCCTCGTCGACCATGGCATGGCCGCCATATTTGATGACGATGGTGCGTCCGGCATAGCGCTGGATATAGGGCAGGGCCTCGGACAGCGTTTCGGCGGTCAATTGAGCAGGGGGCATTGGCGCATCAGTCATGGCGCTCGCCTTTATCCTGTTTCGCGCCTTGAAGGAATGGCTATTGCAAATGCAGGGTCATGAACACGCTGTGCGGGTCTTCAACATAGTCGCCAAAGGGTGGGCAGATCTCAAACCCGCAGCTTTGATACAAAGTCCGTGAGGGTTTGAAGCCGTCCATACTGCCGGTCTCGAGGCTGAGCTGAGCATAGCCCCGCTGGCGCGCTTCGCGCATCACATGGTCGAGCATTTTCCGGCCCAGCCCGGCCCCGCGTTTCGCCGCCAGCGTGTGCATGGATTTGATCTCTCCATGCATTGGCGACAGCTCTTTCAGACCGCCGCACCCGACCAGCTCATCGCCGTCGCGCATTTCCCAGACCGTCACCGCCGGATCGCGCAAGCCGTCCATGGGCAGGAAATGACAGCTGCCCGGCGGCGACAAAGACAGCATCAGTTCGGCATGGGTCTCTATCAGGGCGGCGAATTCGGGAGCATCGAGATTGGCACTCAAAATCCTCACCGACATCTACCCCTCCACCAATTGTCCTATCTCGGCCCGCAACTCCGCTATCCCAAAGCCTTTTTCGGAACTTGTCACGCGCGGAATCGGGTGTGCGGCCGGATTTTTTTTCAGAGCAGCCTGAATTTTTTTCGCCTCAGCCTCAAGCGCCGACTTTTTCATCTTGTCAGCCTTGGTCAGCACGATCTGGTAATTCACCGCTGCCGTGTTGAGCATGTCCATGGTTTCCAGATCTGTGTCCATCAGCCCGCGACGGCTATCGACCAGCAAGAAGACCCGCCGCAGATTGGCGCGGCCGCGCAAATAGCGCTTGGTCAGCTGGACCCATTTCGCCTGTTGCTCGCGCGAAACCTTGGCATAGCCGAAGCCAGGCAGGTCGACGAGCCAGAGCTTGCCTTCGCCAACATCGAAATAATTGAGCTCACGCGTCTTGCCGGGTTCGGCCGACGAACGGGCGAGGTTCTTGCGATTGAGCAGGGCGTTAATGAGCGAGGACTTGCCGACATTGGACCGGCCTGCAAAGGCAATCTCTGGGCGGTCGCTTGGCGGTAATTGCTGCAAGCTGGCGGCGCCGAGCACGAACTCCACCGGGCCCATACAGAGCTTGCGGCCCGCCTCCAGCGCCTCATCAGAGAAGGCGGGCAGATCGGACATCTATTCTGCCGGGGTTGAGGAGCCCCGCCCGAGTAATCGTTTGATCAGCTTGTCGAGTTCGGTCTCCACCCCGTTGCGTCGCATGATGAAATATTGCTGGCAGAGCGAGAGGATGTTCGACCAGACCCAGTAAAGCACGAGGCCCGCTGCAAATCCGCCAAACACGAACATAAACACAAATGGCAGCGCCATCATGATGGTTCGCTGGGTTGGGTCTGGCGGCGGCGGCGACAAGGCCTGGATACCGGCCATGGTCACCCCGTACAGGATCGGCAGGATGCCGATGCCAATGATGAAGCCAAGGATCGGGATGGCTTTCACGTCCGCCGCGGCCCAAGGCAGGAGCCCGAACAGGTTACCGATTGCGGTTGGGTCGGGCGCTGACAGGTCATTGATGAACCAGAACGGCGCGTGACGCATCTCAATTGTGACATAGAGCGTTTTGTAGAGCGCGACGAAGATCGGAATGGTCAGCAGGATCGGCACACAGCCAGCCAGTGGATTGGCCTTCTCGCGCTGATACAGCTTCATGATTTCCTGCTGGCGGCGTTGCGGGTCGGCCTTGAAGCGCTCTGAAATCTCTTTCATCGGCTCGGCTAGCTTCTTCATCTTGGCCATCGATTTGTAGCTCTGATTATACAGCGGTACGAGCGGCAGCTTGACCAGGACCACAAGCGCTAGAATGGCGTAGCCGAAGGAGCCGACAATCCCTTGCAGCCAGTTCAGCACCCAGAAGAGCGGCTTGGTCAGGTAATAAAGGATGTTGCCCCAATCGATGGCATCGCCAAAGCGCGGGATGCCCGCTTCCTGATAGGCGTTGACGACATCATATTCCTTGGCACCGGCAAAGACCTGATTGGCCATCGTCTTGGTCTCGCCGGGCGCAAGGTCCATGGCACTGGCCTGAACCAGGACTTCAATATGATTGTCCAGATTGCGCACCCGGGCGCGGAAGCCCTCGCCTTGTTCAGGGACCAGAGCGGCCATCCAGTACATGTCGGTGAGCCCGAGCCAGCCGCTGGTTTCAGCCACACGAATGCCGTCCTCAGATTTCTTGATACCGCGGCCCTTGAACAGATTATTATAATTGCGCCAGGTCAGGGCTGTATCAAAGCTGCCCATCAGGCCCTGATGGGCGAAGCCTGTCTTGCGCGACGAGCCCGGGTCTGTGACATCGAGGAATTCCTTCCATTCGCCATAGCGGCGGACGGTTCCAATCGGGATCAGAGTGCGGTCTTCGGCACCAAGATTGGTGATCGTGTCGGTGAACGTGAACATGTAGTTTTCGTCGACCGAGATGGTGCGCTCAAACCGCAAGCCATCTTTTTCGAGGCGCAAGGTGGTCGCGCTGTCGCCGCCGAAATCTTCCTCGGTTGCGGTCCAGGTATCACGATAGCCGGCAATCGCTTCGCGCCCATCAAACCAATTCCAGCCAACTGTGTAGCCGCTGGGCGCATTGGCAGGGCGCAATAGGCGCAGCTCTTCGGTCTTTTCGACGGTGCGATAATGATCTTTCAAATTGAGATCATCGATCACCGCGCCGCTGAGATTGATTGAACCATCGACGCGGGCCGCATCGAATGTCACCCGCGAGGTTTCGACCAGCGCTTCATCAACAGACTTGATCACTTCTTCCAGGACTTGAGGTGTTTCTGTTTCGACAGGCGTTTCGATGCCGGCCTCAGCCTGGGCCCGTTCGCGGGCTTCATTGGCAGCTTTGGCTTGCGGTTCGAGGACAAAGAACTGGTAGCCGAACACGAAGACAATCATCAGCGCCATGGCGATGATGAAATTGCGCTGGTCCTGCGGGTCCATTCCGTTTTGTTGATTAGGCAGCATCGGCGATGAGCATCCTGAAAATAAAAAGAGGGGTCAGGCCGGGCCTGTCCCCGCTGAAATTTGCTGCGCGAGGCTTATCAGTGCGCTTTCCATATCGTCAAGCAGGCGCTGCCAGCCAATGGTCGCAGTGTCCATTCGGGCGATGAAGACATAATCCGTCCCGGCCCATCCGTGAAGAGGGAGTAAGAGCCGTGCCGCTTCGCGCAAGCGGCGCTTGGCACGATTGCGAATGACGGCATTTCCGATCTTTTTGGTGGCGGTGAAACCTGCGCCGATCACGTCTGATCCCTTGCGGGCGCGGGCTTGCACAACCAGCGATCTGCGGCGTTCGGACGGTCCGCCCCGGACAAAAAGAAACTGGGGCCGCGTCTTTAAACGTACGACCCCAGTTTCGGATGTGTGTTTTTTTGCCATGGGATGTCCCTGGCCGGCGCTGTCTTTAAGCAGACAGTTCCTTGCGGCCTTTCGCGCGGCGGCGGGCCAGAACCTTACGGCCATTCTTGGTCGCCATGCGGGCGCGGAATCCGTGGGTACGGGCGCGCTTCAGGCGGCTTGGCTGGAATGTGCGTTTCATCGGCGTCTCGCCTCAAATTAGCTGTGTTAATCTCGAAAGCGCGGCTATTACGTGCGTGGGGCTGTGAGGTCAAGGGAAATCCCGCAGGATTTACACCTCAAGCGCCGCTCACGGATCGGTGATGGATCGGGACCGGACTGTGACGTGCACCCATAACAGCCCCAGCATATATCGGCGTCGAAGAAAGTTTGTAAAAGGGACGCCAAATCTATGTTACGCACAGTCTTAACTGCTGGAGCCTTTGCCATGACGCTTGCTGCTGGAAATGCTGCGGCTGACGACACCGACTTGCACGCCGCCTGGGATGAGATCCTCGGCACCTATGTCGTCGAAGGCGAAGATGGCGTGAACCGGTTTGATTATGGCGCTCTCAAAGCCAGTACGGCGGATAGCGCTAAGCTCGATGACTATCTGACGAGCTTTTCTGATTTCGATATCGAGACCTTGGACGAGAATGAGCAATTCGCGGCCTATTCAAACATCTATAATGCTCTGACCGTGCAATATATTGTCGGGCGTTACCCGACCAAATCGATCCGGTCGGGCTATATTGTCGGCCCTTGGAAGCGGGTTTTTACTGAGATTAATGGTGAAGAGGTCAGTCTCGACCATATCGAGCATGAGATCTTGCGGGTCGAATGGGATGATCCCCGCGTCCATTATGCGGTCAATTGCGCCGCCTATAGCTGCCCCAACTTGCAAGCAGATGCCTGGTTTGGCGAGACGCTGGACGAAGATCTCGACCGCGCCGCACGAGCATATGTCAATGATCCGCGCGGCGTCACAATCCGAAATAATGGCACGCTGCAAGTCTCGACCATTTATAAATGGTTCCGCGAAGACTTTGGCGGGTCGAATGATGGCGTGATCGATCATTTGCTGCAATATGCTGAGCCTGAGCTCGCCACCCAAATCCAGGCCAAACGCAGAATTACAAAACATGAGTACGACTGGGACCTCAACGACGTCGAATAGGCGCGCGTCTCAAGCAGAAGGAACAAGGCCATGACAGACACGGTCGAAACGAAAAAAAGCCCGATCTGGATCAAGCTCTGGCCGGTTTATCTCATCGCCGCGGTGATGCTCGGAGCGTGGCAATTGGGAGCGTTTCAATATCTCTCACTCGACACGCTGCGCGAGCAACAGGAAGTCCTGCAGAGTTTTGTCTCCAACAATCTGGTCTTGGCGGTTGCCATCTTCATCGCGGTCTATGCCGCCGCCACGCTGTTTATGATCCCGGGTGCGCTGTGGATTACGATTGCCGGTGGTTTCCTGTTCGGCTTGGTCGGCGGGTCGTTGGCAACCATAGCCGGGGCAACACTTGGCGCGAGCTTGCTCTTCTTCGCCGCGAAAACATCAATTGGCAGTGCCTTGCGTGAGCGGGCTGGCCCGTTCATGGCCAAGATGGAAGCGGGATTTAATGAAAACCCTTTCTCTTACATGTTCGCGCTGCGCTTGATTCCGGTCGTGCCCTTCCCGGTCGCCAATATTGCACCAGCCCTGCTTGGGGCGAAATATCCACAATACGCGATCACAACGGCACTCGGGATCGTGCCGGGCGTGGTCGCCTATACCTGGGTGGGTTCTGGCCTTGGTGCGACCTTTGCCGCTGGCGAAGACCCCAACCTCGCAATCATTGCCAAAAACATGCTGCCCGCGCTCGCGGCACTGGGTGTGGTCGCTCTGATCCCGGTCATCTATAAGAAAATTACGGGCCGCAAGCCGACGCCGGCGGAGGTGTAATCATAGCCGAGACCCTGACCCCGACCGCTCGCGTCCCTGAAACAGAGCCCATGGAGACCAAAGCCATGACTGACACGCCCATGGAAACCGCGCAGAAACGCAAACTCAAAGCCGACCTGATCGTCATCGGGGGTGGCTCAGGCGGGCTGTCTGCCGCTGCGGGGGCGGCCATGCTCGGGCTGAACGTGATCCTATATGAGCGTGCCGAAATGGGCGGCGATTGCTTGAACTATGGCTGCGTGCCATCAAAAGCACTTCTGACCACGGCCAAATACGCCCAGACCGCGCGCGAAGGGGCCAAATATGGCGTCACGACGAGCGATCCGGTGGTCGATTGGGAAAAAGTCAAAGCCCACGTTCAGCACGCGATCGATACGATTGCCCCGGTCGACAGTCAGGAACGGTTCGAAGGCCTTGGTGTGACGGTCATTCGCGAACATGCGTGCTTCAAAGACGCCAAGACGATTGAATCGGCGACGACCGAAGCCACCGCGCGCCGGATCATTGTCTCAACCGGTTCCGTGGCGTTTATTCCGCCCATACCCGGCCTCAATGAAACACCCTACATTACCAATGAGACGGTTTTTTCACTGCCCGAACAGCCCAAGCATTTGGTGATTTTGGGGGCTGGTCCGATTGGCCTGGAAATGGCGCAGGCCTTTAAACGGCTTGGCTCTGATGTGACCGTGATTGAAATGGGCAAAGCGCTGGGGAGATCCGATCCGGATCATGCCAAAATCGCTATCGATGCGCTGCAAGAAGAGGGCGTGTCCATTCTCGAAGGGCACAAGGCAGTAAAGGTTTCCGGGACTGCCGGGAATGTCTCTGTCGAGACTGAAAGCGAACAGGGCACCAAGACGATCTCTGGCACGCACCT
Source organism: Hyphomonadaceae bacterium (assembly GCA_024743315.1). GTDB lineage: Bacteria > Pseudomonadota > Alphaproteobacteria > Caulobacterales > Hyphomonadaceae > Henriciella. Next base: position 244,179 of record JANSWU010000005.1, read on the forward strand.
CTTGGTCGCGGTCGGGCGTCGTGCGGTGATGGATGGGCTCAATCTCGAAGCGGGCAATGTCGATTATGATGCGCGCGGCGTTCAGGTGAGCGACAAATTACGATCTGTGTCCAACCCCCGAGTCTGGGCGCTCGGCGATGTCGCGGGCAAAGGCCAGTTTACGCATCTGGCCGGATGGCACGCCTCCGTGTTCACGCGCCGCGCCTTCTTCAAACAGAACAGCAAAGCGAGCGACCTGCCGCTGCCAGCGGTGACCTATGTGGCGCCCGAAGTTGCGCAAGTGGGTCTGACCGAAGCTGAAGCGCGCGAGCAATATGGGGACAGTGTCACGACATCGTCCTTTCCATTCCATGAGAATGACCGAGCCATCGCTGAGGGTAAAACCCTGGGGGAGGCCAAGCTGATCATTCGCAAAGGCAAGATCCTCGGCGCCTCTGTCGTCGGTGAGGGGGCGGGTGATATCATCCAGATTGTCGGCTATGGCATGTCGAACAAACAGGGCGTGCAATCGCTGACCAATTTCATCTCGCCGTATCCAACTCGCGCCGAAGTGGTGAAGCGTGCCGCCAGTGCGCACTTTACGCCGACTGTCTTTGGTAAAGCGTCTCGGACCCTGGTCGGGTTGCTGCAACGCATCCCATAAGCTAACGCCTGAGGGGTGAGTGTGGCATCCGAACCGACCGCGCAGCGGCGCGCGCTACGATGGCGAGACAGCCTGTCCTTCCGGCTGTTCTTGATCGCGATTGCCAGCGTCTTGCTGGTCGAAGCGATGATTTTCGTGCCGAGCGCCACCGATGAGCGCAATGACTGGATCGAAGAGCAGATCAATGCCGGGCGGCTCGCCGCCCTCGCCTTGGATGCTGCGCCATCGCGCATGGTTTCGTCCGAGCTCGAACAAGAGCTGCTCGACAGCGCCATGGTGTTGGCCGTGGCTGAGCTTTACAATGAACAGCGCGATATGATCCTCAATCCGGGCGAGGAAATTTGCTGCACAAGGAAAATTGTCCTGTTCGATGAGACCCCGGATTTCTCTGAAGTCGGCGACACGCTCGCCACCTTTTTCGCTCCGCGCGATCGCTATCTGATCATCCGCGCAGCCGGATCACGTCCGGGCCGCGTCATTGAGGTCGTGGTCGATGAGACCGAGTTGCGCAACGTGCTTGACGAATATGCTCTGAATATTCTCGGCCTGTCCTTAATCATTTCGATCTCAACCGGCGGGCTGATCTATCTCATGCTACTGCTGACCGTTGTGCGTCCGATCCAGCGCGTCACCCAATCGGTCGAGCAGATTGGTGAGGACCCGGGCAGCTGGAAACGCCGGCTGTCACCGACGCCGCGCGGGGATGAAATTGGCCGCGCTCAAAATGCCCTCTCCGATATGGAAGAGGCGGTGTCGGGCGCCTTCCGACAACAGGAACGCCTGGCCCAGCTCGGCGAGGCGGTGGCCAAGATCAATCATGATCTCCGCAATTCGCTCGCCACAGCGCAACTGGTTTCAGACACGCTATCGCGCTCTGAAGATCCGCGCGTGGCAAAGAGCCTGCCGCGCCTGGAGCGGGCATTGGAACGGGCGATCGGGCTCGCCAGCGACACGCTGAAATATGGTCGCTCCTCGACGCCAGAGTCGACCCTCCAATCCGTGCGCTTGTTTGATCTGGTGACGGAGGCGGCGGAAGAAGCCTTGGCGGCGCATCCTGATATTGCTTTTGAAAATGCGGTTGTCTTGGATGCCAAGGCGCAGGCGGACCCGGATCATCTGCATCGCATTTGCGCCAATCTGATCCGCAATGCGGCCGAGGCCATGGACGGCAAAGGATCGATCTCGGTCGGTTTTGACGGCACCGCTTTGAGTGTGGTCGACACAGGCCCCGGACTGCCAAAACAGGCCAAAGACAATCTGTTCAAACCGTTTGCAGGCTCCACCCGCCGTGATGGGACGGGGCTCGGTCTCGCCTTGTCCCGGGATTTGGCCCGCGCCATGGGCGGGGATTTAGAGCTCGGAGAGACCAGCGATAACGGCACGCGTTTCGTGGTGTTTCTGCCGAAGGGAACGGCTGCCTGATCCTCTTGTCTGAAGTGTCATCCCGGAAAGCGCGAAGCGGTTATCCGGGACCTGGTAAAGCTGTGGACGTGGTGCTGGCTCCCGGATATTTCGCGATGCGAAATTCCGGGATGACAAATTGAAAGTTGAGTCCCCGTCACAAGCAGCGTTTAACCCCTTATCCCGCCATCCAACGCTCCCCACGGCTTGTCCGTGGGGTCCAGCACCCGATCTTGCGGCTTAGATTAGGAACGTTACCGTCTCTCCCGCTCTCGCGGTCCCATCTTATGCTGGGCTGCCCAGACAAGCTGGGCAGAGCGTTGCCGAGATTTCCGTGCCTTCCATCCTCCCGCAGATACCAGCGCAGGCTGGTATCCATGGACTATAGGTTTGCTACGATCTGATCTGAGAGAACCGTCCCTGGACCCCAGCCTGCGCTGGGGTCTACGGGAAACACGGCTGCTCAAGGATGTGATCCGACCCCCTTTATCCCGAGCTGGGCTGAGCGCAAGAAACCTCACCCCTAAGGCGCGTAAACGATCGCCACCAAAGCAGCGGCCAAAGCCACAATCGTCCCGAGCCAGCCCCACCAGGGCGCGAAGCGTTCGCGCGGTAAGGGTTTTGGCTCTGGCGCATTCAATTGCGCCTCAAATTGGTCCATGACTTGCGGCAGGCGTTTCAAGCGATCGACCACGTCTTTGGCATTCTGTGCGACCAGTTTGGCCGCGCCCGCAGGACCGAGATTCTGGGTGATCCAGTCTTTGACGATGGGCTCGGCAGCGGACCAGATATCATGTCCGGGGTCAATTGTCCGCGCCACGCCCTCAACCTGCACCATCGTCTTCTGCAGCAAGACCAATTCCGGGCGCAGGTGCATCCCGAACGTGTGCGTAAAGTCGAGCAATTGAAGCAAGAGCCGGCCCATTGAAACATCGCTGGCTGACTTGCCATGGATCGGCTCGCCAACGCTGCGCAAGGCTTGCGCGAAATCGCCGACGGATTTATCGGCGGGGACATAGCCAGCTTCGAAATGCACTTCGGCGATGCGATGATAATCGCGCTTCAGGAAGCCCCAGAGAATCTCGGCCAGGAAGCGGCGTTCGTTCAGGCCAATCCGGCCAATGATGCCAAAGTCGACCAAAGTGAGTCGCCCATCCGGCGTGACGATCATATTGCCTTCATGCATATCGGCGTGAAAAACGCCGTGATTGATCGCATGGTCGAGAAAGCCGCGTGTGACCATATTGGCAAGCGTGGCGCGATCGACATTGGCAGTATCGGCGGCGTTTGGATCGGTCAGTGGTTTGCCGTCAACCCATTCGGTGGTCAGCACACGCTTGCCCGAGCGCTCCCAGTCGACCTCCGGGATGTGATAATAACCAGCCTTGAAGGAAAGCTCGCGCATTTCGTCGGCACCGCCGGCTTCGAGGCGCAGGTCGAGCTCTTTTTCCATCGACTCCGCGACCGTGTTTGTAAAAGCGACGGGCTCGAGGCGGCGGCTTTCGACATTGACCCGCTCGACCGTGCGGGCGGCGCGTTTCATTGCCCGCAATTCCTTGCCGATCATCATTTCGACGCCCGGGCGCAGGATTTTGACGGCTTTTGCCCCGTCCGGGGTTTGCAGGCGATGGACCTGTGCCAGCGAGGCTGCGGCGATGGGCTCGGACAGCTCCGGAAACAGGCGGGCGGCCTCATCCGCCCCAAATTCTTCTGCCAGCGCCTTTTGCGCCTTCTTCATCTCAAACGGCGGCAGCTTGTCTTTCAGACGCGACAGGTCGGTCGTCGTCTCGACCCCGAACACATCAGGCCGGGTCGCCAGGAATTGGCCAAGCTTGATATAGGCCGGCCCAAGCTTTTCGAGCGCGGTGGCGAGCCTTTGCCCCGGGCGGCCTTTGGCGCCGCCGCCGAACAGGCGCAGCGTCTTACCGGCAATCTTGGCCGGGACCGGCAGGCGGTCATGATATTCGCCCGGCAGAATCACATCATGACGGGCGAGCGCCGTGCCAGCACGCAAAAGCCGAGCATAGTCTGCAAGCGCCTTCAACATGGATCAGATCGCCCAGCCAAAGTGCAGGGCCGCAATGCCGCCCGAGAAATTCGTAACCGAGACATTCGAGAACCCAGCAGATTCGACCTCGGCCTTGAAAGCATCCTGGTCGGGGAATTGGCGAATGCTCTCGACCAGGTATTGATAGCTATCGCGATCACCGGTGACCAGCTTGCCGACTTCCGGGATGACGTTGAAGCTGTACGTGTCATAGGCCTTTTGCAGCATTGGCGCGGTCATCTGGCTGAATTCCAGCACCGCGACGCGGCCGCCCGGCTTCAGCACGCGGCGAAACTCTTTCAGGCCAGCGACGCGATCGGCAAAATTGCGAATGCCAAAGCTGATCGTCACCGCGTCGAAGCTGCGATCAGGGTAGGGCAAGGCGGTGCCATCGGCGCAAACCCAACTCAACCGGTCGCCCCATTTGGCATTGTCATCGCGGGCCTTGCCGGCTTCCAGCATGGCATCATTGATGTCGCAGACAATCGCGGTCGCTTTACGGCCGTCGCCGCGGCGTTTTCCGGCCGCATCGGCCAAAGTCAGGAACGCGCGGGCGAGTTCGCCAGTCCCTCCCGCGACATCCAGATGCCGCTCGCCCGGCTGCGGGTTTACCCGGTTCATTGTGTCGTGTTTCCAAAGGCGGTGAATGCCGGCCGACATGAAATCATTCATCACATCATATTTCGATGCGACCGAGCGGAAGACGCCTTTCACCCGGTCGACTTTCTCGTCCGGGCTAACCTGTTCAAATCCAAAAGAAACTGTGTCTTGCTCACTCATGAGGTTCATCTAAGCCGATAAGTCTTAAAGGGCTATGGTCGTGTGTGTCGCGGCGAGAACTGTAGGTTGCCTCCAACCACTATCGAGACGCTCTGCCCAGCTTGTCTGGGCAGCCCAGCACGGGATGTTTCCGCAAGATCGAGAGAGAATGGAGTACTCCCGATCTTTGCCGCGAGATCGGGTGCTGGACCCCACGGACAAGCCGTGAGGAGCGGTATAGTTGGCGTCTCAAGGTCCGACGATACCGGCGGGGGAAGAGAGAGCATACGCATCTCGTCCGCCTTGCCGATGCAAGTCGGCATCCATGGCGGCTGGCTGAGCAATGCAACACTCGATCTCAACCGCCATAGGTCCTGACATGCGTCAGGAACACGGACGCGGACTTCAACTTAGCCGCCATCGCAATTCGACTTCCGCCCGATCGCGCCCTATTTCGCCCGCATTTGGTGTGTTCTATTCCCGGCATGGGTGTGAGGACGAAGACGATAAAGCTGTTTAAAGCAATCCATCAGGATGCCCGGCATTGGCAGATCCTGGCGCTCTCCGGTCTGTTCTCTATCTCTCTCACCACCAGTGATTTCGGCGCCCGTCCCAAGGCGCTGCTGGCGGCGATTGTCGGCGCGATGTTTGCGCAAGTGGCCGGTACGGTTTGGGTCAATGCGCGCAAAGCCAAGCGCGATCCAGACTCCGGCAATTATTGGCGCGCTTCAACGCTACAGGCTGGATTCATCGGCTGGTTCGCCGGGTTCCAGTGGAAGTCAGCGCTGATCACATGCCTGTCTTTGTCCATTCTCCTGCGCGCCAATTCGCTCTGGTTCTGGCTCGCTGCCGGGTTCATCGGGATCACCGCTAAATTTCTGATCCGATATCGCGGCAAACACATTTTCAACCCGGCCTGTATTGGCATCGTGACCGTCAGCCTGATTGGCGGCAGCGCTGCCTGGGTGTCACCTGGCCAATGGGGGCAGGCCCCGATCTTTGCCGCCTTTGCGATCGGTTTTGCGGCCCTCGTCTTGTCCAGCGCCAAGCGGCTCGATATCGCGCTTGGCTTCCTCGCAGGGTTCGCGGCGATGCTGTTCGGACGCGCCCTCTATCTTGGCGACCCGATGACGATCCCGATCCATCAGCTGCAATCAGGCGCGCTGCTGGTCTTTGCCTTTTTCATGATTACCGACCCGCGCTCGACTCCGGACTCGCGGATCGCGCGGCTGGTCTTTGCTTTCGCCGTCGCCGCCTTCGCCGCCTGGTTGGGCTGGGAATATCATATTCGCGGGGCCATGCTCTATGCCTTGGCGGGGCTCGCCATCCTGTCTCCAATCCTCGACCATTTGCTGCCGGCAAAACGGTTTGAATGGACATCCACAAAGGGAAAACACCATGAACCTGAAACACCTCGCGGGGGCGTGCGCCCTCGGCCTCAGCTCGTTCGCTCTTAGCGCGCCAGCGGCCTCGGCCTTTTGCGGTTTCTATGTCGCCAAAGCCGATACGGATCTCTTCAATGACGCCTCGAAAGTCGTGCTCGTGCGAGATGATGAGCGCACCGTGATCACCATGGCGTCGGACTATCGCGGCGAGGTCAGCGAGTTCGCCATGGTCATCCCTGTGGTGGATATCCCGGAACGCGAACAGATCAATGTCGCCAATCCTGGCTTGGTCGATCATCTCGATGAGTATACGGCCCCGCGCCTGGTTGAATATTATGATGAGAATCCATGTGATCTCAGGCGCTATCGGATGGAAAGCGTCGCCATGTCGGCACCGCCGGAAATGGCCATGATGGAAGATGCCGAGATGGCACCGGAAGATCTCGGCGTCACGATCGAGGCTGAATACGAGGTCGGGGAGTATGACATCCTGATCCTGTCGGCTGAAGAGAGCGATGGCCTGATCACCTGGCTGAACCAGGAGAATTATCGCATTCCGGACGGCGCGGAAGAGGTGGTTGGCGCTTACCTGAAGCGCGGGATGAAATTCTTCGTCGCCAAAGTGAATCTCGAACGCCATGATGGCTCGGCTATGCTGCGCCCGATCCAGGTCGCTTATGAAGATGAGGATTTCATGTTGCCGATCCGGCTCGGCACCGTGAACGCAGACGGCAAGCAAGAGCTGTTCGTATTCGCGATCACGCGCCAGGGCCGGGTCGAAACGACCAATTACAAGACTGTGAAACTGCCTTCCAACATGGATGTGCCAATCTTCGTCAAAGACGAGTTTGGTGAGTTCTATAAAGCCATGTTCGAGCACCAGACCGAGAAAGAAAACGGTAAGGCCGTGTTTATGGAATATGCCTGGGACATGTCCTGGTGCGATCCCTGCGCAGCCAATCCATTATCGCGATCAGAGCTGCGCGAGCTGGGCGTGATGTGGCTCGATGAGGGCCCCGGCAATGATATTCAGCCGATGCCGCGCCCGGGGTTTGGCGGCCCGCAACCGGTCGATGCCTTCGTCACGCGTCTGCATGTGCGCTATGATGGTGAAACGTTTCCGGAAGACCTGAATTTCCAGGTCACGGGCGACCGTGAAAATTATCAGGGTCGCTATGTTTTGCGTCACCCCTGGCGCGGCGACTACGGTCAGTGTGAAGCGGCCGGCGAATATGCTGAGCAATTGGTCGAACGCTGGGATGAAGAGGCGGAGAGCCTCGCCAAGCTGACCGGTTGGGAGCTGGATGAGATCAAACAGAAAATGGCCGATGGCGGTTTTTCCGCCAGCGCGGTTGGGGTGTCCAATCCGAAACCGAAGCGCAAATGGTGGCAGCGTCTCTGGGGGAATTAGCGCTGGCAGGAGCCACAGAAAAAGGTGGAGCGCCCGGATTGCACAATGCGTTTGATCGGGGCGCCGCAGCCTTTGCAGGGGGCGCCTTCGCGGTCATAGACATCGAACTGTTTCTGGAAATAGCCAAGCTCGCCGCTGGCGCTGGCAAAATCTGAAATCGACGATCCACCGGCGGCAATCGCTTCGGCGATGACCTCATTGATCGCCGGGGTGAGCCGCTCCGCCCGTTTGCCGGCCACAGACTGGGCTTTGCGACGCGGGCTGATGCCAGAGCGATACAAAGCCTCACAGACATAGATATTGCCGAGCCCGGCAATCACCGCCTGGTCCAGCAAAGCCGCCTTGATCGGTGCCGCCTTGCCGCGCAAGGCACTGTTCAAATAGTCTGAGTTAAAATGATTGGAGAGCGGTTCCGGCCCGAGATGTTCAATCCTTGGATAGCGTGCGAGCTGATCGATCGGCCACAGCTCCATGAAGCCAAAACGGCGCGGATCATTATAGGTTACGGTCGCCCCGCCTTGCATGTGAAACACGACATGATCATGCGCCGGATTGGTACCTGGATCATGGTGGAAGTCCGCCGTCACTGCGCTGTTCACGGTGAACCGCCCGGACATGCCGAGATGCATGATCAGCGCTTCGCCGGTTGATAGCTCGGTGACCAGGAATTTTGCCCGGCGTCCCATCCGCGTGATCGTCGCGCCTTCGACGCGGGTCTGGAATTGGTCCGGAAATGGAAATCGCAAATCGGCCCGATTGACCTCTAACCGTTCGATCACCTGACCTTCCATGGCAGGGGACAGACCACGGCGAACGGTCTCGACTTCGGGCAGTTCTGGCATGGCCGAGCAAGTAGGTCCCTTTCACGTCCGCGGCAAGCTTTGCTGCTGACAAGAAACGGCAGGAAGTGGCGAGACATGAAAACGGGCAGATCGAAGTCTGCCCGCCTCGTTGGTTTATCGTTTAGGCGGCTGCCTATTCGCCAAACTTATAATTCAGACGCACACCGATCGCACGCGGCGCGCCAAGCGTGGCATAATGGGTCCGGACCGTGACCGGATCTCCATTAACGTCGGAGACAATCTGATTGCTCAGCGGCGTGCCAACAAATCCGGTCTCGATATACTCATCGAACAGATTGTTGACATAGAGCGACGCCGACCAATTGCCGGCATCATAGGTGCCGGAAACATTGGCCACACCGAAGGAATCCAGAGTCACGGACGATCCGCGACCGCCGGTTCGGGTCAGCACGTCACCTTGCCAAGCATATCCCCCATTGAAGATGAGATCATTGCCATTGCTGAGCGGCATCGTGTAATCGGCAAAGACCGAGAATTGCGTCTCCGGCGAGCCCGGCAGGCGGTCGCCGGCAAGACCATCTTCGAACGCTGTGCCGAACCCAGGCGGGGTGATCGTCCGGACCAGGAAGGGCACATCTTCGGTCAATTCCGTTTCCGTGTGCGAGAACGCCCCACGGACATTGAAATCATCCGTCACCGCCCAGGAGCCCTGAAGCTCGATCCCGGTGGATTCAGCGCCGGCGGCGTTGATTGTGATCGGGATATTCGCATTCACTGTGGCGGAATCGACTTGCGGATCCGTCCATTCGACAAAGAAGATCGCGCCATTCAAGGTCAAAGCCCCATCGAGCCAGGTGGTCTTGGCGCCAATCTCGTAATTGGTCGTCTGATCTGGGCCGTATTGGCGTTCATCGAACTGGGCAATATCGCCCGGGTTTGGACCAAATTGCTGACCGGGCGCGAGTGCACATGAGCCTTGGGTGGCGTTCGGATCGAAATCCGGACAGGGGCCTAGCCCGTTAGAATTGCCGATCCGATAGCCCTCACTGATGGTGAAGTAGCCAAGCAGGTCTGGATTGAACTGATACGAGGCGTTGAACTTGTAGAGGAAGCCATCATCGGCTTGCCCAAGATCCGGATCGAAGGGTTGCGCGGCAATCTCATCAAGGCTGCTTGGCACGAAGCCAAGATCAAACAGCGGGAAGTCGACCGCGCTGAATTCTTTCAGCTCATAATCATAATACCGCGCGCCAACCGTAACGGTCAGGCGGTCGGTCAGATCATACCCGACCTCGCCGAAGATCGCCGACTCAGTGAGCTCACTGTTGCTCTGCGAAAAATATTCGAGGTCGTCGGGACGATCGACCAGGAAGGTGAAGCCGAGCTCATTGATCGCATAGGTGTCATAGTTCGGTGTGAACTCTGAAGACGATCCCACGGATTCATTTTGCGAGTAAAAACCGCCGACAATCCATTGCAGTGGACCAGTTGAGCTCGAGACTAGCCTGACCTCTTGAGTGAACGTTTCCTCTTCGCCAACTTCCCGCGTGAGCGATGCGAAGGCCGGGAACAGCTCGTAAGAATACTCCAATGAAATCAAAAGATCGTTCTGATCCCGCTGGCCATCATCCTCGAAGGTCGAATAGCCGGTCGCAGAGGTCAGCTCGGCAAAGCCGAGATCGGCGGTGACTTCCAAAGCGATCAGGTCATTGGTGATCTCGTTCGGCTCGGCAATGCGTTTGGCATTGTCAAACGCGCCGGCGCGGAAGATCTCCGGACCTGCGCCCGGATAGACGGCGCGCTGCGAGGAAATCCGGCGGCCGCCAATATCGACTTGCTGATAATAATAGGTCAGCGTGCCATCAAGCCAGTCCGTCGGCGTCCAGCGGGCCGCGATCCGGCCTGACACGGCCTCTTCTGAATCGACATCATTGGCGCTGCGCAGATTGGCCGCCACGTCTGCCGGATCGGAAAAGTCCGGATCAGGATTGGAAACGCCAGGATCGATCAGCAAAAACGGCTGGTCGACAAAGCCGGTATCATTCAGGAAGTCTAGCGAGCCGCGGATCGCGAACGTGTCGCTGAATTGCTTGTTGAAAGTAAACCCGATGTCCGACGAAATGTCATCGGCCTCGGAGTATTGATAGGCTTCGGCCCGCACTTCGAACGTATCGGCGTCAAAGTCCGGACGTTTTGGAATATAGCGGATCGCTCCGGCCAGGGTGCCCGCCCCATACAGTGTGCCTTGCGGCCCGAGCAGGACTTCGACCCGTTCAATGTCATTGAGCTTCAAGTCAATGAAAAGCGGGATCTCGCCGAGATAGGTGGCGACGGTACCGCCGCCATCATTATTGCCGTCGCCCGATCCGATCGGATTGGCATTCAGGCCGCGAACGACAATCGGGTTGCCTTGCCGGCCACCTCGGTCGACGACATTGATGCCGGGCACATAAGCCAGCGTATCGGCAAGCTCGGTGAAGCCTTGCTTTTCAATTTGGTCAGAACTGACCGCGGCGATGTTGAGGGGGACATCCTGGACGCTCTCGGCGCGCCGGGTTGCGGTGATAATGACTGTTTCCTGACGCGCTTCAGTTTCCTCTTCAGTGCCTGAATCTTGCGCCATCGCAGGCACAGTCAATGACAGTGCGAGCACAGCGCTCGCACTGGTCAAGAGATGTGATTTCATACTTCGTCTCCATCACTCTCCCCTAGATTTTGTACTCACTTGTCTTGCATGAAACAGAGTGCCGGCTAGGTTGGTCAAGTTACGGTTGTAACCGAGCGGCAATTGAATCGATTGCGTTGTAACTGGGCAACATTTGCGCGAAGTGGATAATTCATGGACATAGCTTCCTCTGACCTGGCCCGGGCGCGATCCTTATTGCAGCAGAAAGCCTATCGCGATGCCCATGCCATTTGCCTCGAAGCGCTAAAGCGAGACCCCCAAAACGGAGAAGCCTTCTTCCTCTTGGGCGTTCTCACCGCGAACCATCAGAACCATGCCAAAGCGATTGAGCTGTTTGATCGAGCCATCGCTTCCGGGTTCCAAACTGGCGAGGCTGAAGCGCAAGCGGCGCGATCCTTGATCGCGCTCAATCGCAAAGACGAAGCGGTCGCGAGGATCGAAAAAGCGATTTCACGGCAACCGGAAAACGCTTTTGTTCTCGACACGATCGGTGTCGTGCTGAGCCGGTCAGGGCATCATCAGCGCGCCGTCGCATTCTATCAAGATGCCGTGGCACGCGCGCCTGACACGGCGAGCTATCATTATAATCTCGGGGCCGCTCTGCAATTTCTCGGGCGATTTGGCGACGCAACGGAAGCGTTTCGTACCTGTTTGAACCTTGATTCGGGCGATAGCCGCGCCCTGGTCGCGCTGGCGACACTTGGCGCAAAACACACTCAAGAAGATCTCGTTCCCGCGCTGATCGCGGCCTGGGCGTCCCGTCCAAAAGATGATCCAGACCGCGCCTTGCAGATCGCCCACGCCTTGGCGCGGGGATATGAGGATCGCGAAGACCCTGCCGAGGCCATGGTCTGGTTGGAAAAGGGGAAGGCGGAAAAGCGGGCGACCTTAAACGCGCGCGAGGGAGAGGATGCCGCTTGTTTCGAGGCGGCGATGGCACTGGCCAAGACTCTCCCGATTTCCGAAACGCCTGACCCGGTGGGTCCCATTTTCATCGTTGGTATGCCCCGCACTGGGACCACGCTAACCGATCGCATCCTGTCTAGCCACCCGGACGTCACCTCGGCCGGGGAGCTGAGTGATTTCAGCATCGCGCTGAAACGCCTGGTGCAGACCCCGGGCCCCCTTGTGCTTGACCCGGACACTCTAAACGGTGCGACGCAAATTGATCTGTCCGAACTCGGGGAAGGATACTTGCGCATTGTCGCAGATACGCTCGGAGTTTCGGGCCGCTTTACTGACAAGATGCCACTCAATGCATTCTTCGCTCCGATCATCCTTGCCGCCTTGCCTCAAGCGCAAGTCATCTGTCTGCGGCGGCATCCAGCGGACACTGTGCTCAGCAATTACCGCCAGCTCTTTGCAACCTCGTTCTCGTATTATGCTTATGCGTATAACCTCGAAGCGACGGCGCGCTATACCGCGCAGTTCTTCAAGCTCATCGACGCCTATCAGTCTCATTTGCCGCCAAGCCGGTTCAAAGTGCTCGACTATGAAAACTTGGTGCGCAACCAGGAAGAAGAGACGCGGGATCTCCTCGCCTTTGCGGGGTTGTCATTCGACCCGGCCTGTTTGAACTTCCACGAAAATGCCGCGCCGGTCGCGACCGCGAGCGCAACACAAGTCCGACAACCGATCTATTCCGGGTCGATGGGGCGGTGGCGAAAGTATCGCCCCGCCTTGGACCCAGCCCTGGAGATCCTGAAGGCGGCCAATGTGTTGCCGCCTGAAGATCTCTAAACTGTTACAACCACTTTCCCGAGGGCTTTGCGGTCGATCAGGTATTGGATCGCCTCGCCGCCGCGTTCCAGCGAGAAGGTTTCCGATACGTGGGGCTTGATCTTGCCTTCCTGATACATGGCGAACATCTCAGCCAGGTTCTTCTGATTGGCCGCCGGATCACGGGCCACCGCAGCGCCCCAGAACACGCCGCGTATGTCGCAGGATTTGAGCAGCGTCAGATTGAGTGGGATTTTGGGGATACCAGCTGGGAACCCGATCACCAGGAAGCGGCCTTCCCAGTTCATGGCTCGCACCGCCGGTTCAGCATAATTCCCGCCAACGCCATCATAAATGATATCGACTCCGCCGCCGCTGACCTCTTTGATCTGATTGGAGAAGGCTTTTTGTTGCGCCCGGTCGAGCTCGCCGCGTTCATAGACAAGGCCTTTATCAGCGCCCTTGGAGAGACAGAAATCGACTTTTTCCTGGGTCGAGCACGCTGCAATGACTTCCAGACCCATGGCTTTGCCGAGTTCCACCGCGGCAATGCCGACGCCGCCCGCCGCGCCAAGGACGAGCAGTTTCTCGCCCGGCTTTGGGTCGGCGCGATCCTTCAATGCGTAATAAGATGTGCCATAGGTCATGACGAAAGCCGCCGCTTCGTCGAACGGCACGCTGTCCGGGATCGGGATGCAGCGCCCGGCCTCCAGCGCCATTTCTTCGCGCATGCCGCCCCAGCCACAAGAGCCGATCACCCGTTGGCCGACTTGTAGATTTGTCACGCCCTCGCCGACCTCTTTGACCACGCCAGAAACCTCGCCGCCAGGACTGAATGGGCGCTCGGGTTTGAACTGATAAAGATCCTGAATGATCAGCGTGTCCGGGAAATTGACGCCGATGGCTTTGACCTCAATTACCACTTCGCCTTTGCCGGCGGTGGGACTTTCAATCTCTTCGAGCACCAATGTATCGGTGCCACCAGGGGCCTTGGAGAGCAGCGCTTTCATCAGGGTTTCCTCATCTCATTCGTTGACGGAGCTTTGGTAGACATGGCAACCGGCGCTGTGAAGGTCTGACGTAGCGGAGATGTGAGGCGTGGAGACAATCGTGATCTTCTGGATTCTGTTCGGGGTGCTGGGCTTTGCCTTCGCACTCGCCGTTCAAATGCGAATGATGATTGCCTTGGTTTTGCGCCGCGCGCTGAAGGCGTGGCGGGCGAGTTTTGAAGACCGTGGGAAGGCGAACCGGGCGGTTGTTTTGGCAGCTGGCGCGGCGCCCCTAACCAGTGAGTTGGAAGGGGACCTGAGCGAGGCAGTTGAGCATTTGCGCGAGACCTATCCAAAGCCCTTGGGGCACTTGCGGACCGCGCGGCGCTATAGCCTGGTCACGCCGGTCCTATTATTGGCGCTTCTGGCGCTCGGGCGCACGGTTTTGGGAGTGATCTGATGAAAGGCTATTTTGCGATCGGCGCTGAAGGCATTTCAAAACCGATGAATCTCGGGGCCTTGATGCGCACCGCCAACGCCTTCGGGGCGAGTTTCGTGTTTTCGGTCCAGGCCGCCGACCGGACCAAGATCGCCAACTTGTCTGACACCTCGCGGACGTTCAAGAACGTCCCGTACTATGCCTGGGAATCGATGGACGAGATGGTTTTTCCAAAAGGCTGCCAATTGGTCGGGATTGAATTGACCGAAGATGCGGTTGAGCTGCCTGAGTTTAAACATCCCCGTATGGCGGCCTATGTGCTCGGACCGGAGCGTGGGAACCTTTCCGACGCGATGGTCGAACGCTGTGATCATATTGTGAAGATCCCGACCAAGTTCTGTATCAATGTCAGCTTGGCCGGGGCCTTGGTCATGTATGACCGAGTGCGCAGTCTGGGCGCCTGGCGCGATCGTCCGATTATGCCAGGAGGGCCGAAAGCTTAAACGGGTCCGGCGGTTGCCGGTGAACTCCGCCGCGCGCGCAGCGCATCAGATATGGCCCATTCAATATCATTTGCAGATAGGACCAATCTGTCTGCCCCAGTGTCGAGCAGTCGTCCAACATCGCCGTGGAATGTACGCCCGCCGATAGTGACCGCAATTTTCGGGTTCTTAGAATGCGCGCGGATGGAGCTCACAGTCTGCGCCACATGACTTAAGTCTGTTCTCCGCCGAAACACATTGCTCAAGGAAATGTCGATGGCGTCATACCAGTCTTGCTCGACCAGGGCGTTGAGAGCGCCGTCGCTTTGTGGAAAGTCGAGCCGGGGGGTCCAACCTTGTTGAGACAAGACTTCCGCATCGAGTAAGGCGGGGAGCATATGAAGCTCGCCGGGTTGCGATATGACCAGCACGGATGGTGGAGTATCAGAAGCGATTGGCTTAATTGGGGATCGCACGCGCACAGCGCGTAAGGCTTTGATCAGCTCCACCAAGCCGAGCAGAATGTCGGTTTCTGAACATTGATCGGCTTGCCACATATCGCCGAGTTGGCGCTCGGCTTGTTCAATCAGCGACACTTGCGCTGTGATCGTGGTTGCACCGGCAGAGGCGGATTGGGTCAGGATTGAGCGGATCGTCGCTGTGTCTCGCTTCAGCGCCATATGCGCCAGTGTCGTCGCCAAAAGCGGAGCGGTGTCGTGATTGGCGCGAGCAATCTTGCGGCGATAGGCTGGCACAAAGTGTTTGCGCACGAAGTGTTCGACCGGTCCTGCCGTAAGCGTCCCATCGAAGTCTGCCGCGTGTCCGTCCTCAAGGCTGTCAGGATCATACACGGCATCCGCCCCATGCGTGGTCTCGGCAAGTCCGGAAAACGCAGCATCAACATCCCCGCCTTGCTTAAGTTCCCTGATCAAGTTTGAGGACTGGCTCAGCATCGGGGACCGTTGGACCTGGGCCTGACGCATCTCATCGGCGAGGAGCATGGACCACCCTGCAAACAGGCGGCGATGAATGGGTCCTGTTTCGAGCAAGGTAACATGGGTATGTCGCGGATCGGTAGAAATCCGATCCATCACGGACTTCACTGCGTCCTCAGGGCCTTCCAGCCACTGTACGAAATCCTCATCTCCGACCACCAACAGGCCGGAAACGTCCTGGCGTTGATTATTGGTTTGAGCTTGTAATAGGAGTCGCTGGAGCGCGTTTTGAGTCAAAGGGTCAGTCTGGCGACTGTGATAAGAAATCGCCCAAAGCCCGGTACCACCCTCCGAGTCACTCGGACTCGAAACTGAAACAGCCCGGTCAAACACAGACCCACTTTCCAGCATAATTTCAATACAACCAATGAGATGAAAAGATCAACATGACGCACTCAATACGAGTATTTTGAGGCAATGTCACTCGTTGATTGAGTGTGTCAGGCTTTGTGGCCTGAGACTCCTTGGATTTGCAAGGTGTTTGCAGTGTTTGCTAGGCCCAGATCAGAAAGACTTGAACGGGCACACGTGTCCGGTTTCGGTTATTCCGGGAGGTGGCGCGCTCAGTTTATCCAGCGAATAGCGACGCGCTTGGGGCAAAGGCGACGAGAAAAAGCGCTGCGGCGGTGGCGCCGGTAAAGATTACGGTCAGGCTGCGGGATAGGATGTGATTGTTGCTCATCGTCTTGCTTTCGTCATTCTGGCGATCTCGCCGTTGTCTTTCGTTAACGACCAAATGGGGACGAGCGTCCTTGATGAACACTGTGTATCCGGAATAGGGGCTATGCGTGTTTTGAATATGGCAATTTGAAGGTTAACGGATCAGGCCCGCTTCCTTCGCCTTGGCCTTGTAACTGCGCGATACTGGCACCTCGGTCCCGGACGGCAAGATTAAGAGGCTGCGGCCATCGACTTTTTTCTCGTCCGTAATCCCGGCCTTGGCGATCCACCAGGAGCGGTGCACTTGTAGGCCGTCTGCGCCAGCAAGCTCGCGTACGGCATCAGCAAGGCGCATCAGGATCAGTTCTTCGCCGAGGCTGGTATGCACCCTAAGATAGTGGTCTTCTGACGAAATGGCATGCAAGTCTGCGGTTCGGAACTTCATTGGCAGGCGTTCCATGAAGGTTGAAACCGGGTCCCCAGTCTGCTCCGGCGCGTCGGACTTTGCTTCCAATGTGTCTTTCACGAAAGCGGCCGTGGTCACGATGAGAGAGATGACCAGCACGTAAGTGTATTGAACAAGGTATTTAGACGGCGACCACGGATCCACGCTGAAGAATATCATTAATGTCAGGGTGACCGGCACGGAGATGATCGCCGCTGCCACACCGATTTTGAAGATCGCGGCGATATGCTCGAACCGCGGTCCCCAGACAATTGGGGCGATGAAGACGGATGTCCCGGCCCCGACCGCCATGGTCGACGTCCAGAAGATGAAACTCTGATAGAAAGGCAGGCGCCCGGTATTATAGACGCCGAGCCAGGCAAAGATCAGCCCAAGTCCAATAACGATCACGCAAAAGCGGATGATGTCATTCGCGATACGCAAACTGCAGGGCCCCTTTTATTCACGTTTCGCGAATGACATTGGCGGCATTTCGCGAAGGATTCCAGTCCTCAGACGTAGAACGAGCTGAAGCCAATTCCAATCCCTGTCATGTCTCCTCTCACAGCAGGCCCGACCTGCTTTGAAGCCCGTCACAAGGAGACAAATAGAATGACCCGCACGACTTCGCTCGCCGCCCTGATCACCACCGCCCTGATCACCGCCCCAATGGCGCTAGCGGCAGACCTGACCGTGACCGTTCAGGGCATCGAAAAACCTCAAGGCACCATCATGCTGGGTCTGTTCGATGCGGCGACTTATGAAGATGCTGGCTCGATCCAGGGAGCAAACCTGAAAGTCGAGGGCGACCAGGTCAGCGTCACTTTTGAAGGCCTTGAGCCAGGCGAGTACGCCGTGAAACTCTATCACGACGTCAATGATGATGGCGAAATGGACACCAATCCTTTTGGCATGCCGACTGAACCCTTCGCCTTCTCGAATGATGCCAGAGGCCGATTCGGCCCGGCCAAATGGGACGCGGCCAAGTTTGAGGTCAGCGCCGACGGCACCACGCACACAATCACAATGAACTAAGGCCCGGACCTCGGCGCATCAGGAGAAGATCATGGATTTCACACGTCGACATTTCATGGAAACCGGCATCGGCTTAGGGGTCGCAGGCAGTGTGTTAAGCGCTGGCACTGCGGCTGCCAGCCCGGCAAAGACACCCGCCTGGCACCTTGGCTATCAAAACGCCCCGATCAACGGCTTTGAGGCGGCCGAGATGCAGCTGGCTTATGGGCAGCCGCCCGCAGATCTGAACGGCGCGCTTTTTCGCAATGGCCCGGCCCAGTTTCAATATGGGGATCAATATGCCAGCCATTGGTTTGATGGCGATGGCCTGGTCCACCGGATCGCGATTGACGACGGCAAAGCGGTGCACAAGGCGCGCTTTGTCGAGACCAAGAAACGCCGCGAGGAGCTCGCCGCGAATGCTTTCCTGGCGCCCGGCTTCGGCACGCTCGGCGATGAAAGATTCTCGGTCGAAGGCCCGGATGATGTGAATGCGGCGAACACCTCGGTGCTGATGATCAATGGCGAGCTGCACGCGCTCTGGGAAGCCGGATCGGCCTTCGCCATGAATGCCGATACGCTCGAAACCAAAGGCCCGAAAACCTGGCGGGATGACCTCAAAGGCATGCCTTTCCTGGCCCACCCAAAGGTCGAGCCGGATGGCCGCATCTGGAACTTGGCTGTCGGTGGCTCGCGGGTCGGTATCTATCGGATTTCGGCCAGTGGTACGCTGGAGGATTTCGGCCTGGTGGACATTGGCCGGGCTGCCTACATCCATGATTGGACGATGAGTGCGCGGCACCTGATCATCCTGGTCCAGCCCTGGATCAATGAAAACCTGCGCCCACCCGTGGTGGCAGGCTTTGAGTGGCAACCCCAGCACGGTCTGCAAATGCTGATCGTCGACAAGGATGATTTCACCAATCAACGCTGGGCGCAGGCGCCCGCCCGGATGTTTTTCCATACCGGGTCGGCCTGGGAAGAGGCGGACGGCACGCTCAAATTTGATGCGGTCTTGTACAAGCGGCCCGTCCTCGGCGTCGGCGGTGGCGCGGATGAAATCCGCGGCGAATGGGCGGGACGCCAATCCGCCGAAGACGGCGTGCTCACCCAAATCGTGATCCCAACACGCGGCGATGCAAGCCTGATCGAAACCGGACTGATTGGTGAATTCCCGCAAGTTGACCCGCGCTTTAGGGGCAAAGCGCGGCATCTGACGGCGATGGTCAGCGGTCCGTCGCAGATCCAGCCCGGCAGCACCGGCCTTGCCGTGCAGGATTGGAGGTCTGGGCGTAGCGATGTTTTCGATTTCGGCGATCAGCGCATGGTCGAAGAGTTTCTGTTCGTTCCGAAAAGAGGTGGCAGCTCAGACAAGGACGCCTGGCTGGTCGGCACCGTCTTGAATTTGAAAGCCGGCAAAAGCGAGGTCTGCGTGTTCGACGCCGCGCGTGTCAGCGATGGCCCTGTTTGCATCTGGCAGGCCGATTATTCCTGGCCGCTCGGCTTTCACGGCACTTGGGCGTGAGGAGAGAGATAATGACAGCAAAAACAGCGTTTCCTCCGACTTTCTCTCCTCACGCTCTTGTTCGCCGGGTTCCGGGTTGGGGCTGGCAACTTGTTATCGCGCTCGGCATCTATGCCGTGGTCAGCCACTTCATTCTGCGCGCCTATGAAAATCCCGATATCCGGTTCCGGATCGATCTTGCGCCATACTTCGCCGAGCCATCGGCCGTGCAGATCCATGTCATCGCGGCGCTCAGCGCTTTCTTCATCGGTCTGGTCCTGCTGCTCGCGCCAAAAGGTTTCGGGCTACATAGGACGCTGGGATGGAGCTGGGTGCTGGCCATGGCGGTGACCGCCACGTCGTCTTTTTTCATCACCGGCATCATGGGCGATGTCTATAGTCCGATCCATGCCATCTCTGCCTGGACGCTCCTAGGCTTGCCGTTTGGGGTTGCAGCGGCGCGCCGACGCGACATCAAAAAGCACCGGCAGCAGATGACCGGCATGTTTCTCGGCGCCATGGTGATTGCAGGCTTGTTCACCTTCCTGCCCGGGCGTCTCATGTGGCAGATCTTTTTCACCGCCTAGGACAGCAGAATCTTGTTACATACTTGTCGTCCTTCCCGCATAAGGAAGGGCGACCATGTTTGAGCAGGAGAGACGCATGAAACGGGGATTGATGGCAGGGGCCGTCCTATTTGCATTGGCTGGATGTGCGACAGAAACGGGCGGAATTACCTTATTCACCCCAAAACCCGACTCGGCCGAAGCCGCGTTGGAGCTGTATTATAACACGATCCCGGACAGCGCCTTGCCGAAAGCACCCGCTGGAAAGCCTCTACCCGCAGACGATGCGGTGATCACAAAAGTGCTGCTCGGGTCTTGTCTGGATGAAGAAAAGGGACCGTCCGCCGCAATGATGAGCCTGGCCAGCGAGGGCGCGGATCTGTTCCTGATGGTCGGTGACAATGTCTATGGCGACCGCGATGGACGCGCCTATACCAATAATCAGCCAGATCTTGATGAAGTCAAAGAGTCCTTTGCCGATCTCGCCGCGCGTGAAGACTTCCAAAAAGTCCGCGCCAGCGTGCCGATGATGGTGGCTTGGGACGATCATGATTTTGGCGCCAATGATGCCGGCAAGGAATTTCCATTCCGCGGCCTAGCCGAGCGGATCCATGAAGTGTTCTGGGGCCTTGAAGATCAGGATGTCGGGCAATGGCCGGGCACGTATTATGCCCGCAGTTTCGGTCCGGAAGGCCAACGCACGCAGGTGATTATGCTGGATACCCGTTTCTTCCGGTCTGGCCTGACCCCCACGGATGAGTGGGGCGCGCAAGGCAAGGAGCGCTATCTGCCAGCGCCAACCGGATCAATGCAGGATATGCTCGGCGCCGCGCAATGGACCTGGCTCGAGAATCAATTGCAGCAGCCGGCTGATATTCGCCTGATCGCGTCCTCGATCCAGGTTATGCCGACCACGCACGGCTGGGAGGCTTGGTCGACCATGCCGGATGAGCGCGCGCGTCTGTTCAACCTGATCAAGAAGACGGATGCCAATGGTGTCGTGTTCCTGTCCGGCGATCGCCACACAGCGTTCATTTATGAGGAAGACGGTGTGCTGCCCTATGCAGCGAATGAGCTCACCTCATCTTCCTTGAATGTCAGTTTCCGAGACGAATCAGACGAGGTCGACTCCCGTCAGATCGGGGCTGGGTTCGCGCCGGAGAATTATGGCACGGTCGAGATTGATTGGGAGGCGCGCAGCCTGGCCTTGAAAGTGAAGGACAATTCTGGCGCAACGGTCCGCGAGAATACGGTCAGCTTTTCCGAAATAGGGGTAAATTAGTCTGCGTATACTCGCAATACGGGTGTATGGAGGGGTCTGAGTTTCCTATCCGAATTCAGGGTGCGGATTTCCGGTTGCAGGCGGTTGTCAGGGCATATGGCGGTGCTATAAGGCGCGCGACTTTTGGGGATGCAGTTGTGCATTCCTAACCGCTGCAAAAGGCTGAAATCCTCATGAACATTCACGAATACCAAGCCAAGGCTGTCCTGAAAGAATTCGGAGCGCCGGTGGCTGATGGCGTCCCGATTCTCACACTCGACGATGTGCAAACCGCCGTCGACACGCTTCCAGGGCCGCTTTGGGTTGTGAAAAGTCAAATCCATGCCGGCGGTCGCGGCAAGGGCAAATTCATCGAGGCCGAAGCCGGCGAAAAGGGCGGCGTTCGTCTCGCCTTCTCGAAAGAAGAAGTGATGGCGCATGCCAAAGCCATGCTCGGCAATCATTTGGTGACGGCGCAGACCTCGGCCGAAGGCAAGCAGGTCAATCGCCTTTATGTCGAAGATGGCGCCGACATCGCCACCGAGCTTTATCTCTCACTGCTCGTGGACCGCGAGACCGGACGTCCGGCTTTTGTCGCCTCGACTGAAGGCGGCATGAACATCGAAGAGGTGGCGCACGACACGCCGGACAAGATCCTGACCCTGCCAATCGATCCGGAAGAAGGTGTGACCGAGGCCGCCGCGGCGCAGCTGTGCGACGCTCTGGCGCTCGATGGGGCGGCGCGCGAAGACGGCATGAACCTGTTCCCGATCCTCTACAAAGCCTTTGTCGAAAAAGACATGTCCATGCTGGAGATCAATCCTCTGATTGTCATGGAAGACGGCCATTTGCGGGTGCTCGACGCCAAGGTCAGCTTCGACGGCAATGCGCTGTTCCGTCATCCCGACATCATGGAACTGCGTGACACGACCGAAGAAGACGAAAAAGAAATCGAAGCGTCTGAATGGGATCTTGCCTATATCGCGCTCGACGGCACGATTGGCTGTATGGTCAACGGCGCAGGTCTCGCCATGGCGACCATGGACATCATCAAACTGTATGGCGAAGAGCCAGCCAATTTCTGTGATGTTGGCGGCGGCGCCGATGCCGAGAAAGTCGCGGCCGCGTTCAAGATCATCATGAAAGACCCGAACGTGAAGGGCATTCTGGTCAATATTTTTGGTGGCATCATGAAGTGCGATGTCATTGCCGAAGGCGTCATTCAGGCGGTGAAAGAAACCTCACTCGCTGTGCCACTCGTGGTGCGCCTGGAAGGCACGAACGTCGAAAAGGGCAAGGAGATCCTGGCCCAGAGCGGAATGAACATCATTCCAGCTGATGATCTCGACGACGCCGCCCAGAAAATTGTTGCAGCCGTGAAAGGCGCGTAAGACACATGTCCATTCTTATCGATTCAAACACCAAAGTTATCGTCCAGGGCCTGACCGGGAAAACCGGCTCCTTCCACACCAATCAGGCGCTCGACTATTTCGGCACGCAAATGGTCGCGGGCACGCATCCACGCAAAGCCGGCGAAAGCTGGACCGCAGATAATGGTGCGCAATTGCCAATCTATGCCAACGCGGCCGATGCCAAGGATGCGACCGGCGCCAACGCCTCTGTGATCTATGTTCCCCCGGCCGGCGCGGCCGCGGCGATCGAAGAAGCGATTGATGCCGAAATCCCGTTGATCGTGTGCATCACCGAAGGTGTGCCGGTGCTCGACATGGTGCGCGTCAAAGCCAAGCTCGATAAATCAAACTCCCGCCTGATCGGACCGAACTGCCCGGGGCTCCTGACGCCCGAGCAGTGCAAGATCGGCATTATGCCTGGCAAGATCTTCAAGAAGGGCTCGGTCGGGGTTGTCTCTCGCTCTGGCACACTGACCTATGAAGCCGTCTACCAGACTTCGGTCGAAGGTCTCGGCCAGACCTCTGCGGTCGGCATTGGCGGCGACCCGGTCAAAGGCACGGAATTTATCGACGTGTTGGAAATGTTCCTTGCAGATGACGAAACAGAAAGCATCGTTATGATTGGGGAGATTGGTGGCTCAGCAGAAGAAGAAGCCGCGCAATTCCTGATCGATGAGGCCAAGAAAGGTCGCAAGAAGCCGATGGTGGGCTTCATCGCAGGCCGGACGGCGCCAAAAGGCCGAACCATGGGGCACGCAGGTGCCATTGTTTCGGGCGGAAAAGGCGACGCGGAGTCTAAAATCGCAGCTATGGAAGCTGCTGGCATCAGAGTTTCGCCAAGTCCTGCTCGTCTGGGCACGACTATGGTAGAGGTTTTGAAAGGCTAGCGCTTCACTATATTAGGCAAAGGGCGGCCAGACGAGGCCAGACATGACCCCGCCGGGCCGTCCACAACAAGGACGGTAAGCTATGGCAGACGACGGATCCCCAGTTGAAGGTGGTCGCAGCGCACAGAATGCGGCGATGCTCGATACCTTGTTTTTGTATGGGGGAAGCGCGGTTTGGATCGAGCAGATGCAGGCCCAATATGCCGCCAATCCAAACTCCGTGCCGGAGAGCTGGCGCGCGTTTTTCGAAGAAGTGGGCGACGGTAGCGCCGACGCGACCCGCAATGCGGATGGTGCGAGTTGGAAACGCCGGGAATGGCCAAAACCATCTTCGCCTGAAGAGGTCGCAGCGTTTGACGGCAACTGGACCTTGCTCGAGCCGAAGCTCGAGAAGAAGATCAAATCGGCGACACCGGCGGCGACTGAGGCTGACATCGCACAGGCGGTGAAAGACTCGGTGAAAGCCCTAATGATGATCCGCGCCTATCGGATGCGCGGACACTTGCAGGCGCAGCTCGATCCACTCGGGCTCGACAAGCCTGACTATCAGCCAGAACTCGATCCGAAGAGCTATGGTTTTGAAGACGCGGATATGGACCGCGACATCTTCATTGATGGTGTGCTTGGTCTGGAACATGCCAGCGTGCGCCAGATCCTCGACATTGTCCGCCGCACCTATTGCTCGACCATGGGTATCGAGTTTCAGCACATCTCCGATCCGGAAGAAAAAAGCTGGCTGCAGGAGCGGATGGAAGGCCCAGACAAGGGTGTCGCGTTTACGCCGGAGGGCAAGAAAGCCATCCTCGCCAAGCTGATCGAAGCGGAGACATTTGAGCGCTTCCTGCATAAGCGCTATCCCGGCACCAAGCGCTTTGGTCTCGATGGTGGTGAAGCGGCGGTCCCGGCGCTTGAACAGATCATCAAGCGCGGCGGCGCGCTCGGGGTTGACGAGATTATTGTTGGTATGCCGCATCGGGGCCGCCTCAACATGCTCGCCGCGGTGATGGGCAAGGATTACGAAAAAATCTTCCATGAATTCATGGGTGGTTCGACCCAGGGTGCCGAGGAGTTTGGGTCTGGCGATGTGAAATACCATCTCGGCGCCTCTTCCGACCGTGAGTTTGATGGCAATCAGGTCCACCTGACCATGAACGCCAACCCGTCCCACCTCGAGGCGGTAGACCCGGTCGTGCTGGGCCGGACCCGGGCCAAGCAATTCATGCAATTTGAAGATTCCGGCATTCTCGATCGCTCGAAAAAGCTGCCCCTGCTCCTGCATGGCGATGCAGCCTTTGCCGGCCAGGGCGTGGTTGCGGAGTGTTTTGCACTGTCTGGCCTGCAAGGCTATCGCACAGGCGGGACCATCCATTTCATCATCAACAATCAGATCGGCTTCACGACCAGCCCGATGTATTCGCGCTCATCGCCGTATCCGTCTGATGTCGCGCTGATGGTCCAGGCGCCGATCTTCCACGTCAATGGCGATGATCCGGAGGCCGTGGTCTATGCGGCCAAGGTGGCAACCGAGTATCGCCAGAAGTTCGGCAAGGACGTGGTCATCGACATGTTCTGTTATCGCCGGTTTGGGCACAATGAGGGCGATGAGCCCATGTTCACCCAGCCGGTCATGTACACGACCATCAAATCACACAAGTCGACGCGTGAGCTGTACGGTGAACGCCTCGTTTCCGAAGGCCTGATGACGGCGGATGAAGTGGCCGCTGAGGTCAAGGCGTTCGAAGACTATCTCGACAAGGCGTTCGAGGCCGGCAAGACGGTTGAGACCAGCAAGGCGGATTGGCTCGAAGGTGAATGGGAAGGCCTTGGTCTGCCCGAAGATGATGATCGCCGCGGCAAGACCGGTGTGTCCAAAGCCAAGCTGAAAGAGCTCGGCGAAAAGATCACGACCATTCCGGAAAATGTAAACGTGCACCGCACGCTCGGCCGCGTCATTAAAGGCCGCGCCGAAGCCATCAGTTCCGGCAAGGGCTTGGACTGGGCAACCGCTGAGCATCTGGCCTTCGCCACCCTGCTTGATGAAGGCTTCCATGTCCGCTTGTCGGGGCAGGATTGCGGCCGCGGCACCTTCTCCCAACGCCATAGCCATATGGTCGATCAGAAGACGGGCGAACGCTATACGCCGCTCAACAATCTCGGCACCGGCCAAGCCGAATATGAAGTGATTGACTCGCTCCTCTCAGAAGAAGCGGTGCTCGGCTATGAATATGGCTATTCGCTTGCCAATCCGAACGCGCTGGTCATGTGGGAAGCCCAGTTTGGCGACTTCTCCAATGGCGCGCAGGTCTTCTTCGACCAGTTCATTTCCTCGGCCGAGCGCAAATGGCTGCGTATGTCCGGCCTGACCATGCTGTTGCCGCATGGCTATGAAGGCCAGGGGCCAGAGCACTCATCGGCACGGCTGGAGCGCTTCCTGCAAATGTGCGCCGAAGACAATTGGCAGGTCTGTAATCTGACCACGCCGGCCAATTATTTCCATGCGCTGCGCCGGCAGATCCACCGTGATTTCCGCAAGCCTCTGGTGATCATGACGCCGAAATCCTTGCTGCGCCACAAGCTGGCGACGAGCACGTTTGATGACATGAACACCAAGTCCTCTTTCCACCGGGTGCTTTGGGATGATGCTGAGACGCCGGGCCGCCAGGGTAAGGTGAAACTGGTCGATGATGAAAAGATCCGCCGCGTCGTCGCTTGTTCCGGTAAGGTCTATTACGACTTGTTTGAAGCCCGCGAAGAAAGCGGTGCGGACGATATTTATTTGCTGCGCGTGGAACAATTCTACCCGGTGCCGCGTAAAGCTCTTATGGAAGAGTTGAAACGGTTCCCGCAGGCCGAGCTGGTCTGGTGTCAGGAAGAGCCTCGAAATATGGGCGGTTGGACTTTCATCCGAGACGAGCTCGAATGGGCAGCCAACCGCGTCGGTATCAAAAACCCGCGTCCAAAATATACAGGCCGACCTCCGGCTGCTGCAACAGCCACCGGCTTGCTCTCAACCCATAATCGCGAGAAGGATGAGTTCCTCTCAGCCGCCCTCGGCGACAAGCCTGTAGAAGACAGTCTGGTTACCTAATCCAATACGAAAAAGACGAAGACAGAGACCAAATATGACCGATATCGTAGTCCCGACCCTGGGCGAAAGCGTTACCGAGGCGACGGTTGGAAAATGGCTGAAAGCCGCAGGTGACAGCGTCGCAAAAGACGATGTGCTCGTCGAGCTTGAGACAGACAAAGTGGCTGTCGAAGTGTCCGCCGAAGAGGCTGGCACGCTCAGCGAGATCGTTGCCAATGAAGGCGATACGGTTGAGATCGGTGCGCTGCTCGGGCGCCTCGGCGGTGCCAATGGCGCGGCCACGTCCAGTTCGGCTCCAAAAGCCGAGAAAAATGCCGAATCGGCCCCGGCCCCGGCGGCCAGCTCTGGCGGAGAAGCGGTTGATGTGACCGTGCCGAGCATGGGCGAGAGTGTCGCTGAGGGCACGATTTCGACGTTTCTCAAGCAAGTTGGTGACAGTGTCTCGAAAGACGAGACGATTGCTGAGATCGAGACCGATAAGGTCGCGCTTGAAGTTCCAGCGACGGCGGATGGCGTGATCGCGGAATGGCTCGTCGCCGAAGGCGATGGCGTGACCCCGGGGGCGGTTATCGCGCGGATTTCTGCGGGGGCAGGCGCGAGCGCACCCGCCGCATCAAGCCCGGCGCCCGCCGCAGCACCGGCGCAAACCAGCGCGCCGGCCGCGACCGGAGACCGCCCGGTAGCCCCCTCTGTCCGTCGGATTTCGGCCGAAGCCGGCGTCAACCCAGCCGACATTCCTGGCACTGGTCGCGATGGCCGGGCGACAAAGGCGGACGCTTTGGCCTATGTAAACCAGCCCAAATCGCAAAGCGCTCCGGCGCAAGCCAAACCGCAGCGCGAGCTTGGTCCGCGCGAAGAGCGCGTGCGCATGACGCGTTTGCGTCAGACCATCGCGCGCCGCCTGAAAGAGGCGCAAGACACGGCGGCGATGCTGACCACGTTCAATGATGTGGACATGAGCGCGGTCATGGAGCTGCGCAAAACCTACAAGGATGCCTTCTTCGAAAAGCATGGCGTCAAGCTTGGCTTTATGGGCTTTTTCACCAAGGCGGTCGTGTCCGCCCTGAAAGAGATTCCCGCTGTTAATGCGGAGATCGATGGCACCGACATTATTTACAAGAACCATTATGATGTGGGCATGGCGGTCGGCACTGATCGTGGCCTGGTTGTGCCGGTCATTCGCGATTGTGACCAGCTGTCCCTGGCAGGCATTGAGGCCGAGCTCGGCAATGTCGCCAAGAAGGCGCGCGATGGCACGCTTTCAATTGAAGACATGCAGGGCGGGACGTTTACGATTACCAATGGCGGCGTTTATGGCTCGTTGATGTCAACGCCAATCCTCAACCCTCCACAATCGGGTGTGCTCGGCATGCACCGGATCGAGCAGCGCCCAGTCGCCGTTGATGGCCAGGTCGTGATCCGTCCGATGATGTATCTCGCCCTGTCTTATGATCACCGGATCGTCGATGGCAAAGAGGCCGTGACCTTCCTCGTCCGGGTCAAAGAGGCGCTGGAAGATCCAGAGAGGATGCTGCTCGACGTTTAGGTCTCAATTCAGTTTCAAATTCAGAACGCCTCGCAAATCTGCGGGGCGTTTTGCGTTTCCTGAGCGTTAATGCAGAGGTCAGAATTGAACTTTCGGTTTCAATGCTTCCGTTCCGATTTCGACATAGTATGGCCAGCATCAACGTGTGGGACGTGTGGGACATGTTAGCGATTTTGGAACCGGTGCGCGGTGGCGCGCCTTCGACGTCTGTCAAATCAGACCTTCAACGCGCGCGCGAGATCGCGTTTGTCTCGCTCATCGTGCCGGTTCTTTTCATGGCCAGTCTGGTCAGCGCCTCGGTGCTGATGATGAGCGACCTTGGCAGCGCGCTGTTCAATTATTGGCTGACCGGACAAGTGTTGATTTGTGGCGTGTTCTTCCTGCTGAGCACCCGAGAGAAATCCGAATTGTTTGAAGGCGAGCGAGACGCAAACTCGCTGATCAAGAGTTTTCCCTTGGTCATTTTGGCCGTCGCCTGGGGCGTGGTGCCAGGCATTCTGGCTTTGGTTGAACCCTTGGAAATGCATTTTGTGTTCGGGGCGATCCTGTCAGGTGCGATGCTCGCTTCCGCCGTGCTGCTACAGTTCACTCCTCAATTAGGGCGGATTGTGTTGGCGGCGACCGTAGGGGGTTTCCTGGCCAATACAATGCTGCAGCCCCAACTGGTCTCAGCGCTGATTTCAATGGTGATCCTGGCCTATTTCAGTGGCCTGGCGATTTGTACGCGCTGGTATTTTTCACAATACAATAAAAGGCTCACGGAAGTCGAAACCGCTGCCGCACGCACGCGTGAGATCAATAGCGTATTGCGTGATGTCGGCTTCGCTACGGACACATTCTTCTGGTCGATCGAGGCCGATGGTGAAGTGATAGAAATTAATTCAGATGCACTGCCAACCGCTCCCGTTTTGGATACGATCAAAGGCCGAGACTGGTTATCATTGTTTCGTGCATCCCCTGAGCGGGACCTGCTGCGCGCGAGAATCTCTCGCGGGTCGGAAATTGTCGCGCTCGAATTGGAGCTGGCCGACGATATCGAGGCGAGCTCGCGTTTTTGGAAACTCTCCGCGCGACCGGTTTTTGAAAGTGGCAAATTTGTCGGATATCGTGGCTCTGCGACCGATATTACCCAGCTTCGTTTGAGCGAAAATCGTGCCGCGTTCCTAACCGAGTATGACTCGCTGACCGGCCTGCTCAACCGCAACTCATTTAAAGAGGCTGTGAGCGCGCATCTGGACAGCGAAGTGCGCGCGAGTTCGGACAGTGCTCTGATCTGGATTGATCTCGACAATTTTAAATGGATCAATGACACATTCGGACACGCTGGCGGCGATGATATTATCAAACTGGTGGCCAAGCGCCTGGAGCTGCTGTGTGAACCCATGGACCTGCTTTGCCGCTATGGCGGCGATGAGTTCGCGCTGCTGATCACACGCTCACAAATGAGCGGGCGCCTGTTGAAGTTTGTCGACGATCTGACCTATGCGCTGCAGCAGCCTTTCACCTATGCCAAGACCGACCTGCAGGTCGGCGCTAGTGTCGGGGTCCGCCGCATTGAGCCGGGCGCCGATGATGTCTCGACCTTAATGAAAGAAGCTGACCTCGCGCTTCTCTCGGCCAAGTCGAGCGGCGGCGGCGTCTGGAAAGAGTATTCAGAGGGTTTCAAAGCCCGCGTGCGCGGCCAACGTGAACTGGCGCAGGATCTTGCCAAGGCGATCGATAGCAATGCCTTAAACCTGCAATTTCAGCCCATCGTCGATGCCAAGACGGGCGCTGTGACCGCGGTTGAAGCCCTGTCGCGCTGGTACCATCCGGTGCGCGGAACCGTCTCGCCCTCGGAATTTATCCCGATTGCTGAAGACAATGGGATCATCATTGCCCTTGGCGACCGCGTGATCGAAAACGTCATCCTCGCCGCAATGGAGATGCCAGCAGACACCAAGGTCGGCATCAATGTCTCGCCGCTGCAATTGCATAGCAGCCGGATCTTGTCGCTGATCAGCCAGAAGATTGAAGAGACCGGGATCGACCCGCAGCGGATTGAGCTCGAGATCACCGAGAGCGTCTTCCTGTCAGACAATGCCTTTATTCTCGATCGCCTGCACAAGCTGAAAGATCTTGGGGTGCGGATCGCCATGGATGATTTTGGCACTGGCTTTTCATCTCTCGCTTACTTGCAGCGTTTTCCGTTCGACAAACTCAAGCTCGATCAGGCTTTTGTGCGCGGCCTTGAGACCAGTGAACAAAGTCAGGCGATTGCCCGGGCGACCATATCCATGGCGCACGCGCTCAATCTGACGGTGACGGCTGAGGGCGTAGAAAGCGATGCGCAGGCCCGCTTCCTGCGCGAACAGGGCTGCGATGAACTGCAGGGCTTCTTGTATAGCCGGCCCCAGGATCAGGCGGCCCTGATCCCGTATTTGCGCAGCATGAACCTGCTGCACGAAGCCAAAGGTCAGCCCGGCGGCAATGTGGTTGAGATGAAACGCAGCTAATCGCGGATCAGGCTGGCGCGGATCAGTTTTTCCAATTGGCGTCCAAACACTGCATCCAAATCGCGATAAGCGGATGCGCCAAAGATGCCGGTCAAGGTTGGCTCTGAAATATTGTAATAATTGATCGCGCCGAGCCATTGATAGACCAATGCCAGCGCCTCAGCGTCGCGCGCCGATTGCCAGCCTGGGATCGCTTTGACCAAGGCGATCAATCTTTCCAGGAATGACTTCAAATACCATGTGCTGGCGGTATCGGCGCGGCGTTTATTATCGAGCAGTTCACGCATCAGGACACGGGTAGCGTCGCGGTTCGGGATGGCAGGTGCCAATAACTCCAACATATAGGAGACAAGCTTTTCTACTGAATTTGCGTCCTCGGTCGATCGGTCTTGCTCGAGCGCGGCGAACTGTTCGGAAATCCGTTTCAGGACTTCGCCATACAGCTTTTCCTTGCTGCCGAAATGATGCAGCAGCGCCTGTTTGGTGAGGCCCAGCTCATTGGCAATTGCGGCGATAGAAACGCCATAAAAGCCGCGCTCGGCGAACAGGGATTCGGCCTGATCCAATAAGCGTTCGCGTGTGTCTTGGGCCATTCGGGTCTCTCTTAACTTGACAACCTACCATATGGTAAGTAATCAAACTTACCAAGCGGTAAGTTTGAAATATCGCAGATCGACTGGGAGGCCGATATGGATCGAGATACCGAACTACAACTGATTGATGAGCTATTGGCGATCAAAGCCGAGAAGACCTTCTTTCTTGACGAGACGGTCGCCCGAAGCCCGGTTGAACATTACACGAGCCAGGATCGCTTTGATCAGGAGCGCGCGCAAATCTTCCGGAAGCTGCCAATGATGGTCGCGCATGCGAGCGAAATCGCTAACCCGGGCGATTTCATCCGGCGTGACCTGGCCGGGCTGCCGCTTCTGATCACGCGCGATAAGGCTGGGAATGTGAATGCGCTCTTGAATGCGTGTCGCCATCGCGGAACACGCCTGGTCGATGATGAGGCGGGTTGCAAACATCGCTTCACCTGTCCCTACCATGCCTGGACTTATGCCAATTCCGGCGAGCTGCTCGCTGCCCCGCATTTCGATCAGGGCTTTACCGGGCTTAAGAAAAGTGACCTTGGCCTGACCCGACTTGCCTGCCAGGAGCGGTTCGGCTTTATCTGGGTCAGCGCTGAGGGCGGTTTGGATCTAGATGACTTCATCGGCCCGCTCGCCGAAGAGCTCGATGCCTTGCATATGGACGATCTGATTGTCACCCACCAAGACTTGCCGGAGCATGCGGCCAATTGGAAGATCCTGGTCGAAGGCGGGATTGAGGCCTATCATTTCAAGGTCGCGCACCGGACCACGATTGGCCCGCATTTCGAGGATAATCTATCTTCCTATCGCATGTTCGGCGCGCATATGCGCTCCATTCTCATGCGCACGAGCATGGCCAAACTGGCGCCGGAAACACGTGAGACGTGGCGGCTGCGCGATCATGCCCAAGTGCTCTACACGCTGTTTCCGGGCGCGTCGCTTCTGGTCCAATCAGACCATATTTCCTGGATACAGTCCGAACCCATCGGTCCTGGCCGCACCCGTCTGCGCCTGAGTACCCTGGCCCCCAAGGCCGAGGCCGAAAACGCTGAGCATTGGCAGCGCAATCACCAGATTACGCGGACCACGCTCGACGAAGATTTTGTCATCGGCGAGAGCATGCAGAGCACGCTCGAATCTGGGGCCAATACGCATATGCTGTTCGGGCGGTTTGAGGGCGCGTTGGACGCCTTTAACCGCACGGTCGACGCGCATCTGACTCCCACTGGGCCGCAGGCTGTGGCAGCAGAATAGACATGACCTCAAATGCCATCGCCGCGCAGGCGGAACTCCATCATCAATATTTTCTCGGCCTGCAGCTCATGGTCGCGGTCGAGGAGACCAAGCAGACCGTCTATGACTGGATGTTCCGCCTGTTCCGGCGCCAGCATGAGGACAAATTCCTGTCGAGTTTTGAGAAGCTCGGCCTCATCGGACAGCCGCATGCGGTGGCCTGTGCTAAATATCATGTCCTGTCGAATGGCATGGGCGGCGTCGCGGTTGAATATATGGAGGAGACCGAGACCAAGGCCTGGGTGCGGTTTCGCTATCCGCGCTGGATGTATGCCGGGCCGGCCATTTGCGGCATCCCGGTCGAGGCCAGCCGCGGCTTTCTCCATGGCTGGTACGCCCAGAATGGCGTGAGCCTCGGCAACCCCCGGCTCGGCTATGTCTGTGTCTCTGAAGATGTCACGGGGCAGTTTGGCCTGTGCGGCTATTTCAAGGAATATGATCACGATCTCCCGGATGAAGAACGCCTGGTCTTTGCCCCTGACGAGCGCCCGCCTGCCTTTGATCCTGCTGCCCAACCGGCCCCGCCTGCGTCCGAATGGAGCGAAGAACGCCTCGCCAAAGCCAATCGAAACTATGCCATGGAATATGTCCGCAATGGCTTGCGGGCTTTGCGGGAGGTGGTCGGGCCTGACCGGGCCATGGAGCTTGCCAAACGCGCGGCGCGGCTGACCGGGTTGCAGAATTATGCCCGCATGGCGGCAGCGGTCGGGGCAGAGGATGGCGGACCCGCTTCAGCGGCGCATTTCCTCGTCAGTCTGCTCACCGGCATGGGCGATGATTGCCGGATCGAACCGGTAGAGGCAGGTGGTTACCGCGTTCAACAATCTGGATTGCGGATCATCCGCGGGCTTGAAGATGAATTGCAGGCCGATTTGCTCGCGTGCTGGAATGAGTTATGGCGCGGCACCATTCACGCCCAACGCGCGTTTCTTCAGGTGGCGTGCGCGCGATCTGCGGAAGGCCAAGTCTGGGAAATTCATTCGGTTTGAGAATAACATCCTCCGACGACGCCAGCGCAGGCTGGTGTCCAGGGACCATATTCAACACTGCTTGCAATAGGAGCCTATTGCCCATGGATGCCAGCCGGCGCTGGCATCTACGGTTATGTAACTTGGAAAATCAGAGGTCTCACCTCTTCACATCTGGTTCCGGCATCAATTCAAATGCCACGTAACGCTTTCAGGCGGCGGAGACGCCTTGTTCCCAGAAGGATTTGGGCTGCATGGCTTCCATCGGTTCATCGAGGAAGCCGGTGATCTCACCAACGGTTTCTTCGGCTTGCGTCACCAGGAAGAGATGCCCACCGTCTTCGACGACGTGAAGCCGGGCATTGGGCAGCGCGAAATTCAGGATGTGGGCATTGGCCATCGGCACGATCGCATCTCGGTCGCCCGCCATGACCAGAGTTGGCATCCGCAAGAAACGAATGAAAGGCAGGGAAGACCAGCCAAGGAAGGCGGTGAGCTGGTAGACATAACCCATTGGAGCGGGCGGACGCAGATTTTCGATATGCTGGCCTGCGCCTTCGTCGGCCGCTTCGCCATAAAGCCTCTGGAAATTCTCGCGCATATAATCAGGATCGGTATAGCGCCGCGCATCCGCCATTTTCGAGATCGCGCTGATTTTGCCCGGTACCATGGTCATGCCGGCCGTGGTTGCGCAGAGAATCAGCTTGCCAACCGAGTTGCGATACTGAAACGCGTATTGTTGCGCCATTGCGCCGCCCCAGGACACGCCCATGACGTCAACATCGCCCATATCAAACTGGTCGCACAGTTTGCGGGCCAACCGCGCCATCATCCAGGGGCGATAGGGAAAGCGCGCCGCCGGGCTTTCGCCGACGCCCGGCATGTCGAACGTGATGATCTCGCGGTCCCGGATCCATTCACCGAGCCCGAAGGCGAGTTCCATATTCGCGCCAATGCCATTGAAGAACAGCAAGGGACGTTTGTTCGATGGACGCTCGGCTTGCCAATAGCCGACCCGCACCGTAAAGGCGCCAATCGTTTCCATTGAGATTTCTGGCAGGCGTGGTGACGCTTTGCCGGCAGCTTTCCTGGTGGCCATCTAAAGCCTCCTTCTCCTGTCAGTGCCGCGCGAAGGTCTTGCTGCCTTTAGTCGAACACATATTTCCCCGGCGAATCATAGAGCGGTGGAAATTGCTCTGATCCGCCTTCTTTTGGCGCTGGCTTCATGTCGCCAGAGCGTTCATGCAGCCACTCTGCCCAACGAGTCCACCAAGAGCCAGCAACTTCTTCAGCTCCCGCTGCCCATTCATCCGCCGTTGGCTCAATACTCGGATTACGAAAGTATTTGGCTTTTGGATTAACCGGGGGGTTGAGTAGGGACTGAATGTGTCCGGAATTCGAAAGGATGAATTCCTTATTTTTCGAGCCGAGCAAGTGCAGGGTCCGGTAAGCGGCTTTCCACGGTGTGATGTGATCGGTCACGCCGGCGACGACAAACGCATCCACTTCAACTTTGGTGAGATCGGCGAGGTGCCCGGCAATCTCGACCTGGCCCGGATTGCTGAACGGCTTCTGCAGACCAAAATCGAGATAATCGGAATGCAGCTGTGCCGGCAGATTGGTCGAGTCATCATTCCAGAACAGGACATTATAAGGGGGCGGATCTTCACCCATTAGGTAATTGTTGACAACATAGTTCCAAACCAGATCGTTCGGGCGCATCCAGGCAAACATGCGGGCGAGATCATCGCCTTTCAGAATGCCTTTGCGGCGCGAATAGCGGCGCGCGATTTCGAGACTGCGCTCCGATACCATTTGTCCAAGCTCGCTATCATCTTGCTCCGGGTCGAGAATACAGACCTGGAAGGTCAGCGAGTTGATCCGATCATCGCCCGCGGCCGAGAGCAGGCTGGCAAAGGTCGCCGTCGTGATCCCGCCAGAGCAGGCGCCAGACACGTTGATCTTGTCTGAGCCGGTGATTTCCTTGATCACTTCGGTGCACTGGATCAGGCTATCGACATAGTCAGACAGGCCCCAATCCTTGTGTTCCTTGGTCGGGTTGCGCCAGGAAATGATAAAGGTCTGGAAGCCTTCTTTCAGCAGGAACTGAACGATGCTGGTGATCGGATCGAGATCACTGGCATAGAATTTATTGATCTGTGGCGGGATGTTGAGGAACGGAATCTCGCGCACGGTTTCCGTCGTCGGCGTGTACTGAATGAGTTCCATCATCTCATTCTTCCAGACGACCTTGCCGGGCGTGATCGCCACATTCTCACCGATCACGAACGGGGACTTGTCGACCCGGCTCGGCATGCCGCCATTCTTGGTCAGGTCTTCATAAGCATTTTGCAGGCCTTTGATCAGGGACAAGCCACCACTATCAATCGCGCGTTTCTTTGCGGCCGGGTTGGTGACGAAGGCATTGGTTGGCGCGATCGCATCGGTGATCATGTTCATCACGAACGTGGCGCGGGCATGCTCCATTTCACCGAGCTTGAGATCACCGACCCAGTCTTCCAGGTGCTCTTGCATCGCCAGATAAGTCTGCATGCCGCGCTTGTAGAATGGATTATTGGCCCAGGCCGGATCCCGGAAACGTTTATCCTTGCGATCGGGGGCGCGCTCAGACTTCCCGGTGGCAATCTCGTAGGATTCTTTCGCCATCTTGCCGGCAAACTTGGCATTGGCCATTGGCGAGATACTGGTGCGACGCAACATCATCGCGACCGATCCGAGCAGCTCCTGCCGGTTCAGTCCGCCCAGAAGCGGGTTCAAAGCGTTGGTTGAGTCAGCTGCAGCCTGACCAATATAGTCTGACGTTTTGCTCATAAATGGCCTCCAAATTCCTCCGAGAACGAGGCGCCCCTCGTCCGGCACAAGGCTTGCTCTTATGGTT
Source organism: Hyphomonadaceae bacterium (assembly GCA_024743315.1). Classification (GTDB taxonomy): domain Bacteria; phylum Pseudomonadota; class Alphaproteobacteria; order Caulobacterales; family Hyphomonadaceae; genus Henriciella. The sequence goes on from JANSWU010000005.1 coordinate 280,566, forward strand.
AAGAGTCTAAATTAGAATAACCTTGGCCGATCAAATTCGTTTCATATTGACCTTTTACTGTCAAATAGACTGCAGAAACAGCCATTTCAGCCGAGACGCGAACTGTTAAAGATGAAGACACGCGATCGTATTCTTGATGTCAGCCTGGAGCTCTTCAATGCTGAGGGCGAGGCCAAGCAGACGGCTGTCGATATCGCCAATGCGCTCGATATGTCGCCGGGCAATCTCTACTATCACTTCAAGGGCAAGGAACCGATCATCGAAGCCTTGTTTGATCGCTTCGAAGAAGAGATGCAAATCATCCTCGGCGGCTCGCATGGCGCCGTCACCTCGATCGAGGATAATTGGATCTTCGTCTATATCGTGCTCGAAGAGATTTACGATTTCCGTTTCTTCTATCGCAATGTCGGGGACATGATGGAGCGCTATCCAGGACTCGCGCATCGGTTCCGGAAGATCCTCGCGATGAAACGCCAGGCGATTGATAATGTCCTCAGCCAGCTGGAAAAGCGCGGCTTTGTCGACATTGACCGGCGCCTGCGCCCGGCCTTGGTGCAACAAATGCTGTCGACGCTGACCTTCTGGCTTAGCCATGATCTGATTGAAGGCAGTGATCGTGATGGCCCGTCTCTTATTCATGACACGGTCCTGCAATTCATGTTGCTGGTCGTGCCTTATATGGGCGAGGCCGGAGCCGATGCGCTGGATGGCATGCTGGAACGCCGCCGCGATTTGATGAAAGCTTAAGCTCGCTTATTCCGGCAGGTCGCTGACCGGCATGCCGGTTTCCTTGCGCGTGGTGAACCTTTCCTCAAACGCGACGATCAAACAGGCCCCGATAATGATCAACGCGCCGACCCAGGTCTGCCAGCCCGGATATTCCTGAAAGAAGACCGATCCGAACAGACCGCTCCAGATCAGGGCAGAATATTCAAGCGGTGCGAGGCGCCGGGCTGGAGCGCGAGCATAAGCCACGGTCATCAGATACCATGTGGCAAAACCGAGGACGCCGAACATCAGGAAAAGCGGGATATCGTTCCAGTCAGGCTGCCCGAACAGGCCGATGGTCACCGGCAGCATGGCCAGGGCCGGGACCACATTGGTAAACATGGCGATCGTTGTCGCATCTTCGTGGGTCGCGCGCATGCGCAGCAGCACCAGGCCGAGGGCATACAGAAACGCCGACAGGAAACAGCTGGCGACACCCAACATCCAGAGCTCGCTCGCCGCGCCATTCTGAGGCCGCCCAATGATTGCAAGCACGGCCCCGAGAAATCCGATTCCGGTCGCGATCAGCGCCACGGGCGTGATCTTTTCGTGCAATAAGAGCCGGGCCACGAATGGCACCATGAGTGCCGCTGTGAAACCAATGATGGTGGCTACGGCGAGGGGTAAGTGAATCAAGGCGAAGAAGAAAGTAAAGGCGCAGGCGAGTTGGATTAGGCCTCGCCCGGTATGAAATCGGATCGCCTCGGTGCTGGGGAACGGTCGTTTCTGTGCCCGAAACACGGCCAGCGCGATCAAGCCGCCAAACAGGAATCGCCAGGCGATCAAATGATGCAGACCCGCATTCGGCGCAATCGCTTTGACCAATGCATCAATGCCAGAGCCCATGGCGATCGCGAATACTGCGATCAGAACCGCCGGAGGAGTAAAACGCTGGGCCATGGCCGCGCTCTACGGCGTCTCACCTGGTTTTGCTAGTCCGGAAATCCTGGGTGCGCCAACTTTGGATTAGAAGTGCGTTTTGGCTGCGGGCTCTTGTGCATCTGTCGCAACTTGGTCCTTGGTGCTGCGGGTCATCTCGAACGGACCGGTCCACTCGTGCGGCCAACCAAAATACCACTGACCTTCAACCCGGCGACGATCTTCTGACAGCTCACCCTCAAAATAGACCGGCTCATGTTCGAACGCCCGATAAGATTTCAGGAATGCGATTTCATCATCGGCGACGTGTCCGCGTATGGTCGCATCGAGCTGTTCGTCAGTAATCAGGGCAAACTTGTTGGGCTCCAGCGTTGACCCATTCAAGCGGCCATCCTTGATCGTAAACCAAACCGAAAAGGGTACGCCCTCGCGATTGCGGTCCTTGAGCCAAAAGCGGCCCGCCCAGACGCCGTCCAGGCTGGTAGAGTCCAGTTTCATCCCCATAATGGGTGCATATGCCAATAGTTTCTTCGAGCCCGCAAGAGCAATTCTTCTCCAAGTTCACGATCGCATAAAAGAAATATTTCTGCATTCAAAGTAAGGAAAGCAGAATTGCATGTTTTACATTTACGGTCTGTACCTCAATAAAGGGACATCATTAGACGGTGAAAGGGAGGGGGAACATGCCTGCACCTATTGTATTTTTCGATATTGCTGGCCCGGATGCGGGCGCACTCCGAAGATTTTATGCTGACGTCTTCGATTGGCCGAGCGATCAGGGCCCGACTTTTGCTCCGGGCAATGCGGCCAATCTTGACGCTGCCATCCGCCAGGATCCGGCTGACAAAGTCATCTATATCGGTGTGCCGGACGTAACCGCGACGCTAGACGCCGTCATTGCGGCGGGTGGGCAAATCGACGTGCCCCGTTTCGAGACCCCGGGCGTGGTTGTGCTCGGCCTGTTCTTCGATCCAGCCGGGAATCGTATGGGACTTGTCGAAATGGACGGGGATAGCCCTGTCATTCCCTGACTGGGACTACACGTCGACTTCGGCTTCCAGCGCATTGTCCTGAATGAATTGACGACGTGGCTCAACCACATCGCCCATCAAGCGCGAGAACATGTCGCCAGCTTCCATTGCATCATCGACCTGGACCTGCAGCAGTGTACGGGCATTGGCGTCGAGCGTGGTTTCCCAGAGCTGGTCCGCATTCATCTCGCCGAGACCCTTATAGCGCTGGATCTTCAGCCCTTTGCGACCTGATGCCAGCACCGCTTCGAGCAGAGCGATTGGCCCGGTCACTTCAATTTCACCGGATTTCTCGTTCCGCAATATGGACGGCTCGACATAGATCGGGCGGATCGATTGGGCGATATTGTTGAGGCGCGTCGCGTCGGCACTCGCCAGCAATTGCGCATCGAGCACCGCCTTTTCCTCTACGCCGCGAACCTCGCGGGACAGGATCAGGTTGCCATCTTCGAAGCGACCCTTCCAAGTGTCTTCGCCTTCTTCAGCGACGATGTTGAGCCGCTGCGCCGCGCGTTCAGCCTCTTCATTCGACGCCCCTGGCGCAAGCGCGCCGGCAATTGCCGCCTGTTCAACTATCTCGCCCGGCGCCCGCAAGCTGAGACGCCAAAGGGCTTGTTTGAACTGCGAGGCCATCCGCACCCGCTCGCGGAGGTCCTCGCCCGCAATCTGTGTGCTGTCGGCGAGGATCAGGACCTCACCATCGGTACCGGCCTCAATCAGGTAGGTATTGAGCTCATCATCATCTTTCAGATAGCGCTCAGATTTGCCGCGAGAGACTTTGTAGAGTGGCGGTTGAGCGATGTAGAGATAGCCTTTTTCAATCACTTCCGGCATCTGGCGATAGAAGAAGGTCAGCAACAGGGTTCGGATGTGCGCGCCGTCAACATCGGCGTCGGTCATGATCACGATCTTGTGGTAGCGCAGTTTCTCAATGTCGAATTCATCGCGGCCGATGCCAGCGCCGAGCGCCATGATCAGTGTCCCCACTTGGTCTGAAGACAGCATCTTGTCGAACCGGGCGCGTTCAACATTGAGGATCTTTCCGCGCAGAGGCAGGATGGCCTGATTGGACCGGTCCCGGCCCTGCTTGGCAGACCCGCCCGCGGAATCACCCTCGACGATGAAGATTTCAGACTTGGACGGATCCTTTTCCTGACAATCAGCTAGCTTGCCGGGCAGCGAGGTGATATCGAGCGCGGTTTTGCGGCGGGTCAGTTCCCGCGCTTTGCGCGCTGCTTCCCGCGCTGCTGCCGCTTCGACAATCTTGGTCATCACCGCCACGGCTTCTTTGGGATGCTCTTCGAACCATTCGGCGAGCTTTTCGTGGATCAGGCTTTCAACCACAGGACGGACCTCTGACGAGACCAGCTTGTCCTTGGTTTGTGAGCTGAATTTCGGGTCAGGCACTTTCACCGACAGCACGCAGGTCAGGCCCTCGCGCGCATCGTCACCAGAAATGTCGACTTTCTCTTTCTTGGCGATCCCGGTTTCAGCCGCGTATTTGTTGACGATCCGGGTCAGCGCCCCGCGGAAGCCGGCCAGGTGCGTGCCGCCATCGCGTTGCGGGATGTTGTTGGTGAAGCAGAGCACATTCTCATGATAGGCGTCGGTCCATTCGAGCGCCGCCTCGACGGTGATGCCATCCTTCTCACCGGTGACAAAGATGGTCTCCGGGATCAGGGCATGCTTGGTCGTGTTGAGGTGCTGTACAAAGGCGGCGACGCCGCCAGCATATTCCAGGACAATTTCGTATGGCTCGGCTTCGCGCAAATCCTTGAACACGATACGAACCCCTGAGTTCAGAAAAGCCAGTTCGCGCAGGCGATGCTCCAGGGTCTTGCGATTATAGACCGTCATGGTGAAGGTCTCAGGGCTCGCCAGGAAGCGCACGGCAGTACCGGTATAAGGCGACCCATCGGCCTTTTTCGGGCTCTCACCAACCACTTTAAGCGGCGCTTCGGTCCGTCCGCCCTCGACAAAGCGGACATGGTGCTCGGAGCCATCACGGTGGATGGTCAGATCGAGCCAGACTGAGAGCGCATTGACCACGGAGACACCAACCCCGTGCAATCCGCCGGAAACCTTGTAGGAGTTGCTGTCAAACTTTCCGCCGGCGTGCAGCTCGGTCATGATCACCTCGGCCGCAGACCGACCTTCGGTGGCGTGTTGGCCAACCGGAATACCGCGGCCATTATCGGTGATTTCGGCCGAGCCATCCGGATGGAGGGTGACGGTCACCTCATCGGCGTGACCGGCCAAGGCCTCGTCGATCGCATTGTCGACCACCTCGTAAATCATATGATGCAGACCCGAGCCATCATCGGTGTCGCCAATATACATGCCAGGGCGTTTCCGGACCGCTTCTAGGCCCTTGAGAACCTTAATCGAGTCGGCGCCATATTCTGGATTGTTTTCGGCCGCGTCAGTCATGGGCTTTGCCCTCATCAGTGATTCGTAAAACTCCCTGTTTTTATAGGCGGTTTTGGTCAGAAAGGGAAATCTCAGACTGGTATTTTTGAGACAAATTAATACATATATTACAAGGACGTACGGGGGGCTGGGCGCGAGAGTGAATCTCTCCTCGGCTTAACCCTGCGAAAACCGGCTAAAACGACCCGAAACAGAGTGGATTCGGGAGTGATAAATGGTCTGGGTGCTGCGGCTGATCAGCTTGATTATTCTGGCCTTTCTGGGGTCTTATCTGGTGGTTGATCTCAAACTGAAGCCGCTCGATGCAGAGGCGCGCGTCGCGGCGCCCGGGGTGTTTGCAGACCTAAGTGATGGAAAGCTTCATTATCGCTGGGATGGACCGGAGGACGGACCGGTTCTCGTTCTGGTGCATGGTTTCTCCACGCCGAATTTCATTTATCAGCAAAATGTCGAGGCCTTGAACGCGGCCGGGTTTCGCACGCTTCGCTTCGATCATTTTGGTCGCGGCTGGTCTGATCGCCCCCGCACCCGATACGATATTGAGTTCTATGACCGGACATTGAACGAGCTTTTATCCGCGGCGGGTGTCAGCCAGCCATTCGGCCTGGTTGGGCTGTCCATGGGTGGTCCCATCGTGGCGGAATTCACAGCGCGCTACCCAGAGCGCGTGGACCGCCTGGCCCTCCTAGTGCCTGCCGGATTGGACACGGCGGGAGCAGACGGCGCATCCGCCGCGCTTTTGCGGACACCCCTGATCGGTGATTGGGTCTGGCGCATGTTCGGAAAATCCATCCTGCTCGGCGATCCGCAATATGATGAGGCCAGCCGGGCGCCTGAATACCATTTGCAAGGCGATGTCGCGGAGCAATTTGAGTATCGCGGTTATTTGCAGGCGCTGCTCTCGACATTTCGCCATATGCCCATGGCGGGTCGCGAAGAGACGTACGCAAGCTTGGCCGTGACCGGCGTGCCGGTATTGGCGATTTACGGTGACGCCGATCCGACTGTTTTGATCTCGAGTGCGGCGCGATTGGAATCATTGATGCCGGAGGCCGACATTCGCATTGTCGAGGGTGGCGCGCACGGTCTCAATTATCAGCGGCACGATCTGGTCAATCCATGGCTCGTGGATTGGTTTTCGAGCGATCAATAAGCCGCAGCGATCAAATTCAGCGCGGCGTCCATTTCCGCAATTGCGGAGCTGGTTGTACCGGGGCGATCATTGGCGAGGATCGAGAAAAGCAGCCGCTTTCCGCTCTTGGCCACCATGACCCCAGACAGCGCATTGGCGCCATTCAGCGTGCCGGTCTTGGCGAAGATCTGACCTTCAAGCGGGGTGCCGACAAATCGCCGCTCCAGCGAGCCGTCAACCCCGCCAATCGGTTGATCGGCCAACCAGGCCTCGAACCAGGGCTGGCGCGCGGCAAAGGCGAGGAGCTGCACCATGCTGCGCGGGCTGATCCGATTATAGACAGACATGCCAGAACCCCCGTTCAGTGCATATCCGGTTTCCGCGATGCCAGCGTCTTCCATGAAGGCTTCGAGTTTCGCCACACCAAAGGCCCGCGACCCGGTGCCCTCAATTAGGCCAAGTCGGCGCAAGGCGAGGTCGGCATGCAGGTTCTCGCTATCCTTGGAAATTCGTTTCAGGCTTTCCGGTAGCGGAGCAGATGCCAATGATGCGATGGGTGTGATCGGCGCCTTTGGCGTATCCGTCCGCACTAGAACCGCTTCCGCGTCCGCATCCGGTTCAAGCGGAATATCACCTAATTCTAGCGGGCGGTGGCGGGTCGCAATCCCTGCGACAGAGATCTCGCGCATTTCGAGAAGGCGTTGCAGCCTGTGCGCTGCAAATTCAGCAGGATTGTCGATCGCCAGCGGAAAGCGAATGGGGGCGTTCTCAATCGAAACATGTCCATAGATCCGAACTGTGTCGGCGCCAGGATACCGCTCGACGCCAAAATCCGTTTCGGTCTCTGCATCAACGGTGGCCAGGGTCGCGTCGAGCTTGAGATAAGCGTCGCCCTCCTGCCATTGAACCCGAGCCGGATCGCCGATTTCGGAACCCGGCATGATCTCGATCCAGACCAGATTATCATTGACGCTGAGCGCCGAGATCGCCGTGCCATAGTAGAATTGTAGATCCTCAACACTCCAGCCGAGCCCCCAGCGCTCAAATGGGAGATGCGTGTCATCGCCGATGATCAGGTTGATCTCTGTCAGTCCTGTCGCGGCGATTTGATCCGCGAGATCCGCCAAGCAATGGATCTCGCAATCCGGCGTGTCGGAGAGCATCGCATCTGCGCCACCGATCAGGACCAGATTAGGCGGATTGTCCGGATCAGTCTCCTCAAGATAAGCGCGTGTGCCCGGCGCCAAGGCCTCGGTCTCGAGTCTGTCGAGATGATGGTAAGCGGCCATGGTGGTGATGATTTTCGTATTTGAGGCTGGCGTGAAACGATCGTCCGGCTTAAGGGCGATCAGCTCTGTGCCATCCATCTCCGCCACGACCAGGCCCCAGCGTATGCCCGTCTGCTCCGGGTTTTCCAGGGTCGCTTGCACGCGTGTTGATAGGGACGCCTGACAAGCCACGCAAAAAACGATCAAGCCCAAAGCCAATATGCGTCGCATGTCCTGTCTCCTCTCGGGCTGTGATTCTAGGCTGTCGCCGCGTCTGCGTCAGCTTTTATCTCAACCCGTTGCGCCCGGTCGCCAAAGGCTTCGAAGAGAAACTCTTCCGTGCCCGTCAGCCAGGCCTGTCCGCCAATCTCGATCAGCTCGTCAAACAAGGCGCTGCGGCGATCGCGATCGAGATGCGCGGCCGCCTCATCGAGTAGGATGAGCGGGCTCGGGCCGTCACCATCTTCGCTCAAGGCCCGGGCGCTGGCGAGGATCAAGCCGATCAGAAGCGCTTTTTGTTGCCCGGTTGAGGCTTCGCCAGCCGGCGCGCCGGTGGGCCGATGAATAACGATGAGATCACTGCGATGCGGTCCAGACAGCGTGCGCCCGGCGGCCTGGTCACGGTAGCGACCCTTGGCCAAATCTTCTGCAATCTGATCCTGAATGTCGAACAGGCTGGCCCCGTCGATCGCGGCCTGTTCGGCCGTGCCGTCGAGCGACAGATCGCCCTTCGGAAAAAAACCGTCCGGGCGCGCATTGATGGCCGCCTGAAGCGTCATCAAGATGCGCGCGCGATTGCTAGCCATCAGCGCCCCGGCCTCGGCCATCCGGCCTTCAATCGCGTCTGCCCAGGCCGGATCGACCCGTCCGCGCTCGAGCAAGGCATTGCGCTCGCGCATGGCTTTTTCGTAACGGCTGGCCACGCTGCCATGGCTTGGAATATGCGCCATGACTTGGCGATCAAAGAATCGGCGACGTTCGCTGGCACCGCCGCGAAACACACTGTCCATGGCGGGCGTGAGCCAGACAATCCGAATCAAGTCAGCAAGATCAGAAGCGGTGGCGGGCGCGCCGTCCAATCGGATCGAACGTTTGTGGCCATGGCCGCTGGAATCCAGTCCGACCCCGATTTTCTGATCATCATCGAGCGTCGCTGAGACCGTCCAGCCAGTGTCTGCATCGTGGCGGGTCATGTCGGGAAGCGACGCCGCGCGCAGGCCGCGTCCAGGCCCAAGCTGACTAATGGCTTCGAGGACATTGGTCTTGCCCGCGCCATTTGCCCCCCACAGACAAACAGGACGGCTGTCGAGTTTTAGATCGAGGTTCGCATGGCTGCGAAAATTCGTAAGGCGAAGGCGGGTAAGGGCGGTCACTAGACCCGGAGCGGCATCAACACGTATTGCGCGCTTTCATCACCCGGATCGAGCACCAGCGCCGGCGAGGCCGGATCATTGAACAGGAAGCGCGCATCTTCGGCTTCGATCTGTGCCGTAACATCGAGCAGGTATTTGGCATTGAAGCCAATATCCATTTCGCCATCCTGATAATCGCACTCAATCTCTTCATGACCCTGACCGGTCTCGGCGCTATTCACGGCCAGCGTCAAGCGACCTTCAGCGAGCGACAATTTTACAGAGCGCGAGCGTTCCGCGGAAACGGTGGCGACGCGGTCCACAGCCGCCTCGAACAGCTTATTGTCGATGATCATTGCCTTGGCATTGCCCTTCGGAATAACGCGCGCATAGTCCGGGAAGGACCCATCGATGAGCTTTGATGTCAGCTGCGCGCGGCCAGATTTGAAGACGACTTTGGTGTCGGACACCGATACCGAGACATCGCCATCTTCATTATCAATCAGGCGACGAACTTCGCCGACCGCCTTGCGCGGGACAATCACCCCTTCCAGCGTTTCCGCGCCGCTCGGCGCATCAACTTCTGACAGGGCCAGGCGGTGGCCATCGGTCGCGACCGTGCGCAGTTTTTTGCCGGCATCCGTATCGGCCGTGTGCAGATAGACCCCGTTCAAATAATAGCGGGTTTCTTCGGTGGATATGGCGAAACGCGTTTTGTCGATGAGACGACGCAAGTCTGCCGCTTCGATCACAAACTCGGTGGCATCCTCATCGGGCACCATAGTCTGGAAATCACCCGCCGGCAGGGTTGGCAGCGAGAATTTCGAGCGCCCGGAGCGGATCGCCAACTGGCGGTTTTCCGAGTTCAGTTCGAGTTCGATATCGGCCCCGGCCGGAAGTTTCCGCACCACGTCAAACAAGGTCCCGGCGGGCGCTGTGACGGCGCCATCGGCATCGATCTTGGCATCGGCATGGTCAACCGCTTCAATGTCGAGATCGGTCGCGGTGAAGCGCACTTCGCCATCCTTGGCATCGATCAGGATGTTGGACAGGATCGGAATGGTATTGCGACGTTCCACGACATTTTGGACATGTCCCAGCGCATTCAATAGCGCACCACGTTCAATCGTCAGTTTCATCTCATCATCCCTTTGCCGGTGCTCCGGTCTTGCCCACAAAATCCAGTCGCCATTGACGAATCAGCCCGCTCCTTTTCGGGAGCGGGCCGCTAACGTCACGAATTTCGTGTGAATTGCAAGTCTTAGTGCTGTTTGGCTTGTGGATCAGGCCTGGTTATGGCCTGCGAGCCGGTCAAACACAGCGTTTTTGACACGCTCAATCTCGTCACTCATGTCGCGGTCGCCTTTATCCAGCGCCTGTTTGATCTTGCGATAGGCATGAAGCACCGTGGTGTGGTCCTTCTTTTTGTAAGCGGTCGCGATTTGCGGGAAGGACTTGTCCGTCATTACCCGGGACAGATACATCGCCACCTGGCGCGGATGGCAGATGGTGCGGACCTTGCTCGCGCTCTCTATGTCAGACTTAGAAATCCGGTACAGATCCATGCAGGTCCGCTTGATATCGTCGAGCGTTGGCGTGCGCGGCTCGCCTGCGATCCGTCGGATCACCGTCTCCAGCATTTCCGGGGTCGGCGCAAGCTCGCCATAACCGGTTTCAAGCTGCAGGCTCCAAAGTACCCCGCATAGCTCTCGACCAGCGCCGCGCACGGTCGCAACAATCCGATCGACCATGGCCTCGCTGAGGACAAAATTTGGTGTGTCCTTGGCAATCAAGTCCGCATGGCGACGGATAATCGCTTTGCGCATTTCATTGTCGGGTGCCGCGACTTCCACCGACGCCGCGCCTTTGATCTCGCCGGCCAATTCCTTGGACAGGCCGACCATGTCACCTGGAGCTGCATCGGCGGTGATGATCACATGACCCCCCATGGAGGTCACCGCGCGCAAGGCGCCGAAAAAAGCTTTGTCGGTCTTGGCTTTGCCGGCAATCCAGTGAAGGTCATCGATCATCAACAGATCATTCTGTTTCACATAGGCTTGTAGCGCGCTGGTGTCGCCGGCTCGGGAGTCGGTCACGAACCGGGTCATAAACTCTTCTGCCGAAATATAAGCAAGGCGGCGTGTATCGCCGCGCAAGGCGGCTTCGGCTTCAATGGCTTTCAGAATGTGAGTCTTGCCGGTGCCGGGTTGGCCATAGATGACGATAACGCCCGCCGGGATTGGTGCCCCTTTGGCGACACGTTTGCCCAAACCAACCGCGCGCGCATTTGACGGGCCGGACACTAAAGTTGCGAACGTCATTGTGTGATCAAGCTCAAGCGCCGCATAATCGGGCTGCTCATCCGCCGGCTCATGCGCGGCTTCATCACTCTCTGCGAGCCAGGGATCACCCACCATCTCCCGGACATCGTCCGGCACGCGATCCCAACGCTCAAACTTCAAGCGGCGTTGTTTCTTGTCGAGTTTCAACCAAGCTTGTTGCAAAGGACGTGCGAAATCGGTCGTCACTCGGTCCAGCGTGAGCTGATCCGGTGCCGCGATCACAATCGACTTATTGACTTCAGCGACAAACCGAATGGCTGTCAGCCATTGCTGAGAGTTGTCTGGCTTTGCTTCGGCCTCGACTGATTTCAAAGATTTCGACCACAGTGCCTTGGCGCCTAATTGATCCCCTTGAACTGTCTTGGTTGAAGCTTTCTGCCCATCAACCCCATACGTCAGCCCCATCAGATGTTCCTTTCTTTTTATTCTTGCATCAGTTCATCATGGCGACCGAACGGAAGAGACACACACCCTCTGCTCAGACTAGAAAAGTCTGACCCCAAAATACGCTGTACACAGAGGACATTCCGTCGATGGGTTTAGTTAATCAGAGACAGTTTTGGGTTGCAACTGAAGAAAGTTTACATGGCTCGGAAAAGGGCCGGTTGACTCGTGAAAAACCCTTGAAGAATCACGCAAAAAAAAAGAAAAAATTCTGCACTTGACAGGTTTCAACCTATCGCCGCCATTGGGTATTCGAGCTTTGTTCTGTCAACGCTAAAAGCGCCGTTTCTCTGTGGATTTTGAAGATCTAAGACACTGCGATAATTTTGTCATATTAAGAAAAATAAAGCCCGCATGGCGAGGCCAGCGGGCTATGCAAATTTATCAGTGTCCGGACAGGATCCGAGCGCTTAGCTCATCGCTTTGACACGGGCTGACAGGCGCGAAACTTTACGCGCAGATGTGTTCTTGTGAATGACGCCTTTGCCTGCAGCGCGCATGATTTCCGGTTGCGCGGCTTTCAGAGCTTCAGCGGCGGCAGACTTGTCACCGGCTTCGATCGCTTCTTCGACTTTCCGGACAAAGGTGCGCATACGAGAGCGGCGCGCTTTGTTCACTTCGGTGCGCGTTGCGATCTTACGCACCATCTTTTTGGCTGATTTCGTGTTCGCCATCAAAAACTCCTTTGGTCGCCCTATCTGGCGAAGAGGCGGTAAGTACAGAATGCACCCCGGCGCGTCAACCGCCGGAAGGGCGCTAAGATGCAGATTCTGCAGACCCGACCGCTAAGCCTCTGCCCGCCCTTAATTTATTGGTTTTTGAAGTGGGCCTGACGTTTTTCCACAAACGCCGCCATGCCCTCTTTCTGATCTTCGGTTGCGAACAGGGAATGGAATAGCCGGCGCTCGAACATGACCCCCTGGCTGAGCGGTGTTTCATAGGCCGCATTGACCATTTCCTTGGTCAGCATCGCCGCAGCGCGGGGCATGGCGGCGATCTTCTTGGCCACCGCCTTGGCCTCTTCGACGAGATCATCGACTGGCACAATGCGCGAGACCAGACCGCAACGCTCGGCCTCTTCGGCCTCCATCATACGTCCGGTCAGGCACATCTCCATGGCTTTCGATTTGCCGGCAAAACGGGTCAGACGCTGGGTGCCACCGGCACCTGGGGACACGCCAATAGTGATTTCGGGCTGGCCGAACTTGGCTTTTTCACCGGCGAGGATGAAGTCACACATCATGGCCAGCTCACACCCGCCGCCAAGCGCATAGCCATTGACCGCTGCGATCAGGGGTTTGCGGGTGCGCGCCGCGCGTTCCCAATTGCGGGTTATGAAGTCCTTATAATAGGCCTCCATATAAGACTGTTCGCGCATCTCTTTAATGTCGGCGCCAGCGGCGAATGCTTTCTTGGAGCCAGTAATCACAATGCAGCCAATTTCAGGATCTTCGTCGAAGCGATCGAGCGCCGCGGTCAGTTCATCCATCAGCTGGTTGTTAAACGCATTCAATGCATCAGGACGGTTCAGCGTAATCACGGCAACCGCGCCATCCACTTCCGTCAACAGTGTTTCATAAGCCATGGGAGTCCCAGCTTTCCTTATCTTGCCCAGTCGCACCTTCTGTGGACGCGACCCATCACGAAGAAGCTGTAAAATATATTGCGGCACGCGTCGATAGCGCGCCTCAGGTCTGATCTTTGAGCTTGTAGATCAAGTCCAGGGCTTCGCGTGGTGACAAACTGTCTGGATCGATCGATTGCAGGAATTCTAAGGCCGGATGCGGCGCGTCTGTCGTGACGATCTCTTCCTCTTCTGCAGCCGCTGCGAACAGGGGCAGTGTATCGACCGCGTCCGGGGCCGCCTCGAGTTTCTTGAGCACTTGTTCTGCACGGCGAACCGCTTTGCCTGGCAGTCCGGCAAGTTTCGCGACTTGAACTCCATAAGAGCGATCCGCGGCACCCGGTTGGACATCATGCAAGAAAACCAGATCGTCCTTCCATTCCTTGGCCCGCAAGGAGAGATTGGTCGCCGACGGCAAGTCATCAGCGAGATTGGTCAGCTCATGATAATGAGTCGCGAACAGCGCGCGACACTTATTGGTATTATGCAAATGCTCGACAGCCGCCCAGGCAATGGCCAGGCCATCATAAGTTGAGGTGCCGCGTCCGACTTCATCCAGAATGACGAACGAGTTTTGCGTGGCCTGGGTCAGGATGGCGGCGGTTTCGACCATTTCCACCATGAAGGTCGACCGTCCGCGCGACAGGTCATCACTGGCTCCGACCCGCGAGAAGACCCGATCGGCGAGCCCCAGTGTCAAGCGACGGGCCGGGACAAAAAGACCTGCTTGCGCCAGGATCACGGCCAGGCAAGCCTGCCGCAAATAGGTGGATTTACCCGCCATGTTCGGGCCGGTGACGAGCGCCAGGCGAGGTGCTTGCTCACCGCTGGCATCGAGCTCCGTATCATTGGCGGTGAAGCCATCACCTTGTTTGCGCAAAGCGGCCTCGACAACCGGATGGCGCAAGCCTTTGGCGGTGAAAACTGGGTCCTCAGAGAGATGCGGACGTGTCGCCGCGGTTTCGCTCGCCCATTCAGCATTGGCGCTCGCCGTGTCCAGCTCCGCCAGTGCCTCGGCGGCCTCGCTCAACGGCATCGACAGGGTTTCGACGCGGGCACAAAAAGTTTCGAAAATCGCCAGCTCGCGGCCCTTGGCAATATCATCCGCGCGCGAGATCTTGCCGGCTAGCTCCGACAGGTCTGATGTCGAGAAGCGAACATTCGAGGCCAGCGTTTGCCGGTGAATGAATGTCTCGGCCAGCGGTGCCTTCATCATCGGGTCGGCATGGCGTGCCGGGACATCAATGAAATAGCCAAGAACATTGTTGAATTTGATCTTGAGCGCGCTGATCCCGGTTTGGTCGGCATAACGCGTTTGCAGCTCGGCAATGATCCGGCGGCTGTCTGATTTGAGGTTTCGCGCTTCGTCAAGCGCGGCGTCCCAACCGGGCGCAATGAAGCCGCCATCTCGGGCAAGGGTCGGCAATTCATCACTCAAGGCGCGTCCGAGGTCTGAGACCAGGGCAGCGACATCCGGTTGGTTGGATAAGGTCAGCGCTTGTAAGGTCGCTTCGATCAGATGTGGTGGGTTGGTTTGCGCCCGCGCGGCTTCTGCGACCGCTTCTTCACCGGCCTTCAACGCGGCGCCAATCGCGGCAAGGTCACGCGGCCCACCTCGACCTAAACGAATGCGCGAGCGCGCACGCTCGAGGTCCGGCGCACTTTTTAAGCGGGCACGAATGGCCTCGCGCAAATGCTCATTGGCCAGGAAATACTCGATCGCGTCATAGCGCGCTGTGATTGTATCGGCATCGGTTTCGGGGCGGGCCAGCCGCGCGGCGAGCATGCGGGCACCCGGCGAGGTCAGAGTGCGGTCAACCGTCGCCAAAAGCGTGCCGTGTCGGGCACCATTCAGACCCACATCAATCTCTAGACTGGCCCGCGTCGCTGGATCGATGCTGAGCGCACTTCCGCCCGCAGAACGCTTTGGAGGATCGAGGCGGATCTCGGCCCCGGCCTGGGTCAGCGAAAGGTAATCGAGCAATAAGCCACAGGCCGCCAATTCAGTCTTGGAAAACAGGCCGAACGCGTCCAGCGCAGCGACCTGAAACGTCTCTTTCAGCATGCGTTCGCCGGATTTCGCATTGGCGGCGCTATTCGGGCGATAAGTGATCGGCAGCTTCAATGCATCTTCGGCGAGACTGACCAGCGGGCGCTCGGCGTCGCGTTCCGTCACCAGGCATTCCTTGATCGGCAAGGCGCTGAGCGTTTCGGACAAGGCTTCGGGTGCAAATCCGCGTACTTCGAAATAGCCGGTTGAGACATCGCAGGCGGCGAAGGCGGCTTCAGCCCCGCCGGCGCCGAATGCAATGGCGATGAGGGCCTGTCCCTGGCGGGCTGGCAGCAAACTGTCTTCGGTGATCGTGCCCGGCGTGACAATGCGCACAATCTCGCGATTGACGATCGCCTTGGAGCCGCGCTTTTTCGCTTCCGCAGGACTTTCCGTCTGTTCGCACACCGCGACGCGCTCACCCGCCTTGATCAAGCGGGCGAGATAGCCTTCGGCGGCATGATATGGCACGCCCGCCATCGGAATCGGTTCGCCATCATGTTCGCCGCGAGCGGTCAGGGTGATGTCGAGGATTTCGGCGGCGCGGACAGCGTCTTCAAAGAACAGCTCGTAAAAATCGCCCATGCGAAAAAACAGGAGCGCATCTTCATGCTGCGCCTTGATCGCCAGATATTGCGCCATGAATGGGGTCGGCGCTTTTGGCTTTTTTATCTTTCCGGCACTGTCTGGCACTGGCTTGCGAATCCTTCAGAAGGGGATTCAAATAATGCAATCACAACCGCTTGTCCCCCCTTGCGGACAGGCTTATGAGGCAGCAGAAATTTTGAAAAGCCTCGAAAGGCGGACTCATAGATGACCAATAAGCGTCCCAGCTTCACCGATCAGGAAGCCCTCGATTTCCATGCCAAGCCGACGCCGGGCAAGATTTCGATGATGCCGACCAAGCCGATGCAGACCCAGCGCGACCTGTCTTTGGCCTACAGCCCAGGCGTCGCCGTACCGGTTGAAGCGATCGGTCGGGACGAGGATTTGGCGTATGATTACACGGCGAAGGGCAATACGGTTGCGGTGATTTCAAACGGCACGGCAATCCTCGGACTCGGCGATCTCGGCGCGATGGCCTCGAAGCCCGTGATGGAAGGCAAATCCGTCCTGTTCAAACGCTTTGCCGACATTGATAGTTTTGATGTCGAGGTCCAGACCAAGGATGTCGACGAGTTCTGCACCGTGGTGCGCAATATCGGCGCGACCTGGGGCGGCATTAATCTCGAGGACATTGCTTCGCCGGACGCCTTCATCATTGAGCAGCGCCTGCGCGATGAGCTTGATATTCCCGTCTTCCACGACGACCAGCATGGCACGGCGATTATTGCCGCAGCCGGGATCATCAATGCCTGCGCGATTACAGGGCGGCGGTTGGAAGACCTGAAAGTTGCCGTTTCGGGCGCCGGCGCGGCCGGCTTGTCAGTCGCCGGTCTGATCCGTCACCTTGGGGTCAAGGCTGAGAATATCTTGATGGCCGACAGCGCCGGGATCCTGTTCGAAGGTCGGACAGAAAAGATGGATCAGTTTAAATCGGCTTTCACCGTTAAAACCGACAAACGCACGCTTGCCGAAGCCATGGAGGGCGCAGACTGTTTTCTCGGCCTCTCGGTCAAAGGGGCCGTCAATCAGGACATGGTCAAATCCATGGCCAAGGACCCGATCATTTTCGCTATGGCCAATCCCGATCCTGAAATCACCCCGGAAGAGATCAAGGCGGTCCGCGGCGATGCGATTATCGCCACCGGGCGCTCCGATTATCCGAACCAGGTCAACAATGTCCTCGGCTTTCCTTATATCTTCCGCGGGGCGCTGGATGTTCGGGCACGCGGGATCAACGAAGAAATGAAAGTCGCGGCCGCTCGAGCCCTGGCCGAGCTGGCGCGTGAAGACGTGCCGGATGAAGTGGCGGCTGCCTATCATGGCGCGCGCCCGCAATTTGGCCGCGACTATATCATTCCGACTCCATTCGACCCGCGCCTGATCAGCTTCATTCCGCCTTTTGTGGCGCAGGCCGCCATGGATACTGGCGTCGCCCGCAAACCGATCGAGGATATGGAAGAGTATCGCCATTCCCTGGCGCGTCGCCTCGATCCGACCGCCTCCTTCCTGCAAGGCATTCAGTCGTTTGTGCGCCGGCGTCAGAAGCGAATTGTCTTTGCTGAGGGCGAAGAGCCGCAAGTCGTGCGCGCCGCCTGGACGTTCAAGCAACAGGGCCTCGGGCACCCGATCCTGATCGGTCGCGAGGCTCAGGTCGAACGCACGATGAAACAGATGGGCGTCCCGGAAGGCGCTCTGGAAATCGTCAATGCGCGCCTCTCGGACCGGAATGCCGATTATACTGATTATCTCTATGATCGCTTGCAGCGCCGCGGCTATCTCAAGCGCGACGCCCAGCGCCTGGTCAATCAGGACCGGAACGTGTTTGGCTGCTGTATGCTGGCGCATGGCGATGCCGATGGCATGGTTACCGGCGTAACCCGGAATTATGATGTCTGTCTCACCGATGTCCGTCTGTCGCTCGATCCGCTGCCGGATGCCGACGTGATCGGCATGTCCATGGTGATCAATCGCGGCAAGACGATTTTTATCGCCGATACCAGCGTCAATGAATTGCCAGACGGCGAACAATTGGCGGGCATTGCCAAGGAAGCGGCGATGGCGGTGAAACGCCTCGGTTTCACCCCACGCGTGGCCTTCCTGTCCTATTCGACCTTCGGTAATCCGATGGGTGAACGCGCAGAGAAAGTCCGGGAAGCGGTCTCGATCCTCGATGAATGCTCAGATTGCGATTTCGAGTATGAGGGCGATATCGCCGCCGATGTCGCGCTCAATCCGATGCACAAGGTGATCTACCCGTTCTCGCGTCTGTCCGGCGAAGCCAATGTTCTTGTCATGCCAGCCATTCACTCGGCGTCGATTTCGACCAAGCTCTTGGAAGGCATGTCACGCGCGACCGTGATTGGCCCAGTGCTGCTCGGCATGTCCAAATCGGTCCAGATTGCCTCGCTCGGCGCCACCGTGAACGATATCGTCAATCTCGCCACCGTGGCCGCATTCGATATTGACCGGGTGGGGTCTTCAGCGACCTAGTTTTTCGAAGCGATCTGTTGATTCAGGATGAGGTTCTCTGAATTCTCGCCCGTCCGGGCTTGGCGCCACCATTCAAGGACGCAAAGGACAACTGCAATCCCACCCAACCAGAACGTCAGGACGAAGACATAGTAGAAGCCTTGGGTCTCCATTAATTCGCCGAGCCAGGCGCGCCCAAGTGTGCCCAAAAGCATGGTGAGTGAAACGAGCAGAGCGTATTGCATGGTCGCAAAGCGCGGGTTCACAATACCGGTCAGGTAGGCGGTAATCGCGACGAGGGCTAATCCGCCTGCGATGTTCTCAGCAAAAATTGTCAACATCAGCCGCGCCATGCGTTGTCCCTGATCTGGCGGAATCGTCACCTGTTCCGGTTGCATGGAAGCCGCCCACTCTGCGAACGCGATCAAGGGAATATCGAGGCGCGTCATCGCGAGGAAGGCGTCAACATTGGCGCCGCCGACGGCGAGATCCGCATATAAAAGATTGGTAACAGCCGCGACGATGGCCCCAATGAAAAGGATGGGCATCCGGCCCAAAAGCGTAATCAGCGTCGCTCCCAGAAAGGCACCGAAAATGGTCGCGATGACGCCGGAAAACTTGGAAGCGATCGCGACATCGTCGAGGGAATGCCCGAGTGCGCCATAGTTTTCACCGAGGTAGAAGGCATAAGCTAGGGAACCCCACACAGCATCTGTGAAACGATACATTAGCGCCAGACCGAGTACCAGAATGATGCCCCAGCGAAGACGCACCAAAAGGTCCATCAATGGGTCGAAAATGGCGCGGAACAGCACGCCTGTAATCGCTTTCTGCCGATCAGGTTCGGCGGCACCGATCCGGATCGAGCTGGGTTTCCCGTTTTGTGAGAAGACCAGCCAAGCGGACGTGATGGTCGGTACTATGACGGTCAAGGAAACGATCAGCCAGCCCTGATTGCGGACAAAAACGCGCGCGCTAGAGCCTTCAGGATCGTTGATGAAGGAAATCAGGAAGTTGCCAATCAAAGCGAAGGCCACCAACCAGCTCAACGCTACAATCATGACCCCCAGATTGACTTTGTCCGCTGGCAGACTGGGTTGAAAGCTGACATGGTCATAACTGCCGTCTTCCGCGGTTTCGGTCGCTTTGGGTTCAGGCGCAAGAAGACTGCCAATCACGCACAGCGCCATGAAGACTGCAATCATGACATAAACACCGACCCAGCCGATCCTTGCCGCCAAAATCAGCGCGACAAAGCCGCTAATGAAGCCGCCAAACTTGTATCCAAACTGATACAAGGCCGACATCAGGTCCTTGTCTTCCTCTGACTCAGCAACCTCGATCCGCCAGGCGTCCAAGATCAAGTCATGTGTTGGCGACAGCAAAGTGGTCACAAAAGCGATGATTGTGACCATGCCGATATTCTCAGCCGGGTTGGAGAATGCCAAAACCAGCAAGGCGATCGAAATCGCAACTTGCAAGGATACCAGCCAGGATCGTCGCCCGCCGATCTTTAAGAATGGCAGATTCTTGGCGCGCTGAAACGCAGGCGCCCACAAATACTTGAAGGCGTAGCCCATGGTGCCAAGGCCGATCGCGCCGATGATCGCTGGCCCGACCCCTTCTTCTGTGAGCCAGGCTGTGAGCACGCCGAGGACGGCGCCATAGGGGAGGCTGGCTGCAAATGATAAAATTACCATCGCCGCCATTTTACGATCGTTCAGGGACTTGAACGCCCGCATTAAGCGAGATTCGGTGGGGGCCGTATCGCCGGTCAGATCAGTGCTCACGCAGCACCTGCCTGGGAGTGCAGCCCGACCCATTTAAAGGCGAGCTGGCGCAGCGCTTCCGCTTCCAACGGTTTGGCCGCAACGCCATCGGCGCCGGCTTGACGCGCGCGTTTTTCGATTTCCGGATTGATCTCGGCCGAGACCGCGATCACCGGCACCGTGCGGCCCTGGGCGCGCAAGGCCTTGATTGCTTCAAATCCGTCCATGATCGGCATTCTCAAATCCATCAAGATCAAGTCTGGACTGATTTGCTCCGTCGCGTCGAGCGCTTCGCGTCCAGTCGAAGCGACCGTGACCGCAAATCCTGACGATTCCAAGGCACGCCTGGCAATCAGCGTGTTGATCGGATTGTCATCCGCGATCAGGATGCGCCCATGGCCCGCATCCGGTGCCTCCTCTTCGCTGGCGTGGCCGCCTGAAATCGCCAGGCCGGCGCGTTCGATCACAGATGCCGCGCGCAAGGGTCGGACCAGCCAACCTGCCGCTCCCATGGATCGGAAACGCGGCATTTCGGTCCGGTCTTCGTGGCGTAAGACGATCAGCACCGGGGCTGCGGCGCATAGGGATTTGAGCTTGGATTTCGGCAGGTCGGCGCTGGCGAGGATCAAGTCGACCTCATCTGCGCGCGTGGACTGCCGCGGTGCTACACTGATCACGCTTGCGCCGGCTTGCGTCAGGGTCTGGGCGGCGGCCAGCGCCGTTGCATTTGGCAAGCCGACCAGTGCAACGCGGCCTTGAATTGGATCATTGGCTGGCACCGGATCCGCGGTTTTGGCGAGCGGCAAAGGCAAGGTGACCCGGAACCGTGTGCCAAGTCCAGGTCCGCTGGTCACTGAAACTTGGCCGCCCATGGCCTCGCAGATGCGGCTGACAATGGCCAGGCCAAGGCCAACGCCGCCATCCTTCTGGGCGTCTTCCTGATGCACTTGCTGGAAGGCTTTGAACAATTCCGCCTGGCCCTCTTCCGAGATGCCTGGACCGGTATCGATTATATCGAAAACCAGCTGATCATCCTGGTATTGAAGATCGATCAGGACAGCGCCGGATTCAGTGAATTTCAGCGCATTGCCGACCAGGTTGAATAGGATTTGCCGGGTTTTTCCGGAATCACCTTTCACCGTCAGAGCTCGATCGGTTTGCGTCCGAAGGGCAATGTCGAGTCCATTGGCATGGGCGCGTGGCGACAGAAGTTCAATCACTTCACGGGCCAGCGCTGTGGGTCGGAATACATCTTCGGAGAGTTCGATATTGCCCA
Organism: Hyphomonadaceae bacterium; assembly: GCA_024743315.1. GTDB lineage: Bacteria > Pseudomonadota > Alphaproteobacteria > Caulobacterales > Hyphomonadaceae > Henriciella. Next base: position 302,006 of record JANSWU010000005.1, read on the forward strand.
TATCCAGGCGCGCGAAATCGAGCACATTATTGAGCAAGTCGAGCAGTCGCTCGCCGGAATTCTTGATCGCGTCGGCATATTCGCGCTGCGATGGGTTGAGCTTGGTTTCAAGCAACAGAGATACGGTGCCCAGAATGCCATTCAGGGGGGTGCGGATCTCATGGCTCGCAGTCGCGAGGAAAGCCTGTTCGGGGCTCAGCTTACTGTTTTGGTCGCTCATGCTTCAGCGCTATCACATGGCGCTGAGGAATTGCTTAATGAAACTGTTTATTGCGCCAGGGCATCCACGCGGGCCGTACTGGCCTGATTGGGCGGGCGTCGGCGATAGGATAAGGCTTCGGCAATATGCAGCCGGCGCACCGCATCTGTGCCTTCCAGATCCGCAATCGTGCGTGCGACTTTGAGAACGCGGTGATAGGCCCTGGCCGACAGGGAAAGTTTGGTCGCCGCATCCGCCAGCAGGGCGTGCCCAGCCTGATCTGGCGCGGCGAGATCATTCAGTTGAGCCGCATCAGCGTCGACATTCAGTAAGCGGTGGGCGGCGCCGCGCGCAGTTTCAGCATAACGCGCAGCTTGCACGTCACGCGCGGCGGCGACCCGCGTTGCAATGTCGGCGCTGCCTTCGGCGGCGGGTGGCAGGGTCAGATCGATCGCGGTCACCGCTGGGGTATCGAAAAACAGGTCGATGCGATCCAAGAATGGGCCCGACAGGCGCGCTTGATAGGATTCTGCGCATTTCGGACCCTTTCGACACAAGCCGTCGCCGCGACCGCCGCCGCATCGGCACGGGTTCATGGCCGCGATCAATTGAAACCGCGCGGGGTAACTGACATGGCGATTGGCGCGTGAAATCGTGACGTGGCCATCTTCCAGAGGCTGACGCAGACTGTCGAGCACCTGGGCTGAAAATTCTGGCAGCTCATCAAGGAACAGCACGCCATGATGGGCGAGGGAGATTTCCCCTGGCCGGGCGCGGACACCGCCGCCAACCAGGGCCGCCATGGACGCCGAATGGTGCGGCGCGCGAAACGGGCGTGTGCGCGACAATTGTCCACGTTCGAGCAGTCCGGCGACCGATTGAATCTGGGACACTTCGAGCAATTCTGTCGCCGATAAAGGCGGCAACAAGCCTGGCAAGCGCTTGGCCAACATGGATTTGCCGGATCCGGGCGGACCGCAGAATAACAGATTATGCCCGCCAGCCGCCGCGATTTCGAGCACGCGTTTGGCGCCATCCTGGCCCCTGACATCACGAAGATCGACGGCTGAGTCCGGGACCGCCATTTCACCTGGCGGCGGGCAGGAGAGCGGGGCGCGACCGACAAAATGGTTGATCAGGCTGATCAGGTTGGGCGCGGCCAGATTGCCATCGCCCGCCCAAGCGGCCTCTGATCCGCAGACTTCAGGGCAGATCAGTTTGAGATCGAGCTCCAGGGCCTTGATTGCTGCGGGCAGAATTCCGAGGCAGGGTCCGAGTTTGCCATCGAGCGACAATTCCCCCAGCGCCGCGTGGCCGTCCAACGCGTCGCTGGAGATCAGTCCCATCACCGCCATCACACCAAGCGCGATGGCCAGGTCATAATGACTGCCTTCCTTGGGCAGATCGGCCGGGGCCAAATTGACCGTGATCCGTTTCGACGGCAGTGCCAGACCGATTGCGCTGAACGCTGCGCGAACCCGCTCTCGGCTCTCGGCAACGGCTTTGTCCGGTAAGCCGACAATCATGAAGGCGGGCTGATTGCCGCCGGCCATGTGAACCTGAACATCGACCGGCTTGGCGTCGATGCCCTCAAAGGAAAATGTTGTAATACGTGCGACCATATTTGCTCCCACCCCCTGAATACTGTGTATCAGAAGATCTGGAACAAATAAAGAACAGATTTAAACTTTATTCGAGGCGAATAATCGGCTCGTCGTCAGTCTCTTCTGTTTGTGGCAATTCGAGTTCAAGCGCATCCGCGTCTTCAGCCAGCGGGGTTGCGATCTCGGGCAAGTCGGCCAGACCCGATGAGGCTGCGACGTCGGTGCCGAGATTGAACCCGTCCGTATTGGCCGTCTCGGTGCCGGGCAGGGCGAGGTTGAAGCCATCGCTGGCCGGTGCGCTGGCGGTTTCGAGATTTGCAGGCAAACCGAGATTAAAGCTGCCGCCGACATCCTCGGCTTGGGCACTGGTTTGCGTGGCAGGCGGGGTATCTTCGGCGTCGCTGGTCTGCGAACAGGCCGTGCCGGCGAGGCTGAGCGCGAAGAGTGAGGCGATAGAAAGAGCTTTCATGTTCATGGCTCCATGTTTGACCATCGGTCTAGGCGTTTGCAAGCTTGTCTTGCACAACGTCCCAAAACATCGCCGCTGGATCGCGTCCTGTAAAGTCCCGCACCTGCTGAACCCCGGTCGGCGACGTATTGTTGACCTCTGTCAGCAAGCCGCCAATCACATCAATACCGACGAGGACCTGCCCGCGGGCCTTGAGATCCGGGCCAATGGCGGCGCAAATGGCAAGATCGGCCTCGCTCAATTCACTGGCTTCCGCGGTGCCGCCAACCGCCAGGTTCGAGCGCGCATGGCCCTTCAGCGGTACGCGATTAAAGCCGCCAACCGGTTCGCCATCGATCAGGATGATTCGCTTATCGCCCTCGGCCACGGCCGGCAGGAAGCCTTGCACGATGAGCGGCTCTCGAGTGCGGCCAAGAAACAGATCAATCAATGGACCGAAATTGCTGTCTTCGGGTTTGACGCGGAATACATCGCCGCCGCCAAAACCATAGAGCGGCTTAACGATCACATCCTGATGATCGGTGCGAAAGGCTTCGATTTCGGCTTTGTCGCGCGAAATCAGGGTCGGCGGCATGAAATCCGGGATGAGAAGCGGGTACAATTTTTCAGGGCCAGAGCGAACATGTTCCGGGTCATTCAGAACCAGCGTCTCCGGCTTGAGCAGCTCAAGAATATGGCAGGCCGTGATATAGGCCATGTCAAAGGGCGGGTCCTGACGCATCAGGACAACATCAATATCGGTGCGCAGATCAATCGTGACCCGGTCTTCAAACAGAGCCGGCGTGCCCGGCACGCGCTGCACTTTCAGCGGCCGCGCAAAGGCAGTGATCCGGCCTTCGCGATAAGACAGGTCCTGGGGCTGATATTCGTACAGCGTCGCGCCAATCTTCTGGGCGGCTTCAGCTAAAGCAAAGGTCGTGTTCGATTCGACTTTCGCGGTTTCCAGCGGATCGGTCTGGATCGCAACACGCAGGCTCATGACAGCTCCTCACTCTGGCCGACGCCTATATGAGGATGATCGACCTGATTGCAAAGAACTTCTTGTCGGGCAGAGGCTTAGCTGCCGGGACCGCCGAGCAATTCGCCTTCATTATATTCGGCGGGCGCAGCGGGCGTATAGGGCACAACTTCGCCGCGCTCATTGCGCAGGCGGACATAAGACACGACCTGATTGACGCCGCCAACCTTGCTCGCCTCTTCGGCGGCTTTTTCGAGCTCTTCGGCCGAGCGGGCAATGCCGAGCAGATAGACGGTGCCGCCATAAGTCTCGACATTGAAATTGTTCGCCTGCACGCTCGACGACCCGAGCAAACGCGCGCGCACGCGGGTTGAAATCAGCTCATCCGAGGCGTTGGCAAAAAAGCCGCCCGGCGACTCAATGCGGATCTCCTTGGCGACATCATCGGCGCGCTTAACCGACCAGGCAATGCTTTCGGCTTTCAGGCGCAGTTCCGGGGTCTGAACCCGGCCGGACAATAAGACCAGGCCTGCGGCAACCTCGACATCGACCTCGCCGAGGCCGCCATTGGCGATCAGTTTCGACTTGATCTCGCTCGACACCGCAGCGTCATCAATCGCTTCCCCGAATGAGCGTTCCTGGGTCGCGGTGACCGCGGTCGCGCCGGCGGCGCCAATGATGGCGGTGGCGCACCCGCTTACGGTCGGGAGCAGGGCGAGGAGGCTGAGGCTGGCAACAAGTCGGGACATAAGGAAAGCTCCTTCGGCAAAGGGTCAGCGGGCGTACCGCGTCGGCTTAAAAGAGGGATTGGGCGAGATTGCGGCGTGAATCAAGGGTGACCGCCTGGATGGCCTGCAAAGCGCTGTGGGTAGTTTTCTGCGCGAACGGTCAGACAAACAGACCCGTGCAACTTTTACTCGAAATGCATTGAATTCTTGTGTTTGGATGTGTGTGGTAAGTTTTGAAAAAGTATACTGAATCGGATTTTAAGACTTCGGGCTCCACCACCCAAATATAGAGATGCTCGGATAATGAGTTTTCGCCCGTGCCTGCGCACAGTCCAGCCTGTTCTTTCCTGGCCGATGCTGCGTGGCCCGCACTGCCAGGGCTCTCATGGGGGCCACGATCGCTTGCCGGGCGCAGGCGGCATGGAGCAGTTCTATGGGCGGACCCGTTCGTTTGCGCGCGGAAGCAGATTTCATTCTCGCCACGTCAAAAGCAAAAGCCGTCGCGGCGCCCGCACGGGGCATGACAAGGCTGCTGGCGGCCGCCTCGATGGGCGCCCTGGCGGCGGCTTTGCCCGGGGCGATCGGCGCCTACGCGCGGCACCAACACAACGGGCATGACCGTGATCGCAACGGGATATGTGGTCGGCGTGAATGAAGGCATAAACGCCAATCATCGTGGCACAGGCGAGCTTTCGGTTAGAGCGTTTGATGTGACTAGTGCATCAAGTGACGGGATCTTGGCGGAGACAAATGATATCGCCGAGGGTTTGAGCGTCATAGCAACCGGCACCATACGTGCTCAAAATATCGGGATTGACGCTGATCATCAAGGCTCGGGTATCCTGTTCGAGCGTCGGAGCCAGGGCTTGTTGTTTTCGGCCGACATTGAATTCGACTCGTCGACAAGCGATCTTTTCCTGGTCACGACTTTGACCAGCGCATCAGATTTGCAGGGCTTGAACCCCAACCAGGTGGCGCCGGGTGATGTCCTGACCGGCCTGTTCGGCGAACCCGGTCTTGCGCCAGGGTTGCGCGAGACGATTTTCGATATCGCTTCCCTTGGCAATATCGATGATCTCGGATTTGTCTTTGATGAGCTCGGCCCGGACGGCCTCACCCCAGGGGCGCGCGTATTGATGCAAACCCAGGATCGGTTCGGCGATATTGTGCTGGCGCAAGCAGCGGGGCCGCGCGAGCGGCGTGCCTGGGCGGTGCTGGATGCCTTTGCGATTGAGCAGGACGGTAATGGCAATTCGGCTGACTTTGACGGTGACAGCCGGATCCACGCGGTCGGCGTGTCGAACGTTGCGCTGGGACGGTTCGAAGTGTCAGCTGCGCTTGGCTATACGACGATGTTGGCCCGGCAGGAAAAAACGCTGGGAGACAAGTCTGAGAGCGATCTATTTCAAGTCGCCGGCACCCTCAGCACACAGGCGGATTTCTCGGATGCGAAAATCCGAGTCGACACGTTGCTGAGTTATTCGACAGGTGATCATCAGGCGCGCGTCAGCACGCTCGACCTGGATACAGGCGACTATTTCAAACGGACGTCGCAGTTCAATTTTTCCAGTGCTGAACTGGCGGCGCAAGCGACGCTGCAAGGCTGGGCCGGACAAGCCTGGCACTTGCAGCCGCACCTCAAAGCGGGTGTGGATGTCTTCCTTCAGGAGTCCGCCCGTTTGAGCACCGGCAATGAAGCCGACATCATCGTGCAGGCCCGAGAACAGTCTCGTGGATATGTCACCCTCGGCGCGCAGCTTGATCGACAGATCATGGAGGGAATCGGCCTGCAGGCGCGCGCCGCTGGCACGCAATATTTCGGCGATACAGAGACGGCCTTTGTCTCGCACTTTGTCGGCGCACCAGCCGGCGCGCAAGGCTTCCGGACGCTTGGCGACGAGGTCGAGCAACAAGTGGAATTGGAAGCGAGTCTGGCCTTCGATTTGCCCATGCAATTTCATCTCACTGCGGGCGGATTTGCGGAGCTTGGCGATCTCGAGGCGCAAGGCGCCAAGATTGCACTGACCAAAGCGTTTTAAGCCGGGCGCCAATAATCGGGGAAGTGACGCGGCACGTGAAACCGCGTCACTGCAACCAAGTCAAAACGCCAATCCAACTCTGCGGCAGGCGCGTAGCGTGCCGCCCAGATTTCTGCGGCGTGGGCGATGCGCTGCCAGTTTCTCACCGAGACGGCCTGGCGGGCTTGTTCAAGCGAGGGCCGTTGCTTCACCTCGACGAAAGTGAGCGTCTCGCCGCGCCGTGCAATCAGGTCAATCTCGCCGACCGGCAGTTTTACGCGTTCTGCGAGAATGGAATAGCCTTTCAGGCGCAGCCACCAGGCGGCTTGGAATTCTGCGAGACGTCCGCGTCTTTCTGCTCCCCGGCGATCCCGGTCAGCCATCCTTCAGGCGTAGCGCCCGTTGATAGACATCACGCTTTGGCAGGCTGTAAAGCTCTGCAATCTCAGCCGCCGCGTGTTTGACCGATTGTGATTTCAGGGCCTCGGTCAGGGCCTGATCGATCATCTCTGCGCTCGCGGTCGATTTTTCCGGCGGGCCGACCAGAACCACGATTTCACCCTTGGGCGGGCCGTGTTCGGCATAATGATCTGCGAGCGCGTCCAGGGTGCCGCGCCGAGTCTCTTCGAATAGTTTTGTGAGCTCACGCGCCACCGCTGCGTCACGACCACCGCCAAGCGCGCTCGCCAAATCACGCAGGCTGTCAGCGAGGCGCGGGCCGCTTTCATAAAACACCAAAGTCGCCGGTACCGTGGCAAGCTCTGCAGCAGCTTTGCGACGAGCGCCGGATTTTGGCGGCAGAAATCCGCAAAACATGAACCGGTCGCTGGCCAGACCACTGGCGACCAATCCAGCCAATAGGGCGGATGGGCCGGGAACGGGATAGACTCTGTGTCCCGCTTCGAGTGCATCGCGCGACAGTTTCCAGCCCGGATCAGACACGAGCGGAGTGCCGGCATCGCTGATCAAGGCAATCGTCGCGCCATCTGCCAGCTTTTTTAAGATTTCCGGCCGACGCTTCGCCCCATTATGGTCATGATAGGGACTGAGTTTGGCGGTGACATTGTAAGCGTCCAAAAGCCGCCGCGCCACGCGTGTGTCTTCGGCCAGGACCTCGTCCGCCGCGCGCAGTGTGTCCAAGGCACGCAGCGTTATATCGCGCAAATTCCCGATCGGGGTTGCGACGATGTAAAGACCCGCATCGAGCGCTTGCGCCGGGCTGGTCGCAGACGTAGGTTCGCCGGAAACGCGACTCGTGTCGCGGCCTTCGGGTGGATTTAAAGAAGGAATTCTTGATGACATTGCCAGCAACATCGCGCGTCCATTCCTCCCTGCCAATCCTATTTTTTGCAGGATTCTTGGCTCTGGCAGGGTGCGCCACCCAATCCCCAGGGCCGGTCGGCCCGATTTCGACCGGAAATCCGCGTGTTGACCCGGTTCCCGGCGGCGAGGGCGTAGAGACAGGGGATGTGGACAGCGAAGGCATGGAAGATCTGGAAACCGCAGAACCGTCGGGGCCTTATACGCCGCCACATATGGAAGGCCGCGAGCTGATCCGCGCTGGCGTCATGCTGCCTTTTTCCCACCCGAACGAGCGGGTGCGCCAGCAAGCGGAAGGCATGTTGGCTGGGATCGAACTGGCTTTGTTTGATTTTGCCGATGAAAATATCGTTTTGATGCCCACTGATACGGGCGGATCGCTGAGCCAGGCGACAATGGCCGCAGAAACACTACGTGAGCAGGAGGTCGATGTTGTCCTCGGTCCGCTTTTCGGGGCGAATGTCCAGCCTGTCCGTGCGGCCCTGACGCCGGAGCAGGAACAGACATTTTTCGGCATCAGCCAGGACCCGGTAGAAGAAGGCGCGCCGGTCATCGCCTTTTCCAATGACCGGTCCGCGGCGAGCTATGGTGCCTGGTTGGCGTCGATTGCGCCAGAAGAAGAGGTCAATGCGATCATCGAGTATGCCGCTTTACGCGGTTATGATCAGTTCGCTTTTTTCGGTCCGCAAAGCGATCTCGGAGTCAGTATTGAAGCGGCGATGCAAAACGCGGTGATGTTGAATGGTGGCTTCATGCTGACGTCTGCCTTCTATCCGGCTTCTTCCAACAATCCGAACACAGAGGCGGAATATTTTGCGCAGACGATCGAGGCGGCCGTCGCAAATGGCGCCCGGATCGCGGTCCTCGTCCCAGAACGTGGCAATCGCCTGCGCCGGATCGCGCCGCTGCTCGCCTATTATGGCGTCGATACACGCCAGGTGAAAATGCTCGGCACGGGCGGCTGGAATGATCCGAATGTCTGGCGCGAGCCAAGTTTGCGCGGCGCCTGGTTCCCGACCGCGCCTTCGACCGATATTGCTGAATTCGAGGCGCGCTATGCGCGTATGTATGGGACCCCGCCAAGCTCTCTCGCGGCTGTGTCCTATGATGCGGCCGCCCTGGTCGCGGCCTTGTCAGCGGATGGTGAGCTGACCTCAGAGGAATTGATCAATCGTGATGGCTTTATGGGGGTCAATGGCCTGTTCCGGTTCCGCACCGATGGCACGGCTGAGCGGTCGCTTGCGATCATGGAAATTGATCCAACCGTCGCAGATGGCACGGGGGTGAAAGAGATCCTGCCAGTATCGCCGAGCTTCGACGAAACAATCGGCTAGGCGGACGGTCGCTCTGGCAGTCCGAGGAGACGGCGCGCCGCCAGGCGGTGATGTTCCTGAATATGAGAGCCGACCACGCCGAGCGCGGTGGCTAGCACCGTGGCATCATCCGTAAAGCCCAATCCGGTGACGAGATCCGGAATTGCATCGACCGGCAGGACAAAATAGCTGATCGCCGCAAACAGCACCAATTTGACTTTCATCGGTGTATCTGGGTCGAGGGCGCAATAATAGGCTGAGGCGAGATCATCGGCGAATGGAATGCGTCCAGCGACGCGTAGGAGTTTCGGAACCAGCTTTCGCTTGGCCCGTTTTTGCTGACGTTCCGTCGGGATCGGCAATCGGGTCGGAACCGTTTCGCCGTTTTCTATGATGATTTCCGTGGGGTCAGACATTGGCCGCTTGCCTACTTCCTTCTACATCGCCTCCAGAACATATATTGGAGGATACCTGATGGAACTCAACTCAAACATTTCAGCCGTGATCACCGGCGGTGCTTCAGGCCTCGGCGCTGCAACCGCACGACTGCTCTCCAGTCATGGCGTTAAATGCGCCCTTTTCGATCTAAATGAGGAAAAAGGCGAAGCCGTGGCGAGCGAAATTGGCGGGGTGTTTTGCAACGTCAATGTCACTTCGGATGAGAGCGTTGATGCTGGCTTTGAAAAAGCGCGCGCCGCGATCGGCCAGGAACGGATCCTGATCAATTGTGCCGGCACCGGCAATGCGATCAAGACCGCAAGCCGCGATAAGCAGACGGGCGAAATCAAGCACTTTCCGCTCGATAAGTTTGACCTGATCATCCAGATCAACCTGGTTGGCACGTTCCGGTGCATCGCCAAGTCAGCGGCCGGCATGATGACGCTGGACCCGATTGATGGCGAGCGCGGCGCGATCGTCAACACCGCCTCTGTGGCAGCGGAAGATGGCCAGATCGGACAGGCCTCTTATTCAGCCTCAAAAGGCGGGGTTGTCGGAATGACGCTGCCAATTGCCCGGGACCTGTCGCGCGAGCTGATCCGTGTGAACACGATCCTGCCCGGTATCTTTAATACGCCATTGCTGGCCGCGGCGCCAGAAAACGTCAAACAGGCCCTCGGTGCACAGGTGCCTAATCCTGCCCGGCTTGGCAATCCGGATGAGTTTGCCTCCCTCGCGGTTGAGATGTGTAAGAACGGCTATTTCAATGGCGAAGATGTGCGCCTTGATGGCGCCATCCGCATGGCGCCGCGCTAACCCCGCTCCAAAGCCCTTAAACGGTCAAAGCCCGCCAGATTGGCGGGCTTTTTCCACTCTACAATACTCTACAAACTCTACTCAGTCGGGGCTCAGACGTCTGGACGTACAATGCGCCCGGCCAAGTTCATAAGAACCTCATCGGCGTTAAAAAAGGATGGATCGTCTGGTTTCTCACCCCGACCCATGATGATCTCTGAGGTCGCTTCATAGCGAACGATCTCGCGATAATCCCATGGTTCACCCCAGAATGGATCATAATAGCCAATCGGACCGTGGAACCTGCGAAAGCCTGCATATCGCGTCTGCCAACTGCGCGGATAGCCGTAAAGACGGCCATGGCGTCCGTAGAAACGATAATTACAGTGGAAACCGGAATAGAACGGATCAAAGGCGCCATACCCGGTCGCAACAACGCGTCGGTCTTCGTCAGTTTCGCGCTGAATCACGCGAAAATAATCAAAGCCTTCCTGATCCGTGAGTTCAGCGGCGCGGTAGAGTAGATAAGTCTCGACGGTTTGGCGGTCCGTGAGACTGTTGCCCGCAAAGCTGATCTGCCAGCGATCACTTTCAATTTGTTGATTGGTATAGCCTTTTTGACCGTCCAAGGCGGCCTGGTAAGGCGTTGCAGTGGCGCAAGCGCCCAAAACCGCAAGTGCGGCAAATGCAGATGCAAACCCTCTGAGTGGCATATCCATCACCTCCTGACCTCAGCATTCATATCTGATTAACATATGCAAGCTGAACGCCAGTTTAATCGCGAAAGTGTGACCTGCGTCACATGCCTTAATCTGTTTTTTCGCTTTAAAACCAATGGGGGGACGTATGCGGAGGTGGATTTCCTCCATCGCCAACGCGACGTCCGATGCCGGGGGACAAGCAGCTCTGTCCCCCGGTTTTTTCTATTCGTCCCCTTTGAACAAAATGACCTTTTGGTGCGGGAAGGGTATTTCAATACCTGCCTCATCCAAAGCCTTCTTGACCAATTCGGGCACCGTAAAGCGAACATCAAACCAGTGTTCCCCTTTCACGAAGGGCCGCGTGGCAAAGTCGACGGAGCTGTCATTCAGCGTCGACACGACAATGACTGGTTCAGGATCATCGAGAATAAGGGGATGATCTGCAAAGACTTTTTTGATTACCTCGCGCGTCTTGTCGATATCGGAATCATAAGACACGCCAAAAGTGAGCTCGACACCGCGCACTTCATGATGAGAGTGATTGACGATCTGCTCACCCCAGATCTTGCCGTTCGGAATAATGATCTGCTGATGGTCGAACGTGCGCAGCACGGTGGTGAACAACGTGATATCTTCGACTTTGCCGAAATTGCCCGCTGCATCGATAAAATCGCCAACCTTGTAAGGCCGGAAGATCATCAGCATAACACCAGCAGCGAGGTTTGACATGGCGCCTTGCAAGGCGAGGCCAACCGCGAGGCCTGCCGCACCCAAAAGGGCGACGATGGATGTCGTCTCCACGCCAAAGCGGTTGAGCACGGCAATGACCACGAAAGCGAGAACCGTGTATCGGGCCAGGCTGCCGAGAAAATTGAATAGCGTGTCGTCGAGTCGTGCGTGTCGCTTCCCGATGCCACGAACGAATGCGCCGACGCGCCCGGCGATCCAGAACCCGACAATCAGGATGACCAAAGCAAGCAAGACATTTGTTGCGCCGGCCAGAATCGGTCCGGCCTGATCTTGCATGCCGAGCGGCGCCAGCAACTGTTCTAAAAATTCCATTTTTGAACGAAACCCCCTTTGTTTGTTCACTCTTGAGCATTCGTAACGCGACGAAGCTGGCTCACTGTGTAAGTTGTGATTAGCTTGGTAAGCAAGGGAGAGAGGCATGCGTGGTGTAAATCTTCTGGCGCTTTCGACCCTCGCATTGGGGCTGACCGCGTGTGGTGATGGGGGAGAAAGCGGCACCAACGTCCCTTTGAATGTCGGCAATCAAATCCCGGGCTTCACGTCGAGTGCGGCGATCAATATTCAGGAAAACACAATCGGGATTGTCTATACCGCCGCCACGTCTGATCCTGATGGCGATGCGGTCACCGTCTCGATCTCAGGCGGACCGGATGCCGGATTGCTGACAATCAATGCCAATTCAGGTGAACTGTCTTTCAACATCGCGCTCGATTTTGAGAATCCGGCGGATGCCAATGGCGACAATGTCTATGAGTTGACCTTGCAAGCGCGAGACTCACGCGGGGCGACCGCCAATCTCGATCTCGAGATCACGGTCACGGATCAGGTAGATCAGGTCATCTCTACCCGCGTCGGAACCGGGTTCCAGCAACCGCTCGGGCTGGTCGCGTTTCCGGATGGATCCGGCCGGGTTCTGGTGGTCGAGAAGGCCGGTCGCGTGCGGCTTCTGGATCCTGCCACCGGATTGATCGATAGCGTTGATTTCCTGGATGTGACTGCCTCGGTATCAACCAATGGCGAGCGCGGTTTGCTCGGCCTCGCTTTGTCTCCGGACTTTCAGACGGATGGTCTGATCTTTGTTCATTTAACCAATTTGGCAGGCGATTCTGAGCTTCGCAGCTACGCTGTATTCGGCTCGACGCCGGATCAGATTGATCCGGCCACCGAGGACGTTTTGCTGCGTTATGCGCAACCGGAAACCAATCACAATGCCGGCTGGATTGGGTTTGATGCCAACGGATACCTGATAATTCCAACCGGGGATGGCGGTGGCTCAGGTGATCCAAACGATCTCGCGCAAGACCCGCAAAGTTACCTCGGCAAAGTGCTTCGCATCGATGTCAGCGGCGACGATTTTCCATCCGATCCGTTGCGGGATTATGCCATTCCGGCGGGAAACACGTTTTCGACCGCGGCGGATGGATTGCCCGAAATCTTCGCTGTCGGTTTGCGCAATCCTTTTCAATCGAGTTTCGATCCGATCTCCGGCGATCTCATCATCGGAGATGTCGGACAGGGTGCGATCGAAGAAGTCAATCGATTGCCGATGGATGATAGCACGATCAATTTTGGCTGGGCCGTTCGGGAGGGCACGGCGTTCTTCAAGGGCGCTGATCGCGCTGATCTGACCTCACCGGTCGCGGAATATGCCCACGGTACCGGTGATCGCGAGGGGCGCTCCATCACCGGCGGTGTGGTCTATCAAGGGCCCGTTGAGGCGTTTCAGGACCATTATGTGTTTGGCGATTTCATCTCGGGGAATGTCTGGGCGGTTCCGGTGGCCGATCTCACGCTTGGCCAAACCTTGGCATCTGCCGTGTTCACAATCCTGACCCCGGACCTCACCCCAAGCGTGGGGAGCTTGAGCAATATCTCAGCGTTCGGCACCGATGAGAGCGGCAATCTCTATATCGTCTCGCTCGGCGGAGACATTTTCCGCATGGACGCGGCGCCATAGAAAAAGGGCGAGCCAGCGGCTCGCCCTTTTCACGATCATTGGGTCTGCCTTAGGCCGCTGCAGCGCCCATAACGGCTTTGACTTCGAGGAATTCCTCAAACCCATGCTCGCCCCATTCGCGGCCATTGCCCGACTGTTTGTAGCCGCCAAACGGGGCGGTGAAGTCTGGTCCTTGGCCGTTGACCTGGATTTGCCCAGCGCGAATGCGATTGGCGATCTTGGCCGCCTCGGCAGGTTCACCCTGAACATAACCGGCCAGGCCATATTCGGTGTCATTGGCCATTTCGACCGCTTCATCGACGCTGTCATAAGGGATCATGACCAGGACCGGGCCAAAGATCTCTTCGCGGGCAATGGTCATGTCATTAGTCACGTCGGCGAACACGGTTGGGCGGGCAAAGTAGCCGCGGTTCAGGCCTTCCGGACGGCCCGTTCCCCCGGCCACCAGCGTCGCGCCTTCATCAATGCCTTTTTGGATCAGGTCCTGGACCTTGGCATATTGATTGCCGTTCGAGATCGGGCCGATGGCGCCCTTGTCGGCCTCGCGCGGCATTTGCACTTTGACCGCTTCGGCTGCGGCCTTGGCGATGGCCTTGGCCTCTTCATTGCTCTCACGCGGGACAAACATCCGGCTCGGCGCATTACAAGACTGGCCGGAATTGGTCATCATCTGCATGACGCCGCCGCCAACCGCTTTTTGAAGATCGGCGCTCGGCAAGACGATGTTCGGCGACTTGCCGCCAAGCTCCTGCGCCACGCGCTTGACGGTCGGCGCCGCAGCTTGCGCGACCAGAATGCCGGCGCGGGTCGAGCCGGTGAAGCTCATCATATCGACATCTGGATGACCTGACAGGTGCGCGCCCACGCTCGGACCATCGCCATTGACCAGGTTGAAAACGCCCGCCGGGACGCCCGCCTCATGCATCACTTCAGCAAAGATCATCGCGTTCAGCGGGGAAATCTCAGACGGTTTCAGCACCATGGTGCAGCCGGCCGCAATCGCCGGCGCAACTTTACACGTGATCTGGTTCAGCGGCCAATTCCAAGGCGTGATGAAGCCGCAAACCCCGATTGGCTCTTTGCGCAAAAGCGTGGTGCCACGCTGTTCTTCAAACTCATAATTGCGCAGGATCTGGCTCATCGTCGCGACATGGCCCATACCGGCTGGCACTTGCGCGGCATTGGCCAGCCACATCGGCGCGCCCATTTCATCAGAAATGGTTTCCGCCATTTCGCCCATCCGGGCTTGCATGCCGGCCATGATCTTGTCGAGCAGATCAGCGCGATACTCGACACTGGTCTGCGAGAAAGTCGGGAAGGCAGCCTTGGCGGCGGCGACGGCTTTGTCGACATCGGCGGCAGAGCCCAGCGAGATCTTGGCAAACGGTTCTTCAGTTGCAGGGTTCTCAACTTCGAGCGTGCGCGGTTCGACCGGGTCAACCCATTCGCCATTAATGTAGAATTGCAGATACTCTTTCATGGCTTGCGCCTCCCGTTTCCTGTCTGATCGGGCCCGTTTCGATACCTGACACGGGCGTCAGCGTTTATTTAAGCACAGGCTTGCCACGAGGGAAGCCTACACGCAGCGGAAACAGGGGCGTGGTTGAAGCGGGGTCATGGATCTAATTGCAATGATGTCCAGTAATCGCGACCAAATCGGCTCACCAGCGCATTAATTGTGCGTTGGACCCGGTCTTCGAGGGCTGTGAGTTCTGTGAGCAGATCTGAACCGGCGCAAGCGACCGGAGCGGCGCGCGCGTCACTTGCCTGATCGATCACCCGAAAATGAAAATTCGGCCCGACACGCGCAATGCTGATTTCCCAGGATTGTGCAGAGTCGATGAAAACTTCCCCTTCAGCGGCCTGATGGAACCATTGGAAAAGGGGGCGCATTTGGTCCCAACAATCATATGTGATGAATTCAATCGTTTGCGTGTCAAACGCGAAGACCAGACGCTGCCAGAAATGGTAGAAATAGGTCGGGTAGGCGATGCCATATTGTTCTGCAAGATCGATCACGGCGCGATAATGCAGTGCGAGATCGTCAAACCGGGTCTCGGCCAGACGCGCACTGATCGCAGCATCGGAGTCTTTCAACAGAGGCAGGCGGATGGCGCTCTCAAGCGTTGGGCTTTGCGGGTCGGGAAAGAAAGACGGTGAAAGTTGAAATATAAAATCTGTAATTACTTTTTTCGAAAAAGTAGATGTTTGAGTCCAGGATTTATCTGTATTCTGTGTCATTTGAGGCGACTTCTATTAAAGCGCCCCAATGACTTGATTTTACATAAATCCTAACAATGCGCGCAGGAAATACCTCAAATTTGATCGAATGCATGGAGGGTGGCGGCACAACGGCTCGCCGCGCCATGACGATCGAAAGAGGTTTTAGCTTTGCGCCGAAAACACGAATGTGAATGTGACGGGGACGGCCGATGTGATGGACGGTAGGCCTGCGACCTCCCGCAAGGCTTCCAGGCCGGCTTCGAGATTGAAATCTGCGACATAGACCACAACCGGCTCCGCCGATGAGATTTCGATCCGGTCGTCGGCAATGCGGGTCACAAAGGCATTGGCATAGACCGGAGCATCCGCGCCATGCAGGGACAGCGTGCCTTCAATCTCAGTCGATCGCCGTTCCCCAATTGCCAAGTCCGAATAAGTGCCCGTGTCGACTGTGGTGCTGATTGTCGCGGTCGGGAATGTTTCGGTTTCGAAAAACATTTCGCGCATACGCTCATTGCGAATATCGATCTTGGTTTCGACCTGATCCAGCGGAATACTGACCAAGGCCGCGCCATCGGCGCCAACCTCGCCTGATAGGCCCGGGAAGAAATGTGTTTCGATGACTTCGCCCGCCTTGATCGAAGCAAAGGCGATTTTCGAGGCTTGTGAGTCCAGAGCCCATGCCGCGTCATTCGCGATGACCGGCGCCGCCGGTGCGGCCGGTGCCTCGGGCGTTTGGCTGGCTTGTCCGCATCCAGCGAGCGCCAACAGGGTCGCAGATCCAAGGGTTGCAATCATAGCACGCATAAGTCTCTCCAGGCTTGTGGCGGCGCTGGGCGCCGGGCCAACTCAAATCTCTTCCTGTCCTCAAATAGGTCTGTTGCAAGAGCGGTCCATGCCCGACAATGCCGCAGGTCAGGGCGTGAAGGCGTGGTCGGGGACGGCTTCAAGCCCGAGAGGTCTGAGCAGCACAGGGCCTTCGTCTTGGACCGGAAGCTTTGATACATTGCGTTGGTTCTTACAAAGAAGCCCGCGAGACGGACTCTCGCGGGCCTGGTTTTGAGGCATTAGTCCCGCGCGTCATGGCGTTGAGACACTTGCCTCCTTATGACGTAAAGGAATTACGACTTCAGTTTCCATTCAATCGGGCCGTCTCACAAAGGTTGGGAAGAACATCGACCTCATAACCAGCACGCTTGGTGTCCTTGAACGCCGCTTCAATATCGGTGGACCCCTTTACGCTATGCACCCAGACATAGTGATGATGATTGGAGTGGGGATGCGGTTTCCTCAAGTCAGTATAATGCGCTGCGAGCATTTCCTCCGTGCACGCATCTTCCGAATTTTGGCCATCACTATCGCCAGCAGAAAATGCTGTCATGACCGGGTGAGATGTGCCACACATATGTTCTATTTCCGTGGAAATATCGAAATCAAGAAATCCTGAACTGTCTTTAAATCCGTCTACGATGACGTAATCATAGCCGTTTTGAACGCCATGGGCATTGCGACTGTTATAGATGTAAGGGGAAAAGAGGAATATATCATCCGCTTCGCCTTTATATTTGAAGGGAAGGCAATGCGTGGTCTCATCATGCTTGACCTCATTGCCTGAATCAGCGGTTGCGTGAAACTTAAGGGCCCCATCCGGTCTTGAGATCGATGAAATCATGATGACGTCATCGCCATTATAGTTCTTCGAATTCTTGTACGTATCGTACAATTTTTTGATCGTGTTCATCTTTGCTGCAATGACGTTCTTGGTCCTTTGAGCGAGGTTGAGATTGTAATAGGGGTAACTAAAATTTATGGCGTGGGTCTCCCGAATCTGGAGTGCACCGAAGATGAAATATTTGGGGTCAAAACCCGCCGTATCGTCGGCATTGACAATTTGGCAGGTGCCTTTTGCCCACAATTCTTCCTCAGTGTAGTCTTTCGCGTCAGCGCCGATGTATTTTTCACATTTGCCAAGTTCTCCACTATTAATGCCCCAGACATAGTTGTTTCCGGCGCCATAGTAGCTCACGAGCTTTGACGGGAGTTCAGAGGACAATGCGTTTTTGTGCAGATCCGGGATCACTTTGCCGACAAATGGCCGAAGGTAGGCGCGTTCTGCCAACAATTTTCCTCTATGTGTCGTGTGACTGGGGCAGGAATTGTGTACCAGATCGTCTCCTGCAAGTTCCATCGTTTCGACGGATTGAATATCCAGAAGCAGGATCGTGTCCCTTTTGCAGGCGGTGAGTTCGACAAAGTCGATCAACTTGAGCAACTTGTCTGTTGTGGTGGTCGAGGCGCCGCCAGACTTAAAGCTTCTAAGGTGCAAATGCTTGAAGTCCGAGTTCTTAATTCCGTTATCATCCAGAAAATGTATGTTGTACGAGTGGCCTTCAAACACATTCTCGGCCCAGTTGCCTGTATGCTGCCCGAAATCCCGCTGGGTCTGTCGATCCCAAAACAGGTCATGATACACAACCGCGTGTCTATGGCCGTCAATCGAGATCGCACGAATATCCACTTCGACATATTTGGGTGGTCGCTGACCCGGAGTGTTTTTTGTAGACAGCAGGTCGTTATCCGCGGCTTGAAAATACGCTTCGACACTGTTTTGCGCGTATTGCTTGCCCTTGTGAGTCTTCCAGATCCCGCGATGTGGGATCATCTCAGGTTTGGCCACAGCCGGGGCGGTGAGCCCGAGCGCGATCAGGGCCGTGCAGGCCAGACTTGTCAATTTCATGATGGGTTTCCTCCTCAATCCTTTTCTCTCCTTCGGGCGCGACCTGACCTGCGAGCAGGACCCCTCAGTCGCATGTCCGAATCCGAACGCGTCTTGTGACGCCATGTTTCAATGGAATGGCTCTGGTCACCGCTTCTGTGAGCGGTTGATCAATGAGCCCGTTCGTATTGAGACAGGCTCTGCAATCGTTTGCATTATTAGCTTCGCTGAACGTGTCTAAGTGTCAACCGAGCAGAGGTCGAATTGAGACGAAAATTCTGATTTTTGTGAAAAAAATTCGCGATCTTTCTGATCGTCTCTACCGGCAATGGAAACCGAGCATTTCTACTTCGTCTGTGCCCGATCGACGACATCCTCCAGCCCGAGACTTCTGAGCAGGACGCTGCCTTCAACCTGAACCAAAAGCCGCGCCGCATCACGTTGCCGAGCGACCTCGTCCTCTGCCAGCAATTGGCTCGCGCCCCAGGCGACAAAGCCTCGGCCAATGCGTTCGCCAATCGCGCGATAGAGTGGATCACCACCGGCAGCCAAGGCGGCGGTTTCGAGCCAGAGCCGGAGATAAGGCCAAAACAGATCCGACTTCATCGACTCAATCAGCATTGGCGCCAGCACATCGAGCGGGACCGGCTCGGGCGCTGCAGATTGTTCAAGGATGATCGTGATCCGCGCCGCAATGCGTTCAAGCACCGCTTCGATCAAAGTGTCCTTATCCTTGAAATAATAAAGCAGCATGCGGTCGCTGGTGCCGACCGCCTTGGCGAGGGGACGCAGACTGGCATTGAGCAAGCCCTCGGCGAGCATGTGATCAGCGAGCTTGTCGATCAGCTCCGATCGCTTTGTGCTCGCATCCGTCACTCAAACTCTCCTAGCGCCGACGACCACCAAGGATACCGCGCAAGACATAATCCGTCACGCGCCGGGCAATCGTCCGGGTCGCCGTGTTGACGGCACGCTCGGTCGGCGTCATCCGCGTGCTGCGGCGCCGACGGGTGCCGGATTTCTTTTTCTCACGCGCTTTCTTCTCTTCCAGCTCACGTTTGGCGCGCTCTTCTTCCTTGGCGAGTTTTTCCGCCGCGGCCGCAGCTTCCTCTTCGCGCTTGAGTAGGATTTCGTAGGCTGACTCCCTGTCCACGGCCTCGTCATACAGGCCGAGAACAGGGCTGTTTTTCATCTCTGCCTCACGCTCTGCCTCCGTGGCCGGTCCAAGGCGTGAGCTTGGCGGCCGGATCAGGGTGCGCTGAACCACGCCCGGCGCGCCTTTTTCATCCAGGGTGGAGACCAAGGCTTCGCCGACGCCGAGATCGGTAATCACCTCTTCGGCATCAAAGGCGGGATTTTCCCGGAACGAATCTGCCGCGGCTTTCACGCCCTTGCGTTCTGACGGCGTGTAAGCGCGCAGCGCGTGTTGGATGCGATTGCCAAGCTGGGCCAGGACACTGTCTGGCAAGTCGCGCGGGTTCTGCGTAACAAAGAACACGCCGATCCCTTTCGAGCGGATCAGGCGGACCACTTGCTCAATCTTCTCCAGGAGGGCGCGCGGCGCGTCATTGAACAGCAAATGCGCTTCATCGAAGAAGAAGACCATTTTCGGTTTTTCCGGATCGCCGACTTCTGGCAGGTCCTCAAACAATTGAGAGAGCAGCCAGAGCAGGAAGGTCGAATAGAGCCGTGGGCTATTGATCAGCGTTGTCGAGTCGAGGACGTTGACGACGCCCCGGCCATCGCGCGTGGTGCGCATGAAGTCTTTCAGGTCGAGCGCTGGTTCGCCAAAGAATTGTTCCGCCCCTTCGCGTTCGAGCACCAGCAAGCGACGCTGGATTGCCCCAAGGCTCGCGGTGGCGACATTGCCATATTCGCGGCTGATCGCATCGCGAACCTCCTTGTCCCCCATATGATTGAGCAGCTTGCGCAAGTCTTTCAGGTCCAGCAGCAGCATGCCTTCATCATCCGCATATTCAAACGCGACGGTGAGCACGCCTTCCTGGGTTTCTGACAGGTCCATCAGCCGCGACAAAAGCAGCGGCCCCATATCCGAAATCGTGGTGCGGACCGGATGGCCTTTTTCGCCAAACACATCCCAGAACACGGTCGGTGTCGCGCCATAGCCATAATCCTCAAAGCCGATTTTCTCGGCGCGAGAGATCAGCTTTGGGTGCAGCTTGTGGTCCGGGCTGCCGGAAACGCAGATGCCGGATAGGTCGCCTTTGACATCTGCGCAGAACACCGGAACCCCTTCATTGGAAAAGCCTTCAGCCAGGATTTGCAGGGTTACCGTTTTACCGGTTCCAGTGGCACCGGCGACGATGCCGTGCCGATTGGCGCGGTTGAGCAGCAGGGTTTGGGCATCATTCGGCGTACCCTCGCCATCCATATCTGCGCCGCCAATGAAGATCCTGTCGCCCATACCAAGCTCCCTTAATCACGCGCGCAAACTACTGTGTTCGCGGGCCTGAGCAAGAGAGGAGGTGAAGTGGCGTGCGAGACAGAAGCGTGCTCAGTCCGGTTTGCGGAAGCCGTCGCGCATCTCCTGGCTCCAAAGCGGTTCTTGGCCATTGCGGATGCGCCTAGCATTATTCGCGCCTGGCGACAGCGGGTCGGCGAACAGATCTGAGTCCGGCCATAAGAAGCGGTTAGCGGCTTCGGCATCAAAGAGTTTGTCGCTCACGGTTTTGGCAATATAGCGCGGGTCTGCAAACAGGCGCTCAGGCGGGATCGCGCGTTTGGCATTGGCCATGGCGGCGACAAATGGATCGGTGGCGGGGCAGTCAGTCGCTTCGGGTTGGCGCTTCAGTTCGAGACACTCAGACTGCGCTATTACCGTGGCCAATTGCCCAGGTGTCACGGGCGTATCCGAACCGGATTGAGCGGGTCCAGGCGTCAGCAGGCTTTGCGCGATTTCAGCCAGAACGCCGTCCCGGGCGGTCTCATTTTGAGTCAAAATTTCACGCGGCGCGGCTTGCAGCGGTGACGACGGGATGGGTTCTGACGCGCGAGTTGGAGAGGGTTCAGGATCAACTGGTGGGGGGACAAATGCCAAATCCGGCTCAAGGTCTGGCGGGCTGGGC
Organism: Hyphomonadaceae bacterium; assembly: GCA_024743315.1. Taxonomy (GTDB): domain Bacteria; phylum Pseudomonadota; class Alphaproteobacteria; order Caulobacterales; family Hyphomonadaceae; genus Henriciella. Next base: position 323,281 of record JANSWU010000005.1, read on the forward strand.
GTTGGTGGGACCGGATCATCCGCGGGCAGTATAGGTCGTACCGGTTGAGCCGATCTCGGTGGCGGAGGGTCATCCGGTTGCAGCTCCGCGAGCTCGATCTCTATGGCCTCCATCCTGGGAAATGATGTCGGCTCAAAAACCTGCGACATAAGCCATGCAAGGGTCATCGCGTGGGCGATGGTGACGCCCAGAATGATCCAAATTCTGCGATACTGAGACAACCCAAGCCACACGCTCATAGGATTGCATAGCGGCTCTGGAGCGTCTTGCGCGCTTAATTCCTTGTAATTTCGAGTGAAAACTGACGCTCAAGAATTCTTGTGTTTCGTTTTTGATCGGGTGATCTAGGTTTTTTAACCATGTCGGTCTCGATCATCATCCCGACCTTGAACGAGGCTGCAGCCTTGCCGGCGACGCTGAATAATCTGGCTGGCCTCGCCCCGTTGCCTTTGGAGGTCATTATTGCCGATGCTGGCAGTGAAGATGGCACAGCGACCTTGGCGCACAGATCAGGCGCGATCGTGCTCAGGGACCTGCCTCGCGGTCGCGCGGCGCAAATGAATGCGGGAGCAAAGGCAGCAGCCGGAGATCTGCTCTGTTTCCTTCACGCCGATACAACCGTGCCTGAAGATTTCGTCGCTTTGGTCGAGCAAGTCTTGAGTGATCCGACGACAGCGCTGGCCGGCTTTGTCTCGATCATGCGCGGCGAGGCCGAGGTGCGCCGGGTCACCACGGCGCATAATTTCATCAAGACCTGGTACGCGCCGCTCCTGTTTCGACCGGTATCCTTCTTCAAGGGCGCCCGTCTCTTGTTCGGTGATCAAGTCATGATTTGCCGGCGCGCAGATTTCGAGGCAATTGGCGGCTGGGATCCGAAACAGGCGATTATGGAAGAAGCCGACCTTTGTCTGCGCATGGTGCGCGCCGGTCGAGGCAGAGTGAGGCAGGTTCCTCGCAAAGTCTGGTCATCAGATCGGCGGGTTGCTCAATGGGGATTCTGGCGCGCCAATCTGACCTTTATTTCCATCGGTCTGATGTGGGGCTTCGGCGCCGAACCGACACGGCTCGCGGAGCATTATGAGGATGTGCGGTGAATAGACGGGGCAGCGCGGCATTTCAGGAAGAGCGCACTGCCCCAGCCGGACCCTAGAATGGGTCTGACAGTTTCGGATCGGTATAGAGGCTGACTCCTGTCAGTGTTAGCAGGAAGGCTTCGAGCTGGTCTTTCTCCGTTTCAGTGAGATTCAGCCGTTGCGGATTGCCGCCCGGAAACAAGCGATCGTCAATCGTCGCCCGCCACTCAGACAAGGGCGGCTCACGGGTCGGCTCCTGGATCGCGTCATAATGATCAATCACCGCGCGGATCGTTGCGAGCGATCCATCGTGCATGAACGGGCCGTTCGATCTGCCCCCAGGACCGACCATATCCCTCAGGCTCGGCGATCGTGTGTTGGTGAGATCAAATTCGGTGTTAGAGCCCGCGACGGCAAACACGCCATTATGGTCAGACCCGGGGCGAATATCGAATTCAGGCGCGCGGTGGCAGGCATTACAGCCCGCCCCGCCATCAGGCGGTGCCTGCATGAAGAGTCGCTTCCCGGCATTTTCGTTGGCGCTAAAATTCGGAAAATTGGCGCCATTATTGTTCACCTGGGCGCGGCCTTCATCATAGCGAGAGTCAAAGGATTGGATCGATTTGGTGAATTGCGCGAGCGCTTCCTGGATGCGCTCTTCGGTTATCGACGGATCGAGATACACGAACCGGAAGAGTTCTTCATAATATTCAGTCGCTTCCATTTGTGCGATCAAGGCGTCGAGGTCAGGGCGGCCATTCTGACCACTGAACCCCATTTCATTATGATCCTGGATCGGCTGACTTTCTTGCGCTTCATGGTTGGGCGCGCGTTCATCCCAAAAAAAGTTCTCTTCATCGGCGAACATCGTATTGATCAGACGCATCGAATGGCGCCCGGTTTGTCCGCCCTCGACCCCGGTGCTGACCACACCCGCATCGCTGAATCCCAGCGATTGAACGTGGCAAGACGCGCAAGACACGGTGCCGTCCGTCGACAAGGATGGGTCATAGAACAAGACCCGCCCGAGCGTCGCGCCGGCATTGGTAATCGGATTGCCACCATCGTTCAGCTTGGTGATATAGTCGGGAACAGTCTGACCGGCATAGTCGTCTAGATTCTCTAGATCGACAGAATTGCCAAACGTCGCAGCGATGGCGCTCTGATCGATGCTAATGTCGATCTCAAACGTGTCCGTCGCCGAGGCTCCTGACGGGTCCGTTGCGGTGCAGGTCACAGTAATCGTGCCGTCAGAGTCCGGGGTGCCCGATATCACCGTTCCGTTGAAACTGAGCCCTTTCGCATCTGGGCCGAAATCTGCATCAATGGTGAGGGCGTCATTGTCTGCATCTGAAAAGTTGCCGGCAAGGTCGAGGCGAAACGCATATCCGACATTTGCGACCTGATCGGAGACGGCGGCGGCAACCGTGGGTGCAGAATTGGTCGGCGCGCTCGCGCCCGTATTGGTCGAAGTCGCAGTGGTGCCTCCACCCCCTCCGCCGCCGCAGGCAGCTAGGATTAAAGCGGTTGCGGCAAGGCCTAGTTTTTTGTGCATTCAATAAGTCTCCCTCCGGCGCCAGATTGACGACGCCGAGGCATAGAACGCGCGGATAAAAGAAGTCCGTCGCTGATTTTCCGTAACTTTTCCGTCATGCTGCGAGGACGGTGCGCCAAATTTTATCGACTTCGTTTTTTAGGGGGAAACCCGGGCGCGATATCTCAAACCGAGATCTTGGGGCGACTTGCGTTCATATGAAAGCCATTTGGAATTCCGTGGGTCCGATTGTGATCCTGCAACTTGCGATCGCGTTTATCTATATCGCGTGGCCGCATATCAGTCGTGCCATGATCGCCGTGGGAAACTTAATGGCGCCGCTCTTTCCCGATCCGCCACAAGCCGCCTCGGAAACCAGAAAGCCGTTTCGTGGCAAATGGCGCGAAGCAGCTTATCAAGGTGAGCATCGACAAAACCACCGCCGCGCCGAAGCGCCAAAAGAGCCGCCCGTTCGGCCAGCCCCTTCGCAGCGTGAGGTCTACTTGCAGGTGCTCGAGCTCTCGCCCGATGCGACGACTGCCCAAATCAGGCGAGCTTACCGAAAGCAAGCCAAGACCTATCATCCAGATCGCTTTGCAAGCGCCCGCCATTCAGAGGCCGAGCGCACGCGCGCTATGCAGAAAATGCGCGAGATCAATGAGGCCTATGACTGGCTTTCGAGCCAAGCTTGAGGTCTAGATTTCCTGATTGTAGGCGCCGATTTCGGGATATTTAGCGAGGCGGGGTTTCACCTCTTCGCGGAACAGCGCGATCATATCCTCTTCTGAGCGCATGCTTTCCACCACCACGGCGAATTCCGGCTTGTTGGAGCTGGCGCGCGCCAGCACCCATGAGCCATCCTCAAGCGTGACGCGGGCGCCATTGACGGTGTTCACATCGACGACTTTGCGACCGAGGATCTCAGTCCCGAGCAAGCCCTTATATTCCTCGACGATGCGCTCGATCACCTCATACTTCACCTCATCGGCGCAATGTGGGGACATGGTCAGGGAGGTGAAGGCGACTCCGAGTTCGCCTTTCAGATCAGCCATTGTTTTGTCGGGGTTGCGGTCGAGCATTTCGAGGATCGCCTTGGCAGCGATCAGGCCGTCATCGTAGCCAAGCCCGATCGGCGGGCGGAAGAAGAAGTGACCTGACTTTTCAAAGCCTGCCAGAGCATCGAGATCGGTCGTGCGCCGTTTGATATAAGAGTGACCGGTCTTGTAATAGTCGACGGTCGAGCCATTCGCTTCGAGCACGGGATCAGTTTTGTAGAGGCCTGTCGATTTGACATCGACGACAAATTTGGCGCCGGGATATTCCTTGGACAGATCGCGGGCCAGCATCAGGCCAATCTTGTCGGCGAAGATCTCATCCCCGGTATTGTCGATCACCCCGCAACGATCGCCATCGCCATCAAAGCCGAGCGCGATATCGGCGCCATGCTCTTTGACGGCAGCCGCCATGGCGTGAAGCATCGCCGCATCTTCCGGATTGGGATTGTATTTCGGGAACGTATTGTCGAGATTGCAATCCATCTCGATCACGTCGACGCCCATCTTGCGCAGCGCATCCGGGGCGAAGGCGCCCGCGGTGCCATTGCCACACGCGGCGATCACTTTCAGCGGGCGCTTTATGGAAACTCCTTCAGCCACGGCGTCGATATATTTCTCACGCACGCCATCGACGCGGAAATGGCCGCCGCCTGCGCGGGGCTGGAAGTCGCCATTGAGGACGATTTCCTTGAGCCGGCCCATTTCGTCCGGCCCGAAGGTCAACGGGCGATTGGCGCCCATTTTAACGCCCGTCCAGCCATTTTCATTATGCGAGGCCGTGACCATCGCGCAACAGGCGCAATCCAGTTCGAACTGGCTCCAGTAAACCATCGGGGACAGGGCCAGGCCGACATCCAGAACCTCGCATCCGCCCTGGACCATGCCGAGAATGAGGGCGTTCTTGATCGGCTGGCTGATCGAGCGGAAATCATGACCGGTGACCACTTTGGGCTCAACACCAAGCTCATGAAACAAGGTTGCCATGCCGAGACCGAGGGCCTGCACGCCGGTCAGGTTGAGTTCCGGGGCCTTCTCATGACCTATGCCATTAAACCACCACCGCGCGTCATATTCTCGAAAGCCGGTCGGTTTGACCAAAGGCAGAATTTCAAAGTCCAGCGTATTTGGTGCGATGTCCGCGCGCGGTTTGGGCAGCATGTGTACGTCCTGTAGATAAGTTTCCCCGTCGGGGCCGTTGTGCAGAGATACATACAATTATCAAGCCAAAATAAAATTTAATATTGCCTATCGTATAAAGAATACTAATTAGGGCTGCGACGGGGGGACAAAGCCCTTCGCATAACCTGAGGAGTTAAGTATGAAACTCATGAAATCTGTCGCTGCTATTGCAGCAGGACTGGTGATTGTGGGCGCAGCGTCCGCTCAAGAATACTATGTCGGTGGTTCGATTGGGTTTACCCAGCAGAATGACAGCGACAATTCTGGCTCGACCGGCGCGTTTACAACCGGAAATCTCGGTGATGGCAGCACGCTCGACGTGGCTGCAGGCACGCCATATGGCTGGTCGACCGAGTTTGATGGCGGAACCGCGTTTGCAGGCGAGTTTGGCGCACGTTACGGCAATGGCTTCCGCTCTGGCATTGAAATCGTCTATTCGCAAGCTGATGTCGATACGCATACGGGTGTCACGCTCGGCGGTGGCAGTATTGACGGCGTCGATGCCGCAGCGATTGCGAGTTCAGCCGATCCGCTCGGTGTGACGGTTGCACAAGTTGTTGCCGATGGCCGGGGTGAAATCACCAATACCGGCATCTTCATCAACGGGTATTACGATTTCAATCAAGCTGGCGCGTTCCAACCTTATGTTGGTGGCGGTATCGGCTATGTTGATGTCGATGTGACCTATCAGCCGTCTGGCATCACTGTGATCGATGATAGCGAAGGCAAGTTCGGCTATCAGCTCAAAGCAGGCGCCACTTACAAGCTGCAAAACCAATGGGAAGTCTTCGGTGAGTACGCCTATCGTGCGACCGAAGATATTGAGCTGAACAATCAGCTTTTCCCAGGTACGCTCGAGATTGAAAACACGCAAAACGTGTTCTCAATCGGCGCGCGCTACAAGTTTGGTGGCTAACCCCAAATCGCGTCTATGGACGAAATGAGCCCGTCTTCTTGATGAAGGCGGGCTCTCATCGTTTCGGCAAAAGCCCGGTTTGACTGCCGCTTGAGAGCAACGTGCCATCTTCGGCGAATTGATGGACAGTGCCGTGCACCACCCCGTCCTTGATCGATTGCAACTGAACTTGGTTGAGGACCCAGGCTGTTGGTTTAAGGGCGTGTATTCTTAATGTATTATCAAGACTGGTGCCGCCTCGGGTCCTTGTATGTGCGCCGAGGAGAAAGTCCGCCATGATGGCCAGCAACCCTGCTGAAATATCGGTCGGGAATTTCGGCCTGAACCATAAATCCTCTCGGCCTGATTCATCGTTCTGCAGCGCGGTTCGTCGTTCAAACTGATCGAGCAGGTTCCCAGGTTGCGCAAAGGCGTCAGGAGCCTTTTCCTCACATTCCTGCGGTGGGCGAACTCTAGGGGCAGTCAGAAAGCGCGATTCATAATCGCTGCTCCGCCGCCCCAGCGCCCCCTGGACCGTTTGCAGCAGTCGGTCACCTGCGGTCACGATCGCGCCGACCTGGTGTATGGTTTTGCCGCCGCCCCTCTTGGTGATCTCGATCTGGATCTCGTCACCAAGCCGACCCTGCGACAAAAACTGAATGTTCGACCAGAGAAGCGGCGCTTGAAACTGAGCTTCAAGCGCTGAGATCGCGGTGGCAAAGGCGACGCCGCCCATAAAAAATTGAGAATTGTGGTCGGGCCCGACGCAGGCCTCGGGCCGAACGGTGAGACGAAATATGCCGGACCCGTTCCTGTCCGGATATGGCTGCCAGAATGTCATCGATTGAGCTCCGATGGGTGACGGTGATGCGCCCACAGACAGAGCAGGAACACGGTCAACGACATGGCCAGCGCCAGGACACCATTGCCGGCCCAGCCCCAGACATCATAGGCCGTCGTGCCCGCCCAGCTGGCGAGCCCACCTCCGACAAACATGAAGACGATATAGATGGTCATCAGCCGGGTGCGGACTTCCGGCGGCTGGTTGAGGAAGGTCATGCGCCCGGTGACATCGATCACCGGCCCGCCAATATTGGTAATCAGGATCGGGATCATCAATAGCCATAAATTGTTGCCGAATGGCAGGAAAAGGCAGACGCCCGCGAGTTGGAAAATGGCAATGTAAAAGCGTGCTCTGCGCGCACCGATGCGATCGGCCCAGGCGCCAAGCCTTGGCGTGGAGGCGAGATTGACGATGGCGAACAAAGCGAGATAGCCGACCACATCGACGCCATAGCCCATATCCGGACTGGTCAGATGCAGGCCGAGTCCTAACCAGATCGAAATGAAGATACCAAAATTCAGCGCCTGGATCGTCCCCGAGAGAAGCATTTCGGGATATCGGCCGACCATCGGGATCATTGACCAGATCAGCTTTAAATAGGAGGTCTGCTCGCTTTGTTCGCCCGGCTGCTCCCGGCGGTCCATGCTGAATGGCAAAGTCACGGCAACGATGAACATCAGGCCGGTGGCGATGTAATAAACGCTGCGCCAGCCAAAATATTCTGCAACCACACCAGCGCCAGCCCGGGCGATCAGAATACCCGCAATGATGCCCGTGGTCAGCACCGCTGTAACTTTGCCAAGTTCGGTCGGGTCAACCCGCTTGGAAGCATATGCTGGCAGGAGGTAAGGGGCGATGGTCATGAAGCCGAGCACGGTCGACCCGATCAGAAACAATTGAAAATCTACGGCAAAAGCCATCAGCGCAATCGCCAGAAACTGACCTGCCACGAAGATCGCTGTCAGCGTCCGGTTGCTGTAACGATCGCCGAGCGGCAGAAGCAGGAAGATGCCGAGCGCCAGGGCCAATTGGTTCATCGCAGGCACGAGACCAATGGTTGAAGAGCTGACCTGAAAATCGTCCGCAACGCGCGCGATGATCGGGTGGATGTAATAGGCATTGGCGGTCACCACGGCCGAAGCCAAGGTGAGGATCCAGACCTGTCGGCGGTTTAGGCGTTGCGGCTCAGAAGAAGGCTCAGTCGTCACGCTGGCAGATTAGGGCGAGGGCGCGCAGGCTGGAAAGCGTGACGCGACGCTAATCCGTGGTTCGCGCCAGAAACGCCGCCATCCAACTCGCGATCAGGGCATTGTCAACCGGCTCAGCAAAGCTTGCCTCTGCGGCATCGACCATCGCATGCGGCAGCTTGGTGCCCCGCCTGACATTGTAGAGGGCGCAGGAAAAGCCCGGACTATATTCCGGATGGCCTTGAAAACTGATGGCTTTCTCACTCGGATAGGCCAGCGCCGCATATTCGCAGAACTCGTTGCGGCCAATCAGGGTGGCGCCGGGCGGCAGGTTCTGGACTTGGTCCTGATGGCTGACACCGAGGCTGAATTTGGTGGGCGGGTTCGCACCCATCCAGTCAGGCCGCGCGACCACATCATAAGTGTGCCGCCCAATGCCCCAGCCTTTTTCCGACTTGGTCACCTCGGCCCCGAGTGCATGGGCGATGGCCTGATGGCCAAAACAGATCCCGATTTGCGGGGTTTTTGCAGCAGCGCTGTCGCGGATGAAGTCCATCAGTGGAGCCATCCAAAGCTCGTCATCATAGACCCCGGCCGGTGACCCGGTGATCAGGATCGCGTCCAGTCTGGCCGGATCCGGAAGAGGTGCGCCTTCAGAAAGCTCGATCGCAGCATAGCGCCAACCGTCCAGATGCGGCGCCATCAAGCTTTCGAACATGGCTGGATAGAGCGGCCAGTCGCCCTCAATACTGGCGGGCGGGCGGCCGGTTTCGATAATGGTCAGGGTTTTCATGGCGCCCGCTTAGCAAGCGCTGCGTGGATCAGGCAACCGTTGGGGGCGCAATCAGGGCGAGGGTCGCATTGGTTGCCACATAGGCCGCCACCAGAATAATGAAGCTGGCAAAAAGGCGCCGCGCCAGAAGCGCGCGCGAAACAAGCTTGCGAGAAATCCAGATGCCGCCCACGCCGCCAATCATGCCCCCGATCAGCAGCGCGCTGGCCAGACCCGGATCCACCCATCCGGCGAGGGCATAATTGGAGGAGGTGGCCGCGCCAAAAATGCTCACCGAGACCAGGGATGATGCGGTCGCCGCGCTCATCGTCATGCCAGTCGCGGCAATCAGGCCAGGGACGATCAGGAACCCGCCGCCAATCCCGAAAAAGCCCGCGGCAAAGCCGACAATCAGGCCGAGCGTCAATAGTTTGGGCATCATTTTAGGCGTCAGGTGCACGTCGGGATGGCCTTCTGTGACCGGGCGTCGGAACATACTGGCGCCGATCACCGCCATAGCGGCAGCAAAGGCCAGGAGCAGCCAGTCACCATCCGTCGCCTTGGCCACCGAAGACCCTGCGATCGAGCCGATCAAACCCGCGGTGCCGAATACAATGGCGCAGGGCCATTTGACCCGCCCGCCACGCCAGTGCCCGAATAGGTTGAACAAGGCGGTCGCGGCGACGGCCGCAGCCGACGTGCCGATCGCAAGATGCGGGTCATCGACGCCGACCAGATAGATCAGCAGCGGCGCCGCGAGCACAGACCCGCCGCCGCCAAAAGTGCCAAGCAACAGGCCGACCAGTGCACCGCTGAGCAAAGTCAGGGCAAGGATATCTGGTGCCAAGCCCAGCATGTTTAAGCCGCTCTACGGTTCCACGGCATGATGGCGAGGGCATTGGCCATGCCGCACCAGCCGCTAATGCCGGCAAACATCAGGCCAGCGCCGATAAAGCCGCTGAGCCAGATGAAATTTGGATCGACCGTCTGCGCCAAAACCGCGCCTGCGAGGGCCAGACCACCCGCCGTGATTTGCACCTGACGATTGATCGGCAGTGGCGCTTTGGTGTCGGTTTGAACCGGCAGACCGGCTTTCTTCCAGCCATCGAGGCCGCCTTCGAGGAGATAAGCCGCCCCTGACACATGTTCCGTCAAAGCACTGCAATTGCTCGATGTGCGCATCCCGCTTTTGCAATGGAACACGACCTGCTTGTCGCCCTCAACGTGAAGATGCGCCTCTTGCAGGCGTGACAATGGCAATGAGACCGCGCCGGAAATATTCTCGCGCGCATGCTCATCCGGCTCGCGAATGTCGACGAGGGTGATTTCACCGCGGGCCAGCTTTTCGGCCGTGGTTTTCGGATCAAGGTTAGGAAGTTGAGTCATATTGGTCCTCCGGACAAAAGATATCGGCCAGCGTCATCATCAATTTGGCGACGGCCGGGTCTGAGATTGCATAAAAGATTGACTGACCCTGACGGCGGGTTCGCACCAGGTTTTGCTCACGCAGCTTGGACAGGTGCTGTGAGAGCGCCGATTGCGACAGCGTACTGCCATCAAGCAATTCGCCAACGCTGCGTTCGCCATCAACCAGCTGGCACAAGACCATCAGGCGATGCTCGTTGGCCAGGCTTTTCAGGAAGCGGGCAGCGGCAGAGGCATTCTCTTCCAACTGAGCGGGATCAAGAGTCAGTGTTTTCATAAGCTCATATATATTAGGTATTGCTAATTTAGCAAGTGCTAATATATAGACTATGTATTCCGAGGAGATTGACCATGATCTTGCAAAGCTATTTCGACCCTGACACGTTCACCGTGACCTATTTGGTCGGCGATCCTGAGACCAGGCAGGCCGCGATCATTGATCCGGTGCTCGATTTCGATCCCAAGGCAGGCAAGCTCTCAACCCGGTCGGTCGATCGCGTTCTGGGGGAAGCCAGCCAATTGGGCCTGAACGTACAATGGGTGCTCGACACGCATGCCCATGCTGACCACCTCTCGGCGGCCGATTATGTCCGGCGTATGGTCGGGGCACGATATGGCATCGGCGATCAGATCGTGTCGGTTCAGAAAGTCTTCAAACCTGTGTTCAATGCCAAGGACCTGATCCCGAATGGCGGCGTATTTGATCACTTGTTCAAGGACGGAGAGACGTTCTCCATCGGATCTCTATCGGCCAAAGTGTTGCATACGCCCGGACACACGCCCGCTTGCGTCACCTTCGTCATCGAGGATGCGGCTTTCGTTGGTGATACACTGTTCATGCCTGATTATGGCACGGCGCGGACGGATTTTCCCGGCGGCGATGCCCGCACGCTATACCGTTCCATTCGAAAGATTCTCGATCTGCCTGAGACGACCCGGATTTTTGTTGGACATGATTATCTGCCCGAGGGCCGGACTGAGTATCAGTGGGAAACCACGGTGGCTGAACAGCGCGCCTCGAACATCCACATTCATGATGGGGTCAGCGAAGACGCGTTCGTTGAAATGCGCGAGGCGCGCGATGCCGGGCTCGCTTCACCGCGTTTGATCCTGCCATCGTTGCAGGTCAATATTCGCGCTGGCGCGCTGCCGCCTGAGGAAGAAGACGGCAAGACCTATCTCAAAATCCCGGTCTCAAACGGAACCTAATTGGCGGTTTCGATCCACTCATCGATCCGCTTTTCCAGTGCGTCAAGCGGCATCGCGCCTGCGCCGAGGACGACATCGTGGAACTCACGAATATCGAACGCCTCGCCCAGGGCGTCTTTCGCCTTGGCGCGCAGGTCGAGGATTTTCAGTTCACCCACCTTGTAAGCCGTAGCCTGGCCCGGCCAGCCAATATAGCGGGTGACCTCGGTTTCGATATTGAGCGGGGCGAGGGCGGTGTTTTCAATGAAGCAGCGCTCAGCCTCCTCGCGGGTCCAGCCATAATGGTGCAGGCCCGTATCAGCGACGAGACGACAGGCACGCCACATTTCATAAGATAGCTGGCCGAATCGCTCATATGGCGTGCGATAGAAATCGGCTTCGCCCGCCAGTTTTTCGGCGTACAGTCCCCAGCCTTCGCCAAACGCTGTGGCATAGTAGGATTTTCGAAATTCCGGGACGTCCTCGAGTTCTTGCGCCAGGGCGATTTGCAAATGATGGCCCGGCACAGCTTCGTGCGCCGACAAAGCCGGCAGTTCATAGAGCGGGCGTTGGTCGAGGGCATAAGTGTTGACCAGGTACGTCCCGGCAATTCCCTTCTCAGCATCTCCGCCGGAGTAACGCCCGGTCGTATATCCCGGCGCGATTGCTGCCGGAACCGCTTCGACGCCATAGGGGAGGCGCGGCAGGGTCTTGAAGTATCGCGGCAGGATCGCATCGAGCCGCTTGCTCATTTCAGACGCTTTTTCCAGGAGCTCCTCAGGCGTTTCAGCATAGAATTGCGGATCCGTGCGCAGGAAGTCGACAAATTCGTCAAACGTCCCGTCGAATTCTACTTCGGCAATAATCGCTTCCATATTGGCGCGGATGCGGGCGACTTCAGATTGGCCGAGACTGTGAATCTGTTCCGGTGTGTAGCCAGCACCCGCGGTGTGAAAATCGACCGCAACGGCATAGGCTTCTTGTCCGCCCTCCAGCGTTGCGATCCCGGCGCCGTCGCGGGCAGCCGGCGCATACTCGGTTTCCAGGAAGACAAGGAGCTCGGCATAGGCTGCGACGGCCGTCTCAACCGCGGCTGCCCCGTCGGCTTTCAGCTCTTCAATGTCCGCTTCGGAGAGGTCTGAACTGTCGAGCGAAGCGAACGGCATGAACAGCGTGCTTTCGGTCGCGTCTTCGACGATGTGCGAGCGCACTTGCGAAATGGACGTTGCGAGCGGGTCTGCGTGCGCGGTCCAGTCAGTTGCGATCCCGCGCCGCATGTTTGCGACATGGTCGTCAAAATAGCGCGGCAAATCGTTCAATCGAGCGATCCAGGCTTCTGCGCGTTTGCGTGAATTGGCGCGGGTGCGCATGGCCGTATATGGGGCTTGTGCGAAAAACCCCCAATCGCCGACAAAGGGAATACGCGCCGTATCATATTCATGCGCGCTGATTTGCGCCTGTAAGAGGTGACGTAAAATCGCCGCTTCTGGACCTTGGCCAGGATTGTCCAATGCATCGAGTGCGGCCAGCATGGTCTCGGCCTCTCGCGCACGTTGTGCCACATAATCAGGGGTCACCTGGGCCCAAACTCTCGCGTCCTCACCGCGGGCTTTGGCCAGCTCCTCCGGATCACCTGCCTGATTGAATGCTTCATATTGAGTGATCAGCTCTTCGAGCGACTGGCTGGTGGCAATCGGTCCGGCAAAGATCAAAAGAGCGAAAGCGATAAACGTGCGGGCGACGAGGGATTTCATGAACGGGTCCTTGGGATTCGGTCGATAAGCTAAAATCGGAAACTGCATCTGCAAAGGGCTTATCTCGCGGCGCGCGGCTTCACGCGACGGTACACTGCAATGTGACTTAAGTCTGACGTCTGGCCGCGTTGACAGCCGTTTCGACGCGCTTAAGAGATGCCGCGTTAAAAGCAGCTTTTGTATTGGAGGAGCAGATGGCTGGACAAGGACGGGCAGACTCGCGCCCCCTATCGCCGCACCTGCAGATTTGGAAGTGGCATTGGACCATGGCCGGCTCGATCTTTCACCGGGTGTCCGGGTTGGGCCTGTATGGCGGTGCATTCCTGATCGGAGCCTGGTTGGTCGCTCTGGCGACGGGCCCTGAAGCTTACGCCTTTGTCGAGATGATCGCGTTCAGCCTGCCTGGCCAAATCCTCTTATTCCTTTGGTCCATGGCGGTGCTTTATCACTTTGCTAATGGTCTGAGACACTTGATCTGGGATGGCCCAATGATCGGGTTCAATCCGGGCGTTGCCAGCCTCTGGTCCATGTTCAATTTCGCGTTTGCGATTATCGGGGCGGCGGTCATCTGGTCGCTAGCCTCATTCTATTAGGAGATCGGATATGACGACGAGTGCAAAATCCGTTCGAGGCCTGGGGTCGGCGGGGGCTGGAACCCAGCATCATATCCGCCAGCGGGTCACCGCGGTGGCATTGCTGTTCCTGGTGCCATGGTTTCTTTATTCGATCATTGTCGCGTGCAAAGCAGGCTATGAGGGTGCGCTGACTTGGGTGGCGCAACCGGTAAATGCAATTTTGCTGATTTTGACACTTTCTGCGGCGCTTTATCACATGCGCTTAGGCATTCAGGTGGTAATTGAAGATTACATTGCAAAGAGCGGCACACGGCAAGCGCTTCTGATCCTGAATACGTTTGCGGTGATTGCCCTGGCAGCAGCGACGATCCTGTCGGTGCTGAAAATCTGGTTCACGGCGGGCGCTTAGTGCGTCAACGCGGAAGAGGTAAGAGATGAGCGATTACAAATTCATCGATCACACATATGATGTGGTGGTCGTCGGCGCGGGCGGGTCAGGCTTGCGGGCCGCGCTCGGCGCCGCACAGGCTGGCCTCAAAACCGCCTGCATCACCAAAGTCTTCCCGACGCGCTCGCACACGGTGGCGGCGCAAGGCGGGATTGCCGCCTCGCTTGGCAATATGGGGCCGGATGACTGGCGTTGGCACATGTATGACACGGTCAAAGGGTCTGACTGGCTCGGTGACCAGGACGCGATCGAGTATCTCGCCCGCGAAGCCCCAGCCGCGGTCTACGAGCTTGAGCATTGGGGCATGCCATTTAGCCGCAACGAAGACGGCAAGATCTATCAGCGTCCGTTTGGCGGCCACACGACCGAGATGGGCGAAGGCCCGCCGGTTCAGCGCACCTGCGCCGCCGCCGATCGGACCGGTCACGCCATGCTGCACACGCTGTACGGCCAGTGCGTGAAGAATGATACCGAGTTCTTTATCGAATATTTCGCGCTCGACCTGATCATGGATGATGAGGGCGTTTGCCGGGGTGTGACCGCCTGGAAACTGGACGATGGCACGCTGCACCGTTTCCGCGCCCAGAAAACCATTCTGGCCACGGGCGGCTATGGCCGTGCCTTCTTTAGCTGTACCTCCGCCCACACCTGTACCGGCGATGGCAATGCGATGGTGCTGCGCGCGGGTCTGCCATTGCAGGATATGGAATTCATCCAATTCCACCCGACCGGTATTTATGGCGCGGGTTGCCTGATTACCGAAGGCGCACGCGGCGAAGGGGGGTATCTCACCAATTCCGAAGGCGAGCGCTTCATGGAGCGCTACGCGCCGAGCGTGAAAGACCTCGCGCCGCGCGACATGGTTTCACGCTCAATGACGATTGAGATCCGCGAAGGCCGTGGCGTCGGTCCCAACAAGGACCATATCTTCCTGCACCTGGAGCATTTGCCAGCTGAAACCCTGGCGGCGCGCCTGCCGGGCATTTCCGAGACGGCGAAAGTCTTTGCCGGCGTGGATGTAACGCGCGAGCCGATCCCGGTTCTGCCGACGGTCCATTATAATATGGGCGGGATCCCGACCAACTTCCACGGCGAAGTCCTGACCAAGAAAGATGGCGATCCGGATTCGGTTGTGCCTGGCCTGATGGCGGTCGGTGAAGCCGCTTGTGTGTCGGTCCATGGCGCCAACCGTTTGGGTTCCAACTCTTTGATCGACCTGGTTGTGTTTGGCCGGGCCGCTGGTCTGCGCTGTGGCGCAACACTGGAAGCCGGGGCCAGCCAGCCAACGATCCAGGACGCGCAAACCGATGGGCACCTCGCCCGGTTTGATCGCATCCGCAACGCCGATGGCGATCATTCAGTCGCGGATCTGCGTCTCGAAATGCAAAAAGCCATGCAAGACAATTGCGCCGTGTTCCGCACCGGTGAGGTCTTGGATGAAGGCGTCGAGAAGATCGAAGCGATCAACAAGAAGGTTCCTGGCATGCGTATCGATGATCGTGGCCTGATCTGGAATACCGACCTGCTCGAAGCGCTGGAATTTGACAATCTGATCGGTCAGGCGACCGTTACCGTCAATTCTGCGGCCAATCGTAAGGAAAGCCGCGGCGCGCATGCGCGTGAGGATTATGACAAGCGCGATGATGAGAACTGGATGATGCACACGCTGGCCTGGTCAAATGAGGCTGGCGAAGTGAACATCGATTATCGTCCAGTGCACAATTACACGATGTCGAATGAGATCGAATATATCAAACCCAAAGAGCGCGTTTACTAGGAGCGGTCATGGTTCAACTCACACTTCCCAAGGGCTCAGCGCCTAAAAAAGGTAAAACCTGGCCTAAGCCCGAAGGCAAAAAGGTCAAGAAATTCAAGGTCTACCGCTATAGCCCCGAAGAAGGCGGCAATCCGCGCTGGGACACTTATTTTGTCGATATGGACCAGTGTGGTCCGATGATTTTGGACGTGCTGATCTATATCAAAAACAATATCGACTCGACGCTGGCCTTCCGACGGTCCTGCCGGGAGGGCGTTTGTGGCTCGTGTGCGATGAACATTGGCGGGCAGAACACGATTGCCTGCACACGTGGTTGGGAAGAGATTGCCGGGCCGCACATAACAATCGCGCCGCTGCCGCACCAGCCCGTGGTCAAAGACCTTATCCCGGACTTGACCAATTTCTATGCCCAGCACGCTTATGTGCAGCCTTTCTTGAAAACCGACACGCCCGAGCCGGAAAAAGAATGGACGCAGACCGAAGAGGAGCGCGAGCTGCTTGATGGACTGTATGAGTGCATTCTCTGTGCGTCCTGCTCGACCTCGTGCCCGTCCTATTGGTGGAACGGCGACAAATATCTTGGCCCGGCCGCGCTTTTGCAGGCCTATCGCTGGTTAATTGATAGCCGCGACGAAGCCACCGGTGAGCGCCTGGACGACCTTGAAGATCCGTTCAAATTGTATCGGTGTCACACGATCATGAATTGCGCGCAGGTTTGTCCGAAAGGGCTCAACCCAGCCAAGGCCATCGCAAAGATCAAACACATGATGGTCGAACGCGTCGCCTAGGCAGGCCTCGAATCGACACAGCAAAACGGGCGGTGGGTCTCCACCGCCCGTTCGCTTTTCAGCTGACGCCCGAATTACTGAGCGCTGAGTTCGGTCTCCGTTTCAACAGACGCGAACACATAAGCTGTGGCTTGACCTTCTTCGCGAGCCGCCAGGCGAATTTGACCCACGGCCTTGTCGACGAGATCGTCGCGACAATCCCGATCAAAAGTCGGCAGTCCGGTGACCGGCATCGCGTATGAACAGGCTTCTTCGGCCTGTGTGGTGATCGACTCCAGCACAGTTTTCGCGCCGGCCTCAGTGGCCAGCAATGTGCTGTCATAGCTCAATTCTACTGTGATTGGAGTGCCCTCAGCTTGGGCAAAAGGAGCTGCAACGGCGGCAGCGGCGATCAGAGTTACAAGGGTCTTACGCATGTAATTCTTCCTTACAGAGTTAGCGACGGCCCGAAGACCGACCAGAAACTCCTCCCGCAACATGTTGTAAGTCTCTTAGCCTTTTTTAGGGCCCGGCCAGAACTCGGGCTCGGCTATTTCGCGTCATGCTGCATCGCAACAATTTGCGCGAAATGCGCAATCGACAATAGAATTTTGGAAGGGCAGATATGCGGAAATGCCTTTACCCAACGGAGAAAGGGGATCTGGCTGCGACAAGAATGCCGCGCTTCAAACACTGTGCTGCATTGCACAAGATTTAGGCGCGCCAAGTGCCGGAAAGTGCCATTCGCTCATACTTTCGCACATATTTCGCCGGCATGTTGAGCAGTCGATTCTCTCCTTCGAGGCGTTGGCCCCAGGCGGTGAACCCTGTGGCCACCTGTTGCGCGGGCGACAAGGCCAGGGCGCCCGCACGCACCGGCATCATCCAGTTTGCAAGCTGGCGTTTGTATTGCGCATTACCCAGACCAAGATGCAATTCTTGAATCCCTTCCGACGCGACCCATTCCGCCAACGAGAAAAGCAAGGCAAGACCAGGTTTCTGCTTGGCAAACTTGGCTTCATAAGCCGGGAACCAGTAATGCATAACGCGGTCGGAGCGCATGCAATAAGTGATCGCCGCTGTTTCGCACTCAATCGACAGGGTCGATAGAACACCTCGCGCGCCGTCATCACCGCTTTTCAGCAGAGCGAGCAGCAGGTCGCGCGGCCAGGCGAGCTCAAACAGGTCAAAGTGACGGGCTTGTGCATAAGCAGCGCGCTTGAGCGCAATCATCCGGTCGAAACTGGTCAAATCGATCACATCGTGGCGGACGACGGTCCCTGGCGCATCGAGGAGCTTCTGGCTCTTGCGCCATTCGCGTCGGAAATTCGAACTCTCGGCGCTGCGCCTGTTCAACCAGTCTTCGTACCCGGAGCTGAGATCCATCACTTGATTGCCATCACCGGACTGACCGTGAAGCCCGTGGCGGCGCTGGCCATAAGGCAATGCCGAGAAGGCGTATCCACCAAGCCAGCGGCGCACCTGCGGGCTGCGCAGATCGAGCGTGACCGCAGGATGGGCGATGATGCCATGCAAATCATCCATGGAACCGGCAACCGGACGCGCAGTCCCGAGCGGGCCTCTGCGAAATGGCCAATACGCCACGGGATGATGGTCTTGATAGAATTTGAGGACTTTTATCCCCGGTCGAACCTGTTCAACCGCAGTGAAATAAGCGGCCGAGAAATATGGGCTGGCCAGGTCGGGATCCATGCCCTGAAACCGCCGCCAGAGATGCAGGTCCATCTTCGACAGGTCGTCAAACGCGAGACAGTCCACGCTGGAATGCATATTGCAGCTTCACCTTCACATGTTCGACATCCTGAGGCTTGGGTATGACCGATTTGGGTTATTTTTCTGAGAAGATTGGAAGCGCAATTGATCGCGTGCTTTGCGAGACCTTTGAGAAGCGCGAAGAAAAATTGCCGTCTGGACGGTATGTTAGCCTGTGCTTTGACGATTTCCCGAAATCAGCGGTCGACACAGCTGCCCCAATGATCGAGGCCGAAGGCTGGCGCGCGACCTGGTATGTCGCGGGTGGGTTCATGGGCACAGACCAGCCTCATTATGGGACAATGTTTGATGCCGCCGACCTCATACGGCTGGTCGAGGCCGGTCATGATTTTGGCTGTCACACATTTGATCACGTGGATTGTCGCCAAGTCAGCGCCGAAGAAATCGACGCACAATGTCGTCAGAACCTGGAACTTCTAGCGGCACATGGAATCGGCGACGTAAACTCTTTTGCCTATCCGTTCGGGGCTGCGAATCTGACGTCCAAAAAGAACCTGTCGAACGCCAATATGGCGCTGCGCGGGGTCAAGCCCGGGATCAATTCCAGTCCAATCGATCTCAACATGCTGAAAGCAACCGGCCTGCAACACGATAATGGTGGTATCGCCAGAGCACGCCAGGATCTCAAAACGCTGAAGCAATCGGAGGGTTGGGTAATTATCTTCACGCATGATGTGAGCGCGGCGCCATCACCTTGGGGCGTGACGCCTGAGGACTATCGAGAGCTTCTGTCGGCGGTTGAAGAAAGCGGCGCCGAAGTCGTCACGGTCGGCGAGATGGTCGCGCGAATTGGAGCTTTAGCGGCACCTGTTCAACGCTCACGCGCCGCTTAAGGTCTTTGCATCTCGATGCTGATCGGCGCGTGGTCGGATGGTTTCCAGCCCCCCCGCCAGGCAAGATGCACGCGATAGCTGTTCAAATCTGTCAAAGCGGTCGCAGCGTCCGTGGTCCAGATATGGTCCAATCGGCGGCCCTTATTCGAAGCCGCCCAATCGCGGGCGCGATAACTCCACCAGGAATAAAGCCGCTGGTCTTCATCATGAACGTGCCGCGCAATATCCGTGAAGCCGCCTTTTTTGCGTGCCTTTTCAAGGCTTTCTGTTTCGACGGGCGTATGCGAGACAATTTTCAGAAGCTGTTTATGTGACCAGACATCATTTGGATGCGGCGCAATGTTAAGATCTCCAACCAGCACGCGCGGCACGCCATCCTTGGCAACCTTTCCATAGTGACGACCAAGGCGTTTCACAAAATCGAGCTTGTGCGCGAACTTGTCGTTGGCGTCGGGGTCCGGCACATCCCCGCCCGCTGGCAGGTAGATGTTGTGTAATTCAACATCGCCTGCGCGCACAGCGTTCACCCGGGCATGGCCTTCTCGGCAGAGCGCTGGCGTTTCCATCAGTTCAATAGGTTCACGGCTGGCAATGGCGACGCCATGATGTCCGCCGCGTTGACCATTAATCGCAAGATGCGGCAGGCCCATTTGTTTGAAGGCCTTTTCCGGAAACTCCGCATTCTGGCATTTGATTTCCTGGAAGCAGATAATGTCAGGCTGCTCTTGCGCGACAAAGGCTTCAACATTTGGCAAGCGCAGCCGGATCGAATTGATGTTCCAGCTGACAATTTTCAAAGGCGATTTCGTCATCCGCCCCGGATAGGCAGAGGAAGCTGACTCGTCAACGCGCCCGAATGTTTGGGGGCATTCGGGCGCTCACACTTCTGGGTACGTGCGTAGAGGAGCGGGCAACTCAAGGGGAGGAACGCCCGCTCAGGTTGTATAATAGTAATAAGATGCAACCCGGCAAGTTTTTTCTTTAATTTTCAAGTGGCGTGAACTTAAGGGTCGCTGCTTGCAAGGTCACAGTGCCAATATCTTCGGTCTCTGCTTCGATGCGGACGGGCACATGTGCGCCGTTGGGCAAAGGGGCGAGCCACATCCGCAACGGGCCATCAATGCCAGACAGATTGTCCTTATCCGACTCCCCGGCTTTGTAGCCCGCAACCTTATCCATTCTGATATGGCACTCATAGGCTTCACCGGACCAAGCCTCTGATTTCACTTGCTTCATGCCATGATTAGTCAGGTGCAAATGCGTCAGCTGTCGACCGTCGAAAATCTTCAGCGGACCGCCGCACGGGTCTTCGCCTTCCGCCCGCGGCTCAAGCGCAAACGAAATCAAGGCCGTGACCGGATCCTTGGCGTCCAGCGCCTGTTCAACCGTGGCAGGGGGTTCGCCCAGATTCCCGAACCGCGGCGTTGCGGTCATTTCGAAATCATCTTTGAGATATTTCAGGTCGACCCGGCGGTTTTTCTTGCCATCGCGGTTCTGCGACACGAACGCATAAGTGTCCAAGCCGTCCGGACGCGTATAGCCGGAGGCTGCAATTTCGAGGTCATAATTGACGAGGATATCGGCAAGGCCCGTCGTTTTCACTTTGCTTTTGATCGCATAGGTGTCCTTGTTCATGGTCACGCGGAAATTGGCTTTCCCGGTGATTGGCAGAATCAAGACCCAAGCATTGGCCTTGATATTATATTCCATCTCCATGGGTTGGCCGGCCTCGATCATTGCGAGGATGTGCGGCTCGATCAAAGCCGTATCTGCGCCAGAGACAGAGGAAACCGTCACAGATGCGAGCGCGGCTGATGCGAGAAGTTTTTTCATCATGGCAAAGGGCCTCATGCGTGGATCAGGGTCACTAGATATATATGTGTGTGGCAAAAGATAGGCTGAACAAGCGTGTCACTGTTTCGCCGTGATTATTTCTTTTTAGGGACCGATTTTCAAGCAGGCAGCTCGGACTCATCTCAGTGCTTGACGGGCTTGGCATCGGCGCGTAATAGCCGCGCTTCGGTTTCAATCTAGACAATGAGCGAGCGACCCATGTCCCGCGTATGTGAACTTACTGGCACAGGCCCAATGGTCGGACACAATGTCAGTCACTCGAATATCAAAACCAAGCGCCGGTTTATGCCAAACCTGGTGAATGTTACTCTGCATTCCGAGGCGCTGGATCAAAACTTCTCTATGCGCATCGCTGCCAAAGCACTGCGCACCGTCGATAAGCTTGGCGGTCTTGATGCTTATCTCGCCAAAGCCAAGGACGATGTCCTGTCGGCGAAAGCGCTGAAGATCAAAAAGAACATTGCGAAGAAAGCGGAAGAAACCGCCTAAGCTTTCAATCCAGTTCTCTGAACAACGCGCTCTGGTCCCCAGGGCGCGTTTTTTGTTTTCGGATTTGCATCGCTCCGAAAGAGCGTTAGACCCGCACCCTGACTTACGAGGGAGTGCGTAAATGCGTTGGATACTGGCCGCGACAGCGGGATTGATCATGGCAGGGTGCGGGGCGGGCAATCAGGATGCCGCGACCGATGAACCTACCGGACCGCAAACGATCTATACCGGCGGCACGATCTATACCGGCATTGGCCGCAACACCGTCGAAGCGGTGACCGTGGATGCGGCGGGGCGGATCGTCTCGACCGACGCCCCCACGGAAGCTCAGCTTGGCAATGAATCCGTGACTCTGATCGATCTCCAGGGCGCGGTCATGTTCCCGGGATTCGTTGACGGCCACGCTCATCTACTCGGCATTGGCGAGCGCGAGCTAACTCTCAATCTCGAAGGGACCGCCTCGATTGTTGAGTTGGTCACCCGTATCGAAAGCGAAGTCCAAGGTCTTCCTGCCGGACAGGTCGTCTACGGGCGCGGCTGGATCGAGACCGGTTGGCCCGAAGGCCGGATGCCGCTTGCCAGTGATCTGGATGCGGTCAGCCCGGACAATCCTGTTATTCTCACCCGTGCTGATGGTCATGCCCTGGTTGCCAACTCAGCCGCCTTCGCCGCGGCTGGTATCACCGATGAAACGCCGGACGTCGATGGCGGCAAAATTGAACGGGACGAGACCGGTAAAGCGACCGGCATCCTGATCGACAATTCAATGGGGCAGGTCCTGCAATTGGTCTCTGCGCCAACCCCTGAAGAGATTACCCGCGCCTATGTTGTCGGCTCGGCGGCCTATTCGGCGCGCGGCTGGACCGGTGTGCACAATATGAGCGTTAATCCGCGTGACGCGGCTATCCTCGAACGGCTCGATCTCGAAGGCCGGATGCCGCTGCGTCTGCACAATGCCTATGATCAGGCCGGATTCGAAATCGCTGAAACCCGCGCCCATGAAACCGATACGATCACTAATCGCTCGATCAAACTGTATATGGACGGGGCGCTAGGATCGCGCGGCGCGCTGCTGATCGAACCCTATTCGGATCGCCCGAATACACGCGGCCTATCTTTGATGGAGGCGGACCTGCTCGGCGAATTGATGCGCCGGGCGGAAGCTGGAAATGTGCAGCTCGCCATTCATGCCATTGGCGATCTCGCCAATCGGTTGATCCTCGATCAATACTGGATCGAACAGACAGCGGCGGAAGAAGCGGGCGACGCAACCGCGAATTTTGCCGACAATCGTTGGCGGATTGAGCACACGCAAATCCTTCATCCCGATGATATTGAGCGCGTTGGCGGCCTTGGCCTGATCGCGTCCATGCAACCGAGCCACGCGATCGGCGACTTAAAGTTTGCGCCGGACCGGCTTGGCCCCAACCGCCTGTATGGGGCCTATGCCTGGCAGAGCTTGCTGGCGACCGGGGCGATCATTGTCGGCGGATCAGACGCGCCCGTTGAAGTCGGCACCCCGCAAATCGAATTCTATGCCGCCGTCGCGCGCAAGGATCTTGAAGGCTTCAGTACGGATGAATGGTATCCGAGCGAAGCCTTATCGCGCGAACAGGCGCTGACCTTGTTCACTTCGGCCCCGGCCTATGCGGCCTTCATGGAGGATGATCTCGGTACAATCGAAGCTGGCAAATTGGCCGATTTCACGGTCTTTGATCGCGACTTGATGACGATTCCGGAGGCTGAAATTCTTGCCGCCAAGACCGTCATGACGGTCGTGCATGGAGAGATTGTTCACTCTGCGGCCGAATAGACTCGTGTCGCCGCAAAGTGATCAAGCATCAGCTTGGTCACTTGCGGCAGAAAGCGGGGGGGCACATCATGTCCCATGCCTTGCATGACTTCCATGCGCGCGCCGCGCACCAGCTTGGCGATGTCGCGGCCGCCCTCAATCGGCACCAAAGGGTCGGCATCGCCATGAATGACGAGGGTCGGCGCTTTGATCGTGCGCGTCACTTTGCGAAAATCACCTGACGCCACAATCGCTGACATTTGCCGGATCACGCCAGCTGGATTGAAGCTGCGATCATATGAGCGCGTGATGCGATCGCGCATGCCATTGGTGTTCTGGTCTTCGCCGGGCGTGCCGATAATGCCAAAAGTCGCCACAGATTGATCAATAATGTCATCGCGGCGGGTCGGCTGCGGCCCACGGCGGACCATGGCTTTCATCACCGTGCTTGAAGGCCGAGGCAGTTTGGGATTGCCTGTGGTTGTCATGATGGCGGTCAGGCTGGAAACCCGGTCCGGCACTTTGGCGGCGACATGCTGACCGATCATGCCGCCCATAGAAATGCCAACCAGGTGCACCCGATCAAGTGCCAGCGCCTCCATCAAACCAATCGTATCCTGGGCCATGTCGGATAAGTCGTACGGCGTTTTAGACCGAATTCCGAGCCGGCGCAGCAGAATGTGTCGCAAGATATGCGGGGTCTTCTCACCGGTATGGTGATGCGACAGACCGATGTCGCGATTGTCGAATGTGATGACGCGATAGCCGCCTTTGACCAAGTCCGCCACGAGCTTGTCCGGCCACATGGTCAATTGCCCGCCCAGGCCCATGATTAAGAGCGCCACAGGCGCATCTTTGGGGCCGTGGCTTTCATAAGTCAGCTTGATCCCGTTTGCGGTCACTTGGGGCATGGCGAGTCCTTCGATCCGTGTCTTCCATCCGCATTTAGGGGGCACCGTGCTGAAAGGCCAGACGCAGAGGAGAATCGCAGCACATCACCCAATGTCACACTTGGCGCGCGGCGCGGTTGTGATAGGTGAGCCTCTGAAGACTTGAAGAAAGACGACCGCGATGACCGTGATGAGCGATAGCGACGCCCTGCAGGGCATGGTGCCGACGGAAAAGATCAATGTCCGCAAAGTGTTCGGCCTCGACACAGATATGGTCGTCCACGGCTTCAAGGAACGAACCGAATATGTGCCCGCGATTGATGATTCCTATCGCTTCGACCCGCAGACGACGATGGCCCTCTTGGCGGGCTTCGAACACAATCGCCGGGTCATGGTGCAAGGCTATCACGGCACCGGGAAGTCGACGCATATCGAACAGATCGCCGCGCGTCTGAATTGGCCGATGATCCGGGTCAACCTGGACAGTCACGTGTCGCGGATCGACATGGTCGGCAAGGACGCGATCGTGCTGAAAGACGGGGCGCAGGTCACCGAGTTTCGCGAAGGCATTCTGCCTTGGGCCCTGCAGCGCCCAGTCGCAATTACGTTTGACGAATATGATGCCGGTCGTCCGGACGTGATGTTCGTGATCCAGCGCGTGCTGGAAGCGAGCGGCAAGCTGACCCTGCTCGACCAGAACCGCGTCATTGAGCCAAATCCATATTTCCGCCTATTCGCGACCACCAACACGGTCGGTCTCGGCGACACCACCGGCCTCTACCATGGCACTCAGCAGCTCAACCAGGGCCAGATGGACCGCTGGAGCATTGTCACGACGCTGAATTATCTCGAGCATGATGCTGAAGTTGAAATCGTTGCGACCAAGGCCGGCGATGTTGATCAGGAAACGCTGAGCCGCATGGTGACCCTGGCCGACCTGACGCGGAATGCCTTCATGAATGGCGATCTGTCGACGGTGATGAGCCCGCGAACAGTGATCACGTGGGCCGAGAATTTCGCGATCTTCAAAGATCTCGGCCATGCTTTCCGGATGACCTTCCTCAACAAGTGTGACGAGCTGGAGCGCCCTCTGGTTGCCGAAATGTATCAGCGCTGCTTTGCCGAGGAACTGCCGGAAAGCGCCTTGATGGTCCGGGTCGCTTAGCGCCGACACAGGCGTTTTCACCAAACGTTATCCGGTTTCGGCTACCCGCAATGGGGTCGGAACAAGGATGATGCATGACCGCGACCGATCGCCTTTTTGATCCAAAGCTCGCTTTTGTTGCGGTGCTCGCAATTGCCGTGACGCAATATCTGGTCTTTGTCATGTCTCTCTTGGGCGTGAGCCAGGAATTTGTTTTTGGCGGCGACTTTTCGGTGTTCTGGGCGGCCGCCAATGAAACGTTGGCCGGCCGGATGGCCGATCTGTATACACAAGACGGCATCGCGCAGGCCCTGCAAACGCACAATCCCGGCGAAGCGCTGGAAGGACTGACCTGGCAATATCCCCCGCATGCGGGCCTCGTGTTCAGTCCGATCGGATGGATGCCACTGCCGCTCGCATACGCTGTTTGGTGCCTGCTAGGTCTGTCAGTCTATGGTCTGGCACTGCATTCGGTTGGCCTACGAGATCGTGTTCTGATCGCTGCGCTTGCTTCGATCCCCGTCTTATTGGCTTTCAAAACCGGTCAGAACGCCTTGTTCACCGGTGCGCTGTTGATCATCGCGGTGTTCAACGCTCGTTCGAAGCCTGTGCTCGCAGGTGCCGCGGCCGCGCTTCTGACCATCAAACCCCAGCTTGGCTTTTTGTTGCCGGTTTTGTTTCTCGCCGGCGGGCATTGGCGGGCGTTCGCATTTGCAAGCCTCGGAAGCCTCGGATTGGTGGGCCTATCATTCGGCGTGTTCGGGCTGGAGGCATGGTCGGCCTTCCTCAGCAGTGTGCTGAGTGTTTCGGGATCGGTCGCCAGTGGAGAGATGCCGCTTTACAAGATGGTCAATATCTATGCGGCCGCGCAAATGCTGGGGCTGCCCGACAGCCTGGCCATCGCCATAGGCGGGCTGGCATGCCTGAGTGCGATCGCCCTGATGGTCTGGGTCACACGCAATACAGAGGACAATCGTTGGCGCTATGCGGCGCTTGCCGGGCTGACGCTGTTTGCCGCTCCATATTCCTATTATTACGAATTGGCTCTGATCGTTCCGGCCTTGTTGTTTGTGCTCGAGCGCGGATATCAGGCAGGTTGGCTGCGGTTTGAGCGTGAGCTGGTCGCCACAATTACTGTGTTATGCCTCGCCTTGCCGGGCATCCCGGTCCGATCCGGCCTGTCGCTGAGCTTTGTCCTGATGGCCATGGTCGTACTGATCATTGGCCGCCGGTTGAAGGCCGAGCTCGCGCCGAAACCAGCGCCAAGTCTGCAAATGCTCTAAGCTTTCCGCGACGCGATCGCAGTTGGCGTGATTGTCGCGCTTCGCAAATTCGCTTCGCCGCGCTAAGTCACAGCCATGAGCAAGACTGACGAAGCCCCTTACGAACTGTTCAAGCAGGCGCTGGCGACCACCGCGAAAGCGATGAGCCAGACCCGCGATGTTGAGGTGGCTTTCTCAGGTGACGGCCCGCGGGCTGAGCCCGAACGCCTGGTCTTGCCGCCACCGCCGCGCGACCTCTCGCCGGAACTGGCCGCCCGCGCGCGGGGCGAAGCCGACGCCACCGCCTTGCGCCTGGCTCACCATGACCCGGTTGCACATGCCCGCTTGCAGCCGAAGAATGATGTCGGTCGACAGGTCTATGAAGCGGCTGAGCGGGCGCGGATCGAAAGCATTGGCGCCCGGGCGATGGACGGCACGGCGGACAATCTTGATGCGGCGCTTGCTGCCCGCTGCGAACGCGCCGGGTATTCGCGCATGGAAGATCGCCAGGAGGCGCCGCTCGCGCCTGCCGTCGAGTTCCTGTTGCGTGAGCGCCTGACCGGTCGCGACCTGCCCGCAGAAGCCGAAGGGATTGCCTCACTCTGGCGTGATGAAGTCAATGCTCGCGGCACCGACACGCTCGATAAGCTGATTGACCAATTACACGATCAAGAGGCCTTTGCGCGAACCATTCAGGATCTCATTCGCGATCTCACCAGAGGCGATGAGGTCAGTGATGATCAAGGTGAACAGGACGAAGAGTCTGAAGACGAGGCCGAACAGAACAATCAGGAAAACTCCTCTGAAGACGGTGAATCTGGGGAAGAAACCCAGGGTGCCACAATGGAAGAAATTGAGGCCGGCGAGACCGATGACATGGATGGCGAAGAGACCAATGTCTCCGTCGATGCCGATGTCGATATGGACGCTGAGGACAGCCCCGACGATACCGATGACGGGACCAAGCCTCTGCGTCCGAATTTTCGCGAGGGCGATGACGCCCAACGCTTTCAGTATAAAGCCTTCACAACCGCGAATGATGAAGTGGCCCAGGCCCCCGACCTGTGTGACCCGGAAGAGCTGACACGGCTGCGCGCCTATCTCGATCATCAGCTGGAAAGCCTGCAGGGTGCGGTCTCCAAGCTCGCCAATAAGCTGCAACGTCGCCTGATGGCGCAGCAGAACCGATCCTGGTCTTTCGACCTGGAAGAGGGCGTGCTCGATACGGCGCGTTTGACGCGGGTGATTACCGATCCGACCGCGCCGCTCAGCTTCAAACAAGAAGATGACAGCAATTTCCGCGATACTGTGGTGACGCTGCTGCTCGACAATTCCGGTTCGATGCGTGGACGCCCGATCATGGTCGCGGCGCTATGTGCCGATATTCTCGCGCGCACACTGGAGCGGTGCGGCGTGAAAGTGGAGATCCTGGGCTTCACCACCAAAGCCTGGAAAGGCGGGCTCAGCCGCGAGGACTGGGTCAAGGCCGGCAAACCGGCAGGCCCCGGGCGCCTCAATGATTTGCGTCATATTGTCTATAAATCCGCCGATGCCCCGTGGCGCCGCGCGCGCCGCAATCTCGGCCTAATGATGCGTGAAGGCCTGCTTAAGGAAAACATTGACGGCGAAGCCCTGCTCTGGGCTCATGATCGCCTAATGGCGCGCGCCGAGCAGCGCAAGATCCTGATGGTGATCTCCGATGGCGCGCCGGTTGATGATTCCACGCTTTCGGTGAATGTCGGCAATTATCTCGAGCGCCATTTGCGACAGGTCATCGAAGAATTGGAAACGCGTAGTCCGGTTGAACTCATCGCCATCGGGATCGGCCATGACGTGACGCGCTATTACAAGCGCGCCGTGACCATTGTGGATGCCGAACAGTTGGGCGGCGCGATGACCGAACAGCTGGCCAGTCTGTTTGATGAGAATGGCGATGGCCCAAAACCGGAAGCCATGGCCGTGCCACCGCTCACACGCGAAACCGTGCGGCCCGGCGGAGCGACATCGGGCGCAGGTGCAGGCGCGCCGCGTTATGGTGGTCCAAAAGTCGGGTCCGGCCGCGATGTTCGCCGCACAAGGATGTGATTTCCTTCATTTTCCTGCCTTATTGATGCAGTGAAACCAGCACCGAAGAGGATCGATTCGATGCGTGTTCTTTCACTTTTTGTGCTCGCAACGTTGAGCGCATGCACCGCGGCAGATATTCAGGCGCCTGTATCCCTGGACGCGGCCGACAGCGTCGCGGCCTGGACGTTTGCTGATCATGTGGATGATTTGCGGGCACGCTCCTGCCCAGAAGGCGTTGCGTTTCAACGTGCAGAGGATTTGCCGATCCGCATTATCGAAGCCGAGCGCGGCAGTGAGGCGGCGCAGCAGATGAATCTCCAGGGATTGACCTTGGCCGGCGCTTGGCAATTGGAGTCTTCTAACACCGCGTTTGGGGGGCTATCTGGCCTCGAGGTTATGCGGTCCGGCTCGCTCTTATCGATCACCGACGATGGCAAATTCGTTTGGATCAGCATCGACCCCGAGACCGGCGTGCCGGACGGTCTCGGCTCGATCGCCCCCATGCGCAACGGCGAGGGCGAAATCTTTCCGAATAAGCGGTCGGCCGATTCCGAAGGCCTCGCGTTTCGCGATGGCATTGCTTTTGTCAGTTTTGAACAGGACCACCGGATCGAGGCCTATGATCTTGAAAGCTGCGGCAGCGCGGCCCACGCGGCGCGTGTGGTCAAGCTCGACAGGGTCGTGGACGGACGCGCTCTGGGCAATAATCGCGGCGCCGAAGGGCTCATGCTGAGGGATCAGAATCTGGTGGTCGGGTTTGAGTCTCAGGCTTCGGGCGGGTCTCCGGTCGGCACGGTCAATACTGATGGTACGCTTGCGGATGTCGCGCGCACCGAACAGCCGCTCCTGTTCCTGTTGACCGGTATGGACCATCAGGATGGCATGACTGTGAAGACATTTCGTGCCTATGACCCAGTGCGTGGCCCGCGAGTGATTTTGCAAGTGCTTGATGCTGCAAACGTGCTCATTGCCAAAGCAACGCTGAAAAAGCCCTTGCCTGTCGACAATTTCGAAGCGGTTGCCTTGGGGACAAGTCCGGACGGGAAGACCCGGATCTGGGTCCTGTCTGACGACAATTTCAGCGCCGATCAGCGCACATTGCTGCTTGCCTTGGACCTGTAATCGGCGCGAATAACAAACAATTATGGGGCATGAACCGATCTTTTGGGTGGTCGCCGTGATTTCGGTGTTGATCACAGGTGTGTCGAAAGGCGGGTTTGGCGGGTTGGCCTTGCTCGCAGTGCCGCTAATGGCCTTGGTCATTTCCCCAATCCAGGCGGCCGGGATCATGCTGCCCATCCTGATCGTGATGGATTGGGTCGGGGTCTGGACCTATCGCAAGTATTGGGATCGAACCCTGTTGATTTTGACATTGCCGGGCGCGGTGCTCGGCATCATCGCAGGCGGATTACTGGCCGGTTATGTTGATGATCAGATTGTGCGGATCGTGGTCGGCGTAATCGCGGTGCTGTTCCCGATCTATGCGGTGACCAAGCCCTCCGGCGGCGATGCCTTTATCAAGGGCAATCGCCCGCTCGGTGTGATCTCTGGCGTCGTGGCAGGATTTACCAGCTTCGTCGCACATGCCGGCGGCCCGCCTTACCAAGCCTATGCGATCCCGCAAAACCTGGAAAAACGGATCTATGCCGGCACGGCGGTGATGTTCTTCTTTGTCGTGAATTTCGTGAAAGTCGTGCCCTACGCCATGCTCGGCCAGTTTGATCAGACCAATCTGACGACCTCGCTAATTCTGATCCCACTGGCACCGGTTGGGGTTCTGTTCGGGGCCTGGTTGGTCAAACATATCGACCAGACGCTGTTCTATCGCATCCTCTACGGCATCATCTTTGCGGTGGGTCTGAAACTGCTTTGGGACGGATTTTTCGCCTAATTGCCGATCAGTGTATCGATCAGCGCCACGGCTTGATAATCGGCCCAGTCGGCCTCGCCTTCGAGTTTCGCGACTTTCAGCCCCTGCTGATCGTACAAGATCGTGGTCGGAAAGCCGCCACCCGCACCCATATCATAAACTGCATTCCAGCCTTCTGGCCCGTCAGAGAGCGTGTAGAAATCAAGCACGCCGCCCGAGAGCTCGCCTAAGCGCTGCACAGCATAATCGCGGTCGGCCGGGTCATCGACACTGATTGCGATGACTTTGAATTTCTCGCCGCCACGGGCGGTCTCCAGCGCCGCCAAAGACGGCATTTCACGCTCGCACGGCCCGCACCAGGTCGCCCAGAAATTGATCAAGAGGACCTGTCCTTCAAAGTCCTGCAGCGTCACTTCATTGCCTGCTTCATCAACAAATGGCGCGGTCGCCGCTGGCGTGCCGCGATCGGTCAAATCCAGTTTAGCCAGCGCGCCTGTGGCGAAGCGTTGCACTGGGTCGCGGTTACTTCCCTTTGAACTGGCGCTAAAGACGGCGTAAAGCAGCGCCAGAGCGATTCCGGCAAACATGGTCGGGATGGCGATGCGCAAAAAACGATCCATGGGGCGTTTGGCCTCACAACTGATAAAGACGAGACAGCGATATGGCGAATGAGAGCTCAAAAGGCCAGAAAATGTGGGGTGGACGCTTCGCCGCACAGCCCAGCGACATTATGCAATCGATCAATGCGTCGATCGATGTCGACAAGCGTATGGTGCGTGAGGACATTGCCGGATCGAGGGCCCATGCCGATATGCTGGCCGAGCAGGAAATCATCACCGAGGCCGACAATGAAGCGATCCAGGGCGGCCTGGATCAGATCGTCGAAGAGGTTGAAGCCGGCACCTTCCCGTATCGGGTCGAGCTTGAAGACATTCACATGAATGTTGAAGCGCGCCTGAAAGAGCTGATCGGCGAGCCGGCGGGACGTTTGCACACGGCGCGCTCACGCAATGACCAGGTGGTGACCGATTTCCGGCTTTGGACCCGAGGCGCTCTGACCGAAGCGCGGCGCAGTCTCAAAGCCCTCCAGCGGGCCTTGGTGCAGCGGGCTGACGAGCATGCTGACGCGGTCATGCCCGGCTTCACACATTTGCAGACCGCGCAGCCGGTGACTCTCGGCCATCACTTGCTGGCTTATGTCGAAATGATCGAGCGGGATCGCTCGCGCATGGACGATTGTGCCCGCCGTCTGAATGAGAGCCCACTGGGGTCCGCAGCGCTGGCCGGTACTGGCTTTGCGATCGATCGGGATGCGACCGCAGAAGCACTCGGCTTCTATCGCCCCATGGCCAACTCCCTGGATGCGGTTTCGGCCCGTGATTTTGCGCTGGAGGCGCTGTCCGCCCTGTCCATCGCGGCAACACATCTGTCGCGCCTGGCTGAAGAAATCGTCCTTTGGACCAGCGCGCAATTTGCCTTTGCCAAACTGTCAGACGCCTGGTCGACCGGCTCATCCATCATGCCGCAAAAGCGCAATCCGGATGCGGCCGAGCTGATCCGTGCCAAGGCGAGCCTGATCACCGGTCAATTTGCAGCGCTGCAGGGTGCGGTCAAAGCCCTGCCGCTGGCCTATGCCAAGGACCTGCAAGATGACAAACAGCTGACTTTTGCCGCGTTTGACACGTTCAGCCTGTGTGCCGCCTCGATGGCCGGCATGATGGAGACGATCACGTTTAATCGCGAGAATATGCGCGCGGCTGCCGCCAAGGGCTTTTCAACCGCAACGGATCTTGCCGATTGGTTGGTCCGCGAACTGAAAATGCCATTCCGTGATGCACACCATGTCACCGGATCTCTGGTCGCCAAGGCTGAGGAAAAAGGATGCGATTTGCCGGAACTCAGCCTCGAAGACATGCAGGCGGTCGAGCCGCGACTAACAAATGACGTATTTTCAGTGCTGACTGTTGAAGCTTCCGCGATGAGCAGGCAAAGCTATGGCGGAACTTCCCCGGTCCGCGTGGCCGAACAAGTAGAGCAATGGACGCAACGCCTGGGCTAGGCAATCTCAAGGAGCGAGCCGGATGAAACGTGTGATCAAAACGGGACTGGCGATAAGCGCGCTTGCGGCTTTGGCGAGCTGCGGTCTGCGCGGTGATCTTGAAACGCCACCTCCGATTTTCTCAGATCCGCCGAGTGAAGAGGCCCAACTGCCGGTCGACGCAGCTGTGCAATTTGCTGCTGCCGAGATTGATGACGGCCGGGTCTATTACAATTCGCTTGGTGGCGAGATTCCAAAGCCCGCTCCGGATGTTGATGTCGAAGAGGAAAGCATGGGGGAGGTCAGCCCCGGCTGATAAACGCCTTTGCATCACTTCAACTATGAGCAAGGCCGGCTTCATTGCGAAGGCGTCGATCTGACGGAGATTGCCGATCAGGTCGGCACGCCGGTCTATGTCTATTCCACAGCGACGCTACGACGTCATGCGAAAGTCATCGCGGCGGCCTTTGACGGCATGGATTGCCTGATCGCTTACTCTGTGAAGGCGAATGGCAATCTCGCGGTCCTGAAGACCCTGGCGAGCGAAGGCTGCGGCGCCGACGTCGTTAGTGGTGGCGAGCTCAGGCGCGCCCTCGCCGCTGGCATCCCCGCCGAGCGCATTGTCTTTTCTGGCGTTGGCAAGACCCGCGCGGAAATGGCGCTTGGCCTCGAACAGGGCATCCATCAGTTCAATGTCGAAAGCGGTGCGGAGCTGATCGCTTTGTCAGAAGTCGCGATGAGCCTGAACACCGTGGCACCGATCGCGCTGCGAGTGAACCCGGACGTTGCGGCAGGCGGTCATCCGAACATTTCGACCGGCAAGGCAGGCGACAAATTCGGGGTGCCTTGGGCCGAAGCGCCTGAGCTTTATCACCAGTGCAAGGCGCTGCCAGGCGTCGAAGCGGTCGGGGTCGATGTCCATATCGGCTCGCAGATTGGCGACCTCGAACCGATGCGCGCCGCCTTCGAAAAGACGATTGGCCTGGTTAAATTTCTGCGGGATGCTGGCCACGACCTGAAACGTGTCGATCTCGGCGGCGGCCTCGGGATCCCATATCGGAATACGGACGCGCCGGCGCCACCTTCAGACTATGCTCAGATGATCCGGGACGTAACAGAAGGGCTCGGCCTGCAGGTGATTCTGGAACCCGGACGGGTGATCGCGGGCAATGCCGGCGTCATGGTCAGCGAGGTCCTGTATCACAAACCTGCGCCCGACCGCACCTTCATGATTGTTGATGCTGGCATGAATGACCTCATGCGCCCGGCGCTGTACCAGGCCCATCATGATATCATCCCGCTGATCGAACCGGCGGCCGATGCGCCCTCAACCGAGTATGACATTGTTGGTCCGATTTGTGAGTCGACCGATAAGTTTGCCGCCAAGCGTGCGATGCCGAGCGTCGCGCCCGGGGAGCGGATTGCGTTTATGTCATCTGGTGCCTATGGCGCTGTGCTCTCCAGTCAGTACAATGCAAGACCGCTCGTGGCTGAAGTGCTCGTGGATGGCGACCAATTTGCAGTGGTGCGTCGGCGTCCTAGTTTCGAGCAAATGATAGAATTGGAGCAAATGCCGACTTGGCTGACCTGAACCGCATTCCTGGCACCAAACGCCTGATCGACCTGACCTTTGGTCGATTGCGGCGGATTGAGCTATGGCGGGCCTGGTGGCCATTTCTGGCCTTGCTGGTTGTATTTGCTGGGGCCGCCATTTTGGGGGCCTTTGAACGCGCGCCGGCGGGGCTCTCAGCCCTCGGCGCCCTGATTTTCCTGGTTGGGCTGATCATCGCCTTTTTGCGTGGTCTCCGGCGCTATCAAACGCCGCGGCGGGATCAGGCGATTGAAGCGCTAGATCAGCAATCCGACTTGCGTCCCCTGAGCTCTCTGGCAGACCGCCCGGCGCGTCCGGATGTCGAGGGGGTTAAGCTGTGGCGCGCCCATGAAGAGCGCCTGACCGATGCCATTCGTCGCTTACGCGTGCCTGGCTTCGCAGCGGTCTGGAACCGGATCGATCCAGCGCGTCTTCGTTTTGTCTTGCCGGCGTTTTTGGCTTTGGTCCTCGCCTTGAATTGGAATACCGCGCAATCGCGCTTGATGAGCGCGCTGGATCCTGATTATGGCAGCCTGTTCGGGGCCGAGAATGTACGAATAGAAGCCTGGATTGCGCCGCCAGAACATACCGGCCGGGCGCCAATCTTCCTGAAAGCAGAGCAGACAGAGGTTCGTGTTCCTGCTGGCTCGGTGATGACCCTACGGGCGCAAGCGCCATCCGCGCCGAAGCTTCGCGTGTCGAATGCGGATGGACGGGAAACGGTCAAATTCGAGGCCACGCCCGACGGCGCCTTCGAAATCACCACCATGATCGAGGCTGACAGTTCTGTCGCCGTGCGCTGGTGGGGGGAACGCAAGGCCTGGACGGTACTGGCTTCCCCGGATTCGGTACCGCAAGTCGAATTTGTCGAGCTGCCGGTCTTGGGCGACGGCGATCGCACGGAATTTAGTTGGAAAGCCAGCGACGATTATGGGGTCGCCAAGCTGGAGCTGGCAATCAGGCCGACCGGCGAAGACCGGGCGCCCGACCTGGTGCCGGTTGAACTTGGCGGGATTAGCCCGCGCGAAGCCGAAGAAGAGTCAAAACTTGATCTCACACGCAATCGATGGGCCGGCGCACGGGTCGATGTCTGGCTGATTGCGACCGATGGCGCAGGCCAGACCGGCGTAACCGAACCCTACACGTTCAAACTGCCGGAAAAGCTGCTCCTGCAACCGTTGGCGAAAGCGATCCAGGATGTGCGGGTCACCGTTTTGCGGGAAGATGAGGCCTATGGCGAAACCGATCCGGCTTTGGATTCGACGCGGGCCGGGGCCTATTACGTCTCTGCGACGCAGCGGCTTGAAGCCGCGCCGGCGGGCGTACAACGCGGGGCAATTATGCTTGAGGCTGTGACCTATAAAGCGCCGCGATATTTCCGGGACGTGCTGGTCTATTCCGGACTGGAAACGGCGCGCTACGCGCTCGAGGCGTCTGTCTCGACCGAAGAAGCGAAATCCACCGAACCGCTGCTCTGGTCTCTGGCGCTGCGTGCGGAATACGGCTCTGCAGCCGATGCCTATGCCGCGCTGATGGCCGCCAAGAAAGCGCTCGAGGATGCCTTGCGAGATGGCGCCAGCGAGGAAGAAATCCGCCGCCTAATGGAGGCGTTCAAGGATGCCGCCCAGCGCTATATTGCGGCAAAAATGGCGGAAGCTCTGGCCAATGGCCTAGAGCCTGCGCCGGACAATCGTGATAGTTCCGAAGGGCCAGGTGGGTCTGGTCTTGGCGGGCAGGGCTTCTCCGACATGCTGGATGCGCTCGAGGACCTAACCGAAACGGGCGCGACGGATCAGGCGCGGCAATTGCTGGCAGACATCACCAATATGCTCGAGAATTTGGAATTCCAGCAGGGTTCCGGATCGGGTGAAGGCTTCCCCGGCATGCCGGGTCAGGACGGTGAGGGCGAGGACAGCGAGGACTTGCCGGAAGAAGAGCGCGAAATGACCGAGACCATGCGCGAACTGTCCGATCTTTTGCGCGAGCAGCGCGAGCTCAATGACGAGACCCTGGCCCAGCAGCGCGGCGAGCGCGGCCAGGATGGCGAGCAGTCTTTCGGTGAGAACCAACCCGGACTAGGCGATCCGTCACAGCCTGGTCAGGGCCTGGGCGATATTCCGGACTGGATGGAAGGCGAAGATGGCCGCTCTTTGGCCGAGCGCCAACGCGAGCTTGCGGACCGGCTGGAAGAATTGGCCGAGTCGCAGCTGGGCACCGGTGAAGAGGGTGAAGGTGAGGGCGCAGGCGGGCTGCTGGATGAAGACACGGTCGAGGCGATTGAGCGTTCGCAGCGCCGGGCGGGCAATGCCCTGGACGATGGCAATGAGAATCGCGCCATTCGCAATCAGGAACAGGCGACACGGCAGTTGCGCGAGCTCGCTGAAGGCTTGGCTGAAGCCCTGGACGAAGCGCAAGCCGACCGGGTAGGAGAACCACAGGGTAGCCGCGACGGCGCCGCCGATCCTTTTGGCCGGTCACCTATGGGCGGAATTGATGACAGCAATAGTGTCGATATTCCGGATGAAGCTGAGCGGCAGCGCGCCAAGGATATTCTCGATGAGCTGCGCCGCCGCTATGATGAAGCCGTCGATGAAGACGAACGCGAATATCTGGAACGTCTACTCGACCGCTTCTAAGGGCTTCACGAATTTCAAGGTCATACGGTCGGATTCACCGATCGCTTTATAGACTTCCGCGTCGAAACCTTCTGGCGAATTGCCTTCGCGATCTGACGTGCGACTGACCGGCGGCAGGGTCCAGACGCCAAACGGGTGATCCGCCGTGTCGGCCGGATTGGCATTGATTTCGCTGCTTTCAACAAACTCAAAACCGGCTGCGGCGGCCATGGCTTTGACGAAGTCTTCATGCACATACCCGGACGCGCCGCGCGGATCCTGCTCGGCGCTGGATGGCAAACGGTGTTCGACCACGCCGAGAATGCCGCCGGGTTTCAGGGCTGCATAGGCATCGGTGAAGAATTTTGCTGAATAGTCGCCGCCCATCCAGTTGTGGACATTGCGGAAGGTCAGAACCGCATCAACGCTGTCAGCCGCCGCAAGCGGGCCGGATTGGGCCGAGAAAGCGCTATATTCCAGTGTGCCGAACAGGTCTGTATCGGCTTCATATACGGCCTTGAAGTCGGCAATGCGCTGCTCAATGCCAGCCCGGCGTTCGCCTTCAAATACGTTTACGTCCCACACTGCTGCGATCAGCTGCCCATCGCCAGAGGCCAGATAGGGGGCGAGGACATTTGTGTACCAACCACCACCGGGCCAGATTTCGACCACAGTATCGTCTTGCTCAATTTCGAAGAAGGCCAGTGTTTCCGCTGGATTTCGCCAGGCGTCGCGCGCTTTTTCGTCATCGCTGCGCCAATCCCCAGCCACGGCGTCGGCGAGGGTAATTGGACCGGTCTCAATCTCTTCAACTGGCGGCGGGGTTTCTGCTTCCAGCGTTTCGGTGGGCGCCTCATTCCCACCAGAACAGGCGGCCAGCAGAATTGCACTCGCGCCTAGCATCCAAATCGATTTCATCATTTTGCTCCGCTAAAGGGGTTGAATCGTGTGTTTCGCGTTTCCACATAGCCTGTGTCGCGGCGCTGCCAAGCGGGTCGTGACCGGAATTTCTGCCAGTGCCGATGGTCGGGCTGGGCCAACAGAAGCTTCCGAACCTCAATCCTCCCGGCTTTAGATGATCGCCGGAGGTCACAGTTGCTAGTGAAAGGACTGTTCAAATGAGCACGATTGATCTGACCCCTCTTTATCGCACCATGGTTGGCTTTGACCGTATGGCCAACATGATTGACAGCGCCGCCCGCCTCGACGGCGCACAGGGCTATCCGCCTTACAATATTGAACGCGTCGCGGATGATGAATTTGCGATTGAAATCGCGGTCGCCGGTTTCGGCGAAGAAGATCTCGACATTGAAACCAAGGATGGCCTCTTGACCGTGGCCGGTCGCAAGACTCAGGACGAAGACGCCGTTGAGCGCGAATTCCTGCATCGCGGCATTGCCGAACGCGGTTTTCTGCGCCGCTTCCAGCTGGCCGACCATGTGATTGTCACCGGCGCTTTGCTTAAGAACGGCTTGCTCCGGATTGAGCTCGTGCGCGAGCTGCCGGAAGCCAAAAAGCCTCGCAAGATCGAGATCGGCGCGCCCAAGAAAGGTCGCAAGCCGAAGCTGATCGAAGGCAAAGCTGACGCCGCATAAATCACCCCATTTGATGGGTAAGGGAAGCCTCGGGCCGTGGAGACCCGGGGCTTCTTTTTTATCTTAAGCTCCTGATTGCGTCTGCGGCGCGGATTGTTATTCAGACGACATGTCTGGCTTGCTGATTGTCTATCATTCTCGCACCGGCGGGGCGCGCCAAATGGCTGAAGCTGCGGCGGCAGCGGCCCGTTTGGAATTCGAAACGGTTCTGAAACGTGCGGAAGCGACCCGCGTTGAGGACGTGCTATCGGCACAGGGTTACATATTTGCAGCTCCTGAAAACCTCGCTGCGCTGTCCGGCGAGATGAAGGAGTTCTTCGACCGGTCATACTATCCCGTGCTGGGTCGGATTGAAGGTCGGCCTTATGCGCAAATGATCTGTGCCGGGTCAGATGGCGCAAATGCCGCTCGACAATTGGCGCGGATCGCCACGGGCTGGCGCCTGAAAGAAGTCCAGGCGCCGATCATTGTCTGCACGCATGCGCAAACCGAGGCGCAAATCCTCGCCGAAAAAACCATCGCTGAAACAGATCTGGAGCGGTGTCGCGCGATGGGGGCGGCGCTCGCGGCGGGGCTCTCTATGGGGGTGTTCTAGGGCTACTTCTTGCCGCCCGGCGGCATGGCGGAGACAAACTCAAAGCCTTCGTCCAAAAGCGCTTTGATCAAGCCATCCATGGCCAGCATGTCATCTGTCAGACAAACATAATCGCGCATGGTTGCACCATAGGATTTGAACGGTCCTGCGCCATATTCCGCGAGCAATTCAGCCTGTCGCGACTTAGGCAGTCGAATGCCGAGCTGATCATCCTTGTTGATCTGCGAGAACATATGGCCATTGGCGGAGGTGTAAGGATTGGCTTTGCCCTTGCGCTCGAACCGGCCGGAGGCGGCGATGGCAGCTTCATACCGTTGAATAAGATCGTCGCGGGTCATCTACCGGCCCTCCGGTTGCGATCAAGCGACCTTAGCGGAACCGCGATCCGGAATAAACTCCAGGCCGGCATCGAAAGTTGATTGCCAGACCACGCGAGCATAGCGATTAAGCCCGATCCGCGACGCTTTTATCTTGACCACGCGGGGCAGGGAGCCGCGGCTGCGAAAACGGATCCGCGCGCCGGTTTTTGAAACATCGAGGATGATCCCTTCGCGGACTTCGCCGGCTTCGGAGAACACCGAACAGACGCACCAAAGTCCTTTTCGAGGGCCGCGTCGGTTCTCCGCGGTTGGGCGCAGGACAGGGATCGGCGCCGAAGAGCTGGAACTCTTGGCCCGGTCGAGATCAACTTTAACTTTGTTCTTCGACTTCGACGAAAACATTGCGCAAATCTCAAATACTGCGCCAGTTTACGATAAATCACGTTAAGGTTGAATTACCCAATACGAGTCGCCCTGCCAAAGGGCAGGGCGACCAGGTTTTGCAAGTTTTAGGGGCGATTTAGCCCTGTTTCAGCTCATCAAAGGGGATGTCTTTGTCGACCCGGACGTCTTGCGGCAAGCCGAGCACACGCTCTGCGATGATGTTCTTGAGGATTTCATCGGTGCCACCCGCAATCCGCAGGCCTGGCGCCCACATGAAGCTTTGCTGGAACAGACCATCAGCCGGCATGTCATCACCGGTCATCAGGCCGTAATGGTCCTGCATCTCAATCGCCGAGTTACAGATATCCTGGAGCTGGTTGGCGGTGATGATTTTGCCAATCGAGTTCTCCGGGCCGGGCGTCTGGCCTTTGGACAGCGCCGTCTGGGTCCGCAGCTTGGTCAACTTGTAGCCTTGGGCTGCGACATACCAGTCGGCGAGATTGTCTCGGAAAGCGCTGTCACTGATCGTGCCGGCATCCTTGGCATAGGTCATGATCTCGGACCAGTCCGGCCCTGGCGATCCGCCGACAGCGAGACGCTCATTCATGAGAGTTACGATCGCCACCTTCCAGCCTTGACCGACTTCGCCGAGCCGGTCGCTGTCCGGAATGCGGACATCGGTGAAATAGACCTCGTTGAACTCGCGGCCGCCGGAAGCCTGGTGGATCGGACGCGCTTCGACGCCTTGCTGTTTCATGTCCACGATGAACATGGTCAGGCCTTTATGCTTGGCGGCTTTCGGATCGGTCCGCACCAAGAGGATGCCATAATCTGAATAGTGTGCGCCCGAGGTCCAAACTTTCTGGCCATTGATCACCCATTCATCGCCATCCTTGACGGCGCGGGTTTTCAGGCCCGCCACGTCAGATCCGGCGGACGGCTCAGAGAACAGCTGACACCAGATTTCCTCACCCATCAGCGCCTTTTGAACGTACCGCTTTTTATGCTCATCAGACCCAAAGGCGATGACGGTTGGGATGCACATGCCAAGACCGATCGTGAACGGCCCTGTCGGCGCGTCGAACTTGCCTTCTTCCTGGCCCCAGATGACTTGCTGCATCGGCGTACCGCCACGGCCGCCCATCTCCTTCGGCCAGGTGATCTTGGCATAGCCAGCCTTGGCCTTGGTCGCTTGCCAGTCTTTGGCGCGCTTCATGAACTCCTCACCAGAGACCCGCTGGCGCAAGGGTTTTGCGCCCTTTGGCTCGAGATGCTTTTCCAGAAACGAGCGCGCTTCCGCGCGGAATTCGGCTTCTTCAGTTGTATCGTTAAAATCCATCTGTCTATCTTCCGTTCCTAGGCCGCGTTCTTCATTTCAAGCGCGCGGACCAATTTCTCTTTCCAAACTTTCGGAGCACCGGCTTGCACCGCGAGCAATTTGGCTCTGCGATAAAACAAGTGGCAGTCCACTTCCCAAGTAAAGCCCATACCACCATGGGTTTGGATATTCTCCTTTGACGCGTACCAATAGGCTTCACTGGCCGCCAAACGAGCGGCTGCAGCCGCTTCGGGTAGTTCTGCTGCATCGGTCGACAGCGCCCAGGCGCCATAATAGCAGTTCGACCGCGCCACTTCGTTTTTGACATACATATCGGCGAGCTTGTGCTTGATCGCCTGATTGCCGCCAATCGGACGACCAAAGGCGTAGCGTTCCTTGGCATAATCGGTCGCCATTTCCAGGCAGCGCGTCGCCCCGCCCAATTGTTCAAAAGCCAACAAAACGGCGGCGCGGTTCATGATCGCATCATGCAGCTCAGCGCCTGCGCCTGCCTCGCCGAGGCGCTCTCCGGCGGCGCCATCAAATTTGATTTCGGCATGGCTGCGCGTCGGTTCAAGCGTTTTGACTGAAGTGCGTGTCACACCGTCGGCATTTAGGTCGACCAGAACCAAGCTGGCGCCGCTGCCTTCCTTGGCAAGGACGATCGCATGGGTGGCAACATCGCCGTCAGTCACAGGAATCTTGGTGCCGGACAGCTTGCTGCCATCAAAAGTAACGGAGAGTTTCGCCGGATCCGGATTGCCAGGACCTTCGCTCGCGGCATAGCATCCGATCACGTCGCCGCTCGCCACACCCGGTAGGACGGCGCCTTTTTGAGCTTCGCTGCCAGCAATCATCAGGCCTTCTGCGAAGAAGTAGACCGAGCTCGCAAAAGGAACCGGGGCGAGCGCGCGACCCATTTCTTCGGCCAGCACACAGAGCTCCAACGCCCCGAGGCCGAGGCCACCATGCTCTTCTGGGATCGCAGTACCGAGCCAGCCCATTTCCTTCACTTTCTGCCAGACCCCTTCATGGTGGGATTTGTCATCATCATTCAGCACCTCGCGCACATGCTGCGTCGTACACTCCCCATCGAGGAATTTCCGCGCTTCATTGCCGAGGAATTTTTGATCATCTGAGAAGTCAAAATTCATGGCCCAACCGGCCTCCCTGTCATTTCTTATGGCACGGACAATAGCGCGGTTGACGTGCACGGAAACCCGTGACGCCACGGTAGGCTCCGCCCGCGGAAACTGCAGCGCTCACAAACCTATGATTGCAAGGCCGAACAGGATGTCTAAATGAAAGGAAACGCTCCCAGAAAGGTTCTTTCATGCGCACGGAAACGCCGGTCCAAATCAAGCTCGCAGACTATACCCCTTATCCCTTCGCAATCGATCAGGTTGACATGGTCTTTGAGCTGGAACCAAGCGCTACCAAGGTCCGCACGCGCATGCAGGTCCGTCGCCTCAGCGCCGGGGACTTCGTGCTCGACGGTGTGGATCTTGAATTACATTGGATTGCGGTCGACGGAACTGCGCTGGATCTCGACTCCTTCGACCATGATGATGAGCGATTGACCTTGAAAGAAGCGCCCGACGCATTCACGCTCGAAACCGTTGTGACAATCGATCCGTCGGCAAACACGGCCCTTTCAGGCCTGTACATTTCCGGCGGGCGTTTTTGTTCGCAATGCGAGAGTATCGGATTTCGGCGGATCACTTACTGGCCAGACCGTCCGGACGTGATGAGCCGATTTAAAGTCCGTATCGAAGCCAATAAGGGCGATTATCCGATCCTGCTGTCTAATGGCACTTTGGGCGAAACCGGCGATCTTGAGGATGGACGCCACTTCGCCGAATGGGATGATCCGCACCTCAAGCCGTCTTATCTGTTTGCACTGTGTGCCGGAGACTATGACGTCTATCGCGACACGTTCACCACGATGAGCGGGGCTGAGATCGATCTTGCTGTCCATGTCGACAAGGGCGATGGCGCGCGCGCGGCCTGGGCCATGGAAAGCCTCAAAGCTTCGATGAAGTGGGATGAAGATGTGTTCGCGCGCGAGTATGATCTTGGCGTGTTCAACATCGTGGCCGTTCGCGATTTCAATTTCGGGGCGATGGAGAATAAGGGCCTCAATATCTTCAATTCAGCCTATGTCCTGGCCGACGAAGCGACCGCAACCGATGCCGACTTCGAAGCGATTGAGAGCATTGTCGGGCACGAATACTTCCATAACTGGACCGGCAATCGGATCACCTGCCGCGACTGGTTTCAGCTCTGCTTAA
Source organism: Hyphomonadaceae bacterium (assembly GCA_024743315.1). Taxonomy (GTDB): domain Bacteria; phylum Pseudomonadota; class Alphaproteobacteria; order Caulobacterales; family Hyphomonadaceae; genus Henriciella. The sequence continues at coordinate 366,496 of JANSWU010000005.1, forward strand.
AAGAAGGCCTGACCGTCTTCCGGGATCAGGAATTCAGCGCCGATATGCGCTCGCGCCCGGTCCAGCGGATCAAGGACGTCATTCGTCTGCGCGCTCGGCAATTTGCTGAAGATGCCGGCCCACTCGCCCACCAGGTGCGCCCGGACAGTTATGCCAGCATCGACAATCTCTACACGGCGACGGTCTATGAGAAAGGCGCGGAACTTATTCGTATGCTCAAAACGCTGATCGGCGACGACGCCTTTGCCAAAGGCATGCAGATCTACTTTGATCGGCATGATGGTGAAGCCACGACGATTGAGCATTTCTATAAATGTTTCGAAGATGCGAGCGGTCAGGATCTTTCCAATTTCCGGCGCTGGTATAGCCAACCGGGTACGCCGACGATCATAGCCACCGAAATCTGGGACGAAGATAGCGGTACGCTGACGGTGATGCTCAACCAGTCCAACCCAAAAACGCCCGGCAATGATGCGCCCAAGCCTTTGCCGATGCCGCTACGCGTGGCGGCTTTCAGTGAAACCGGCGACCCCCTTGAAGACCTCACCTTGCTGATTGAAGACAGCGAGACGGTTTGGTCGATCAAAAGCGAAGCAGGTCGCCCGTTGGTCTCGCTCAATCGTGGATTTTCGGCACCGATCCGCCTGGATCACCAAATTAACGACACGCATCGCCTGGCGGTTGCCAGCGTCGACACCGACCCGTTTAACCAATGGGATGCCCTGCAAGCCTTGGTGAAGAAGGATATTCTGGCGCTCGCCTATAATCAGAAAGCGGCGCCTGATACGGCCATTGTCGACGCGATCGCTGCCGCCGTTCGAGCCAATCTGGCGGACCCCGCTTTTGCTGCGCTGTTGACGCGTCTGCCGGATGTTGGCGAGCTTTTCCTGGAGCACAAGCCGGCCAATCCAAAAGCCCTCGCGGATGCCCGCAAGACCGTTCAGATCGCGCTGGCCAGTGCCTTGCGGGCCGATGCCGCGGACTTTCTCGCCCAGCCTTCGCCAAGCCCGTTTCGGTCTGACGCCGCGCAGTCAGGCATCCGCGCCTTGCGAAGTGCGTTTATTGTGCTGCTGGGCGCCTTGGGTGAGGCCGAGGATGCCGCGCTCAAATCGATATTTGACCAAGCCAGCAATATGACGGAAAGCCTCGCCAGTTTGCGGGCTTTGTGTGTGGCAGACGGCGCATCAAAGGCTGACGCCGTGGCGCAGTTTGAAACGAAATGGGCTGACAACGAATTGGTGCTCGACAAATGGTTCGCGGTACAGGCGGGGACCGGGAAGAGTGACGACATATCTGCGCTACTTGAACATCCGAAATTCGATATCAGCAATCCCAATCGGGTGCGCTCTGTAATTGCCGTCTTTGCCATGCAAAACCTCGAAGCCTTCCACGCTGCAGATGGATCTGGCTATGGAGTGACCGCCGATGTGATCAAGCGGGCCGACCAGATCAATCCAGCGCTAGCCGCACGACTTTTGACGGCGTTCGAACAGTGGCGATCGCTGGAGCCGAAAGCCCGCGCGGTGGCCGAGGCGACATTGAAAGACCTTGCTGCCGGCGACCTCTCCAAAAACGCTTCTGACATCATCACGCGAACCCTGAACTAGCCGGATACGGCGCGTCAGAATCGTGCCATTGGTTAACCAATCCTGAACTTTCCATCTGGAGAGTGTTGGCTGAGCAAGGCGTCCAAGAGAGACGCAATCAGAGAGGTGCGGGCTGTGGCGCGTCAAAAAGCCAAAGCTGGAAAAGCCCGGAAAACGGGACATGGACGCTCGCGCCCAAGTCTCAGCCTGACCAAGGCGCTCGGCCTGATCATTCTGATCGAAGGCGTCGCACTTGGTCTGAAAGCCTATGATGACCGCCAACGTATGCTTGAGGCCAAGCAGGTCGAGACGCATCGCGAGGCGTTAGCAGTATCGGAACGGATCAGCGGTAAAGTGGCGACGGTCGAACAGACTTTGCGGCTCGGCTATCAAGCCGGATGGAGCCCGGCGCAAACCGCGCGCTCACTTGCTGACATCGATCTGTCTGCGACCATGGCGGATGCGTTGACGGCGCGGGACGGGTCGCGATTGCGAGCAGCGGGCGAAAAAGCCTCAGAACTGCTCGCCTCCAACGAAATCGCAGGTCTCGCGCAATCTGGTGATCTCATCATTGTTTACGACCCAGAGTCCGGCAGTTCGCGATTGGCTGCGATCGAGGCCAGCAAATGGCTGCCGGAGACGATTGGCGCGCGTTCGCTCGCCTTGCAACCCGGCCGATTTGACAGTGGCCAGGTGCTCTCCGCCCGAGATGTCTCGGCATGTTCGTCAATCGCAGGCGCGAACCTGTCTGTTTGTGTGCGCACTCAGTTTCCGCTCATGTCTCGGTCCGCGATGATCGATCTCGTCATCTATGCGCTGCTTTTGCTGGGACCGGCGCTGGCCATCCTTGGCCTGTTTCGCTTGTTCGAACAGCGCCGGGTTGAATCAGAAGCGTTTGAAGGCGAGGCAACCCGTGCTGGCCGCATTCTGAAAACCGTTCTGCACCAATCGCGCGCCGGATTCTGGTCCTGGGATTTCAAGACAGAGCGGTTCGAACTAAGCGAAGAGGCGGCCAAGCTGCTGGGCCTCAAAGGCGAAACCGACATCTCCAAAGACGAGTTCATGAGCCTGGTGCATCAAGACCAGTTCGAGGCCGTTGAACAATCGCTCGAAACCCTGCAGGAGCGCGGGTTTTTACGCCAGGTCTTCGCCAATAAGGATAAATCGGTTTGGCTCGATATGCGTGCCGAACCCGATGAAACCCAAGGCGCTTTGAACGGGGTCTTGCGTGATGTCACTGAAACCAAAGTGGCCCTGGCGCGTACGCGTCAAGCCGAGAACCGGTTGCGCAGTGCGTTGGAAGGCTTTTCTGGTCCGTTCGCTTTGTGGGATCGGCGCAAACGTTTGATCTATTGGAACCGCGCTTTTGTGCGTGTGTTCGGCCTCGAACCGACCGTGCGCGCTGGCATGGGCTATGACACGGTGATGTTGTCGCAAGCGGCAAATGTGCTCGAGCGGCGTCCCAATGACCGGGATGACAAGGCTGAAATCATCAAGATTCGGGACGGCCAATGGTTCAAGATTGTCGAGCGCGCGACGCAATCTGGCGGGTTGATCACCATGGGCCTGGATGTTTCCAGCGATGTTCGAAATGAGGTCGAGCTGACGCGCCAGCAGGCGAAGCTGCGGAAACTCGTGGCCGAGCTGGAGCGGTCTGAAACCAAGACCGCCGAGCTCACGCGGAACCTGCAAAAAGAGAAGCAGAATGCCGAGCGCTCGGCCAATTCAAAAAGCGCATTCCTCGCCAATATGAGCCATGAACTGCGCACGCCGCTCAACGCCATTAATGGTTTTTCCGAGATCCTGGTCGATGAAATGTATGGGCCACTCGGCGATGAGCGGTATAAGGAATACGCTCAGGATATTCTTGCGTCCGGCAAACATCTGCTCGACATGATCACCGATATTCTCGACATGGCAAAAATCGAAGCCGGCAAGATGACGGTCGAGTTGCAGCCAATTGATATTACTGACCCCGTCGATGCCGCGGTCCGCATGATACGGCGTCGGGCCGAGGAAAAAGGGATTCAATTGCGCCTGGTGGCCAATCCGGGCTTGCCTCTGGTGGAGGCCGACCACCGCGCGATTCGTCAGATGATCCTCAACCTGGTCTCAAATGCGATCAAATTCACCGATGAGGGCGGAGAAATCCGTGTCACTGTCGACCAGAAAGAGAACGAATTACGCGTGGCCGTGCGCGACAATGGCATCGGCATTCCCGCAGATGCGTTACCGCGCCTCGGGCAGCCGTTTGAACAAGTGAGCGATACCCGCGACCGAAATTATGACGGCACCGGGCTCGGCCTGGCGCTGACCAAGTCATTTGCGGAAATGCATGGCGGTCGCTTGATCATTGCCAGCGAGGCTGGGCGCGGCACACAGGTCAGTTTCTTCCTGCCCGTGCCGGCGCATCAGACCAAGTCATCAAGCTCTGTCGCTTAAGACGTAGAAGGCAAGGTTGCGATGGCAAAGGCGGTGGCTTGCGCCGCACATTCAGAGGCCGCAGCGCGAAGCGCGTTCGCCCGATCTGACGCATTTCGTGAAGTTGCAGACTGTTCGGATTGAACTTCAGACCGGGCCAGAAGCGAACGATCGCGCGTCGCGATCAGGCTGACTTTCATCTTGCAGATCGCGGTTTCCCCTTCGAGCCGCAACACTGAGAGTTCGCTCGCCAGTTCGTAATCTGTGAGCACGCCGAGTTCCGGGAGTAGGGCATTGCCAGGCTCGCCAGATTTAAAGCTGTCAATCATCGCAAGCTGGATCTGCCGGGTGGCCGGACCTGACCATTCAACGCCCGGGACCATACGCAGGCCGCCATCTTCGCCTTTACTGACCATGCCTTGTCCGCCAATCAAACGCGGCGCCTCGGGTTCGCGCACGATCAGATTATGCTGCAGTCCAGCATGGCTGGACTTGGCTTCGATGCGATACAGTGCGTCCGGCGCGGTTGGTTCAGGAAGCACCGAAACGCACGCCGTTAGCGCGAGGAATGACAGGCCAAAGGCGACAGTTTTCAAGAACATTAGCGCGGATCCTCATATGGCAGCGGCTTGCCAACCACCAGGCCTTGGGGGTTTTGCTCCAATTCACGGGTGAGGCGGTCGAGACGCGCGATCAAGACCCGTAATTCCTGAGCGGCAAGACCGGTCTGCTGGACCGTGTCTGACGCGCCGCCTTCAACCAGAAGGGTCGCCGCCTGGATCGCCTTGCGGCTTTCGGTGAGCATTTCGCCAGCATTGCCCGTGGCGCCATTAAGCTCTTCGACAAGGGCTTTCAATTCAGTATTCAGGCTCACGAGCTCGCGATCAAGCGAGGCGGCGACCGATGTGATGTCGGTTGAAGCTTCGCTGAGATTGATCCCCGCCCGCTCCAAGGACGCGAGCGTGTCGATGGATTGGGCCAGCAAGGCGGCATCTTCGGCGGAGATCTCATTGGTAATATCGCGAATATTCGCCAACGTCTCCGACATTGCGGCAATGTTTTCATCGGTCAGCAATTGGCTCAACTGGTCGATCGTGACGCTGGCCTGACCGACAATTTCAGCGCCACCATCAAACAAGGCGACCAGTGGGGTCTCGCCTGCCTGAATGACCGGCACATCCTCATATGGCGCGGGCAAGAGCGGGCCGGCATCATCGCTGCCGGCATTGATCTGCACGAATGTGACCCCGGTAATGCCAGCAAAGTCGATAATTGCGGTCGAGTCGGTTTTGACCGGGGTGGAACGATCCACCCGCAAACGCGCCCGGACCCGGGACGCATCGCGCCGGTCAATACGGACGGTTTCCACTTCGCCCACCTTGATCCCGATATAGCGGACCGAGGCGCCTTCTTCCAAACTCACCGGGCCGGGAAACACGACGTCATAAATGGAATAGTCACGATTAAACTGGGATGATCCGAGCCAGAGCGTGAAGCCGATAACAGCCGCGGCCGCCATCAGCACGAAGGCCCCGATCAGAGCGTAATTGGCACGTGTTTCCATCATCCGGCTCCCATAATTGCGCCGCGACCGCGAGGTCCCCCAAAATAATCCTGAATCCAGGGATGGGGTTCTCGTCTTAATTCATCCATCGTGCCAACTGCCAGAACGCGCTTGTCTCCGAGAACGGCAATCCGATCACATGTGACCGCCAGTGTATCGACATCATGCGTGACCAGAAACACGGTCAATCCCAATGATTTTTGCAAATCCCGGATCAATTGGTCAAATCCGGCCGCCGTAATCGGGTCGAGCCCGGCGGTCGGCTCGTCAAGAAATAGCAGGGGCGGATCCAACGCCAGAGCCCTGGCGAGGGCGGCACGCTTGCGCATCCCGCCAGACAAGTCAGATGGATATTTGCGGCCCGCCCAGGTCTCCAGACCGGACATGCGGATCTTCTGGTCAGCCAGTTCTTTCATCAGGGGCAGATGCAGGCTGGTATGCTCTTTCATCGGCACCATGACATTCTCGCGCACGGTCAGATTGGAGAAGAGTGCGCCATCCTGGAACATGATGCCCCAGAGGCGCTGCAAGGCTGCGACATCGGCATCTTGCAAATGGATCACGTCCTGCCCGAAAACATCGACCGCGCCGGCGGCTGGCTTTTTCAAGCCTGTAATCGCGCGCAGCAGCACCGATTTCCCGCAGCCCGACGGCCCGATAATGCCCATCACTTCGCCGGATCGCACATCGAGGTCGAGATTCTCATGCACGACATGCGTGCCATAAGCGGTTTTCAAGCCACGGACTTTGATGGCGATCTCGTGCGTCACAGCCCGAGCTCCTGATAGAACAGCGCAAAACAGGCATCGATGACAATGATTGAAAACAATGCCTGAACCACAGATTTGGTCGTGTGATGACCGAGCGATTGGACGCTGCCACCGACTTCGAGACCCTGGCGGCACCCGATCAAGGCGATGGCAAGGCCGAAAACGGGAGCTTTCGACATGCCGATCCAGAACTGATCAATCGGCACGTTTTCCTGCAAGCGGTTGAAGAAGACGGTTGGATTGATGTCGAGAATAAGCCACCCGACCGTCATCCCGCCGGCAATCGCAGTGAGCATGCCGATGAAGGTCAGAACCGGGACCATGATCATCATGGCGAGCACGCGCGGGGCGACGATAACATGCATCGGATCGAGGCCGAGCGTCTGCATGGCATCGATTTCCTGGCGCATTTTCATCGCCCCAATCTGCGCCGTAAAGGCCGAATTGGTCCGACCGGCAATGATGATCGCAACCAGAACCCCGCCCAATTCGCGCAAAACCCCGAAGCCGACCAGCTCGACAACAAAAATTGTTGCTCCGAACTGGGCCAGAGTCGTGGCGCCAATAAAGGCAACCACCATGCCAACAAAGAAGCTCAAAAAGGCAATGATCGGCACTGCGTCGAGACCGGCATCCTCCATCACCGAGACCAAGGCCGTCCAGCGCATCTTGGTCGGGCGCCAAACCGCGGATGAAATTGCGATCAATGTTGCGCCGAAGAAGGACAGCGTTTCCAGCGTCTCGTCCCACATATTCTTGGCATTGCGACCTGTACGCTCCAGCAGGTCAATGAAACCGTGGCCTTCGGTCGGCACCGGGGGAGCATGTTCTTCTTGGGTCGCCAGAGTTCGGGCCTGTTGCAGCAGGGCGACCGCTTCTGGCTTGGCCCCGACAAAGGCCGGATCGCCGGATTGGAAACTGCGCAGCGCACGATCGATTAAATAAGCTCCAGCGGTATCGAGGCTTTCAAGCTCCGTCAGATCAAGCTGCTTGAGGGCATCATGGCCATGCGCTTCGGCCAGTTTTCGAAAAGCTTGGTCGAGGCCAGCGAGTGTCGCAACCACCCAATCACCCTGCAAAACCAGCCGGGCGTTTTCTCCCTCGAAATACTCAAATGAGGGAGCTGAGAGGTGCTCACCAGATTTCAACACTATTTACCTTAACCCAACAGGCTTTAAGACCGGCCCCAGAGCGTCATTCAAATTTTACCATTCCGGCAAAGACTTCATCCATGCGTAAGATGACCATCACCCCCGTGTCTTCGCCGTTAAAGGCTGCCTTTGCAATCTCTCGCGGATCAAAAAGTACTGCAGAAACAGTGGTCGTGGAGGTGATTGATGGCGATCATGTGGGGCGCGGAGAGTGCGTGCCTTATGCCCGCTATAAGGAAAGCCGGGTCAGCGTCGTGGCGCAACTATCAGGGATGGAGAAGGCCATTCAGGAGGGCCTGACCCGTCAGGAGTTGCAGAAACGGCTTCCGGCAGGGGCAGCAAAATGCGCGCTCGATTGTGCGCTTTGGGATCTGGAAGCGAAGATGACCGGCATTCCGGTCTGGCAATTGGCTGAGTTGCCTGAGCCAAAACCGCTGCCGACCACAATGACGATCAGTCTTGATGAGGCCGAAGCCATGGCGCGCGCGGCCAAGGCGACACACGCGAAGATCTTGAAGCTCAAACTTGGCAGCGCCGACGATATTGCGCGGGTGGAAGCGGTGCGCCGGGCGCGCCCGGATGCGAAACTGGTCCTGGATGGCAATGAGGGCCTCGATCCGGCCGAATTTCCGGCCCTCGCAGCGCAAGCCGCGGCGCTCGGGGTTGTACTGATCGAGCAGCCTTTCCCAGTGGACCAGGATGCGGCTTTGACGCGGCGCCCCGGACATGTCGCCATATGTGCCGATGAAAGCATGCACACGCGCGGAGATGTTCAGGGGCTCGCCAAGAAATATGATGTGGTCAATATCAAGCTCGACAAAGCCGGTGGCCTGACGGAAGGCCTCCGGATCATGAAAGAGGCAAAGCGCTGCGGCATGGGCACAATGGTTGGCTGTATGGTCGCCGGATCGCTCAGCATGGCCCCGGCATTGCTGCTTGGACAGGTCGCAGACCTGATTGATTTGGACGGCCCGCTCTGGCTTGAAAAAGATGTGCCGCATAAATTGCGATACTCTGATGGCGTAGTGTCTCCGCCGAGCCGTGAGCTTTGGGGTTAGCCGGTCTGCCCGGTGCCGTCGGCAAGCTGCACCAGATAATCTTCCAGTTTCCGGCTCTGTTTCTGCAAATTGAAGTCTTTGAGCGCGAGTGCGCGGCCAGCATCGCCCATACGCGCGGTGCGGCCGGGATCGAGAAGCATTGTCCGTAAGTTTTCCGCCAGAGCGTCGGCATCGCCTTCGTCGCACAGGAAACCGGTTTCGCCATCGCGAACGCATTCGACGATCCCCGAATGCCGGGTCGCGGCGAGCGCGCATCCGGAGAGCATAGCTTCGATGCACACCAGCGGCAGCCCTTCGGCGTCTCCTGACGGTGCGCGTTTGGAGGGCACGCAGGCGATCTTGGCGGCGGCCCAGTGCCGAGGCATTTCGTCCGCTGGTACCCAGCCTGCAAGCTCGACTTTGACGCCAGATTTCTCGAGCTTGTCGTGGAGGCCCTGTTCAAATGCATCACGTCCGCCTGCCGGCTTGTTCCCGCAAAGCCGCACGGTCCAACCGTCGAGCTCGGGGCCGAGGCGGGTCAGAGCATCAATCAACGTGTCGATGCCTTTTTTGGGCGACCAGCGTCCGGCGAAGACCAGAAGGTTTTGTTTCGTCCCCGGCTGGAATTTGTCAGGATCGGCAGTGTTGTGATGGACCACCATTTTTTTGTCAGGCGCGCCTTTGGCAAGCAGTTCGCGACGGATAAAATCTGAGCAGGGCAAGATCAGGTCGGCTTGATCCCAAAGCTGTTGGCGGCGCCGATTGTAAACCCGGATGAACGAGTTCTTGGTGTTCGACGTTTTGGTTGCATCACCGCCATAATAGGTGACCGCCAAAGGCAGGTTCAGCGCTTTTGCCAGCGGCAGGGCATAGGCCCCGGATTTGCCAAAACTGGCATGAATGGCGACCGGCTTGAGCGCTTTGAGACGTTGTTTGAGCGCTGTTGATACAATGCCGAACTGCTTGAATCCGTTGGTGCCGCCAAAGCCATGCAGCGGGCTCAGATCAATCGCCTCGGCGCCGTCTGGCACAGGGCCATTGATCTTGTGCCCGATATAGATCGGCCGCAACTGCTCGAAGGCCGAATAGCCGCGCGGAATAAAGCTCTCCGACGGCGTAAACATCTTATCGCAATAGGCCAGAATGTTGCGCGGGTCAGACATTGGCGCGCTCGCTTTCAAACCAGGCCCAGGCGGTCTTTAGGATCGTCTCAAGGTCGGAATGGCGCGGCTGCCAGCCCAGTACGTCATGGGCTTTTTGCGGACTGGCGACGAGGCGCGGCGGGTCACCGGGCCGGCGATCTGCGATGATCCGCGGCACGTCTTTGCCGGCCACAAGCGAGACTGCGTCGGCGAGCTCTTTGACGCTATACCCCCGCCCTGTACCGAGATTGAACACATCGGTCTCACCGCCGCGGGCAAGGTAATCCAGCGCCTTTGCGTGGGCATCCGCGAGGTCGCTGACATGGATATAGTCGCGTACACAGGTACCATCAGGCGTGTCATAGTCGCCGCCAAAAATATTGAAGGTGAACGTGCCGTCCATGGCGCCGCGAATGGCGAGCGGGATGACATGCGGTTCTGGATCATGGCGCTCGCCGGTCTCGCCTTCGGGGTCGCAGCCCGCGGCATTGAAATAGCGCAGCATCACCGATCGCAAATCATGCGCACTGCCATAATCGCGGATCATTTTCTCGCAAATGAGCTTGGTTTCGCCGTACGGATTGATCGGGTTTTGCGGCGTGTCTTCAGTGATCAGCTCATTGCTGATCCCATAAGTGGCGCAAGAAGACGAGAAGACCAGTTGACCAACTTTCGCCATGCGCATCGCATCCAGCAGGTTCATCGTACCGCGCACATTATTGCGATAATACATTTCCGGTGCCGCCATGGACTCGCCGACATAGGCAAAGGCGGCGAAATGCGCGACGGCATCCGGTTTCACTTGCATCAAGGCCTCTGACAAGCGGGCTTCGTCGAGCAAATCCCCTTCGATCAGATCCCCCCATTTGACAAGATCGCGGTGGCCGCGCGAGAGATTGTCATAGGTCACGACGGTCCAACCGCTTTCAGCAAAAGCTTTGGCGCAATGGCTGCCAACATAGCCCGCACCGCCTGTCACGAAGACTGTCTTGGTCATCAGGTCCTCTCGTCGATCCAATCGCCAACCGGGGGTTAGTGGCCCGGATGCGCGCCGTCAAACCCCGAACTGAATGCGCTGCCAGGCAATCAGGTCAGAACCAATTGCGTTTGCGTGACCAGGCAGACTTTCTTGCTGTCCGGATCGGTGACCAGCGTCTGCCAGACCGACAGCCTCCGGCCAATCCTGACAGGTGTCGAAACGCCGGTGACCAGTGTGCCGGCTGGCGGCCCGCTCAGAAACGACGTGTTGCTATCAATGGTCGTCGTTCCCTTGGCGCCTTCGGGAATGGCGAGCCAGGCGCCCGTGGCGCCCAGCACGTCGCAAAAGCTCATCATGCAGCCGCCATGCATGGTGCCGCCAGCGGTGCAAAGATCTTCGCGCACAAGCAGTTCGCCGACGACTTTCTCTCTGCTGGCTTCAAGCAGCTTCAATCCGAGCAGCCTTGCATAGGGTTGAGCTTCGGCGATTTGAGCGAGTGGATCCATGTGTGCCTCCGATCTGTTCAGGTTAAGCGGTGCACCGCGCCCTGAAAACCCGCTACGTAAGGGGAGCTCGGCAAGCGCTCACAGATCTGTGATCAGAATATCCGTATTGATTGTCGATAACACGCGACAGGCGAATTTTTCTGCGCTAAGACTCCCACCATCTATAGCAGAAGGGAGAAATGGGTGATGAAACCTATCCTGCATTCGAAGCATTCACTGGCCGGCGCGAGCGTGGCATTGGCATTGGTTCTTGGCGGCTGTGTCGCGTTGGAGGGCGCCGAGACCGCAGACGTGGAAACCGCTGAAGAAGCGACCACGGAAGAAGTCACTGCGGCCGTTGAAGAAACCGTCGAGGAAGCCCAGGCCATGGCTGACGGCATGGACAAAAAGGCAAAGAAAGAGAAGTACAAGGCAAAACTCGCTGCCGTGCTCGCGGCGCAGCCAGACGAGGTTCAGGCGCGCTATGACGCCCGCAACCCAGCCGAGACCATGGCGTTTTTCGGAATCAAACCCGGCATGACCGTCGCAGAAGCGCTGCCGGGCGGTGGCTGGTACTCAAAAATCCTGCTCGCTTATCTTGGCGAAGAAGGCACGCTGATCGGCGCGCATTATCCGGATGACCTGTGGCCGCAGTTCGGCTTTGGCGATGAGTGGACCGCGCAGCGCGTTGAAGCAACTGCCAATTGGCCAACCCAAGCGGCCGAATGGGCCGTCCCTGGTGCGGGCAATATCGCCTCAACCACTCTAACGAACATGCCTGATGCGGCGACCGGACAGGTTGATGCGGTCCTGTTCATCCGCGCCCTGCACAATCTTAATCGGTTCACGTCTGAGGAAACCGACTATATGGGCGACACACTGGCGGAGACCTATCGCGTGCTAAAGCCGGGCGGTATTGTTGGTGTGGTGCAGCATTCTGGTCCTGAGACCAATAGTGATGAATGGGCCGATGGCAGCAATGGTTATCTGAAAGAATCAGCCGTGATCGCCGCTTTCGAGGCCGCCGGTTTCGAACTCGCTGGCAGTTCTGACGTCAATGCCAACCCGGCGGATGTCCCGACCGAGGAAGAGTTTGTCTGGCGCCTGCCGCCGTCAACCGCCTCCACTGAGGAAGGCACGCCAGAGCGCGCCGCCGTCGAAGCGATTGGTGAATCCAACCGAATGACGCTAAAATTCCGCAAGCCCGCATAATCGGCTCAAACAATTCGGTGGCGCGGGAGCTGTTCTCGCGCCACCGCTTTATTCGACTTGGCAGTCGAACCGGCATGTCCTAAATCACGCGACTGAATCGCAGAGAGATAGACATGAGCAATTATCGCCTGTTCGGGGCAGAAACTTCACCATACTCGCTGAAAGTCCGATCCTTCTTGCGCTATAAAGGCGTGGAGTTCGATTGGATCGTTCGCAATAAAGAGACGGATGAAGAATTCGCGGCCTTGGCGCGCGTGCCCACTGTGCCCTTGCTGCTTTCACCCAACCGCCCGGCCAATCAGGACTCGACCAGCATTCTGGCGACTGTCGAGGCCGATCACAGCGATCCATCTGCGGTGCCGGATGACCCGGCCTGCGCGGCGCTGGCGCTGATCCTCGAAGATTATGCGGATGAATGGCTCAACAAGCTGATGTTCTTCAATCGCTGGGGCCAAAAACCTGACCGCGAAGTTGCCGGCGAGCGAACCATGGAGCAGTTGCTCAATGGTGACTTGCCGCGCGCCAAAAAGAAAACGCGTGACCAGATCATCAAGCGGATGCGTGACCGTCTGCCTCTGGTCGGGGTCGAGAAGAAGAATGAAAAGACGCTCAAGCCGAGCTTTGAGCGCTTTTTCACCCTGCTCAATGCGCATCTGGAGAACAGCCTGTTTCTGTTCGGTGGACGTCCATCCGCGGCAGATTTCGCAATTGCAGGCCAGGTGGCGCAATTGCTTATGGACCCAACGCCCGGCGATTGGTTGCGTGCACAGGCCCCCTTCGTGACGGCTTGGAGCGAGTTTATGGAAGCGCCAAAGGCGGGCGGTCCGTTCAAGCCCTTGAATGAGCTGGATGATACGCTGCTGCCTTTGTTCCGCGAAGAGATTGCGGTGACCTATTTGCCTTGGGCAAAAGCCAATATGGTTGCCGCGGAAGCGGCGGAAGAGCGCGTTTCGGTCAAACTGGATGGCAAAGCCTATGAGCAGATCACGCAGCATTACGCGGCGCGTGCATTCAAGGCAGTGTTGAAAGCCGTGAACGGATCCAAGAAGGCCGACGGACTTTCAGCATTCCTCGAAAAAGCGGCTGCAAGTTGGCTGTTGGACTGATCGGCGGCGCATCAGAGATGCGGCCCTAATCTTCAGGCTTGCCCTCATCTGCCCAGGCGTCGAAATCGGCGACGACAATACGTCCAAGGGCAAGATCGACGACAGGCACATCCATCAATGTGAACGGAACCAGCACCGGCTTGCTGCGGGCGTCAACCTGGATTTCAATCAGGTCACCCGCACCATGATTGAGCACGGCTTTAACTCGTCCGATTTTGTCGCTGCCGCCCGAGAAAACATCGAGCCCGACCAGGTCTTGGATATAGAATTCGTCGTCTTCTGTGTCCGGCAGTGTTTCGCGTGGGACGAACAATTTCGTACCCTTTAAGCTGTCCCAATCTTCCTTTTGGCGCGGGGTTTTGGCGGAGACAATGAAATGATCCTTACCGGATCGCGCCTTGATCGGATCGATGAGCACAGTGCCCTTTTCATCCAGAAGGGGGGCATACTCAAAAATCGCTTCTGGTTCGGCGGTAAAGCTTTTCACACGGACATCTCCGCGCACGCCATGCGCGCCCAGAATGACGCCGACCGTCACCAAATTTGAGTTTCTTTTGCTCATCGCGGCTCTCGTAAACCTCAGCTTTACAGATTGAAAGCTTCCATTTTCATAGCACGCGCACTAGGAGTGCGCGCTGATGAAACAAAGACGATGACCATGACCAAAACTTTGCCAATCTCGATTGAGGATGTCCGGGCCGCAGCGAAAGTGCTTGAAGGGCAGATTGAGCGCACGCCGATGCGCCATTCTCGGACCCTGTCTGAGATTACCGGGGCCGAGGTCTGGGTGAAGTTTGAAAACCTGCAATTTACCGCGGCGTTTAAGGAACGCGGGGCGTTGAACAAATTGTCCAAGCTCACTGAAGCACAGAAGAAAGCGGGTGTTGTCGCCGCCTCAGCTGGCAATCATGCGCAGGGCGTCGCCTATCACGGCCGCCGTTTAGAGATCCCAACGACAATTGTGATGCCGGTCACGACCCCGTTCAACAAGGTTGAACATACGCGCGCCTTTGGTGCGCGTGTGGTCCTGGAGGGACACACATTTGATGAGGCCAAGGCTTATGCCCAGAGCTTGCAACAACAAGAGGGCCTGACCTGGATCCATCCCTTCGACGATGCCGATATCATGGCCGGGCAGGGCACGATCGCGCTCGAAATGCTGGAAGACAATCCGGACTTGGATACGCTGATCATTCCGATTGGTGGGGGTGGCCTGATATCTGGCATGGCAATGGCCGCCAAAGATCATAATCGCTTCATCCGCGTCATTGGCGTTGAGGCATCCATGTATGCCGGGATGCGGGCCCGCCTCGAGGGCCGCGAACCGAAAACCGGCGGCGCTTCTATCGCCGAAGGGATCGCTGTGAAAGATGTCGGGATCTTGACCGAACGCGTCGTGCGCGAGCTGGTCGATGATGTCGTTGTCGTCGAAGAAGAGCATATTGAGCGCGCCATCACCCTGTTTGCAGATATCGAAAAAACGGTTGCCGAAGGTGCCGGTGCGGCGGGACTGGCAGCAATGTTGGCGCATCCGACCAAGTTTGCTGGCCGCCGGGTTGGACTGGTTCTGTGTGGCGGCAATATTGACTCTCGCCTGCTGGCATCCGTGCTGACGCGGGCTCTGGTGCGCGACAATCGCCTGGTCAATATTCGGATCATTGGCGACGACCGCCCTGGTTTGCTGGCCTTGGTGTCCAAGGTCATTGGCGATGCCGGTGCGAACATTGTTGAAGTGACGCACAATCGCATCGCGCTCGATGTTCCGGCCAAGGGCGCTGAATTTGATATCCTGATGGAAACCCGCGACGCGCAACACACGCAGGATGTAATCGATGCGTTGACCCAGGCCGGGTATCCGCCACGGACCAACTGATCCAGCGCGCTGCCTATGGTAAATATTTTTGCTGAATCGGTTAAGATCTTAAAGTTTAGTTAGAGAATCCCAGCTCTAGATGCGTCCGCGAAGTAGACGAAATTTCAGGGCTGATAATGCGATATTTGCTAGCTGTGTTTGGGATTGTGCTGACGGTCTCCGGCGCATGGGCGCAGGGGATCCAGCAAACCAAAGGTGAATTTCAGGACAAGTTCCGTCAATTGGATGAGGTGCTGCCGAGTCCAAACGTTTATCGCAATGCCGCCGGCGAGCCAGGTCACCAATATTGGCAGCAACAAGCCGATTATTCGATCAAGGTCAGCCTTGATGAACCGGCCCGGCGCCTAACGGCTTCATCGACCATCACCTATACCAACAATTCTCCAGACACGCTGCGCTATCTCTGGTTGCAGCTGGACCAGAACCGGTATCGCGAAGACTCGATTGCCGAGATGACGCGGACGTTCACGGCAAAGCCCCAAGGCTCGGTCAATTTGCGCGGCGCGTTGAAGCCGCAAATCCGCATCCGCTCGCTGCGGCGGATGCAGGATCAGGCCGATATGGATTATGGCTATGATATCAACCGGGTCGAGGATACGCGCGGCAACGCGCTGCCGCATACGATTGTCGGCACCTTGATGCGGATCGATCTTCCGCGGCCGTTGGCGCCAGGACGTTCGACAAGTTTCGAGATTGATTGGGCCTATAATCTGGTCAACCAGGATGCGATGGGCGGCCGCGCCGGCTTCGAACATTTCCCGGATGATGCGCGCGAGGGCGGCAACGATATCTTCCTGGTTGCCCAATGGTTTCCGCGCATGGTCGCCTATTCCGATTATGAGGGCTGGCACAATAAGGAGTTTCTCGGCAGCGGCGAGTTCACGCTTGAGTTTGGTGATTATGATGTCGAGATCACCGTGCCGGACGATCATATCGTGTCTTCGGCTGGGGTGCTGCAAAATGATCGGCAAGTCCTGACCGCCACTCAGCGCGCCCGTCTCGCCGAAGCGGCGAATGCGGATCGGCCGGTCTTTGTCGTCACGCCCGAAGAAGCCGAAGCGAATGAATCCTCCAATCCGACCGGCACCAAGACTTGGCGGTTCGAAGCCAAGAATGTGCGTGACTTTGCTTGGGCGAGCTCGCGCAAATTTGCCTGGGACGCGCAAGGTTTCAAGCAGCCTGGCGCCGAATTTGAGACGGTCATGGCCATGTCCTTCTATCCGAAAGAAGGTGGTGAGCTTTGGCAGAAATATTCGACCGCCGCGGTGGTCCATACGATGGACGTGTATAATCGGTTCGCGTTTGATTATCCCTATCCAACCTCGCAATCGGTCAACGGACCGGTTGGCGGTATGGAATACCCGATGATCACATTTAATGGCCCGCGCACGACCCTGCAGGATGACGGCACCCGGACCTACACAATGGCCGAGAAGCGTTTCCTGATCGGGGTCGTGATCCATGAAATCGGGCACATCTATTTCCCAATGGTAGTCAATTCCGACGAACGCCAATGGACCTGGATGGATGAAGGCCTGAACAGTTTCCTCGACAGTGTGGCCGGTTATGAATGGGATCCCGATATTCCATGGACCCGCTCGCTGCCACGGGACCTGGTCTATTATATGGTGTCCGAAGAGCAGGTGCCGATCATGACGCAATCGGATAGCGTCTTGCAGCTTGGTCCGAATGCCTATGGCAAACCTTCTGCGGCCCTGCATATTCTGCGCGAGACCATTCTCGGACGCGAGAAGTTCGATTTTGCCTTCCGAGAGTATTCGCGCCGCTGGAAATTCAAGCGCCCGACGCCGAGCGACTTTTTCCGAACCATGGAAGAAGCGTCCGGGGTCGATCTCGACTGGTTCTGGCGCGGCTGGTTTTACACCACAGATCATGTCGACATCTCGCTCGACCGTGTTTTCCAGATGCGTATGGACACGGAAGACCCGGATATTGATCTCGCCCGCGCCCGTGAAGACATGCAGAATGAGCCCGCCAAGATTGGGGTCACCGCGAATGAGGCGGAAGGCCTTGAAACCTGGGTCCAGCGTTTCCCTGACATTCGCGATTTCTATGACGAGAATGATATTTACACCGTCACCAATAAGGAGCGGAACGAATACAAGCTGTTCCTCGACGATCTCGATCCCTGGGAGCGGCAGGTGTTTGATCGCGCCGTCGCCGAAGATGGCGAATATTATGTGCTCGAATTCTCAAACGTGGGCGGCCTCGTCATGCCGATCATTCTCGGCTTCGAATTTACCGATGGCAGCACGGACAAGGTCTACATTCCGGCTGAGATCTGGCGCAAGAACCCGCACCGTGTCAGCAAGCTCTTTGTTTTTGAAAAAGGCCGTGAGCTGAACCAGATCATCGTCGACCCGGATTGGGAAACCGCTGATGCGGACCTTGAAAACAATTACTATCCGCGCCGGATCACGCCGTCCCGCGTCGAAGCCTTCAAATTCCGCAATCCTTACTCTTTTGATCGCCGCGACATTATGCAGGATATCAAGACCGAGCTGTTGACGGATGAGAGCAAAACAGAAGATGCAGCCGAAGGTAAATCTGGAGGCTAGTCTTGCGACACTGGTTTCGCCGTCTCGCATCTTTGTGGCTCGGGTTAAGCGCGCTTAGCGGCGGCGCGGCCGCACATGAGCAGGCAATCGGGTTCAGCGAAATCACGCTGGTCCAGCCGCTCGGATCTGATTGTTCGCAAGCGGACTGCCGGATTGAGGTGGCGCATCGCCTGAGCATTCATGATGCCGAGAGCACGTTGATGAATGTGCTCGGTGCCCGGGCTGATCTGATCGGGGATTTCGAGGCGCAGCAAAAGTTTGAGGCCTATGTCGCACGTCAGTTCACCTTGATCGATGCTGAAACCGAGATGCCGGTGACGCTCAACTTGTTAGGTGGCGAGGTCGAGCGTGGTCATTATTGGGTCTATCAGGAGGCTTTGATCGACACGCCCCTGACCGTTCTTTCGATTGAGCATGCCGTGCTGATGGATGCGATCCCAAACCAAACCAATCGCGTCAACGTAAAGCATTTAGGACCTGTAAAAACGCTGGTATTCAGCGCCAATCCGGGGCCGCAAACCTTCCGCTTTGATTAGGTGACAGCTGCCTGGAACCGTCATACAGAGCGTTTTGTATAGCCTGTGGAGTAAGACTATTGCGCAAACTCATCCTCGCCCTGGGCGGCTTGATTCTCGCAGCATGTGGTGGAGACCAACCAATGGACCCGAACGACCCCCTCGCAACCTATATCCCTTGGGATCCAGATCGGGCTGAAGTTCAGACCACGGAAAGCGGCCTGCAATATGTGGTTGTCCGCGAAGGGGAAGAGGGCGGCGACATGCCGGGCCCACGCGACCGAGTCAGCGTCATGTATGATGGTCGCCTTACTGATGGCACTGTGTTCGATAGTTCTTATGAGCGCGGATCGACCGCCACATTTGGAGTCGATCAAGTCATCCGCGGCTGGACCGAAGGCCTGCAACTGATGTCGCTTGGTGATGAGTTTGTTTTCTATATTCCGAGCGAGCTTGGGTATGGCGACAATCCACGCCCGGGAGGCAAGATCAAACCCGGTGACGATCTGATTTTCCGGGTCGAACTTCGCCAGATTGTCAAAGCGCCCGAACCGCGTCCGACGGATGAAGAAGCGTGGGACAAATACACCCCGTGGAACTCTGAGTGGCCAGAGGTTCAGAAAACCGGGTCCGGTCTGGAATATGTCGTTCTGGCGAGCGGAGATGCAGAAGGCACAAGCCCACAAGGCTCGGATCGTGTGGTCGTCTATTATGAAGGCCGGTTTGACCAGGGTGGCGGCGTTTTTGACAGCGCTTTCAAGCGTGGCGAAGCCGCCATGTTCCCGGCCAATCGAGTCATCCCAGGCTGGGTTGAAGCTTTGCAACTCATGAAACCCGGGGATCGTTGGTTGGTGCATGTGCCGGGCAATCTCGCATATGGTCCGAGCGGCAATGGTCCAATCCCACCGAATGCAGCCTTGAATTTCGAGGTTGAATTGATGGATGTCGTGCCGGTCGAGTAAGATCGCATCGCATGGAGAGTTGAGAAGGGGAGCTCAATATGAACCGCCACACCAAATCTGCCGCTGCCATGATCGGCCTGCTGGCGCTCACCGCATGTGCGTCCTTGCCGAGCATGCCAAGTGGGGTCTTCGCGGGCTCTGGCCTGCCAGACTGCCCGGAATTGGAAACGGGTCCAGCGCCTTATGTGCCGCCATTCCCGGCTGAATGTCGGACGATGAACAAAACCGCATCTGGCGTTCGTTACATTCCGATTGCCAATGGCGATATGCAAGCTGGCGCGCCGCGCATGGATGCGACCATTGTCGTTAATTACGAAGCCTTTCTCGCTGAAACAGGCCAGCTCATCGACAGTTCTTATGCGCGCGGGGAATCGAGTGTTTACGACATGAGCGATCTGATCGATGGCTGGGCGGAAGCCGTGTCCCTGATGAATCCCGGCGATGAATGGTTGGTCTATGTGCCTTCTACCGAAGCGTTTGGAGAGGAGGCCCTTGGCGATCTCATCCCGGCTGGCTCCGATCTGGTATATCGCGTCGAGCTCGAAGGGTTCCTGTCAAATGCAGAGCTCCAGCAGGCCGCGGCGCAACCAGCGACCCCGGTAGCGCCATCCGGCCCGGATATGGCTGCCTGGCAAGTTTATTTGCCTTGGGACCCGGACAAGCCGGGGGTCACCACCTTGCCGAGTGGTGTGTCGCTGGTTGCTCTAGAGCGCGGACCTGCAGACGGGCCAACGCCTGGCCTGAACGATACCGTTCGCATCCATTATGAAGGGCGATTGGCGGAAACCAGTGATTTCTTTGACAGTTCCTGGTCCGCTGGCGGACCAGCTGAGTTTCGCGTTGGCTCCCTCATCGCCGGTTTTACAGAAGCGTTGACTTATTTGCGTCCGGGCGATCATGTTTTGGTTCATATCCCCGCTGAGCAGGCCTATGGCGCGCAAGGCGCCGGGGATGTGATCCCGCCCAATGCGGACCTGATGTTTCAGATCATCATGCTGGACATCTTGCCCGGCGAATAGAGCTTAGAAACCGGCCCCGGGGCGGGCCAGATAATCGACTTCACTGGGAGTGTTGGGACGACCCAGAATTGCATTGCGATGCGGGAACCGGCCAAATCTTCGGATCACGTCGCGATGTTGATGAGCATAATCGAGCGATTTCTGACAGATCGGCTTAAAGGCGGGGCGAGCGGTGTCGAACAGGGATTGAAACGCGTCCACACAGCGATCTTGATGTTCAAGTCGCTCAGAGTGTTCCAGCGGCATGAACATAAAAGATTGCTCAATCTCGGTGAGGCCAAATTGTACGCCCTCAGACAGGCTATTGAGTGCAAGGTCGAGCGCCAATTCATCGAACGCGAATGATTCCGCCTCGCCGCGATAAATATTTCGGCTGAACTGATCGAGCACAATGATCGCCGCCAGTGTTTGCCGTGGGCCTGCCTGTGCCCAGTCTTTCGCAAGACCCTCTGCCAACACGTCCAGCAAAGGCCGAAAGTGTCGGACAATGAACTGGTCGGTGTCGGCGGATTTAATGAACCACCTCTTA
This sequence comes from Hyphomonadaceae bacterium, assembly GCA_024743315.1. Classification (GTDB taxonomy): domain Bacteria; phylum Pseudomonadota; class Alphaproteobacteria; order Caulobacterales; family Hyphomonadaceae; genus Henriciella. The sequence goes on from JANSWU010000005.1 coordinate 387,426, forward strand.
TTTCGGCGCTCGGCTGCGAAATGGTCATGCGTGGCCGGGCCGATCCAATAATCGAGCACGGCGCCAGGAGTCGGCAGCCCGTTCAAAGGCTCAAGCCCCGGGTCGGTGTGACACCATCATGTAATTGACTTTGGTATCGCCAGACAGGCGCCATTGGTCGGACAACGGATTGAAGCTCACACCCTGCGGCGCATCAACTTGCAAGCCAGCCGCTTTGAGCGGGGCTTCGATTTCATCCGGGCGCAGGAATTTCTCGAATTCGTGCGTGCCTTTCGGCAGCCAACCGAGGACATATTCGGCGCCAACAATGGCAAGCGCCCAGGCTTTGGCCGTGCGGTTCAGCGTCGCCACAATCATTAATCCGCCAGGTTTGACGAGTCCGGCGCAGTCTTTGAGGAATTGCGCTGGGTCGGCGACATGTTCGACCACTTCGAGGTTGAGGACGACATCAAATGGCGCTTCACCAGCTTCGATCAATTCTTCGACCGTCCCGGCACGAAAATCGATGGACAGTCCGCTCTGTTCGGCATGGGTCATCGCGGTTTTGATATTGGCTTCGCTGGCATCGACCGCTGTAACACTAGCGCCGAGCCTTGCCATCGGCTCACTGACCAGACCGCCGCCGCACCCAATGTCGAGGAAACGAAGGCCTTCAAACGGGCGTTTCGCCGCTGGGTCGAGGCGGAAATGCGCTTCGACGGTGTCCCGAATAAACCCGAGCCGGACCGGGTTGAATTTGTGCAAAGGCTTGAACTTGCCTTTCGGGTCCCACCATTCGGCGGCCATGGCGGTAAATTTGGCGACCTCGCTGGGGTCGATGCTGGGGCGTGTGGGTGATGTTTGTTCAGTCATTGCGGCAGCTGTCATGAGTTTAGCAATCCTAATTGCGAAGTCGCGCTCAGCCCTATAAGGAAGCGCCTGCTTACCTGATCGCAGATGGGTTGTTTTGACGAGGCGGCAATGGCGCGCACTGTACTGAAATTTGGCGGAACTTCCGTCGCTGATCTCGACCGCATCTCGCATGTGGCTGATATTGTTGCACATCGCGCCTCCAAGGGAGAGAATCTCGCCGTGATCGTCTCGGCCATGTCAGGCGAAACAAACAAACTTGTCGCACTCGCCAAAGGCGCAGCTGGCGAAGAGGTGGTCGGCGACGCGTTTGATGACGAGTATGACGTGGTTGTCGCCTCAGGCGAACAAGTGACCAGCGGGTTGCTGGCGCTATCCTTGCGTAAGCGCGGTTTGAAAGCCCGCAGCTGGCTCGGCTGGCAAATGCAGATGAAAACGCGTGAAGGCCATGGCGCCGCCCGGATTGACGGTTTTGACGAAGATAGTGGTCTCGGCGCCGCGATCGATGCAGGCGAAGTCGCCGTGATTGCAGGTTTTCAGGGCGTCACCGAAGAGGGACGTGTCTCGACGCTCGGACGCGGCGGGTCAGACACGACGGCGGTTGCTGTCGCGGCCGCGCTCGGCTCGGTACCGTGCGATATCTACACCGATGTGGACGGGGTCTACACGACGGACCCGCGCATTGTCCCGCAAGCGCGTCGTCTGCCCAACGTGTCGTATGAAGAAATGCTCGAAATGGCGTCTTTGGGGGCAAAAGTCCTGCAAACGCGCTCCGTTGAGCTTGCAATGAACCATCAAGTGCCGCTGCGGGTGCTGTCTAGTTTTGCCGGGCCAGAGGATGACAATCCCGGGACCTGGATCTGTAATGAGGATGAGATCGTGGAAAAACAGGTTGTAAACGGCGTCACCTATTCCCGGGACGAAGCCAAGATCACGCTCTATGGCATGGAAGACAAACCTGGCACCTCAGCCGGATTGTTCGCGCTGCTGGCGCGCGAAGGCGTGAATGTCGACATGATCGTCCAGGCCAATGCCCGCGGCGAAGGCCGGGCCAATATGGTGTTTACCTGTACCAGTGGGGACAGCGAGAAAGCGAAACGCGTGCTCGAGGCCAATCGCGATACGGTCAAGTTCGACAATATGGAGGTCAGCCGCGACGTCGCGAAAGTCTCCGTGGTTGGCGTCGGCATGAAATCGCATACCGGTGTGGCCGAAACCATGTTCGAGGCGTTGGCCGCCAAGAATATCAATATTGACGTTATCTCGACCTCTGAAATCAAGATTTCGGTCTTGATCGACACTGATTATACCGAACTCGCGGTCCGCGCGCTTCACACCGCGTTTGACCTTGACGCGAGCTAGCTGAAAGCCCCAACTGAGCCCAGGCATGCCTGATAGCTTTTCCATCCCCCGGCTTCTGATGAACCGATTAAGGTCGGTTATGGCCGCCGAAGCTGAGACTGAGGCGCGCCTGATGAAGGTTGTGCGCCTGATTGCCGGGACAATGGTTGCGGATGTTTGCTCCATTTATCGGCGTACTGATGACAATCGGATGGAGCTGATCGCCACTGAAGGTCTGCGGGAAGATGCCATTCACCGGACGTTTCTGGCGATTGATGAAGGCCTTGTCGGACAGATCGCCCAAACCGCGCAACCGCTTTCAATCCAGGATGCCCCCCGGCATCCAAGCTTTTCCTATCGTCCGGAAACCGGTGAAGATCCCTATCACGCCTTTCTTGGCGTCCCAATCCTGAAGAATGGCCGGGTCGAAGGTGTACTGACCGTACAGAACCGCACAGAGCGCCTCTATCAGGATGATGAGATCGACAGTCTGCAAACCATTGCCATGGTGCTGGCAGAAATTGTTCCATCCTCGATCTCAGGCCCCGAGCAGACGGATGCAGCGCGCGATGGGCGCCCGGTCAATCTGCAGGGGCGGAGCCTATGTGGCGGCCTCGGCATGGGCCGCGTGCGCTTGCACGACCCAGTCATCCCGGCCGCCCGTTTCTTTGCTGAAGACCCGGAAGTCGAAGAACACCGGCTCGAAAACGCCCTGGAAGAACTGCATCTCTCGATTGATCGTCTTCTCGCGGCGGAGATTGGCGGGCTTTGGGGAGAGCCGCGAGAAGTCATTGAAGCCTATAAACTGCTCGCCTCGGATCCAACCTGGGCGGAAAAACTGCGCGAAGGCGTGCGCGGCGGCTTGTCCGCAGAGGCTTCAATCGATCGCTTGCGGCGTGAGCACCGGGCGCGGTTTGAAAAGGTCAAAGACCCGTATTTGCGCGAGCGGCTGCACGATCTTGAAGATCTGGATAATCGCTTGCTGCGCATGCTGGCCGGCGGCGATACCCAAAATGGCAACCACAAGAAACCGCTCAGCGATGAGCCAGAAATCCTGATCGCACGTCGGTTGGGGCCCGCAGAATTGCTCGATTATGGCAAAGCCGGTTTCGCGGCCATCGTGCTTGAGGAAGTCGCGACATCGAGCCATGCGGCGATTGTTGCACGCGGCCTTGGCATTCCGACCGTGGGCGGGATTGATGGCTTGCTGACCCATGTTTCGCGCGGCGACCCGATTATTGTCGATGGCGAGGATGGCCGTGTCCACTTGCGTCCGGATGAGGACTTGCTGAAAGCCTATGCTAACCGTCAGGCCGTTCTCAGCGAGCGCCAAAAGATCTTTGCCGCGCTCCGGGATGAACCGACGGAATCGAAAGACGGCGTCCCAGTGCGACTCCTGATCAATGCCGGCCTCGGTCTGGACACCGAGCATCTCGATAGTACCGGCGCGGAAGGGATCGGCCTGTTCCGAACTGAGTTCCAGTTCCTGATGTCGGAAAAACTGCCCAGCACGACCGATCAGATCGAGCTCTACAAGCATGTGCTAAAGGCTGCGAACGGCCGTCCGGTCTATTTCCGGACGCTCGATCTGGGCGGCGACAAATTGCTGCCCAATCTGAACGATGCGCGCGAAGAGAATCCGGCGCTGGGCTGGCGCTCGATCCGGTTTGCCCTCGATCGTCCCGGCCTGTTCCGGCGTCAAATGCGGGCCTTGTTGCGGGCGTCTGAAGACCAATCGCTTTCGGTCATGTTCCCAATGGTCACCAGTGCGCATGAATTTCGGCGCGCCAAAACCATGTTGCAAGAAGAAGTGCGATGGGGCCAGCGGCGCGGTTTTGAGGGGCCAAAAGCGCTGAAGATCGGGGCCATGTTGGAGACGCCCGCCTTTGCCTATGCCTTGGAAGACATCGCGGATGAGGTCGATTTCGTGTCGATCGGGACCAATGACATGTTGCAATTTTTCCACGCGGCTGACCGCATGACCCCACTTGTGTCAGAACGATACCCATTCGTCAGTCGTCCGGTCATGCGTTTCCTGGCGCAAGTGTTCGAGACCTGCACGCGCCTACGCATTCCGGTCTCGATTTGTGGCGAAGGGGCCGGGCGACCGCTTGAGGCGCTGTGCTTGATCGGGCTGGGCTATCGCAGCTTGTCGATGCCGGGTGGCGGGATCGGGCCGGTCAAAAGAATGCTGCGCAGCTTGGATCTGTCTGAATTCGGCCCGGCTTTTGCAGACCTCCTGCAAAAGCGAGACCCTGCGTTGCGAGAAGGCGTATTAGAAATTGCGCTCTCACAGGGTATAGTCTTGAACGATGTGTAAAGATTTGAGCGTTAAACGGTAACCTGTGACAGATTCCATAGCGACAGACGAGACCATAGAGACGCTTGAGAAAAGCGTTGGCACGCGGCTGCGCGAAGCGCGTGAGGCGAAAGCACTCGAATTGCGTGATGTCGCCAAGCAAACTCGGCAGTCTCAAGATACTTTGGCTGCGCTTGAGGCGGAAGAAACCGATCACATTCCAAACAGCATTCTGCGTCTTCAGGCGCGAAACTATGCGCGGTTCCTTGGCTTGCCCGAGGAGGAAATCGCCTCAGCCTATGCTGCAGCGCGGAGTTCTATCAATACCGAAGCGATGCCGGCGGAACCGGTCAAACCATCGGTTCCGAAAAAGGCTATTCTGATCGGTGGCGGGGCGGTGGCCGCCGCGATTGTCCTGGTCGGCGGCGCCATCATGCTGTTCGGTGGCGCTTCGCCACAGAGCGCTGATCAACTCGCTATTTCCGCGCGCCTGGCGCCAGCCTTTGAACGTGAGATTGAAACGATTTCTCTGGTCTCAGAGACCGAGGAAGAGTTTTACATCCGCGCCTTGGTGCCAGCCTGGATCGAAGTGCGCGGCTCTGACGGCACCGTGTTCCGCAATCGTGAGATGCAAGCCGGTGAAACCTATTATCCGCGCACTGGTGCGGGATGGACGATTACCGTTCGCAATGCGGGTGCGTTCGAGTGGCAGCTCGGCGACAGCCCGGCCGGCCGTATCGGTGAACCCAACCAGGCGCTTTATTCTGTGAGTGTCGACAATGCCATGCAAACCGCTCAGGCAGAACGCACGGCAGCCCTGGCAGAAGCCAGCGGCGCAAGCAAGCAACCTCGCTAACCGAACCACAGACCCGGAATCAAAAAAGCCGGCCTCTCGGGGCCGGCTTTCTGCTCGCTTGAGCACAAGACCTAGTCTTCGCTGTTCAGCTCTTTTTGCATGAGCAGCTGTTCGCCGACATTTTCATAATGCTCGCCTTGGTCGCCAGCTGACAAGGTCGGGCGACAGGCGGGGGCGCAGTCATACGTGTAATTGTCGCCAGCGCGCTTCACGCTGACCCAGGTGGCGGTATTTGCGGTTACCACCACGTCTGAAGAGTGGATCGTGTTACCCTTGGCGTCGAAAATCATCAGGTTCGTCGTGCCGAAAGACTTTCCGGTCACGAAGAGCAGCTTGTCATCATGGACGGCAACATCGGCAATGTTCGGATTGCCGATGATCACGCTTTCCGCATTCGTGGTCAGCTTGATGGCTTTCGCCTTTCCGGCTTCGACGGTGATATGACCGGCTTGAGCGGCGCAAGTGAACGCAATTGCGGCACATGCGGACAAGGCGGTTTTCGTGATGGACATCATTCGAACACTCCAAACTAGAGCCTCATCAATGCCTGAAAGAGGTTATCCGAATCCTAAAGTCATGCTCGGGCGCCGTAGAATAATGTGCCGAAAGCGAAAAACTCACGCGTTTCATTTACCGTGTCTTTAAATCATTCGGGTATAGAGGTCCTCATTCGAAATGAGTTCGAAAATACTAGGGGATGACAAACCGGCTTGGCGGGAGTCTCCTATGCTTGCTTTTTTTAAAGATGAATCTGGCGCGACGGCGATTGAGTATGGCTTGATCGCGGCCCTGATCGCAGTTGCGATTATTGGTGCAGCAACAACCCTCGGCAGTGAAACATCGACGGCGTTCAATACTGTTTCCGATGCGATTGACGGCGCCACCTAATATTGTCTGACCGGCGGGGAGTGGCCTGTTCGCTCCCCGTCACACTTTTCTTGCGTTTTAATAGTCAGCCGGGACGTTAGGCACATCTGTGCTTTCGGCTGACCTCTAAGACAACGTGCCAATCCGGCGCGAACGACCCACTCCAGCAGGTTAACAAGCCCTTGTTTAATCTTCAGGTTTTTTTTGTACCGATTTACGGGATTTTCAGAGCGCTGCGGTAGAACCAGCCCTGTTCCGGGGACAACCCGAATAATCTCGGGACGTAGATAACCTGCATAGTGGGAGTTTCCAATGCGTAAGTTTTTTAACAATGAGTCTGGTGCAACTGCAATCGAGTACGGCCTGATCGCCGCTCTTATCGCTGTTGCTATCATCGGTGCTGTTACCACTCTCGGTGGTGAGACATCGTCTACCTTCAAAACAGTTTCTGACGCTATGTAAGAAACTGTACCGTAAGGTACGTTTGAAGATTGAGAAGCCGTTGGGTTCGCCCAGCGGCTTCTTTCTTTTTGGGCCTGGTCGAAAGCGTTTTGTCGTCAAGCACTCTTTAAAGCCTTTGCTCTAGGCCAGAGGGACGATCCTGTTTTGGAGCCCTGGTTCAATGATTCTATCCTTATTCGCGATCAGCTTCTTCGCGCTTTGTATTTTTGCCGCCCTGATTGACCTTGAGACTTTGACCATTCCGAATTGGTTGAATGGCTGGTTGGCCTTCCTGGCGCTCCCGGCCATGATCCTGGCGGCGCCGGGATGGGATGTGGCGGGCGTTCACTTCCTGGTAGGCGCGATCACATTCTTCGCCACAGTGGCCTTGTTCTTTTTGGGCGCCTTTGGCGGCGGCGACGCCAAGTTTATTCCGGCGGTGGTGCTCTGGGTCGGGCCTGCAGGGGCGCTGCCATTTCTGTTCGCCACTGCAATCGCAGGTGGAATTTTGACCATCCTGGTGGTCATGGCGCGGTACGTTGTGCCGTATTATATCACGCCCGGATTCGGCGTCGCGACGTTCACAGAACAACGCGGAATTCCGTATGGAGTCGCGATCGCGGCGGGCGCATTTTATGCCGCGCCAGCCTCGCCACTTCTTACCGACTTCTTAAGCCAAATCCAGCAAATCAGTTAACCATGCTTTAGCTTCGTTATGGGATAGCGGAAGTTGAATGCTCCCGACTCTCGGGGGCGGTGCAAGAGAAGAAAGCGTCCTCATGTCACCAATCAGACTTATTATTTTGGCCGTCGCACTCGTTGCCGCAGTGCTTGCTGCCTTCCTCGTTAGAAACATGGCTCAACCCACAGTTGTCAGTGGCCCGACGCAGACAGTTGAACGGGTCGTTGAGGTCGAAGTTTCACAGCGCAAAGTTCTGGTCGCCAAGACAGACCTTCGGGTCGGGACGCTTCTGACACCGGATGAATTCAAATGGGCCAACTGGCCGGAATCTACACTGAACCCGGCTTATTATACGCAAGAGATTGCTCCGGACGCGATGGAAATCCTGACCGGTAGCGTGGTCCGCACAGCGATCTATGCAGATGAGCCGATCATGCCGCAAAAGATCGTCCAGAAAGGGGAGACCGGTTTCATGGCGGCGCTCCTCAGCCCGGGCATGCGCGCCATGACCGTGGAAATCTCCCCTGAGTCGGCTTCAGCCGGTTTCATTCTGCCGGACGATCGGGTCGATATCATTCTGACTCAGCTGATCGAGTTTTCCGGTGACGAAGATCTGCCGCCGGTCATGGTCACCAACACAATCCTGGAGAATGTTCGTGTGCTTGCGATCGACCAGACCTTTGGTGATGTTGATGGCATTCCAACGCTCACGGGCTCGACCGCGACCATGGAGCTCATCCCGAACCAGGCTGAGCTCGTCGCGCGCGCCGCACGGGTCGGAACGATTTCCCTGACGCTGCGCAGCGCCGCTGATGCCGGCTTCAATGATGGTCAGGCCCTCGCCAATGAGACAGCGCTCGACGATGTCGATTCCGGAGGCCGCAAGGTCATGATTTATCGCAGCAACAAAGTTGAGGCGGGAGGCAGTTAAATGACGCCGTTGAAGAGTATAGTACGGGGCTCCGCTGCCGCGCTGGTTATGGGACTGGCGCCGCTCGGTGCGTTTGCGCAACATGACTCTAACTCGAACCCGATGGGCGTGAGCTCACTTGATCCGGGCGAGACTGGGGTGACCCGTACGGTGAAGCTTGGCGTCAACAAGTCGATAATCATCGATCTCGATCGCCCAGCCTCAGATGTCATCATCACCAACCCGGAAATCGCCGACGCGACCGTTCAAACCTCGCGTCGCATCATTTTTCGCGGGGTTACAGTCGGCCAGACCAATGCCTTTGTGTTTGATGTTAGCGGCCGGCCTTTATTGAACCTCGAAATCGATGTCGACATGGACACGGCAGTGATCAATGAAATGATCAAACGCTACGTTCCAGACGCACGTGTGACCGTCGAGAGTGCCAATAGCAATCTCGTCATTTCCGGCCTCGTTGATAATCTCGTTCAGTCAGATCAGATCTCTCGTCTGGTCTCTGCCTATCTGCCCAATGATGGTGTCTCGCAAGTCGTCAATATGATGACCATTCGCGCCAAGGATCAGGTCATGCTGGAAGTGCGCATCGTTGAGATGCAGCGCACCATGATCAAGCAGCTCGGCATCAATCTCAGCGGAACCACAAATTTCGGTGACTTCGCAAATCTGGTCGAGAAGCAGCTCTTCCTTGACAATGGCTCAGGCATTCCGGTGAACGCGGAAACCACGGCCTTGTTCCCTGGATTGCCGTTCACCAATCGATTTGTGTTCAACAATTCAAACAGCTTCGCGGTCCAAGGCGGCTCGCTCGGCGGCCTGAACACCGAGGTCGGTTACACCAATTATAATGGCACGGATGTGCAGTCCGCAGCCGGCGCGGCGATTGATGCGCTGGAGCGTGTCGGCGTCGTTCGGACGCTTGCCGAGCCGAATATTATGGCCGTTTCCGGCGAAAGCGCCAAATTCCTCGCAGGTGGTGAATTCCCGGTGCCGGTGGCGCAAGAAGACGATCAAATCACGATCGAGTTTAAGCCGTTCGGTGTCGGTCTGGCCTTTACGCCGGTGGTGCTGTCTGAAGGACGGATCTCGCTGAAAGTCTCGACCGAGATTTCAGAACTGTCCAATCAGGGGGCTTTCCAGGCAAGTTCGCAGGCCGGGATCACGGATCAGGGACAGATCATCAATGTTCAAGGGATCACGATCCCCTCGCTGGTTGTCCGGCGCGCGGAAAGTGTGGTTGAGCTGCCATCAGGCGGGTCGACCATGCTCGCTGGTCTGATCCAGTCACGGACCCGCCAGACGCTCGATCAACTCCCAGGGATCAAGAAAATCCCGGTGCTTGGAACGCTCTTCCAGTCCCGCGATTTTGAGAACCAGGAAACTGAAATGGTGGTGATCATTACACCTTACCTGGTCGATCCAACCCAGAAAGACAAACTCAAGACCCCGGCTGATGGGTTCGTGAATGCGGCTGATCCGAAGACGATCTTCTTCGGCAAGCTGAATGCTCAGTATGCGGAGCCTGGCAAGGGACTCTCCAAAGACAATTACTCGGCTCCAGTCGGGTTTATTGAGGAATAGGTGCTAGAATGACCCAGCAAAAAACGCTTCTCGCCAGCGCCGTAATCGGCACTTTGGTTTTGGTCGCGGGCTGTCAGTCCGGCGGCTCCAAAAGCCATGTGCCGCATGAATACTATTCTGGGACGGTCCTTGACCGCCATGAAATCGGTGTGACTCAGCGTACGGAATATCTCGAGGTTCAAATGGATCCGCGAGACACTCAGTTGCGCCTTGAAGAGCTGGCTAAGGTGCGCACCTTCCTCGACGATTATGCCGATGTCGGTCATGGTCCCTTGGTTGTTTCAATGCCCAAGCATGCCGAAAACCCGCAACTCGCGGTCGGGGCGGTCTCTGAAATTCGTCAACTCGCATGGGAAGCTGGGATCAGCTATGAGGCCATGCTTGGGGCGGCTTATGACGCCACAAATCGCGCAGAAACGCCGATCGTAATGGCGTTCAAAACATATCAAGCGGTGCCGCCAGAGTGTCAGTCGGCAGCGGAAATCGATTTTGCAAACGCGGTTTCTAACAATGATTTGCCGACGCTTGGATGCGCCATCCGCACCAATATGGCGGCGATGATCGCTGAGCCGGCCGATTTGCTCGGCGGTCGTGAGCTTAGCGAAGGCGATCGGGTCCGTCGCGGCACGCAGCTTCAGCAATGGCAGCGCGGCGAGACAACCGCAGCAACACGGACAGAGGCTGAATCAGCCACTGTCTCAACAGTAGTTCAGTAGGTCTCTCAGGAACGGGAGTGAGGTAGAATGTCGAACGATAACGCACTTTTCGAAGACGATTTCGATATGGAGTTCGAAGACGACTTTGATTCGGCGCTTGCTTCTGTCCTTGAGGAGCCTGCAGAGACCGGTCTGGTGGATCTGGATGCGCCGATGAAAGAGGTCGAGGATTTCGACCCTTCAGAAAGCTCAGATGAAACCCCTGCGATTACCGTCAGCGATCTCGATGAAGGTGGCTATCGCGCCATTCCAGCGATTTCCGCCATGGCATTTTGCGAGTCTGGGCGCACCGCCGCACTAATGGAAGCGGTCGCCAATGATCGCCGGATGGCACAAGCGACGCTTGAGACACAAGGTGGTGGGCTAGAAGCAGCGATCACCTATCTGCAAGAGAATCAAACACCTAACCTGTTGATCCTGGAATCCTCGGCGCCGAATGCGACCATGATTGCGCAGATCGACGAGCTCGCCTCGCATTGTGACGAAGGCGTTCAGGTCATGGTGATCGGCAATACCAATGATATCGGTCTCTATCGCCAATTGATGGCACGTGGCGTCAGCGAATATCTCGTCCCGCCGGTTGCGCCGGTTCAGATTGTGCGGTCGATCAGCCAATTGTTTGCAGATCCGGATGCGCCTTTCGTCGGCAAGTCGATTTCCGTGCTCGGCGCCAAAGGGGGCGTCGGTGCATCGACCATCGCTCATAATCTCGCCTGGTCCTTGTCAGAAAGTGCGCACGTCAACACCGCCTTGATCGACCTCGACCTGTCGTTCGGGACCACGGCGCTGGATTTCAATCATGAGAACCAGCAAACCGTTGCCGACGCTCTGCTTGCGCCTGAACGAGTTGATGATGCGGTTGTGTCCAAACTCTTGGCAAAGGTCACGGATCGTCTGTCGCTGTTCACGGCGCCGGCAACCGTGTCGCAAATCATGGACATTCCCACCCATTCGTACACATCGATCATCGATACTGTACGCCGGGTCATGCCATATGTCGTGCTCGACATGCCGCATGCCTGGAATGAGTGGACCTATCAGACATTGCTGGCCTCAGATGAAGTAATCCTGGTTTGCCAACCGGATCTTGCCTCTCTGCGCAATGGCAAGAATATTATCGATGAGCTGAAGGCGCAACGCCCGAACGATGCGCCGCCGAAGCTGGTCGTGAACATGATGGGCGTGCCGAAGCGTCCGGAAATTCCAACCAAGGATTTTGCCGCCGCAATTGATGTCGAGCCCAGCATTGTGCTGCCCTTCGATCCACAATTGTTCGGCACCGCATCCAATAATGGTCAGATGATTTCTGAAACCGATGCCGCTGCAGAAGCGTCAGTGGCGATTGATCAACTCGCCGGAACGCTCACCGGTCGTGAGATCGTGGCGCAACAGAAATCACTGCTTAAGAAACTGCTCGGAAAATAAGTCAGAGCGCAGAGGGCTAAGACATGGCATTTGGCAAACGTAGTACAGGACCTGCTCCAACCAAACCGGTTGTGAAAGCGCCAGTGCCTGCTGCGCCGAAACCCCCTGTTGCCAAGCCTGCTGCAAAGGCCCCGCCGCAGCCGAAGGAAAAGGCCAAGCCGGCGGCTCTGAAACCGCCACCAGCGGCGGAGCATAAAGAGCAGATCACCAAGGTTACGGATCGCTCCGAAGAATATTACGCCACCAAGACGACGATCTTTAATGCGCTGATCGACACGATTGATCTTGGCCAGCTGGCCCAGCTCGACCAGGAAAGCGCCCGCGAAGAGATTCGCGACATTGTCGTTGAAATCATTGCGATCAAGAACGTTGTGATGTCGATCTCCGAGCAGGAACACCTGCTCGATGATATCTGTAACGATGTTCTGGGCTATGGCCCGCTCGAGCCATTGCTGGCCCGCGATGACATCGCCGATATCATGGTGAACGGTGCCGACACTTGTTATATCGAAGTCAACGGCAAGATCGAACGCACGAATATCCGTTTCCGCGACAATGCCCAGCTGATGAATATCTGTCAGCGCATTGTGAGCCAGGTTGGCCGTCGCGTTGATGATGCGAGCCCGATTTGTGACGCGCGTTTGCTCGATGGCTCACGTGTTAACGTGATCGCGCCGCCGCTTTCGATTGACGGTCCGGCCCTGACCATTCGTAAGTTTAAAAAGGACAAGCTGAAGCTCCAGGACCTTGTAAACTTCAAGTCGATTTCAGAAAGCGGGGCGGAAATCCTGCGCATCATTGGACATTCGCGCTGTAACGTCCTGATCTCTGGCGGTACCGGTTCAGGTAAAACAACGCTGCTCAACTGTTTGACCGGTTTTATCGAGCCAAGCGAACGCGTGATTACCTGTGAAGACTCGGCTGAACTTCAGCTGCAGCAGCCGCACGTGGTACGTTTGGAAACGCGCCCGCCAAATATTGAAGGCTCAGGCGAGATCACCATGCGCGACCTGGTCAAGAACTGTCTGCGGATGCGTCCGGAACGGATCATTGTGGGCGAGGTGCGGGGCCCTGAGGCGTTTGACCTCCTGCAGGCTATGAATACCGGCCATGACGGATCGATGGGGACGCTGCACGCCAACAGTCCGCGTGAGGCGCTGTCACGGGTTGAGTCAATGATCACCATGGGCGGGTTCAGCCTGCCGGCGAAAACCATTCGCGAGATGATTGTCGGCTCTGTGGATGTTGTTGTTCAGGCCTCGCGTCTGCGTGACGGTTCGCGCCGGATCATGTGCGTGACCGAAGTCATGGGTCTGGAGGGCGATACGATCGTTCTTCAAGACATTCTGAAATATGAGATCGAGGGCGAAGACGACGATGGCAAGATCAAGGGTCGTCATCGCGGCACCGGCATCGGTCGTCCGAAATTCTGGGAACGCGCCCAGTACTACAATCTTGAACGCGACCTAGCGACCGCTCTGGACGAGTTGGATTAAGCCATGGATCTCAGTGGTGATATCCTCTTCTATCTGATTGGCGGCCTTGCCTTTCTGTGCATTGCGGGGCTTGGCCTGGCGTTCACCGGTGATGCTGGTGCCGAGAAAGCCTCCAAGCGCGCCAAGCAAATCGCCTCTGACGAGCCTGGCGCTCGCCGCGGTGGACGCAATGACCCGAACGCGGCGCGCAAGCGGCAAACCCAGCAAATGCTGAAAAAGCTGCGCGAGCAGGATGAATCCCGGCGCAAGTCTCTTGTCGCCAATGATATTCAATCCAAGATTGATCAGGCCGGCCTGGAAATGAACGCGCAAGTGTTCTGGATCATTTCGATCATTCTCGCCGCCATGGCCGGTTTCGGCACCTGGTATTCTGGCGCCGATGGCCCGCCTATGATCCTCGGTTATGAGTTCAAGTCGCGCCCACTGACAATTCTTGGGGCGACGCTCGCAGCGGGTATCGGACTGCCACGATGGGTGCTGGGCATGCTGACCAAGGGCCGAAATAAGAAGCTGATGAACCAGTTTGCAGACGGCATCGATATCATCGTGCGCGGTGTCAAATCAGGCCTGCCTCTGACCGAGTGTTTGCGCATCATTGCCAAGGAGAGCCCAGCGCCCTTGGGGCCGGAATTCAAGCTTTTGACCGACAATCTCCAGATGGGCATGACGACCGAGCGTGCCTTACAGCAATTCTACAAGCGCGTGCCGCTACCCGAAGTGAACTTCTTTGTCATTGTGCTGTCGATCCAGGCCAAAGCCGGCGGTAACTTGTCCGAAGCACTTGGCAACCTGTCCGTGGTCATTCGCTCGCGCAAAATGATGCGGGAAAAGATCAAGGCGCTGTCTGCCGAAGCTAAAGCGTCCGCCGGTATTATCGGTGTCCTGCCCTTCGCGGTGGGCTTCATGGTCTATCTGACCACGCCGTCTTACATCATGGAACTGTTCACCAGCTCGGGCGGGCATACGGTCCTGTTCTGCGGTTTCTGTCTCTACGCGATCGGGATCACCGTGATGCGTAAAATGATCAATTTCGATTTCTAGGAGCGCGCGGTGGGTGAGTTTGCACGATCATTAAGTGACCCAGCCTCGCTGCTGTCCATGGCCGTTGCTGTCGCCATGTTCATGACCGTGATTGGCGTCATGTTGCCCACTTTGAAAGGCGACAAGCTAGAAACGCGTCTCAAACAGGTCTCTTCGCAACGGGAAAAACTGCGCCGTGCCAATCGGGCTTCGCTGGAAAACCGGGGTCTAAAGCGCGAAGCCAAGGGCACGATCAGCGACATCACAAATAAGCTGGATCTCCAGAAAATGCTGGAAGATCCCAATATTGCAGCCAAGCTGGAACAGGCCGGTTTGCGCGGACCACGTCCGCTCACAGTGTTCTATTTCTGCCGCTTCTTCCTGCCCTTTGTCGGCGCGCTGTCGGCCTTTATCTATATCTTCTTCGTCAATGATCATGGCCTGTCGACGGCGATGAAATATGGCTCGATTATTTTCGGCGCGGCGATCGGCTTCTATGCGCCGAACCTGTATGTCGGCAATATCGCGCAAAAGCGGCAACAATCGATCATGCGCGCTTTCCCGGACGCGCTCGACATGATGTTGATCTGCGTTGAATCTGGGATGTCGATCGAAATGGCCTTTGCCAAGGTTGGCGCGGAAATCGGCACGGCATCGGCTGAACTTGCCGAAGAGTTGCAGCTGACCACGGCCGAACTGTCTTACCTGCAGGAGCGCCGTCAGGCGTATGAAAACCTGGCCCGCCGAACTGGACATGAAGGTGTCAAAGCTGTCACCATGGCGCTGACCCAAGCCGAACGTTACGGGACGCCGCTTGGCGATGCCCTGCGCGTGATGTCCAAGGAAAACCGCGAGATGCGGATGTCGGCGGCTGAGAAAAAAGCCGCTGCCCTGCCAGCGCAGCTGACGGTGCCGATGATCCTGTTCTTCCTGCCCGTCCTGTTCCTGGTCGTGCTCGGACCAGCGGTGATCAAAGTGATGCGCCAACAGGCCGAAAATGGCGGCTGATCGCTCAGCCGCCTGCTTCCAAGATACTGTCAGAGAGAAACGGGCTTAGCGACCTGTCGATCCGCGTAGCTTCGGACGCAGCCCGTTCGATTGTCCAGGTGCTTGCTCGCCAGCCAATTCGGGCTCCCGCGCGGGCTCGTCCATGGATTCGGTGCTTACTTGGGCTTCGCGCACGCCTGGCATGGGCTGAGGCGCGGCCGGCGTTCGATTCACTTCGTCTATGACTTGATCCAGACTTTTCAACTCGGAGAAATCGGTCGACAGGCCCATCATCTCACGCAAGGTGCGCTGATTGGCTTCGATGCTCTGAACCGGCGCGGAAGGATCAACCATCATCATCTCATCGAACTGGCCTTGCAGACCAAGGATGAGCGCCAGGTTCTGGCGAATACGAGGATTGGTTTCGTCGGCCGCAACGGCCTGACGGAGCGCGGTTTCAGCCTCTATTAGGCGCCCGGTCAGCGCCAGCGACAGACCGTAATTCGACAAGGTCGAGGCGCGGTTCGGTTCACGTTGCAGCGCCAGCGTATAAGCATCCTGCGCCTGAGCGTGTTCCTCGAGCCGGTCAAACGCGACGCCGAGCGCGGCCAGAGGGGTCGCATCCGTCTCAGGCGAGAAATCGGCGCTGCGCACAAAAGCCCGCGCCGCCTCATCAGGCCGGTTCATGGCCATGAACGAGCGTCCCATCTCAAGATAAAGCTCATATCCTTGTGGATGAATCGGGATGGCGGCCGACGCGATTTCAATAACCCGTTCATGGCTGCCAATCGCCCGCAATGATTGCATGAATTTGACAGTCACGTCGAGATTGGCTGCGTCCTTCTGATATTCAGCTGCCCAGAAATTCGCACGTGTGATCGGATCCGATCGTTCTGCGCGGGCGATCTCCTCTGGCGTTGCAGGTTGCAGCGCTGCCTCGATCGCGGCCTGATAAGACTGCTCCTCTGGGGTCAGCTGTGGTTCAGCATCCGTCGTGGCGCAGGCCACTGTGGCCATAAGTGCGACCATGGGCAGCGCATATTTGACAGGTTTAGCTCTGGACATTTAGCAAGCTCCGGGGCTGTTACAGCTCGAACCATGCCAGCAACCTGGTCAAGACAAGGTTAACGAAACTGGCTTTTACATTAACCCGCTGAGGCCCCCAATGCCTGAACATTCCGCGCTGATCGCAACCTCCAATATCGCTGCACCAATTTCTCTGTTCACCACCAGCAGCTGGGATGAGGCAAAGGATTTGCCCGCCGACCTGCTCGGACTCGCCAAGGCGCAAGGCTTCAAAGGCTCAGCCGGGCAAATGGTGGTCGCTGCAGATACTGAAGGCCGCATATCAGGGGTCCTGTTCGGCGTCGGAGATGGCGCTGACGCGCTGGCTGTGGCGGGGCTCGCGGCAAAGATCCCCGAGGGCGATTATCAGGTTGCAATTGATGCGGGGTATCCGCTCGCGCACATCGCGGCGGCTTGGGCAGATGGGGCGTATCGCTTCGATCGCTATCTAAGCGACAAAGCTTCGCCTCCCCGCCTGGTCGTCGGCGAGGATGCAGAGGGCGAAGCGATGATCCGCGAAGCCATCGCAATTGATCGATTGCGCGATCTCGTCAACACACCCGCAGAAGATATGGGCCCGCCGGAAATTCAAGGCACGATTAGCGATCTTGCAGAACGCTATGGCGCCAGCTTGGAAACGATTATCGGTGACGCCCTGTTGGAGCAAAATTATCCGATGGTCCATGCGGTTGGCCGGGCTGGGCCCGAGGCGCCGCGGATCATGGAGTTAAGCTGGGGCGATCCGACGCACAAACAACTGGCCGTGATCGGAAAAGGCGTGGCGTTCGACACAGGCGGGCTCAATCTCAAGACCGGCAATTATATGCGCCTGATGAAAAAGGATATGGGCGGGTCCGCACATGCGATTGCGCTGGCCGAACTGGTCATGGGGGCAAACCTGCCAGTGCATTTGAAGCTGTATGTGCCGGCGGTCGAAAACGCGATTTCCGGTGACGCCTT
Source organism: Hyphomonadaceae bacterium (assembly GCA_024743315.1). GTDB lineage: Bacteria > Pseudomonadota > Alphaproteobacteria > Caulobacterales > Hyphomonadaceae > Henriciella. Next base: position 404,939 of record JANSWU010000005.1, read on the forward strand.
CCGGCCCGGAGATGTCCTATCGAGCCGCAAGGGTCTGAGCGTCGAGATCGACAATACCGACGCGGAAGGGCGTTTGATCCTCGGCGATGCTTTAACCCGGGCGAGTGAAGAAGATCCGGACTTGATGATTGATTTCGCCACCCTGACCGGGGCGGCGCGGGTCGCGCTGGGGCCAGACCTGGCCCCGTATTATACCGACGATGAAACCCTCGCGGCGCAAATCGCGGAAGGGTCCAATGAAAGCGGCGACCCGGCCTGGCGTATGCCACTTTGGGCGCCTTACAAATCCATGTTGAAGAGCCCGATAGCGGATCTTGTAAACAGTGCCTCAGGCGGTATGGCCGGGTCCATCACTGCCGCGATTTTCCTGAAGCAGTTTGTCGATGCCAAATCCTGGGTTCATCTCGATGTCTGGGCCTGGCGTGAAGGCAAGTATGGACGCCCTGCGGGGGGCGCAGCGTGCGGTTTGCGGGCGATCTGGGCGATGGTGCAAAAGCGCTATGGCTAGCGTTCATCGCTGATAATGTAGCGTGGCCCCATACCAAGCCTGTAGGCCTTGTCATCGGGGTTGTAGAGCTGGCACGCTTTCAGCGATAAGCAGCCGCACCCGATACAGCCATCGATATTCTCGCGCATGCGCTGCATCAGTGCGATGCGCTCGTCCAGCGTATTGCGAAAGCGTTTCGAGATCTTTGACCAATCACTTTTGGTCGGCGTTCGGCCCTCGGGCAGCTCGGACATCGTGTCTTTGATCTGGTCGATGCTGAGACCGATTTGCTGCGCAATCAGGATGAAAGAAAGGCGACGAATATCGGAGCCTTCATAGCGGCGTTGATTGCCGGCATTGCGGTCAGGCGAGATCAGACCCTTCTTTTCGTAAAACCGGATCGCAGAGACAGACAGGCCCGTTCGCACAGCCAGATCTCCGATAGACAGACCTCTTTTCATCATTGCACTTGCCTCCGAAAAAATATCTTGACCTAAACTTAGGTTTAGGAATTATACCAATGTCTCCTTGAACTCAAGAATTGGAGGCGAATATGTCTAAAGCCATACTCGAACACGTAAATCTCACGGTAAGCGATCCGGACAAAACCGCACAAATGCTGGCGGAATTGTTTGGCTGGAAGGTGCGCTGGAGTGGCCCCTCGCTCGGCAATGGTCGCACCGTGCATGTCGGCAATGACGATGATTATGTCGCGCTATACAGCCGGGGTACGCCGCGCAAGATTTCAGAAGATGAGACCTACGCCCTGGCTGGGGCGATCAATCATCTTGGCATTCTTGTTGATGATCTGGATGCGGCGGAACAAAAGGTGCTGGATTTCGGGATAAAGACACATAGCCATCAAACCTATGAGCCTGGCAGCCGGTTCTATTTTCATGATCATGATGGCATCGAATACGAAGTCGTCAGCTATGCCTGAACATGGCTGCTATGGGGGCGTGTGGACGGATCGCCGGAGATAGGCCCCGGGCGGTGAACACGGTCGTCATTGCAGACTCGCCAAGCAACGATTCTGCGCTAAGCTCACCCCAGAGAGCAATCAGGGTGAGAGAGATCATGTTCAAGCAAACCGCCATTACCGGCCTGCTGGCCATTGGCCTATCTGCATGCGTTAGCATTGATGTCGAGACGGCCGAGGCGCCATCGGTCAAACCGCAACAATTTGAGGCAGCCGCAACCGAGGCGGACACTGCACCAGAGCCAATCATCGGTCCCGGTGATCGCATGCCGTCCGGGCGCGCGCTTGGCACACGTTCAGCCGTGGTGGCGCCGAATGCCGCTGCGGCCACCGCCCACCCGCTGGCCACGCAAACCGCTTTGGACATCATGAAAAAGGGCGGCACGGCGATGGATGCGGCGATCGCAGCAAACGCCATGCTTGGACTCGTCGAACCCACCGGTAATGGCATTGGCGGCGATCTCTACGCGATTGTCTGGGACCCTAAGACCGAGCAGCTATATGGCTATAATGGCTCTGGGCGCTCGCCCATGGGCGCGACGCTGGAAGATATGCAGGCCAAGGCCGATGCCTATATGGAGGGCGAGGAGATCCCGCCCTTCGGTGCGGCGCCGGTGAGCGTACCCGGCACGATTGATGGCTGGTTTGCCTTGCATGAGCGATTTGGCCGCCTCAGCATGGAAGACAATCTCACACCGACGATTGAATATGCTCGCAATGGCGCGCCGATCCCGGAAGTCATCGCCTATTACTGGTCGTTCGGCCCACGCCGGTTCGAGCCCGCCTACGAAAGTGGTATGCTGGAAGAATATGAGAATGCCAAAAAGACCTTCTTTTCTCCGACCCCGGTCGAAGGCTCCTTGTTCCGCAATCCTGATCTCGCGGATACGCTGACCAAGGTCGCTCTGAATGGTCGCGACGCCTTCTATAAGGGCTCTATCGCCCGCACCATGGATGCGTATTTTGAGCGGATTGGCGGTTATTTGCGCTATGAGGATTTCGCCGCGCATGAAGGCGAATGGGTCGAGCCGCTTTGCGTTGAGTATCGAGACCTCGTCAAACTCTGCGAACTCGGCCCCAACACACAAGGTGTTGCGGCCTTGCAAATGCTGGAAATGCTCGAGCGCTTTGATCTGCGCGAAATGGGCTTTGGCTCACCGGACAGCCTGATGGCGCAAATTGAGGCCAAGCGCCTCGCCTTTGCCGACCGTGCCGCGGGCTATGCCGATCCGGCCTTTAGCGGGATTGATCCAAAGACGTTCATCCGCCCGGGCTATAATGCTGGCCGTGGGGCGCTGATCGATATCAACCAGGCGATGGCCCCGCCGGCCCCTGCTTATGCGCAGGCCGATGCCAAGCTTGAAGACGGCGACACGACTTATCTCACGGTTACCGATAAAGACGGCATGATGGTGTCGCTGATCCAATCGAATTATCGCGGCATGGGCTCTGGCCTGGTTGCTGATGGTCTGGGCTTCATGTTCCAGGATCGCGGACAGCTGTTCAGTCTCGACCCGGAGCATCCAAATGTGTTCGAGCCGGGCAAGTTGCCCTTCCATACGATCATCCCGGCTTTTGCCTTCAAAAAGGATATGCCCGGCTGTCAGGTGCGGGCTGTGCCCGCTGAAATGGCGTGCCCGTATGAGCCCTGGCTCAGCTTTGGCTTGATGGGCGGCGGCATGCAGCCGCAAGGGCATGTTCAGATCATCCTCAACCTGATCGACTATGATATGGGCCTGCAGGAAGCTGGCGATGCGGCGCGCTGGGAACATCGGGGCGGCTGTGAGCCGACAGATGGCCTGACGGGCGATGATTGTTCGGAAGATATGGGCACGGTGCGTCTGGAGAGTGGGATCCCGATTGAAACCCGCCAAGAACTCGAACGCCGAGGACATGAAGTGGTCTGCTGTAACGCCAATGGCGGTGGCTATCAGGCGATCATGCGGGATTTCGAAAGCGGGGCCTGGATTGCCGCCACAGAGATGCGCAAGGATGGCAATGCGGACGGGTATTAGGGAAGGGTGAAAGCGGCCAGTCCGCGGTCAGTCTTTGGTCTCGTACAAGTTACACTACGTGGCTTTGAAAGCCTGCGCGGACTGGCAAAGCCGCTTCCTACAATTATGCTTGTATCACGAACTTGACGTTAGGGCAATTTAACAGGGATTTAGGGACGCGGGACGATCTCACCAACATATCCCTGAATCAGACGCGGGTGAGACTTTTCAATCGCGCTCTGCCCAGCTCGTCTGGGCAGCCCAGCATGTGAAAGTGCCGCGTGATCGAGAGCGATCATTACTCTCTCGACCTCCAGCGCATAGGCCGGGCGATGGACCCCACGGACGAGCCGTGGGGAGCGCTTGACCGCGCGTTTGCATCGTCTCGACATGCCTGCTCGAAAAGCTCCAACAGACCGCTTGCCGGTGACGAACCGGCACGCCATATCAGGCCCGATGGAAGCCTTTGCCAACCTGCTCGAACGTCTGTTGCTGACCCCGTCTCGGAACGGCAAGCTGGCGCTGATGGCCAACTATTTTGCGACTGTGCCGGACCCGGAGCGCGGCTGGGCGCTGGCGGCCTTGACCAATGAAATTGATCTGCCGGGCGTCAAAGCCGGACTCGTCCGACGACTGGTCGAAAGCAAAGTCGATCATGAGCTGTTTCGCCTGTCTTATGACTATGTCGGAGACCTGGCAGATACAGTCAGCTTGATTTGGCCGACGCAGCATGGTGCCAATTACGTCCCAACCCTGAGCGAGGTGGTGGCCGAACTATCAGACGCGACCAAGGCGCAGGGCGAACGCTTGATCGAAGGTTGGCTAAACGGGCTCGATGCGCGCGGGCGTTGGGCCTTATTGAAACTGGTCACAGGAGGGCTTCGGATTGGCGTGTCGGCGCGCCTCGCCAAAGTCGCGGCGGCGCAATTTGGAGAGGTCGAACCAAGCGAAGTTGAGGAAATCTGGCATGGGCTGGAGCCGCCTTATCTCAGCTTGTTCGCCTGGCTTGATGGAAAAGCAGACAAGCCCAAACCGGATGTCGATGCGCCGTTCCGCCCCGTCATGCTGGCGCACCCTCTGGTGGCCAAGAAAGATCGGGACAATCCGGACGCGATTGATCCTGATCTGATCACCGCCGAGACGTTTGCTGCCGAATGGAAATATGATGGCATCCGCGTCCAGGCCGTGGCGGAAAATGGCGTGCGCCGGATCTATACAAGGACCGGGGATGATATCAGTCACACATTTCCCGACGTCTTGGCCGCAATGGATTTTCAGGCCGCAATTGATGGCGAGCTTCTGGTGCAAAAGCCCGATGGCGGCGTTGCCCCTTTCAATGAGCTGCAGCAGCGCCTTAACCGCAAGACCGTGAGCAAAAAACAAATGGATGCGCGCCCGGCCTTCATTCGGGCATATGATTTACTGGTCGATGGCGATGAGGATTTGAGGTCACTTGATTTCAAGTCTCGTCGCAGCCGTCTCGAAGCCTTTGTCGCGGGCCTGGAGACCGATCGCATCGATCTCTCTCCCCTGGTTGAAGTCAAAGATGTGGAGGCGCTTGAAGCGGCGCGCAATGCGCCGCCAGCGCCTGAAATCGAAGGCCTGATGCTGAAACGCTGGGACAGTATCTACGAGGCGGGGCGTCCGAAAGGCCCGTGGTTCAAATGGAAACGCGATCCGTTCCTGATTGACGCTGTCATGCTCTATGCCCAACGCGGGCACGGTCGGCGGTCCAGCTTCTATTCAGATTTCACGTTTGGCGTCTGGCGTGAGATTGACGGTGAGGATCAGCTGACGCCCGTCGGGAAAGCCTATTTCGGGTTCACCGATGAAGAGTTGAAACAGCTCGATAAGTTCGTGCGGGATAATACGATTGAACGCTTTGGGCCGGTCCGCTCCGTGACCGCGACCAAGGATCATGGTCTGGTCCTTGAGGTCGCTTTTGAAGGTCTGCAACGCAGCCCCCGCCACAAGTCTGGTATCGCCATGCGCTTCCCGCGTATCAATCGCATCCGTTGGGACAAACCGAGCGCAGAGGCCGACCGGCTGGAAAACCTCGAAGCGCTGCTGCCCGAGAATGCCTGATGGACTTCGCGCAGAAGCCTGATACGGGCAGATCATGAATTTCCGCGATTTTCTTTTGCTGTCAGCGGTCTGCTTTGTCTGGGGCTTGAATCTGGTGGTGACACGCTGGGTTGTGGCGGATGCAGGCGTACCGCCGCTTTTCTTTGCAGCGATGCGGTTTGCAGGCATTGCCTTGGTCCTGTTCTGGTTCTTGCGGCCATTGCCAAAGAATCTCGGCATGTTGTTCCTGATCGCGATGGGGATGGGCGCGGTGCATTTTGCCTTCCTGTTCCTCGGGCTCGCGAATGCCGAAGCCAGCTCAGTCTCGGTGGTCGGGCAGTTGGGTGTGCCTTTCTCGACGCTAATGAGCATGGCCTTCCTCGGCGAAGTTGTGGGCTGGCGACGCGGGCTTGGCATCATGCTGGCCTTTGCAGGGGCGATCCTGATTGCGGTCGATCCGAATACGTTTCAGCTCAGCTATGGGCTGCTTTACGTGGTCTTTGCGGCTGTGGTGGCCTCTGGCGCGGGTATCCTGATGAAGCGCATGCCATCGATCAGCGCGCTACAGATGCAAGCCTGGATCGGCCTGTTCAGCTTTGCGCCCCTATTTGCGGTTTCAGGCCTGTTGGAACGTGACCAAAACGGCTGGGGCGCTTTTATCGAGGGCGGCTGGTGGGTGTGGGTGGCGACCGCTTTTGCCGTGTTGGGTGTCAGCGTGTTCGGGCATGGCGCATTTTACAATCTGATCAAGAAATATGATATCTCGCTGCTGTCGCCGCTGACCCTGATGACGCCGGTCTGGGGCGTGGTCCTGAGCATTGTTCTGCTCGGTGAGGTGCTGACGCTGCAACTTGTGGTCGGGGCAGCGATTTCGCTGGGCGGTGTGTTTGTTATTCTCGTCCGACCAAATCGCGTTATGCCGGAGGCAGCCCTGGGCGATAAGATGGGAGGCACGAAGGAATGAAGGTCGAGGCGCAACCCAGCCCGAATTTCAATGATCGTAAGCACCCGGTCGACATGCTTGTGTTTCATTATACCGGTATGGAGACCGGCCAAAAGGCGCTCGATCGGATGTGCGATCCCGCCGCCGAAGTCTCCGCGCATTATATGATTTGGGAAGACGGCCGCGTGGTTCAGCTGGTCGGCGAGGACAAGCGCGCCTGGCATGCTGGCGTGTCGCGCTGGCACGGCGATGAGGATCTGAACTCCCGTTCGATCGGCATCGAGATCGTCAATGGCGGACATGATTGGCCACTGCCCGATGGAGTCTTACCGCCTTACCCGCAAGCGCAGATTGATGCCCTGATCCAGCTCACGCATGGCATTCTTGAGCGCTGGGACATTCCGGACAAACGCATTGTCGGGCATTCCGATATTGCGCCCGCGCGCAAGGTCGATCCTGGCGAGCACTTTCCTTGGTCACAGCTGGCGCGCGCCGGCATCGGGCTGTGGCCGCGTGGACTTACAGATAATCCGTCTTCAGCGGCCAGCCAGCGCGCCCGCGCCAGCGGATCGCATATGATCGGTCGGGGCCTCGGCCCGGGCGATGATAAAAAAGCTGTAAGTCGGTTGCAGACCATGCTGGCCGGGATCGGCTACGCGCTGGACGTTTCTGGTATTTACGACCAGGCGACCGAGCAGGTCGTGCGGGCCTTTCAACGCCGTTGGGTCCAGGACCAGGTGACTGGCCTGGCTGATATGCGAACCCTCCGCATGGTTGGTTTGGTACACCCGCTTTACTTGTCGTGATCGCTGGACAGGCAGTGCCGATCACCTTCGCGCGCGACATTAAAGCCACGATCCAGGACGGTTTGCGTTTGCGCAGAGTCCGCAAAACGGATCGGATTAGTGTGATTATAATGAATGAAATGTATCCCGGCTTTTCGTTCTGCGGACAGAGCGCTGAACCGATCCATCGACTCGGTCACGCGCGGATGTGGGATTAACGACATGTCCCGGCCCGGCAATTCGAAATCGTCGTAGAAGGTTGCGTCGATAAAGGCATAGTCGACCTGTCCAACGAGCTCATCAATGCGCATATCGAACTCCGTTTCGAGGTCTTCCCAGCTGTCAATGTCGGGTAAGAAGAGCGCAGCTTTGCCATCCATTACCTCGATCGTGAAACCGACAGTCTCTGAAAACTCGTCGCGGTGCGGCACGCGAAACGGGATCACAGAAAGCCGATCAGAGACGCGAATCGGGGTCTGATCTTCGAGCTGGATGAGGTTTATGTTGTTGAGGTCGACAAGCTGGCTCCAGGGTCCATTGGTTTCGAGATAAGAATACATGCGAGGCATCGCGAACACCGGCACGCCAGATGCGCCAGCGACCTCGCGGCCAAAGAACATGAGCCCGGCATAATGCCCAATATGGGCATGCGTGAGGAATACGCCGGACACACCTTCGTTCGGGCCTGTCGAGGGCACAATCTGGTCGAGGCGATTCAGCTGCTCTGTAATGTGCGGTGTTGCTTCGAACAGATACCGTTCTCCGCTTGCCTGATCGACAACTGCCAGCGCGGTCGCGGTAAGCCGTAGGTCTGGATCTTGCCAGGCGGGATCGTCTGGATTGCCAAACTGTGGGGCGCCAGCATCCTGTCCCGCACCCAGAATAATCAGCTCAACTTGGCATGTCTGCGGGCCGTACGATGTCACCTCACCGTGCGAGGTGCACGCCGCAACTATGCCGAACAGAGGGCCGATAAGCAGGGCTGAATAAAACCGGTGTTTGGCAGTCATATCTCAAATTCATCTGGTCCATATCAGCCTGTCAACCGCGCGGTCTTGCTGTGGTCGCAATTCAACCTAAATAAGCTCGTTCTTCTCGTATGACCGCGGCTGCTGACCCCGCAACAAATACGAGGAAAAGATCATGACTCACCGCACGAGAGCCTGGCGGCGCGCGCAGCGTCGAAAGCATGGCGGTTATACGCAAAAGCCCGAGCCTCGCGCCTGCTGGCAGGAAAAGCCATGGCGGCTTCTTTACTTTCGCTCGGCCAAGTTGAAACGTGCCCAGCAACTGGGCCGATTTTGGCCGCATCGAGACTGGGAGCGCGAATTGAGCGAGGCTGACCCGATTAAAGTCCTGTTTGTCTGCTCCAAAAATCAATGGCGCAGCCCGACGGGAGAGGCCGTCTTCCGCAAGGAGCCAGGCCTGTCCGTGCGCTCGGCCGGGACGTCCCGCAGCGCGCGGCGCACGATCTCTGTCGCCGACATTCGTTGGGCCGATGTGATCCTGGTCATGGAAGACAAGCACCGCGCCCGACTTCGCGCGCAGTTCCGCGATGAAGTGCGCTATAAGAAACTGCACACGCTCGATATTCCAGACCTCTATCGCTACATGGACCCGGACCTGATCGAGATCCTGCGCGACAAGGCTACGCCCTTGATCTGGGACGAGGTTTAAGCTTTTGCGCTTGGCCGGGCCTGACAGCGATCAAACCAGGCGCTGAGATTGGTCAGTTCGCGATTGACGGGCTGGCCGACTTGCTCGCCAAAGGCGAGGAAGGTCGAGAGCATAATGTCGGCGAGAGTGAAACGGTCGCCCGCAAGATAGTCACGATCTGTTATCTGCCCGTCCAGCCATGCGAGCTTGTCCTGGGCGCAGGCTTTCAGCCCATCCGCGGCCTCGGGCAGCACCCGCATGCGGTCCTTGAACATGGGCAGGCCTTCAGAGGCGCGAAAGCCATTGGTCATCGGTTCGATCACATTGAGATCGGCCCAGCGGGTCCAGCGACGGATCTGGGCGCGTTCTTCCGGCGTCTCACCCATGAGCGGTTTGCCCGGCTGGGTTTCATCCAAATATTCACAGATCACGGTGATTTCTGTCAGCAGCGACCCATCATCGAGCTCGAGCGCTGGCAGCTGCCCGGCCGGGTTCACATTTAAATAGTCGGCCTGCCGATTGACGGCGGTCATAATGTCAATTTCAACCCTGGGGAGCTCGATCCCGCGCTCCGCCATGAAGGTCCGAACCACTTGCGGATTAGGGCCGATCGAATTGTAGAGTTTCATATGCTTCTCCTGTGTCGACGCAGATTTTAGAAATTCACGCGATTGGAAACGGTGCCATCAACAATCAAATTTGACCCGGTCGTGTAAGACGAACGCGGACTGGCGAGGAACACAGCTGCATCGGCAATCTCTTGCGGCGTCGCGCACCGGCCGGTGGGGTTTCGCGCCACGGCCTGTTTGAAGAAATCCGGCATATTTTGCTCGACCATATGCCAGACCCCGCCTTCGAAATAGACCATGCCGGGTGAGACCACATTGGTGCGAATGCCGCGCTTGGCATGCTGGCGTGCAAGCCCCTTGGCCATGTGGATGAGCGCGGCCTTGATCGGACCGTAAGACCCGGCATTGTCGGCCACAGCGGCTGAGATCGAAGCAATGATGACAAACGCCGCATCACCCGTGTCGTCGGCCGCCTTGCCAAGAAAGGGCTCGGCCGCTTCAAACGCATTGACGGCGCCCAAGACATCGAGATTGAAGTTCTGCTTCCAAGAGGCTTCATCATTGCCTTGCGCCATGGCGCCGGCATTCGAGACCAGAATGTCGATGCCGCCAAGTGCTTCACCTGCCGATTTGATCCAGGCTTTGAGGCCGGCGCCATCGGTGACATCAACCGAGCCGCCAGTGGCTTTGATCCCCTTGGCCTCGAGTTCTGACACGGCGGCTGCGATCTGATCGGGATTGCGGGCGCAGATGGCAACATTCGCCCCTTCATCGGCAAGCGTATCTGCAATCGCTCGTCCAATCCCGCGTGTGCCGCCGAGAATAACGGCATTCTTGCCCTTGAGTTTGAGGTCCATCTGCAGCGCTCCCTGTTTGTTTGCATTCAGACCAGCATAGAAACGTGCCTGCAACAATAAGGGTCGTCGCGACAGGGGCCGGGCCACGCCTTGCGGCTTGTCTCAGCGTCTCATAAGCTCTCAAGTGAGGGAGTGAAAAAATGAAGAAACTAATTTTGAGCGCTGCGATCTTGGCAGCGGCTGGAGCTTGCAACACGGTCGACGCCCATGAGCATGGTGATGCCGACGCGCAACCCAACAAGATTGTTCCGGCCGGCACAGCCCCAGAAGTGGCCAATCCGTTTCATCCGGTCCGCCTCATGCTGTCGAGTGAAGAGACGGCCGGTGAAGTCACTTTGTATGAGTTTGAGGTCCCCGCCCAAAGTGCCGGGTCGCCGCCACATACGCACAAACTCGAGGACGAATATTTCTTCATTCTGTCCGGGACTTTGGATGTGTTGGTCGACGGGCAAGTGAGCCGGCTGGCAGAGGGCGATTTCGCAGCCCTCACGCGCGGCCACACGCACATGTTCTGGAATGGTTCGGATGCCCCTGTCCGATTGTTGATGGCGACCACCGGCGCCTCGTTTGAGGCTTTCATGGCATCCGTCGCGCCAAGGCTCGCCGACGCGCAACCAGAAGGTCCACAGGAAGCCGGGGCCGTCATAGGGGCCTTGGCGGCCGAACACGGGATCACGATTACAATGGAAGATATGCCGGCCGAAGCGGCGCCTTATTACCAATAGGCGTCCGGCTCTGGCGATCCCGACCTAAATCCACTATATCAGCGCTTCCAGACGGCTGGGCAGTCGCTGGCAAGCTTGCTTGCTAGAGGAAAGTCCGGGCTCCACGGAGACATGGCGGTGGATAACGTCCACCCGGCGCAAGCCGAGGGAAAGTGCCACAGAAAGTATACCGCCCGGGACCTGGTCCGGGGTAAGGGTGAAAGGGTGGGGTAAGAGCCCACCGGGGCTTCGGCGACGCGGCCCGCATGGTAAACCCCGCCAGGAGCAAGACCGAATAGGGGGCGTGTATGGGCCGTCTTCAGCCCGCGCCCCGGGTGTGTCGCATCAGGCGTGCAGCAATGCGCGTCGCAGAGGAATGACTGCTGAACCCGCGAGGGGGAACAGAACCCGGCTTACAGGCCGTCTGGACTTTTGCTTTTCCCTGAAGCCAACCTTGAAACAATGTAAGAACGGCTTCCGCTTTACCTTCTCCGCGAAATACGCATTCTACGGCTCTGGAAAAAATACCGCGCCCGGAGGAGCCCATTCCATGACCGAGACTTCCGTCTATCCCGTCCCGTCTGAGTTCGCGGCCAAGGCGAACCTGACGCCGGACAAGTATGCCAAGATGTATGCCGCCTCGGTGGCTGATCCGGAAGCGTTCTGGGGCGAACAGGGCAAACGGCTCGATTGGTCGAAGCCTTATACGACCGTCAAGGATGTCTCCTGGGACAAGTCGGATCTGCATGTGCGCTGGTATAGCGATG
>JANSWU010000006.1 GCA_024743315.1 Hyphomonadaceae bacterium
GGTGGCGGGGTGCCATCATCATAGATCACCGAGGCCAGAACCTGCTCCTGGCTGAAGCCGTTCAAGTTGATCTTGACGTGGAACTCACCGGCCCCGAAGCCCTCGATCAGCTTGACCGTGGTGCCGCCGGAAATCGTCCGGATCTCATAATCCTCAGCCGCCAGGCCCAGCGCCGAAAGATCAATCACATCACCAGGTTGCCAATTGAGCACCGTGTCAATCGACCCGTTCACAGACGTCCCCGGCGCAAACACAAAGGCATCCGCCGCATCCGTCCCCACCAGCGTTTCAGTCAGTGGCGTCGCAATGATCAGATTGAACGCATCTGGATCGGTGACCGTGACATTGACCGTCGCTGTGCTTTCGAGCCCTTCAACGTCAGAGATCGTATAGCTGAAGCTGTCACTGCCCACGAAATCGGCGTTTGGCGTGTATTCCAGCACGCCGTTGCCAAGGTCGACAACCGCCCCGTTCGCACCCTGGCTGAAATTTTCAACCGTCAGGGCATCATCTTCCGGATCGGTGTCATTGGCCAAGACATCGACCGCGACAGCGACATTGATGTCAGTCCCGGCACCGTCATCATTCGCGACTGGCGGATCATTGACCGCTTCGGTCACTGTCACCAGGAAGGTCTGGGAGGCAACATTCAGGTCGTCATCCGTCGCCGTCACGGTGATCGGGTAAACACCGACGGGCAGGTCCGGCCCGGCCGATAGGACCCCATTGATGAAGGAGAAGCCCTCCGGCAGGATTGGCACATCGATGAACAAAGTATCGCCATCGGCATCGAAGAATGCATCGCTCGGGATTGGGAAATTGAGCCCGTCGCCGGTCTCCAAATCAATATCCGCGATGTCCTGATTGACCACAGGCGCCGTATCGCCGGTCGTGATGAAGGCCGAGTCCGCCGCATTCACGCCCGGAGTTCCCCCCTTATTGAGCTCGATGAAGTCGATGTTGAAGCCTGGCGAACGCCCGGCCAGCTCGATGGTATGGAAGCCAGGCCCCAATTCGAAGACAGCCGCAAAATTCGGCTCCTCTTCGGACACGCTGTCAATCGTCTGCGCAAAGCCCCAGCTGCCCGTCGGATTACCAAAGACTTTGATAAAGCCGTCATTCGAGACGCTGTCGGTTTCATTGGCTTGCAGCGCTTCGGCATCGCCATCAATACGCACCCAAACATCATTGCGTGCATCGCTCGGATCCGCGGTTTCTCGACCCGCCCGCAGACGCAAAGTGTAAGCGCCTTCTTCGCCTTCAGGAATGAAGATGGTGAAGGTCAGGATACTATCCTGCTGGGGTGCATTTGGTGCCAGATTGCCATCGCCCAGGAATTCCCAATAGTAGGAGCCTGTACCCTGGGCATCGCCTAGACTGCTCTCCCCATCTGGGAGGAAGACCCAGTCACCGCCAGGGTTCTGCCCGCCATTGTCGATGTTCGGATCTTCAATCTGAATTTTGAAGCGATAGCCACCGCCTGTATCGATCCCGGCGAAATAGCCCTCTGGCGCCGGTGGATTCGCATCGACCGGTGTTTGCGTCGGATTGGTCAGGTAAACCGGCTCAGCCACCGGACCGACCGCCACTTTTTCGGTGACGCCCGTATCCGTGCTATCAACGATCACCGCTGCGGTGACCGCAATCGGTGAAATGCCGAGATCTGGATTATCGACATTGCTCGGCTCGTCATTGTAGTCGAATGCTCCCGTCGGCACTGTCGCCGTTCCGTCCGCACCAATGACAACATCGACCGTCTGGAAGTTAAAGGCATTATTCGCTTGGAAATCCGGATGCTGAGTCGCCAGGCGTTGTGCCACAATATCAGCGACCCCGCCGGCTTCATTGGTCACCGGATTAAAGCCTTGCGACATCACCACGCGGACCGTGTCACCGGGCGTGCCGGTTACGATGATGACGGGCTCAATGCCGCCATAGGTGGCATCTGAGCTGCTGCTGTCAAATCCATTGACGGTGACAGAAACTTCAGAGATCGCCCGTCCTTGAACCGCCTCACCGACACTGCCGGCGAGCGAGTTGTCAGAGTGCAGATAGCCTTCGGCTGTCGTACCATCATCAAACAGAACGGTGAATTTGGCACCAATGAGCTCAGCGCCGGACACACCACCGACATCCCAGGCATCAATTGCCCCCGGGTCGACACCGAAGGTTCCGCCTTTGGAAAGACCAGCGAGCGAGTTCGGGTCCATATCCCCTGAGAAGCCAACCAGCTCGCCCGTGCCGAAGCCACCCTCGGTCCCGTCAAACTTGATCAACAGGCCACGGAAGCCTCCAGAGGCTGGAAGTCCATCCCCTGACGTATTGGGGATGGGCTGGGTCCCGGCGAGGAAATAGCTATCCGCACCTTCAAAGAAGGCACCTGTGCCGTCACCGGTTTCGCTATTGACCTGGAAGACTTTGGCAACCGTATCGCCGCCCGTGCCATCAAAGTCGAAGACGCTATCGCCATAGAGGGCGTCTCGAACGTCAATGAACACAGCTGCGACTTGCTTGTCGCCCGTATTGGTCAGCTCGAAAGAGTTAGCGCCAAAATTCGACGACCGAACATTGGTCTCGCCGTCCATGATGGTCAGGATCACTGAGCCTGTGGCGTCGCCAGCATAAGCCCCGTCCGTGTCGACACCGGTGATATTGTCAAAGACGTCCGTCACCGGATCTACATCATCCCGACCAAATTCTACTGGCGCACCTGGTGCGCTTTGATTGCCGAGCGTGTCAGCAACGCTATCGGCCGCTAGTGCCGCTGTGAAGGCGGTGCCGTTCCAGCCGCCATCAGGCGCCGCAAACGTATAGGTGAATGTGCCATCCAGATTGTCGACGATTTGCGCGGTTGGGATGATATCGGATTCATCATTGGACGACAGAACGATCTCGTCGCCGTCAATTGTCGTGCCATCAACACCTGTCGCATCCTCGAAGGTCACGGTGACCACAATGTCGCTGTCGCCATCGGCAATGTCGTCAACGACGATGGCCGCAGTCGGACCATCCGTGTCGATATTGCCATCGGTCAGAGACATGCTCTCCAGGCTCACGGTGAACGGATCGTCTGATCCACCGAACTGGGTGTGCGTAATACCGAAGGCCGGCACCTCGCCGCCGCCCTGTAGAGCGTCGAACAGAGCGCCTTCTGTCAGCGTCTTGGTTCCGATCGGACCTGTCGACAGTACATTACCCGCCTCGTCATAGGTGGTATAACTGCCCGTAAAGGTAATCGCGGTCGGCGTGACGGCCGTATCAATCGACAGTTCCACAGAAGCATACGTCGTATTGTCAACGCCAGCTGGATTGACCTTCAAGTCAGCGCCATCAAAGCCAACATCCGCGGTTTTACCAGAGAGTTCGAAGGCCGCGCCAGGAGATCCGGCCACGAGTTTCAGGAAATCGCCGCCGCCGACCGTAATGATCAAACCATATTGTTCGAAGGCTGCCGGGGCCTCTGTGCCGTCGAAATATGGATTGTCGAATTTGCCGGTAAAGGTGAATTCGGACCCGGTTTGAGCCCCGAACGTAAACGCTGAGGTCGCGTTGTTGGTATCGGTGGCACTGGATTCGACCTGCAATCGCTTACCGTTCGGCGTATCGACGATTTGGGCGCCATTATTCGTGGCATAATCCAGTTCATCAATGATGCCTGCAAAGGTCGGGTTCACACCGGTGAAGCCCGCCGTGAATGGCGAGTCGCCGGCCTCAAGCCCAGTCAGATCGATTTCAAACGTGCCGATCGCGGTGAGGTCGATGCCCTGATTGGTGCTGTCATAGGCAAACCGGTCATCGGCATTGACAATGCCGTCTTCATCAATGTCGCCATCAAGGCTGTTCAGAGTGCCATCATCGTCGAAGTCTTCATCCAGGTTGGCGCCAAGCGGTGCCGACGTGTCTTCAATGATGAGCAGTTCAGGCGCCGTCGCGACAGAGGAGTTGCCAAGCGTGTCTTCGACCGCCTCATCAATCATCGATACGCCATATTCACCTGCTGGGAATCCGCCTTCTGGCGCCGGTACCGTGAAGGTCGCAATACCCGTCTCAGGATCGAATTCTACACTCGAGGCTGGATAAAGTGTGCCATCCGGGCCTTCGACCAAGAGATCGGTTGGATCGAGCGTGATCGGATCGAGACCAGTCGCATCTGTGAACGTCACGGTGATGCTAAGATCATCCTGATTGCCGACGGTACCGCCGGTGGAGACATCAGGCACCGGACCCGTCGCATCATTGACGGTGAGGGCGAATGTGTCGGTGACGACATTGCCATTTCCATCATCAATCGTGACCACGAGATCCAAGGTTTCGCCGACAGCTTCTGCCGGTGCCGTGCCTGTGATGCCGCTATCGCTGACAATCAACCAGTCTGGCAGCGGGTCTTCACTGGCCAGCGCCACACCAATGGTCAGGGTGTCGTTTTCAGGATCGGTATAGTCGAAGACGATATTGACATCGGCGCCCTCGTCTACGGTCTGGTCCTGAATATCCGTTCCGGTTGGCGGCTGATTGGTCGGAATGTCCCCTGTGCGCGTGAATTCAACCTTGTCGACCCGGACATACTCGCCCGCATCCCGGGTGCCGAACAGCGAGAGGATCGACGCTTCGTCGATTTCGACACCAGAGAATACGATCGTGCGCAGGTTGGCACTTTGTGCCGCATTACCCGGGCCATCATTCGACATCACAATCGTGCCGAAAATTTCTCCATCAATCGCGGCTTCCAGAAGTGATTGGCCATCATTCTCGTCAAAATAAGTGATCGCAACCTGATAGATTCCAGGTGTCACATCTTCTGGCAGGTCGGTGCTAACCTCCGTGCGCTCCGTGCTGTTTAGACGGATCAGCGCATTGTTCGAGGCAGCCGAACTGCCCTGCGCAAAGTACGCGCTCTCCGCAAGATTGGTGAAGTCCTCGGCTTCCAATGTGATCGGATCGCCGGTCACGGGTGGTTCCGTGTCACCACTATCAATGGTGAAACTGATCGAGCCATTTTCGACGTCGATGGCGCCGGCACTCGCGCCGGTCAAAGAAACGGTCAGCGTTTCCTGAACCTCGACCAGAGCATCATCAAGAATGCTGAGGAACACCGATCCCGTGGTTTCGCCAGCGGGGATCGTGATCTGGAGCGGCGGCGCCAAGTCGAAGTCCTCATCGGTCGCAGTGCCGCTTGGCTGATAGGTGACAGTGATGTCTTCATCAGCGGCTTCCGACAGCTCCACCGTCAATGTCAGTGTGTCTTCGAGCTCTTCAACCACAGACGTCGACTGACCACCTTGCAGGCTGATAGAGATGAGAGTGACCGGTGGTTCAGTGACCGTCAGCGAAACCGTCTCGACGATTGCCTCAGTGCCATCATCATCGGTCGCGCCGAAATCGATGGAGTACTCACCCGCCGCCAGATTGTCTGGAATGACGATATTACCGTCCGCAACAGTGATCTGCGGATCGCTCGGCGTGACCGTTAGCGTCGCCGTGTCACCCGGGTCTTCATCTGATGCTTCCGCCAATGTCGCGATCGCGATGTTGGCCGCCGTGCCTCCAGTCACCGTCAATTCAGACTGCAGCAGCGTCACGACCGGAGCATCATCCGTATTGTTCACCGTCAGGTCGAATGAAGCGTCGACAGTTTGACCCGACAGATCGGTCGCCGTGACTTTGATCGACAGGATATCAACGTCATCATTCTCGGGCGTGCCAGAGAAGGTCTTGGTGTCCGGATCAAAGCTGAGCCAGGTCGGAAGATCTGTGTCGTCGCCGAGCGTTGCAGCCAAGGTCAGCGTCGCCTCACCATCTTCATCCGCAAAGGTTCCGTCTGGAATGGTGAAACTGAACGCAGCGTCTTCATCCGCCGACTGTGCCGCAATGGCATTGGCCACGGTCGGGGCGGTGTCGTCTTCATCGAGAGACCCTGCACCCGTGCTATTGGTGCCGTCGATGACATAGCCGAGGGTGGAAACACTCACCAGCTCAACGCTGACGGCATCCGCGCCGTCATTGATGTTGTCATTCGGGACGGGGACCATCGCTGAGGCCAAGCCGCTCGTATCGAACGCGGTCGCGTCAAGGTTGAGCGTCTGAACTTCGCCGCCATTGATTGCGTACTCCACGACCAAGTCCAGCGTGGCTTCCGCAGCCTCAGAAAGGGCAAGCGGGAAGACCAGCATCGTGGCTCCCGTATCGCCATCCTCAACCAAGGTCGGAGCATCTCCGATCGAGACGAGGATCGGCTCCGGCAAGTCGATGGTGATGGTCGCTGTTGTTTCAGCAACGCCATTATTCGCAACATCCAGGACCGAACCTGCGGCCACCGTGGCGGTCAGATCTCCTTCAGGCCAGCCCCCTTCAGGTGCCTCGAATGTATAGAAGGCCTGGCTACCGTTTTGCGTGAAGCTTGCTGCGGCCAGAGGCGCGCCAAGACCGGCCCCGGTCAGCGCGACGTCTGAAGCATCGATTGAGCCCTCATCAAGCTCAACATCATCGCTATAATTTACCTCAACAACAATATCGGCTGTGGCATCCGTGACCGTCGATTCGGCTGTGATGATTGCCGTCGGCGCTGTTGTATCTCCTGGAACAACTTCACGGACGATGATGGCGCTAATCTTCGCATTATCGACTTCTGCCGCGAAGTTGATGTCGAGATTGCCGTCGGTCACATCCACGACGAAGGTTTTCACAATCTGGACAGCAGCCTGGCCGGCGCCGTTGCCGATGATGCCATCGCCCTCGTCAAACAGATCGATATCGTCGATGACGAGATCGCCTTCGATCGAGACATCGAAGATTCGACCGCCTACGCCGCCTTCGGAGCCGCCCCCAGGCAAGCCGAGGTAGGTTTCGGCGAAGTACAATTCCACAATGTACGTGCCGTCTTCGAGAGCTAGATCATACTCCATATTGGCGGCCCAGCGTTCAGAGAAGAAGATCTCATTCGGCAGATCGCCAACAAACACGGCCGCGTCATTCGCACCGCTATTGTTTGTCTGATTGGGCGAGAACGAGGTGAAGAGCGCGTTTGGCTCGGCTGAGGTGTCTGTTTCAAACGTCCCGGTGAATCCAAAGGCGCTGCCGTCAATCGCGGTGGCGCCGCCAGCATTAACAGCTGAAATAACGTCGCCCGCGACAACCGGCGGCGCATCGTCTTCCGTGACCGCACCGGTTGCGACATTTGATGTGCCGACCTGTCCAACGTCGCCAGCGACGCTGTTCAGTGTTACCGTAACGGCTTCTGGTCCGTTGTTCTCACCGTCTTGCGGGATATCAACAGAGATGCTGCCATCGCCATTCACGTCTAATGTGACAACCCGGTCTTCAGTGATTTGCACGCCGTTCACATCGATTGTCACATTGACTGTGATATCGCCCTCAATCGGCGGTGTTGCCGTAACAGGGAACACCAATGTGTCGTTGACGAGCGCGTCGTCGCCGCCCTCGACCACGTCCAGCGCATTGCCAATCTCAATCGCCGGATAAGGCGTAATCTGGAAGTCGAGCGTGGCCGTGCTTGGACCAGCGCCCTGGTTAAGCCAGAAGGTCCACGTGCCCGTCAAAGGCTGATCAAATGCCGGCAAGGTCGTCGCCGTTTGAGGATCATTGAACCCGGCCCGCATAAGGGCAAGCAAGTCGCCATCAACTTCCTCTGAGCCGTAAATGATCGCGCCTTGTAGCGCGTCAACATTCTCTCCAGTGTCCGGATTGACTGTGACCTCAGAGCCCTGCTGGAAGGCGAGGAAAGCGTCCGCCGAGATTTCGTTGGCATTCTGGAAGTCGTTCAAGACGACGCCGCTTAACTGGTATCCTTCCGGAATGGTGATCGAGAAGTAATCGCGGTCGCGCACACCGTTTTCACCGTCGCCGTCGCCTTCTTGCGTCGCACTCATGACGTTCGAGCCTTCGGTCAGTAGGACCGGGCCAGATGGCGCGTCTCCGGTGTCTGCGATTTCGACGGAGGAACCAAAGAGATCGTCTGCTGGTGGTCGATACGCGTCCGGATCAGCGGTCCGGATCACGATGCCGTTGACCTTGGCATTGTCCAAACCGGGGTCGAGTACGAACTGGATATTGATGTTCGCATCATCATCGTCGGTGGTGGGATCAATGGCGAGAATCGTCTCAATCAAAGTCTGATTGATGTCGCCACCCGTCTCGGCCAGGATGTCATAGTCATCAAGGACAAGTTCGCCCTCAACGATGACGTCAAAGATGCGCTGGCCCGAGCCGTCTCCATTTGGACCGCCTGTACCGGATTGGAAAAGCTCAGCAAAATGCAGCTCGACGTCATAGACGCCAGGTGCGACGGGAATTGCATAGGACAAGTCACCCGCGAAACGCTCGGTTTCATAGGCTGTTCCGTCCAGCGCGGGCTGCTGCCCATTGCCAGCATTGCCGTCCGTAAAAGTGCTGCTCGGTGTCGAGAAGAACGCATCGGCGCTATAATCAATTCCGGTAATCGCATCCGTCAGCGCCGGTCCGCCGGCATTGATGGCAGCGACAACCGTGCCAACCGGCAGATCGTCCTCGGTCACCTCACCAACTGCTGACGCCGTTCCGAGCACTGCCGGACCTTCGACGATTCCGGTCAGTGTGACGGTCACGGTCTCGGTGCCGTTTTCAATCGCATCATTCGGCACGTCGACACTGATCTCACCGTCCAGCACACCAAGCGCAAGCGTGCCTGGGGTGACCGTGCCATTAATATCAACTTCGTAGGAGACTTCAGTATATGCCGTCGGTGTCGCATCGAACGTGACCGGGAAGATCAGTGTGGTGATGCCTGTATCGCCTTGCTCTTCAACACTCGCTGGGGTCGGCTCGCCAACCGAAACCACAGATGGATCCGGAGCAGCTTCCCCGGCGAACACGATCTCGATACCTTTGACCGCTGGGTTCTGCACGCCATTGATGAACGAGATATCCAAAACGCCATCGGCGTCGACTGTCGCGGTATAGCTGCGCAATATGCCGACATTACCCGCTCCGGCTTCGGCAAAAGCATCCACATCGTCAAATTCGGTCGGGATAACACCGTCGACATCGACATCGAAGACGCGCTCTCCGGCCGCATCAACACCGGTGAAGATCTCTGCAAAATACAGTCGAACCTCGACTTGATCTCCGGGCTGCAAGCCGAAATCGGCACCGACGTCGAACTGGTAGACCAACTGCGGATCTACCGCTGCCGGGTCATAGCGTTCCGTGTCAAACAGAGAGAGTGGCACATCAGTCGACACACCTGGCGCGCTGGCAACATTGCCAGCATAAGAGCTCGCGGAATCATTGTTATAGGTGCTGGTGCCGGTGCTGGTAGACACCAGATATGGACTGTTACCAGCGGCGCCGACATCGCCCGTGTCTGCGCTCCAGTCTGGACCATCATCGGTCGCAGCGATCACAGGTCCACCAGAGTTTACGCGATAAAGCACGTCGCCGGTTTCCACCACGATGTCATTATCGACGATGGTTACATTCTGAGACGCCGTCCCGATTGTGGCATTGGCACTGACGCCGGTGATGGTCACCGTGAAGGCTTCGGCGCCCTCTTCGATCAGGTCTTCAAGAATATCAATGCTAAGGGTCAGATCCGAAGAACCACCCGCGATCGGCAATGTGTGCGTGTACACACCGCCCTCAAACGTACCGCCACCTGTATACTCGAAATCCTCGCCGGCGGTCGCGGTTCCAGAAGCAATCTCAATCGTGACATCGACTTGTTCACCGATCGGGATCTGGACATCAGACGCGATCGAGATATCGACGCTCGTCCCGCCCTCGGAAACCGTTTGGTTGGCGCCCAAAATGCTGATCTCTGGCAAGGATGGCCCCGCCGCTGGACCAATGATCTCAATGGCATTGATCAGTGGATTCTCAATCACATGTTCCCAGAGGATGTTCAGGGTGCCATCCGTGACTTCCACTTCATAGCTGAACATGCCTGCGGTTTGATCCCCGATGGTTGCGACAAGATCGAGGTCGTCCTCGACCAGTACGCCTTCGATCGAGATATCAAAGACCCGGTCACCGGCCGCGGCTGTGCCGGAGAAGCCATCCGCCATGAACAGGTTGACCGTGTAAGTGCCCGAGGTTGGGGCGTCGAATGTGAACTCCATTTCCGGTGCGGCAGCCGGGTCCCAGCGTTCACTACCAAACAGGCCGAGCGGCACATAATCCGGGACTGCATTGTCGCCTGTCGTGGCGAATACAACCGTGCCGGGCGAAGATAGATTCCCAGTGTTGTTTGCGAATCCCTCCCCGCTCTGAGCCCCTGTCCCTGTATTGGCAACCCAGTTCGGTCCATCATCAATCGCTGCGATCTCGGCACCGCCAGTATTGACCCGGTAAAGGACTTCGACGTCGGAAACGTTCACCGTGACAAGCGCTGTGCTGGTCAGTCCAGAGCTATCTTCGACCGTGTACTCAAACGTTGCTGTGCCTTCAAACCCGTCTGTTGGGGTGAACGTCACGAAATCATCGCTCGCATCTTCCGGTGTGCCGGCATCATTCAGAACAGCCGTACCATTGGTTGCGTTTTGAACGCTGACAATTTCCAGCGTGTCATTGACATTTGCATCGGTGTCATTTGCCAAGAGGTCAGCAAGATTGATGACAACAGGCTGACCCGGCGTCGTCGATGTCTCATCATCTGCGGCAACCGGAGCCACCTGCTTTTCGGTCGACGTGATTTCGAGATCGACAAAGTTCGCTTCAAACGGCTCCTGTGCCCCAAAAGATGTCGCGAGCAGAGTCACAACGGCAGAGGATGCGACATCATTACCGCCTTCATCCTGGATCGTTTTCTGCCCTAGGACGGCTTTCAGGACTTCGCCCTGTAGCGGTATTGGCTCTCCAATCGCTTTCGGTTCGGCCAAGACGAAGCCACCCCCTGGGGTCAGCTCGTAATTATAGAAAGCTTGCGCCGTTACCGCTGCAGGATCCGACATATCCACGGTCAGGTACAATTCGAAAATCGAGTTGTCCGTTGCGCCGGTGGCAGCATTATTGAAGTCAGCGTCTTGCGTACCGTTCACCGTGATGTCGATAACGCCAGCATCACCTTCTTCGTAATATACCTGAAGGCGCGGCACACCGCCGCCGACGCCAGCAACAACTTTCAAATAATTATTCTGCGTGCCGTCGCCGAGGGCGAAGCCGACCGAGCCAAAATTCTCGCTAAGCCCGACACTGGAATACGGATTGAAGATCGGCACCCGGATCGTGAACGTATCGACGCTTTCACTCGGCGTGAAGCCGGTCTGGATCGCGTCATTCTGTGAATTGTTGGTGCCGAAGGCGTCCCCATCGGTCACCGACTTGATCTGGATCAGGCCAGGCGCGCCGCCGCGGATCGTATTGTTGAGATCGGTCAGCAGGTCCGCAGTCGGATTATCGGTCAGAACGTCGGGATTGATCTCGCCTACGCCATCAATCATCCAACCGCTGAAGCCGATATTATATTCAAAATCAGCCGGTCGGTTGCCGCTCGCTGGGTTGAAATCCCACAAAATACTCTCACCGCCCTCAAGCACCGTGGTGGTGCCGTTTTCCGGGTCAAACTGAAGCGGGTCATTGATGTCGAGAACGCCATCATTGTCGGCATCGAGATCAACCCCCGGAGGATCGCCGGGCTCAAGAATAGCAATCGTGTTCGCGCCAATCTGGGCCACAAACATGGCCCCGGCGCCGACACCTCCGCTTCCTGGAATGCCGCCATTGTCGAGCGCGGTGACGTCGAGCGGCGTGCCACCGACATTAATCGACTCGGTGTCGGTCACGGTTGAGCCTGCGGCAGTGCCGTCTGTTTGCACCTCGATCAAGGTGAGGTTGCCATTGAACGACACGACAGCGAGATACTCGACGCCTGCGCCACCATCGCCAATATTGTCAGCCGTATATTCGGTAATACCGTTCGAGGATGAACCGATCGACAAGAGGGACTCGTCCTGTGGTCCCGGGCTGCTGTCGGGGCCGAAATAGACGCCTTCGATTGGGTTCGTGTTGCCACCCGTAATCGTGTCCCAGTCTTCCGGCAGGTCATCCCAGACCGTGGTCGGATCGTTCGCAGGGTCGCTGACATCGGTCAGCTGGACATTTTCAGACAGGCCACCGCCCTGTCCGGACCACAAACCGGCGGCTTCACCAGAGGCCCGCGTCGGGTTTGGGTGTCCGCCATAAGTGCCTTCCTGAATGATGTGAAGATTGTCAGGGTCACCATCATTCGTATTGTCATTCAGGTTGGGGGCATTGGTCGCTATTTGCGTTTCAGAGGTAACTTCGACGCCATTCACATCGACAACATCACCGCCCCAATTATTGTTCGGGCCATTGTCAAATGTGTAGATATTTCCGGCTTCGGTGATGACCACGTCATAGGCATTGCGATAGCCTGGCGAAAAGACCTGAACCGGGCCGCCTTCGTCATACTTGGCCTGGTTCCGGCCGTCATTCCCGCCAAATGTATCAGCCGCCTCAAAATCCACTGCGCCAGTGGTTCCATTGGCGCTATCCAGGGCGCCGTCGCCGGTTACGGCGCTATTATTAGTCCGGGTCGGGTCATCCAGGGTCGGAAGTGCATAGACATACTCATCGACATACTCGGTGCCGCCATTCAGGCCGCCATTCGCGATTAGATCGGCCTCAATCTCGGCAAGCTGTGTGAGGTCAACCCGAAGCAGCGCTGCCGAATAGTAGTATTCTGGGGTGTAGGCAAAGTTGTTCGACGGCGCGCCCTTATTGTCATGTCCGCCAGATTGCACATACATAATTTCGCGCTCTTCGAAGACGTCAGGCGAAACCTCGACAATCTCGATGCGAATATCCATGCCATTGGTAGAGTGGTTTTCTTCCGACCGTGGCAGACCGATGACCAAGTCGACCTTTTCCCATTCACCGCTCTCATTCAGTGTCAGACGAGAAATGATCCCGGAATTGGTATCGAGATTCACGTCCTGACCGCCGCCACCAGCGCCAATCCGTGGGTCGGATGACGTCACATAGAGGATCGGGTTGTCCGCTGTCCCGGTCACCACCAAGCCGGTGACCTGCCGATTGTTCACATTCAGCTCGAGATTGCCCATGTCATCATGGTTGGGAATCTGATTGACGAGATTGATGACCTCTTCGTTCGAGGCGACCCACTGATCGCCGACCTTCTCAACGTCATAAACCTTGATCAGGCCATTCTGTTGGGAAACATAGAGGCGCCCGTCCGGGCCGAATTGCAAGGATGTTGGATTCTGAAGGTTCGTTCCAACCAGAGTGAATTCATTAAAGGTCTGAGTAATGGCCATGATGTTGTCGTCCCTGTCCCGGTCAGCTGATGCTCAGCCGACCCCCGTTTGCTTGGTCTTCGAAAGGCTTGTGTTGAGCGGAAAATCGCGCGCGTGTAAGCGCGCCGTCATTCTGTTGGGTCGCCATGTCTATTCGCGGGTCCGCAGCGTTTTTAATCGCTGCGCCGCGCTGACTGCCGGCGACACTGTTCTGAAATGCAAAATACGGCGCGACGAAGCGCACCGGTCTTGCGAGGTTTAATAAGCTTGGTGGTCCCGGATCAAATGGCAGTCCTGCCTGCCCCGGCCCATAACCCGTAATGTCATGAACCGCCCGTACTGTAGGGTCGCCCCCATTCATCCGCATTTTTCATCCCCAAATGCCAGCTATTTGCGCATTTCGTTTCTTTATTTTGTGCAATTCGCGATCTTGGAGATGATCATTTGATTATTGATGTGATGGCTGACTGTTCCAGACCAACACCCTGCATATACAGTATTTTTTAGCTATCTGTGTTGCAGCATTTTTTGATATTTTTTGTAACTTGATAAATGTACGCGTCCCCAGACAAAGTAATTGCCTGGATGAGCTAACGTCAGCCAATCTGACTACACAATCACATTCATCCTATAGGGGAGCCCGCTATTAACCATTCAACTGGATGGCGAATTTGCTCGCCCAATGGTAGAAGCACTTCACCACAATCACCCAAAAGGTAGTGCCGATGAGCTCACAGCCGCTGTGTGTTCCAAGCTCCGCTCACAGTGAAGATTGGATTTGACTGCGCAATCGCGTGCGAAATCACGCAACTCGACTGCGTTTGTCATTCGATCAGGGTATTTTGATCGGTCGAACATGCCGTATCGCTTCGCACTTTCAAATCACAGCATTTTTGGATTCGATATGTCCGAGGCCGACGAAATTGAAAATCTCGTACCGTATTTGCGGCGGTTTGCACGGGCGTGTCTGGGCAATGCTGAGACGGCCGACGATGTCGTCGTCGCCGCGCTAACCGAACTGGTTCAATTTACAGATCTTCATTCGCTCCGTGATGAACGACCGCTTCAGCACCATCTCTATCGCCTGGTTGCGAAAAAGATGAACGCGCAGTTTGGGGATGGCTTTAATCAAAAAGCTTGGCGCGCCTTCATTCTGATCGAGGTGGAAGGCATCAGCCTGGATGAAACCGCGGCCATTCTCGGTGTGTCGTCAGCTGAGATCGCATTAATGCTGCGCGCGGTGAACTCTAATCGGAGAGTGTCATCCGATCGAGCATAATGGACGCGCGCACGCTCGACCGAGGCTCTGGATCAATTGTGCGAAAAAACCTGATCGCAGGCATGCGATTCATTCACGGTTGCACCCAGCGCATAAGCGGTTGCGATCACGGAAGCCTGCGACATCGACCGGCAGCCTAACTTTTCGAGTATCCGCCGCTTGAAGGTCGATACAGTGTTTGCTGTGACGCCAATTTCGTCTGCGATTTGTGGTCCGGACAAGCCGCATGCGTTCAGGAAGAGCACCTGCTTTTCACGCTGCGACAATGGGAGTTCCGGATTGTTGCAGTCAGGCGTTTTCGGCACAAACACGACATAATTCCCCAAGCCAACGCCGACATGAGAGGATCGCGCATCTTGTGCCCGGTCAAAAACCAGCTCCTTTCGCCAAACCGATCTGGGGGGGCTCGTGACAGCCGCGTTGGTTTTCAGCGATGTATACATGGCGGACCTCATGGGTTGCGACTCGCATTGTATATATCCTTTTTACTGACAGCCCTGTCAGGTGATCACCCCACACGCCCTATTGAATTTATTTTCTGTATAAAATCAGGTAATTACGCCTGTCGCAATCGCTCGCAGCGCCGCCGTCATGCGATCATGGACATCCATCTTATCGAAAATGCGGGCCAAATAAGTCTCAACCGTTTTGCTCGACACGGATAAACGCTCGGCGATTTGGCGATTGCTTTTGCCCTGCGCGATTTGCTGCAGCACTTCAGTTTCGCGCAGCGAGAGTTTTGGCGTATTTTCGGATCGTTGTTCCAGCAATTCGCAATAGCGGATATGCGCGGTTTGACAGACCCATTGAATTTCTCGGGTTTCCAGCTGAGAGGGACGCGTCGCGTCAGGCAAAAACCCGATCCCATATCCGCCATTTCGTCCAGACGGTCCAAACACTGGTACCGCAAGGTCCTCATGCACGCCGCAGTCAATCAAGTGAGTGACATAATCGGCTTCGTCCTGCGTCGCCTGGTCTTCCTTTGCCACTGCGTGCACCCAAAACGGGCGATGCGAGCGCTCCAAGCGTTTGACGATCGGATCTTCATCAACATAGCCCAGTCGCTGGTAAGTTTCGACCCACGCTTGAGGATAGCCGAGCCAGACAATGATTTTCACGCGATCATAATCGGCCGCACCAATTGGCGGAAAATGGAAATAGCTGAACTGACAAACGCCTTTGTCGAGGAAGTAGGAATAACAGCGCCGACTCAAGGCTTTGAAACTCGGCATGGTTTCCAGCTCAAGAATGAGAGGCGTCATCCCTACTCCGCGGCCCTCGCTGAAAACATTTGCGCCAGGAGCGCATGCGGTTGCAGACTGGAATACCGTTCGCGCACCTCCTGGAACGCAGCACTGGCGGCGGCAATGGCGAGGTCCATATCGGATTGTGTCATGGCATCACAGAGGAACATATTATGCCATGGATGCACATAGACGCCGCGCTTGAGCATGGCCTCAGACCAGGCAAACCCGACCCGAAAGTCGGGATCATCTTCAAACAAGAATAAAGGCATTTGAACCGGCCCGGTCTGTCGCAAGCCAAAGCCGTTATCGTGTGCCGCTTGATGCAGGCCAGCGCGCAAATAGTCACCGAGCCCTATCATGTGTTCAAGATACTCGGTGTCGCGCAGGATGCGCAGCGTTTCAATGGCCGCCGCCATTGGCACTGCGGCAAACCAGAATGACCCAGTTGCATAGATGGATGCGGCGCCATCTCGGGCCCGGTCAGATCCGAGCAAGGCCGAGATCGGGTATCCGTTGGCGAAACTCTTGCCCCAGGTGCTGAGATCCGGTCGCACGCCTACGAGTTCCCAACTGCAATCGCGCGTCAAGCGAAACCCTGCGCGGACATCGTCGACAATCAGCATCGCGCCGGTCTGGTCACAAAGTGCTCGCGCCCGCCTTGCATAGTCCAGGTCCAGGGCGGCTTGATCGGTGAACGCATCGTGCTTGAACGGCGTCGCAAAGATTGCGGCGAGGTCATCACCCGCTGCGCTGACCGCAGCTTCGAGGCTTTCGACGCTATTATAATCATAGTGTTGAATATGGGCTCGATCTTCCGGAATGACTCCCGCGGGCAACGGGGTGCACCACGGCATCGCGCCATGATAAGCTCCGGTGGCGACGAGGATAATTCGCTTTCCCGTTTGCGCGCGCGCAATGGTCTTCGCCATCGTCGTTGCATCCGTGCCGTTCTTGCAGAACATGGCCCAGTCAGCGTGCGCAACCATGCCAACCATGGTTTCCGCGAGTTCGACCATCACCGGCGCTGGCCCCGTCATCGCATCACCAAGCTTCGATTGCGCCAGGGCTGCCGCGTCGACGCGCTCATCCCCATAACCGAGTAAATTAGGCCCATAAGCACACATTAGATCGAGATATTTGTTGCCGTCCGCATCCCACAGATAGGCGCCTTTCGCGCGACTAAAAAATTGCGGATAGCTTTCCGGTAACAACTTGGTGGATTCATGCCCGTAGACCCCGTCAGGCAGCACTTTCTTAGCACGGCGTTTCAAGTCCTGATCCATGTCAGATCGCATCGCTTCCCTCCCTGTCCTTGGGTTCTGAGCGCCCGGCTTTTCGGTCGCGACAATGGTTGGACCATCGAGACTTATTTGCAAGGTCGGATTTCGACGCTTTCAGGAAAACGGCCTTCGTTGAACTTGCCGCGATCCGATTAATGAGCGAAGATTTTGCCATTATTGGACACGCGCCGCACGAGCGACATCACCAAACGCAAGAGGGAGGAATTCATGCCAGTCGAGGGATATTCTGAATTTGACGCGACCGGGCTCGCAGAATTGGTGCGCAAAGGCGAAACGACCGCGTCCGAACTTTTGGAAGATGCGATCGATCGCGCCGAGCGCCATAATCCGAGCCTGAATGCTTTGACCTACAAAGCCTATGACGACGCGCGGCAAGCGGCGAAGCGGCCCCTACCCGATGGACCGTTTCGCGGGGTCCCGTTTTTAATCAAAGACATTGCCAGTCCCGTGGCAGGCTGGCCACAAACCAGTGGATCGCGTTTTCTTGCCGACGTGATGGCGCCCGCAGATGGTGCTCTAACCAAGCGCCACCGAGAGTCCGGCTTGGTCCTGTTCGGAAAAACCAACACGCCCGAGTTTGGCATTACCGGCACTACCGAAGGCGCCTATCTTGGCGCCTGCCGTAACCCATGGAACACGGACCACATTTCTGGCGGCTCTTCAGGCGGCGCCGCGGCGGCTGTGGCCGCCGGGATATTGCCGATGGCGCATGCCAGCGATGGACTCGGTTCGATCCGTATCCCCGCCGCGTGTTGCGGACTGTTCGGCATGAAAATATCGCGCGATCGAAATCCGAATTCCTCTTATGACAATGCCGCCGCCATCGGGCTGACGGTCGAACACGTCGTCACCCGCAGTGTCCGCGACAGCGCGGGCCTGCTCGACGCGACCGGGTATCGCGAGCCCGGATCGCCATTTGCTTATCCACCGAAGGACCGCCCCTATCTTGAGGAAATCGAGACCGCACCTGGCACGTTGCGGATTGCCTTTCATTCGGAAACACCAAATGGCAAGCCGGTGCACCCCGAAATCCGGGCCGCGCTCGAAGAAACCGCGAAACATCTGGAAACGCTTGGCCATCATGTCGAAGAGCACGGACTGGGAATAGACTATCGCAAATTGTACTCCGCCCAACGCGCCGTTTCGGGCAGCAATTTTGCGGCAACCGTAGACGCCGCAATTGCGGCCAAAGGTCGAGAACCGCGCGAAGATGAGTTCGAACCGCTGACCTGGCGCAATTATCGCGGGTCGAAGCATTATACAGGCGCTGACGCCATGGCTGGTTGGTCGACGCTGCGCACATTGAGCCGCGAAATTCTCGCCTTGCACGAGACCTATGATGTGATCCTATCGCCCGTGCTTGGAACGCCAGTGCCAAAGATCGGCGAAATTGATCCGGTCAATATGCAGCCCCGGGATGTCGATCGACGCCAGGCCCAGGTCTTCCCGTTTACGCCGCCACAAAACATTACCGGGCAACCGTCAATGTCTGTCCCCGTCGGGTATGACAGCGCGGGTCTGCCGATCGGCATGATGTTTTCGGGACGATATGGCGACGAAGCGACTTTGTTCC
Source organism: Hyphomonadaceae bacterium (assembly GCA_024743315.1). GTDB lineage: Bacteria > Pseudomonadota > Alphaproteobacteria > Caulobacterales > Hyphomonadaceae > Henriciella. Next base: position 18,669 of record JANSWU010000006.1, read on the forward strand.
GCCTTGCCGCACAGCTCGAACAGGCGCATCCATGGCAGACGAAGCGACCGCCCGTTTGGGGATAAGCCTGTTTGGGTGACCGCGCCTCAGCATGCAAATATAGCATGTTCATCTGAAACCGGCCTGCCTTCGTATTCAAACTGTAACTCAACTAAGCACTGGGCTTACGACGCTTTTTGCAGCCGACGTCACCCATCGAGGAAAAGCATGTTCTGGATCCTTTTCTTAATCTTCCTCGCAGCCTGCGCGGCTCCGGTCGCATCAGGTGGTTTGTTTGCTCCGGGCGACTGGTATCGAGACCTGTCCAAGCCAAGCTGGACGCCGCCGGATTGGATGTTTCCGGTGGCATGGACGATTTTATATATCGCCATGTCCGTTGCTGCCGCCCGCATCGCCTTGCTGCCCGATACAGGGCTCGCCTTGGGGCTCTGGAGCGTCCAAATCACACTGAACACGCTCTGGTCGCCGGTCTTTTTCGGCCTGCGCCAAATCTTCCACGCCGGAATAATCGTCATCGCTCTGTGGTTGGCTGTGGCCACCACCATGGTCGCTTTCTGGCTGTTGGACCCCGTCGCCGGCGCACTTATGGCTCCATACCTGCTCTGGGTGACCATTGCGGCCGCCTTGAACTGGCGGGTCTGGTCGCTCAATCGTGAAGCATAGACGGGTCGGCATTGCGTCGCGTTTCGCGCCGAGAATTGGGCTTTCTTCCAAATCTGATTAGAACCGAGCGCATGAGCGAGATCACATCCCTCTATGTCCACAAGGTTCTGGCGCAGGTTGACGCAAAGGTCGCCATCGATGACCTGCTGCACCGTCTCGGCATGCAGCCGGGGGCGCCAATCGACCCCAAGAAAATGGTATCCTCCGACGCCTATTATGACTTCTTTGCCGAACTTTCGCGGCGTGACCCGGAAGGGCTGTCCCTGCCTTTGCGCATTGGCGCTTCGATGCGAAGCGACGATTACGGGGCATTCGGACTGGCCTGGAAATCAGCACCGAATTTGCGCGGCTCTTATGTTCGATCAGAGCGCTATGGCCGCGTGCTCGGAAGCGCCGAAGCCTATACTTTGGAGAAATCCGGTGATGGCTGGTTCTTCAATCTTGAAAAAGCGGGCGATGGTCGGCTCGGTATGCTGCTCTCTAATGAGGCCAGTCTTTCGGCGGTGGACGTGATTAGCGAAGAAGTGAGCGCCGAGGTGTTCAAGCCTATGGCGGTCTTTTTCAAGCATGCATGCAGGGGCGATGTGTCCATATACGAAACTCATTTTGACTGTCCGGTTCATTTTGAAGCTGGACGTGATGCGCTGCTCATTAGTGACGACAAGCTGGACGCCCCGAACAAGCTCGGTGACGAAACCATTGCCAAGTTTTTCGATCAACATCTCGAGCAGGAACTCGCCTCATTGGACGATCAGACGTCTTTGGAACATGCCGTTCGGCGTGCGGTCACTAATGTGTTGAGCGAAGGCGTGCCGACCCTCTCACTGATTGCCTCCGAACTTGGGATTGGCAGTCGGACCCTACAAAGACGGCTTTCTGAGACCGGGCAGTCTTTTCAAGGAGTCGTCGATATCGCCCGCAAAGATCTGGCACAAAGACTGCTGCGAGAAACCAATTACAGCCTCGCGGAAATCGCATTTCTGACCGGATTTGCTGAACAAAGCGGCTTCACGCGCGCCTTCAAACGGTGGGCCGGAAAAACCCCGCGCTCCTATCGATTGGATGGGGCGTCTCGCAAAGCCTGAATTTGGCGCGATCTGCCAAAACTCTGGCGGCAGCGGACAAGAGCCTGCGGCCTATCCCTCTTACACCTTGACTTGCAGAAATCGAAAAGGAGCAAGTCAATGAATTTCCTGCGCAAACAGAAAGACCTCACGCTCGTTCTCGGCGGCACTGGCAAAACCGGTCAACGGGTCGCCCAGCGCCTTCAGGCCATGGGACGCAACGTTCGGATCGGATCACGTTCATCCGCGCCGTCTTTCGACTGGGACAACGAGAAAAGCTGGGAGGCTAGTTTGAAAGACGTAACTGCCGTCTACATCACCTATGCCCCCGATCTGGCCATGCCGGGCGCGACAGACGCCATCCAGGCTTTTGTCCTTAGAGCCAAAAAATCAGGTGTGAAGCGCCTCGTGCTCCTGTCAGGACGCGGCGAACCCGAGGCCCAGGCCTGTGAAAAAATCGTTCAAGATAGCGGACTGGACTGGACCGTAGTGCGCGCCAGCTGGTTTTATCAGAACTTCTCAGAAGGCGCCTTTATCGAGATGGTCCTGAGCGGTGCGATCACGCTGCCCGCCCGAGATCAAGTCGAGCCATTTGTCGACGTGGACGATATTGCTGACGTCGCCGTTGCCGCCCTGACCCAAGACCATCACAAGGGCGAAATCTATGAAGTCACAGGCCCGAGATTGATGTCCCTTGCGGATGTCGCGGCTGAACTTTCCCGCGCAACCGGTCGAGAAATCCAATACATTGATGTCCCACATGATGCCTTTGTCGCGGAAGTGGCCAATTCCGGTGCGCCAAAGGACGTGGTCTGGATGCTCGATTATTTGTTCGCGACTGTTCTTGACGGACGCAACGCGCATTTGACCGATGGCGTGCAGCGCGCCCTCGGGCGTCCACCAAAGGACTTTGCCGACTATGCACGCGACGTCGCGGCCACGGGGATTTGGAGGGTCGCGGCATGAAACGCATTGTGACGAAACTGGTCTTGATCGGATCTGGCGCCCTTCTTGGCCTGATCGGCGGCGCGCTGATGCTGTCGCCGAAAGGCTTCCTCGAAATGAGCGGTGTTTTTATTGGCGACGATCCCAGTTTGTTGTCCGAGCTATCAGCGCCAGGTGGCGTTTTGCTCATGACAGGCGCATTAATGCTGATTGGAGCAGTGCAGCCCCGTCACGCCAAGCTGGCGCTGATCGCAGGAGGCATTGTCTACGGCGGATACGGCATCGGGCGTTTGTCGAGCTTGTCGATACACGGAATGCCTTCGGAGGCCCTGGTCACTGCGACGATCATCGAGCTTGCAACTGCAGCATTGCTCTGGGGGCTTGGACTCGCACATCACCTTGATGCTGATACCTCAAGGGCGCCCCCCCAAATGCTTCGCGCGCCCTACTAGCGCGACCGAGCGGGGGCGTAGCGCACGCCCTCACTCACTCAACAATACACCAAAAAAATCTTGGAGTTTCGGTTATGGCCTATGAATGGACCCTGTTTGCTTGCCTTTTTCTCGCGCTGTGGAGCGCGGTGATTGGTGGCGTTTTCTCTGCGTTCTCTGAATTCATTATGGCGGGATTATTGAGAACTGAACCCTCAGGTGGCATCGAAGCGATGCAACATATCAATCGAACCGTTATAAAAACCCAATTTGTGACAGGTCTGATCGTGATCGCGCCGCTATCAATCGGCTTTGCGATTTACGGCCTCAACGCATTGGAGGGTCTCGCTCGCATATCGATTTTGTTTGCACCTGTCATCTATCTGCCCTCCGTTTTCCTGATGACCGTGTTCGGCAATGTGCCGATGAACAATAAGCTCGACCGGCTGGATCACCATGCCTCCGACTCCGAAGTCTATTGGCGTGTATATGGACGGGTTTGGACCCGGCTCAATCACTTTCGGACCATTGGAAGTGTACTCACAGCTGGCCTTTATCTGATGGCGGCCATTGCACTCATATCGAGCGGACAAGCATGAGCTCGTCTCGCCGCTTAGCCCCGCGGATCGTGGCCCTGGTCGGATGTGCGGGATTGATCGGCGGGCGCATTTCCAAACTGACGCGCATTCCAGCTGCTTTCAAAGGGCCTTGCCGGTTGAAGGGATTATCCGCTCGCACTGTTGTCTCCATGGGTTTGACAAGGATCAATCGGTAATGCATCACACCGACAGATGGTGCTGCCTGAGTGGGCAGCTAAGAGGGAAGCTGGTGTAAATCCAGCGCTGTACCCGCAACTGTCAGCCCGGAGCGACTGGCCAAGACGCCACTGAGACGATCCAGTCTTGGGAAGGCGGCCAAAAGCTAGAATGGGCGAGCCAGGAGACCTGCCATCGCGTCGTTCGTCCGGAGGCCGGGAAGAGTCTCAGCGGTCGGGAAAGGGTTCTACCTCTCCTTTGAAACGACAACCATCTAGCCAGGTCGTCTGGAGCCGTTTTGGGCTTGGCCTTGGTGTCGTTTAAGCGTGCGCTAGAGATTTGACGATCCAGCGCTGAGTGAGGTCGTATCGCGAGATGATAGAGCGATTGCTCTCTCCCGTTCTGCTCCTGGCCTGCTTGGTCACGCTGTTGCTGACCTGCTTGCTCGGATCAACACCATTGCCCATGGAGCGGGTTGTCTCTGCACTGTTCGGCGGCGGCGATGCCGCTGATCGGCTCGTGGTCTGGTCAATTCGTTTGCCGCGAGGACTCGCAGCCTTTTTGGTGGGCGCCACACTCGGGATAAGCGGAGCTGCCCTGCAAGGTCTGTTGAGGAACCCACTGGCGGAGCCCGGTGTCTTGGGCGTTTCAGCCAGCGCGTCCCTGGTCGCGGTCTTTTCCCTTTATTATGGCTTGGTCGCGTTCAGTCCGTGGGTCCTGCCCGTCGCAGCAATTATTGGCGCGCTCGTGGCCACGGCCTTGCTCACCCTCGCCGCCATTCGCACCCAATCAGTGGTCACGCTAATCTTAATCGGCGTCGGGTTATCGAGCTTCGCAGGCGCTTTGATGAGCTTAATGATGAACCTTGCTCCCAATCCGTTTTCTCTGACTGAGATGATCAATTGGATGCTCGGCTCGGTCGCCAATCGAAGCTTTTCAGAAATTGGCTTTGTCGCGCCCTTCATGATCCTCGGCGTGGCAATTCTTTTGCTGACCCGGCGCGGTCTGTCGGCACTGACCCTCGGCGAGGAGGCAGCCAATGGCATTGGTCTGAATTTGCGCAACCAGCGTATCTTCACGGTGCTTGGCGCTGGGCTCGCGACCGGCGCATCTGTGGCCCTGGCGGGAGCCATTGGGTTTGTTGGGATTGTCGCCCCGCACATCATTCGACCCTTTGTCGGACATGATCCGGCGCGCTCCTTGTTCCCTTCGGCCTTGCTTGCCGGCCTGATCTTGATGGTTGCCGATATTTTTGTCCGCATCCTGCCGAGCCAGACCGAACTCAAGCTCGGCGTCGTAGCGGCATTGATCGGTGCCCCGGCTTTTGTCTGGATCGCAATGCAAAGGCGAACCGGCCATGACTGAATTGCGTATCACTGATTTGACCGTAGAGGCAGGTAAATCGTTCCTAGTCCGTGAGGCGAGCCTAGACCTGATCCCGGGTGAACTGGTGGTCCTGCTTGGACCTAACGGCGCTGGCAAGACCAGTCTGTTGCGCGGCGCCCTCGGCCTGATCGCGCCAACGCGCGGCGAAAGTTCGCTCGATGGAAGCATCATTGCAAACCTTTCGCCCATGCAGCGCGCACGGCAGATCGCCTATCTGCCACAAATCAGACCCCTCGCCTGGCCAAATCGCGTGCGCGATGTGGTGGCGCTCGGACGGTTCAGTCATGGCGGAACGCTTGGTAAACTGGGCGACCATGATGCAGAAGCGGTCGATCGCGCGATCGCGGCGTGCGACCTGAAACATCTTCAGGACCGCGGCACGCACACACTGTCCGGCGGCGAACTCGCGCGGGTTCATTGCGCACGCGCCTTTGCCACCGAAGCGCCTTTACTGATTGCGGATGAACCCACCGCCGCGCTTGATCCGCGCCACCAATTCCGCATCCTCGATCTGATCAAGGCCTACGTCGAGGATGGCGGCGGTGCCTTGCTGGTCTTGCACGATATCGGGCTCGCCGCGCGCTATGCGTCGCGACTGGTCTGGATGAAGCAGGGACGGATCGTGGCGGACGGGCCAGTTGCAACCACATTGACGGCTGAGCGGCTTGCGGATGTTTATGGGGTCGCCGCGCAGGTTGAGGGCACGCGCATTATCATGGACGGCGCGCTATGACGGCAAAAGCTTTGATGCTGACGCCGTCGGCGCGTTCTTAAACCGTTTCGTCCCAGTGTTTGGAGAGCCGTGAGGCGGCATTGATGATCCCGACCATGGAATAGGTTTGCGGGAAATTGCCCCAAAGCTCGCTCGTCTCGGTGTCGACATCTTCGGACAGCAAGCCAAGTTTTGTCCGGGTCGCGAGCACGGTTTCAAACATCGCCCGCGCCTCTTCCTTGCGGCCGATCCGTGCCAGGGCGTCGATATGCCAGAAGGTGCAGGCGGTGAAGGCGGTTTTCGGTTTTCCGAAATCATCTTCCATCCGGTAACGATAGACGTGGCTGCCGACGCGCAGCTCTTCGTCGATCCGTTCCACTGTGGCGACATAGCGCGGATCCATTGGGTCGATGAAACCGATCTCCGCCATGAGCAAAACGGACGCGTCGAGGTCTTCACCGCCAAACGCCGCCGTGAAGGCTTTACGTTCCTCGTTCCAACTCTGCTCGAGAATCGTTGCTCGAATCTCATCGGCGCGGGCATGCCAGTGCTGAGCACGTGCCTCACGCCCGAGCGTCTCGGCAATCTTGGCCAGTCGGTCGCACGCGGCCCAACACATGATCGCTGAAGAGGTGTGGACATGCGCGATGCCGCGAAATTCCCAGATGCCCGCATCCGGCGTGTTGTAGACCTGATAAGCGCGTTCGCCGACTTGTTCGAAATGTTCGAATTCAAGTTCGCCCGCGCGCGAGAACAAGCGATCGTCGAAGAAGGCTTGTGCCGCGCCGAGAATAACATGCCCGTAGACATCATGCTGGATGTGTTCAGCCGCCTGGTTGCCGATCCGCACAGGACCCATGCCGCGATACCCGGGCAGCCGCGTTGCGATTTCTTCGGTGAGATCGTCTTCCAGAGCGACGCCATAGACCGGCTGAATATGCCCGCCCTTGGTGTGCGCGACGGTGTTTCTGAGATAACCGAGATAGCGCTCCAGCGTGCCCATCGCTGACAGGCGATTGAGCGCTGTGACCGAGAAATAGGCATCGCGGAGCCAACAGAAGCGATAGTCCCAATTGCGCTCCGAGCCTTCATGTTCGGGAATTGAAGTGGTCAGAGCTGCGACGATGCCACCGGTTTCCTCATAGACACAAAGCTTCAGCGTGATCGCCGCCCGGATCACCGCCTCTTGCCATTCCGGCGGTGTGGCGAGGCGCCGCGACCATTGCTGCCAATTGTGCAATGTGCGCTGATACCAATCCGTCGCCATGGAATCCGGATTATCAGACAGCGATTCATCTGGGCCGAGAATGAAGCTGATTTCGCCTTCCAGCACGAATTCGCGCTCATCCATGATGTATGAGACCGGCGCGTCCGTGGTCACTCGGAAATCAACTTCCTCATTCGGGAAACGAATATGCGAAACGCCGCGCCGGCGAATGATCGGCCGTTCGCCATGTCCCGTTTCGCCGCGCAAATAGACTGTGATCCGCGGCATCCCCTTGAGCGGTGTGACGCGCCGGACGATTGAGGTCGGGCGGAACACACGTCCGCGATCCACAAAACGCGGCGCGAAATCGGTAATCTTGATCGCAGACCCATCCGCATCGGTGAGAATGGTCTCAATGATTGCCGTGTTGCGAATGTATCGCTGTTCGGCGCTAACCTGATCGGCCAGCGCGATTGTGAAGGCGCCGCCACCACCCAGCAAGGCATTGAAAACCGGCTCCCCGTCGAGACGCGGCAGGCACATCCATTGGATCGAAGCATTTTCGTCCATCAGGGCGGCGACCGTGCCATTGCCGATGATACCGAGTTCAAGCGTGCTCATTCGCAATTCTCCTCAGCCATGCCCAGACCGCGTCCGTATCGGACAGCCGGTAATCTGCACATGTATCCCCTTCTCCAACCTTAATCCCGAAGCCGCCGAGCTGAGTCGCAGCAAGCATGGCGTCTTCATCCGTGGTGTCGTCTCCGACCATGACTGGCAATCGACCAGCGAATGACGGCTTTTGCATCAGCTCTTTCAGCGACACGCCCTTATTGGCGCGCGAGGGCTTCAATTCGATGACCATCTTACCGAGCTGGACTTTATAATCAGGGGTTTGGTCTGCGAGCGCGGTCAAATCCTGCAGCAAAACGCGCTCCGCAGACGGGTTCTGTCGAAAATGGATGGCGAGGACCGGCCCCTTATCTTCGATCCGCACGCCCTGAATTGGGCCCACAATATCAGCGGCACGTTCGCGCAATTCCGACGGCGTCGCGACCGATTTAGGCGCCGGCGCACGGCCAGGCGGACAGACCTCTAAGCCATGGCCACCTGCGCGCCAGAGCTCGACAGGCGTTCTCACCGATAGATCACGGATATCACGTCCGCTGATCAGCACGAGCGCCTCGCAAAATGCCCTGTTCAATGCTCGCAATACGGCCTCGCCATCTGGCGGCAGCGTCACCGTGTCAGGGTCATCCTGGATCGGCGCCAGGGTTCCGTCAAAGTCTAGAAACAGCGCATGTTGGCGCGTATCAATCCGCATCGCAGTCGGCGAAGTCCGTGCATCCAAAGTCATGTGAACCGTCTACGATGAACCGGTCTGGAGCGCATCCAGATCTTTCAGGAAGTTCTGTCGCCACCAGGAAATGTCCTGTTCTGTCACGACTTTCCGCAGCTCCAGCCAGCGTTCTCGCCGTTCCTCGATCGGCATGGTCAGACCGTGATGGATCACTTCAGCAAGCTTACGTTTGTCATGCGGGTTGACGAGGAGTGCCGCCTTGAGCTGTTCCGCAGCGCCGGCAAACTCCGACAGGATCAAGACGCCGGGATCCTCTTCATCCTGAGCCATGACAAACTCTTTGCAGACCAGGTTCATGCCATCGCGCAAAGGCGTGACCAAACCGACCCGCGCAATCCGGAACAGACCCGCCAATTCCTCGCGATCATAAGAGCGCGCCAGATAGCGCAGCGGGATCCAGTCGAGGTCCCCATAATCGCCATTGATCCGGCCCGCCAGCCGATCGAGCGTCTGGCGCAATTCACGATATTCTTCGACCTTGCTGCGTGATGGCGGCGCAATCTGAGTCACCGAAACAGTACCATGGGTTTCCGGATAATCGTCGAACAGGCGGCCGACAGCCTCAAAGCGTTGCGGCAGACCCTTGGAATAATCCATCCGATCGACCCCGATCACGAGGGAACGGCCACCCAGGAATCGCCCGATCCGCTCGGCAGCTTCCTGGGCTTTTTCGGTTTTCGCGGCGGCTTCGAAACTTTCGGCATCAATCCCGATCGGATAGGCCTCGACTTTCACCGTCGTCGCGAAGACTTCAAGCCGGCCATCATCCAGCACTTTGGCTTTGCAATCCTCGATGAGATAGCGCGTGAAATTTGAACGATCCTGCTCTGACTGGAAACCGATTACCGAATAATTGCACATGGCGCGGGCGATCCAGAGATGCTCCGGCAGCGCGCGGAACACTTCTGGCGGTGGGAACGGAATGTGCAGGAAGAACCCGATCGGACCGTCCCACCCCGCTCGGCGGAGTGAGTCGCCCATAAGCAGGAAGTGATAATCATGCACCCAGACCGAGTCGCCCTCTTTCAACCGATCCGCAACCATGCTGGCAATGCGCTGATTGACCGCGACATAGACCTGGAAAGCGTCCGCATCAAAGGAGGCCAGATCGATGCGGTAGTGAAAGACCGGCCACAGAACTGAGTTGGCATATTTGAGATAGTATTGATCATGCTCGTGCTGCGACAGATCCGTGAGCACAAACTCGACGCCATCATCTTTCATTGTATGCAGACTGCGGGTCGGCTGTTCGACAATATCGCCCGACCAGCCGAACCAGACCCCGCCGGTTGATTTCAGGGACTCCCAGACCGCAACCGCTAGTCCGCCTGCCCGCGCCCCCGGATCTGCAGCGGTCCGGTTTGAGATTGCAATTAGCCTGCCCATCCAATCAGCTTACCTAATTCCCCGAATTCGAACAGGAAAAACTCAAACTTGAGGTAGAAATTCGCAGACCTGCCTTGGTTGACCACGCGGAGCCCTTGCAAGGCATCGGTCAGATCAAAGGCTTGGGAGGGTGCACATGAACGACACGGATTTCACCGGCAAGACCGTTCTTGTTGTTGGCGGTTCAAGCGGCATTGGAAACGGCATTGCGCAGGCGTTCCGAACCCGCGGCGCCGAGGTTGAGGTTTGGGGCACACGCGCTTCAGCGCAGGATTATGATCCTTCCAAGGGGTCCGACCTGACAGGCCTCATCTATCGGCAAGTCGATGTTGGGTCGCCCGACGCCATCGCAGCGGCTGAAATCAGCTTTGACGCGCTGGATATCCTGGTTCTGTCTCAGGGCATCGTGGCTTACAAGAAGGCCGAGTTCGAGCGCGAAGGCTGGGACAAAGTGATGTCGGTCAATCTCGATAGCCTGATCCATTGCTGTGAGAAATTTCGCGCGAGTTTGGCGAGCCGAAACGGGTCGATCATCACAATCAGCTCGGTATCGGGAACGCGTGCCAATATCGGCAATCCAGCCTATGCAGCGTCAAAAGCAGGGGCGATCAGCCTGACCAAAACACTTGGCCAGGCCTATGCAAGGGATGGCATTCGCGTAAATGGCGTCGCGCCGGGTCTTGTCGACACAAAACTGACCAAAGTTACCACAGAACACCCGGATCGCTTGCAGGGCGCCCTGCGCAGCATTCCTCTGCGGCGGGTCGGTACGCCTGACGAGATTGCCGGCGGGGTGCTTTTTCTGGCCTCGCCGCTGGCGTCTTATGTCTGCGGGCAAACCATCTTTGTAGATGGCGGCCTGACCTTGTAATCACTCAGAGATCGAGACCAGTCAGTTTGCGAATATTCCGGCCGATCTGTTATTCCGATTTCAGCCCTTCAGCATCGGCGCGCATGCCGAGGAATAGGCTCAAACAGCAGATTAAGAGAATAATCGTGAATGGCAGCGCTGCCGCGATAGTACCGGCTTGCAAGGCTTCGAGCGCAGACGTCCCGCCGCCATAAAGCAGTGCCGAGGCTGTCAGGCCGAGCATGCAGGCCCAGAATACGCGTTGCGCCACCGGAGCATTGGTCTTGCCGCCTGATGTGATCGTGTCGACGACCAAGGCGCCTGAATCGGCCGAGGTCACGATGAAGACGATAAGCAATCCGATCGCAACGATCGACGTTACGCCGCCCCAAGGCAGGGCTGCCAGCATTTGAAACAGGACCGTCGCTGAATTTACGATGCCGCCGGACAGATCACCGATGCCATTCTCGTACTGGAACACGGCCGTCTCCCCGAAGGCGGAGAACCAAACCACGCAAATCGCGAAGGGGGCGAGCAGGACGACGGAGAAATATTCCCGGACGGTGCGTCCGCGCGAGATCCGGGCGATGAACATGCCGACAAAGGGCGACCATGAAATCCACCAGGCCCAGTAGAAGATCGTCCAGTCATGGAACCAGGCGATATCGTCACGGCCAACCCAATTGGTGAGCGCGGGCGTGTCGGCAAAATAAGCGATCAGGTTTTCGCCCATACCGGTAAATATCAAGGCGGTCGGTCCGGCAATAATCACGAACATCAAAAGGCAGAACGCCACCACCATATTGATATTGCTCAGGAGTTTGACGCCGCCATCCAGACCGCGAATGACTGAGATCACCGCCAACCCGGTCATCGCCGCGATCAAGCCAATCTGGATCCAGACATTCGGCTCGAAATCGAACATGTATCCGAGGCCGCTGGCGGCCTGCGTGCCGCCAAGACCAATCGTGGTCGCCAATCCGAAAATCGTCGACACGACCGCAAACAGGTCGATCACATGGCCCCACCAGCCCCAGACGCGTTCGCCTAATAAAGGATAGAAAGCGGACCGGATAGACAGCGGCAGGCCCTTATTGTGCGCAAAAAAGCCGAGCGACAGCCCGACCACGGCGTAAATCGCCCAGGGCGACAGGCCCCAATGGAACAGGGTGGCACTGAAAGCCAGCCGATTTGCCTCAGCCGTGCCAGGTTCGGCCCCCAAAGGCATGCCAAACCAGTCGGTATGATAGGCTAAAGGCTCTGCCGCGCCCCAGAACATGAAACCAATCCCGACACCGGCGGCAAACAGCATGGCGATCCAAGAATGAACTTTATAATCCGGCACGGCGTCTTGGCCGCCCAAGCGAATGCGACCGAGCGGCGAGATCGCCAAGGCGAGACAGAATATGAAAACGAGGACCGGGGTCGCGGCAAACAACCAATCGAAAGACTGTAATGTATGCGAGCGCGCCGCACTCAGAAACTCACCAGACACGGTGGGAAAGACCAGCGTCAGTCCGCCAAAGAGGAGCACCAGGCTGGCGGCGAGAAAGAAGACCGGATTGTGGACGTCCAGACCGAGGACTTCGACATTGTCCTGACCGACTTCATAATCGGTCTCATACTCGTTTTCAGCAGTAGAGATAAATTCCGAATCCGGCATGCTTCCCTTCCAGTTACGCGCCCAGCTTGTCCTGCACGAATTGTGTCGATGTTCAAAGCATCTGGCGCAGCCAGACGAGCAAACGCACCGCCCTGACGCACCGTAAGTGCTGTATAATTAACACATATACCGGCTGAGTCAGGAGAACCTGCGACAATCGCAGCTGATAATCTTTCCATCATCAAACTATCTGCTACGTAACATGCACCATCGAGCGATCGTGATTCTTGTGTGCCCTGCGTAATTCGGCGTGGGCCTGCACGATCGGAGCAAACACCCGAGGGACTACATATGTATCGACTAATGAGTGGCGCGTCGCTGATCGCCATGATGGGTCTATCTGGCTTGAGTGCCGTCGCCCAGGACGCCGCAGAACCAGAAGCCAAGCGCTTGCAGTCTGTCACGGTTACGGCAACCAAGCGCGCCGAAACCGCTCAGAGCATTCCAGTGGCCGTGGACGCGATTGGCGAACAGGAATTGGAAGAGCTCGGCGTCAAGAATTTCTCTGACTATCTCATTCAGTTGCCGGGCGTGACCGCGGGCGGGTCCGGGCCCGGGCAGAACACGATTTACATTCGCGGTCTGGCCTCAACGACCCCTGCTGCGACGATTGCCGGCGTTGCTGGCCTGGCGCCAAATGTTTCATTCTATCTCGATGAGCAGCCGTTGGCGCAGCCCGGGCGAAATCTTGACGTCTATGCCGCGGACCTGGAACGGGTTGAAGTTCTGTCCGGCCCTCAAGGGACACTGTTTGGCTCGAGCTCGCAAGCCGGTACCGTGCGCCTGATCACCAACAAGCCGGATTTCTCCGGTGTTGCTGCTTCTGTTAAAGCATCGACTTCGTTCACCGATGGCGGTGAGATGAGCAATAGTGTCGAGGCGATGTTCAACTTGCCGGTTTCGGACAAACTCGCGCTGCGCGGGGTTGTCTATACCGACAATCAAGGCGGCTATATCGACAATGTCGGTGGCACCGTGACGACGGAAGAATCGGCTCGGTTCCGCCCGGCAGGCACGGTCCGCGACAATGGCCTCGTGGTGTCACCGGGTCGCGCCGGTTTCCAGGCGGGCGCTGACCTGTCTGGCGTCACTTTCATTCCGGCCAATAATAGCTCGATTGTCGAGAATGATTTCAACGACACGACTTATGCTGGTTTTCGCCTGAGCGCCGCCTATGAGTTCAACTCGGATTGGAGCCTGTTGGTCTCCCACGCCCAACAACAACTTGATACGGATGGCGTGTTCTTCGCCGACCCTGAACTCGATGATTACGACATTCAGCGTTTCTCCGAAGACGAGATTGAAGACAGCTATCACAATACAAGCTGGACGCTGGAAGGCCGGATCGGGATGCTGGAAGCGCTCTATACCGGCGCCTATACAGACCGCACGACAGATCAGACGGTCGATTACACTGACTATCTCTTCGTCGGACAGTATCTTCCCTATTACATCTGTGATGGGTCAGTGACCTATCCGGGCGCAGCCGGGCCAACCGGGACCTGCCAGGCGCCAAATCTCTTCGTTGATTCCCTGACGGAGCTGAAAGTCGAAACCCACGAACTGCGTTTCAACACGCCAGCCGAGCATCGGTTGCGCGCCACTTTTGGTGGCTTCTATTCCGATTTGGAATTGCTGGAACGCAATGACTTTACCTATCCTGGGTCGCGCTTCGCGATTGGCTTTAACGGCGTTGCCGGCTTCCCGGACAATTACCCGCTTACCAACACCGCGGTCACCGGCGAGATTGGTAGTGCGTCCCCCGGTTTCTTCAGCGATCCCGGACCGTTCCCGGAAAGCGCAATCTTCCGTAATGATGTGCTGCGCACGGATGAGCAACTCGGCCTGTTCGGTGAAGCGACATTTGACCTGAATGAGCAATTCGCGATCACATTCGGCGCGCGCTGGTATGATATCGAGGTTGACCTCGAAGGGTCGGCAAACTCGTCTTTCTTCAATCTTGGACAAGCGACGGACCAGCAGCGCGCCGGCACCAATATCTCCGCACAGTTTGCGCCGAACAATCCATTCGGCGCGCCGGATACCGCCTCCACTGACGGCGTCATCTACAAACTGACCGGCTCCTACACGCCAACCGATGATGTCCTCTTATACGCGACTTATTCGGAAGGCTTCCGCCCTGGCTTGCTCAACCGTCCAGGCGGGCGTTCCAACCCTGCCGGAACCTATACGGTACCATTCGCGGTCGATACGGATGACATCCAGAATTATGAAATCGGCTGGAAAACCGAATTGTTCGACAATTCTCTGCGGTTCAACGGCTCGGCCTTCTTCGTCGAGATCGAGGGCTTGCAGGCAACAATTTTTGACCCATCCATCGTCAACTTGTTCTTCTCCGACAATGCTGCAAACGCGGAAATCACGGGGGTTGAGGGTGACTTCACCTGGGCGCCGTATGCGGTTGACGGCCTCACCATCGCTGGGGCGTTCTCGCTGCTCGATACCGAGATTACCGAGGTTCTGGTTCCGACCAACGATGTCCTACAAGGCTCGGATCTTGCCTTTGCCCCGGCCTATCAAGGCAATCTCCGTGTGCGCTATGAATGGGATCTGGAGCGCCAGATTGGCGGATCGTCTTTGACCGCCCACGTCATGCCTCAGATCGTGTTCTCGGATGACTCGGTGAGCGACATTGTCGAGATCAATAAGGGCGATGTCGATGGCTATGTCGTTCTCGGCGGCACTTTGGGCGTCACCGCAGATCAATGGTCCGCCGAACTGTTCGCGACCAATTTGACCAATGAGTATGCCGAACTCAGCAATAGCTTCCAGTTCGACCGAAACCGGGTCACGCCGATGCGGCCGCGCACCATTGGTGTGCGCGTCGGCTATGATTTTTAGTCACCGCATCTGATAGCGATTGAAGGCAGCGTCTTGATCCCTCAAGGCGCTGCCTTTTTATGGACCCTGCCATGACCGAACCCGTCGATCACCCCCGCGCGGCACGCCTCAAGCAGGCGCAATCAGAAATGCAAGCCGGTCGGTTTGCAGAAGCGGCGGCGATTGCGGATGCGCTCTTGACGAGCGCGCCCGCAGATCAAGACGCACTTTACATCGCCGCGGTCGCTGCGCGCTATCTGGGGCAGTTCAGTGAAGCGGTGGATCATTTGAACGCGCTCAAAAAGGCAGCCCCGGAATATGGCCGGGCCTTTCAAGAGGAAGGTCACCTGTTCAAGGCAACCGGAAGTCCTGACCGGGCCCTGACATCTTATCAACTGGCGACGCGATACAATCCGGCCCTGACGGCAAGTTGGCAGGCGCAAGTTGAGTTACTCAAGGCGCGCGGTCAGCGCGCAGAGGCTGATCTAGCCAACGCTCAGCTCAATCGAATTCTGTCGCTGCCGCGTGTCCTATTGGCGGTGACCAATCATCTCTATGAGGGGCGGGTTTTAAAAGCCGAGGAAATGGTGCGGGCTTTCCTGCAAAAAAACCCTCAGAACGTTGAGGGCATGCGCCTGCTTGCCGATATCGGATCGCGCCTCGGCGTTCATGAGGATGCTGACTTCTTGCTGGAATCAGCCATCGCGCTTGAGCCTGACAATCTGCAATTGCGGATCGATTATATTCAAGTGCTCAGAAAGCGCCAAAAATATGCTGCCGCCCTCGAACAGGCGAAGACGTTATTAGCGCGAGACCCGGAAAGTCCCGTCTTTCAATCTCTCTTCGCGATTGAGAGCATGCAATCGGGTGACTATGAGACCGCGCTCGATGCTTTCGACCAGGTTCTGCAGAAGTTACCGGGTGACCCGGCCACGCTGACCTCTCGCGGGCATGCTTTAAAAACCTATGGCCGCTCGGATGAGGCTGTGGCCTCTTACCAGGCCGCCGTCGGTGGCGATCCCCACAATGGCGATTCTTGGTACGCCCTCGCCAATCTCAAAACCTATCGCTTTTCGGATGAAGAAGTGAGGCGCATGCAGGCCGCGCAGAGTTCCCCCGACCTGAGCTTTATGTCACGGGTGCATATCGCTTTTGCGCTTGGCAAAGCCTTTGAAGATCGCGGTGACTACGCCTCCTCCTTTGAGCAGTACCGAACCGGGAATGCGCTCAAGCAAAAGCAGACCCGTTACACAACCGAACAAATGCTGGCTGAGTTCGAAGCACAGAAAAGATACTGCTCACAACCCGTCATGACCGCGCAGAGCGATCTTGGCTGCCCTGCCCCTGATCCGATTTTTATCGTCGGCTTGCCGCGCGCGGGTTCGACCCTGATTGAGCAAATCCTCGCCTCCCATAGTCAGGTGGATGGCACGTTGGAATTGCCCAACATCCTGTCCATGGCACATCGTCTGCGTGGCCGAAATCTGATCAGCGATCGCGACCGGTATCCGAGAATTCTAGCCGAACTGTCCGCGGAAGACCTCAAAGAACTGGGTCAGAGCTATCTTGAAGATACAAAGATCCATCGCAGTGGTGCGGCTTATTTCACTGACAAGATGCCGAACAATTTCCGGCATCTCGGCTTGATCCACCTAATCTTGCCAAATGCCAAAATCATCGACGCGCGCCGGGCGCCGCTTGATTGCTGTTGGTCCGCGTACAAGCAATTGTTCGCGGAAGGCCAGGAATTCACTTACGGGCTTGAGGATATCGGGCACTATTATCGCGGCTATGTTGATTTGATGGCGCATTGGGAAACGGTGCTTCCCCAAGGTCGAATTCTTCGAGTGCAACACGAAGATGTGCTTGATGATTTGGAATCCGAAGTCCTCCGGATCCTTGACTATTGCGAATTGCCTTTCGAGGCAGCCTGCGTTGAGTTTCACAAGACTGACCGCGCCGTTCGCACTGCCAGCTCCGAACAGGTGCGCCGCCCGATCAATCGTGCTGGACAAGATCAATGGAAGCCGTTTGAACCATTCCTTGACCCATTGAAGATGGCATTGGGACCTTCGCTTCTGGGGAATTAAGGACTGAGCAGATGAGTGCACGCTCTGAAGACGCGCTGATCGCACTTCGACAAATCCAACGACGAACCGAGCAGGCTTCGAAAAAGCTTGCAGCGCAAGCAGGTTTGACGCCCTCGCAATTGTTGGTGATGCAAATCCTGGATGAATGCGGTGAAATCTCTGCTGGTGAAGTCTCCAACCTGACCCAGCTCAAGCATGCGACGATCACAAGCCTGGTCGACAAGCTAGAAGCGCGTGGATTGGTGACCCGGCGGCGCTGCGAAGATGACCGGCGACGGGTATGGCTCAAGCTGCTGCCGGAAGGCGAACAAGCCATCACATCAGCCCCGGACTTGCTGCAGGAGACATTCCAAACTCGCTTTGAGGCCTTACCCGACTGGCACCAGTCTATGTTGGTGTCATCGCTCGAGCGGATCGCAGCGCTCTTGGATGCTGAAGACTTAGACGCCGCGCCAATCCTGGATGTCGGCGCATTGGATGAACGGCCTTAGTTCATGCTCGCAAATGAGCGTCAGTCTCGAACAAACAATTCTTTGGGTCATGCGTCCGAATGAAAACGAGGGATTCGCGGGCAATAGAGACTCGCTTTTGCCCCATTCTGATGCGGGCCCGATTGGACGATCGCGTTTATGATCAGCCGTTTCGTTTCATCACTTTCTGACTGCGTTTCTTCTCGCCGTTCGGGCCACGGGGCTTTTTGGGGCCGATGCGCTTTTTCTTTTGTGGTTTTGCGCCGCTCTTTTCCGTGTCCGGGCGCCTGATCTTCTTGGGACCACTTTTTCTGACGCCTTTGGTTTTGACCGACTTGGGCTTTTCGGTTCCAGGCGCGTCCGAACGACTGATCCAGATGCTCTTATCAATAATCTGACGCTCCCCCGCAGCATCCATCAAACGCGCCGCGGCGTCGGGTTTCAACTCAACCAAGGTCGCGTCTGGTTCGATACGAATGGCGCCGATACTGTTTCGAGAAAATCCACCCGATTTGCACAACATTGGTATCAACCACTTTGGGTCGGCTTTTTTCTTGCGCCCCACGCCGAGTTTAATCCAGTGACCATCCTGAAAATCTGATCCACGGCGTCCGCCATGCTCGCGCCGGGGTTCTCGAGAATAACCGCGATCCGGATCATAATTGCCTTTGCGAGGTGAACTGGACGATTGAGCGCCGGGGTCTTGTAGAATTTCAGGGGCAGAGTCGGTTGCGCGAGTTAGGCGCACGATCGCAGCCGCGAGATGTTCCGCGCTATATTTTTCGAGCAACGTATTTGTGAGTTCAGTCTCTGCCTCGTTCGGCAAGGATTGCAGAGCTTCGCTGGAGAGCAATCGGTTGTTCAGGGCAACTTCGATGTCAGCAGCCGATGGTGGCAGACGCCATTCTGCCTCGACATTAGCGTCTTGAAGGAGGCGTTCTGTTCTACGTCTCGCCCGCACTGGAACAATCAACGCGCAAACGCCAGGTCGGCCCGCACGCCCGGTGCGACCGGATCGATGCAAAAGGCCTTCTTTATTGCGTGGTAAGTCGGCATGGATGACCAAGTCCAGGCCTGGCAAATCGAGCCCACGAGCGGCAACGTCTGTCGCCACACAGACGCGCGCGCGGCCATCGCGCATTGCCAGCACCGAATTGCTGCGCTCTTTCTGGCTGAACTCGCCTGATAGGGCGACCACTGAAAACCCACGATTGGTCAACCGTGCGGCGAGTTTATTCACCGCATCACGCCGCGAGCAGAACACGATGGCATTCGGGGCGTCATGGTAAAGAAGCGTATTGATTACCGCCTTCTCAACGTCGGAAGCAATCACCGTCATCGCCTGGTAGGTGATATCGCTATGCGATGATGCTGTGGAGATCGTATTGAGGCGCTCTGCATTGTTCTGATAAGTCGCGGCCAACCGCGCAATCGGCTTCGAAACCGTGGCTGAGAACATCAGCGTCTGACGATCTTCGGGTGCCGCGTCGAGAACAAACTCCAATTCCTCCCGAAACCCCATATCCATCATTTCATCTGCTTCGTCCAAAACGATTGATCGAATGTCACCGAGATCCAAAGACCCTCGTCGAATATGATCGACAAGCCGTCCAGGTGTACCCACGACAATATGGGCTCCTTTCGCGAGCTGCTGGCGCTCATCGCGAATATCAACGCCACCGATACAGGATACAATCCGCCCCGCCGCTGGCGCATATAGCCATTGCAATTCTCTCGTCACTTGCAGTGCAAGCTCTCTTGTTGGTGCCACAATCAGCGCGCTCGGCTGCACCGCTTCAGGCAGTCGTGGTGCCTGTTGCAAAATTGACGGCGCGAGGGCCAGGCCGAAGGCCACAGTCTTTCCAGACCCGGTTTGAGCCGATACCAGCAAGTCGCGACCGAACAAAGCCGGGTTAAGGACGGCTTCTTGGACCGGGGTCAGTGTTTCATACCCTTTATGATCAAGCGCCTCGGCAAGTGGCGCTGCAATCTCGAACTCGGTTTTCATTTGCGGACTTTCAAGTGTCATTGACGCGTCTCGCGTCATCCAGGCTGGATGGCGAGGTTCAATCATCAGGCAGTTAGTCGGAAACCGTCCGCCTGACTAACACAAACTGCACACCGCTGACCGCGCGAGAAATTTAAGGCGGTACAAAACCGAGCGCTAAACGCAAAAGCAGTTTTGCCTTCAATAGCCACCAACGATTAGGCCGTTTCAGCAAATTGAAGCTCCGCCAGACGGGCATAGAGGCCGCCCCGGGCCACCAGCTGATCATGCGTGCCTTCTTCGACGATCGCGCCGTCATCCATGACAATGATGCGGTTGGCCATGCGGACGGTAGAGAGACGGTGGGCAATGACCAGCGTTGTGCGCCCCTTCGCAGCTTTCGAAATTGCCCGTTTGACGGCGGCTTCGCTCTCACTATCAAGCGCACTGGTCGCCTCGTCGAGCAACAGGACCGGCGCATCGCGCGCCAGGGCGCGCGCAAGTGCAATACGCTGGCGCTGACCTCCTGAAAGACTGCGGCCCTTTTGTCCAAGTTGCGCATCCAAGCCGCCGCGCGCCTCCAGGAATTCCTGCGCCTCAGCCATATCAGCAGCTTTCAAGAGAGCCGCCTCGTCGGCTCCGGGTGCACCAAAACCGATATTCTCCGCCGCTGTCCCGGTGAATAGCGCGGACTCCTGAGGCGCATAAGCAAACTGCCTGCGCCAAGTGTTTAAATCGGCCGCCCGGGAGGACACGCCATCAAGCCGGATCACACCGGACTGTGGATCAAACAAGCGCAAAGCGAGACGAAATACGGTCGACTTTCCAGCACCGCTCGGCCCAACCAATGCAACAAACTCACCCGGCATCACATCGAGCGAAAAATTCCGCAAGGCGGCCTGATCATCGTGGTCATAGGCAAACGTGATATTGTCGAAAGTCAACGCGCCAGCGGCGGGCTCGGTCATGGCCTGGGGCATAGGCGGACTGGAAATATCGGGCTCCGCTGTAAGGACATTGGCGGCACGGTCAGCCGCGCCTGCGGCCCGCATCACCTCGCCGTAAACTTCGCCGAGCATGCCAAAACCTGACCCCGCATAAAGCGCGTACAGCACCATCGCAGTTAGGTCGCCTCCACTCATAGCGTCCATTGCCACCGCCCGTGCCCCGAGCCACAACACGACCGTGATCCCCCCAAAGGCCAGAACTGAGACCAGCAACATCATCCATGCGCGGACGCGGTTTCGCTTCAAGGCTGCGCGGAACGTCTGTTCCACTGCGGACGTGAACCGCTGGCGTCGCGTCTCACCTTGGCCATAAGCTTGGACCAATTCGATTGCGTCGAGCGTTTCCGCCGCCTCTGCTCCGGCTTCCGCCAAGGCTGACTGGGTTTGGTTCGACAAACCGCGGATTACGCGCCCAACCAGCATAATCGGAACAATGGCCACGGGAATGATCACCAGCAAGGCGAGGCCGAGCTGCCAATTCACCACCAGCATCGCGATCAAGGCGCCCGTCGTGTTGAGCAAGGTACGTGTTGCCAGGGACGCAGATGAGCCGAGAAAATTCTCGATCAGAGAGATATCTGCGGTCAGTCGTGAAACCGCCTCGCCCGAGCGCATGGTGCTATGAAAGCGCGGGCTCAATGCGAGCATATGGCCATAAAGATCGCGGCGCAGATCCGCGGCAATTCGCTCGCCAAAGCGCGACACAAAATAGAACCGCAAAGCACTCACGCCGCCCAGCGTCACCGCGGCTATGAAGACAAGAAAGAAATTGCGGTTGATGGCCGCGATCATATCCTCTGTACGGACGTCACCTGAGAAACCCGCATCCACGGCGCCGCCAAACAATAATGGGATGGTCAGTGATATGACCGTGCCGAGCAAAAGAAAGACGGCCGCTGCGGCCACCGTAAATTTGTGCTGGCGCGCATAGGGCCATAGCATGACCAGTGATTTGAGGCTCCGCCCCTTCGCTCGCTCATGGTCACTCGCCGCCGAGGCTGTCGCTGCGCGGCGATCCATTTCGATTGTTTCGGTCTCTTGAGCCATTGAGCTGAGCCACCTTGATCACGGTTTGCCCGGAACGGACCGACCTGAGGTAATTACGATGGAGGTCGAAGACCAGCCCAGAGCATCATCATGCGAGCCCGCCAGCGCTCTGACGCCCCACGCCCCCGGGTAATTGGTGTTTCAACCCGACGGGTTATGAGCCTTTTTGGCGTCACTCGGGACGGCAGCGGAGAGTTCAATTATGACCTCAAGCTGCTCTCGAGGGGCCTCCAGCGAGATATGTTGGTTCGCCCCCCATCCAAGTCTCCAGCACTTTGATGTCCTTTATCTCATTTGCCGGCACGCTATATGGGTCACGATCGAGGATGACAAAATCTGCAAATTTTCCTGGCTCTAAGCTGCCAATTTCATGCTCTGAGCCTATCTGCCAGGCCGCGGTCGATGTCATCGCGCGGATCGCTCCTTCGCGTGTCGCGCACTCGTCTGGCGCGAGCGCAAAGTCTGGTTCCCTCCAACTTTGGCGGGTCACAGCCATTTCGATCATGTGCATCGGATTGGGATCTGTGACAAAGAAATCCGAGTGAATCGTATACGCCACTCCGGCCCGTTCCAAACTGGCGCAGCGGTCAAGCAGCTTGGCCTTTTCAGGGCCGAAGATCTGATCTCGCATGGCGACGCCCCAATAATGGACGTGTCCAATCAAAAAACTTGCCGTAATTCCAAACCGCTTCATGCGCTCGATCTGATCATCGTGGAGGATTGAACAGTGTTCGATCCTGATCCGGTGGGCTTCAACATCAACCCCTTCCGAAGCAACCTGCTCTACGGCATCGAGAATGTTATCGATTGCCTTGTCGCCATTGCCGTGGATCGCAATCTGCCAACCTTGGGCGATGCGTTTTCGGATCAAGTCGGTCATTTCTTCCAGCGTCATATATGCGATACCCGTGGACTCGACTGAGTGATAAGGCTCGCGCTGCAGACCCGTGAAACCTTGATTGGATCCATCGGCTATCAGTTTGTAGCCACTCATTCGAACCAAAGCATCACCGTCGCCGGGCGCTACCGCGGCCTCGTCCCAAGCGGCATCAAATGCGTATAACGGATAGGCTCGAACGCGTTGACTCAACCGTCCCGTCGCACCGGCTTGGCGTAAAATGTCCCAATCACCCGCACCTCGCAAAAGCCCACCCAGCCCGAGTTCAGTCACAGTGGTCAGGCCGAGTTCGGCAAATCTCGCACAAGTCTTCAACACGGCTTCTGTCGGCGCTGATCCCGCGCCAGAAGGCCTTGCGCCGAGCACTTGAGAAAAGGCCATTTGGTTGCGCATCTCGCCTGTCAGCGCCCCCTGATCATCTCGCACAAACTCACCACCCTGAGGGTTGTTCACATCTTCAGGTATACCCGCCGCAGCAAAGGCGGCGCGGTTCGCATAGGCGATATGACCGGACGCATTGAGGACGAAAATCGGACGCTCACTTGAGATCGCGTTCAGCGTTTCGAAGCCCAGGGGAACTTCGAACGGTTGCAACATTGGATAATAATTCCGGCAAACAATCCAATCCTCGGGTGGCCGTTCGGCGTCGAGGCGGGCGATGAAATCCAGGACTTCACCGGTGGTCGAGAAACGACCCGTACCGACATAATCCATTGCCTGGTCCATAAGTGATCCGATCAAGATATGCGTATGCGGATCGATCAAACCGGGCATGAGCGTTCGGCCATTCAGGTCGATCAGCTCGACTTGGTCACCTGCAGCTTGCTTGACCTCGTCCAATCTTCCAACCGCCAGAATGTGTGCGCCCTGAATGGCAATCGCCTCGGCTTTGGAAAAGCTCGCGTCGACCGTCATGATCGTCCCACCAGAGTAAATTCGAACAATCTGATCCTGGCCCGACGGTTCTGTCAGCTCGCAATAGTATTTTGTACCGCAAGCTGTTTTGGTGACGACACCAGACTGCGCTTGGGTCATACGCCCGATCGGCAGAACCGTGATCTCGTTCGCCTGTTCGGGCGCATACCCAAACAGCGCGCCGAGATTGGCATGGCAACAAGCACATCCATGTCGATCATGAATCATTGAATGACCTCCCCGGTCCGCCAGCTTCGCATTGATCTGGCAAAAGAGCAGTCCATGACTTCAACAAACTGGTCAACTGAAGATAACGCATCGAGCGTACCGATGGATCACGATCGCAGGCTTCTGGCCGAGCGCCGGAGCGGTCGTCCGGTTTCGCCGTCCACGGCAATGTCGTGCAAACTTATGCGCGCACGATCGGGCATGCCATTGGCTCGAACACTTCGGATGAAACAAACGACGTATCTAGTTCAAGCTGGACACGAGAGATACATTACCGCCGTCGAGTTCGATCAATTGAGCGAACGCGTCGCTTGCGCGTGTCAAAACCTGGCAATCGTTCGATCTGAAATTGAGTGTCGCCAAACCCCGCGCCCAATCAGATTTTTTTTTGTCCCAATAATATCCGACTTCCCGGCCTGGCCCACTCAGGGTCAGCTGGCATACGCCGGAAGCTGTTTGCCCAAGCCTAATCTGATCGAGATCTCGCATTCTGATATAATGCGGCACAAGACCGAAATAATTGTAGTTTCGCGCCTGATACTCTAACCAAATTCCATCCATATCATCGGTCATCAGAGCGGGCTTATAGCGCCCGACTTCAATGAAACTCGGTTGTATGTTTTCAATCCCATTGAGCAGGTCGCGGGCGGCTTCATAAGCACTGGGCGCTGGCGCCTCAGCGACCGCTTCGACGCCGAACGCTGAGAGCATGTCCACATGCACATCTTCTAACGTGTAAAACGTGAAAAAGGTCCAGAGTGCGAGCAGCATGGTCTTGTTCATCAACGTCCCAGATTGAGGCTCCGGTCGATGCACAGCCAAACCGGGTCCAGATTTGATAGATCGATAGCGCCAATGAAATGCATGCAGCATGAACGCGATCGTGTGTTCGCTATCTTTTGTGTCAGCTCGATACGCGCTCCACAAAACAATTCAAACCAGATGCCAAACTGGAATAATTATTGCACCGCGAGCGCCTGACTGGGGGTCCGTTCAAACAGCTGGACCTCGCCAGGGTTGGGTGACCAGACATGCGTATAATTCATTTTCCAGACACAGAGAAAACCCAGATCTCAGCGGGCGAAACGTTCTATGGGGTTCACTGGCAAGAAAATCGCGTGCTTCATGCGGGTTTCCAAAACGCCGTATCGGCGATGCCGGCTCCCGCGACAGCCCTCCATCAAAACCGTCTTCCGCAGAGCCATGAGCCCAGTCTCAGACTGAGTGTCAGTGTGGTGATTTGCACGCGTGATCGACCAGAGCATCTGCAAAAATGTCTGCATAGCTTCGCAGAACAATCGCGTATGCCGGATGAAGTGATCGTGGTCGATAACGCCTCTGTTGATGCCCGAACGCGCGAGGTGACTTCAGCCGCCGGCATGACTTACATACGCGAAGACCGCCCTGGCTTGGATATCGCCAGAAACACAGGCGCTCAGGCGGCGAAATCTGATATTATTGTCTATACGGACGATGATACGGTTTTGCATCGGGACTGGCTTGAGAACATCGTGAACGCATTTCACGACGAGGGCGTAGATGCTGTCACCGGTCTTGTGCTACCCCTTCGCCTCGATACGCTGGCCCAACAGATTTTCGAAGCCCATTGGAGCTTTGGACGTGGCTTTGAAATTATCGATTTCACACCACGAGAATTTGCCGCCTCGAAGGCTGCAGGATTTGAAGCCTGGAATGTCGGCGCAGGCGCAAATATGGCATTTCGCAAGCGTGTTTTCGAAAATTGCGGATACTTTGATGAATCACTCGATGTCGGAGCGTCGGGGTGCTCTGGCGATTCAGAATTCTGGTATCGAATCGTGGGAATGGGAGGGACTTGCCGATATGACCCTTCCTGCATCGTCTTTCATGATCATCGTGAAACCGAAGCTGGTCTGCAAAAACAATTGCGCGCATATATGTGCGGTCATGTCACAGCGCTGCGCGTCCAAGCTCAGCGGTTCCCAAACCAGGGCAATCTGAAACGTCTCTACTGGCACTTGCCGGTCTGGTTTGCCGGACGGGTCTGGCATCGCATCAGATATGGACGAGTAACAGAGCGTTGGTTCCTGGCTGATGAAATTCGCGGCTATCTCAAAGGACTGATCTACCCGTTGGGTCCGAAGCGGAAGCGGATGCAATGACGATCAAAGAAGACCTCATCTCGGTAATCGTCCCAGCCTATAATGCTGAGCGTTTCATCGCCCGCACGCTGGAAAGTATCTTGCGACAAACCCACCAGAACTTGGAGGTTTTGGTGGTGGATGACGGCTCGCGAGATGGCACCGCTGATATTGTCCGGGCCTATGCCAAAGCGGATCATCGGGTGTCGCTGATCCAACAACCGAATGGCGGCGTGGCGAGGGCGCGAAACACCGGAATTGCCAAAGCGAAAGCGGACCTCATCGCGCCCTGCGATGCCGATGATCTTTGGTCACCAGAAAAACTGGCGACACAGTTGGCGATCTTTCGTGCAGGCGGGGGGGACATGGGACTCGTCTACTCCTGGTCCGCCGTCATCGATGACGACGATTTGGTCCAAAACTATGATTGCCATCCTTCTGAGGACGGTTGGGTGTTCGACCGGATGTGCAAAGGCAACCTGATTGGCAATGGCAGTGCCACCTTGATGTCGAAACAAGCCGTCCTACAAGCGGGCGGATATGATCCCAGCCTGCGCGACCGAGGCGCCCAGGGTTGCGAAGATTTCAAGCTATATCTCTGGCTGTCCCATAAATACAAATTCGGGGTCATGCGCGACTATGGTGTTGGCTATCGCCACACCGATGGCAATATGTCGAGCGATATCAATCAAATGCTCCGCTCTTATGACATCGTAATCGAAGAATTTGCAGAGCACTTCCCTGACAAACGCGAAGAACTTAAAAACGGGTACGCCGAATTGATCGATTGGTTTCGGCTCAAAGCCCTGACCAATGGGCGTTGGCTTTCCTTTCTCAACTTGCAAATCCGGCTGATGCGATATGATTGGCAGTTCGCAACCAAAAGTCTGCGATGGGGCGTGCTTCGCCCAATCATGTCGCAATTCAAATGGACGCTGGCGCGAATGGTCAGACGGCGCTCATTTGCGCCGGGAGAAATGATCCCGGGCAGTCATACATTCCTCGGTGAGCCGGGCGATCAGGCGCTGCATAGAATAGGCGTTTGGCCTGACCATGGCGTCGTATCACGCCCGCCATACATCACTTCACGCCTTGAGAAGAAAGCCTAGCTCAACGTGTCGATCGCCTCCCTGCATACGTTTTGGACCAGACTCGCCACGGACCTTTCGTTGGCGTCGAAGCGAATGGCGTTTTGGCGCCATCTCGCGCACCAGGACATGACGTTGCAATATGCGCGTTCGGCCATTGGCCCGTTCTGGATCACTTTGACCATGGCGCTTCAACTGGTGGCCCTCACCTATCTGTTCACGGGTCTGTTTGGAGCGCCCGTGGAGATTATCGCGCCGTGGGTGACGATCGGCGTCATCATCTGGACCCTGATGTCGGCCAGCCTAAGCGAATCTGCATCGGTCCTGTCGTTCAACAAATCCTACTTGATGGAGGCTGAAACCTCGATCAGCGGGTTTGTCATGTCGATCGTGATCAAGAATGTGATGATCGCTGCGCACCATTCGATCCTGATCGTCCTGCTTTTCATCTGGCTTGCTATTTCTCCATCATGGGCTTGGGCCTGGGTGCTTTTGTCCTTGCCGCTCATCATTGTTTTCACGACAGGCTTGGGAATTGCGCTAGCCATCTTCGCAGCCCGGTTTCGAGATGTGAAACGGGTGACGGAAAGCTTTCTGATGATCGGTTTCTTTTTGACCCCGGTGCTTTGGCGCCCACAGGAGCTCGTCAAAAACGAGTTCGTAGCGACGTATAATCCGTTCACGCATCTGATCGCTATCGTCCGGCAACCGCTCTTGGGCCAAACCCCGGATGCATTGGCTTGGACGGTCTCAATCTATTCAACCGTAATCGTTTTGGCATTAGCGCTCTATTCGATTGCGCGCTATCGTACCAAAGTGCCCTTCTGGTTATAATCATGGCATCGATCGAGCTCGACAATATCTGCCTTGATTACCGAATGTATGACATTCGAGAACGCTCACTGCGCGGCCTTGCTGCCAATACTCTGATCGGCGGCATCTATCGTGAAAGGGGCAAGATTACCCGGGCGATCGATCATATCTCCGTCTCTCTGAAAGATGGCGACCGCGTCGCACTCATTGGCGCAAATGGTGCCGGGAAATCGACCCTCTTGCGCTTGCTCGCGGGCGTCTATGCTCCCTCTGATGGCACGCGAAGCGTATCCGGGAGCATTGGCACACTTTTCGACATCTATCATGGCATGGACGATGATCTGACCGGCATGAAATTCATCATGAACCACGGTCTGTTTCGCGGCGCTTCCAAAGCTCAACTCGACGAAATGATCCCGCATATTCGCGATTTTTCAGGGCTTGGTGACTATATTCATCAACCGTTGAGAGTGTATTCGGACGGGATGCGCGTCAGACTCGCTTTTTCTGTAGCAACGCAATTTGAACCTGAGATCTTGTTGCTCGATGAGATTTTCGGCGCCGGCGATCAATCCTTTTTCGACCGCGCCACGAACCGAGTGCTCGAAATCGCAGGCCAGTCGGGGATTACCGTGTTCTCAACCCATTGGCTGGAATTAGCCGAACGCTTTTGCAATCGCGCGATTTGGTTGGATAAAGGCGCGATTGTCGAGGACGGTCCATTGCAGACCGTATTTGAAAAATATCGCTGTGTTCGGACGCAGTACTAATAGAACCATTGGAGAAATTTGGGTCAAATTCACCACTAGAAATGATCATGTTTGAAGCCTGAAAAACATATGATGACAGACGCTCTTTCTTCCGGTTCGAATATACCAGACAGCGATATCGATATCTCGATTATCATGGCTGCCTTTAATGCGGAGCGATATATTGAGCAGGCTGTGGCGTCGTGTTTGAACATGACCGGGCTGAGTTTTGAGGTCATCATTGTGGATGACGGTTCAAATCGTCCCCTCGCCCCTTTGATTGATCGTCTTACGCATGGGGATCCGCGCGTCACGGTGCTGAGTTGCCAACAAAATCACGGACCCGCGCACGCCAGGAACCTCGCTTTACAAATTGCCAAAGGTGAGTTCATCGCGATTGTTGATTCAGACGATTACGTTTCGCCAGACCGGATGCAGATATTGATCGCCTATGGGCGCCAGAACAATGCCGATATTATTGTCGATAATCCGATTGAGTTTTTCGACAGCCCAACGGGACGACAGGAACATGTGTTTCTCACTGGATTCGCATCCACTCAGAATCGCACGATTAACTTGACCGAGTTCATGCGCAGCGGCGTCAAGTTCGGACACAAGCAGTGTTTCGGCTATCTCAAACCGGTAATTCGGCGTTCGACGCTAGAAGCCGGAAGACACACCTATCGAACGTCATTGAGGATTTCAGAAGACTATTTCCTGATTGCGGACATGCTGCGGGCTGGCGCACGCATGCACTATGTCGCTCAGTCTGGTTACTACTATCGCAAGCATGCAGGATCGCTCACGCACCGGGCGCAACCCGCTTTCATTAAACACATAGCGCTATCAGAAACTGAGTTTCGAAACAGCGGGCCCCCTCCTCTCACCTCAGAACAAAAGCGTTTTTCAAGAAGGCGCTCTCGCATTTACTTCCAAATGTACCGGTTCGAAAAGATTGCGTACGATGTCAAACACCGTCGCTATATCGATGCATTCTGGAGGGTCATAAAGCGTCCCCCGGACATCCCATTCCAGGTCTTTCGCGGGTTTTTTCTGGTATTCAAAAAAGCACTTAACAGCCTTCGCCGACCGGCTGATAAAGTCTTCGTGGCAGATTAACTCGATCGTACAAGACCAGAGATCGACACGGCTGCCAATCTGGACCCGCGAGTTGAGAGTCTTGCAGCACTTTCGCAATTGAACTTCGCGCGAATTTTGTGGCACGTGAGCCGGACCGCTGGCTGGCGCGGTTCTCGTTCGATCAGATGCCCAAACCCAGGGCTATTTCCAGTTCCCAATCAGGATAAACGGTGCCCAGTAATGCGGGTGAGCGTAGTCTTCGGACTCCAGCATGGCTTCTTGCGCTTTCTGCAGGGCCCCGGCCTTGTCCAACTCACCGGTCGCAAGCTGAGAATAAAATTCTGCCATGAAATCAGCCGTCGAGCCATCGTTGACGTCCCAAAGACTTGCTACAACAGCTTCCGCTCCGAGCCATTGAGCCAGGGTTCCCAGGCCCTCCACCTCAACGCCAGACCCAGAATCCATATTAAAACTCCCTTCCGTGGATAGGGCTGTTGAACACGCAGAAAGCGTCAGCAGCTCGACGCCATCAAAAGACAGCGTCTCGTACATTTCAGCCAACGTAAATTGGCTTCCATCTCCAAGCAGTAGGAAAGATTCTGAGTCATTTCCTGGTCGCAAAGAAAAGTGACTTGCGATGTGAATGATCGGTCGCTGTTCTTCCAACTCGGCAATCAGTGCCTCTTTAGTGAATTTTGAATCGAGAAAAGAAGGCCCTGAGAAGACGCCGGGTTCAGCTTCGTCGCCTAAGATCGATGACAGCTCTCGCGCGACATTCGGAAGGGCCTTGAATGGCGGGTGCTCCATTGCAACGCCAAACCCGGTTGCTTCACCCAGTGAATCTGACCGCTCAAACTGTGTTCTCGCTGCAGGTGTGAACATGGCCAGCCGATAACGCTTCGCCAGATAGTCTTCACCGTCATACAATGCCGCGAAGGGCACATACCTCAGTGCACCCTGCAAATTGAGCATGAGCGTTTCAGTCCCAGCATCTACGAGATCTTGCTCGATTGGCTTGATGATCAATTCGTACAGAGCTTCAAGTTTAGCGTTGGCATCCGGGTCTAGCTCCAAGCTTCTCGGATCGGGCTGGACTGCACTCCTTGCCACAAAAACGGATCGAAAAAGGTCACTCCGGGAAACGGGTGTCTCCACGTGTTTGAATGCACCGGGCGTGATTAGAAACGCATGAAGGCTGTCTTCGAACGCGACAAGTTGAAGTGTGGCAACTGTATCTCCAATTTGCTCGATCTCTCGCCTCAAACGCAGATGCGCCCGCGCCTCAATGCGCCGAGCTTCGTCTTGAATTACCTCGTTGGGGATATCTCGTACCGACGCGAGCCAATTGTTCACGAGACGCCGATACTCTGCCCGTGCTTCTGAAACACTCGATTTGAGATCACTTAATTGAGTTTGCTCAAGATCCGTTAGCGTCTCGCCGGCGTCTTGTTTTGACTGAAGCGCCGCCAACTCAGATGCAATCCTGTTTGGACGAGACGCCCAGGATTCTAATTGCGTTTTCCATTCTGTCTCTCGCTCGGTTAATTCCGATCGGCTGTCTCTCGGGTCCGCCTCAGTCGTCGTCCGGCGTTGCACAAATTCATAGAATTCGCGTTCTTTGAGCATCCGTCCGATTTGATCGGCCTCTGCAAACCGGCCTTCGTCAATCAACCATTCTTGAAGCGTTTCGTAAAAATAGGCTCTGCTTCCGAGAAACGCAGCCTGTGTATCTTCCTCCAATCCCGACATGTTGGCGCGGGTCGCTTGCAGAATATCGATAGCTTGCTTTTGAAAGAAGATCGCGGCGGGTCGCGCGGCAGGATCTCGAGAGAGCAGATAAGCGTAATTCCACAAATAAGTCGCTCTATTGATATGGTTCTTGCCAAGAACGCTTTCACTGGAAACGACAACGCGCAGGTACATCTCCCCAGCTTTGTCTAGCTGCCCCATATACTGATAGAGCGTCGCCAAATTATTGTATGACGTGATGGTTTTGGGGTGCCCCTCGCCCAAAGTATTCTCAAAGCTATTCTTAGCCTTGAGATAAAACATTTCGGATTCAGGGTAATCACGCTTTAGCTGATAAAGCCTCGCTATGTTGAGAATAACGGTCAGCGTTCGGGGATGATCAGCTCCCATTTCGCGTTCAAAAACATCGAGGGCCTCTGCATACAAAGTTTCTGCCCGGTCATAATCTTCAAGATATTGGAATGACATTGCCAAGCTATTGGTAGACTCTGCTAGTTCGGGATGATCATCGCGTAATAGTTCCAATAGACGATTTCGCGTCTCATTCAGCGACTGATTGGCTTTGTTGTATAGCCCTTGAGAAATGTACAGGCTTGCCAATCCGAGTTCAGAATACTGTGTGTACGGATGATTGGTTCCGTAAATGACCGTCTGAGCTTCCAAGGTCTCGCGATACATGGCCTCGGCTTCGCCATAAGCCCCTAGATATCCGTTCAGCCCTGCCAACCCGACGAGCGTTGATATCGTTTCAGGATGGTCTTCCCCAAGCACCTTCTTTTGGCCAATTAAGGCACGCTGATATGTCTCTTTGGCTGATTGCAAGTCGTACATTGAAAAGAACATTCCAGCCAGACCATTCAAAGTGATCAGCGTATGAGGATGCTCTTCTCCCAAGGTCTGCTCTCGCACCAAAAGCGTTCGTTCGAAAATTGGCTCAGCTTCGGATTCGCGCCCCAACAGCACGAGCAATCCCGCCAAGGCGTTGGCTGTCGTGAGTGTGTCTGGATGTTTATGACCGAGTGTGGCTTCTTGCGCGTCGAGAACATTCCGGAAAAGCGGTTCTGTTGCAGCATACCTCCCCTCCGCGACACGCAAGCTTCCGAGACCAAATCTTGAGACAAGGGTATGTGGATGTCCTTCACCCAAGACTCTTCGTTGAGCTGAGATCGCCCGCTCATAGTGCAACTCCGCCTGGTCATATCGAGCCTTGGTGGTGTGAAGTCCCGCGAAACCTATTTCAGAACTCAGCGTGTCAGGGTGATCCTGCCCGAGCTTGGTTTGTTGCGCGGTTAGAGTTTCGAGATAAAGCGGTTCGGCTAGACCAAACGCACCTTGCGCCATGTACAAACCCGCGCGCCCGGCTTTTGCGATGAGCGTTTGTGGATGATCGTCTCCGAGCAATCGAATCTGGGCCGCTAGCACATCATCATAAATCGTCTCAGCCTGAGCGTATTTGCCTCTCAACTGCGAGATCGCCGCATAACCATTTAGCGCACTCAGGCGATCCGGGTGCTCTGGTCCCAGAACTCGTTCCTGCGCTTCGTGTACCACTTCGAATAACGGCTCCGATTCCGCATAACGCCCCTGGCTGGTGAACAAATATGCCAATGCGACAGAAGCGGACAGACTCTCAGGATGATCTTCACCCAAGCGCTGAGCCAGAGCATTCGAGGCGCGCAAGTGTAATGGTTCAGCGTCACGATATTGCCCCTTGGCAAGCAGAGTGTCTGCCAAGTTTGTGGTTGAGATCAGCGTTTCCGGGTGCTCTGGTCCGAGTATGTTTTCCCGAAGGGTCAGCGCGCGTCGGCCCGAAATTTCGGCGTCATCGTAGCGACCCTGCGCGCGTTGAAGTGCCGATAAGCCATTTAATGCGGTGAGCGTTTCAGGGCTTTCAGGCCCGACGGCCTCCTCGAGGCCACTCATCGCCTCCAGATAAGCAGCTTCCGCTTCTTCATAACGCCCCTCGAAATGACGCAGTTCCGCCAACTCCGCGAGGGTCGACAGCCTTTTTGGATGCTGAGATGAATAGACTTCTTCTTGCCTGTTCAACACCTCCCGAAACAGCAAATCCGCGTCGTCGTACCGACCTTGCTTTTTATAAACAACAGCCAAACCAGCAAGCGCACTCAAATGGTCTGAATGTCCCTCTGGACGAACGCGCTGTGAGGCTTCGATCGCCTCCAGATACAGGCGTTCTGCGCCCTGATAATTCCCAGCAAGTTGGGTGGTTTTAGCGAGCAAAACCGTACTGCTGACTAATCTCGGATCGTCTGCACTGAATGCTGAGCTGGCAAGGGCGCGTGTCGCCTCGGCAAGATCACGCGCTTCGAGATAATCACCCGCTCGATATTTTGAAACTATCTCTTCCTTGAGATCGCTCCACTCTGTTTGAATATCGATTTGTGGGGGATCGGTAGGCGTGGTTTCGCAAGCGGCGGCAAATAGGACTGCGCCGCTCAGCACAAAAACAGTCAGAATACTTGGAATGCGCAACGCCTTGTCCCTCTTTCCCCGAGATCTTTTTTAAGAGCGCTTGGACGTCCGTCAATCGCGATCTGGGTCGAATTCCGAGAATGGTGTCTTTGTATCACGCCCCTATGACGGACCCACCAATTCCAGTCCAGAAATCAACAGAACAGCATCGGTGCGCGCAAGCGCCTCATTCAGAACTGAGAGTTCAAATACGCTCTCCTCATATTCAGTTTCAAATACGTCAATTCGCTCAACATTATCGCGCGTGTTTCTCCCGCGAACGGCTGGAGCGATTGGGTTGAGAGGATCGAGGGTCCAGGGAAGGATCTTCTCGTTGCCTCCAACGGTTTGCAGAACGATATCGAGATCGTTCACCAAAGCAGGACCAGCCTCGTCGTTCCAAACCAGAGTGATCCGAGCTGCCATAGGCTTGCCGGTTTCGTCTTTGATCCGCTGAAGCGTCCAGGATGTACTCCTCGGAACATTGTCCAACTTAACGTAATGATGATGGCCACGCGAGATGCCGGAATCACTCCAAGAGCGCAAATGTTCGACGGCATGCTTGGTGCTGACAGCGCCCCAGCCATATTTGTACTTCGGTTTTGAATCGACGCTGACAGCCGTGTGGACAAGCAGCGCCCGAACTTCTGACGCATTCAATAAGCGCTGCAGCGATGTGTTATCCAGTGCAAGTCCTTGCAGCACCGCAACAATCCCGGAAACTGTTGGCGTGGCCATAGAGGTTCCAAAATTATCTTTATAACACTTTTCGGTATCGCCATCCTCGGTGCTCACGACCGAACAGGTTTCTGGCTGATCAAAGGCGGCCGGTCGCGAGCAATCCCATTCTCCGGGATGTTCGGTAAATGTCGAATAGAGCCGATCGCCATTTGCGATCACATCCGGCTTGATCCGTCCGTCTTGAGTTGGCCCCGTTCCACTATAATGCTCGACCGGAAGATCTCCTCTAAGCGGGTCAAAGCGCAGCAATCTCGCATTTTCGACCTCTAAACCATACGGAAGGTCGGACATCGACCCGACAGTAATCACATTTTTCGCTGTTCCCGGTGCATCAATCGTTCGGTACTCGCGCCCATCCTCCGCGGCCGTTGGGCATTCATAGTCTGTGTCTGGACTACATCCCGAGTTTCCAGCGGCGACGACCAACACAGCCTCTGGCCGATTAGAGACCAAGTCATCGAATACGCTTGAGAACCTTGTATAGGCGCCAAACTTTCGCGGCTGCGCATATGAGTGATTTGTGACCGCCAGCATATCGTAACGGTCATATGCACGTTCGATTTCCCCTCTGACGTCGCCGCAATAATCCATGGCATAAATGGTGGCATCCGGCACCATGCCTCTCGCCTCTTCAAATCCATCTTTCCCTGTCGCCGCCAACGTCCCGGCCACATGTGTGGCGTGCCAATGAGACCGATCAATATCTGCTCCATTAATGACGCGCCCCTGACCGAACTCTTGGTGGGTCTCGAGAACCCCTCCGCCATCCCAAACGCCGACCACTAATCCTGCGCCGGTTCCGACGCTTTCGGTTAGTTGTAATGCGAGCAGGCCATGAGCCGCCGCGGCTTTAGCATTTCGACCTGGCCCTTCATTCCGTTTCCCAAGCATCTCCGCTGAAAGCGGCGTGGGCGCCACACTCCCGGTCTCTGCCAGGGCGATTGATCCATCATCAAAAACATCCGGCGATGACGTCGCCTCGGATAAGGGCGAAATTTCGCAGCCGGCCAAAACGGTAACAAAGGCTACACTTGTTACAGCTTTGAGGATTGGGTGGTGGAATGAGTGAACGTTTCTCTTCATTAGGAACCTGTTTGAATGACTGCGTGTCAGAATGTGACATGTTCGAACAAGCCAACTTACTCACGATCAAAAAGGCAAGCCTAAAAGAAGGAAAAAGGACGGAGTATGGCGCAACATCACCCCAGAAAGCCCCTCACGTCCAAGCAGCAGCATCATCGGGCGAGGTCTCCCTCGCCCATTTGTGAAAACGCCCCGCTGCAAAGTGGGATCAAAAGCGTTTGGTGAGCCTGACCAAGGCGCGTGTTTCGTAGTTCGTTATGGGCAAGGCGCCTTCTCGATAGCCACTCCAGCCATGATAGGCATTGAGTGAGAGGTTAAAAGCGATGCCACGCCCCACGCCTCTCTCATCCGAAGGCTGAAATAAATGAAGGAGTTGGGCCTCAGCCTGAATGCTATATTCGTGCGAACGGTAGCTAAATTCATCAAAGAAGAAATCTGTGGCGTCTTGGTGTAAGTCGGCAGATAGCGTGAGGCTCGGTGCATCCGTCGGCGCATACGAGATTGAAACCCCTCCAGATAGGTTTCGATCGGAAACGTCATCCAAATTTCCTCTTCGAGATTCCTGATTGTTGATTGAAACGTATGCAGAAAAATCGAAGTCATCGAGATACAATTCTTGGATGATATCCAATCCAAGCTCTTTGTTTGTGTTGGAGATCAGACTTGGAGAGAATTCGCTTCGCGTTGAAACGAAGGCGTAGATATCCGTATAGAACCTCTCGCCATGTTTAGCGAAGCCGCCCCCAAACGAGCGCGTTTCAACCGAGTGCGTGCTCTCGTAGAAGCTGTCACCTGATCTTAGACTTTGCACGCCGATTTGCAGCTCATCCGGAGCCCAGTCAGGTAGATTAGGCAAGGCTTGCGCAAGATCAGAGCGAAGGCGCAATCGGAATATCTCATCATCTGCTACCACCAAATTATTATCGCGCAGACGCTCGCGATCAAAAGACAGATCCAAACGGTTTACCCCATCCGAAAAATTGAGGTTCGTGGAGTCAAGATCGTAACTTCGCGATCGAAGGGTCGACGTTTCGACTTGGAATGTGAGTTCGTCGAAGCCGCCCTCAATCTGCGCCCCAAAATAGTCGCCTGGAAACAAAATTCCGCCAATCGTATTTTGTTGCGCGCTTCGAAACCGAGATGCGCTGTTCGAGTAGTGAAAGCCCATATCCAGGCTCAATCTATCCTCGTCAATGAGGTTCGAATGAACAGAAACAAAACTATCGAGCGACCTTTCTCTGTTCACTGATTGGGTCTTCTGGCTCTCAAGAGAAATTAGCCAAGGGACCTTAGAGAAGTGGCGTTCAAAACCAGCCTCAGAAAACGATAGACCACCAACAACCGAAAATTTCTCATCACGGGTTTCAAGACTCATCCCTGCATCCAGCGCAAACTGCTGGAGCCAGAACTCCGGGTCTGCTAGCCCAACTCCACCTCGACTTTTCAGGAATGGTTGTCTGTTTGAGTAGATACCGATCGCAGTTTTGTAGGACACCCCCGCTTGGGTTTCTGCATTCCAAATCGCATCAGCTTCGATATCCCAAGCATCGCTTGCCCTGAGACTGGCATGCGCCAAGTGATTTGTCTTGGTCACAGCATAAGGGCCGAGTGCGTGCCGTGTTGCGACCTCGAGGCTCGAATTTTTGTCGACCGCGAACTCGATGTTTTGTTGCTCTGACAAGGTGCTTGGCAGCTTTGAGACCGAAACGCCGCTTTCAACAGATTCAAACGTCATTGAGGCGGTATTGATCTTGAACAAATCGAGGCGCTTGGTCGCCGTATTCTGCACCCTTGAAGGGGTTGTTTCTGGGGTCACCGTCTCAACTTGTGTCCCAACAGATGAAAGAAGATTAGCGGCCCAATCGACGCTGAAAGATGTTCCCCTTTGCTCATCATCGTCATTGGTTATTACCAAGCTCGCTGAGGCTGCATGAGAACTCAGGGTGGCAAACGCGAACGCAGAGAAAAGAAATCTAACTTTGGCCGATCGAGACATCTGTTCGAATGGCATTTTGTCGTCAGGTGCTACACGGTTCCGGCGCATCAGAGTTTCTTCCGCAAAATTCGCATGCACTGACCTCGATTGGCCGCCTCTTCATCGAACATGGCCTCTATCAGCCAGAGTTGATCTTTTTCGTGCAGTGACTTGCAAGTCTTCGCGATGCCACGAATGCTCCGAAGCGTTCGCAGGCATTCTCCGACGCTTATCGCGATTTCATCTGAAGCAAGCTTACAAAACTGCATCTGCATTCGCGCTGAACCATTACGTGGTTCTGCAGACGCTTTTGCAGGGTTCACCAAAACCAATGCCAGGATCGTCGAGAGGGCTGCGAGTATTTTTTTCGTGTGCATAGCCCACCTAGATTACGAGACACCGTTCGCGAGGAGCCGAACGGCCTTTCGAATCTGAGAGGCCTGCATTGTCCAGTGTGTGAATTACTTCAGTGAATCCAGTCGTATAGAGAGTACGTAGCTGAGTGCTCGATCACCATCTGGCTTTTATTTTGTTTTCGGTATGACCCTAGTCCAAACTCGCGTGAGACGCAATCAGGTAGAATTAAAATCGCTTACCGCGCGATTTTGCCATCTTAGAATAGCTGGAAACGAGTGGCTTTAGAATCTTGCGGTTTTCATGCTCAACAAATGGGAATGTCCGCTTCTGACCCGAAGCGGACATGACGCGCGTCCGTTATAGGGCGTTTTTGAGCCTTTGAAGTTTCGTATTCTCATGCTCTCAATGCCTACAAATACAGCGTTAGAGACGTCAATGAACCCTGAGTCGGGGAAACGCATCACGGATTAGAATGGATTCCTCACGCCCGTGCGAGTTATCTCGCATCACCGAGGGCCAAGTATGCGTCGATTTGTGCGTCAAGGAGCCGGCGCTCGGTGCTGATCCGTGCCCCGCGAATAGCGTTTACGCGACGCTGCACTGTCAGCACATCGAGCAAGATTGTTTCACCGAGGTCGAATTTGATCTGTTCCAATGCAAGCGCTTCTTCCGCGGAAGCGCGCCCGCGCTCCAACGCCTCCAGGGCCTGTCGCAATGTAACCGATTGGTCAAACGCATCATTCACGTCGAAGACGGCCCCTCGGACCGTTGCTGCATATGCCGCGAGCGCGGCATCGATGCGCGCCTCCGCCAGTTCGATCTGGGCTGCGTTTCGTCCAGAGTCGAACATAACCGCTCCCAAACTCGCAGTCAGGCTCGCAATATAGAAATCGGGATCGAACAGATCACTCAAGTCCGCGCCACTAGATCCTACGCGCCCTGACAACCGTAAACTCGGCCAGTTCGCTTTGCGCGTTGCATCAAATGCTTCCAACTCGGCTTTGACTGCGGCGCGAGCGGCCCGAACATCGTATCGGGATTCAAGCAGTTCAGCGGGCAATGCGGACAAACCGAAATTGGTATCATTTGGCAATCGCTCTGATACCTCGAGGTCTGCTGAACCAAAGTCCCCCAAGATGATCGAGAGCGCGCGGCGCGCTGAACGCGCGGCGAATTCCTGATTTCGTAAGCCAGCCACCGCGTTTTCATACTCAAGCTCTGCTAGCGCCAGATCGGAACGAGCAATGTCCCCTGCTTCAAAACGGGCTTCGGAGACCCGCTTGGTTTCATCCAGAAAGGTCAGGTTTTCTTGCGCCAATCCAAGCTGTTGATCGGCCTCGATGATTTGAAAATAAGACCGAGCGGTCTGGGCGAGGATCGCCCGGCGCAAACGCGCCGTGCGCGCGCGCTGAACATCAAGCTGCGCCTCGGCTTGGCGAATGGTTGCGCGATTGACGCCGAAAATGTCGGGATTCCAGGTCCCGCTTGCATTTACGCTGCCCCTATCGCTCGTTTGATCAAAGTCGGTGAGATCCGAAAGACCGGTGGCGCTGAGATCGGCATTGACCGTTGGTCCAAGCAAAACGCGGCTCTGTCTAAGACTGGCCTCAGATTGCCGAACGCGCGCTTCAGCTTGCTTGAGATCAAGATTGTTCGCTTCGGCAATTGCGAGATAGTCTCGAAGTTGCGCATCATCGAACAAAACAGACCAATCGCCGGGCAAGGTGTTCGCTTCGACCATAACTTGCCACGCAGATGGAAGCCGAGCCTCATCGGTCGCTATATCCCCCAGAACGCGATTTGACGCCGGGGACTGGCAAGCCACGAGCAACAGCGACGTGGCACTCAATAGGGCAACCTTCATAGCTATCACCCGGGATCTGTCATTCATGCCGCAATGCCTCGATCGGGTTGAGCTGAGAGGCCCGCTGCGCTGGCAGAAACCCAAACACAACGCCAACAAGCAGCGCCGATCCGAATGACAAGATTGCGATATTCGGTGAGAACACCATTTCGATTTCGTCAGTCCCCAGAGAGACCTGTGACACTGCGTATCCAAGGCCGAGACCCAACAGGCCAGAGATGACAGAAAGTAACAAGGCTTCTGTCAGGAATTGACTGAGAATATCTGAGCCGCGCGCACCTATCGCCATGCGCAAACCGATTTCGCGCGTTCGTTCAGTTACCGAGACCAACATGATGTTCATCACGCCAACACCACCAACGATGAGTGAGACGGCCCCCATAGTTGCGAGCAGCAAACTCAGCGTCCGCTGAGTCTCGGCGACGGCCTGTCGGTTGGCTGAGAAGTTGAAAATTCGAAAGTCAGGGGCTTCGTCGGCGGTTAAGCCGCGCGATCGGCGCATGATAAAGTCGACTTCGCGTTCGATTCTGGCGAGATCTTCTTGAGAGGCGCCAACGATTCTGATCGATCGGACTTGATTTCGGACCAATCGGTCATCTCCAAAGAGGCGCGCTCGACCCGTTGGACGAGGGACGAGCACGAAATTGTTCTGGTCTTGCCCGCGCCAGTTCGTTCCCTCGGTTTCATCGACAATGCCGATAATTTCGAATGGAATGTTTTGGATCTTGATGCGCTCGCCCATCGGATCCTGGCCGCGGAAGAGTGAACGCACAACAGAGGTCCCAATCACAGCGACCGTCTCGCGCCTTTCTATCTCGGTTTGTGTGATCGGACGGCCGCGTTGCATTTGGAGGTCGTTGGCGGCGAGATATTGCGGGTCGGCCCCGATCACATTGGCACGCCAGTCGCTGGTCTCAGAGACGATGCTGTACTCTTGCGATAGATCACCGGTTGCGGCCTCGACCCCTGGAATGGCTTGAATATCGAGCACGTCCTGTTCGGTAAAAGGACGCCATGCCCGACGTGCGCTCGCTCGACCATTATTCCAGTTTGGAAAGATTGAAATCGTTCGCGCTTCAACGCTGTCAATGTTTTCCAGAATCTTTTGACGCGAGCCCTCCCCGATCGACAACATCGCGAACACAGCCGCCACCCCTATGATAATGCCCAGCATGGTTAGAACCGTTCGAAAAGGTCGTTCCAATAGTGAGCCGGCGGCCAGCATTAAAGTCGTAAGTCCCGGAAATCTCATGCCAATACGCCCTGCCTCACATCTTCAACAATTTTTCCGTCTCGCATTGTGATCACGCGATGTGCATAATCCGCGACCTCTTTATCGTGAGTGATCAAAACAATGGTGATACCTTGGCGATTGAGCTCGACGAGAAGCTCCATGACGCTCGTCGAGGTCTTGGAGTCGAGTGCGCCGGTCGGCTCATCTGCCAATAAAAGTTCTGGTTCACCAACGAGCGCGCGGGCAATGGCAACGCGCTGTTGTTGACCACCAGAAAGCTGGGTGGGTTTATGATGAATTCGATCGCCCAAGCCGACCCGCTCCAGGCTTTGTTTCGCGCGTGCGAACTCTTCATCAAGCCGTGGACGACGATATTGCATGGGCAGGCGAACATTGGTCAGGGCGGACTTCTTGGGCAACAATTGGAATTGCTGAAACACGAACCCAATGGTCTCGTTTCGAAAACAAGCCAAACTGCGCTTACTCATGCGTCCAAGGGATTGCCCGGCAATCGCAATATCACCGCCATCTGGCTTATCGAGACCGCCCAGCATATTCATCAAAGTCGATTTGCCAGATCCAGATGCTCCGATCACAGCGACAAACTCGCCTCGCTCTATGGTCAAAGTGACATCGTCCAGGGCCCGGATCACTGAGGATCCGCGGCCATAGGTTTTGACCAAGTTCTGGGTTTCAATAAGCGGCGCTGACACGAGCTTATCCCCGGCCACTCGGGCGACCGTCGGGCCTACCACCAACACCGCCCCCTGTTTGGCGAATACCCGTCACGACTTGTTGACCCGCTTCCAGTCCCGAAATCACTTCGATGAAAGCCCCATCCGAGAGCCCTAGCCGAACGGGTTGGCGGCGCATCTTACCGGTTTCCGTCAACACCCAAAGATTGGCGTCGCGGATGTTTCGTTCTGCCGCCAACAAAGCGCGGTATTCCGAATAGATGGCCGGGTTCAACTGGGTCGAAAGGATATTCTCCGTCAGCTCGGCGAGTCGGATGCGAGTTGGCGTGTGCAGGAATGTGCGTGTTGGGTCGTTGATCACTTCAATGAGAGGTGCGGTTGCCCGCTCGAGGGTTTCGCGGGTGTTTGCAATATCCGCTGCACTCACGCCAATACGCTCGAGGCGGGAATAGACCGGCGACAGCGGATTGGTATCCTCCTCAATCTCTGCAGCCCCCTCTTCTTGCCAGACCGCGATCTGATCGGGTGAGGGGCGAAACCGGTCCGCCTGTGCCGGGATCCGCATGACGCCAGATTTCACATCCGTTGTGATCTCCAGGTTAGCGGTCATCCCTGGCATCAACTTGTTATCATCGTTTTTGGCAGCCACGACGGCGACATAGGTCACAATATTGTTGGCTTCCTGGGATTTAAGCCGAAGCTGCTCTACGGTGCCTTCAACCGCGAGATCTGGATAGGCATCGACCGAAAATTTCGCCACATCCCCTTCATCCAATCCGGCAACATCACTTTCCACAATCTGCGCCTCGACGCGAATATCAGAGAGGTCAGCGGCCAGCGCAAAAAGCTCCGGTGCGGAAAAACTTGCTTGAACCGTCTGCCCAGGATCGATTTTGCGATCAATGATGACACCATCAATCGGGCTCGTGATGGTGGTGCGCTCCAGATCGAGACGCGCCGTAGCAAGTTCTGCCCTGATCTGATTGACACCGGCCAATGCACTTTCCAATTGCGCACGGTTAAGTTCTAGATCCGCCCGGGCGACCCCCACGGCCCGCAGCGCTTCATCGAGGCGCGCTTGCGAAACGGCATTTTGCGAAAACAGATCTTCTTGCCGGCGTAGTACTGTTTCCGCTTGAGAGAGATTTACTTCCGCGCGATTGATCGAAGCCTCACGCACCCGCGTGTCGGCATTCGCAGCCTCGAGTCGGCTACTCAATTGGCGAACCCGATTCTCAAAGCTCTGAGGATCAATAATCGCCAGCACATCGCCTCGTTTAACTCGACTGTTGAAATCGACTTCGACCTGCAAGATGCGCCCGGAGACTTCCGACCCGACCATTACTTCGTCGCGCGGGACTATCTTGCCGGACGCATTTACCACGCGCGTAACATCACCCATCGAAACGGGCGCTGCCGCGAGCGCCGCGCCGGGTATCTCTTCAACACCCTGTGCTGCCCCACAGGCCGCGACCCCCAATAGGAAACTTGCCAAACTCAAATTGCGGAGCTTCATTTAATCCTGCCTGATCGAAGAACTTACAATAAAAAGGGCAAAGTCGGGCCCCACCACGGCTCCGATTACCGTAGATCCATGGAACTATGTTTCATTCATAATCTTGCAAGTACCTTGATCAAAAAGCCCACGCCACCCGATCCGGATCACGGATCGCATCAGCATTCAATGTTAGCGAGGTGAGACGTGTCGTTTAAATAGTTGATCGCCTTATTGTCGAAAAAGCCCCCCCGCTGGAGATGCGTAATCCCCCCAGGCGTCGCCGCAAAGTTCACATATCCGGCGTCGGTCATTCGCATCCCAATCCAATTCGCGATCACGAACGTCAACGCGAAGCCATGCGTCACAATGATGGTATCTGATGTATCGGAAAGCTTCGACATGGAAGCGTATATCCGCCCCATAAACTCGCGTTTGCTCTCGGCTCCAGCGACAATGCGGTGATCTAGACGATTGGAAGCTGGCGCCGGCACGATGCGCTCGTCTAGCCATTCTTGCGGTTTGCCCTCAGCTTCCCCATAGCTGATTTCGCGAAAACCTCGATCAAGAGCAACAGGCTTGCCCAGGGCAGTGCCGATCACATTGGCCGTTTCAGCCGCACGCTTCAGATCAGAACTGATCAAGTCGAGGTCTCTATTGGTGGGTATTAAACCTCGAAGTCGAGCTGCGACAGCCTTGGCCTGATCTCTGCCGCGCGCTGTGAGACTGGTATCATACCATCCCCCAACCCGGCCCTGGATGTGATGCTCAGATTGCGCATGAGTGATGACATATACGTTTTGCATTTCCACGCTTTATCACGGTCTGATGCCGCTCATAGAGAGAAGGAAAAG
Source organism: Hyphomonadaceae bacterium (assembly GCA_024743315.1). Lineage (GTDB taxonomy): Bacteria > Pseudomonadota > Alphaproteobacteria > Caulobacterales > Hyphomonadaceae > Henriciella. Next base: position 62,943 of record JANSWU010000006.1, read on the forward strand.
TCCAAGCCTAGAAGCCCGCTGGAATTCGTAGAGCTCACAAACTTCTTCCAATGTTTGCTTTATCGCTGACCGTCGGGTTTGTTTTCGGGTTCGGTGTGGGGTTTCTGATTTAGAGCCGCCAGCAGGCTGCCTTGAGCAATGATTTGATCTTGATCCTAAAAGCGGTGTTTGCAGCATCAAAGAACGAACCCGCCAACCGGGGACTTGGTTGGCGGGTTCTAAGACCTCATACAGGCTGGGTGGGGGAACGCACGCAGAGGCCAAACAGAAACTATCTCCCTGATTTAACACCACATTTAGACTCGCCAATTGAAATTTGAGACCAAATATGAAACTATTTGGAACAAGAGGGGCGATCTGTGGCGAGAAATTCAATAAAATTATGCATACCAATAACCTCTATGGTTCGTTGGGATAGGCCTTGTGAGACGGTCTTATGGACCTGAAGAAGATCGCTCATTTTGAATGCGTCTATCGCCTTCGAAGCTTTTCAAAAGCCGCTGAAGAGCTTTCATTGACCCATTCCGCCCTGACGAAAAGCATTCGTTCATTGGAAGCGACGTGGGATACTGTTCTGTTTCTCAGAACCACCCGGTCTGTCCTGCCTACGGAAGCGGGCATCCGGCTATACCCGATGGCCGAACGACTTCTAGCGCTCGCCGATGAAACGAAAAAGGAAGCAATTGGGGTCGAACGTGAACTTACCATCATTACCGGCCCCGTCGTCTTAGAAGCGTATCTGCCGGTAGCAATTTCGAAGTTTCGTGAGCAGTTTCCCGGCACTCGAATCGTGGCGGAAACACTACCTCCACAGCGGGCTATGCAAGAGCTTATCAATCGGCGCGCCCACTTGCTTTTGTTTCCTGAAGTGACCTTGCAAGGCATGCCGCCGCCCGAAAACCTCATACTGAAAAGCCTGATCGAAGAAGAAAGCCTTGTCGCCTGCCGCCGAGATCATCCCGTGCTGTCTCGGGAGAAATCTTATGAAGATTATTTTGCAGCTGATTGGGCCGTTCCGGGCGATTATTCCTATGAATTGTCTCGCCTACCCACGGAAGCGCAGAATCGATTGAAAAGCGCCGGTTACCCAAAATACCGTCTCAATAGTCTCTCCGCATGTCTTGAACTTTGTATGCGCTCTGACGCATTAGTGCTTGTTCCCAAGTCCTTCGCACATCCATTCTTTGAAAACGGTTCACTGTCCGCGCGACCACACACTTTCACTCACCAATTCTCTGTGAGCGCCGCGGCTTTGAATGACTCAGTCTATGAGCGATCGGTGGACGCCTTTATCAGCTGCTTAGAGACAGATTGAGCCTGCTGGAAGAAGTGCGACCTTGCGCTTTGGAGAAAACGCTTATGGGTGCTTTTGCTCCATAGCTTGTCATTCCGAGCGTGCGTTTTAGGGCGTTTTAGGTCATTCGCGTGACCCGGAGCATTGTCGGGCGAGGTCTCCCTCGCCCGATAGTGACCCCCCTCTCAAGGTCTTTAAACCCGCAGCCTCCGCGGCCTACGCAAAGTCCCATTCAGATGAAGTAAGAATACTATCAATGTCGCCGAAGCCGTCTGTGAGATCGCTTGAAACAAAGCTCGGGAGGATGATCGTATTATCACCTATGACGCCTTGATCAGTCATGTCGACGAACCAATCGGTGACAGGCGAGACATCATTTGAAACAGGTTCGAACATCTCACTCACAAGCGAAGACACCGACGCCGTCTCCATCTCGAAGTCTTTGATCGGCGTCATAACGCTGGTTGTTTCTATGATCTCCGCCCCCGCGTCATCGAATTGCTTGATCGGTGAGAGCGGCTCGGACAAAGACGTCTTGCTGGCGACCGATAGAGCCAATGACTCCACCACGTCCGCTTCGGCAATGTAGATCACCGACGCGAGCACCTCTTCCTGGTTAAATCCATTGAGATTGATCTTGACGTGGAACTCACCAGTTCCAAAGCCTTCGATCAGCTTGATGACCGTACCGCCTGAAATCGAGCGCACTTCCAAATCGTCGGACGTCAATCCAAGCGCGCTCAGATCGATGATATCTCCAGGCGCCCAGTCGAAAACCGTATCGATCGCACCGTTGACGGATGTACCCGGCGCAAACGTGAACGCGTCGGCGGCATCGGTTCCGAATAGGTTTTCCTGACCGATGCCCGCTTCGATCACATTGAACTCTTCCTCTTGGGGCGGTTCTGGTGAAGTAGCTACACCGATGAAATTGGCCTCGGTTAGATCACCAGCGCTAATGCCAGAGAGCTCCAGGGTGTCACCATTTCCGAAATCCACATAAACGAAGCCGGTTGTGTTCGAGACCAACGCAAGTGCTTGAGCGCTAGTCAAGCCCAGTTCTGAAACATTCAACCGATCATGTTCTGGATTGAACCCGTTCACAATATCTGCGCCGTCTCCAGGCCGGATCACTAGCGTTTGCTGACCTGTGCCGCCACCAATGTAAATGTAGTCTGCGCCGGTTCCGCCGATAATCAGGCTCTCGCCATCACCATCACGGATCAGGATATAATCGTCGCCAGCGCCACCATCAAAGAACTTATTGCCGAGATCTCCGGCTATGGTGTCATTACCCTCGCCACCTTGAACAATGTCGTTCCCGTCTTCGGCGTCTAGATAATTGTCTTTACCATCCCCAATCAAGCGATCATCAAAATCAGTTCCAATAATCCGTTCGATGCTCGTAATGGGGGCTTGGCCGCCATATCCGTCATCGACAATTTCCCCAATTGCGAGATCAACGTGAACACCCGTGGATCTCGAAGTTGATGACAAACTCAATGGGCCGTTTTCAGTTATGGGTATGGTCTCGAGGAAATAGACGCCATCGCTGCCTTCCCCTCCGTCGATACTCGAAGGCGCGAGTTCAATAAAGAAGACGTCGCTCCCGGCATGCCCTTGAATTACATCAGCGCCGCCGCCGAGGATGGTGAACGTGTTATCCGCGTCATTCCCTATAATGATGTCGTCCGTCGGGCTACGCAGGTGCACACGTTCTATGTCTCTGATAATGTCGACCCCGCCATGACCATCTGCGAAAACCGTTTCCGCTGAAAGGTCGACGTGGACTGGATTTATGAGAGATGAAACGCGGTACATATCGATCGTGTCCGGGCTTCCAATCAGCAGATCATTCCCGGGATCAGCGTAGAAAAAGTCACCAAAGGCGCTGAGTTCACTTCCACCGCCAATAACAATATCGTCGCCTGCGCCTCCGTACAGCCTGTCCCGACCGAGTCCACCGATCAGCAGATCATCACCGGCAAATCCTTGCAGCGTATCGTCGCCGTCTAGTCCTTGGATTTCATCTGCCAGATCGGTGCCACCAATCAGTTCGGTATCGTCCGAACCAACGATTAGATTGCGCTCAACAGTTTCTATGACAGTCAAATCAACACTTGCCTGGTTTGTCGCGGCGCCGTTGCTGACTGTATAGTTGAAGCTATCGCTTCCGACGAACCCAATGTCCGGAGTGTACTGGAAGACACCATTGCCAACATACACCAAGACGCCGTTTGTGGGCTGCGTAAATTCAGCAATAAAGAGAGAGGCATCATTTGGATCTGTGTCATTGCTTAAAACAGAGACCGCTACGACCGAGTTCAATTCTGTTCTCACGATGTCATCATTCGCCATCGGCACAGTCTGTTCGGGCGGAGTCTCGCCGTCATAGATGACAGAAGCAAGCACGTCTTCCTGGCTGTAGCCATTGAGATTGATTTTGACGTGGAATTCACCTTCGCCAAAGCCCTCGATAAGCTTGATGACCGTACCACCAGAGATCGTACGGACTTCAATATCCTCCGAAGTCAATCCAAGCGCAGAGAGATCAATGACATCTCCAGGCGCCCAGTCGAGAACCGTGTCTATGGCACCATTGACGGACGTACCGGGCGCAAAGATGAACGCGTCTGCCGCTTCGGTCCCGAATAGGTTTTCCTGGCCAGCACTGGCGTCAATGAGATTGAATTCAGGCTCTGGAGGTGGCGGCTCAACCCCGATGAAATTCGCTTCCGTGAGAGCAGTCGCGGTCGTATTGCGAATCTCGAGACTGTCGCCATTTCCGAAATCGAGAACAACCGAAGAGTCGACTTGTTGAGCAAGCCCTAGTGCCTGCGTAGCTGTTAGCCCAAGCGCGGAAACATCGATGCGGTCTTCGCTTGGATTGAAACGTTCCTCAGCGTCGCCACTGCTAAGGGGATTGTTCTCAACAAAAGCAATAAAGTCTTTGCCACCCCCGGTCTCGAGCACCACGATGTCGGCGCCGACCCCAAGAATGTACTCATCATCGCCGAGACCTCCAATCAGGATGTCATCTCCGATACCAGCAAACAATCGGTCATCGCCGTCGCCACCATCCAAACGGTCGTCACCGGCGTCACCGTAGAGCCAGTCTACGGCACCGCGACCGAAAAGAATATCATTGCCGAACTCTCCAAAGAGATCATTGTCCTCGTCATCTCCGGAAATTTGGTCGTCATGATTACTCCCCGATACCCGCTCGATCGAGATCAACTGGTCACTAAATTGCTGCCCATTTGCATCTGTGTAAGTGGCACTCCCTGCCACCAGATCCACAAACAGCGAGGAAATCTCCAATGGCGTATACAAAACCATGTCGAACCCAGGGCCGCCGTCGGCAATATCATTCCCTAGTCCAGGACGAAGAAAGTCATTTCCCTCACCGCCGCGTAGCTCGTCATCACCTTCATCGCCGTAGAGAAAATCCAGTCCTGCACCACCCTCGATTAAGTCATTCCCCTCATTGCCGTATGCTATGTCTGAACCACCAAAAGTTTGAATGGTGTCGTCTCGCGATGTCCCGATCAGAAAGTCGTCGAATTCTGATCCCAGTATAATACTCGGCCCAGGTTCAGCGACTTCAATGCTCACTGTCGCCGTTGAGGTCAGTTCGCCATCGGTGACTGTGTAAGTGAAAGTGTCCGTTCCAATAAAGCCGGCCTCAGGGACATATCGAAACCCGCCCTCACCTTGATCCAAGACCAAACCACGTTCGGCTTGAGCGAAACTCACAATTGAAAGCGCATCACCGTCAGGATCGTTATCATTGCCAAACACAAAGATTGAGACACCACTGTCAACATCCGTCTCAGAGCTATCATCGTTTGCAACCGGTGCTGAATTTGCTCTCAGTTCAAGGTGTCCGAACTCTCCGATCGCTGTGCGCAAGCCACCCGTATATCCTTTAAGCGTAACGCTCGCATCGGCTTGTCCGTCTCCATCGCTATCCTCAAGAATTACCGTGTCGCCGTCTTGCACCTCATAACGAATTTGGAAGGCGACGCCGGAAAATTCGCTGGTTCCTATGAAATCGATTTCTTCGGGCGGGATGCTTGAACGAATAATTGTAACCGCGTCCTCATCGTCAAAGTCGACGATCGTGTCGTTATCGAAAATTCGCCCGTCTTCACGCCAGTATAAAAACTTATCCGCTCCTAAGCCGCCCGCAAGCAGGTCGGCTCCAGCGCCGCCATTTAGTTCATCATCGCCTGAACCGCCGTAAAGCTCATCCGCGGCGAAACCGCCATCTAGATCATCGTTGCCGTCGCCGCCTCTGAGAAACGCGGTCTCGCTACTGCTGCGCGCAAAGAGTCTATCGTCGCCAGCGCCGCCATCGGCTTCACCTCCGTCTTGGAGGACAAGAAGGTCATCACCTCCTCTTCCTTCGAGCCGATCATATCCACCCTGGCCATCGAGATAATTGTTATTGTCGTCGCCCAACAATGTATCGTCAAATCTTGTTCCTTGAAGATTTTCGATACGTGAAACTTGCGTTTCACCGCCAAAGCTCAAATCGCGATAAATACCTTCATCAAGATCGATAGAAACGCCTGCATCTCTATCGATCCGAATTATGAACCCGTCCGCGTTGAGTCGATCTGCAGCCCCCCAGAAGCGTAGAAAATCAGTTCCTTCACCACCATCGATCGATGCAACTGGTCCGTCGATTAGGAAGCTATCATCACCCCGCCCACCTTCCAGGACATCTTCACCTCCTCCAGTCAGAACGAAACGATTATCACTGTCATCCCCAATGAGAATGTCACTTCCGAACCCTCTAATCCACGCTCCATTGATGTCGGTAAAAGTATCAGTGCCCCCAAAGCCATCACTCACAACGATACCGAGGGAGAAATCGATATGAACCTGGTTCGTTAGCAAGGAAGGGAAGTCGAGGGAGCCCGCTACAATGAAATTATTCCATCCATCGGTGGGCTCGGAGCCAACGAAAGTATCGTTCCCGGCATCGAGGAAGAAGTAATCACCTTGTCCAGTTCCAGCGACATCCCCGCCGACAAGTTCATCGTCACCTTCGCCCCCACGCAACCGATCTGAGCCGTCACCGCCCAAAATGAGGTCATTGCCGTCGCCTCCATCAATGATGTCGTTTCCAGAAAGCCCCTGGATTTCATCATCTAAGTCCGTTCCGGTGAGGGTTTCGTTTTCATCCGTGCCGATGATGAGATTTCGAACGGATTCTTCTGGCGGAAGCTCAAACAGGACCGATGCCAAGACGTCTTCGGGACTATTTCCATTCAAGTTGATTTTGAGGTGGAACTCGCCTTCACCGAAGCCTTCGATCAGCTTCAGAACGGTCCCGTCAGAGATTGTCCGCACCTCTAGGTCTTCTGCGCTCAGACCCAGCTGCGAAAGATCAATGATATCCCCTGGCGCCCAATCGAGAATGGTGTCAATCGCCCCATTTATCGAGGTTCCCGGCGCAAAGGTGAACACATCGACCGCATCTGTTCCCAGCAAGTTTTCGCGACCAACGCTGGCCGTAATCACATTCCTCTCAGCGTTGGAGAGCGATGAAACCGTATTGTCCTCCGAGACCGAAGAAAGCGAGGTTGTGCCACCTGAGCCGTCACTTTCACCGAACTGCTGATTTTTGATTGTATCCAAGACGTCCACCCGATTCGAAAATATTAGTGATTTCCAATTCTCGCCTTGCTTCCCTCCAATCAAGACCTATCCCCTCAGAGGAGAATTATTTTAGCAGTGAAGCAAAAAAGTGGATTTTATTCTGGCTTTATTGGCCCAACCAATAGAGGAAACAAAAGCAATCTTTGAAACCCGCGCCCTTCGGGGCTAACGGAACCGCACGCGAAGAAGCCCTAAAAAGCAAAAAGCCGTCCCATTTAGGACGGCTTTCAAAAAAGGTTGTGGTCAGTCAAAGACCTATGGGCTGGTTGGCGTCGGCGTGCCGTCATCACCGCCGCCCCCTCCAGCAGCCGCCGCGATACCGCCCGCTGCCACAACGATACCGCCAATGATCAGGGGCGCGTTACCTCCGCCTGCCGCAGCTCCGGCGCCTTCACCACCTGTCGGTGTTGGTGTTGCAATCTCATTCGCTGCGAGCTGCGCTTCCGTCGGCGTTTCCATGGCTTGCATGACCGTACAGAAATCACCGTTCAGGACGATATCCTGACCTGCTGGGATCGTATGGGTGCATCCATTGAACGTCACTGTAGCATCACCGCTTCCAGTGTTTGTCATCCGAATGGTGTCGCCGAAATACAGGTCTTCCCCCACAGAAAGAGAATAAGTCACTCCGTCCCTGGCGACAATCAAGTCACCATAAGCTCCAGTATACTCAGCGACTGATCCGCCCGCCGTCTGTGCAACAGCAACCGGACCCATCATAGCGACCGCAAGGCCGAGCGCTAAAATTCGTGACATTCTACGTCCCCTTTGACTTGGAGGCATTTCATTAACCAAACGAAACGCAAATGTACACGACCCTGTGGATAAATTTTTTATAACCAAGTCTATTTGGACTTCATTGTTGCAAATCTAGCGCGCATTCTAAGAACGTTGCCTGACATTCAGGCAACTTAAATGCTCTCACCTAGATCTGATTGCCTGATTAAGGGCTGGTCGGCGTGGTCCCGCCATCGTCACCGCCGCCTGCAGCAGCTGCAATCCCGCCGGCCGCCAGAACGATGCCGCCAATGATCAAGGGCGCGTTCCCGCCGGCTGCGGCAGTGCCACCCCCAGCCCCGCCAGCAGCAGCTGCCGCCGCAGCAGATTGGATTGGCGCAGTCTTAAGCAGCGCACCACAAACATCAGCCGCACCCGCCTGATAGGCGGCAACACCTGAGCCAAGATCAAGCGTATAGGCTTGGCCACTGGTCAGCGCGCAAGTTTTATCGCCGAATGTCAGCAGGCCATTATTCACAACAATGTCTGGATTATTGGAAAGCGAAATAACGTCTCCAGACTGAAGCTGCGTGCCAATCGTGATGTCGAGCGGCTGACCGCCGCGCTCAACCGAGACCAAAACTGGGTTTGATACGGTTGCCGCTGGTGTATCGGCTGTTGCTGCAAAAGCTGATGCCATTGCTGCAAGTATTGCGAAGCTTGAAACTGATCGAATCATAGATGTCCCCTGATCGTGTTTGCGTGGCTGCGTTAACTATTTTTACCTGTTTTGTATACGCCTGACAGGCGAATTTGCTGAACCCTTCTGGATTTGCCTATTTCTGTTGCATTTATGTCGTTGAAAGGAACGACACACTTTCCTCTTCAATACAGATGGCTGAGAGCTTGCCCGTCTTATAGGCCCCGGTGTCGAGGCCGATGCGGTTTGATTTGACCACGACCTCGTCATTCACAGTATGACCGTGCACGACGACAACGCCATGATCGCCTTCATGCTCCAGAAACGGCCCTCTAATCCAGCGCATTTCTCGGCCCGATTGCTTGTCCAGAGGAATGCCCGGGCGGATGCCGGCATGGGTGAAAAAATAGTCTCCAAACTGCACAGATTCCAAAAAGGACTTCAGGAAGTCAGCATGCTTTTTGGGAATGGCCGATCTCAATATGTGCTCTAGCGCATCGGGTTGTTGCCCCTGCAAATGACTGCGCGGCACGCCATAGCTTTCAGCACAAGCAAATCCGCCATGTTCAAGCCAGCCAGACAACAGTTCCGGCTCTCCCATCAACCCACGCACCATCATCTCTTCATGGTTTCCGGTAATAAAGTGTGGTTGCGCGAACCGGTACGGAAAATCCATTAGCAGCTCGATCACGCCGCGCGACTCCGGTCCGCGGTCTATAAGGTCACCGAGGAAAATCAGGTGCGTGGTCTTGGGGTCTCGCTGCGCGCAATCGGCTTCAATCTGCTCGAGCAATTGTAGCGTTTCTTGCAGACAGCCATGAATATCGCCGATCGCATAAGCGCGTTCGCCGGGTTTGCCTCTCGGCAACCGCGCTGATTTTTTCCTAAATGCGAACACGCTCGGCCTCCAAACAACCCCAAAATACACTTTGAACCGGACGAATCCCGACTCATAGACGTCATTTAGATCAATAAAATCAAACTCTTCTTCGAAATAAAAGTGTGACTGACTTTATTTTGGTCAGACTTGCGCCCAATCATTGCAAAAATACAATTGAACTACGAAAATTTTATGAAAAAAGTTTAGTTTCTATTTACCTTACGCGTCACCTGTTTAAACGTCACCACGCATTAGGTCGTGGGGACGTAGAGTGACTTCCAATTGGTATGCTTTGGCGGTTCAGCCGCGCAAAGAGCAATACGTTGAAAAGCAGCTGGCAACGAATGGCTATCGCGTGGCCTGCCCGCGGTTCCAGAAGATTGTCCGTCATGCGCGCCAAACCAAAACGGTCTTGTCGCCGCTCTTTCCTGGATACCTCTTTGTTGAGCTAGACCTGAATTCGCAATCCTGGCGAAAAGCCAATTGGACGCCTGGCAGTATCGGTCTGATCAAATTCGACAACCGCCCAGCGCGTCTCTGCAGCGACTTTGTTGAAAGCTTTATTCTCGGCCTCGGCGATAATGGGCTGGCGCAATTTGATCATGACCTGAAAGTCGGCGACCGCGTGCAAGCCGTTGGCGGCCCTTTTGACCGCTTCATCGGTGAAGTGATCGCCATGTCGGATTGCGAGCGGGTGAAAGTCCTGATGGAAGCGCTGAACCGGAAGGTTGAGATGACGCTCCCGAAATCCTCAATCGTAATCGCGGCGTAGGGAGGCAGAGATGGATTATGTACAAACCGTCTCTGTTAGCGAACGGGCGGAAACGCCGAAGCAGCTAACCCATTCCATTGCCGATGCGATGAGCCGTATCCGGTTCCAACTGCTTGGAGGATTGATTTTCGCTGTTGCAGTCCCCGCTTTGATCCGAGGAAATTTTGAAAGGTTCGGGGATCAACTTTCAAGTTACGAGCACTCTCTGATCGGGACGGTGTGTGCACTCCTGCTCGGATATTTGATCTTTAGAAAAATGACGGTGCTGCCGGGTGCACGCGCGATTACGAATGTCATTCCAGCATTCATGTCATCTTACGCGGTCGTGGTCGCCTTCTTCTTTTTGATGCGCATTGACTACAGCCGCTACCAATTCCTCGTCAGCTTTGTCTTCGCGTGCATCTGGTTTGCTGGCCTGCTCTTTCTCATGGCGCGCTTTCGGCGACCGGTTTTCTCGGTTTTACCGGGCGCGCAAACTTCGCGATTGCAAACCTATCGAGGCGTGAAGTGGGAAGTCCTGAAATCTCGTGAAGAGATGCAGCGCTCGCCGCATATCCCGATTGTGGTCGATTTCCGCGATCCCAATCTCGAGCCGAAATGGGAACGCGCCATCGCTGAAGAAGCAATCAAGGGCCGGCGGATCCTCAGCGCCCGACAATTGGCGGAGTCGCTGACCGGCCGCGTTCAGATTGAGTATCTCTCGGAAAACACGTTCGGTCACCTTGCTCCAGATTCTATCTATGCCCCCGCCAAACGCTATGTGGATATTTTCTCTGCGCTTTGCGTGATCGCTGTCTTCTGGCCGGTCATGCTCATCACCGCCATCGCTATTCGCTTGGAATCAAAGGGCCCTGCCATCTTTAAACAGGAACGTATGGGCTTTCGCGGCAAAACGTTCACGGTCTACAAATTCCGCTCGATGCGGGTGCAGGACGAGAGTGAGCGAAACCTTCAAGCCGATAAGACGCTTTCTGATGATGACCGGATTACGCGCATCGGTCGCTTCATTCGTAAAACGCGGATCGATGAGCTTCCGCAAGTCTTCAATATCCTGAAAGGCGATATGAGCTGGATCGGACCGCGCCCAGAAACGCTTCGCCTGTCAAAATGGTACGAAACAGAAATCCCGTTCTACCGCTATCGCCATATCGTGCGGCCAGGCATTTCAGGCTGGGCGCAGGTTAAGCAAGGCCATGTCACCGAAGTGGACGATATTCGCCTTAAGCTCGAATATGACATGTATTACGTAAAGCATTTCTCGCTCTGGCTGGACTTGCTCATCGCGGTCAAAACCGTCTCAGTCATCTTCACCGGCAATGGTGCGAAATAGGACGATAGACCATACAGTCCGGTATGATTCGAATGTTCATCGTCTGGGGCGCGCGCCTTGGCCTGCTTGGTCTGACCGGGTTCTTCACGGTCGCGGCGCTCAATACCGACGCCTTCGGGATCAATGAATTGGTCAAACGCCATCCTGATAAGATCGTCCACATCGCTGCGGCCTTCCTGTTCTCGCTTCTCAGCATTCTCGCTTTGCCGGGGTTCAAGGCGTGGAAAGTCTTGGCCGGCATGCTCGCTCTATCTGTAATTGCGGAATTGGTTCAGGTCTTTGGCGGGCGATCGGCGCACTTGTCGGATTTGGCCATGAGCTGGCTTGGTGTCGCAGCGTTTGCGATTGCTTATTATTGTTCGCGCGTCAAAAGAACGATCGCATCTGACTAAAGCACAATGCGCTTTTCATTGTCGGACGATCTCGGCTTGGCGCGCGCGCCTCGGCTTTCTGGGATCGTGACGAGCGCCAGGCACAATCCTACAATTGCCGCAATTGCAGGGGTGCGGGCTGGGTAGTCGACAATGCTATGCAACAAGATCGCCACCAAAGCGACAAAGGCAAACTTGCGCAGCGACCCGGTCGAGCCGCCACGTTTCTTGCCCCAGAGCTTCAGGAAAATCTGTCCGAACCAGATCAAGGCGAAAACCAATAAGATCAGGCCGAGTATCCCACCCTCCATCAAGATTTGCAGATAATCATTATGGGCTTTCGCCACGAAAGTCGCCGTCACCGTCTCGGGGTTTTCATAAAGCGGAATGACGCTCTCATAGGTGCCGAGCCCAGAGCCTGTCAGCCAATGCTCACGGATCGCCTCGATCGTGATCATCCAGATATTGTAACGAGAGCCTTCGCCGTCTGAGAATGAAGTAACGCCAATCCCTTCCAGAACGGGGCTTGAGCCCACCAAAATGGCGCCGATCAAGAAGGCCCCCATGATGCCAAGCTGCGTCGATCGCCGCATGCCAGACTTGTCCGACTTTCGCGAGGCGAGGAAAGACAAAGCCGCAATCGGCGCGAGGATGGCATAGCCGCCAACAGACCCGGCGCCGAACACCCCAACCAGCAACATGAAAATCATCGCCACGATGACGATGGCGACGGCGACATTGCTATCGTCGCCCTGCCAATCTTGTCCAAGTTCGCTGAGCAGGAAGAATGCGAACGGAAGGATCATCAACAACAAGCTTGCTTGATGATTGACGTTGGAGAAGAACCCGACCGGCAATCCTCGGGACGTAAACTCATAAAGATAGAGAAGGCTGTCGCGTCCATCGAATACCTGGAAGAGACCATAAATGACCGTCGTCACGCCGAGGATCGCAAGGAACCAGGGCACGCTCGATTGCAGCCGTCGCATGCCAATCCTGACGCTCAGAGCGAGCACAAAGATCGGGGTGATGACATATCCTATCGTGATCATCGTTGCTTCAACATCGAGACTGATTGGTCGTGATTGCAGGGTTTGCCCCAAGCTTTCATATCCGTCGGTAACGAGCTCTCTACCGGGCAAAGCCGACCAAATCCCGCTTGGAAGTGGAATGAGCTGTAGCAATCCGATGCCCGCAATGGCGATCAATATGAAAAGCGGTGTTCGAGCATCGCCCAGTTTGACCCGCGCCGGCCAGGTGATCACCAAGGCGGCGAGGCCAAGCGCGGCAATCCCATGCACCAGTCCATGCCAGTATAATCCCTCACGTCCGGCTCCGCCCATCACCACACAAAGCGCGAGATAGGCGAAAAGAATAGCGGTGAGGCCATGCTTTTGAAGAGAACGTTTGATCCGTCTTCGCACCGAGGCCCCCTATTCGCGGAACTTATCAAGCGAAACAGAGAGGATCTCCGTGCGCGAGGTCTTGGGAAATGCTCCAGAGCGTCCCCAAAGGTCGAGTCGTTGGAAGTCGCAATTCGTCTCTGGGATGGTCAGTGTGGTCTCGAATGTCTCCTGCTCGCCAATCGTCTTGAGTTCAATCTGCGACGCCGCAAGTCGTGAATTGTCTCCGAGACACGTCAGTGTCCATTCCAGTGATCCGCCCTCTTCCGGCATTCGCCCAAGCGCTTCGGTGCTAAGGATATAGTCGCCAGGGCTCGCGGATATGATCTGCCGCGCCATTAAAGGCCGCTCGGTCCCGAGATAAGTCACATAGAGACCGCCGCGTGATTGGAACTCGGCGCGTTCCCGGCTGATCACCCAATTGAAAGGTGGCGGCGCAGGGAGGTCTTCAAATTGCTGGTTGAAGGGAAGTGATTTGAGCGCATCATCGGCTAAACCTGTAAAACGCTGCCAAGCGGAAAAGGCCTGCGCCGTTGCTCCGTCTCGGATCAGACGATCAAGATAACGCGACTGCTGCTGGGGATAGAGCGCGATGACACTTTCCAGATCCTCAACAGCTACCGGCTCATCCATCAGCCGCTGCAGGATGGCGCGTCCGGTGCTCGGTTGAGACTTCAAATACTCAATCAAAGCCGACCAATCACCGCCGCCTCGAAACACCCCAACAATGGCGTCTGAGAGGACATTGCGATCGATGGCGCGCAACTCGATGACCCTTTCATAGTCGGCGATGACGCGGTCATAATCTCCGGTTTGAGCGGCGCGGCTCAGACCAAATAGTCGAGCGGCGAGACTGCGAGGTTGGCGGCGTAGTGCCTGGTCAGCAAAAGCATTCGCAGCCTCGGCGTCATTGCGCGTGAGCGCTCTGGCAAGCTCAATTTCAAATGGCAGAACGTCCAGCGGTGCGCGCTCCGATAGTGCTGCGAGGTCCTGATCAAAATCGCCCATCAGGTCGTTCTGTACCCTCGACGTGAGTCCCGTCTTGATCTCGTCGGTCTTTAATGGCGCCATTATCGAGAGCGAAGCAGGTGCAGCGGTGTCAGTCGCACCGCGTTGTTCGCCGACGCTATAGGTGAACACCGCCACGAAGACGAAAAAGGCGGCCAGAGCCGCCTTCATCACCCATTGGATTATGCCCAACGTTCCGACTCGTCCGCGTCTTCGCCATCTTGTGCCGCTTCAATCAGCACTTTGCGACGCGACGCAGCTTTCTTGCTGTCATTCTCGACATAGGCGTATGCCTGGCGGCCATAGGATGAGTAGTAATAGGAGTACTCATAGCCAGCATTCTTGGCATCGAACTTGGTCAGGACCGCGCCGAGCACATTGGTGCGCGCCTCATACATCCGCGCGACTGTACGTTGCGCCGCCGGTGTGCGGATCGATCCGGCCTGCACGACGATCAGCGCCCCCTCAACAATTGAGCCGAGGCGCGGGCTATCGGTGAAACTGAGCACTGGCGGCGAGTCGACAATCACGATGTCGAACATTTGTTCGGCCGCTTCGATGATGTCTCGCAGGCGCGGACCCGACAGTAATTCGGCTGGGTTTGGTGGGACGACGCCGCTTGGCAAAATGGATAGGCCGGGTGTTTTCGATACGACAACGTGGTCGTGCAAAGCGTCATGGCCTGTCAGCAATCCTGACAAACCGATCGACTTTTTGGTGTCGATGACAAAGGAGGGTTTGCGCATATCCGCATCAATAATGAGAACGCGCTTGCCACCTTTGGCGAACGTTGTTGCCAGAGCAATCGTGGTCGACGTCTTGCCTTCGCCAGGCCGGGTACTGGTGACGAGCAGCGAGCGAGGTGCGCCCTCCACCGTTGCAAACTCAAGCGCGGTTCTCGCTGACGAAAAGGCTTCAGAGATCTGCGACTTCGGATCATTGAGCTCATCAACAACCACATCTTTTTTGCCGGGCAGTTTCGGAACGACACCGATTGCCGGAAGGCTCAATTTCGCTCGTAGGTCTTCGGGCGTTTTGATCGTGTCGTCGATATAGTTCAGCGCGAAGGCCAAG
This sequence comes from Hyphomonadaceae bacterium, assembly GCA_024743315.1. Taxonomy (GTDB): domain Bacteria; phylum Pseudomonadota; class Alphaproteobacteria; order Caulobacterales; family Hyphomonadaceae; genus Henriciella. The sequence continues at coordinate 78,162 of JANSWU010000006.1, forward strand.
CCGACACCGAGCGCGAAGCTCAAGACAAAAGCTTGTAGAAGGGTCCGGCGTAAGTTCGGCTCAAAAGGCAGCCCCGGCACCAAGGCTTCGTCGACGACTGAGACTTTGCTCGAACCGATGCCGGACGCGATCGAGATCTCCTTCGAGCGCTGCAAGAGCGCTTCATATTGAGACCGGCTGGTATCGACCTCGCGCTGTAAGATCCGGTATTGAATGCGCCGGTTGCGATCATCCTGGAGGCCTGAACGCAGCTCCGCAACTCTTGACCGCAAAGACGCTTCGCGCGCGACGGCCGCCTCATAATCGGCCCTCAACGTGCTGATCAGCGCATTGATCAAAGCCTGGGTTTCAGATTCAATTTCGGCGTTCACCGCATCGATCCGCGTTTGAAGCTTGATCATGTCGGGATAGTCCGGTTTGAACTTGCCCAACATCTCTTGATAATCTGCCGTCAGAGCCGCCCGCCGCTCCCGCATATTTGCGAGCACATTGCTTTCAACCAGCTCTCGCGAATTCGGGCGCTCGCGCGTGGCTCGGTAGACCTGCTCAGCTTCGATGCGGGCACTCTCAGCCTCGGACAATTCATTGTTCAGCGCGATAATCGAATTTGCGTCGAGCGAAGCGGCCCCTTCTCCGCCGGTTTCAATGTCGAGAATGCCTTGCGATTCGGCATATTCAACCATTTCGCGCTCAGACTCTTCCAATGCGCGTTTGGCCGTTGCCAAGCGCTCTTCCAGGAATTCCCTTGCGTAGGCTGTGGTGTTGTATTTGCGCTCGAGGTTGGACTGAATGAAGGACTCAACGAGGGCGTTCGAGATTCGCGCGGCTTCAGCTGGATATGGGCTGATATATTGAACATTTACAACGCGCGAGCGACCTTCAGGCGAAACCCGTAAATTGTTGACGATCTTGCTCGCCGCTTGAAGCACACGGGTGTCTCGGGGTTGATTTTGATCGGCGTAGCGTTCGTCATTTGGAAGGTTCAGTTCTTCCGCCACCCGCTCTGCCAAGGACCGGCTCTGCAAGAGTTCATATTGCGTCGCCATATATTCAGCGTCTGCGACAAGCGCCGGCTCCACCCCAGCCCCTTCAAGGATTTGAACTTCTTCGCGCTGGATCTCAATTGTGGAAGTTGCTTTGTAGAGAGGCTCAACACGCAAGGTCAGCGCGAAAGCCGCTGCGAGGCCGACAATGGTGATCGCCAGGATCATCCATTTGCGCGCCAGCAAAACGCGCACTGCGCCCCAAAAATCAAAGCCATCTTGTTGCGGCTCATCATATCCGAGCTCTCTTGGATAGAGCATGTTCTGCTGGTCGGCATCACGGAATGGAACGACGCCGCCAAGACCGTCGCCGCGATCTCCTGGATATCCCCGATTATCATAGCTCATGCGTTTAAACCTCGGCCTGCGTCCGTTCTAGAGAACAAGCAATGTTAGAAGTGGAACAGACCTGATCAAATCGCGATAATTCTCCCGCAGATCAGAGCCATCTACGACAACAATGTCATTGCCATAGATTTGCGGATCATCCGCCTCGCCTTTGCGGATCGCCACTAGGTTGAAACTCGCAGCCCGTCGCTCGCCTTCGATCTCGCGAAACAAAAAGACGTTTTTTGGGTTGGATCGGCTTGTCGTACCGCCAGCAAGCGCGACCGCCTGCAACAAGGTCAATCGGCCGCGGACGGGGAACAATCCTGGAGAGCTTACCGCCCCCTCAACCGTCACTTGCCGGCCGACACTCTCTGCGATGGTTACGGTGACATCAGGGTCCTGGAGATAGGTTTCGCCATACAACCGCTCTAAATCCTCAGCGAGCTCGCTGGAATTCAAACCAACGGCTCGGACCTCGCCAATCAATGGCAATTTGATCAGGCCAGTGAAGTCGACTTGGTAAGTGCCGTTTAGCTCTGCGACTCCGAATACCGTCACATCGAGCATATCCATCGGTCCGATCCGCAGGTCACCAGCGGTGATCGAGGTGGTTGAATCTGGGATGGTCAGAGACTGATTGGGCGCCGCCGTTTCACCGGTCGCGCACGCCCCAAGCCACATAAGCCCGGCAAATAAAACCAAATATTGAAATCTACGCCACATGGGTAGGCCTGCCTAACGTCCCTTAAGCACTTGTTAATTTTAAATTCTGACCGCATCAAGGCATTTCCCTCAGGCCGTGTGGTCTTTTCAAAGGACATGCTGGCTTTTTAAGCACACCTGATCTGAGCCCTACTCAACTACCGCTAAAAGGGGTCTGGAGCGAGGTTTTGCCAATCGGAAAACGAGCATCTTTGCACCCAGCATTATCGGGCGAGGTTGCGGACCAAGCACTTGTCGTTATTGGACCTAGCCCACTGCCTTTTTATCAAACGCGCCTGTATTCAAAGTGAAATCGCATTAAGCTAGGTCGCGGAGCGCGCGCGATCTCAGAACGTTTTGCTACGCAATCTGGAAAGCTAGACAATCCCACAGAGTTCGATATTTGGTTAAAGCTCTGAGCACTTATTGGTCGTAGGACACGATGAAAGTTAGAGCGTTGCGATTATTGCTTTTAAGCTTTGTGCTGTCAGCAAACTCACCCTTGGGGTTCTCTCAAGGTGGTGAGTGTGGCGATCAACAAGCAGGCGTGATCTATTTCGAATGGGACAAAAGCGACATTACAGAGATGGGACGTGCTTTGGCAGAGGCCCAAATCGCAATCGTTGTCGATAGGATTAACACCTGTAGGTCGTTCGATTATGAAATTTTCGTTCAGGGGCACGCAGACACGGAGATGGAGAGCGACTACTCCATGGCAATCTCCGGGCGACGAGCTGAAACGGTTCGCGATGAGTTGGTAAATCTAGGAATCCCATCGTGGAAAATTGTTCCTGAAGCCTACGGTGAAACGCGCCTTCAAATGCAAACGCCAGATGGTGTACGAGAACCAATTAATCGAAGAGTAGAGATCCTGATCGACTTTTTCTAAAAACCGAAAAACTCGTTTCGTTGACGCTAGCACAGTGGAAATTGATCCAACCGAATTCGCTCGACTTAGTTATGGGGAATGAAGTCAATTGTCGACGATATTTATAAGTCATAGCAGTTCAGATGATAGAATAGCCACAGAATTTCATCGATGGCTTATAGATAACGGGTTCAAGGACACATTTATTGATCATCATACCATTCTTGGTGGCGAACGATGGAAAGAAGCACTTCGAAGAGCTTCATCCACGGCACGGGTAACTATTTGCCTCGTAACGCCCAGCTGGCTGGAATCGTCGGTATGTTTTGGTGAATTCGAAGTTTCTTGGCTAATGGGGAAACGCACAGTCCCAATATATTTGCTCAACAGCGACCATGAACTTTCCGATACTGCGCTTCAAAGGCTCTCGAGAGTTAATGCAGAAGACCAGGGAGTTGACGGAACATGCTTTATTGATGGGCAAAATGGCCGGCTGAATTTTTCCTTGGACGAAGAGCGCGCGAACTTGATCCTGAGCGGACTCAGAGCGGCAGGCGCCTCGACCGATGTCGGATTAGACCCTTGCGCATTCGCGGTGGAATCGAACCAACGGCCATCTCCTTTTCCTGGATTGCGGGCTTATGGTGATGACGATGCTGATGCTGCTATTTTTTTTGGTCGCTCCAGAGAAATCGCTGAAATACTCGAAATGCTCAGAAGAATGCGTGCCTCGAAGGAAACGCATCCGCTCGTCTTGTTCGGTGCTTCTGGAGCGGGGAAATCATCATTATTGCGTGCGGGCGTCATTCCTCGTTTGAGACGAGAGGTTCCAGCCTGGATAACTCTCAGAGCGTTTCGGCCGGGGTCTGATCCGCTTTTCAACTTTGCAGAAGCGATTTCTACAACCCTTCTCGACTACGGTCAGTTGCACGCGAGTGGCGTAATTAAAAGCAACCTGCTTGAAGCTTGGCGAAAAGAAAACGCACAGCGGGATGAGGCTACCCGATCAGGCGTACTTGAAGCTTTAGAAGGGTACGTCTCCCAACTTCGGCTCGCAGCTGGCAGACCGAATGCGACCGTTTTGATGTCCGTCGATCAAGCTGAAGAACTCGTTAGAGCTGGTGGCGAAAGCGGTGATGCGTTCAGCGATTACATAAAAGCGGCATTGGTTGACCAGAGCAATTGGCAACTGGTTTTCACTATAAGAACGGACAGTTTTTCGGAGCTCCAAGAAAGCAGTAAGTTTTCAGGAATTGAAACCCGCGGCTATGACCTAAGAGCCATGCCGGTATTCAGATTTGATGACGTCATTAAAAAGCCAGCCGAACGATACGGAATAACTATAGCAGACAAATTAATAGACCGGCTGATTGAGGATTCACCAGGAAGCGATGCGTTACCATTGTTGGCTTTCGCGTTGGAACGTCTCTGGAGACAGTTTTCGGGAAAAGGTGAGCTGAAGCTGCAAGACTATGAAACGATGGGTGGGTTGTCCGGATTGATCGAGGACGCCGCGGAGCGTGCGCTTGCTGGAACATCTCCGAGTGACAAAGACGCTCTGCTACAGCGAATTCGCCCTAAAAGTAAAATCCTTGGCGTAGCGGAGAACGCTTTCGTTCCATCACTGGCGGATGTAAACGACGAAGGGAAGGCAATTCGGAGAGTTGCGAGTTGGAATAGCTTTGATCCTGAGCAGCAAGAACTATTACAACACTTTGACGCTTGGCGCCTAGTGGTTCGTCGTGGCGGCGAAATCGACACAGTAGAAGTAGCGCATGAGGCTCTATTCCGAGAGTGGAGCCGATTGCGCAGTTGGTTAGAGCCGGAACGTGACCGGCTGGAACTTCTGAGAGGCCTCCAATCAGCGGCGGCGTCCTGGAGCAAAAGTAACCAATCAGCGGAGTACCTAACGCATTTTGGATCAAGATTGCGGGCAGCGGAGCATCTACGGCGCAACCCTAAGTATGTCGATCAAATTAGCGCCAACCAACTCGACTACCTTGCTCAATGCAGAAAGACTGAGCGGAAAAACCTCAGAAGGCGGAATCTCCTTCAGCTTACAGTCGTCGCCACACTACTGCTTTTTGCCACCAGTCTGATTGCGTTCATGAACCGCGAAACTGTGATTCCGCTTGTTTCAGCACAATTAAATTTTCGTCCTCATGTCCAGTCCTCAAAAACTCTCATGGGTCTGCACGAAGGAGAATCTTTTTTCGACTGCGCACCCACCTCGAATAATTGCCCAGAAATGCTCGTAACGACCGATGGCGCTCATCCAAATCTCCCAATATCACGTGTTGCTGTATCCCGGCACAAAATTACCTTCGATAATTGGAAAGCCTGCGTGCGAAATGGCGGATGCCAAAGTCTCCCAGAACCGATCGGCAGCGGTCAGGACAGTGGTTCCGATCCGGTGGTAAACGTTAGTTGGCTTGATGTGAACGAATACACGTACTGGCTTTCTCAAATGACCGGTAAAAAGTATCGCCTATTGTCCGAGTCAGAATGGCTTCATCTAACTGCTTCAACCGAAGGATTTTCAATTTCTAATCAAGAGATATGGGAGTGGGTACAGGACTGCGGAGGGGACCCTGCTGATCGTCCTTTAGACGGTTCGGCGCGGGAGACCGTTCCATGCACTGCGAGGGTCCGCGTTGCGATTGGGCAACGAACTAGAGCAATAAGTAACGCCTCCAGCCGTCGAACGGATTTAGGGTTTCGAGTCGCCCATTCTATTGAGGGCTAGCGACCGGACCCAAAATTACTTCTGTCGCGTCACGTTGAGCTCAACTTTAATTGCGAAAAACTAAATCCTCATATGCGTATATGTTTGTGTACACATCGCAAGCATCGCAAAGGAACCGCAAATCAGAGGCTTCAGTTAAGGCTCACGAGAATCTGACTGTCGGGGTTATCGCGGCAATGATCACGCATGCGTTCAAGCAATTCTGCAGTGAAGACATTTAAAACGCGGTTCTGAAACTCGTCTGTGTTTTTTCTACCAAATCGCTCGTGCGCCTGTCTCGCCTTCAGAAGAAGTTCAAACTCTTCCACCAGATCACCCGCTCGCGGAAGATCGTCAAGCTTTACGACCTCTTCGTTAACCCCCCAGTAGGCGTAATCCACATAGCTAGAATGCCGTTCCTCAAACGCTAACCACTTTCGGCCCGAAGGAAGATGCGGATGCAGCATCGTGCGAAATGCCGCCACGTATGCGTTGCGACAGTGAAGGAGAGTTATGTCCAGCGTAACATCCTCGATATTCAGATCAACGCTCATGGTCGTCACGTCTCCACCCTATGCTGCGATCTACGATTATGGTTCGAGCTCCGATAACCTTTCTTGCGCCCAACGATTTCCCTGGTCAGCGGCTAACTTATACAGTCGCGCAGCTTTTTTCCTATCGATCAACACCCCTCCACGTCCGCTCTCATAAAGATATCCGAGGTCAGCTTGCGCATACATATTCCCTTGCTCTGCAGCGAGTGTGTATAAACGTACTGCCTCCTCAACATCCTTCTGAAGACTTCCTCGACCATCGCGGTACATTGCAGCGAGATTAGCTCTGGCACCGGCGTTGCCCTGCTGCGCCGCCAATTTATAAAGCTGGGCCGCTTGCGTTTCATCCTTTGCCAAGCCTCCGCGTCCTCGCTCGTACATAAACCCAAGATCAGACTGCGCAAACGTGTTGCCCTGATCTGCCGCCAATTTGAAAAGGCGTACGGCCTCGTTCTCATTCTGATCTAATCCACCGCGACCATCTCGATGCATGATTGCCAGATTAGCTTGGGCGCCGGCATTGCCTTGGTCGGCCGCAAGCTTGTACAACCGCACAGCCTCCTTATCATCTTTTGGCGCTCCTCCACGACCACACGCGTACATGAAACCGAGATTCGCCGTAGCGCTAACGTTGCCTTGATTTGCTGCCAGTTCGTAGAGACGCACCGCTTCCCTATCGTTTTGTGGCAATCCGCCACGTCCGAATTCGTAATGCCAAGCGATTTGATAAAGCGCGACAGGGTCACCGTCGATTGCGTTACGCCAATGATTCTTGAGATTTTGCGATAATCCTGAGGGAGGTTGTTGCGGCAATGCACCTGCGGTCTGGCGTTCATTACGAGACTCCAAGGTTGCCCCTGGTGTGAGTGCCTCGCCCAATGCAAATTGCGATAGCGATGGCGCCCCGTAACCTCGCCAGTCCTCATCCAGTTCTCGGAGCCGATTGAAATCCATTGTGGGATCGCGCTCGAGTCGACGCGCAACATCGCCAAGCAGTCGATCCAAAACATGGCTGCGAGGAGCCCCATCCCAGTCAATCAGGTTGATTGTATCCGCCAAGGCGAAATCATCCGGAAGATCAGTGCTTTCAATCCGGCACGGCAGGTATTTACCGGTCTGCACAGCCTCTTTGGCCTCCCTGTTCACCCAATCACTCGCTTTCGCCATGCTGCACCAAAGCACAAGAATGATCTGAGCTTCAGCCATTTCGGTGTGAAGTCGTCGTTCAAAATTCTCCCCAGGTATGAGACCGTAATCGTACCAAACCTTATAACCATATGCCCCCAGAACTTTCGCCAAGTGTCGTGCTGCAGGGCGTCGTTCGCTTTTGTAGGAAACAAAGATATCTGCCATGCAACCGCCTCTTAATGCGGTTGGCTCTTATCGCAAGCTAGTGATCTTGAAGAATCCGATGTCGTTCTCCACTGCCCTTGGAGCCATCGACCCTTAAGGCTTAACGACGACTGGTTGTGAAGCCCATGAACAAATCACCTAATTGAAATTAAGTTCGAGAACCCCTGAACTCAAAATGATTTAGCCCCCTTTTTTATCGTTCAAGTTCTTTGATTATTCGATTGACGATATCGGCTGCGTCTTGATGGTAAGTCTCAAACGTTATCTTTCGACGGCTTTGTTTTTTAAGCACTTGCCTGACAGCTTCTGGGAAGCGCTCATCATTTGGCCATGCGTGATGGTCAACGAGAACAGGTAGTATCACTTTTGGCGGTTTAGCGGATAGAGCTTCTTCGAATTCATAAAGGACCATGTCCTCCGGGTTCGAAGTTAGGCTTTTTATATTATCTTCACTCGCCCATTGAGGACCGAAAAGAGGAATGAAGACCCGAGCAGATTTCAATGCGTTGTCGAGTTCTGCGTCCCAATCTGTCGTTTCGCGAATAGTACGATGATCAAGAAAAACCTTCTCTAGTCCAAATGCCATTGACAACCGGTCGTGCAGCGCTGCGGCCGCCCAAGCGGAGTCATTTCTGCGATAGCTGATAAAAATCTCTGTTTGGTTCGAGGTACTGTGCGTTGCAGGCGCTTTTATCCGCCGCTCTTCTTCGGCCCCCAATCCCATGGGCTCGCCGAATATATCAGTTGCTTTACTCCACACCTCTTCAAAGTGGTCATTTAAATGGCGATAAAGCTCATTGCTGGACGAAGCAGAAAACCCCACTTGATGGCGTTGAGAGGTATATAGCCTCACGAATATCTTATCATCGAGAATCACGCACATTGCTGGCACGTAATTCGGCACAACTCTCATTCTAACATAGCCCATCCGGTCTGCGAGTTCAGGTTCCGAAAAAATATCCTGCAGGGTGGTTGCAGTGCCTTTCAAGAGTTCTTTGTGACGTTGTTTGGTAATGAGGATGTCAGATCCCAAAATTAGTAGCTCGGCGAAGGTATCTGATACAGACTGTCCATGATCGCTATCTACGACCGCGTTGAGCACATTATAGGTCCGTTCGAGGTTTGTTGCCTTTAGCAAAGTTGCAGCGTCGGCATCGGTTCGAGACTTTAGACGTGTGATCTGTGTGTCCCAGGCCAACACCTCAACCTCGAAATCACTAGCCAGATAAATACTCAAGTCTTCTATTAGGCGAGTGGAGGTATTCCCAAAATTGAAACCATATAGGCGAAGTTTGCGAACACCGTTTTGGGATGAACGCGCATGATCAAGAATGCGCCGTCGCATCTCTGTTGAGCCCTCGAATATCTCCAGTTCATGACTTGCCATGCTCAGCCGCTGTAACTTACCTACCTATCCTGGATAAGAAGCGATGATTGAACAGAGGCGTCAAGGAATGATGGGTTGCTAGAGCATATTCCCTTCTGGATGACCTTTTTTGGCTTCTTTGTCGGTGTTTTTGGGGTTGTGTTCGGCGCCAGCATGTTTCTCGCGCTGCCAATATTTCAGTTAATGTTTCCTGGAACAGCGAATATTGGCGTCTTGGTTGGGAGCATAAAGGTAGGCTCTTTAGCCCGGGGCATAGGTTCTTCGTTAGCCACTCGAGAGCACCTTAAACAACCGGGACTGCGCCGATATGCACCCGTTTTTCTAGGTGTTCTCATTGGAGTTCTATTGATTTCGTCGCTGACGAAAGAGTTCATAGTTCCAGTTTTGTTGATAGCTATCGGAGTTACCGCTTATGCGCGCGCAATTTCCAAGTGGATAATCTCGCGTCCAGGTTTGCCTGCTTTAGTAGGACTCTTAGTCGGAATATATATTGGCTTCTTCGGAGCTGGCGCAGCGCTTCTGATAATGGCGGTAATTCGAATTTATGAGCTCGAAGAGTATGGCGATGATGACAAACTCATCCTCCTTCAAATGCAATCTCGCTACTTGGAGCTTCTATTGGGTGTCTTGGCAGTCGTCGGACACATTGCGGTTGGAACGCTCATATTTGGTGATTGGCCGATGTGGCTTTGGTGGGCTATTGGATCTTTCTTCGGAGGGGTCGTCGGAGGCCTTCTGCTAACAGCACTAAGATCAGTGCCTCCAGTAATCCAACGCGTTATTGTTTACTCGAGTTTTGCGCTAGCTTTGGCCGTAGCGGTTTTGTTTTGATAAGGTTTGTGATTTCGAAAAGAAATTAGTCTCAAAAGAACATAGCCCTTGTGAGGCGGATACATGGTGGAAAGTACTAAACTCCTAGCTGTGCTAAGCTCGATTTTGAGCGAGCGAGGTGAAAATCTCGACGACTGGCTCGAGCTATGGGACCAGGAGGCTGGATATAAAAGAGGTCGAACTAAGCAGCTTTTATCGCCGCAAGATGGGCTCGTCTTAAATCGCAATGTGCGCCTCGCTGCAAATCGATTGGGAATTTCAGGCAACGCGCTTTATGCACAGATCTTGGCCTTAAAATAGACGATGACTGATTGCGCAGAGAAGCGCCTTATCTATCGGCATCGCCCTTCGACAGCGGCGCGCGATATCGTGAGCTATTTCTTTGTTTTGGTCGGTTTGATCCTATTTGCGTTCTCCCAAAGGAAGACGAACTCTTCTTTCATAGTGTCGAAGTAGGCGCTATTTCGTTTAGCGCTGATGAATGGGCTACGCATAGTGCCTCGGGAAACAAGATACGGAACCGATATCGCTGCGTTCTCAGTGAAAATTGCCTGATATCCTAGATTATATCGATCTAGGGTCTTCACCTTCGGTTTCAGGCCTTTCAATGAACCCAAGAAATTCATCCAATCCGTCGGCATCCTTCCGGCGGCATTATGGACCTGCTTGGCTTCGGTTTTGGTTTTCATGGAAAGTGGAAGCGCGGCGTTGTTTTGTCCCATCAAAATGACCCGCACCTCCAGTCGCTCGTCCCGCTTATTAGCCGATCTGGTTGCGTTTCCCGCGCTTTTCAGTGCTTTCGCAAAAGACTCATTCATGAGCCATCCACTGAGCGAGTAACCCATTAGATAGACATAGCGTCGCGCCGATCTCACTATCTCGATTGCGACGTCCTCACCTTCAGATGCGCGATCACCAATAGTTTGAAGTGGATCACCGAGAGGAACCAGGTGAGGTGCGAACGGCACGATGGGCCGCCGGGAGTTTTCTGCCACGGCATTCATGGATGATCTTAGTAATTTCGCATATGTCCCGTTGAAAATGCTTTGCGCTTCGAAATCGTAGTAGATGATGCGTTGATCTTTAATATCAAATGGCGCAGCAAATCCCTTTTCCAAAAGAAGAATTACCGGCTTTGCAGCCGATTGAGCGATCGCCAATTCGTAGTACACGTTCGGGTTGGACTCTGTGAGAACAGCTATAATCAAATCAGCGGCGAGGATATCCTCATAGATTTGATCCGTGATCTTCCCCGGCGCTGTTTTATGATCACCGCGTTCGGGATGATAGACGGGGCCTCCTTGACCAAATGAGTCAGCACAAGCAGGCTTTATTAAGCATTCATAGACCGTATCTGCGTGCCTGCGTGTTTCGCTTCCCTCCGCACCAATAGGACTAATCACGAAACAGCGTAGCGCTTCAGATTTACTCATAAGTCTATTCTTTGGTTCGTTTGAATCGCGAGAACGTAAATACGATTAATGGTGCACGTCTATCCGATTCACTTTTTACGAGAACGGCCTCGCTAAAACGCACCGTTCCAGCCCTCGGGCCGCAACTTTATGGCCGAACGGATTGAGTGAACGCTGATGCCCTCATTGCATCCGCGATGGACAATTTCCCGATGATGAACCGCAAGCGCTTGGAGGGTCTTCCAAGACAAGACCGGGCTTCCGGAATTGCCTTCCATAGTCGGGCACTTGTACCAAATTCGCTCAGGAGCACCTTCAGCCCGAGGAACATCAATGTCTTCGACGCTTAGATTCTCGATGGCGAGATGCAGGAGGTCAGATCCCATTGGGTGTCCGATTACGGTCACGGGCTCATAGGTATCATCTTCGGGCGCGACGAGACTTGTGATGGGTTCCGTCTGCGACATGCTTCGCGCCCCGTCCGGCAAGTCCTGCATTCTAAAGATCGTGATATCGTGATCCTCTCTTTTAGAGCACCACAGCACTTCTCCCAACTTGACCTGTCCAGAGCCCGGAGACTGTGTGAAACGAACTGCGGCTTGAGACGGCTTCAACGTCGTGCCTCCATAGGCACTTACAACGTGCTCATTCGTTACAAATACGTGGCCAATGGATGCCCAATCAGGGTTCAATTCTTCACCACGGAAAACCGTGCCCGTGCCAAACCTCGAGGTTAGATCACCCCCACCTAAGCGCTCAACACGGCCAATGCATTGGCTCAACTGAATCAGTCTTTGAACCCAACCGATTGGAACCGGGCGACCTCCAAACAGTCCTTCGTAACCGTCAGTGGCCAACCTCTGACGCATTCCGATCAACTCAGACTGCGAAAGTTCAACTCTACTCCCTGGTGTCTGCAACAAATCAGCTGTGATTTCATCATATATGGCCTTCAACTCACGTTCGGGTCGGGTCTCGATCTGCCAGAGCTCCATCAATTGTCGCCTTGCAGAATTGAGCGCAAAGGCATTGCTAGTCTTTTCACAAAAGCGCCCAAAGGCCTTAAGCGCTAAATCAAACTGGCCAAGCGCGAGATAGGCCTCTCCGAGTGACGCAAGTGGCCAAGGATCATCCGAGTTCTCGGCAAATCGTGCGCCCGCCAACTCGATCACCGCGTTTGCGAGCTGTTGGTTCATCTCTAAATCTATTTGACGGTCAAACGTAGCCGCTTCGATCTCATTCAGCGCTAGAAGATTGCAAGCATGCCAATAGCCGGTGTGCTCGGAAAGCTCCCATCCTTGGAGATATGCGCGTCTTGAGGATTCTAGCAATTCGAGATCGGCTCTGCCCTGCTGTTTGGTTTCAATGAAGAGCTGCTTAAAAGCGCGACCTTCAAGGCCCGAAAATTCCAACAAATCATCACGCGTTACACCAATTTGATCTACGGCCGCAGAGATCTCTATGATGGCGGTGGAGAGTTGGCCAAGTTCGATAAGCGCTTGGACGCGCATTTGAGCGGCAAGGGTTGGGACAATGCCCCGATGTTTGAGTTCATTCGCAGCGAAACACAGAAGTGCGTGCGCCCGTGTGTCTTTTAGCATTTTCAACAACGCCCGCGCGGGTGCGGAGGCGTTGCTTCCCAAACCATCGAGTTCAGATACAATGGATAAGAGTTCGGTAACTCCGAATTCTTCCAAGCTCTCGTCTAGGCGCTCTTGAAAAGATCGCAGGCGTTCTTCGACTCCTTCGATTTCTTCAAATACGGTCATTCCACGAGGTCATCGTTGACCCGTGCCATCAAGGCGCCCGGAACCCATTGCGAGGTAATCAATTCTGTCCAACTGCTGAACAGTGACTCAAACCCATCACCCGTTCCCGCCACAATCAAAGCGTTTAGTCGGTTAGACCAACCCTTTTCAAACGCTTCCAACTTAGGTCGTTTCGTGACTAATCGCCCGTAAAAATCACTTCGCTCGCTATTCACCGCCTCAAACACCACTTCAGGGTCTGCCGCGTGTACCGCGGCCAGTGTTTGAGGACCAATGACGCCGTCCTGCTCAACCCCAACCGCCTTTTGCAGGGCCTTCACTGCACGCTGATGTCCGCAGTTCACAGCAAAATCAAAGACCGCGAGAGCAACACGCTCTGGTAACTCGTCTCCTTTGACTTTGTTCCAATAATCCCGTTCATAGATTTGGTAAGCCTCTTCAGCAGATATCTCGAAAACGTCCTGGCGCTCGAGACCTTTGCCGTCTCGCCAACTGTCGAATGTAGATTGCGTGATCCCAAGGTTTGTTTTTCCGCCCGGGTCATCTGGATGATCGACTTTGCCCCCCTCCCATAGCGCAGTGAACTGCATTACACGTAGGAACAGATCAGCCTTCATCGATGGGGCGCCAGGACGAACGTCAACACTATTCGCAGCAGCAACTTCAACCATCGGATCGAAGGTGATCGGTGCCGGGTCGACAACTGATGCGTCAGCGTCCAAATTTCCAAGGCCTGTTATGGCCACCGTGCTCACCAAGATAGCTCTCAAGGCAGCACGATTTCCGATCAGGCTTGCGAGATCCGAAAGCCCCTCATATCCATCGCTTCCGCCACTCGTCCCGCTTTTTGAGATCGCGTGCTCGTTCAGAGACGTTTTTAGCTTAGCCTTCTCTTCATCTGAAAACGCCTCCAATTCATCGATCGCCTCTTTCAATGCGCTCAGAGCCGCAGCATCTTTGAACTTCGTTTCGCAAAGTTTTGACCAAACCGGCATCAAAGCCGTTTCCGCCTTTTCAATATCAACCGCAACGGCCAGCTGTTTGTCATCTATCATGACTTGAAGTCCCCTGGATTAAGGAATGCGCCAAACTTTTTTAAGTAAACAGAAATGCTGTTCAGGAGACAAGGAGAACTTTCTCGCCCACGCCAAAATCTAATCGGGATGGCCCTGCGCTAATATTGCGCCGCACCCGTCTGAGAGTTTACGCAAATAAATCGGCCGTCACGAGATCAGTGCCAAGCGAGGCTCCGAGTTGGTAGCAATAGGCCAAGTTCTTTTTGCGACCATTGGCCATATCTCGAAGTCCGTCCCTAATCTTATCCATTTGCGCGCCTTTCAGGCTATGGAGTTTTAGTCGTTCGCGTATGTCACTACTATTCAACTCGACATCGATATGTTGAAAGCCCAGAATCGGCTTTTCGGTTAAAAGCTCGCCTTCCAGCCCCTCGATTTCCCCGTTAATTATGCGTGGGCGTCTCGGGTTAGAGAGTGATTGCAGCATCATGAGCGTATTTCGTTCGCTCTCAGAGATCATGCTACTAAGCGCCGCAATACCTTGCTCAACCGTGCGCCGTTTCAAAAAAGCATCAGCTCCGATCCGCTGTCGAAAATACCCCGTGCCGATAGACAAAATGCTCAGCTGGTCGGCACCACGCTTCCAGTTGAACTTATATGACGGCAGCGTCGCGATCTTTAATGCCGCCAAGGACGGATTGTTTTGTCCACCAATAGCGCCGTCAACAAAAACGCCGTCATCTTTTGGAAAACCCGCCCGCCCATCAGAAATTGTTATACGCATTGGGGATAGGTATGTCGGCGCCGCGGTGCTGGCGCGGACTAGGTCTTTGAGTTTGTAATGCTTGTTGGGCAAAAACGATTGATCAAGCCCCGCTTGGAAGAAGCGAGCGTTCGGATGGTTTGTGAGCAACCAAGCAGAATCTGTATCCATTCTCTTGGCGCAAATCAGCAGCCCTGTTTTTAACGCCGGCGACCCCAACTCAAGATCTTCTCCTTGTTCATCAACGAGGTGCTGCTCCAAAACATCTTGAAGTTTTTGTGCTTCGAAGCGTGGCTTGAAAAACCCCAGACGGCGATTTGGTCGGAATAGAATAGGACATAGCTCATCATAAAGCGCTTTAATTCGTGAAACCTCCCACCCCATGGCGAGGCTAACGGAAATGATCGAGCCTGTAGACGTTCCCGCGATCAGGTCATAGAAGTCAGAAAGAACAATACTCTCATCATCAAACTCTGATCGGATCATAGCTTCAAGATGAGCCAAGGTCCCAAGAGTCACTAATCCACGTACGCCGCCACCTGACAAAGACAAAATGCGCTTCGGCCCAACAGTTGGATCGAGATGCTGCTCAAAAGTTCTGCGCATCAACTTCCTCATTACAAACACTAATTGAAGCTTGAGTGAATACCGACACAAAGCGTCTCGACAAGCCCGCCGTCCGATACACGTAAAATCCCATTGTTAGACCTATTCACGAGAGTGACGTTCTAATCTTCATCCAAAGACTATTCCTGAATCTCCGCCAGCGCCGATATGACCGCGTTCATCAGCGAGTCTTTCATCCGTTCGACTTCCGGAAGCTCTTCATATGGGATCAGCAGCGGATGGGTTTTTGCTTCTGGGTTTTTCAAAGGCCCTTGCTTCCAGCCGTCGCGAAGCTTCTTGTCCATCCATTGCTCATGTTGCTTAGAAGCGGACGTGTTTGGGTCTTGCAAAACCATCATGACACTGTCCTTAGTCGCAGACACCATCCAATCAGGCGCGTCTTCCCAATCTGGGATACTCTCCTGACCATTGGCCAACCTCCAACCTTTGATCGCCTCATGGGCGGTGCGTGCGATTTTCTCAATCTTAGAAGGGGATACCGCGTCTTTGTTTTGCAATCCATGATCCTCCCGGTGCTTAAAACAACGCTAAGGACTGATACACAACGATCAAGGCCGATCGGATGCTCGCCTTATTCTTGATATTTGAGATTTCTAAAAATACACCAGCGTACGCTATCAAACTTCAGGCTAAACATGACCATCAAAATTGAACATGAAAGTCTGCACATGGAAGAAATAAATTGGCAGACGTATTTATAAGCTATCGCACCGAAGACACCGCGTGGATCGCCGGCCGGATCGCCGAGAGATTACAGCTAGCACTCGATGATCGCTCGGTTTTCCTGGATAAATCGACCATTGAACCTGGTGCTGATTTCATAGATGCCATTGGAGACCACATTGACGATAGTCGTGTTCTATTAGCTATCATCGGATCGAAATGGACCGACATATTGAAGTCCAAGCAGCACGAACCGGTCGACTATGTTAGAATTGAAATCGAGCAGGCTCTCGCCCGTGGGATTAGGGTAATTCCGATCACAATTGATGGTACCGTGATGCCGTCGTTCACCGATCTCCCAACTAGTTTAGAAGGGCTCACGCGTTTGCATGCGTTTAAAATCTCTCCCGATTTTTTTGATGCCGGTATGACAACCTTATCGGAGTTCTTAAAAAACTATTTAGCGCGGGATTTACCCTCGCAACCAGTCGCACCGTTCTCCGCTGATACGAGCGAAACAGATACAAACATCAAGCTTTCACACCGCACCGAGTATTGGAAAACGGGGAAAGATGGTCGTCCACGCTATCGAATTTTTGTCTGGATCGAAGCTTCAAGCCGCGACCTCGATCGCATTTCCAAGGTGACCTATTTTCTACATAGAACCTTCAAAAACCCAGTTCGTGAAATCACAGATCGTCACAGTAAATTTGAGTTGAGAACGAATGGTTGGGGTGCATTTGAAATTCAAGCCAACGTCGAGTTTTCTCATTCTCAACAGTTACTCAAAACTTCGCGGATGATCACGTTCGACTAATTCCTCTACACCGAATAACCTGACACTTAGGTCAAGTGCCACTAAGCTCTCGTCGCATCAATTGAAATTAGGGAGCTCTCGCGCTGGCAAGGAGTCCCAATAGTCGAGACACCAATCAACGTCTTGATAGCCCGGGGCACAGATTATATCTTCGTGCAAGGGGAACTTTCTGGACCGATAACTAGAGTTTAAGTCTTCAAGAAGCTGAGAATATACATTTTCCGACTTCAGCTCATGGTTTAATTTCACAACAGCGTCTTCAGCGAGATCCTGAAAGTCCGGGTTTGGGATGTAAGTCCAAAATACATCGTGAGAGATTGTTGTTTCGCCGCTATAGAGCGCCTGCCTCAGTAACGTCACGCCCGCTGCACGGTCGTTTGGAAAATGATCTGTGGCCAAGTAAAGCTTCGCCAAAGCCAAAGCCGATAATACGTGACCGTTCTCATACGCTTTTGTGTAATACTCCTCAGCGACTTGAAAGTCTGGTGAACCGTCCACCAAGCCGGTTTCATACATCCACCCCAGTTGAGTTGCGCTTAAAGGAGCCGTAGCGGTAAACTTAGCGGCCGATTTGAAACGTTGAATGGCTTCATCACTGTCTTCATTCGTCCCAATTCCATGCCTTTTCATCACTCCGATGTTGTACATCGCCCGAGGGAAAGTGATTGCGTCTTCAAAATAAGCAAGTGCGCGTTCAGGTTGTGGCTCTCCGTTCACACCAGAGAAGTAAAAACTACCCAAAGCACTTTTCGCGATAACATCTCCTCGTGATGCGGCCAGCTCTAAAAGCGCCTCAGCTCGAGCGAAATCCTGCACATACGCTCCTCCATTAGTGTATTCCGTGGCCAGCTGTACAATAGCTCGGCTTTGTCCCAAGAGAGCGGCTGCCTCGAAATTCTCAATCGCCCGAACCTTGTTGCGTTGCGCGTTGTATGCGCGACCAAGATTGTATTTCATCCTAGGACTACCAGGTGCTAGGAGAACCGCGTTAGAACAAGCCTTTGTGGCAGGCTCGGGGTTTTTGCGAATTAAACCGATGGTGAGCGCCGATTGTCCGTCTGCAAATGTACCTGGAGGGATTGTTGTGTCAGCGTAGTGACCCGCTAGCTGGTCGCACAGCATAATTGCTTCCAATACGACGGGGTCTTCGTACGTCGGCTCGGTCGCAAAGATTATACTCCCAGGGTCGAATTCGGATTTTGTACTTGCTATCGCTGCTTCGCGGGAAAAAAGAAATTGTAACAGTGCGATCAACACGATCAAAAAAAGCAAGAAGCCCACAGCGACCTTAAGCAATTTGCCAGATCCACTCAGTTCACTTTCGTTTTCTATTCGGGGACCATCGTTTCGTTGACCGGCTTGTCGCGCCTCACCGAGGCCACCCACGACTGGGTCACTTTGATAGCCGGACTGAAGAGCCGGATGGGTATTGCGATCGTTTAATACGGTGCCTGCACGCTGATGCTTCTCCAGCTTCTGCTCTATGTACTCTTTTTCAACTGTACCAACCGCAGCCATCGCCTCTCCTAGAGTTTTTTCAGTAGATTTTTCCAACGCAGCGAATAGTGGCGATCGCTCTTTCGCGAGGCGACGAAAATGGAATACGGCCTCATAGCTTCTCTGGTCTATGCTAGACCAGTCTTTCAGCTGACGAAGCCGCTTTCCGGCTTCAAAGGCATATTTGCTCGTCGGAAAATGCTCCTTAAATTCCTGATAGTCTCTTGGGTCTAAACTACTTTCTATGCTCAGCCACATCTTTGCACCACCGTCATTACTCGCGCGCGATGGGGCAGGCCCTTCTGGAGTAGAAGGCACGCTTGCCGAGGGTTTAAGTTCGATTGGTAATCCTCTCACCAACCTCGCAACATCTGCATCGAAAGAGAGACGCTGAATTGGGACGCCGTTTCGGCGCGATAGTGGCTTTAGGTCATCCGGTAATTCTTCGGCAGATGGTACCTGGACACCATCTAAGAGCACCGGCACGACTGAAATGCCTCGCTTCAAAGCAGAAGCTATTTCAATCCGAACGAAGTCTCCGGGATCGTCGATGCGACGATGTCCTGGCGCCAATTCCTCAGAAAGCCATCTATCGCCGATTACGGCGAGAAGTACCTCGCACTGACCAACCTTCCCATCTAAGTATTCCACGAAATCGACACCGAAAGGGATGTTATCAACGTCGATAAATATATTGGTTTCGGCGTCATCGACGTGAGGCTTCAAAGCATTGTAAAGCTTGTCCGCTTGGTACTGACTGTCGCTGCGCCTGTAAGAAATGAAGATCTTCGCCATCCGTTCCCGCACCAGAAAATGCTCACTTTCTTGCACCTAACGATAATGAGACTTTCGTGTCACCCCGAGTGATACGCGAAACCCTTGAAAACCGCGAAGCTAAACAAATAACGGAGCGCGATCTTATTGAAGATTCACCACCAAGATTTGTTCTCGAATATCTTCAATAGATAAAAACGTACAGGGCGCTTTGTTGCGTGGGGTCGACAGACTATCGAGTATTTAAAAATCATAATCGAAGCAAATATCGCCAACCCTCCCGTCAAGGATGGCACCCCTGGGTTCATCACACAAAATACAACCGACGTGTTGACGGTCTTTGTTCAAGCTGGCGTAACAAAACTGGGGAAGGCATTTGAGGCACGCGGGCTATTGTTTTTCATTTCTTATAGAAGACAGGACACCCAATATGAGGCGGATCGGCTTTGCAGCTTCCTAAGACCGTTATTCGCCGAACCTGACAAAAACATATTCATTGATATCGATAATATACCACTCGGCGTGGACTTCGAGGAGCATTTAAAATCGCAGGTTGCGAGATGCGAAATATTGCTCGCGTTGATCGGGAAAGGTTGGCTTGAAGCCACCGACCCGAAGACGGGGTTGCGTCGGTTAGACCTACAGAATGATTTCGTGCGCATCGAAATTAGCTCGGCTCTTCAACGTGGAATTAGGGTTATCCCTATTCTCTTCGATGGTGCCGAAGTCCCAAGTGAAGTTGATTTACCCACCCCTCTCAAGCCACTATCCAAACGTCACGGGATCCAAATAAATCGCATCAGCTTCGAGAGTGACGTGATGCGGCTATTAAATGGACTCAACATAAAAGCGGGGTCCTCTGGAGAACCTGCATCGCCTCTACGACCGACACATGAGAGCTCAAAGAAAGAGATTAACCAGACAAATTACTCAACTTTCCTCAATGAGTTTTTGTTGCCAGTACTCAAATGCCTTCAAAAGGATAACGCTATCTGGTCGAGGATCCTGGGTGTTCGAAAGGACGCCTCAACTTTGGAATTCAAAATCGCTGCACAAATCGAAAAAGAAGAGATATTTCCGAACCACCAAAAGGTCATCGATTTGATCGGCCTTTGGAGACACGAGCCGATCGTAGATGATGACACTGAGTTAGCAGAAGTTTTAGATGCCTATCTGGATCATGTCACGGTTTACAAAACGATCAGACAAACGGGTGATCTAAACTCACTCCCGATCGACGTAGGTGCGCCGTGGCCAGATGCAATTTATGCGATTCTGCAAAAACGTGTGCAAGAACACCAGCAGAGCAAGTAAAGCAAACCTGAAGCAGGTTATGCATTTTCTGCCGTTCACGAGGTACGCAGTCAGTCAGAGTCTTTTTGCCAAACGCAATCCCTCATTTCGCTCGTTTTGAGCCAATCGGTAGAACTTGGTTGGATGATACGTAGATCGTCATCCTTTAGCAGGATATCATAGTCATCTGCGAGTGACGTCGTTCGAAACCGGCCAGGTGCAACAGTCTGAAGTGGATCACCGATTGAAGCTTGGTCAATCCCTATAAGATTTACCCATCGGTACTCACCCAACAGCATATCGAACTTCTTAATTATCACTCTCTCGGAGGTGTTTCCCTGAGAAAATGATAGACGAGGACATCCGGCGTCGCTTGACCGCCATGTTCCTAGCAAAGCAGAGCGTGGGATTGTTGGGGTAGTATTTTGAGTTGCAGGATCCTGCACCGCATTTGTGGGGCCAGCCTGCTCAGCGGTCGAGCGGTTCGCATCTCCTTCTGCTTCGTTGACTTCCCTCGTGCTACGACCTGAGATCACGTCGAGGGGTAGTCGACCCTCGTTCTCCACGGTCGTGTATAAGTCCCCACTCCCAAGGGTCGTGTCTGTGGCTTGCCTCACAGGGTCTTCTTGCATATCGATCAGATCGGTCGGATGCGCCGGCACGCTATCCTGCGAAAACATCCCATTCGTCATCAACACTACTGTAGACAGCGCCACCACAACTATTGGTATCGCCCATAAAGCCAATTTCGTTGTTGCATTTTCGCTGTCGGTTGTTTGAGCTCTTTTTTGCGCACGACGCGCCACCTGTTCTAAAGCGCGAAACACGCCGCGCGGATTTTGCGCGAACCAAAACGCTATTGCATCAGCATCAGATTGATCAACTTTGGACCAACTCGCTAACTGCTCCAACCTTTCCTGGGCGGTCGTAGTTTCTGGTCCATCGGAGAACCTATTTAGGAATTCGCGGTATTCAGTTTCATCAAGACTTTTCTCGAGAGACGAGAAAACCGCTGCGCGTTCTTTGGCCTCAGCGTTTTGCAAACTGGCTTTACCAGCCCAGGTTGATCGATTGCGAAAGCGCAGATCACTTGAAATTGGAAGTCCGTTGATCATTCTCGCCACGTCAGCATCAAAAGATAGCCTTTGCACCGGAACCCCGTTTCGCCTTGAAAGAGGTTTTAGTTCCTCTGGCAACTGATCAGGGGACGGAAATGGCGCTCCATCAAGAAGCACTGGCACTACCGGTATTCCGCGCTTTAGCGCCGCAGCAATTTCAATTCGAACAAAGTCATTCGGTTCATTGATGCGTGGCTTCCCGCTCACAGGATCTGCTTGCAACCATCGATCGCCAATTAATGCAAGCAGCACCTCACATTGACTCACTTTACTGCTAAGGTGCTCAATGAAATCAACACCGAAAGGAATGTTGTCAATATCGATGAAAATATCGTGCTTGGGGTCGTCGACATATTGCTTGAGTGCGGTATGCAGCCGATCCGCTTGGTGCTGACTGTCCTCTCTTCTATAGCTGATAAAGAACTTCGCCATTCCGAAAGGCCCTATACATTTGAACAGCAGTTCAAATCATCGAGACTGAATTATCAAGCAGAATGTCGCATCGTTTGCGCCAGCGCGCCGGGTATTCAAGGAATCGAAGACAGAACCTTAGATACGACCCGGATCAGCTTTGCCGCAGGACGGTGTCACCCGTTAGTAGCATGGCAAAACTGGAACTTAATTTCAGAAATTCTAGTACGGCAAAGGTGAAACGCAAAAGAGCAACGATGCGATTTGTTTTTTGATTGCGATAATAATTTTCGCTGGGGATAAGCCTCATCAGTCAAGTGGCTTAACTGGTTTGTCCTCCCAATAACCAACACACCAAGCGATTGATTTCCGGTCTTGTGGGTCACTGCATCGGATCTGTTCGTGAATCGGTATCCGACGACTTTCGTACTCAGATTTCAAACGCGCGACCAGATCGCCCAGTTCTGCATCATTTGTTGCGAGTGACACATTCCGAATTTCTCGTGCGGCAGCCCTGGTCAAGGCGTCAAAATGTGGATTTGGTTCGTATACCCAAAAAGCGTCTTCGCGTATTGAGTAAAAATCTTTTCGAAGGGCTTCCTCCAAGTATTGTTTGCCCAATTCGATATTGCGCTGAACGTGCTCACCGTCGATGTAATATTTTGCCAATGCCAGACTGGCGAGCCTATGACCGAATTTGCGTCCGTCCTGATAGTGCTCAAGTGCGCGACCGTGGTTGACAGGAACCCCACCTATTCCATTCTCTGCCATCCAACCAAGTTGAGTATGGGCTAGCGGTGTTATAGACGGATTCACAATGGACGTAATGAAATAGCTCCTGGCAAGCTCTTCGTCGCGCGCTACACCAATACCGTTTGCGAGCCTCACGCCAGTATTATAGCGTGAGCGATTGTAACCTTCTTCCGCTGCTTTAAACCCGATTCTGTAGGCTTTCTCCAGATCGACAGGCTCCCTCACTCCGGCGGCTGCAAATCGGGCCAGCGCGCTTCGCGCAGTCGCCTCCCCTCTTCGATCGGCCCTCTCAAAGTAATCTCGAGCTAAATCAAAATCCTGCCCTGCCTGTGCTTCCCCATCAACATGTCTCAAACCAACGCTCATCAAGGCTCTTAAACTGCCAAGCTCCACCGACCTGCGAACATGCTCCATGCCCGCGTTCGGTTCGCTTCCGGCGAAGTAGGCGCGGGAGAGGTTTAGGTGCATTCGCGGGCTATTAGGAACCGCATCTACGGCTTTGGTACAGGCCTCTTGCGCCGCCAGAGGGTCCTCTCTAACTTCGGAAATTGTTTTCCCGTCGATATCTCGCGGAAGCGTACGGTCCAAGTGATGACCCGCGAGGGCATCACACTGCCTCATGATCTCAAGCGTCTCCTGATCCGTAACAATTGGTTCCGTACCTTTGGTTGGAGCGAAAGTAATTCCTTGTGGGGTATGATCTTGTTCAGCGGTTGAAGACGATAGGCCCCAATAAATAGCCGCCATCACAAAAATAGATATTCCAGCAAAGGCAGCCAAAGCTAATGTGTTCGATCCGGAGAGAAAGCCCGCAAGTCGACCGCCTTGCTTAGTTTGACTTTTGATTGTCAGTTTTTCTAGCAAGCGGTCTACGTCATGATCGAATGTCCGCAGCTGCACGTGTTCTGCATTGCGCAATGCCAGTTCAGAAATCTCATTTGGAAGTTCAGCTTTAGATGGCATCTCAGCGCCGTCGATAAGCACGGGAACCACCGGGATCCCACGGGCTAGCGCTTCTGCAATTTCAACTCGGACAAAATCGTCGTCGTCATCGATGCGTCTGGTCAAGCCGCCGTCTGCACTGGCGGTTAACCAGAGGCGTCCGATAATTACGAGTAACAAATCGCAATTTTGAACTGCGTTAGAGATATGCTCGGAAAAATCGACCCCCGCGGGAATTGAATCGATGTCGATAAAGACCTCAGTTTCAGGGGCGCTGCGCGCGATGGTTTGCGCCAACCGCTGTGTAGGCCATTTTGAGTCTTCCCGCCGATAACTAAGGAATACTTTCATCGCTTAATCCAGGATTTCTGAGTATAGGTAGCTTGCCATTTCGTAAGAAGATCTAGAGAAACAGCGGCGCGCCCAGGCCAAGCCTTATCTCCAAACACTACGCCACGACGCTCAGGCCTATTCCGTGCTCTTGAGCAGGATTGGAATTGAGGCGATATTTTCATTTCACATATGAGCCTATGGCTGGTTGGAGGTATATCCTTCTTGGGAAGCGTCCACTATCACGACCTTGTATAAGTGATGAGAGCGCTTCCCTTAGTTCGGGGTGAGGCTGCATTTCCAACAACACCTCACAGGCTTCTATGAAACGGTCGATCATTTCGATTTCACTGGGATTAATTTCGTAGACCCAGTAAACGTCGTCTAAAATTGGATTAAACTCAGAACTTAAATACTTCGACAGAGCTTCCGCCATAGTGTCCAACGCGTCAGTCGTTGAACGTGCATTAGAGGTTTCTAGTCTTGCAAGATTTAGACTGGCGAGACGATATTGTCCTTCGGATGCAAGCTCATAAAACCTCATCGCGGCGGGTATGTCGCTTGAAACCCCGATGCCGGTCTCGAGAAGCCACCCGAAAAAATTTTGGGCAACCGGGTCAGTTGTATTTTGTGTAGCGGTTTGACAGAAGCTCGCGCCGGTCGCGGTATCTTTTGATACCCCTATTCCATGAATACTTTGCACGCACACATTATATTGTGAACGGCTAAGGCCACGTTTTGCTGCGTCCAAATTGTAGCTATACGCGGATTGTTTGTCGATCGGTTCCGTTATCCCTAATGAGGGAAATACTGAGAGAAGTCCGATCGCGCGCGGATCACCCATGCTCGCAGCTTCGTCTAGCAATTGCCTTGCTTTATCGTAATCGTTCGCCACTCCCCTGCCCTCCATAAATCTGATGGCGAGAGTCACGGTGGCCGAAACAGAACCGAGATCGCTTGCAGCATTTAAGAAATCTACTTGGTAAGTTCGCTCTCCTCTGGCCGCTTGAATTCGAGCAAACAGCCATAATAACTCGGGATTGGATGGGTCGCTTTGCAGAGCACTACCGCAGCTCTCTTCTGCCTTTTCCGCCACAGCTCCTAACTCCGTCACCGTCTTACCGATCACTCCAGCCGGTAAGTTTGGATCAAGATTGTGCCCTGCAAGCTGATAGCATTCTTGTACCAGTTTAGATTGGAGATCCTCGGCATTCTGCTTTAACGGACCGATCTTGGATCGAACTAATTCGATCGCGATGCCTTCAGGCGTTTGAACTTCGCTCTGCGAGCCAGATGTTGTTTGAGAATTCCACGCGAACAACGAAGCTATTGCAAGCGCACCGATCGCGACCGCGGCGACAACTGAGTGTTGACCGACCCGGCTCAGAAGGGTCTCCTTAGTTATTCCAACTTTCTTAAATAACCTCTGACAATCAAGCTCGAAGCTTTGATTGTTTATGACTTCTCCATTTCGGCGGAGAAGCCCCGAGATGCTCTCAGGAATAGAGTCCGCTGAAGGCAGTTGTGCACCATCAACTAACGTGGGCACCACTTTAATGTTCCGAGAAAGCGCTTCTTCGATCTCAAGTCTAACAAAATCATCGGGTTCGAAAATTCTGCGAAGACCCGTGTCAGCGTTCGACTCCGAAACCCATCTGGTGCCGATTACAGCGATTAAAATGTCTGTCTGATTCAGCTTCTCTCTAATATAGTCACCATAATCAATTCCCGCGGGGATCGAGTCGACGTCGATGAATATGCTTTCTTGCGGGATCAACTTGGATAATTCTGCGCTGATCTTTTGCGCAGGCCAATAGGAATCGCTTCGGCGATAACTAATGAAAACGTTCATCTGGAAACGCTAACATGAACGTAGTAATACTCAAATGGGTTTTTACTGAGTGAGGAAAATATTCCGTCGTCACTTGGCTTCTATTTGCTCCGATTTTTGCAATCACCTCGAATTGGCCGTTAGTTACTGGTCTTGCCAATTCCAAGAATCGCCTAGACGGGGTCTGTTTAAATCTCATCGCCAGGATCAAAGAGATCGACTTGACTGTTCGCAACCATAATCGACACGATCCAGCGCCATTTAAGCATAAGGATCAACCAAACCCTGTGAGAACCGACTCTGGGAGAATACACGCAACTTGCATTTTTAGGGCCTTTCTGGATCAGTCTTCCCGATATCCGGAGTGAATCAAATGACAGAGACATCAAACGAGAATGGCGATGCCGAAGTTCACATCGATCAACAACCCGAGCCCGCGCAGGAAATCCTCCCAGTGCCCATTCTGCGGTCGAACACGCAATCCAGAATAACGACACACCTTGAACGCCTGGATGAGGCGATTGCGATCTGTAACGCGGGTTTAGCGTCGGCCAATGGAAACGCAAAAACGGTTGATATTTATCTTCGTCATTTGACCCGCTTGATCGCTTTATCTGGCCGGCTTGAGGAAACCCGTTTTCGAATGAACTTCGTGTTTCAAAAGGAAGAAGCCAGCATAGAAGAGAAACGGGCGCAGCAAACGAATGCAGAATTGGAAGAAACTCTACAAAAGTACACAGACGATCAATTGGCCGTCGTAAGACAACTCATGGAGGTCTACGGTGAGCGGATCCCCTTCGGCGAATTACTTGAAAAAGCAGTTGCAGAGTATAAGGCAGAAAATGGGATCGAGTAAGATGCACGAAAGCCCACGATGCGGCGCGCGGACTCGTGCCGGAACGCCGTGCCAATCGCCAGCCGTCAAAGGGAAAACTCGTTGCAGGATGCATGGGGGAGCAGACGGCTCAGGCGCGCCGGCAGGCAATAAGAATGCCCTAAAAACAGGGCTGTATACCAAAGCGGCGATGGCTGAACGCAGACGTTTAAAAGCAATAGCAGATGAGGCAGAAGCCTTTCTTCAAGAAACTAAGAGTAACGATCTGGCTTGATCTCACCACATCGCGCAAGGGAGAGCCGACCCTTGGCATTATTGGGCGAGGTCTGCCCTGCCTGTCCGTCAACACAGCCGCAGACTAAGTACGGATTGGCGATCGAGCGCATCAGCACAACACTCATAAAGGGCTGGTGGCCGGTCGATTATGCTGCTTTGATAAAAACTACCCGCGCCAACTACACCGAACCAGAACGATTTGTAGAGTTCAGATTCTACACTCAAGACGATGATCGGTTGGATGATCAAAAATCGACGTATCGATATTGTGCAGGATAGCAAGCGAGTAGATTTTATTAGAGCGGCTTACTCGGGGCGACTTTGGGACTGTCAGCAAAACGCCGACCGGCCTACGTTTACCCGTTCCAATGTATCAGCAGCCCGATGATGGCTGTGGCATGAGTTGTCATATGCATGGAGTAACAGGTCCAGTAGCGCCTTTGGGATATCAGAACGCGCTCAAGCTTGAGAAGTATTCGATGGTCGAAGCGATGCGAGTGCTTTCGAATATGAACAGATAGTTCAAAACAAATACGGCCACATTTACTCGTGCATTCGGAACAGGCAAAGCACAGGCGTTTGATACAACCAGGACTTCTCTCATTAATGACAGGTCGGCAGTTTTAGATATAGAAACCCTATGCTGACTTCGGGTGGAGATTTTCAGTTTGCCAAAGATATTCATTAGCTACAGGCGCAACGACACTAAGTGGCCCGCGGAGAAGCTTTATAAGTTCTTAGCCGAAAGGCTGCCCAAAGACGATTTGTTCATGGACTTAGATTCACTCAGTCCAGGAGAAAAATTCGCCGAGAAGATTCGGGAAGCTCTTAACAAGATCGACATTATGTTAGTGCTCATCGGTCACAAGTGGACAGGTGAAAGCGACACAAGCCCGTCTCGAATGGAAGATGAGGCCGATTTCGTTCGTCTGGAAATCGAAACCGCCATCGAACGAAATGTGCGTCTCATTCCGGTTCTTGTAGACGGTGCAGAAATACCCACGATGGAGATTTTACCTCTTTCAATTTCAGAACTGGTCGAGCACCAAGCGGAGTATTTGACTCAACGGACATTTGACTACGATGTTGCGAGGATAGCTAAGTCGATAGCGCCGGAGTATTTTCGTGAACGAGGACTCTTTCATCGACCTGGTGCGTCGATAATGGCAATATTTGCGATAATCGCTGTCTCACTAATCATCGCTACCGTTTTTCGGGCCGAAGATCCTTCCCCGACGGATGTAAGTATTGAACAGATTATGCAAAATTCTGATCTTGCTTATGGCGATCTAACAAAGCGCCTATACGAAATAGGTTTTTTGGCATCCCCTGATCCGGAGCAAGACACTATAAGCGTTGAAACAAGCGTTGAAGCGATCCGTGCAGCCACAAAGTATCAAGCGCCGCCGATTGACTTAGTTCAGCGCGATCCTCGTCAGATAGAAACCTTTCTAAACTTTTTGCTGAGTCGGTATCAGCCGAGTGTAGATTTACCGGATATGGTGAGCACAAGCTCCAACGGGTTCAGAGTGTTCACCGATTGCAGCTTTTGTCCAGAAATGATCGAGATTCCCGCCGGAACCTTTGAGTTTGGTTCCCCTCGCTCCGAACAATTGCGCGACCCTGATGAAGCGCCAGCGGTAACAACAGTAATTGCTGATGCTTTTTCAGTTTCCAAGTATGAAATAACCGTCGCTCAATTCGCAGAGTTTGTAAACGATACTGGTTATTCACCGCCAGGTCGATGCCGAATTTCCAACGGAGTATCGAGTTGGGAATGGGTGGATGGTTTGAACTATAGAAGCCCAGAAATCGCTACTTCAGCAGACCATCCCGTCACTTGCATAGACTGGTATGCCGCACGGGCTTACGCGGTGTGGCTGACACAGAAAACGGGATTTCGTTATAGATTGTTGACTGAAGTAGAATGGGAATATGCGGCTAAGGGAGAATTCAAGTCTGCTGGATTTGTCCAATCTGAAAACAAGAGTCTTTGCGACGTAGCTAACTTTGCAGACGCAGAAACTAACTATGATTGGAGATATGATGCCTGCTCTGATGGATATGCAATGACATCGCCTGTGGGCGCGCTTCTGCCGAACGAGTTCGGCCTGCATGACATGCTAGGTAACGTATGGGAATGGGTGGAGGATTGCTACGATTTTGATCGCGAACCCGATGCATTACCTTTCACAAGCAAGAACTATTTGTTTTGCACGGCGGGCGTCACAAAGGGCGGCTCTTGGAGTAGTTATCCGAGTCGAGTCCGCATCGCAAAAAGAAATAATTACTCGCGGTCATTTGCCAGCGATGTTCATGGATTTCGAGTGGCTCGAAACATAGTTCCTCAGTGAATCAAAGGCCTTCCAATTTGTAGCAAACATATCGGGAGACTCATCAGGAGCGAGTTTAAGACCCTTAGCTAATGTATCGTTTCGGCGTCAAAGCGCACTTTGGGCGGCGCGCCAAGTCTGTTTAGTTGTCCAAACCTCCTACGCGGATAAAAGGTTCGAGTTGAGGAGTTAGAACACAAATGGCTGATGTTTTATTGAGTTATGCTCGTGCAGACACGAAAGCAACTCTTTGGCGGCATCCGCATTGAAGGCGAGCAGCAAGACGTCTTCTGGTTGGCACACACCGCTCTCGATAAGGTAAGCGGCTTTGGCTATGATGACCGAGGTCTTTCCAGACCCTGCTCCCGCAACAACCAAATTCCGACGCTCGTCGAGGATCACCGCCCTTCTTTGAAGCTCCGTAGGGGGTTGGCTTTCAATTGTATCGAAGAGTGATTGGAACTTTTCTAGCTGCTGATCTTGATGGCGCCAGAAAAGCGTACTTCGAAAGTTAAAATTGGTTTGAACAAAGTTTCGGAGTTCCTCGCTCAGCATGACGTCCCAACCAAATTACGCAGTAGTCGTTTTTATTGCGCAGGCGGGAGAATAATTGAAGGCCGGGGAGAGCGTAGGCTAGCGTTTTAGGCGCACGCCTGGGGAGTGGATGGGGTCGCCGAGGAATTCTATACCTTGTTGCTCGAGAGCCTCTTTCACGCGCTCTAGCGTGCCTGATCTGGATGGTGGCACACCATTCACAGACTCAAACCGTTGTACTGTCTTCCAGGTGACCCCAGCCATGTTAGCGAGCTCAGCAGCCGAAATCCCAAGCATCCCGCGCGCTGCACGAATTTGAGATGATGAGATCATTGACAAACGGCTCTTGAGTACTATTTTATGACTTAATGTCTATGGATATTTCACAGTCTTCTGTTTTGCAGGAATGGGCAAGTAAGCTCGACATCCTCTTTGCGCGGTGCGAGGGTGCGTATTCAGACCTAACGCTGTCAGGATACCGGAAAGACCTCGAAATTTTTGCGGGATGGTGCGCTGAGAATGGCGAAGCATTCTTACCGGCGGACCCGAGGTCGATCGCGAGTTTTTTTAATGCACAGCTTGAAAAGTGCAGCTATGCGACCATCAGGCGTCGGGCCAGCGCAATCAGATTTGCACATGTCTTGTCTGACCTACCCTCGCCTATCGGGCACTCAGAAGTCTACTTAGCTCTACGACGAGCAGCGCGCACCAAAGGGCGCCGTCCGAAGCAGGTGCTAGGGCTCACAAGAGACTTGTTGGAGAAGATGCTTGCAGCGTGCCCAGACACACTAGCCGGCAAGAGAGACGCGGCTGTGCTTAGCGTGGGATATGACACGCTTTGCCGGAGTTCTGAATTGTCGTGGATGCGGGTCGAAGATGTGCGGTTGGATGAAGGGCGAATCTATATTCCACGCTCCAAAAGCGATCCGTTTGGAGACGGACGCTTTGCTCCGCTATCGGCGCCAACAGTAGAGCTTGTCGAATGCTGGCTTGACTCTGCCGCGATCATGGCTGGCCCGCTCTTTCGTGGACTGCATACCGGTGCATTGGGACAATCGCATCTGGAGACTTCATCTATTAGGCGCCTGATGAAGGCAGCTGCTCGAAGGGCAAACCTTCCCAACCAAGCCCAACTCTTAAGTGGTCACTCCATGCGAGTAGGCGCAGCTCAAGATATGCTTCGAATGGGGTGCGACGCCCTTGCAATCATGACTGCGGGCGGATGGAAAAATTTTGAGGTCGTAAGCCGATACGTAGAGTGGACGCCAGATGTCAGAAAGTTCGGTTGAGGTTCTTGGTACATCACCAAGTTGCCTCTGGCTAACCAGATTGCTCCAGAATGATATTTCTTACGGTCTGAAAATACCACTTCTTGTAAGACGCATATTGGTACCCTGCGCGTCCATCCATGAACCCGCCTTTGCCAATGTAGGTATAGAAAAAATAGAACCATGCGAACCAAGGTTTTTCGATATTCTGGTACTTAAAAGTCTGGCGAGATGTCAGAACCGAAGATCTCGCCTCAAGATCTGACTTTAGTTGTATGTATCGAGATGCTTCCCATTTCGCGTAGTCGATGTGACGCTGCAGAAAACGTGCTAGTCCTCTAAAGTCTCTATGGTCGATAGGAGCCTTTATCTCTCCAACGGTGCCAGTCAAAACCGGGTGCTCGTGAACTTCCATATCAAGCGAAGACCATCCTTCTTCGTCAATGCGCTCATACTCCCCAGCTTGGTGTTTGAAGCAAGCGAGCTTTCGTTGTGGAACTCCGTGCATTAGGGACCTACCCATGAAGTAGTTTGTATAATTGAGCCAGAATCCGACATGGGTGGTTTCGTTGATCGCTCGAGACAACTCATTACAGAATGCATCATCCACGACCTCGTCTGCATCCAGGAAAATCACCCAGTCAGTCTGAAATTTAAAGTTCCTGAGCGTCCAATTGCGCTTTTTCGGGAAGCGCCCATCCCAGTTAAACTGCAAAATCTCGGCACCCCCGTCACTTGCGATTTCGAGAGTACGATCGTCACTGCCAGAATCTACAACCAAGACTGAGTGAAATCGACCCAGCGCAGCCAGACAAGCTGGGAGATTATGCTCTTCGTTTTTCGTGGGCACTACCACTGTCACATTGATTTTTGATGTATCGAATTCGTTCATCGAAGACTTGATTTTCTGGTTCCGATTGTGTTCGCCGGATTGCCCACAACTATTGCATCTTCATCAACATTTTTAGTCAAAACTGCGCGCGCCCCGACGACCGCGCGGTCGCCAATTGAAACGCCGGGTCCTATGAATGCCTCGGCACACACCCAAGCATCTTCACCAATATAGATTGGATCTTTTCTGAGTGTCATTCTTGGGTCCAAATGATCGTGAGACCCTGCACATAGATGCGCTCCTTGCGAGATGGTGGCCCTGTTGTCGATTTTTATTTTGCCCAGAGCATACAAATTGGCGCGATCTCCAATCCCAACATCATCTCCAATTTCTAGGTTCCAAGGAATTGTTATTCGAACCGACGGGTGAAACCGTACATTCTTTCCGACCTTTGCGCCGAAAACACGGAGCAACATGTTACGCCAAAACCAAAGCGGCCTCGGGCTAAATGCGAAAAAAACGCCGATCAAGGCCCAAAGAACACGACCCAGAAGTTCCTTACGACTCCATTTTTCAGCGGTACGGTTTGCTGAAACGTCTACGCGCATAACGTAACGGAGATTTTTAAAGCAATCATCACAACTCGACGAATTCCGGCTTATCAACGCGGCCTTCAAGCCACTCATAAGTCTCAAGCATTTTGCACGCGATCGTTTCCCAACTGAAGTCTCGCTTCATCCAATGCCGTCCTCGAATACCCATCTCGTTCAGAGTCGGAATGGGCAAGCTCATCGCTTCACATAGCGCATGGGCCAAAGGTCGTTGACCGTGCTCAATCCACCAACCACATCCTTCATCAAGGAGCCCCGACCAAGGAGCGCCTTTCGTTGATATCACAGGTGTTTCTACCGATAGGCTTTCTGCCACGGTCATAGCAAAATTCTCATGTAGCGTAGGGAGCGCAAAGACTCGAGCATTCCTCATTGCTTCAATTTTTTTCTCGCCGAAAACAGGCTCCTCGATCGAAACTGTTTCCTCGACACCCAAGCTATTTGCGAGCCTATGCAACTCAGCTGCATGCCCTCCCTCATCTGGTCCGATTATACGCAAGCTCCACTCTGGGAATGCGCCAACTATATCGGCCCAAGCCGAAACCAAACGATCCAATCCCTTTTTGGGATGAATTCGGCCAAGAGATAGTACATAAGGTGAAGTGACATATTCGTTTGTTCTCTGGGGCATGACGGGAAGCTCAATTCCATTGGGAATAATCGTTACTGGGTTCGTAAGCCCCTGTTTCCGAATGTCTTCTAATTCGCTAAACGCTGTCGCATGAAGACAGTCCGCTTGGCGTAATGCATTCTTTTGGAAGCACGACCAAAACACTTGTTTTTTTAACCTGGAGAACTGCAACGCCCCGTCTCCAAGCATCCCTCGTGGAGATAGAACAAATTTCTTATTCCTTTTGCGAGACACATTTGCGGGATACACATTAGGCATCATCCACAATCCATGAGAATGGAAAATATTTGAGTTTACCCGATTCAGCGCCTTGCTCATTCCGCTAGAAAACCCCAACCGCCTAAGTGCCGGAGCGAATTCCAAGGTGTTTCGAAAAGTGCGCTCTGTTACTCCCGACCGGCGACGTTTCATTGGTTCACCAAGAGAATAAAGCTCCACATCGACACCAAGAGCCGCCAAACCACTAGATAGTCCGGGTACTGAATATGATGGACCAGCTGCTGGGTCGCTGGCTGATCCCAAAACCTGAACAACCTTCATTGTGACTTCACCAGGAACGTCCAGCTGCAACTTCAGAAATCATTCTAACCTGAAAATGAATTTTTCTTTCCCCGCCGCGGTCGTTTGCTTCGAATATTCGGTACTGAAAATGACACTATTTTCGCAAATTCCGTCCACCTCTTTTTTGAGATTAGAATAAATTTTTTCTTTTACATCGTCCACCTGTTGGTCATCTTCCAAACTAACAACTATTTCTAATAGCCCTTTCTTTTGGCGCACCTGAAATGCGCGCACTCGATCATCACATTTTATACAATGAGTGAGAAGTTCACTATGAATTTCTTGTGGAGGGGCGTTTACCCTTGGAAGGAGTATATTGTCGTTTTTCCGACCGACCACCTTAGCCCAGGATAGTGCAGCTTCTTCGTCATTAAGTCGAACCAAGTCACCGGTAGGGTAATTAAAAAACGGAAATGCTGTTTGATCCAAATCGAATATGTACAACTCGCCACTTTTATCGATACGAGTATAAAAGGACCACCAAAATGGCGACAGATTTTCCTCTTTTGGTGACGAGTAAGCAATTGGACCAAACTCTGCCGAACCGTACTCAACCACGAGCTTGTGATTGGCCCCCAATGAAGCCACAAGAGAGTAATCCTTTTTCTCATATTGCTCAGACGTCATAACCCATGTCTCTGGCAGACACGCGCGGGTGGAGCTTGGTAATGATTGAGCGGTCTGCAACAACGCCCTTAGCGCTGAACTATATCCGATCACTGAGCGATAGTTGCCTGAGCATAAACGGCGAAGCGTTTCTTTCAAGTTGGCTTCATCCAAATGATAAGCACTGATTCGATCCGTATTGCTTCCCCAATCGAGAACAGACCTAATTACCCTCTTGAGTTGCCCCTGAGCTCCGCTTCCAAACAGGTGAGAATGCCCCCAAATTAATGCTAACTTATCCCAAGGCTTAATTCCTGCAACTAGCCGGCCAGCAGTCAAGTTGCGAAGCGCCCGGCGCCTGTTGCGAATATCTACCGGAAATCTGAACGGAGTTCCGGCAGACCCCCCAGTGGACATCCATTGATTGAACTCTTGCCCATTGCCGCGTTGAGAAAAGTAATCCGACAAGTCTGCCTTATTGATAACGGGGAAATGGTCTAAATCCTCTAGTGACTCGAAGGATGCCGGTAGACCGTTGCTTCTTGCCAAGTCTGCGTAGAACGCATGCCTTTCTATAGCATTCTGCCAATTGGAGTTAAATTGAGCTAGCTGAGTTGCTCGAATATTCTCGGTACTTTCGAATCCAAAGCGTAAAGCCCGTTCACTGGCTACACTCAATTCGTTCGGGTACCTTCGCAGATACAAAAATTTTGCGAGATTTAGTCTCATGCGGAGATTTCGCTCGACTTGCGGTATTTTTCGATCATCTCAAGCTGCTTGCCTGCTGATTGCTCGAAATTGACCATGTCATCCTCAGAAAATGCTTCGCGCCAAGATCTCTTAAAACCATCTCCAACGATTGGCGTTTTTCCTGCTTTGATCAGTTTCGCAAACATAGGAGCTGCCATTTCAGCTCTTCTGATGGCGTCTGGGGTGCAAGAACGCACCGCCTGATCTATCATCCCAACCTTAGGCTCCAGCCTCATAGACTCAATAACAGCAGATAGCGCCGCGGCTGGATCGTCGATCAAATCTTCATAGTGCAAGATGATCCAATTAGCGGCATCGCCTTCGATATAATCGAACCAAGCTTGTGTATGTTGTTGCCACGAGCCATACCCTCCAAACTTTCCTTCGACCTGTAATCTTAGAAAATCCGAGAACTCTCCAGCGAACCTTTCGCGCCTCCTCACCGACCGAAACAACGACCATGCGACCGGTCGACCATCTCTGATCAAGAATACACCAGACTTGTACTTTCGGTGAGGCAACTCATGCGTCTTGAAAAGCGGTAAAAATTGGTCTCCGAGTGTTTTTGTTCGACCTATATAGGGAATGAAGTTCTCCATTTCCTGGTACTGGGGGTCATTCCCAGTCAGATAAGTATACAGAAGAAACCGTAGATAGGTGCTGCCCGACTTGGGGTATCCACTCACAATAAAATTACGGTCTGGGAGTGTCAGGTGTCTTTTGAAATTCAGAGCTGGTCTGAGTACCCTGCGCACAAGATGTAATGAATCTGGATACACTATAACCTCACGGCGTCTCGAATCGGGCTGGCCGTTATTGGTCGCAAGATTTTGCGAGAGGCAACCGGCACGGGAAGGTGATAACGCAGTGCGGTAAATACAACCATCAAGTTTAAAGCGATATCAAATCGAAGACGACCTGGTTCGAACAATCCTTGGAATATCAAATCTGTCGCACACGCCACGACCAAAACAGATTGCCAACCGGTAACAGCAAGATAATCGCGCAGCACTTTGATCGAGAACGCAATAATTATTCCCCAGAACACTCCACCCAATATCCCGTAGCGAACCCAGGCACCCAAAATGCCGCTGTGCAGAACAAGCCCCCTCTCCAGATGGGCTTCAAGACGTTCGCCTTTTAACTGTTGTACCTCGGGGTCGAGAAGCAACATCTTGACAGACCAAGACTGATCAGGGCCGTTCGCACCATAGCCAGTTATTGGCCTCTCCATAACAGCCTCTATCATCGGAACTTGATCAGGCCGAGCGCCCGCCAAAAAGCCATATTCATGCTCGGCCTGACTTAGTATTTTGGCGCTGAACCTCTCGTTGAATACTTCATATTTTGCCCCAAGCACCAGCCCCTCGCCCGCGACAACAGCCGCCACACAAATTCCGACCACGATGCTAAAATACTCGTGCAAAGGCCGGTGTTTTTTTGGAACCTTCGCTCTCAGTAGTATTTGTGCGAACACCCCTGACAAAGCCGCCAAATATACAACAGCTTGACCCCGGTCGGAGTTCATGAGTGCCACGCACAAAGCGGCTGTGATGAGCAGCATCGCAATGACTCTCGACCTTCCGAAGCTTATGAGCGCCAAAATAAAAAGCGGCACGTGCACGAACGAAACCGCCCTCTCCAGCAATGGCTTTTGCGATATCCATGAAGCGTCGTTCCCAAAGGCTACGATAGATAATGCCAGGCCCAGGCTGGCGCCTGCATAGATGCGGAACACTCTTGACCATTGGTACTTTGAATAGGCGATCAACCCCATCAAGAACAATAACATGAGCAAAAATGTTCCGAACCAGTCTATGTTACTGGACAATAAAACATCATTTGAAAGCAGAATTCTTATGAGTAGCAGCACGCCAAAGAAGAGAAAAAACAACTCAGTCTTTAAGAATTTTCTCCCGGCCAAAAACGACCCGGCAAATACCCCAATCGCGAATAACTCAAATATATATATCTTTCCTACCGCATTCACAAAAATAGGCGAAAGAGTTAGCGGAATGAAAAAGCAATAAGTACTTATTTTGCCGATTTTCATTTTGTTCACATCTTAAAATTCGGACAAATAATGGACCAGTTGATTAGCATACCTATCGGTTGATACAAACCTCTGCGCACTCTCGGACGGCATATCGAGTCCGTTTTTCTTCGCATTCATTAAAGCATCAACAAGCGCAGACACACTCCTAACCGGCACCTCCAATATACCATCAATAGGCGGCGCACCTGCATTAGGTGTGCATATCACAGGCAAACCAGAGCTTATCGCTTCTGAAATTACGGTCGCTGATCCCTCAAAAAGCGACGGCAAAACTAACGCGTCCGCCCAGGCGTACTGGGATAAAATTTCACTACGAGGCACCGCCCCCAACACCGAAACATGAGAACTAAATTGCGCAAGTATCTCGGGGTCCAGGGCAACTCCACCCACCATCCTACATTCGATATCCGGGTCTGAGATTTGCCTCATCGCCTCCAGCAAGTACGGTGCACCTTTTCGTAAGCCTACTTCGCCAACGAAAAGTAACCTCAACCTCCCATTCGGGTCGCGCCTGACTGAGTCTCGCGAAGGGAACTGTCTACGGTCAATCCCGTATGGCAAGAGCTTGCATTTGTGCATCGGACCGCCGGCCCTCAATACAGAGTTAACCACAAATTCTGATGGGCACAGTATAACGTCAGCTAACTCCCATTCCTTTTGTTCTCGAATTGACCTTTCGTCACTGTGGTCCGGCAGCTGAAGAGTGGTCTGCCAACCTGGCCAATCCAGCGGCTCATTTCTCAAAGCCTCAGCCATCGTTGAACGAGCGGCTAGCGTTTGGTCCATTACGCAGAGCATTCCTTTGGATTTTGCGTACTTGAACGCCTCTAAACACGCGCCGTTATAACCAAAGACCGCATCACTGTTAAACAGTCCGCATTTGATCGCCATTTCATTTATTTGCCGAGCATGATCACAAAATGCTAGCGCTTGAAAATTGGTGTCACGACTCATCCTTCGCCTTATCGCATGCTTAAGGCCAATGAGCTCGAGACTCTTTATTTTTTTGGCGGGCAGGTTTCCGCCACTTCTACTCAACCATCGCTTGGTGAAGTCGTTAGGAAGTGCTTTGGTGAAAGCGCCGACTACGCTTGCAGTGAATGGTCGCGAGCCGGCGTAACCGTCTGTAAAAAAACCAGCGAGCATTCCCTCTTGCTCTAGAATTTTTGGCACTGCGTAGTGGTGCCTCGCACCAATCTGAATGACGGAGTATTGATAACGCTGTTTCATCATCTTCTAGCAGTTTCATTTATCAGTATTTGAGCGTTGCAACTACCAATCACATAGCTCCAAAAAACACACGCCCGTAAGTTACGATCGACCACGCGAGGATAGACCAGCAATCAAAATTTTACTGAGATCGACGAATATACTTGGCGATGGGATCAACCATTTTAGGGGAGTGATGTCAGCTGAAACGCGATAGAGTCGCCAGCTTGCAAAAATTATTGAGACCAAATTTCCGATCGCGAAAGCTGCTATGAATGGCCATGCTCCGCCTAGCAAAAGCGCCACAACGTAAACGCTAACAAATACACAAGCATACAAAGCCTCAGAGGCAGTAACAGTATGCCCCATCTTTTCAGCTTTGAATATCTGATTTGCTGCTCGACGGACAGGCACAAAAACGGTCGCACACGCAATCCAAGAAGCCATTAGGCCGGAATCGGCAAATTCGCGTCCAAACAAGAAGGTTGCTGCGAACGGTGCGATTGCCGCGATTGCAAGCGCTGCAAATAGAGAGGTGGCGAAACTGAGCTTAAGAAGCTTTTTGTAAGCTTCCGTTCGAACTTGCTTGGGGAGGGAGACCAGCACAGGCAGACCAACGGTGGAAAGCGTAGCGGCCACAATCCCCTGAACTGGGGCAGCTAATGTTATTGCTGCCAAGTAGAGTCCGATATCGTGGGCCTCAAAGGTCAACATGACCATCGCGCGGTCTATATGTTGCCCCAAGAATGTCAGGAGCGTCCCACCGTAAAACACTCGCAGTAGAGCGCCAAATGAACCCGTCCTCTTCTTGCTGTCGTGTGAGCCTGTCCCCGCTTCATCGTGGCTTGAATTTTTAGTATCAATCAAGAAGACTCTAAAAAGATAAGACAGCAACATGGCGCAAATGTGTGAAACCACAAAACCTGTTAGCCCAAGCCCCATGTAAACAGCAAACAACAAGAAAGTTAAGTATAGAATTGGAACACTCAATCTAAAAATATTAACCATATCAAATCTATGGTTGCTTCTTAATATTCCCTCAAATACTTGTGCTTGAAATGAGCAAAACAACAAAATCAGACCAAAGCCCAATCCGAGCTGAGGCACCGGATCCGGAAACTCGCGCAGAATAAGATAAAGCAAAATCAGGAAGATTGGCGCCACGATCGCGGCGCTACCCCAAGCCCAATTTAATGCGGTTTTGAAGATCGCGACACGATCCACCCCCTCATCTTGATCACCTGCGCTAACGACGATTGCGTCCGCGAAAGGTGGTCGGCCAAATGTTGCCAAAAATTGCGGCCAAAACACGATTACCCCCAGGTAACCCCTCGCCTCCGGCCCCAAGATACGCGCCGCGATAATTCCCGTAATCAAGCCCACCAGGATTGATAAGACGGACGTAACAGCGGATCTTGAGAAAGCAGCGCTAGACTTCACGTTTTAGTCTCAAGATCCATTGGGTGAGGTATCGTATTCGAATAAGTCGAAATCTCGCTCAAAAGCCCGGCGGATTTCGTAGGCGGATTTGGAACTAATCACATTTGCATAGTCTATCCGTGGAGCCCGACGACCAACCCTTGGAAGAGCACCCGGCGGCAGCTTCAGGTCACAACGTAATCCTTCGAAGTCTTGTTCGAGATACTCAAACCTCAGAACCCGATCGACGGCAATTTGATTATCAAAATCCAAAACATACTCACTTTGAGGTCGCCTATGAGCCAACAAATTATGGTCTAGCTCAAACACCTCCAACCAAAATGATATCGCACGCTCGAACTCGAGCGCGCTCGAGTTGGCGGATAAATTTTCGAAAGCACTAAATCGATATTTGAAGTGAAAAAGAGAGGAAAAAACCCTCTCAAATGGATTTCGTGCAACAGCGAACTTATAGCAAGTTTCGAGCTCTTTTGGAGGAATTAAGCCGAGGAGCCTGATTTCCATGTAGGTAAGATGCTGCGCTGCAAGCGGAATATCTAACGTGCCCAGAAGCTGTGCGTTTGCCTTAGCGTCCGAAGTAATTACCTCCAGCCCGTGAAATAGTTTATTTAGGCTGGATCGTCCACCTGAATGCGGCGTCAGTGGCGGATCCAAAAACGCTGCCTCTATTGAACGCCCAGCGTTTTTTGGAATGTGTATAAATAGTGCGTTGATTTTTGGGAAGTAGGGCATAAACGAAATTATTATTAAGATCTATTGGTCACAATCGGAATACGCTGCCCAACTATATTCGACTTAAAATATTCAATACAAACCAAGCTATGAAAAATGCGGAAAATATTCCGACTTCTACCCTGTTTTCGATTTTTAAGTAACGTGCCGAGAGCATAGAAACCATCATAAGACACGCCACTTCAGAATAACGCTGCCAAGCGAAACTCTGCATCCCTAGAGCAAACGAGTAGATTATGAACCCGATTGCGAAGATACGTATTGTCTGTTGATCGGAAGTAAGCGCCCAAACCAAGGCTGACGCCCCCAACACGGAAAGGACAATGACAGAGATTGACGCACCAATCAATGAGTGCTCGAAGCGTGACAACGTCCAAATCATAGAACCGAAACGTCCAGATTCAGGGTTATAGCTTGTATCTGAGAAAATCGTGACCACGGCCACCGCGATCAGTATGCCAAGTCCGATCGGAGCCAAAAAACTATTCTGCCGAGCAAATCTCCACAGAGCGGGTAACAACGGAACTACAAAAAACCCCAAAAGAGCAACGCTTTGAATTACGGCAGGTATGTTTATGGCTTCAGCTTCGTGCTTGGCGAACTCAGGAGGAGTCAGGCCGTTCCACACAAGATAGAATGGCAAGAACGCAATCAACGGGAACATCGCTATTGCGAAATGGCGTACGGCGAATATTAAGCTTGTTCGGGCTGCTGCGGAGGCGAATAGTAACATCATCGCGATGCTAGCGGGGAGGTAAATCTGACGAACCAAAACCAGCGCACTGAGAGAAAGGCCCGCCGTTAGTTGCCTCGCGACTACATTTGACTGAGTCTGAGTGACCGCCAAAAAAAAGGCTATGAAAAGATAACTCAAACCGTCCGTGGTAAGGAAAGCAGCAGGCAACAAAAAGTACTGGGAAGTAAATACTGGTATGGCGAATAACGTAGCCCACATATGTTTTCGAGAAATTCTCTGACAACAAAAGTACATGAGAGCCAAAGTCACCGCTGAGATCGCGGAACCCGAAAGTGCAATTATCCAATGATCAGGCTCAAGAAAAGTTACGCCAGACGCAATCGTAATAATCGCATAAATTAAATGGGCGCCCGGCGTGGTTGCGGACATACTTTGTCCAAACGGATTTAGATTTCGACTAATTATCTCGTTCACGAAGGGAATGTGGTACTTAACTTGGTCATGGTACGCCCAGTTATCTGTCTCCCAAATATACGACAGACCGTAGATCACCACAAAAGCGGATCCAGCGAAGAAAAGCGTTCTCAATTTCAAATTCGAAGCCGCTTGAAGAGAGCTTCAGGAATCCTTCGTATGACGAAAGTAATAAGCCACCAAACTCGCCCCACATAAATCACATTCTTTTTGCGCTTACATGCGTGTGCAATTGCCTCAGCCACCCGACTGGGTTGTGTCGTCAGTGTTGCAGGCAGGTCTAATCCTTCTGTCATTCGTGTGGCAACGAAACCCGGAAGTACGGTCAGAACGTGTATGCCCTTTCTCGCCAGTCGATTGCGAAGGCCTGATAAAAACGCGGTGAAACCAGCCTTAGCGGAACCATAAACGTAGTTTGTGGCCCGACCGCGTTCACCTGCGACGGAACTGATGCCCACAAGGATCCCACTTCCACGTTTTTCAAAGTGGTTGGCCAGCACGCCTAAGATACTAGCCGGGCCTTCGAAATTACTTCGCACGATTAGGCTAGCGACTTGCACGTCTTGTTCGGCTTGGTATTGATCCCCTAGCAACCCGACTGCGCATACCGCGATCTGTGGGAGCTCGCCAAGCCCTGCAACGAATGCGTCGTGAGTATCTAGAGCAAGAGCGTCGAATTCGTGCAGCGTTACGGTGACGTTATACCGGAGTTCAATATTGGTCTTATCGGCCAAAAGACTATTTGCGCCCCGTGCAGCCAACTGAATAGGATGCCCCATGGAGGCGAGTTTATGTGCGACAGCCATGCCGATATCAGATCGAGCACCTAGTATGAGTATGGGAAGCTTCTTCACAAAACTAACCTATCCGCCTGAGCGGAGGCGAAGCGAGTTGAAAGGCCTCTAGCATTACGAACTGAACAAAACTTGTCGGCGCGTACATCTGTAGCACGCAGAGTTTGAGCGCTAATTCGGCTATCTTTAGCCAAATAGAATCTACCTTTGAAGTCTATGACAATTTGGTCCAGTTTCTCCGCGAGTCGAAGCGTTTTATCATTGATCGGAAAGTCGAGCGCGAGGGTGTACCCCTCCATCGGAAAAGAGAATGAACTATCTTGAGGACCGAACCTTTTTAGTACGGCCAGAAACGAACCGCACCCAGCGGAGGCAACCTCCTCCAGAATAGCGGTTAGGCCCGCTTCCGATTGCTCGAGCGGAAAAACGCACTGAAACTGCGAGAAGCCCTTGCGGCCATAAAT
Organism: Hyphomonadaceae bacterium; assembly: GCA_024743315.1. Lineage (GTDB taxonomy): Bacteria > Pseudomonadota > Alphaproteobacteria > Caulobacterales > Hyphomonadaceae > Henriciella. Next base: position 121,074 of record JANSWU010000006.1, read on the forward strand.
GCGATTCCAATTTAGGACTGAGTCTAACGGATAAAAGTAGCTGTCCCAATCAACCAACCTGACATCGATTTTTTTTGCGCCACTTTGGTAGTATATATTATTGAAAGCACGAACGCTGAATCTATTCAAAAATATTGATGGAAAATCAAATGGAATTGATATCTTCCATTTAGTCTTCTTGTGGAATGGTTCTTTAGCTTTCGACGAGGGGAGCTCCGAAAGTTTTGCATGCTCACCTAGTATTACAAGGGACCGACCGAGATTACGGTTCGATGCGCAGCAATCGATCCAAGCAACCGAATAGGTCGCATTCTTTTCCACCTCAAACGCTTCCAAAGCGGCGCTTAGGTTTGGGGCAGCAATGGTGCGCTGTCGCATCCATCCGCTTTCAACGGAGCGCAACCGGATCGCAGCGCGCAAAATCACCCCTGTGAGCCCCATACCGCCTAACGTATAGTCAAATAGATCTCGGTCTTCATCCCAGGAACATCGGTGAACTTCTCCGTCCGACCCCATGATGTCGATCCAGTCTACACAAGTTCGAAAGCTTCCTTCTTTGTGATGGTTTTTGCCATGCACATCGGCTGCGATGGCGCCACCAAGAGTCACAAACTTCGTACCTGGAGTAACCATTGGGAACCAACCGCGCGGCAGAAATGCTGCAACGATATCGCCCAAAAGGACACCAGCCTCAGCAACAAGTTGTCCAGAAGTTTGATCGAATGAAATCATTCTGTTCAAGCATCTCGTTTCCAACGTGGCGTCAGCGTTAATAGCGCTGTCTCCGTAGGCTCTTCCGTTGCCTCGTGCTATCACGCTCTTTTTAGACAACAGTATGTCGCGCAAATCGTCTTCGCTTCGCGGAGCATACGTCGATGCCTCGATCAATGGATATCTACCCCAACCCGATAATTTCATGCCGCGTCTATATGTTCTTGATCCGTGAATACAAAGCGCCGATCTAAGTGATATTTGGCGAAATATCCAATGCTGAGGCCGATAATCGCCCCAAGTTCACGCATGAGATTTGTTTTCCAAACCAACCAGAATACCGTCTCTGTCGCCCAGAAAACAATCGTCGTCAAAACGCCCATAGCTGTATAAAGCGAGAATTGCAGGCTGCGATTTCTTAAACCTGACGCCGTATCATAAAAGATCCAACGTTTGTCGAGAAGGTACTTGATCACCAGACCAACAATTGTTCCTGCCCCAACTGCCGCGGTGAAAAACAAAGCCGATTGACCAAACTGCAACACGGCTCGTTGGGTCGCAAGGTTTGCTACCGTAGCGATCAACGCAAAGGCGGAATATCGAAAAACCAGCGTTCGCAACCTCATAAAAGCGTTCCCAGGAGCAGGAAGGCCGCGACCAGCAGACCACATAGTTGGCTGACTCGGTCCTTAACTGCATAAACTACCGGGTCATCGTGCATACCCCCACGAGAGGAAACCATTACGGTACGAGTGATCCAATAGAGGAGTATCGCACATACCCCCCAAAGAGCTTCAGGATATGTATACAGTTTAGCCACGTCGGTGGATTCGACATATAGCACCAACACCAGAACGGATACGTAACCTGCTGCAATTGAGATCATCGAAATGATTGGCAGGTCACTCACATGGTATCCGCGTCCCGTTGCGCTGAGCTTCCCGCGCTCTGCGCTATCTATTAGTTCCGCTTGACGCTTAACGGCCGCGAGTGACAAGAAGATGAAGACAGAAAAGGCAAGAAGCCAAATAGAGAGCGGAATCCCAGCTGCTGCACCGCCGGCAATAATTCGGATTGTGTAAAGACCAGCCAGTACGCAAATATCGATCACGACCCTGCGTTTCAAGTCAAAAGAGTAGGCGATATTCAGCAGGTAATATCCCGCTATCACGATGAGAAATTGCCACCCAATAATGAAACCTAAAATGGCTCCCACCAACAGAAACCCGCCAGTCATCCACGCGCCATGAGCGATTGGAATACTCCCTGAGGCGAGAGGCCGATATTTTTTGCGGGGATGAGCACGATCTGATGCGAGGTCAACAAGGTCGTTCAAAACATAGACGCTTGAAGCAACGAGGCTGAAGCACAAAAAGGCCAATATCGACAGTGTCAGAGTTAGAAAATCAAACTGATGCGCTGCCAGCGCTGGCAAGAACACCAATACGTTCTTCAACCATTGATGAGGACGTATTTCCTTCAGGTACGGTTCGAGAACATTTTCCCGTGTCGCTATGTGCTCAGCCTCGCTGGAGACACGCTCAGCTTTGCGGCGCAATGCGTAATGCGCGTTCACCGTTATGGCTTTGGCTGAGCGTTTCCAAATAGCCAAATCTGACATTGCGTCACCCATATAGACGAAGCCGTTGTTTCCGAACTGCCGCTCCAGAAACTGGCCTTTTTTCTCTCCCTTAAGGTTGGTTTGACCATCCGATCCATGGACCTCATCAAAGATCCCGAGGTGCTCTGAGATAGCCTGAGCAAATTTGAAGTCGCTGGCCGTCACGAGTGCCGTTCGCCCGCCGGAGCTTCGCCAAGCCTCAATATATTCCACCACAACTTTGTCGTATGGCAACGTTGCCGCATCAACGTTAGACGCATGTGTTAAATGTCTTTTTAGGTTGGCGCGCCCTTTTGTTAGCGCTTTTACTGCAAAAAAAGGAGTGCGCCAGTCTCGCGCGACGGAGGACCAAAAACTCTCATAGAGCATATCGCTCCTGATCAATGTTCCGTCGAGATCGACTACGAGCGTGTCAGCGGAAGTCATATCCAAGTTGTATCAATCATGAGCCAGGCCCACCCTCGCCCGATAAATCCGAGTGAGGAGTGGACATGGGCGCGGTGTTTGGGGTTTTGGTTTGGTTTCGCGCTGACGCCTGCGGCGACGCGAAATGAAGCGGGGTCCGGTCCGCCTTTGGCGGCCCATGGTTCACGGCCGGCCAGCAATCGATCCACTGGATCGATTGGGCCTGTGAACGGCTCAGGGCTGATTTCTCTCCAAAACGCAGCCTTGAGCCTGGTCCATCGCGTAGGCGAAGCCGAAGCGGGTGACCTGCTTCGCCGCGCGTCGCCGAAGGCGTCAGCGCGCGGCAAAATAAGAGCGCGAAACCGCTTAGCGGGCATCACGACTTCAACGCCATCCATGCCATCACCCCTTTCACAGAGCATCATAGACCAGCTCCGAACCCGAGGTTTCAATGCCTGCTTGCCGTCCTGCCCTTGCCCGCGCCTCGGCGCCTTGCATAGATGCGATGGCGTCGTGCCAGCCTTTGGTAATGGTGCGGCGGGAGAATTGTTTTTGATACAGCGCATGGGCTTCGGCTTGCATCTTCAATAGCGCGGTCTTGTCCTTTGCCATTGCTCTGAGATCGCTCGCGACGGCGTCGACATTGCCCGCCCCCAGAACCCACCCTGTTTTTGAGCTCGTAATCCAATTGCCAATGGCGCTGTCTTTGGGCCCGGCAAACAAGACAGGCCGGCCGACTGAGAGCGAGCCAAAGAATTTCGAGGGCACGGCAATGCCGCTCCAATTGGCGTTGAGGCAGGCCAGATGGATGTCGGCTGCGCCGAGGCGTTTCTCTAAATCCTCAAGCCGGGCAAAACCGGCAAAGGAAATATTGGTATCGTCTGGCGTCACGGCGGCCTGCAAATCATCGACGGCATTACCCCGCACGGCAAAGCAGAAGTGGATGTCTTCGTCGCCGCGTAAGGATCGGGCGAGCGCGAGCAAATCCTCGTGACTGTGCGCCTCGCCGAAGCTTCCTGAATATAAAAGGCCGAGCTTTGCGTCGCCGAAAAGCTCCTGTCTGACGCGCGCATCGACACTCAGAGGCGCGTCTGGCTCAGACAAGGCCCATGGCGTCAATTCAAGCTCTGGCTTGTCATGCCCATAGGTCTGCAAGAGCCGGCGCATGCAGGGACCAATATCGACCATCAGATCGCAGGATTTATAGGCGTTGCGCATCAGGCGTTCGGTTAGCGTTGCAAGCACGCCGCCTCTGGCCACTTTGCCCTGAACAATGGCCGCCTCTGGATGCACATCAAAACACCAATGCAGGATGCGGATGTCCTTTGCGACCCATTTCAAAAGCACGGCGGAGAAGGCACCAAACATCGGGTCAGTGCCAATGATCACCGTGCCGGGGCGTTTGTCTTTTGCGCGAAGACCGATCAGGCTCCAGGAAAGGATCATCCAGATTGAGTTGGCGAGACGGCCAAAGAAACTCTTTTGCGGGAAATCTGGCCGCCAGATCCTCTTATAGCGCACCCCATCAATGACCTCGCGTTTTGGATACGCCGCGCCGCGCCGGTGACAGGCGCGATTGCTTGGCAGTGCCTCGACTTCCCAGCCTTGTGCGACCAGGTCTTCGGCCAAGCCGTGAAGGATCACCGCCGAGACGACATCGTCGGGGGCCATGAAGTGGTAGAGGATGGCAACGCGGTTGTTTGACATGCGCGTGAGGAGTAGCGGGTCGTCCCGCCGCGAGTTCAGCTCGACCTAGCGTTCCCGGACATCATCCTGGTGCTGGAGGAACCATTGATAGGTGTGCTCGAGGCCGTCTTTGAGAGAGGTGCCGGCTTTCCAGCCCAGGCGCTCAAGCTTGCTGACATCCATCAGCTTGCGCGGCGTGCCGTCCGGCTTGCTGGCATCCCATTCGAGGCGGCCTTCAAAACCTGTGACCTCGGCCATGGTCTCGGCGAGCTCGCGAATGGTGCAGTCGACGCCCGTGCCAACATTGATATGGCTCAGCATCGGATCCGTATTCGCCTCATAGGTCGCCTGATCGAGGTTCATGACATGCACGCTCGCGGCGGCCATATCATCAACATGCAGGAACTCGCGCATCGGCGCGCCGCTGCCCCAAACCGTTACCGTCTCGTCGCCGCGCTCCGCCGCTTCGTGGAACCGGCGCATCAAAGCCGGGACGACATGGCTGTTCTCTGGGTGGAAATTATCACCCGGGCCATAGAGATTGGTCGGCATCACGCTTCGATAATCGCGGCCAAATTGGCGATGGTAGCTCTCGCACAATTTGATCCCGGCAATCTTGGCGATCGCATAAGGTTCATTGGTCGGCTCGAGCGTCCCAGTGAGCAGCGCCTCCTCGCGCATGGGTTGGTCAGCAAGTTTTGGATAGATGCAGGAGGAGCCGAGAAAGAGCAGATTCTGAACATCATTGCGATGCGCCGCATGAATGATGTTCGCCTCGATCATCAGGTTCTCGTAGATGAAATCGGCTGGATAAGCATTATTGGCGTGGATGCCGCCGACGCGGGCGGCGGCGAGATAGACCTGGTCGATCCGGGCTGACTTGAAAAACGCCGTGACCGCGGCCTGGTCAACCAGATTGAGTTCCTCGCGCGTGCGGGTGATGATCTCAGCCGATCCACTGGCCTCGAGGTTTCGCACCAGCGCAGAGCCGACCATGCCGCGATGGCCGGCGACATAAATCCGTTTTGCCTCAGCCATCAGGCCTAATTCTCCACCGCGACTGGCAATTGGTAGCCGTGGGCCTTTAAGAGGGCATGTCGCTCGGCTTCATGCAAATCGGCCGCAATCATTTCGGCACACATCTCCTCGACCGTGATTTCCGGTTCCCAGCCGAGCTTTTCCTTGGCCTTGCTCGGGTCACCGAGCAGCGTTTCGACCTCTGCTGGGCGGAAATAGCGGGGATCGACCGCAACAATCCGATCGCCAACGGAGACGGCTGGCGCCTTGTCGGACGTAATCGCTTCGACCACGGCGTATTCGCCTTCGCCCTTGCCTTCGAATTTCAATGTGATGCCAAGCTCTCGCGCGCTCATCGTCACGAAGTCGCGCACCGAGATTTGCCTACCCGTGGCAATGACGAAATCCTCGGCTTCGTCTTGCTGCAGCATCATCCATTGCATGCGAACATAATCCTTGGCGTGACCCCAATCGCGAAGCGCGTCCATGTTTCCAAGGTAGAGGCACTCCTCCAGACCCTGCGCAATATTAGCGAGGCCGCGGGTAATCTTGCGGGTGACAAAGGTCTCGCCGCGACGCGGGCTCTCATGATTAAACAGGATGCCATTGCAGGCATACATGCCATAGCTCTCGCGGTAATTGACGGTGATCCAATAGGCATAAAGCTTGGCGACACCATAAGGGCTGCGCGGATAGAAAGGCGTGGTCTCGCGCTGCGGCGTTTCCTGAACCAAGCCATAAAGCTCTGAGGTCGAGGCCTGGTAGAAGCGGGTCTTTTTCTCGAGCCCTAAGAAACGAATGGCCTCGAGCAGGCGCAGGGTCCCAATTGCATCGACATCAGCAGTATATTCTGGCGCCTCGAAGGAGACCGCGACATGGCTCTGCGCGCCAAGATTGTAGACCTCGTCGGGTTGAACTTCCTGGATCAGGCGTGTCAGATTCGAAGTATCGGTGAGGTCCCCATAATGCAGCACAAAGCGCCGATTGTCAGTGTGCGGATCTTCATAAATGTGATCGATGCGCTGGGTGTTAAAACTCGAGGCGCGGCGCTTCAGGCCGTGAACTTCATATCCTTTCTCGAGCAGTAATTCTGCGAGATAGGAGCCGTCCTGGCCGGTTGTTCCGGTGATCAAAGCACGTTTCATTTCGAGCTTTCGTCCTGTATCTTGAAAAGGCAAGCCAAGGTCTAACTCATCTCTTTGAGCAAGCCATCAAAGTAAGCAATGGTCTTGGTCAATCCATCCCGCAAGGCGATCTCTGGTTGCCAGTCCAAATGCTCTTTGGCGCGGCCAATATCGGGCTGGCGCTGTTTTGGATCATCCTGCGGCAAGGGCTTGTGGATCATGGTCGATTTTGAGCCAGTCAGATCAATCACATGCTCGGCAAGCTCCTTGATCGTGAACTCGCCTGGATTGCCGAGATTGATCGGGCCGGTGATCCCGTCCGGGCTCTCCATCAAACGGATGAGGCCTTCCACCAGATCATCAACATAACAGAAGCTGCGCGTCTGCTCGCCATCGCCATAAAGCGTGATGTCTTCGCCGCGCAGAGCCTGCATGATGAAATTGGACACCACCCGGCCATCATTCGGATGCATGCGCGGGCCATACGTGTTGAAAATGCGCGCGACTTTGATGTCGAGATTGTGCTGGCGATGATAATCAAAGAACAGCGTCTCGGCGCAGCGTTTGCCCTCATCATAACAAGAGCGCGGACCGATTGGGTTTACATTGCCCCAATAGCTTTCTTCCTGCGGATGCACAGACGGATCGCCATAGACTTCTGACGTCGAGGCTTGAAGGATACGGGCTTTCACGCGCTTGGCGAGGCCGAGCATATTGATCGCCCCATGGACCGACGTCTTGGTCGTCTGGACCGGGTCGAACTGATAATGGATCGGGCTCGCCGGACAGGCCATATTGTAGATCTGATCAACCTCGACAAAGAGCGGAAAGGTCACATCGTGACGCATCAGTTCGAACGTCTTGGCGTCGAGCAAATGCGCGACATTGGCGCGCGCGCCGGTAAAGAAATTGTCGACGCAAAGAACCTCGTAGCCTTTGTCGATGAGGCGGTCGCAGATATGGCTGCCAATAAAGCCAGCGCCGCCCGTGACAAGAACGCGATTGGCTAGATGCATAGTTTCAATCCTTGCTCAGTCCCGCAATGTGTTGGTCTATAGTAAAGCCGATAAAATTGCATAGCTACCGCGCACATTGAGCCTAAAGGTGGAGGGGTTACGCTCAAGAGATTTTAGCACTCAAAACTATAGTTACAGCAAGATCCAAATATTCAGGTTTGACCATTGCTGCCGCACTCAGGGTGAAGACGCTTTGCCTTCCCGTGAGGTATCAATAAAAACGCCTACCGCCCTGTTTTCTCAGGTCAACCAAAATAATTTCTGGTCACAGACTCTTCACACTGGCTAGGGTTATGCCGCAACTCTGTCCAGCCTGCTCACTTATTGAGCAATGCAATCGGGTGCGGATTCCACCACTGGTTGACCCCCACTCAATTCGCACAATTGCTTATGCGTGTCGCCAAGACGCGCGACGAGTGAACTCAGATCTTCGCCCTCATCCAATGGCACGCTCTGCAAGATCGGATAGGTCGCGGCCGGATTTTCAGCCGCTGCACATCGGAACGTACAGCTGGCCTCGGCAATCTCAGGGGTTGGCGCGGCAACTTGTGGCGGCGTTGGCTGCGGTTCGGTCACGACCTCCTGGCGCTCGTCGACTGCGGGTTGAGCGGGCGTCGTGTCTGGTTCAGTCGCCGGAACACGGACAGGCGTCGGGTCGGGCAAGCGGTCCGGTTCGACAGGCGTCGCGGTGGCTTCAGCAGCGTTCTCCGCGAGAGGGCCAATCTCAGCGGTCTCCTCAACCGGCGACAGATCAAGGTCCGGCAAGCTCTCGGTCGAGGTGTCAGGCGCCGGCAACGCCTCTCGGAGGCGCGGCAAACTGATCGCAAGCTGTCCGCGCTGCACTGTCTCGGTCTCCAATGCGAGCACTGCGCGCACATCACTCACCGGGTGCAACGTCGCACTCGCCACTGGCTTGGCCAAGTTTAAACTCAAAGGCTCGGTGCGGGTGCCATCGGCGCGGACGCGCCAAAGCAAGATGTCTGTCCCTTTCAGCGCCGCGAGCACGTAATCGGCGCCGTCCTGGATCACCCCGATCGGGGCGGCATCGGCATCGATCCAACGGCGCCAAACGGGTGCACCGGTAGCATCCAGAAATTGAACCGAAAACCCGGCGCGCCCTTCGATCAAGACGGATCGGGCAAGGTCATCGCTGACTAGATAAGACACCGGGACAGATCGATCCGCCAATGTCCGCTCATAATTGATCGTGTTCTGCGGCGATACGGCACGAACTCGAACGCTGACGCCTGGCTCTGCGGCATCGACATTCCAGGCGATCACTGTGTCACCAACATTATTGGTCGCAATCCGCGGCCGCGAAAGCGGATCAACATTTTCGATCTCACGCTGCCACAGCATCGCGCCATCAAAGTCAAACGCGGCCAGCGAGAATTGCCCTCGCCGCTCCGAGGGCGTGAGCGCCTGGATCTGCGCTTCGCCGAAGAACAGATCCACTGACGCGGCATCTGTGCTCACCGCCGGCAAGATGCGGGTCCAGGCAAGCGCCCCGTTTGAGAGAATTTCTGTGATCGCGACGCCATCGCTCAAACTGGCGCTCGCAAACATCCGCCCGGTCCGCTCGCGGCACACGGTTTCAAGTCGCCAGTTTCGCGGAAATTGCGGCGTCACCCCAGCGATGCGCTCGCCATCGACGCCAATCCATTCCAGGGCGAGGACGGCATCTGATCCGCCAGGCGGCACGGGCTGACATTTTTGATCGGCAAAGAGTTGCAGGTTTTCGCTCTCCTCCGACAGAACGACACTTCCCACAATCGCGGGGCTGGCACCTGCTTGCAGCCATGAAGATGAATCCGAAGTGGCGGCGCTGGCATTCGATCGGTCACCGATCAGGGATTTTAGAATGTCGGTTTGGGTCGCCAAAAGACCAGCCCCAATAACCAGGACCACACCGAGACTTGCCGCCAGCCAGATCAACCAGCCATTTGAGGATTTGGGCGCGTTCTCAGGCGGCGGCAACAAGCCGTCTTCAACCAATGGCGCCAAACTAGTTCCACAGAGCTCGCAAACCAGACCGTCCGGGCCTTCTTTCATTTCTGCAAAACACTCGGAGCAACGCATACGAAGTAAGGTCCACCTAACTGATCTCGTGACAATAAATATAATATCACGTAAGGTCTTGGTAAGCACTGTTGGTAGGCTGTGTATAGTTTTGGCGCTGTAAATTCAGAAGAGGTCGCAGCGCTTGCTCTTAAGTGGGACATAAAGGGCAAGTCGAATGAGAAAACGTCAACAGTCTGAACGGCCACAGCGCATGCCGCCGCGTACAAATCAACGCCGAGCAGCCGCCGCGCCGCGGCCCATGGTGCCGACCAGCAAGGGCGCGGTCCTTCCAAGCACATTTAGCGATCTTTCCGCCCGGATCTGGGACATGGCGCAAGTGCAGGCCTATATTGTCGGCACCGTCGAAGAGATTCTGGAGCGCCGCCAGGTCCCTAAACATCGCGTCTGTTCGCCGAGCCTCGAAATCACCATCCCAGCGATTGAAGCGATGCGCTACTCACCGTTGAGACACGAAATTGCCGGCCTGATTGCAAGCACCATGGATGCCGACAATGCTGACCAAGCGCACCCCTCTTTCTTGAGCATCCTGCGCCAATTGACCGAAGACGAGGTACGGATCCTTGCGGCCATGCCGAGTAATGGTCGCCTGCTGCCGCTGGCCAATCTCTGGATCAACCTGCCCGGCGACCGAACCGAATGTGTCTTACGCAATATTGCTCCGGCCGCGCTTGCCAAGCTGTGCCGCGTCAAGGCGCGGATCCCACAATATATCGACAATCTGATGCGCCTGCAGCTGATTCACGAGCCGTCAGGGGTCAAGATCAAGGATGCCCGGCCCTATTCGAATCTGATGCGTCAGGGCTTTGCCGTTGAACTGCTCAAGGACCCGAAACTGCGTCGCAGCACGACGCTCGAAAAACGCACGATTGCTTTGAGTGGGATCGGCGAAGCGTTTCGGAATGTCTGCCTGGCTTAAACCAGCGCAGCATATGCCCACTGAATCGCTGAGACTTGCGCGATTATGCAGACCAGGCCCATCAAAATCCAGACCGGGGTTATGAAGCCCCAATCTGTTTTCTTGTCGGAAAACCGGCGCCGCTCATGAAAGAAGGCAAACTTGCACCAGGGCGGGGTCACTCCCGGCTTTGGGCGTTGGTAAGCGGCGAAGTTGGGTTCTGCTGCTTGCATCAGGTTGGTGAGCGAAGACGATGGTGTAGATCGCAGGTCGGACACGGCCCGAGACAAGCCTATTTTGGCGAAGATATTGCGCGCCCGTGACACCAGCTTTTCACTCCCTGGTTGTATCCATAATGTGATTCTACTTCGAATTGGTGAATAAGATTTGTCCGGCATGGGACGAGTTTGTGGCACAGCGCCGATCGGGAAGGGTCTGTCACTCATGGGGATAGCTTGGCGCAGGCCATCTGAACGGCTCATGAAAGCCGGCAGTGTACGGAGGAAGCGTGCGCCACCGTCGACTCCTTTATTGTTTCGAAACCGGAACGGCATGCTCGGATAACGACTTAAAATAGAAAGTCTGGCAGTTCGACACTCACGGAAGGATCAACCTTCCTTGGGTGTTGGGTATGTGCGTAATCATGGGTTTGACGATCGCCTTTGGCGGATCATCGACTTCACGGATGAGAGCGACTGCGAGTGTCTCTCCTCCCACATGCCTTCGCTGCACGGTCTTGTCTGAGCGCCGTCCCAACACCCCCTTCTGTTTGGTTAATGCCATTAACCAAACTTGAGAGCCTCGGTGCGCGAATGCACAACTTCTGCGTGATATACACGAAACTCAACCTAGAGAAGCTGGAGTTGCAGATGAAGAAGACCATCAAAAGAGGCCTGGTCCTGGGCAGCGTTCTATCGCTCGCCGCGTGTGTCACGGCCATTCCGATCGCCCGCGAAGCTGACATGATGTTGTCAGGCGCGATGGGCGGACACCTCTATCCCCCACAACAATACATCGAAGACAAGGATTGGCTTCGCGAGAATGTTGTTGTCAAACATGTGCCCGGTCACGAAGTCGGACCGTCGTGCAACTTGTATGGCAATTTCCTCGACATGTTCGTTGCCGAATGTGTGAAGACGTTTGAGGATGGCTCCATCCTCATGGTGCTACCGACCTGCCCGGGTTTTTCCACCTTCTATTGCAAAACGGCTGAAGAGCATGGCTGGGGTCATGTCTATCAGGCTAAAATGGGCAAAGAAATGGACCACGCCGGATGGGGACGCTTCAGCAACCCACAATCCTAAGGCACGGAGCAGATATCTGCACCGCCCGGTTTGGGACATTTCTCTAGATCTGCTCATCGCTCCCGCACCTGCGGGGGCGATTTCAGCGGTTTCTTCAGAGCCGCGCCGCGCTTGCTGGAGCCGCTTCCGTCTCGGTTTCGCTGGCATTCCCTGACGGCCCACCTGCTGGCGCCAAGAGCCAAGTCCCGTCAATGCGGGCCAGTTTCATGCTGAAGAATACGGACTGACCGCCGATTTGGGTAAGCGTGCCATCGAGCACGGCTTCATCGCCTTCGACGCGTCTCACTTTTACATCGGCATCAAGCTGCATCCCGACATTCGGCGACATCATCCAGGCAGATGAATTGGCCATGGCATTGGTTTCAGCTTCGACCTGATCCTGTGCCGCTTCATCGAGCCCTTCAATATAGAGCAGGCTTTTGACGCCTTCGACATCGCCGTCATTATAATAGGCCTCGAACTGATCCCAGGTGGCGAGGATTTCAGCTTCCGCAATCTGTTCTGGGGTCGTGGCGCAAGCGGCCAGCCAGACACTGGCAAGACTTGCCATCAATACTCGAGCCATTTGTCCCTCTTATCTCATCTACGGACACCGACGCCTCAGCGCGCTTCGACCTTTGGCCGACTCGCGCTGTTTAGCATCAGGCGATGACATCAATCAATCGGATGACACTGTGCGTCGAGGATCAAGGAGACCCGGTTTTCAGCGCCATCAATCGACCCGATCATGGTGCGCGTCACCGTCAAATCCTGCTGGCTGAGAATGACTGATCCGCCCATTGCAGCATGGAACTCATTTTGCCCGAAATAGCCTTCAAACTTGGTCGGCCATTCACTTTTGGACTCTTTGAGAAGCAAGCTAAGCGGGCGGTCTTTGCTGCGTTGCGGCAGGCAGAATGTCTCACACGGCTTGATATGAATCTGGAACCGGCTTGGCGGATCGGTCCATTCGCCATGCTGCGCGACTTTCGGCGCGGCATATAAGGCGGACTCCGTCAGACAGAGATATTCCTTATTAGTTTCAAACACTTCGCCAATGGCGAGCGAGTATTGCCAGATCACAAAAGACGCCAAAAAGCTGATGCCAAACTTCTGATAGGACTTGACCTTATGCATGCCACCCAAGCTCCAAAACGAACGGTCCACCGCCGGGACTATCGGCGAGCAGGGTGAACAAAATACTACTTAGAATAGAATATTCTGCAGCGCGTCTTTAAGCGCTGCCAGCACTGCCATTCTCCGGCACATTGAATTCAGGCAGTCCATCCAATGCGCTCTTCAAGGCCTGGCCCCATTCCTCGGATATGGTCTGAAAGAAGGGATTATTCTCTTCGATCCGAAACTTCGGTCCTTCGACAAAGGAATCGCCTTCATAGATGTGCACATCGAGCGGCATGCCGACCGAGAGATTAGCGCGCAAGGTTGAGTCAAATGAGACGCATAAGAGCCGCAAGGCCTGTTCCACGCTCATCGCGGGATCAAAGGCGCGCAAGATGATTGGCCGGCCATATTTGGTTTCACCAATTTGGAAGAATGGCGTTTCTTCTCCGGCTTCGACGAAATTGCCCTCAGCGTAGATCATGAACAGGCGCGGTTCCATGCCAGCAATCTGGCCGCCCATGATCAGGGTCGCGCCAAACGCGGCTTCGGCTTTTTGACCTTCCTCGGCGTGCGATGACACCACTTCGGCAAGCGTCTCCCCGATCAGCCGCGCGGCTTGGAACAAGGTCGGGACCTGCATCAGGGAGGGGTTGCGTTCTTCCGGCGCTTTAGAGCGCTCATCGAGCAGACTGACCACAGACTGCGTGGTCGCAAGATTTCCGGCGGTCATCAGTGTGATCACGCGTTCGCCAGGCACAGACCAGGTAAACATCTTCCGGAACTTGGAAATGTTATCAACGCCCGCATTGGTGCGCGTGTCTGACATAAAAATCAGCCGCTCATCCATTTTTAAAGCCACGCAATAAGTCATCCGCGCGAATCCCAGTCCTCAAGCGGACCAGATCTATTGCTGAACCTGGATCGAGACAAATAGATTTTCCCGTAACCCCCCGCGCATCACACCTTTGGTCGGGGCGATATCGGCATAGTCCAAACCTTGGGCAATACGGACATATTTTTGATCCGGGCTGATACCATTGGAAACATCGAAACCAACCCAGCCAAGGCCATCAAGATGCACCTCGGCCCAGGCATGGCTGGCATCTTGATCGGTTCGGTCCGTCATCATCAGATAGCCGCTGACATAACGGCCCGGCACGCCGAGCTTTCGTGCAGCGCTGAGGAAGATGTGGGTATGGTCCTGACAGACCCCCTTCCCTGCGGCCAATGCATCGGCCGCTGTCGTCGCCACGCCGGTCTCGCCCGGCGTGTAGGTGACCCGCGCACGCACCCGTTCACTGAGCTCATGGAAACTGGCAATATTTGCTGCGCCATCAGTGGGCATGTCTTTGATCAGGTCATCAATGGCATGCCCGGCATCGGTAAGCTTGGTCTGCCGCAAATAGAACCAGAGCGGCATTGGTGCGGTGTCGGCCCCGAGCACGCCATCATCCATCAACGTCTCCACCGTTCCGTTGACGTGCAGCTCGATCGTCTCGACATCCGGCAGCACTTCGATCAAGTCGACCCGGTTGCCATGCTGATCGATAAAGTTCGCCTGTGGTTCCGCGCCAACAAAAGACAGGTCCCAATCCACGACATTCTGCGCCGCGCTCGATTGTGGCGTCTTGCGAACTTGCAGCAAGCCATAGGACGGGCCGACTTCATATTGAAAACTGGTGACGTGTTTGATCGAAAGGCGCATTATTTGGCAAATCTGAAATCGGTTTCAATCTGAGTCGAGAGCGCCGCGTTGCGGGCAATGAAGTCGACCAGGAATTCATGCAGGCCCGAGCCCAAAATGGTCTCGCTGGTCGAATGGGTCAGGTGCGCCTCATGCTTGGCCGCGAGATCATGCGCAGCGGTCCGGCGATCATATTCGGTCTCGAGGTCTTCGAGGATCGAGACAATACCATCATAGCAATAGGCAATCGACCGCGGCAGGCGGACATCATGAATCAAGAATTCGATGATCGCCGCCGGATCCATCTCGCCGCCATAGAGCCAATGGAACGAGCGCTCCGCTGAAGCCGAGCGCAAGATCATCTCCCATTGCACCCGGTCAAGCGATGACCCCACCGAGGCGCTGGACGGCAACAGTACATAATATTTGGTGTCGAGGATTCGGGCGGTATTGTCGGCCCGCTCAATCAGAGACCCGAGCTTGACGAAACGAAAAATCTCATTGCGCAACATGGTACCGTTGATCGTACCCCGGACCAAGGCCGCTTGCTGCCGGATCTGGGTCAGGAAGTCCGGCAAATCGCTGCGATAATTCTCGACTGAGAAATCATGTTTGCATTGCAGATAGGTCTCGTTGATTGCCTCCCAGACATCCCGGGTCAAAGCGGTCCGGGTCATGCGGGCATTCTCGCGCGCCGCGGCCATGGAGTTGAGGAGACTGCTGGGATTATCCGGGTCGGCGACCGTGAACTCGACCACGCGGCTGGTGCTGAACTTGTCATGCTTCTGCAAATAGAGATCCCGCGTACCGGCCGTGGTCAGCACGCTCTCCCACTCACTGCGTGCGGTGCGCGACCGGGTTAGCGACATCCGGAACCCGGCATCGATCAGGCGCGCCGTATTCTCGAACCGTTCGAGATAACGCATCATCCAGAATAGTCCGGACGCGGTGCGGCCAAGCATTTTAGCCATCGCTGAGCACCCATGTATCCTTAGTGCCGCCGCCCTGGCTTGAATTGACCACAAGCGATCCCGCTTTCATCGCAACGCGCGTCAGCCCGCCAGGCACTACTTCAATCGCATTCGGGGAGACCAAGACAAATGGCCTGAGATCAACATGGCGCGGCGCCAGGCCGGACTCGGTAAAAATCGGCACGGTCGACAAAGACAGGGTCGGTTGGGCGATATAATTGCCAGGATTATTGGCCAGTTTCTTCCGGAACGTTTCAATTTCATGCTGGCTCGCGGCCGGTCCGACCAGCATGCCATAGCCGCCCGAGCCATGGACCTCTTTGACGACCAGATCAGCGAGATTCTCGAGGACATATTTCAGCGAGTCCGGTTCAGAGCAGCGCCAAGTCTCAACATTTTTCAGAAGCGGTTCCTGACCCGTATAGAACTCGATGATATCTGGCATGTAGGAATAAAGCGCCTTGTCATCCGAGATCCCGGTGCCCGGCGCATTGGCGAGCGTGATGCCGCCGGCGCGATAGATATCGAAAATGCCCGGGACGCCGAGCAAGGAGTCCGGATTGAAGTTGAGCGGATCGAGGAAATCGTCATCGACGCGGCGGTAAAGAATATCGATCGGCTCATAACCACACGTGGTGCGCATGCTGATCCGGCCATCAACGACTTTCAGGTCCTGACCCTCGACCAGTTCTACCCCCATTTGATCGGCCAGGAAGGCATGCTCATAATAGGCTGAGTTATGAATGCCCGGCGTCAGAACCGCGATGGTCGGCTTACCTGAACAGGCCGGTGGCGGCGACGCGGCCAGCGCCCGGCGCAGCATGGCCGGATAATCGCTGATCGATTCCACGCCGACATGCGAGAACAGTTCCGGGAACATCTTCAGCATGGTTTCGCGGTTTTCGAGCATGTAAGAGACGCCCGACGGCGTGCGGGCATTGTCTTCAAGCACATAGAACTCGTCCGGCCCGGTTCGCACCAGGTCAGTGCCAACAATATGCGTGTAGATCCCGCCGGGCGGGTTGACGCCAATCATTTGCGGCAGAAAGGCTTCGTTCTGCGTGATCAAATGCTGCGGGATGCGGCCTGCCCGCAAGATTTCCTGGCGATGATAGATATCATGCAAGAACGCGTTGAGCGCTTTGATCCTCTGCTCAATCCCGCGCGTTAGAGTCCGCCACTCTTGCGCGCTGATGATGCGCGGAAGAAGATCAAACGGGATCAACCTTTCTTCGGCCTCTTCATCACCATAGACATTAAACGTGATGCCGGTGCGTCGGAAAAAATCCTCCGCTTGATCGGCTTTGCGCTTCAAGCGCGCCGTGTCCATGTCAGACAAGAGGCTGTGATAAGCTTGGTACGGCCCGCGAATACCGTCGCCAAAGCCATGCATTTCATCAAAAAATTTCTGTTCACCCATTGGCCCTTAAACACACATACAAGCTGTGCCCTGACAAGGGCATACGCTTGAATGTTGTTCTTTTTCTACTCTGTGCCCGAAGGACGAGCGGGCGCTTCGTCTGTCGCAGGCTCTGGCTCGGCCTCGCCTGGCAGGCGATCAAAGTCGCGGCGCCATTGGATCGCGACTTTCGGACCGAGCTCAGGATCAATTTCAGCGTCGAACTCGACATTGGCGAGCGGCGTCCATTCCAGCGCGACGCCTGGCGCGCCTGACGCACCCGACTCGATTTCCAGATAGAGATCATCGGCAAGATATTTCCCGGTCGACAGAGTCGCTTCACCATCTTCATCAAATCCGAAATCAAGCCGGTCGAGCCCGGTTGCCGCTTCCAATTGTCCGGTCAGGCTGAGCGCATCGCCGCCAGCGAGCTGTGCCGCGGCAGCGGCCAGCTGGGCCGCTTGCAAAGGACTGAGATTGCTCGGGGATCGGCCAAACAGCGCGCGCGCCAGGATCTCATCATCCGGCAAAGACGGGTCAGACGTCAGCGAGATGTCAGGATCCGTCACCGTACCGGCGACAACGATCGACGTCGTGATGCCGTCGCTGGTGCGATCTGCCCGCAGCGAAACATCACTGTCTTCGGGATCGCCAACGAAACGGATCACACCTTCCGTCAGGCGGAAGCTACGGCTCAACAGATCGGCTTCACCACGCACCAATGTCGCGCGTCCATTCAGCTGCGGTGCCCCAGCTGGGCCCGTCACCCGAGCATTCAGCCCCCATTCTGAGTCGATGCCGGGTCCGGTGACGAAAATCCGGCGATCAGCGCTCACATCGAGGTTGAGCGAGATCGCTTCGCGAACAGGGGTCGCTTGTTCGATCGCGGTCCCGGGTTCTGGGAAAACAACCTCCAGTGTGGTGTATCCCGCGCCCGGCAATTTGGAGAGATTGATCCGCGCCTCGTCGACCTCGAGATCACCACGAATGCGGGTCCTTCGGGCGCGCCGGTCCATGGTTGCCCGGCCTGAAATCTCGGCCGAGACGTCTGAGCGATTGAGCGCATTTAAGCGCCGCAGCTCCAAGGTAACTTCACCATTGCCGTCAAATCGATAGGCGCCAGATGCTTCAATCCGACCGCTATTACCACCCCGCGCCGAGGCTTCGCTCAGCGTGATCCCGTCAGCGCTCAAATCGGCAAGCGCCAGGATGTTTTCGAGATGCAGCCCGGTGAATCCGTCTTCGAACACGCCCGCTCGAAAGGCCACAGGCCCGACAAACCGGAACTCATCACCGGCGCCATTGGAAACATCCACTTCGAAATCGCCCTCAAGACGCAAATCAGAAGGTGCCGCCAAGGCCCAAAGCGGAGCTACGGGACCGCCGCCGCGGATCTCTATGGGCACGGCTGCGCCTGGTACAGGACGTATAGAAATGAGCGAAGAAGCGTGCTGCAAGTCGGTCTGCGCCGTCACCTCCAAGGAGAGTGAGTCTTCCTGATCTTCAGCGATCAGATTGGCCGAGAGGCGATTACCTTCAACGGTTGCGTTCAAATCGAGATTGGCGCGCGGCGAGTCTCCACGTGAAAGGTTTTCAATTCGGAACGCCGCTTCGCCCTGCAGCATTTCTTCATCAAAACCAAGCTCAGCTGTGCCTGAAAGTTCACCGCGCAATCCAGGACGCTGAACCAGCACGCCCAGTCGGCGCATGGCGATATTGCTTGCGATCAGGCGCGAGCGGGTCTGACCCGAATTGTCCAGGTCGAGATCTATCGTCCCGTCAAAAGCAACTACTGTCCCGCGCAGCGTCAACGCATCGGAAAATTCGACCAGTATCGGCGCTGGCATCTGGATCCGTTGATCGATCAAAGTCGACTCGCCCGTTACAGATAACGTACGTGCGTCCGCATCAAGCGCCAGCGCGTGCGTGCCGGAGATCGGCTCCTCCGAGCCAAATAGCGGGACTTCACCCGCATAAGTCAAATCGCCCGAGAATTGCGGCCAGGCGCCGGACGCGTCCAATTGCGCTGTGCGCAGGTCGACACCGCCGAACGCAGCTTCGACAATTTCGACATCCGCATCCAGGGTTCGGTTCGCAAAAACGATGTGTCCTTCAATGTTGCGCACCAAAGGCGCACGGCCGGATACCATCAGATCCAGCGTGGACTGTTCGATCGCGTCAAGATCAACCCGGCCGCTTCCTGTGGCCAGCAAGTCGGCCCAAGCCAATTCCATTGCGTCCAAGGCAATCGTTCCGGCGCCATAATTACCGGCAAGGGTGATCCCGATCGGCGCATCGCGATAAGCCGCGTTTAGATTGAGATCGAATTGCGGCGAAGCGGACAAGGTGCTGTTGGCGCGAAGAACCGGGCTAGTGACCATCTCACCTGCGGCCAGGATCTCGTCGGCTGTTGATGAAATCGTCAGGGCTGGGGCGCTCACCAATCCGGAAACCTTAAACTCTGCAGCCACCTCACTTGCTAACACAGATGGTAGGTCCAACTGAGCTGCTGTCGCCGTGCCCATTATCTGTAAGCGTCCATTCGAGAGCTCGCCCGAGGCTTGTGCCTGGACGCGTTGCGATTGCGCCGTGAAGGAGCGAACAAAATAATCATCTGCGCGACGATCGACTGTGACATTGAGATTGATCGTCTCTCCGAACCCTCGCCGAAGCATGCTGGCCGCGCCTGCTGGCACGGCTGGTCCGGCGAAGCGCAAATTGAGGTCAGAGAGACGGTCACCTTCAGCGCGCCACGCCCCCCCGATTGATTGCAACGGCGCCAGGTTTTGCAGGCGGACTTGTCCGGCCAGATTGATCGGTCCGCCCATGGTATAAAAGCCTTGTCCGGTGATCCGTTGCGCCCCGCTCGTCATATCGGCGCGGTTGAGCAGAAAGCGCCGTGTGCTCGGCGTAAAAGTCAGGCCAACGTCACCCTCTATGCGCGACGCCAGGCGCGCTCCCAAAGCGTTCGGGAGCCCGCGCGGACGTGCTGAGAGGATGTTTGAAACAACCGATAACTCGCCCCCTTGCCAGGCATGGCGCCCGCGACTTTGCAGATCGTTCACTGCATAACGACCATACGCAAATTCCGGGACTGAAACACTGCCGTCAAAGATCAAATTGCCCTGACGGATTTCTAATCGCCCTTCAGCGCGCGCCGTTGACATGCGCAGCTGTTCCAGGCCCGAAACGGCGGCCAGATCGAGTTCTGTCAACGCAAAGACGAAATCCTCAATCTCGGTTTGCCCGTCAGTCTCATTGACGAGCCCTTGCAAGACCGCGCTGCCAGATTCGGACTGCAAAGTGACAAACAGCATGCCCTCGGCATCGGTTTCGCCTGATACGCTCAGCCTTGGGCCGAGCCGCGCAGCGATTGGCTGCAGGCGCCGAAACGGAGTGAGCGTCACGGTCCCGGCCGATTGATAGGTCTCGCCCGACCGCGCGAGGCGAAAATCAAGCACCTGCGCGGCCTCAACCTCGGCCAATGCGGTGAGGTCCCAGTTCTGCATATCGCCGGAGGCCGAAAGCGTGGCTTCGAACGGTGCTCCAGAGGGTAAACCCAGAAGCGCCGCAAAAAGACCTGATGGCGCCCCCAGGATTTCAACCTCGCCCTGGATTGGTGTCTCACCGCCCCAGGTAATATCGGCGTTCAGCTGATCTCCGAAGGCCGCTGTCGGCTTCAAGTCAAGCAAGAGCTGACCGGTCGTATTGGTCGCTTCGAGTTCGCCGGCAATGGCATAAGATTGCGCCGGACCCGCGATCCCATTGGCGAGGTTGAGGCGCGCAATCTCGAGCTCTTGCAAACGATAGCGTTTGACAAAACTGGCCTGGCTCTCTGTCGTCGATGGCGCCAGCTCTGGTTGTCTCCGGACACTGATTTCGCGCGCTGCGAGGCGTTTGAGATTCAATTCACTCGATAATAGCGCCATCGGTCCCCAGGCGAGCTCGACATCGTTTATTGACAGCCAAGCACCGCTTGCATCTTCCACGGTGATCTGTTCAGCGGTGATCCGACCGAATAAATCTCCTTTCAGGCCATCGACCTGAATTTGCTGACCGCGGACGTCTGCGCGTTCAATCTGCGCGGCGACAAAATCATGCGCGAGTGGGGTCATCAGCAAAATGCGCAGGATGAGAAGGACACTCAAGAGCGTCAGCACCGCAAGCGAGACATAGCGTCGCCAGGGGCGCGCAAAGAAGAAGCGCAGGACCCTCAAAAGGCTTGTCCGATGCTGACATAGACTTGGACCGGATCGTCTCCGTCGCGCGGATCAATCGGGGTCGCAAGGTCGAACCGGATCGGGCCGATCAGTGTGTCATAACGCACCCCAAGGCCGGCAGAATAGCGAACGTCGTCAAACCTCACGCCCTGATCAGCGCTGACGCTCGCGCCATCGAGAAAACCGACAAAGCCGAGCGGGCCATCGCGCCGCCATCGGAGTTCGCCTGAGACTTCTAACAACCCACGACCTCCTGTCGGCGTGCCATCTGCGTCTTGCGGACCGACGGACTGGTACTCGAACCCGCGGGCACTGCCACCGCCGCCCGCAAAGAAGCGGCGACTGACGGGAAGGTCGGCAAGCGCCGCCCCAAAGACAAAGCCAGAGCGCACCCGTCCAGCGAGAACAAATCGCTCTTCTTCCGTGATCGGACGATACGCGCTGACTTGCCCATTCAGAGAAAAATATTGCGCCTCGCGATCGCCAATCACGATGCCGGGTTCGCCGCGTGTGTCGACGCGCCAGCCGCGCGTCGCATCAAGCGGATCGTTAGCATGGTCGAGGCGCACGCCGAGCGAGGTGCTGAGGATTTGTTGATCGCGTTGCTCAAACGCGTCTTCTTCGCGGGTGAACTCGCTGGCGATTCCGAGCGCATAAGACAAGCGCCGAGAGGCACGCACTTCATACGCCCCGGACAGAGTAATCGCCTCGCGATCAAATGCGTCTGTTTCTTCGCGGCCAATGTCAGACGATAAGACCAGGGTCCGATCAAACGCAGTGACGTTTGGGATCCGCCAATCCACTGCGAAGGATCGCTCTAACGTGGCGAGTGTCATCGCTCCGGTGATCGTGTCACCTCGACGGGTCGCATTGCGGCGCGTCAGGCTGCCGGTTAGGCCGGGGCCTTCGCTGGTCGAGAAACTTGCGCCCGAAGTCAGCGTGTATCGATCGCGTTCTTCCAGTTGCACGATCACATCGCGCACCTCATCTCCCTCAGCCGTAATCAGCGACGGCTCATCCGCCAATTGCACGCTCGAGAAACGGTACAGTCGAGTCGCGTTCAATCGACGCGTAAACGCGGCCAGGGTTTGCGGCGAGTAGAGCTCTTCTGACTGATAGGGAATCAAACGGTTCAAATAGACCCGCCGGGTGCGCGTGCCTTCAGAATAGATGACCTCGCCGAGCCGGATCCGCGGCCCGGGCAGAAGGTTGTATGTGAGATCCAAAGTGCCCTCGACGCGATCGCCGATCAGATTTCGCGGCAACGCTTCGGTCTCGGCATACCCGACGGCCTTCAAGGCTGCGATCAGGCCAGCTTCCTCAGCCACAATTGCCTTGGGGATCGCGTCGTCGCCGACCTTCAGGGTTTGAACCTGTTGCAACGCCTGATCTGCCTCCAGCGATAAAGCCTGCTCGCCCGTGTTCACCGTAACGCCCGACAAGATAAAACGCGGCCCCGGCTCGATCCGTACGCGTCCAATCGGGGGCGGCCCGGGTTCGACGGCGAAAGAGATCTCTGGCGCGAAATAGCCGAGCGAGTTGAGATAATTCTCTGCCTTTTCTGCGGCGCGACGTGCTTGACGGCGGGCTTCAAAAACCGTGTCCGGTGCTGTCGACTCGGTTAGCTCGGCTCGCAGGTTTGCAAGCATTCCCGGCGCCGCGGTTTCGCTGGTAATGCGCACGTTTTCAGCCGCCGCAGGAAGGACTGCGCACGCCATTGCGAAGGCTGAGAAGGCCGCCGGTTTGATCATTGAGGTCTCATATCTCAGTAATTGCTAAGAACTGCCTGCAAAGCTTGGTCCAAAATGAGGCGTTTGGAAGCAAAATAAGGTCGTATCACAGACTTGTGCGCGCTATTTGCGTGCAACCCTGGAAGCTTCTTGATCAGTTTTAAGGGCTCGAACCTGAAATACAGAACCCAGGTCTTTTTTTCCGAATAAGTTGTCGTCAGGGTCGAGGCAGGGGAATCACTGCGGATCGATTGTCGGGTTTAAATGGACACGCACACTGACGTATCAAAACTGAAAGTATTGGTGATGACGTCCGAAGCGGAGGCGTATTCTCAACTGGTCGCTGCCCACGGTCAGACTTATGCCCTGCAACATCTCCCCGATACGTCTGACCCGCTCTCGATTGGCTCATCGGCGGGCGACTATGATATCGCTCTCATTCTACGCGCAGAATTGACTGCAAACTATCTTGAGCAGTTGCGCGCGCTGATCGCAGAAGCACCCTTGCCGGTGATCGTCTTTGTCGATGACGATCCCTATAATATTGCACCCATCGCTATCCGTTATGGCATTACGAGCTTTGTCGTCGCCGGGTTCGACCCTCGTCGCATACCTTCTCTGATCGAGGTCTCGCTGGAACGATTCAAGCTCCACGAAGCCTTGCGCAGCGAGCTGGTTAAATCGCAAGAGGAACTTGCCGCCCGAAAGATCATCGAACGCGCCAAGGGCCTGCTTATGGAAAAGAAGCAGCTGAATGAGCAGGAAGCTTATCGCCGTCTCCGTGAGCTCGCGATGCGCCAATCCAAGCCGATCAAAGAAGTCGCTGAAACACTCATTCTGTACTCGGATATCTTGCCCTAAGGGCAACTTGTTCGCACTTGCACAATCCTTGATCGCCAGTTTTTTCAACCTGCGCGAAACGCAAGCAGCCGATGAAAAACATTCATAAGAGTTATGAGTTTTCGTGTTCCTCCTGCCTTTATTCGGAAACCCTCAAGGTCAGTTCAATGACGAACACCAAATTGAGCGGCGCAACGGCGCGCCAGCTCCGTGACCCGAGATCGGGTCACTCTTCTGAGGCTCAGGGGTGAGCCTTCCATAGACACATAGAATTGGACGGTTGCGTGCTCGTTGCGTTCGCACCCCAGCTGCCTGCGCTCCTGCGTCCAAACCCACCGTAATTGAATGTCGGGACGTGTGCTGCTTCACGCCCGAAGAGGGAATGACATGATGAAAAAATCTCTACGCGCTCATTTGATGTCGTGCGCCGTTGTATCCGCCGGATTGCTATTCGCGCCGACCTCCCAGGCTCAAGAGACCGAAGCGGATGACACCGCGGTCCAGGAAACGATTATTGTGACAGGGGCGCGCGGCGCGCCGCGATCCGTGACGGACTCCCCTGTGCCGATCGACGTGTTCGGGGCTGACGATATCGAGGCTGTCTCATTTACAGACACCAATGATATTCTGCGGACCCTGGTGCCGTCTTACAGCCTGTCACGACAACCCATTTCAGATGGAGCCAGCTTTATCCGTCCGGCCACGCTACGAGGCTTGCCGACCGATAAAACGCTGGTGCTGGTTAATTCAAAACGTCGCCATCGCGCAGCTCTGGTCTCGATTGGGGGCTCTGGCACGCAAGGTCCAGACATCGCGACCATTCCTTCGACTGCGATTGGAACTGTCGAAGTCCTGCGTGATGGCGCCGCCGCGCAATACGGCTCTGACGCGATTGCCGGCGTCATCAACTTCATCCTCAAGGATAATGCTGAAGGCATCACGCTGACCGCACAGACCGGCCAATATTATGAGGGCGACGGTACCGAATATCTGCTCGCGGGCAATATCGGCCTGCCCTTAGGCGATAGCGGCTTCTTGAGCATTTCGGGCGAGTATTATGACGCGGAAGCAACCGTGCGGGCACGCCAGTATTGTGAAGGATTTGCCTGCGCCGATGCCAGTGATCCGCGCTTTGCGGGCGGCGGCACCAGCTTCGATACGAGCATCGCGGGCTTTACGACGGAGAGTTATATCGCCGGTCTGCCGGACGCCAATATTGGTGACGGTGACGTTGTGCAGCCCTGGGGCGCGCCGAATGTCGACCGCCTCGCGCTCTTCTATAATGCCGGCATTGATCTGACCGAGAACATCTCACTTTACAGCTTCGGCAACTATACCACGTCTGAGAGTGATGGCAGCTTCTTCTATCGCTTCCCCGGCAATGGCACGATCGAAAATCTGCGACTTGAGGACGGGTCGGTCTATTCGCCGCTCTCGATATTCCCAGGCGGTTTCACCCCGCGTTTCTTTGGTGAGATTGAAGACCTCTCTTTCCTCGCCGGGATCAAAGGCGACATGGACAATGGCTTTTCCTGGGATCTGTCTGGCCGCTACGGATCGAATGAAATCCAGTACACGCTCGCCAACACAATCAACCCGTCACTCGGACCGGATACGCCAACCAGCTTCCGTCCAGGTGATTTGATCAATGAAGAAACCCAGCTCCAGGCTGACTTTGCCTATGAGTTCGAAGGCGGCACGGCCTCGCCGATCGTCGTCGCCTTCGGGGCAAGTTATCTGGACGAGTCTTATGAGATTGTCGGCGGCGACGCGGCATCGTTTGCAAACGGTCCATTTTCCTCTCAGGACCCGTTTGGATTCTGTACGGATGAAGACGATGTCGTGAGCCGTACAGCAACCGCCGCCGGCATGGCTGTGATCGCCAATGGCTCAACGCTCGATTGTACCGATGCCGGGGATCCGGTCTATCGGACAGTCGGCGTTGGGTCGAATGGCTTTCCCGGTTATGGGCCGGATTCAGTCGGCACTCTGACCCGGGACTCTTATGGCGTCTATGTCGATGTCAGCACGGACGTAACGGATAATCTGTTCGTCCAGGGCGCCGTTCGCTTTGAAGATTATTCGGATTTTGGCGAAGAGACGGTGTGGAAGCTGGCGGCCCAATATGACTTCAGCGAGATGTTCTCGGTGCGGGGCTCAGTCGGCACCGGATTCCGAGCACCGACCCCGGGTCAGCTCGGGACCACCAATGTCTCGACCCGCCTGCCGAATGGCGTGCCGGTGGCCACAGGCCTTTTCCCGACCAGTAATCCAGCGGCGATTGCGCTCGGCGCTGAACCGCTTGGCCCGGAAAAATCGGACAATCTCGCCTTTGGCTTCCTCGGTAGCGTTGGTGACTTCACCTACACAGTCGACTTCTATCAGATCGATCTTGAGGATCGCGTCAACGCGGTGTCCACAATCACCATTATCAATGATATCGACTTCCCGGCCTTGAATGATGGCAACCCAGCGCCTGCAGGCAATGAATATGCCTCCGTGCTCGATGCCGCCGGGGTTCCAAACGCCAATACGATTGGCGGGGTGAACTTCTTCCAGAACGCCTTCGACACAACCACGACAGGCGTCGATGTCGTCCTGACCTATTCCAAGGATTGGGGCAGCAATGGCTCGACCGCTTTCTCGGGCGCCTTCAACTGGAACGAGACCGAATTCGATGGCGACGTCACCAGCCTGTTTAATGCTGAAAGCCGCTATGACTTTGAGAACTTCCCGCTGCAATGGCGCGCCAACCTGTCAGCCACCCATGAGATCGGTAAGTTCACGCTGTTCGCGCGGGCCAATATTTTCGGGCCCTATGAGAACTCCGATAGTGGCGGCGCAAATGGCAGCATCCAGGACTTCGGCGAAGAGGTCTTCATCGATGTCGAAGGCTCGTATGACGTCACCGATGCGATCACCCTGTCTGTCGGGGCACGCAACCTGTTCGACGAATATCCAGACGAAGCCGACCCAAGCATCGGCGATAGCTGCTGTGGTCGAATCTATCTGTCGGCGAGCGAAGTCGATTGGCAAGGCGGGTATTATTACCTTCGCGCCGTCGCCAAGTTCTAGATTTTGAGCAGTTCAAAATAAAAAGACTCGAATACGGAGGGCAGAGTTGATCTGCCCTCCGGCCTCCCAGAAGACCAAGACTTAATTATACATGGATCGGAATTTGAATGCCGGGTTTAGAGGGTGACTCCCTGCAACTGTTTCAGCTCGTCAGCGTTTTGATGGCTGCAGGATTGGTCGCGGGCTTTGTGGCGGGTTTGTTTGGCATTGGCGGCGGCTTCGTTGTTGTCCCTGCCCTATTGCTCGTCTTCACGGTGTTTGGCGTTGATAGCGAGGTTTTGACCCACGTCGCGATCGGGACATCGCTCGCCACCATCATCGTGACCTCCTCGCGATCAGTGCACGCCCACAATCAAAAGGGCGCCGTAGACTTCAATATCATCAAAGACTGGGCGCCTTGGTTGGTCGTCGGGGTCGCTGGCGGACTTTTTCTCGCCCAATATATGGACGGACGGTCTTTGAAATGGATCTTCTCGATCGGTGTCTTCTTGATGGGCTTGCACTTCATATCGCCGGTCCTGCGCGATGTGAAACTCGCCGATGAAATGCCGCGCGGGTTTTTGAGGGCGGGTCTTGCCTCATTCTTGGGCGGCTTTTCAGCCTTGCTTGGCATTGGTGGGGGGACGATTGCGGTTCTCACAATGACCATGTGTGGGCGCCCAATCCACCAGGCGGTCGCGACAGCGGCTGGTTTCGGCGTGATCATCGCCGTGCCAGGGACCATCGGATTCATGGCGCTCGGCCTTGGCGAGGAAGCCTTGCCTGCCGGCTCATTTGGCTATGTCAATCTAATCGCCGTTGCGGCCATCACCGCCATGACGTTCATTACAGCGCCGCTCGGCGCAAAAGCGGCGCACGCGCTGAATGCGCCGTCACTCAAACGGGTCTTCGGGGTCTACCTCGTCGCGACATCAGCTATCGTATTGTGGAACTCGTTTTCATGATGACCTCATTCCAATTAGGCCAATTGCGCCGTCTAAAGTTCTAATGGAGGAACCAAAGCCATGACTATCAATCTTACCCGACGCCTGATGCTCACGGGAGCTATGGGCTCATCCATAGCCGGCGCGGCCGCTTGTGTGAGCAGCGTTGGCGCGGTCAAACCGGCAGTCGCTGAAGCGGCGTTTCCCCCGAAAGCCGGCATTGATCCTTACTTGCTCGGTCCCAAGGAAGGCGTCGCGCTGCTCTCGCGCAATGAAAATCCGTATGGCCCCTCCAAGTCGGCTTTGGACATGATTGAGTACGCGGCCACAAAAGGCGCATTCTACACCTCGCGCGATGCCCAGGTAAAACTGGTCGAGATGATCGCCGAAAAGAATGGTGTGGCACCTGAGCAAGTTGTGGTCACCACCGGTTCAGGCGAAGTCCTCAGCGCGATTGCCCTGATCTACGGTCCGAAGGGGCCGATCGTGGCGCCACGCCTGTTCTGGGACACAACCGCGCTATATGCTGTCAATCTCGGCTTGGCGGAAATCCAACGCGTGCCGCTCGCCGCCGACATGAGCATAGACCTGCCCGCCATCGAAGCCGCCGTGACCGATCAGACTGGCTTGGTGCAATTGTGTAATCCGAACAATCCGACCGGACTCGTTTCGGACGCCGCGACCTTGCAAGCGGCTGTAAAGCGCATGGCCGCAAAGACTACGGTCTTGGTCGATGAGGCCTATATCGAACTGTCGGACGACCCAGCGGCAAATTCCTGCGTGCCACTGATCAATGCCGGGCATGACGTCATTGTTACCCGCACTTTCTCGAAGATTTACGGCATGGCTGGCGTGCGTGTGGGTTACTCGATTTCGTCGGCTGAAACCGCCGAGAAAATCCGTGCCACGGCAATGTCTTGGTCGCCCAGCCTCTCCATCGCCGCCGCGATTGGTTGCTATAATGACGAAAAATTCCTCGCCATGTCCCGGTCGAAGATCCAGGAAGCGCGTGAGATGGTGAACGCCACGGTCGATACACTCGGGCTGACTCGCCTGCCCTCGCAGACCAATTTCGTCTACTTTAAGTCCGGTCAAGAAGCCAATGATGTCCAGCAAGCCATGGCCGAAAAGAAGATCTCCATTCGTGGACAATACATGGACTATAATGAATGGACGCGCGTCTCGATGGGAAAGATCGCCGATGTCGAACGGTTCTGTAAAGCTTTGCCCGAAGTGCTTCGCGCCTAGATCAGATCGATCGCGATAGAATGAGGGGCAAGGCGGATTTGCTTTGTCCCTCTTCTTTTAGTGGTTACGCGCGTCGCAATCCGGCCTTTTTAAGACGCCACCGCAAAGTGTCGATCCGATCCTGGCCGAAGAATGGTTCTCCCTCATAGACCATGGTTGGAACTCCCCAATGCCCGGCCGCTTCCAGCGCCGCTTGATTGGCTTCGATCTCTGGCATGGGATCATTGGCGGCGATGCTGGCTTCCATTTGCGCGAGATCAAGCCCAGCTCTGGCAATGGCCTCGGCGAGGCGGTCGCCTTGATCCCAGCCTGGTTCGTCGCCCCAAATCAGGTGTGAGACATGATAGACCATCTCCACACCTTTCCCGCGCCGCCCGGCTTCGACGCCCAGCCCGGTCAAACGAAAGATGTGCGGCTGGTCGGTTGCCACTTCGAACGTTTCGAGGTTCTGCACGACCGGGTCAGGTGAGGGAAAACCAATCTTCATGCCGAAGAACTCTGCGCGGCGAAAGGCGTCCATAATGATGTAGCGCGCCGGTTTCTTGTCTTTGGCGAAGAGCGTGTCCTTGGTCCGGATCGCGATGGGTAAGACGGGCCGGAGATGGACCTCTATGTCAAAGTCTTCGCGCAGCCGCAGCAGGTCTGGCGTGACGAGGTAGGAATACGGGCTGCGAAAGCTCCAGAACACATCGACATTGGCGGTCATTTTTCGGCTCCTCCATTATGGCGTGCCTATTATTGTGTGCACGTTCTCCTCTGTTTCATCAGCAATATTCAGAAGATTGACAATGACCGATCCTGAAATTCGTGACCGAGACATAATCTGCTTTTGGATTTCTGAGTCTTTCTGTTAGGCTCCGTTGTGGCCTGACGAAGAACACTGTCCGAAGAGACGTTCGCTGGCTGATTAGGGAGGACTCATTCGTGGAAAATGATTTTGAGTTTGATGCCATTGTGGTTGGCTCAGGCCCGACTGGCGGCTGGGCGGCGAAAGAACTCACAGAGAAAGGCCTAAAGACCCTTATTCTCGATCGCGGACGCATGGTAGAGCATAGCATTGATTATGAGTTTGAAGGCACACCTGTGTACGACATGCCGTATCGCGGCAAATGGCCTCCCGGACTGCAGGAAAAGTATTACCAACAATGGCCCGCCAATCCCTGGACCTATAATTACTGGAATGATGACACACGGTTTCCTTACATAAACGATCCCGAAAAGCCGTTTATGTGGGCGCGCTCTGGCGCATTCGGCGGCAAGTCGATTGTCTGGGGACGCCAAACTTATCGCTGGAGCGATCTCGATTTCAAAGCCAATGAGCGCGACGGACACGGCATCCCCTGGCCGGTTGAGTACGCCGATATCGAACCCTGGTATGGCTATGTCGAACGCTTCATGGGTGTGCAGGGCGAAGCCCGCGGTTTGCCGCAGCTGCCCGATAGCGAGTTCACCGGACAGGTACCGCTGAACTTTGCCGAAGAACAGTTCAAACGCGAAGTCGAAGGCAAGCTCGGGCGCGCAATCACGGTCGGCCGCACGATGAACCTGATGGAAGACCGCCCCGAGCAAGGGCGTGGCCGTTGCCAGTTTCGCGACCAGTGCGGCAATGGCTGCTCTTATGGCGCCGCGCCCTCGACGCAAGCGACAACGCTTCCAGCGGCGCAAAAAACCGGCAACCTGACAATCCGCGCCGACGCAACGGTCGCCGAGCTTCTATACGATGCGGAGCGTCAGCGCGTCGCCGGCGTTCGGGTGATCGACACCAACACCAAAGAGGAAACCCTTTATCGCTCACGAATCGTCTTCCTTTGCGCCTCTTGTCTTGGCACGACTCATCTGCTCTTGAACTCGAAGACTGAGGCGATGCCGCGTGGGCTTGGCAACACGCATGACATGGTCGGTCGTCACGTCATGGACCACCTGTTCGGGGTCGGCGCGACCGGGACGCTGCCGGGTCATACGCACTTGATGGAATATGGGCGCCGGCCAGCCTCGCTCTACATTCCGCGCTTCCGCAACATTGACGCTCAGCCGGATGAGGATGCTGACTTTATTCGCGGCTATAATTATCAAGCCTGGGGCGGCGGACGTAGCGGGCCTCAAGACTATTCCGGCTTTGGTGCCAGCCTGAAAGCGCAATTGCGCGTGCCCGGGGCGTGGCGCCTGCCGCTGCATGGCTTCGGCGAAGTGCTGCCTTATCACCGCAACCGGGCTTATCTGGATGAAACCCGAACCGATGATCTCGGCCTGCCGCTGATGCGGTTTGATGTTGAGTGGGGCGAGAACGAGAAGAAAATGGCCAAGGAAATCGCCGCCGAAGCGGTTCGGATGCTCGAAACAGCTGGCTTCGTCGATATTGAAGTGCGCGAGACGATGGGCACGCCTGGCGAGGGCATTCATGAAATGGGCACAGCGCGCATGGGCGACGACCCGACGCTTTCCGTGGTCAACAAATGGAACCAGATGCACGAAGCCGAAAACGTCTTCATCACCGATGGGGCGTTCATGACTTCAGCCGGCACCGTCAATCCCACCATGACCTATATGGCTTTCACAGCGCGCGCCGCCGATCATGCGGTTGAGCTGATGCAATCTGGCCAGCTCTAGGAGACAAACATGGATCGTAGAAAATTCCTGATTGCAATGAGCGCAGCACTGGGCAGCCAGTTAATCTTGCCGCTTCAGCGAGTTTTGAGCGCCAAAGCTGACATCGACCCCGTGAATTTTTCTGGCGGCGGCACGTTATTCTCGGATGCTGAACGCGCCAGCCTCGCCGACCTGACGGAGATCATTATTCCGACCACGGACACACCCGGCGCGATCGAGGCGGGTGTCCCCGCCTATATCGAGTTCATGTTGGCGGAATGGTATGAACAGGATGAGCGCGTGCGCTTTATGGTCGGCCTGAAACAAATCATCGCCTATGCACTCGCCAAGGATGATGCGGATTTTGCCGATCTCGATGGTGCGCGTCAGACCGAACTTGTCCAACAGCTGCATGATGGGCGCGTGCCGCTCATGCAGGATGGGGGGCGCGCCTTTTTTGAGCACCTGAAACAATTGACCCTGACGGGGTATTATACATCCGAGATCGGCATGACGGTGGAGCGCGTCTACTTGCCCGTCCCCGGCTATTTCGATGGTCATTACCCATACGAAAACGTCGGCACTTTGTTCACATCATAACCGCATTACCCAAGCCGCTATCGTGGCCAAGGAGCTTTTCATGATCCGTCGCCTTTCCTCATCCATCCTACCAGTCGTGGCGCTCGGCCTCAGTGGCTGCATCAGTGCCAGCGCCGATGATAATAATGGCACGACGCCCTTCCTCCCCGGCGGAGAATGGCGAGTCCATGACTCGAGCCGGCCATTGCCACCCGTTGTCACCCCCGCTCCTGCTTCGGGCGATGAGTTCGCCCCGCCGCCTTCAGATGCGATTGTTCTGTTTGATGGCAGCGAGGATCTTTCCGCATGGGTGCCGCAAATAGACGAGGGTGAACTCTGGCCGGTGGTCGATGGTGTGCTGATGACCAATGCGTCAGGCGACCGCGCCGCAGAGGGAACGCTTGTCAGCGGCATGCAGACCAAAGAGTCGTATGGTGACGTGCAATTGCATTTGGAGTTCAAAATCCCGGAAACCTCGACCGATGCGAGTGGACAGCAATACGGCAATAGCGGCGTCTACTTTATGGGGAAATACGAGGTTCAGGTGCTCAACTCTTATGAGAATGTGACCTATGCAGATGGCTCCGCAGCTGCGCTATATGGATGGAAACCACCGCTGGTGAATGCCAGCCGACCGCCAGGCGAGTGGCAGTCCTATGACATTGTCTTCGAAGCGCCGGAGTTTTCAGAAGATGGCGAGCTTACCGAGCCCGCATATGTCACGATGCTGCACAATGGCGTCCTGGTGCATAACCGGCAGCCTTTGTTGGGCGTCACGGTTTGGCGCCAAGTTGCGGAATACGAGGCCCACGAAGCAGAATTGCCCTTCGCCCTGCAGCATCATGGTGAGACTGTTCACTATCGCAATATCTGGCTACGGCGCCTATCCAAGTGAACGCAGTCCATACGGAGGAAAACATGATCGATCGAAGAAACCTCCTGCTTGGATCGGCAGCGTTTGCGGCCTCGATTGCTACCGCATGCGCGAGTTCTTCAGAAGCGCAAACGATGAGCACGCCTGAATCCAGATTCAAAATGAAGTTTGCCCCTCATGATGGCATGTTCCGCCAGTCTGCGGGTGAGGATATTGTCGATCAAATCGAATATGCGGCAGACGAGGGGTTCACCGCGTGGGAAGATAATGGCCTCGCCGCACGTTCGGTTGAAGATCAAACTCGAATTGGCGCGGCGTTGGTGCGGCGCGATATGCAAATGGGCGTCTATGTCGCCGGCATGCCAGATGGCTTCTGGCAAAATGAGCCGGTGCTGTCAGGTGCCGATCCACGCAATCGAGACGACTTTCTCAAGCTCATTGCCGCGCAAGCTGAAACCGCACAACGCGTCAATGCGAAATGGACAACCGTCGTCCCGGGATTTGCCGATCGCCGCCTGCCACTGGGGTTCCAGACTGCGAACATAATCGAGCTGCTTAAGCGCGCCTCAGATATTTATGCGCCATTGGGGCTGACCATGGTGCTTGAGCCCTTGAACACACGGATCGATCATCCGGGCATGTTTCTCACGGGAGTGGCTCAGGCGTATGAGATCTGCGTCGCGGTCGATCGGCCGCAATGCAAGATCCTGTTCGATATTTATCATGAGCAAATCGAATATGGGAATCTGATCCAGACGATTGATAAAGCTTGGGATCAAACCGCCTATTATCAGATGGCTGACAATCCCGGCCGCAAAGAACCGGGAACCGGTGAGATCAACTACCATAATGTGCTCGGCCACATTCATGCCAAAGGCTTTGATGGCATCATTGGCATGGAACACCGCAACGCACAGGCAGGGATTGCCGGCGAGGAAGCCGTGATCGCTGCATATCGATCGATTGATCAAGCGCTGTAAAAAGCCCCCGAGCGCGTAAAAGAGGAAGAACCGTGCCCACAAACAAAATATGGTATTTACGCAAGCGACCTATCGGCGACGTGTCAGCCGGTGATCTGGAACTCGTGACAGAAGCGATGGCACCTGTCGCTGACGGTATGGTCCGCGTGCGGACGATCTATCTTTCCCTCGATCCGACAAATCGGATCTGGATGAGTGACATGGATGCCTATTTGCCGCCCGTGGAGCTCAACGCGCCGATGCGCGGCGGTTCGATTGGGGTCGTCGAAGAAAGCGGGACTGACGCAGTTCCGGTCGGTAGTCTGGTAAATACCGGGCTGGCCACTTGGGCGCTTTACAATGACCTGCCAGCAGATGCGGTGAACGTGCTTCCCTCTCTTCCCGGCGTTCCGCTGACCGCCTTCATGGGCCCACTCGGGGCCACAGGCATGACCGCATATTTCGGTCTCCTCGACATTGGCGCTCCGAAGCCTGGTGAGACCTTGGTGGTCTCAGCCGCCGCGGGCGCCGTCGGATCCATGGTTGGACAGATTGGCAAGATCAAAGGCTGCCGCGTCGTCGGCATCGCCGGATCAGACGCGAAGTGTCGCTGGTTGACGGACGTCGCTGGGTTTGACGCGGCAATCAACTATAAGACCGAAGATGTCGGCGCGGCGCTCGAACAACATTGCCCAGATGGCATCGATATTAATTTCGAGAATGTCGGAGGGCCGATCATGGAAGCCGTCATCGCACGTCTCAACGATTTCTCGCGCATGCCATTATGCGGCTTGATCTCCACTTATAATGCCGATCCTGAGGCCAATACGGGTCCGAAGAATTTCGACAATCTGCTGATGCGCCGAACCAAGCTGCAGGGCTTTATCGTGATTGACTATCTTGATCGTTTCGGCGAAGGCGCCGCAGCGATGGCGACCTGGCTGATGGAAGGTAAAATCCGCTACGAGACCGACATTGTCGAGGGACTGGAGCATGCGCCGGACGCGATGGCCCGCCTGTTCACAGGTGCCAATCTTGGCAAGCTGGTCCTGAAAGTCAGCGACGCGCCAGCTTGATCAGGCACTAATTCCAGGACGCTTTTTTCCGATAAATCGTCGACGGATTAATCTGCAGCTGCTTGGCCGCGGCCACGACATTGCCGCGGCATAGCGCGATGGCCCGCTCAATTGCTTTCTTTTCCGTCATCCAGAGCGGCTCAACCCCATAATCGGGTTCGGGCAGATCCACAGAGACCCCTGAGGCGTTCTCTGCGGCTGCTTGTGGCGACGAAACCGACACGGACGTGACGCTCGTCTGCGTTGGCAGGTGCCCACGCGAAATCGCCCCGCCTTCATTCAGTACCACGACCTGACGGATCAGATTTTCCAGTTCGCGGACATTACCGGGCCAGGTGTGCGCAATCATCCATTCTTCCGCATCTCGGTCGAACCCGGAAAAGCTCTTGCCTTCTTCATGCGCATATTTGGCAAGAAAGCTTTCGGCCAATAACAGGATATCGGCCCCGCGGTCGCGCAAGGGTGGCAAGGCGACCGGGATCACGTGCAGTCGATAATACAGGTCTTCGCGCAACTTGCCTTGGCGAACCGCTTCGAGCGCATCGCGATTGGTTGCGCCGACGATGCGAATGTTTGACTTGCGCACCTTGCTTTCGCCGACGCGCTGATACTCGCCAAGCTGGAGGAAGCGCAGGAGCTTCGGCTGTAACTCGATCGGCATCTCGCCGAGTTCGTCGAGGAAAAGTGTCCCGCCTTCAGCAAGTTCTGCCGCACCGGCCCGGTCCGACGTAGCGCCCGTAAATGCGCCTTTGACGTGACCGAAAATCTCGCTCTCGATCAGATCACGCGGGATTGCCCCGCAATTGATCGCGACAAACTTGGCTTTGCGCCGCGGGCTGAGATCATGAACCGCCCGCGCGATCAGCTCTTTGCCTGTGCCGGTTTCGCCGGTGACAAAGACGCTGGCTTTTGATGGCGCCGCCGCTTCGATCGATTTGAACACGCCCTGCATGACGAGGGATTTTCCGATAATGCCGCAAAAGTCTGAACGCTCGATCTCGGCTTCGTAATTGGCCACGACTTTCTTGAGTTGGAAATTTTCCAGTGCGTTCTTTGCGGTGACCCGTAATCTATCCTTGGTCGTCGGTTTGACCACGAAATCGACCGCACCACGTCGCATCGCATCGACGGCGACAGACATGGAGCCATTCGCCGTAATGACGATAATTGGCGCGTTCAAGGCTGCTCCTGTCCAACGATCCAGAAGCTCCAAGCCATTTGCGTCGGGCAGTTTAAGATCCAAGAGAATGCAGTCAGGCGCCTGGGTTTCAACCGCGGCGATCGCTTTCGCGCCGGTATCAGCAATTTCAATCTGCTCGAACTCATCGCGCAAATGAGCTTGATAAGTCCGCGCCAGCGATGGCGTATCTTCAACGATTAAGAGGCGTCCTAACTTACTCATCGATCAGGCTCCCAGATAGTCTTTTTCGAGCTCAGCTTTGACACTGCTCGCTTCGGCTTCGATGCGTTCCATGAGCGGCTCGAACCGGGCCTGCTTGCCCTCGCGCGCCATTTCTTCGAGTTCCGCCGCCAAGCGGCTGAGTTCAGTTGCGCCAATGTTAGACGCGGCGCCTTTCAGTGAGTGGGCGTGGTGTTCGAGTTCATGCGCATTGCTTTCTTTCAAACCCGGCAACCGCCAGCTCAGCTCATCGAGAAAGATGCGGCCGATTTCGGCATAGGTTTCTAGATCGCCATCCCAAACTTCCTGGATCGCGTCTTGATCAAGTGCAGACATGTGATGCTCCTTGGCTTCAGGGGTATGCGCGGCTGGTTTCAACCACTTTTGCAGCGCGCCACGCAGCGCTTTCGGGCGGACCGGCTTGGTCACATAGCCGGACATGCCGACCTGGAAAGCGTGATCACGATCACCTTTCAGAGCATGCGCGGTCATTGCGATGATCGGCGTGGTGAAGCCACGTTGGCGCAGAATGCGCGTCGCTTCCAATCCATCGACATGAGGCATGGACACGTCCATCAAGACGACATGGAAATCACCGCTGAGGGCGGCGTCGATGGCTGCAGCCCCGTCCATGACATGCTCATATTCGAGGCCCATCTTGTCGAGCATCTTCTTTGCAACCATGGCATTGGTCTCTGAGTCTTCAGCGATCAAAACGCGCCCAGATAATGGTCCATCGCTCTCGACCTGATCCTCGACCGGATTGATCTCCTCATCGGCGCGGTCGACCGGAACAGAAAACGTGAAGGTCGAGCCAACACCTGGCGCACTACTGACGGTGATCGAACCGTCCATAATGTCGGCAAGCTGTTTACAAATCGCGAGGCCCAGGCCGGCACCACCATGCGATTTCGAGCGCGATGAGTCTGCTTGTTTAAATCGGTCGAACAGAACGACCTGGTCGCGTTTTGAGATCCCGATCCCGGTATCGCGTACTTCCAGAGAAAGACGACCATTCCTGTCATCGCCGTCATAGTCGATGCTGACGGCCACCGCCCCGCGTTGAGTAAATTTCAAAGCATTGCCGACCAGATTGATCAGGACCTGCCGGATTTTGCCGACATCAGATTTAATCATCTTGCCAGCCGCGCTGACATCGGCGGTGAGCGTGATCCCTTTCTTTTCCGCCAAGGGATGGAACACTTCATTGACGATCGTGGAGAGTTCGGCTGGATCAAAAGCTGAGACTTCCAGATCAATCTCGCCCGCTTCAATCCGCGATAGGTCCAGAAGGTCATCGATCAGGGTGAGGAGGGTTTCCGCTGATCGCTCCGCAGCTGTGATCAGTCCAGAAATCTGTTCACCCAATCCGTCGCGTTCGACCAGCGATAGCGAGCCGATCACACCGTTTAGCGGGGTCCGCATTTCATGGGACATGTTAGCCAGGAAATCGGATTTCGCGACATTGGCTTTTTCCGCCGCCTCTTTGGAGTCGCGCAGCTGGCGCTCGCGCTCCAAACGCTCGGAAATGTCGCGGATGACGCCATAATAAAGCGCCCCGTCTGCGCTTTCGATCCGGCGGCCAAGCAGCTCGGTTGGAACTTTGCGACCTTCGGCGTTCAAGAATTCCATTTGGACACGAACAGTCTCTCCGTTACTGGCCGTGCGCATCCCGGATAAAGCCTGGCCCAGGCTTTCTGGGGCGACAAATTCGATTGCGGATTTATTCAGCATTTCCTCTTTGCTGTAGCCCGCGAGTTTGCAGGCGAGATTGTTGGCGTCGAGCAGCTCGCCCTTGCCATTGATTACAACGATCGCGTCGGGCGAAAGCTCAAACAGGCTCTGGAACCGCTCTTCGGAGGCGAGCAGCTTCTCCTGTGCCGCCTTGGCTTCGGTGATGTCGCGCAGATAAGCGGAAAAAAAGGTCGTACCGCCAAACTCGACCGGCGAGATGGCGAGTTCGACCAGGAGGTCATCCCCGGCCTTATTGGTTGCCGGTACTTCGACCCGCTTGTTGAGAACCTTGTGTTCCCCGGTATCGAGGTAGTGGGTCAGGCCATGATGATGTGCGTCGCGTAGATTTTTCGGAATCACCAGATCGGCGAGTACGGCGCCGATAGCCTCTTCGCGCGTGTATCCGAAGACTTTCTCGGCCGCCGGATTGAACTCCACCACCAGTCCATCCTGGTCCATCATGATGATGCAATCGAGCGCGGCGTCGATGACAGCGTTTCGAAGCGCTGTGTCGCGTTCGATGGCGACCATTGTGTTCTTGGCATCTGCCATGTCAGAATGTCTCCCGTGCGCGGTTGCGCTTGGTATGGATGTTTTGTTCATTGCATGTCCCAGAATCTTGCTGAGTGGGATGTTGCAATTTCCAACGCCAGAGTCGCCGGAGCTTTTTATTCCATATAAATCAATGTAGTATTCAGCTTTGGACGCGTCCTGCCTCCATCGCACATTGCAATATGCCATAAAATTATTCGCAAAATGCAAATAAGAGTGCTGCGAATTGCAGCACTCTTAAGTTGAATTAGTAAGCACCTCGCGCCGTCAGCACCGCCATCGGTGTCTTCAGCAGGATCAGA
Organism: Hyphomonadaceae bacterium; assembly: GCA_024743315.1. Taxonomy (GTDB): domain Bacteria; phylum Pseudomonadota; class Alphaproteobacteria; order Caulobacterales; family Hyphomonadaceae; genus Henriciella. The sequence goes on from JANSWU010000006.1 coordinate 160,187, forward strand.
ATGTCGAGCCAAATCGAGCGTTTCTGAAGGTACGCGACGTCGAGAACGACCTGGCGATCGAAAGGCAGATCGGCACGCCCCTGAATCTGCCAGAAGCAGGTGATGCCTGGTTTGCCGCGCAAACGCCGCCGCTCGACGGTCGAGTACTTTTCGACCTCGACGGGCAGAGCTGGCCGGGGGCCGACCAATGACATATCCCCTTTGAAGACATTCCAAAGCTGGGGCAGCTCGTCGATCGAAAATTTTCGAATGAACTGTCCGACGCGCGTGATCCGAGGGTCACGCTTCAATTTAAACGTCACACCATCATCCCGGTCATGCTTGAGCTGGCTCAGCTCTTCTTGTGATGGGCCATCCATGCGCATGGACCGGAACTTGTAGATCTCGAACGGCTTGCCATTCTCTCCAATCCGGATTTGCCGGTAAAGCGTCGGCCCTTTGCTTTCAAGCCGTACCGCAAGCGCGGTTCCGATCAGCAAGGGTGATAGAACTAACATACCAAGCCCAGATGCCGCGACGTCCATGGCGCGGGCAAGACCGCGGTCAAATGCTTTGATCAAGCCTCGCTTGCGGCGCCGTATGGCGTGCAGCGCAGCGTGCGCCGTGAAAGTAAAATTGCCAATCAGGTAACGCTGCCACATCCGCCGTGGCTCGCATTTCAAGCGATAAAGCCATTCGGTCCCGGTACGTCGCATCCATTCCGGCGCGCGCGGGATCCGACCGGAGACGAAGTCCAGAAGTCCGCCAACGCCAAGCACAACCGGCGCATGTAGACGATGGCGAACGCGGGCGAGCCATACATCCTGGGTTGGGACCCCGAATGCGACGAACACAACCCGCGCCCCGGAGGCGTTGATTTGGTCGATGATCGCGTCTTCTTCCCGTGGACTGAAATAGCCATGCTGAGTCCCGGCGACGTTCAGGCCCGGACACTCTGACATTGCGTTTTGAGCGGCGGCCTCGGCCACGCCGGAGCGGCCACCAAGAAAAAAGACAGGGATCTTGCGAAACGCGAGACAACGACAGAGTGGTCCAAACAGGTCGGTCCCGTTGAGGTTGGCGCCGAGCTCTTGTCGATCAAGCTTCGCCGCGAGGGCAATTCCAGACCCATCCGGCAGCAATGCATCGACGTTTTCTAGAGTGTCGCGATACTGCCAGTCCTTGCGAGCGATATTCGCGCAATGAGCATTGAGGAAGGCAATCTGCGTGGGTTGGCGCGCCTGAGCACGGTCGGCGATCCAATAGACCGTCTCGGCAAGGCCGGCTTTGGTGACATCGAACCCGAGCACTCTGGTCGATTGCAGCTTTCGCGATGGTCCGACCTGCGGACGCGCGGCGAAGGGAAGGATGGATTTAATAGCAGCGGATGGTTGGGTCTGCATAATGGCTCTCCTGCATCAAAGGATTTGCCCACCAAGGCGCAGGAAGCGTTCCGGTTTATACGCGACAAAAATAATGTAATTTTTTCAATAGGTTATCATTATGGCGCCTGAAAAAGCGGGACCTGACTTATGCAATCCGCAAGGCATCGATCATGCATTTTGCAAGAGGGATTGCACTTCGCAAATTGCGAACCGGGCCGTGCCAAATGATTTTTATCAATAAATACAGAACACTAGTAGATATGTGAGCGAATTCGTCCAACTGAAGCGATTCTTGAAACCCCTTTGGCATGCGTTTCGAGGACGAATTGATGATCGCAACCATTTATACCCGCGCCAAAGCGGTCAGCCATAAGATCGTTGGTCACAAGCTGACCCAGAACATTGGCTGGCTAACCGCCGCTGAACTGATCAGCCGGTTCGGGCGGATTATTGCCGCCATCATTCTTGCCCGCCAATTAGATGCCATCGCTTTCGGCGTCGCCGCCATAGCGTTGACCATCTTTGAAATCACACGCGTGTTTACAGAAAATGGGATCGGCGCTGCAGTGATCCGCGCCGATCAAAAGGACTTTCACAAGACGGCCAATACCGCGCATCGTCTGATGTGGGGTGTTTGCCTGCTCCTGGCTGCAGCTCAATTGATCGCAGGTTTTGTCGTCGAAACCATCCTCCCCGGTCGCCAGGCCGGCGCGATGGTTGCGGTGCTCGGTCTGGTCTTCCTGATCATGCCGTTTGGGGTCATGCACGCCTATTGTCTGCTTCGCGCCGAGCGGATGAAAGAGCTCGCAGCGATCTCAACCGCGCAGGTCGCAGCCGATCACACGCTGACGGCCATTCTGGCAGTTTGTGGCTTTGGGGCCTGGGCAATCGTATTGCCGAAACTGCTCACCGCGCCAATCTGGTTGATCGGCATGCTCCGCACCAAAGCCTGGTCGCGCGACAAAGCAGCAGGCTTTGCGCCCGTCACTGGCATGCTCAAGTTTTCACTTCCTGTGCTCGGCTCAGAGCTGATGTGCGCATGCCGCGACCAGCTCGACAAATTCATCGTCTCGATCACGCTCGGGGTCGAAGCGCTGGGGCTCTACTATTTCGCCTTTAATGCAGGCCTCGGCGTCTCGACGGCTTTGAACCGCGCGTTCAGCAATGCCGTCTACCCGCATTTGTGCGCCGCCGCGGATCGTGTCGCCGCGTATCGCAAGGCAGTCGTCCAACTCGGACTTCCTTTCGGTCTGCTTTATGTCCTGCAGGCAGGTATGGCGCTTTATTATGTGCCGATCGTCTTTGGATCGAGCTGGGCGTCTGCCGCTTCGCTGGTTGCCATGCTCTGCCTCGGCGGTCCAGCGCGGCTCTTGGTCGATGCCGCACGAATGAAAGCGCGCGCAGATGGGCGTTCGACCCTCGACTTCCAGATATCCCTCGGCCTGTCGGCGAGCGTGCTCATTCCATTCGCCGTGTTCAGCCCCCACGGCCTCGTCACAGTCTCTGCCATTTCTGTGGCCTGCGCGACGGCCTTTGCGATCGCAGTGACGCAGATCTCCATAGCCAAACCACGTCGCCAAACCCCAACCCCAGAAGGAGTCCGCTCATGACCACCCTCCCCGCTGTTTCCGTGATCATGCCTGCCTACAATGCACGCACCACGCTCGCCGCTTCGGTCAAGAGCGTCCAGGATCAAACCCTACAGAACTGGGAGCTCATCATTATCGATGATGGCTCAACCGATGATACGGCAGCCCTTGCAATGGCTTTGGCCAAGGCGGATCCACGCATCTGCGTTATCCAATGTCCAAACCGCGGACCATCGGTCGCGCGCAATAAAGGCGCGGACCTCGCCAAAGCCATGGTGCTCGCCTTTCTCGACGCCGACGATTTGTGGGCACCGGACCGTTTGAGCGGCATGCTCAAGGCCTTTCGCGATCGACCCGACACGGGCATTCTCTTTAGTCGAACGCGTTTCGTCGATGCCCAAACCCTACAACCCGGCACGTTGACGGCGCATCGAGCGCGCTTGAGCGCGGCAGACCTGATGGCCGAGAACGCGCTTTGCAGCACGTCGAACATTGTCTGTCTGAAAACCGTTTTCGAGGCGACCAAAGGGTTCACACCTGGCCTCAACCATGCCGAAGACCAGGACTGGTTGTTGCGGGTCGCGCTCGACGGCCAGTGGCAAATTGAAGGGCTCGATGAGGAGTGGTTCTTCTATCGCTCTTCTGAACAAAGCCAGTCTGCAGATCTCAACGCAATGCGCGACGGTTGGCTGCAAATGGTGGGAAAAGCCTGCCGCGAATTTCCTGACACGGCGCCAGCCGCGGCGCGCCGCGCTTATGGTCCAATTCACCGGCAACTCGCCCGTCGTGCATTGCGCATGGCGCAACCGCGTCTCGCCTTCCACTATCTCTTTCTGGGCCTGCGGCATGATCCGCTGATGCTGGCGCGCCAGCCGAGGCGCACATGTCTCACCCTCGCAGGAACCCTGCTCTCTTTTGTTCCCAATCAAAGCTTGAAGGAGCTCGTTGCCCGATGAAACCCCCTATCGTTTCCGTGATTATGCCGGTCTATAATACGGCTAAGTATGTTGAGTCCGCGGTTGAGTCTGTGCTCGCCCAGAGCTTCGAAGATTTCGAGCTTCTGATCATTGATGATGCTGGCACCGACCGTTCGATTGAGCTCTGCCGCGCCTATGATGACCCGCGCATTCGTATCATCTCACAAGCCAATCGCGGTCTGGCAGGCGCCCGAAATACGGGCATTCGCCAGGCGCGCGGCCAGTTCGTGGCGCTCCTGGATTCAGATGATCTCTGGGAGCCCGAGAAACTCGAACGCCATGTTGAGCATTTATGGCGGTCGCCCGATGTCGGTGTCAGTTACGCGGCTTCATCGATGATGGATGATGACGGCAATCTGTTGCGCATCGTCCAGCGCCCAAAGCTCAAAGGCGTCACGGCGCGAGACGTGTTCCTGCGCAACCCGGTCGGCAATGGGTCTGCCCCGGTGCTACGCCGCGTGGTCTTTGACGATATCGCCTTTATCAACCCGCAACGCGATGAGCTCGATTATTTCGACGAAAGCTTCCGTCAGTCTGAAGACATTGAGTGCTGGTGCCGCATCGCCTTGATGACGCCATGGCGCTTCGAAGGCATCACCGGCGCATACACCAAGTATCGTATCAATGAAGGCGGTTTGTCCGCGAATGTGGTCAAGCAATTTGAGACCTGGTCACGGGTCAAGGCGCGGGTCGCTGAACTCGCCCCCGCCTTCGCAGCGGAATGGAGCGCACATGCGGAAGCCTATCAAAAACGCTATCTCGCGCGGCGCTGTTTTCGCATGGGCGATGGTGCGCTGGCCTGGTCTTTGATGAAAGAAGCGCTTCAAATCTGCCCAAAAATCCTCGTCGAAGAACCAGCGAAAACACTGACAACCATCGTCGCCGTTCTCGCCCTGCGGTTCAAGCCCGAACGCGCGAACCGGGCGCTGCAAGCCCTGATCGAACGGAGGTCAGCATGACGCAAGCTAGACGCATCGTGCATGTTCTCGATGACCTTGCCATGGGCGGGGTCACCCGGGCCCTGCAGAATTTCGAACATCCAAGCCTCACCGAGCTTGGACTTCACGAGACAGTCGACATTCGCCGCGACAAGGTCCGGGCGAGCTCGCCCGAGGATATCGCGGTCGTCCACTTCACCGCCAATTGGAAGAAGCTGGCCTGGCTGGCTGAGCTTCGGCTGCAAGGCGGGTTTTCGCGGATCATCCTGATCGAACATAGCTATACGGCCGGATATGAAGCCTGCGAGGTCGCACCGAAGCAACGGTTTCGTTTGATGCTCAAGCTGGCCTATTCCCTCGTCGATACTGTGGTGGCGGTTTCGCATACGCAGCGCGACTGGATCCTCGAACACAAGCTGGCCCCCGCACAAAAATTGATCGCGATCCCGCAATCTCGTCCTTGCACCGACTTGCTTGCACTCTCGCCCGCGCGCCGACAATCGGGCCCTCTTCGCTTACGCGCCTTTGGACGCTTTCATAAGCAGAAGGGCTTTGACCTGCTGATCGAGGCAATGTCTCGTATCCCGGCTGAGCTTGCAGAACTCAAAATCGCCGGCACTGGCCCGGATGAGGAATTGCTGCACTCGCTCGCCTCGGAGCTTCCAAATGTCGAGATTTGCGCGCCATTTGCCTCTCCGGAGGCCTTTCTCTCGGAAGCGGACGTGATCGCAATCCCGTCGCGATGGGAAGCCTTTGGGCTGGTCGGCACCGAAGCGCGCGCCGCCGGTCGGCCTATCCTCGCCGCCCGCATTGACGGCTTGACGGACCAACTCGCTCCGTCCGCCTTCCCGCACGCCCCGAATAACGTCGCGAGCATTGTGCGTGCGATTTATCAGGCGGCGAATGCGGAGGATATCGATCAAAGAGGACTGGAGGCGCGCGAGCATGCGCGCGGAGAGTATGATCGGATGATCACGGGCTGGCGGGCGGTTCTTGCGGGCGAAACGCGGTCTTACATATCCAAGACCCTGAGTGTCTGCGGCGTGCTGTGAAGCTCAACTCGGCCATGCGGGGTTTCGAGATGCACTTGAAGAGAATCTGTCTCATCCGCGTCCGCCTTCGTCTCGATCCCTAAGTCATCGAAAAGTCCATTGAGGCGCTCAGATTGCGCCGCGCGCAGGGCGAACCTTATGACGCTGCCGCCGATAGGTGCGTCAAAGGATGGATGAGGCGAGCCCTTCCAATCGATCATGAATGGCACCAAGCCCCCGAAGGTGTGACGCGTGTAAAAGAGCAACTCCCAGACCAACCGCTCGCCTTGTGGCGTCAGCCGTTCAGTCGGGACCGGCCCCAATGGCGTTGTGTCGATGGTCTCAGCTGTCGCTGAAGCCGCCAAGGCATTGAGGTCATTGCTGCGAAGCACCCAAGTGGCAAGACCCGGTTCATCCAGCCGTGCCAAGCGGTCTCCCACGCTGCCTTTTGGCGGCGTGTCCTGAGTTGGCGCCATAACCTCAAGATAGATATTCGCGCCAAGGCTTAGCAGGGCATTGCGCGTGCCGAGCCCTGGATGCGCACCGCCGCGTTCTGGTGTGACACCGAACAGGCGTTCAATCTCAGCGCAGCCTTGTTCCAAGTTCGGTGTTGCCCAAACGAAGTGATCAATTTGATCCGTCATATACCGAGCATACGCGGTCTTTTCCGACGAAGACAATGTATTGCTCAGCCCTTGGGTTCACCCATTTTCTGCAACTCACGCGCCGCAATGCCCATGGCGATCAAGCCCGGCCAGATCAGATAGGCGAGGATCTCGAGATTTTCCCCGATCGAATAGAAGGCCATGAGCAGGACCATGCCAAAGGCGATCCGTCCGGCTTTTGATCGCGTGACCGCCAGGAGGGCAAACTCGATCAAGCTCCAAGCCAGCGGGATCGCCAAGGCAATCGCGCCAACTGCCCCTTTCACAAACAGCAATCCATACCAGGTATGGTGGCTGCCAATCGGCATAAATTCGACTGCGTGCGGACCGCGTTCGACCACGCCATGTCCCCAGATCGGCGCCTCCGTCCACCAACGCTCCATGGCAATTTCGCCCAGCATTTCACGCACACGTGTGGAGTCTGCGCGCATTGATTTGACGGAGTTCAGGGTTGCATCGATCCAGTCCAGGATGGCTTGCGCCATGGGTGTGAGCGTCAACAAGCCAATCGTTGCCAGGAACCACATGAGCGGACGTTTGGCCTCGCCGACCGCAATCACCACTGGCCAGATGAACATCGCTGCGGCCAAGGCCAGACGCGACTTGGAGGTCAGGATCATAGCCAGAGCCGAAATGATCCCCATCCATTTCCAAAACTTGCGTTTGTCCGACAAGGCAAAGATCAGGTACATGTTGCCGATCATGCCGGCCGCCGGCGACCAGGGCGTGAAATAGCGCAACCGCGTCGAGCCATCCGTCGGCTCAATCGAATAAAGCTGCACGGCGAAGAATTCTGGCCCGGGTCCGCCAACCAGTTTCAAAGGCGAGACGAACAAGACTTCCGGCAAGCCTGCCATTGGCGCGGCGAGGAAGATTGGGGTCAGAAAGAGCGTTCCAAGCGCGACCCAACCGGCGGCGCGGATCAGCGTCTCGATCCTGATATACATACACGCCCCGATCAACGGGAACAAAGCCAGCAAGGCCCAACCCTTGGCCCAGCCAATCGTTGATTTGATCGTCTGCCCTAATCCGAGGTCCTGGTTCATATGCCCAACCTCCAACGCCAGCAGCATGACCAACATGCCCAGGATCCAAACCCACACGCCGCTCGGGACCGACGGAACCGCCCGCATCGCGACCTCCCCGTCGGCCAGATAAAGACGCGCAAACAAGAGCCCGGTCAGCCCGACGCCAAGCACCGGGCCGAGCACATAGAGTCCTCCAAACAGATAGACGAACCAGGTCGCGGCAAGCGCGAGGGCGACTATAAGGTCTTCAGGAGCGCGCGAATGATGGGCAGTCTGATCCAAAGCAGGGCCAATCCAATTGCGTAGAACAACATCCCGGCAATCGTGCCGAGGGCGATGAATTTCTTTGACGGCGTCGCCGGTGAGTCCGGTAGACCAGGGGTCTCGACGGTTTGCGTCAGAGGATAGGAGGCGAACACATCGGTGCGATTGGTGTCGATGCGCGCCAGCGCCGACGCGAAAACGGTTTCGGCGACTTGATGATCGCGCAGCAAACTGTCGAGTTCGGTTGCTGGCACGGCCAGGTGCTCCACCCGCGCTTGCGTATTCTCGAGCTGCTCACGGATCGCGGCACAGCGCTTCTGCGCGCCAGAAAACTTCACCGCTGCTTCGACCAGCTTGGCAATCAGAGCCGAGCGCTGATCCTTTGACGTGTAATAGGCCCGATCCATCGTCGCGAAGGCTTCAAATCCAATGAGCAATGAGCCGCGCTCAAACAGTCCTCTGTTCAGTCCTGACAGTTCATTACGAGCGGCGATCACTTCAGGATGGTTCGCGCCAAACATGTCAGACAATTCCGATTGCGTGACCGTCGCTTTCGAATGTGCCTCTACCATCGATTGAAACGCGGTGTCGGACAGCAAGGTCAGAATATCAATCGCCTGTTCTTCTGAAATATCGAGAATTTCAGACAAGCGGGTGACCTCGCTTTGGCTCACCGCCAATTCTGCTTCCGCACGTTCCAGTTCGATCCGCAGGGCCTCAGTCTGCCCGACAATCTCGCGGAATTGATCGACTGAGATCAAGCCATGTTCGCTTTGAAAGGCGATGATTTTGGCCTGAGTTTCACGAACCGCTTCCTCGAAGCCAGCCAGCGTATCGCGATAGGCAAGATCGCGCAGCGTCTGCTCTTCATTGCGCAGTGCGTTCAATTCTCGCTCAAAGGAAACCAACCAAGTCTCGGCGAGCTGTTTTGCGGCTTCCGGGCTATCTGCCTTAACCGAAACATACATCAGCTTGGTTTGGTTTGCGAGCTTGATGCTGGGCGCTGGAACGGCCTCAATGGGCAAGTTCAAACCAGCGGCGACCTTGCCTCGCAACCGATAGGATTGCAGCAAGCGCTTATAATTCTCGGTCGGGCTCAGGCTGTGGCTGCCGAAAGGTGAAGACGTATTGCTCGTCGCCTGCCCGAGCGAGTCGAGATTGACCGATGACGCTGAGCCGGCGCCAGGCAGGATCAAAGTGAACCCACTCGTATAGGTTTTCGGGGTCAGGAAATAGAAGGCGGCGGCAAGGATGAGGATCCCGACCCAGCCCATAGCCAGCACCAGGACATAGCGCAGGAAACGCCCCTGTCGCGGTCCCCCTTTCAAGAAACTCCAGGACCGGGTCATCGGATCACCCCTCCAATCAAAGCGGCGTTGAGCGCCGGCGAAATTGCTTCGGAGACCGAGGCGATAACATCGCGGGCATTGGTGACGTGGCTGTCATAGCAAGCGATGGCGTCATTCGGCAGCAGCACCGGGTTGAAATCATCCCGGTCGGCCCGACGCACCAGGTCTTCAATAGATCGCGCGACCACTTCACTCTCGCCGGTCACCGGATTGCGCGAGATCAAGACGCCCCAGCGGCGCGCATTGGTGGCTTGGATGCCGCCAACGCAATTGGCCGAGACCAGACCTTGCAGGAAGCGCGTGCCATAAGGCAGCTTGGTGGCATGTTCGCCAATCGCGGATGCAGCGTTAGAGGCCGCCGGGCGCGTGAGGTTTGACATAAACACGCGAATACCGGGCGGTGTGATGCGTGATGGACGCGCCAAAGCCATCTGGAAACAGCCACGCGATGGGACATGAATGCGATCGCCTGCGACGAGCAGAGGGTCCTCAATTGGCCCGCCATCCAGCGCGCCGGTCATATCAAAGACCCGGCGCCGGCCATTGCGCGTGAGAACGACATTTCGAATGTCCGCGTCCGGTCGCACACCAGCCGAGGCCGCGAGTGCCTTGCTAAGACGGCGTTGCAGCGTGAAATCCCCGGTGGCTTCGACGCGCGCAGCTGGATCGGAACTCGCTTCGCGTTCATTCAGCAAAACATCACCGGACTGGAATACAGCCCCGGAAACCGACACCTGGATCGGCGCCCAGTGCAACACGTCGACGGAGACCTGAACAAAACTGGATTTGAAATATCCGCCGGAAACCAGGAGGCGCGCAATCGTCTCTTCGAGCTGTTGCCGGGTCGTTCCTGCCGCCGGAATGTCGCCAAGAAATGGCAAGCGCAAATAGCCGGCCGGAGAAATCACATAATCGCCTTCAAAGCCTTCCCCGCGCACTATTTTCAGGCGCAACAGATCGCCTGGTGAAAGCACCGTCGGGTGTTCAAACGCTGCCGCGAGCCCCGCATCGATGGGCTGGCCGGACAGGGCGAGATCCATGTCCTGACAGCGCCCGATATTTTGCGATGGCGCGGCGGCAAAGGCGAAATTCTCATTTGCGTCCGACATGGCTTGCCGCTGCGCCTGATAGGGCGCGTCTGCGACGCTATTGAGATTGCGTGGACGTTCGAATGAGGTCGAGCACCCAGCAACCGCGATGACCGCAGCAATCGCAAAAAGGCGGATCACGGTTTGAATGAGCTCAAGCACCGTTGACCTCCATCACGCTGAGCGACCGAAACACCGCAATCGCCCACGGACAGTCTGAGCGCACTGTCTTGAGAACCGCGCCTTCCAGGATCTGAGTTTTGACCTCAATCATATCGCTGGCCACTGCGCCGGCTTGATTGAGCGCCCGATGAAACCGGCTGAGCACGGTGTCATTCTCGATGGAAATACATACACAAGCCATGAAAGCCTCCTGTTTGATCTTCCGGCTTGCAAGATGCAGTCACTTATTTTTTTTGTTTAAATACAGGGATTTGAGAATTTTTCTGAAATTGCATTTGTCAATTTGCGATGCCGATCTTGCAAATTGCATAATGCCGTTTGCAATTTGCAAGATCGATTTGCGGAGCGCACCCAGGACAATTTCCAGCTCTAGGGTAGACCCCGCGAAGATCGCCGAATAACCAATCGAAAGTGGTGCCCCCACACGACACCGAACTAAAATTTAATACCTATATTTTACAACAACATAGATCGGACTTGTCAGAAAAAATCATCGATTTTTCTGTACCAGTTTGTACCAGTTATCTGCGCTGTTTCAGCTAATCACTCGCTTTTTCTGATGTCCGCTCTCGGCGTCAAAGTGGACATTGGCCTTGGCGTCTAAAACTCCCGAGAACGGATGCCGGGCTTTCTCAAACCATGTCGGTTAGTCGCGCGAACACACTATCAGCCAGATCCTGAAACAATTGAAACAAAACTCCGGGCTATGCGACATTCGGCAGAAACATGGGTCTCTTAAGTTCATCTCATCGGCGCTGTCGCCGTGAGCATGTTAATGGAGAAACCCAATGTTGAACCAAGTCCAAACTGATTATTCGCCGATCCCAGTTACTGAGATCACCCCAACGCATCAGCGCCCCGTTCAACCAAACGAGATCATCGCGCCGGTCGTTGAGCCCACCAAAGAGGAACCGCAGCGTCCAGGCATCTTGGTAAGCCGCCGGCGCCGACGCGCCCGCCTCGCTGGTCGCCACTAGTCTGCCGTGCTCGTTTTGCTATGTCGCAACATGTTCGCGCAGACAAATCTCAAAGACTGATGGGCGCTGGCTTCGCCTGCGCCTATCAGTCCGCGATTAGCACTTTCATGCCCGAGTTTGAGGGCGCGAATTGAGTGGCGTGCGAGCCTTCTGCCGCGAACGCATCGGTGGCGATGATCTCAAAATCGCCCGCTACAGTATTGGCCGCAACTGCATCACTGACCGCTGGCCCGAAAACATCAAACACGTATTTCTTGACCCCCACCACAGAGCCAATCACGGCACCGCTACCCAGCCCGATGCGGCACACCCAATCAACCTCGGAGTTCTCGTTCCGCTTCTTCAGGAACTGGCGATACAAGGACGCCGTCTTGATGATCGAGGCGCGATGGTCGAGCTCGGAATCTTCCAAACCTGCAATACAAAAATAGGTGTCACCATTGGTTTTGATGCGCTCACACCCGAGCTGCTCACCAATTTGATCAAAGGCCGTGTAAAGCTCGTTCAGTTCGCTGACCAAATTGGCCGGCGCCAATTGTTCAGCCATTTTCGTGAAGCCAACGAAATCCAAGACCAGAACCGAGGCATCTTCATAACGTTTCGGCGTGATGACTCCGAAGGATTTGTATTCATCATAAGCCCCGCGCGGCAGGATATTGAGCAAAAGCTCTTCGACCTGGTCTTTTTCTTTTTGGATCTCGCGTGTGTTGCGCTCGACCATCTTCGAGTAGCTTGCCAGCATGGATTCAAGCTCGCGGATCCGCGTGATGTTTTGGCACTCCATCACATAGACAGACTCATCGCCGACGGTCGCTTGAGAAATGATTTGCGCCAGGACCAGAGTGCGGCGGTTACGGCGAAAGCTCAGTTCGCCCGAATGGCGGCCGCCGGCGTCGATTCTCGCCTTCAACTCAGCGAAGTCCAATTCTGGGAACAATGCCTGGATGGCGACGCCGGGGCCGGCATCATCAAACCATTCGCCAAAAACGTCATTGCAGAATTGCAAGTTCCCGGATTTGCCATCGAACAGCGCGATGCCAACGCCAACCGCTCTCAGGAGCTGTTCGTTGATGGATGCAATCGCCATCGCTTAGGCCGCGATCACAGTTCTGTACGTTTCGATCTTTTCCAATACTGCCTCAATATCAGCCTCTTCGACATCGAACGCGGTCAAAGTCTCTCCAAGCAGGGATTTGATCGTGTCAAAATGCGGCGATTGAATATCCAAATTGGAGTGCGCGGCTTTCAGCTTTGCTTCAGGATAGGAAACGGGCCCGCCCAGCAAGAAAGAGATGAACTTGGTTTGGTGGTCGATGAGGCTTTCCATATCAGTGCCATCGAAGAACGGACCGACCACATCGGAATCCAAAACACTATTGTAAAACTCGATAACGATGCTGTGTATCGTCGAGAAGCCGCCATACTTTTCGAACAGCGAATTGGCCATGGAAGTTTCCCCAACACAAAGTCCGGTGCTTTGCACTTTCTCCACTACTTACTATTGTCACATTGAAAAAGATAGGGGCGCTTAGATGGGAACAAATATCAATACCTGGAACCGCTTGGCCTCTACCAGAGACTTATTATGAGCACCGATACCGCCGCATTTCTGACCCGCGCGATCGACTCATTGCAAGATGGCATCGCGATCTTCGATGTCGATTATGCGCTCGTTTTGGCCAACCAACCCTTCCATCAGATTTTCGACGGCGCAACGTCACACTTAATTGCAGGTGGAGCGTGGCGCTTGTTCATGGATGAAGCCAAACGCAAAGGGCGCGGCGCCGGGTTCGACCAATTGAACTTCCAGCTGATCGGCGGGTTGATCGAACCCTTCTCCCAAGACGTCACCCACGGCAGCAGTCAACGTGTACGGCTGAGTGCCCGTGCACTTTCGGAAGGCGGCTTCATACTAACCGCGTCTGACGTCACCGAAGCCTATGAAGCGGATGCGTTGAGAATTGAAACCGAAGCGCTCCTGCGCAATGTGTTGGATGCGTGTACCGCCAATATTCTCATGAGCAGCGTCGATGATGGCCGGGTGATCTATCAGACGCCCTATAGCACCGGACAGTTTGGCGTATTGGAGAATGTTCGACACTTGTACGCGGACGTCGAGAAACGATCCGAGCTGCTCGCAGAACTGCTACCCACCGGCGCTGTTGATGATTTCGAATGCGACTTGCTCGACAAAGACGGCAATCGGGTGCCCGTCATATCACATGCGCGATTGATTGAGTATGAGCACGAAAAGGTAATCTTGGCGTCAGCCTATGACCTCACCCAGCTGCATGCGCAACGCGATGAGCTTATTCGCATTCGCGATATCGCCCACCAAAACGAAAAGCTGTCGGCGATGGGTGGCCTTTTGGCAGGCGTCGCGCACGAATTGAACAATCCACTTTCTGTGGTCGTCGGCCATGCGCTCATGCTGCAAGAGGATATTACTGATCCGACCCTAAAAGTCCCACTCGACAAGATCAGTCATTCGGCCGAGCGCTGCGCCCGGATCGTCAAAACATTCCTCGCAATCGCGCGCCAGAAACCGATGACCTTGGTTCCTTCATCGATGAATGAGATCGTTTTGACGGCCCTAGATGTGTGCGGCCATAGCCTTCGCCAGGCGGGGGTGACGCTCGAGATAAATCTCGCGGAAGCGCTACCTGAAATGCAAGTTGATGAAGATCAAATCGCGCAAATCCTGATCAACATTCTCACCAATGCTGAGCATGCTCTTAAAGATGCACCAAATGCCGAAGTTCATATCTCGACCCGCATCGACCCTGCGACCGGCATGATTGCGGCTTCGTTCTCGGACAATGGGCCCGGCGTTCCAAAGGAGATCAGAGGTCGCATCTTTGAACCCTTCTTCACCTCGAAACCTGTCGGAGAAGGCACTGGTCTCGGCCTTTCGATCAGCCACCGCATCGCTTTGGCGCATGGCGGCAATCTTGAGCTCAGCGAAAGCCCATCGGGTGGTGCTTGCTTCAAGGTGAGCTTGCCTCGCGGGGCTGCACCACACACTGCGATGGCGCCTGACCAACCGAAGCGTGCCGCACAAAAAGAGACACACATGAGCGTGCTTCTCGTCGAAGACGAACAAGACGTGGCTGACATGATCTCGCGTATCCTGCGCAACAAGAATATGGCTGTGACACATTGTGATAGTGGCAATGACGCGCTCGCCACACTTACGAGAGGTCAGCAATTTGATGTCATCGTCAGCGATCTCAAAATGCAGGGCATGAGCGGGATAGACATGATGCTCGAAATCGATGCGCAATGGCCCATCTATCGCGATCGCTCATGTTTTGTCACTGGAGACTCTATGGGGAACGCCCTGTCACAATACAAATCTCTATCCAATCGACCGATCTTGGAAAAACCCTTTTCCCCAACTGAACTCATTGAGTTGGTGACCAGCCTCGGAGAGCGCGCATAATGGCCGAGAATGTTTCGGATTCAGTCCACATCCTTGTTTGTGATGATGAGCCGGACATCCGCGATATGATGTCGACCTATCTTCAGCGCCGCGGGTACACCGTTTCGATGGCAGAGAACGGTGCCGCACTCGACCGAATCTTGGAAGAGCATGATGATATTCAGCTTATCATCCTTGATATCAACATGCCGGGCGAAGATGGCTTATCCGTGCTACGCCGGCTCAGAACCGAAATGTCGTTGCCGATAATTATGTCCACTGCAGCCGGTGACACCGTTGATCGCGTCGTCGGCTTAGAACTCGGAGCAGATGATTATCTCGCGAAACCTGTTGATCTGCGCGAGCTTGAAGCGCGGATCAAAGCAGTCTTGCGCCGCGGCGGCGTCACATCGAGTTCAGGGTCTGAGGCCCCGAAGGCGGAGGGCGATATTGTCGTCGATGGTCTGACGATAAATATCGAAGGCGCGAAGCTGACCGGACGCGATGGGCAAGGCATCCCGCTCACGGCGATGGAATTCAGCCTGCTACGCGCCTTTGTTGAACATCGCGGCCGTGTGCTCAATCGCGATCAAATCCTGCAAATGGCACATGACCGAGATTGGGACCCGTTCGATCGCAGCATCGATATTCGGATCTCCAGACTTCGGCGCAAGATTGAACGCAATCCGAGCCACCCGGTTTTGATCCGTACGGTACGCGGACTCGGATATATTTTTGATCAAGCCGACTAAAAAAAGCCGACCCTCTTTTATTGAGAGGATCGGCTGTTTGGGGCTTCTGTGAGGACTGGTGTTTAACCGATCTTTGGAAGCAGCATTCCAGCTTCTTTCTTGTAAGCGAGATAGTCCTCACCGTGTTCTCTGATCAGGTCGCGTTCCTCAAACCACAGCCCTGTGAAGATGTAGGCGGTGAAGCCAAGGCTGAGGATGATCTGAGTGTTGGTCATCATCGGCGTCGCCCAGATCCCGATCATGACACCCGTTTGAATGGGATGACGAATGTACTTGTACATCGCCCGCTTCACGAAGTTGAGAGGAGGTCGCGGCTGGTCCCTAAAATGAACATAGACCTGGCGCAAACCGAAGAGATCAAAATGGTTGATCGCGAATGTCGACGCGAAAGTTAATGCCCAGCCAAACCAAAACACGGCCAAGAGTGCGTAGGCAATTACGCTTCCTTCGGCTGACCAAATGACGCCCGGGATATTGATCCACAGTCCGGTCAGTAAGAGGCTGGTGACCCCTGCGACCAGGACATAAGTTGGACGCTCCGCAGGTTCTGGAATGACTTTGGTGAACATCGCTTTGAAGCTTGGTCGCGCCATATAGGAATGGAAAAAGCCCCAAATGGCGACGAGTGCAGTATTCCAGGCGATGGCGTTCACGGCGATCGGCTGACCGGTCCACAAGAAGCCATAAGGTGCGAGCCCGCCAAGCACGGCGATGATGCTGATGAGTCCGGCGACTCCAACAAAGTAGGATAGAACGCCGTAAATGAGGATGATGGTCTTTGTCATCGATCCCTCCTTCAATGTGCGCACTTTGGCGCGTTAAACTGGAAGGCGGATGAACCGCCCGTTCAGCGTCTTCGCTGATGGAGGGGTGATAGGTCGGCTACGTTTCTGCTCGATGTCGTCATCAGACCAATCGTGTTTCAATTGTTTCAGGTGCGAACCGCTTGAGTGCAAACGATCTTGAGCGTCCTACATTCGCTCTAGGTCGGTCGTCGAAGAAATCACTCAATCCGCAATTGGTAATTCGGGGCAGAGCGCGACGAAAGGCAGTCGTCATCTGCTTCGTCTTCAACATATGCGTCCGGAGCATTCAAGAAAGCCGCGGCAAGCGACATGGCACACCCGTCGCCGCCCCATTGCTGGGTGGAAGTGTGGCTTCCGCCTCTTAGTATCACCAAGCGGCTTCGAGTAAGTGTCTTTGCGGTCAACGATCCCCATCTCGGCGGTGTCAGAGGATCAAACTCACCGGCAATGATCAGCGTCGGAATATTCGATGTGACCGGTTCTATAACGCTCGGGTCTAGCGCAGGAGCGCCCCATGCGTCGCAAAGATCGGGATTGATAGCCGCACTTTCATAGCCGCCAAGCGTCTCTCCAGGTCCGTCGGTGCGATTTCGCAAACTGAATGGCAATGCTTCGCTACACCAGACCGAAAACCGCATCCCCCAAGCAAAATCGCTCGCTTGAACGGGACTAATCACGCCACCTAATAAAACTGGATCAAGGCGGGCCGCACGATCCATAGTAAGCGGTGCCCGGCGCACACCGCTTTCGGACACCAAGGGAATTAGGGACACCAGGTCACGCGCGGTCACAGGACGATTGCCCCCTTCGATCAAGACAGGGTTTTCCGATACGTCCTGGAGTGTCTGAAAAAAGCGCTGTTCCAATTCCGGAAACGTTCGTGCGCAAGCCGATTGTTGTGCACAATCTTTCGCGACCGATCTCAGGGCTTGCTCGAGATTTTCGGCACTCTCATCATCGTAAATCGCATTTGGTGGCAGCGGCGAGTCCAACACCATAGAATCAACGCGCTCACCGAAACGTTTGGCATAAATCAGCGCAAGCCGCGTCCCGTAAGATGCTCCATAGAGATTCCAAGACTCGATACCTAAAACCTGGCGCAGATCATCAAGATCTTTTGCACTGGCGAGGCTATTATAGTTACTCAAGCCAATACCCAGGGATTCAAGTCGTTCTTTGCACGCGCTCGCAGCGGCGACTTGATCCGACTTTACTGCAACCGCTTCGCGATATTCCGGACACATCAGCGCTGGCGCAGCGAAGTGGGTGCCGCGTTGTCCGATAACGATGAAGTCGCGATCTTCCAGCCACGGATAGGCACCCGGAAAAGCTGCGGTTCTCATCGCAGATGTGCCCGGACCACCGGACAGGTATACTACGGGGCTTTTCTTAGTTTCGGATCGCGAGTGAATGATCGCCACTGGAAGACGAATTTCGTCAGACGAGGCCTGGCCACGATCTTCAGCGACGATCAGCCAGCCGATCGTTGACTTGAATGAAGAGGGCACTGCCACGGGGAAGTCCTGCGTCGCAGATACTACTTCAAATCTTGGAACTTGCGGGCGTTCAACGGATGGGGACTGACAGGCTGATAGCGCGATGCAAACGACTGCAGCAAACAAATACGCTATTCTCCTCATGATGATTTGCCCCTATCGCAATACCAAGAACCTCATCAACGGGTCGCGAACCCGCTTGTCTAGGCTCAAACGAGCAACGCCCCGCAAAAACAACACCGGCGAATTAATCTCGCCCTAAGTCGGCCGCTCATAATCCAAAGCGAATCCCCGAACCGTCGCCCTGTCAGGAGCAAACCACATGGTTCAGGGCAATCAGGCTTTCTCAAGTATGACGTCGAAATTGAACGGCGCCCCTTCACTGACTTGGCGCGCGACGACCATTGTTCGTTGCTCTTGGGTCAACGCGTTGAGAATTCGATCGACATCATTGAGCGCCTCGCCATCAAAGTACATTTGAGTGGTGACCTCACGATACCCACGGCGGGAGACCTTAAAGTGAATATGTGGAGGACGAGACCAATCATCCTCGACAGGGTAAGCACCAGGCTTCACAGTTTTAAACCCATAGCGTCCTTCAGAGTCTGTCGAAATGATCGCCCAGCCTTGAAAATTCGGATCAAGCGGTGCCGGATTGGGATCACGTTCATGCGCGTATCGCCCGGCTGCGTTTGCTTGCCAGACATCAACGACTGCGTCGGCGATTGGGTTGCCATCCGTATCCAAAACCCGCCCCTCGACGAATACAGTGACTCCGGTGGCACGATCCGTCCGACCATTTACGAGCGTGAGGTCTGCATCCTTGTCCGCTTGCTCAGCGATTGGATAGAAAGGACCTTCCGTTTGTTCTGGCGTCGGACCGGCATCAGCCGACGCGCAAGCTCCGACCACGGAACCTGCGCCCAGAACGGTGCCCGAAACCAAAAACCCACGTCTAGAAACTCTAGAATCTTCCATTTATCCCTCCCGGTAATAGGTTGTCGTGAGGTTCGAGGAAAATCTAATCGAAGGCAATACTTGCTCAGAGGGCAACACGCGAAACCCAACAGGAACATGCGGCCCGCGAACGTTTCGCTCGATCACGATTGGACCGTAAATCAAAGTCCGCTTTTGCCCCAGAATCGGCCAGTACGCTTGACCGAGCCATCAGGTCAATTCACGTTCCGAAAAAAAATTGGAGGGCGCTATGAACCTGCAAAAAGCGTTTTTAGTTTTAGGGACGGCATTGTTTCTCGCAGGCTTACTTACTGGTTTGTCAACGGGATTAATGGCCAATCCGCGCATGGGGCTATCCGCCCACATGCAGGGTCTAACAAACGGCATGTTCCTCTTGGTCGTTGGTGCTTCCTGGCGCTTTGTGTCGAGCGGCCCGATGATGTCAAAGGCAATATTTTGGCTTTTAGCCTACGGAACGGTCGTGAACTGGTTGTCTACAACGCTTGCAGCCACTTGGAACACTGGGGAGCTGACCCCGATTCACGGCCCTCAACCTTCGGCAGCGCCTTGGCAAGAAATGATGGTCTCTTTCGGACTTGTATCACTTACGCTCGCTATGATCCTCGGAACTGTATTGCTGCTCTTAGGCTATTTGCGGTTTAAACCAGCAATCTGACGCTCCTGCATCGTCCGCTCCTGCATCGTCCGCTCCTGCCCCGAGTGAAGGCCAGCCTGACCAATCAAGTCAGCCGGAAATGTTCAACGACCATCCATAGTCCGATGGCGATGAAGCCAATGCCGGCCACGAGCTTTAGGGGCAAAGCTGTCATCCAGCGCTCTGCAGCCATTCCCAAAATGACGGCAATGCCCGTAGAAGCTACAAGCGCAGCGCTCGCGGCCGCGAATATCAGAAACCTACTCCGGTCCCCGTCCGATGAAAACAAGACTGTCGCCAATTGCGTTTTGTCTCCCAGTTCCGCGAGAAACACCGTCAGAAATATCGTGATGAACCCTGTCATGTCAGTCCTCTGCGTTTGGAGCGCCCGTCCTAATGCGTCCAAGGAAAACACTCAAATACAGAGCCCACGATCATCCCCTCTATTGTCCGCCCCTCATCCGAACCTGACACAAGGCGAGTGTCCAACTTGGAGTGAGTTCAGGACGCCGCGATCTAGGCGTCTAAATCAATGAACCCGCCACCTATTGTTGCGGTGTTTTGCGAATGCAGGACTTCGCGTCTTTGAAAATGCGTGATGGTGAATTTGTTTCGATGAGCGTGTCTCTGCGAGAATTCATTTGCTCAAAGGCTTCGGCTTCCGTTATTTTATTTGGGATTGCGTACGTGTTCAGATGCATCATGCCGCTGAATAATGCCTGACCGTTGAACTCAGGCTCTGTATCCAAATCACCACGCGCAGATAATTGACTCGCCGCGTTGATCAGAGCGGCGCACTCGAGGTTAGCATTCGGTTTCCCAGCGCTTGGGGCACACCCAGCGATCAGAATGTTCGCCAAAACAGAGTTAACAAGGATCGAATTTCTCATCGTGTCGCTCTCCAGAATACGAAACCTAACCGGTTCCCAAGCCATCTTCACAAGACCATTCCTTGATTCAGCTTAGAGTGTGTAAACATCCGAGCTGGCAAGCTTTTTTGCTGGAAGCACCGCAATCCTTTGCTTCAGCCGCTCTACGCACGACCCATCAGGGGCGGGTTTAAGTCGCTGAGCGATTGTTCGCTCTCGGCGTCCTTGAAGCCAGACGAGTTTCGGGGTGTCGTTTTATCCAAGCGCCTCACGCACCTTAGGCATTATGCGGCGGCTCACTGGCACCGAGACCTGATCTTTTAAACGCAACGAACCGGTTCCAGACGGATCGCGGGTCAGCGCCTCGACGAACATGATATTGATCAGGTGAGATCTGTGGACGCGCAGGAAAATGGCTGGTAGCGCCTCCTCCAACTCATTCAGGCCGGCGGAGTGCAAGACGGTGCGTCCACCAATCAGGATGATTTCAGAATATCCGCCTGCACCGCGGCAGTGAACGATTTGGCTGGTTGCAATGCGCTCGATCTTGCCAGCGCTTTTGACATTGATGTGGCTGGTTTCGGCTCGTTCTTCGACTTCGGCCAGGGCCTGCTCTAGCCGGTCTGCGCGCGCCTCTTCGCTCCGCCGCTCGCGCGCTTCGGAGGCCAGGGTGAGCGCTTGTTCCACAAACAGAAGCAATAGGAAGACGGCGACCAATAAGAAGAAGACCGTATCCAAAAACAGGCCTTGAAACAGCACAATTGCGAGCAAGAAGACCAGCAAAGCGACGAAGTGCAGGAACGCTCTCGTACGTCCCTGGTAGGTCCAGAATCCTGTCGCAATAAGCGCGCCGATCAAGGGCACCGACATCCCGATCAGAGCTTTGTAGTCAAACCCTTGAGTGGTCAGCATTAACAGAAATGTGAGCCCGGCAAGCGCGCCCACCCAGCGCAGCGTATTTTTAGCCTCAAAGGTGCGGAGAATGTGAAGGGCGATGCTGAGGCCAAAAGCCAAAGAGAAGCCGGCAATTGCCATCAACCGAAGATCATGGATTGGATAAGCGTAAGGGACGAAGCTGCGCAGCGTCTCGGAAATCAATTGTCCGGCGGCGAAGAAACAGATCAGGCTCAGCACGATCGAGCGGTCTCGCGAGGTGCTGATCATTGCCATCAAGGCGAAGTAAATGCCGCCCAGCAAAAACAAGCTCAGTGTGGCGAGCGAGAGATTAAACTGAACAAGCGCCGTGCTGGAAAACATGCCAGCGGGTGCGATGCCAATGATATGAAGGGGGCGATACAAGTCGATGATGCCGTGATGCGCTGAGGCGCGAAAGACGACCTCGTTTTCACCAACCTTAAACAGGTCTTGCGGTGGATAAAGCTCGACATCCATTCTGCCAGGGACCTCGCCCGCCTTGTCTGACGCGGGTGTTCCATTGAATCCGACGAAAACCCCATTCAAATAGACTTCGCTCGCCATTTTGCCCGAGACATACAGGGAAAGCGGCGCGCCATTCGTGCCGCGTGTGGTCTCTAGAGTGACGCTTGTACGCACCCAAATCAGCGCGCCTTGAGGGTCAACGGCTTCAGCGCCCACGCGTTCGCAAGTTGGGTCCTCAAAATCAGGCGGAGTGGTTTGTGCCGGATCCGCTGGGCAGATTGTGACATCATTGAAGTTCAGGAAGGTCATATCGCGAATTTGCGCGTTTGCACCGCAAATAAAGATCTGACTCAGCAGCAAGGCGCAGAGAATTCGAAGCATGATCAACCGTAGACTTGATTGGCGCACCCGGACACCGCCATTCGCCAGAAATTCACTACCGTTCGCTCATTCTGGGCGGCCAATTCTCTTTTGATCACATAGCTTTAGCGCAACGCAATCCATCGAGAGAAAATCCCATGAAGCTTCGTCCTGCACTCCTGCCGCTCGCCGTCTTGGCGTCTTACTCAGCCTCAGCTGACCCCGAAAGCCGCTCTGGTGAAACCGCTATCGTATTTGAATCAGAGTCGGGAGAAACCGTGAACGCGTTTGAGGGCAGCCTGACCGTGCCGGAAAACCGCAACGCGGCCGACAGTCGCGAGATCACACTTAAATATGTTCGTTTTCCAGCCACCGGAGATGCGCCTGGCGCACCGATCGTCTACTTGTCCGGAGGCCCAGGTGGCTCAGGCATTCAAACCGCCAAATATCAGCGGTTTCCTTTGTTTATGGCGATGCGCGAGTTCGGCGATGTGATCGCTTTTGACCAACGTGGCACGGGCGCCTCGAATGATCTGCCAAATTGCACGTCGTCTCAACACGTCAGCCCGACCGAACCCACATCAGATGCCGATTTCTTCGCGCTTGAACGTGCCGCTTTCGCCGAGTGCCTCGACTTTTGGAAATCTGAAAACATAGATGTGCAGGGCTACACAACCACTCAGAGCGTGGCGGACCTGGACGCACTGCGCCGGCATCTCGGCGCCGAGAAGATAGACCTTTGGGGGATCTCCTATGGCTCGCACCTGTCGCTGGCAGCTCTGCAACAAATGGATGAACGTATTGGTCGGGTGGTAATAACAGCGGTTGAGGGGCTCGACCAAACCGTCAAGCTGCCGGCGCGCGGCGATGCGTATTTCGACCGTTTACAGGCGGCGATAGATACTGCGCCCGCCGCGAAAGCGAAATACCCGGATGTAATAGCGCTGATCGCACGGGTTCTGACACAGCTTGAGACAGAACCTCTGTTGGTTGACATACCCTTACGCGATGGGGGCACCGCGCCGTTCCTCCTACAAAAACGAGACTTACAGAAATATACGTCTGCTTTGATTGCTGACCCGGCCCGCGCGGTCTGGATCCTGGATGTGTATCGCGCCCTCGATGCTGGAGATACTGCGCCATTGATTGCACTGCTTGAGCGAGCTGTAGATCCGACCGATACCGCATTGTCGTTTCGGCCGATGACCGTGTTGATGGATGTCGCCTCAGGATCGAGCCCTGAGCGGCAAGAGGTGATCAAGCGACAGGCGCGGACCGCCCTGATGGGACCACACATGAATTTCAGTATGCACCTGGAAACGGTGGATCCATCTCTTGATCTCGGTGAAGCGTTTCGAACCGCGCCATCCTCCGATGTGCCAACGCTTGTTATCACCGGCACTCTGGACGGGCGGACTTATCCAGACAGCGGTCAAGAGGCGACAGCTGGTCTTTCCAATCGACAAACAGTTATCGTCGAGAATGGTGGGCACAATGTCTTCATGCAATCGCCAGAGGTTACAGCAGTCATCCAGGACTTCATGCGCGGCGAAATTGTGGAGGGACGTGAAATCTATGTTGAGTTGCCCGAATTCTAGCCCGCCGGCATCGTAAAGAAGTCTTGTTGTGCTCGCGTTTCAGAAAACACGAGCGTCCGCCCTGGGGCGAGTTTAAGACGCTGAGCGTTTTATCGCGTTTTACTCGGGGAACAGCCTGAGAAACCCGACCGCACGCCCAATATTCACGATTATTCATCTCGTATTCCTGATATTCCTACCTATTCATAGGTCTGCTCGTTGTTTTGGCTGGCTGAGGAGGCAGAGAATTCAACCATGAGATTTGGTGATTATATCAGGGACGTCCGGCGCCAATTGAACTGGACTCAACCGGAGGCGGCCCGAGAGATCGGCATAGAACAGTCCTATCTCTCAAAGCTTGAATCTGGAAAGTCTTATCCTTCAGAAGACGTGTTCTCTTCGATCATCGGCCGATACTCAATTGATGTATCGACTTTAAATCAATCCCTGTTTCCTGCCGAACTGGATCGTTTGAGGGACATCACGCAAGTCAGGGAATTCATCCTGAAATCGGAGCAACAACAAGCCAAACGCGCACAAGTTTTGCTCGTTTCTGGCACGGTCGCATTGGCGCTCGGAGGGGCGTGTCTGGGTGCCGCGAGCCTCGCAAAAGAGTCAGAGGACGTGCTCTATCAGTATCGATCGACCGGCATGGTCACTGAGGCAAGCAATCTGGACCAGGCTGCGGGCGCAGATGTGTCTGCCGATCCCGCCGGCTCGACCGAAGAGGCACCGCAAAGCAATACTGAGTTCATTTTTCTCGAAGACTATCGCGATGTCGTCTTCTCCGAAGACACTCCGGATGGAACCCAAACTTGGCGCTTGATCGGTGGTACGACACGCACAGTTCAATCACCCTTGCGATGGTTTATGATTCCAGGCGCAGCGCTGGTTTTTTGCGCGATCGGACTGTTCGTCATGAGCTACCGCTACCGGTAGCGACTTCACTAATTCCCATCAAATTAAGGAGCCTATCTGATGATAGACCACGCGAAGCTTTTTATTCTTTGTTCGTCAATTCTCGGACTAACCGCCTGCATGACGAATTCGCCCCGGGCCTCAACTCAAGTCGAACAAGAGGGTTCCCAAGTCAGCGTGATCTCATCGAATGGCGAAGATGGTACCGAAGAGTCGGGAACATGGGCAAACGAGATCGCAGAGTTCCGAGACTTCCTGGCTGAATTTCGACGCGAAAACAAAGTGCTCAGCTTCTCGGTCGCGGTCCTGAAGGATGGCGAAATCATTATGATGGAGACAATTGGCTGGCAGGACCATGATGCTGAGGAACCAACGGTGCCGGAGACCTCCTACTTGGTGGCATCAATCACGAAAACCTTCACCGCCGCCACATTGCTGGCAATGGATGCGGACGGGCATATCGACCTGGATGCAGATTTCACCAGCCTAAGCGATTGGGATCAGCGTTGCGCCTGGATGACGAGTTCTGGGATCATTTTCGGCGGTGGTGTGATGGATGACGGGCGCAAGATTGAAGCGCCTATTTGCGATGGCCCCATCAGTCTTCGGCATGTTCTGCAAAACCGCGTGCAAGGCACCCCCGGAACCTCTTTTTTCTACAATCCAGTTGTATTTGGCCGGCTTTCAAACTGGGTCGAAGAGAACACGGATCGATCCTGGCGCGACTGGATGCGCCACTATGTGCTTAACCCTGCTGGTATGGACCGTGCTGCGGCGGGGTGGCGCGACGCTGATGGTGCTGCCGCGCTGACGAATTTAGCGCCTCCTTTTAAGCATGCACCAGAGGACGCAGACGGCATCGAACCGTCGCCGCTGCCAAATCCAGAACTGAATGCAAGCTCGGGCGTCATCGCCAGCGTGCTTGATCTGGTACAGTATTCGAATGCACTTGATGACGGCCTGATCTTGACGCCGACGCTGCGAGAAGAAATGTGGACACCGCCGATCGACGCCAATGGCACTGTAGCCCCTTATGCAAATGGCTGGTTCGTCCAAAACTGGAGTGACCATCGCCTTGTTTGGCATTCCGGCTGGTGGCCGGACGCGTATGCCGGCATTTTTCTCAAGGCACCCGATGATGGCTGGGCGCTCATCGCACTCGGCAACACGGATGGAATTCGACACGAGATCGATACGCTCACCAAAGCGCAGATCGAACGCTCGCCATTGCCAGCGAAGTTCCTGGAAGTGTTTGTTGAGGCAGCGATCGAGTAAAGAATGCTGATTTTCGTGAAGTCCAGTACGCGTCCGCTCGCCCAGCTAAACTAATCAGCGGCTGCAAAGGGGCGAGTTTAGGACGCTGAGATAACACCTGCTCTCGGCGTAAAGCGGACATTGGAGCCTATCAAAACGTCATTGTCTCGGTGCTAAACCAATGATCGGGCCGCCCGTATAGTGACAGTAACCCATGACCATGATGGTGTTTTCGCTCCACAGCGAATCGCAATTCGAAACCAGCCCGACGAGCTCAACCAACTTTCCTTGAGCCCGAGAAAGTTCGTCCATCCGACCTTGCTCAGCATAAACGGCTAGGCGGCGTTTGGCACTCTCTTCATTGTGAGATGGGTATTTGCGGCCAAGATCGCGTTCTCTCATGAACAACGCGCCTGCGGTGTAAAACCCCTCAGTCCGAACGCATTTATCCCGATAATCGTCCGGCGCTTTCAAAAGCAGATCTAATGACACGGGTTCGGCCATGTTAGAGTTGCAGGCCTCTTCAGTCGGGTACCATGAAAACAAGATCGACGTAGAGGGTTCATCGCCCTCGGCATTTGCCAATAAGGCGGACGCGATCACGAACAAACATGAAAGGCAAATTGAGCGAAGCATGCTCTTATACTAGCACCGCGCCCTGCGCGCGTCAGCTGTCGGCGTCAAAGCCGCCCCGACCGCGCGCCCATCAGGAGCCATCAATGTTTACTGTTTGGACCGAGCCTCAAAAACTGCAGGCCAATTCGTCGGGCCATTCTCAAATCGGTCATTTAGAGCTTTCAAAGACCAAGCGTTGCCTTGCACAAAAAAGGCCTTCAGCTGTTCGGACTCTTCGTCATCGCCATACCCAATACCGCTTACAATCAAGCGCGTTCGATCGTCATTCGTGGGAAGAAATTCAAACACGGAAACCAACTGTTCCCATGTGTCTTCACTGCCAAAACCAGCGGGCGCTTTGTCAGTCTTTTAGACGAGCAGGCGCTGCGGAATGTAGGCGAGTATTCGCAGCCTGATATTACCTTCACGGCCCAATTCGCCTTCAAGCTCATAACTGCTCTCGATGAATCCTTCGACGCCAAATTCGATGTGCGCGAACGGGCTCGCCCACGCGGTGTAGCCTTCGGATGTCGTGAAGGCATCCCAAACATCACTAGTACTCGCATTGATGATGACTTCCTGCTGTAGAAATTCGTGGTCATCAATGGTTTCAACGATCCCGGAAGCTGGCAACGATACAGCTTCAGGCGTAGAAATCGATTGGCAACCGCAGACCAAACAAACCGCTAAAGCAACACCAGTGGTCAGTTTGAACATTGCTCATCCTCCCATCACCTCAGATTGAGTGTGTGTGCGATAGCTCGCCGCGTCAACTTTGACTGCGTGTCGATGCCCGCTCCTGACCCAAAGCCGACATCACCAGGGACCGTTTCGGGGCGAGTTTAGGACGCTTAATTGAAGCCCGTACTCGATAGCGCTCATCATAGTTTTTGAGTAATTGAACATTTGCTGTTGCGTGATCAACAAAACTAGTAGAAGAACAGTTATCGAACTTTCGCCGGACCATCAGGCTTCGGACGCGCGACCATCGGGTCCTGCTGACGCATCTTAGACAACTCCTGAAAAAGCATCGACGTCTCGCGCGCAATTCCGCGCGCGTCAATTTTTAATGGAGTTCTCTATGACCCCAGGTACTGTAAAATTCTTCAATCACCAAAAAGGCTTCGGCTTTATTCAGCCCGATGACGGGAGCTCCGATATGTTTGTGCATGTCAGCGCGCTTGAACGTTGCGGCATACACTCTCTAAGCGAGGGGCAGAAAGTCACGTACACGACCGCGATTGACAAACGCAAAGGCAAAGAAGCCGTCGATATGATCGCAGAAGCCTAGCGTCTGGATTGAGCCGCTCTTGCAAACTCAGCCAGGGCGGCTTGATCGAACCAATTGAGGTCAAGAATAACGTTCTCTCTCTTGGTTCCGCTCGCTTCTATTTAACCACCGCGATCGCTCCAAATTTGTTTCGTTGGGATTACCACGAACAGAGACTAGTGGGAGACGCGTAATCCAGGTTTCATTCGGGTTCTGATTGGTGCGCTTTATCAAAGCCACCGCTTGCTCCTGCGGATTGGTCGGCCCCGTGAGTCCGACCTCAGGAGTGTGCTTATGGTTCGTCGCACCAACAAAAAAGTGATCCAGTTCCAATTTCCCTTTGCGATCGATGAGATACGCAAAGTGTTCCCCCCAGGCGAATACACGATTGAAACAGAGGAAGAGTCTATCCCTGGATCATCAATCGTTCATTTTCGACATGTGGAAACCGTCCTCGTAGTTCGCCCGCCCAAAGGCAAACCTGGGCCAACCCAGTTTTGGGCTGTGCCCCCAGACGCCTTGGACAAAGCGATCGCCAAGGATGCGGATCAGTCCCTTGAGGCCAAACGCCGGGATCACGCAGTGGAAATGGCCAATAAAAACAAATCAAAGAGCGAGTAAGTCCATGCGATTTTTCATTACAACCTTGTCGTCATTGGGCGCGCTTCTTGCGATTGCTCTTACCCTCACGTTTGCAAGCATGAATGCCAGCGCCCAACCGGCGTCAGATGCAGCCATCCCGGAAAATGCGACCGCGCAGTTATATGGGAAAGGCTGGGGGTGCGATGCTGGTTATCGAGAGACAGATCAGTCCTGCGAAGAAATCGTTGCGCCTGAAAATGCATTCTTAAACGAGCGGAGCTATGGCTCTGGCTGGGATTGTTTGCGAGGATTTCAGCCATCTAACGGGCTATGCGAAGAAATCATCGTTCCCGCGAACGCCTTCTTGAAAGCCGACGGTCGCCGATGGGAATGCGAACGCGGTTTCAGGAGATCGAATGAAACCTGTCTGGCGATCGCCGTTCCAGAAAATGGTTACTTATCTGGCAGCTCCTACGGTCAAGGTTGGGACTGCTTACGCGGGTATCGAAAAGTCGGTAGCAAGTGCGATGCAATCCCGGTCCCTGAACACGGGTTCCTGACCAACGTGTCCTACGGTTCCGGTTGGGAATGTGTTCGCGGATTTGCGGCGCGAGGATCAGAATGTGTCGCGGTCAACGTACCAGAAAATGCCCATTTGACGGATGCTGGTGATAGCTGGAACTGCAACCCTTCCTTTGAGCAACGCCTGAACGCTTGCGTCGCGGTCAACTGAAGACGCCTCGCAAGCTACAAAGCAAAGGAAATATTATGCAAACTGCAAAACAGGGCGACACCGTGGTCATCCACTATGTCGTGCGAGCGACGGACGACCGCGTAATTGGTGCCGTCGATGCGGATGATCCGCAAACGCTCACATTGGGTATGTCGGAAATATTTCCAGCGATCGAAGCGGCATTGGAGGGCATGGAGGTTGGGACGACAAAGCAAGTCGCAATCCTGGCAGATCAAGCTTTCGGACCGCGGCGAGACGATCTTATCGTTCAGATACCACTTGCAAGTGTGGACCCCCGGGAAACGCCTAAGCCCGGCATGGCGCTTAATGCGCGTCAACCCGATGGAACCTCTGTCAAACTTATCATCATAGACATTACAGATGGAGTCATTCTGGCTGACGGAAATCACCCGCTTGCCGGGGAAGACTTGGAATTCGAGATCACACTGGCTGAAATCAAACCAACATCGTATTAGGCCGCTCGCAACACCCGTGCTTTATGATGCCCACAGGCATTTGGTGCGAACGACACCGGTGCGACCAAACGTGTTGAGCTCCAAATCCTGCATTGTGCTCAGTGTCTTTAGCAGTGTCCAAGGTTTCGTTCGGTTGTTATCTGAGGCCGACATTGCGAGCGTCTGGTTTAGGGCGACTAAAGCCTCTGAGCTAACGACTGCTTTTGCTCGCTTAGCTGACAGCCATCCCATCACAAAAGAAGCCCGCTGAAAATTCAGCGGGCGACGCAAAAAGAGATAGAACTTTATGTGATATTGATCGTGAAAGATGGAGAACCGCTGCATTTTTTCTTCGCCGACAGTTTATTTTTTGGTTTCCACTTCCATTTCCCATTGCTCTTCAAGGTTTGATACTGAGCGCGAATTTTGATTTCGGTATTCTTCACCTTTTCAAGATTTCGGTTCCAGGTGTAGCTTTTGCCCTTCTCGATGACGCGATTGGAGATGTTCTCAGATCGCTTGCGATCGATTCGCATATCTATGTAATCCAAGTCGACAAGTCTGATGGATTTGTTTGTTTTATTGACGACTTTGATGCGGACATTTTTGCAGATGTCCCAATCTGCTTGTGCAGGCTGATTGGCCTGCGTCACAAATACTCCAGTAACGGCCAGCGCGCCGATCATTGCGGTTTTAAGTCCAAGATTGATCATCTTTCCTACTCCCCTTTGCTCGGAATGAGCGGTGTATCGACTATTCGATGACCTCAATTTGCGTCGGAGAAGAGAGATGAGTAATGGGTGCCAGTACCCATTTGTAAAACCCATGAAAATGGTAGACCTGTACACATAGAATTCTGTGAGTCAGGTCAAAGCTGTGGTCCGAACCATCAAAATTTTTGCTTTAGGCGGCTTAATGTTTGCAGCGACCGCTGTGGCTCAACCCATCGCGCAATCGCCAGCTTATACGCCGTCAGCGATTGGATTTTACAGTTTCGCCGTCACCATTGTGCTGATCTTCCTGCTTCTGAACGTTGCTGTGAAGAACCAGCCGGGCCTTTATATCTCAGCGCTTAATATTGGCATGTTGGCATCGATTTGGATGCTAGAGGATGGCTTGATCGGGCTGTTTCCGAGTATGGGGCGACCGCTGAACGATTCATTCGTTCTAAGCACTGGTCAGCTCACATGCACGATTGGCTTCGTAACAGCAGCAAGAGTCTACCACCCAGATAATGTGACAAAGACCATCAAGACCGCGCTCTTGAGTTTGGCTCTTGTCTCAACCCTCAGCATTCCAGTCTTATGGCTCGTACAAGACTTCACGTTGTGGATGGGCGTTACAAACACTTCAGTTGTATTGATGCTTGCGGGTTTATTCGCTGCGACTCGCACATGGCGAACACATGATTCACGCAGGCGCATCGTGCCCGCGCTGACAGCCGTGGTGGCGCTTACGGCGACGGTTGTCATTATCTTTCTTTATCTCGTCAGTGATGGACGCGCCTGGATTGAACAAGGCGCAATCCTGCGAGTATTTTTTGTCATTGTAGCCTTCCCGACTATGTTGGGCGTCCTGTTCGAGCTCAACGATATGCGCAAGGATCGCGACAAAGCCCTGATAAACGCAGTCGAGGCCGCCAGAAAGGATGCCCGAACTAGTGCCGACTTACTGGAAATGGAAAAACAATACGCGCGCGCCCGCGCCATTGCAGATGCTCGCACGCGGCAGTTATCGACCGCATCACACGATATTCGCCAACCCATCGCTTCTATGCGGGCAGAGTTAGATGCGCTTCGTTCGGATCAAACCAGCGCGCCCACGGTCGATCGATTGGATCGGGCACTCGATCATTTGAATGAGCTCACTTCCGACCTTTCGGAAGCCGGGAGCCGGTCGCTTGAAGCCGGATTACATGGCGAGGTCGAAGCGGAAACACTCGGCGTGAGTGTTTTGCTCGAAACGCTCGACAAATTGTTCGCCTCCGAAGCGCGAAACAAGGGTATCGAGTTCAAAACCGTTCAATCATCAGCGACAGTCAGCGTTCCGCCTCTCATTCTTATTCGGATCGCAAGCAACTTGATCACAAATGCCATCCTGCACTCTGATGCGAATAAAGTCCTGCTCGGCGTTCGACAGCGCGAAGGCCACATTCGCTTGGATGTGATCGATAATGGCAACGGGTTCGAAGATGGGTCAGCGGATTGGGCCTTTGCGCACGGCGAAAAAGGGACTCACTCAAGCGGAACCGGCCAAGGCCTGTCTATCGTCAAGGAATTGGCCGATAAATACGGCATTGACTTGCAGGTTTGGACTGAACCCGGGGTCGGCACACGGTTTTCGATATCCCTTCCGGCTGTCGCAGATCCCAACTAAAACTTCTGTTTCTATTTCGAGTGTGCCACATGTTTTCTCAGGGAGAAAACATGTCGGTTTCAGATACTTACACGGCAGTTATTGCCGACGATCACGATATTGTCCGCGACGGTTTGCGGGCTGCGCTTGAGCAATCGGACCTGTTCGAATTGCTGACGCTGAACATTGTCGCGGAGACGTCAAACGGGTTCGAAACCTTGGCAGCCGTCAAACAGCATCAACCCGACCTCTTGCTTCTCGATTTGACCATGCCTCTGTCTGGTGGCGCTGAAGTTTATACGGACGTGCGGCGCTGGAGCCCCAAGACAAAAATTGTCGTCTATTCATCTGTGACAGCTCCAGGGGTCCTGAGCATGCTTGTGAGCGCGGGCGTAGATGGGATGTTTGCGAAGGGTGGCTCCAACAAACTGCTCTATGAAAAACTGCCTCTTATCTTGCGCGGCGGTCGGTTCATCGCGCCAGAATGTATGGCACTGATGGAGGGTCAAGAGGATGTTGTAGCTCTAACGGCGCGAGAACATCAAACGCTGCATCTGGTCCTGTCGGGCAAAACCACCAAAGAGATTGCGGCAGCTCAAGGGATTAGTCCGCGCACCGTCGAAAAGCATAGAGCGAGCCTGATGCAGAAGCTTGATGTCTCATCAATCGCAGAGCTGATGGCGAAAGCTTTGAAGGACGGGCTGCTCGATTCTTCAAGCTCGATCTGAGCACGGCGCGGTTACCGCATCTGCACGACATAACGGACATTTCCGGAAGCGCTTTGCCAGACCGCTGCCTTGGAGTTCGCGAATGAGAGCTGGGCGCCAGCGTCGTTGCGGTAAACGGCTTCGCTCACTTTATTGTAGACAACCGCTTTGCCCGAAGTTGAGCTTCGCATCAGGATGAAACCGTTCCCAGATTTTATGGTGTATGGAACGATGCCGCCATCGGTTTTCATTTCCCAATTTCCGTCGAAGGACCGGCTCCTATCCGCTTGCGCACGTGTCTCGGATTGATTGACTGAGACTTTCTCACGCGCCGTGTGCGTCGCATTCGAAGATATGGTTCCGTCATCATATGGCGCTTCGTCAGCGTCCTTATCGACACCCGGCATGATGAGTTTCAAACCGCGATCACAGTTTCGATCCTCGTCCATGTATTTGAGCGTGCGAAAATTCTGACGGAAACAGATGCGTTCTTGTACATCACCATTTGAAACGCGCTTATAGTCGCGCTTGTCCGACCATGTATCGCGTTCGAACTTTACGCCGCTTTGTGCGGATCCGTTCTTATAGAGATCGACGATGATGTGCTCCTTAGTGCGCTCTGTGACTGTGATTGCCACACCATTCGACACGCGGGCATCGTCATCATCGACTTCGTACCAATTTCCGATCGCACACCCCATTTCATAGTCACAGACCTGATTGGTTGTTGCGCGCACATATTCTGGCCCGATCCCCTCGCCAACAACACCGGTGACCGTCAGGGTCATGCCCGAATAATCGAAGTCCCAATTGCCTTTGCCATCCATGTCGGTGTCTTTGCGGTTATACCAAAGCCCAATCGCAATCGCAGGTTTGACCGGCACTCCCTTAATTTTGGCGGTCGGGATCTTGATGTTGCTGTACTCGAGCGCGTTAGACAGCGTGATGAGATCCATGACATCGAAGGTCCAACCATGCACCTTTCCACGAAGCTGATTAACCTCGCTCTGCCACATGCCAAGTGTCACGCCCGCTTCCGCATTGGCTTGGAGGCCATAAGAGATCGCGCCGCCCGAATACCATTTTGAGTCATTTCCCGCCCCCGGCGTCGATTGGCAGCGGAACCCTGCTCCAACCTCTCCAGAGACGCCGATGACGAGCTGTGCGCCGCCAACAAGCCCTACCGTGTAGGACTGATGGTTACGCCCAACGCAGCTGACGCCCGGTGGGGGTGGCGGGCTATCCTCATCGCTATCCTCCAAGGACCGTGCATAGGCCTCGTCTT
The DNA here is from genome assembly GCA_024743315.1 of Hyphomonadaceae bacterium. GTDB lineage: Bacteria > Pseudomonadota > Alphaproteobacteria > Caulobacterales > Hyphomonadaceae > Henriciella. The sequence goes on from JANSWU010000006.1 coordinate 194,087, forward strand.
CGCGGAGCGATACAGCGCTGTTAATTAGAGATTGTACTGTTTCGGCCCCCATAGCCTCGAAATCGGCTATGACTTGCGCTTTTAGAGCAGCCTTCTCGGTCATTTTGCATTGGCCTGAAACGGTCCATTGCAAGCCGTCCTGACAAGCCTTGCCTTTATCCGTCACCCGGCAAGCGCCGGTTTCGACCGTGCCGCAGGGTCTGCAATAGCCATCGCGCTTGGTCGTCCACTCTTCGCACTGGCGACCAACTTCGATTGCCGGACACGCACGCTGATCGAGTCTGCCGCATGGTTTGCAGTAACCATCAAACGTCCCCAGGCCACTCTCGCAAACCGTACCTGAAGCCAGGACAGGGCATGCTCGCTCATCTTCACCGCCGCAGGGGTGACATGTCCCGCTATAGTTTTGCAATTCGCCTTTGCACTGAGCGCCAGCTTTCAGTGCGCGGCAGGCTTTTTGACCTTCTCCGCCACAGCTCCGGCAAATATTGCTGCTATCTGGCTCATATTCACCTCGGCATGGGTAGCCAAATTCGAGCTTGGGACACGCCTTCTGGTTGGCACCCCCACAGGCATGACAAACGCCGTTCTTGGTCACGAGTCCATTGCCACAACCTGACGGAATACGGCCGATCTCACAGGCTGGTTGCCCGTTCGCTTTGCCACATGGCTTGCAATACCCTCGCAGCGGCGCATAGCCTTTCCCGCAGCGAAACCCGATGCGGGATGCGGGCCAGGCTTTCTTGTTCGGTTGCCCCCAATTCCTACAATACTTTTTGTACTTTTTCAGATTTCCGGAACACTGGGGCCCCGACTTCCAGGCCGCACAGGCTTTTTCATCTTTGCCCCCACACCCGGCGGATGCCGTGCCGTTGCCAATCCAGAAAACAGCCAGACAAAGGAAAGAAATTTTAAGTAAGACGGCAATCTGAGTTGAAACTCTGAACATGGAATGGGTCCCCATAATGCAATAATTCATGCTGATGATCGCAGATCCTCAAAGGCACGGTATGGGGGCTGATACCCATTTTTAATTTTGCAGGGGCAAGCCACATCGTTCTGTCTCTAAGTCGAGAAACCGGGTGGTAAAGCTCGCTTTGTACACGAAAGTCTCGGGTTTTATTGGCTCAACAGGGCTGAGCCTATCGATTGGGTAGTAGCCCCCATGTACCGGGGCTCGCCACGCCATAGTCTCACCTCAAACGATCATGCTTTGAGGGAGACATACAAATGAGCGTTAAATCAGATTCGATTTCAAGACTTCTAACGGGCATTGCAGCCTTTAGCTTACTCGGCAGCGCTGGATGTGCCGGCACCGAAGCACTTGCCGCAGGTCCGATGGGAGATGCGTTCGCGGCAGCCGCCGGCATTCCGCAAATGGATGCATTCTTACAATATGAAACTCAGGTGCCGCCCGGAGAAGCGCTTCCCATTGACGGGGATTATACCATCTCCACGCTGGGTAAGCGCATTCGGATAGATCGCGGGCGAGGTTATGCGTTGGACCCTTGGACCCATGCAATGACGTTGAAGATCCGACCCAATATGGTGGTGTCCAAGGATTTTCGGCAAATCAGCGCAACTGAATATACCAGCCAGGACCTGCCGCTGCTGGGAACGGCGACAATGAAGGTCCAGCCCGATGGGCGCATCGCAGTAAATGTCGCGAGCATTCCTCCCTACAGTTATTTCCTTATACCGGTTGAGGGCAGCGTCTCGCCGGCACCTCAGCCGGACGAGCCACCAACCATCGATGAAGATTGTGAGAACCTAGATATCGATGCTGAAACTGGCGAACTCGTTTGCATTGACTAACAGGCGGCTGCGTCACGCCCATGTCGCCAAATCACCTCTTGTTAGAGCGCGGGTTTGAGAGGGATCATTTTGGATATGATCGATAAAAGGCTCCCTCGCATTCAAATAGCGCCCAGCGTCCATTTTAGGGCGTTTCCCGCCTCTAGCTCAGAGGCCGATGTGGGGCGAGTTTAGGACGCTGAACTGACGACTCCTTTCGGCGTCGAAGCGGAAGTTCCTTTCTCCGAGATTCGAGCTATGGTTGGGTCAGGGAGACGCGTACCATGACACTCGAAGCAATCTATTATATCGGCCAGACCGTGGCCGTGGTCGCCATTTTGGCCTCTCTTGGGGCGATATGGCTGCAGATGCGCCAAGGCCACAAGATCGCACGTGCGGAAGCGTCGAACCAGTTTCGCCTAGCCTATCAAAATCTGACCTTGCGCATGGTCGATGATAAGGAGCTTAGCCACGGATTTAATGTGCTCGTAGTCCAACGCGGCCGTCTTGATGACGAAGTCACTCTGAACCGAATGATGGGATGGTTCGGTGCTTACTCAAACCTATATCATGACGCCGTAGATGCGAACGCAAAGGGGTTGCTCGACGATTGGCTATTTTTTGAGATTGAGAACGCATGGGCGCAATACTTGACGATACCTGTGGTTTGGAAGTGGCAGCTGAGAATTGTGGGCATGCGCCCGTCGACGGAGTTGTCTCGAGACGTTGTCGCAAACTGGGCCAAGCTTCGAGAACAGGCGCTTGCTAAGATGAGCGAACAAACCGGGTGGGCTTTGAAAGGCCAGAGGCTGTCTCAGGAAACGCCTTAGCGGCTATGGCACCTCCGCTCGCTCGTGTCCGCCTTTGCGCCCGCTGCAGTCTAGACCAAACACTTCGTTTAAGTCCGCTTTAGGGCGACTTAAGTCGCTTATCCCATCATGGCCTTAGCAAGTGGAGCGATCACAATTCGGTCTGATCCAAGCATCGTTCCCGCGCCCCAACCAAAACCTACAAATACCCGATCCGGTTCTTACAGACCGCTCAGCCCGCCAACCTCAAAACTTCTTCCGGTTCTGTACATCCATTACGGTTAAGGATCTCCGCGATATCTCTACCCGAAATGAAAATGATTGGATGACGATCGGTCCGAACTTCCTCGTACGCTTGGCGAGCGACGACTGAGGTTGTCACCAATACGCCAAACTGCCGGTGACGGATCCTGGAGATCAATCGCGCGACCTCTTTCACGCCAACGGTGTTAGTCTTCTTTCCGTTGAAGCCGGGTTGGTAGCATTTCGCTTCGAGCGCGAATTCTGCGTACACTGGATCGTCTTTTAAACCGAGTTGATAACGCCCGATTGCATCGCGCCCACCGTCAACGCTCCCGCGCGTGACTTCGTCGACAATCACCCGCGGATCAGTCATCTGATAGAGCTTTGCGGCGAATGCCTCAAACTCTATTGGCGCATCCGCGAAACGCTCCCAAACTGTTTGCAATATGGCACGCTTGATCGGCGTATCGGGCATCTGCTCCTCCGTCGTGCGTATTTCAGTCGTTTGTTCGGCCGCGAGCAAATCATACTGCCCATTCTCCACCCAGGCTCGCCACGCAGACGGACAAGCTGCGGATAAAGGGTTCCCATCAGCTAAGTCGCGCAGCCACTGACGCGACACGACGGGCGCATCTAAAACGGAGAACATGGCGCGGTAATTTTGAAATCTCTGGCCGGTCGCAGCCTTCCAAACAGCAACCAAGTCGTTGGTCGCCGGCAATCCTGGATACCCAGGCGCCGCAAGACCACGAAACTGAAACGATCGCGATGAAACCGCAGTCCGCGCACTTTCGAATATCAGAAATGGCGCAATGTCATGCCGCCGGTGCGGTTGAGCGTGCAATTGTTCAAAGGTTTGCTGAAGGAGCTTATTGCCGCCTTTCTGGGTATCGTGCAGTTCATGGCCAGGCTTTCGGTTGTCACCATAATAGACGAACTCGCCGGTACTGGGATCCAGTGTGTCAGGCCAGTCCGGTTCGCGCCCGCTTGTAACAAGCGCGATGTATCGTTCACGACCAAGCCTTCCGGCGGTTCGAAATCCACCCATATTGCCGACGCCTGGAAGCACGGCTCCAAGCGCCTCACCGGAAATCTGTCCGCCCTCCTGGCCTTCATAGACCGCATCAATCACAAGATCGGCGTTTGCCAATTCAGAATATGGAATGATCCGCATAGTGTCCCCTGTTTGTGAGGAGCATGCATGCCCGGCCATTTCGCGCAAGTTGAATGCATTCACTCACGCGGTCGTACCGACACCCGGAACCAATGGTGCCCCCACACGGACTCGAACCGCGGACCTACTGATTACAAATCAGTTGCTCTACCAGCTGAGCTATAGGGGCACTGGCGCGTCATTTATATGCAGCCAAGGCAAAGCGCAAGGCGTCATCACAAGATCATGCAGTTGCCACATTTCACCCTGATCCGGGCATGATTTCGCCCCCGGCCACGCGTTTCATCATGGGCAAGCAAGATGGGAGCTGACCATGATCAAAACACTTACCAGCCTCGCCGCAATCACCGCCTTCGGTGCGATCGCTCAAGCCCAACCCCTGCCCGCGCCCCCGACCGCGAAATACACCCCGCCGGTCGAAGCCAATTGCGATGCGCAGGCTTTTGAAATCTATTTCTCGAAAGGCGACACAGCTCTGAATGCCGAATCGCTGGCGCTGCTCGAAGCCGCCAAAACCGAATTGGACGGCTGCATTGTCGGCCCGGTCTCGCTGTCCGCCAATGCCGATGATGCGAGCTCTACCGAGCGCGCCGAGCATCTCGCGATTGCGCGGCTAAACGCTGTTTCATCCGCTCTCGCGGACCGTGATCTGTCGGGAACCCAGATCAAAGCCAGTTTCGATCCGGATCGAAACGCCACGCTGAACGAGCCGATGGGCCGCAAAGTCCAGGTTCGACTCTCAGCTTGGGCCCCGCATATCGGCTGAAGCCACTACTGTTTCCTCCCAGATGCTCCATTCTCTCCCACCGGAGCATACAACTCGCCCCCGGATCGCTTTGCGCCGGGGGCTTTATTTTGTCTGAGTCTTGGGCCTTTTGCTAATCGAAGAAAGACAAGACGGCACAGGCCGCGATGAAGGTCACGACGGTATGGCTGCCATCCACAAACAGCCCCATCACGGAGCCAAAAGGCGTGTAAATCATGTCATAGGCCATTAGCGGCACACCGATCAGCAAGCTGATCCACAGGCCGAACAAAACCGCTGTGCCGAGCGTGGAAATATTCTTCTGTTTCATATGCCAGCCGAGGCCGAAGGTCAGGATCAGGGACAGACCAAAGCCCGCCAGCATAATCATCGGATTGGGTCCGGCATCGGCTTGCAGCGTTTGCAGCCCGTCGGCCGTCAACCATTGCATGGTCGTCTTGGCCTCGTCGGTAAAGTACAATCCGTTGGCATTCATCCAGGGCTCTGAAAATAACAGCCCGTACCAAATGAACCCGATGAAAAACATTGCGAGCGCGCCGAACAGCACGCCGAGCGGATTAACCCCTGCAATTTTTGGCATTCTTCCCTCCTTAAGGATGTTTCCTTTATCCCATCTCGCGATTAGACAGGCCGAACTTCTTGGGCCGACTCAGGCTAACGCTAGGTCAACTATCTAAGGGAACACATACCTTGAGTAAACGCCGGATCCTGATCACTTCCGCCCTGCCTTATATCAATGGCATCAAACACTTGGGCAATTTGGCGGGGTCAATGCTGCCCGCGGACGTGTTCGCGCGGTACCAACGCCTGCAAGGCCATGACGTGCTTTATGTATGCGCCACGGATGAACATGGCACGCCAGCCGAACTCGCCGCACAAGCAGCCGAGATGAGTGTGCAGGCTTATTGCGACGAACAGCATGATATCCAACGCGCCGCCGGCGAGGGATTTTCTTTGTCCTATGACTGGTTCGGACGTTCCTCCAGCGATGAGAACAAGGCGCTGACGCAACATTTTGCGCAGGTGCTGGAAGAGAAGGGCCTGATCGAAGAACGAGTTTCGAAACAGGTCTACAGCGTCGATGATGGTCGTTTCTTGCCGGACCGCTATGTCGAGGGCACCTGCCCGCATTGCGATTATGAGAAAGCGCGCGGCGACCAGTGCGATAATTGCGGCCGCCTGCTCGACCCGGTCGACCTGATCAATCCCTATTCGGCGGTCTCAGGCGGCACCAATATTGAGATCCGCGATACCGCGCATTTATTCCTCTTGCAGTCCAAGATGCAGGACACCATCCGGGAATGGGTGGAAGCGTCAAAAGACTGGCCGCAGCTGGCGCGCTCCATCGCACTGAAATGGCTCGATGAAGGCCTGCGCGATCGTGCCATTACGCGTGACCTGAAATGGGGCGTGCCCGTGCTCGATGCGGACGGTAACCCGCGCCCGGGATTTGAGGACAAGGTGTTCTATGTCTGGTTCGATGCACCGGTCGAGTATATCGCCGCGACCGAAGAATGGGCGAAAGCCACGGGCGGAGACTGGCGGTGCTGGTGGCGTAAGGATGAGGGGGCAGAGGATGTCGAATATGTCCAGTTCATGGGCAAGGACAATGTCGCCTTCCACACGGTCTCTTTCCCGGTCACGATTTTCGGTTCGGGCGAGCCTTGGAAGACGGTTGATAAGCTGAAAGCCTTTAACTGGGTGACCTGGTATGGCGGCAAGTTCTCGACCAGCCAGAAACGCGGCGTGTTCATGGATAAGGCGCTGGAGCTTCTGCCCGCCGATTATTGGCGCTGGTATTTGATGGCCAATGCGCCGGAAGGATCGGACGCCGCCTTTACCTGGGAGGGTTTCCAGGCCGCGATCAATTCGGACCTGGCCAATGTGCTGGGCAATTTCGTCAATCGGATCACCAAATATACGGTCAGCAAACTTGACGGCGCGGTTCCATCCGCCGGCACGCCCGGCGACGACGAAGCCTGGATGGCGGGTGAACTGAAAGCTGGCTTGCAGCGCATCTCGGAGCATTATGAGGCTATGGAGTTCCGCAAGGCTGCCGCGGAAACCCGCGCCCTATGGGCGGCTGGCAATGAATACCTGACGCGGGCCGAGCCGTGGGTGAAATACAAGTCAGACAAGGATGCGGCCGCAATTGGTGTTCGAACCGGGCTCAATCTGGTCGCAATCTTTGCGATCATTGCCCAGCCGCTGATCCCGAACACCGCAAAGACCATTCTCGACACGCTCGGCATTCCCGACGAGAACCGCAAATGGCCATCTCCGGACGATGAAGGACTGCTGGACGCCCTGCCCCATGGCATGTCGGTCGAGGCGCCCCCGGTCCTGTTCCAGAAGATCGAAGACGCCATGGTCGCAGAGTGGACCGAGACATTTGGCGGCGAGGAGAGCTGATCTATGCCCCTCCCGAACCGCGTCGATCCATTTGGTCTGATCCATGCGGTGCCGGAACGCGGGACCCTGATGGGCAATCGTGGCGGTTGCTTTCATAAAGAAGACAAGACACTGAAGCCAACGCATTGGAAAACCCGCCAATGGATCACCTGTGTGTTGGATTTCAAAGGTCGCCAGCGCGAATTGATGGCAGAGGGCACCTATACCGAACTGTTTTTCCTGGACGAGGTCACCGCGCTCGCCGCTGGGCATCGGCCTTGTTATGAGTGTCGTTACACGGACGCCAAACGCTTTCGTGAAGCCTTGGTGCGCTCAGGCGTGTTTCGCTATCGCCCGAAAGCGAGTGATCTCAGCGATGCAATTGCGGGCGAGATCCAGGCGGTCTTGAAGGGTAAGTCGGAGCGCGAACAATTGGACCCCGCCAATCTGCCAGATGGGGCCATGTTCACAACCGGATCGGCGGCCTATTTGAAATGGCAAGATCGGGCCCATGCCTGGAGCTTCGCAGGCTACGGCACGCCAGTCGAGCTGCCCAAGCGCGCAGTACGTTTGACGCCGCACATTACCTGCCAGGCCTTGGCGCACGGCTATCAGCCAGCGGTTCATTCAAGTTTGACGGTCTAGTCGACGGGGCGCGTCACAATCAGCTCATTGATCCGACGCGACTTCTCCTTGGCAAACAGGACATTGTGCAAATACCAGACTTCGCCATCGGCCAAGGTGATTTCAATGTCGCCCGTGACCACAAGGCCGAGAATGCGGTGGCGCAGGAAGTCATCCTTCAGGTAACGACACCGCGCATTGGCGCCGCTTTCAGCCCGATCTCCGGTTCCCCAGAACACCCGTTCGCGGACCTGTCCGGGGGCAATTTCGTAATATTTGACTTTGTCGAAGCCGAAAATCATGACCGCCCACATTATGAAAACGCTGACACCGACAAACCAGTAGAAAGCCGGGCTCATGCGGATATCGAGCCCACCAATGAAGGCTGCGACCGGGCCATAGAGATTGGCCGTAACCAGCAAGATTCCCCCAATCAGGAGAATGAGCCCGAGGATGACTGAATTGGCGCCGCGCAGTTTCACCGTGGTCGAGAAAATGACGAAGACCAGCACGAAAACGAAAGTCTGCCCTTGCACCCGCGCCGCGGCTTCAGTCCCTTCACCAGACACGAACATGGACACGAACCCGAACAGTAAGCCGAGCGCCCAGATCGGCCACCAATACAGGATCGGAGAATGGGTATAGACTTTCAGCTCGGACAGCTGATTGAACGCATCCTGGGTGTGAATATGCTCTTTCTGCGCCGACTGCTGCGGTGCGGGTTGAGCTGTTTCGGTCGGCGTTTCAGACATGCTTGTGCCTCCATGTATGGGGCGTAGCTTAGCAAGTCCTAAGTCATTGCGAAAATGATTTTTTTGCGGAACACCCGAGGCTTATCAGGCGCTTTCATCGGCGTTCAGATTGCGCTCGATTTGCTGCTGCTGCAGCGCCATGAGCGCCATCCCGCGCAGCAAAGCGCCGCGTGTCTGGCCCTTTTTGTAGCTGAGCCGTTTGTACAAGGTGATCGTGCCCTCACAGATATCCTGATTGGCCGTCTTGCTGGGCTTTTCAGTCGATAATTGGGTCAGCATGTTTTTTACAGACGGCTCGAGGGTGGCGACATTCATCGTCCAGTTGAGCACCTCTTTTTGTGACGCGGCGCGCCGGTTCTCAACGGTTTGAGGTGCCGATAGCAGATCGATAATCAGCTGCGTCTCGCGCTTGCGCAAATCGCTTGGAAACTCCTTGACCGAGTCCAGCGGCTCACCTTTGATCAAACGGACGCAATCAGCGACATTTTCCTCATTTAGGTGTTCGTAAGTTGCGATCATAACCTGAATGATCTCGCGTACATCTTCGTCACTGGCGACGCGTGAGAGCTGCAGGATTTCAGCAACGAATTTTTCGCGCATGCGCAAGCCTGCAAGATAACCAGCTTCGCGCGGCGTGCGGCCGCGGCTATATTCCTGGAGCGCGATTTTGCGGAATGTTGAATAAAGCTGCGGTCGACGGTCCTGCAGGACGATGAACATCTGACCGTACATATCGCCGTCATCTGCGAGACGCTGGACCTCCGCGTCAAACGCCGCCGGATCCACTGGCTCGCTGCCGCAAGCGGCCAAGCCAAATAGACCAATCGCGAAACATGCTGCTTTCAAATGCTGACGCACCGCCATGGGAAACCCTCATCCATCAAGTTTCGATGCGCCTTGCCTTGCACATCCTTTCCCGCCACGATGGCACGGTTACCTTAATATGCTGATAAGTGAGGGCTCATGTTTCGATCGAATTTGGTAATCGCCACACTCCTGGCAGCGGGCACATTGACCGCCTGCTCAAGCTCTGAAACGCCAGGATCGGCGCAGGCTGAGCCGCCCATGCAGACGGCGGAACTCACGCAAGCCAGAGTCGAAATCACTGCGGATATGCCGACGGCAGGCACCAACCTGATCGATCTTTATACCTGGTTCCATATGAACCCGGAGCTTTCATTCAAGGAGATCAAGAGCTCCTCGATCATGGCAAATGAGCTTGAGAGTCTCGGTTTCACCGTGACCACCGGCTTGGGCGATGCCTGGACACGCGACAAGTCGATGCGCGATTACGGTGTCGTGCGCGATGGCGTTGGCGGCTATGGCGTTGTCGGTGTGTTCGAGAATGGCGACGGCCCCACCGTTCTCATTCGCGCTGACATGGACGCCCTGCCGGTCGCAGAAAGGACTGGCGTGCCGCACGCCTCGCAGATTGTCGATGAAACCTGGACCGGCGTCACAAATGGCGTGATGCATGCTTGCGGACACGATATCCATATGACCAGCTGGGTCGGCACGGCGCGTAATCTGATCGCCGCCAAGGATGACTGGTCGGGCACCCTGGTGATGATCGCCCAGCCGGCCGAGGAGCTTGGCAATGGCGCCAAGGCGATGATTGCGGACGGCCTGTTCGAGCGTTTCCCAAAGCCTGATTACAATCTCGCGCTACATGTCTCCGCCAGTCTGCCGAGCGGTAAAGTCGCGTATTCGTCAGGCTATGCGCTTGCCAATGTCGACAGCATCGACATCACCGTCAAAGGGGTTGGCGGCCATGGGGCCTATCCGCACACGACCAAGGATCCTGTCATTGTCGGAGCGTCGATCGTGACCGCCGTGCAAACGCTAGTCTCCCGCAATGTGAACCCGCAGACGCCTGCGGTGGTTACGGTCGGCTCCTTCCAGGCCGGCGCCAAGCACAATATTATTTCCGATGAAGCCAAACTGCTTCTGACCGTGCGCTCTTATGATGATGAAACCCGAGCCATGCTGCTGGACGGCATTGAGCGCATCGCCAAGGCCCAAGCGCTTGCTTTTGGCGCCCCTGAACCGGACATCTTCATCGAGCCAGATTACACCCCCTCCACCTATAATGATCCGGATCTCGCCGCGACGGCTGCCGCCGCGATCAGCGCCGTCATAGGTGAAGACAATGTCAATCAGGTTCAACCGGTCATGGGCGGCGAGGATTTCAGCCAGTATGGCCGGACCGATGCCAAGATTCCCGGCTTGATCTATTGGATCGGCGCGGTTGAGCCGGGCAAGTGGCAAGCCGCGCAGGATAGTGAACTCGGCCTGCCATCTTTGCATTCCCCGTTCTTTGCCCCCGATTATGAACCGACGATCGAAACCGGGGTTGCCAGCATGACGGCGACCGCCCTGGCCCTGTTCGAGAAAGGCTGATCTGCAACATGCAGCTTGTCTTCATCTATGGCCCTCCAGCTGCCGGGAAATTTACGATTGCGCGGAAAGTCGCCGAACAGACCGGGCTCGCCCTGTTTCACAATCATCTGATTGTCGACGCGGTCGGCGCCGTGTTTCCATTTGGCAGCGAGCACTTCAGGGCGCTTAGAGAGAAGTTCTGGTTTGAGACGTTCGAAGCGGCGGTGAAGGACGGGAAATCGCTGATCTTTACGTTCTTGCCAGAGAACACCGTGTCACCAGACTTCGTTGATAGAGTATGCGATCTGGTGGAGGCGAACGGCGGCGACATCTTGTTTGTTCGGCTCGACCTCTCTCGTGACGCCCAACTCGCCCGGCTTGGCAACTCGGACCGCGGAAAATTCGGAAAGCTTCGCGACGAAACCATCCTGAAGGCCAATTTTGATCAGTTTGAAGACAGCATCGCGGCGATGCCATCCCCAGCCCTCACAATTGATACGAGCACCAATTCCCCGGAACAATCCGCTCTGAAGATTGCCGAATTGCTCTCGCGTTAAAGCACCCCTGGCTCTCGCCACGACACCCCTAGCGTCCCGGATATGAACCACTAGGTTCAATGAGAAAATGAGAAATAGGGAGCCCCCAATGGATGTCAGCACTGCGATCAAGCAACGGATTTCAACCCGCGCTTTTCTGGACACGCCACTGCCCGAAGCTGAGGTCAGACAATGGCTGACGGACGCACAACGCTCGCCCTCTGGCGGCAACTTACAGCCCTGGCGCGTGATCGCGCTGACCGGCGATGCCAAACAGGCTGTGGTCGATCTTGCGGCTGCAAAACTGGCTGAAAACCCACGCGGTGAACCGACTGATTATCCGATCTATCCAGATTACATCTCAGATGCCCAGAATGCCCGTCGCCGCGCCGTTGGCGAGGCCATGTACGGTAAGATTGGGATCCCGCGCGAAGACAAGATGGGCCGCATGATGTGGTTCGCGCGCAATTATCAATTCTTCAACGCGCCCCTGGCTTTGTTCATCATCATGGATGAACGTGTCGGGCATGGCCAATGGGGACATACCGGCATGTTCATGCAGACACTTTGCCTGCTCGCCGAAGAACGCGGCTGGGGCACTTGTATGCAAGAATGCTGGGGCATCCTGCGCCCGAGCCTGAAAGAGCATTTAGGCCTTGGCGAACATGAAATGGTCTGGTGCGGTATGGCGGTCGGCATTCCGGACAAAACTGACCCGGTGAACGAACTCTATACCGACCGCGCGGGCCTCGAAGAGTTTGCCGAGCTTCGCGGCTTCTAAACACCCTGCTTCGACCGCAATCATGCCACAGTGCGCCGTCAGTCTGACCATATGGAGCCGACCCGACGCACCTGCCTGACAGGCCTTTTCGCCTTTCCGCTGCTGCCGAGCATCGCTTCGCGGTCAGAGACCAAGGCGGCCAGTTTGATCGTCCATGCGCGCACACAGATTGGCGTCACCACGAGCTATGACCCGGCCTATGTCGCATTGGATTATCCCGGTGGCGATGTGCCGAGAGATCGCGGCGTTTGCATCGATGTCGTTATCCGCGCTTATCGCGAGGCTTTCGGATTTGATTTTCAGGAGCATGTCCACAAAGATATGTCGGCCAATTTCAGCGCCTATCCCAAACGCTGGGGGCTGACCCGAACCGACCGGAACATTGATCATCGCCGGGTACCCAACGTCGAAACCTGGCTCACGCGGCATGGTCACGAAGTGCCCGCCAGCAACTGGCAACCCGGAGACATTATAACTTGCCGTGTCGGCGGCTCCCTGCCGCATATCGGCATATTATCCAGTCGCAAAGATCGACAGGGACGCTGGAAAGCCATTCACAATATCGGCCTTGGCACGCTCGAAGACAGCCGCATCTGGGCATATGGCGACCAGAGACGTTTTCGCTTTCTGCCTAGCTGAGCATCATCCGCAAGCGCAACAAATGTTCATCCCAGCCCTTGTCATGGCCGGTGAGCTCGCTGAATTCCCGAATGCCTTCATGGGTGAGCGTCAGCTGCGTGCCGCCAGACACTTCAAGCAGGTCCCAAGTCACGGTGGTGACCACGCCTTTCAGCCATTGATGGGTAAACGTGTGCACCAGTTTCTTCGGTGGATCACTCTCCAAAACTTCACCCCACATCAGCTTACGATCCTCTTTGTTGAGATCGAAGCTGAGATATTGAAATGAAGCTCCTGCGGTGAGGTCACGATCGGTTTCATGAAACCAGCGCGCCAGCAGATCTTTCTCGGTCAGATGTCGCCACACGGTTTCCGGGCTTGCTTTCAAATAGATGGTCTTGATCATCACCGGTTCAGCCATTTTCGGCCTCCACTTCTCTTTTTAAATTATCGAGTTTTTCGTCCCAGAATTGACTGAAGAAACCGAGCCAATCTGAGACCGTTTTCAAGGCTTCGGGCTGCAGCCTATGCAGCCGTTCCCGCCCCCTAGCGCGCACGCGGATCAGGCCGCCCTGTTCCAATACTTTCAAATGCTTTGTCACCGCCGGGCGGGTCATCTCATAATTGGAGGCGATTTCACCAAGCGAGCATTCGCGATCTGCCAGCATCGCCATGATGCTCCGCCGGGTCGGGTCGGCAATCGCTTTAAAGATTAGCTGTTCGGACATTTTATGAAACCTTTCAGTTTCCTTTTATAGGAAACCATTTAGTTTCATGTCAACCGTAAATACGAGGCTGGCCTATCTCGCAAAGCGCGTTAAACACACGGCATGAAAATCGCGACCTGGAATGTGAACTCTGTCAAAGCCCGCCTCCCCACAGTTCTGGAGGTGCTGAAAGCCATCGATTGCGATGTGGTCTGCTTGCAAGAGATCAAGTGCGAGACCGATGCCTTCCCGTATATGGAAATCGAGGAGCTCGGCTATAATGTCGAGGCGCATGGCCAGAAGAGCTATAATGGCGTCGCCCTGCTCTCCCGCTTCCCGGTTGAGGACGTGGTCAAAGGCCTGCCCGGCAATGCAGAAGATGATCAGGCGCGCTACATTGAAGCGCTGATCCTGTCCGACCATCCGGTCCGCGTCGGCGGGCTTTATTTGCCGAATGGCAACCCCGCGCCGGGACCAAAATATGACTATAAGCTCGACTGGATGGGCCATCTGAAAACCCATGCGACGACGCTGATGCAGGCTGAAGAACCGCTCGTCTTATGTGGCGATTACAATATCATCCCACGCGCCGAAGATTGTTGGGATGAAACTGTCTGGTCGGATGACGCGCTCGCATTGCCTCAGAGCCGCGCCGCCTTTCGCCGTCTCAAACATCTGGGCCTGACTGAAGCTTTTGAAGCCGCGGATAATCGCGGCCATCAATACACGTTCTGGGATTATCAGGGTGGCGCCTTTCCGAAAGATCACGGCATCCGCATTGATCATCACCTGCTCAGCCCACAAGCGGCCGATCGGTTGGAAACTGTGGAGATCTATCGCAAGGCGCGTGGGCTCGAAAAACCGTCAGACCATGTCCCGGTGATTGTGACGCTGCGCGACTAGCTGTCGACGCAGGCCGCATTATAGGCCGCGACGTCTTCATTCAGTGACACTACGAGCGCCTGCAAGGCGATTTCTTTTTCCATTAAGTCGGCTTTCAGCGTCTCATACTTGATCTTGGTCGCGTCTGCCTCGTCTGCATTTGCATCACTGAAATGGCGCATGGCTTCAGCGTTTTCCCAGGCATCGCCAGCCGCTTCGACTTCATCGACCAGGGTCAGGCGCGTGTCGGCCAGGCTTTGCGCTTCGGCCTGACGTTCCTGCAGGGCCGAGGCCTGTTGGGCGCAACTCATCGCGCTGGCTTGCGGCGCGGCGAAGATGATCATGGCGGCAAGAGCGCCGAGGGAGGAAATCATTGGTTTCATACATGTTTCTCTAGACAGAAGGACCTGAAGCCTGTCTGAACGTAAACGCCCCGATCTGGTCCAAAGTGTGACCATTTCCGTGACACTTAAGTGCGATCGGCCTTTGGCAAACGCTTGGGATCAGCAAAACTGTCGATCAGATTGAAGATCGCCGCGAAATCATCCAGCAATTCGCGCACCCGCTCAGGATTATCCAGCGGCGTGAACATCGAGCCTGGTTCGAACAGATCGCCGCCCTCAAGCGCGATCAACAGCTCATTATTCTTGAATGCGCAGCGCAACTTGCCGCCGCGAAAGACTTTTTCGAGCTCGATCAGGCGCTGCATCAGATCCGGGGTTAGCAGAAAGCGCGCTTCGACCTGATCGGTGCTGTAAACTTCGAACGCGTCTTCAAACACGTTCGATTCCAGTTTCACGCGCTGCATGCCGCGTCGCCCACTGAAGCGATTGAAAAACCCAGCATCTCGCAGCACGACCGTGCGTCCGAGGAAGTCCTTGTGGAAACGGAACCGCAAGCACTGACCATCAAAAACGGTCACCCAACGGGTGCGTGAGCGCCCGCGCGAGTCCGTGGTGCGCCGCCTTTCTTGCAGATTGGCCTCAAAGAACTCGAACGTCACGCCGCTGCGTTCACCAGTCAGACGATCCTCAAAGCTGGAGCGATCCCAATCCGGCACCAGGCCTGCGGCGCGCAAGTCGACAATGCTATCCTGAACCCCGGGATCCGGATCAAAACGCATCCCGAAACGGGACGTGACCGGCTCAATAATCATCTGTTTGGCGCGCTTGCCAATCTGGTTCAGCGGACCGCGCCCGGCCCCGTGCACCGCAAAGCCAATAATCCCGGCGACAATGGCGAGCTGCGGCACCCGGAAGACAAAAAATCCGAAAATCACCCCAAGCAACGCCACCACGGCGCCAACCCATGACCAGCGCACGGAATTCTTGGCAGCGGCCTGTCGCTCTTCCTCCTTGGCCCGCAACGCCGGACGTAGTTCGTCCTGATAGACACGCGGGAAATCGGAAAAATCATCCGGCAGCCCGCGCATGGCGAGTTGGATTAGGGGATCAATGTCAGGGCCTGGATCATTTGGCCCGTCAGATGTCGGCGTAGACATGGCGTTCTCCGGCAAACCCTTCATGGGTTACCGCGCCTAGATGGGCAGGCCCGACCAATTTGGCAAATTTTGACAGCGTACCATTGCCATAGGCGGTCACACGCGGCTTCCATTCGCGCTTGCGGTCTTCCAGTTCTGCCGGGGTCAGTTTGACGTCGATTGTGCCCGCCTCGGCATCAATGGTGATGACATCGCCGTCTTGGATGAGGCCAATAGGGCCGCCTTCCTGGGCCTCCGGGCCAACATGTCCGATACAGAAGCCGCGGGTTGCGCCAGAGAAGCGTCCATCCGTGATCAGGGCGACCTTATCGCCCATGCCCTGGCCGTAGATTGCCGCCGTGGTCGAGAGCATCTCGCGCATGCCGGGGCCACCTTTTGGGCCTTCATAGCGGATAACCAGAACATCGCCTTCTTTGTAGTCGCGATTTTCGACCGCCTTGAAACAGGCTTCCTCGCCGTCGAAAACACGGGCTGGCCCAGTGAATTGCAATTTTTCCAAACCCGCAACTTTCACAATCGCACCATCGGGCGCGAGCGAGCCCCAAAGCCCCACCACACCGCCATTCTCGGTGATCGGCTTGCCAGCGGGATAGATCACTTTCTGGGTCTCATCGAAGCTCATCCCCTCGAGATAATCGCCCCAGCTCTTGCCCGTCACCGTTAGGCAATCCGGATTGATAATCTTCTCATCCATCAGGGTCTTCATCAGCATCGGCACGCCGCCCGCCTCGCCGAAATCCTTGGCGACATAGTTTCCGCCGGGCTTCAGGTCAGCAATGTAAGGCGTGCGCTCGAACACTTCGGCAACATGACGAAGCGTGAATTCGACTCCGCATTCATGCGCCATGGCGGGCAGATGCAAGGCCGCATTTGTCGAACCACCTGTGGCGGCAACCACAATC
Organism: Hyphomonadaceae bacterium; assembly: GCA_024743315.1. Lineage (GTDB taxonomy): Bacteria > Pseudomonadota > Alphaproteobacteria > Caulobacterales > Hyphomonadaceae > Henriciella. The sequence goes on from JANSWU010000006.1 coordinate 210,946, forward strand.
GCAGCATTCTCGAACGCTTCGCGGGTGCAGATCTCACGCGGGCGCAAATTCTTCTCGACCAGGCTCATCACGACGCGGCCGGACTCACGCGCATAGCCGTCGCGATCGGTCCACGGCGCCGGCATCGCAGAGGAGAGTGGTAGGGCCAGGCCGATCGCTTCGCTGACGCAAGCCATGGTATTGGCGGTGAATTGGCCGCCACACGCGCCGTCACCAGGACAGGCAACTTTTTCCAGCGCACGCAGCTTGTCGTCGCTCATCTCATTCGAACCCGCCGCATGTGCGCCGACCGCCTCAAACACGTCGAGCACGGTAACATCCCGGCCCTCAAAACTGCCCGGCATGATCGAGCCGCCATAGAGGAAAACGGACGGCACGTTGAGGCGCAGCATCGCCATCATCATGCCTGGCAGCGACTTGTCACAGCCCGCCACCCCGACCAGCGCATCATAGGAATGGCCGCGCATGGTCAGCTCGACCGTGTCCGCAATCCAGTCGCGACTGACCAAAGAGGACCGCATACCCTCGTGACCCATAGCGATCCCATCGGTCACGGTAATGGTGCAAAACTCGCGCGGCGTGCCGTCGGCGGCTTTGACGCCTTCTGACACTGCGTGAGCCTGACGCATCAGCGCGGTGTTGCACGGCGCCGCCTCATTCCAGCAGCTCGCCACGCCGACAAAGGGTTTCTTGATATCCTTGGTTGTCAGCCCCATCGCGTAATAATAGCTGCGGTGCGGGGCGCGCGCGGGACCTTCGGTCACGTGGCGGGAGGGGAGTCTGGATTTATCCCAAGTCTTACTCATATCGGCATTCCTCTATTGCGCCGAGCCTTAGCGATTTGGCGCGACGCTGTCACCCAGTGAAAAGGGTCTATTCTTGCTCAAAGATAGCAGTTTCCATCCCATCTGGGTCGATCATGCCGCGATACATGCCTTTTGAGTTGAAAACATACTCATACTGGCCCTCGCCATCGATGACGACGACGCCGCCATCCCCGCCAAGCTCAGCGACCTGATCAAGTGCGCTCTGAGCCGCATCACCAACGCTTTCACCAGCCAGCTCAACCCGCGCGCAAATCGTTTTGGCCACCGCGACGCGAATAAAGTATTCGCCATGCCCGGTGGCCGACACGGCGCAGACGCCGTTCTGGGCATAAGTCGCGGCGCCGATCAGCGGCGAGTCGCCGATCCGGCCCGCTGCTTTCGCCGTCATGCCCCCGGTTGTGGTCGCCGCCGCGAGATTGCCGTCGGCATCAATGGCCACCGCACCGACCGTGCCATGCCGGTCAGCGTCGGTGCGCTCACGTTCGCGCAAGACGCGCTCCAGGGAGTCCCGGCGCCGGTCAGTGTCAAAATAGGAATTGTCCACCATGTCGAGCCCAACACTCTCTGCAAAGGCGTCAGCGCCCGCCCCGGCGAACATCACATGCTCGGATTGATCCATTACGGCGCGCGCGGCGAGGATTGGATTCTTCACGCGTTTGACACCCGCCACCGCGCCGGCATCGCGCTGGTCGCCGCTCATGATTGAAGCATCGAGCTCATGCTCGGCGGTCGCGGTGAAGACCGCGCCTAGCCCGGCATTGAACAGCGGGTCGTCTTCCATCGGGATCACCGCGGCCTGGACCGCATCCACCGCGGAGCCACCATTGCGCAAGATTTCAGCCCCCGCCTCGAGCGCGGTTTCAAGCGCTGCCGTATACGCCGCTTCGCGCTCGGCGGTCATATTCTCACGTAGGATCACCCCGGCGCCGCCATGGATTACCAGTCGCCATTCAACTTGTTCGGGCGCAGACACGGGCGAGACCTCCTCTGCTGTTTCCTGGGCCGGCCCGGCACAGGCGGCCAAAGCCAGAGCTGCAAGAGCGATGACAGAACGAAGCATGGAAGTCTCCTTACAGGGCGGCGAGTTGCTCCCGGGCGACGCTAAGCTTGTCACGCGTGCCCTGCAAGTCAGCCAGGCGTTCGCGCTGCTCGGCGACCACTTCTGGCGGCGCTTTGGCCACAAAGGCTTCATTTCCGAGCCTTTTCTCAAGCCCGGTAATTTCGCCGCCGAGCTTGCCAAGCTGTTTGTCGAGCCGGGCGATTTCCCCACCGGCATCGATCAGATCAGCAATCTCGAGCACAACGGTTGCTTCATCGACAACCGTTTTCACCGAGCCAGCTGGAGCCGCGTCGGCAAGCTCGAACTTCTCCAGCCGCGCCAGGCGCATGATGACATCCCGGTGCGCTTCGACACAGCGGGCCGTCTCCGCGTTGGCGCCGACCAGGCTGACCGGGACTTTCGCCCCTGCCGGGACGTTCACGTCGGCACGAACCGAGCGGATCTGAGAGATGATCTTCAGAACCCAACCAAGTTCATCGGCCGCCGCGTCGTCGTGGAACGCCGCTTCCAGGCCTGGCCATTTCTGCTGCATCAGGAACTCGGAACGCTCCGCCGTCTGTTCCCAGAGCGCTTCGGTGATGAACGGCATGAAGGGGTGCAGCAGCGCAAAGATCCGTTCCAGCGTCCAGGTCAGGACGGATTGGACTTCGGCCTTTTCGGGGCTGTCTTCGCCCTGAAGATAGGGTTTGGAGAGCTCCAAATACCAGTCACAGAAGACATCCCAGACAAACCGATAGGCGGCATCCGCGGCGTCATTGAATCGATAATCCTCAATCGCTTCGGAGACGTCCGCACAGCATTTGTACAGCTCGCCAATGATCCACTTGTTCAGCGCCAAGCCCAATGATGACGGGTTTACCGGCGTGTCGAACCCGGCCTCGTACATTTGTGCGAACCGCGTCGCGCTCCATAATTTGGAGCCGAAATTTCGATAGCCGGCGACCCGGTCAACCGACAGATTGATGTCACGCCCCTTGGTCGCCATGGCGGCGAGCGTGAAGCGCAACGCATCCGCGCCGTATGCCTCGAACCCTTGTGGGTAGCGTTTGCGCGTTGCTTTCTCGACTTGCGGGGCTTTCTCCGGTTGGCGCAGGCCCGTGGTGCGTTTGGCGACCAGCGCATCCGCGCCGATGCCATCGATGAGATCCACCGGATCGATGACATTGCCTTCAGACTTGGACATCTTCTTGCCGTTCTCGTCGCGAACGATGGCGTGAATATAGACATCCTTGAACGGCACTTCCCCATCCATGAACTTGATGCCGAGCATCATCATCCGCGCGACCCAGAAGAAAATGATGTCAAACGCGGTGACCAGGGTCGCGCCGGGATAGAAGGCTTTCAGGCCTTCCGTCTCCTCAGGCCAGCCTTGGGTGGAGAAGGGCCAGAGTCCGGAGCTGAACCACGTGTCGAGGACGTCTTCGTCTTGCGTTAGAGCTGCGCCGTCGCCCGCCATCGCCTGTGCTTCCGCCTCAGTCGCTGCGCAGTAATGATTACCGTCATCATCATACCAAACGGGGATCCGATGACCCCACCAGAGTTGGCGGGAGATGCACCAGGGCTCGATATTCTCCATCCAATTGTAATAGGTCCGGTCCCAATTTTCCGGGACGAACTTGGTCCGGCCCTCGCGCACCGCTGCAATGGCGGGCTTGGCCAGGGTTTCGGCATCAACGAACCATTGATCGGTCAGCATCGGCTCGATGACGACGCCGGAACGGTCGCCAAAGGGCTGCATGATCTTCTTGTTCTCGACATAAGGGATGAGCGGAGCCTCGGCATCCTCATCCTTGTGCTGCGGATCGGCAATCATCACTGCATTGCCCTCTGCGGTAATGTCCGCAACAACCGCCTTGCGCGCTTCAAACCGATCCAGCCCGCGATACTGGTCAGGCACCAGGTTCATCGCCGCGATCTTGGCTTCGTCAAACCCCTCCTTGCCTTCCGCGATGCGCTGCGCGACGGCGGCAACCTCTGCATAGGCCGGACCGTCCGCGCGCATCTGCCCGCGCTCATCCATCAGCGCATACATCGGAATATTGCCGCGCTTGGCGACTTGATAGTCATTGAAATCATGCGCGCCGGTAATCTTCACCGCGCCCGAGCCGAAATCCGGATCGGGATATTCATCAGTGATAATCGGGATCAGGCGGCGATGTTCTTTTGGTCCGACCGGAATCTCGCACAGTTTTCCAACAATCGGCGCGTAACGTTCATCAGACGGATGCACCGCGACGGCGCCGTCGCCGAGCATGGTTTCCGGCCGGGTCGTGGCGATCGAGATATAATCACGCTCTTCTTCCAGCGTGACATTCCCGTCCTCGTCTTTCTCGACATAGGTATAGGTTTCGCCGCCCGCGAGCGGGTATTTGAAGTGCCACATATGGCCGTCGACTTCCTTGTTCTCGACTTCGAGATTGGAAATCGCGGTCTGGAAATGCGGGTCCCAATTGACCAGGCGTTTGGCGCGATAAATCAGGCCCTCATTGTAGAGGTCGACGAAGACTTTATTGACCGCCCGGTTCATCTCCTCGTCGAGGGTGAACTTGGTGTTCTCCCAATCGCAAGAGGCGCCCAGCCGTTTCAATTGGTTGAGGATTGTTCCGCCAGATTCCTCTTTCCATTCCCAAACCTTGTCTATGAAGGCCTCTCGGCCCATTGACCGGCGATCCTGATTGCCGCTCGCTGCCAATTGGCGCTCGACGACCATTTGTGTGGCGATGCCGGCATGGTCCATGCCCGGCTGCCAGCGGACATTCTTGCCGCGCATCCGTTCAAACCGGCAAAGAATGTCCTGGATCGTATTGTTGAGCGCGTGCCCCATATGCAGGCTGCCCGTGACATTGGGCGGCGGGATCATGATTGCATAGGGCTCGGCCGCGGTGTCCATGCTCGGCCGGAAACAGCCCGCCTCTTCCCAGCGCTTATAGATGCGCTGCTCATGGGCTTTGGGGTCAAAACGCTGGTCGATCATCGTGTGCGGTCCGGTCGGTCAATAACAAATGAAAAAGGCGCGCCATTTCTGGCGCGCCCGTCTCTTTAGCAGAGGATTTGTGCGGGTCTAGCCAGCCATGCGTGCAATTCGCTGCACTTCGGCTTCCACATGCTTCTCGACAATCCCTGGCAGGTTTTCGTCGAGCCATTCTTTCAGCATCGGGCGCATCATCTCGCGCACGAGGCCTTCAATCGTGGTGGCGCCGCCGGCTTCTTCGCCAAACTCGACATTTGAGAGCAGTTTGCTCAATGCGCCAGCGGCAGCGGTTACAGTGGCTGTATCGGTCAATGGGGCGGCCTTGGCTGTCATTGCGACCTCCTCTTGGATTTCTGGTTCTGGCTGTGGCTCCGGGACGGGCTCGAACGCATCCTCAACCGGAGCGGCTTCGGCCTCAGCAAAGTCCTCGACGCCTTCAAAATCGTCGCTCTCGAAGGTTTCGAAACTGTCCTCTTCAACAACAAAGTCGAATTCGTCCTCGGCCGCAGCGGCGGCTTCCAACTCTTCTGTCGCCTCATCCATAGATTGGCTGATCGCGGCGAGCACGTCTTCTTCGCTCTCGATCCCGGCTGTATCCGGTTCGGCCTCCATCATGTCATCGTCAAAAACGCCGGAATCGTCCAGTGCTTCCGGTTCTGCTGTCGCTTGAGGCGTATCATCGTCTGCAATGATTTTTCGGATGGAAGAGAGAATTTCTTCCATGGTCGGTTCTTTTTGTGCTTGCTCCGCCATAGCCGGTCCCATTGATTCTGCTTCTATTAACCGGCTACTCTAGCTCGGTTAACAAGCGATTACGACGTTAACTATCATGCGTGGCGGGTAAAACCCAGACAGTTTAGAAGGAAAGCTGTCCCATGGCGCGCAGCAATTGGTGAGTGGCGACATAGGCGTCGCGCTGGGCATTGATCAGGCCAAGTCGCGCTTCCAGCAATTGTTGCTCCTGATCCAACACGTCGAGCGTGGTTCGGGTGCCAACACTGAGCTCCTCCTGTGCGCCTTCATAAGCGATCTCTGCGGCTTCAACCTGACGCTCTGACGCGGTGATCGCTTGCTCTGCGGCAATATTGCTATACCAGGCTTGAGCCACATTGGCAGTGATTTGGCGTTCGCCTGTCACCGTTTGCAAACGCGCCTGATCACGTTCAAGGCGTGCCGCCCGCACCCGGCTTCTTAAAACACCGCCTTGAAATAAAGGCACGCTGGCCTGAGCGATCAGACGCAGTTGCGTGTCGCGATAATCGGCTGGCGGCAAATCGACTTGCCCGAAAATCGGAGAGAATTCCGTCGCCTCCTGATCGTAAGTGTATTGTACGCCAGCCGTGCCGACGAGCGACACACTGGGGCGGCTTTCGCCCTTGGCAGCTCGAACCGCTTCTTGCGCCGCCCGCTCCGCCTGACGCAGGGCCTTCAGATCCGGGCTCTCCGCGAGCGCGGTCTGTAAAGCGAGTTCATAAGCTTCGGGAAGGGTTGGCGCCTCAGGCACTGGCGCGAGTTCACCCGCAGGTTGGCCAACAAAGACTTCATATACGGCCAAGGAGGCCTGCAACTGCGCTTCGGCCCCGGCCAATGATGCTCGTGCGCCCTGCAAACGGGCTTCGGCTTGTTTGACGTCTGTGCGGGTCGCAAAACCGACCTCGAAACGATCCGTGGCTGCCCGCAATTGTTCTTCCAGCAAGGTCACACTATTGGCGCGAATGCGGATTGCCTCTCGGTCTCGGATGACATCGACATAGGCGGTGACAACATCGAGAATGAGATCTTGCGAGACGCCGTCAAATTGAGCATCCGCTGCAAGAATCCCAGCTTGTGCCTGGTCTATCCCGGCATCAATTCGACCGCCTGTATATAGGGGGAGCGATGCCTGCAATTGCGCTGATGAAATCGGACGATCGCCGAGCCCAAACGCTGTTGGTTGCGTGGTGTCGAGCGACTCATACCCAGCCGATCCTGACAAATCGATCGATGGTGCTTTTGCGCCACGGGCTTGATTAAACTGTTCGCGGGCCACACCGAGATCCGCACGTTGTGCTTCCAGCACTGGATTAGTTTGGAAAGCGAGATCCAAGGCCTCTTGCAGTGTTTCGGACTGTGATGGCAGCGCCAAGACCAGAGCCGAGAACGAAATCAACACAGATTTGCGGAGCATGAAGGACCTCTTTTGTACACCCAGATGCTCAGTATCTAATGTGCCTTTGCAAAAAGTGAACACCGTTCACCTCGATGGCGAGTTTGAGATTAGATCTTCCCCGTTAGCATGGCGTACAGCACTGATGCGCGGGTCTGAAACGGGCTGAGGACCTTCCCTTTTGACCAAGCATGTCGCAAGCGAAAATGCGCTGCAACCGGGCGAAGCGCAGCCGGAATCCGTCGCGGCTTAGTCGGGTTTGCGGGGGCACCCCGTCGCAACGCCGCCCACTGGCGCGCCAAGTCGCGCAGTGGGTCATCGATTAGGTCTTCGGCACCTATCACATGGCTGGCCTCAGTCAGGAGCAAGTGTTCTGGCTCGACAAACCGGTCTTCCTGAAGAAATGCCTTCTCATGTTCATCGATCATCCTTTGGAGGTTTGAAACACGTAGTTTGTTGGCGTTCAGCAAATCCGACATGGCGATCACAACGTCGTGCTGGCGCACCTCTTCACGACCCAGCTCGTCGAGCGCGTCTCGCCACCATTGAAAGCGGATATTCCCAAGGGTCGCGTCTGTCACCGCGACCCTCACGCGCGCCAATTCATAGTAAAACGCATACAGCACGATCAACACATCGCGAACGGTCTGAACCGCATACCGACTGGACAGCCAGCGCTCCTCATCGACGCTTCGAATCCGTTGATCAAGCCGCGCGACAATTTCTTTCAGAGAATCACTGGCAGGACTGGTCATGGAACCCATATCTGTGGCAAAGGCTGCGCAGAAACAGCGATAAAATTCTTCAAGGAGACCAATGACATGGCTTTTGACCTTCCAGAACTACCCTATGGCCGCGACGGCCTTGCCCCGCATATCTCAGAAGACACGCTGAACTTCCACCACGGCAAGCATCACAATGCGTATGTCACTAATCTCAACAAAATGATTGATGGCACTGATCTCGCCGACGCATCGCTCGAAGATATCGTCAAAGCCGCAGCCGGCGATGCGTCAAAAGCCGGGCTGTTCAACAATGCGGCCCAGGTTTGGAACCACACATTTTACTGGCACTCGATGAAGCCTGGCGGCGGCGGCGCACCGCACGGCAAGATTGCGGAACTGATTGACCGTGATTTCGGATCTTATGATGAATTCGCGACACAGTTCAAAGCCGCTGGCGGGGGTCAGTTTGGCTCCGGTTGGGCCTGGCTGGTGTTGAAAGATGGCAAGCTCGCCATTACCAAAACACCCAATGCTGAAACCCCTCTGACAGAGGCGGGTGTCACGCCGCTCCTCACCATGGACGTTTGGGAGCACGCTTATTATCTCGATTATCAGAATTCCCGTCCAAACTATATGGCAAGCTTCCTCGACAATCTGGTCAATTGGGACTTTGCCAATCAGAACCTCGCTGACGCAGCTTAGTCGCAGGGCAAATCTGATATCTCTGCAAAGGCGCGCTCGGCAACGGGGGCGCCTTTTTCGGTTTGGACAATCTTATATGAATGGGATAGTTTTGCGGGCCCAATAAGTATTGGAGGGTTTTCGATGTGGAAAGGTCTAACCGTCGTTGCCGGGGCAGCCATTTTGTCCGGATGTCAGCTGACGGTTGTCACAGATGAAAACAAAGCCCATGCGGCCTGCGCCGAAGCGGATGATCCGACCGCATGTTTCGAAGTGAAGTATGCTGACTTGAGAGAAATCCGCGAACGAGAACGCGCGGTTCTCGACAATGGCTATGGGGGATCCCCCACCCCGCCCATGCGTAGAAGCAGGGTTTTCGATGAGAGCGAACCTTAGGGCTGACATGTTCCTTTGGTGACTCGCTTTTCAACGCACTGACGCGCCCACCTTTGCGGGGGGCCGTTTTTGCACTATGTGCAGCGCAACATGTTTGCCGGCGCAGTGATTCGAAGTCGGCCACGCTGTTCAATCCGGAACAGCCTGACGTGCCCGACTAGAAACCCATCCACGCTGGACTCAACATTGACTGAAACACCGCAAATTACTTTCGCCGAGCTTAATCTCGATCCCCGCATTCAAAGCGCCATCGATGCCGCCGGATATGAGACCCCGACACCGATCCAGGCGCAAGCCATTCCCGTGATCAAAAAAGGCGGCGACGTCACCGGCATCGCCCAAACCGGGACTGGTAAAACCGCTGCCTTCACCTTGCCAATGATGCACCGCCTGGCCAAGGGTCGTGCGAGAGCGCGGATGCCGCGCAGCCTGATCCTTTGCCCAACCCGCGAACTTGCGGCCCAGGTGGCGGAGAATTTCGAGACCTATGGCAAGGACCTGAAACTGAATATGGCGCTGCTGATCGGCGGCGTCAGCTTCAAGGAACAGGAACAGAAACTGATGCGCGGCGTTGATGTCTTAATCGCCACGCCGGGCCGATTGATTGACCAGTTTGAACGCGGCAAGATTTTGCTGACTGGCGTTGAAGTGTTCACAATCGATGAAGCGGATCGCATGCTCGATATGGGGTTCATCCCGGATATCGAGAAGATTTGCGGGCTACTCCCGCCGCGCCGCCAGACGCTGTTGTTTTCGGCGACCATGCCCAAGGAAATCGCCCGACTGGCGAAGACGTTCCAGAAAGATCCTATTCGAATTGAGGTCGCCCGCGAGTCGAAGACCGCGGAGACCATCAAACAGCATGTCGTCAAGTTGCCGCGCGGCGACGACAAAGCCAAACGCACGGCTTTGCGACGCGTAATCGAGAGTCGTGACGTGAAAAACGGGATCGTGTTTTGTAACCGCAAACGCGAAGTCGATATTGTCGCAAAATCTCTGAGCAAACACGGATTCAGCGCCTCACCCATCCATGGCGACCTGCCACAAAGCGCGCGGACTGATACGCTGAACAAGTTTCGCGACGGCGAGCTGCAATTGCTTGTGGCATCCGATGTGGCCGCCCGTGGCCTCGATATTCCGGATGTCGGACATGTCTTCAACTATGCTCCACCGCCTAAGGATGAAGATTATGTCCACCGCATCGGTCGCACTGGTCGGGCCGGACGTGAAGGCGAAAGCTTCACGATCGTCGGTCCGGACGATGCCAAAGGCTGGCGCGGCGTGATGATGCTGATCAAGACCGATGTTGAAGAATATATGCCAGAAGGCTTGATCGAAGAGCTCGAAGAATTGCCGAGCGATGGTGAACGCCGCCGAGGTCGCAGTGAGCGCGGTGGCCGTCGACGCGAACGGGGTGAAGGACGTGGTCGCGGACGCGGGCGCCGCGATCGCTCCGAGAAACCGGAGACGAGCGAAACTCCGGACTTAAAGGCGTCCGACGACGCTGCCCCCAAAAAAGACCGCAAGGATCGACCCAAACGCGATTACAAACGCAAAGATGATGATCTGATCCTCGATCCAGCACCGGAACAGGTCAAAGGATTTGGCGACGACGTTCCCGCCTTCCTGCAGCCTTAATCGCGACTGTCTTACCGCCGGAAATGTTTCTCGGAGCGGGGTCATTCTCTGGTCCGCAAACCCTGAATTCGCATTCCGGGCGAGTATCTCGTGAATATTACAATCGCTGGGCGGTAGACGATCGCGCTGCAAGCCTGTTCAACCGAAAAATAGCGAGCTCAGGCTCTTATCGGCAAGCGTGTTGGCACGTTTGGTGAATGAGCTGATGGCACTGGGTTCGAAGATATGCTTATCAAGCCATCTGAGTGGGACATTTTGCAGCTAAAAATCTACTCGTCTCGCCCACTGGGACGATCAGGGGTCGCCATCACATGAATTGGGCCGACAATATCATCAGCGATGCCCGCAAAGGGGTTGTGCCCGTCGCGTTGATGTCAGGCATGCTGAACATGCTCCTCCTGACCTCGCCGATCTATATGCTGCAAGTCTATGACCGGGTCCTGATGTCTGCGCAATTGGCGACGCTTTTCTGGGTCTCAATGATTGCCTTGGTTGCGTATATAGGACTGGGTCTGTTTGACGCTTTGCGCAGTCGCTCGCTGGTGCAGCTTGGCACATGGATGGGCCAGCGCGCCGCCGTCAACGTGATGAACGCTTCGCTACAGGACTCAATTCGCACCGGAGATAAATCCGGCCGCCATTTGCGGGATTTGCAGCAAGTTCAGTCGTTCGTCGGCGGCAATGCGATCACGCCCTTCTTCGACGCTCCGTTCGCGCCCTTTTTCATCCTGATGACCTTTATTCTGCATCCCTATATCGGGATCCTGACCGTGATTGGCGGCATCATCCTGTTTTCGATCGCCTTATGGACGGACCGGCGTGCCCGTACAGCAGCGGAACAGGTTCGAAACGCAGACCTGGAAGCATCGCGGGTCGCCGATACGTTCTTGCAGGGCGCCGATTATATCGAGAGTGCGGGGATGCGTGAGCTCGCGGTGAACCGCTATGGCAGCGCCTCAGCCGACTATCAAAAGCGCCAACGCGAAGTTCAGTCGACGCTCGCCAACTCAACCGGACTGACCAAGGGTTTGCGCATGATGTTGCAATCGGCGTCGCTCGGGATTGGCGCGGTCCTGGTCTTGCGCGGTGAGATGACAGCAGGTGGCATGATCGCTGGATCGATCCTCATGGCCCGCGCCCTCGGGCCGGTCGAACAGTCGATGAATGCTTGGCGCAGTTACCAATCGGCGAAGGACTCGTTCTCATCGTTGAAAGCCCTGGCGGAGAGCACAAAGCCTGATCCGGAACGTTTGCGCCTGCCGGATCCAAAAGGCAATGTCAGTTCAAATCGGCTGGCTTTCGCCCATGCTGAGGCGCGCGAGCCGCTGTTTAGCGATGTCACGTTCGAAGCTTCACCCGGCTCTTTGCTTGGCATTGTCGGCGCTTCCGGAACTGGCAAAACCACACTGTGCCGGATCCTGACCGGGGTTGAAAAGCCGATCCGCGGCCGCATCACAATTGATGGAGCAGACGTGCATCAATGGGATCGCCAGCAATTTGGCGAAGTGGTCGGCTATCTGCCGCAGCAATCCATTTTTTATGATGGCACAATCGCGCAAAATATCGCGCACTTCGCTGCTGATGCGGCCGATGAAATGATTATTCAGGCAGCGCAATCAGCAGGGGCACACGATCTGATTTTGCAATTGCCAGAAGGCTATTCAACACAAGTCGGCCCCCATGGCAGCCGTCTGTCTGGTGGACAGACACAATTGATTGGGTTGGCCCGGGCGAACTTCAAAACACCGCGTGTCCTAATCCTCGACGAGCCGACCGCACACCTCGACGATACCGGACGCAAATATTTTGGTGCTTTCTTGCGTCAGGCACTCGACAGCCAGCAGACCGTGATCATCGCCACGCATGATGCTCACCTTGTCCGCATGTGCGATCGCATCCTGCTCCTGAATGGCCAAACCGGTGTCATGCAGGAACGCAAGTCCGAAACGGCCAATCCAAGACAAACCGCTCATACCGGCCTGAACCCCAACAATCCCGCGGCCAGCCTGTCTGTTGTCCAGGGGCAAAAGGGAACCTCCGGCAATGGCTGAAGCGATTGGCAGCATCAATCCGGTTCCGGCCGGCTCGGCCGCGAGCAGCGCGGACCGTCCAGATTTTGGATATACGACCCGCATCGCCACCTATGGCGCGCTCCTATTGTTCGCGGCGCTGTTCGCATTTGCGGCGATGGCCCCAATCTCAGGCGGTGCGATCGCCATCGGCACAGTCAATCCTGATGGGTCCCGCCGCGTTGTTCAGCATTTCGAGGGCGGAATCATTTCTGACATCCTCGTGCGCGATGGTGATGTCGTTCAGGAAGGAGATCCCCTGATCATCCTCAACCGAACTCAGGCGCTCGCCGATCGCAATATTTCGCGGGCACGCTTGCAGACTTTAAAAATCATGGAAGCTCGCCTGACGGCCGAAATGGCAGGTCGACGGACAATGGATTTATCCGGCATCGATTTCAGTGCGGATCCCCGCCTGTCAGACGTTGCGCGCAGCGAAACCGAACTTCTTGAAAAATCGATCGATTTATCGCGAGCTAAGATCGACTTGCTGCGTGAGCGCGAACAACAATACCGCTCGGAAATTCAAGGCTTGAGCGCGGCGATTGAAAGTCTCGGCCAACAGCGTGATCTGCTCAATCAGGAAATTGAATCGGCGCAGGTGCTGGTTGAGAAGCAGCTATACGCCGAGCCACGCCTACTTGCTTTGAAGCGCGAGGAAGCAGCTCTGAGCGGGCAAATCCTGACCAATCAGTCGGATATTCTCCGCATTGAGGGCCAGATCAGTGAAATCGTGGTCCAGCGATCTGAAATGGTGGCGGAGCGACGCTCCCAGATCGCCGAACAAATTGCTGAAATTCGCGGCGAACGCGTGCAGACCGAGGAAGTCTTTACCACCAATGAAGAAACCCTCGCACGCACAACAGTGTCCGCACCGATTCATGGCACGATTGTCGAACTGAGATACAAGACGCTGGGCGGCGTGGTCGGCCCTGGCGAGCCCATCCTCGACATTGTCCCTCTTACCGATGAGTTGATCATCGAAGCTCAGGTGCTTCCAGGAGATGTCGACATTGTTTCCCCAGGCCTTACGGCGCGCGTCACCTTTTCCACCTTGCGCCGGGACTTGCCGCAAATTGAGGGCATCGTAACCCGCATTTCAGCCGACGCTATACTCGAAGAGCGCACGGGAATGACGTATTTTCGCGCCGAAGTGAGCGTCCCCCGCGAAACCCTGGAAGCGCTCCAGATTGCCGACAAGATCACTCCGGGAATACCGGCGGATGTTATGATCGTCACCGAGACGCGTACCGTCCTAGACTATCTCATCCAACCTCTGCGCGATTCCATGCGCAGGGCGTTTAAGGAAACGAATTAGACGACGTCACCGCGCGATAGGAGCGGCGATAGTGAAGTTTGATTCAATACACCCACACCTCAAATAAAACCCGCGACCAATTTTTGAGAAAATCGCACATAGATCGCTTGCTCCGTCTGTTTTTCTTTATACCCTGTGATTCAAGGACTAGGGAGGAAAACCATGCGCGCACTTGGCGCCTTGTTATTTGGTGTTTTATTTTCAGCTTTCGCTCACGCAGAATACCCTCAACCGCCGCTGGAGGCTTATGGCGCCCTGCCGCAAATCTCGGACGCTGAGATTTCACCGGACGGCACCAAAATCGCCGCGATCGTGAACACAGAAGCCGGTACGCGGATGGCTGTTTTCAATATAGGCGGAGGCGTAGAAACCATTATCGGAATTGATTCGATCAAAGCGCGTGGTGTGAATTTTTACGATAATGATCATGTCATCCTGCGCGTGTCCGAGACCACGGCAACTTTCGGATTTCGCGGTGACTATGAATATAGTGGCGCGTTTGCCGTATCCCTTGAAGACAACTCGCTGACGCAATTGCTGCATCGCACGCGCGGAATCTTCCCGGCGCAAAGCGGGTTGGGACGGATCATCGGACGCGGCGAAAAGCCGGGTGAAGTGTTGATGCCAGCCTTTATGGGAGAGGCGCGGACCGATCCGTCATTCGACTTGCTGCGGGCGACACTTGGTACACCTCGCGCCTTTAATCATGCCAAGGGTACGGGCGACACGATCGACTGGTTTGTCGGCGAAGGTGGCAAACTGCTGGCGCGGGAGCGTTATAGCAATCGACGTGATCTTTATCGCGTCCAGTGGCGCGAAGGCAATGGCTGGAAGACGATCTTGGAAACAGAAAATGAGATTATCCCAATGTCGATTTTGGGCACGACTCAGGATGAAACAGGGCTAGTTTTCATTGCGTCTACCGCTTCAGATGAAGGATATGATGCGCTCATGAAACTCGGCATGGACGGCGAGATCACAGGTCCGATCTTGCCGACTAGGGATCGAGAGATCGAAAGAATCTACGCCGATGATAACCGCAAGATCCTCGGCGTTAGATATGCCGGCGTGGAAACTGACTATGCCTTCCTCGATGAGACCTTGCAGGACAGCTACGAAAAGATGCAAGCGCAACTGCCGGATGCGACGATCTATCTGAACTCCTGGTCGGATGATCGAGAGACCATCTTGTATCGCGTGTTCAGCCCCTCCTATGGGGATTCCTGGTTGATCCATCAACGCAGCGAGGACACGCTGGGAATGGTCGGGTCCGCGCGACCAGATATCCCCTATGACGCGCTCGGCATCATGATGAGCATCGAATACCCAGCGCGAGATGGGCTGACCATTCAAGCCATTTTGACGATGCCCCCGAATTATCAGCATGGGAATACAGGTCCACTGCCAACGCTGGTCATCCCCCATGGCGGACCGGCCTCCTATGATCGGTTCGATTTCGATTGGATGGCGCAGTATTTCGCCAATCGAGGGTATGCGGTTGTCCAACCGAATTTTCGAGGTTCGGATGGATTTGGACAAGCCTTCGAAGATGCCGGACGCGGCGAGTGGGGCGGCGCCATGCAGGATGATATCACCGATGGCATCAAGGCGCTTGCGGCCGCAAAAATTATAGATCCCGAGCGCGTCTGCATCGCTGGCGCAAGCTATGGCGGCTATGCAGCGCTTGCTGGGGCCACATTCACGCCCGAGCTCTATAAATGTGTTGTTGCGATTGCGCCGGTGAGCGATCTCAACCAGATGCTGCGCAGCGAACGCCGTGATCATGGCTCAGATCACTGGGTGATCAGCTATTGGGAAGATGTCATGGCTGAAGGCGATGCCCGCCGGGCAAAACTGGAATCAATCTCGCCAGCAAATTTTGCCGACAATGTCACCGCGCCGATTCTGTTGATGCACGGAGATGATGACCTTGTCGTTCCATACAATCAAAGCACACGAATGAAACGCGCCTTGGATCGCGCAGACAAGTCGGTCGAACTCATCAAGTTGAAGGGTGAGGACCATTGGCTTTCAGTTGCCGAGACGAGGCTGCAAACCCTCAAGGAAATGGACGCGTTCATTTCAACCCATCTGCCACTAGAGGAATAAAAAGAGCCGCCCCAAAACGGGGCGGCTTTTCACTTCGATTTAGGGGGTGGCTTATTTTTTGATCCGACCCTGAATCTGCTTGCGGAATTTGTCCGTATAAGGCGGCCGCATCATGGCAAGGATCTCATTGCCGGTCTGGGTGTAGATCGCCTTTTTGTGGCTGAACTCATAGAATCCGTCGCGGCCATGATAGGCGCCCATCCCGGACGGACCGACGCCACCAAAGGGCAAGTCTTCCTGAGCGACATGGAAAATGACATCATTCACGGTCACGCCGCCTGAGGTCGTATTGTTGAGCACCATTTCGCGCTCATTCGCATCGTCGCCGAAATAGTACAGTCCGAGCGGGCGTGGATGATCATTGATGTAAGCAACTGCATCTTGGGTTTGCTTGTAAGATTTCAGCGGCAGGATCGGCCCGAAAATCTCATCCTGCATGACTTTCATATCATCGGTCGGATTCAGCACGATGTGTGGCGCCATCTTATGATGCGGCTGTTGGCTGAAATTCTCGTTCTGCGGATTGATCTCGATCACCTCTGCGCCCTTTTCGCGGGCATCATCGAGATAGGAGTTTAGCCGGTCATAATGACGTTGATTAACGATCGAGGTGTAATCATCATTGTCTTTCAGACCGTCCGCAAACATCTTACCGACCGCCGCTTGTGCGGCGCCGACAAATTCACCAGTCTTTTCTTCCGGAACAAAGGCATAGTCTGGGGCAAGGCAGATTTGACCAGCATTCAAAGTTTTTCCGGCCATGATCCGGTTCGCCGCCTTCTCAAGATTTGCGGACTTGCCAAGGATGACCGGTGACTTGCCACCCAGCTCGAGCGTTAGCGGCACAAGATTGTCCGCGGCGGCGCGCATGACATGATGCGCGATTGAGGTCGCGCCAGTGAAGATGATGTGATCGAAAGGCAGCTTGGTAAAGGCGGCCCCCACGTCCGGGCCGCCGGTCACGACGGCAACTTCTTCTTCGGTGTAGTATTTGGCGAACAGCTCCGCCATCAGCTCACTGGTTTTCTCCGTGAACTCCGACGGCTTGATCATCGCGCGATTGCCCGCCGCAAAGACATTTGCCAGCGGGGCAAAGGTCAGATTGACCGGGAAATTCCAGGGACTGATGACGCCGATCACGCCCTTTGGTTGATACTGAATGTGGGCTTTCGAGCCGAGCAAGCCGAAGGGAAATTCGACTTTGCGTTTCTCCGGACGCATCCATTTGCGCATATTCTTTTTGGAAAATTTGAGCGCACCGATCGAGCCGGCAATGTCGGTGAATGCTGACTGGTCCATAGACCGATGCCCAAAGTCTTCTGCCATAGCTTTCGACAAAGCGTCACCATGCGTCACCAGCAAGTCGATCGATTTATCGATCCAGGCCTCACGCTGCTCGGCAGACGGGATGCCATCGCGAATATGCGCAGCTTTTTGCTTGGCTAGGACGGCGCTCATGCCATCCGCTGAAAGTCCATCCAACGCCATGATTTCCTCCAAAACATGTTATCGTTGACGTAAGGGATAACCTAGAAATCGTAGAATACAAAACAAAACCGCCTGCCCCCACGTCACGGTTTTCAGACGCCCCGGGCTGAATAGATTGGATAGAAAGATACAGGGAGTACGCCGTGGCATTTGAGAAAATCACTTATGAGGTCGTCGACGATATCGCGACCATCGCGTTCAATGACCCGAAGACGATGAATGCTGCGGGGATGGATACAATCGAGGAATTGTTGCTCGCCATCGAACAGGCCGCAGATGAGGCGCGCTGCACGATCATCACCGGCAATGGCCGCGGCTTTTGTTCCGGCGCCAACCTGTCATCGAATACAGGCGCGGCGCCGAAGGGCAAACCAGATGCCGGCAAGGCGCTGGATTCTCATTATAACCCCTTCATCAAAGCGATGCGTACCCATCCTCACCCGATCATCACTGCGATCAATGGTGCTGCGGCAGGCGTCGGATGCTCAATCGCCTTGATGGGCGATTTCATCATTTCAGGCGAAAGCGGATATTTCCTTCAAGCCTTCCGCCGCATCGGCCTCGTCCCAGATGGCGGATCGACCTTTCTTCTGCCACGCATGGTCGGCCGCGCCAAAGCCATGGAAATGACTCTGTTCGGCGACAAGGTATTCGCCGAGCAGGCGCTTGAATGGGGGATGATCAATCGCGTCGTCCCGGACGACAAATTGATGGAGGAAGCGCGCGCCTATGCCAAACGCCTGGCTGACGGACCGACGCAAGCCCTGGCCTTGATCAGAGATCTCGTCTGGCAGGCAGAAGATAATGATTTTGACAGCCAGCTTCAGGCTGAGCGTTTCGCCCAGCGCACAGCTGGCCGGCAGCCAGATTTCAGAGAAGGCGTCAAAGCATTCCTAGAGAAGCGACCGGCAAATTTCCGGCACGAGTAGAAGCGCGACCTAGAAGGTCATTCGGCGAGGCGATTTGACCTTTGCGCGCCGGGCCTGAATGGCAACGTCCAAGGCCTTGCGCCCCCATGCCGAGGCTTCTTCGCGATCATCAAGGGCATTTACGGGCAGCGACACATAACTCATCGTGATCGTTTTGCCCGTGCTCGGATTGGTCCATTCGAACGGCTCACCGCCTTCGGATTCCAATCGTTCTTTAAGCTGGTCATCTGATTTGACATAGACGCGGTCTTTATCGATCAGCGCGAACATGTCTTCGCCGGAATAGACCCCGGCGCCGCCAAACATTTTCCGAATTCGGATACGGCCAAGATTGGCGAACAGGTCTTCTACATAAGTGTGGAACGGGTTGTCCAATTTCGTCATTCAAATCCTCCGGTGACTGACCCGTTATCTGTCTACCGGTCCAAGCACCGGCGCGTTTCGGGACTTACGCAGCGGAACATGGTAATTTTTTGCCACTTGGCAACCCTGACAGCGCTGGCACGCAAGCTAAAAAGTTCGTATTCTCGTTTTGAGGTAGAAAATACCCCAGGAAACACGTGATCTTTCAGAATATTTCGCCTGGCAGGCTACCAATCGATTGCGGCGTAAACCAGCTGCTGGAATTGTGGACGGATCGGATAACACCCGGTCGGGATCATCTGCGTCGCCTGGATCGCGATCAATTCTTCGACCGGATCAATCCAGAAGAATGTATTGGCCAGACCGCCCCAGCTGAAGGAGCCGATTGAGCCTGGCGTCAGGGTCTCAGCAACATCGACAACGGTTGAGCCGCCAAGACCGAACCCATTGCCCTCCATCCGGGCTTCGGAAAAAGTCTTGTCGCCCATTTCCTTGATCGTCTTGCCGCCGGGCAGGTGGTTCATGCGCATGAACTCAACCGTCTTTGGGCTGAGCAGACGCGCACCTTCAAGGCTGCCGCCTTGCAAAAGCATCAGGCAGAAGCGGTGATAATCGCGCAGGGTGGAGACCAGGCCGCCACCGGCATTGAGAAGCTTTGGCTGGGTTTTGTAGGCTTTGCTGTCAGCCCCTGCCCCATCGCTCATCGTGACTTCACCGGTGATCGGATTTTTCGCATAACATGCCATCAGCCGATCGAGCTTGTTCTCGGGCACGAAGAAATCTGTATCGACCATGCCGAGCGGTTCGAAGATTCGCTCGCGGAAAAAGACGTCCAGGGTCATTCCGCTTGCGACCTCCACGACACGGCCGAGGATGTCCGTCGAATGCCCATAATTCCATCGTTCTCCGGGAGAAAAGACCAATGGCATTTTTGCGATCCGGGCACACATCTCGCCCAAGGTTTCGCCCTCGCCTTCGCCGAGATTTCCGATCTTTTCGGCTCTATAGAGCGCGTCGACTTCATGTTGGAACAGGAAGCCATAGGTCACGCCGGTTGTATGCGTGAATGCATCGCGCACCGTCATCGCCCGGTCCGGCGCGCGGGTCTTGTAGTCTTTCAAATCGCCGCCATCCCAAACCTGCACATCGCCAAATTCGGGAATGTAGCGAGAGATCTCGTGATCAAGCCGGATCACACCCTCATCATGCAGCATCATGGCGGCCACCGAGGTGATCGGTTTGGTCATCGAATAGATGCGGAAAATCGTATCCGGGCCGATCGGGCTGCCACCCTCGAGATGGCTGTTGCCGCGATAGGCTTCATGCACGATCTGCCCATTTCGCGAGACCATGGTCGCCATGCAAGGCAGTTTGCCCTGGGAGACATAGGCCTTGTCAAAATAGTCCGGAATGAAGTCGAGCCGCGCTCCGTTCAGGCCGACATCTTCCGGGGCGAATTCGTGTTCTGTATCGGCCATTTAGATCTCTCCGCGTTTCGCGGCACGGCTAAGCTCGCGCGCGATGATAATTTGTTGGATTTGCGTGGTGCCTTCATAGAGGCGGAAAATGCGGGCGTCGCGGAAGAAGCGCTCAACGCCATAATCGGCAACATATCCGGCCCCGCCAAACACTTGCACGGCCCGATCAGCAACCCGGCCGACCGCCTCCGAGGCGAACATCTTGCAGCATGAGGCGAGCATGGTGACCGGCTCGCCCGCGTCTCGCTTCTTGGCCGCATCGAGGATCATGCAGCGCGCCGCGTAGGCCTCGGCCTGGCTGTCGGCGATCATCGCCTGGATCAGCTGATGCTGCATGATCGGTTTGCCAAACTGCTCACGCTCCATGGCATAATTGACCATCTCGCTGATCAGCCGGTCCATCATCCCGGTGCAGACCGAAGAGATGTGTAACCGGCCTTTGTCGAGCACGCTCATGGCGACCTTGAAGCCTTCGCCTTCACCCGCCACC
The DNA here is from genome assembly GCA_024743315.1 of Hyphomonadaceae bacterium. GTDB lineage: Bacteria > Pseudomonadota > Alphaproteobacteria > Caulobacterales > Hyphomonadaceae > Henriciella. The sequence goes on from JANSWU010000006.1 coordinate 231,634, forward strand.
ATCATCTCGGCGGGGACCCGCGCATTGTCAAAGTTCACATCACAAATATGCGCGCCTTGCTGGCCCATTTTCTTTTCCGGCTTGCCGACGGATAGCCCAGGCGTATCGCGCGGGACGATAAAAGCTGAAACGCCCTTGGCGCCGGGCTTATCCGGATCTGTGCGTGCCATCACGGTGAACAGATCGGCGACATTGGCATTGGTAATGTAGCGCTTACCACCATTCAGGACATACGCATCGCCATCCTTGGTGGCCTTGGTGCGCAGCCCGCCAGCATCTGACCCGGCTTCTGGTTCGGTCAAGGCGAAGCTGGTGACAATCTCACCGCTGGCAATGCCCGGCAGATAGGTCTCTTTTTGCGCTTCAGTCCCGAACAGAACCAGAGCTTGCGAGCCAATACCGATATTGGTCCCGGCCGCTGAGCGAAAGGCCGGCGAGGTCCAGCCGAGCTCGAAGCCGACCAGGCATTCGGTCTCCATATCGAGCCCAAGCCCGCCATAAGCTTCGGGAACCGCCAGCCCAAACAGGCCCAGCTCTTTCATCTCCTGGACCAGCTCATCCGGGACAAGATCCTCCTCGGCGACTTGTGCTTCGGCCGGAACACATCGCTCGCGCACAAAACGGCGGACCTGATCAATCAGCGCGGCGCGAATTTCGGGATCAAAAGCCATGGCGAATTCCTCCTGGTGAACACAATAGCGAAGCCACGCGCCAAGTCGAACCCTGACGCATCGTCACGCTGGCGATTTGTCGGCAGCGCGTTATCACTCCGTGATAGGAGGGCCGATTATGGCAGCAAAACTGATCACCGAAGGCGAGTTCGCGGGCTGGTCGACCTGGCCTGGCGAGGCGTTCGAGCATGATACGGCCGGACCGTTCTATCTCAAACAGGAGGAGGACGGCAAAATGGTCGCCGCCTTTCGCGCCGAGGCAAAGCATATGAATGCAGGCGGTGTGGTGCATGGCGGCGCGCTGATGACGTTTGCGGACTTTGCCCTGTTCGCCCTCGCGCACGATGACGAAGATGATGGCTATGGCCTGACGGTCGCCTTCACCTCAGAGTTTCTCGCGGGCGCGCTGGAAGGCGAGCTCATCGAAGCGCGCGGCGAAGTTGTCGGCGGCGGACGATCGATCAAATTCGTGCGCGGGCTCGTTACTTCAGATGGTCGTCCGGTCCTGAACTTTTCTGGCACGATCAAGAAGCGCAGCAAGAAAGCCAGCACATGACCCGAATCGGCACGCCGCTCTCCCCATCCGCCACCAAAGTCTTGTTTCTCGGGGCCGGAGAACTGGGCAAGGAAGTGGTGATCGAGCTGCAGCGCTTTGGTGTCGAAGTGATTGCCTGCGACCGCTATGTCAACGCGCCCGGTATGCAGGTTGCTCACCGGGCGCACGTTTTCGACATGACCGATGCGACAGCGCTGCGGGCGATCATCAAGCAAGAACAGCCGGATCTGATCGTGCCGGAGATCGAAGCGATTGCAACAGATGAACTCGCCGCGATTGAGGCGGAAGGTCTTGCCACGGTGATCCCAACTGCGCGGGCGACGCAATTGACCATGGATCGCGAGGGCATTCGCCGCCTGGCTGCCGAAACGCTCGGCCTCAGAACCAGTCCTTATGCCTTTGCCAGCGATGCAGAGACACTCGCCGCTGAAGCGGAGACGATCGGCTATCCGGTCTTCGTCAAACCGGTCATGTCCTCGTCCGGGAAAGGCCAATCCAAAGTCGACAGCGCCGCAGAGATTGGCGCCGCCTGGGAGCATGCCTTGACCGCGGGTCGGGGAAACCAGGTCCGCGTGATCGTCGAAGGGGCGGTGGCTTTTGACTACGAAATTACACTGCTGACCGTCCGGCACCGCGATGGCACCAGCTTTTGCGCTCCGGTCGGACATCGCCAGGAAAGCGGTGATTATGTCGAGAGCTGGCAGCCCCAGCCGATGAGCGAGGCCGCCCTCAAGACCGCGCAGGATATGGCCCGGAAGGTCACCGATGATATTGGCGGGCACGGTGTGTTCGGGGTGGAATTGTTCGTCAAAGGCGATCAGGTCTGGTTTTCAGAAGTCAGCCCACGCCCACATGATACGGGCCTGGTCACGCTCGCAACCCAAGACCAGAGCGAGTTCGCCCTGCATGCCCGCGCCATTCTCGGCCTGCCCGTTGATACGACGCTCAATCGCCCGGGCGCGAGCGCCGTCATCTATGGCGGGATCGAGGCGGAAGGGGTGGCGTTTGAGAATGTTGCTGAGGCCTTATCGGATCCTGGCACGCAACTGCGCTTGTTCGGCAAACCAGTATCATACGAGACCCGCCGGATGGGCGTCGCGATTGCGCACGCCGAAACGATCGAGGCCGCGCAAGCAAAAGCGAGCCGCGCGGCGAAGACAGTGACGGTGACAGAGAGCTAAGATTAAGGACTTTCGCCGTATCAGGCTTTCCCCGCAGATCCCAGCGCAGGCTGGGATCCATGGACGGCAATAACCGATAAGATTGAAGGCAGGTTGTGTTCCCTGGACACCAGCCTGCGCTGGTGTCGACGGAAACTGATTCCCGAATTCTGAATAAAACGCTCCCCACGGCTCGTCCGTGGGGTCCACCACCCGGCACCCAGGTTAAAGAACGGGAGCGATCTTGTTTCTCCCATTCTTGAGTCAGCCTCTCGTGCTGGGCTACCCAGACAAGCTGGGTAGAGCGCCGTCAACCGGCATATTCCAGAGGTCTCTGACATGTGCGATGACCAAGCAGACCGAAAAATGTGCGCTTAGTTCTCGACCTCAAAAGTCAGGCCCGCTTTCTCGGTCAGGCGTTTGACCAAGTGTCCGCCCATGGCTGGGGCCGGCGTCCAGATGCCGCCCGGCGTGCCGGTCTCATCCTTGACCAGACAGATCGCACTTTCGGCGATCATCTTGGAAGTTGAGCCATAGCCCGGATCCTTGTCGCCGGTGACGCCTGCGACGATCACCTGCCCATCGGCGGCCGTGCCATAGAACATGACATCATAGAAACCGGCTTCGCGTTCTTCCTTGCTTGGGCCTTCGCCGGGCTTCGGGCCATCATCGCCGCCCATCAGGTCCATGTTCGCAACCGCTTCGGCGGCGGCTTTGCCCTCGTCGCCGGGGCCGGTCAGCATCATTTCATCATAGGTGAAGTCCTCGCCATAGGCATGCCCCATCAGTGCATTCGACCGGTGCACATTCTTGGTATTGATCGAAGCCATGATGAAGGGCGCTGACCAACTGCCAATATCGACGTCCTCAACCGGGGCCATGCCATGTGGCTGTTCCGGCCCCTGGAAACCCATAGTCAGGCTGAACGGGTTTTGCAGGACGCCGAGAATGGATGGATCCTTGCCAACAGAAGCCATGGTTGCCTTAAAGCTCGCGGCCGTGCCGCCTGAGAACGTGCCCTGCATTTTACGCACCCGGCCCTTGATGCGCGGCACGGGTTTGCCAAACCGCTCTTTTGCCGCTTCTTGGGTAAACCAGACACCCAGATCAAATGGGATGGAGTCAAAGCCGCAGGAGAATACGATACGCGCGCCGCTGGCTTGCGCCGCGCCCTCATATTTCTGGATCATCTCATGCATCCAGGCCGGCTCTCCGCACAGGTCGACATAGTCGGTTCCGGCCTCGGCACAGGCCGCGACAAGGGCCTCTCCATAGAGCTGGTAGGGCCCTACAGTGGTGCAGACACATCCAGCACGCTCAACCATGGCTTTGAGACTGGCCGGATCGTTGGCATCCGCGACCACAAGCGGCGTGTCAGCTGGGGCACCGATCTCATCGCGCACCGCCGTGAGCTTGTCAGCGCTGCGCCCCGCCATAGCCCATTTCAGGTCGCCGCCGACCCCGTAGGTCTTGGCGAGATATTCGGCGACCAGGCGGCCGGTATAGCCAGTTGATCCGTAAACGATGACGTCAAATTCGCGGCCAGTTGCCATGGCACCCTCCTAAAGCTGTTGCGCTTTAAGTGGCCCACGGCACCCGGCATTGCAAATGTTCTCGCAGCGTCAGCTATCCGAATGCGCAGCCTGTCTCTACCAGAAGGCGATATACAGACCCGCGAGGATGGCAATCGCCACGCCCGCCGTGACTTTAAATGTGGTCGTGGTTGCGAAGCTGATATCGCCCAGCTCAACCGGCTGATGCTCTTCCGGCGGTGGGGTCAATAGCGACACGACAATGCCGATCACCACACAGATCAGGAAGATGAACCAGATCCGGACCACGAACGGCATATTGGTCACGTCAAAGTCTGCGAGGCCGAGGATCGGGTTAAAAACCGGTCCCAGCACGGCTGCAACGCCGCCACCATCCGAGCCGGATGCGGTAAAGAAGAGCAGTGACAGCACGACAGACGAAATCAGCAAGGCGAAGGCGCCTGCGGTATTGGTCCGCTTCCAGAAGAAGCCGAGCAGGAAAACCGCGACAATGCCAGGCGCGACAAAGCCGGTATATTCCTGGATCGTCTGGAAGATGCTGGTGCCGCCACCGAGCAGCGGGATGGCGAGGAACAGGGCTATCACCATCGCTGTGGCCGCGGTCAATCGGCCGGTTAGCACATAGTGGCCTTCAGCGCGGTCTTTGGCGATATAATCGCGATAGATGTCCATGGTGAAGATGGTTGAGATCGAATTGATCATTGAAGCCAAGGACGAAACGATGGCCGCGACCAAAGCCGCAAAGATGAGGCCGCGAATACCGACTGGCATCAGCGCCATGAGCGCGCCATACGTGCTGTCAGGCTTGGCGCTGAGTGCTTCTTCGCTGAGGCCCTGCAAACCATTTTGGGCGAGCCAAAGGGCCGCAATGCCCGGAATGACCACAATCAATGGGATGAGGAATTTCAACAAAGCCGCAAAGGCGAGACCTTTTTGAGCTTCTGCCAGGCTTTCCGCGCCGAGCGCCCGCTGGATAATATACTGGTTGAACCCCCAATAGGAGAAATGCAGCACCCAAAGGCCGCCCAGCAGCGTCCAGATACCGGGCAGGTTGCCATAGCTCGGATGGTCGCGGTCGAGGATCATTTCGAAATGCCCCGGCAGCTCGCCCATCAGGGTTGAGAGACCGCCCATGGCCCCGCGTTCGCCACCGACCATGCCGAGCACAAGGATGGTGATCGCAAACCCGCCCAGGATCAGGATCACAACCTGGATGATATCGGTCAGAGCCACCGCCTTGAGCCCGCCATAGAGCGAGTAAAGCAGCGCAAAACCCGCGAGCATGGCCATGCCCGTAAACACGCCGAGCCCCGTCACTGCCTGAATGGCCAAAGCGCCCCCATAAAGCACCGTCGTTAGGTTCACCGCGGTGAACAGGAAGATCCAGAACAGCGCCATGATCGTCTTCACGCTCGGCCCGAACCGGGTCTCGAGGAATTGCGGCATCGTGTAGATCCCGCGTTTCAGGAAGATTGGCAGGAAGAACGCGGCGACGATGATCAGGACCAGCGCCGCCTGCCATTCATAGGCGGCGATCGCCAAACCGACGACAAAGCCCTGCCCGGACTGTCCAATGATCTGTTCTGCCGAAATGTTAGCGGCGATCAACGAGGCGCCAATTGCCCACCAAGGCAAGGCTTTGCCAGCGAGGAAATAGTCCTCCGTATCCTTGGTTTCACCCGCAGGTTCGCGGGACACAAATATGGCTATGGCGAATAGCGCGACCGCATACAGGCCGACAATCACCAGATCGATGGTGTCCAATGACATGATACGTTTTCCTCCCTGGCGCGAGATTATTCGCGTCCTTGTTTCAGCCCTACGCGGTGCGTGACAGCGATGTCAACGTTTCTCACCCAGCGCGTGTGGCTTTGAGGATTATTCAGCTGACTCCGCATCTGGCGGCAAGAGCTCAGATGCAACTTGTTGCAGGACCTGACCCTCTTGCGTGTCGGGCGCAAAAACCGCTTGCGCGGCGGCCAAATCGAGGCGCGCCTGATCAATATCGCCCATGACCGCCCGCGCGCGGATCAACCGCATCCAGCCGTCAAAATCATCCGGGTCTTCCGCGAGACGCGCCGCCAGGCCACTGACCATGCCTTCAATCATCGCCATTTGCTCTTCCGCCGACATGGCTTCGATTTCGGCCCGCGTCTCGGGATCGAGCTGCGGCGCAGCGCTGCGATCCTGCAACATTTGCAGGACACGATCGCGTTCGGCGACAATCTCGTCATCATTGCCAGAAAGCTCGAGCGCCGTGTCATAGGCCGTCATACCGTTTTCGACGTCCCCGAGCCGTAAATAGGACCGGGCCAGCAAGACATACCCGTCAGCAGGTGGGTTCGGATCGGCTTCCAGGCGCGCTTTCAGTTCGACCACCAACTCATCCAAGGTGTCCGGCAATTCGGCGATTTGCTGCTGTTGGAACTCAGCCATGGTCATCGGCTGGTAATTCGGGCTTCCGACCTGTGTGTAGACACCCACCCCGCCCAGCAGCAGGATCGCTGGCACGAGGATCAACGCCATACTTTTCAATCGTTCACCGGTGCGGGTCTGTTCAGGGGCATCAAGCAGCGCCAGGATGCGTCGGTCTAACGCGTCGCGAGCCTCCACAGCGGCTTGCGCGCTGAGCCGTCCCTCGGCCTCGTCCAAGTCGACCACATCTCTTTGGCGGCGCGCTTCATCCAGCGCCTGCGGCACGTCCTCGTTCGCGCGCGTGACGAATGGGAGCATCAGATAGGCGCCCGCGACCGCGAGCAAAATGACGAAGACAATCCAAATCACGCAGAGGCGTCCTTATTTGCCAAGGCGGCCGCAATACGGGCCCGGTCTTCCTCGGTGAGGTCACCCTGCTCGGCAGTCGGGGCCGCGCGCAGGCGCAGTAGGAACCAGATCCCGCCGAGCAGAAACAGGATGATCGGACCGGCCCAAAGCAGGATTGTGTTCATCTGCAAAGGCGGCGTCATCAAGACATAGTCACCATACCGATCACGCAAATAGTCACGCACTTCATCATCACTATCGCCCGCTTCAACCCGCTTGCGCACCAGACGGCGCATGTCTTCGGCGAGCGGGGCATTGGAATCATAAATGGATTGGTTCTGGCAAACGACGCAACGCAGCGTCTTCGAAATCGCTTCAGTGCGGGTGTCGACAATCTCGGTGTCCGGCGCAGGGTCTTCTTGAGCCCATGCTGCGCCATGCACCAGCACCGCTGCGATCAGAGCAATCCAGAGCGCCCTCATGAGGAAGCGGCCTCGCCAGCGGCTTCCAGTTCAATGGCCTCAATCACCGGGCGGATCGTGTCTTTCCAAACCTCAGGCGTAATCGGACCGATCTGTTTATAGCGAATACGGCCGTCAGGATCGAGGACAAAGGTCTCGGGCGCACCCGTGACGCCAATCTCGATCACCAGATCGCTCTCCTCATCAAAAATGATCGTGTCGTATGGATCGCCATGCTCTTCCAGCCAGTCGAGGGCGTCGACGCGGTCATCCCGCCAATTGACCCCGACAATTTTGACCGTGTCGTCACGTGAGAGTTGCATCAGGGTTGGATGCTCCTGAAGGCACGCGACGCACCAGGAGCCGAACACATTCACGAGCGCAATCTCACCGACCAGGTCGGCCTCGGTGACAGTCGTCTCTTCACGTAGCTCGGGCAGCTCAAATTGTGGCATCTCCCGATCAATCATCTCCGTCGGGATGACGCTCGGATCGCGCGTGAGGCCAATGGCGAGGAATATGGTCAGAACCACAAACAGCGCGACAGGGACGATGCGAGACCAGGACATAAGACTACTCCGCAGGAATTGGTGGGGCAGACGGGGTTGAGGCTGGGCGCCGCGCAAAGGCGTGGCGACGATCCGCGACGGAGACAAACCCGCCCACGGCCATCATCAGCGCGCCGATCCAGATCCAGATGACGAGCGGATGATAATACACACTCACGACCCAGCCGTCTTCCTCATTTCCCTCGCCTTTCGCAGCATAGAGGATACGCATGGCGCCAATCTCCATCGCCCCTTCCGTCGTATTGTTGCGCTCGACCGGATAGAAGCGCTGTTCCGGGTTGAGGGTCGCCACAGATCGCCCACCGCGTTCGATCACCACGCGGCCGGTTTCGGAGACGAAGTTCGGGCCGCGCGCGCGATCAATCCCCTCAAGACGAAACTCATAACCGGACAGGGTGATGCTTTCGCCGATTTTAAGCCGGTCGACTTCTTCGTCGGACCAGACGCCCATGGCCACGACTCCGACGGTACAGACCGCGAGCCCCAGATGCGCGAGGGCAAAGCCATGCGTCGCGCCGGGCAAAAGCGAGAACCGCTTGAACAGATTGCCAAGATTGCTCTTGCTCTCACCGACCCGCATTTTGCGGGCATAATTGGCAATGGTTCCTGCGAATAACCAGACCGCAAGCCCCATGCCGAGCGCGCCAAACACAGTGTTTCCAAAGATCGCCACAGCGATCGTGAGCGGCACCGCCAAAGCCGCCATGATGAGCAGGGTTTTCTGAATCCGTTTCCAACTGTCGCTGCGCCATTTCATCAACGGGGCCACCGCCATGAACAGGATCAGGACAGCCATGATCGGTCCGAAGGTAAGCTCAAAATATGGCGGCCCGACCGTGATCTTGTCGCCGGTCATGGCATCGATCACCAGCGGATAGAACGTGCCGAGGAAGACCGTTGCGGTGGAGACCACCAGCATGACATTGTTGAGGACCAATCCCGCCTCGCGGCTTTCTGCTTCGAAGCTGGCGCCATGTGCGATCTTGCCGGATCGCAGCGCATAAAGCGCCAGCGCGCCGCCCGTGGAGAGGATCAAAAGCCCAAGAATGAAGATGCCGCGATCTGGGTCGACCGCGAAGGCGTGGACGCTGGTCAGGACCCCGGAGCGGACAATGAATGTCCCCACCAGGCTGAGTGAGAAGGTCGTAATCGCCAGCAAGAGTGTCCAGCGGATGAAACTGCCGCGCGCTTGTGCCACGAGTGTTGAGTGCAATAGCGCTGTGCCGGCGAGCCAAGGCATGAAACTGACATTCTCGACCGGGTCCCAGAACCACCAGCCGCCCCAACCAAGCTCATAATAGGCCCAGACGCTGCCGAGCACGATGCCAATGGTCAGGAAACTCCAGGCGAGCAGCACCCAGGGCCGGATCCAGCGCGCCCATATGGCATCAACGCGGCCTTCAATCAACGCCGCGACCGCAAACGAAAAGGCCACAGAGAAGCCGACATAACCGAGGTACAAGAAGGGCGGATGTAGCGCCAGGCCGGGATCCTGCAGCAATGGGTTTAAACCAATGCCATTCTCCGGAATCGGAGACAGCCGCTCAAACGGGTTCGAGGTGAATATCAGGAAGGCGAGAAAGCCGGTCGTGGTCAAACCCTGGATTGCCACCGCGCGCGCCCGCAAGCTTGAGGGCAAAGTCTTGCCGAACCAGACCATCGCGGCCCCAAACAGGGCCATGACCATGATCCAGAGCAGCATGGAGCCTTCATGATTGCCCCAGGTGCCGCTGAATTTATAGATCATCGGCTTGGTCGTGTGTGAGTTGGTAGCGACCAGTTTGACGCTGAAATCCGAAATCACGAAGGCATAGGCGAGTAGACCAAATGCCAAGATGCAAAGCCAGGCCTGCGCCACGGCGGCACGGTCGGCAAACAGCATGGCGCGGCGATCATTCTGATGCGCACCCTGAAGGCCCATCCAGCCCTGAAGCGCGCTAATCAAAAGCGCCAGGATAAGAGCAATCTGTCCAATCTCTGCGTGCATTGTAGCCTCTGTAGCAAAACGGCGGGCCGTTCGGTCCGCCGCAATACTATCTATATGTCAAACAGGGTCGAGCAATCCAATGCTTCCTCTGGCCGCAGGAACAATCCCTATTCGGCCGCAACGCGGGCGGCCTGCTCGTTCAGGATGTGCAATGGCGGTTCGCAGGCCCAGTCCGCAATTTGCTCAAGATCATAATGCCGACACGCTTCCATCAACATACGCACTTCGGTCCACATGTCGCCATCAACGATGGGCATGAACAGGTCGGCAATATTGTCGATGCCGAGATAGGTGCGGACGCCGGCATTCTTGAGTTTTACGAATGGTCCGATGGAGTTGTGCAGCGGACCCTGCATCGGCAGCTGTTTCATCGACAAAGCCGCGGATGGGCAAATCACGATGCCGACATCGGCTTCTTTACAGAGCGCGACGATACGGTCCTGTTCGCTTTCATCCTTGGCCGAAACCGAGATGGAATGGATGCCATAGACCCGGCCTTGCATGCCATGCTCGATCGTCTTCAGGCAGAGCAGCTCAGTCTCATGCTGAAACGGATTGTTTTCCTGGTCGACATGAACCTCAACCATTTTGCCGAGCTCTTTCGCGGTCTGGAGCACAATATCAAGATGCTTCTCTTCCTGCGGACGGTCGCGCGATGGCAGGCCGCCACAGAAATCGGCCATTTTACAGGCCTCGATATATTGCTCGCGTGAGGCCTCATCGAGCACGCCTTCAAGCGGTTGCACGCCGATTTCAAAGCGGATCTTGTCCTTGAAGCGCTCCTTGACTTCGACCGCCGCATGGATGGGCTTAAGACCGATAATGCTGTCCGCATCGACCATGGTCCGGCAATATTGTGCACCTTGGTCGACCACGGTCTGCAGCGCGCGCGAGATACGCTCGACCAAATCTTCGTGCGTGTAATTCTCTTTCAGGTGGCGATAGAGCTCCCACTTCTTCTCCATATCGGCAAAGCCGAGCGCGAGATTTTCCGGCGAGATCAGATAGGCCTTGTCGAAGTGGCCATGATGGTTCGACCAGCCGCCGCGCTCGCGGACCAGTTCCAGAAACCGCGTGCGCAGGTCCCAAGGGCGGTCTTCGCTATTGATCTTGTAGGAATATGTGCCCTCTTCGAGGTCAGACAGAACCAGCTCAATCGTGTCGCGGGCGACCTGGCGGTCCGTGTAGAGCGGGATGCCGTGCTTGACCGACAGTGACCGAATGCTGGCGGCATCAGAGGCCTCATCATAAGTGCTGTCGCCGGTGAGGATATTGACCACAAAGTCGACTTTGCCGTCCTGGATCAGGGTCTTGATGTTTGGCTCTTCGGTGCTGGAAATCTTCCGCGCGGCAATCGATTCAACGCCATTTTCAGCGAGAAAACGATGCGTTCCGGGAGTCGCATAGAGGCCTACTCCGATATCCGCCATCTTGCGACACGCGTCGAGGAGGAATTCCTTGTCTTCCATCGCCCCGGCGCTGATCAGCAGCGAACGTTTGTGCCCCCGCGCCAGCATTTTCAAGTTGAACCCGATCAGGTCGATTTTTGAAGGTGTGTCCAGCGCAGCCATGGGTGATCCTCTCCGTCTTTGAGCCGTGTTCGCCATCGCCGCCGAGCGGGCAAACGGCCTGAACATGGGTCGATTCCGCGCCAAGTCAATCGAAGCCTTCTTCGTTTCCTGTGCGCAACTAAATCTGCTGGCCCTGCAAAACCATTGCGTGCCCAACAATGCAAGCCCTCCACGGCGGGAAGGCCTGCACTTTTGAACACAATGATTTCCTATGCGCGCGCTGGTAAGATTTTGGGATTGCGCAGCAGCGCCGCGCTGATCAAAGCGACCAGCAAGCCGACTGGGAAGATCTCAACGAAAGTCATCGGGATCCGGAACAGCGGATTACGATAGCTGGCCATCATCGCTTCGAGCGATTCAACTTTCTCCGACAAGGCGTCACCCGTCAGGCCACTGCTCTGGTAGCCGTCAATGGTCGACTGCTTATAGGCCTCCATCCAGGCGAAATCGGTCAGGTGCAAACTGGTTTCCCAGGACAGGACATAGAAGACTGCTGCGACCGCCGCGATGCCGGCACCGAGCCCCAAGGCCGGCAAGAATTTGATGACGCCGCCAAGCTCCTTGTCGCGATAGCGCTTGATCCCGACGAAAATCAGCGACAGGACGACGACCATGGTCAGATAGCCCTGCACCTCTGACCCGGCGCCGCCCCCGAGCACCATCCCGACAATCATCACCGCAATAATCACCACGCCGGCAATCGCGCCATAGATAAACATGATCCGAAACATATTTGCCTCCTTTGGTTCAAATCATGCGCTGATGCTGCCCTGAACACCCCCTCTTCTGCTATCGCCCAATCGGGTGAATTTCGTGAATGACCGGAAACTCACCCTAAGGAATGAGGCTCAGGTCCTTGGCTTTTTGAACCGCGTGCAGACGCTGGCTAACCTCCAATTTCTCAAACAGTCGCGCGATATGTGACTTCACCGTATTCGGCGACACATGCAGTGTTTGCGCAATTTGCTTATTCGATTGCCCGACCGCCAATTGTTCCAGCACAGCATACTCTTTCTTGGTGATGCCAAGCGATTTCAGAGCAGCGTGATTAAGCGCAAACTCTTGCCGCGGTGATTTCGAGGTTAGAGTTCTGCCCAGCCAAATCCCCAAACCGGTAAACCCGAGTCCGATCAGAATGATGTAGATTTCAGTGGTGAAGGCGCGAGCCATGTACTGGTACTCGACCCATTCCAAAATGAACACGGCGGCAGCGAGAATTAACGCATAAATGAGAATGGCGCGCTTCATTTCGCGAGCATGCCCAAAGCAACCAAAAATGACCAGCCTTCGTTCGCCTTCAGGGTGATCTTGATTCCCTTAAAACGCGAGCGTTCGCGGGCTATGATCGCGTCTGAATTGAAGCCATCCCTCTTGAAACGCGAAAATCAGCACGATCTCCCATCATATGAGAATGGCGACAGGCTCCGTAAGCGATAAAATATTCGATTTTAAATCAGCGTATTAGATAGAATAATAAACGTAAAATGCCCTGTATGGCGCAGCCTTTGCGAGCATGACAGGTATGAAATGCGTTCCAGTCTCGCATTTTTGCCCCAGTCGAGCTTATAATAGTGACCATGAGTGAAGTATCTGAAGCGCAAAAATTGAAACCGTCTGACGCGATTGCGCGGCTTGAGGCGGCGCAAAAGGCATCGGGCTGGCTGGCTTGGGGCGGGCTCGGTCTGGCATTCCTGTGGTGGGTGGCCGCGATCGTGGGAACCATCGCCTTGATCGGACCGGAAGCGCTTGGAGAAATTCAACCGGCTCTGGTCGTGGCCGGCTTGATTGCGATCATCCTGCCCGGCTTGATGCTGGTGCTCGCCGGAATGATGGCACGCGAGCAAGCCCGAGCGACGGCGGCCAATGCGGTAGTGCTGGAATCGGCGGCGCGCCTATTATTACCGGCCGAGACCATGGCGGAAGAAGCCAAAGCCTTTGCCGATGAAATGTCAAAAGCCAGCGCTGAGGTCGATCGGTCAATGGGACATGCCCTGTCCGCCATGAAAGCCATGTCGGCGGAAATTGGTGATGAGCGGCAACGCCTCGAATCCGTGACCTATGCCAGCGCCGACAATGCGCGGGATCTCGCTGAGCGGCTTGGTAATGAGCGCAATGGCCTCGAACAACTTGCTAAGGATTTGCGCGAGCAAACTGATCTTCTCAATGAAGCAATCCCGGAACAAGCCGATATGATGGTCGCCTCGGCCAAAGCTGCGGCGAACGAAGTCGGCGCCGCAGAAGACGCCCTGCAAGCCCGCCTGGCCAGTCTCGATCAGACCGGTCGCAGCTTGGCCCAGAAAATCTCGGCCATGGACACGCTCGCGGCCGAGGCCGGAGAGCGTAACGAGACTTTGCTTTTCGCAATTGCCCGTATGGAAGAAAAGCTCGAGCAATCGCGCAAGACCGTAGAAACTGCCGCCCGTGCAGGGGAACTCGCTGCGGCGGCTGCGGGCACAACTGGCGATCGCTTGATGGAATCCGTCAAAATGGCGCTGGATGGCGCGCGTGATGCCAGCAGCCAGATCCAGAACCAGACCTTTGAAGCCTCAGAGTCCGCGGCACGCGCGCTGGCAGAATTGAAGGAAGCGGGACAGCAGGCAGCGGCCGCCGTGCGCGCGGCAGGCATGGCAGCGCGGGCGGAAATGGATATTGCGGAGCGGCGCGCGACCAATACCAGCCAGGCCCTCCTGAACAAGACCAAATCTGTGCAGGCGCGCGTCACGAGAACGTCGAAAGATGAGGATGACTCAATCCTGGAGCCAGAAGCCGAAATCGTTCTTGAATCGGAAACGCCACCGGTGGTGCAATCCCCTTCACGCGCCGTCGAAGAAGATTTGTTCGAAGCAAGCGCAGACCGCATTGCGAAGGCGATGTCGGAGGAAACGCGCAGCGACGCAAAAAATAATGGGGCTGCAAGCAATGGCCACGACAAGACCAATGGTCATGCCGACAAGGTCGAGGAAACCGATCCCCCGAAGCTCGGCGACAAGACGTCTCTGATCGACCTTGAGGGCGGTGTTGAAATCACCAATAAGCCGCGCGCCGGCGAGTCGCTCAGCGATATTATTGCCGACATGGAGCGTGACGAACGCTCAACCTTGTCGCGTGAAGAGACCGCTGAAGCACTGCTGAGCCAGCTGCAAGACTCTGGCATCAAGCTGACCGATATTTTTCGCCCGAAAGATAAGAAGCGAATTGCCGTTGCGGCCCGCAAGGGCGAGGATCAACGCCGCTCAGCCACCAATCAGCAAGTCGGTCGCCAGGTCGAACGCGTCCGCCAGCGCTTGCGCGGCAATCTGGAAATGATGACGCTGGCGCGCGACTTCCTGGCCCTGGAAGAATCCGACGCCCTGAATGCGCTGGAAAACACGCATGCTTCAAACAAGAATGCGAGCGCGCGCCTCGCAACCTATTTGCTGCTGGATGCTGCTGTTACTTGATCCGAGCCTTGGATTAGGCGCGTAGAGCCTTTTGTTGGTGGTGCTCGCAATACGGCGATTCAGCGCCGCTCTTCTTGCCACAAAAATGAAAGCCCGGCTTGCCGGGTTCACCAATTGGCCATTTGCAATGCACATCGCGCAACGCGTAAACCGCAGCGCTTCCCGTCTTCTTTCTAGTCTCTAACACGCGTTTCAATCTGTCTTTTTTACTCATGCCCTAAAGTATAGGGCATGAGACAGAAAACGACAAATTGACCAAGCGGAAATGGCCGCCTTACTCGCCGATCCACTCAAACTCTGGCTCTTGCCACCACGGGAAGAAGCTCGGCATGCCATCGGAAACTTTGACCGGATAGACTGGCTTGCGTTTTTCCAGGAAGCTCATCACGCCTTCGCGGGCATCATCTGTCTGGCCGCGCGAATAGATGGCCGCGCTGTCGACAATGTGAGCGTCCATCGGGTGACTGGCGCCGAGCATACGCCACATCATGTGGCGGGTGAGTGTCGTGGAGACTGCGGCCGTGTTCTCTGCGATCTCGTTTGCCATCGTGCGAGCCACACTCATCAAATCCACCTGGGCATGGACGGAATGGACCAAGCCCCCTTTCAGGGCTTCTTCGGCTGGGAAAACCCGGCCCGAATAACACCATTCGAGCGCCTGCTGGATACCGACCAGGCGCGGCAGGAACCAGCTCGATGCCGCTTCCGGATTAATGCCACGGCGATTGAAGACAAACCCGAAGCGGGCATTGTCTGAGGCGATACGAATATCCATTGGCAGCTGCATGGTGACGCCAACGCCAACAGCGGCGCCATTGATGGCACCGATCACGGGCTTAAGGCTATCGAATATCCGGAGCGTAAGACGCCCGCCGCCATCACGCTGAATGTCAACCTTGCTTGTCCGGCCAATTTCGCCAGTATCAGCGCGCGCTTCATAGTCAAAAGTCTTGGCCCCTTCCGACAAGTCAGCGCCGGCACAAAAGGCGCGGTCGCCGGCGCCGGTCACAATCACGGCGCGGACATCATCATTGGCGTCCGTCTTATCGAACGCATCGATCATTTCGTACATCATCTTGCCGGTGAAGGCGTTCATCTTGTCCGGACGATTCAGGGTCAAAATTGCGATCTGACCCTCCTGTTCCAATGTGATCTGCTCATAATCGCCGAGGCTGGTCATTTCGCTCTCCTATCTGTGCTTTGGCAACAGGAAGCGACGTCTGCGATCAATCGTCAACCGTGACGCAGCGTTGCCCCTTTTGAATTCGTGACGCCTGTGTCATCTTCCAGGAAATGACACCGCAAGTCATGCGGAATCTGGGAGTCTGAAATGTCGGAATTTGATTATATCGTGGTCGGCGCAGGCAGCGCCGGATGCGTGCTGGCCAATCGCCTGACCGAGGACGGCAAATCGACCGTTTTGTTGCTCGAAGCAGGCGGTAAAGATACCTCGCTCATGATCCATATTCCGGTTGGCTATGCGCAGACCCTGAAAGACCCGAAAGTCAATTGGTTGTACGAAACAGAACCCGATCCCGGCACCCATGACCGGGTCCATACCTGGCCGCGCGGCAAGGTGCTGGGCGGTTCCTCTTCAATCAACGGCCTGCTCTATATTCGCGGCCAGCGCCAGGACTATGATGGCTGGGCGCAGCTCGGCCTGCGCGGCTGGTCTTACGATGACTTGCACCCCTATTTTCTGCGCAGCCAGCACCAAGAACGCGATGGCATGGACGGCCACGCCAAGGGTGGCCCGCTCAACGTCTCTGACGTCACTGAGACCCATCCTGTCTCGGACGCAGTGATCGAGGCTGGTAGAGCCATGGGCCTACCGCATCGCGACGTGAATGGTGAAGACCAGGAAGGCGTGGCTTATTACCAGCTAACCGTGAAGAATGGACGTCGCTGTAGCGCGGCCGTCGCCTATCTCAACCCAGCCAAGAAACGCCAGAACCTGCAAATCGAAACCAAAGCGCTCGCGGCTCGGGTGCTGTTCGAGGGGAAACGCGCCATTGGCGTCGAATATACGCAGGACGGCCAAACCAAGACAGCCAAGGCGCGTGCCGAAGTGATCCTGGCGGGCGGCGCCATCAATAGCCCGCAGCTCTTGGAGCTGTCAGGGATTGGCCATCCAGACCTTCTTAAAGACCAAGGCATTGAAACTGTCTCTGCCCTGCCCGGTGTCGGTGAAAACCTGCAGGACCATTTTGTCATCGGCAATCGCTACCGCATGAAACCTGGCAGCCCGTCCGTGAACCAGCAATCGCGCGGGCTCGCCATGATCGGGGAAGTGTTCAAATATCTGACCCAGCGCAAAGGCCTGCTGACGCTGTCAGCCGCGCATGTCGCCGCCTTCATCAAGACACGGCCAGAACTCGCAACGCCGGACGTTCAGTATCACATTCTGCCTGCGACGATGGATCTGCAGAAGATGACGGAAAGCGGCGATATGGAGCTGGAAAAACAGCCGGGAATCACCATCGCGCCGTGTCAGTTGCGTCCAGAAAGCCGCGGCAGTGTCCATATCAAATCCGCCGCGCACGACTCGCATCCGGCCATTCGCCCGAATTATCTGTCGGACCCGCTCGACCAGCAAACGGCGGTGGCCGGTCTTCGTTGGGCGCGCGAGCTCGCGGCACAGCCTGCCCTCGCCAAATATATTGAGCATGAACTCGAACCCGGCGAAGCGTTGCAGAGTGATGAGGAATTGCTCGAATTTGCCCGTGAAACTGGCGGCACCATCTATCACCCGGTCGGCACCTGCAAAATGGGACCGGACGGCGATCCCATGGCCGTGGTCGATGACCAGCTGCGCGTGCGCGGCGTCGACGCCTTGCGGGTGGTGGATGCCTCGGTGATGCCGCGTCTGGTGAGTGGTAATACCAACGCCCCGACCATTGCGATTGCCGAAAAAGCGAGCGATATGATCCGCCAAGCTGCGAAAGAAAGCATAACGGTTTAATCCATGTTTTCAGACATTCCGATTGAGGCGCTGTTTGCGCCGGTCTTTATCTTCTCTGTGGCGCTGGAATGGTGGTCTGTGAAAACCGGCCGCGCCAAAGGGCGCTATGAGACCAAGGATGCAATCACGAGCATGACGATGGGCCTCGGGAATGCGATCATTGGTACGCTGACCGGCGTTGCCGCACTATGGATCCTGATGTTGGTCTGGCCCTTCCGCATCACCACCATGCCGACGACCTGGTGGAGCTTCCTGATCGTCTTCGTGCTGTATGATTTCGTTTATTACTGGAAGCACCGCTTCGCGCACCGGGTGCGCTGGTTCTGGATGGAGCATGTCACCCATCATTCGAGCAAGCATTACAATCTCTCAACGGCGCTGCGCCAACCCTGGTTCGGCCCTTTCACTGGCCTGATCGTGGTTGGCTGGGCCTTAGTCCTGCTCGGCTTTCATCCCGCCTTTATTGGCATCGCGGGGGGCATCAATCTGGTCTATCAATTCTGGATCCATACCGAGACCATCGACAAATGCCCGCGCTGGTTCGAAGCCGTGTTCAACACACCAAGCCATCACCGCGTCCACCACGCCACCAATCCGCGCTATCTAGATGCGAACTATGCTGGCGTTTTCATTGTCTGGGACAAGATGTTCGGCTCTTTCATCCCCGAACAAGCCGATGACAAACCGGACTATGGCATTGTCAAACCGCTCAATTCCTTCAATCCGGTGATCGTCGCTTTTCACGAGTTTGCGGGCCTCCTTCGTGACTGCTGGTCAGATGGCTTAAAGCCGCTGACATGGCTCAAACGCGCCGCCAACGCCCCCGGCTGGAGCCCGTATGGCAACCATAATCGCACCGAAGAAATCCGCGCACGATGGCGGGCTGAGACTGACGCGACTTAGGCCTTTTCGAAAACCACGCTGAGATTGTTGGCGGGCATGTCGATGATGTTTGCCAGGGTCAAGCCGGCAGCGTCCGCGAGGGGCTGTATGTCGAGGTCGAGATCGCGCACGCCCCAGCTCGGATCGCGCCGCTTCAGATCTTCACTGAAGCGCGCATTGGACGGGGCGATTTCACCGCTGCGCGCATAAGGGCCGTACAGCATCAATCGACCGCCTGATCGCAACAATCGCCCGGCGCCCGCGAACAAGCCTTCTGCGGCCTCAAAGGGCGCGATGTGGATCATGTTGGCGCAGAAAAGCCCGTCCCAAGGTGATTGAGATTCCGCTTCGCCCCAATGCCGGTTTCTCGTGTCCAGGCTTAGCGGCCCAAGCAGACGGTCAGGCGCGGCATAGTCTCGCCAGGCCGATTGGCTCGCCTGACTGACCGGATCAATGTCTGAATAAGTCCAGGTGAGGTCTTCCGCCGTTGCCGTGATATGCGCTCCATGCTCGCCCGTGCCCGAGGCGATTTCGAGAATGCGTCCCGTGCTTGGCATGGCAGACAGAAACGCGTCTCTGACGGCGTCCTTATTGCGGCCAGTCGACGGTGAAAAGCGCCGCCCATCTTCGCTCAGATTGCGCTGTTCGAGCGCTAGAGGTTGCCCGGTTTGCGCTTTTTGATACGTCGCGTTCTCGTCTGTCATGGCGCGCTCATACGAAAGCTTGCCTCAGTTGAACAGGACGGATTGGATCGAGCCTCTTAATTTGTCTGGATCGAACAAACCTGCTCTACTTACAGTTAGAAAAGCTAGGAGGGAGTTCAGTGTTAAAATTTATTCTTGCCCCCCTGTTTGCGCTCGCCTTGCTGAACATAGGATCATGCATCAATCTTACGCCCGACCATGCACCCGTGTCCATTTCCGAAGAGCGCCCTCAAATCATCTTTGACACGGACTTTGGCGGCGATGCTGATGACCTTGGCGCGTTGGCCATGTTACATCGCTATGCTGATCGGGAGCAGATCGATTTCCTCGCGATCACGAGTTGGTCAAATGAGGCATATGTGATTCCTGCCTTGATCGCGGTAAACACATATTACGGCCGTCCAGAGCTCGCCCTTGGTGTGCGCGAGACGCCGCAATGGCGCACTGAATGGAACTATAATCACGCTATCGCAGAGGCTTTCCCAGTCTCTGCAAACGCGACGCAGCATGTCGAACCGGCAACGGCCCTGTATCGACGGTTGCTGGCGGGCGCAAAGGATCACTCGATCACACTGGTGACGGTCGGACCACTGGCCAATGTTCAAAATCTGCTATTGTCAGAGCCGGACGAAATATCCTCGCAGTCTGGCGCAGACTTGGTCAATCAGAAAATCAAGACTCTGGTGATCATGGGCGGCCAATTCCCCGACGGCGTTACCGCTAATGGCCCGGAATGGAACTTTAACGGCAACATGCCCGGCGTGACGCAGTTTGTCCTGGAAACCGTTCAACGGCCTATCATATTTAGCGGCTATGAAGTCGGCGAGGCGCTAAAGGTTGGACGCGAGCTCAACGCCCATCCAAAGGACACACCGCTTTATGTCGGATACAAGTTTTTCAGTGAACACGCGCCTTGGATGAGCGATCAGTACGCGGGCGAGATTCTCGACAATGCCTCATTCGATCAAACCGCGGTCATGTTCGCATCTGCGCACGAGACCTCGCCATTCTGGACTTTAAGTGCGCCTGGTCGCCTGTCTGCAGACGCCGAAGGACTTGCCCACTGGGAGGAAACCCCAAATGGCTCCCACCGCTATATCATTCTAACAGAGCGCACGGACGACGCTGAGCGTTATATCGCTGAAGCGATGACCCATATTCCGGCGCCCTAACCCCGGGGTTCGAACCGATCCCGCAAAATGGGTTTCAGGATTTTGCCATTCGCGTTGCGCGGCAATGGTTCGTCCTGGAACTGGATTTCGACCGGCACCTTGAACGCGGCGATTTGATTGCGGACATGGGCGCGCAATTCATCCTCACTGGCGCTCATGCCGGGTTTCAATTGCACGACAGCGCCGACTTCCTGACCGAGGATCTTGTGCGGGATGCCGACCACTGACGCGTCCATGACCGCCGGATGATCATACAGCGCGCTCTCGACCTCGATGCAGTAAATATTCTCGCCACCCCGGATCAGCATATCCTTGGCGCGATCGACGAGATAAAGGAAGCCTTCCTCATCAAGGCGCGCCAGGTCACCCGTGACGACCCAGCCATCAACAAATGTCTCCGCCGTGGCTTCGGGTTTATTCCAATACGCTTTGCAATTCATCGGGCCCTTGCACCAGAGCTCACCCACCTCGCCAGCGGGCAGCTCCTGACCGTCGGGGCTAACAATTTTATACTCGACCGCGCCGGGAGGCGCGCCGGCACTGTCCGGGCGATTGACGTAGTCTTCACCCAAATTGACCGAAGACGTGGCACAGGTCTCGGTCATGCCCCAGCCATTGCCGGGCGCTGCATCAGGCAGCCGCTTCTTGATGGTCGAAACCAGTTCTGGGGCTGATGGCGCGCCGCCATAAGACACCACCGCAATCGAGGACAGGTCATACTTGTCCCGGTCTGGGTGTTCGAGCAATTGCCAGGCAATCGCTGGCACGCCGCCGACATTGGTAACTCGTTCGCGCTCAATCATTGGCAGCGCTTCGCCCGCATCCCACTTGTACATGGAGACAATCTTGTCACCGCGCAGGACAGTTGGGATCAGGACCGCGAAGGCACCCGTGGCATGGAAGAACGGAATCGCGAGCAGGGTCGCATTCTGCACATCCGGATCGGGCTCTGGCGGAGCCTCGCCGCGGCGCAGATACATGCGCATGGCGCAGGTCATCGAATTCAGCATGTTCGATATGATCGCCCGGTGAGTCGCCAGCGCACCTTTCGGACGGCCCGTGGTGCCGGATGTGTACATGATCGTGGCATCATCATCCGGGCCAAGCTCAATCTCCGGCAAGCCGATTTGTTCAAGGTCTTGCCATGCCGTGGCGGGACCGATCAGGCTCTCCATGGTCAGGATGCGAGGATCGGTTTCGGCCTCGCCGCCGCGCGCAATGATAATTTTTTCAAGTTCTGGCAAATTGCCGAGATGATCACGAATGCGATCAAGGATTTGCGGGTCGATGACCGCCACTTTGGCACCGCTATCCTTTAGGCCATATTCAAGCTCATCGCCGGTCCACCAGGAGTTCATCGGCGTCGCAATCGCGCCAATCGACAAGGCCGCGAAGAACGGCACGGGCCATTGCGGATAATTGCGCATGATTACGGCGACACGGTCGCCTTTCTTGACCCCAAACTGTTCGATCAAGGCCTTGGCAAAATGTTCAACGGCGCGGGCGAAGGCCGAATAGGTGACACGTTCGTCCTCATAGACCAGAAAGTCTCGCGCGCCGAATTGCATTTCCCCGAGCTGCAGGATCGCCCGAATGGTTGGCGGCGCGTCACCATAGACCTTCATTGGCACCCCACCGATCACCGCGTCGCTGAGCTTGAGCGGTGTGTCGGACGCTGCAATTGCGGCATTCGCTTGTTCAATTGAAATCGCGGGCCAGCCTTCCGGCAGAGCTGCTGCGGCCATAGAGTCCTCCGAATATGTTGTCGTCTTTGCCAGTGGATATGCGACAAGCGTCGCCCCTACGAAAGGGGCGACGCTGCGGTAGGTCTGATATTTCGTTAGATTTACCCGCGAAGTCGCATAGCAGGAGCGGATCTAGTCCTGAATGGCGCCCAAGGAATCGACTGCAATATCCAAGGTCCCATCATAAACGGCACCTGTTTCGAACGCCATGATCAGCGGATGCTGGGCGACGATCAAGAAACTGGGCAGGCCCGTATCCGGTAAAGGTGGCTCTGGAACATCAGGACTTTCCGCAGAAACCAAAGTGACCGTTTCCGTGACGGGTTCGGGACTTAACATAAACATCGCCGCAAAAGCGGTCATAGCGGCGATCAAAATCGTGAAAAACGACTGCATCCGAGATGTCTCTCAATTACTCTACACATCCCAGCCGTCGCAAACCGTATGCCAGCTTCGCTCGTAAGGCGAGTTACTTTTTGCACAAAGGTTAACGCCAGATGCAAGAAATCGGCAAAGGATGATCGCCCTTGCCGATTTCGGATTTTTGGCCTGAAACGCGTAGCGACGTGGCGCGTTTACTTGCCGAAGTCACAGAAACGTACGGTGCGATCCGTCCCGTCCGGCTCTGTCACTTTGTATTGTGGACCGGTCAGTTCGACATCATCGCAGAGATAGCCAATCTGATACATGTCGAGCAGGTACTCATTTGCTGGGGTCAAGGCGTTGGTCAGCATGATGTCAGCAGCATCCTGATGCTCGCCAAGACGAAAGCGCGCTTTGAACTCTTCCATTGGCGATAAGCCGCCCTGCTCGACTTGGAAATTCAGACTCGTTGCCTCGCCGCGCGCATAATCTCGAAGCTCAATTGCAGCTGAAATCATTTCATGATCGGGATAGGTCTCGATAAACTCATCAAGATTCTCGATGGCACCCCAGATCTGGTTGCCTTCGCCCATCTTGAGCTCAGCCATCCGGTACAGAGCCGAGGCTTTCTCTGCCTCAGACGCGGCTTGCATCCCAACCAATTGTTCCAGGCGCAGGATCGCGGCTTGTTCATTGCCCGCTTCCAGCAAGTCCTCGACTGTGCCCATAGCGAGCTGATATTGGCTTGGGGTCGTCGTTTCAGCTTGTGGCGGAAGATCTGCCACGACGGGCGCCGTCTCGGTGGTGGTCGACGCACAGGCTGCCATCAAGGTCACCGCCGATACCGCTAGAACAATACGCATATCTATTTCCCTTTTTTCATCAGTGTATTTGGGTCGCGCCGCGCAGTGGCGACACTAAGGCAGAAATCAGGAAACGCTTGGATCCGGGCACCATATGGCGTCAGCAGCGTGCTCTGGCACAGGTCCGAACAAATGCACCGCATCACCTTCTCCGGAACACACGTATCCAGCCTCGCGTAGCAGATGGACCTGACTCTCTGTCGGGGTCAGACCGGCTTTGCGATATCGCGCCACCGCAGTGTCAAATTCTCCCATCAGGACTTTGTCATCAAACCAGTCCGGGAGGTTTTGCAGTTGCGCCAGGCGGCGTTGCGCATTTTCGATTTCCGTCGCAGCAAAGACTATGTGACGCTCGGCCGTCGAAATCCTTGGATCTGCCGGCGCGAGCGCAATGAATTGATCATAATCCTTTATCGCACCGGGCATATTGTATCGCCCTTCAAACCGCTTCGTGCCCCGCAAGTAGGCCGCATCAGCGCGTTGTATCGGGGTCAAATCCTCTCGCGCCAATAAGGCAGTCAGGTCCCGATCAGAGGCAAAGACGCTGGGATTGGTGGTGAGGGCGTCGATCTGCGCAGCGAATTGCCCCGCCGCCATCTCTGAGGGCACGGTTTCGCAGGCTGCGACGGCCAAGATCATCGCGCAAAGAGTGATTTTGATTTTCATGAGGGCGCACCTCGACTGATCCGTTATCGCTAGCAAGAGCCAGTTGCAGGCGAGTAAGGCGGAAAAACGGCCAAGGCTGTATTGTTAAGATTACGCGCTCGCGAACATCTCAATCTTGGAGACGTCCCCGCGGCCCAGCGCTTCAATCGCTTGCGCCGCGATGTGACGCGCGTTCAGGCCAGCTTGGTCATACATGAGTTCCGGTTTGTCCTGATCCTGGAAGATATCCGGCAAATGCATCGTGCGAATTTTGACACCATTATCGAGGGCGCCAACATCTGCCAGGTGATGCAGGACAAAGGCGCCAAAGCCCCCGCGTGCGCCCTCTTCGATCGTGATCAGGACTTCATGATCTTTGGCCAGGCGTTCAGTCAGTTCTGCATCAAGCGGTTTGGCGAAGCGGGCATCGGCTACCGTACAGGACAGGCCTTGCGCCGCCAGCATTTCTGCCGCTTTCAAGGACTCCTGGAGCCGCGCGCCATATGACAGGATGGCAATTGAGGTGCCCTCCTGAACGATCCGGCCTTTGCCGATTTCCAATGCGGTCAGGGTCTCAGGCATATCGACACCATAGCCTTCGCCGCGTGGGTAGCGGAAGGCAGAAGGCCGATCATCAATCTCGTTCGCTGTGACCACCATACGCGCCAGCTCCGCTTCATCCGCAGCGGCCATGCAGATAATGCCAGGCAGCGCGCCAAGATAGCCAATATCGAAGCTGCCTGCATGCGTCGCGCCATCGGCGCCGACCAAGCCAGCCCGGTCAATGGCGAAGCGCACGGGCAGTTTCTGGATTGCGACATCGTGCACAACCTGATCGTATCCGCGCTGCAAGAAGGTCGAATAGATCGCGGCATAGGGTTTCATCCCATCTGCGGCCATACCGGCCGCCATGGTCACGGCATGCTGTTCAGCGATGCCGACATCAAATGCGCGCTCCGGAAATGCTTTCTGGAACAGATTGACGCCGGTGCCGGACGGCATTGCCGCGGTGATTGCGCAAATCTTGTCATCGGTTTCAGCCAGTTTGACCAGCGTATTGCCGAACACATCCTGGAATTTCGGTGCGCTGGCTTTTGACTTCTTCTGCTGGCCGGTGACAACATCGAACTTGGACACGCCGTGATACTTGTCGGCACTGTTTTCGGCCGGCGCATAGCCATGGCCCTTTTGGGTGACGACATGAACCAGAACCGGACGCTGCATTTTCTGAACATTTTCGAGCACCGGGATCAGCACATCGAGATCGTGACCATCAATGGGACCGACATAGTAGAAGCCGAGTTCCTCAAACATCGTACCGCCCATGGCAAAACCGCGCAGGTATTCTTCAGCCTTGCGCGCCGGATTGGCGAGACCGATCGGCTTGACCATGGATTTCGCGATCTTTCGCAGACCGCGATAGGAACGTCCTGATACGAGACGCGAGAAATAATGACTCATCGCTCCGACAGGCGGAGCGATCGACATGTCATTATCGTTCAGGATCACAACCTGGCGCTTTTGGTCGCCACCAACATTGTTCATCGCCTCATAGGCCATGCCTGCGGTCATGGAGCCATCGCCAATCACCGAAATCACGTGATTGCTGCGGCCTTGCAGGTCGCGCGACGTCGCAAATCCATGCGCGGCAGAAATCGATGTCGACGCGTGCGCGGCCCCAAACGGGTCATATTCACTCTCAGAGCGCTTGGTAAAGCCAGACAATCCGCCGCCCTGACGCAGAGTCCGAATACGATCGCGTCGACCGGTCAGGATCTTGTGGGGATAGCATTGATGGCCAACATCCCAGATCAGCTTATCGTCTGGCGTGTTAAAAACCGCATGCAGGGCGACCGTCAGCTCGACGACGCCGAGGCCTGCGCCAAGATGCCCTCCGGTCACGGAAACCGCGTCAATGACCTCTTGCCGAACCTCATCCGCGATCTGTTTGAGCTCGTCACGCGACTTGTTTTTGAGGTCGTCCGGCGTCAACACTTCGTCCAATAGGCGAGCGTTCCTTAGGTCTGTCATCGAGCGGCCTCCTGTCCGGATTCCCTTGTCCGGTTATCTTTAGTGTTTTCTATCAAGCACAAAATCAACCGATTGTAACAGGATATTGGCGCGATTGCGGAAGATTGCGAGGTGTTCTTTGGCCTGCGCGGCGAGGAGCCGCACCCGTTCCTGGGCCTGTTCAATGCCCAGTAAAGTCACAAAATTTGCCTTTCCGGCCGATGCATCCGTGCGCAACGGCTTGCCGACATCCGCCTCATCACCGGTCGCATCCAGGAGGTCATCCGAGATTTGATAAGCCAGGCCCAAATCATGTGCAAAACCATGCAGCGCCTGGCGTTCCGCCTCATTGGCCCCGCCAATGATTCCGCCCGCTTCGACCGAATAAGAAATCAAGGCGCCCGTTTTCAGCCTTTGCATACGGGTGATTGTGTTCAAATCCCGGGGACTCTCATCTTCGAGCATATCGATCATCTGCCCGCCAACCATGCCCAGGGCTCCAGATGCGTCCGCCAGACGTTCAATCAGTTTCAGTCGAATATGCGCATCCTGATGGGTTTCCCGGCTCGCTAGAATCTTGAATGCCAGCGTCAGCAAGGCATCGCCGGCCAAAACCGCCGTCGCCTCATCAAACGCCTTGTGAACGGTCGGTTGCCCGCGCCGAAAATCATCATCGTCCATACAGGGCAAATCGTCATGGATCAGCGAGTAGCAATGTACGCATTCCAGAGCCGCAGCCGCGCGGAGCAGGCTTTTTTCCGGAGCATCGAACATCGCACCGGTTTCAATCACATAAAAAGGGCGCATGCGCTTGCCATTGGCGAGCGCGGAGTGACGCATGGCGCGCATCAAGTCGGCTTCCGGACCCTGTGCGGGTGGAATTAATTGATCAAGCGCCACAGTGATGCGATCGGCAATCTCGGTCAGCCGTCGGCCAAACCCCGGGTCGCCGTCGGCGGCCATTAGTCGAAGCTCGCTGGTTCGGTTTTTGGAGCGCCGTCTCCGCCTTGAACGATTTGCTCGACCTTCAGTTCCGCCGCTTTGAGACGTCCTTCGCAGTGTTTTTTCAACTCGGCACCACGTTCATAAATAGCAATGGATTGCTCAAGCTCGACATCGCCCTGCTCGAGTTGGCGAACAATGGTTTCTAGTTCCGCCAAGGCTTCTTCGAAGCTCATATCTTTTACAGGTTTCGCCTTTGACGCCATGTGTCAGCCCCAGTTCCATAATTCGTAAGGGCTACCCTAGGCCCGGTTTTGACTCGCCTCAATGGCGATTTCAGGATTTTCCACGATATTCGTAGACCCGGAAACTCCAATACTTGTCGCCACCATCATAGACGCAGACCCAGCCGAGCCGGCGAAGGGGACGGCGCAGCATCCGATTAAACCAGCCATGGGCTGCCAGATAGACCGATTTGCCTTCTGCCGTATTGTGTAGGACTTGCGCGGCCTCCTTGGCTCGGGCGCGGGCGCCGTTCACGCATTCGCCATCGAGCTTGTGGCCGCGCAGCCAATAGGTGCGAGCAAAGATGTTCCAGGTCTTTGGCAAATAGCGCCGGGTTTTAAAGCGTGGTGGCGGCAACGGCGCCTCATTGAACACTGCATTGGGTTCCGGGGTCCGGCCTTCCGTGGCCCATTCCGCTGTTTCAATGGCGCGTGGACGAGCCGAGCTCAGAACAATATCAACTTCAGATACCACCTGTTTGAGACGGTCTGGCGGCACCTGGTCCTTGGCCAGACTGCCGGCCTCATAACGCTCCCACCAGTCGCGATACTCTTGCCAATTGAGCTTAGGCCCGGCTGATCGGTCGAGCGCCGGTCGCCCGTGCCGCGAAACGATAATCGGACCTCGTCCATTATTCGATTTGTATGTGCCGCTAAACTTGGTGATGGTGAACCCCATAGCTGTCCGCGCCCGAAAGCCGATTATACAGGATAAGGATTCGCTTCAAGCGGGCAAACGCTGGTGGCGGCGTTTAGATTTGCCGCGCGTTCAAAGCCCGAAAGATGCCACTGGCGCGTCCGGAGAATGTCGTTTCGACCGAAGCAATCTGATCCATCCGGCGACGTGCGCGCGCCATGATCGCACTCGCTTTGCCCGGCATGACCTGTTCGCCAAATCGCCAAGCCTGCCCCGCCATTCGGGACGCGTGCAATCGATTTGAATTGCCCTGAATGACGCCACTTTCTACCGGACTTTGGACATTGGCATAATGGCGTTTGTAATGGTCATAACCTGGCCCCGCATCATAAATGGTCAGGCCCTCAGCCCCCATCTTCTCCAGCAATTCCTGTACAAGCATATTGCCTGGGGAGTAGCGGCTATAGTCCTGCTCGAACGCTGTGATCCAGCCATGCAAGACGC
This sequence comes from Hyphomonadaceae bacterium, assembly GCA_024743315.1. Taxonomy (GTDB): domain Bacteria; phylum Pseudomonadota; class Alphaproteobacteria; order Caulobacterales; family Hyphomonadaceae; genus Henriciella. The sequence continues at coordinate 260,078 of JANSWU010000006.1, forward strand.
GGTCGGACTGTAGATTATACTCGGCCGCAGCAAATTTATCGTCGAAACTCAAAGTGACCAGACGACTGCGCAGACGCGCCCCCTCGAACGAACGCAAGCGATCGAACAGCGCACGTGTCCAAGGCGCCTTCAGCACATTGTGATAGCCGGTGCGCAAAAATTGTTGCTGCTTGAGCGCCAGCAAGCGCCGATAATTTGCATCTGAGCGATCATCCCAATTGAAGCGCACTGAGGAAAAATCGCGCTCCACATTCCGGTAGACACGACGCATCTTCTTAAAATGCTTTGGCCATTGATTTTGTTGTTCAGCCAAAAAGATTTCGGCGCCGTGAGATAAATCAGCGAGATTGGCGCCAGCGCGCTGCAATGTCGGGTTTGGCGCGAAAGACGCAGGCATGAAGCCACTGGTCGTCATGCCTGAAATGTCGAAACCGGCGAGGATTTCATGAGGTGTAAGCTCTGTGTCTTCGGACAAAATCGGCGCATTCCAGTCCGAAAAGGGTGACCCGATCGGACGCGCCCAATTGCCGGGCCGGATATGCAGTGGCCAGACGGCGAAAATACCGTCGCCGTCACTGGCAAAGCCAATGCGGGTATCTTCGCGGACTTCGCCCACCAATCGGGCGAAATCCGGGTCGAAAAACGGGTCGTCATAGATCGAACGCGCATTTCGCAATGCGGCGTAAATCTGCCATTGTTCGGCAGACATTTCCCCAGGACGGTACAATTTGTACTTCACGATCCGTCGACCCAATTCACTCACGCCATGTGAATGATGCAAATCACATACCGGAGCGAGGTCGAATTATGGTGAAGATAGTCTCTTAAATTTGATCAGAGTCCGCGCCAGATCCGTTTCTTCATGCACGGTTCTGCCTGCGCGCGCCCGCAGCGATAAAAGGAGAAAAGGACGGTATCAGCCCGGCCAATCAGGTTTTGGAACGGCACAAACCCGACCGATGCTTGATCCGGGGCAACGCCATTGCGTGGCGCACAGCCAGCTTGATCCACGATACCATCCGTGTCGGCCAGGCAATGTCCGGTCGGATTGCGCCCATCCATTGAGTTGTCGCGATTATCGCCCATGAACAGGAAGTGCCCTTCGGGAACAATGTAGGTCACGGAAATATTGGTACCGGTGACCCCATCAATATCATGGGTCAGCCAGGTTGATCCGTCATAGGATTCGGTAAACTCCGCTGCGGTCGCGTAAGCGCCACTATCGTGCTGACGGTAGCGTACGCGGCGCACAAAGGTACGTTCAATCGGAGTGCCGTTAATCTCGACCGGTTGGCCATCACGAACCACGACCGTGTCCCCTGGAAGACCGATGATACGCTTGATCATGACCCGCGGCGTATGCGTGTGCTCGAACACAGCAACATCACCGCGTTTCGGCTGACCGGCAAACAACCGGCCATCTGGCAGCGGCACGTAGCGGCCAAGGCTGAACGGCAGAGAATTACGCGAATAACCATACGCAAACTTGTTAACGGTGACCCGGTCACCCACCTGGAGGTTCGGCACCATGCTCTCAGACGGGATCACGCGAAGTTCATAAAACAAGCCCGAAAAGATCAAGAAAATCGGCACAAAAATGGACAGGGTTATGCCCCATTCCCGCAATTCCTTTTTGACTTTGCCTTGCAAGGTCAGCGGCGCGTCTGCGTTCGCGTCCGGGCTTGAAACAGCATCATTCATGACAAACGCACCGCCGTGCCATACGCCAATAATTCTGCCGATCCGCCCATAATCATGCTGGTCGTAACGCGCAGACAAATCACCGCGTCGGCGCCCTTTTCAAGCGCATCCATGGTCATCCGATCAATCGCCTGTTCACGTGCTTCGGCCATCAGTTTGGTATATTCAGGGACTTCACCCCCAACGAGATTGCGCAAGGCCGCCATGATATCGCGACCGAAAAAGCGCGTACGAACGGTGTTTCCTTTCACCGTACCAACAATTTCGGTCACTTGGCGGCCCGGAATCGTTTCGCCCATCGTCACAATCATGTTCAGAATTCCCTACTTATCGACTGTGCGCGAATAATGGTCGTCTTCGGCATTGTTCAGTCGATCCACAATGACTTTTGCCAGAAGCACGAGAAACCCCAATCCGACAAGACCTGGTATCAGTAAGATTGGCCAGATCGGCGCGCCTGCAGCTTCACTGCTTTGCTGAACCAAAACGAACACCCCAAACACAGTCCCGAGTGCGTAAACTGCGCCGCCGATGATGATTAGTGACAGTCCAAGTGTGAACCATCCTTTCGTGCGACTTGTTTCCGACATGGGACTATCCTTCAGCGACGCCGTGATTGTCACTTATCCGCTCGAACTTGTCGAGAACATGACAGGATTTGATTACGTCGCAGCGCTGTACCAGGCAATGCCCGTCTCATCGAGCGTTCGTTTCGCGTCTCCGTCCGCCAGAAGATAGTTTAGGTGCGCAATCGCCTCACCTGTGGCCATGGAGAGGACATCGTCACCAATCTTGCGGCCGAAAATCGCCGGAAACACATCGACGACGCGCCGTGGTTCCTGGGCGAGGCGCTGTTGCAGGCGCTTCAAAGCCACGCCGTGCCCTTTAATCAGATGATCGAGCCGTGCATGCGCACCTTTGAATGGTTCATTGTGCGCGGGCAGGACCAGAACGTCTTCCGGCAAGGTCGCCTTCAGCTTTTCGCAGCTCTGCAACCAATCGCGCAAGGGATTGGCCCACGGCTCCGTCGGAAACACTGAAACGTTTGACGAGATTTTCGGCAGTAACTGATCGCCTGAAATGACTACGTTCAAGACTGGGCAGAACAAGCAGCTATGCTCTGGAGAGTGCCCGTTCCCGGTGACCACCTCCCAGGTTTCCCCAGCCATCTCGAACGTATCTCCATCTTCGAGGCGATGATAAGCATCGGGTAAACGCGAGACCCCACGGCCAAAGCCGCCAAAGCGCGACTTGTACGTTTCGATCTGAGCCTCGTTCCAGCCAGCTTGATGATAGAATTTCGTCCCAGCCTCCGGCGCTTCGCGGCCGGTGTCGGCAACCAGCATGCGGCACGAAATATATTCCAAACGACTGATCCAGAATTCCGACTCGGGGAATTTGCGACTGAGCCAGCCCGCATTTCCGATATGATCGGGATGCATATGCGTGACGATTACGCGCCAGACCGGACGTCCGCCCAGTTGATCCTCGAAGATCTTCCGCCAAGCCGCTTTGGTGTCGTCCAGTGGCATCCCCGTATCGACGATGGTCCAGCCACGATCGCCATCATCGATCAGCCACAGATTGATCCATTGCAGGGAAAAGGGCAGCGGCATCCGCACCCAATGCACACCTGGCGCGACTTCCATCGTCTCACCAACTTTCGGGGTCTCTTCCCCGAATGGATAAGTCAGGGGCGCGCGCCCGGCTGTTTTGCCTTCAAATCCGTCCATGCGGCCAGTTTGGCATGCGGGCATGCCCGGTCCAATACATCACCATGGGGAAGGCGCTCGTGCGTATCAGCCTACCGGGTTTGCACCCGGGTGACTTTGGTCCCTTCGATGCTGACGCCGGCCATCAAGCCTTTTTGATCAAAGATGAAGGCATAGGCGTCATCCTGAAGCGTCGATGAGGATAGGTTTTCCGCAACGCCTGCATTGACCACGACGACGGTCGGCCCAACACCAATCTCCCAGCCGTCAGAACGCTCGAGATAATCAATCGCGTCTTCGTTCATCAAGTAAACGACATAGCCATAGGATTGCGCGCCGGCCTGAAGCCCCCAGGATCCAGTGAAGGAGGTATAATAATCAACCGTGGTACCGCCTCGGCGCAATTCCCCTTCGCCATAAGCCCCACCGACACCAAGACCGGCCTTGACGATGGATGGGAACACCAATGTTGCGCGCGCCTGCCTGGAGATCGCCGCCGCTGCCGGGTTCTCACGCACTAATTTGGTCAATGCCTGGGAACTGTCTGCGGTGACGTCCGCGCGTGCCTGGGCCGAGTTCGCCGTCGTCGAACACCCTGCGATCACACCCAAAGACGAAAGTGCCAGCGCTGCGATAGCCGTTTTTAAAGGAGCCATTCTGAACCTCCAGAGAGTTGCTTGTCGGCAGATGTATTGATGTTGAGACGCTAAGACAACTCAGAAACGCGCGGGACGATCAACAGGCGACCACGTTCACGGCCAGCCCGCCTTCGCTGGTTTCCTTATACTTGGACGACATATCGAGCCCCGTCTGGCGCATGGTTTCGATCACCTGATCCAGGCTGACCTTGCCGGCCCCGCTTTGATGCAGAGCCAGGCGTGCGGCATTGACGGCTTTTACCGTGCCAATTGCGTTGCGTTCAATACACGGGATTTGCACCAGCCCGCCGACCGGATCGCAGGTTAGGCCAAGATTGTGCTCCATGCCGATTTCTGCGGCGGCGAGGCATTGAGCCGGATTCGCTCCCCACACCGCTGCGAGGCCACCGGCCACCATGGAACACGCCACACCAACCTCGCCCTGACAGCCCATTTCGGCGCCGGAGATCGATGCGCGCTGCTTATACAAGAGGCCAATTCCGCCAGAGACGAGCAAGAAGCGCTGAGATTTTGATCGGATCGGCTCCCCCTCGTCAGTGCAACAATAATGGCGCAAGACTGCCGGTAAGATTCCAGCCGCGCCATTGGTCGGCGCCGTGACCACGCGCCCGCCTGCGGCATTCTCTTCATTCACCGCCATGGCATAGACGTTGAGCCAGTCAAACAAGGCCTCGCGTTCGTTCACCCCGGCACCGGTTTTGAGCTTCCGGTATAGGTCGGGCGCACGGCGCTGGACGTGTAACCCACCCGGCAGGATGCCGGACGTTACCAAGCCACGCTCAATACAGGCGAGCATGGTGTCGGTGATGAAATCCAGCTGCGCCAACGTCTTCTCGCGCGGCCGTCGCTGATCCTCGTTGGTGAGGACAAGTTCGTCGATCGCCAGGCCTTTGGTCTTGCAAAGACTCAACAGCTCAGCTGCGGACCCGAAGGCGTAGGGCGAGTGACCTTTATCGTCGATCACATCATTTTTGGTCGGTCGCGCCAGACGACGTGCAGACGAGATAAAGCCGCCGCCGGTTGAATAATAGATCCTGGTAAAACTCGGCTCGCTTGATGCGGCGTCCGAATACAATCTCAGGACCATGCCATTGGGGTGAAGCTCCGGCACCAAATCGCCGCGATAGACGATGTCCTTCACCGCATTGAATTGGATTTCCGGTCCTTGCAAGAGACGGAGCTTCCTAGAGCCCACCGTATCTTGAAACGCCGCTTCTGCCGCCTCTGGCTCGGCCGATTCAGGGGCAAATCCGAGAAGCCCCAAAATCACCGCCTTATCGGTACCGTGACCGACACCGGTCAGGGCGAGCGAGCCCTGGAGTTCGATCTCAATGCGCGCTGCGGTCGCCAGCAGCCCAGACTTTCTGGCTTCGCGCAAGAATCGCTTGGCGATCCGCATCGGACCGACTGTGTGCGATGAAGACGGGCCGAGCCCAACCCGAAACAGATCCAAGACGGACAGCATGCGCCACCCCTTCTCCCTAAAACCCGCTACCCCTAGGGCGGCCTTGCATTCGCCGCAAGCCCGGGTCAGGGTTCGGAAAAAGACAAATATTGGAGGGAAACTTGGCACATTTGAATCGACGGAGACTGATGCAAACAGGCGCTGCCATTGCAGCTCTGGGATCACTCGGCGCCTGCGCGGCGGGTGAGGACACGCCAGGTTCAGCTGCAGACTCCAATGCCGATACGCCTCCGATTGAGCCCGTGAGCACTGGCTATCAAGCGGAGCCGATCCCGGATGCTCTGTCTCAACTTGAAATGCTGGCCAATGGCAGCGCCACCGCGCTGTCTCTGACCGAAGCCGCGATTGCGCGATCCACGGCGGCGCACCCCTTGATCAATGCGGTCGCGACCGAATCCTATGACGAAGCCCTTGAAGCCGCCGCCAACCCACTCGCAGGCGATTTTGGCGGCGTTCCCACCTTCATCAAGGATCTGCTCGACTGGGAAGGAACACAAACCCTTTACGGCTCGCGCGCCTTCAAAGGCTATATTGCCCCGTCGGATGGCGAGTTTGCGCAAGCCTGGCGCAAAGCTGGCATGATCAGCCTTGGCAAATCGACGTCACCGGAAATGGGGTTGATCTCCTCCACCGAACCCCTGGTCACCGGAGCGACCCGGAATCCGTTTGATCTAAGTCGTATTCCGGGCGGTTCCTCTGGCGGCGCGGCGGCCCTCGTCGCGGCGCGCGTCGTGCCATTCGCGCATGCCTCAGATGGCGGCGGTTCGATCCGCATCCCGGCCGCTTGCTGTGGCCTGTTCGGCCTCAAGCCCAGCCGCGGCGCTCTGCCGATCAGCCGCGACTCCGGTCCGGTCAGCATTTCGGTCAACCACGCGGTCACCCTCACGGTGCGGGATAGCGCCGCCTTGTTTGCCGCCGCTGAGGCAGACCTTGAGACGGACCTGCCGCGGACCGGCAACATCACCGAGGCATCGACGCGTCGGCTCAAGATCGCCTATGCGCCGGACCCGATCACTGAGGCCACGGTCGATGCTGCCACGCGCCAGGGACTTGATCGGACGGCCGAACTTTGCCGCGCCCTTGGCCATGAAGTAATTGACTATTCCGTTCCGGCCGATGGTGCGAAGTTCATCGACGCGTTTCTGCTTTATTGGGCGGGTGGTGCAGCTGACTTTGCTCAGCAGGCCAGCGCCTTTAGCGGTCAACCAATTGGACCCGACATTCTCGAACCCTGGACGCTTGGACTTGCGGCTGAATTCATGGCGCGCCAAGACGATATGGGAGATGCCATTTCGTATCTGCAAGGCTTTGAGGCGCAATATCATTCTTGGTTTGAGGACTTTGACGTTCTGCTGACGCCGACCGTCTCTACGGTTGCACCGAAAATCGGCTCGCAGGCACCGGACGGAGATTACCAGACTGTGCGGGCCAATGTGCTCAACTTTGCCGCCTTCACCGCGCCGATGAACGTTGCCGGCGCTGCCTCGATAAGCGTGCCCCTGCAATGGAGCGGAGATGGCTTGCCCATCGGCTCAATGTTCTCCGGCAAACGCGGCGACGATGGCTTGCTTCTGGCGCTCGCCTATGAGTTGGAAGCCGCGCAGCCTTGGATCGATCGATTGCCAAGTTTCAAACCAGCATAAGGAGCCCCCCGCCATGCCTTTCGAATATGTCTCGGTCGAAGAGGCCATCGCTGCGGATGGCGTGCGCATGGTGGTGGTCGGCAATGTCCCAAGCCCTTGGGGCGAAGCGGCCAAAGGCATTCTCCACATGAAGTCGATCCCATGGAAAGCCGTACGCCGGGTCTATGACAGTGAGGCCTTCAATGCTTGGGCCAAAGACCAAAGCGGCCCGATTGCGATCTTTAATGATGAAGCACCGCGGTCCGGTTGGCGCGAGATCCTGGAACTGGCGGAGCGATTGGCCCCAACGCCGAGCCTGATCGCCCATGATGAGGAGGCAATGTTCGCGCTGTGTCATGACCTAGTGGGTGAGAATGGATTGGGCTGGGCGCGACGGCTGCAATTGGTCGATGCGGGCCTGAAAGGCGAAGGCGGCTTTGTTGAGGGCGTGGCCAAATATATCGGCCGAAAATATGGCTACGCACCGGAAACCGGGACCGCCTGCGCTGAGCGGGTTCAGGACTTGCTGACACAATTATCGGATCGGCTGGTCGCGCAAAGAGCGGCCGGTAGCTCTTATTATTTTGGTGATGCGCCGAGCGCCGCCGACGTTTACAGCGCGACGGTGATGGCGATGTTTTCGCCGCTCGCCGACGCACAATGCGCCATGAACCCGAACACTCGCGCAGCCTTCAACACACTCGATGCGGCAACACAAGCGGCGCTCGATCCGATCATCCTGCAACATCGCGATCACATGTATGAACAGCATTTGGAGTTGCCGCTATCGCTTTGATGGATAAGGTCTGCACATGATGAAACCAATCCTCACCTCACTCGCATTGATCTCCATGACCGGCGCTGGCATGGCGGAGGTCGTGACGGCGTCGCCGGATCATTTCACCTTGAAGCTCGAAGCGGAAACTGAGCTTGCCCCAAACGAGGTCTGGGCTCGATTGATCGTCCCTTCCGAGTGGTGGCAATCCGATCACACCTATTCAGGCGATGCGAAAAATCTCAGCCTTGATGTCCAAGCTGGCGGGTTGTGGCGCGAGGACTGGGATGGCGGCTCGGTTTGGCACGGCACGGTGATTCAAGCCCATGAGAATAAGAGCCTGATCTTGTCAGCACCGTTTGGGCCATTGCAAGGGCTTGCCGTCACGTCAGTCTGGACCATCACGCTGACCCCGCATGAAGCAGGCGGCACAAAGATCACGTTCGATCATGTGACCAATGGCACCGATGCGAGCGGGCTCGATCAAATGGCGCCAGCGGTTGATTTCGTCAAAGGCGCGGCGCTCGCCAGCCTCGCCCGCCCCCGCGACGAGTAAGTCCCCTTCCCCAAGGTCGCGCTTGCCGCGCGGAGCAAAGCCCGTAACTCTGCCGTTTGAGAGAGATTGGGCATGGCCGATACAAGCACACAACCTGACACGCCGCTGCGGCCGCTAACGTCGTTTCAGCAAAGCATGATTGCGCTTGCCAGTGTCGCCATGGGTGCCGGCATGACGATCAATTTTGTCGTCGTAGCGCCGCTCGCCCGTAAAGCCGGGCTGACCGAGATTCAGGTGGCCGGCATTCTCACCCTGTCCGCTGCCATCTATGCCCTGATGATCCCGCAATGGGGGCGTTGGGCTGATCGGTTCGGACGCAAGCGAGTCATGGTCTTCTCACTGCTGGCCATGGGCTTCACCAATATGGCCTTCCTGTTCGCACTTGAGGCTGCGCTGGCGGGCATGATCACCGGCCTGACCATGTTTTTCACGCTGGTCTTTGTGCGCATCTGGTTCGGCTTGCTGTCGCCCGGCCTGCAACCGGCCAGCATGGCGGCGATGACCGATGCGACCACGCCTGCCACTCGGGCGGCCGGCCTTGGTATGTTGGGAGCGGCGATGAGCATTGGTTCGATCCTGGGCCCCGCCGGCGCGACGGTCCTGGCGCCATTTGGTGCTCTGGTGCCGCTCTGGGGCTCGATCATCTTATGTATTTCCTGCGGGATCCTTATTGCCTTTGCCCTGCCCAAGACCCGAAACACGAGACAGAGTGCGGCGCGACCCTCTCCGCTGGCCATGCGCGATCCACGGGTCTTCCCGCACCTCTTATTCCTGTTCACCTATTTCGTCGCGGTTGGCATGATCCAACAGACGCTCGGCTGGTTCCTCGAGGATCGCTACGAACTTGGCGAGGAAAAAACGGTTCTCTATGCCGGGATTGCATTTGCCTGTCTGGCGGTGATGATGGTGTTCGTCCAATTCGGCTATGTCCAGCCGCGTAAGCCCGATCCGCGCGGCATGCTGCCCATGGGATTGTTTCTGGTCGCGGTGGGATACATCCTCGCCAACCTGTTAATGCCGTTCTGGGCCATCTGTATCGCTTTCCTCATCGTGGGCGCTGGCGCAGCCTTGGCGGTGCCGGCTGCTAATGCCTTGGGAAGCCTGTCAGTCGAGCGACATGAACAAGGTTCTGCAGCAGCCCTGCTAGCAGCAGCCCCGCCTGCAGGATTTATCTTCGGACCCCTACTCGGCGCCGCGCTTTACCAGTTGAACTCCGCCCTACCGCTCTATGCCTCGGCATCCGTCATGGCGATCTTGGGCGCCTACGCGCTGCTAGTTGTGGCTCGGCGTCCTCTGTCCTGATCGGCTATTCCGGCGCGACCATGCAGAACGCGTTCAGCTTGTTGCCATCAAGATCTCGAAAATAGGCGGCGTAGAAACCACCGCCACGATCACCAGGTTTGCCTTCGCAGGTGCCGCCTTGCGCCAAAGCGGTTTCATAGACCTGATCGACTTGCGCCGGGTCCTTGGCATTGAGCGCCACCATCGTACCATTGCCGACGCTGGCAGCATTGCCGTCAAATGGTTTGGTGATCGATAGGCCTGCGCCTGGGCCTTCATAATCTCCCCATGCGATAAACGTCTCTTCATCCATCATACGACCGAATCCGAGGACTTTTGCAATCGCATCATAAAAAATCGCGCCCCGTTCAATATCTGCTGTCCCCAGCGTGACATAACCAATCATTCCAACCTCCATTTGCTGGCCTGGAACATTGCATGAACAAACGGGTTTTGCAAGCGCTACATAGCGCTGATGCCGCCATCAACTTTCAGCTCGGCACCGGTGATTAGCTTGCTTTCATCGCTGGCGAGATAAAGCACGGCATAAGCGATATCATCGGGCTCACCGACTTTGCCCATCGGGATCTGCCGCCCGAGCTTAGCGAGCGCCTCTTCTTCACCGAACATTTCCTTGGTGCGGTCGAGGATCGGCGTGTTGATAAAGACTGGGTGGACAGAGTTGCAGCGGATCTGGCCGCCGGTCTTGGCGCAATGCAGGGCGATCGATTTCGACATATGTCGGACCGCCGCCTTGGCGGTATTGTAAGACACATAATTGCCGCTGGCGACAATGCCGGCAATCGAGCTGATATTGACGATCGAGCCGAGACCATGATTGCGCATCAACGGGATTGCATATTTACAACCAAGAAAGATCGAGTCGACATCCACTTTCATGACATGCTGGAACACGCCATAATCCTCGTCCTCGACGCTGCCGAGTGAGCCGATCCCGGCATTGTTGACCAGCACATTGAGCCCGCCCATCGCGTCATGCGCTTCCTGCACAACGGTCTGCCAGCGCTCCCCATCAGTGACATCGTGTTGCCAGGCAAAAGCAGTGCCGTCACCAAGCTCAGCATTGATCGCGGCCGCGACGCTCTCCGCACCTTCACCATTAATGTCCGTTACAGCCACTTTGGCGCCTTCACGCGCCAGCATCCATGCTGTGGCTTCGCCGAGGCCTTGCGCCCCCCCCGTAATGATCGCTTTCTTGCCTGATACGCGGCCCATGGCAGCCCTCCTCAACTCTTGTGTCTATCGCGTGGTCTAGCGCCGCCCGTCATCTCGGCGCAAGCCCTGACGCGGCGGCGCGCGATCACGTCAAGTTGAGAAAACGCGATTTGAGATCGGCGCGGCGATCAGCGACTTAAGCATCACCGAATTTGGAGGCTTAAAATGCGGATCTCCCTGATCGCGCTCGCGGCATCTGTCGCAATCCTAGTCTTGGTGTCGTTACGAGGCGGCGCCCAGACTTTGCATGACTTACCTCGAGCGCAGGCCATAGCTGCGGGGCCAATCGTCGCCGAGCTGTTCACGTCTCAAAGCTGTTCGTCCTGTCCACCCGCCGAGAAACTATTTGCAGAGCTTGCGGAGCGTGAGGATTTGATCGTCCTGGAATGGCATGTCGATTATTGGGATCGACTGGTGCATGGCCGCGCCGGCGCCTGGAAAGATCCCTTTTCTAGTCCCGACCACACAGCGCGTCAGCGTCAATATAATCGTGCCCTTCGTGGCACGGCGGGCGCCTATACTCCGCAAGCCGTAATCAATGGCAGTGCCGAAACCGTCGGCAGCCGTCGCCACGACGTCGAGGCTCTGTTGGGGGCGCCAATTCACGCCACAGCGCCCCTCGAGATCATTCAGGAAGGCGACCAGCTCCACGTCAATATCGGAGATTATTTGAGCGATCTGGAACGCGACACCGCGATCGTACAACTGACACTCTTACCCGAACAAACCACGAGCGTGCCGCGCGGTGAAAATCGAGGCGTTCGTCTGTTCAGCAAGAATATCGTGCTCGATGCCAAAGAAATCGGCACTTATTCTGGCGACGCCCTGTCTCTGACTGCGAACGCTCCAAGTTCGGAACATGGCTGCGCTGTGATCATTCAGGAGAGACGCGGCAACCGTCTCGGCCCGATTTTGGCAGCCAGCTATTGTCCGTGATCAAACCAGTTTGTCGGCAAGGGCATCCATGAAACCGGCCAGCTCGACATCGAGCTCGGTGACGCCATCCGCATCATGCGTGGTCAACGTGACCTCGACACGATTGTACACATTGAACCATTCAGGATGATGATCCATTTGCTCAGCCTTTAAAGCGCTTGAAGACATGAATCCAAAAGCGGTTTTGAAGTCGGAAAACTTGAACGTCTTTTCGATCGCATCGCGTTCACCCGTTTTTACCGACCAGCCAGCAAGTTTCGCGATTGCGGCATCCGCACCAATCTTTGTCGCCATTATTCGCTCGTTTCTGTTTCTTGTACCGTTTCATGAACGAAATAGAGCCAACGACCATCGTCGGCAATTGCGGTGCGAATGCCAGGATAGGATTCGCCGTTTCGGATCCGCTCGAGCCCAGGGGCACCAACCAGGTCCTCAAGCCGAGCGCGATCGGCGAAATCCAGCTTTTCCGGCAATAAGTCATCGGCCTCAAGCGCAGCGAAATCGGGCCAGATATACCAGGTTTGATCGCCGACTTGACGGGTGCCATACGGCCCCTCCAACAATGCCCCCAAACGCATAAGCGGGTCAAACCCTGTGCGACGTAGCAAGTCCCAATGAACGCGATGCGACTCACCAGCAAAATTCGATACAAAATTCTCTTCAGAATTTGCCAGTCGGACCAAACGGGTCAGCGAGTTTCGATCCAGGATCTCGCGAATGTCGGCAATCTTTGCATTCACCGGTTCGGTTAGAGGCGTCACCGGGGTTTCAATTTCGACCGGCGCGGTGACCGCTGGCGCCGCATCCACCGAGACCCGCACGCGCGGCGTGCCATCCCCATTGCCGCACGCCGACAGGATGATCGCGCAAATCAAGCTCAGACCAAATGCTCTCATATCCCCTCAAAGCCAGTTGCTTCGCGCAGGTCCTGCAAGAGCTGCGCCTCATTCAGGACTTTGATCGTATGCATGCCCATTGCGCGCGCTGGTTTTAAATTGATGCCGAGATCGTCGAGATAGACACACCGGGCGGGATCAACGTCCAGCGCTTCGCACATGAGGGCATAAATCCGTGGATCGGGCTTTCGAATCCCGAGCTTGGAAGACTCGATGATATGATGGAATTCCTTCATGATTTCAGAAACTTGCGCCGCCTTGGTCTCGTCAGAGCTCATCCCAGCCCCTTTACCAACCGGCGCGTTATTGGTGATGCAGCCAACTTTCACATGGCGCTTACAGATCTTCAGCGCATCGACCACGGCCGGTCGAATGCTACCGGAAAGCAGCCCGAGAATATCCTTGCCCGGGACCTCATGCCCAAGTGCCCGGCTCTCATTTCGAAACAGGACGTCAAACTCCTCGGCACTGACTTCCGAACGCTCCAGCTTGGCCCAGGCATTTTCCTGAATATTGATCGCATTGACCGAGCGCACGAAATCCTTTGGCAAACCCTTCTCTGCCTCATAGCGCGTGAACGCTTCAAAGGGAGAGGACGTGAACACGCCGCCAAAATCCCAGATGACGGCTTGTAAATCTGTGCCCATGGTTGGTCCTATCTCGCGTCGATCAGCGTTGTTTTGTGCGCGATCTCCATAGCATCATGCGAAGAAGCTTCAAATCCAACCGCATCCAAAAGCGCCTGGTCGCGATCCTCGCCGGGATTATCGGTTGTCAGCAGGCGATCGCCGACAAAGATTGAATTGGCGCCGGCGAGTAAGCACAGCGCCTGTTCGCCCTCGCTCATGCCTTCGCGACCGGCGGACAAACGAACCCAGCTTTTCGGAAAAACAATTCGGCAGGTAGCAATGGCACGCGCCATCTCGGTCACGCTGATCGCAGGGCTATCGCCCAGCGGCGTGCCCTTGATCGGCACCAGCATATTGATTGGGACACTTTCTGGATGCGGGGTCAGCTTGGACAATTCGTGGATCAGGCCGATGCGATCGTCGCGCCCTTCCCCCATGCCGAGAATGCCGCCGACACAGAGTTTCACACCCGCCTCGCGGGCTTTGGCCAAGGTCTCCAGCCGATCGGCATAGGTCCGGGTCGAAACCACGGTCGGATAATATTCCGGCGAAGTATCCAGATTGTGGTTGTAATAATCCAGCCCCGCCTGTTTCAACGTCTCGGCTTGGCCGTCTTCCAGCATGCCGAGCGTGACACAGGTCTCGAGCCCTTCTGCTTTGACTGCGGAGATCATCGCCGCCACTTTCGGCACGTCGCGGTCTTTCAAGGAGCGCCAGCCCGCCCCCATGCAAAACCGATCGGCGCCATTCGCCTTGGCGCGTCTGGCAGCCTCGACAACCGCTGCAAGCGGCATCAGTTTCTCCGCCCCCAAACCAGTATCGAAATGCGCCGACTGGCTGCAATAGCCGCAATCCTCCGGGCAACCGCCCGTCTTGATTGAAAGCAGTTGAGATTTTTGCAGGGCGCCATCCGGCCAATTGGCGCGTTTCACCTCTAAGGCCTGCGCCACAAGCGCATCCAGCGGCTGTGTGTACAAGTCTGTGATTTCGGGTTTGGTCCAGTCGTGGCGAGGGGAATCAAATGGCATGGGAGGTCCTAAATATACGCTTACGTATCGCACCCTGCTGGTTGCGAATTGACGACCTTGTTCCTCAGCACCGCGCGGCTGGCAAGCGCCAAAATCGAGCTCTGCAGCTGCCATTCGACAAGTCTTGTGGATGCCCTAATTCCTGGGACATGATGACCCGTATTTTCCTGCTTCTCACCGCCCTCATGTTCCTCGCATTCGGAGGCTGGTCGATCACAAATCCGGCCGGCATGACGGCCCAACTCGGCGTTGACGTTGGCGGCATTTCCGGAATTTTTGAAATGCGCGGCATTTATGGCGGCGTTAGTCTCGGGGCGGCAGCCTTGTGCTTGATGGGCGGCCTGAAAGAGCGGTTTGAATTCGCGGCCCTGTGTTTCGTTGCCACTTATATGGGCGGCTACATTCTCGGCCGCGCCGCCTCATTCGCTTATGGCGACAGCGCCGCGTCGGCAAATTGGGGTTTCGCCGCATATGAACTGATCATGTTTGTGATCTCGGCCGCGCTGGTCGCACGAAAGGCATAGAAAAAGCCCTGCCGAATGACAGGGCTTTTCCAATTCTTGATGTCGCGCGCGAACTAGAAGCGCTTGCGCACCGTCACGCCATACGTGGCTGGCGCGTTCGGGTAAGTGTTGACACTGCCCGGCTGCGCTGTGGTTGGGAAGCCTGATGTGAATTGCTCATCATCATTGATGTTCCGACCCCAGACGGTGACATTCAGACCATTCTCCCAATCGATACCAAAGCTGGCATTCACGGTGCCGACTTCACGGTCGAGCCCTGGAATGTTGTCGACCACCTGAACTTCGCTTTCATAGACATAGTCTGCGCGGACGAAGCCACTCATCGTGTCTGAAAGATCATGCGTGTACTGCGCCCCAAAGAACAGGCTGGTTTCAGGAATACCGGATGGCTGCTGACCTGAAAGGTCACCAATGCCGTCGGCAACACCGTCTGCCAGGTCGATCGCGCCGCCTGTGGCCACCGGAGCGTTCTGGAAGTCATCATATTCAGGATCTTGCAGAATACCGGCCGTGGTCAGCTGGAAATTGTCGGTGACGAACCAGGTCGCATCGAATTCCAGACCTTGCGTCGACTGTTCACCCGCATTGGCAAGCACGAAGCCGGTGCCAGAGAAGATGGTCGACTGGAAGCCCTCAATCGTTTGATCAAAGATTGCCAGGTTGAGATTGAAGTCTGAGAAGGACAGTTTCGCGCCAAGCTCGAAGACCTCTGTCTCTTCAGGACCGGCAAAACGGGTACCTGAGAGACGTCCTGGAGGCACCAGACCCGCCGCGGTGACTGCCGCTGTGTCGGATGCGAAGAAGGAGCTGTCGCGCGTCAGGTTCCAAGATGAGGCCTTGTAACCGGTCGCATAGCTGCCGTAGAAATTGACATTCTCATTGAAGTCATACGCCAAACGAGCGGTGACCGTCACTTTGTCATCTTCCGTAGAATTGCCTTCAACCGAGTTCGGGAAATCCACGAAACCTGGCAGGAATTGCAGGTCGGCGAACTGCCCGGCAATCACTTGCGCGGTTCCGGCCTGAACGCCGCCCTGAATCGCTGCAACGGTTGCGATTGAGGTTGGATCGCCCAAGCCAGCTCCAGTGAGCAAGGCCTGGTAAGTTGCAAGATCAACCCCCGGGACAGCGCCTGCAGCGACCTGGCCAAGCGTGATGTCAGCCAAAGAAGCCCCCGCCAGGGTTTCCACGATGAACTGATTGTTCAGCTCGGTGGCGAGATCCAGGCTTGAGAACAAATCCGTATTCTCGACCCGGCCAGTCACGGTTTTCTCATCATTGATGTAGGCAAGGCCAAGCGTCGCTGTCAGGCGATCCGTTGCACGCCAGTCAACCTGACCGAACAGGGAGTAACTCGTATTGTCCTGGTCAAAGAATTCACGCGAACCGGTATCGGTCTCGAAAAAGCTTCCTGGACCAAATCCGAGCAGAGCCTCCAGGCCAGCAAATGTGCCTGGCGCGCCTGCAAGCAGGTCGGCATAGGCGGCAAATTGCGGGCCGAAGGTGACGTCGCTCTCAAGATCAACGGTCTCGTCGAAGTAGAATGCACCGACCAGATAATCTACCGTGTCCGTGCCACCCGCGAGACGAAGTTCGTGCGTGAACGTATCGATCGTATAATCGAGCAGATTTGAATTGATCAGACGGGCATTGGTGAAATCGGCGTCAGCGTCGCTGAGCAGTTCCTGCTGACGCACAGAGCCGATATACGTGACCGTACCAAGATCGGTTTCATACTCGACTTCTGCTGACAGACCGCCATTCGAAATCTCGTTTGTTGGATCAATGTCAGTATTCGCGGTGTAGCTGAAAGGATCCGAGAGGACTTCACCACCGAGCGCAGTAATGGCGCCGGAGGTTGGGCCATTGAAGATGTTCGGTGCATAGCAGCAGAGCTCGTCCAGCTCGTCATAGTCCGCGATCAGACGGATGGACAGGTCTTCATTCGGTTCGAACAGGAGCTGGCCTTTGAGCGCATAACGGTCGCGATCATTGAGCTCGCTTCCAGTGCCGATATTGTCGACATAACCATCGCGCGTGTTGTAGCTGCCGGTCAGCGAGAAGGCGACCGTATCAGACAAAGGTCCGGTGACGCGGCCTTTGAGGATTTGCTGATTGAAATTGCCCAGCGTGCCTTCAACCAGACCGCCAAACTCAAATTCTGGTTCCTGGGTGACAACATTGATCACACCAGCCGAAGAGTTCTTGCCGAACAGAGTCGACTGCGGACCACGCAGAACTTCGATCCGCTCGATGTCAGCATAGTCAGACAGACCACCTGCGGCACGGGTCCGGTAGACCCCATCAATGTAGACAGCGACAGACGGCTCGATACCGATATTGTTGCCGCCATTGCCGAAGCCACGGATGATGAAGGTTGAGTTGCCCGATTGCTGCAGCTGCGACACGCGCAAAGACGGCACGACGGTCTGCAGGTCGAGAATATCGTTGATCTGGGCTTTTTCGATAACCGCATCATCAACAACGGACACCGCAATCGGCACGTCTTGCAGGGTTTGCTCCCGCTTGGTCGCAGTGATCGTCACAGTATTCAGGCGCTTAGCGTCCTCACCGCTTTCGTCCTGAGCAACGGCGGTCATGCCGGTACCGGCGACCAGAGCGGTCAAACCGACGCTGACCGACAACGCAGCTTTAAGGCCAAAGCTCTTTTTCGTGGATTTCATAAACTCACGTCTCCCGATGATTTAATTGGAATTACAGGTTCTGGGGGATTCCCCTCTTTGCGGGGGATTTGTGGGTGATGGATAGATGACTCACATGCGCTGACAAGGCGACAAATGCACACTTGTCGCGATCGTGATCGACAGCGGTATATCCGCAACAGATAAAGCAGAACCCCGCCGAGCGGACGGGGCTCAAACGCGGTCAGATTGTACGCCGGTAGGACTTATTGGACGCCTTGCCCGACACCACCATCGAAGATCATCGACTGAGCCTCGGACGTACGCGTCCGTTCGACCTGACGCTGAACCGTTTTCATCACGGTACGGGTCTTGGGAACACAGATTTTCTGTTTCGTCCGGACCTCGACATACTTGATACCAGGACCGTGCCGGCGCAGCAGGGAGCGTTCATTGCAATCACGCTCTGGCGCCTGAATTTTACAGACGAGATTGCCACCATGTTCATGCACCAGAGCTTCGCCTTTGCGGCAGGCAAAAGTCTCGCCATGGGCAAAACTCGCATGACCTTGGTCAATTGATCCGAGCGTGACCTGCATGCTCGTGCCCGCCATGCAGCGGAACAATTCTCCCTTATATGCGGGCGGAACGCGATCGCTTGCATCGACGCGAGATGCCGGGTGCGGCGTGCCTTTATCGTCAATGCAAACCGCCTGTACCGCACGCATGACGGTTTTGATCGAGATCTTGTCCTCGCAATATTCCTCTTCGGTCGGGATCTTTTCGGTGACGGTTTCCATATAGGTTTCATCGCCGCCACTTACGTTGAGCCGGTCAATGGCCGTGGGAGCAACGCCCTGGGCTGAATAATAACCACCACCGCCCGCAATGATGACATTGTTTTCTGAGCTGCCAACGATGCTCGTATTCAAGTAACTCTGTGTATTGGTGACAATGCTGCCTTGGTTCACGACAACATTAGAGCCGGTCACCATAACGTTCGGCCCCGCCACGTGGACACCCGGAATGTGGACGCTGGGACCTTTCGGCCCCTTACAGCAAGGTCCCCCCATGCCGCCACCGGGCATGGGTGCCGGCGGTGGAGTATGCGGCGCGCAACCGCCATTGCTGCACGGAGACATGCCGCCCGAGCCACCTCCCGCATAGGCCATGCCGCCCATAATGGCGATTGAAATGAATCCGGCCCCGGCGAGTAAGGTGTTCCGTGTTGAAACGGTCATCAGACGACTCCCAAACAGTTCGCCTAGTAGGAAGCAGGTTCCATGCCGAGTTTCGCCTCACCGGAGAACCGGGGGCCAAAATGAACCGACTTTCGCCCAGAACGCGAACCGCAAACTGGAACGAACATTGCGGCACTCGTCCCAAATCGAAATTGGAGGCGGTCGGGCAAGGGACCGTGAATAAGAGTACAAAGAGAATAAGAATGATTACAACTCATCACCCGAATACCGAGACGCTTCTATCGGCCTGGGCGCGCATGAACGGAGCGCCGAGTGCGCCGAACGAAGGCGCGCGTGCGGCCGATCATCCTGAACTCTTGGAATGCCTGTTCGTGATCGAACGTTCTGACGAAGGTCGTTGGTTGTTCCGCAATGCTGGGGATCAGCTTGGCAAGCTGCTCGGCCGCGATCTCGGTGAGCAGGATTGTCTTGATTTCTGGACCGGGCATGATCGCAATATGGTCCAATCCTTGATTGATTCCGTGCGCGAGAGCCGCAAGCCCGGCATTCTGCATGCGACTGGTGAGACCCTGACCGGGACCCAGGTAACAATCGAACTAACGCTCGCCCCGCTGCCGACGCCGCGAACCGACGCCGCGAAAAACCGGCTTTTGGGGCTCTACCAGATCCTGCAAGCCTATCCGGTTTTGCAAGGACGTCCGGTCTGGCGCCATCGCGTTACAGCCATCTATCCGCCGGCAATTGAACGCCAGCCCTCACATATTCGACTGGTGGCGAGTAACGATTAGGCCGCTTCCTTGGCGCGCGCGACCAGCTCGGCTTTTACGCGTTCTGCAAGCTGCTTCACAGTGAACGGCTTGGCCATGAACGCGACCTCCTGGTCGCCGTCCAGTTTGGCGGCAACATCGCGCTCGGCATAGCCAGACATGAACAACACTTTGGCGGTGCCAAGCAGCTCTTTCGCTTCCTTGATCAAAGTCGGACCATCCATGCCCGGCATAACGACATCTGAGACAATCAGGTCGAATGCGCCCGGATTCTCTTCGAGGATCTCCAAGGCCTCTTCGCCGTCACAGGCCTCTTCGACATCGTAGCCGCGCGACTTGAGCTGGGATGCCGCGATCGATCGCACCCCGTCTTCATCCTCGACCAGGAGGATGCGTCCACGTCCTGAAATGTCGACGGGTATGGAAACCGCATTGATTGGTTCCGGCTGCAGCAAATCGACTTCTGGAATTTCATCGGCTTTCAAGGCCGGCAGATAGATTTGGAACGTGGTGCCTTTGCCAACCTCGCTGATCGGACAGATATAGCCCTCAGACTGCTTGATAATGCCGTAAACCGTCGACAGGCCGAGACCGGTGCCCAAACCTTTTGGCTTGGTGGTGAAGAAGGGATTGAAGATGTTTTTCAGGTTTTCCGGCGCGATGCCGTGACCGGTATCTTCAACTTCGATGAGCAAATACTCGCCATCTTCGACAAATCGGAAGCCGTGCTTGTGCGCGTCTTTCTCGGTCGCACGCGACGTTTTGATCGTCAGCTTGCCGCCGCTACCGCCATCCATGAGCAGCGCATCGCGAGCATTGGTGGCGAGATTGATGATCGCAGTTTCCAACTGGTTGCGGTCGGCTTTGACCATTGGCAAGTCGCGCCCGTGAACGACATTAAAGTCGATCCGCTCATCCAGAAGCTGCCCAAGTAGAATGGCGAACTCAGATAGGAAATCACCTGGCTCGAACACCTCCCGTCGGAAGGTTTGCTGGCGCGCATAGGCCAGCAGCATCTGAACAAGGTCTTTCGCTCGCACCGAGAATTCATGGATTTTCTTGAGGTGATCAAAGCTTGGATCGCCAACCGGGTGCTTGGTCAGAAGCTCATCATTATTGAGCATGATGCCGGTCAGCACATTGTTGAAATCATGCGCAACCCCGCCAGCCAGCTTGCCGATGGCCTGCATCTTTTCACCTTGGGCGAGGCGCAGTTCGAGCTCTTTCTGCTCGCTCATATCGATGACGTAAGCGACGGCGGGCTGCCCCATACCATCCAACGTCACGAAGACATTGACGTGCTTCTGATCCTCGTCCGCCAAGCGAAGCCCAACCGGCTTGTCGATGGAATCCAACAGCGCTTCGCGCAGCTTGTTCTCGCCTTCTTCGGCAACAAACAGATCGATAAAGCGGGTCCCCGGCGACGCGCCGCCACCGGCCAAGCCCATCAGCGCCCGGTTGCTATCAGTGATGATCGCGCCTTCCAGCGAATGTCCTTCCAGACGCGCCGCGCCAAACGGCGCATCATCGAACATCGGATCGCCTTCCGGACGTGGTGGACGACTGGCTGAGGCCGCCAGCATGCGGCTTTCACCTTCGAGCATATTCTGTGCGTTGGCGAGCACGATGGTCCGGCCAGTCGCGTCTGCACCCTTGCCGTTCCAAGTCGTGATGGTCTGGACCGGCATTTCAACGCCATCGCGCGACCGGATCATGATATCTGCGCGCCCCGGCACACCCGACTTGCGATCACGGCGCAGCATCTTCACAAATTCCGGACGCATAATGTCGTCGAGGCGAATATTCTTGGCCGTTTCAGACAGGCCCAGCAGCTCGCGCAGCCAGCCATTGGCATAGGAAATCGTCCCGTCCGCGCCCGTCGAAAAGAAGCCCATCGGGGCGTCCTCGACATAGAGTGCGCGCATGTCTGCGGCGCCCGTAACGTGTTCGGATCCTGTAATCCGGCGCAGGCGCCAAATGACGCGATCACCTTTCAGCGGTGACACTGACGCTTCGTATTGGACCGGCAATGCGTCCGTGCCGAGCGTCATCGCAGGCAAGGTCTCTCGCCGTGCCTCGCCGGCTTTCGCGGCTTTTGAAAGTCGGAAAATTGGAGCCGCCAAACCTGGCGCGGCACTAAAAATCCGATCGACAGAGACCGGTCCAATCGCATCGGATTGGCCAAGCAAGGCCATTTGAGTCAGTTCAGAGTAAGCCGGGTTTGCCGCCAGCGGAGCGCCGCCGCGATCACAAATCAAGACCGCTTCATCCAGCGCATCGATCCAGGAGAAACGCGGTGTCGCTGGCTTCATCGCGTCGGCCATGGCGCCGCGTTCTGGGAACAAGCCCATGCGACGTCCCGCCCCGCGCAGAATCCAGAGCAAGAACACCATACCACCGGCCGCCATGGCGATGAGCAGGATCAGCCCGGCCGGACCCCCCGCATTAGGCCAGGCCAGGCTGGCGCTGGAGGCCCCGATGGCCAGCAGAATACAGGACCAAAATCCCATTTGCAGCCAATCCATTTGGCGGATCGACTCTAATGAGTTTTGGTCTTGGGTTTCCGGCGCTTCATCGGCCATTACACTTCACTCCAACACGGACCGTCGACAGTCCGATGATTCGCATTGATTTATAGCAGGACTTATTCACCAAGCGCACGTACCCCG
This sequence comes from Hyphomonadaceae bacterium, assembly GCA_024743315.1. Classification (GTDB taxonomy): domain Bacteria; phylum Pseudomonadota; class Alphaproteobacteria; order Caulobacterales; family Hyphomonadaceae; genus Henriciella. The sequence continues at coordinate 282,378 of JANSWU010000006.1, forward strand.
CTCCAATTTATCCTTTTGCACCCGAAATGGTTAATCAAACGAGAAGACTGGTTAATCCTAGATGACGGATTATACAGGTTTCATTACAGGTCTCGAAAGGATTGCCATGCGCGTAACCTCTACTGCGATTGCCGTTTTCATTGCTGCCGGTCTGGCGGCTTGTGCTGGACAAACCCCACCGATGGAGCCCGCCGCAACAAATGCTGACATCGCACCCGATCTAGACACGGAAAAAGAGACCGAAACTGAGCGCCTGAACGCCTGGTTCGAAGACAAATTTAATGAAAGCATTTCGCGCAGCCCAATGAGCGCGACATTCCTCGGCAGCCGCGAGAATTACGACAAATGGGACGATGTCTCGCCCGCTGCACGGGACGCAGAGCTCGAAATTCAGCGTGCCAATATCGCCGAAATGCAAGACCTGTTTGATCCGGCAGCACTCACCGACCAAGGCCAGCTCTCATTTCGCTTGGCTGAATACGAGCTTGAACGCGATGAAATTGCGAACAATTGGCGTGGCTACACTTACACGTTCAGCCAAATGCGCGGGGCGCATGCCGGCATCGCCTCCTTTTTGATCGGTCAACATAAGGTCACCAGCAAACAAGATGCTTTGGATTACATATCGCGCCTGGAAGGTATCGAGACCTATCTCGGGCAGCATCTGGCGAATGCACAATCCTCCGCTGAAAAGGGCATCCGACCGCCGCTTTTTGTCTATGATTTTGTCATTGAAGGCGCGGGCAATGTCGTGACCGGCTACCCGTTCGAAGGCGCCGATCCTGACAGTCCGTCGCCGCTTTATGCAGACTTTACAGGCAAGGTCGACGCCCTGGTCAGCAATGGCACCCTTACCAGTGACGAAGCCGATGAGCTGAAATTCCAGGCCCGCGGAGCCCTGCTCGATCATGTCTACCCGACCTATTTCAACCTGATCCAATGGGTCTATGGCGACAAAGCCAACGCCAACTCGGATGATGGCGCCTGGAAACATGAAAACGGCGATGCCTATTATAATGACCAGCTGAAACTGATGACCACGACGGACATGAGTTCAGACGAGATCCATCAGCTCGGGCTTGCCGAAGTGGCACGGATACATGGCGAAATGCGGGCCATCATGACCGAAGTCGGATTTGAAGGGTCGCTGCAGGACTTTTTCGATTTCACCCGGTCCGATCCAAAATTCTTTAAGCCAAATACGGATGAAGGCCGAGCCGAATATCTCGCCGAAGCGACCGCTATGATCGATACGATGCGCGAAGCCTTACCGAGCGTATTTAACACATTTCCGAAAGCCGACATGGTCGTAAAAGCGGTCGAGCCCTTCCGCGAGAAGGCCGCCGGTAAAGCGTTTTACCAGCGCCCCGCCCCTGACGGCTCTCGGCCCGGTGTCTATTATGCCAACCTCTATCGCATGCAGGATATGCCGCTCTACCAGATGGAAGCGCTTGCCTATCATGAAGGCATACCGGGGCATCACATGCAGCTCGCCATTTCGCAGGAGCTGATCGGCATCCCAAAATTCCGCAAATATGGCGGGTATACCGCCTATACCGAAGGCTGGGGGCTCTATTCGGAATTCCTGCCCAAGGAAATGGGCTTCTATGAGGACCCCTATTCTGACTTTGGCCGACTTGCCATGGAGCTCTGGCGAGCAGCGCGCCTCGTGGTCGATACAGGGCTGCATGAAAAACGATGGACGCGCGAAGAAGCCATCGACTATCTCCTTGAAAATACACCCAATCCAGAAGGAGATTGCCGCAAAGCCATCGAGCGCTACATCGTCATGCCAGGGCAAGCGACAGCGTATAAGATCGGCATGATAAAAATCCTCGACCTTCGCGAAGATGCGCGCGCCCGTTTAGAGGACAAGTTCGATATCCGAGACTTCCATGACGTCGTGCTCAAGGATGGCCCGGTTCCACTGCAAATCTTGGAGGAAAATGTGGAGGCGTGGATCACCGCTCAACTGTAACGCGCGCAACAGTCTTCCCTTAGAGGAAGGTTTTCGGAAAGCTCATTTCATTCTTTAGCTTTTTTTGTTGCCTATCAGCAATTCCATGCCCTAACAGAGCAATCATGAAACTCTCAGTCTTAAAAGAAGTGGCCGCAGGCGATCGTCGTGTGGCCGCCACCCCCGACACGGTGAAGAAATTCGTCGGTCTGGACCATCAGGTGGTGATCGAATCCGGTGCCGGTCTCGCCGCAGGCTATACCGACGATGCCTATATCGAGGCTGGCGCCAGCATCGCCAAGGATGCCGGCGCGGCGCTCAAACAGGCCGATGTACTGCTCGCGGTGCGGACGCCTGATGCCAGCAAACTGCCCGACGGGCTCACCGTGATCGGTCTGCTCGATCCGTTCAAATTCGATGCAGGCGCTTTCAATGGCAAGAAAACGACGACATTGGCCATGGAATTCACGCCGCGTATCACGCGCGCGCAGAGCATGGACGCGCTGTCTTCGCAGTCGAACCTGGCTGGATATCGCGCCGTGATTGAAGGTGCGACGCTCTATGGCCGCGCCATGCCAATGATGATGACCGCCGCAGGCACGGTCGCCCCGGCGAAAGTCTTCGTCATGGGCGCCGGCGTCGCAGGCTTGCAAGCGATCGCGACAGCGCGCCGCCTCGGCGCGGTGGTCACGGCCACGGATGTCCGCCCCGCTGCCAAGGAACAAGTGGCGTCGCTCGGCGCGAAGTTTGTGGCTGTTGAGGATGAAGAGTTCAAAGCCGCCGAAACCGCCGGCGGTTATGCCAAGCAAATGTCTGAAGAGTATCAGAAGAAACAGGCCGAACTCGTCGCCTCACACATCGCCAAACAGGATATTGTGGTGACCACGGCCCTGATCCCGGGACGTCCAGCGCCGGTTCTGGTCAGCGAGGATATGGTCAAGACCATGCGTCCTGGCTCGGTGATTGTTGATATGGCTGTCAGCCAAGGCGGCAATTGTCCGCTCTCCAAACCGGATGAAGTTGTCGACGCGAATGGCGTCAAAGTCGCCGGCTTTACGAACCTGCCAGCGCATCTCCCTGCTGATGCCAGCGCGCTCTACGCCAAAAACCTGCTCGCTTTCCTGCCATTGATCACCGCTGAAGATGGCAGCCTGAATCTCGATACTGAAGATGAAATCGTCACCGCGATGATGCTGACCCGCGGCGGCGAAACCGTGAATGAGAGGATCTCCGGATGACTCCTCTTCGTTTTGCCATCCCGGACGCAAAGCGATCCGGGACCCAGTCCTTTTTCGAAACATACCTCCCTCTGGGTCCCGGCTCTACGCTGCGCTCCGGCCGGGATGACAATTGGGAGATTGCCCGATGAAAAAACTCGCCCTATCAGCCCTTTTCGCAGCGTCAGCGGCCCTGCCCGCCTATGCGGCTGAAGCCAGCTCCATCAGCCCGACCGTTTTCCTCGCGGCGATTTTCGCCATGGCCTGCTTTGTCGGCTATTACGTCGTCTGGTCGGTCACACCGGCCTTGCACACGCCCTTGATGGCGGTGACCAATGCGATCTCATCTGTGATCATTGTTGGTGCGATCGTGGCTGCTGCGGCCTCCGGTGCCTTGAATGGCGGCTGGATTGCAAAGACCCTCGGCGGCATCGGTGTGGCGCTTGCCAGCGTCAATATTTTCGGCGGTTTCCTCGTCACCCAGCGCATGCTGGCCATGTATAAGAAGAAGGGGGAATAGTCCGATGGAACAATTCCAATCGACCTGGGCCCCGCTGCTCTACCTCGTTTCGGGGATCCTCTTCATTCTCGCCCTGCGCGGCCTGTCTAGCCCAGCGACCAGCCGCAAAGGCAATCGCAATGGTATGATCGGCATGACCATTGCGGTCGGCACGACGCTCGCCCTGTTCTGGGAATCGCTTGACCCGACCACCTGGGGCATCCTCGCCGCAGGTGCCCTTGTCGGCGGTGGCATCGGGGCGTTCATCGCGCGCAAAATCCCGATGACCGACATGCCGCAATTGGTGGCCGCGTTTCACTCGCTGGTCGGCCTTGCGGCGGTCCTGGTTGCCGCCGCCGCGCTGTATGCGCCGATGGGCTTCGGCATCGGCACAGTGGGCAATCTGACCACAGCAGCCCTGATCGAGCTATCGCTCGGCTCGGCCATCGGGGCATTGACCTTTACCGGCTCGGTGATCGCCTTTGCCAAGCTGAACGGCAACATGTCCGGCGCGCCGATCCTGCTGCCGGCGAGACACTTGCTGAATATCCTGATCGGGGCCGGAATTGTCGGCCTTCTGGTCGTGCTGGTGATGAGCGGGGGCAGCGCCACCTGGGCGTTCTGGGGCCTGACTGTCTTGGCCCTGATCCTTGGCATCACCCTGATCATCCCGATTGGCGGCGCTGATATGCCGGTCGTGGTTTCGATGCTCAACTCCTATTCCGGTTGGGCCGCGGCGGCGCTTGGCTTCACCCTCGGCAATTTCGCCCTGATCATTACCGGTGCGCTGGTCGGCTCGTCCGGAGCGATTCTGTCCTACATCATGTGTAAGGGCATGAATCGAAGTTTCATTTCGGTCATCCTCGGCGGCTTTGGCGGCGAAGACGCAGCTGCTGCAGCCGGTGGCCAGGAAGAGCGCCCGTTCAAACGTGGCTCTGCTGATGATGCCGCGTTCATCATGAAAAACGCTTCCAAGGTCATCATCGTGCCCGGCTATGGCATGGCGGTGGCGCAAGCCCAGCATGCACTGAAGGAAATGGCCGATAAGCTGAAAGAAGAAGGCGTTGACGTTGCCTATGCCATCCACCCGGTTGCGGGCCGGATGCCCGGTCATATGAACGTGCTGCTCGCCGAAGCGCAGGTGCCTTATGATGAAGTGTTCGAGCTCGAAGACATCAATTCTGATTTCCGCAATGCGGAAGTGGCGTTCGTGATCGGGGCCAATGATGTCACCAACCCGGCGGCCAAGACGGATACGACCAGCCCAATCTATGGTATGCCGGTTCTGGATGTCGAAAATGCCGGGACCGTGCTCTTCATCAAACGCTCAATGGGCTCTGGCTATGCCGGGATCCAGAATGAGCTCTTCTTCCGCGACAATACAATGATGTTGCTGTCTGACGCCAAGAAGATGGTGGAGGACATTGTAAAGGCCCTCTAATCGGGACTTTCATCTCACCTGACTCAGTCTAAGCTCTCGCCCATCTGACAACCATCTAAGGGGATCACGATGGGCGAGTTCATAGCTGAAGTCTTTTCCGTCAGCGGCCTGTTTACGCTGCTCATGTTGCTCTTGTTGCAAGCCGTGCTCGGCTTCGACAATCTGCTCTACATTTCCATTGAATCAAAACGAGTCGGGCCAGAGAAGGCACCAATGGTGCGGCGCTGGGGCATCGCGATTGCCGTCTTGCTGAGGATTGTTCTTCTCGTCATCATCGTGAACCTGTTCTCGCTCCTGGCGGAACCGCTTTTCGGTGTCGGAATGAAAGGATTCTTTGAAGGCGAGTTTACCCTGCAGGCCCTAGTCACGCTCGCGGGCGGCGGCTTCATTATCTACACCGCCATCAAGGAAATCCATCACCTGCTCGCGGTTGATCATATCGAGCATACGGAAGGCTCGGCGGCAAAATCGGTGATGCAAGCGGTCGCCATGATTGTGGCCATGAACCTGGTCTTCTCGTTCGACTCGATCTTGTCCGCGATGGCGATTGCGAATGTCGAAGTCGCGAACGTGGTCAATGCCTCGGGGGACGTGATCAACACATTCACCGGCACCGTCACACAATGCAAAACCGACTTGATCGCTAATCCGATTGCAGGCGCCGTCGGCTGCGAACCGGGTAAGGACTATCAGGTCTGGATCATGGCAATTGCGATCCTGTCCTCCGGTGTGGTGATGATCCTGCTCGCCGACTATGTCGCAGATTTCCTCAAGAAAAACCGGATGTATGAGGTGCTCGGCCTGTTTATCCTGTTCCTCGTTGGCGTCCTCTTGGTCACTGAAGGCGCACATCTGGCGCACTTGAAACTGTTCGGCTTCCCGATTGATGCAATGAGCAAGTCGAGCTTCTATCTGGTCGTGGGTGTATTGGTCGTCACAGACATCATCTCAACCAATTACCAGAAGCGGCTCTGGGCCCAGCGCGAAGCGGAATTGCTGAGCTCAGGAAACAAGGTCGATGATGCGATCAAAGCCGTCGATGCTCACATCGCCAAACACGGCAACATTGGCTAACGCCATGGCGGGCCTTTAACCTTAGGGTTTGAAGGTCCGCGCCCGCTTGGTGATCTTGATCGCCATTTTATTGCCCTTGCGCCCCATACGGCCCTCAAAGGCGGGCTCGCCGTCACGGTCTCCAGAAAGCAATTCCACCGGCTGATCACCCGGCAATCCCAGCAACAGGGTCGAGCCAGCTTTTAGCGCTGTAATGCGGCTGAGTGGAACAGATAGGCTCGCCAGGCGTGCAGTCACCAAAGCTGTGATCGGCACGGCGGGGGCTTCGGGCCTATCAGCGAACAATTCATGCACGTCGAGCGGTGATTGGATCACTGCCAGGTCCGTGTGCAGGCCTGGCGCTTCAACGGAGAATTCAGACACGGTGACTTCGTGCGCGGGCAACAAACTGCTGACATATGGCACATCCGTTTCAATCGACTGAAGGCGCCATTCCGGCTCAAGGGCTTGTCCGAATGGCACAAGCAATTGTTCCAAAAGTGCACAATCAATGGCGCTAAGCGACCAGCCATCGCCGATCCGCCCTGTCGATCCACGCGCACCGCAGGCGCGGGCAATAATCGCATCGGCGAGCAAGGGCGGTAGACAAATCAAGGCGCGAATGTCTGCTTCGCTCGGACCAATACATGCGATCGCGCTGGATTTGCCATTCAACAATCCGGACATGTCTTCGCGTTTAATGGTCGCCGACTGGCTGGAAACGATCGCAGCTTTCAGGCCCGTCCCGGCGCCAAGCGCACGAGACAAGCGCGCCCCAAGAATGCGATCGCGTTCAAGCTGTTCCGGGTTACTTGTGAGCTCGTGTACATCAAATGAGGGTGTGGGCCGAGGCTCGACGTGTTCCGGTACTTCCACCGCCGGGGCATCAAGGTTTGGGCGCAACAAGGCTTCAATCTCGGCGGCGCTCAATACGCCGCGCGCAGTTGGAAAAACATGGTCCTCCTCGCGCTCGATCACAGCAGTCTTATCACTGGCATCCATCTGCCAGTCATCCTCCTGTTTGCTGTCGGGACCGTTCCGCATTCTGCACCTGTCACCAGTGAAAGCTTATCAGTGCGTTAACACGGTTAATGAAGCGTTAGGATTTTGGAGTCCGTGTAGACAGATTCGCTGCCTAATCGTCGCGCACCACGCGCTCATTGCGCTCATGGCGTTCCTGCGCCTCGAGGCTGAGCGTGGCGGTCGGACGGGCTTCGAGGCGGCGCAAACCGATTGGCTCGCCTGTATCATCGCAATAACCATAAGTGCCTTCGTCGATCCGCCGGATCGCGGCATCGATCTTTGAGATCAGTTTACGCTGGCGATCGCGGGTGCGCAGCTCTAGCGCCTTGTCGCTTTCCGCGGACGCACGATCCACGAGATCGGGGTGGTTGGACGATTCCGCGCGAAGATTGCCAATCGTGACTTTCGCGCCGTCAAGGATATCGGCCTTCCAGTCTTCGAGCTTTTTCCGGAAGTAAGCTTTCTGCTTACTGTTCATGAATTCCTCGTCGTCCGACGGCGTGTAGCCATTGAGTTCGTAGTCGCCCATGGAATCAAATCCTCTACCGAGTTTTGCGGCCCTATACTGCGGACCCGCTGGATAGGCAATCGCAATAATCAGACCAATTAGCCGCATACCTACTCCGAATTGTGGCGCTCGCTGGGCTCGGACAAGGCTTTTGCAGTTTGACCGGTAACGAAGACTTGATTTCATCCACGTCTCTGTGCGCTAAAGGGAATGGCGAAGCTGCGGGCGTGAGAAGACAGGAACGGGCCGAGTATATGACCTCCCGGTGGAGACAACGTGAAGTCCAGCGGCCATCCACCTGGCGACAATCCCTATTGTTCAACAGTTTGATCCTGTTGCTACCCATCTTCGCAGCGCGGATCGTGATTGCCGCGTTCACTTCTGACATCGCAACTGACCCACTAAGCTTGGAAGCGCGGACTGAAACGCGCCAGGAAATCGATGCTGAATTTCAAAGCTTGGTGATTCCAAACGGGACAGAACGCCAGGCTTGGGCCGGACGGATTGATCAGATGCTGGATGAGCGGGCTTTTTCAGCGGCGCGGGGCTATTTGCTCGCGGCTCCCCTGATGCTCAACAAACAGGATTCAGCTGCAGTGCTCGCGGCCGCAGATGCGGAAAGTTCAGGCAGCCGAGACCAACGCCTGGCCCGCGCCGCGCTGCTCTTCCTGCCAGAGGAATTGCGCGCCAGCTATCAACGAACCACGGCGCCGCCGCCGCCGGTTGACCTTCCAGACGAAGACTCTCCAGACAGCAGCGTGGCCGCGGGTGATCTCGCCGGTGCAGACGAAGAACGCCCCGATACGCCTCGAGCGACGGGTGATTCGGTGCGCCTAACCCCGATCACCGAACCCTTCGCTGCGCCACGATCTTTCTTCATGCTGGGCGACCCAGCTGATTTGACCCGGCGCTCGCAACAATGGCTGGCGGGTGAGCCCGTCGACAGTCTGCAATTGCGATTGCGTGCCCTCGGTCTGCTCAATCAAGAAGATCCCAATCCAGAAGCTCAAGCGATATTTGAGAGCGCCTCCATTTTGCGTGCCGCCCATCGGGCTGGCCGCTTGAACGATCGCTTTGTCGGCTATCTCGGAAGCCGGATCGAGGATGCCTTGCCCGAAGCGGTATTGCGCGAAGAACTGACAAAGGCGTTCGAGCCTGTCATGACCACTGAAGCCCGCACCGTTCAGGTCATCGCCGCTTTTGAAACCGCGTTGCAGCCGGAAGCGAAAGAGCGCTTGGCGCGGGACATGATGATCATTGCGCGGATCGCCGAGCTGACCAGTTCAACCGGCGCGATTACTTTGGTCGAATTGGCCACCACGCCAGAAGATATGCGCCGCGCGCTGCTGCTTTCCGAGGCGGGTGGGCACCGCTCGGTTGCCCTGGCCCGCGAAATGGGGCCTGAAGTGCTTGGCCTGGCGCAAATCGGCGTTAAATGGAGCCGTAATCTTGTCTTCCAGGTCATGGGCCTAATGGCGCTCGGCATGGCCCTGATTTGGACCACGCTGTCGGCCTTGACCCAAGCTGAAGCGATCCGCTTGCGCTAAAGGCCGAACGCGCCCTTGATCCCGTCAATCAGGAGCTGAACTGACAAAGCCGCCAGGATCACACCGAAGATCCGAGTAATCGCCCCGGCAATGCTCTCGCCCATGGCTTTGACCAGAGGACCGGCGGCGAGGAAGACCATCAAACAGATCAGCATGTTTGCTCCGATCGCGCTCAGCACAGCGCTTTTGGCAATCCAATCTTCATGCTGAGACATATACAGCATGGCGGTTGCAATCGATCCGGGTCCAGCCAGCATCGGAATACCGATTGGAAAGACTGAGACATCATCGAGGTGTTCCTTGGTGTCCTCAACATCTGCGAGAACAGAGTCGGCGCGGTTTTCGCGGCGTTCCGTGCGTTTCTCAAACACCATATCGAGCGCGATGAGGAACAGGAGCACACCACCTGCAGCGCGAAAAGCATCGATCGTAATGTGCAACTGATCGAGCAGCCAGGCCCCGAAAAAGGCAAAGCCAAATATGATCAGCGTGCCGACAATCACTGACCGGATAGCCATGGACCGGCGATAGCTGGCCGGTCCGCGCGCCGTCAGCGAAGCGAATACGGGCGCAACACCGGGCGCATCAATCAATACGAAGAACGTAACGAATGAGGCCAGAAAAATTGGAATGAATTCGCCGGGCATGATGCGGCTCCCTCAAAAAACTGAAGGCAGGCCCTTATCCCTGATCTTTCAGCGCGTCGAGGATAGCGGCCACATCGGGATGCATGTCGGGTTTGCCAGAACGCATAGGAACGACCGTAGGCGCGATTTCGCCCGATGAAAGCGACAGGATCATGCGATGTCCGCGCAGGCGCTGTAACAGGCCCTGCAAGCCCTTAACCCCATCCGCGCGCAGGGTTTTGCCGTCGCCGATCTCAACACAAATATTGTCTGGCGCGGTGCCGCCTTCGATCATGGCAATGCCATCATCAAGCGATACAATCGGAGGAGTTTCGGAAAGCTCTTTCATACTGGAAGTGTCAGCCATTCCCCGCCTCCGCCGCCTTGAGAAGTTTGCGGCACAAGGAAAGCGCTTGATACGTTTCGCCAGCAGCACACGCCGTCGAAATCTTGATAAGTTGCTCGCGCTCGTCCGCGCTGTCTGTTGTATTCAGAACGGCGGCAATCGCTGTCACCGTTTGATCGTAAAGCTGCCCCTCGGTTTCGCCGGTCAGGTACATTTGCATGACCGCGAAATAAAGATGCTCTTCCGGGCTTTCAGTGGCCTCTGGCTCGAGCACGTCTTTTTGTCGGAGCACGCGCGCCTGATTTTGCAACAAAATCGTGCCACGTCTGTCACCATTGCGAAGCACAGCACCGTTCACGACGACCGCTTCCTTAGGCTTCAGAGACAGTTTGAGTGGCATGATCCACGCTCCTTGATCGTAAAAAAATACGCTCAAATGGTTAACGCAGACTTTCAATTTCGTAACGTCGCACCGAAACCCCAGCACAAACAGATGCTTAGATACTCCCGGATCACGCTGAATAGATTCGCTGCAGCGAATCAGTGCCTTCCCGCGCGTTAGTCCTTGCTTCTGAAGGTCGGGGGCTTATCCTTAGCGTAAACGTAAACAGTGAGGCCCTCCCATGCGCTTTGAAGGCACCGAAAACTATGTCGCAACCGATGATCTGCGTGTCGCGGTCAATGCCGCGATTGAATTGGAGCGCCCGCTCCTGATCAAAGGTGAACCTGGTACGGGCAAGACCGTGCTTGCGATTGAAGTCGCCAAGGCGTTGGATTGCGAACTGATAGAATGGCACATCAAATCGACTACGAAAGCGGCTCAGGGTCTTTACGAGTATGACGCGGTGTCGCGCCTGCGTGATGGTCAGATGGGCGAAGAGCGTGCCAAGGACGTCAAGAATTACATCAAGAAGGGCAAACTGTGGGAGGCCTTCACCGCCAAGAAACGCCCCATCTTGCTGATCGACGAGATCGACAAAGCCGACATCGAATTCCCAAACGATTTGCTGCAAGAACTCGATCGCATGGAGTTTTACGTCTATGAGACCGATGAAACGATCAAAGCCAAGCAGCGCCCGATTGTGATCATCACCTCGAACAATGAGAAAGAATTGCCCGACGCCTTCCTGCGTCGCTGCTTCTTCCACTTCATCAAATTCCCGGACGAGCAGACGATGAAAGAAATTGTCGACGTCCACTATCCCGGCATCAAGGAAAAGCTCGTGTCTGATGCGCTGACGACGTTTTATTCCATGCGCGAAGTGCCAGGTATGAAGAAAAAACCATCGACGTCAGAACTGCTGGATTGGCTGAAACTGTTGATGAATGAGGATGTGGATCTCGAAACCTTGCGTGAGCAGGATCCAGAGAAACTCACCCCGCCGCTGCATGGGGCATTGCTCAAGAATGAGCAGGACGTTGCCCTGTTTGAGCGTCTGGCTTTCCTCAATCGTCGCCAATCCGGCCCAAGCCCACGCGGCCCGGCAGGCTAAGCTTTTACTGCGTAGATCAAGCGCTCGGCATTGCCGTCGCCGCCCTTGATTGGGCTGTTGGCGCGGGCGTGCACGCTCCAGCCCTGATTGGATAGCCAGTCGCAGAATGTATCTTCAGCGCGCTCTGTGGCGGCGGTATCGGTGACGATCCCGCCTTTGCCGACATATTCGCGACCAACCTCAAATTGGGGTTTGAACAGCGCGATGAGGTCCGCGTTCTGAGCCGCAAATGAGAGCGGCGTGCCGAGCAGTTTGTTCAGAGAAATGAAACTCGCATCACAGACCAGGATTTGCGGCGTCCCAACCTGATCCTGCGTTAAGCCGCGCGCATCGGTGGCTTCCAGTGAGATGACGCGCGGGTCTGCCCTGAGGCGGGCGTGTAATTGATCTCGCCCAACATCGACGGCGACCACCGAACTAGCGCCGTTTTCCAACAGGACCTCAGTGAATCCCCCCGTCGAGGCGCCAATATCAAGACAGTGTGCGCCGCGCGGGTCAATGTCGAATTCCAAAAGCGCCGCCGCCAGCTTGAGTCCGGCCCGGGAAACCCAGGGATGCGCGGGCGCAGCCTCAATCTTGGCGGTGGCAGAAATCTTCTCAGAGGCTTTTGTCAGAACGCGTCCGCTAACCGTCACACGGCCCGCGTCGATCGCCGCCTGGGCACTCGCCCGGCTCTGGAAATGGCCAAGCGCGACAAGCACCTTGTCTGCGCGATCCTGCTTATCCATCACTGCAAATGGCTCCGTGCCCCGCAAACCAGGTGTCCCGCGTTTGCCTTAAGCGTCTGTTTTGAGGTCCGTAAAGTCTAATCAAGCGACTTCGCGACGCGAAAGCCGATGCGTTCATCACGGCGACTGGCAGGCTCGGCCCCGCGCATGGCGGAGCGAACATAAGATGGCACCTTGCTGTAATCACCACCGCGGACCGGTCGAGAGCACCCTTCACTGCCGGGTATGGCAGCACCGGTCTTCGGCAACCCCGCATAGGAATTGCGGAAGCAATCGGCCGTCCATTCGGCGACATTGCCATGCACCTCATGCAGGCCAAACGCATTCGGGGGGTAAGAACCAACAGCCGTAGGCATACGCAAATACGGCCCACCCACAGGCTTTCGGTCATAACTGCGCTGGCCATTATAATTAGCCTGTTCGCTGGATATTCCATCGCCCGTCGAAAACGGGGTCGTGGTTCCAGCCCGCGCGGCATATTCCCATTCTGCCTCTGACAGCAGGCGATAGGGTGTGCCCTCAACTTTCGAGTTGAGCCAGGCAATATAGGCTTCGGCATCGCCTGCATTCACATTCATCACGGGTCGGTCATCAAGGGCCCAGAGGGGATCTTTGCGCAGGTCTGCAGCAGGATCATGCGCGCATCCACCATCGGCGATGCAGGCACGATATTCCCCGAAAGAGACTTCGAACTTGCCGGCTGCGAAGCGCTCGATGGTGACTTCTCTTTGCGGGCCTTCATTGTCAAATCGACCCGACTCATTGGCGGGCGAGCCCATTATGAACGTGCCTTCTGGAATCACCACCATTTCTGGACAGGCGTCGCAGTCTCGAAAGGTCGAGAAGTCGGAGAGGATTGGGTCCGCTTCTGGCGCCGGAGGTGTTTGATCACTTGCGCCCATGTCCCGCCCCGTCGCGCCAGGCTCGATACTGATAGCTGTGTTGATCACCGCCGGCGCGGGTCTCGAACAATCGCCAAAACAGAAATCGTCGCCAATCAGGCCCGAATTATAGAAGGGCGTTTGTGCCCCACCCGTCGCGCGATTGACCTGATCAGCGACCCGTTTGAAGACCTGTTCGGCGATCAACCCATCCTGGCGGATGACCTGCGCCAGGGCCGCTGTATAGGGCGAATTGCTTCCAGCCCCGTCTGTGGCGGTAAAGCCAGGCTCTGTCGAGTACGACACCAATAGGCCCCGCGACCTTGCCACCGGAGCGAGACCACCGGATCCGGCCGACCGGCTCGAGCTTGGCAGCGGATTGTTTCGGCAGGCATCGAGGATCACGAAATTCACGCCATTGCCGGCCGATCGTACATGCTGCAGGGCCTGACCAAGCCGCGGCGCTTGCGCCCAGATGTCCTGTTCGGTGCGCGCATTCGTATCCACGGGAATGAGGTAATTATAGCCTTCTGATTGGACACCGTGACCGGCAAAATATATCAAACCCACCGCATCCGGTCCGGCCTGGCGAAGCCGCGCACCATGCCCCGCGAACGCATCTTCCATTTCGTCTTCTGTGGCATTGAGCAACAACGTAACCTGAAAGCCAACATCTTCGAGCGCGCCTTTCATCAAGCGGGCATCGTTTTCCGGATTCAACAGGGCCCAGCCTGTGGTTTCATATTTGCTGTTACCGATGACCAGCGCGATGCGGTCTTCCGCCATCGCGAGCACCGGAAACAAGATTGCCAGACAAATCGAAATCAGCGCGCGCATCATCATTTGCGTTCACTCCATTTGGTGCTTTTTGGTGATCTGTCCCACACCAACGCACTCGCCCCCGCTCCCAGACTTGAGCATATTACAGAGCCGTCATCCAGAGGTATTGTGTCAGGCTTTGGACACCCGAGAAGAACTCGCGGTGATTATTGGCGCACAGGCGGTTGTTCAGGTGGGGCTTCGGGCAGTGGCTCAGGCACGACCGCCGCCGCCAAGGGTGGCTCATCGAATGGCGATAATGTGCGCATTGCAGGCGCAGAGGCCGCACTGCTCGATGCCCCAATATTCGAAGTCAGAAATTCTGCGTCTTCGACGGTCAGCCTGCCATTAGCGACCCCCCGCATGATTTCAGTCCGGGCGCGCTGCATCTCGACCTGCATCTCATTCGCGTTCTCGAGCCGCGTAATATAAGTGTCCATAACCTGCTTGCAGCGATCCGACAGAGCCGTCTCGCCTTCCGTATCGACATAGCGCAAATGCTCGAAACAGAGCTGCACGCCATAGTCGTTCTGGATCAGCGACATGGTGATGTCGCGGACGGCCTGGGCAACCGCGTATGAAGGTGGATAGGCTGGCGTAGCTGGCCACGACCCCGTCACGCCGCCGGCGCTGGAATCGCGGGCTGAGGGCGCTGTATCCGCGAGGCGATTCGAGGTTTCTTCTGTGGCCGCCGCCGCGGCTTGTGAGTTCGACAAAGCGCGGCGCCGGGCCCGCAAATCACTGATTTCCTGACCGCGGCGTTCAACCGCTTCGCCGGAGCATCCCGGGGTCTCCGGGCTGCCAAAACACTGATCGTTCACGCCTTCGAGTACCGCGATTTCATCTTCGACTTGAAGGATTTCGTTCGACAGACGCGTTTGCTCCGCAGAAGCGATCGCGGCGCGTTGCAAATATTGCTCGCGAAAGTCCATGCCGCTGCCCGAAGAGGCGCTGACCACGGCATCGCCGCCTTTGACTGCGCCGGTGAGCTGCTCGATTGCAAGGAGTGCAATCATATTGGTCTGGAACCGTCGCAGCATGATCGAATACTGCTCCTCGGACAGGCCGTTCATATAAGCTTCGCAGACGCGGTAGAATCCGTCACGCAGCGTCTGAATGGTCTGTGTCCGCAAACCGATATTTGCAGCGGCTTCAGATACACCGCCCTCCGCCGATACCGCATTGGAAATATCTGAGACGCTGACACCGGCCTGAGCGGCAATCGCGGACAGCGCGTCTGGCGCGGGTTCGGCGCAAACAACACGAATATCTTTGTCAGATCTCTTATTCGACAGGACCGCCCGCTGCTCGGCGTCAATGAACACTCCGGCCGGTGCAAATCCTTTTCCATTCAGCCCAGACCCCAGCGTCTCTTTCTTATTGACGGCGGCGAGATTTCCCACCGACGCGCACGCCGAAAGGCAGAGTGCGCTGAGCGCCAACATGCTGATACGAAACATAACGTCCTCCTCCGAATTGGGAGAGGACGCGAGATTATGAATTTAGTCAAGCTGGACAGTGCCTTATAGGGGAATCTTAAGGCAGCGCATCAAACCACAGTTGAAGCGCCTGTGTCTCCCGCAGGCGATTGGCGCGAACCTGCATTGCTTCGGCATCTTCACCCCATTGCTCGATTTGCCAGTCTTCATCCACACACGAAGCGGATAAAGCCTGTCCGGCATCCAGCGCCCCGCGCTCCACCGCCAGCGCGAGAACGGCTGAGCCCAAAAGACTGCAGCCCCATGTCAGCGCCGTGAGCCGAAAATCATCAAGCCCGAGCGCATAGTCTCTGACGGCATCCAGGCTTGCTTGCGGTTGCGGGCTCGCCATCAACCCTATTACGGGCACAAGAACGACCCCAAGTTCCTTACCAACCCATTCGCGCCAGGGCTGCCACGCCGCCTCTTGTCGTTCGCGCAGCTCGCTCGGCGTTTCGGCAAGATAACAGGTCACGTCGGTGCCGGCATATCGCGACAGCTCATCCGCCAAGTCTGCTCGTGTTTCAGGCGTTCGATCCAAAGCGACATTGGCGAGGCGGGTGAGGGTCATACCTTGCAGATCGAGGATTTCGCCTTGAGTGTGCCACTCATGCGCGATGGCGCCGGCCAGCGCCTCGCTGGGCAGGATAAGCGGGGCTTTCGCGGGCGTCTTGATCGGTCGGCCATCAAGCTCGACCGCGAACCCGGCTTCAGAGGGTGCAACCGAAGCCACTTTGTAAAAACGCTTTGGCAATGTGACTTTGTCCATCAGGCCACCTGTGCTGCAAATTGATCAAGGCTGGTATTCAGCGTGGTGAAATCATGATGAATTTCGTGTGCGCCAACTTGGCTAAGTTCCTGTGCCTCGCCGAACCCCCAACTGACGCCAAGCGTGCGAATCCCAGCGTTCAATCCCATGCGGATATCATGCACCGCGTCGCCAATGATCAGAGATTGATGCGGCTCTGCCCCGAGCGCCGCCATCGCTTGTTCGCACATGAAGGGGTGCGGCTTGCCGGGCCCATCATCAGCACACCAGATTGTATCGAAATAGTCTTCCAGCGGATGCATCTCAAAAATGGCGCGGATCCCGCGATGCGATTTACCGGTGGCCATCGCGATCAACCAGCCATCTTGAGCCAGCCGATCGAGGGTCTCCTGCGCGCCTTCATAGAGCGGCTCTTTGAAATCCGCTTCCGCCCGCCGCGCCACAAAGGCCTGGCGATAGGCTTCGGTGAGCTTTGGAATATCCGTGCCTTCCGGCGCCAGGGTTCGGCAGGCTTCTTCCAAGCCAAGGCCAACAATCTTGCGGGTTTGCTCATAGGACGGCGGCGACAAATCCATGGATTCGAAACACCGCTCCATGGCGGTTTGGATCACCTCGCGGCTGTCCACGATGGTGCCGTCCATATCCCAGATGGCGAGTTTGAGAGTCATGCGCGCCGTTTAGGCGGCAGCGGCTTTTCTCGCAACCAGTCTTTGCCAGATCAGGAAGAGCGGCACGCTGAGTTCGATGATCATGCCGGCAAATTGGCGATCCATACCAGGCCCAATGGTGGAATACGACAAGTAGCGCGCCAGCCCGCCCAGAAAAATGGCGGCGCAAATGAAAGCCAGCAGAGGGCCTTGCGTTTCAACGTTGGGTATGGCCCACCAGATCAACATGGTGACCAACAGATAGATGGCCGACAAATACCGAAACTGATTGTCGAGCGCAGCAGAGAATCCGCCTTCCGGCATATATGCCGCGGCGCCATTCAGGATCCCTGTCACGGCAAAGAAAAGCGGCACGAGAGAGAATATCCCGAGCGCGATTTGTAACCCCAATTTCATCGATCAAACCTCCACGATGCTGGACGAGATCTCCTCTGCGCGGGTTTCAAACGCCGCCTTGGTCTCGCCGCCATCGGTGGCACAGACCAGATAGCCGCCGCCTTGTCCAATCTTGCTCATGATCGCCGGCCACATGACTTCCGGGCGCTTGGCCTCGTCCCACATTTTGGAAATGGAAGGGTCCATATGTCGAACGCCGCCAAACCGGTCCGGGCGGGCTTTCGCCCCGTCCCAGATCTTGGTGTTGAGCAAGCCGGGGCAAAGGATCGTGGTGTCAATGCCCTGCCCGGCCAGTTCGCCGCGCAGAGCCTCCCCCACCGCAAAGGTGCCGTGCTTGGTCGTCGCATAAAGCGGAAAATCGCCCTCAGGAGACCTGAGCGATGCCGACGAAGCTGTGATCCCGACATGGCGGGGTCCCTCAGCGTCTGCCATCAGGGGCACAAAGGCCTGCGCCGTCCAGATCACGCCCCGAACATTGACGTCAAAGCCCCATTCGATGGCCTTGGCTTTGCCGGTGAGGATCGGCGAGCCAACCCCGACCCCAGCATTGATCCAGAGCAGGCTGAGCGGTCCGTGGGCTTTCGCCGCTTCGGCTGCCGCCAGGCAGGCATCGCGGTCCGAAACGTCAAAGACCAGCGGAAACGCACCATCGCCAAGCTCCCCTGCAACACGCTCTGCCGCCTCTGCGCGAATGTCCTGCACGCCGACCCGCAAGCCCGCCTCGGCCAGCTTCCGCGCCAGCATTTCACCAATCCCGTCCCCTGCCCCGGTCACGATGGCGAGTTTGTCCTTATAGGCGCTCAGGTCAGTCATTCTCGGGGATCCTTACCAAATCATGCGGGCCGCGCATCACGGCCTGGGTTTTGTTTTGCGCGATCAATTGGCCATCCTCAATCGAAAAGAAATCTATAAAGCCGCGTAAGCGATCCGGGCCTTTGCGGCGATGGAAGGTGGCAACCGCGAGATTGGTTCCGGTCTCGTCGAAAATTACGTCTTCCGGGAGCACGCCTGAGGCGCGGATCTCGTCCAGTTTCTCAATCGCGCCGGTCTCGGGATCTAGTGAAAGCAGCATCAATGAATATTGCCGTCGATGTGGCCAGAAGGCGAGCGGCGGTAATTGCGGTAGATAGGTCCGCTCCATGGCAATCGAAGCGATCAGCGTCCCATCATCTGAGAGCTCAACGCCTTCCGCGAACCGGCCAACTCGAACCTGATCAATCACGCGGGCAGGTGTGGTATCCGACGCCGGCGCGATTGAGAAGACTTGTCCGCCGCGCTGGGTCAGCATGGCGATGGAGGAGTCATAAGCATTTACATCCGTGACGATCAGGTGTTTGCCATTCGGGGTCCATTTCATCGTCGAGAGACGCACGCCAAATTCGATCGGGTCGCCAATCTTCTCGACTTCTTGCGGTCGCTGGTCGAGATCCAGGATCATGCGATAGAATTGTACGCGCTTATTCCCGATATTGGCGGCAAAAGTGACACCGTCTGGCGCGACGACGATCGTGCGAACACGCTTCTCCGCGTCTTCCGGCAAGTAAGGTGCTTCGAGATCAAACACCCGGCGATCCTCGACCGTGCCGTCTGGCAACACTGAAAACGTAACCAGTTCCGCGCCTGTGTCTTCAGTCGCGATATAGAGCAGCGGGAAAGCCTCCGGCGCTTCTACCGATTGAGGGACTGAGCCAATGGCTTCGACCATCTGGTGCTGGACCAGTTCGGTCTCATCGACCGCAAACACGAATAGCCGCGAGGCGGCTGGCATGTCGTAATAGACATTCTCGACCTGCTCGATGCCGGGGTCGAGATCGCCTCGCGTTTCAACGACATAGGCAAACCGGCCATCTGGCGAGATATCGAGAATTTGCGGCCAGGAAATCACGGAATTGGGCGCTGCAACCGCCGCTTTTGGCTGACCCGCTTCAAACAGCGTCAATTCATCCTGCATACCTGGAAACGGTTCCAGTCGGTTATCGGCATAAGCGGTGCCTGCCATACTGGCATCCGAAAGCGCCAGGAAGCGCCCCTCAAACGTCCCGGGCGTCTCTGCAAAGCCCGGATCATCACTCGAAAAGTCTCCGAGCGACGCGCATGCGGCGAGGCCAATCACAAGACCGCCTGACAGGCCCCATCTCAACATCGACATATCTATCTCCAAATCTCTTTCCCTATCGAAAATGAACCTTTTCGTTTACAAGTCAAGGGAATTGCGCGACTTTGTGTCTATGACGCTGGAAGACTTCAGAAAAAATCGCTCTCAAGCGAAGCAAGCGGCGATCCTGGACGCTGCGATGGCGCTGTTCCGGCAAGCCGGATTCGCGGGCGCGAGCATGGAAGATATCGCCAAGAAAGCTGCGGTTTCGACGGCCACCCTGTACCGGCACTTCCGCTCAAAGACCGCCCTGTTCGAAGCAGTGGCGACGGCCAGCATCGAAGCATTGGAAACGCAGATCAGCCAAATCAATAGCACGGACCCGCGCACCCGTCTCAGCGCCCTTGCCCATGCTTATGCTGGGCTTCTGGCGCAGCCAAATACGATTGGATTGATGCGAATGCTGGTCTCGGAGACCGGACGCGATTCCGACTTGGCCACCTGGTTTTACAACGCCATTAAGTCGCGGCTTGGAGATCATTTCGACCGCGCCGTTCAAGATTTGGACAAAGTTGGTCTGCTCGCAGAAGCGACGTTTGAGGTTGCGCCAGGACAGCTCCAAGGCATGATCGAGCACGCCATCCTGATGCGCGGGCTCATTCTTGGCGATGAAGCCGGGCCGGCTGCACCCGTAGAGCAACTCGCGGAAGACGCGCTGCGGACTTGGTCAGCGCGATGGATGAACGCGTCAGGGATATAGCCGCGTCTGCGTCCACGTCTCTCCCGATCGGATCAATTTGAGGCGATCATGCATGCGAAAGGCCTGATCCTGCCAGAATTCAAATTCGACCGGTTTCAGGCAATAGCCGCCCCAGTGCTCGGGGCGCGGAATATCATCATCATCGCCATAGATGGCGCTGATTTCGGCGACCCGTTGATTGAAGGTCTCTCGATCATCGAGCGGGCGTGACTGGTCAGACGCAATCGCCGCGATCCGCGATTGCGGCGCGCGTTGGCTGAAATAGGTGTCAGACTGCTCAGACGTGCTTTTCGAAATCGCACCGCGAATACGGACCTGACGGCGCAGGCTCTTCCAATGAAAACAAAGAGCGGCCTTGGGGTGCGCGGCAAGCTGCTGGCCCTTGGCGCTGTCATAATTGGTGTAGAATTGCAGGCCATCCTCTGCATCAAGCCCGCGCAGCAGGACAATGCGGACATCCGGCAATCCATCGGCATCGACTGTGGCGAGCGACATGGCGGTCGGATCATTCGGTTCACTCGCATTGGCGTCCTGCAGCCAGGCCTCCAGTAAACCGAATGGGTTATCCGTGTCCGGGATCAGCGGGCGGTCGCCCTCGGCCGCATAATCAGCCGCACTGGGTGACTTTGGGATGGAAACGGGAACATCAGTCATGGTGAGATCTTTTTTGGCGCAGTCTTTAGGGGTTTGGCAGGTTCGGGTTTTGCATATAGGACACCGCCAGAAATAAACTACGGACTTGCCCGCATGTCGCATAACACATTTGGACACATGTTTCGCGTCACGACTTGGGGCGAAAGCCACGGGCTCGCTTTGGGCTGCGTCGTCGATGGCTGTCCGCCAGGCTTGCCGCTGGACGCGGCCTGGGTGCAGGGCTTTCTCGACAAGCGCCGTCCGGGCACCAGCCGCTTCGTCACCCAACGCCGCGAGCCCGACCAGGTGAGAATCCTCTCAGGCGTGTTCGAGGATGATCGTACCGATGGAAAAGTTACGACCGGCACGCCGATCAGCCTGATGATCGAGAATGTCGACCAGCGTTCAAAAGACTACTCGGAAATTCGCGACCGCTATCGTCCGGGCCATGCCGATTACACCTATGACCAAAAATATGGCGTCCGCGACTATCGAGGCGGCGGTCGCAGCTCAGCCCGCGAAACCGCCGCGCGTGTTGCGGCTGGTGCTGTAGCCCGGCGGGTGCTCGGCGAGGACATCCAGATCCGTGGTGCCGTAGTCCAGATCGGCGAACATGCGATTGATCGCAGCACTTGGGATTGGGACATCACCGGTGACAATCCGTTCTGGTGCCCGGATGCGGACATGGCCGCGAAATGGGAAACCTATCTCGATGACGTGCGCAAGGCGGGGTCGTCTGTTGGCGCAATAGTCGAAGTTCAAGCCTCCGGCGTTCCCGCCGGATGGGGCGCCCCGGTCTATGGCAAGCTTGATAGCGAGCTCGCCATGGCGATGATGAGCATCAATGCCGCCAAAGGCGTGGAAATTGGCGCGGGCTTCTCAGCCGCCGCCTTCACCGGCGAGCAGAATGCCGATGAAATGCGCATGGGCAATGACGGTGTACGATTCCTCTCGAACAATAATGGCGGTATGGCTGGCGGGCTTTCGACCGGACAGGACCTGATCGTCCGCGTCGCGATCAAACCCACTTCCTCTATTCTGACCGAAACCAGATCGGTGACGCGGGATGGCCAAGAAGTCGATGTCCGCACCAAAGGCCGCCACGATCCTTGTGTCGGCATCCGCGCCGTACCCGTCGCTGAAGCGATGATGGCTTGTGTCCTCGCCGATGCAAAATTGCGACACCGCGGCCAGATTGGCAGCTAGGCCTGCAGCCCAACCATAGTTCAGTCACAATTTCACAGTCATGACGCGCGCCATGAATAAAGGAGCTACAATCATGACTTTCTCCCAGTATCTGAAACTTGCCGCCTTTGCAGGCGCAATGACCATCGCCCTGCCCGCACATGCGCAGGACGAAACCTCAAACGGCTGGAGCGGCGAAGGCTCGCTGAGTGCCGGCGTCACCACCGGCAATACCGAAACCACCGATCTTGGGCTCGGCGTTGATGTCGCCCGTGAGATGAATGTCTGGACCATCGGCCTGCAAGCCACCGCCGATTACGGTGAGACCGATGGCGCAGAGACCAAGAACCGGATCTTCCTCGGCTCGAACCTTGATCGCCAGATCAATGACCGCCTATTCGGATTTGGACAGCTGTCTTACGAGCGCGACGAATTCTCGGGCTTTGAATCGCGCGCCTTTATCGGGGCAGGTCTCGGCTATGACGTCATTGCTAGCGATGCCACGCAGTGGACCGTTCGCGGCGGTCCCGGTCTCAAGATTGATGAGATTGAAGCGGTGCTCGATATGACTGTGACGCCGGCCACTGTGCTGAGCCCAGCCACCACGGAAGAGTCGTTCGGTGCGACAGCACAATCCAATTTCGCGCATGCGTTCAATGACAATGTCGCGTTCACCAATGACACATCAGTGCTGTACGCCGATACGTCGACCCAGATCGGCAACATTGCCGCGATCACAGCGACTCTGACCGACACGCTGTCGGCCCGCGTGTCCTTCGAGGTGCGCCATGACACCAATCCGGTCATGGGCTTCGAAGATACCGACACGATCAGTCGTGTCTCACTGGTTTACGGCTTCGGCAAGTAAACTCAGAAGCCCCCAGCACTTTTGAACCAGCGTTCTGCCCAGCTTGTCTGGGCAGTCCATCACGAAAATGCCCCATCGGACCGGGAGAGATCGGATCTCTTCCGGTCCCAGTGGCAAGCCCGGATGTTGGCCCCCACGGACAAGCCGTAGGGAGCACTTTAGGAGGGTTCAGGCTGACACCTCAATCAAGATCCAGCACCATCTGACAATTGCAGCGGTCATAAGGCGTCGGGGTCAGCTCATCGCCTGTCAGCTCGCGAAATCCCGTTTTACGATACAAAGCAAGCGCCGCCTCCAGTGAGGTATTGGTCTCTAGCCAGATCTGCCGCGCGCCCATCTCTATAGCTTTGGCCACGACCGCATCCATCAAGGCGCGGCCAATGCCCTGGCCCTGAATGTCCTTGCGCGCCGACATCTTGATCAGCTCAAGCACGCCCTCTCCATGCCCTGGCACCAGCCCGGCGGTGCCGATGGGCTCGCCGTCCAGGTCCGCGATCAGGATCGCGCCGCCCTTATCGAGAATGTAGGTCTGAGGGTCTTGCAGCTGCGCCCTGTCTTCGGCTTCAACGGTAAAGAACTCTTCCACCCACGCCATGTTCAGATCGTGAAAGGCGACGGCATCGCTGGTCTTGAAGTCCCGCACAATCAGGCTGGACATGAACTACCCCACAAAGGCCCGTTCGATGACGAAATCAGCCGGTTCGGAGTTTGAACCCTCTTTCAGGCCATGCTCTTCCATCAGGCCTTTCAGCTCTTTCGTCATGTCAATCGAACCGCAAATCATAGCCCGATCAGTGGCCGGGTCGAGGCGCGGGACGCCCAAATCTTCGAACAGTTTTCCAGAGCGAATAAGGTCGGTCACCCGGCCTTGGCGCTCAAAGTCTTCGCGCGTGCAGGTCTGGTAGAGGCGCAGCTTGCCTTGGCCGATCTCGCCAATGTCTGGGTCGTTCAGGAAGGCCTCCACCGTCTCGCGCGAATAAGCAAGCTCGGCGACATCGCGGCACGTGTGCGTGATGATCACTTCCTCGAATTTTTCGTACGTCTCGGGATCGCGCAGGATGCTGGCAAAAGGCGCAAACCCGGTGCCGGTTGAAAAACAATAAAGCCGTTTGCCCGGCACCAGAGCATCGTGCACCAATGTGCCGACGGGCTTCTTGCCGAGCAAAACTTTATCGCCAACCTGGATCTTTTGCAGTTTCGAGGTCAGCGGACCGTCTGGAACTTTGATTGAGTAGAATTCCAGCGTGTCATCCCAATTCGGGCTGGCGACAGAATAGGCGCGCAAAAGCGGTTTGCCATTGTCGCCCATCAGGCCGATCATGATGAATTCACCCGAACGGAAACGAAAACTCGCGGGCCGCGTGACCGTGAACTTGAACAAGCGATCTGTATAGTGATGCACTGACAACACCGTCTCTTCGGTCGGCGCGTTCGGGTTCACTTTTTTCGCAGGTGCTTCAGCAGTCGCAGTCAAGCCAGCCTCCTCGGGACACTAAGTTCAGCGGCGCATGTGTATGATCTCGCCGCTGAGGACAAGTGGCCGAATGAACGCATTAGCAGAACTAAAACTATCCGGGAAAGCCCCTAGAGCGACAATTCTGAGGAGACCCAGTTCACATCTGCGTTGGTCGTCTCGGTCAGCACACCGAGTTCATAGATATTCTCATAACCATAGCCATAGAGATTGATGAAGGTCGGAATGTTGAGTGCGAGGGCCACCCGCTTGAGCGGGATCGGCTCGACATCGTCGGTGAAATTATTGTTGCAATAAATCAGGACGCGGGTGTCTTTATTGGGGATCACTTCAGCCAGTTTTTCGTCCGTGAAGTCGGAAAATGGCAGATTCACCGCCCCTTCAATATGACCCATTTCATAAGCATACTGGCTGCGCGCATCGAGAATGATCGTATTCGGCGCCGCGGCCATCTGATTGAAGTCTTCGAGCGAGAGCAGACGATCTTCGCGGAGCTGGAACACTTCATCGCTGAGATCCATAAATCCTGCAAAATCAATTTCGGCAGATCCGGGTGTCTCTTGCGCGTTTGCCGCAAGGCCAATGCCGATGAAGGTTGCGATCGCCAATAAGCCGCAAATCAGACTGTTTCGAACACCGTTTTTTCGAGCACGCATAACACGCTCCATCGCTGCGCTGCCCTCTCGCCCCGAATTAGTGAGTAAAGATTCATTGTGGCAGGATTGGGAACCGATTGGGGTCTTAACGCCCCAAAGCCTCTTCCCAATGTTTGCGGCAGAGCGAGACATAGACTTCTTTTCCGACACTCACCTGCGCACCTGATTTCAGCGCCTGTCCCTGTTCATCCATGCGCGCAGTCATCGTCGCTTTTTTCCCGCAATGGCAAATTGTCCGAGCCTCGCGCAGGTCGTCCGCGATCGCGAGCAGCGCGGCCGAACCTTCAAACAATTCCCCCTGAAAATCCGTGCGCAAACCATAACACAAGACGGGCAGCTTCAACTGATCGCCAACCCGCGCCAATTGCCAGACCTGTTCCTTGGTCAGGAATTGCGCCTCATCAAAAAAAATCGCGCTCAGCGGAGTCGCCCCATGCTGCATCGTGATCGCATCAAACAAATCCGTCTCAGCACGATAAAGATGCGCCTCGGCTTCCAGACCGATGCGAGACTCGATCCGCCCCATCACGGCATCAGCATCGACCCCATAATGACCGGAGGTCCAAAGCATGACTTCCATACCGCGCTCCCGGTAATTGTAGGCCGCCTGCAACAGGATCGCAGACTTACCGGCATTCATCGCGCTGAACGTAAAATAGAGTTTGGACATTTCGCCGATTTAAGCGATTCTCCGGCGCAGCACAGCTGGCCATGAGGAGATGAGCATGCTGGATCTTCGCCCGAATTGCGAGCTTTGCGATCGCGATTTACCGCCCGACGCCAAAGACGCGATGATTTGTTCGTATGAATGCACCTATTGCGTCGATTGCGTGAACGGGCCGCTTGAGAATGTCTGCCCGACTTGTGGTGGCGGCTTTTGTCCGCGCCCGATCCGGCCCAAACGGAACTGGCGCAAGGGCAAAACGCTCGGCCTTGAGAACCAGCCGGCCAGCACCAAACGGATCAACTCGCCCTATTCACGCGAAGACATCGCGGCGCATGTGGCCCGCATCAAACACTTGAAACCGGAAGAGCGATGAGCCCGCCGGACGTCGACGCGATCATATTCGACAATGATGGTGTCTTGGTCGATTCTGAAATCATCCATGTCGAGGTCGAGCGCGAACTATTGGGCGAAATCGGCCTTAATTATTCGTATGAAGATTACATGTCTCGCTTCGTCGGGCTTTCACCAAAGGATTTCGAAGCCGAACTGTCAGACGATCACGAACACGTTTTCGGCCGTCCGTTCCCCGATAGTTTTCGCGACGATCTCAAAAAGCGCGTCTGGCCTCGCATCGAGGCAGAATTGAAAGCTTTGCCCGGGGCGGCGAATCTCGTCGCCCGCGCTGGACTCCCCGCAGCGGTGGCCTCCTCAGCGACAGCTGATCGTCTGCGAAGAAAGCTCGAAATCACTGGATTGCGGGAGCTTTTCGATCCACACATCTATTCATCTCAAATGGTCCCGAATGGGAAACCTGCGCCAGACTTATTCCTGCATGCGGCGAGCAAACTCGGCATTGCGCCTGACCGCTGCATGGTGATTGAAGACAGCATGAACGGGGTGCGTGCTGGGCGTGCCGCAAACATGTTCACGGTCGGCTTTACTGGCGGAGGTCATGCCGACGCGGGCCTGGCTGAGCGTCTAATGCAGGCTGGCGCGCATATGGTCGTGGCGTCTCATGACGAGCTATTCGTCGTTTAGACCCCGGCCACTTCGCTCGCTGCTGCTTCGGCTTTGACCCATTTGATGAAAGATCGGACGTCTTCACTCAGGTGACGCCCTTTCGGCCAGACCAGCCAATAGCCGTAATCGACACTGATCGATCCATCCGCAAACGGCGCGACCAAGCGACCCGCCGCAATGTCCGCGGCCGCGATCGCACGCTTGGCCAGTACGACTCCGCGCCCCGTCGCGGCAGCTTCAATCGCCAAAGCGGATTGATTGAAGCGCGGTCCGCGTGTGCCGTCGACGTCGGCGCCAGCGCCGCGCGCTTTCAGCCAGCTGGTCCAATCCGGGCAAGACGGGTCAACTTCTGCACTGACATCATGAATGAGCGTATGCTTGGCCAAGTCGGCCGGTTTGCGGATCGCCTCGGCGCCTTCCAGAAGCTGCGGCGAGCACACCGGTAGCACGGTTTCGTCCAGCAGTTTCTCGGCTTTCAAGCCATCATAGTCGCCGGCGCCATAACGAATGGCGAAATCGGCGTCTGCAGTGGTAAAATCGGTTAGCCCGCTATCGGCGCTGACCCAGGCCTCGACCCCCGGATGGGCATCATGAAAGCGGTCAAGCCGCGGCGCGAGCCACTTTGCGGCGAAGCTTGGAGCAGAGCTGACCATCACACGACCTTTTCTCGCCGGGGCCTGCATGATGCGGCCGGCTTCGGCGATCTGGTCAAACGCCTCGCGCACCAAGGGCAAGGCTGCTTGCGCTGCATCGGTGAGCAGGACGCTTCGCCCAGTGCGCTTGAACAGAGGCGTCCCGGCATACTCCTCCAGTTGGCGAATATGCTGCGAGATCGCGCCAGGCGTGACGTTGAGTTCGTCTGCCGCCTTGGTGAATGACAGGCGGCGCGCGGCAGCTTCAAAGGCGCGTAAAGCGTTGAGCGGTGGGAGGCGATCATTCGTGTCAGACATAGGTCAGGTCTATAACCAGATTTTGATTGTAGTTTCTCTAAACAATAGGATAAGGCTCTTTCGGTTGCTGAAACGGCCTCGTCAACTCATTTCTCCGACAACTCTGCTTCGAACGGAACTGACCCCTCATGCGCCTCTTCCCTGCGTTTTTCTATACTGATGATGCTCACATCACGGTCTTTGGCGGCGGCGAAGAAGCCCGGCGCAAAGTGCGCCTCCTGGCCAAGACCACGGCCCACATCACAGTCATCATTGATACCGAAATCGAACCTGGCTTTGCGCAAGAGTTCGCTGGCCGCATCACCATCGCGCCCAGGGACATGGCCGGCCAGGCGCTCGACCGTTCGAAATTTGCGATTGTCGCTTGCCGCACGAAAGAGAATTGCGAGCAATCGATTGTCTGGGCTCGTGAATATGGCGTGCCGATCAATGTCGTCGACCAGCCGGAAGAATGCGATTTCACCGTCCCGAGCATTCTCGAGCGCGGCGAGATCGTCGCCGCAGTCGGGTCTGGCGGGGCGGCACCGGTGCTCGCCAAGCGCGTTCGCACCAGCCTGGAAGCGCTGATGCCGCAAAATATGGGGCCGCTCTCAGAGCTTGCCCGCGACTTCCGCCCCCGCGTCTATCAAGTCCTCGATGATGGCACCAAACGCCGCCAGTTCTGGGAAGCTGCCTTGAATGGCGCCCCGGCGGACCTCGCCATGAACGGAAAATTCGACGACGCGCTCGCCGCCATGGAGGCGCTGTTGCAAGACGTGGCGTCTCCGTCCAATCGAGTCGGTACAGTCCATATTGTCGGCGCGGGTCCGGGCGATCCGGAACTCCTGACTTTGAAAGCGTTCCGCCTGATCCAGAATGCCGACATTGTCTTCCATGACCGCCTGGTTAGCGAAGAGATCATGGATCTGGTACGTCGCGACGCCACCCGGGTCTCGGTCGGCAAAGCAAAAGCCAATCACAGCGTCCCGCAAAATGAAATTCATGATCTGATGATTAAAGCTGCCAAGGAAGGCCAGCGCGTGGTGCGCCTCAAAGGCGGCGATCCGTTCATCTTTGGACGCGGCGGCGAAGAAGTCGAGGCTCTCCGCGAGGCCGGGATTGAAGCCAGTGTGGTACCGGGCATTTCATCGGCGCTTGGCTGCGCCGCCTCAGCCGGACTGCCGCTCACGCACCGCGACCACGCCCAAACCCTA
This sequence comes from Hyphomonadaceae bacterium, assembly GCA_024743315.1. Lineage (GTDB taxonomy): Bacteria > Pseudomonadota > Alphaproteobacteria > Caulobacterales > Hyphomonadaceae > Henriciella. The sequence continues at coordinate 311,328 of JANSWU010000006.1, forward strand.
ACCTTCGTCACTGGGCATGCCAAATCCGGCGAGGTGCCAGATCTCGATTGGCCCGCGCTTGCAAAACCGGCACAGACCGTGGTCGTGTTTATGGGCGTCGGGACAGCCCCCGTGATTGCAGAAAAACTTATCCATGCGGGGCGCGCAACCAGCACCCCCGTCGCCGTCATCGAGAACGGTACCCGCGCCAATGAAATCAAAGTCTTCGGCACACTCGCAGAGTTGCCACAACTGATCACGCGCGCTGGTATTAAAGGGCCGGCGCTGCTGGTGATTGGTGAGGTCAGCGCCATCCCGGCCGAAGCCCTGGCCGAGCTTTCATCGGAGGTCGCGGCATGACATCTGTTCGCCCGAAACTGAAACCGGAAACTCCGAAGACCGTCACCGCCTGGAACACCGCAACCGGGAATGTGGTCTGGCTGCGCGCCGACGAGACCTGGACCGAAGACGCCAGCGAACTTGGTGTTTTCACCGGCGAGGCGGCAGACGCGGCGCTCGAAAAAGCCAAAACCCAGGAAGGGGCCATCACTGACCCTTATTTCATGGAAGTGACGGTGGATGGCAAAGTCGCGGGCCGCGAGTCATTGCGCGAGAGCATCCGCGCCAATGGACCGACCGTCCCTTATGGAGTGATTATCAGATGATGTGCGAATGGTGGTCCTTACGCACCCGCATCCCTGGCGCAAGCCAGGGTCCATGGCGGCTGGGTCAGATGTCTATGTCTGCCTCAACCGCCATAGATCCCGGCTTCCGCCGGGAAAACGGCGGAGAGTGCTCATGAGCGATCGTGAGATCTCCAAGCTGACGCTTTATGGCGACAGCATTTCCGGCAATTGCCAAAAACCGCGTTGGACCGCCGACTATCTCGATATCGATCATGATTGGGTCGAGGTCGACATTCTCGATGGCGGCACGCAGACCGAAGAATTCCTGGCGCTGAACCCGGTCGGGCAAGTGCCGATCGCGCGTTGGCCCGATGGTCGCGTATTGCCACAATCGAATGCGATCATGCTCTATCTGGCCGAAGGGTCGGACCTGATCCCGGAGCATTCGTTCCACCGCGCGCAGATGAATTCATGGCTGTTCTGGGAACAGTATTCCCACGAGACCTCAATTGCGGTGCGGCGGTTCAAGAAGCATTATTTAAAGCTGCCAGAAGAGGAGATTGATCCTCAACTTATGGTCAAAGGTCGCCGCGCGCTTGGCGTCATGGAAATGCAGCTGACCTGGACCGACTGGCTGGTTGGCGAAAGCCTCACCTGCGCGGATATCGCCTTGGTCGCCTATACCCGCGTCGCCCATGAAGGTGGGTTCGATCTCGCAGAATTTCCGAATGTAGAGCGCTGGGTGAGCCGCGTCGAAGGCGCGCTGTCCATCGGCCATGCTATGCCGAAGCAGGGAGTGACCCTGTGACCCGAAACTTCGCTCATCCCCGCGAAGGCGGGGATCTCATGCCGAAAATCAATAGCCGCTACGAACAGATCCCCGCCTTCGCGGGGATGAACGGGAAATAGACATGTATCGTTATGATGAATTTGACGCGCAGATCGTCAAAGAGCGCGTCGATCAGTTCCGGGGACAGGTCGAGCGTCGCCTCTCCGGCGAAATCCTGGAAGATGAGTTTAAGCCCCTGCGCTTACAGAACGGTGTCTATCTCCAGCTGCACGCTTATATGCTGCGCGTCGCCATCCCCTACGGCCAATTAAATGCGGCGCGGATGCGTAAGCTGGCCAAGATCGCACGCGATTATGATCGCGGTTATGGCCACATGACGACGCGCCAGAACATTCAGTATAATTGGGTGGCCCTAAAAGACATCCCGGATGTGCTTGAGGAATTGGCTGAGGTTGAAATGCACGCCATTCAGACATCTGGAAACTGCATCCGCAATGTCACCTCTGACCATTTTGCTGGCGCCACCAAGGACGAGATCATGGATCCACGCCCCTGGTGTGAGATCATTCGCCAGTGGAGCACGTTCCACCCAGAATTCGCCTTCCTGCCACGCAAGTTCAAGATTGCTGTGACCGCGGCTGAGCATGACCGCGCCGCCATTCGCGTCCACGATATCGGCCTGCACATGCGCGAGCGCGACGGCGTGGTTGGCTTTGAAGTGCATGTTGGCGGTGGTCAGGGCCGGACCCCGATCATCGCGGCCATGGTCAATGAGTTCGTGCCCGAAACCGAAATCCTCGATTACCTAGAGGCGATCATGCGGGTCTATAACCGCTTCGGGCGCCGCGATAACAAATACAAAGCGCGGATCAAAATCCTCGTTTCAGAGACCGGAGCGGAAGAATTCACCCGCCTGGTGGAAGAAGAGTATGCGGCCCAGCAGGAAAGCGAGAAAATTGCCCTGCCGCAGGCCGAAATTGATCGGATCAATGCCTATTTTGCGCCGCCCGAATTTGCCGAGAAGCCCGAAACCAGCGACGCGTTTGAGCGCGCCAAAGCGGCTGATCCGGCCTTCGCCAATTGGGCCAAGGTCAACCTGCATCCTCACAAAGTGGCGGGCTATACCTCCGTGACGATCAGCCTGAAGCCGATTGCCGGGCTCGCCGGGGATGCCACAGACGGCCAGATGGCGGTAATGGCTCATCTCGCGGAAACCTATGGCTTTGACGATATTCGCGTCACCCATGCTCAGAATGTTGTGCTTCCGCACGTCGCGCTGGATGACCTGTACGATGTCTACCGCGAGCTTGATGCAGCAGGCCTTGCCACGGCGAATGAGAGCCTGATCACCGATATGATCGTTTGCCCAGGCCTGGATTACTGCAACCTTGCCAATGCCCGCTCCATCCCGGTCGGGCAAGAAATCCAGAAAGTCTTTGCCGACCCGGCCTATGAGCAGGATATCGGCAAGCTGCACGTGAACATTTCCGGCTGCATCAATGCCTGCGGCCACCACCATGTCGGCCATATCGGCATTCTCGGCGTCGACCGGAAAGGTGAGGAATATTACCAGATCTCGCTTGGCGGCCGCGCTGACGAGAAAGCCGCCGTCGGTCAGATTATCGGCAAGGCCCTGCGCCATGAAGAAGTGCCCGGCGCGGTCAAAACCATTGTCGACACCTATCGTGATTTGCGCATCAGCGCCGACGAGAAATTCATCGACGCGGTCGAGCGCCTTGGCGTCGAACCGTTCCAGGAGGCGATCTATGCCGCTGATTAAAAATGGCGTTGAAGTTGAGGATACCTGGACCTTTTCGGAAGATGTGAGCAATTTGCCATCTTCAGGATGTATAACCGTCCCTTTAGCTCAGCTAACAGATTATGCCGACACATTATTGAGCCGAAATCAGCAGATCGGCGTGCGGCTGTCGCCGGCAGATGACCCGCATACTTTGCAGCCCTATCTCGATCGTATCTCTTTGATAGAAATAGATTTTCCGAAATATACAGATGGTCGTGGATACAGCCAGGCGCAGCTTTTGCGCCGGCGTCTCGGCTATACTGGCGAGCTGCGGGCCGTCGGCCACGTCCTGAGAGATCAGATTCTCTATATGAACCGTTCAGGGTTTGATGCTTATCAGACCGCCAGGGCCGACCTAGCTAATGTGGTGCAAGCGCTGAAAGAATATTCGGCGTTCTATCAACCCGCCGCGGATGGCCACAGTTCGGTCTTTTCGAGGCGCCACACAAAGGCCTGAGGCGCATGCCCTATTCGGACATCAAATTGCGGATCGAAGAAGATGTCGATCAGCGCTTGAAGCGCTTGAACGATGAACTTCGTCACGCCTCAGCCCAGACTATTCTGCGGGCCTCGATCCTGCGCGAGTGGTTGGGTGAGCTGACTTATGTGTCGAGCTTTGGTGCCGAGAGTGCGGTCATGCTGGCGCTGATCGCGGATGTCGATCCAGATCTGCCAATCGTGTTCCTCGAAACCGGCATGCATTTCCCGCAAACATTGGATTATAAGGATGAGCTGATTGAGCGCCTTGGTCTGACCAATGTGCGCGAGATTGCCCCTGATGAGAGTGAGCGCCTGATCGAAGATCCAAAGAACACGCTTTGGAAAACCAATCCGGATGCCTGCTGCGCCTTGCGCAAGGTGCGCCCGCTGGAACCGGCGCTTGAAGGCTTCGACGCCTGGATCACGGGTCGCAAGCGCTTCCATGGCGGAGCCCGCATGTCATTGCCCGTCTTCGAATATGCCAATGGCCGGTTCAAAGTGAACCCGCTGGCTGGCTGGACCCAGGAAGACGTTCAAGCCTATTTCAAACGTCGCGAACTGCCGCGTCACCCCTTGGTCGGCCAAGGCTATCCATCGATTGGCTGCTGGCCGTGCACCAAGCCGGCTGAAGACCCGAACGATATTCGCTCAGGTCGCTGGGCTGGCCAATCGAAAAGCGAATGCGGCCTGCACGTTGAAAAAGCTGAGCGTCCGCGCGTTTTCTAGACGTACGACAAATCATAATTCTGCCGGAAAGCATGCCCATATCGAGGCATGCTTTCTGCGTTTCGGGCCTTTTGTTTTGCGGTGATTGCTGTGTTCATGGCCGCGACCAGTCACGCCCAAAGCGCGGTCGATCTGGTCGGCGAAGCCTTGTTGAATGAGGCCCTAGCGGCGAAATTAGACGCCGCCAGCAAAATCAAGAATGACCGCTATGTCTCGATCATCGATTATCGCGCCCCTTCGGTTACACCGCGTTACTTTCTCGTCGATACCGGCGACATGACGGCTGAGGCCTTTCTGGTCGCCCATGGCAAAGGCTCTGACGCCGATCATGATGGCATGGCGGAGCGCTTCTCCAATATTGAGGGCTCCAAAATGACCTCGCTCGGCGCGTTTGTGACCGGTGAGACGTATTATGGAATGCATGGCCTCTCGCTGAAACTGAAAGGTCTCAGCCCGCAAAATGATCTGGCCGAAAAGCGCCTGATCGTCATTCATGGGGCCGATTACGTTTCGCCCGCGCGCAGCCTTCAGGGACGCTCTTGGGGGTGCCCGGCGCTGGAGCGCTCCGTCGCCGAACGGATCATCCCCCTCATCAAAGGCGGCAGTTTCGTCTATGCTGTGGGCACGCAGTTGCCGGAGTGACCCCAATGACAGTCGATGAGTTTCGTAGCCTCGCTTTGTCCCTCCCCAAGGCAATTGAAAAACCGCATTTCGAGCGCGCCAGCTTCCGCCTTGACGCCCCGCGCGGCAAGACGATTGCGACCCTGCTTGAAACAGATGCGACCGCGAATGTGTTTTTGACGGTCGAGGAACAGGACATGCTGATCAGCGCGGAACCGCACATCTTTTCCAAAGTCCCGAACAAATGGGGCGAGAAGGGTGCGACCACGATCACGCTAGCGGGCGTGGATGAAGTGACCGCGCTCTCGGCTTTAAAAATGTCATGGCGCCACGCCGCGCCGCCCAAGCTTCAAGACTTGCTTGAATAGTCGCGCGAGTTCGGCTTAAAGCGCGGCCATGACTGAACAAATGCCTGACCGCCTCTCGGTGAACCCGAACAGCCCTTATTACAATCACGAACTGCTGCTGCGCGGCGTTGGCATTCGCTTCAATGGCGATGTCAAAACCAATGTCGAAGAGTATTGTATTTCCGAAGGCTGGATCAAAGTCGCTGCGGGCAAAGCGGTCGACCGCAAAGGCAACCCTTTAACCCTGACCCTGAAAGGCACCGTCGAAGCCTGGATGGAAGACGGGGACGGTGCCGAATAAGGCCTAATCTGCGCTCAACGCATTATAGACGGCAGTGCTGGAGGTCTCTCTCAGCTCGAGCGGGCCATTTGGATTATTATTGTCGAACACTTGAACCATGCCGATGAAATAGAGCTCGTTGACAGGGTCGATCCAGAACCAGGTGCTCGCGGCGCCGCTCCAAAAGAACGACCCAGCTGGAATCTGGCTCGGAACGTCTTCCGGAACTTCTACCGTGCCGACCGTCAATCCCATGCCAAAGCCCGGATAGAGCTCTCCCATATTCATCCCGGCTTCCGACAAGACGGCCCCTTCGGGCAGCACATCGGTGGTGATCAGGCCTAGCGTTTCCGGCTTCAGGATGCGAACGCCGTCAAGCTCGCCTTGATTGACCAGCATTTGCGCGAAGCGGGCATAATCATCCATGGTCGAGACGAGGCCGCCGCCGCCGGACTCAAAATTGATAGTCTCTTTTTTGAACATCACGCCAGGAAACGGAATCGGCACCATCGCTCCGGTGTCCGGGTCGAAGCCATAAACTTCACTAAAGCGATCATAATCGTCTTCAGGCACGTAGAAGCCGGTATCTGTCATCCCGAGTGGCGTAAACAAGCGCGTTTCGAGGAAATCGCCAAAGCTCTGGCCGGACAGTTTCTCGATAATGTGGCCCTGAATATCCATGCCGACGCTGTAAAACCAGTGTTCACCGGGCTGGAACATTAATGGGATCGTCGCGGTCCGGTCGATCATGGTCTGGAGGTCGGGAGATTCCAGGACTTTCAAATCGCGAAACGCGCTATTGGCTGGGTCAGTTCCACCCAGACCATAAGCAAAACCGGAGGTATGCGACATCAGCTCGCGCATGGTGGGTGCCCGCTCGAGATCGACCAGGATCGCCGAGCCGTCTTCATTGACGCCAGCCAGGACTTTCAGATCCTCAAACTCGGGCACGAACTTGGTCACCGGATCATCAAGTTCGAACAGGCCTTCTTCATACAGCATCATCATGGCCACGCCAGTCACCGGCTTGGTCATCGAATAGATCCGATAAATTGTATCTTCTTCGAGCGGGGTCTGGCTTTCGAGCCCGCGTACGCCTGTATAGAAGTCGCTGATCACTTCGCCTTTGTGCGCAAGGCGCGTGTGGATGCCATAGAGACGTCCGTCGGCGACATAGGCGGCCATGGCCTGTTCCAGAGCGGCGATGCCTTCGGTGGAAAAGGCAGGTTCTGGTGCCGCGGCGACAGTCTCGACCGCGACGTCGATGGGCGGCGTTTCTACGACCACCGGTTCCGTTTCCGGGGCAACCGACGCGCACGCGGATAAGACGGTTGCGAGCGCCACTACGATAATGCTGTTTCTGCTCGCGTCACGCGCGCTAAACCGATGGATCATGATCGTCTCCTTCTTGCCGACCGAGCCTTGCTTCAGACTGCCGCGTACGGCAAGGCCTTCCGTCGCGAAGTCAAAGAGACGTGATCAGGATCGCGTGAACCCCATATTGTCGATCAGGCGGGTTTTACCCATCCAGGCCGCCCCGAGAATGCGCCCCGTTTGCCCTCTGGCAATGGGCCCATCGGGTAAGTCTTCAAGGGTCGCAGGATCAACCGCACTGACATAGTCGAGCTTATCAAAACCGGCCGCTTCGATTCGCGCACGGGCTTCTTTCAAAGCCACCTCGACAGGAACGCCAATTGCGATCCGGGAGCGCGCGCGGTGGAGAACCGAACTCATGATATTCGCCCGCTGGCGCCCGTCCGGTGTCAGATAGGTGTTGCGGGAGGATTGCGCCAAACCATCGGCATCACGCACCGTTTCGCCGCCTAGAACGTCTATCGGAAAGCCGAGATCGCGGACCATGCGGCGAATGATCTGGAGTTGCTGATAGTCTTTCTCTCCAAACACCGCCAAATCTGGCTGAACATGAATGAAAAGCCGCGCGACGACGGTTGCTACGCCGTAAAAGAAGTGCGGTCGATAGATGCCATCAAGCAGGTCCGACATGCCTTCGACCCCGACATTGGTCTTCGACCCGTCCGGGTACATCTCGGCCACATCCGGCAAATAGACAATATCGGTGCCGACTTGCTCGAGTTTGGCGATATCGGCGTCTTCGGTGCGCGGATAGGTGTCGAGATCCTCGCCTGGCGCAAACTGCGTCGGATTGACGAAAATGCTGACCACGGTGATGTCCGATTTTTGGCGGGCGATTTCGACCAGCGAGAGATGCCCATCATGCAGCGCCCCCATCGTTGGGATGAAGCCGATTGAGCGCCCCGCCCGGCGATGCTCGCCTAAAAGTGCGCGAAGTTCGAACAGCGTGCGAACACGTATCGAAGATTTAATCATTACAATCGCTCCTCAGCCGAATTCGTAAACGCCCCGTTAACCTTTTCCGGCGATTTTTTAACACATGAGAAAGCGCATCCTTCCCCGCCTCCGCGCGCTGTTTAGCGCAGCCTGTGCCACCCTCTACACAAGGCAGACCCGGCTCGCCACGCCGAAAGTCAGCCGGGAACCGGTGCCAGACCAATTGGATGCGTCGGATGACCGCTGGTTGTTTGCAACCGAAGAAGAATTGAAAGCCGTCCGCGCCGAGCTCTCGTCGGAAATGGATATCATCGCCGACAGCTTTTCGGAATTGCGTGAGACTCTTGCGCTCGTGCATGGTGAAACACCCTTCCCGATCGAAGCCACCACTTTGGCGCCCTGCGCCATCACTCACCATGACGATGCGCTGTTCGAAGGTGAGGTCGAAGTTCCGGTCATCCCCGCCCAGGAAGAGATTTGCGGCGGCGAAGGCGTCTTCTTGTTCGATGATGCGCCGAGCTTTGAAGACGAAGCGACGGCCCAGCAACACGCAGCGTGATGAGTTAACGGAGAGAGCCCACGGCCATGGCCGACGGATACGGACATATCCGCGATACAGCGGACACGCTTACACTTTCGACCCCGGCACAGAAACAGTGCCGGGTTGTCGTTGTTGGTAATGAAAAAGGCGGCGCCGGCAAATCGACCGTGTCGATCCATCTCGCCATCGCCCTGATGCGCATGGGCTGCAAAGTTGGCGTCATCGATCTGGATGTGCGCCAACGCACGCTGACCCGTTATCTCGAGAACCGCATGCGCTGGATGCAATCGACCGGCGCGCAATTGCCAATGCCGGAAATCATCCGCGTCGACGCCAGCACCGAACGTGATTTGGATATAGCCGAGAAAGAAGAAACCGAACGATTCCATACCTCGCTTGAGCGCTTGAAAGCGGTGTGTGAGATCGTCATCGTGGATGCACCTGGGGGCGACACTTACCTGTCGCGCATTGCACATATGAGTGCAGATACACTGATCACGCCCCTCAACGATTCCTTTGTTGATTTCGATCTGCTCGGCGACGTCAATCCGCAGACTTTGGAAGTGTTGCGCCCAAGCTTCTATTCGGAAATGGTCTGGCAGTGCCGCAAGACCAAAGCGCGTAATTCGCGGCAACCGATCGACTGGATCGTGATGCGCAACCGCGTCTCGCCGCTGGAAGCCCGAAACAAGCAAAAGGTCGGCGAGGCGCTCTCAAATCTGTCCAAGCGGATCGGCTTCCGACTCGCCCCTGGCCTATCAGAGCGCGTGATATATCGCGAACTGTTCCCAGCCGGCCTGACCCTGCTCGATCTCACTGAAAGCGGTTCGAACGTCTCTTTCACAATGAGTCACGTTGCTGCCCGCCAGGAGCTCAGAGATTTGGTAATCTTGCTGCAAATCCCCGAGCTCGCCGGCACCGAAATCGCGTTCTAGCCTCTCTCTACCAGCCAAACCGAAGCCCCGCGCGAGCGCCGATATCGCCATGGCTCGGCGTGGTGCCGAGCGCGAAATTCGCTGACCACTGGCGATGTAAGCGCGCTGCGCCGGCAAGGGCGACCGCGCTGCTGCCATCAAAATATCCGGCATTCAACGAAAACGCGGCGCGCTCATTTGATTGCAACCAAGTGGTCCCGGCCAAGGCATTGGCGATGGCGATACCGTCCGTGTTTTGCCGAATCTGCTTTTGCGAGCGCGCCAGACTGTGCGTGACAGCATCGAGTGTGAGATCAATCCGCTCAACCCCCGCATACAGATCGGAAATCGCATTCTGATTGGACGAGATTTGCGATTCGGAGCGGGCAATTCGCACTTGATTGGCGCTGACCCCGTTTGCGATTGTCGTGATCTCGCGGCGATTGTCGGCGATGCGTTCGCCATTTGCGGCTATTGATTCCTCACTCTTTAGCATCACGGATTCCGCCGATTTCATCCACGCTTCATGCGCCCCCACAGTATCTTCCATCGCGTTGAACCGAGTCGCGTCGCCGGCCACACCGGCTTTGAGCAGGTCGATCTCTGTAGCATTGTCGCTGGCCCGCTGCAGATTCGTGCGGATCTGGCCTGCATGTTCGTCCAGCGTGGTATGCGCTTGTTCGATCGCCACAGCGTTCTGCGTCGATCGCTGATCCGCGACCAGCACATCCGTACGCAGGGTCGCAATGGCGCCATGGTTCTGAAAGCTTCGGGTCGTGTTGGCTTGAATGCCTGCAGCATTGTCCGCCTGCCCGGATTGCAGGGCAGCGATATTCGCCGCATGACCGTCAGATGCCGTCTGGAGCGACTGAAGCTGCGTCCGGTTTTGCGATATTCCGGTTTGGAGATTTGTGACGGTTGCACCATTATCACCTGCCAGATGGCCAGACGCATCGACTGTGACCAGCTGCGTTGGTCCGGACTGCGTGTTGCGCGATGCAGGCGATACCAGGCCCGGCATGGCATAGGTCATCATCGGGGTTCCAAACATAATTTGATTGCTGCGTGACGTCTGCGCGCCCATGCCAAGGGCAATGGCATTGTCGAATTGGGAGAGCGCGCCCGATCCAAACGCAATCGCGTTATTTTTGGTCGCGCGGGCGCCTTCGCCGATCGCGATCGCGCGCGGCCCAGGGGCGCTCGCCGCCGGGCCTGCACTGTTCACCACGACATAATCGGTCTGCGCCATGACTGCGCGTTCGAGCGCGTCAATATCATTCGATTGCAGAGAAAGGCTGGTCGAATTCTGCGCGATTGCGAACGCATTTGCATCGGCATCCGATTGCACCGCGGAGAGTTGCCCGATGGTCGCCGCGTCAGACGGGTCGATGCCGTCGGCGAGATTGACCAGCCGCCTTCGCATGGTTTCGTCAGGAATTGTCAATGGATCATCACCGCGGCCGAACGAGACGGTGAAGGCCTGGTCCGCGATTGAATACGCGCCAATCGCAACCGCGTATGTTTCAGTGACCAATGTCGCGGACCCAAGTGCGCTGGAATGGGCCCCGATCACTTGCGATGAACTGCCAATGGCTTCGCTGTGATAGCTGTCACCGTGAACAAACGAGTTAGACCCAATCGCGATGCCGGAATGGCCGTTCGCAGAAACGAGAGCGTGCTTTCCGATCGCAACCGATTGGTATGAATTGGCTCTGGCGAAGGGACCGAGCGCCACAGCGTATCGGGCATGCGACTGGGTGCCCGCCCCAATTGCAACCGCATGCTCTCCGGTCGCGCTGGCGGGCGTGTCCACGCTGTTGATGGCGATGTGAATGAGTCCTGATGGCTGGAGGTCGGTACTTGTCGCCGATGCGGCGAAACCCGGGCAATCGGACCTATTTGGTTCGATGGCCTCAGAATCGGTTTCGCTTTCATCGATTGGGACGGCTCCATCCAAGCAGGGGTCGGCCAGAGCCGGAAAAAACGCGCTTGCCCCGAGTGACAGGCAAAGCGCGGACAAACGCAGTGAAGTGCGGCACATGAATATGCTCCAAACGCAGTTTGGGCATGCGTGACCGGTCCTTTTGAATAAATGGCCCGCATCCCCGAGCCCCTCATTAGAACCGTTCTGGTCCGATCAATGTGCTGTAGTCATTATCCTGGTGTGCCCAGTTTATAGTCTCAGCGTATCGTTCCGCTTTCGAAATTATTTACCCTGTCCTGGCTTACAATGCCGCGCGAGACGGTCGCCAGACCGGCAAATGCCAGCATAGCTCCAGACGGATTATGGCCGTCATCTCTGACCGTACAGAGGCTCAGTTAGAACATGCTGGCGCGGCTCGGGTCCCGCCGATTGAGAGTCAGGAGCCAATCCAAAAGCGCGAAATATTCCTGTGCATCATCAAGCCGCGCGGGCGCGATAAAGGACGAAGGATGCAACAAAGATCCAGGCGGCATGCCGAATGCAACTTTGACCGCGCGATTGAAATTGGCATTTGAGGAAAACCCCCATTTTTCGGAAACTTGAGTCAGTCTCCCGCGCCGAATCCCGCCCTCCGCCAAGTCCCAGACAGCGGAATGCAAGCGCCGATCCTGAATGAATCGCCGGACGCCGCCATCGGTCTCGAACATGCGATACAGCGTGGCCCGGGAGAGGTTAAACAGATTGCAGATCTGCGCCGGCAACAGGGTCTGATCGCCCAGATGGGACTCGATGTATTTCCGGATCAAATCGTTGCGTGCCCGCCACCAGCCCGCGCGTTCAGAGGTCGGATGACGATGGAACCCGATCACAGAACTCGTCGTGTGCAGGAATGTGTCAGCGTCAAAGCCCGCACCAATCTCTGCTCCTGCGACCTGTTCGAAGAATCGCTGCAACTCTTTCGCCAGCAAATCCCCATGCACCGAATCGGTTGGGATCATGATCGGCCCAATTGGCGATTGTTCGGGCAATCCGAGCAGGTAGCGCGGAATATAAACCACCTCACCAATCGCCATATGGTGACTGCCGCGATACTCATTCAGGTGATCCGTGATCGTGATATAGCTTGGCCGATGGACGAAGGTTTTGAGCTCAAACTCCATCGCCGTATAGCCAGAGACAATTCTTTGGACCGCAATCAGTCCAGCACCAGCTGTCGTTTTGCGACGTGCGTGTTGGAAAAGCTCATAGCCCGACGCAAATCGCGCCCCTGCCAGATCGCCGAGGGCCACCGTTTCGATATAGTTCATGCCGTCCTCGTCCCGAGGATGAAGCACTTTAAAGTCGAGTGCCGGAGACCAAACAGCCGCCCAAGTGTTTAAAGGTACCGGATCGAGGTCCCATCCAGGCTCGAAGTCCAGTGTGCGAGAGATCGGTTTTAGTACTGTCTGCATGCCTCTTTACATACGGTGGTTCGCAGCATCTTAAATTCTCGTTACGTCTCAATCTTTGAACAATCGATGTATCGGCTCGAGAAAATAAGTCTAAAAAAAATCGCAAATCTCAAAAATTGAGACGCTAGGGTAATGATATACCGGAAATCATAGGCTAAACAATACTCGTACAGTCTAGTTCATACTTTATTGTACATGTGAATAGCTCTTAACTTCCTTCTGGTTGCATTTACTAACGTCCCCTAGTACTCACGCAATCAAAAGGTGCGCCTTGGTCGTTTAACGCAGTCGGCCAAGGCGCAATTTTTTTTTGGATATTTCCCATCCTACAAAAAATGGGTTCTCTAATCCAATTTTAGATGAATTATAAATACTTAATACTACAAGCTAAGCTAATGCATGCTTGTATTGAAGAGTCTGCTGTCCAGCCTCTCGTCACAGCTGAACGCCATAATCCCAGCGCTAAATCGCTTCGCGGGATTCATCGATTAACGCCGTGTCTCAAACTTGCGAGCCAGGTCCGAGCTTCGCACGTGCCTCCGGCTGGCGACCGCCTGAAGATCAGACAGACAGCCATCCGGAGATGTCGTGCGATCAATATGGCAATGGACGAAGATCTGGTTCCACCCAAAGACGACGCGCCCTGGGCGAAAACAGAACCGCGCGCGACCAATAGGTCGAGAGCCAGTCAGACCGCCCAAGCGGGCTCGCCATGATCGCGGCCAAGACATCGGTCAAAGGCGTGTCCATGGTGCGCTGATCAAGAAACCATTTAGCGGCGCGCAAACAAGCAAGCGTAATCGTCTCATGATAGCCTTCTGTCTCGGTGTTTGCGACGCCTGTCGTCTCATTATAGGCGCGAATGAAGCCCGGCATCTCACGAAACGGGTCCACACCTGGGCGCTTAAGCAAACAGAGCGCCGCCGCGAAGTGCGCCGCATGCGTCCATGCCGACTTGGGCAGAGTCCGGGCAAGAAACGCATTGGTCAGCGCTTCGATCTCGTGATCCGTTGAATACGTCATCTTTGATTTCCTTTGATAAGCCTCGGCGGACGATCAAAAGAAAACCCCGCCGATTGTGGCGAGGTTGGTGGAGCGACGGACCGATTTGATTCTAGATCCGGTCCTCAAAGCATGCGCTCTCCATTGCCACAGCTTTTGTGCGGCAGTGTTGTTGGAGGAAGTTGACCTTCATACGCATGTTGGGCGGGTATCACTGGGCGCGGGAAAAGACAAGCAAGGCGAAAAGACAACCCTAACCGCGATTGGTGTCGAGTTGCATCCAATCTTTCGGCTCCAGGCCATATATCATGTCCATGACCTCAAACTGCACCCCGACCGGCGTGCGGGCATTTGAGTTCCAAAGCGCCACGACACCGGAATCGCGCTCTGGATCGAACAGGATCAATGACCGGTAGCCATCGACGGCGCCGCGATGCCCGACCACGCGATAACCTGGCGTGCCATACTTATAGACCCGCCAGCCAAGCGCATATCGCGCATCTCTCAAATGACCGCCATAGCGCCGGCTCATACTGGACTGCTCGCGCCGCGTGTAGATCCGCGGTGTGTGCAAATCTGTCAGCGTGTCAGCGTTCAATACGTCCGGCTCGAGCCCCATTTGCGCTTGTGCAAAACGCGCCAAATCGAGAATAGAGCCATTCACACCGCCCGCAGCAGGCACGCGATAATAGGATTGATTGACTGTCCGCCGAACCGGCTTTGGCGAGGATCGCAGCTTGCGGTGCGGCTCGGCCCAGGACAGCGAGCTTTTCAACGCGTCGAGCCCAAAACTCGCATTTTGCATACCGAGGGGTTGGAACAATTCCAGCTCGACAACATCCTCGAATGACAGCCCCCGCACCGAAGCGACGACTTCTGAAACCGTATCAAAGGCAACGTTTTGATAGGTGTGACAATCGCCGACCGGGCAGACGCGCTTCAGACGCGCCAAGCTTTTTCGAATGTCGACGGGGTTACCCCCATCTTCGAGCCGCGTGTCATAGGCGTTCGGTACGATTCCGATCTTGTGCGATAACAGATCTTCGAGGGTCCCGACCTTTTCACCACCGAGCGGCAGACGCAAAGACGTGTTGAACTGGGAGATTGTATCAGACAAGGTTAGCTGCCCCTCTTGGGCCATTTTGCCGAGCGTGGTCGAGGCCACCCCTTTGGACAGCGAAGCCCAACGAAAGACGGTGTCTGCGGTCACCGGATCGCCGCCAAGACGCGTGACCCCATAACCCTCGGCAAATGTGACATCGCCATTTTCGATCACTGCGACCGCTAGGCCAACCACCTCATCCTTGGCTGCCAAACGTTTCAAGCGCTCATCGAGATGGTCATAATCCACCTGAGCCATCGCCGCCTGCCAGCCCAACAAAACTACAAATGAAACAATAGCAAAAAGACGAAACACAGACGTCCACCCGTTCTTAGTCTACTTGTTTAGTCTGATTTGGAGCCTTCGTCGCCCTCGGCAACCACACCGCCTGCACTAAACACCCGCCCGTTCAGAACCGGCATCGCTGCCCCATTCGGATCTACGGGTGGCTGAATGTTGCTGAACGACAAGCGCAGCTGCTGCTCCGGCGTGATATCGGCCGGCTCGAAGCTTTTATAAGCAGCCTCAATTAAATCTGAGACATGTTGGTCGCGGGAGCGCGCGGTGGAGCCACCAAACATGATCGCGACCACGCGACGGCCGCGGCGCTTGGCGCTGGTCATCAAGTTAAAGCCCGAGGCACGCGTATAGCCAGTCTTGATACCATCGACGCCTTCAACCTTACCGATCAGGCGATTATGATTCTTATAAGTGGCGCGCCCCCAGCTAAATTTCTTATTTGAGAAATAGCCATAATAGTCGGCATGATCTTCGAGCAGACGCTCAGCCAGGACCGCCATATCGCGCGCCGTGGATAATTGCTGTGAGTTCGGCAGGCCGGACGCGTTCTTGAAGGTCGTGCTTTCCATGCCCATGGATCGGGCTTTGGCAGTCATCAGCGTTGCGAACCGTTGTTCCGTGCCGCCGAGGCGTTCGGCGACGACGACGGCAACATCATTGGCCGACTTGGTGATCAGCGCATTGATGGCGTCTTTGGTGGTGATTGTGTTGCCCGCGCGCAGACGCAAGGAAGATGGCGGCTGTTTCGCTGCGGCGTGTGAGACTTTCAGCTCTTCATAAAGCTGAACCTCTCCGGCTTTCATGGCGTCGAACAGCATATAAAGGGTCATCGCCTTGGTCAGCGACGCGGGATAGCGCGGCGCATCGGCATGGCGGGCGTGCAGCACTTGATCCCGCTCCAGATCGATGACGATTGATGCGTATTTTTCAGCGCTCGCTTGAGGGGTTGTTCCGGCGGCAAAAATCGCGGCAGCCGCGAGCGTTGATTTCAGAATAAACGCAGGGGCTTTGTACGCCATTCGGGGATCTCCACATGAAGCTGCCCCGGACGCCCGAGGAAACTCTAAAATCGATTGATAAGGTTATCTAGAGGTAAATGCACATGGCTTATTTGTTAGGAATTTCTAATCGGATCACACTTCAATATTGATTTTGTGCGCTGCACAAATTTTTGTTGCAATTGCGAAAATCAAGCGTATATTCCGTAACGTAACAGTTCTGGGAAATCACCATGTCCACCACTCCTTCTACACCTTTCGCCTTTCCGTTCAGCAGCTTCAATGCCGACGCCTTTTCAAGCTTCTTCCCAGAGAGTGACTCCATGGGAACTCTGGCCCGCGGGGCCATGGAAGCTTCAACCGCCAGCACGCGGGCTTCGATGAAGGGTATGCAGGACGCAGGCCAAACCATGATGGCGCATTTCAAAGAACAAATGAATCTGTCCGTCGAAACCGGCAAAAAGCTTTCTGAGGCGGAGTCTCTCGAAGATGCGATGTCGATCCAGGCGCGTTATATGAAGTCAGCCTTCGAGAATAATCTTAAAGGCTTCAGCGAACTGTCCGAGCTGTATGCGGACACAATGCGCGAGGCCTTTGCGCCTTTGGCCAAGCAAGCCAAGAAGGCTGCCAAGACCGCGAAAGCCTAAGTCAAACCCGTTCTGTGGTGCGTAGAGTAAAAAAGAGCCAGGCCATTTGGTCTGGCTTTTTTGCGTTTGTCGCGCTGACAAATGGCGCGAGTGCGGGCACACTCTGCGCCATGTCAGACTTTATCAATTTCCAATCGCTGAAACGCCCCGCATCCCCAAACACCTATTTGGTGGCGCCGGACCATCACTGCCTCGCTTCCGAACCTGATGCGTCGACACCTGTGCTCGCCATGAGCGGGCGCGGCTTATTCTCAAAATTCAATGAAGTGATCGCGTCGGAACGCAGCTTCGGCAAGATTGAGGCCGACGCAGAATCCTTGCGCCTCAAATTCGTCGCCACAACTGGCCTGATGCGCTTCAAAGACGATGTCGACATCGAGATCATTCCGATCAGTGACGGCGAGACCAGCTTCGCCATCTATTCTCGATCGCGCGTCGGCTATTCCGATCTCGGGGCCAACCGCAAACGGGTCACAAAATTAATTGAGCGCGTGACCACAAATTGATCAATTTCAGGCTTGATCCTTCAACGACGCAGCGTCAGTCTACACTTTCGGAAAGGAACACTTATCTTCTAGCTCATGTCTATCAGAATTGACCGCATAACGCTCTCAGATCCCGAAGGACCGCAAGGCCCGAATGATCCCGGAAGAGATGATGATGGCGGCCTTGGGATTGCCACCAAGACCCGCGTTCGGACGAAGAAGCCGAGCATGTATCGGGTGTTGATCCTGAACGATGATTATACGCCAATGGAGTTTGTGGTCCTGATCCTGGAGCGGTTCTTCAATAAGAGCCGCGAACAAGCGACTCGGATTATGCTGCACGTTCACCAGAAAGGTGTCGGGGTTTGCGGCGTCTACACCTATGAAGTGGCCGAGACGAAAGTTGCCCAGGTCATGGATATGGCGCGGCGAAACGAACACCCGCTGCAATGCACGATGGAAAAAGAGGACTAGGAGAAAAACAAAAATGCCAAGCTTAACCCCTAGTCTCGAATCCGCCCTGGAACGCGCCCTCACCGCTGCCGGTGAGCGGCAGCATGAATATGCAACGCTCGAACACCTGCTGCTGGCCCTCACTGACGATGAGGATGCGGTCGAGGTGATGACGGCCTGCAAGGTCAACATCCCTGAACTGAAACAAGCGCTGGAACAGTATATTGATGAAGACCTGTCCAGCCTGATCACCGAGAGCCCATCCGGACGTGTGCAGCCGACGGCGGCTTTCCAGCGCGTGGTCCAGCGTGCGGTTTTGCACGTTGAGAGCTCGGGTCGCGATGAAGTTTCTGGCGCGAATATCCTGATCTCAATTTTCTCAGAGCGCGAAAGCCACGCAACATATTTCCTGCAAGAGCAGGATATGACCCGCTATGATGCGGTGAATTATGTCAGTCATGGCGTTTCGAAAGTGCCCGGACAGAACCGGCCGTCGACTCCGCGTGGCGCTGAACAAGAAGAAGCCCCGCCAAACGCGCCACAAAGCGAGGCGCTCGATGCCTATTGCGTCAACCTCAATGAGAAGGCCAAACAGGGCAAGATTGATCCTCTGATTGGTCGCCAGATGGAAATTGAGCGCTGCATTGAAGTGCTCTGCCGCCGGGCCAAGAACAACCCGATCCTGGTGGGTGACCCGGGCGTCGGTAAAACGGCGATTGCTGAAGGCCTCGCCCGCATGATTGTCAATGGCGAGGTCCCAGAGATCCTGTCAGACGCCACGATCTGGGCACTCGACATGGGCGCGTTGCTGGCCGGCACACGCTATCGCGGCGATTTTGAAGAGCGCTTGAAAGCGGTCATGAAAGAGATTGGCGAGCAGGATAAAGGTATTCTCTTTATTGATGAGATCCACACCATTATTGGCGCAGGCGCGACGTCTGGCGGCGCCATGGATGCCTCCAACCTGCTGAAGCCGGCCCTGCAGAATGGCGAAGTTCGCTGCATGGGCTCGACCACGTTCAAAGAGTACAAACAGCATTTTGAAAAAGACCGGGCCCTGTCACGCCGGTTCCGCAAGATCGACGTCGTCGAGCCGAATGTCGAAGATGCGGTGAAAATCCTGACCGGGCTGAAGTCGACCTTCGAGGACTTCCACGGGCTGCGCTATACCAATGACGCGATCCGCGCTGCGGTTGAATTGTCAGCGCGTTACATGACCGACCGCAAACTGCCAGACAAAGCCATCGACGTGATTGATGAAGCGGGCGCGACCCAATGGCTGGTGCCGGAAAGCAAGCGCCGCAAGACGATTGGGGTCAAGGAAATCGAGGCCATTGTGGCCAAGATTGCCCGCATCCCGCCCAAGCAGGTGTCGAAAGACGACGCTCAGGCCATCAAGTCGCTCGAGAGCGATCTCAAACGTGTGGTCTATGGACAAGATGATGCGATCGACGCTTTGTCGAGCGCGATCAAACTGTCACGGGCCGGCCTCCGCGAACCAAACAAACCGATTGGGTCTTACCTGTTCACCGGTCCGACCGGCGTCGGCAAGACTGAAGTCACGCGTCAGCTGGCCTCCATCCTCGGGGTCGAGCTGCACCGGTTCGATATGTCGGAATATATGGAGCGCCATTCCATCTCGCGCCTGATCGGGGCACCTCCCGGTTATGTTGGCTATGATGAAGGCGGGCTGCTCACCGACGCTGTGATGCAGCACCCGCATTCGGTGGTCCTGCTCGACGAGATTGAGAAAGCTCATCCGGATCTGTTCAATGTTCTGTTGCAAGTCATGGACAATGGCACGCTGACCGACGCCAATGGCCGCAAGGTCGACTTCCGCAATGTGATTGTTGTCATGACGACCAATGCGGGCGCCTCAGACGCGGCCAAGAACTCGATCGGCTTTGGCCGCGGGCGCAAGGATGATGAGCAGGAAGAGGCGCTGAAACGCTTGTTCACGCCGGAATTCCGCAACCGCCTGGATGCGGTCATCACCTTCGGTGGCCTGACGCCTGAAATTATCGAGCGTGTGGTCGAGAAATTCGTCCTGCAGCTCGAAGTTCAGCTGGCGGACCGCAATGTCACGATCGAACTCGCGGCGGGCGCGCGTGATTGGCTGGCCAAACGCGGCTTTGACGCCGAGTTCGGCGCACGGCCTTTGGCGCGTATCATATCCGAGCACGTCAAAAAGCCGATGGCTGAAGAACTTCTGTTCGGCAAGCTCGCCAAAGGCGGCACGGTCAAGATTGGCCACGACAAGAAGAAGGACGAGCTGACCTTCAAATACGTCGAGGACAAGCCGGCCAAGCGCAAGCCTAAGACCACCGGCAAAGGCAAGCCTGAAAAGGTTTGATCGCCGCCACCAAGTCAGCGACGTCCCTCATCCTGAGCTTGTCGAAGGACAAGGGACGTCGCTTTTTCAATCAATGCCCTAAACCATCAAGGCGGACTCCGCCGCGACCACCAGGTGCGGGACCCCATCACTGGTTTTGGCCCAGGAAATCCCTTCTGGCGACACAGTCGCGGTGACGCGCTGGCGATGTGCAGAGAAACTTTCCCACGCGACGACATCAACCGGGTCATCGAAATGGATGGTCACTTCATAGCCGGATCCGGCCTGTAGCTCGCGAACGCCATGAATGCGCCCAGTGAAGGGTTGCTTCAAATAATGCCCGCTGACGCGTTCGCCGATTTGCCAATGCGTATCTGGTCCATTTGAAAGTCGGGCCGAGGCCGTATTCCAATCGCGAAAGCCCATATCTTGGGCCACCTGCTCCAAGGCGATCGCAAGCGAGATAGGTTGGACGCTCTCCGCCTTGATTTGTTTCGCACGCGCTTTCGCTTGTACGCGTGTGTAAATGTGCGAGGTCATCGCAGCTTCCTTTCACAAGTCCTGTTGGTCATGCACAGGGCGGGGCTCGCATTGCCGCCAGACCAGGAGTGAAATGGTCTGCGTAAGGACCGGCCAGGCCGGGAGGACTTCACCATGGACAAGAAGGTCCAGCGAGCGGCAGGCGCCTCAACCGAAGCGCGCTCATGCCGGAAGTGTGAGGTCGTGTCAATCTGACTCGAGACGCGTTCGGACTCTGTCCGTTTTAATCCCGCCAGTGATCTGCGATCCAGGGCGTCGGTTTGGTATGCTTGTAAGGCTTCTTATACCAAGGCGCGGGCCAGTCGCCATCACGGGCCTGGTCCTGATCAGGCCGCCCCGTAAACGCGACAATCTTGGTTTCTGACGGCAGTGATGGGGTTTGGATCCAGTTCATCGGAAACTTTGGCAGCAGGGAGTGTTTAAAACTCACACACCAGTCAGAAGGCCAGTATTCCATATCCGTAATCACGTCCGAGATATAATGCTGCTCGACCCTGTAACGCGCGTGTATTGCCGCACTGTCAGCCTGATAGCGCTCATAAATCTCGGTATAATCGCCCATCCGCCAACGATAGATTGACGTGTTGCCGATGCCCTGTCCGAGCTGGGTCCAATTCTCAGCAATGCAAACCGCACCCGCAAAATACTCAAATAGTGGGTCGAGATTGCCGGTGATGACCAAATCTATGTCGAGGAACAGCACATCGCCTTCGAGCTCGGCCAGGCCAGGTTGCCAGAGGGAAAGCTTGCGCCAGGGCAGCCACTGGTAGGGCGCCGGAATATTGATGTGTGGCAGGGGTCTGGGTTCGATGCCGAACATGAGTTCGGACGGATCATCGGTAAAACAGATGAAGCGCAAATCACCGCTCAGATTCCGTCGAACCGCTTTGTACAACCGATTTACAAATAATGCGGGATACCGCGTCCCCCATTTCATGCACACGACATTTCTGAGCATCACAGTCCATCTCTCGACTGGCACGAGAGATCGGGCGATTGCTCACGAACTCATGGCCGCTACTGGGATGTGAACAGCTTTTGGCTGGCAGAAATGGTGTGATCGCTCAGCCTCTGGACGTTTTCGTCTCTGGAGGCACTTAAAGGGCGAATGGCGCGGCGAAACAATCTCATTGCGTCTCAAATTGACGTGGGTCAGGCCTTCTCGGTTTTTCCGTCCATGATCTCCATCATTCGACCGTGCAATTCGGCTTCCCAGGACTCTGCCCGGTCACGCACCTTGGCGACATAGGCTTCGTTTTCGTGGCCGGGAATATTGATGTCGAACACATCCGCCACTTCAATCATCGATTGTTGATCCATCTCATGAAACGCCTGTTTCATTTCCTCGGCCGCCTCTCGCGGCGTGCCGAGGGCCTCATAGGCCGAGCGGCCAATGCGCAGCGAACTGTCATAGGTCTCGCGGATAATGTCGCGGCAGCCATGCGCCCACAGCTCATATGTGTGATGCCGGTCAACAGAGCGCGCGATCACATGCAAATCGGGATAATTGCGGATCGCATAGGACACCAGCTCAGTGATCTGGTGACGGTCATCAATCGTGACGATCAGCAATTTGGCCTTCTCGATCCCAGCCGCGTGGAGCAAATCGGGGCGCGTCGCATCGCCGAAATAAGCATGGCTGATGCCATATTTGCGCAGGATATCGAGCTGTTTGGAACTGTAATCGATCACGGTGCTGGGATAACCCGCTGTGCGCAGCATCCGGTCAACGATACCGCCCATGCGACCACGCCCGGCAATGATGATGCCATTCTCTTCAGCGATTGCATCCGCTTCTTGTTCCTGCCCCTTGGAATAGCGCCGTGCGACGATCTGATCGTAGAGAATGAATAAAAGCGGCGTGATCAACATGGACAGCGCCACGACCAAAAGGAGTAGATCGGCAATGTCCTGCGGTAGCGCGCCATTGGCCGTTGTGAAGGCCAGCAGGACGAAGCCGAATTCGCCGGCTTGCGCGACGCCGAGCGTGAACAGCCAGCGCTGCGCGCCGCGGATCTTGAACGCCGTCCCGAGCAAGAAAAGCACCGTCGCCTTGAGCAGCATCAGCCCGATTGTCATTGAGATCACGACGCTGAAATTTGCCGACAGGAGAGAGAAATCGATGCCTGCGCCAACTGTAATGAAGAAAAGGCCAAGCAACAGCCCGCGGAAAGGATCAATGTCCGATTCCAGTTCGTGCTTGTATTCCGAATTAGCGAGCACCACACCGGCCAGAAATGTTCCGAGCGCTGGAGACAGGCCGACCAAGGTCATGAGCAGCGCAATCCCGATCACCAGTAACAAGGCGGACGCGGTGAAGAGCTCACGCAAATTCGCCCCGGCAACAAATCTGAAAATCGGCCGCGTCAGATAGTTTCCGCCCAGGATCACGGCGGCAATCGCCCCGATTGTGACCAACATGGTCTGCCAGCCATTCAAGCCCTCAACCAGGCTCAGCGTGTGCGATTCCTCCGCGCCTCCGGCGGTCAGATTGGCAGTTTCTGGAAAGGCCAGAAGCGGAATAATGGCGAGCATTGGAATGAAAGCAATGTCCTGGAACAACAAGACGGAGAAGCTCGCCTGTCCGCCATCGCTTTTCATCAGCCCTTTTTCATTCAGGGTCTGCAGCACGATCGCGGTCGACGACAGGCACAGGATCATTCCGATCACCAGGCCGGTATTCCAGCTCTGTCCGAACGCCATCGCCACCGCCATGACCAGCAGTACGGTCAACATCACTTGTCCGCCACCCAGCCCCATGAGGCGATTGCGCATTTGCCACAGAAGTTTCGGTTCTAGCTCCAATCCGACCAGAAACAGCATCATGACAACACCAAATTCGGCAAAATGCTGCAGCGACACGACATCCACGCCGAGCAAAGACAGCAACGGGCTGATCGCGATACCAGCAATCAAGTAACCAAGCACAGAACCGAGCTTCAACCGCGTCGCGATTGGCACCGCGACGATCCCTGCAACCAGGATAATTGTCGCAAGCAGCAGGAAATCAGACATGGATGCGCTCCCATACTCAGTAGATGTCTGCGATATAACGAGATTTCGTCAGAAGGCGAATGCGAGCGCGGTGAATAGCATTTATGCGAAATGGCGATGCTTGTTCTCTCGCAGGAAGTTGCGGTAAACTCGGGCAGTTGAGTCTAGGGAGGTGACGCGTGCTTAAGTGGATACTGGGCATTCTCGTCTTGATCGCCGCAGGCGCGGTGGCAGCATGGTGGTGGCTGAATCGCCCCTTGGTCATTCGTCATCCAGAGTTCGGCACGGATTGCCGGCTATTGGTCGATGAGGCGGCCCTGAATAGCAAAGTCGATTGTGTGCGGGTCTGGTATGGCACCAATCGCAGACTCAGCACGGGAGATGCGCAGCTGACCAGCGACACGACAGATGTGCAGGAAGCGCTTGGCGAAAATGGCGAAGAATTGCGACTTGGACGGGCGGATGTCTGGCTGCCAAAGCTGATTGAACAAGGCGGCAGCCGGGTCATCGGTGAAACCCCGCACGCCCAGGGCGCCGCCCCAAGAGATGCTGACCGCCAGGCTGACTTTGTGTTCCTGACGCGCATCACAACATCCGGCAAGGAGACGTTCACTTCAACGCTGCAGGAGGCGGTATATGGCGACGGCACAGACGCGGTCTTGCTGTTTGTGCACGGATTCAATGTCGAATTTGATGAAGCCCTGGTCCGGACTGCGCAATTGTCTCAAGACCTGTCACGCGACGAGACTTACAAAGTCGGCGTGCCGGTTCTTTACAGTTGGCCTTCGGCGGGGGCCTTGTCCCTGGAGGATTATCGCGGTGATCGTGATCGCTCGCTCGGGGCAGCACCGTATCTCGAAGAATTCCTCGATCTCCTAACCGAAGACATCGATGTCGAGCGGATCAACATTATCGCCCATTCCATGGGCAATCGGGTGCTGACCCAGGCGCTGGAAGACTATGCTCGCGATTATCTCGAACGCCACAATCGCGATGACCTCGAATTTCGTATCTTGCTGGTCGCAGCAGATGTCGAGCGCGATATTTTCGACGCCGCGAACGGCGTATTCGACAATCTCGACGCCAATGTCACCATCTACACGTCAGATACAGACCGCGCCCTGCACGTCTCTTCCTTCGTTAATGAAGAAGGCCGCAAGCGCTTGGGCGATACTGACAAGAACCGGCCTTACATTCGGCGCTCGCAAAATTATCAAACCATTGACGCCACTGCCGTCACGACAGAATTGTTCGGCATCGGCCACAATTACTATTCGGACAATCCGACCATTCTCTGGGACATGATGTGCACGATTGGTGAGACCGGTCCGGATCAGCGCGCTTTGGAAGTCGCGCGGTTTGGCGACTTGCCAGATGGCGATCAGTACTATCGGATCAATTCAAACCTTGAGCCGCGTGAAAGCGCCTGCACGCTTCGTCGGGAAGCGTTCCCAGCCGGGCGCGTGCCGGTCGACCCAACGGTCCCGGATGCCGACGAAACGCCGGAACCATCTGCGCGCTCACTCCCCGCCCCACCTATGCCGGAACCGATGCTGGAACCGGCAGCTGTCGCAGATACGACGCTCATCTATGTCTTGGACTATGCAGATATGGATCTGACTGCCTATGAAGCGACCCTGGAAGCATCGCTTTCCAATGTAACGGACATCGCGCGTATCGAAATTCGCGCCTATTCCGATACCGTCGGCACGGATGCGGAAAACCTAGAACAAACACAGCGTTTCGCTGCAGCGATAAAAGACTGGTATATGAGTCGTGGTGTAGGCGCGGAATTGATCTTCGCCGAAGGCTTTGGCGAGAGTGTACTCCAGTTCGACACCGAGGATGAAGTCGACCAACCGCTGAACCGGGTGGTCGAAATCGATATCCAGACCGCGAATTAAGGTTGTTCGGCAACGACGCGAAAGCCGAGGGACCCATCTCGGATCGTGCGGCGATACCGCGCGCGATTGGCCGCTCTATGCTCCGCCGCGCCGAGTTCGAAAGACCCGCCACGGACCACGCGTAGGTTGCAATCACCGCCCTGAGACGGACGTCCATCAGTCGGCGTAGCGCTATAATTATTGAGGTAACAATCGGCGACCCATTCTCGGACATTGCCAAGCATGCCCGATACGCCGAACGCATTCTCTGTCAGGGTGCTGGTATCTCGCGCTGCGCCGCTGACCACGCCAGCTCCGGGATAGGAATCCCCCCACCAATAGGCCGTTGAAGTACCGCCGCGCGCCGCATATTCCCACTCGGCTTCGCTCGGCAACCGATACGTGAACCCGCTTTTTGTGCTGAGCCAATCGGCATAGGCGGTCGCCTCATTCCAATTCACACCTGTCACCGGCATGCTGGCTTCCCCGCCCCCTCTGACAACTGAACAGCCACCATCCTCGACGCACGCCTCCCAATTCTCCCAGGTGATTTCGGTCTTACTCATCCAATAGGAGGTTAGCGTGATCTCTGTTTGCGGGGTTTCGTTGCCGGAATGATGGCGCTCCGTATTGGGCGAACCAATGGTGAATGTTCCGCCTTCAATCCGCGACATCTCCGGGCAAAGATCACAAGTCGGAGCAACAATCTGGACGGTATCTTCGATCACATCGCCCTTGTCGCCGGGCGCGATGAAATTTGCATAGGCATAGTACCCGCCACCGCCAAGCACGGCGAGCGCAACCAGGAGCATAGGCAATGGGCTCGAAGACTTCTTCGGTTTTTTTGCCGCCGGGTCGATCGGCACGCTTGCTTGGGCGGCGGGTGGAGCGGCAGATGGCGCAGGGGCAACCGGTGCTGCCGCCGGAGGCGCAACGGGTTGCGGGACGGGAGCGGCAGGCTCTGACGGGGGCGCAGCCGCCGCGTCGGATTTTGCTTTTTCGAGCGAGCGCTGGATGTCATCAATAAAGTCTTTCCAGCGCGGATCAGAGCGATCACCGTCCCAGCCAATCAGATCGGCCGTCTGCACCAATTCAAACATGATCGGACGCTCGGCATCTTCAATCATCGCCGGCACCAGCTCACAATTGCGCTGGCCGAGCGTCGCTTCCGCGCGCACCCATTTCGACTTCACCGAGGTTTCAGACCAGAGCACGATCACCACATGCGCATCGCGCAACATGGTCTCGGTCACCTCATCATAAGTTTGCCCCGCTCTCAGGACTTTGTCCCACCAGACTGTAAAGCCGTCTTCTTCCAAGGCTTGCGCCATGATTTGAGCTTTCGGGCGGTCAGCCCGGCTATAGGATAGAAAGATATCGGTCATGGTCCCCGGCGGCTCCATAGATCATGGTTAATTCGCCCACACAGGACAGCAGTGGCACAGAATGCCCTGGATCAAAAGCGCCAATGCGAAACTTTTCTGACAAAAGGCATCCCGAAAAACGCACGCATATTCAAGCGATAAGCGCGAAAGATTCTTGCGTGAGGTATAGCTTCCGTGTTTGCTGGCCGGGAAGAGGACGGGGCAGATTGAAATGAGTTTTCGGTTTAATGACGAATTGCTTTTGTCGGACTCAGACCGATCCCTCGCCGAAAAATCCTTCCCATCGGTCTTCTTTGCCCTCGATCATCCGGAGCTGAACGAAGAGTTTCAACGGGTCGACGCGCTGGCCGTGAAGGCCAAGACCACGTCGCGCCGAATCGGTTTTGCGGCCTTGATTTTCGCGACACTCTCCCTCCTGACCTTTCCAGCAGAACCTCTGGTCAAGGGGATTTGGAGCTCCACACTCGAGTATGAGATCATGTTCCAGTATCTCACCATTCTCGGTGCGGTGATCGGATTCCTGGCTTTGTTCTTTGGCAATCTCGGGCTTGGATTTGGGCGCTTCAAACGCAGCTGGCTACAAAAGCGGCTGATCACTGAGCGATTGCGGCAATGGCATGCTCAATATTTCGTCGCACACGCCGTCGAGATCGCCGAGATCGCGCACACCGGTGAGGGCCAGGCCGCCTGGCTCGACAAACGAAACGTCGCCTTTGAGCGCTTTAAACGCATGTTTATCGATCAGATTGGCAGCGAGTACGCAAAATACACCATCTCCTCGGCGGCGGCCTTTTCTGGCCAAAGCGTCACCGATCCGCGCGCCGTCAACGCGTTCTGGATCGACGAATCCTGGGCCAAGGCGTCGGCGCAGAAACCTGAAAAGGACCATAAGGCGGCGCTCGACGAAGTGTATCGCGCGTATCAGGAGACGCGGATGCTGGGTCAGATCCAATACACCAATTATGTCTTGTCAGCGGATGGCGCGTTTTGGGCCTCGCCCTCCAAACAATTGCACATCCTCGGCAATGCCAGCTATGTGCTCGTCATTCTTGCCTTTATGGCCAACTTTGTCGCCCTGGTCAGCGCGGTCTGGCCGGGATTCCCGGTCGGGTGGCCCGTCCTGAGCTCGCTTGCCATTACGTTTGCAATTGTCGCCGTCGGCGTGCGGGCGATGCTGGAAGGCCTGCGCCCGGAGCGAGAAACCCGGCGCATGCAATTCTATGCCTCTGCCCTCAATCATGCGAGCACCAGCTTTGATGCCGCACGCACCCATGCCAAGCGAATGGAAGCGATGAAAATGCTCGAGCGCGCATCCTATGACGAAATGGTGGAGTTTATCAGCTCCAATGAACAGGCGCGTTTCGTGCTCTAACGCGCTGCGCAAGCCTCCAAGACGCTATCATCGGCACTTAGATAATCGGCGACAATATAAGGCTCATCCGTGGCCAACAGGGTCAGCCCGCCATCGACCAGATCCTGAAACTCACTCAGATCACCGTCGGCGATATACTGATCGTCGAGCCGCTCACCCGGGCGTCCCAAGGTGCCGAAGGCGACTTCAATGTCGCGACGGCCAATCGCCTCAAAAGCGCGCGGATTGGGATTGCGGGTCCCCATCCAGGCCACGACATTGTCGAAATTCACGCCCGCCGCTTCCAGCTCATTCTGATGCTCGCGACTGTCGAGCCCGGCAGTCATCATCAGGTCCGGCGCGAGATTGGCCACCTCGATCGCCTGCTGGTCATTATAGGTGATTAGGACAACATGGTCTTCTGCCTCGGCGGCGCGCACCTGGCTGATAATGTTTCGGAAGCTGGTCGTCGGCTTCTTATCGAGCTCGACAATCACCCCTTCATTGCGCGCCCAGAGCAAGACGTCAGACAGCTTGGGCGGCGTAAAGGAAGTGATCGCCCCCGAATTGTCTTTCAGATTGAGCGACTGGATCGTTGCCCAATCGGTATCGGCGACCGCGCCATCGCCTGTCGTGGTCCGTCCGAGCGAGCGATCATGCATCAGGAACAGGACCCCGTCCCGGCTTTCGGCCACATCGATCTCGTGAATGATCAGTCCTTGATCCGTGGCATATTGCAAGGTTTCGAGCGCATTCTCGGGAAATCCCGGCGCTGGTCCCGCCCGGTGCGACGCGATCAGCAAACCGCCCGTCTCTCGCACACAATCGAAGAACTCTGGCAACGAGCCGAGCGTCGTTTCAGACGCCGCCGCTTCAGGCGCAGAATTGGGCTGCACCACGGCCTCGCCTTCGCTTTCGGAAACGGGCGGGGCAAACTCACTCGTTTGATCCTGACATCCGATCAGGACCAAGCTTGCAGTGATCATCAGGCTGGGGAGGAGACGTTTCATCGCATTTCACTTTCGATTCTTGCCGATTTCTGTCCAGCAACCTACAACACTCCACAGGCCCTGTAAGGGGCGAAAACACTACAGGTTCATGGAGGAACACAGATGCAAGGCATCATGCAGGACTGGCAACTGACCAGTAACAAAATTCTCGAGCACGCCAATCGGATCAATCCGACCCGTGAAATCGTCACGCGCCGGGTCGGCGGCAATATTGTCCGCACATCGTATGCCGAGCTCTACACCATGTCGAAGCAGGTCTCGGGCGCCTTGATCGAGTCCGGGATTACGCTTGGCGACCGGGTCGCCACACTGGGCTGGAACTCGGCCCGGCATATGGCCGCCTGGTATGGCACGATGGGCATCGGCGCGGTTCTGCACACAATCAATCCGCGCCTGCACCCCGAGCAAATTGCCTGGATCGCCAATCACGCCGAAGACAAAGTGCTGATTTTCGACACGACGTTCCTGCCAATTGTCGAAGCGGTGAAAGACCATCTCCAGACGGTCAAAACCTTTGTCATCTTCGCTGGCGCCGACGACATGCCGGAGAACAGTGTTGGAGCCGTCGCCTTTGATGAGTGGATCGCTGGCAAATCCTTAAATGCGCGCTGGGGCGATTTCCCGGAAGAGACTGCTTGTGGCCTCTGTTACACATCCGGCACGACCGGTAATCCGAAAGGCGTGCTTTATTCGCATCGCTCCAATGTTCTGCACACGCTGATCACCATGTCCAAAGACGCCATGGGCATGGGCGCCGATGATGTCGTGCTGCCCGTGGTGCCAATGTTCCACGCCAATGCCTGGGGGCTTGCCTTTGGCTGCCCAGCCACCGGCGCGAACATGGTCATGCCCGGCGCACAGATGGACGGCGCCAGCATTTATGAGCTTCTCGATACAGAAAAAGTGACGATCACCGCAGCGGTGCCAACCGTCTGGCTCGGCCTGCTTGGTTATTTGCGCGAAAACAATCTCAAACTGCCGCATCTGCGCAAAGTCGTGATTGGCGGATCCGCTGTGCCGGAGGCAATCCTGCGCGCGTTTGAAACCGAGTTCGAGGTCGATGTTATCCACGCCTGGGGCATGACCGAGACCAGCCCGCTCGGCACGCTCGGCACCTTGCCGCCGCATCTGATGAATGCCGATATCGACACGCGCATGACGCAGAAACTGAAACAAGGCCGCCCGCCCTTCGGCGTCGAGCTCAAGATTGTCGATGACGAGAATAATGACCTACCCTGGGACGGTGAAACCTCCGGCCGTCTGGTCGTACGCGGCCCGGCCAT
The DNA here is from genome assembly GCA_024743315.1 of Hyphomonadaceae bacterium. GTDB lineage: Bacteria > Pseudomonadota > Alphaproteobacteria > Caulobacterales > Hyphomonadaceae > Henriciella. Next base: position 341,883 of record JANSWU010000006.1, read on the forward strand.
TGCCGGCGGATATTTCAAAGGCGATGGCGGCAATGTGCTCGACGAAAATGGCTTCTTCGATACCGGCGACGTCGCCAATATGGACCAGTATGGCACCATGCAGATCACCGACCGCGCCAAGGATGTGATCAAATCCGGCGGTGAGTGGATCAGCTCGATCGATATTGAGAATATTGCTGTCGGCCACCCAAAAGTCGCCAATGCTGCAGCGATCGGGATCTATCACCCGAAATGGGATGAGCGCCCGCTTCTGATCATCCAGGCCGAGCCTGGTCAGGACCCAAGCAAGGAAGAGGTGCTGGCTCAGCTTGAAGGCAAGATCGCCAAATGGTGGACCCCGGATGATGTTGCTTTCATTGATGAGATCCCACTCGGCGCAACCGGTAAGATCAACAAGCTGAAGCTGCGCGAGATCTTCAAGGATTACAAACTTCCAACCGCCTAAGACCGGTTCGGAATTCCCGAAACAGAGCCCGAGTCGGGATTGCCCCGGCGCGGGCTTTTTGTGCAGCCTCCTGCCCTCTATTCACCCAGCATAAACCTAAGCTGCGCAAACTCTCACGAGTTAATCTTGTCTGCCTTAAACCAGACGTAATTTGCCGTGAGACCCGTTTCCCATGAGCGTGCTGCTAAGCCTTGCCTTTCCTCTGATGACCGGTGCCGGTCCGATGGATCAGGCCCTGCGCGCGACCGAGGCACCAGACGCCCTGCGCGCGGCCTTCACCGTCGAAATGACCAGCCGCAAAGCCAAGCGCACCTTCACATTTGACCCGCGCGCGCCAAAGGCCCAACGCTGGCAACTGGTCTCGGCGCGCGGTGAAGACAGTGATCTCGATCAGGCAGCGGCGGCCTGGGGCGCTGAAATCGCGCCAGATGGCCGCCTCTTCCCGGATGATTTGCGCGCCAGCCTGGGCGCGCGCGTCTTTGTCGATGATCTTGGCGGCGCCTGGCGGCTAAAGTTCCAGCACGCCCCGTCCGCCAATGATGATGCGCTTGATGTCTGGGCGACCCAGCGCCTGCAGGCCGAAGCCTGGCTCGAGCCTTTGCATGGCAGCTTCCTACGGATTGATTACACCCTGCCCCGCCCGGTGCGCGGACCGAAAGGCGGGCGGCTGACCAAGTTCGAACAATCCTACCTGCTGGAGAGCGAACCGGAATGGGGCCTGACTTACATTTCCCAATTCGCGCTTGAATTTGAAGCCAAGGCGCCGTTCCGGACCATCCGCCAGAACTATAAGGCAGTGATCACTGAAGCGACCTTTTTCTTTGCCAGCTCCGAGCTTGAACAGGAATTTGTTTCGGCCCAGCTGAGCGACGTTTCCCGGCGCTGAATTTCGGCGCAGATCAATGGTTGCGGATGCTCAGACAGCAGTGTATGCAGCGCGCTTCAAACGGTTCGGTAGCTCAGCTGGTTAGAGCGCACGACTCATAATCGTGAGGTCGGGAGTTCAAGTCTCCCCCGAACCACCATTTATCCCCCTGATTTTCAATGTTTTTTATCTCGTCCAACATAAGATCAGAGATCGAGGTGTA
>JANSWU010000007.1 GCA_024743315.1 Hyphomonadaceae bacterium
CAAGACCCGCTCCGGCAAGATCATGCGCCGCATCCTGCGCAAGATCGCCGAGGACAGTTTCGACAATTTGGGCGACACCTCCACCCTCGCCGAACCCGAAGTCGTCCAGGACCTGATCGATAACCGGCAGAATAGGTGAGCTAGCTCAAGCGTTACAGTTCTGTGTCTCGGCCATGATACCGACCATTTCAACACGGCCTGTATCATTCTCGACGTGGAAATAGATGTTGCCATAATCATAAATCGTCGACTCGGCTTTCGAGACGACGCAATCCGGCACACCGAACACGGCGCGGGCGCTAATCTGTTCTGATCCCTTGGTGATCCCCTCCGCGGTGCGGAAGCGGTCATCCTGAACAATGATCCAATAGACGGTGTCATGCGCGCCGACCGTCATGCCATCGAATACATATGTCGTCGCCGCCGTGCCGCGCATCGGAATGGTCCGTTCCGGAACGCCCTTTAGGGCTAAAAGCTGATCGAGGGTCATGCCGATTTCAACGTCGCCGACCCGTTCGCCGGGCACGATCCGGTTGTCGTTCAGGGTCAAAGGCGCGCTGGCGCAAGCTGTGGTCAGGCCGAGGCTGGCCAAGAGGGCGAAGAAGGGTATTCGCGGCATAAGAAAAGTCTCTCACTGCTCGCCCCCGCAGCGCAGATCTTCCTAAACTGCCTAGATCATTGATTTTGTCGAGACTTTTGAGTGTGAACTCTCTGTCAGATTCCGGTCTTAGGCGATCGGAACCGTGACATCGCCCCAAACAATGAAGTGCGGATTATCATATCCGCGGGCCCGCTTGCCATAAAGCAGGGGCGCGCCATCGGTTTCGGTGACCCGTGCACCTGCCGCTTCCGCGACCGCCTGACCCGCAGCCGTGTCCCATTCCATGGTTCGGCCATGACGCGGATACAGATCGGCCTCGCCGGCGGCGATCAGACAGAATTTCAGGGAGGATCCGGCTGAAATGATATCGGCGACCTTCTGGGTTTCGAGAAAGGCATTGGTTTCGTCGCTGCGGTGTGATTTTGAGGCAATCGCGGTCAGCCCAGCCTCTGGTGCCTTGCGAATGCGCAGGGCGGTCCGCGCACTCGCCGCAGGGACCGATCCACCCGGTTCGGCCTCCGCTTGCCAGGCTGAAAACCGACTCTCGGCCACGAATAAGCGATTAAGGGCCGGGGCGTAGACGACCCCCATGACCGGGACGCCATTTTCGATGATCCCGATATTTACGGTGAACTCACCGCGCTTATTGATAAATTCCTTGGTGCCATCAAGCGGATCAACCAGCGCAAACCGGGCGCCATGTTCTGGCAAGTTTCCGGCGGCGACGGATTCTTCGGCAATCACAGGAAGCTCTGGATCCGCTTCCGCCAACGCCGCGAGGATGAGCGCTTCGGCCTTTTCGTCAGCTTCGGTGACGGGCGAACTGTCATCCTTGCGGTCGACATCGAAGTCGGTGGCATAGACTTGCATGATCAAGTGGCCTGCATCGAGCGCGATCCGCGCCAGAATATCCCCGGTTAAACTCATGAGACATGCCTTTCTTGGATCGGAGCATAAATCGGATCAGCAGCCAGGATACGATGCAATGTATTGAGCGTGTCAAAAGCTTGCTGACTATTGGTGGCGGCAGCGACGGCTGGATTGGCGACGCGGTCGAGAAAGTGCTGAAGCGCACTCAGTGCGCCATTTGACTGGTCAAAGCGCTCGACCATTTCATGTTGCGCGCCTTCACCGCCCGTGCGTGCATAGATGAGCGTTTCCTGACCAAAATAATTCTGATCGACATTCAGACCTTCAAGCCAGAGATAGCCGCGCTCAAAACCAAGCTCGAGCCGGAATGTCGGACGCCATTGTGTCGCCGAGACATGCAGGCTGGCCAGCGTTCCAGCATGGGTGCGCAAGGTCGCCAAGACATTGGTTTCCGATCCGGGCGTTTCGGTCCGATCCAGATCAGCAAATCCACCAATATCTTGAAATGGACCGGCAAAGGCGTGCAAGAGATCCAGCATTTGCGCGCCAAATTCGAACAGGATGTCGCCGGTGCTGCCGGCCACGCCGCAGATTGCGCGCACGCTTAGCAAGGCGCCATACTCCCCTGAACCCGCTTTGTTTAAGGCCGTGACCACGGATTCGTGGTGTCGGAATGTCATGCCAAATTCGAGAACCGGTCGCGTCACGCTTTGTTCGGCGCGTCTTATATCGATCATTTCCTCAACCGTACTCGGCACAGGGTGGGTGCTGTAAATCGGCCAGCCGCGCGGCAAAGCAAAGGTCAACCAGGGGGCGAGCTCAGTTCTCGCCCCGGCAATCACGAGCGCTTCGATCCGATCTCTGACGATGGCGTTTTCTAGCTGAGCAAAGCCCTCTGCGGTCGGTGCCGCATCGAGCGCATAGGCCGCGATTCGACCGGTTTCAGTCAGTCTGTTCAGCGCAATATGATGCTCCGGATCGAGCTCATCGGCCCCAATCACAGCCATGCGGATTTGCGACATACTCTACGGGCTCCCAGCGTCCTGCACAGGGTTAGCGACTCGCCTGTGGACAGACAAGGCGATGGCGCAGGCTGTTCACAAGATTGAGCCTAGGGTGCAAGCGATTTGATCAGCGCTGCCGCCTGGGTCTGCGAGAAGCGCTCGGGCAAGGGCGCGCGCATGATCATCACGCGGGCCCAGATCTGCCCGGTCAGGAAATCGACGGCCTGGTCGAGGTCAAAATCTCGACGCACCACTTTTTTAGCGGCGATTTCAGCCAGGATTAGCCGCAATGGCGCGCGAATATGGTCTTTGAGCCAGGTCCGCCAGGTTTCGCCGGCATCCTTATCATCGCTGGCGGCGATCATGGCTGCCCGCAGCACCGCGTGCCCGGACCCTTGCCGCGTGGCGTCTTCGAGGGGTTGGATTAAGGCCGAAATCCGTTCAACCGGGTCACGGCCGAGCTTTGACGCTTCTGGCACAAGATCTAGTGCCGCTTCGATACACATATTCCCGATCGCCGGCCACCAGCGGTAAATGGTTTGTTTTGACGCTTTGGCCTTGCGAGACACCTTGTCGACGCTGAACTTGCGCCAGCCATGTTCGGCCATTTCTTCCCGTGTGGCTTGCAGGATCGCCGCGCGCGACTGCTCGCTGCTGCGCTGGCCCTTTTTCGATTTCGGTTTTGTATCCGGCATGGGTCTCGTGTCGCTGAATTTGTTACACGTTCCGTTAACAGGGAACGATCCGTTTGTCTTATGCCCTCTTGCATCGCTTGTGCCACTGTTTCAAGACAGCGCGGGAGGAAAATTTAATGCATACGATTCCGAAGCTCATTGAGAGCTATCGAGCCTTTCGTGACAGCGATTATCCGGAACACGCCCGTCTATATAAGGATCTTGGGCAGGGGCAGCATCCAGAGGTCATGATGATCAGTTGCGCGGACTCTCGTGTCGAGCCGGCCGAAATCTTTCATGCCAATCCCGGCGACCTGTTTGTTGTGCGCAATGTCGCCAATATCGTTCCGGCGTTTGAAGATGACGGCCTCGCCCACAGTGTTAGTGCTGCTCTCGAATATGCGGTGACAGCCCTCAAGATCCCGCACATTGTCGTGATGGGCCATGGTGGATGCGGCGGCGTGAATGCCTGCCTGAGTGCCGTCGAGTCGGGTCCGGTCGGCACCTGTATTGCGCCTTGGGTCAGCATGTTGGACGAAACCCGCGACAAGGTGCTGGCGACCAATCCAAGCGATCCACAAAAGGCGCTTGAACTCGCAGGTATCATTATGTCGATGGAAAACCTCATGACCTTCCCTTTCATTCGCGAGGCGGTTGAGGCGGGGAACCTGATCCTGCATGGGGCCTGGTTCGAGATTGAATCAGGCGAGTTGCACTGGCGCGACAAAAAGACCGGAGCGTTCGGAAGGATATAGGCACACCAATTCCGCGACCTATATAGGCGGCTAATCAAAAGCCAATTGTATGGGGGCCGTTTTGGACGTCGCTATTTCGACCCTTCTTTCACCGATTATCCTGTTCTTTGCCTTAGGGATGGTCGCTGCAATTTTGCGCTCACAAATGAGCGTTCCCGAAGCCATCGCCAAAGGGCTCGCCATCTATCTGATGATGGCGATTGGCCTAAAAGGCGGGGTGGAAATGTCAAAAAACCCGCTCACCACGGACGTGATCCTGGTACTGGTCGCGGGGATTATTCTATCCTTTGTCATTCCGGCAATCTCCTTTGTCTTGCTTCGAATCACGACCAAGCTTGACCGGATAGATGCTGCCGCGACCGCCGCGCACTATGGCTCCATCTCAATCGTGACTTTTGTTGCCGCCACTGAAGCGGTGCGGCTATCCGGGCTTGATAGTGGCGGACACCTGGTTGCCGTGGCGGCCTTGATGGAAACCCCAGCGATCATCACCGCACTGTTCCTCGCCTCGCGCGGAGAGGCCCAACGTGCGAAACCGGTCGCTGGATCAGAGCGCGGCGAACTGGTGCGAGAAGTGTTTCTGAACGCCTCGATTGTTGTGCTCGTAGGGGCTTTGGCCATCGGCTGGATTGCAGGCGAAGAGGGCACGGCCAGCGTTCAGCCTTTCTTTGTCGACCTGTTCCAGGGCGTATTGTGCCTTTTCCTGCTCGATATGGGCCTGTCAGCGGGGCGCGGACTACGCCAGGGCTGGCGACAGTTGAGCATTCCTACGGTCGGGTTTGGGCTGTATATGCCGTTGATCTCGGCCGGGATCGCAGCGGCCATTGCGTCTGTCCTGAACATGCCTGCGGGTGATGCTGCCTTGCTGATCACGCTGTCCGCGTCGGCGTCCTATATCGCGGTGCCAGCGGCGATGCGTCTCGCCCTGCCGGAAGCCAAGCCGTCAATCTACCTGACGCTGTCGCTGGGTGTAACATTCCCGTTTAACGTTACGATTGGTATTCCGATCTATATCTATCTCGCGCTGCTGGTAACCGGACAGGGATAAGCCATGACCAAGTATCTTCGAATCGAGCTGATCATCGAGCGCATGGCGCACAAACGTGCCTGCCGGGTCCTCGAGGCCGCTGGCATGACGGGCTATACGGTCTTGCCTGCCATGGCCGGATTTGGTGGCTCCAAGCGCTGGAGCCGCGACACGGATCTGTCTGCCAGCGGTGATATGGTGGTCATCCTGTCGGTCGGCGATGAAGCCAAGGTGCGCGCCGTGATGGCCGAAATCGGCGACTTGCTTGGCGCGCATATCGGGATCGTTACGGCGGCAGAGGTTGAGGTGCTTCGACCCGGGCGCTTCTAGACGGGCTATCCGCGCTCAACCGCCTGGGCGATCAGCTCGCGCGCCTTTTCGACACCCGCCCAGCTTTCGACCCGGCTCCATTTTCCGGTCTCGAGATCCTTATAGTGGGTAAAGAAGTGGGTGATCTTCTCGACCAGGATGTCGGGCAAATCGTGATAAGTCGCCACTTTGTCATAATAGGCGGTCAGTTTTGGGTGCGGGACCGCCAGAATTTTCTCATCCGGGCCCTTATCATCCGTCATCATCAATACGCCGACCGGGCGCGCGCGCACCACACTGCCCGGGACCAGAGGACGATTGCCAACCACCATGACGTCAATCGGGTCGCCATCGAGGCTGAGCGTATGCGGGACGAAGCCGTAATTACAGGGATACCGCATCTCGGTGTATAGATAGCGATCGACAAACATGGCCCCAGAGGCCTTGTCGATTTCATATTTGATCGGATCGCCGCCAAGCGGCACTTCCACGATCACATTAAGGTCATCGGGTGGGTTCTGTCCGGAGCTGATTTTGCTGATATCCATGGGAGGAAGCCTCTTTGACGCAAGGTTTGAGCGTGCCCGTGCAGGATCAGAGCCAACACGTCAAGCGGTCATAAAGTCTTGGCCTTACAAGCTTGCAGTGCTTTAGTCGAATGAGACTTTGGTAGCGTGAGATTCAAAATGACAATGCTTGGTAAATGCGCAGGCGCGGTGGCACTCCTTGGATGCGCCATGCTCCCAGCTGTGGCGCAGGATATGCGGTCAGCTTCTGAGAAGGTTGTGGCGTGTCAAAACGTGGCGAATGCCTCGGAGCGGCTGGCTTGTTTTGAATCTGCAGCGGTAGAACTATCGGCGCTTTTGGCGATTCCCGTGGCGGAGACCCCATTGGCACCGGCACCGACTGAGGCAGGTGTGCAAGCGCCGAGTGCGGCTGAAACGCAATTGGTTCAACAAGCCATGACCTTGCCCGCGCCAGCGCCCGACGCCGGCCAGGCTCCAATCCAGCAGGCGGCCGTCGCAACACAGGCAGAACCGGAAGATCCGGACTCTCGCCTGCCCTCTTGGATCCCCCGGATTACATTTGGTGAGCAAAAGGACGTTGTGCGCGAGCCAGATCAGTTTGAGACCACGCTAACCCGCATTCAACGCAATGATCTCGGACGCCACTTCTTTACGACAGCTGAAGGGCATGTCTGGAAGCAATACTCGATTGATCGGATCAAAGCCCCGTCCAAGTTGCCAACCGAGGTTGTCCTCGACAAAAACATGGTGGGCGGAATCAGGATCACGATCCTGGAAACGAATGAACGGATCCGCGTGACTCGGATCGAATAGGTCAGCCCTCGGTCAACGCATAGTTAAAGCTGATTGAGATGCGCGGTGCTTCTGACTGGCTGGTTATGACTTCATGACGTAGCCAGCTCTCCCACATGAGGACGTCACCTGCCTGTGGCGAGATATAGTGGAAACGCCGTGCAGACTCCGGCGCGTCCGCCTTGATTGCTGGCGCTGCCATCATCATCGGTAGGCGTGGATCTTCAAACTTGATCCGCCCGGCGCTTTCTGGGACTGCGAGATAACACGTGCCCGAAATCACGCTGTTTGGGTGGATGTGGCCTGAATGGTGCCCTCCTTCGCCCAGAATATTGATCCATAAACTATCACAATGCAGTTTGGCGGCGCCAAGCTCCCAATGACGCGCGGCAGCATATTTGGCGGCCTCAATGTTGAGCGCGCTGACCAATTGCGAAAAAGCCGGTGCGCGTTGCGGCAAGTCATCTAGGGACGCGTAAGACGTATAGCCAGGATAGCCTTCACGGTCGCACCATTCATGACCGGCCGTGTCGCCATCTTCGATCATCCAAACGGCGTCATGCAGGTCGTCCAGAAGGGCGGCATCAGACAGAGTCGAGCGTTGGATTTGCGATGCAAAGAGCGAGATTTCGGTCATGACCTCTCTTTATAGCGGTTGCGAGCGGGTGCAATGCACCGTCTCTGAATCGGTGACTGAGCTTGGCGGCAATGGCGGAATTTTTACGTTGCGCCCTGCCGCAAGTCGTGTACTGAATATTATACAAACCATTCAGTGGTAAGGAGGCGGCCATGGCTGAGATACGGTTCAAAGTGAACGGCGAGGACACGGTCGTCGATACCGACCCGAGCACGCCTTTGCTGTGGGTGCTGCGCGAGCAATTAAAACTGAATGGCACGAAATTTGGCTGCGGGATTGCCCAGTGCGGTGCCTGTACGGTGCACCTCAACGGCACGCCTGTGCGCTCGTGTTCGACCGCGCTGGCGGCTGCCGAGGGCGCTGAGATCACCACGATTGAAGGAGTCGCAGGCGCCGATGGCGCGCGTCATAAAGTACAGGCGGCCTGGATCGAGCATCAGGTGCCACAATGCGGCTACTGTCAGTCGGGACAGATCATGTCCGCGGTCGCATTGCTGCGCGACAATCCAGATCCGAGCGATGAAGACATCGATGCGGCGATGCGCGGTAATATTTGCCGCTGCGGCGCCTATGGCCGCATTCGCGCGGCCATCAAATCAGCTGCCCGCGCTTAGACCGCGCCGTTTCGAGGAGATCACATCATGGGAAAATGGACCCGTAGAGGATTTATCGCAGCCGGCGTCTTGAGCGGCGGTGTGCTGGCCGTCGGCGTTGGCATTCGCGAAGGCCACCGCGCCCCGAAACTGGCAGGTTTGGTCGCCGATGAGGACGAGACACTGATCAATGTCTGGGTCAAACTCAGTCGCGACAACACGATCACGGCCATCGTTCCGCATAGCGAAATGGGGCAGGGTGTCTTCACCTCAATGGCCCAGATGCTGGCCGATGAAATGGATGCTGACTGGGAGAAGGTGACATTCGAACAAGCGCCAGCCCATGAAGCTTATGCCAATTATCCGCTCGGCCGGGAATTCATCATGGGCGACGCGACAGTGCCGGGTTTTGTCCAGGACTCGCTGAATGGCGGCTTCTTGCGGATTGCCCAATCCATGGGATTGCAGATCACCGGCGGCAGCACGGCTGTGCGCTTCACGGGCATGGGCGGGATGCGGATTGCCGGGGCCGCCGCGCGCGAAATGATCGTCAAAGCGGCCGCCAAGACCTGGAACGTTTCCGCGACCGAACTGCGGACCGAAAACAGCTATGTCTTTGCTGACTCGATGGGGCTCTCCGCGCCTTATTCTGATTTTGCCCTGCAAGCGGGTAAATATGCGCCGCCAACGCAGCCCAAACTGAAATCGCCAGATCAATACACGCTAATGGGTACGTCGGTGCCGCGCGTTGACATTCCGTCGAAAACGGATGGCACCGCGGAATTCGGTATCGATGTTGATCTGCCAGGTATGAAATATGCGGCCGTTATGGGCCCCCCTGTATTGGGGGCCATGACCCAAGGCGTCGACGATACATATGCCCGGGATATGCCAGGCGTGATCAAGATTCTCGACAAGGGCAGTTTTGTGGCGGTGGTCGCCGACGGTTATTGGCAGGCCGAGAACGCCATCCGGCAGCTCACGGTCACCTGGTCCGAGACCGGCGCAGAACAGCTAACCCACGAGGATATTTTCCAAAAGATGCGGGCGGCCATGGATGCGGCGGGCGACAAAGGCGAAAAAGATGTCACCGTTGGCAATGTCCAGCGAGCGATGGCCAATGCAGCGCGAGTCTATGAGGCCGAGTATACGGTCCCGTTCCTGGCGCACGCTGCGATGGAGCCGTTAAATGCCACAGCCTGGGTGCGTGACGGCAAAGTGGATCTATGGTCTGGCCTGCAAAACCCGCTGGCGGTGCGCGATGAAATCGCGGCTGCGCTGGATGTGAAAAAGCATGATGTGACCATCCATAATGTCATGCTGGGCGGCGGTTTTGGACGACGCTCAAATGCTGACTATCCGCTCATGGCGGTGGAGATCGCGAAGGAATTCACCCATCCGGTCAAAATGATCTGGTCACGCGAACAGGACACCCAGCAGGACTGGTATCGTCCCGCCTCCGTGAGCCGATTCAAGGCGGCCTTGGACGCAGACGGCATGCCGCTCTCCTGGGATAATCTCTTCACCGAAAAGCATGATCCGCCTGAGGCGTCACATATCCCCTACAAGATCGACAATCAGCTGATTCATTATGCCAATGCCGAGCACCACATTCGTTTCGGACCCTGGCGCTCCGTCGATCATACCCAGCATGGCTTCTTCATTGAAAGCTTTGTCGATGAGTTGGCCGATCAGGCCGGCATGGACGGCTATACCTATCGTCGCAAACTGCTCGCGCATTCGCCGCGTTATACCAAAGTGCTCGACACTGCGGCTGAGGCGGCCGGTTGGGGGCGAGAGGTGCCGGACGGCCGCGGCCTTGGCATTGCTCTGGTCGACTCGTTTGGAACCGTCGTGGCGCAAGTCGTCGAAGTTGATGTGACGGGGCCAGAACCGCGTGTAGTGCACGTCTGGTGCGCCGCCGATCCTGGCTATGCAATGAACCCGGACGGCTTTATCGCGCAGATCGAAAGCGGGATCATTTATGGTCTGACCGCCGCCCTCTATGGCGAGATTACGATCGAGAACGGCGCCGTTGTTCAATCAAATTTCCATGATTATCCAATGTTGCGGATGGATCAGGCCCCAGAGATCAGCGTCGAGATCATCAATAGCGGCGAAAAAGTCGGCGGTGGAGGTGAACCAGGAACGCCGCCTATCGCGCCCGCGCTCGCCAATGCGGTGTTTGCCGCCACGGGCGTGCGGGTGCGCTCGCAACCGATTGCGAATTTCATGCAAGGGCTGAGCTGATCTGTCTTTCTTGCTCCGATCAGGATTAATTTCACGACAGACGTGTGACCGGGTCTGGACCATCGGTCCGGATCGATTGAACCTGAAAGTCGACCCTTTGCGAAGGATGGTATGACAATGCGTTTCCTATTCATGATTGCCTTGTGGGGCGCGATGGCTTCGCTCAGCACGCAAGCAGTTGCCGAACAGACTCCTGTAACGCTTGCCAATACCGAGACATTCTCGATCTCGTCGGAGATTGTCGGCGACGAGTTTTTCATAAAGATCGCCTATCCGCGCGACTATGCGCAAACGGACAAGCGCTATCCTGTGCTCTATGTCACTGATGCCGAAACGAATTTTGGCGCCCTGCAATATGTGGCTCAGAGGCTCGCAAAGGATCAGCTTATCCCGGAATTGATCCTTGTCGGGATCGCCTATGATACAAGTTATAAGGAGTTCTATCGGCTGCGGTCGCGCGATTTGCGCCCCTCCATCCCGGACGAACCCGAACTCGATCTCGGCGGGCGTCCGGATGAGGGCAAGGCGGAGAAATTTGCCGATTTCTTGCGGCGTGAACTTATCCCGGCCATTGATGAGCAATATCGTACGATCGAGGGCGATCGCGCCTATTATGGCCATTCCTATGGTGGCCTGTTCGGGGTCTGGTCATTGATGTACGAGACCGATCTGTTCAACCGGTATGTCATTTTGAGCCCATCGCTGTGGTGGGGGGAGCTCTGGTGGGGGTCCCCGCGCATCAGCCATGGCTATCATATTCTTCCTGAACGGGCCGCCACGCACGGCACGCCGGAGCTAGAGGCGCGCGTCTTCGTGGCGTCCGGCGAGCTGGAACCTCGCATTGATGAGCTTCAGGAAAAATGGGCAACCGCCATTCGTCCAATGCTCGATCCAAGCGTGAAGATGCGGGATCTGATCTATGAAGATGAGACCCATCGTACGATTTTCGGGCGCGGCATTATGGATGGATTGCGCTTCGTGTTTGCAGATGAGTAAATTGGCCGAGGCCGCCGAAACGGCCTCGCCTTACATCTGCATGGTCCAGCCTTCAACGCCCATCGCCGCCTGACGCACCGCTTCCGACATGGTTGGGTGGGCGTGGCAAGTGCGGGCAACATCCTCTGAGGAGGCGCCGAACTCCATTGCGATGGCAATCTCGTGAATCATTTCGCCGACGCCGACACCGATCATGTGCGCGCCGAGAATCTTGTCCGTGCCTTCTTCGGCGAGGATTTTCACGAAGCCAGTTGTCTCGTGATTGGTCCGGGCGCGGGAATTGGCCATGAATGGGAACTTGCCCTTCTTATACTTGATCCCGGCCTCTTTGAGCTGTTCCTCGGTTTTCCCGATCGAAGCAATTTCCGGATTGGTGTAGACCACGCCGGGGACCAGATTGTAGTCGACATGCCCGGCCTTGCCGGCAATGATTTCCGCCACCGCAGCACCATCATCTTCAGCCTTGTGGGCCAGCATCGGTCCGGCGATGCAATCGCCGATGGCCCAGACACCGTCGGCAACTTTGAAATGATCCGTGGTTTCGATCACGCCCCGCTTGTCTGTCTTGCCACCGACATTTTCGAGGCCGAGCCCTTCCGTATAAGGGCGGCGCCCGACAGCCACGATGACGATGTCGGCATCCAGGGTTTCCGCCTCGCCCCCAGCGGCCGGTTCCATGGTCAGTTTCAGTTTGGTTTTCAGCTTCTCAACGCTGGTTACTTTGGTGCCGAGTTTGAAGTCGAGGCCTTGTTTCTTGAACGTACGCTGCGCCTCTTTGGCGATCTCATTGTCCGTGCCTGGCAAGATCCGGTCGAGATATTCGATCACCGTCACCTCAGACCCGAGCCGTGACCAGACACAGCCCATTTCAAGTCCAATCACGCCGGCGCCGATCAGGACCAGCTTTTTCGGGATCGCTTTCAAGCTCAGCGCCCCGGTATTCGAGACAATCCGTTCTTCATCGATCTCGATGCCCGGAAGCGTTGAGGGCTCAGAGCCTGTCGCGATGACAATATTCTTCGCCGACAGGGTCTGTTTCGAACCGTCTGGCGCGGTCACTTCAACCTGTCCGGGGGCTTTTATGTGGCCTTTGCCCTGGATGTGATCGACCTTGTTTTTCTTGAGCAGGAAGGCCACACCCTTGGTCAGGCCGTCCACCGCATCGGCTTTCTGCGACATCATTTGTTCGAGGTCGACTTCGAGCTTGCCGGTCTTGATGCCCATATCGGCGAAATCATTCTTTGCAGCGGCATAGAATTCGGATGCGTGCAACAAAGCTTTGGACGGAATACAGCCGACATTCAGGCAGGTTCCGCCCAGCGTGTCGCGCATTTCGATACAGGCTGTTTTCAGCCCCAATTGTCCTGCTCGGATTGCACAATTGTAGCCGCCGGGGCCACCGCCGATAATTACGACGTCATAGGTCTCTGCCATGGGATATTTTGCCTGTTTCAGCTCGCCAGTAGAATCTGGCGGCAACCTAGTGTCACCGACAGCAAATGCAATCGGAGAAACGTCTTAGGCGCGACGTAATGTCAGAATAAGAACAGAAAGCGCGATCGCGGCGAGGCCAAAGATCACTTCATCCATCCACAAGCCTGAATCTGCGCCCGAAGCCGCCATCAGACCACCCAGAATGGCGAAGAAGACGGACCCGACGGTCGCGACAGTCGCGCCCATACGGGAGGATAGAATGACCATCAGACCGCCGATTGACATCAACGCGGTGCTGATCACACGGATGATACCGGTTGGCGGTTCAAACAGGGCGCTAGCGAGGTCTCCGCCGCGCGAAGTGAACGCCATGATGGCTTCAAGCGCGCCCCAGCCCAGCCATAGACCAAGTCCCAGCATCACCAAGCCAGCAACTCTTCTCACCATGAGAATTCCTCCCGCAGAATTTCGTTGTGACGGATTTGTCAGTGATTTGCAAACGAAGCGAAAACCTGCGGAGACCTTTTAGAGGCAGCTTTGTGGCGGTTTATTGACCGCGCTGCCGCGCCCGCATTTTTCGTCCCTCGGCCGCAAAGTGAGCGCGTTGCCGGGCAATCGCCGCTGGAATAGGGCGTCTGTATTTTTGCTTGATCACAGGTTTGGCCGACGTGTCTGGGACCGGGGCCTGGACATAGATGACCTGCTGTTGGGACGGGTCTACTTTTTGTATGTCAGGTTTTTTCGCCGGTTTGCGGCATAGCTCCCAGACCGCGATGCCGAGCAGGACCGCGCCGGCAGCGGCGCCAGCGACCGCGCCTTCACCGGCGCTCGGGTCCTGCCACCAGCCCGGCTCGAAATCGACCAGGAAGACGCACGGAAAGCCAGCTGCAACACCCATCAGGTACCAGACCAAAGCAGAGCGGTGCTTGTTCCCAAGGCTCAGCGCGGCCGCGTAGAGGCAGAGCGCGGAGAGAAAATAGGGGGCGCCATAGGCGATCCCAAGTTCACGCCAATCGATTCCAGCCAATCCGGACATGGCTTCTTCTTCGAGCATGAAGCCTGCCACCATCATCAGGCTTGGCCACCGGATCGCGGCCATCGCCCCGAAGGCAAAAGCAATCGCGTAGAGGGCTATGAGAAGGGCGATCAAGCGACGTGGCATAGGTCTTCTTAGGCCACCGAAATTGATATGCGATGAATACTCCGTGCAGGTTTGCTTGAAACCGCCATGTTTCGATTAGGCATTCGCTAAGATGATGGTGGAAAGTCGACCCTGTTCGTCTCGGCACGCGATCCGAATGTGCTCTCAAAACGGAAACTTTGAGGGCGAAGTTTGTAAAGTCGAATTAAACCATAGGTTAAAAAAGCTGTGGCAAGTATTTAGCCAAAGGGATTTGAGCTATGTTCCGACAAAGTCCACCTCAGGTGCCGATGGCGCTTATGTTCGCGGGGATCATTCCGTTCGCCGCGACCGCTGGCGTGATGTTTGTCTGGCGCGAGGATCTCGCTCTGATGAATCTGGCCGCACTGTGGTTGCTGGTCTATGCCGCCGTCATCCTGAGTTTCCTCGGCGGCGTGCGCTGGGGCGCTGAGATCGCTAAACGGGAACGCCCGCGCTTCGCGGAACTCGGGCCCTCCGTGCTTGGCGCACTGGCCGGCTGGGGTCTGGTTATGGCCGGGTTTCAGCATGGCATGCAGACCTGGATTTTTGCAGGCATGCTGGCCGCGCTGATCCTTCACTATGTCTATGACAGCATTTCCCCGGAGTTGCCGATCTGGTACCGGCGCATGCGGCTCTGGCCGACATTGGGAGCTGTTTTGTCGTTGGCTTTGGCCTTCTTTCTACTCGGCCGGGCTTAGGACCCGTGTGCGCGGCAGGCTGATGCCCGCAGCCCGAAAGCTGATCGCCGCAAAGACCAGTGAAATCAGCGCATTCCACCCTGCCATAGAGAGGCCATAACGCCCGCCCCAGGGATCATCAGTACAAGATGGGACGCCTTGGGCCTGATTGAGATTGGTCGGATCGAACGCATCCATATTAAAGGCTTCAGTGGCGATACACCCGCTCGGCGCCGGCCAAAACTTATACTCCACTCCGGCATGATAGGCGGCGACCACGGCACCGGTCAGGAAGACCAGTCCGAGCATGATATTGAATGCCAGAATGAAGCGAGGGTTTTGTCGGATCTGCCAGAGAACCAGCGCCGTGACTGTCATTGCGACCACGGCCCAGTAAACCTCACGCTGCCTGAGGCAAAGCGGGCAAGGCAATAACAGCGCAAAGGTTTCAAATGCGTGCGCGGCACCGAGCATGGCCAACGAAGCCAGCATAGCCAGGACCGGCCAGCGCCAGGTTTTCAGCAAAGGATCAATCCGCTCAAACATACGCTTAAAATTGTCCCGGCAGCCGCAAGAGTCCATGCGGCAACCAAGCACGGGGGTTTACGAACCTGTCATGTTTGGACTTAGCCGAGCAGCATGTCCTTGAGCGAAGTGATGATCCAGGTTGACCCGGTCAGCAGGATGCCGATCCAGACCGAGCCCAAAATCGCGCCGAGGATCACCAATAACCCGTCGCGCGCCATCAAGCCGAAGGCGACGATGGCGACCGCGATGGCGGGGGTTGAATTGGTGAGCGGCAATGGCACCAGGATGGAGGCGCAAAACGCTGTCAGGAACAGCGCCACGACGCGTTCCATGGATTTTCCGGTCAGGAAAGTGAGGCGCGGATGTGAAATCACTTCGAGCCAACCAAACCATTTCCGGCCAAAGCCCGATGTCCGCGTCAAGCCCGCTTTATTGATCATCCTTTGTCCGAACTTTTCCGGCAACCAGGGCTCTTCACGACCCGCCAACATTTGCAGGGTCAGCGCCATCATAGGCAGCGAAACGACTTGCGGGACGCCATAGAGAAACGGAATTGCGCAGGGCAAAGCAAGAATGAACAGCATCGCGCCAAACGCGCGTTCCTCAAGCCGGTCGAGGATTTGGTGCAGGCTGAAACCTTCTTCTGGCGCTTCAGCGGCCATGGCTTCAAGCGATTGCAAGAAGGTACGCGGGGGCTGTGTCGTCTCGGTCATTGCCGCCTGACTAGCGAGCTTTGTGCCAACCGCAAAGTGGTGATTGACGCCGAAGCGCGGCTGCGGCACTTAGGCGGCCTGCCTGATCAGGAGCCTCCCTGGCGGAATTGGTAGACGCGACGGATTCAAAATCCGTTTCTGGCAACAGAGTGCCGGTTCGAGTCCGGCGGGAGGTACCATCAGATCAGCGAAATGCCCCCCTTTGGAAAGCGGCCATGGCGATTGCCTATTTGAAGGTGAATTTCGGGGCGCGCTTCTCGAGGAAGGCGCGATAACCATCCTGGAAATCTTCATTGGAAAAACCCTCGACGAAGAGCTCGGCGGCTTGGTTATCGGCATCTGACCAACCAGATTGAAGGCCTTTGATCATCGACTTGATCGCCCTTGTCGACCATTGCGAGCTCTCAGATATGTCACGGGCGAGGGCGCGTGCGGTGGCGAGCGCGCGGCCTTCCTCGACCAATCGGTCGATTAATTTCATCTCTTTGGCTTCTTCGGCGAGAAAGATGCGACCGGTAAACAGGATGTCCTTCGCGGCGCCGGGTCCAATCGCTTCGAGTAGGCGGCGCGTATCCCCAACCGGATAGACCAGGCCAAGCCTGGCCGGCGTGACACCGAATTTGGACCGAGCGCTCGCAACCCTTATGTCGCAAGCCATGGCAAGGCTCACTCCGCCCCCTACGCAGGCCCCTTCAATCGCGGCAATTGTTGGTTTGGAGCAATGTTCGAGCGCATTCAATGCTGCTGCAATCGTATCGCCAGCAGCTTTTGCGCTGGCCTTCGTCGAATAAGTCTTTTCGAATTCCGAAATATCGGCGCCGGCTGCAAAAGCGCCTGTGTCGCCGCCATGGATGAGCAGAACCTTCGCGCCCGGATCGGCGGCCACTTGATCGACGAGGTCCGGGATCTTGGCCCACATATCAATAGATAGGGCATTGCGTTTCTGCGGCTTGTTGAGGACGATTTCCGCGAGTGGCGCGGCCAGGTCCATACGGATTGAAGCGGTCAATGGGCACCTTCGGTTAATGCTCCAAGTGGAGGCATAGCGTCTTAATAGGCAAGGAGTGCCTCGCGAGGCAAGCCGCCTCGCCGTTCGGCGAGCTCGCGCCACCAAACTGCTGCGATGGTGGTGTCGTCGCCTGTTTTACTGTCAAAACAGCTGAACCGGGAGGGTTGGTCGCACTTGCTAATCCAGTCGATGACTTAAATAAGCAGGCAAAGGATGATCTAATGCCGGACACAATGACTTCTACTTTGCCTCCCGCCGACGCGCTCGGCCCGTTGCCGGCTGGCCATCCGGTGGTCTTGCAGGGCAAAGTCGGCGTCCTGCTGGTCAATCTCGGCACGCCTGACGGCACCGATTATTGGTCCATGCGGCGATATTTGTCAGAATTCCTGTCAGATCCGCGCGTCATCGAAGTGCCGATGCCGATTTGGCAGCTCATCTTGCAGGGGCCGATCCTGACCTTCCGGCCGAGTAAGTCTGGTCGGGCGTACAAGAAGATCTGGACCGAAGAAGGGTCGCCGCTCCTCCTCTACACAAAGCGCCAAGCGGAAAAGCTGAATGCGCGGATTGGCAGCGAAGATCTGATGGTCGATTTTGCAATGAATTATGGCAATCCCAGCATTGCCTCGAAGATAACCCACCTCAAAGATGCCGGGTGCGATCGGGTCTGTGTGGTACCGCTCTATCCGCAATATTCGGCGACCACGACGGCAAGTGTTTGCGATCGTACCTTCAAGGCTTTGGAAAGCATGCGCTGGCAACCAGCCATCCGCACCGCTGCAAGTTTCCATGATCAGCCGACCTATATCGAGGCGCTGTCAGCCAAGATTGCCGAGCATTTGGCGAGCTTGGATTTTACCCCGGAGCGGGTGATCATGTCCTATCATGGCATCCCGAAAGCCTATTTTGACAAGGGCGATCCTTATCATTGCCATTGCCACAAGACGACGCGTTTGGTGGCCCAGCAAATGGGCTGGGAAGACGGATTTGCGATGACCACATTCCAGAGTCGGTTCGGACCGACGGAATGGCTCAAGCCCTATACCGATGAAACACTCGAAACGCTGCCGGAACAGGGCGTCAAGAAAGTCGTGGTGGTCTCGCCGGCGTTTATTTCAGATTGCCTTGAGACTTTGGAAGAGCTTGCCATGGAAGGGCGTGATGAATTCCTGGAAGCTGGCGGCGAAGCGTTTTCGGTGGTGCCGTGTCTGAATGATAGTGAAGCCGCGATTGATGTAATCGAGGATGTGGTGCGGCGTGAAACAGCGGGTTGGATCGCGTAACGCGTGGATGGCTGGGTCAAAAACGGCAAAGTTCGCGGCCGCATATGCGACGATGGCGCGCTCGAAGTGCGGTGCTTCGGTCTGACCACGCAGACCCGCTATTACAAACAATTGTTCCGGGAGTTCTTTCGCAAGGATTTTCCGCGCCTGCGTCCCGGTTATGGCGATTATGATGTCCATATCATCATGGAATATACCGGCGATGCGCCGTGGATGGATTTGGACAATCTCGCCAAAGCGCTATTGGACAGTCTGACCGGAAATGCGTTTGAAGACGATCATCAGGTTGCTCGCTTGCTGGTCGAGCGTCGGGTTGGTGATCGCGAAGGAATCTTCATGCGCGTGGTCGCATTGGATTAGTCGCTCTGGCGACCCCAGACCCGCATGGCATCGATGATCGGGCGCATTTTTAGTCCCTTATCGGTCAGGTGATATTCAGACCGCGGCGGATGTGTATCATAGATTTTGCGTTCCACGACGCCGTGATCTTCCAACATTTTCAAGCGGTTAGACAAAGTGTTCGGTGCGATTCCGACCAGCTTGGCTTCAAAATCAGAAAAGCGTTGTGCGCCATGATCCACGAGTTCGCGGATGATCTCGCTGGTCCAGCGCGAGCCGATAATGAAGGCTGCGCGCGACACCGGACACAAAGGCAGATTCTTGTTCGCCATGTTCACATTTTATCGCAACGCCTTGACGAAATCTAGTAACTACGAAAAATATAGTTACTATAAATAGGAGGGCGAAATGGCCATTGAACTACAAGCCGTAATTGGCGCCGCGTTGATACTGTTTTTGATTATTGTCATCCAAGGCACGCTGGTGCCTCTGAATCAGGGGTTTGGATGGGGATTGGGCAGTCGCGATGAAGCCAAGTCCAAAACCGCCTTGCAGGGGCGTGCCGCGCGTACAGTCGCGAATCACATAGAGAGCATGTGTATTTTCGTACCATTGGCTTTGGTGGTGGTGATCGCTGACCTGTCAGGCACACTCACTGTTTGGGGCGCGGGACTCTATCTCATTGGTCGCGTCGCCTTCGCACCGCTTTACTTGCTGGGCGTGCCATATCTGCGCTCGGCCGCATGGGCGGTGAGTGTGACGGGGATTCTGTTAATCGGCTATGTCGCTCTAATCGCCGCTTTTGCTGGCTAGCCTAACCGTTTGAACGGCATGGGAATCGCCGTGGCCGTGGCTTTGGCAACGAGTTTTCCGGCATCGTCAAAGCATTCGGCTTCCATGAAAGCGGCGGAACGGCCCCATTTCAGGATACGGGCTTCGACACTGGCCGGGCCGGGCATCAGGCGACGCAGATAAGACGTCTTCATTTCCAGCGTGGGCGCCGTCATTGTAACGTTTGATGCGATGATGCAGCACGTGCTCATCGCTTCATCCATCATCGCAGCGATAAAGCCGCCTTGGACAGCGCCCGTCGGGTTGGCGAACATGCCGGGGACGTCAAAGTCCATGCGAATGCGTTGCGCGTCCTGCTCAACTTCGGCCAGGCGCATGCCGAGTGTATCGGAGCAGGGCGGGCGTTTCTTGCTGTTCTGAAAACGTGCCAGCATCTCAACGTCTGAGACGCGCGGTTTTTCATCCGATCCATCTGACATGTCTATTTCCGGCGGAACGCGTCCAGACTCACCACGGTATCGGCGCTTTCCTCAGACCCGGCCTCTGCGGTTTCTGAGTCTCCAGCCTCGTCGCTGGCGGGATCGACCAGCGTCTGCTCGTCGCTTGATGGCGCTTTTTCAAAGCTGACGCCGAAATTCACGGATGGGTCCACGAACCGGGTCATGGCGACATAGGGAATTGAAAGGTGCTGGGGCACGCGGTTGAATTTCAGCACGATTTCAAAGTGGCCATCGTGAACTTCCAGGTCCCAATATTGATGCTGAATGACAATTGTCATTTCTTCCGGGAATTGTTCGATCAGGTGATCTGGGATCTTTACGCCCGGCGCCTTGGTCCGAAACGTGACATAGAAATGATGGTCACCGGGAGGGGCAGAGCCTTTCGCAGCTTGGCGCAATGCTTCCCGAACCACGCCGCGCATCGCGGCCTGCGTCAGTGCTTCATAACCTATATAATCGGTCATTACCCTCTCCCCGGTCCAAGAGCTGATTAGCCCCGTGCGTCCAAGCCTGCAACGCCCTTCATTCGAAAGGCGAGCACCGATCTGCATCTTCCCCAAACAGGAAGCGTCCCAAAATAACTTATCTCAACCTGTTGAAAATACTGCAGTTTGAGTACTCTACCCGAATTCAAGTGGAGGCTTCTGTTGCCAGGCGCCTCCGGGCCCCGCCTAAGGCGCTGATGCCTTAGGAGTTAAAGCGGTTTTCCACGCACTGCGTTACGCAGCGAGCAGTTCACCTTCAGCAAAGTTGTCATTTGCAACTATTGTTGATTGAGCTTCTAACGCAGCTCAAGCGGGTGAAGGCCTCGTCTTTACACGTCCGTCGATCCTATTTCGCCCCCAAATGATCCCCGCTGAAGGAAGAGATCTTTGGTGGAGGCGCCGGGTACCGCCCCCGGGTCCGAACCGCTTATTACACGCGCGTTTATCACCATAGTTCATAAGAACGGTGCCAATATAATCCCGCTTCGACAAAGATAAAAGTGCTTAATCCACCGGTTCGACAAACACCTCGATCACGCCTTCAGTTCGCTCAAGCGCAGCCAGCTCTGCCTCAAGTGCGGTCGCATTGATGATTCGCGTGGTCTGGACGACGGACCCAGTTGCGTCGGCGGTGAGAATGGTCAGGCGCAAGAGGCGCTCTGTGCCATCGAGCACGCCATCGGCGACATTCACCGTGAGCTTGCCAACCTGATAAACGCCTTTTCCGGAATAATAGACGGTTTTCCCGGCAATCTTGGCACCGCTGACGAGCAGGCCAGCCGTCGAAGTCACAATGCAACCGGAAAGCGTCAGGGCAAGCAGGGGGGCCAGGATCATTGAACGCAGCATCTGAGGTCCTCGTTTCGTCTTATCGGTCTTAGAATCCTTCCGGTTAATGGGAGATGAGACCTCCCTGGATTAGGCGGTTCGGCTCTTGCCGCAGGCTCCAAAACCTGCTTTTTGCCGATTAACGATAAACTGGTGATTGGGAGACCCTTTATCATGCGCACGACCTTTACAGCCTTAGCCGCCATTCTGGTGCTCACCGGATGCGATCAAGTCCGGACCCCCGGCAACTCTGCCAGCGACCCGGCGCCGGTCGAAACATCTGCCGCGCCAACGGCTGAAGAGATTGCCGCTGAGACCGAGCGACTCAACGCCTGGTTTGAAGAGAAGTTTGAAGCCGAAGTGCTAGAGAGCCCGATCCAGTTGACCTTTTTAGGGCGCGATGAGCGCCAGGGGGAGATTGACGACTTTTCCGAAGCGGCGCTCGACGCCCAGCTGGAACGCTCGCGCGCTTATGTTGCCGAGCTGGAATCCAGTTTCGACTATGATAAGCTCAGCCCAGACGCCAAGATTTCCTATGATATCTGGATGTATCAGCATGAGCGGGCTGAAGCGGCCGACGAATTTCGCTATAATGGCTATGTCTTTGACCAGATGCAGGCGGTCCACACTTTCTTCCCACAGTTGCTGATCGCGTTCCACCGCGTCGCGGATGGCGAAGATATGGACAATTATCTGCTGCGCATTTCCGGCAGCGCGCGCGCGATTGATCAATTGATTGAGGGATCGAAAAAGATTGCTGGAGAAGGCGTTCGCCCGCCTTATTTCGCATTCGAGTCTGTGATCGAAGAATCCCGCAAAATCATTACCGGCGCGCCATTTGATGAAAGCGGCGACGACAGTGATGTCTGGGCCGATGCACAAGCCAAGATCGCCAACCTCCTAGACCAGGGCGAGATTGATCAAGCCAAAGCCGACCAGCTCACTGCCGACATTCGCACCGCTCTGATCGAGGAATGGAAGCCAGCCTATGAGCGTCTGATTGCCTGGCAGGAAGAAGACCGGGTCAATGCCGCGCCCGAAGCGCAAGGGGTAACTCTTCTGCCGAATGGGGTTGCGTATTATAATGAGCGTCTCGCCAATCAAACGACGACGGACCTGACCTCAGACGAGATCCACGAGATCGGGCTGCAAGAGGTCGCGCGTCTGCGGGCCGAAATGGAAGAAATCCAGGCCGATTTCGGGTTTGAAGGCTCGCTCCAGGACTTTTTCGTCTTCCTGCGTGACACCAAGGATGATGAGCGCCTCTATTACCCGAACACGGATGAAGGGCGTCAGGCCTATATTGATGATGCGACCGCAGCGATTGACGGGATCAAGGCCGTGCTGCCGGATTATTTCGGCATCCTGCCCAAGGCCGATATGGTGGTGAAGCGGGTCGAACCGTTCCGGGAGCAGGATGGCGCCGCGCAGCATTATTTCCCATCCACCCCGGATGGCTCGCGCCCAGGTGTCTATTATGCCCACCTGTCCGACATGACGGCGATGCCAAAGCGCGAACTGGAAGTGATCGCCTATCATGAAGGCCTGCCCGGCCACCATATGCAGATCGCGATCCAGCAAGAGCTGGAAGCGGTCCCAACCTTCCGAACCCAGGCTGGCTTCACCGCTTACAGCGAGGGCTGGGGGCTCTATTCAGAATGGCTGGCAATCGAAATGCCGGGCACCTATCAGGACCCGCTCTCACGCTTTGGCCGCGCTGGTTCTGAAATGTGGCGCGCGATCCGCCTGGTTGTCGATACCGGGCTTCATGCCAAAGGCTGGACCGAAGAAGAGGCGGTTCAGTATTTCATGGCCAATTCCGCCATAACCGAAGCGCAGGCCCGTTCAGAAGTACGGCGCTATCTGGTCCTGCCTGGGCAGGCCACGAGCTATAAAGTCGGCATGCTAAAGATTCAGGAATTGCGCCGGGATGCTGAAGCTGAGCTCGGCGACGCGTTCGATATCCGGGCCTTCCACGACACGATCCTTGGTGGCGGCGCAATGCCGCTGGCCATCCTTGAGCGCCGCGTCGATGAATGGGTTGAAAGCGTGAAAGCGGGGTAGGGTCTGCTCATGTCATCCCGGAAAGCGCCAGCGCGCTTATCCGGGACCTCGCGCAAGGATTGATACAGGTCCCGGACATTTCGCTATGCGAAATTCCGGGATGACACTCTCTATCTAGCTCCCGACATTCTCGAGCGCCCCGAGCGCGTCTTGGACGTGTTCGACGAAGAGGCGGGCCTTGCCGCGCAGCTTGCCGCCAGTCCAGACCACGGACAAAGGCAGGTCGGCGCCGCGCCATTCCGGCATGATGCGCACCAGATGGCCCTCGCGCACATGCGAGCAGACGAGCCAATCAGGGCCAATAAAAATACCAAGCCCATCGACTGCGGCTTGCAGCAATGTATCGCCGGATGAGCCGCGGAACCGGCCATCCATCATGATCCGGTGTTCCTCGCCGGTCTCAACATGTTTTAGCGTCCATTGCTGACCTTGGAGCGATTGCCGGAAGACCAGGCCTTGATGCTCCTTGAGGCTGTCAGGGCAGACCGGGGAGCCGAATTTCTCAATGTATTTTGGCGACGCCCAGATGCCGCGATAGGCGACCAGGAGCCGTTTGGCCATCAGCGCGCTATCGGTCAGTTCGCCGAGGCGAAACGCGACATCGACCCCTTCGGTGACAAGATCTGTATAAGTATCGTCTGTCATCAGATCCATGCGGATATGGGGGTATTTGTCGAGGAAAGTCGCAACGGTCGGTGTGATGACAATTTGCGCCAGAGAATGCGGCGCGCTGACCCGCAACATGCCCACCGGTTCCTGATCGAGGCCGCGCGCTTCGGCTTCAGCCTCGTCAAATTCGGCGAGAATATCCTGCGCCCGGCCATAGAAGCGCTGGCCTGCTTCAGTCAGCGACAAGGCCCTTGTGGTGCGATGAAACAGTTCGGCGCCGAGCTGATGTTCGAGGTCCTGGATCCGGCGCGAAACGGTCGGTTGTCCAATTGAAAGGTCTGCCGCCGCCCGTGAGAAACTGCCTGCGTCCGCGACCCGCAAAAACAGTCTCATCGCATCAATTCGATCCATACCCATCAGCTCCTATGCGAAAATTGCATGACCCATATGGAACCTCTCCCAGTTCTGAAAAAGGGGGGGCTGATCCATTTATCCGTCATCGACGGCAAACACTGCTCGCCGAAACACGAATCTCAAAGGAGCCGATTATGGCGAATTTTACTTTGCATACTTCAAGCACTGCGCCCGACGGCGCGCGTGATTTCATCGCTGGCGTCGAAAAGAAAATGGGCTTCGTGCCCTCGCTTTACGCTGTCTTCGCGGAAAACCCAGCCGTTCTGCACGCCTACACCCAGCTATCAGACCAATTGGCCAAAACCGGTCTCACCCCGCTGGAGCAACAAGTGGTAACCATTACCGCCAGTGTCGAAAACGAGTGTCATTTCTGTGTCGCCGCGCACACGACGATTTCCGAAGGCGCTGGTCTCGACCTGTCCGTGATTGACGCGGTTCGCGAAGACCGGGCGATTGCTGATTCTAAACTCGAGGCGCTGCGCCTCTTTACCAAGAAAACCGTGATTGATCGCGGCTTTGTCTCGGACACCGATGTCGATGCTTTCCTGGCCGCTGGTTATGATCGCTCTGCCGTGCTCGCCGTGATTCTCGGCGTCGCTTTGAAAGTGATTTCAAACTACACCAACCATGTCGCAGAAACGCCGGTCAATGAAGCCTTCCAGAAACATGCCTGGACGCCGAAGTCAAAACGCGAAACGATCGCCGCTTAAGGAGCAAGTTATTCCTGACCTGAGCGAATTCGAAGGATGATTTCGCCAAGCTTTACAAGCCCTCACCCTCTGACTTCGCTCAGGGTGAGGGCTTTTCTATTCAACACCGTATTGCCAACGCATGTTGGCATCCATGGCGGCTGGCTGACTGGGTTTGCTTTGGGTCTCAACCGCCATGGATCCTGACTTTCGTCAGGAAATCGGGGGTGCAATATGCGCCCTCACAAATCGCTCACACCGACGTGACCAGGGCTCACACACACGTGGTTCGTAAGTGATGAATGAGGGGCGTAAGTGGAGGGCATACCAAGGAGGACGCAATGACGACCATGACAGACACACTTACCCCCGAGGCTCAAACAACCGGCCTCTTCGCCAAGATCAAAACCTATGCGCCGCACGGCATTGCCGGTGTCGCCTCGCTGGTTTTTCTCGACAGCCTGCGCTTCAAGTTCACCAATGCGCCGGAGACCCAGACCATTTTCGGCAAGCTCAATGATTGGGCCGCTAGCTTCGGTGCCGAAGGCCTGTTCGCCCAGACCGGCCTGTTCAGCCAATATGTGATTGGCAGCGCCGAACTGATCGCAGCCAGCCTTTTGCTGATTGGCATTCATCCCGCCTTTCGTCGTTTGCAAGCCATCGGCGCTTTGATCGCCTTTGCGGTGATGAGCGGTGCGGTAAACTTCCACTTGTGGACGCCGCTCGGGATTGACCCGAACAATGATGGCGGCGGCCTGTTCTTTATGGCGGTGGTCGTTTGGCTGACCTCAGCTGGCCTGGCCTTCATCCGCCGCAAAGAACTCGCTGCAATTTTCTCTGGGCTGAAGACAACCCTGTTCCCAGCCCGTTCATAAACCCAACCCTATCTTCCCAGAAACGCGCCCCAAGAAGGACGACCCCAATGAAACTCAGAACTGTTCTCGCCGCCGCCATGATCGCCGTAGGCCCGATCGCGGTCACCGCGCCGGCCGCTTATGCCGACAAGGACCCAATCTATACGGCGAAACGCTCCAACCTCGCTTTGCAGGGCTATGATACGGTGGCCTATTTCACGGTCGGCGAACCGACCAAAGGCACCGCCGACTTCTCAACCGAGTATCAAGGCGCGGAGTTCCGCTTTACCAGCGAAGAGAACCTCAACCTGTTCCTCGGCGACCCTGAAAAATATGCCCCGCAATATGGCGGTTACTGTGCTTGGGCCGTCGCTCAGGGCAAGACCGCCAAAGGTGATGCCCGCCGGTGGGCGGTCGTCGATGGCAAGCTCTACCTCAATTACAATAAGGGCATCCAAAAACGCTGGGATAAAGACCGCGCCGGTTTCATCACCAGCGGTGACCAGAATTGGCCGACTGTGCTGTTAGATTAAGGGTTTTCTCCCCTCAAAGACGCCCGCCCTTTGGCACGTCGCCAATCACCCCCGCATGGAGTCCCCTCCCATGCGGGGGTTCTTACGTTCGGTTATGGTTAAACTGAGACGCAAATTAATGACGAAGACTTCATCCCAAAGCAAGACGAACAAGGCTATGCCGCGCGCCATGTTTGGAAACATGTCTAGGGAGACGATCATGACCAAAACTGCACTTGTCGCACTTCTTGCTGGGGCGAGCCTGATTCCGGCTGCGGCCGCTGACTCTGAGCTCTATATTAATGGTGGTTACTCAGCCTTTGATGGCGATGGCGCAACCCTGTCCGCGCTGACCGCGCGAGGCGGTGTTGAGTTTAACGCGATTTTCGGCGCTGAGTTAGAAGCCTCTTTCGGCCTAGGCGCAGAAGAGCTGGATGACCTACCGGGCGCAGAGATTGAGTTGGAAAACCAGTTTGGCGGCTATCTGACGGCGCGTTATCCGGTTTTGCCAAGCGTCGATGCGATTGGTCGCATCGGCTATACGACTGGCGAGTTTCAGGCCTCGGCAAGTGGTGTGTCCGGCGATGCAGAAGTCGATGGATTCGCATTCGGGCTCGGCGGCGAATTCATGTTCACTGACCAAATCGGTCTTCGTGGCGATTACACACGGATTGAAGCCGACGATGACGAGCTTGATGGCGGCGTTAACGTATTTTCCCTGACCGGGGTGTTTAAATTCGGGTCTGTGCGCTAGTCGCGTTCGGACCAGGTTTTCAGAATATGATGCGCCACCGCCATTGGCGGTGGTGCATAAATATCCGGATGTGTGCCAGCAATGACCTGACGCGCTTCCTCCCGCGTGATCCAGCGCGCTGCCTCAAGCTCATCTTGTTCGACCGAGACGTCTGTCGTCTCCGCCTCGACAATGATGCCGACCATCATTGAGGATGGAAATGGCCACGGCTGACAGAACAGGTATTCGGCCTTGGCCGGATCAGCTTTGATCCCAGCTTCTTCTTCAAGTTCGCGCGTTGCGGCCTGTTCCAGCGTTTCGCCAGGCTCAACAAAACCTGCCAGCGCCGACCAAAACCCGGCCGGCCAACTGGCCTGGCGTCCAAGCAGGCATTTATCATCCTTGACGGCGAGCATGATGGCGACAGGGTCCGTGCGCGGAAAATGCTCCGCGCCGCAAGATGGACAGACCCGTTTCCAGCCTGCTTCTGCCGGGGTTGAAGGAGATCCGCATTTTGAACAGAACGGATGGCTGCGATGCCATTCTAAGATGCTCCGCGCAGTGGAGGCGAGATTGGCTTCCATCGGGTTCAGCCCGCCAGCAGCGGCGCGCATATCTGTAAACTCGCCCGTGCCTTGCAACAGCGACCCTTCAAGTTGAAACGCGCTGCCAATGTTCACGGCGAAAATCGGTGCGTTGGCGAGGTCCAAGCCAAGAAATACGCGCTCGCCAAGATGAGGCAGGCGGGCAAATTCAGGTCCCAACCAGACCAAGTTCTGGCCGCTATGTTCGACCAGAGGCAGCCCATCCTGCATCAGGAAAACCAGGACATTGTCATTCTGTAGCGCCGCTTCGAGCCACGCCTCATCTGTCCGATAATGGGCCGCTCGATTGATCGGGTTGCTCGCGAGTGGAATATCGTTCGATGTCGTCAATACTCTAATCCTAAGGGCAATAACCAAAGCAGATAAGGTAACCGTCTGGGTCCGTCACGACTATTTCTGTGCAGCCATATGACATTTCCTCAGGTTCGGCGTGTGCAGTATTTGCGCCAATTAAGAAGGATTTGACCGCTTCAAGGTCCTGAACCCAGATATAGACATCCCATAAGCCGCCGACACGATCCGTATTGGCGGCGGGCGCATTGCTATCTGTTTCGCAATTGCCTTGTTTCAGCATGATCGAGGCCCGCGGCGTGTCGGCAATCGCAAAGCTCGGCGGCTCGCCCCAGATTTGTGCGATCTCAAAGCCGAGCTGATCCCGATAAAAGGCCACAGAGCGATGAATATCCGCGACCACGAACACCGCGGCGCAGGATATGAAGTGTGACCCGATCCCTGTATCCGACATCCGTGCAGCCTATTCTGCGCTGGCGTCTTGTCAAACCAGCATACAGTCGCGATATAGCCCTTGGAGGCTGGCGGTGGACGAGCTCCTCGCCAACCGGGTCAGGTCGGGAACGAAGCAGCCCTAACGAGTTTTTGGTTCGGGTCACTGTCCAGTCTCCACTCCTCAAGCTGTGAATTCCAGCCCTCCAGACAGGCCAAGGCGCTTGCGAGCCCCCCCGAGTCCCTGCCATAAGCGTTTACCATGAGCGAGACGCCAGACTCCCCGGAAGAAAACGAGCGCGATGACGCGACCTTCTCCATGTTTGGCGAAGCCGAAATGGGCGCGCCACAAGAGGAAGGCTATCAAGTCCTGGCGCGGAAATACCGCCCAAGATTGTTTTCCGACCTGATCGGGCAGGAAGCTATGGTGCGCACGCTGACCAATGCGTTCGATACCGGCCGCGTGGCGCATGCGTTCATGCTCACAGGTGTGCGCGGGGTTGGCAAAACTACGACGGCGCGGCTCTTGGCGCGGGCGCTCAATTATACACGCGACGGGCATGACGAACCGAGCATGACGCTCGATCCGCCAGGGGACTTCTGCGCCGCGATCATGGCCGGCAATCATCCAGATGTGCTGGAGCTCGACGCCGCTTCCCGCACAGGTGTCGCAGACATGCGCGATCTGCTGGATGGCGTTCGTTACGCTCCGGTTTCATCGCGCCACAAAGTGTACATCATTGACGAGGTGCACATGCTCTCGACCGCGTCTTTCAACGCTTTGTTGAAGACGCTGGAAGAGCCGCCGCCGCACGTGAAATTTATCTTTGCGACCACTGAAATCCGGAAAGTGCCGATCACGGTTCTGTCGCGATGTCAGAGATTTGACCTGAAACGCCTGGAAAGCGGCAAGCTGGCCAAACACCTCGCCAAGATTGCCGAGCGAGAGGGCGCCAGCGTGTCCGAGGAAGGGCTCGCCTTGATCGCTCGTGCGGCGGAAGGGTCGGTGCGCGATGGCCTGTCCATTCTCGATCAGGCCATTGTGCAGGCTTTGGACGGCGATCAGGTCACCGGCGCGCGCGTCCGGGATATGCTTGGGCTTGGTGATCGCTTGCGCCTCCTTGATGCGTTTGAATTCGCCATTCAGGGCGAAGCTCAACAGGCCGTCGAGGAAGTGGCCGAACAGGTTCGGGCCGGGGCGGATCCGCTGATCATTCTCAAGGACATGTTGGAAATCGCGGCTGATATTGCCACGGTGCAGGCGGCCGGAAACAATTATCAGCTGCCCGGACCTGCAGACTGGACCCAACGCACGCACGAAATCGCGTCCAAGCTCAGCCCGGCGCAAGCGCAGCGCAATTGGCAGATCTTGCTGTCCGGCTATCGCGATACGCAGACGGCGCCCGAAGCCGATACCGCCTTGCGCATGGTCGTCCTGCGATTGGTCGCCGCGGCGCGGCTGCCAAGTCCGGAAGAGGCGGCAAGGATGCTGAGCGGGGGAGGGGCTTCGGGCGCGACGGGAAAGCCTGAAGCGACATCGAACAGTCCGTCCGGCGGCGCGCAAGCGGTCGTGCAATTGGTCCAACCCAGTGACAGCAAGCTGGCGAGCTTCCGCGATGTTCTCGACCATTTGGACACGCGCAAAGAAGCCCGGCTCTGGGGGGAAGCGCGCAAATACATCCGGGCCGAGAATTTTAAACCAGGGCGGCTGGTTTGCGCCGTTGATCCTGGCGCACCGCGCGATCTGTTGCGACGGCTTACTGATTTCCTGGAATATGAGACCGACATGGACTGGGACGTCCTTCTGTCTGACTCTGGGGCTGAAACCCAAAAGGAAAAAGAGACCCGCGAACGCAAGGAGATCCTGGACGATGCGGCCCAGCATCCCGATATCGCAGCTGCGCTCGCGGCGATCCCCGGGGCGGAGGTGGTAGATGTGGAAAACAGTTCGACCCTTGATCCAGCGACGCTGACAGACAATGTCGTGCCTCTCAAACGGACATCCTAAGGCCAGGACGAACCCCATGACCGATATTTCCAAAATCATGCAGCAAGCTCAGCAAATGCAAGCCAAGATGCAGGAAGCACAGGCTCAGATTGAAGAGACTGAAGCAGAGGGCATTGCCGGTGCCGGGCTGGTCTCGGTCACCCTCAAGGGCAAAGGCGAGCTGGTCGCCATCAAGATTGATCCATCGCTCATGAGCGACGAGGCAGAAATCGTCGAAGATCTGATCAAAGCGGCGCATCGCGAAGCCCGCAAAAACTTGGACCAAGCGATGGAAAAAGCCATGAAAGAGGCGACGGCCGGATTTGGGGGCATGCTGCCTGGCTTCAAGATGCCGTTCTAGCCAGTCGGTTTCTTTTCGACATTTTCATTTGCCATTTGGTATTCGGTCTCGCGTTCAAGCGCGATCCGGGTGCGCACCGCTTCGGTCTCATATCCCATTTCTTCGAGCGCCCGGGCAGACATTTGCAGGCCCGCTTCAATCGCATCGGGAATCACAAAGGTCGCCCCCGCCTTGTACAGGAGCTGGGCATGATCAGCGTCGCGCGCCCGGGCGAGAATGGGCATATCCGGGCGGGAATGGCGGGCCGCCTTGACCATGCTTTCCGCGCTCACCGCATTGTCGAGGGTGACCACGACCATGCCGGCATGCGCCAGCCCGGCTTTTTGCAAGACCTCCTCGCGGCCGCCATCGCCGAAATAGACGTGCCGGCCATGCGCCCTTTGGGTTCTCACCGTCGCCGGATTGGTGTCGAGGCCAACAATTTGCGCTTGCTCTTTTTCGAGGATGTGAGCGACGGCGCGTCCGACCCGGCCCAGGCCAGCGACAATGACATGGCCTTCGGTCTCGGTGAAGTCGCTGCCCAATTGCGCATCATCATCTTCGCCTGAAAACCGGTCTGCGAGCCACGCCCCTAGGCGCCAGCTGGCTGGAATCACCAGCATAGACAAAGCCGCGATCGCGGTGACGATGGCCGATGTGCCGGCGGCGACGGTGCCCGCTGCCAGCCCTGCGCCGACGATCACAAAGGCAAACTCTCCCGCCGGGGCGAGCAAAGACGCGGTTTCCAAGGAGGTCGCCCGATCACCTGCAAATACGCGAATGGCGGTGAAGGCCACCATCGCCTTGATCACCAGCATGGCTGCCAGACCCCCAATCACGATCGGCCAATTGGCCAGCACCACAGACATGTCGATGGCGAGCCCGACGGTCATGAAGAAAAGACCGAGCAAGAGGCCTTTAAAGGGTTCCAGGTCGATTTCGGTCTGATGCTTGAATTCGGTTTCGCCGAGCAGCAGGCCGGCCAGAAACGCCCCCAGCGCCAGAGACAGGCCGGCATTATAGGTGATCACCGAGGCGCCGACCACGGTCAGCAATGTGATCGCCATCAAGAAATCGCGGCCCCCGGCATTGATCGCCAGACGAAACAGATGGCGCAGCGCAAACCGGCCAATCACGAAAATCACGACCAAAGCCAGCAATCCGTTGAACAGCGCCTGGACGAGAACCGCGGTGAGATCGGATTCCCCGCGGCTGGCGGTGAAGCCGACAAAGATCAGGATCGGCGCGACCAGGATATCCTGAAACAAGAGCACGCCGAGCGAACCGCGCCCAACCGGGCTCGCCGCGCGTTTGTTCTCGATCAGGAGCTGCATCACAATCGCGGTCGAAGACAAAGCGAGCGCAAGGCCGACAATCGCCGCTTCAGTGGACGGCAGGCCGAGCATGAAGAGCGCATAGCCAATGATCACGGCGCTCAGGGTGGCTTGCATCATGCCGGCACCAAAAACGGTGCGCCGAAGGGCCCAGAGCTTTTGAAAAGACAGCTCCAGGCCGAGCAGGAATAAAAGGAACAGGACGCCGAGTTCGGCCAGCGGCGCCGCCGCCGCCGGGTCCGATATGGTGACATATTCCAAGATTGGGACTTGTTCGCTAAAGGCGCTGAAACCGCTCGGGCCAAGGGCCACACCGGCGAGAATGAAGCCCACCACGGCGGGCAGCTTGATCGCCCGAAGCACTGGCACAACCAGGCCCGCAGCCACGAAAAAGACCAGCGCGTCTTTGATCAGCGCTTCCTGGCCCTCATGCACCATCAAGATCTCCCTCCGAACAGGCCTGAGCAATCATGTTAGCTGCTTCACAGGCGAGCGAAAGAGGAGACCTCCTTAGCGCGGCGAAATGTGCGCCTATGCCGGTTCCAGTGCCAGGTTGAGGGCCGAATGTAGCTTATTGCGAGCGGATGGGGAGAGAGCAGCGTCGAACAGCGTCAGATGCTGCTGCACGGCGCTCCGCACCGCGCCCGAGCCGATATCGCTATCCTGACCACTCTCGCGCAGGAACTCCAAATGGTAGCGCAAGATCAGCACGCTATTGGTCGACAGGGCGGGCAGGGTGGCCAATGGTAACTCTAAGTATCCGGCTTTGACCATGCCGTGGAAAAAGGTCTGGAATTGCGCCTGCGTGTCGCGATAGATTCCGGGCAGACGCTCAAGCAGCTTGTCGGTGTGTTCACCATAGTCTGCCTGGTCACGATACAAGAAGCGATAGTGGCGGATTTCTCTCATTAAAGCACCGAGCATAGCGGCGTAGTCTTCCAGAAGAGTCTCGGAACGACTGGGCATCAGCGCGAGTCGCCCTTCCACATCAATCAGAAAGCCTTCGGTGATTGCTTCGAGCAGCGCGCGTTTGCTCTTGAAATGATACCATAAATTACCCTCAGCGATGCCACATGCGACCGCGAGTTCAGCGGTTGTGACATTGCCGAAGCGACGCGCGTTAAACAGCTCGCGCGCCGTCTTGAGAATCTTGTCTCGCGTTTTCATTTACACCTTAGCGTGCAGCACAACCGGCACGTTTGTGTAGCCCATGACGAAATTGGAAAGCACACGTTCTGGCTCGCCGACCAATTCAACCCGGTCAAAGCGATTGAGGATTTCTTCCCACAGGATGCGCAGCTGCATCTCGCCGACGCGATTGCCCATGCAGCGATGAACCCCAAATCCAAAGGAGAGGTGCCGCCGAGCGTTCGGCCGGTCGATCCAGAACCGATCCGGATCTTCGATCACGGTCTCGTCGCGATTGCCCGAGACATACCACATCACGACCTTGTCGCCCTTCTTGATCTGCTTGCCGCCAAGCTCGATGTCTTCCAGTGCCGTCCGGCGCATATGGCCCAGCGGGGTTTGGAAGCGGATGATCTCAGACACCATATTGGGGATCAGTGACGGGTCGGTTTTCAGTTTGGCAAACTCATCCGGGTTGCGATTGAGCTCAACCACGCCCGCGCTGATCGAGTTGCGGGTCGTATCATTACCGCCGACGATCAGCAGGATCAGATTGCCGAGGAATTCCTGCGGATCATTGACCATGTCAGCGGTCTCGGGATTGTGCGCCAGCAAGGAGATGAAATCGAACTTCTTCGGCTGTGCGGCCCGTTCCTGCCAAAGTCGGGCGAAATAGGCATAACATTCTTCCAGCGTTTTCATCCGCTGTTCCATATCAACCTCAATGCCGACCGTTTCAGACGTGGTTGCGACATCCGACCAATAGGGCAGGAGGTGACGATCCTCGAACGGGAAGTCGAATAGAGTGGCGAGCATTTGCGTGGTCAGTTCTTTCGAGACTAGCTCGACCCAATTGAATTCTTCGCCGACCGGCAAGCTGTCGAGAATGTTGCAGACCCGTTGGCGGATCAGGGCTTCGATTTCTGACAATTGCGACGGCGCCACGGCGGGGCTGACCGTCTTGCGCTGGGTGACATGTTTCGGCCCATCCATGGCAATGAACATAGGTGTTTCCATGCCCTCAGGCGCATCGCCAATGACGATATTGTCCTGCGAAGAAAACACTTTGTGATTGGAGTCGACCGCGACGATGTCGTGATACTTGGTCACCGACCAATAGGGTCCGAACGGGCTGTCTGGGCAGTAATGGATCGGATCTTCCTGGCGCAGCCGGCGGAAATACGCGCCCTGCTGATTGGCTTCGAAAATCTCCGCTTTGGAGACATCAAGGGTTTCCAGATCGAGGCTGTAGGGATCCGGAATGTCGGAGCTTTCCAGTGTGTGCTGTGTGTCGGCCAAATGTTCCTCCCAAGTGTTTTCTAGGGTGATAACCCTAATACTCGGGACTGCCAAGATGAAACCCGGCACTTGCTTCCGGACGCGAGTCCGACACATTAGCGGCCATGAGCAAAACGTCTGCCGGCCCTGAAATCCAACGCATGATCGATCTGATCGCGCGTCTGCCCGGGCTCGGGCCACGGTCGGCCCGTCGGGCAGCCTTGTTTTTGCTCAAACGCCAGGACGCCTTATTGCGCCCGATGGCAGAAGCCCTGGCCGAGGCGGCCGACAAGATCGAGCAATGCCAAACCTGCGGGAATTATGACACGCTGCAGCCCTGCGCGGTGTGCCAAACGCCGGGTCGGGATGACGGTCTGATCTGCGTGGTCGAAGATGTCCCTGACCTCTGGGCGCTCGAACGCGCCGCGGCCTTCCGGGGCCGGTATCACGTCCTTGGCGGGGTGATGAGCGCGCTTGATGGGGTCGGGCCTGAGGACCTGACGATTGGCCTGCTCGTTGATCGGGTCAAACAAGGCGGCGTACGCGAAGTTATTCTGGCCCTGAATGCCACTGTCGATGGCCAGACCACCGCCCATTACGTGGCCGAACGCTTGGAAGGGCTTGGCGTCGAGGTGACCCGTCTCGCGCATGGTGTACCTGTGGGCGGTGAGCTCGATCATCTGGACGATGGCACGTTGGCCACCGCCCTGAGATCACGGCGCGGCGTCTAGCTCGCCTTTTCGAGTCGATAGACCACGCCATCCAGCACATTGGTGGCGAGGTAGATTGCATCCGGGGTCGAGATCACATCCCGGTATCCGGTCTGCAAATCGGTCAGCAAATCGACGGGCTCGCCAATCGTGCCGTCTTCGCCGACATCAACATGGACCAGTTTCATGCCGGCGGGGCCGCCCATGGCGCCAATCAGCAAATCGCCAGACCAGTCTTCAAACCCGACTGTCTGCACCACAGCCATGCCGGATGGGGCAATGGATGGCACCCATTTGACTTCTGGCTGCTCCATGCCCGGCGCTTCGGTTTCATCGGTGATGATGGTGCCGTCATAATTGATGCCATAGGTGATTTCGGGCCAGCCATAATTGTTGCCGGCTTCGACAATGTTCAGCTCGTCGCCGCCTTTTGGACCGTGCTCGTGCGCGATCAGCAAGTCGGCACCAGCATGATAGACCATGCCCTGCACATTGCGGTGACCGTACGACCAGACCGACGCATTGCCGCTGCCATCGACGAACGGATTGTCGCTAGGAATGCTGCCGTCGGGCATGATCCGGGCAATCTTGCCGTGCAGATTTGTCGGGTCTTGTGCATCTTGCATATAGCGATAACCGTCGCCAAGCGAGATGGCCATGGAGCCGTCTGGCAGGAAGGCCATGCGCGAACCATAATGGTACGTCGTGGAGCGCGGCGCGCCGACGAATATCTCTGTCACATTGCTCAGCCCACTCGCATCATCGGCCAAGGTCGCAGAGATGACCGCTGTTGTGTTGGTGTCGCCCATGTCTTTTGAATAGCTGAGATAGAGCGTGCGATTGGTCTCAAAGGCCGGGTCGAGCGTGATCCCGAGCAAGCCGCCTTGACCCGCAACCAGGATATCCTCCGGAAGGCCAGTGAGCGGCGCGTCGACCAGGGTGTCGTTCTGAATCAGGCGCAAACGCCCTTCGCGTTCTGTCACCAGGAGGTCGCCATTTGGCAGGGCCGCCATGCCCCAGGGAAATTCCAGCCCTTCGGCAATCGGGACGAGCTTTAGCCCGCTTTCTGAGATGATAGAACCATCGGCCTCCGCTTCTGGGGCCGCCGCCTGTCCGCCGCACGCGGTCAGGGTGATTAGTGCAAAAACGGATATTCCGGAACGCAGCATTTGAGGGATCTCCTGCAATCAAACTTGTCCCGTCCTACATAGGCGACTCCCCGGCAAAAGAAAGAAGGGCGACCCAAACGGATCGCCCTTCTCCTCTCTCCCCCGCGCATCGCAGGGGCCCCTTGTGGTTCCTACCAACGCTTCTTGATGCGGAACCCAAACTGGCGTGGCTCAAGCAAGAAGACATTCGTGAACAAACCAGACGATGCGTCTGTGAGGTACTGGTTGGTCAGCTGATCTTCTTCAAGCAGGTTCTTCACGAACAATTCGAGTTCGAGATCGGCTGCATCATTGGTCAGCTGAATGGCCGCGTTCGCGTTCTGGAAGCTGTCAATGCGATCTGCTTCCAGGTTGAAGATCCGGGTGAACACCTCGCCGCGATGATAGAAATCACCGCGAACTGAAAGGTCCCAATCCTCATTGACGTCGAAGACATATTCAGCGCCGATTGAGAACGTGACTTCCGGTGCGAGCGGCAGCTTGTTGCCGGACACATCAACTGGGTTGCCGACGTTTCCATCAAAGTTTGGCAAACCATTCAGAGTCAGGAACTGGTTCAGCGTTGCGCCACCCAAAGTCGCTTGCGGCGCATTCGGCGTACACAGGAAGGCCGCCAAGCCAGCAAAGGCGCCACCGCCTGCCGTGAGAAGCGTGTTCACGTCTGCGATCGGAGCCACACAGTTTTGTGTGGTGCCCGCATCCTTCACGACCACCAGGCTCGGATCGCCGCCGGTTTGGTCATAAGTGTCGAGCAGAGGATCTTGGTCCGCCAGCTCTGAGTTCAACAAACCAATCGTTGAATCGATCCGGAAGTTTTCTGTGACCTGATAGTAGAACTCTCCTTCGAAGCCGAGAACCTTTGCATCCACGTTTTCATTGACAGATGTCCGGTTCACGATCGAGGAGATCTGATAGCCCTCATAATCATAATAGAACGCCGCCAGGTTTAAGATGCCCGCGCCGCCAAACAGTGTGCTCTTCGAGCCGACTTCGAACGCGTTGATGAATTCTGGATCGAACGTGTTGCTCACCGCCTCAAGCCCTTCGGACTGAGGAGGGTTGATGCCGCCGCCTTTATAGCCGCGAGCAATGTTGGCATAAAGCAGCGTATCGTCAGTTGGGCCAAAGGCGCCAGCTTGATAGTCGAAGCCGAACCGGCCGGTCACTTCTTCGAATTCTGCTTCCTGCGCAGGACCGCCCTGAGCAAAGCCGTTCTGCTCACCTGGGAAGACCGCACCCGGTGCCAACAGAAGGCTAGGTGTGTTCTCCTGACGCTTTTGGTCGTTTGTATAACGCAGACCCAGGGTCCAGGTCAGATTGTCGGTCGCGTCCCAATAGGCCTCACCAAAGGCTCCCAAAGCATCGAGCTTATAAGGGCTTCGGCTCAGGAAGTAGGTCCGGTCGCCGGGCAGGCCGGTTGCAACACCTAAGGCCTCCGCCGTGTTGAAGAACACGAAATAATTCGTTTCGCCAATCGAATCGAGTTTCAGCGCGCCGACGGTAAAGTTGAAAGCGCCGTCAAAGTCCGATTGCAGTCGGGCTTCGAGTGACGTGGTTTCAAAGTCAGAGCTGGAATTGTCCGTCGCGAGCAATGTGTCTGCCGGCGCGCGGAGGCGTGTATCGACTGGGATCGTCAGACCGAAAGCACCCGGTCCTGGCCAGTCACCATCGCCATCTCCGTCAACATCTGGTGTCAAAGCCGTGACATTGAACGGCACCGTGCCGATGCCTTTGTTATAGTCATCGGTGAACAGGCGGAAATTGTCATTATGGCTGGCCAAGAATGTGAAGGTCAGATCATTGTCGAATTCATACTGGAACTCTGCCTGAACCGTATTCGACTCGCCCTCGAAAGTTGGAACCAGATTGGTTTCAAACTCGCGCAGGTTGCTAGACGTTGTCGCTCCTGCATTGCTGTCCGTTCCGAAAGCATCATACAGGCCGAGGCTTGCCGCAAGCACCCCGCCGAGCGTGCCGCCTGTATTGACAGTGCCGAGACCAGGTCGGACTTGGATCGGATTGCCATTGGCATCACGCGCATAGCCCAGGCCTTCGATTTGATACGGTACGCAGCCTTGGTTGAACGGGAAGGGCCGTGTGTCTTTTGTACAGAGCTGTTTGGTCGCACGGGTTCGAGTTGAGTCTTCCTCATAATGCTCGGCCATCAGCCAGAATGACAATTTATCTGTAATGTCACCGCCAATTGTGCCGCGGATCGCCCAAAGATCGCGACCGTCGACATCTTCGGTGCTGCCATCCGGCAAGATCGCATCAGAGTATCCGTCCCGCGTCAGGCGGAAGCCTGCAACGCGAGCCGCGAGGCGCTCGCCCAGCGGAATATTCACATGGCCGCTAAATTTTAGATTGTTGAACTCACCATAAGTGAGTTCGGCGCTCGCTCCGAATTCCTCAAGGATCGGTTTAGCGGTAATCGCATTTACCACCCCGCCCGTGGCGTTGCGCCCATAGAGCGTTCCTTGCGGGCCGCGAAGGATCTCGATCCGCTCGACATCGTAAAACTCTGTTTCGAGCAGCGTTGACCCGGAAGACGAAACGCCATTGACGTGCGTACCCACGGCTGCGTCAGACGACGCGCCGACCGCAGCATTGATAATGCCGCGAATACTGATCCCGCCAGCGGAGAAGTTGCCTTGGGTCGATCCAAAGTTTGGAATGTTAAACTGAAGATCTGACCCGGTATCAATGTTCAGGCGCTCAAGTGCGTCCGGATCAAAAGCAGATACCGCGATCGGAACATCCTGAATGGATTCCTCGGTCTTCTGCGTGGTCACAACCACGGTGCTCAGGGTGCGGGCACCGTCATCATCCTGGGCCATCGCAGCCGGGGCCCCGGTTGATAGCGCCAGCGCTGATGCGCCTGCAAAAAGGACATAATTCGAGCGTCGTGAGACTTTCATATGCTAACTCCTCCCTCGGTGCCTGCTTTTATGGCACGAGTTTTTATTGCGTTTCCTCATGGGCTTCCCATGTTGTCCGGGAATGCCTCAATATGCATGTCAGAGGCAGGTGTGACACTTTGTCAACAAGTTACGTAGGGGATGCGCTGTTTGACGCGCTCCTGTGTGACATTTGATACACTACGATTGAGGCGCTCGAGGGCCCGATGAAACAAGGAAAGACAGGTCTATGACAAAGCGCTCAGCCTTGGTGCTTTTTTCTGGGGGGCAGGACTCCACGATTTGCCTTGCCTACGCCTTGGCGCGGTATGATCGAATCGAAACCATCGGATTTGATTATGGCCAGCGTCATGCGGTTGAGTTGGCGTGTCGCCCGAAAATCCTGTCGGCGCTAAAGACCAGCTTCCCGGAGTGGGCGAGCAAACTCGGCGATGACCATGTTTGTGATGTCTCCGTGCTCGGCGAAATCAGCGACACCGCGATGACTCGCGAGACAGAAATAGAAATCGCCGAAAACGGTTTGCCGAACACCTTTGTGCCTGGGCGCAACCTCTTATTCCTTACCCTGGCAGGGGCGCTGGCCTGGCGGCGCAACATTTCGACCCTGGTCGGCGGCATGTGCGAAACCGATTATTCAGGCTATCCGGATTGTCGTCGTGGCACGCTCGATGCGCAGGAATTGACTCTGTCGCGCGGCATGGAGCGCCCGTTCCAGATTGATACGCCGCTCATGTGGCTCGACAAGGCAGAAACCTGGGAGCTTGCGGAAGAGCTCGGCGGGCAAGCGTTAATCGATCTGGTGATTGAACAAACGCATACTTGCTATCTCGGCGATCGCGAGCATCGTCATGATTGGGGCTATGGCTGTGGCAGCTGCCCGGCCTGTGAGCTTCGCGCTAAGGGATATGAGACGTGGCGTGCTAAGGTCCCGGCATGAGAACTTATTCAGTCAAAGAAGCTTATGTGACCTTGCAGGGTGAGGGCGCGCAAACCGGGCGCGCGGCCGTTTTCCTGCGCTTTGCCGGATGTAATCTCTGGTCTGGATTGGAACGTGATCGCGCGACCGCGATCTGCAATTTCTGCGATACAGATTTTGTCGGGACAGATGGCGATCACGGCGGAAAATTCGTCGGTGCCGAGGCGCTCGCACAGCACGTGAAATCGGTCTGGGAGGAGAGCGGGCCGGAAGGTGGCAAACCGTATGTGATTTGCACGGGCGGTGAACCCCTTTTGCAACTCGACGCAGCAGCCATTGCTGCGCTTAAAGCTGCCGGCTTCGAGATCGGCGTGGAAACCAATGGGACGCTAGCAGCGCCAGATGGGCTGGACTGGATCTGCGTCAGTCCGAAAGCCAATGCCCCGCTGCAACAGCTCAGCGGTAACGAACTGAAACTGGTGTTCCCGCAGGACGAACCCGAGGCGCAGCCTTCACAATTTGAAAGCTTGCAGTTTCAACACTTTTTTCTCCAACCTAAAGATGATAGGGCGCACGCCCAGAACATTGCAGCGACGGCTGCCTACTGCATGAAGCACCCGAAATGGCGATTGAGCTTACAGACACACAAACTGATCGGCCTGCCGTAAAGGTCGAGGGACAGGTTTTCGAGATTACCAAGGCGGTCTCGTTCGAGGCGGCCCATTATATGGGCGGCAAGCCCGAGGGGCATCCTTATCGCAATGTCCATGGCCACTCCTTCCGGCTCGAAGCCACCGTGGCTGGGACCGTGCGCGCCGGCGAAGAATGGGTGCAGGATTTCTCTGAGCTCGCTGCTATCCTGGCGCAGACAGCGGAGAAACTTGACCATCGGCTTCTCAATGAGATTGAAGGACTAGACGTCCCGACGCTGGAACGCATCGCCGTTTGGGCAGCAAACGATTTGAAGCCGAAGCTTCCGGGCCTCAAGCAAGTTGTACTCGCGCGTCCGAGCCTAGATGAACGCTGTGTCCTGGTGCTCGGCTAGCGCCTAGGCGCCAACCGGGCCGCCATCTGCTTTTCGGATCGCCAACACGCTCGGGCGCGGCGGCACGCCATCCTTGAAATCAGGCCAGCGGGTCGTCGGGCTTTCAAACGTTGCGCCATCGCCATCGCCAGGATGCTGGACCGCGACGAACAGGGTGCGACCATCTTCGGTAAAGCGCGGTCCGCACACTTCGGCGCCGATCGGGGCGCGAAAGAAAGCTTTGCTGGTGCCGCGACGCTCACCCGTTGTTTCCATCGCCCATACACCGTCCGCCGCACCTGTATCATCATTGCCATCTGTCGCCACCCAGAGACGCCCGGACGGGTCGAGCGCACAATTGTCAGGACTGCCATACCAGCCCTGATCACTGGTCAGGGGATTCCAGGTCGCCCCAATCTCGGCGACCTTTGGATCGCCGCATCTAACCAGGATGTCCCAGCGCGATTGAGTCGCCGTGAAGTCACCATTCGGTTCGGTGATTTCGATGATGTGACCATGCTCATTATTGGCGCGCGGATTGGCGGCATCGATTTCGTCTTCGGTGCGTCGATTATTATTGGTTAGCATTACCCAGACTTTGCCAGTGCGCGCGTCCGGTTCAACATCTTCCGGGCGGTCCATCGGGGTCGCGCCGAGCAAGTCAGCAGCGCGCCGCGTTTCGATCAGGACATCCGCCTGACTTGCAAAACCATGTTCCGGGTTGAGCAGACCTTCGCCAAAAGTCAGCGGCATCCATTCAACCACGCCGTCCTCGTCAAAGCGTGCGACATAGAGCGTGCCTTCGTCCAGCAGGTCACGATTGGCGTCCGCATTGTCAGGGTCATAGCGCCCTGCTGTGACGAACTTATAAACATAATCGAAGCGTTGGTCGTCGCCCATATACAGAACGACCTGGCCGCTCGGGGCGACCACGCTCTCGGCGCCTTCATGCTTGAACCGGCCGAGGGCCGTCCGCTTCTTGGGGGTTGAATTCGGATCCATTGGATCGACCTCGACCACCCATCCAAAACGGTTCGGTTCATGCGGCTCCTTGCTGACATTGTAGCGATCAAAATGCCGCCCCCATTGATACCATCCGCTGGGAACGCCGTAGCGGGCATGGTTCTCGGCTTCCGGATGACCTTCAGGAAGCTCGCCCAGGAAGTTGCCGTTAAAGTTCTCTTCCGCCATCAGCCACGTGCCCCAGGGGGTGATCCCGCCAGCGCAATTGTTCATGGTGCCGGCAACCTTGCGACCGGTTGGGTCCTCGGTTGTTTGCAGACGCGGTGATCCGGCAGCGGGGCCGGTCACCTCCATTGGCGTATCATGGGCGGTAATGCGGCGATTGAACGGGCTGCCCGTCACTGGTTGCCAGCCGCTTTCGGTCAATTTGATTTCGACCACGCTGCCGCCATGAGCGGCCATTTCGATGAGGCACTTTTCGCGAGTCATGGTCGCCGGATAGCCATTGGCAACGCCGGGCTGCATCAAGAGGGAGGAGACATATTCATGGTTGGCGCAGAGCAGGCCGCGGGGCTTACCGTCGGCATCCTCCGGCAGCGGCACAAAACCGAGATAATCATTATTGTACCCAAACTGTTTCAGTTGCGCGGCCTCGCTCTGATTGTCTGGGTCAAAGGCTGGGCTGTCATCAAACAAAGGATCCCCCCAACGGATCACCAAGTCAGTTTGGTAACCGGCGGGGACGTGATGGGTTTCGTCCAGACCGCGGGTAATCTCCTCGAAGCTGAAGGTCTGATCCGCGGATGTCTGCGCGATTCCTGGTGTCTGTGTCGTCACGCACCCGGCAGCGAGCAACCCGCTGGTCGCGGCCATACCGCCCAGAAAACCACGTCGGCTGAGCCGCGCTTCGATGATATCGCCGATTGTTTGGAC
Organism: Hyphomonadaceae bacterium; assembly: GCA_024743315.1. GTDB lineage: Bacteria > Pseudomonadota > Alphaproteobacteria > Caulobacterales > Hyphomonadaceae > Henriciella. Next base: position 42,686 of record JANSWU010000007.1, read on the forward strand.
CCCCTGCGCAGGGCGGGGATTGGCTGGCTTGTTTTCAGACTGGTCCATTTCAACGGCTCCCTTATTCGCAGCGGACTTGTCGATAAGAACCCTATGCAAAAGTTTTAGGACGCTGGGGAGAATTTATTGTCGCAGCTTATCCGGTGGGCCTGCTTTTTGAGTTTCATGAAATCTGCCTATAGTTGGGAATCAAGACGGGGAGAGGGCCATGAAATCAAGCGTGTCCGGCATTTGGATTATCGCGACCGGCGTGATCATCGCACTGCTTTATCTCGGCCGAGATATTCTTGCACCTTTCGCGCTGGCCGTATTTCTGTTTCTGATTGTTGAAGGCTTTGCGCGTATCATCGATGAGCGTTCGGCTTTGTTGAAGCGCGGCTGGTCGCGCGCGCTTGCTATCCTTGTCGTGATCGGAGGGTTTGTCGGCTTCCTAGCCATGATGGCGCGGGGGATTGCCGAGTTTGGCAGCCAGGGCGACGCTTATCTGGTTCGGATCAACGGACTGATTGAATCCGCTTATGGCTGGTTGCATCTTGGCGACGCACCGACACTTACCGAGCTGGTTTTCAATGAATCCGGCCAGGCCTTTCTCGGCACGATCGCCTCCGCCACCAGCGGCTTGACCGGCGATTTGGTGTTGATCCTGATCTATGTCGCTTTCTTGTTCCTGGCGCAGTCAGCCTGGCCGATGAAGCTGGATCGGATCTTTGTCGACAAAGAACGGCGCCAGCAGGTCAAGGAAGTTGGCGATGCTGCGCGGCGTGGCATCGAGACCTATTTGTGGACCCAGACGGTGATCAGCGCGCTGATCACGTCGCTGACCTATGTGACCCTTTTGGCCCTGGGGGTCGACAATGCGCTGTTTCTCTCAACCCTGATTTTTGTCCTCAATTATATCCCGACCATCGGGTCGATTGTTGCAGCTATGGTTCCGCCTCTGTTTGCGCTGGTGCAGCCCGAGATTGCGGCATGGATTCCGGGCGATGCACCGAATGACAGCTACATATTCGCAGCTCTGGTTTTTATCGGTGTAAGCTTCTGGCAATTCTCAATTGGCAATTTTGTGCAACCCCGGATAATGGGCGATACACTCAACCTATCCGCGCTCGTAGTCCTGCTCGCTTTGGCGATCTGGGGGGCTGTTTGGGGCATTCCCGGCATGTTTCTGTCCGCCCCACTGACCGTCTTGATGATGATCTTGTTTGCGCAGTCAGAGTCGACCCGATGGCTGGCCATATTGCTCTCGGCGAACGGTGAACCCGTGTCGCGCGATGCGGTGACAGAAGAGGTAAAGAATTCCGACGCCTAGGCGGAAACCGCGGTGACTTGTACACAAGGGAGTGATTTTTTTTCTTGACTTTGAGCTCGGATCAATCCATATAGGGCGCAGTTGGGACAAAACTGTCACAAAATTGAAATCTGACCTCCGCGTGCGTCCCCCCACCCAGCCTGCGGATAGAGGTCAGTAGGGCCCACTGGACAAGTCCCCGTTCGGTGGGCCCACTCGTATCTGGTGTGCACGATCTAGCCGACGGTTTGCATAAATTTTCGAACGGCATCAGTGGCTAAGGCGAATTGGGCGAAATTCGGCTTTGAACCGGTATAGGTCTTAATTTCAGTTCTAAGGTCTGAGCGCTCCGATTCAAACTGCTTGTTCCAGGCTTTTAGCGAAGAACTCGTCATTGCGAGTTTGGCAGCATCGGCCTGCAACAGTTCCAGCTCATCAATCAGTCCACGCGTCGCCAACCGATCCCAATATGGCATTTCGTTTATCGCTTGCACCGCGGCAAAGCGAAGTCGGTCGAGCGACAGGGCATCGCCAACGGAAAGATATGCCTTTGCTGCTTCCTTGGGCGAAACACTGCAACTTTCCGCCAGGGTCGCGATCAGCGGTGTATCAGCGACCAGTCGGGTTTTGGCAAAGCGTTCGGCGAGGTCTTTGGGGACGTCCTCGCGTGAAAGCTGATTGATCCGTCTCTGGTAGACGGCGCGTTCATAAGCCGACAATCCGTTGGACCCGGTGGCGGTCAATACCTCTTGGGTTGGCTGCAGAGCCGCGATGCGCGCCTGAACCTCGCCGCTATAGCGGTTTTTCAACAGGCTGCGCGTGCATTTTGCCAAGGCCTCAGCCAGAGCGCGTTGTAGAGCATGCTGGCGCGCTGCCGGGACTTGATTATCAAGCGCATTGTTTTCGGCCCGCAAGTCGGCGGCTCCAAGCAAGGCATAAGCGGTTTCGAAGGCCGCCACGATTTCATCATTACTCGCCCCGGTCTGTTCGCGAAGGCGTAACAAGAAAACCGGACCATTAATGTCGATAATGCGGTTGGCTAAGACGGTGCAGATGATCTCGCGCTTCAGCCGATGCGCTTGCATGACATCCGAATATTGGTGCAGCGCTTTCGGGAAATAGGTTTCGAGCGTCTCCTGAAAATATGGATCATCCGGCAGATCAGAATCAATCAAATCATCAAAGAGAACGATCTTGGTCCAAGCGAGAAGTACAGCCAGCTCGGGGCGGGTCAGCGGGCGGCCATCTTGCTTGAACTGCGCCATTTCAGCCGTGCTGGGCAGGCCTTCGACGCGACGATCAAGCACCCCGCGCCCTTCAAGCCGAACCATTAAGCGCTCGAGCGCATCATGATCCCGGCTGGCAGAGGCTTCTGCTAGGCTGAGCGCGCCGGTTTGGGCATAATTGTGCTGCAAGACGTGATCAGCGACATCATCAGTCATCGAAGCCAGCAGTGTGTTTCGCTCACCGCTCGGCAGCACTTTTCGGCGGATCGCTTCGGTGCACAGGATCTTGATATTGACCTCATGATCGGAGCTGTCGACGCCCGCCGAATTGTCGATCGCGTCGCTATTCAGACGAACTTTGTGTAGTGCCGCCTCGATCCGGCCAGCCTGTGTCAGGCCAAGATTTGCACCTTCGCCGATCACTTTGGCCTGCAACTCCTTGCCGTTCACGCGCACAGAGTCATTGGCGCGGTCACCTGCGTCCAGATCGCTTTCGTGCGAGGCTTTGATATAGGTTCCGATGCCGCCAAACCAGAGCAGCTCACAGTCCGCCTTGAGCAAGGCGTGGATCAGTTCATCCGGGGTCACGGAGTCCGCCGAAAGACCGGTCAGCGACTTGATCTCTGGCGTGAGTTCAATCGCTTTGGCGCTGCGTTCAAAAATCCCGCCGCCTTCGCTGATCAGGCTCTGGTCATAATCCATCCAACTTGACCGGGGCAGGTCGAACATGCGCTTGCGTTCGGCCCACAAGGTCTCTGGGTCTTTAGGATCTGGGTCGATGAAAATGTGCATGTGGTTGAAGGCAGCTTGCAAGCGAATTTGCTTCGACAACAACATGCCATTGCCAAACACATCGCCGCTCATGTCGCCGCAGCCAATCACGGTGAAGGGTTCTGTCTGAATGTCTTTTCCGATTTCTCGGAAATGTCGTTTCACAGCTTCCCAGGCGCCGCGCGCGGTAATCCCCATTTTCTTGTGGTCATATCCGGCCGAGCCGCCGGACGCGAACGCATCCCCGAGCCAGAAGCCCTGTGTGACGCTGATTTCATTGGCGATATCAGAGAAGGTGGCGGTGCCTTTATCGGCTGCGACAACCAGATACGGATCATCGCCATCATGGATAACGGTATTGGCGGGCGGTTTAACCTGGCCATCGATCAAATTGTCGGTCAAATCGAGCAGGCTGGTTATGAAGGTCTTATAAGCTGCAACCCCGGCATCGCGGATTTCTTCGCGGCTGCCGCCCGCAGGCAATTGTTTGGGGTAAAACCCGCCCTTCGATCCGACTGGGACGATGACCGCGTTCTTGACCTGCTGGGCTTTAACCAGGCCGAGCACTTCGGTGCGGAAATCATCACGGCGATCAGACCAGCGCAAACCGCCGCGGGCGACGGGGCCAAACCGGCAATGGACGCCTTCGACTTGCGGTGAGTCGACGAAAATCTCGCGATATGGTTTTGGATCGGGCAGGTCGACCAGCTCCCGGCTCGCAACCTTAAAGCTAATATATGGGTGCGGCTTGCCCTGCCCGTCACGCTGGAAAAAATTGGTGCGCTGGATGGCCATGATCAGGTCGGCGAGCCGTCGAATGATCCGATCGTGATCAAGGGATGGGACGGCTTTCAGGCTCTGCAGGATGTCATCCTGAAGGCGTTTACAGGTTTCGGTGCGATCTTCGGTGGCTGCAGGTTCGAAGCGCGCCTTGAACAGGCTGATCAGAGCGCGGGTCAGGTCTGGGTGCGCATTCAAGGCTTCGATCTGTGTCGAGCGGGCCGGGTCGAGCCCGCTTTGATGGCGATAGGCGCACAAAGCCCGACTGAGCGCCGCTTCGCGCCAGGACAAGCCTGCATTGAACACCAGGGCGTTAAAACCATCATTCTCAGCCTGACCGCGCCAGACGGCAACAAAGGCATCCTCGAAGGCTTGTGCAACCAGTTCAAGATCGATCGCCCGGCCATCAGCCTGGCGCATCGACAGCGAATGGATCCAATATTCGTCCGGCGCGTCCGCCACAGGTTTTTTTTCCGGTTTGACCGGGTATCCGGTTTCAAACTCGACAAATAGGCCCATACGCTCAAACACCGGCACACAATCGGACAAAGCGATCGCGCCATTGCGAGAATAGGCTTTGGCGCGGATCCGATCATCGCGATCAGCGTCGATGCGATACGCGCGCAGGCAAACCGGATGATCCTGGTGCAGGCTGGCCAACATATCGACGTCCTGCATCGCTTCGTCTGGCCGAAACGCTTCGCGATAGGCAGCATTGAAACCATGCGTGAATAGCAGCGCCAGTGACTTTTCGTCGTTCGAGCGTTCACTCGCAAAAATCGCGTCGCGGAAGCGATCAATCCAGCGCCTTGAAAGCTGGGCAATTTTGGCTTCAAGCGCGTCAGGATCGGGGCTCGGGCTGGACACAGAAAGCGCGGTTTGGAACAGCACCCGGACCATGGTGGCGCCATCAAAGCTTGGCTGGAAGCTGATCATCCGGCCGCCCCAGGCATCTTCAATGGTTTCAGAGATTTGCCGTCTCAGCGCCGTGTCATAGGCATCGCGGGGAATGAATACAACGGTGCTGACAAAGCGATTGAACCGGTCCGGACGGGAAAATACCCGCACGCGCGGACGCGCAATCAGATCGAGGACGCCTTGCATGATCGGCGCAAGCAATTCCGATTTGGTTTGAATCAGCTCGTCTCGGGGCCAGCCTTCAATAATGTTTGAAATGGCTTTTTCATTGTGGCTGCCGGGCAGGGCACCGAGTTGATCGAGGACCCGTTCCATTCGGCGGCGCAATAAGGGAATATTGCGCACGGATTCATTATAGGCTTCGGCCGTGTACAGGCCCAGGAAGCGGGTTTCGCCGATCACTTCACCATGTTCGCCATAATGTTTGACGCCGACATAATCGCACGCAACGCGGCGGTGGACGCGGCTGACCAATGTCGCCTTGGCCAGGATCAGGGTTTCTGGCTCGGCCAGGAAGGAACCGATTTCCTTGGTCAACAAAAGCGGTTCATCGCCGCGATTGAGGACATTGCGTCGATCATCGCGCAGCAGGCCGAGATTAGAGCCCTCGACCATGTCGGGTTCTTCCGGCAGGACATTGCCGTGTTCATCGGTTTTGAACGTATAGCTGCGGGTGCCAAGGAAGACGAAACGTTCATCGCCGAGCCATTCGAGGAAGGCCACCGCTTCGTCCTTATAGCGCGGATTGACATGCGGGCACTCTGCCAGACGCTGGATTTCCTCGGACATCCGTCGGCGCATGTCTTGATAGTCACTGGTCGCGGCGATTACATCGCTCAACGTGGCGCGCGCTTCTTGGAGCAGGCGCTCTTGCTCATACGCATCGAGATCCGGCAAATGAATCTGGATCAGCGAACGTGCGCCCGTTTCGAGCTCCACGATCGGGTGGAAAAGGGTCAGCACCTCATGGCCGAGATCACTGCAGGCGCCGAGCAAGGAATCGACCAGGAACGGGCGATCCGGGCCAACCGCTTCGAGCACGAAATGGCCGAGCAAATCTTCATCCGCGCCCTCTGGTGCGCGCACGCGAACATCAGCGCCCTCAACTGTTTCGCTCCAATTCCACAAAGACCTGGCGAGCGTTTCGATATTTCCTTTTGGGATAATATGGCGCGACTCAGACGGAACCTCGGCAAGCATTTGCGTAATGCAAGACTTTAGAGGGTCATTGTTGCGAGATTCAGTTTTTGTTTGCGAAACTTTTTCCATGGTCTTCCGTCCCAATTCGGAGTGATTTCCTTAAGGGAAATTCTGCAACGCCTCAATCGAGATCATTGGCATTTATTGGCGTCAACTGTTGACTGCGATGTCAGTCATGTTCCGCGCTTGCATGCAAGCGCAAGCTGCGAAAAAGCAGTTAGCCGCTTCGAACGAAACGAATTCGTCAGATTTATCCGCTGAAATGGTGCCATGATGACCGGTCAGTCCTGTCCCTTTTCAGCCGTGTCCAGAGCTGCTTTGCGTCTCTGGCAAATCCGATTAGGGCGGTGCGCATGAAACGGCTTTGGCATTGGCCCATCGATCCATTGGCCCGCACGGTGCGACTGTTGCTGGGCGAGAAAGAATGGTCGTTTGAGTCGATTGAAATCCGGCCTTGGGTCTCGGATCTGGAACTGGCGGCGCTGGCCCCGGGCGCGACCGCACCGGCCTTGCTCGACACCGATGCCGAAGTGAAGACCTCAGCGGTCGGTTCATTGGCCATCTGCGAATATATCGAGGAAGCTCAACAGAATCCCCGATTGTTGCCATTCACACCGATGGAAAAAGCCGAAGCGCGGCGCCTCTGGCAATGGTCGGAGGAGAGCTTTGCCGGGATCAATAATACATTGTTGGCAGAGCGGGTCACGCAATGGGTCAAACGCGATCGCTCCCCGGACAGCCTTGCTTTGCGTCAGGGCGCGCATGCATTGAAGAACCGCATGACTTTTCTCGACGCGCTGGCGGGCGAACGGTCTTATATTGGCGGACGCAATCTCAGCATTGCCGATCTCAGTGTTGCGGCGCACCTGTCCTCCTATGATTATTTCGGCGATGTGCCCTGGGATTTCACCCCGGACTTGAAAGCCTGGTATGCGCGGATCAAATCTCGCCCGAGTTTTCGCGCCTTGCTGGAAGACCGCGTCGGAAATGCCAAACCGGTCAAACACTATACGGACCTTGATTTCTAAGCCGGTGAGGCGATGAAGGGGCATGTCAATCGAAACCTACCTCAAAGACCAAGCCGCTGCGCTCGGTTTTGACGCCTGTCACATTTGCCGGGCGGATGAGGCCTGGGCGGCGGGTGCGCGTCTGGAAGCGTTTGTCGAGGCCGGTTATCACGGCCAGATGACGTGGATGGAAACCACGCTTGCGCGTCGCAAAGCCCCAACCGCGATGTGGGCCGAAGCCAAGTCGGCACTTGTTCTGGGCCTGAATTACGGCCCCGACCATAACCCGATGTTGAACCTTCATCGCAAAGGGGAAGGCAATATTTCGGTCTATGCGCGCGGCAAGGATTATCACGATGTCATCAAGAAGCGCCTGAAACAGCTGGCACGGGCCTTTGTCGAACAGGCCGGCGCAGACGTGAAAGTGTTTGTCGACACGGCGCCGTTGATGGAAAAACCTCTGGCGCAAAAAGCCGGGCTCGGCTGGCAGGGCAAGCATACAAATCTGGTCTCGCGCGAGCACGGGTCCTGGCTGTTTCTGGGCGTGATCCTGACCACGGCTGAACTTGATCCCGACTCACCAGAGATTGATCACTGTGGGTCCTGCCGGGCCTGTCTCGATATTTGCCCGACCGCCGCTTTTCCGACGCCTTATCAACTCGATGCGCGGCGTTGTATTTCTTATCTCACCATCGAGCATAAGGACGCCATTCCAGTCGAGTTTAGGGCGGCAATGGGCAATCGGATTTATGGCTGTGATGATTGTCTCGCCGTGTGTCCGTGGAATAAGTTCGCAGACATCGCGAATGAGGCTGCGTTCTGGGCGCGTGCAGAATTGAAGGGGCCGGGCCTGGATGAATTGTCGGCGCTTTCAGACGATACCTTTCGGCAGGTTTTTGCGGGCTCCCCGATCAAGCGGATCGGGCGCAATCGTTTTCTGCGCAATGTTCTGATCGCGATCGGGAATTCAGATGAATCAGGTCTTGTTGGGCCGAGTGTGTTGCCGCATCTCGACGATCCTGACCCGATTGTACGCGGGGCTGCGATCTGGGCGCTGTCTCGCCTTGATTTGGCCCGGTTTGAAGCGGAGAAGGCGGCACGCGCGGCGCGCGAGACGGATGCAACCGTAAGGGCTGAATGGATGGGTTTTCAGCAAGCAGACAGATGACTTTAGGCAAAGCTTTGTGGTGGGGCGTCAAATTCTTGGCGGGCCTGTTTGTGACCGTCCACCTGTACGCCCTGATCCTGTTTTTTGCTCCAGTTCCCGGGACCGCGAACATGGCCGGGCGGGTGATGCAAGGCACCCCTTTGTATCATACTTGGACTCCGATTGAGGAGATCTCGCCACATCTGATCCGGGCTGTCATCGCGGCCGAAGATACGCGCTTTTGCAGCCATTCCGGGGTTGATATGGACGCCATCCAGGAAGCCTTGGATGAACGCGAGACCAAGGGGCGGCTGCGCGGAGCTTCGACCCTGACCCAACAGACCGCCAAGAATGTGTTCTTCTGGAATGGCGGTGGCTTTATCCGTAAGGCGGGTGAAGCTTGGATGGCGGTGTTCATAGATGGCTTCTGGGGCAAGCGGCGCGTTATGGAAGTCTATCTCAATGTCGCTGAATGGGGTGACGGGCTGTATGGTGCAGAAGCGGCGGCCTATGGCCGTTTCGGTAAACCTGCGAGCGAGCTTACAGCATTTGAAGCGGCCCGGCTCGCCGCCGTCCTGCCGAGCCCGAACAAATGGCGCGCCAATCCTGCCGGGCCTTATGTTCGCCAACGCACCGGCACGATCCAGGCGCGCATGAATGTGGTTCAGCGTGACGGGCTGGACGCGTGCGTGTTTGACTAATTTAGATCGGACAGACGGATCGCTTCACGGATCTCACCGCGTAAGACCAGGATTTCGAGATTTTCCGGCTCGTAGACCAGGGCTTCTTCCATATCAGCTTTCGCTGCAGACAGATCCTTTTGTGCAAGATGCGCCCGCGCCCGCAGCGATAGCGCCTCTGCGTCTTGGGGCGATAGCTCAAGCGCCTTGTTGAGGTCATCAACGCCTTCGATCCAGCGTTCCAAGGCGAGATATGCCGCGGCGCGGTCTTTGAAAATGGCCGGATCTTCATCCTCGATCTTCAATGCATCCGTCAGCGCGACCAAAGCAGCTTCTGGGTAATTGGCGCTGAGCCAGGCATTGCCTGCCTGGACTAGATAAAGCGTTCTGTCCTCGATCTTAATGGGATCGGGCGCCGTTGCCAGCGCCTCCAAGCGGGCCGCCCCTTCTTCCAAACGCTCCAATGCCAGAAGCGAGACGGCGTTGCAGTACCGCGCGCGCGGGCGATTTCCATTGCTCAACCAGGCAAGCGAGTCTTCATACGCCTCTTCTGGCGCGGTTTCGACTTTTACGAGGCAGGCTTCCAGTCGCGCTTGTTCTGCGCGGGCAATGTCTTCGGAGGCGGTTTGCATCATCGGCAACAGCCCAGCGAGCAGGACGGACTCGAACATGGATCAGCTCTCTTCTAAAGCACCATATATTGCGGTAGCGATGAGCAGAGACGAACGCAAATGACAGATGCTTCAGAACCGCTTTTTTTGATCGGGCCAGGTTATTCTGCCCGCGCCCTGGCTGAGTTATGGGCGGGCCCGGTCTTTGGCACCTTTCGCTCTGACCGCAGCCGAGCGGCGCTTCAGAATACCCGGATTGAACCCGTTTCCATCTCTGATGCGTATGCGATTTCGAGGGCTTGCGAGCATGCGCATCTATTGATCAGTGCGCCGCCGGATGTGGACGGATGCCCCGCTCTGGCAGCACTCGGCGACGCCGTTACCAAGGCGGCGAGCGTGACCTATCTGTCGACGACGGGGGTTTATGGCGATTTGCAGGGCGGCTGGGCGATGGAGTGGACGCCCACTCATCCGCAATCAGATCGGGCGCGGCGCCGAGTGTTGGCGGAGACGGCATGGCGCGATGCGCATTTCAGGACACGTATTGCCAGACTGCCCGGCATATATGGTCCCGGGCGATCCGCCTTCGATCGGTTGCGAGCGGGGACGGCGCGGCTAATAGTGAAACCGGGGCAAGTGTTCTCGCGCATTCATATCGACGATATTGCCAGTGGCGTGAAAGCGCTGATCCTGGCCGATGAAATTGGCGATTTTCACATTTGCGATGATGAGGCTGCCCCGCCTCAGAATGTCATCGCCTATGCGGCGCATCTGCTCGGGATGGATCCGCCCGACGCGATCCCAATCGAGCAGGCTGACCTGTCGCCAATGGCGCAAAGCTTCTATCGTGAATGCAAACGCGTCGCGAACGGAAAGCTAAAGGCCGCCACAGGGTGGCGGCCTTCTTATCGGACTTATCGAGAAGGCTTGCAGACCATTCTGCGCGAAGAGACCTAGGTCGAGGCCGTCCCCATGAATCCGATATCGCTGGTATTGAAGTTTCTCAAATTCGGGAGCGCTGATTGCAGCTCCGAATTGTCCAGGCCGAACCAAGACCCCATCGTGGCGGCATATTGCTCAACCGATGTGGTCGGGATCAACCGTCCGCGCGATTTGGTGAAATCATTGCTGTCAACATCAGCGAACGGGATATCGCCATAAAGGCGCTTGCCTTGCACCGACCCACCGGCGACGAAATGGTGACCGCCCCACCCATGGTCTGTGCCATTGCCATTGTCGATTGTGGTTCGGCCAAAATCAGACGCGGTGAAGACCACGACATTGTTCCATTCGCCAAGCTCAATCATCGCTTCGCGGAAGGACGAAATCGCGGCGGCCAGCTGTGCATGCAGGTTGCCAATCGTATTCGCCTGATTGCTATGCGTGTCATAGCCGCCCGTCGTGACATAGAACATTTGACGCGACACGTTGAGGAATTGCCGGATCTGAATGGTCTCAGCGATTGATTTCATCTGACGGGACACCCGGTCCTCGCCGAAGATCGTGGTGAGCGGCGTAGCATTCTCCTGCGCCAGGGCAAATTGTTCCGTGTTATCAACAGCTTTCGCGGTTGCCGCAGCAATGTCCTGTTCGAAAATATTGCGGCTCGAGAAATCACGTTTCGCCAGGAATGCGCGGATTTTGTCGCGCGCGGCGGCATCGCCATCTTGCCGTCCAAGAATATTCTCATTGGAGTAAAGGCTGGGTTCGCGAATGCCGCTGGTGCCGACCTTAAATTGAGATACCGTTTCCCCGGCCAGGAAGACATCGTTCGAACCGGTTGTGATGGCTGAGAAGACGCGGCTTTGGTTGGGCGCTGAGGCAACGACCCGGTCCATAAAGCGGCCGCCCCAGCCACGATTGACGCCTTCGACACCAAACGACATCCAGGTCGATTGCTGGTCATTATGCGAGAATAGGCGCTTTGGCAGGATCGCGGAATTATTGTCCATGCCGGCACGTGTGGTCGGTTCGATCAGGGGTCCGACATTGCCCACAACGGCAAGGTCACCCGCTTCGAACATATTGTGCAGCGGCGTCAATTCGACTGGCATCGCGAACTCGCGCCCGCCAAACGAACCAGCATTATCGAGGTTCATCTTCAACAGGTTCGCTCGGTTCCGAGTTGAGGTGCCCGAGGTCGAATTGTAAGAGTTGAACAGCCCGTCCCGGACACTGCGCAATTGGTTATACGATGCTTGGTCATAGGGCAGGATCGTGTCTGCTCCATCCATACCGCCTTTGAGGAAGATACAAACCATCGCTTTGTATCCACCCGTATCGGCGGCCCAAGCATTGTTGAGACCGAGCCCGGTCATGGTGCTTAAGCTGCTCGCAAACCCAGCTGTACCCAGGCCTGCGAGAACGTGGCGACGAGAAATATTGGCCATGAATCTGTCTCCTTCAGACCTACCAGGTGACCGCATAAGACGGTGAGTTAAGGACTAGCGTGACGGCAGTCTGGACCATATCTTCTTGGTCGGCGGCCGTGTTTTCTGGATTATTGGTGCGGATCGCGACGGTGCTGATAATATCGACAATGTCCGCCTTTTCAGCCGCCGACATCCGCCCGCCCGTGAGCAGATTATCGAGATGATCGACGAGAGCTTGCGGATCATCCACCAGAGCCAGTTCATCGCTGTAATCGGGCGTGTAGGTCTCGATATCGCGATTGCGTTGGCTGGCGCGATCGAAGGCGAAGTCGGTCATGAAGTTGAGATATCCGACTGACGTGCTTTCATTCACAATCTGGAATTCAGGTACGGTCAGGTTGGCTTCACCGGCATTGGTGCCCGGTGCGACATAGCCCGGACGATAGAAGTTAAACACTGATGGTGATCGGAAGGCTTGCTGGCCAAGGGCATCCTCAGTGCTGCGCGTATCCAGCAAACGGCGTTCATTATAAGCATCAAGGCCAGAGACATCGAATGCGCGCGCCCAATTTGTGAATCTCAGGATGGGCTCCCGAACCTTGCCGACCGTGATGGTGGCCCCATCGCCGGGTTCAGCGAACACTGAAGGATCGAGCAATATGGCGGCAAGCGTGGCTTGCAAATCGCCGCGGCGACCATCGCCGAACCGCTGACCACCCTGAGCGGTGAAAGTCCCAGCTTCAAACGCCGTTGCAACACGCTGGATATAGGCAGGTGAGGGATTTGATTGCGTGAAACGCTGGATCAATTGACGCGAAACAAAGGGCGCGACATTGGGGTGATTGAAAATCGTATCCAATGCCGTGTCGATGGTCTCCTCGCCTGGGGTCCCGGCTGGGATCGTGGTGCCAAGGAAAACTTTCTCAAGTTCCGAATGATGTTCTGGATACATCTGCATCGGTTGAATATTGCCGTCTTGCGGCTCTTTGAAGAACTCTCCGCCGGCCCACGACAAACCGGTAAAGACGCGGGCAAGGCCCTCAATGTCGGCGTTCGAATAGGTCTCAATCTGATTGCCCTGGCCATCTAGTTTTGGCGAGCCGTCAAGGTTCAGTTCAATCAGGCCGATCGAAAACAATTGCAGGATTTCGCGGGCATAATTTTCATCCGGCATGCGACCTTTGCTTGGATCACCTTTGCGATTTCCGCGATAGGTCAACCATTCGCCCATCGCCGAAGAGTAAGTAACCTCTTCGAGCAGATCACGGTAATTTCCAAACGCGTTGCGGATCATAATGTCCTGATAATAGGCACGCATCGGCTGATCAGAATCCGCAGCATCAGAATAAACGAGAATCTGAGACAAGGCGAAGGCCATTCTCTGGCGTAGCTGATCATTCGCGCCGATGACGTGATCCCAATATAGCGTATTGATACGCTGGCGTGGGACGTTGCCCTGACTGTCGCGAGGAAGGGCCAGCAATGCCGGCGTGGTCAGGCTGGTGGACTTGTTGAACTCGCTGGCGATCCAGTCCGCGGCATCGCGCCCCGTCAGGGATGCGATTTCCGCTTTGCTTCCGCCAAACGTTGCCCGTGCGAGGAAACGCGCGGCATCGGTTTCAGTATTGATTTTGGAAACCGGTTCCGCCGGGGTCGATGGAGATCCGCCACCACTGCCGCCGGCGCCGCCCCCTGCTACCGTTCCCGGCGGCACAGACGAACCACCTCCGCCTCCACCACCACAGGCGGTCGCGAAAAGTCCTGCAGCCAGGATTGCCGATACGCGGCGCGTTCGTCTTGCTGTCATGATTTCGTCCCTCATACTCACAGAGCAGTTCGTATGATTGGGTTTTTGCGCAGCAAACAGCTAAGTCTTTGTAAGGCTCAGTCGGGTTTTTTTGGAGAAAAATTCAAGTCCTTGTTAAACATAGGGAAAATGTCTTAATCTTGAACGATTTTTAACTATAAACAGGTTGGAAATCAGGGCTTTTTCTCCCGAAATACTCAAACATTACTTGGGGTTTAGGATTAGTTTGCCGACGATTTTTCGATTTTGGAGGTCTCTGAACCCTAGAAGCGCTTGAGCGAGCGGTAGACGATCGTGGACACAGGGCCGAGTTTTGCCGTCTCGTGCCCAGGCCCAGATCTGTTTGACATTCTCGCGTCCGCGGTCCGGGAATCGGCGTCCATATTCACCGGCGCGAACGCCGACCACAGAAAAGCCTTTGATGAGAGGCATATTGGTCGACACGGAGGCGATCCGACCTGACGTGAAACCGATGACTAAGAGCCGACCGTCAAATGCGATGCAGCGCACGCTTTCATCAAACACGTCACCTCCGACCGGGTCGTAGATGACATCCGCGCCGCGTCCATCGGTCAGGCCTTTCACCTGGTCTCGAAAGCCATCGCGTGTGTTGAGGACATGATCAGCGCCATAGGCTCTGACCTTGGCCAGCTTGTCATCGCTGCCGCCAGTGGCGATTACGGTCGCGCCGAGCAGCTTGCCGACATCCACGGCTGCCATGCCAACCCCGCCGCTGGCGCCATGAACCAAGAGCGTCTCGCCCGCCTGCAATCGCCCCCGCCGGACCAAGGCGACATAGGCCGTCAAATAGGCGGCCGAATAAGACGCCGCTTCGTCAAAGCTGAGATTGTCCGGTTTGTGCTGCAAACCATCGGCTTTCACCACCGCATATTCGGCAAATCCACCAAACCGCGCGCCGCCGCAAACCGCGTCTCCGATGGCAAAGCTGTCGACGCCTTCCCCAAGCGCCGCAACCGTCCCGGCAAGATCCATTCCCGGGATGAAGGGCGGGTCCAGTTTGAGCTGATACTTGCCCTGGCACAGCAAGAGATCAGGAAAGTTCAGACTGGTCGCGCGGACCTCTATCAGAACTTCGCCAGGCCCCGGGGTCGGGGGCTCGACCTCGCGAATCTCGACGCCCGAAAAGTCATCCGAGAGCGCGTGGCAAACGAGGGCCCGCATCACAGCTTGGCGTACGCGTCGCGGACCATGCCGGCGACTTCAAGACAGGCATTTCGGGCGGCCGGAACGACTTCCGTAAAAGCGGTAAATCCATGCGCGAGGCTATCATAGCATTTGAACTGAACGCTGACGCCCGCCGCTTCCAGTTTCTTGGCATAGGCGGCGCCATCATCGACGAGCGGGTCAAATCCAGCCGTGACAATTATCGCAGGCGGCAGGCCTTCGAGCCGGGTCTCTTGCGCCGGCGACAAAAGGACATTGGCGCGGTCAAATCCTTCCGGAAGATATTGTTGCATGAACCATTGCATAGTGTCGGTCGAAAGCGGGTAGGTCTCGCCATAGGTCGTTGCCGACGGAAAATCCGTGACCAAGTCAGTTGCCGGATAGATCAGCACTTGCAAATCCGGCGCCGGCATGCCGCGGCGGGTCGCTTCCTGGGCAATGATGGCGCTGAAATTTCCGCCCATACTGTCGCCGCCAACGGCGGCACGGCCGGCCGGGGCCCCTAGGGAGTCAGCGTTTTTCAGCGCCCAGTCATAGGCTGAAATGCAGTCTTCCAACCCGGCCGGGAATTTGTGCTGCGGCGCCAATCGATAATCGACCGAGATGATCGGACATTGCGCCGTCTTGGCAACCATAGAGCAGAAGGCGTGACAGGCGTCGACGTTTAAAATCACCCCGCCGCCCATATGATAATAGACCAGAACCGGGGCGTCTGGGGCCTGTTGGTCCGGTCGATAAATCCGAACCGGAATCTCATGTCCATCTTTGCCAGGAACCGTCGTGTTGTCCCAGCCGACGTCGGATTCCGGCTTGGCCGCAAACATGCCCAGGCCTTCGATTGCCGCGGCTTGCGCGATCTCTGGTTCAAGGGACGACATTGGCGGCTGGTTCGCCGCGCCATGGGCAATGAATTGAAGATTGGGGTCGAGCGTCCGGCCGCCAATTTCCAGCGGGGCACCTCCGGCCATTTTGATTTTCCAGCTGGCCGGAAGTTTGAGCATTAGTTTTGCGATTGTTGCCTGCAAGCTCATGGCCGCGGCCCTCCCAGAATGTAAATTATATCTGGGCGCTAATCTGACTTAGCGATTGGATTTGGCAAGTTCTTCTATGCCCGCCAGCATCAGTTTCGCGGCAAAGCTCGTAGCCTCGTTCGGATCGACCGGGCGCCGTTTGAGCATATGATCGCCCATTTCGCGCGCCATGCCGATCGCCGCCGCGGTGATATAATTGATGTCGAGATGCCCGAGACCGATCTTGTCCATGACAATTTCAAGGTCAGCGGCAATTTCGTCAGATACGGTCTGCATTTCAGGCGTGTCGACGCGTACGCCGATCAAGCTCATATGCGGCGTGCCGAGTTCGATCGCTTCGTCATTCTCTTCGGCGAGAAAGGTGAAATAGGCGGAATAAGCGGCATAGAGATAAGACTCCAAATCCTTCGCTTCCTCACGCACTTTTTGGAGCAATGGCCGAAAGCGTTTGACGCTGTCATTGGCAATCGCCTCGAACACTTCTTCTTTTGACTTGAAGTAATTGTAGAAGGTGCCAGAGGCGAGATTGGTTTCGCGGATGATGTCGCGAATATTGGTCGCCTCATAGCCAATCCGCGCAAAGACCAGCCGCGCCGCATCGAGAATCGCACGGCGATTGGCTTCCTTGGCACGGGCGCGTTTGCCCATGCGGATTTCTGGCTGGATCGTTGTTGTCATAGAATCCCTAACACCTTGAGGGGGTTAGTCTGCCCAGATTGATGACGGAACGTCAACTTTTTGTTTGCAGCGCATCGTCGAGGCGCGCACGGCGGCGCACGGTCAGGAACACGCCCCAAAAGGCCCGCAGCAAGATCAGAGCGAGAATACCGAGCATCGGTTCGCCTAGAGCTGCCATAGCAAAAGCCCCTGCAAAGATCCCAATGTGCAAGACCACGATCCGACCATAAGGCGCGCTCATCTCTGCTTCGATACTGGTTTTGAGATACTCGCCCCGACCAATGTAATCTTGCGCAAAGAGAATGACCTGAACCGCGATGATCGCGAGGATGAACCAGGTCATGTTCGGACCCGAGGACAAAGCTTGTTCAATCAGCGAGATCGGTGTTGGGAAGCCAGAGCTGCCACCGAACGGTTCCCCGGCCGCATTGATGTTCGCAAAAACGCTGACAAAGACGCCATGGACAAAGCAGAACATGCCATAATGAACGATAAAGAATGGTCCGATGAAGCCCATCGAGGCCAATCCGGCGAGACCATTCCGGACACTTGCACCCATCATGCGCGCCAGCGCCACCGCCCCGATGATCAGGTTTTCCAGCCAATAAAGGAAGACCAGGGGCACGGCGCCCCAGCCGAGGGTGAGCACTGCAATAATCGGAAACAGGTCAACCGCCAGAATGATCCAGGCCATCGGGTCGCGATAGGTGCGGGCCAGCGTGTTCGGGTCGAGAAAGTTCAGCACGCGCATATCCCCACAGCGATCAGCTGACTGTATCCAATCCACTCCATCGCGGAAAGTCCAGCGGGTTGTGCGCATCGAGGCCCCAGGATTTCTTCGGCGTATTATAGTTTCCCGTCAGCACTTCATAATGCACGTGAATGGCGGTCGCGTTGCCGGTCTTGCCCATCAGTCCAAGCGGTTGACCGAAGCCAATTTTCTGACCGGGTTTGAGACCGTCGGCGAAATAAGCCAGATGCGCATAGCGCGTATAAACACCTTTGCCGTGGCTGATCAGAACCTGGTAGCCAAAGCCTGTCTGCTCGCTCACTTCAAGAACCCGGCCGGGACCCGCCGAATAGACGGGGCCGGCGGGTTTGGATTGCAGGTCAATGCCTTTGTGCATACTGCCAAAGCGAGGCCCGAAGCCAGATGTCATGCAGGCATTGTTGACTGGCGCGGCCGCCAGAATGACGCCATTGACGACGATCAGGGCATTGTATCCAAGGATGCGCCCCGAGCGGTCCGTATCCGGACGGTTCGAAAAAGACGGCGTACAGGCATACAGATAATAGTCTGGCTGGAACGGTCCTTGCGCGGCGCGCGGGCTCGGTTGTGTCGTTCCACCCACAGGGCCTTGCGGATAATTGACCTCGGGCGGCGGCGACGAACACGCAAACAGGCTTGCGGCTGCCAATCCAGCGATAAGACTCCGCATGTAATAGCTCCTGATCGATTACGCAGACACGCGTGCGCGTTTTCGTCCTTTTTCGATCTCTTGATGCAGGTCTCTTACATAAGTGTTGAAATCGACCTGCATTGTGTGCCGCGCAGCTTGGTAAAAGTGCCCCATATGGGTCTTTTCATCCGCGGCGGTGATGCGATCCATCTCCTCATGGCTCGGAAACGCGTACTCGCCCTTTATCGCCGCGGCGGCGAGTTTTGACTGTTGTTCAGCAAAGTTTACCAGGGTCGGCAGGGGCTGGGCCAGGGCCAGGAAGAATAAGTTTTCGTAACCCGGTTTGACCATGCGTTTGAACAGCGGGAACCGGTTTTCGACCGGTGTCAGATCTGGCGTTTCGAAAAATGGGAACGAGACCTTATAGCCGGTCGCCCAGACAATTGCGTCAATCTCCTCCCGGCTGCCATCTTTGAAGATCACTGCATTCGGCTCGAACCGTTCGATCGCGCCCTTGGCGGTGATGTCGCCGCAGCCCACTCGGGTCAGAAACTCGCCGGACACGGAGGGGTGCGCGTCGAGCGGCTCATGATCAGGCTTTGGCAGCCCATAATCCTCCGGATTGCCAATCTCTTTCTTGATCTTGGACCGTGCCAATGCCCGCCCGACACTCATCGGCATCCAGCTTGGCAGGATGGCTTTGTCCGCAGGTTGACCGCCAAGATATTTCGGCAGGACCCAGACCCCGCGCCGCATCGAAATGATCAGCTTCTCGGCAATCGGGCGCTGTGACAGTTCCGAGGAGATGTCCATCGCCGAATTGCCGGCACCGACCACGAGGATGCGCTTGCCGCGAAAATCATAAGGCTCGAACGGGTCTTCATAATGGTGGCTGTGGATTTGATAGCCGGCAAATGTGTCCTGGCCGGGATAATCATCCGGCGTGCGTGGGTCCCAATGGTGGCCATTGCCGACGAATAGCCACTGATAGGTCCGGGTCTCGCCAGTCGACAGCGTCACATCCCAGTCGCCATCCTCCCGGCGCACGGCCTTGTCGACACTGGTGTTGAAGGTAATCGTCTCGCGCAGGCCGAAATGGTCGACATAATCATGGAAGTATTGCAGCAATTGACTGTGATGCGGGAAGTCCGGCCAGTCTTCGGGCACCGGATAGTCTTCAAAGGCGAGGCGCCATTTGGACGTATCAATGTGCAGGCTTTGATAGCACGACGACATGCCGTTCGGGTTTTTATAGTACCAGTTGCCGCCAATATTGTCGGATTTTTCAAAGCAATCATAAGCGATGCCATAATCCTTTAGCCGCTTCGCCATGGTGAAGCCGCTGCAGCCTGCGCCAATGATACAGGCTTTTCCCGCCGTTGCCGCATCAAATGCCATGTCAGGTCCTCCCGTGAGGTCATCGGTTTTCTAGATCACCCGAAATGGTATAGCCGTTGACGTGAACGTCAATTTGAGACCCCGCGTCAATCCGTGAGGAGCCGATGGCAAACCCGATGAATGATCTTGATGCCCGCATAGAATTCATGCGGGAGAATATGGCCAATATGATGAAGGTCACGCCCTGGGCCAATGAGATGGGCTTTGAAGTGACCCGCATCGAGAAAGGCCATGTCTGGGGCGTCCAGCCGTTTCGCGAACACCTGATTGGGGACCCCGAAACCCGGGTCATTCATGGCGGCGTGATTACCACGCTGCTCGATAATCTTTGCGGCGCCGCGTGTGGGGCGACGCTGAAAGAGTTTCGTTTCGTGGCGACGCTGGACCTGCGCATTGATTATATGCGGCCGGCCGAAAGTGGGCGCGATATCCTCGCCGAAGCCGAGTGCTATCATGTCACCAAATCCGTCGCCTTCTGCCGGGCCTGGGCCTATCATGAGAGCCGCGACAAGGTGATTGCCACAGCCCAGGGCGCGTTCGCGATCAACAAACCGCGGACCGGGTTCAAAAAGGGAGACCAGATGTGAGCGAGACCCTCTCCCGCGGCGAGCAATTAGAAGGCTTTTTGGCGCAAGTTCCGATCGTCAAGACGCTCGGCATGCATTGCGATATTAAAGGCGATGATATGGTCGGCGTGCTGCCCTTCCAGAACAAGCTGATCGGGAATTTCACCATTAAGGCCCTGCATGGCGGGGCGATGGGGACCTTCCTCGAGATGACAGCCATGGCACAACTCTTCCTGGTCGCCGATGTCGAGCGCCCGCCGCGCACGATCAATATCACCGTCGATTATCTTCGTCAGGGCAGGGCCCAGGACCTCTATGCCCGCGCGACCGTGATCAAGCTCGGGCGAAGGATGGCGAGTGTCCGGGCAGAAGCCTGGCAAAGCGAACGCGACAAGCCGGTGGCCGCCTTGCTTGGGCATTTCCTGCTGGGGGATGGCGGCGGACCAAGGCAGACAGGTTGAGCGCAGATTGCGATCTGCGCAATGCTGAACGCACAGGGATAACGGACTTCTAACTTGCTTCCCCCTCAGCGCTCCCCACGGCTTGTCCATGGGGTCCATCACCCGATCTTGGGTTTGAGAACGGGAGCGATTTGAGCTCTCCCGTGCGTGCGGCAGCATCCGATGATGGGCTGCCCAGACAAGCTGGGTAGAGCGAAGCCCGAGCCTATCATGCCTATCCAAGCGCATGCCGTTTTCCTGACGAAAGTCAGGACCGATGGCGGGTGAGATCGAATCGAAAACGTTCCAGCCAGCCGCCATAGATGCCAACTTGCGTTGGCAGGGCGGGGATGAGCAAGAGCAGCCACTCGACTTCACTTGAAATGATCCTACATGCGCGACGTGCTGCCGATCATTCATCACCCCGATTATGACGCCTCCAGTGTTGGCGATGACCATCGCTTCCCAATGCGAAAGTATTCCCTCGTGGCGGAGCTTCTTTCCGCCCAAGGACACAGTTTTGAGCAGCCCGTCCATGCTTCACAAGCTGCGCTCGAGCGGGCACACGATCCGGCCTATGTGCAGGCGGTGCTGACCAGTTCGCTCGATGCCAAATCGGCGCGGCGGGTCGGGTTTGAAATGACTCCGAACATTGCCGCACGAACCCGCGCCTCGGTCGGCGGCACCGAGCTCGCCGCGCGCCGCGCCCTCGAGACTGGGCGCGCCGTCAACCTCGCCGGTGGCAGCCATCATGCTGATTATCAGGGCGGGGCCGGTTTTTGTGTGTTCAACGATGTCGCGGTTGCGGCCTTGGCGCTCTTGGAGAAGGGCGCGGTTCAGCGCGTTGCGGTAATTGATCTCGACGTCCATCATGGCGACGGCACGGCCTTGATCTTTGCCGAAGATCCGCGCGTATTCACCGCCAGCCTGCATTGCCAGGAGAATTGGCCGCGCACTAAGCCGCCTTCGGATCTTGATATCGGTCTGCCGAAGGGCACGGGCGATGCGGTCTACCTTGCCGCCACAGAGAAGCTCGTCACTGATACGCTGACCCTGTCCAAGCCTGATCTGGTCTTTTTCAATGCCGGGGTGGATCCACACGCTGAGGACCGGCTCGGTCTGCTGTCGCTGACCGATGATGGGTTGAAACTCCGTGATGCTTCTGTCGCGGGGGCCTGCGCCAAAGCATCGATCCCGCTCGTCGGCGTGCTTGGCGGTGGCTATAGCAAGGATGCAGAGGCCATTGCTCGTCGTCACACCTTCCTGGTCGAGGCGTTGCAAGAATTCTCATAAGCACCCGTTCTGGTCGCTTGTTTTGCCCTCCGATTCCCGGAACACAGTCCAGCATGGGTTCGGCTGTCACACATGATCTCGACGCGGCGCGCGCGCTTTTGCAGCGTATCTATGGCTATGAAAATTTTCGCGGTCTTCAGGCAGATGTGATTGCCGATGTGTTGGACGGGCGTGACGCTTTGGCGGTCCTTCCCACGGGCGGAGGCAAATCGCTCTGCTATCAAATCCCGTCCATGCTGCGCGACGGCGTCGGCCTCATTGTTTCGCCTTTGATCGCATTGATGGCAGACCAGGTCGATGCCTTGAAAGCGCTGGGGGTGCGGGCCGAACGGCTCGACTCCTCGCTGGCCTTCGATGATCGCCGCGCCGCGCTTGCGGCCGCCCGCGCCGGAGAGATGGACATGCTCTATGTCTCGCCAGAAGGGCTTTCCAATGGTCTGCTGAGCGCCTTGCGCGAGTTGAAAATCTCTTTGATTGCCGTCGATGAAGCCCACTGTGTGAGCCAATGGGGACATGATTTCCGGCCCGACTATCGTGCGCTCGGGCGGTTGAAAGACGCCTTTCCGAACGTCCCGCGCCTCGCCGTCACCGCGACGGCTGACGCCCGGACCCGCGCCGATATTCTTGAACAGCTCGATCTGACCGATCCGGCGCTTCACGTGGCAAGTTTCGACCGGCCCAACCTGACTCTCGGTGCCGAACCAAAAGCTGGCAACAAGACCGATCGCATTGTCAGTCTGATTAAGGCCCATAAGGGCGAAAGCGGGATCGTCTATGCCGCGACGCGCAAAGGCACCGAGCAGCTGGCCGAGGCGCTCGAACGCCAGGGCATTGCTGCGCTCGCCTATCATGCGGGGCTCGAGCCCGATGACCGGGCCGAGCGCCAGCGCCGTTTCCTGCTCGAGGATGGCATTACCATGTGCGCCACGGTCGCGTTCGGCATGGGTGTCGACAAGCCGGATGTCCGGTTTGTCATCCATGCTGATCCGCCCAAGACGATTGAAGCCTATTGGCAGGAAGTTGGCCGGGCGGGGCGCGATGGCGAACCGGCCGAGGGATATGCCTTGTTTGGCCCGGCAGATCTGCGCCGGAGCCTGATGTGGAGCCATGAGAGTGAGGCCCAGGAGGCGATCAAGCGGGTACAGATCAACAAGACCCGCCAGCTTTTTGCCCTGCTCAATGGTGAGGCCTGCCGGCGCCAATCAGTGCGCAAATATTTTGGCGAAGATGATGCCGAACCCTGCGGGGGCTGTGACAATTGCCAAGCTGAGGCGAGCACACACTATGATGCGACCCGTTGGGCCCAGATGGCCCTTTCGGCTGTTTTGCGTTGCGGACAGAAGATTGGCCGTGGGCGGCTGATTATCCATTTGCTCGGTCAGGCCAAGGATGGCTTTGACGAAGATCTGTCACAACAATCAACCTATGGGGTTGGCGCAGACTTGCCGAAATCAGGCTGGAACGCTGTGTTTGACGAATTGCTATTTACCGGGCTCCTTGCGGAAGGCGGGGAAGTGACGCGGCCCTTCATATTTGTGCCCGACCATGACGCCGCCAAGGCCGTGTTCAAAGGCGAACGCGAGGTGCTGTTACGCGCTGACCCGACCGTACGACGGACCAAGACTCGCGGGCGCAAGACTGCGGGGGCTGCTTTTGCCGATCTTTCGACCCGCGACCGCGAATTGTTTGACCTGTTACGCAATTGGCGGGTCGAGATTGCCAAGGCCAAGGGTGTTCCGCCTTATGTCATCTTTCACGACAAGACGCTCGCCACCATCGCCACAGAACGGCCGATGGATATGGTCGAGCTGCTGCAAATCTCTGGCGTTGGCGAAAAGAAAGC
This sequence comes from Hyphomonadaceae bacterium, assembly GCA_024743315.1. Classification (GTDB taxonomy): domain Bacteria; phylum Pseudomonadota; class Alphaproteobacteria; order Caulobacterales; family Hyphomonadaceae; genus Henriciella. The sequence goes on from JANSWU010000007.1 coordinate 66,327, forward strand.
CGGACGCTATGGCGATGATATCGCGCGGATCGTGCAGGACGCCGCCTAGGGCTTTGACTTTCCAAGCCCAATCGCTAAGCGGCGCGCATGTCTGAGGCTTTGCTCACCCGTTCACGTGTTATGCGTCTCGCCGTGCCTGTGATGCTGGCGCAGGCCGCGATTGCCGCGACTGGTGTGGTCGATACCGCCGTGATGGGCCTGTATGGCGACAAGGCGGACCTGGCCGCAGTGGCGATCGCCAGTGTCGCTTTTAGTTTCATCTATTGGGGCTTTGGCTTCCTGCGCATGTCGACCACCGGGCTGGTGGCACAGGCGATCGGGCGCGGGGATCAGGCCGAAGCGCGCGCGACGCTGCAACGCGGTCTGTTGATCGGGGCGGCGCTCGGGCTGAGCATTCTGATCATGTCACCGCTGCTACAGCACTTCGTCTTTGCGCCATTTGGCGCCGAGCCAGACGTTGTCGGATTGGCGGACGGTTATTTTGCCGCCCGGGTCTGGGGCGCGCCAGCTTTGCTGACCCAATATGCGATCACCGGCTGGTTGCTTGGCACCGGCAGAACCGGCGCCTTGCTGGCCATGCAGATTGTCATGAACGGCGTGAATATTGTCCTTGATGTCTGGTTCGTCGCCGGGCTCGGGTGGGGCCCCGCCGGGATCGGGGCCGGGACCGCAATCGCCGAGTGGGTGGCGCTCGTCTTCGGTCTGGTCCTGATCTGGCGCAGCCTGAAACGAGAGCAGGGCCTGCTCGACCGCGCTGCCCTGGTCGCCTTGTTCAACGCCAATCGCGATATTCTGATTCGGACCCTCGCGCTGCTCTTCGCCTTTGCCTGGTTTGTTCGCTCCGGCGCGCAAATGGGCACCGCGCAACTGGCGGGGAATGAGGTGCTCTTGCAGTTCATCACGGTCGCCGCCTTCGTGCTGGATGGCTTTGCTTTTGTGGCCGAAAAAGAAGTCGGTGAGGCGTACGGCGCGCGAAGTCCGCAACGCTTGCGGCGCGCCATGCGGCTGACGACTGAGTTGGCGCTGGCATTCGGTGCCCTGATATCAGCGCTCTATTTTTTTGGCGGCGGCGCCGTCATTCGCCAGTTCATCAGCGATCCTGAAGCCCGAGCCGCGGCGCTGGCCTTTCTGCCTTATTGCGCGGCGGTGCCGATTATCGGGGTCGCTGCCTATCAGCTGGATGGGTTTTTCCTCGGGGCCACGCAGGGCCGGGCCATGCGCAATGCCGGGATTATTGCCACAGTCGCTTATGTGGCGCTGGATCTCACCCTTCGCCCAAGCCTTGGAAATACCGGGGTCTGGCTTGCCTTTCTGGGCATGTATGTATTTCGGGCCGGCGCGCTTGGGTGGTATCTGCCAAGTCTCATGCGCGCGACGGCAAATCGGCCCCAACCGCTTCAACCACCGAGCTGAAGCCGTCGGCTTTCAATAGCGCCGCAAGCTCAGCATTGATCTTCGCCACCAGGCCGGGCCCATGATAAATCAGTGCCGAATAGAGCTGCACCGCATGCGCCCCAGCCCGGATCTTGGCATAGGCGTCAGCGCCGCTGGCTATACCCCCGCAGCCAATCAGATCAAACTCGCCGAACAGCTCTCCCGCCACATCGCGCAGGACCTTTGTCGATTTATGCATGAGCGGTGCCCCGGACAGGCCACCAGATTCAGTTTTGTTGACGCTGCTCAAGTCGGCCGGACGATCGAGAGTCGTGTTTGAGATGATCAAACCTGATAGCCATGCGCCCGCGCCGCGAACGGTCTGAACAATATCACTCAACTCAGTGTCGGAGAGATCGGGAGCAAGTTTGAGAAAAACCGGCTTTGCAGTGGAATGACCCGCCGCCGATTTGACGGCGATCTCGCACCGGGTCAGCAAGTCTTGCAGCGCCGTCTTGCCCTGGAGGCCACGTAATCCGGGCGTATTGGGGCTCGAAATATTGATCGTGATGTAAGAGCAGACCGGATAAACGGCGGCGATTCCGGCCTCATAATCCGCGATGAAATCATCGCTGGTCTTATTCGCCCCAACATTCGCACCTACGGGGCAGTTGGACCCGGGGGGCGTGCGCCGAAGGCGGCGGACAAAATAGCCCAGCCCATAATTGTTGAATCCGAGGCGGTTAATGACGCCCTGGTCTTCCTCGAGGCGGAAAACGCGGGGTTTTGGGTTCCCTGGCTGAGGCTTTGGCGTAACCGTGCCGCATTCGAGGAAGCCAAAGCCAAAGCGCGACATCGGTCGGTGCACTTCAGCATTCTTATCAAACCCGGCGGCGAGCCCGATCGGATTGGCGAGGCGCAATCTCGCGCGCGGCAGGGTGACCTCTGTGCCCCAGCTATCTGGGGCAATATTCGGCAATCCGATTCCGAGCTTCAAGCCTTTAATCGTCGCGCTATGCGCTGCTTCAGCAGGCAGCTTTTTGACCAATGGCAGGGCGAGATCGGACAGGCTCATACGTCGATATCGTCGGGCAATTGCGGCGTTCCGTCGGACCCCGTGCTAAGAATCCAAACTCTTTTTGCAGCGCCAATGGGAAGCCGAGCATAGAGGTGCGGAAACAATTGCCCGCCGCGGCTTTCCTCCCAGCGGATCGGACCACTCATCTCTTCGACCACATATTCCAAAAGGCGGACATCTGACTGCCCAGCATAGTGCAAGGCGAGGGTTTCGGCGACTTGCGCGCGCGTCGACAGATGCACATAGCCATCGCCTTCATCCAAAGCTGTTTGAGTGTAGCCGAGATCGCTCGCGAGATCCCAATCCGCTCGGCTGAGGATTTTATACACACGGGTGCGCTGCAACATAACCATGCGCGCCTCATGCCGTGGTTTCTGACGAGAATGCAAGTCAATAAGCTCTATGATTGATAAGATATTATTCCTATGATAGGAAACTCGTCAGACTTTCGAGTGCCGAGGATGACCCGTCATGCTGCATAGTGACATCTGGCGCGGGCTCGACCTTCTCGCTGAAAAGCACGGATTGACGGCCTCTGCGCTCGCAAAATTGGCCGGCTTGGACGCCACGGCGTTTAACAAATCCAAGCGACGAGCAAAAGACGGGCGCCTGCGATGGCCTTCAACCGAGAGTATATCTCGAGCGTTGAATGCGGTTGGGGTTGAGTTTCTGGATTTTGCCGAGCTGGTCTCAGACAGTCAGGGCCGCGCGATCCCGCTTTTGCGCAGCGATGAAGCGTCGCGAGTCGACATGTTTAGTGCATCCGGCATACCCATTGCGAACCGCTGGGAATCGGTCAGGTTTCCTGGCATTCAGGGACGCGAAGCGCTTTATGCCATCGAGATCACGAGCCGCGATCTCGCCCCCATATATCGTTCAGGAGACCGTATAGTCTTGTCGCCCAGCGCCGAGATCCGCGCCGGCGACCGGGTTTTGGTCATGACACGAAATGAGAGCATGTTTCCGGCAGATTTGGTGCGCCGTTCGGAAAGCCTGATCGAAGTAACCCCCCTGATCGACGGCTCCGGAACGGTCAAGATCCGGCAAGAGCAGCTCGCATGGATTGCTCGCATTCTTTGGGTCAGCCAGTAAAAACTGAAGCAAATTTGCGCAATTGATGACCTTCAGTGGGGAATAGGCTTGCACCGCCTATAAGTCTTGTGGAAGGAGAAGCGGCATGGATTGGGACAAGTTGAAATCTTTCCACGCGGCCGCAGAAGCTGGCAGTTTGACGGCTGCGGGCGAACGGCTCAGCATTTCGCAATCCGCCGTCTCTCGGCAAATCGCGGCGCTTGAAGAACAATTGGGCGTGTCTTTGTTCCAGCGCCATGCCCGCGGCCTTGTGCTCACCGATGCCGGTCATACGCTGCATCGCTCGACTGTTGAAATGGCTACCGCCGCGCAGGGAGCCAGTGCGGCCCTCCGGGACCAGCAGGATGTGGCACAAGGCGAACTGACCGTGACAGCCCCGGTCGCCTTTGGTTCTACCTGGTTGGTGCCGCGTCTCAGCTCTTTCGTCGCCGCGCATCCGGAAATGCGGATCGATTTACGTCTTGACGATGGCGAGAATTACGATCTTCTGAAACTGGAGGCGGAATGCGCGATCCGGCTATGGGCCGCAGACAAAGCGGACTTGATCCAGCGGAAATTGGCGACGGTGGCGACCAATTTGTATGCCTCGCCAGACTATATCAAAGCGAACGGGATGCCCCGCACGCCGCAAGATCTCGATAACCATCGGATCATTGCTTATGGCGCTACAGACAGTCCCATCCGGGCTATGAGCTTTGCCGAACGGGTCGGACGCGACGATGCGGGTCCGAGGAAAGCTGCGTTGACTGTCAATAATGTGTCAGCCATGCTGCGCGCAGTGGAATCCGGTCTGGGGATCGCCGATTTGCCCGATTACATGGTCAGTGGAGGGCCACGCTTGGTTCGGGTCCTTGAGGATTATACCGGGCCGAGCTTTGACCTCTATTTCATCTACCCAAGCGATCTGAAGCGCTCCAAGCGGATCGGTGCCTTCCGTGATTTTCTAACCGGTCAAGTCGAGGCGTTCCGGTCCTCACCCTTGCGACAATGAGTGTAACTCGGCTGTAATGCATGCGAATTTGCATGCATTAATTGCGGACATGCATGTTGCAATCGCAACCATTCATACCATATGGGTGCGGTGTTGAGGTTCCGGACACAGACCCAATCCTTCCTCCGATTGGGCGTTTCCTCCCCCAGACGGAACCAAACTTTCAGGGCCTGGCAGCTTAGAGCGCCGGGCCCTTTTTTCTTGTCTGAAAAATCCTAAAACGGCACGCCATCATCGCTTTCGCCTGCGTCGCCGGGGGCCAGAGCGGCAAAATCAAAAATACGCGGATCATGCAGGTGGCTCGGTCGGACGGTGGCCAGCGCATGCGCCATCACTTGCCGTACGCCGGGTTTGCGCTGTTCCCAATCGTCCAGCATCTGTTTCATCGCGACACGCTGCAAACCGTCCTGGGAGCCGCACAGATTGCACGGGATGATTGGAAACTGCATGGCCGCTGAGAATTTTTCGAGATCGGTCTCGGCGCAGGTGATCAAGGGGCGCAGCACCATCACATCGCCTTCATCATTCAGAAGCTTGGGCGGCATGGCGGCGAGCCGACCGCCATGCACCAGATTCATCATGAACGTCTCCAGCGCATCGTCACGGTGATGGCCGAGGACGATAGCGTCGCAGCCCTCTTCACGGGCGATACGATAGAGAATGCCGCGTCTCAAACGGGAGCAGAGCGCGCAAAAGGTCCGGTCTTGTGAAATTTTCTCGGTGACGATGGAATAGGTGTCTTCAGTTTCGATCCGGTACGGCACACCGACTTTTTCGAGCCAGTCGGGCAGGACATGTTTGGGAAAACCTGGCTGTCCCTGATCGAGATTGCACGCCAGTAGATCGACCGGCAGCGCGCCTTGCCATTGCAGATCAAGCAGGACCGAGAGCAGGCCATAACTGTCCTTGCCGCCGGACAGGCAAACCAGCCATTTCGGACGTTTCTCAGCAGACCGGTCAATCAGCTCATATTGATCGATCACTTGCAAGACATTGCGCGCCAGGCGTTTGCGCAACTTCTTGAAGCTGACATTCTTCGGCACATCGGCAAAAATCGGAGGCACAGTCTGGAAGGGGGCGGTGTCAGGCATGTTTGCGCCTATGCCACGGCTTGGCCGGCAGGCTCAAGCGTTTCTCGCGCCAATCGCAGCCGCTCACGGAAACGTTGATTGTCCTGCTGTCCGCTCTGCCTATTGCTGGCGCGGAGATTCTCACAGGAAACAGGACAGGCCCATGGCAGACGATCAGTTCAATCCCAGCATTCAAGATGCGGTGCGAGCTTATTATGGCAAGACGCTGAGCCATAGTGATGACTTGCAGACCGATGCCTGCTGCACGCCGGATTCGATGCCGAACTATGCGAAGCCCTTAATGGCCGACATCCATGATGAGGTGATGGCGCGCTATTATGGCTGCGGTCTGGTCCTGCCGGAAGTGATGTCGGGATTACGCGTGCTCGATCTCGGCTGTGGGGCCGGGCGGGACTGCTATGTGATTTCGCGCCTTGTGGGCGAGACTGGCGCCGTGGTTGGCGTGGATATGACGGATGAGCAGCTGGACGTGGCCGCGCGCCATGTTGACTATCATCGCGAAAAATATGGTTATGCGACCGCGAATACCACCTTCCTGAAAGGCGATATCGAGCGTTTGCAGGAGCTCGATCTGGCGGATCAGTCTTTCGATCTCATTGTCTCCAATTGCGTGATCAACCTGACCCAGGACAAAGCCGGCGTGTTGGCGCAGGCCTATCGTCTGCTGAAGCCGGGCGGAGAGATGTATTTCTCAGATGTCTATTGTGATCGCCGGCTCGACCCGAACCTCTCCAATGACCCGGTTCTGCATGGCGAATGCCTGGCGGGCGCGCTCTACTGGAATGATTTTGAGAACCTTGCCAAACGCGTCGGGTTCGGCGATCCGCGGGTTGTCGAGCAGCACCCGCTTGGCATTCAGAATCCGGACATTCAGCGCAAGCTTGGCGCGGCGAAATTCTATTCGGTCACGTATCGTCTGATGAAGATAGACGAGCTCGAACCGGCTTGCGAAGATTATGGTCAGGCGGTCCGCTACAAAGGCACGGTGGAGACGTCACCAGATATCTTCGTGCTCGATGATCATCACAAGATCGAAGCCGGGCGGATCTTCCTCGTTTGCGGCAATACGTATCGCATGCTCAATCAGACACGGTTCGCCGCGCATTTCGAGTTTTTCGGCACCTGGGACACCCATTACGGCCTGTTCAAGGATTGCGGCGAGGCACCGCGCGAAGAAGAGGTAGCTGACGGCGTGGAGGGCTGTTGTTAGGCCGCGTGGTTGGGACGAGACGCAGAAATGCTAGACCAATTGCTTTCGGCGTTAGAGGGGATCAGGCGTCGAAACACTGAAAATTCACTGAGATGACGCAACCGCAGGTCACTGGTCGCCAATGTGTTCATCGACAAAACCACTTACCGCTTGCAAAGTCGCGAGGCGCGTTGGGCTTTCGGACAGCCAGTGATCCTCGCCCTGCAGCTTAATCAGTTCAACCTGACGATTTGCCCGCTTTAGAGCATTGTGCATTCTCACGCTCTGGCGCATTGGAACGACCGTATCGTCTTCGCCATGAATCAACAGCACGGGCGCTTTAAACGCGGATGCATAAATCGCCGGCGAAATCGCATTCAGTTTGCGGGTCCTGGCGTCGCCATCCGCCATGCGCTCTTCCCAATAGTCAACCACCCAGTGGTTCCTTCCGAGACTCTCTCGTTCGTCCGACATCATCATCGCAAGATCACTCACCGGGGCGATCGCCACCACGCATTTATAGAGGTCTGGCGTAAAAGCGCCGCCCGCCAGAGCAGCATATCCCCCATAGCTGGCCCCAACGATACACACACGCTCCGGATCCGCCAGGCCTTCAGCGATGAGCATATTCACACCGTCCGTAATATCATCTTGCATTTTGCGGCCCCATTCTCCGTTCCCGGCCTTCACGAAATCGCTGCCGTAACCAGACGATCCCCGAAAATTGGGCTGCAAAACAAGATATCCGCGATTGGCAAAGTACTGCGCCATCCAATCAAATCCCGCAGCATCGTAGGATTCTGGGCCGCCATGCGGGAGCGCAATCAGGGGCAATGCCTCAACACTTGCAATGTCAGTCGCAGGCGGAAATGTCAGGATCGTTGGAATCGATAAGCCATCTCTTGCGGCATAAGAGAACGCCAAGACCGGGCCGACAGCGTCGCTTGGAACATCCGGACGCGCATCACCCAGCCGCGTCGTCTTTCCGGTTTCTCGATCATAATAGACATACATACCCGACGTGGAGTCGCCTTCGATCTTGAGCAAAAGTTTTTGCCAATCAGACGACCAGTCAATCAAATTCACAGTCGAGTTCGGAGAGGCGTCCACAATTGCGGTGATGTCGGCATCCAGCTCAGGATCGAGAAATTCATAGCTTGGATACGCACCTGCGTAACGCGCGCCATGAACAACACGGTTCGCGTCCATATATATTCGGTCGATTTCCGCATCCCGCTTGGTCAGAAGCGGGCCTGAGATCTCGCCATCGAATTTCAGAGTCTGTACTGGGATGTCGCTGCCCGAAATCACCAGACCCGAATTATCAGGCATGACACCGACGAGCGAAACCAAGGGTCGCTTCATATTCGATTGTTCATAAATCAATTTGGTTTTGCCATCGACTTTTGCGTAGATGCGATACTGGTCTTTGTCGTTGGAGTAATCCGCACGCGCGATCATTTCACCCTCGTCGGACACGATCCAACCCCTTGTGTCTGTTCTACCTCTAAGCAGGACGCGCCCACGGCCGGTGTCCAGGTCTACGCGAAAGACATGATATTCGGGATCGGCATAGAGATTGTTGGCCCACCAACCCGGCATGAACACTTCCCGGGATGAAGCGCTGTGGCCAATGATGCGTCCCAGCCCTCCTTGGGCATCCCACAATCCGCTTGTCCCACCTTTCAGGAGCAGCTGCACGTCCATGGTTTCCAAGTTCAATGAGAACGCACCGGAATACTCGAACCGCCCCAGATACCCGCGCGTTCGCGTCGTTTCCGATGTTTTTAAAATCACCAGATCATCACTCGCAAAATCGAGTCCGCGAATTTGCACGTCACCTGTGCCAATCGCTTTCGGCTCTCCACCCATCAGGTCATAGACTGCAACGCGTGTCTCGCCGCCTGCTTCGAGCACCATCGCGACCTTGGTTCCGCTATCGGAGATCGCCGCGTATCGAATCTCAGGTAGTTCACCATATGCTTCTATCGGAGGTTGTGACTGCGCCAAACATGGCAGGTTAAAGACCGCAATAAATCCGAAGACAGCGAACAGTTTAACCATGTAATACCCCCAACAGTGATAATGCACATGTTGCAGAGCTCAATAAAAACGTAAACAGAGCTAGCTGATTTTTCTCAACTGACCGAGCCTTCCAACATGGATATCAACTAGGAGAGGATGCGAGCCAATCACTCAACAGGTGCCGACGTCGACCTCCAAATCAGATCTCCGCATCTGATTTGACTTAAGCGGCTTTGCCCTTTTTGCCGTAATATTCGCGGGCGCTCATTTTCGGCTTGAGCGGTTTGGCGTCTTTGACAGACGTGACTTCCGCAGAGCGCCTCGGCCCGTCATTCAATCCATAATATTGTTTCGCACTCATCCAGCCGCTGCGCAGGCTGGCATGGTTGGGCGCGTCTTCTGAAGAGCGCGGGGTCAGCATACGGTTGAGCTTGGGCTTGTAGCGCCGGATCAGATCCTCTTCGATTTTCTGGCGCTTACTCTCTGAGCGAATGCACAAATAGTGGCGTTCAGAGGCGCCTTTCTTGCGCGCTTCTTCCCAGCGTTCATGTCCATCCGAGCGGCTCTGCAGGTTGGAGGCTTTGCCAATATAGATGGGTTTGAGCCAGAAAAAGAAGGTCCGCCGGACCATGACATAAATCCCGCCCGCATCGGGGAGGGCCTCAATCGTCTTGGTGATTTTGAAGCGATAACGCTGGCTCGATTCACCGCGCCAAACATGCCAACCATACGGGATCATGGACCATCTCCAACCAATAATGGTTAATAAAAACGGCTAATTGGTTAAGGTTTCGCTAAGCATCGCCTTGCGCACTGGCGCAAAGCTGGTGCGGTGGATCGGACAAGGACCAAGGCGCTTGAGGGCGTCGGCATGAGCCGCCGTGCCATAGCCCTTATGACCGCTAAAACCGTAGTGCGGATAATCCTGGCAATAGGCTTCCATCAGCCGGTCCCGTTCAGTCTTGGCGAGGATCGAGGCGGCCGAAATGGCGGGCTCTTTGAGGTCGCCTTTGATAATCGCTTCGGCTGGGGCTGGCAGGCCTTGTGGCAGTGCATTGCCATCGATGAGAATCCGCGTTGGCCGGATTCCAAGCCCAGCAATCGCGCGTTGCATGGCCAGGAATGTCGCTTCACGAATATTCAGCTGGTCGATCTCATCCGGCTGAGCATGCGCGACGCACCAAAAGGCGGCCTTGGCCTTGATCTCGGGTTCGAGCGCATATCGCTTTTTTTCGCTGATCTTTTTTGAATCCGTCAGGCCAGCAATCATCTGGCTTGGGTCGAGAATCACGGCCGCCGCAGTCACCGGTCCGGCCCACGGGCCACGCCCGGCCTCGTCTACGCCGCAGATCAGGTCTATGTGTGTCATCAAACAAGACAACTATGATTCTAAGAGGGTGGGCCATGACCGAACCGTACGTAATTGAAATGACTGAAACTGGCGGCGTCGAAGTGCTCAAACAAGTCGCCCGCGCCCCACGCGCGCCCGGGCCTGGCCAGGCTCTCGTGCGCCAGACCGTGTCAGGACTGAATTTCATCGACACTTATCACCGCACCGGGCTTTACCCGGTTAAACTGCCCTTCGTCCCGGGATCTGAAGGGGCTGGTGTGGTTGAGGCTGTGGGTGACGGCGTGACCCATCTTTCGGTTGGCGATCGGGTCGCTTATCTCGGCTCCGGCACCTATGCCACACATTATACGGGCGCCGCCGCCAGCATGGTCAAACTGCCGGAGGGGATCAGCGAGGAAGATGCCGCCGCTGTGCTGCTCAAAGGCCTGACCGCCTGGATGCTGTTGTTTGAAGTGAGGCGCGCCTCACCCGGCGAGACCGCTTTGGTCTGGGCCCCAGTTGGCGGCGTCGGATCCTTATTGGTGCCTTGGGCGACTTCGCTGGGCGTGACGGTCATCGCAGTGACTTCCAGCGAGTCGAAAGCCGCGCGCGCCCGCGAGCTCGGTGCCCAGCATGTGGTCTTGTCCTCGGGCGATCTTGCTGCTGAAGTCCGCGCGCTCACGAACGGTGCTGGCGTGGATGTCTCCTATGACAGTGTTGGCAAATCCTCGGCGCAAGCCTCCCTGGACTGTCTCAAGCCGCGCGGCTGGTGGGTCAGCTATGGCAATGCGTCCGGCGCCGCTGACCCGATCGCTCCAGGCGTGCTCGGGGCCAAAGGCTCTTTGGTTTTGACGCGGCCGGGCCTGTTCCATTTTATCGCCGATCCGGAGGGCATGCGACGCGGCGCGGCGGCCTTATTCGGGGCGCTGAGAGCAGGCACGATCCGCGCTCATATCGGCCAGACATTTGATCTCAGGGAAGTTGGCAAAGCCCATGAGGCAATTGAAAGCGGCAAGACTGTTGGCGCGACGCTGCTGCGGCCTTAGGCCTCTGCATGCGGCAATCTGCCAATACGCTTTGGCTCAGGATCATCCATATGTCCCTATTGCAAAAGTACGCATTGAACGGACCAAAAAAGGCAGAGCATGGCTGAGAAATTCAAGAAGATTGGGCGCTACTTCCTGATTGCGATGAGCGCGCTCGGCGTGATCACGGCCTTTATCATTTTCAGTCTGATCGCCTCGAACGGCTAATCCATCAGCCAACCGGATCCAGATCCAGCAGCAAGGCCGGATCAATATAGAAATCCGCTTCGCGATCGTCGCTGGACGGGTTGCGCCATTTGACCGCCCAATGCAGGTGTGGGCCCGTCGTCCGACCAGTATTGCCACTGGCGCCAAGACGCTGTCCGGCGTCCACCATATCTCCGGCCGCGACATCCACTTCTGACATATGCAGGAAGACAGATTTCAAGCCGTCGCCATGATCGAGGAAAACGGTGCCACCTTCATAATACAAGTCCGGGTCACCAAGCGTGACCGTGCCAGCGGCGGGGGCGATGATTTCTGTGCCGACTGGGATGGCAATGTCATAACCACGATGCACGGACGTGCTCTCACACGGCTCTCCGTCTTTGCCGACGCCAACATATTTGCGGGCCGGGCCAAACGGCGAGGAGGAGGGCCCGACTGAAGGGCGGATAAACCCGTTTCGCGCGCCTGCACCCTCATGGAAGGTTTTGAACGCGTTCTGTTTCTTGACCCAGCTGCGTCCGGCATGCGCCTTTTGTTCTTCAGTTCTGGCATCGACTTTGTCACAATCGAGGCCTGTAATTGTTCTGAAGGGATCTTCGCGCGCGCTCAGTGTCAGCGTGGCGGGGGCAGCCCAGCCATCCTTATCGGTGATCAGGAGGTCCAGCGCTTCGGTGCGGCGCAGCCCAATTGTGGCGAGCCCATCTTCGGCCACCGGCACCTCGCGCATTGCTTCACCTTTTGAACCAGACACGACGAGAGTCCCACCGGGCGGGGCGGTGCAGAACAATAAGCCGCCTTGAACGGCTTGGCCGGAACATGAAATAGCGGTGTCTTCAGCGACACCAGGAGCTGGCAGGCCAAACCAGATCAGCCCGATCAGCAACCAATCTCTCAGAAGCACTTAAGCGCGCTCCGTCATACGGCTCGCCGCAGCGGCCGCATCGATATAGGCTTCTTGCAAATCGACGCTCCAATAGCGCAGGGCGGCAAGCGGGATTTTCCGCCCGGTAACGGCGCAAATCACGTAATCCCCAGGACTTAGCAGTTCCAGGTCTGCATCGAGATAGCGGATCTTGGCCTCGCCGGGCTTACGGTCTGTCTTTTTCAGCATGTCCTTATAATGCCTGATCTATTGGTAATTGGGAAGCTTAGAATTCAGACAGAAGTTTTTGCTTTGTTCTCGTGAACAAATATGGTACAGACGGGTCAGCTGGCGGGCTCGGGGCCATTCTTCGCCGAGTATGATATAGACGAAAAGGAACGACTCATGTCCAAACCCAACCTGCAACTTGTGGATAAGGATTCCGGCGTGGATAAGCAGAAAGCTCTCGAAACGGCACTTGCCAATATTGACCGTGCTTTTGGTAAAGGTTCGGTGATGCGTCTTGGCGAACAAAAGGCCATGGACATTGAGTCGATCCCAACCGGCTCGCTCGGTTTGGACATCGCGCTTGGCATTGGCGGCCTGCCAAAAGGCCGTGTGATTGAAATTTATGGACCGGAAAGCTCCGGTAAGACGACCTTGTCGCTGCACATTGTCGCCGAAGCGCAGAAGAATGGCGGTGTCTGCGCCTTTGTTGATGCCGAACATGCGCTTGATCCGGTCTATGCTGGCAAGCTCGGGGTCGATCTTGATGACCTTCTGGTGTCGCAGCCGGATACCGGGGAACAGGCTCTGGAGATTGCCGACACGCTGGTGCGCTCCGGGGCGATTGATGTCCTCGTCATCGACTCTGTGGCAGCGCTCACCCCGCGGGCTGAGATTGAAGGCGAGATGGGCGACAGTCTGCCCGGGCTTCAGGCCCGTTTGATGAGCCAGGCTTTGCGCAAGCTGACCGGCTCGATTTCCAAGTCCAATTGTATGGTCATCTTCATCAACCAGATCCGGATGAAGATTGGCGTCATGTTTGGCAGCCCGGAAACCACGACTGGCGGCAATGCGCTGAAGTTCTATTCCTCGGTTCGCCTCGACATTCGCCGCATTGGCGCGCTCAAGGACAAGGATGAGGTGATCGGCAACCAGACCCGCGTCAAAGTGGTCAAGAACAAGGTCGCGCCGCCCTTCCGGCAGGTTGAGTTTGACATCATCTATGGCGAAGGCATTTCAAAAACTGGTGAGATTATCGATCTTGGCGTGAAATGCGAAGTGATTGAAAAATCGGGCTCCTGGTACTCTTATGGCCCGGAACGAATTGGTCAGGGCCGCGAGAAAACCCGCCAGTTTCTGAAAGAAAATCCGGATATTTGTGATGAGATCGAGCTTGAGATCCGCAAGCGCTCTGGCCTCTTGTCCGATGTCTTGCTGACCGAAGGCGGCGGCCCAGTCGACGAGGCTGAAGCCGGCTAAAGCCACACCTCAGATCAAACATCTGCAACGCGCCAGCGGAATCGCTTGGCGCGTTGCTTTTATGACCATATATCGACCGCAGAACAGCGCTCTAGATGGGCGGGCGGGCAAAAGGAAGTTCAATGACGAGTGTCAACGATCTGCGCGAAGCATTTCTCTCTTACTTCGAGACCAAGGGGCATGTGCGCAAAGCCTCGGCGCCCCTAGTGCCGGAGAATGACCCGACCTTGCTCTTCGTCAATGCCGGCATGGTGCCGTTCAAGAACATCTTTACCGGCGCTGAGACCCCGTTCGCACCGCGCGCCACCACCTCGCAAAAATGCGTGCGGGCCGGCGGCAAGCACAATGATCTCGACAATGTCGGCTACACGGCGCGCCACCACACTTTCTTTGAAATGCTCGGCAATTTCTCGTTTGGCGATTATTTCAAGGATGACGCCATCGCCTTTGGCTGGGAACTGGTCACCAAAGAGCTTGGCCTGCCCGAGGACAAGCTCCTGGTCACGGTCTATGCCGAAGATGAGGAGGCCGCGGCGATCTGGAAGAAAGTCGCCGGCCTGCCAGATGATCGGATTATCCGCATCGCGACGTCGGATAATTTCTGGTCGATGGGCGATACCGGTCCTTGCGGACCGTGCTCTGAAATCTTCTATGATCACGGCCCTGACATCTGGGGCGGCCCGCCCGGCACCCCGGAAGAGGATGGTGACCGGTTTATCGAGATCTGGAACCTGGTTTTCATGCAGTTCGAGCAACAGGCGGGCGGCGAGCGGATCAACTTGCCCAAGCCGTCCATTGATACCGGCATGGGACTGGAGCGCATTGCCGCCGTTCTGCAAGGCGTCCACAATAATTACGAAATCGACCTGTTCCAAAGCCTGATCGCGGCCGAAGAAGAGGTCTATAAACAAAAGGCGCAAGGCGATGAGCTCGGCTCCTTCCGGGTGATTGCCGACCATTTGCGCACGTCGGCCTTTCTCGTGGCCGACGGCGTCACGCCGTCGAATGAGGGGCGCGGCTATGTCCTGCGCCGGATCATGCGCCGCGCCATGCGTCATGCCCATATTCTCGGCGCGCGTGAGCCCGGCATGCACAAATTGGTCCCGGCCCTGATCGACGAAATGGGCAAGGCGTTCCCGGAACTCGGCCGCGCGCAGGCCGCGATCGAAACCGCACTGGAGCAAGAAGAAGGGCGGTTCCAACGCACGCTGGGCCGCGGCCTGGCGCTGTTGGAAGAGGCCAGCACAGATCTTTCCGAAGGCGACACGCTGCCTGGCGAAACCGCCTTCAAGCTTTATGACACGTATGGCTTCCCGCTCGATCTCACCCAGGACATTCTGCGTGGGCGCGGCATGCAGGTCGATGAGGCCGGCTTTGATGCCGCCATGGCGCGTCAGAAAGAAGGGTCCAAAGCCGCTGGATTTGCCTCGGGCGATGCTGCCTCGGACGAGGTCTGGTTCCGCATTCGCGACGCTGTCGGTGCGACAGAGTTTCTCGGCTATTCAGAGCTGAAGGCCGATGGCACCATCAAAGCGATCGTTGCAGAGGGAAGCCAGATAGATCGCCTAAGCGCCGGCGATCAGGCCGAACTGGTGCTCGACCGCACCCCTTTCTATGCCGAAAGCGGCGGCCAGGCTGGCGATCATGGCGTGATCAAAACCAATACCGCCCGCTTCATCGTTCGTGACGTCCAGAAACGCGCCGGGGACGTACATGTCCATGTCGGCGAGCTGGTCGAAGGCGCGCTCAGCCTCGGCGACACGGTTTCAGCCTCTGTCAATGCCGAGCGCCGCACGCGGATTATGGCCAATCACTCGGCCACGCATTTGATGCACGCCGCTTTGCGCGATGTTCTGGGTGAGCATGTCACCCAAAAAGGGTCGCTGGTCGAAGAAGACCGGATGCGCTTTGACTTCTCCCACGGCGCGCCTGTGACGCCGGCCGAGATCGAGGCGATTGAGGATCAGGTCAACGCGGTGATCCGTCAGAACAACCCGGTTGGTGTCTCTGTCACCTCCCCGGAAAAGGCGATTGAGGCGGGCGCGCTCGCTCTGTTTGGTGAGAAGTATGGCGACGAGGTCCGCGTGCTCAGCATGGGCGCTGATCTGAAACACGCGGACAAGGCCTATTCGGTCGAGCTGTGCGGCGGCACACATGTCGAACGCACCGGTGATATCGGCACGTTTGTGATCCTGTCGGAGAGTGGGGTTTCAGCGGGCGTACGCCGGATTGAAGTGGCGACCGGGGCTGAGGCCATTGCCTTCTTGCGTGGCCGCGCCCAAGTGGCGGTGGATCTGTCTGATCAGCTGAAAGTGCCGCTAAAAGACGTCGCCAAGAAAGTCAGCAGCCTGACCGAAGAACGCAAGACGCTCGAGCGCCAGCTTGCTGACACCAAACGCGCGCTCGCCATGGCCGGCGAAAGCGGCGCCCCGTCCGGCCCCGAAGAGATTAACGGCGTCAAGCTGATCGCCCGCGTCGCGGACGGCGTCGGCGGCAAGGATTTGCGCGCATTGATCGACGAAGCCAAGGCCCAGATGAAATCCGGCATTGCCGTCTTTATTGGCGTGAATGAGGGCAAAGCGGCGGTGGCCGTGGGGGTCACCGAAGACCTGGTCGGCACGCATTCAGCGGTCGATCTGGTCCGTGTCGCTTCCGCTGAAGTCGGCGGCAAAGGCGGCGGCGGTCGCCCCGACATGGCACAAGCTGGCGGTCCTGATGGGGCCAAGGCCGAAGCGGCTTTGGAGGCTGTACGCGCGGCGCTGAAGGGGTGATCTGACCGCGCGGATTGCGGCAGGGGCAGACTGTTACCTTCATCACCCTTTCCGTTCACCCCGGCGGAGGCCGGGATCTTGTGCCGCCCCTACTCAAGCTTTTGACAGAGATCCCGGGTCAAGCCCGGGATGAGCGGCATTGGGGGCAATTCTGACGCTATTACGGAAAAACAGGCTCCTTATCGCCCGCTTTCCATTGCGGGTATTTCGGCATGATCTGCTTGAAACGGTCGCTCTCCAGGTGACCTTTTAGCCAGCTCTGCAGGATCGGAAGATCCAATGCGTCGAACCAGCTCCGATCCGTATTGGCGAACTGGCGAATGAACGGGAAAATTGCGATATCGGCATAGCTCACGCGGGTGCCAAACAGTTGTGACTGACCGTCGAGCCGTGCATTGAGTTGCTCCAGAAAGGCCAGGCCAAGTGCGCGCTGTTCGTCGCGGTCGACGCCTTCATCCTCGTATCGGTTTGGATACTTGTAGCGATCCAAGGCGCGCTTGAAAGGGCCATCGCATTCAGCGATCAGGGCGTCCATCTCGGCCCGCGTGCCTTGGTCCGGGGTGAGCCAGCTCTCGGCATCGTTCTGCGCCAAGGCCCAGGCCATCACGTCGAGGCTTTCTTCGATCACGGTGCCATCCGGTTCGACGATCACCGGCACTGTGCCTTTCGGCGAGGCGTCCAACATTTCAGCCGGTTTATCGCGCAGCACCACTTCGCGGAGCTGGCATTTGACCCCCGCAACGGCAATCGCCATCCGCGCGCGCATCGCATAAGGGCAGCGGCGGAAAGAATAAAGGATTGGGCGGTCAGCGCTCACGCGGGCAGTTTCTTTCTTGGGGTCATGACAACGTCATCGCCAATATGGGTCTCGCCGCGCGCTTTGGCGAGCCGCACTTGTTTCTGACGCTCGCGCAAGGCGCCGAGCTTTTCGTCCGTAAACGTGCCATGGCAGCGCGGGCAGGAGACGCCGTCTTCGAAATGCGGGTGCGCGCGATCGTCGGCGCTGACTGGGTGGCGACAGGCATGGCAAAGCTGATAATCGCCAACCTCCAGCCCATGCCCAACACTGACGCGTTCATCAAAGACGAAACACTCACCCTCCCAGAGGCTGTCTTCGCGCGGCACGGTTTCCAGGTATTTCAGGATCCCGCCTTGCAAGTGGAAGACATCTTCGATGCCAAGTGATTTGACATAAGACGTCGATTTCTCACAGCGAATGCCGCCGGTGCAGAACATGGCGATCTTGGGCGTGCGCCCTTGCGCGGCGAGCTCGGCCCGGAAGGTTTCAAACCAGTCTGGAAACTCGCGAAAGGTCTCGGTCTCGGGGTCGATCGCGCCCTGGAAGGTGCCGAGGGCAACCTCGTAATCATTGCGCGTATCGATGACGACCGTGTCAGGATCGCTGATCAAAGCGTTCCAGTCTTCAGGCTTTACATAAGAGCCAACCAGGCAGGTCGGGTCGGTGCCGGGAACACCCATGGTGACGATTTCATTCTTCAGACGCACTTTCAGGCGCAGGAAGGGCATGGCCTCGGCGTGGCTGTCTTTCCATTCCAGATCGGCGCAGCCGGGCAGCGCGCAGATCGCGTCCAGGGCCGGGTCCATGGCTTCGGGTGTGCCGGCAATCGTCCCGTTCACGCCTTCCGTGGCGAGCAGGATCGTGCCCTTGATCCCAAGCTCTGATAGGCGCGCGAACAAAGGCGCGCGCAAGGCTTCGGGGTCTTCGAAGCGGACGAATTTATACAAGGCGGTGACGCGGATTTCAGACATGGCGCGAGCTTATGCCAGAAGACCGCCAGTGAGAAAAGCGGGCGGGGCAGGGGATGTCGAGATGCCGAAGTCCCGGACTTGATCCGGGACCTCCCGCATTTCTGACGAAAGTCAGGACCCATGGCGGTTGAGATGGCTCCAAACACATCAGCCAGTCGCCGTGGATGCCAACATACGTTGGCAGGGCGGTTTATCGTTCGCGCACCCCACCCGAGCGAAGATGGGTCGAGCCTGAACAGTGCCGCCTTGCCTTCGCCCTATTCACCGCGTATAGCCGCACCCTCTGCCAACCTGATCAATAAGAGGAGGGGTACATGCAGATCATAATCCAGCACCGATACCCCGATTGTAACTCTTAAGATCAGGACCCTTTCCAATGGGCACTTTCAAACTGGGTCGCTGCGGCGGCTCTTCGCGCACGCGCCTGCGTGCCCCATTCATTTCAATTCAGCCGGAAAGGCTGGCAGGAGGTCTTCATGCGTGAGGACATGTTTAAAGTCATTGTTGAGCGTCCGCGCTGGGGCAGCCGTCACGGCGTGCGATCCAAGCTGCGACATGACAAAGTTCCAGACCGCAAGCGTGCCACCGGACGCCGCATGGTGCTCGAGGGCATGGGGTGGACCAAGTGCTTGAACGAGAATCTGGCGCCGTTGAAGCGCTATCTCAACAAGCAGGTCGGGCGGCCCTGGAACAAAGTCTATAGCGAGATCAGTGCGCATCTCGACACCAGCAGCACGGTGAAACAGCATGTGCGCGATCACCTGACCGACTTCATTCTGGTCGATGTCACAGTGGCGCGTGATGGCAGCTTCATGGCGAGCAATCATTGGGGCCGGCCAATGGCACCGGACCAGTGGTGGGCGAAGCTCTATGTCGATCCGAATGATGGTCTCATCAAGCGGACCGACAAGCTCTGCCGGAAGCTCGGCCTGCGTTCCTATCGCGACAAGCTGCGCGCCGATCGCAAGCGCCGTGCACAAGGTGAGCGCGTGCACAATCTGCGCGGGCTGACCGAGACCCGGTTCCTGGTGAAGCTCAAAGGTTGCTGGTTCCAGATCGATTGCGATCACGCGCCAATGGACAAGTTTGGGCGTCGCCTGCAAGGGCGCGAGTTGGTCGAGCAGCTTGGCGGCGGCCGATGCGACGAGACCATCTCTTGGCGGATCATCGCCAAGCATCAGCTCTCCAAAAAAGAGCTGAAAGCGCACAAGCTGAGCAATGACTAAGATTGTCATCCCGGAAAGCTCGCAAGAGCTTATCCGGGACTTTGTTGGTTCAACCCCATGGTTCTGGGTCCCGGATATTTGCTGACGCAAATTCCGGGATGACACGTTTTGTTTTTTGGATTTTCGTTCCTAGAGTCCCAGGCTCGCCAGCACGGTCTCTGTATCGGCGCCGAGGCGTGGCGGATCGATGGCGACATCGGCCGGTGTGGCGCTAAACTCAACCGGGTGTTTCATGCTGCGATAATCGCCGGCGTCCGGATGTGTACGGGTTTCGAAAAAGCCGACCGCCTTCAAATGCTCGTCTTCAAGCACATCGCCCATTTCGTTGTAGCGCATGGCTGGAATGTTGGCTTCGTCCAGCAGCGCGAGCCACTCGTCCGTCGTCTTGAGTAGGGCGACCTCGCCAATAATTGCATAAAGCTCCGTAATGTTTTCGGTCCGGGCTGAATAGGTCGAGAAACGTGGGTCTTCGAAGACACCGGACTTGCCGCCCATCTCGAAAAACAATTCCCATTGTTTATCCGAATATGGGACCAGACCGATATAGCCGTCCTTGGTCTTGTAGGGTTTGCGATTGGCATTGATCGAGCGGGTATAAGCCAGCTTGCCATTGCCCGGGAGAAAGGTCTCGCCGTAGAGGTTCTCGACCATGTTGAAGAAGGTGAAGCTTTCCAGCATCGGCACCGAGACGAACTGCCCTTCGCCCGTTTTCTCTTTGTGATAGAGCGCGGCCAGGGTCGCATAAGTGGCGAACAGGCCGACCGTCTTATCAGCGACCAGGCTCGGTGCATATTCAGGGTCGCCGCCAGAGCGCATGGCATTCAGCGAGGCAAAGCCGGACGCGCCTTGGATCAAGTCATCATAGGCTTGGCGTTTTTCGTAAGGACCGCCCGCGCCAAAGCCGGCGCAGTGGACATAGACAATGCCCGGATTGATCGCTTTGACGCTTTCATAATCCAAGCCCAATCGGCCCATACCGGCGAGGCGGACATTGTGAAAGAACACATCGGCGCCTTTCAGCAAGGCAACAATCGCGGCTTTACCGTCCGGGTCCTTGGCGTCGAGTTGAACCGACTTTTTGTTACGGTTGAGGCTGGTATAGATCGGGCCAAGATCGCCGGTGGGCGAGGCCCCCGCATAGCGCATCATATCCCCCGCCTTGCCTTTCTGGCCGGCCTCAATCTTGATCACATCGGCGCCGAGATCGCCAAAAATCAGCGTCGCGAAGGGGCCGAGCACCACCGATGACATGTCGATAATTTTGACCCCTGCCAAAGGGCCGGTGCGCTTTGCCGCGTCGCTCATGTTTTCCTCCGAACTCTTTGGCTCGGATTTCAAAAGGCTCCCGCTGCGACAGGCAAGCGATTATTTTGCTTTAGCCATAAGCACCGTACGCCTGGCACACGGCGAGCGTGATCTGGTGCATCATCCGGTCGATTTCTTCGAGCGGTTTGATCACGTCTTCATGTAGCTGGTCATAACCGTTGGCCGGATTGCCGGTCATGTGACCGGGTTCGCTGAGGTCCGCCAATTTGACCTCTTCCTCGCGGGAAGCCGGGAAAATCTCGCACAGCAAAGCGACCGCCTCGCCAATCTGCATGGTGCGGATCAGGTTCATGATGTCGACGACGGAGGATTCATGGCGGCGAGACACGGTCGGTAATTGGCCCGCCAGCGATAAGGCTTTCATCATCAGGGCCTGCCGGATCGCGTGTAGCACGTGGACTTCAAGACGCGCTTCGCGGCGTTGTTCGGAACTCGGGGCTTGCTCCATATTGGACAGCATCGGGTCGAACTTGCTGAAATCAATGCTGAATGTATTGGCGATCAGCTCAATCGAATTATTGGTCTGGCTCGACTGTAACAGGTAATAAATCCGGCGATAGGCAAGCGCCTGGTCCGGGGTGCCGGCAAATTTGGAAAGCGCGACCCAATAGGTCGGGTCATAGACACTGGCATAGGCGCGCAGGACCGGGACACTGGTCGCCGAACGCGCCATCGAGGCGAGCTTCATCAGTCCGCGCATGCGGGGTGATTCCTTGATCAGATCATTGACCTGATCCTGTTCGCGGCGCAGGGCGGAGCCAATCCCGGCGGCGGTGTTCACCGGCACGCCAAGTTGTTGCAGGGTGGCATTGTGCGAGATCGCGCGCAGTGAGCGCGGGCCTGCCGGGCCGGAGCTGCGGCGGCGCTGGCGCGAACCCGCCTTGACCAGAAAATTGGTCGCAAAATCATTCAGCAGGTGACCATAGTCGGGATTTGCGAACAGGCGCTCATGCCATCTGCGCAAGGCCCGGTAAAAGTCCCAAACCAGATCCGTACGCTCATAGAAGGGGTCCGACGACGTATCGTTCGGTTCTGACAAGAGATGGTCGGCAAAGGCATTATATGTCGCCGCGGCCAAATCTGGGGTGGCGAAGTGCAAATAGCCGTCGCCGCCTTGGAAACTGACTTCATGGCGCAGCGGTACCCCTCGGGCGCGCGATTGTTCTCGCGTCCAGTGGCTCAGCAAATGATCAAAGCGCTGTTCAAACGTCCCAGGCCAGGCGCCGCGTCCCATGGATTCGCCATGTGTGTTGAAGATTAGCAGCGACAGACCTGCATTCGCCTTCGCAACGGCGCGGCTGATCAGATTGTGGATCCGCTCAATCGCCATATCGGCCGAGACCTGACCGATGAATCGCCCGGCATCCGAGAATCCGAGCTGGACGCTGAGATAACCGCGAGCATGCAGATATTTCATATATTCCGGCTCTTCGAGCAGTTGTTCGATGAAGCGCCCACCGGTCTCGAGCGCCTCTGGCGTTTCAAAGAGCGGAGAAATGTCGAGCTGATGATCAACGCCATATTGCCGCGCGAGATACAGCGCGCCCATTACAGTTGCCGGGTTCTCACTTTCCGCGATCAGGAAGCGAATGGTGGAGTCGGCATCGATGTGTTTGAGCAATTGCGCGCACATCATGAATTGGCGACGCGCGGTCGATTGCTCGAGAAATAGGTCGGCGAAATTCACATCCAGCGCTTGGTCGACCGCGGCGAGCTCTGACAGCTTTTTCAGGGCGCTGCGGCCGAGATCGCGGTTTTCGGTTTCCAGGCTGAGGTCGCGACTGATCACCGTGCGGATTTGCTCTGCATTGAGGCGCAAATGGATGCGCGCCGTGCCGAGCTTGAGCGCGTCGACTTTAGCGGCGAGCGCGAGCAAGTCACGCGCAAGAGCCTCATCTGACTCGGTCTGTGCGAGTGCGACGAGCTGGTCGGTGATCGGTTGGGCGCTGACAATACGGTCCGCCTGCTGTGACGTCAGCTGATTGGCGGCATGGACCAGATTCTCGGTCAGCGTTAGGTCTTCACTGAAGATTTCAGCTTCCGCCTCGGTCAGAGCAGCGGCCGCTTCGAGGGTTTCGCTCAACGCATCCAATCCGGCTTTGGTGCCACCATCCGCGCGCTCTGAAAGCTCACCCAGCTCTGTCACATAGCGGCTGAGCTGGACGGCCTTTTCCTGCAAACGCAGCGCAAAGGATTGCGACCAGTGAATGTCGGTGCGGCCATCGAGATCATATCCGACCCAGCTTGCCAGCGTCGGCAAGCTCAGCTGCAAAGACCGCCATTGATCCGGGAACGCCGAGCGGGCAACGTCGAGCACCATTTTTGCGTACGAACTGAGGGCGCTCTGTGCGTTGACAATGGTTGCCT
Organism: Hyphomonadaceae bacterium; assembly: GCA_024743315.1. GTDB lineage: Bacteria > Pseudomonadota > Alphaproteobacteria > Caulobacterales > Hyphomonadaceae > Henriciella. The sequence continues at coordinate 89,557 of JANSWU010000007.1, forward strand.
GAACTTCGTCATGTTCACCGAGCAGAGAGATTGACTTAGACCAGGCACGACCGTCCTCTCTTGTCGCATCGCGCAGCGCTTGGGCGCTGACGGAAGTGTTGGCACTGACATGCTCGGCAAATGCTGTGCGAATTTTCGGGCTGAGGGCAAAGGTTGGATGTGCGGTGAAAACGACCCCACCAAGCGGCGTTTCGACATGAGACTTGAACGCGTCCCAACCTTGCGCGGCCAGCGCTAGCAGGCGCTGGTGTAGCTGGGTCGTGCCTTCATGCTGTTTCCGGAACCGATCTGCACGCGCCAGGATCAAATCTCCAAACACGGCCTGACTGGTCTGGTCGAGATCTGCGAGGGACACCTCGCCATTTTCAAGGCCGCGAAACAGGTCCTGCGCATAAGCAAAGACAGAGTTTGTGCGAGGGTCGACGGCAATCCGCTCGGCATGCGCACGTAAGGCAGCTTTGGCGTCGGAAACGGTCGGGGCGTTGGTGTCTAGCGCTGTCATGTCGACCGTCTAGCGGGATTAAGACGAGGTTTCCAGCCCTGCTTGCGTGGATTTGCTATGCAAATGAGGAGGTTGCGGGTGCCCGCCTTTGTCGGGACGAAGGCTTAGGCAAACACAAACGTATTGCGTTCATCCGCGCTGATCACGGAAACCTTCAACCCAACCGGACTTTCATCTTCCAAGAGGCGCGGCATCGCTTCCGGCGCGGCCGCTGCGATGAACCGGCCACCTGTGTCGGTACGGCCAAAGATGATCCCGCTCATCGGGCCGTCCTTGCCATACGTCACGGTGTAGGTTTCCACGGTGCCGCCGCCAGGGTCGGTTACCAGCTCGACCTTGTCCATTGGCTTGGCCATCGGTTCGACCGGCGTAAAGGCTTTCGGGCGTGTCGTAGACCAAATGCCGACCGCTTCTTTGGTCATCCAACCGCCATTGGCGAGGACCAGTCCGCGTTTGCCCGCATGCTCACGCAGCCACTCTGCCATGCTGACAATTCCGTGCATGGAATAATTGTTCCCGGGCCCGCCAAAGAAGGGCAGGCCCCCGGTCAGGGTCAACGGTCGGGTGTTGGTCTTATGGTCGATGCCAAGCACCGCCATGGAACTGAACACCGCGCACGGAAAGCAGGAGTATAGGTCGAAGGCAGCAATCTCATCCGCATTCGTTCCGGCCTGCGCCAAAGCGCGCTCGATCGCGGTCTGCATCGCCCAGGACCCATCCAGGACAGGACGCTCAGAGATAAAATCATCAGCCGCTTCGCCGCTGCCATGCAGGTAAACGCGCTTATCGGCCGCGATCCCTAAAGCGTCGGCTTTGTCCTCGGACATGATTATGAAAGCGCCGCTCTGGTTCACCGCATCCTGGGCGATATGCCATTTCAGGAACGGGTCAGCGAACGGGTAATTGGCTTTGCTCGGCGTGGCGAGGAAGGCTGCATCGAATGAACTGGTATCGAATTGAGAGTACGGATTAGCCGCCGCGAAGGCGGCAAATTTTGCAAACAGATCCGACATTTCGGCCCGGCGCTGAGAGCGGGTTTGCCCGTCTCGCGCCGCCATAGCGTTTTCGAACAGGGCGTAGAAATAGGCCGGCGCGATGATGCCATGCTTGATCTCGGGCCGGGACAAGAGCATCTCGCCCATCCCGCGATCCTCAATTGGAAGGTCATCGCTGTCTGTCCAATCAATCTCAACGCCATGCTTCCGGGCCGCTTTGGAAGCTTTGTTGGCTTCCGACCCGGTCACCAAGGCGCACTCGATCTCTCCAGCGTGAATGCGTGCGGCCATTTCATTGGCAAGCTGTTGCGGACTTTGCCCACCCACCGCCGCATAGATTGCGCGCGATGGTTTCGCACCAATATCGCGCGCGATGGTGCCGGGAAGGTTGGTATTATGACCGTGCGGATGGCGATCTCCGGGCACGCTATCCTCAAAGATCCGCACCACGGCCAGCGTGTCGATTTCAGAGGCGTCAATCCCAGCATCGGCGAGCGCAAGCTTGCTCGCATCCACACAAAGGCTATTCGGGGACGGTGCCCCCTCAGGGCCTTCGGTGCCGTCCCAGTGATCGGTAACCTGGCCTACGCCAACCAAAACGGGCATCGCGCCTTTGGGCATCTTTGTTCTCCCTCAACTCAATTGCGGTGAGGGATAGCTCAGTCTGCGGCAGGTTCAATCCGTACCGTGGGGTCAGTCGACAATCGCCGCTTCGGTGCGGTCTTTGACCTGGTCTAGCGTCACCTCGGGGGCGAGTTCGATCACTTTGAGGCCACCTTCGACGACGTCGAAGACGCCAAGATCGGTGATAATGCGATCGACCACGCCGAGCCCGGTCAGCGGCAGCGTGCATTCCTTCAGCAGTTTGGCGTCGCCTCTTTTATTGTTGTGATCGGTGATCACGACAACGCGGCCGACGCCTGCTACCAGGTCCATGGCCCCGCCCATGCCCTTGACCAGTTTGCCCGGGATCATCCAATTGGCGAGATCCCCATTCTCGGCCACTTCCATGGCGCCGAGGATGGCCATCGCGATCTTGCCGCCGCGGATCATGCCGAAGCTGGTGGCGCTATCAAAATAGGCGGTGTGCGGTAGCTCGGTGATGGTCTGTTTGCCGGCATTGATCAGGTCCGCATCCTCCTCGCCTTCAAACGGGAAGGGGCCCATGCCGAGCATGCCATTTTCCGATTGTAGCGTGACGGTCATGCCGTCTGGGATGTGATTGGCCACCAAGGTCGGGATGCCAATACCGAGGTTCACATACATGCCGTCTTCAAGCTCTTGCGCGGCGCGCGCCGCCATTTGGTTTCTATCCCAAGGCATTAGGCTCTCTCCCGCACTGTGCGCTGCTCGATGCGTTTCTCAAACGTGCCCTGCACCAAGCGGTGCACATAGATGCCGGGCAAGTGGATGGCATCCGGGTCCAGTTCGCCGGGTTCAACGATCTCTTCCACTTCCATCACGCAGACCTTGCCGCAAGTCGCGGCCGGCTGGTTGAAATTGCGCGCCGTCTTGCGGAAGATCGCATTGCCGGTGGTGTCGGCTTTCCAGGCTTTGACAATGGCGAGATCGGCGAAGATGCCTTTTTCCATAATGTAGGTCTCGCCCTTGAATTCCTTATGCTCTTTGCCTTCCGCAATTACGGTGCCGACGCCGGTCTTGGTATAGAACCCTGGAATACCAGCGCCGCCCGCCCGCATGCGTTCGGCCAGCGTGCCTTGCGGGTTAAATTCAAGCTCCAGTTCGCCCGAGAGATATTGCTGCATGAACAGATCATTCTCGCCGACATAGGACGAACACATCTTCTTGATCTGCTTGGTTTGCAAGAGCAGACCGAGGCCGAAATCATCGACGCCAGCATTGTTGGAATAGATGGTGAGATCTTTCGTGCCGGCATCACGAATGGCCTGGATTGAGAGTTCCGGAATCCCGCACAGGCCAAATCCGCCGGCGGCAATCACCATGCCGTCGAACAGAATGCCTTCGAGCGCTGCGGCGGCGCTATCATAGACTTTGCTCATGGCCTCTCGTTACGCGGCGGTATTTGCAATTGCAAGAGACAGGAGCGCCCAATTCGAGTGAACTGTTTCGCTCACACTAGTCGCCTGGAAAGGATTGCTCGAGGCGATCGAGATATTCACGCAACATCGGCACCCGTCGCGGTCGGAACGACCGGTCCGTGACGGTCATTTTGAGAATGCGATCAATGCGGAAGGAGCGGTAATCCTGGCGCAGCTCGCACCAGGCCATGACGACCAAGGAGCGATCAAAAAACACAATGGCCAGCGGCTGCACGGAGCGCTGCGTGCGGTTGTCCTCAGCGTCTGCATAATCCAGCTCAATGACCTGCTCATTGCGGGTGGCGTGCCGCAATTGCTCAATATCGATGGAGATGTCCGGGCGGCAATAAAAGCGCTTGGCATAAAGCACAGCGTGCTCAAATTCTGCGCGCATCCGTTCCGGCAGCGAGGCTTTGAGCTTGGACAGGGCATTTTCTGCGGCCTTTGCGAGGACCGGATCGGCGACCTGCACCACTTCGCGTAGGCCAAGCACCAGGGCTTCCATTTCGTCGCGGCTGAACATCATCGGCGGTAGCGCCGGATCTTCCTGCAGCGTGTAACCATAGCCGGCCTCGCCATCGATCAAGGCCCCCGAGCGGCGCAGCGAGTCGATATCCCTATAAATGGTACGCAGAGAGACGCCGAGTTCGCGGCTCAAGCCCTGCGCTTTGACCGGCGCCGGGAGGGTGCGCAGGCATTGCATCAACTGTAAAAGGCGATCACTTTTGGCCATGCGCAACCCTATCGCAGACTGCTGACAGAAAGTGACAGGAATAGCGTGCTAGCGGGACGGTAACAAGAAGGACCTCCCGCGATGATCAAGCTCACTGTCTATCCCGCCGCCTTCGGCGAGCCCACAGCCAGCCCATTCTGTATGAAAGCGATGTGCATGTTCCGCGCCGCCGGGCTTGAATATGAGCTGATCGAAACGCCTGATCCGCGAAAGGCCCCTAAGGGCAAACTGCCCATGCTCGAGGTCGACGGGCGCGTGGTCGCTGACAGTGAGGACATTCGCAGCATCATCGAAGTCGAAGCTGAGATTGACTTCGATGAAGGCCTGTCAGATCGCGACCGGGCGATTTCGCGCGCCGTCATTCGTATGGTCGAAGAACATGTCTATTTCGCCATTGTCGCTGATCGCTGGGGCGAAGACGATAATTGGCGGCATGTTCGCGAGGCGTTCTTCAAGGATATTCCCGGACTGTTTCGCGGCATTGTTACCAGCTTCATTCGCAAGCAGGCCTTACAGCAATTACGCGGGCAGGGGATAGGACGGCATTCTCCGGAAGAGCGATTTGAGCGGGTCCGGCGTGATATCATCTCGCTGCGCGAAATACTGGCGGACAAGGCTTACCTGTTTGGCGATCGCCCGACAGCCGCCGATTATAGCGTTGTCCCGATGTTGCGGGCGGCCTTGGTCACGCCTGTGGAAAAACCCCTGGCGAAATTCATTCGGTCGACCCCGAATCTGATGAATTATGTGACGAGGGTCACGGACAATTGCTACCCGATTGCGAATTAGTGGAGCAGAGTGGGCAACCTTCCGAAACTCTCCATCAAGCGTCCACTCTTTCCTCTGAAAGGACGGTTCTCGCAGGAACCGTCCTTATTGATTCTGATATTCGTTCTGGCGCTGTGGATTCTTTCAGCGCCTTCCTGGAAATAGAAAAAGGGCGGCCCGAGAGCCGCCCTTTTGGGTGTCTTGCCTTCGGCGACCAGGCTAGAAGCCCATGCCGCCCATGTCTGGCATGCCGCCACCAGCTGGCATGGCTGGCGCGTCAGGCTTTGGCGCTTCTGCGATACCGGCTTCGGTGGTGATCAGGAGACCGGCCACGGAAGCGGCGTTTTGCAGGGCAGAGCGAACCACTTTCGCAGGGTCGATAACGCCCATTTCGATCAGGTTGCCATACTCTTCAGTTTGCGCATTGAAGCCGAAGCCTTTGCCTTTGCCATTGCGGATCGTGTTGACCACAACGGAGCCTTCGACACCGGCATTCTCTGCGATTTGGCGAACCGGCGCTTCGAGCGCTTTGGCTACGATATCGATGCCAGCCTGCTCGTCATCATTGTCACCTTTGATGTCGATATTGCCAGCCGCTGCGAGCAGGGCCGTGCCGCCGCCTGCAAGGATGCCTTCTTCAACCGCAGCGCGGGTTGCGTTCAGGGCGTCGTCGACGCGATCCTTACGCTCTTTCACTTCGATTTCAGTAGCGCCGCCAACTTTGATGACAGCGACACCGCCAGCGAGTTTCGCGAGCCGCTCTTGCAGCTTTTCGCGGTCATAATCGGAAGACGTGTCTTCGATCTGCTTGCGGATCTGGCCGACGCGGGCTTCGATGTCGGCCTTGGTGCCAGCGCCATCAACGATGGTCGTATCGTCTTTGGTGATGTTTACGCGCTTGGCTGTGCCGAGCATGTCGAGGCCAACATTCTCGAGCTTGATACCGAGGTCTTCAGAGATGACCTGGCCGCCGGTCAGGATCGCAATGTCCTGCAGCATGGCTTTACGGCGATCACCGAAACCTGGAGCTTTCACGGCAGCGATCTTGAGACCACCACGCAGCTTGTTGACGACCAGAGTGGCCAGCGCTTCGCCGTCCACGTCTTCTGCGATGATCAGCAGCGGACGCTGAGACTGAACCACAGATTCCAGGATTGGCAGCATTGGCTGCAATGAAGAAAGCTTCTTCTCGTGCAGCAGGATGTATGGATCATCCAGCTCTGCGGTCATCTTGTCAGCATTGGTGACGAAGTAGGGAGACAGGTAGCCGCGATCGAACTGCATGCCCTCAACCACGTCGAGCTCGGTTTCGAGCGCTTTGGCTTCTTCAACCGTGATGACGCCTTCATTGCCGACTTTTTCCATCGCTTTTGCGATCATGTCGCCGATTTCAGCGTCGCCATTGGCGGAGATTGAGCCAACCATGGCGATCTCTGAATTGTCTTTCACTTTGCGCGAGTGATGCGCCAGATCTTTGACGACTTCTGCGGTGGCTTTGTCGATGCCGCGCTTCAGATCCATTGGGTTCATGCCAGCAGCAACGCGCTTCATGCCTTCGCGAACGATGGCTTGGGCGAGAACCGTCGCAGTCGTGGTGCCGTCACCAGCAACATCATTGGCTTTAGATGCCACTTCGCGCAGCATTTGAGCGCCCATATTCTCGAACTTGTCCTCAAGCTCGATTTCTTTGGCGACAGTAACACCGTCTTTTGTGGTGCGCGGGGCGCCGAAAGACTTCTCGATGACAACGTTACGGCCTTTGGGGCCGAGGGTGACTTTTACAGCGTCGGCCAGCGTGTCGACGCCCTTCAGCATACGCTCGCGCGCAGATGCGCCGAATTTTACAGTTTTGGCAGCCATGTTTGGGTACCTTTCAATTTACGAGTTGAACTTGGTCAGAGTGGGAGAGGCTTAGCTCTCGATCACACCCATGACGTCGCTTTCTTTCATGATCAGCAGGTCTTCACCGTCGATTTTCACCTCGGTGCCGCCCCATTTGCCGAACAGGATTTTGTCGCCAGGCTTAACGTCAAGCGGAACGCGCTCATTGTCATCACCGATAGCGCCATTGCCGACAGCCAGAACTTCGCCTTCTTGAGGCTTTTCAGCGGCGGTGTCGGGAATGATGATACCACCAGCGGTCTTGGTGGCTTCTTCAACGCGGCGAACCAGAACGCGGTCGCCAAGTGGACGGAACTTCATGAGTTTTACCCTCTTGTTCGTCAGTTTGATTGTCAGTTTCGTTAGCCCGATATGAGCATTTAGCACTCACACCCCTCGACTGCTAACGATGGCCTGCACGTAGGTTTTGCCGCGGCGCGCGTCAACGCTTTCGAGGTGAATTTTCTGACAAAATGTTGCGGGATTTGAATGCTCGATCAGGACGAGCTGGCAGCACTCTCAGCAATGGGCTGCTAAGTCATTGATTTTGTTTTGTTAATTGACAGTTCATCCCGAATTGGCATCGTTTGCGTCTGAGATAGAAGGAGCCCAGTACTAATGACGGTTGATCGCGATTTTCTTGCCCAGATGCAAGGCCAGGGCGTGCTGACAACAGAAGTGCTGTATTATCGCCCGGATTATCGCTCTGTCTTACAAAGCTTTGTCTGGCAAACCATGGACGAAGCGCCGAAGTTCCCACGGCTGGCGCAATTCCTCGATCACTGGCGCCGAGAAATTGATGCGGTCATTCATTCCATCCGCATCGCGCATGCGGATTGGGTCGGGCCGAGTGAGATCCGCCCTGTCGATGGCGAATTCCGATTGAACTAGCGCCCGAGTTCTTGCTTCAGAAACGCGTTTTCCTGGCGCAGGGCCTGTAATTCCTCGACCATGGGGATGAGGCTGGCCGACAATTCGGCTTCAGTGAAGCGCGGCGTGATGAATTGCGGGCAATTCCAGTCAAACGCCTCGACTTCAATCATGAACAGTCGCTCGACCTTGCCCTGACCTTCAATGGCGAGCTGTTCGGCCAATTCGGGATTGTCTTCCGCTTCTTGCACGCTCGCGCGACCGAGGAGTTTCAGGCGGGCGCGGTTCGGGTAATCCATCAGGAACAGCGATACGCGTTTCTCAGTCTGCAAATTGCCAACTGACACATATTGCCGATTGCCGCGATAATCGGCGAAGCCCAATTGTGTTTCCGACAGGACTTTCAAAAAGCCGCGCGGGCCGCCACGATGCTGAATATAGGGCCAACCCTCTTCAGACACGGTCGCCATGTAGAAGCTGTCGCGCATGGAGATAAAGGCGGCTTCGCGCTCGCCAAACCCATCCGGCGCCGGGCGTGCGGTCATCCCCGCATACATGTCGCGCGAGCCGCGTGCGGTTTGTTCGTCCTTCACATGATCTGTGAACGCGATGTCTCCGAAATGTTTCATCGTAGGCTCCTTGTGAGATACCCTACCTAATCGGGACGGTGCAAACCGGAACGCTGTCAAATGCCATAGGACTTATGCAGCTTCGCCTAAAACCTGGCCTTTAATCGACAGCCTCAGCCTCAATCGCGGCCACGACAGCCTGGTAGAAAGCTTCCCGATTGGCATGCTCCTGATCGACATCGCCCAGCGCGGTGGACCAGCTGCTATTGGTTGCTATGACGATATTGCGATTGGGATCGATGAATATGCCTTGCCCAAATATCCCGTCGGCGGCAAACGCTCCGTCATCATATGTCCACCATTGATAGCCATATCCGAGCCCGGGCTGGCCGTATCCGATCCGTTTGGTCGTGGCGCGCGCAATCCAGTCCTCAGGCACCAGGGGCGTGCCATCGATTTGAGCCCCCTCAAGAATGAATTGGCCGAAGCGCGCAAAATCCCGCGTCGCCGCCTGAATGCAACAACCGCTGATTTCGGTGCCATCCTCATTCAGCAGCCAGGACGCGTCTTGCTGCATGCCGTAGGGCCCCCAGATCTTCTCGGAGAGATAATCAGCAAGCGTCTTGCCGGTGGCTTCGCTGACCAGCACGCCGATCAAATTGGTTTCACCGGTTGAGTAGTTCCAGACCTCGCCGGGGGGATGCGCGCGCGGCAGGGTGGCCATATAGCTGACCAGATTTGAGCCGCCATCTTCGGCGACATGAAGATTGAACTTGGCGACGTCTGAATTGGGGTCCGTATAAGTCTCATCCCAGGCGACGCCGGAGGACATGGTCAGCAATTGCTCGATCGTGACATCATCATACGCAGAGTTTTCGAGGCCGCTTATATATTTGGAGACCGGGTCAGCGAGGCTTTCAATATAACCCTCCTGAACGGCGATCCCGACCAGAGTGGAGGTCAGGGACTTGGCCACGGAAAAGCTTGTCCAACGCCCGCCTTTGTCGAAGTCGAGGCCGTAGCGTTCCAACCGGATCGCCCCATTATGGAGAACAACCAAAGCGGCGTGGCGTTGCTCGTCCATATACGCATCCAGATCCAGCGAGAGGTTGAGCGGTGGTCCTTCGGGCAGGGCTTTCAGCGCGTCTGATGCCGGAATCTCGCGCGATTCCACCAGGATTGAGACCCGATCCAGCATCCGAAAACCCGCATCTCGCTGGCCTTGGGTCCAGAACAAGACTTCCGCGTCGGTTGGCAGGTTCAGCAACAGCCGGCGCCAGTCTGAGCCGATCGACCACCATCCGAGCGCCCCGATCAGCGCCACTATGCCCAACCCGATTCCAAGTTTTTTCACGCGCCTTCCTCCCGAACGTTTATGATTTTGCTTTGTACGCTTCGTTCTTCAAATTCCAGATCGGGGTTCGAATGACCATCCAGAGGATCAGTATGGTCATGCCGGCCGCCGGAACGATGGCAATCTTATACGGGCCAAACGCGTCGACCAGCCATCCCATCAGGGCTGCCCCAAACGGTGCCCCGGCCATGAAGCCGAGCTGATAGATGGACAGCACACGCGCCAGCTGATCTTTCGGTGCAGCGTCTTGGACAATCGACCGGCTCATCGCGATCGAGACCCCAGCCGATAGGCCCCAAATAAAGACAATACCGAGGAAAGCCTCGTGCGGAATCCGTGTCATCATCGGCAGAATGGCCAGCGACCCGAGCAGCTGTGCAACCAGCAATAACCGGCCCTGGCGTTTGATATTCTTGATCAGAGAGAGGGCCACCGACGACACAAAAGCGCCAAGCCAAAAGGTAACGAACATGTCGCGAATGCCATCGCCGGACAGGCCATAAACGTCTCGGTTGATGATTGGCAGCACCACCAAAAAGGCGCCAATCACGAAGATGCCGACCCCGAACATCAGCACGGTCATGGCCCAGAGCTTGGCGTCCCCGGCGACCACTTTGAAGCCTTCGCCAATATCGCCAAAGGCGGCGCCGAAGCCTGAGCGTCCGGTTTTGACCTTACGGCCTTTGGCCAACATGAATGCGAGGAGGGCCCCCATGGCGACGACGGCGCCCTGTAATGCCATCAGGAACCAGCTATCGATCGGGCCGATCCCAAATCCACCAAGCCAGTCCGGCATCTTGGTCATCTTGTCCGCATAACCGCCCAGGATCAGTCCGGTAATCTGCGCCCCAAACTGGGCCAGCGTTGCGAAGGCAACGCCTTGTTGGAGCGTGACGCCGGAGCCAACGCGGCCGCGCCGTTCGACGACTTCGTTCAAGATTGCGTCGCGTGCCGGCATCATGAACGCACCCACAGTGCCGAGAGCAAGGCCATAGGCAATCATCAGCGGATAACTCAGATTATCGGTCGCCAGCGCAAAGGCGAGCGCAAAGGCAGGAAGTGAGGCAAACAGGTGCAAGACCATCAAGAGCGGTTTGCCAGAAGCCCGCTCAGCGACCACGCCGCCGAGCAAAAGGAAAATTACGGACGGCCCCGATAACGCCAAATTCGCCAGCCCGAGCTCGGTCCCGCCAAGGCCAAGCTTGTTGGTGATGAGATATGGAAACAGGACCATTTGCAGGCCGAAGGCGATGAACCAGGTAGCCTGAACAGAAAGATAAGCGGGCAGTTCGATTTTGACGCCACGTCGCGCCTTGCGCGCCATCATCGATTGTGCGGTTTCGAGCAGGGAGGCGCCAGCACTCATGGCCGAGCCCATGCCGCTCAGCGGCGACCGGGCTTCTTCCAGTATATCCGGATCTTCGAGATTGTCCGCTGACGGCGGCTCTTCGCTCATATTGGTGTCTGCCCTTACTCCCAGAGCGCCAAACTGTCCCGGGATTTGCCAACAAGCAACAGGAAATGTCGGCATGGCGCAAGCCATGTCTTGGAGCCATCATTTCGGCATGCTAGGCCTTAAATGTCTGATCAGGAGGGACGCGTATGAGAGCCTTACGTCACGCTGGGAGTTGGGGGCTGGCTCTATTTTTGATTTTCATGTTCTTGCAGGCAACCATTCATCCCTTGCCAAATCCACCCGAGGGAAGTGTGAAGCTTCTAGATGCGCCTGGCCAGAACATCGTTTTCGCAACGCTGGCGGCAAAAACCCAGATTGCGCTGTTCGAACCTACCGGGCGCGTGGTCGTAGCGCTCGCCGAATTGCTCGCGGCACTTTTGCTCTTATTACCGTTTTCACGCCGCGCTGGGGCCATTCTGTCTTTTCTAATTCTCGCAGCGGCTGTCGCCTTTCATTTGATGCCAGATGTGTTGGGGCGTGAAATCCCGGTTTCGCTTGAAACCGGCGCCGAAACCGATGGCGGTCAATTGTTCGCATTGGCGATCGCTATGCTGGCCGCCAGCATGCTGCTGATTGTCGTACATCCGCGAAGAAACAAGACATAATCTCATTAGATTGTTAACAACTCCGCGGCAAACTCCACCACAGGTTTAGGAGGCGTTTGCCCGTGAGCGAACCAATTCCATTCGAACAGCCCCCGGAAGTCACTGGGCAGGCGCGCAAAATCCTATTGCGGCGTTTGATCGATTATATTGCGCTCCCGGGGTCGCAAGTGGCTCCGCAAGATCGGTCAATGGGCGGGGATATCCTGCTCGATATGCTATTTCACGCCACCGATGAAGAACGGTTATTGTGTGCGTCCCGCCTCGCATCCATGACGGAAGCACCACGCCGTGTGCTGAGATATTTGGCGCAGTGCAGTTTGGAAATCGCGCAACCCCTCCTCGAACAAAGTGAAGCGTTTGACAGTGCGGATTTGCTGGAAATTCTTGATCATGTTTCGCTCGAGCATCGCATCATGATTGCCAAGCGCAAGCGCGTGCCGATTGCGGTTGCCGACCAACTGGCCCGGCGAGGGGAATTATCCGCTGTTCGTTGCCTACTGGCCAATAAAGGCGCGGACCTGTCTGAAATCGCGATGGATGTTCTGGTCAGCCGCTCGCGCAAGGAGGAGGGGTTGACCCAGCTATTGATCACGCGCCTGGAACTTAAACCCGCTCAGGCGATGGCAATGTTTTGGTGGTCGGACCGTGATACACGGCGCGCCATCCTCGCCCGGCACGCGGCCGATCGCGCGGAGATGGTCAACATGTGCGCCGATGTCTTTGCGATTGCCGCGAAAGAGAACTGGGCAGACCCGGTGGCCCGCAAGACACTCCAACTGATCGAACGCCGACAACGTAACCGAGCGGCGATCGAACGCAGCGTCTATGACAGTCTCGAACATGCGGTTGAGACTGCTGCGCAAACCGGCATGACGCCAGATTTGGTGCAGGAAATTGGATATTTGGCTGGGATCAAGCCGGTGACCAGCGCCAAGATCCTCAGCGATCCAGGCGGAGAAGGCATTGCCGTGTTGTGCAAGGCCACTGGCCTAAAAAAACCATCTTTGAAAAATTTCTGGATCGCTTTGCGTCGACCGCTCCAGAATGAAGATGGAACGCCTGAAAAGATGTGGGCCTTCTTAGAAGAGACGTATGATCTTCTGACGGTCGCAAAAGCGCAGACGACCCTGCGCTATTGGAACTGGTCTTTATCTTCCTCGTTCTCACCTGGCAGTGCTCATCAATCGATGCTTGAAGGTGAAGAAGCGAATGACGAGTCCTCGTTCTCCACCGCACGCCGCACGGCCAGCTTAGTTTTTGGGAAGTAGACAAATTTTCGCACATAACGGAGCGGTTTAGACTGGCCAAAACCCGATTCCGGCTCTAATTGCGCCCTTTGGCAAGGCAGAAACATTGGAGCGGCCGGGCGCGTGGGCTACTTTCTTGGATTGTTAGTTGTTCTGGTCGCACTGTGGCTCGGCTTGTCTGGAGAGTATACGCTCACCAAGCCCGCCATTGCGTCACTCGGGACAGTGTCGATCATTCTGACCACCGTATTGGCTTATCGATTTGATATTCTCGACCGCGAGGGCTCGCCATATGGGCGGTTGCCGCAATTGGTTGCCTATTGGGCCTGGCTTATCGTCGAAATCTTCAAAGCCAACTGGACTGTGATCAAGGCCTGCCTGCGTTCCAATCTCGATATCAATCCAGCCTTGGTGAAAGTGAAGACAGGGTGTGAGAGCGATCTCGCGCGGACCGTCTTCGCCAATTCGATCACACTTACCCCCGGCACGGTGAGCGTAGAAGTCGAGGGCGACAAAATTCTTGTGCACGCACTTTACGAAGACACAGCCGGCCCAGGTGCGTTCGACGAAATGGATCGCCGCTCTCGCGAAGCCTGTGACGGAAAGGGGCCAGCATGATTGGTGCCGCTGCCATAGCTCTGGTTGTTGCGATCGCCCTGATGCTGGTGCGCGCGCTGAGCGGGCCGACTCTGTATGATCGTGTGCTCGCGGTGAATTCGCTTGGAACCAAGATCATCCTTTTGCTCGGCGTCATCGGATTCTTGACCGGCCGACCAGATTTTCTTGATATTTCAATCCTTTATGCCTTGATCAATTTCGTTTCGACGATCGCGATCCTGAAATTCTTCCGGTATCGGTCTTTCCAGGTATCGCTGACGCGGCGCGGGAAGGGGGGCTCATGATTGAGACCTTGATCGGATATTGGGATGCGTTCCGCCCCGCGCTCGGGTCGGCTCTGCTTTTGGTCGGCGCCGTGCTCGCGGTGATCGGGACCGTGGGGGTTTTGCGGTTCCCAGATTTCTATACCCGGCTGCATGCAGCCAGCGTTACCGACACAGCGTCTATGACCCTCGCGGTAGTCGGCATGGCTCTGCTGGCGCCGAATTTCGCCACCGTGTTCAAGCTGATCGTCGTCTGGTTGTTCCTGTTCCTAACCGGACCGACATCGTCACACGCCCTTGCCAATGCCGCGCACACGGCTGGATTGCAGCCTCTGATCGGGCGGGTCGGAAAAGAAGATGGGGGCGATGCATGACCGGTTTTGAAGGCGCGACGCTGGCGATTGATCTGCTCAACATCACCTTGCTGACCATTTTGTTTGTGATTGCCATTGCGATTGCACGGCTGCGCAGCCTGTTTGCGATCGTGATGTTGTCCGGCATTTATTCGCTGGTTTCAGCGACCTGGTTTGTCGCTCTCGACGCGGTCGATGTGGCGTTCACGGAAGCGGCTGTGGGGGCTGGGATTTCCACCGCCTTGTTCCTCGGCGCCATGGTCCTGACCTCACGGACGGCGAAAGCCGAGAAAGGCGCGACCAAAATCGTGCCTCTGCTCGTGGTCATCGCAACTGGCGCGATCCTGATCTATGCGACCATCGACCTGCCAGGGTTTGGTGATCCGACATCGCCCGCAAATACCGGCGTCGGGGTTGACTTCATTGAGCGCACCTATCCTGAGATCGCCATCCCGAACATCGTCACCGCAGTGCTCGCAAGCTATCGGGGCTTCGATACGCTCGGCGAAGTTGGCGTGGTGTTTGCCGCTGGCCTCGCCGTCTCGCTCTTGCTCGGATTTGGCGAGCGCTCGCTGGGTGCGAGCGTCCGCCGCGAGGACCGCGTGGCGTCGCTCAAGAAAGATGAGGAGGAGTCATGAAGGGCGACCATCACGTCATTCTCCGGGTCGTAGCCAAAGCGTTGATCCCGGTGATCGCGATTTACGGATTCTATGTGCACTTTCACGGGGAATACAGCCCGGGCGGCGGCTTCCAGGCTGGCGTAATCCTGGCGGTAAGCGTGATCCTGTACTCGCTGATTTTCGGCATCGCGCCGGCTATGCGCGCAATCACCCCTGGCTTCGCCCGCTTCATCGCCGGGCTTGGCTTCATTATCTATATCGGTGTCGGCGTATGGGCCCTCGCCATGGGTGGAAATTTCCTCGATTATGATGCGCTGTTCCGCGAAGAGCCTGGCGGTCATCTTGGCCAGCATACTGGCATTATCGTGATTGAGATCGGCGTCTTGTTTGCGGTGGCCGGGTCCATGGTGACAATCTTTTACGCGTTTGCGGGCCGGGTTAGTGAAATTCGGGACGAGGACTGGTAGGCATGCTGGAATTCATCCTCGAGCGCGGAAACTATTGGGCCATCATCGGATTGATGATGATCGGTCTGTATATCGCCTTTGCGGCAACTAATTTGATTAAGCGCCTGATTGGATTGGGGCTTTTCCAGACCTCAATCATTCTGTTCTATATCTCTTTGTCTCGCATCGATGGCGGCACGGCGCCCATTCTGTTCGGCAAGGATTACAAGAAAGACAAAGGCCATAGCGAAGGCGGGGATTATGCGACCGACCATGGCGGCGAGGCTGCGGATGCGGCCTATGGCGCTGCCAAGGCCTATGGTGAAACCGGCATGGAGAACGTCTATTCGAACCCGTTGCCGCACGTCCTGATGCTGACCGCGATCGTGGTCGGTGTGGCAACCTTGGCGGTCGGCCTCGCCATTATTGTCCGCATCCGTGAAGCATATGGCACGGTTGAAGCAGATGAGATCCGGGCGATGGATCTGGAAGTCGCGATCGCTGAGGCGGCCTCAGAGGCTGAAGAGAGCAAGGCAGGGGCGGTATGATCGAATTCATCTCCTCTTTGGTGCCGACAAATCTCGCGGCGCATGCACCAGCATTGCTGGTTGTCGCCCCCATGTTCCTGGCGCCGATTGCCGCCTTTATGCCGAACGGGCGTCTGGCCTGGATCCTGAGCATCCTGGCAACCGGCTTTTCGCTGGTCATGGCCATTGTCTTGCTGTCGCAGGTCCGATCGATCGATGAAGGTGCCATAATTTCCTATGCCATGGGCGGATGGACGCCGGATGCAGGCATCGAGTTCCGCATCGACTCCTTGAATGCCATGGTGCTGCTTCTGGTCAGTGCGATCGGCTTCCTCGCCGCAATTTTCAGTTGGCCGAGTGTTGCCGCCGAGATCCGCGATGCCAAGCGCGCCATGTTCTATGCCGCCTATCTGGTCTGCTTTACCGGCCTGACCGGCGTCGCATCGACCGGCGATGCGTTCAACCTGTTTGTCTTCCTCGAGATCAGTTCGATTGCGACTTATGTGCTGGTGGCCTTGGGCGCGCGGCGCGATCGGCGTGCGTTGCCGGCAGCGGGCAATTACCTGCTTATGGGCACGATTGGTGCGTCTTTCTTTGTGGTCGGCGTGGGCTTTCTGTACGCCGCCACAGGGACGCTTAACATGGCCGAGCTGGCTGTCCGATTGCAGGCCGTGCCAGACAGCAAAGCGGTGTTTGCGGGCTATGCCTTCATTGTTGTCGGGCTCGGCATCAAGGCCGCCATGTTCCCGCTGCACCAATGGCTGCCAAATGCCTATGCTTACAGCCCGAGCTTCGTCACCATGTTCCTTGCGGCGACGGCGACCAAGGTCGCAATCTATGCTTTGGTGCGGTTCCTGTTCACCGTTTTTGGCCTCGAATTTTCATTCGAAGGCTCAACCCTGATCTGGATCCTTATGCCGATGGGAATCGCGGCGATGATTGCCTGCTCGTTCCAGGCCGTGTTCCAAACCGATGTGCGCCGGACTTTGGCCTATTCCTCGGTCGCTCAGGTCGGATACATGCTGCTCGGAATTTCGATCGGCACCGCAGCCGGCGTGTCGGCTGGCATGTTTCACCTGGTCAACCATGCGCTGATCAAAGGCGCCCTGTTCATGGCGCTAGCAGGCGTTGTGCTCAGCTATCAGGGTACCAGCTTGAATGATTTGAAAGGGCTGGGCCGCAGCTCACCCTGGACCATGACGGCCTTCGCAATTGGCGCAGTGTCGCTGATCGGGGTGCCGCTCACAGCCGGCTTTCAGTCGAAATATGCTCTGGTCAATGCGCTGTTTGAGCATGGCTGGTGGTGGGCCGTTGCGGTCGTGATGTTCTCGAGCCTGCTGGCAGTGGTCTATATGGGACGGATCCTGGAAGCAGTGTTTTTTCGAACCCCGTCCAATCCGAACAAACGGCGCCAGGAAGCGCCGCTCATTATCTTGATTCCACTGTGGATTCTGGCGCTCGGCAATATCTGGGTCGGGGTTCAAGGTGGGTTTGTGGCTGGACTGGCGGATGATGCGGCCGCGGCCCTCTTTATCGGAGGCGCGTCATGAGCGGTGAACTAGCAATTGCCCTCGCCCTGATCCTGCCGCTCGTCATTTGTGCGGGCATCTGGCTGGCCGGGAGCGTTCCGGATTTGCGCGAAGGCGTGACCCTGATCGGCGCCGCGGCATTGTTCGTCGTCGCGATTGTGATCGCCAGCCAGGTCGGCTCGGGTGGGTCTCCTGAACTGAGCCTGGGCGAGGCCGTGCCCGGCCTTGAATTTGCGTTCAAGGCGGAACCGCTGGGCGCCTTATTTGCACTGGTCGCGAGCGGTCTCTGGATCGTCAACAGTTTCTATTCGATCGGCTATATGCGCGGCAATCGCGAACGCAACCAGACCCGTTTCTATATGTGTTTTGCCATCGCTCTGTTCGGGGCCATGGGTGTGGCGCTATCGGCCAACCTGTTCACGCTGTTCGTGTTCTATGAAATCCTGACCCTGTCGACCTATCCGCTGGTCGCGCACAAAGGCGATGCCAACGCCCAGCGCGGCGCGCGCATCTATTTGATGACGCTGCTCGGCACGTCGATTGGCTTCCTGCTCGTGGCAGTGATCTGGACCGGGGCCCTCGCTGGCAGCCTCGATTTCGTCCCGGGCGGACTGCTGCAACAAGCCGAAGGCCTGACCCCGGTTGTTGCCAGCGCGCTCCTGCTGCTCTTCGCTTTCGGAGTCGGTAAGGCAGCTTTGATGCCATTCCATTTCTGGCTGCCAAATGCGATGGTCGCCCCGACGCCCGTGTCAGCGCTTCTGCATGCGGTGGCCGTCGTCAAAGCCGGTGTGTTCACCATCCTGAAAGTGGCGATCTACATTTTCGGCGAAGAGATTCTAAATGCGACCGCATCGCGAGAATTCATTCTTGGGGTCGCGTGTTTCACCATTATCGTGGCCTCCCTGATCGCCATGACCAAGGACAATCTCAAAGCCCGCTTGGCCTATTCCACGGTCGCGCAGCTGGCTTATGTCACCTGTGGGGCGATGCTTGCAGACCCGGCCGGCTTTATGGGCGGCTCGTTGCAGATCGCGGCCCACGCGGTTGGAAAAATCACGCTTTTCATGTGCGCTGGTGCGATTTATGTCGCCACCGGCAAACAGAACATTTCCGAGATGCGGGGGCTGGGCAAGCGAATGCCCTTGGTGTTCATCGCTTTCTTCATCGCGTCGCTTTCAATTATCGGCATCCCGCCGCTCGCCGGCGACTGGCCAAAATATGAATTGATGCAAGGCGCGGCAGATGCGGACCTCGATTATGTGCCTTATGTCCTGATCGTCTCGTCGCTGCTGAACATTGCCTATCTGCTGCCCATCCCGATTCTCGCCCTGATGCCGCCGCCCGGCAGTGGCGAACCGGCCCCGTTCAAGCGGGCAGGCGGCGCGCCCATGCTGACCGTGGCCGCGCCTTGCTTCACCGCGTTGCTCTGTTTCCTGATGTTCTTCTCGATCGGTCCGATGTCGGACTTCCTGGCACCTGCGACCGGTGAACGCGACCCAGCCGTCTACATGACCACAGGAGGTCAACCATGATCCGTCCTCCCGAACGCGATGCTAGCGGGCGTTTTGTGAAGCCTGAAGAAGACATGCCGATCCCGAACGATGATGACATGCACCCCATGTCGAAAGTTCTGTTTGGTTGGGTCAGCTCGCCGCGCACGCCGCTGGCGCTGTTGATCCTGGTGATCCTGATTTCAATCGGACTGGTTCTGTTCGATTTCGGACTCGATCGGCACGAGAAAGTCGAGATGGCAAACGCGAACGGGTTCTACGCGCTGTGGGGCTTTGGCGCCTTTGCTCTGGCCGTGCTCTCCGGGTGGCCTCTGGGCAAGCTCCTGCGCCGCGATGAAGACTATTATGGCGAAGCCGAGACGACGCCGAATGATGTGGAGCGCGACGCATGAGCGGGTTTCTCGGTCAGATTAATCCCGGCCTGCTGCTGATCCTTGTCGGATTTGCGGGCTGTTTGATCCCGGTCCAGCGTGTGCGCCAGGCCTTGATGGTGGCGACGCCGGTTGTGGCAATCATTCTCCTGGCATTGGCCGAGCGGGCGACGGATCTCGCGGTCGTGCCAGTGCTCGGCTTCGATATGATCCTGTACCGGGTCGACAGCCTGTCCTTCATATTTGCGCTCGCGTTTTTGATCGCCTCATTCTTGAACGCCATCTATGCGCTGCATACCGATGACCGTCTGCAGGACGGTATGGCGTTGGCCTATGCCGGCGCGGCGGTGGCTGCCACGCTGGCGGGCGATTTGATGACCCTGTTCATTTTCTGGGAGATTACGGCCGTCAGTTCGGTCTTCCTGATCCTCAGGGCTGGGACCAAGGCCGCTTATCAAGCCGCGATGCGCTATTTGGGCGTTCAGATCTTCTCCGGCGTGCTGCTGCTCGACGGCCTCGCCTATGTCTACAAGTCGACCGGCGCCTTGTCGCTCGATGCGTTCACATCCTTTGACCAGCCGGGCGCGAAATTCGTCTTCGCCGCTTTCGCGATCAAGGCCGCATTCCCGTTCCTGCACAATTGGCTGCAAGACGCCTATCCGAAGGCGACCGTGGTTGGCGCCGTGGTGTTGTCTGCGTTTACGACCAAACTTGCCGTCTACGCCTTTGCACGCATGTTCCCCGGCTTTGAGATCCTGATCTGGATCGGCGCGATCATGACCGTCTTCCCGGTCTTCTTCGCGGTCATCGAGAATGACCTGCGCAAGGTCCTGTCTTACTCGCTGAACAACCAGCTCGGCTTCATGATCTGTGCGATTGGTATCGGCACGCCGCTCGCCATCAACGGTGCGGCAGCTCACGCCTTTGCCCACATCATCTATAAGGGCTTGCTGTTCATGAGCATGGGCGCGGTCCTGTATCGTGTCGGAACGGCCAAGGCGAGCGAGCTTGGCGGGCTGTACAAGTCGATGCCGTGGACAACCATCTTTTGTATCATCGGGGCGGTATCGATTTCCGCATTCCCGCTCTTCTCCGGCTTTGTGGCAAAATCCATGACGATGAGTGCGGTGGCCTATGAGGGCTATGTGATTGTCTGGGCGATGCTGCTCTTTGCGTCAGCCGGTGTGCTTGAACATTCCGGGATCAAGATTCCGTACTTTACCTTCTTTGGCCATGATAGCGGTATTCGAGTGAAGGAAGCGCCCTTCAATATGTTGCTGGCCATGGGCATGGCGGCCTTCATCTGTATCGCAATCGGCTTGCCGACAATTGGCGGGTTTGGGTATGGCTGGCTGTACAATATGCTGCCCTGTACGGTGACGGCGCCAGCTGATGTGTGCTTGATGTCAGGTGATGAAATCAAGCCGTATAAGCCTTATACGGCCGATCATATCCTGACCCAGATGCAGCTGCTTATGTTCGCTGTGCTTGCCTTCATCCTGCTCAAGCGCTTTGGCCTTTACCCGCCCGAGAGACCTGGCACGATCCTCGACACCGATTGGGTCTATCGTCGCCCAGGCTATAATGCCGTGATGTGGGCAGGCCGGGTGTGGGCCAAGGCCGGTCCTGCGATGACATCGGTGTTTGCTGGGATTGGGGCGCGCACCTTCGAGAAGATTGAGACCACGTTCAGCCCGCGCGGCGCGCTGGCGCGTGGACCTTTGACGGTCAGCATGGCGATGTGGTCTGCCGTCCTGCTCGGAATCGTGATGTTGGTTGTGCTTTTGGCGACCTAAATCGCGGCCTCAAAGCAAGCGAATAGCCTGCTGGGTGCATCAGTCTTCGCCAATCTATACTTTTCAGAAAGCATGCAAATGCCTGCAAACGCAGTGCTTTTTTGCAGAATAGAGGTGCAATTTCTCATTTACTCTGGGGGAAGTTGACCAATATATGTTTCGCATCACAAAGGGGAACGTGAATGAGCGAACAAACAGACCGCGTAGACGCGGCGCCAGTTGCGATCATTGAATATGCGTCAGACATTGTCTCAGCATATGTTAGCAATAATCCAATCCAGAGTACCGAACTCCCAGACTTGATCAGAGAAGTCCATGCCACTCTGAGAGACCTGCGCGAGGCCTCTTCGGCGGAAGCGACTCCAGAACCGGCCGTGGCTATCAAGAAATCGATCACGGACGATTTCTTGATCTGCCTAGAAGACGGTAAGAAGTTCAAATCCTTGAAGCGGCATTTGCGGTCGAAATACGGCATGAGCCCCGAAGAGTACCGCGAAAAATGGGGCCTGCCTTACGACTATCCCATGGTTGCTCCAAGCTATGCACGCCGGCGATCAGCGCTCGCCAAAGAGATGGGCCTTGGTAAGCTGGAAAAATAATCCGTAATCGAAACAAATACTTTCATTTCGGCGCCGAAATGAAAGTATTTGGTAATATTGGTTAAATTTTTACTCACTCTGCTCTTGCGCGGCGATTCAAACTGATTCATGAACGAATCAGCGAATCACCACGGGGGTGGCAATGAATAGCGAGTCAACAGGGTTTCAAGGCCTGACTCAAGCGCACGCAGAATTGATTTCCTATTGGCGGGATCAGCACATCGTTGGTGTTCCGCCCGCGCGCGAAGACCTCGATCCAGGGGCGATACGCGCCCATCTTTCGGCGCTTTCCATTGTTGAAATTGGACGAGACGGGCGGGCACGGTTCCGCCTCGTTGGCTCGAGCTTGCGTCAGATTTTTGGACGCGACATGGGCGGCCGTCTATTGAGCGAACTCAGCCGCGATGTTCAGGATACTTGGTCGTTGGGGATTGCTAGCGTGCTTGATCAAAGGCGCCCAATTGGCGGGCTGATCCGGGGTGACGTGGAGAGCCATGCCTGGCTCAGATTGCCCTTACAAAGCGGAGCAAATGGAGCGATGGTCCTGTGCCATGATTGTCTGATCCCGAACCAGAGATTGCAGCAAACATTCTCTGGTGAGTCCCGCAGGCAACAAGTATTACCAAGTAATATAGCTGCCTGAATCTATTGGGATACTTGTTTTATGTTTAGGAAAATAATCCTACACTGAATACCACATGATACTCTCAATCTTCGCTGAGCCGAAGGAGAATGAGTGTGGGAATCCAACAAAGGTTCGATAGGAATAGCGCCTATTTGGCGGTGAGTCTTGTAGCCTATGCCCTTGAAATGAAAGCGGAAGATATCCTCCAACCTGATCGGGGGCCGCGTGAGCTTGTTCGTGCCAGGCAGGTCGCGATGTACCTGACGCATGTCGGATTAGGCATGAGCCTGTCCCGGGTCGCAATCGCGTTTGAGCGCGATCGCTCAACCGTCGCGCATGCGTGCCATCGCATCGAGGAGATGCGAGACGATGCGGACTATGATGCCTGGTTAGAGGCGCTCGAACAAGGATTGGCCACGGTCGCGCCGCTGCTCGCACGCGCGGCATGAATCAACGCCTGATACGGGCCCTGCAGCGAGGTGGACTCGCGGCGTTGATCCGACCTGACACATGGGGCGTTTGGCGCTCTCGTGATCGACGCAGCCGCATGATCGGAACCATTTCTGGTGCTGAAATCGATGTCCTGAGATTGCAAGAAAGCTTGAAGCCACTGGGCGAAGGGGCGCCGCCGCTTTTGGTCTGGTCTGGTGCCATTGAAGCTCGCACGGAGACTGCAGCGAGGGGCCCCGCATTGATCGGGTTCGACCCAAACATGGAGGCCAACTATTTGAGATCGATGTTACTACGCGCGCCGTCCGCTACCTATCGAGATCAGCTTCGCCGCGCATGCCAGGCTTATCTCAAGGATATCGAGCTTGCTGCGCAGAGCGGACAGCACGTGACCATGAATTGGGACGCTTTTGGTGGTGGCGATCGCGCAAGAAACCGCAGCGGTTCAGATCCTGTCGATGCATCTTGGCGCGTGCGATCTGCGGCCGAGCGGATCTCAGCCCTGGCGCAGACACTCGGCCCGGAGGACGCTTCTTTCCTGAAAAAAATGGTCCTGCACGGCCTGTCCCGTGCAAAGCTGGCGCGTCATTTTGCGATACGCCCGGCTCTGGTGGAGGGACGGGCGCGTCGAGTGTTGCGAGGTTTGATTGACGTCTACGAGCGGACCGGCTGATCGTCTGCGGCGGCTGTCTCTTTGATCCGAGCTAGCATAGAGGCGAGGCCATTTGAGCGTTGCGCACTAAGGGCGCCTTTCACGCCGATTTTTGTCAGAAACGCGTCTGCATCGAAGCTGCGAATTTCAGCGCGTTCAGCTCCGGAAAACAATCGAATGAGCAAAGATATCAGGCCGGAGACAATCATCGCATCGCTCTCGGCACGGATTTCAAGTCGATCCCCATCTTGTGGCGTCAAAACCATCCAGACTTGCGACGCACAGCCACGCACCTTGGTGCCCTCATGGCGTTCTTCGGGGGCCAGAGGTGGATTGGCTTTGCCTAAATCAATGATGTGCGCGTAGCGAACTTCCCAATCGTCCAGGAAGTCGAATTCATCGGCGATCTCAGCAGCGCGTTCAGTAATGCTCATGGCCAGCATTTGGGACGAAACCCGGCAAAAGAAAACCCCCGGCACTGAGGCCGGGGGCAATAATCTGCATAGAGATCAGATCTTAGCTGGAGACTTTGCCAATACACTTACCGATGTCTGACAGGGCATGCTCGCCAATGCAGAATGGTACTTCATAATGCTTGTGCGCAGCGGCCACACACTGTTGCAAGTTCAGGTTGGCCATGTTCAGGCAGCCTTGCGTTTCGCGTTCGCTCATCGCTTGACGCATCGATCCGGCCACACTTGGGTCCGCATTGAGGATGCGATAGGCGGCGAGCGTCGTAATGCGGTCGGCGATCGGCTCCTTGCCGCGAGCAATGCGGTTGGCCTGACCAAAGTTTGAGACAGCCGACGGCACACGAATGGTGCTCGCTGCGCCAGAGACACTTTCCCAAACAGATGGAGCCCCTGACTTGCCGGCCTGCTCTAGAACCGTGTTGATGTTTGGTGACTGCATCGCTTGCAACATTGCGCCGCGGGCTGGGATACCCGACTGGGTAGACGCAAACAGGTTGGTGGCTTTGGCCTGTGAATTGCCGACACGCCCCTTTGCCCAACCTGAGCCTTGTAGGCTGTAAGCTTGTTCTTTAACAAATGCGGCCGCACCGATGAGGCGACTGCTATCCGCTTTGACCGCGGTCAGCGCCTGGTTCACAGCAGCATTGCCGCCGCTCAGGGTGCGGGCATAGCGCACATCATTTTGCATGCCGGTCATCATCACGTCGCGGCCATAATAGCCTTCAATGTCGAGGACAGCAGCGCGGAATTCTGGGTTCTGAGCTGCGACGAGGGCGGAATAGGCCATCCAACCTTGGGTCAGCTGTTCGGGATTGTGACCGCCGAGATTGTTGAGCGAATTTTCGATGTCGCGGGCCGACGTAAAGCCATTGCTTTTAACGTCCGTGACGTCGCTCTGATAGGTCGCGTACAGCGCCGCGGCGTTCGCCAGGGGATCGTTCTTCGGAGTTGTTGCGCTAACCTGTTGTGGCGCTGGTGTTACCAGTTGCGCTGTCGCATGAAGAGTCAGGCCGGCGACCGCCACGACTGCCGAGATTACAGTTTTTATGGTCATGGTTAGCTCCCTCACTCTACGACCTCGACACTGGCCTATCTTTTGCGTCCCGCAAAGGCTAGCATCTGCTGAAACTTGGATTCTGACCGAAAATTTAATGAATCCGTGACAAGGAAAATGCCTAACAGAGCTGACCATACCGTTAATATGCGTACGCGAGATCCGCGCAGCCGGATTAATAGATACGCCCTCATTCTCGGATCCAGCGTGGCCGGGATTGCGGCGGTCACTGTAATGTTAATGGGTGAGACACTGGGAATATGGTTGGGCGCCGGCGTATTAACCACACTTATTTTTTTGCAAATATTTTTATTGCGCTGGCCTGCGTACGACCTGAGTGTCCGACCAACAGGACCAAATGAGCCGGAGCGTTACGATGGAGCGGAGGATTCGTTTCAAAACACGCCAATGCTCATCGCGGCGATTTCTCCGCACGGGCGGGTAAGGCGGGTTGTGGGTCAAACTGACCTGTTACCATCGCTTCAACCTGGCGTCGTGGCCCGCGACGTGGTTTCGCAAGCGCAAATCGAATCCCTCGAACAGCGCGGCTATTCGGTCTCACAATTCAAGACCGAGGATGGCACGACATTAGTGGTGATGGAAAAGTCTGACTCGGACTCCGAGCTATCTGAACAATTGCAGGAACGTACCACTTTTTTTGCCAGTCTCGGTCACGATCTGAAGAGTCCTCTGAACGGGATTATCGGTTTTGCTGATATCATGGATGCGGAACTGCGGGGGCCTTTGCCAGAAGCTTACAAAGAATACCCGACCTTTATCCGAGAGAGCGGCGAAACCTTGCTTCGCCTGGTTGAAGACTTGCTTGGCTATGCCAAGGCGGAAGCTGGCACATATGAGCTCGACATCGCCGCCATGGATATCGCCGCCAGTGGCGAAAGCGTCTTGAGGCAGTCGCAAGCGATTGCAGAGCTTTCCGGAATCACGCTGACCCTGAACACAAAAGGTGAAGTCCTGGCCATGGCGGATGCCGCTGCGGTGCGCCGGATCTGGGACAATCTTGTTTCCAATGCGATCAAATACTCGTCCCATGGCGACACCGTACGGCTCGACGCTTTCGAGCGCGACGGCAGCGTGTTTCTGTGCGTAAAAGATACAGGCGCAGGCATGAGCGCAGATGATCTGGCGCGGATCGCGAAACCGTTTTCCCAAGGGGCCAATGCCAAAGGACGCGCCGGCACCGGGCTTGGCATTGCCATGGTGCAACGCCTCGCCGAGCTGCAAGGTGGGCAAGTCAAAATCGAGACGGCTCTTGGCCAGGGAACGGCGGTCACGGTGAGGCTTCCAGCGGCCATCGCGCGCAAACGCGCCGCCGAATAGTCTAGTCGCCGGAGCGCTCGACTTTGAGTTCAATCATGAGCGCTATTGCAGCTGAAACAAATGCCAAGCTCAACACGCCTAAGAGCGGGCCGGGCAGATTGGACGCAAAACTGAGAATGCCAGGCTCTGTTTGGGATAGCGCTCGTGCAGCGATCTGCGCCGAAGACGCGTTTGCGACAAACTCCAATTGACTAAACAGCGGGTGCATCAGAAGTCGGATTCATTATGGTAAAGCGGAACTTAACAAATTCGATGAATGCAAGCGCGATGCCGAAACCAATGAGTTGCCATGTTTGACGAACGCCTGCCGACAAAAACCTGGGTCGACGCCTTGCTGCGCCGGGCGCAGATTGAGGGGGCAGGGGCCTTCGTCCTGCAGCAGGGAGATGAGTCTCGCGGCGATGTCCTGATCAAGGTCGCCGATCTGAACGGGGCAGCCCGCGCCTATGTGCCTCGCACATCGATGGAGGGCACGCGCGTCTTTGTCGATCTGGAAAGCCAGGGCATCGGCCCGGACGAAGAAAGCGTGGATGCCTATGTGGCGCGCGCCAAAGCCCGTGACACTGATTTGTGGATCGTCGAGATTGAAGACCGCGAGGCGCGCCACTTTTTGACCGAACCTGTCGAATAAGCGTCATATACTCTGCCCGTAACCCTTCATTAACTGCAAATCGCCGACATGGGGCCTGAGCCTGGGGATAGACCATGTTGTTTTTGCTGAATGACAAGGTGATTGAGATCAACACACCGGAAGCGCATCTGTTGCACAGATGGCGCGAAATTGGGTGTGGCGACCCCCGGACGATGCGGGCGCAGGACGCCGTCGATTTCGCGGTGAAGACCTTTCAGGCGATGTCTGCGCGTGCGCCGGAAGAGACGGCACTTCACGATATTGCCGCCTTGATCATCGCCAAGACTGGCGCCAATTGCCTGATCCTCAAGCCAACCGCTGCGGGGGGCTACGAACCACGCCTCCGCGATGTGCCAATGCTTGTACTGGAGACCTATTTGCGCGGCGCGGCAAATGATGGTGAGACGCGGATCCGCGCCTAAAAGCAAGGTCATCGCAGGCGCATGCGTTGAAGCTGTGAGCGAAACAACCTAAGTCGCGCTTTGATTTCTTCTGAAGGTGCGCCGTCTATGTCTCTTTCCTTGTCTGATCAGGCCGATCGTCGGCGTACATTTGCGATTATTTCGCACCCGGACGCCGGCAAGACGACCCTGACAGAAAATCTGCTTCTGGCCGGCGGCGCTATTCGCATGGCGGGCGAAGTGGCCGCGCGCGGCGAACGCCGCCGGACCACCTCTGACTGGATGAAGATTGAGCGCGATCGCGGTATTTCGGTCAGCGCCTCGGTGATGACGTTCGAATTTCGCGGCAATGTCTACAATCTCCTCGACACGCCCGGTCACGAAGATTTCTCTGAAGACACTTACCGGACGCTGACCGCCGCAGATTGTGCGATCATGGTGCTCGATGCCGCCAAGGGCATTGAACCCCAGACTTTGAAACTGTTCGAAGTCTGTCGCCTGCGTGATATTCCGATCGTCACCTTTATCAACAAGATGGACCGCGAAGCGCTCGACCCGCTCGAGCTGCTGGACCAGATCCAGGACCAACTTCAGCTGGATTGCGCGCCGCTTTATTGGCCCGCCGCGTCTGGCCAACGTTTTGGCGGCATGGTCGATCTGCGCACCGGGGATTTCCTGCACTATTCGAAAAAGACCGCGGATGAAGGCCTGACACCTGGTGAATCTGCACGTGTTGAGCTCGATGCGGTTCGGGGAGAAGTGGACCCGAGTGCCCTGGAAGAGCTTGAAGAAGGCAGCGAGATGGCTCGCGAAATGCTGCCGGCAATCAACAAGCAGGCCTTTCTCGAGGGGCATATGACGCCAGTCGTGTTCGGCACGGCGCTGCGCCATTTCGGGGTCGGCGAATTGCTCGCGGTCCTCGAAGAGTTTGCGCCGGCCCCACGCCCGCAGACCTGTCAAAAGAAAGACCAGGACCATATTCTCGAGCGCGGGGACAAAGGCGTTGCGGGCTTTGTCTTCAAAATCCAGGCAAATATGGACCCAAACCATCGTGACCGGGTTGCCTTTTTCCGGCTTTGCTCAGGCGAGTTCAAACGCGGCATGCGGTTGAAGACAGCTGAAGGCAAGCAAATCAATGTCCACAACCCGATGATGTTCCTGGCCCAAGACCGGGAAATTGCAGAAACCGCCTATGCTGGGGATGTCATCGGTGTGCCCAATCACGGTCAACTTCGCGTGGGAGACAGCCTGTCAGAGGGCGGCGATATTAAATTTGCTGGCATTCCGAACTTCGCCCCCGAAATCCTGCGCCGGGCACGCTCGAAAGACCCGATGAAAGCCAAGCATTTGCGCAAGGCGCTGGAAAGCCTGGCCGAAGAGGGCGTCACGCAATTGTTCAAGCCCAGCATTGGCTCTGATATGATCGTTGGCGCGGTTGGTGCGCTCCAGATCGATGTGATGGCCGAGCGCATGGTCAATGAGTATGGCTTGGACGTGGTGTTCGAGGCCGCCCCGTATAATGTTGCGCGCTGGATTCATTGCGATGATGAGGCGGTGCTCAAGGCTTTCCTTGAAAAGAACAAATCGGCTTCCGGCACAGACCTGGACGATGCACCGGTTTATCTCGCCAAAAACGCGTGGGACGTGGGATATGCCCAGGAGAAGAACCCGGACATCCATTTTACCGCCACAAAAGAACGCTCCAATTAAATCGCGAACGCCCGGTTTGCGATGTCACGGCGACTCGTGACGTTCAATGCGGGTTCAGTTAACACTTCCCCTAATGGCGGGGTGAGCTTACAAAGCAGTGAGAGTGGAGGACCGTGATGTTGAGGTTTTTCTCATTAATACTGATCTTGGCTGGCGGGGCTGCGCTGGCTTATGGCGGCTATCAATACATGCAGACCCAGCCTCAAATGGAGGCCTCCTCGGCGCCCGCCCCAAGCGGAAGCATCGGATTTGACGCCGGCACTGAGCCTGTCGCGCGCTCAGCCATGCCGCGAAGCCTGTCATACCCGCCCGACATGGATGAGATGTTCGATGTTGCCTCGGCTGGCACTGATGATTTCATGAGTTCATTGCGCACGGTCCCGGTCGCGCACGAGACGCCCAAACAAGCGATGTTCGGGCGATCTTTTGCAGTCACGCTATCGCTCGATGCGACCGGCGATGATAGCGCCGTGGAGTCGCTGCCTGGAAATGGCAATATCGTCGAAGGCGAGGCGCAGATTTCAACCACGGTCCAGGCTCTGGTCTCGGGGGAAGCCTTCGATGTTGAAGCGATTACGCCCGCCACCCAGCGCATATCGCCGCTCACCGAAAATGTCTGGCGCTGGAAAGTCACGCCGACCGCGGTTGGCAATCAGGAATTGGTCATCGAGCTGTTTGCCTTGATGGGTGACGAAGCCCTGCCACTGCGCACGTTCCGAGATTCGGTTGAAGTTGAAGTGTCGCGGATCGGCCAGGCGATTGCCATTGCCCAATCGATCAGCCCCATCACCGTGGTGGCGGGTGGAATCGGCTCCATGCTTGCCGGATTGTTTGGATTCGTTGGCTTTTTCCGCCGCAAATAGAGGCTTTCTTCGAGACTTTGTCTGGCGCGGCAGCCGCGACCTAGGCAAGATTGATTTCATCTGAAACAGTAATTTCACTTCCGATATCTCTTTCAAAAGGACCTATCGATGCGCTTGAACAGACTTTTCGCGGGCACCGCGCTTGCCTTGACCCTTGCTCTTTCTGCCTGTGGCGGCGGCGGTGGCGGTGAAGATGACACACTAACCCTGCGGCGCGGCATTTCTGCGAAGGTCGACACGCTCGATCCTCACCGCTCCTCGGCGGCCTGGGAGAACATCATCATTGGCGACATGTTCCATGGTTTGATGCAACATGCGCCAGATGGCGAAGTTATCCCCGCCATGGCTGAAAGCTGGGAAACCAGCGAAGACGGGCTGACCTGGACCTTCAAGCTAATCGAGACCACCTGGTCAGACGGCGTGCCGGTCACAGCCAATGATTTTGTCTACGCGCTGCGCCGGATCCAGGACCCGGCGATCGCCTCGCAATATTCGTCCTTGCTGTACATCATCAAGAATGCGCAGCCGCTGAATGAGGGACGTGTTGCGCCCGAAGAGCTCGGCGTGCGGGCGATAGATGACCTGACGCTTGAGATCACGCTTGAAGAGCCCGCCCCTTATTTGCTGGGTCTGCTCACGCATTACACCACCTTTCCCGTGCCTCAGCATATTGTTGAACAATATGGCGAAGCTTGGGTCCAGCCTGAAAATATCGAGGTGAACGGTCCGTATAAGCTCGTCTACTGGGTCACGGGCGACCAGATCGTCGCCGACAAGAATCCGAGCTTCTACGAAGCCGATACGCTCTGTTTTGAGCGGGTCAGCTATTTTGAACTGGAAGACCTTGCCGCGGTCGAGCGCCGGATCGAAGCCGGCGATCTCGACATTAACAATGATTTTGATGGTGGGCGCAAAGCCGAGTTGGATCGCCGCCTGCCAGGCTGGGCGCGAACCTCGCCTGGCTTGTTGACCACCTATTGGAGCTTCAATTCCAGCGAAGCGCCATTCGATGATGTGCGCGTACGTAAAGCCTTGGCCATGGCGGTTGACCGTGAGTTTTTGGTCGAAAGCGTGCTCACGCCTGGCTTCATTCCGGCCTATAATTTCGTGCCCCCCGGGATCGCCAATTATGAGACCGATCGCCCTGAAGTCTATTGGAAGGGGTTAGATCGTGCCGAACGGCTCGAAGAAGCCCGCCGATTGCTTGAAGAAGCCGGTTACGGTCCAGACAATCCGCTCAGCTTTGAATACAAGCACCGCTCGACCGGCGACAATCCGAAAGCGGCCCCCGTGGCGCAGGCGAACTGGAACGAGATCGCGCCTTGGGTCGATGCCCAGATTCTGCGTCAGGACACGAAAGTCCTGTATGCCGATCTACGCCAGAGCAATTTCGAAGTCGCCGATGGCGGCTGGCTGGCCGACTATAATGATCCGCTCAACTATCTCTATTTGCTGGATTCCGATGCCGGGCAGCAGAATTACGGCAATTATTCCAACCCGGAATATGACAATCTGCTGGAGCAGGCGAGCCAGGAGCGTGACCTTGTGAAACGCGCTGAAATCTTTGCGCAGGCAGAGGCTATCATGCTCGAAGATTATCCGATCACGCCGATGTGGTTCCAGGTCACGAAGAACCTGGTCGACCCGAATCTGGACGGATGGGCCGAAAACGCCGAAGATAATCACCGTTCGCGTTGGCTTTGCCCGAAAGATGTGGGCACGGACACCAGCGAAACGGAATAAAGGCTGGTTCGGGGAGGGACCATGTCAGTTGAGCTTGAAGTCGCAGGCGCTGCATCGGCTGGCGGGCTAACCACCCGCCAAAAGGCCGATTTGTCGGGTCAACCCTGCCAGAATTGCGGCACCGAAGTCGATGGTCGCTTCTGTCCCAATTGCGGTCAGCTGGCGGCCAGCTTTCATCGCCCGATCGTTGATCTGGTCGGCGAGACGATTTCCGATACGTTCACGCTCGATGGTCGCCTGGCGCGGACACTGCCCGTCTTGCTGTTTCGGCCCGGACGGCTGACCAAACAATACACTTCAGGCAAGCGGGCGCGCTACGTCCCGCCTTTCCGGCTCTTCCTGATTGCCAGCCTGGTCTTCTATCTGGCGCTATTCGCGCTCGTGCCGCCGGGCTCATACATCAATGTTGATGATGAGACACGGGCCGAGATTTCGCAGGGTCTGCGAGACGGTCAGAATACGGATATCCCGGTGGGCGATATTCCGGAAGACGCGCGCGAACGTCTCGAGCGTGCGAATATTAGTGTTGAAGCCCCAGATCAAATCCGCAGCGACATAGAGTTGCAAGTCGCCAATGTGCTCGACAATCCCGATCAGTTTGCGGCGCAACTCGAGGATTGGTTGCCCCGGCTCAGCATTCTGATCGTGCCGATGACCATTCTTGCCTTGTGCTTCATGCATATCTGGCGACGCAACCTCTATGTCTATGATCATGCGATCCACGCCCTGCATTTGCACTCATGGGTCTATCTCACGGGGGCGATCATGATGACGGCCGGACCGTACCTACCGGGCTTTTTGCTCTGGGGATATTTGATCTGGTTCCTGTTCTATGTTTGGCGCAGCCTCGCCGTCGTTGGATCGACGGGGATCATCATGTCCGGCTTGCGTTTCTTCTTATTGCTCATTTTCTGGACCGTTGTGATCTCGATCATCATGGTCGCGACCGTGATCATAAGCGGCATGTCCGTGCGCGCTTGATGGCATCGGTCCTCAGCGTGTTAGAAGCGCACACATGAGAAACCGCCCGATTCCGAATGTTCCAGAGAACATGCAGGCCATGGTCCGCGATCTGGTGATTTATGAGGATCAGTTTCTCCTGGCTTTCAACAAGCCTTCAGGCCTCGCTGTCCAGACGCGAGGCAATCGCGGCACGTCGCTGGATCACTTGCTGTGGACCTTCGCGCGCTCGAACGGCAAGCGCCCGCATCTGGTGCACCGCATCGATGCGGGCACATCCGGCCTGATCATCGCTGCTAAGACCAAGCCGGCGATGACGGCGCTTTCCGCTGAGTTTGCCGAGCGCCGGGTCCGCAAGACCTATCTTGCGCTCGTTTCTGGGGCGATCCCCGAAAAAGATGCAGGGCGGATCGAAACACCGCTTTTAAAGGTCGGGCGGGCCGTCAAACCGGGCTTGGTTGAGCAGCGCGCAGATGCGGCACAGACGGATTGGCGGGTGCTGAAACGATTTGAGGCTTATGCCCTGATACAGGCCATGCCGCGGACCGGACGTATGCATCAGATCCGAGCGCATCTGGCGGATCTCGGCAGTCCCATTCTAGGCGATCCGATCTATGGCGCCGGGGCCCTGACCGGTCCGCGTTTGATGCTGCATGCGGCTGGGCTTAAAATCACCTTTCCAGACAAAAAGAAACTGGCGCTCGAGGCGCCAGTTCCAGATGACTTTGTGACCATGCAGGCCGAGATCGGACTTTAGCCGGTCTCACCCAATGTGATTGCCATGGGTGCGCCAGGGCCAAGGTCAAAGCCGAGATAGGTCCATCCGACCACCAGCAAGATGCCGCTGATCAGCATCCAGACCGAATAAGGCAGCATGGTTGCGGTCAGACTGCCGAGTCCGAAATCGTTCACCCAGCGGCGGGCAAAGACCAGGATGAGCGGGAAATAGACCATGAGCGGCGTGATGATATTGGTGGCGCTGTCGCCGACGCGATAGACGGCGGTTGCCCCATCGGGCGAGACTCCGAGCAGCATCAACATTGGCACCATGACGGGGGCCAGTAGCGCCCATTTCGCTGACGCTGACCCAACGAATAGATTGATCACCGCCGAGAAGAACACGATCAAACCGAGCAGGATCGGCAGAGGTAGCCCAGAGCTCTCAATCGCAGAGGCACCATGAACGGCGCTGATCAGGCCAAGATTTGACCAACCGAACATCGCCACGAAGTGCGCCGCGGCGAAAGACAGGACGAGATAATAGCCCATATCTTTCATCGCTTCCGACATCATGTCGACGAGGTCGCGATGGTTCTTGATGGTTCCAGCCGCCGCGCCATAGGCCCACCCGGCGGCGAGAAACAATACGAGGAAGCCTCCAACCAGGGACTGGAAGAGGGGGGCGGCGCGTTGGTACCAGGCCATGCCTTCCGTTCCCTCGCCATCAATCCAGAGCGGTGTCCCAGGCCCCATGACCATCAGGACCCAGAGGCCGATCACGCCCAGCACGGCTAAACCGGCATTGCGAAGGCCTTTCTTCTGCTCTGGCGTGAGCGGCTTGTCTTCATCGCTATAGCTATCCGCGTCGGCCCCTTCTGAAGGGGTCCATTTGCCGAGGCGGGGTTCAATAATCTTGTCCGTGACGAACCAGATGATTGGGAGATAAATGACCAAAAGTGCGGCGATGAAATACCAATTGCCCGCGAGGTTAGCATCATAGCTGGCATCGAGGATTTCGCCTGCCTCTTCTGTAATTCCATAGAGAAGCGCGTCGAGTTGGCCCGGGAAAAGGTTGGCTGAAAAGCCGCCCGAGACGCCGGCAAAGGCCGCTGCGATGCCGGCGAGCGGGTGACGACCGGCCGACGCAAACAGGACAGCTGCGAGCGGGATCAATACCACATAGGCCGCATCCGCGGCATGGTTCCCGACCATGGCGACGAGCGCGACCACCGGCGTCAAAAGGAAGACGGGCGCGCCGCGTACCGCTGAGCGCATGGCGCTGGCGAACAGGCCTGACCGTTCCGCAACCCCGGCCCCCAGCATCACGACGAGCACGTAACCGAGCGGGTGGAAATGCGTGAACGTCTTCGGCATTTCGACCCAAAGGCGCTCAATGTTTTCAGCCGCCAGCAAGCTCACCGCGCTGATAATGCCATCCTCGCCAATGCCAAATCGCGCTTTTTGACTGTCCGGCATGCCGCCAAGGACTTGATCGGTCAGCGTCGCATTCACGCCGAGCATGGCGCAAATAATCGAGATCACGACCAAGGCGATAATAAAATACGCGAACAAAAAGACCGGATCAGGCAGTTTATTGCCGGTCCGTTCGACCCAACCCAATAAGCCTTTGGTTTGCGCCTGCGCTGCGGCTTCCGCCATACTTTTCTCTCCCAGAATGTTTGAATTGCCTTCGATTTAGCCCCACCCTTAAAAGCTGGCAATCAATCCAATGCAAACAATCTCCGAGTGATTCGAGCAATAATCCAACGTAGGTCGGTCATGGGTGAGAAAGATTTTTCCTCGAAATGCCGACGCGATAGTAAATCGTTCCTGAGATGCAGAGCGGGGCGATCGCAGAGGGGAATTTCAACCAAATTCTGAGACGATACGTTCGACATCTTGCCGCCGAGAACCGTCAGAGGATATGTTGCGCGTGTCGTTTATACATGCGACGCGCCGGGGAGACGCGAATTTGCTAAATATCGATCAGCATTTGGGCGCGCGAATTGCTTCTGCTCGCAAGGCTTTGGGAAAGAGCCAGGCTGAGCTTGCTGAGACAATCGAAGTTTCTGAAGAGCACTACGCACAAATCGAAATGGGACAGGTACGCATTCGGGCAATCGAGCTATCTCTCCTGGCGCATGCGCTGGGACGATCAATCAAATGGTTGTACGAAGGTTTGCCGGGGCAGGAGGCGTTTGACGATCTCGGTCAAGGGCGCTGATCAGTTTGATTGCGATTTCTTTTCGACGTGCAATTCCATTTCCGCGGCGACTCGGCGCAGGGCAGATTCCGCGGCTCCGAGGCTGATCTCAAGATCTCGAAGGGCTTCTGATGAGACGGGACCAAGGTCGTCTTTGACCCAGGCAATCGCGCGCAGCATGTCTGCAACATATTCTATGTCTTCAATAGAAAGTTGCCTGTCCGCCATAGCTAAAAACTTTCGCCCTTATTGCCCAACGTTATTATTAACCATTCGTCACTCAGTTTGAAACTGAATGCAACCATTGGCTGCCCAGATTCTCAAAATTTTTTGCGGGTTGCAACAAGTCCTAGAGCCGAAATCTCTCCGTTTACTTGTCAAATCACTCTCAGTAGCGCGACATTTGCCTGCTTCTGGATGAGGTCAAGCAAGGTATTCGGCGAGCAATAAGCGCAGAACAAATCGCCCTTCGGGGCTTGTATAACCGGAAGACCGACACGTGCGGCTTCGCGCTTCATCTCGTTGCGCCAGTGAAGCGATGAGTCTGCGCCGATCAGCGCTGTGCCATTGATCCCGTCAAAAAACCCATCCTTGAGGGTTGGGTCGTCACTCAGGCACATCATCGTATCGTAGTAGAGCTGTGCGGCGTCTGTTCTGAGCGCGAATTCGCCCGCCTGACGATAATCGTCTTCATTGGTGCGGATATATTTAAGATCGTGCGCATTCTTCGAGTAAATGTGCGAGTAAAACGCCACCGGGTCCTTTCGGATCAAAAGCTTCATGCCTTGATAAGCCACAGTGAGACCGCTTTTGCTGGAGACGATCTGCTTCAACATGGTTCTGAACCAATTCGGTGTGAAGACTTGCCAAATATCCTGGTTGAACATTGGGTTGGCAAAGATCGTATAGGTGATCTCTGGGGCAATATGGACAAGGCGATAAATCACCGGGTTGGAGCTTCCCATGGCCAGTACGATGATGTTCTTGAGGTCGAGCGTCGAGATCAGCTTCCGAAGCATTACCGCTTCTGCCATCGCTGTCGCGCCGCTTGTAATTGTGACTTTTTCGATCAAGGCCCTCGGCAGAGGGGTTGAGCGACCAAATCCGGCACGGCGCACGAAAATCACTTGTAGGCCTGCATCCCAAAGCAAGTCGCAAAAAGCGTCAGAGGGCGGGACCGGAAATTCGATTGAGTGAAAGATCAAGAGCGGCTGCAAGTCTTGCACGTCGCCGCCAAACACCATGACGTCAAACGCAGATCCGTGCTCTGCCACATGCACCAGTTGGAAATGTCGTTTTGACACCGATTATGCTCCCAACCGAAAGCGGGAGGAGCTTACGCGATGAGAGGGGCCGCCTGCACCTTGCATGCGGCACCAGAACGCTCTGACTCGCGAATTGCAATATAGATCAACATTTGAGAGTGGTCACAAGTGCGTGATCTAGCGAGACGAGCATCCGGATTGCGGGACTATTCGACAATCAGACGAGATTGTTCCGCATGACGCGAGAGCCCTACCAATTCTCCTTGAATGGTCGCAAATCAAGTTCGTGGGTCCAGGCAGTGCGTGGTTGTTGGTGCACATACCAATAAGCCTCGGCAATTGCGTCCGGGGACAGGCTGCCATCTTCACCCAAATGGTCGAGATACTCGCCAAACCGGCTCCGGACCATGTCGCCGTTAATCACCCCATCAATGATGAAATGAGCGACATGAATGCCATGCGGCCCGAACTCGCGCGCGAGCGATTGTGCCAGCATACGCAAGCCAGCCTTCATCGACGCGAAATGCGCAAAATTGGCTTTTCCGCGCAGGGATCCAGAAGCTCCGGTGAAGAAAAGGCTGCCTTTGCCTTGCGCTTTCAGCAAGGGAATGGCGCGCTTTGCCGTCAAAAAGCCGCCTAGACACCCGACCCGCCAAAATGCCTCGAACGTGTAGGAGTCGAGCTCTTCAAACGGAATGACAGCATTGTTGCCAGCATTGTAGAGCACGGCCGAGATCTCGCCTTTGTCGGCCGCATGCGCGAACAGCGCGTCTTGCGTTTCAGCTGACGTGACATCGACGACAAAGGGGTCGGCAGTGCCGCCGGCCGCGTTTACTTCATCAGCCAGCGCCGAAACTTTTGCT
The DNA here is from genome assembly GCA_024743315.1 of Hyphomonadaceae bacterium. Taxonomy (GTDB): domain Bacteria; phylum Pseudomonadota; class Alphaproteobacteria; order Caulobacterales; family Hyphomonadaceae; genus Henriciella. The sequence goes on from JANSWU010000007.1 coordinate 127,181, forward strand.
TCGGTGCGCCCGGCAATGATAACGGGATGACCCCCGGCGGCGAATTTCCGGGACAGTGCGCCGCCGACCCCATTTGAGGCGCCGGCGCCAATGACAATAACGGTTCCGGCCATCAGGCGCGCTCAACCGCTTCTGGATGATGTTTGGCGAGCCATTCTGCTTCTTCGCCGGGTTCAGGCATGATCTCACCGCCTTCAAGGACCCATTTTGCGGGCGTGTCCTGGGTGGTGACGAGAATATCCTCGAGCGGGATACCCGCATGAGTATGAATGGATTGGCGCATTTGTTCGACGATTTCGGCTTTTTGCGCATCTGTACGTCCGGCGCGGATACTGCCGAACAGGAAAGCTTGATGGCCGTTCAGGGGCTGGTGCGGGGCCTCTTCGAAGAAGAAAGCGTGGACAAAGATTGGCGGTGCGCCGGTAACGTCACAATGAATACGGGTAATATCGGCGGCGATTTTCGGCTTTGCGGCATCAGAGATGGCGCCCGGGGCAGCGTTGCAAGAATAGAGTGGCATGAGAGGCTCCTTTAGGCGGCGACCGGGTCTGAAATGACACCAACAATTTCATTCATGCTTTGACCGGTCTCGGCGATCCAAAACTGGCACAGCTCGTGTAGCAGGGGCCCGCGATCGTCTTGATTTACCGGCTCAGGCGCGCGCATCGTCACGATTGAAGAAGTCGATGGCTTGGAGGCGGTGAAGCCACTGCGCTGAGGGACCTTGATCCAGTTGATGTCGGCGTCCTCACCAAATGTTTTTTGAGCAAACGCGTTCAATTTCGATTTCAGCGTCGCTTCAGACGCGCTCGAAATCTGTCCATCCTGGACAATGCACATGCAGGGTATCATTTTAGGGTCCTCCCTTAAGAGTCAGCGGGTTGAGGGGTTGGGGTGCCAGCCGGTTTGTAGCCGACATCGCGGAGGTCCATTGCCTCCCCATCGGCGCGGCGCGGCCAGATGGCAGACAGGTCCTCGCCGGTTTGGCGGTCAAAATATTCAAAACTTGGCCCATCAGGATGCGCCGCCCATTTGTCTCCCCATTGAGACAGAGCGAGAATGATTGGGGCGAGGTCGCGGCCTTTCGGGGTCAGCCTATATTCTTCATAAGCTGAACCGTCTGCCGCCGCGGCGCGCTCGAGAATTTCGCTCTCGACCAGCTGGTTGAGGCGCGAGGTCAGCGTATTTTTGGCAATCCCGAGAGAGCGCTGGAAATGCTTGAACCGGCGCGCACCCATCATCGCGTCGCGAATGATTAGAAGTGACCACCAGGATCCGACCAGGTCCAGCGTGCGGGCGATCGAGCACTGCATATCTGAGAAGGATTTGGTCTTCATGGTCTCGCATATACTCATTTAACTGGTCTCGATATGCAACCAATTAACAGACTTGGTTTTATATTGCAACCAAATTGTTTTGAGGCACTGAGATAGTTTCTGGGGAGGTTGGTTTCGAAAAAAAGTGACATCGCAAATGCCATATCCTGTGATATGCCGCACCTGGGGAAGTCATTTCAAGCAAGGATCAAACTCAAATGTTGAAATGGATTGTGGGGATTTTCGTCGTGATACTGGCGAGCGCGGTGATCTCGATTGTGGCCCTGCAGGCACCGACACAGTGGCAGCCTGCCGACAGTTTGCGAACGCCAGACGCACGGTTTGAAAATCTTTCGGATTATCCGTTTGCCCCCAATTATCTGGAGGTGGAGGGCTATCGCATCCACTATGTCGACGAGGGGCCGCGCGATGGTGAGATCATTCTATTGATGCACGGTCAGCCGTCCTGGAGTTATCTCTACCGGCATATGATCCCGCCTCTCGCCGAAGCCGGGTATCGCGTGATCGCGCCGGACCTGATCGGCTTTGGCAAGTCGGACAAACCGCTGCAGCAATCCGATCACTCATACCAGATGCATAATGACGTCATGACCGCGTTTGCGCGCGAGCTCGACTTGCAGGGGGTCACTCTGTTTGCGCAGGATTGGGGCGGTTTGATCGGCTTGCGCATGGTCGCGGCAGAGCCGGACCGTTATGCACGGATCATGCTCTCGAACACAGGCTTGCCCGCGGCTGGCGGCCTGCAAGGGTGGCTGGGCTACCCACTGATCCGCTTCCAGGTCTGGCGGGAAGGAAAACCGGATGAAATCCGGGACAATGGCGAGTTCAGGTTTACCCGCTGGATTGCTTGGGCCAAGCACACGGAAGACTTTGATCTGAAGGAGCTGATCCAGCGCGGCACCAATCGCGTCCTGACGGACGCTGAATTGGACGGCTACACGGCGCCTTTCCCGGACACGACCTATCGCGCTGCAACCTATATTTTCCCGTTCCTGGTGCCGTCGCAATTGCGCCAAAACCAGGAGGTCATGGATGAGGTCTTTGCCCATTGGGACAAGCCTTTCATCACCGCTTTCGGCGATAGTGACCCGATCACCACGGGCATGGAAGCGATTTGGCATGACACGGTGCCGGGCGCGCAAGGCCAGCCGCATACCGTGATCGAGGATGCCAATCATTTCATACAGGAAGACAAACCTGAAGAGCTGGTAGCGGCGCTCATCGCCTTCATCGAAGCGAATTAGGCGGCGCCGCTAGTTCAGCTTGTCTTCGTCGCGCGGCTTGGCGGGCGTGAAGGCCGGGTGCAACGGCTCGGCCGGCACGCCTTCCTCCTTCAGCGCCTCGCGCTCGTCGGCGGTGGTTTCGCCCCAAATCGGTTTGTGTTCGATCTCGCCATAATGCATGGCGCGCGCCTCGGTGGCGAAGCCATCGCCGACATAGTCGAAATTCTCAGCCACGTGCTGGCGCGCTTTGGCGGCGAGTTTGCCAAACACTTTCTGGGGATCCGGGGGCGCTGATTTCTTGGTGCCCGAAACGGCCGGTGCCATGATCGCTTTACGCACCTGCTTGCCGCCGCATTGAATACATTCGACCAGACCGCGCTCAGACTGTTTGTCATAGGCCTCAGATGAGGCGAACCAGGCCTCGAATTCGGTCTCGCAATCAGAACAGATGAGCGCGTATTTGATCATTTATGAGGCCAATAATGGATCCAGCTTACCAGCGCGTTCCAGCGCCATCATTTCGTCGCAGCCGCCAATATGCAGATCGCCAATAAAGATTTGCGGGAAGGTGCGCGCACCGCCAGATTTCTGAATCATCTCCGCCTTTTTCTGGGCATCCATGCCGGCATCAATATGTGTCATCTTAACGCCTTTTTGCTTGAGCAGGCTCAATGCGCGAGAGCAATAGGGGCAGAATGCCCGTGTATAGATGGTCACGTGCGCCATAATGGAAGCGATCCTTTCGTCCGGTTCGCCCCTTATATGGTAAGGTCTGCCTCTCTTACAACGCGGGCCAGCACGAGCACATTGACGCGTGCGGCGCCGGCCTTTCGCAAGGCCTTTGTGCAGGCGGCCAAAGTCGATCCGGTGGTCAGGACATCATCAACCAAGGTGACGGTGCTGCCTTTGATCCTGCCCTGGCGTGAGGCCCGCACTTCAAAGGCTCCCGCAACATTGCGCCGTCTCTGACGGGCGGTGAGGCCGCCCTGGCTTGGCGTGTTACGCTTCCGCGAAAGGCCATCGACGAGCGCCAAAGTGCCGGTCTGGCGGGCGACGCCCTGGGCCAGCCACGCCGCTTGATTGAACCCGCGTGAGGCGAGACGCTGATAGTGCAGGGGCACCGGGATCAGCCAATCAGTCTCAGGAAGGATGTCCCGGCCCGCCATGGCCATCCAATTCGACATCGCTTTCAAGCCATCGCGCCGTCCGGCATGCTTGAGTTCCAGGATCGCTTGGCGCGATATCTCGTCATAGGCGATTGCGGCGCGCGCCTGATCCCATTTTGGTGACTTGGCGGCGCAGGCCCCGCACTGACTGGCTTCACCATGATCCATTTCGAGCGGCATGGCGCAGTCGCGACATCCGGATCCGTTCAGAAAGTTCAGCTTGGCGAAGTCTTCCGGCGTCAGGGGGGCGTCCCCGCCATGGCGTTCGCCGGTCAAAAGCGAGCGTTGTGGCCAGACGAAATTGGCGAGTGACCTCAGGCCCGCTCTTGCGGAACGCGTGGTCCAGTGCATATCGGAACTCATGTCGCCGTCTCCACCCCCAGTGCTGTTTGATTGGGCCCGTGTCGCTCGAAATCGCGACCGCGCCTCTCATCGCTTTAACCACTATGCCTTCCTTAAGGTCAGGGAGTCGACTCAATTATTGGAAAGACTCCAAGATTCTTCGCGAACATTTGATCACGCGCTCGACCTTTGGGCGCATACGGGCCAGGCGATCAAGGCGATGCGCGACAGTGGGCGGGTGAAAGCGATCACCGCACTGGAGCCGTCGGCATCCATGCGCGCCGCACTCGAACAGGCGGATATCAAGGTGATGGCGCCGCAAAATGAGACGCTGCCATTCGAACCGGCGAGTTTTGACTTGGTCACCAGCGTTCTCGGCTTGCACTGGGCCAATGACCTGCCTGGATTATTGATGCAGATCCGGACCGTTCTGAAGCCGGACGGCCTGTTCCTCGGGTGCCTGTTCGGAGGCGGTACGTTGGCGGAGTTGCGCACCGCCTTGATCGAGGCGGAAAGCGAAATTACCGGTGGGATCAGCCCGCGCCTGTCGCCATTGCCGGGTTTACAGGATATGGCGGGCCTCCTGCAGCGGACCGGGTTTGCGCTCCCCGTCGCTGATGTCGAGCGCGTGACTGTGCGTTATGAGCATCCGATCAAGTTGATGCAGGATCTCAAAGGCATGGGCGAACAGGCCGCCTTTGCGGTGCGAGACGGCCAGGAGAGGCGGCCTCTGTCGCCGCGCATCCTTGCTCGGATGGCCGAGATCTATGCCGCGCGCTTCAGCGATCCCGATGGACGAATTCGCGCCAGTTTCGAGATCATCTGGCTCTCGGGCTGGGCGCCCGCGGCAGGACAACCCAAACCCTTGCGACCCGGCAGTGGCAAGTTCAGTCTCGCAGAAGCGGTCAAGAATGCGCGCAACGAGACGGACTAGACTACCAGCCAACGCGTACTCCGGCCCGCGCGCCAACGTCTCCGCGAGAGGGGACCAGGCCCAAGGCGACATTGGCAGAGATATGCTTGTTGAGACGGGTCGCGCCGGAAAAGGCGATCGCCGTGCTGCCATCATAATAGCCAATATTGGCCGAGAACGCGACTTTCTCATTTGACTGCAGCCAGGTCGATCCGGACAAGGCGTTGGCAATGGCGATGCCGGCCGTGTTCTCGTCAATTTCTTCGCGGGTGCGGGCCAGCTGGATCGCCACCGCGTCGACATTAAGCTCAAGCTGTTCGAGATTGGTTTGCATGACGCTGATCGCAGCGGCATTGTCGGCAATGCTTTGCTCTGAATGTGCAATGCGTTGCTGATTAATGTTGACCGTGCTGGTTAGCGCGGTGATGGCGGTGGTGTTATTGGTGACATTTGTTTCCACCACACTCACCCGCTCGGCTTGAACCTCGACATTGTCCTCAAGCTCGACGAAGCGGCTGCCATCGCCATTCACGCCGGCATTGATCAAGGCGATGTCTGCCGCGTTGATGTCGATCTGTCGGGCATTGTGCTCAATCTCCTTTTGTCGCTCCGTCAGCGCGGTTGTATTCGTGCCGACGGAGGTTTCCACCGCCAGGAGGCGCGTGTCCTGGGCATCGAGGCTGGTTTCCAGTCCGGAGATATCCGTTGCGTTCTGATCAATTTGCGCATCCAGCAGCGCGACATTCATGTCGATGCTGTCTTGCAACGCGGCTGCAGTTGCACCGCCATCGGTTGCCAGATTGCCATTGGCATCGACGGTCACGAAGGCCAGGCTGCCCGATTGGGCATCCCGCGACTCCTGAGACGTCAGGCCAGGCATTGTGTAGATATTCGTCGCGTGTCCGAACATGAATTGATTGGCCGCGAGGGTTTGAACCCCCGCGCCGAAGGCCACTGAATTGGCGAAAGTCGCCTCGGCGCCGGACCCAATGGCCATCGCATTGCTGGCCAAGGCTTTGGCATAGGCGCCAAGCGCCGTTGTGTTCAGGCTATTGGCTTCAGAATTTTCGCCAATCGCGCTGGAATTGGTGCCGGTCGCCCAGGCGCGCTTTCCGAATGCGGCCGCTTCGGGGGCAATAGCTCTCGAATACTGACCGACAGCGGTTGAGCCAGAGGCTTCCGAGCCTTCACCGCTTCTCGCGACGTGGCACTGATGGTCCCGTTCGCGACATTGATAATCTTCCGGCTATACGTGTTATTGCCGACCGAAAACACGTCATCCACATTGGCGGTTGAATTGATGCCCACGGCCACAGAATCCGCGCCGGTCACTCGGGTGTTTTGACCAATCGCCGTCGCGCGCTCGCCGATGGCCTGCGCGCCTGCTCCTAATGCTACGGCGTTATCTGTGCTGGCGGTCGCATTAAGCCCAATTGCGATGGTTTCGACATCGCTCGCGGTTGCGTTATTGCCGATGGCGACGGCGTTTCTGGCGCTCGCGTCTGAGTTATAACCCATGGCGACAGCTAAATTGAATGATGCGCTTGCATCAGTGCCGATGGCGACCGTGAAAGCACCTTGCGCATTAGATTCGTGGCCAATCGCGACCGCACCGCTATTACCCGTATCGACAACGCCTTCTGAGACATTTGCGCGTGCATTCCGCCCGATTGCAACCGCCTGATTTCCGGCATGGGCGTTATATCCCAGAGCAACAGCGCCGCCGCCTGAGGCCGCCGTGTCATTTGATGTGTTCCAAAGCGCCGCGGCATTGGCGCCGAGGGAGACAGATTGATTGCCCGCCCGCGCATCGCGGCCACAGGCCACCGCATCATCATCATCATTGCTTCGGGCGCCAGCGCGGTTTTCACCGGTGCCGTCGCCAGCGCCGAGATCGAGAATACAATCCTCTGCCCAAGCAGTTTGTCCTGGCATGCAGAGCAGCGCCGCGATCGTACTCGTCGCGGCCGCGCCAAGGAGTTTCAGTCGCATATCACCCTTCCTGATGAGGGGGGCAGGTCTTGTTCCCAGACCGCTCTCACCCACCTCATCGTCCCTAATTGACAATGCAGGAATTATGAGGCAGCGACCAAAGGCGTCATTCTCTCATTGCTTCAAAAATAAGCTCTGAATGTCTCTATTTTAAAGTAAATACACGTTTAATAAGAATAATCGCAAATACGATTGTCAATAAACAGTAAAACTTACATGGTTAATTATTATTAAACATTTTTAATATACTGTAAATATTGCACTTTTTGAGGGCGCAGAAAGTGGCTGATTTTCGGGAAATGGTGGTTCGGGGGAGACTTGAACTCCCGACCTCACGATTATGAGTCGAAAACTGGCAAACCCAAAAAGAAAAATAAAGATAAAAAACAGAGTGTTGTCGATCGTAAAAGATCACGGAGTGTCACGCAAAACCGCAAAAA
>JANSWU010000001.1 GCA_024743315.1 Hyphomonadaceae bacterium
GGCACGTTTCCACGCGTTACTCACCCGTCTGCCACTATATCGTTCGACTTGCATGTGTTAAGCCTGCCGCCAGCGTTCGTTCTGAGCCAGAATCAAACTCTCAGGTTGAGAATTGACTTCTGACGATGCGTCATATGCTCCGGGAAAACGGAGCGACGCCTAGCTGTAAAGCTTGTTTGCGTATTGACGGAAAACCCTTGTCACATTGTTAGATCAGGCGAACCTGTTCTAACGCGATAAGAATTTTCTGTTTTGAAACGCAAATCGTCATAGTCATATGTGGTCCTAAAAGGACCGCAAGTCGCCTATGCCGCCTGCGTTTCTCTTCCTAATTCCTGCGATGTCAAACAGCTGGGCCGGAGCCCGATTTTGGCGTCCTGAGCAGTGCGCCCCGTCAGCCGGAAGTGGCGGCTTATACAGCCACCGAATTTTGCGTCAACACCCTTTTTTCGTCTTTCTGCAGAGAGTTGTCAGCAAGCTGATTTCCCTCGGTTTTGAGACGAAAAGACACCCGCTGAGCCGTTTGACCGACCCCAGTTGGTGAGGCATTTCCGTGAAGCCGCGGTCTCTACAGACCGGCCCTCACCCCGTCAACACCCTTTGTCACCCAAACTGCAGAAAGGTTGCATTTGCAACAATCCGCATTTTTGGCGACGCGAAACCGCTGAGCCGTTTAACCGGCCCCACAATTCTTGAGGCATTCACGAAGCAAGCCCCCATATAGAATCTGTTCGGGGGGTTTGGCAAGCAAAAAGTTCGCGCCAGATGCACATTTTTGCAGACCCGCCATTAACCTTTAGAACACCAATGGCCGCAACAGCTTAGCCACTGCGGATATAAGCCTCCATGGCTTCGGCTTCGGACAGGATGGCATCGATCTTATACTTGACCAGATCGCCAATCGAAATGATGCCCAGCAGGGTTCCACTATCCACCACCGGCAAATGCCTGATTCGACGATCTGTCATGCGCCCCAGACACGTATCGACGTCTTCTGACGGTGATGCGGTAATCACACCGCGCGTCATCGCTTGTGAAACGGTCATGCTCACCGTCTTTTCACCATTGCGGGCAAATCGCCTGACAATGTCTCGCTCGGACAGAACCCCGATCAAGGCCCCTTTACTGTCGACAGCGACGATCGCTCCGATTCTCTTTTGGTCGAGCACATTGGCGGCCTCTGCCAATGTCGCCGTGTCGGAAATCGTTTCCACCGAATTTCCTTTGTCTTTGAGAATCGTATCGATCAGCATGTAACACCTCCCTGCGCCTATATATTTTAAAAGACTATAGCACAGCTTTGGCGATTTGCGGAAAATCTGCCAAGTCTGTTTCAACTTGGAACAGGATGCCCGGGATTCGGCCCAATTTGGGCGAAATCAAGAAAAACCAACTTCTCCTCAGGCGCGAAACCGACGTCAGAATACACCTGAACTGGCACGTGCGTTGCAATTCCTTCGACATCCTCAATTGTCGGAGAGACCGCTCTTATGAAAGCGCCCAAACACACCAAAACAGTCTGCATCGGGGGCCTAGCAATGCTGGCTGCAGGCTCGCTTATTACAGCCGCGATGCCGGCGAGTGCTCAAGAAGCCTCATCGGTTTCGGAATTCGAACGTCCTTATGGATATAGCTACGGTCAGGAGAGCCGGCCTTTTTCAGGCCAAACACGAGATCGCCTTGGCAATCGTGTCATTATCAACGGCCTGCTGGAAGGTGGCTCCGGGCTCGGCACTGGTCTGTATACCGGTTGGGGGCAAACCGATGGCGCCGCGGGCATGATTGGCTCCGGCACCGCTGTCGGCAACCAGCTCAACGTCATCACCAATGGATCGAACAATACGATCATCATTGACTCAACCCAGATCAATAATGGCGACCAGACCGTCGTGCTTAACGGGGAGCTAGACCTAGAATGATCAATCTCATCGATTTCTTGCCCCTCGCCAGCGCCAAAGCGCCTGCCGCGGCCTTGGCTTCTGCCCTGGTTCTGACCGGATGCATTTCGCCCGTTGCCGGACCGGGCGGGAACTATACGCAACCGATCGGTGGTTCGCCGGTCACGGCCAACCCAACGCCCTACTCAGAAGGCTTGGTCTGCATGGGGCATTATGCCCGCCAATCTGGCGTTCGCGCGCCGCGCATCGCTGTCGGCCGCATCCTCGATTATACTGGTAAAGCCGATATTGAAGGTGGTCGCCGGGTGACACAAGGCGGCTCACTGATGGCGATGTCCGCCCTCGCTAAAGCTGGCGCCTTCCTGGTCGAGCGGTTTGACACTTCAGTGGCGGAACTCGACCTCAAATATAAGAACAACAAGCTGATCGGCGATGCGCCCGGTCAGTTCGATAAAATTCATGCCGGCTCGATACCTGGCTCTGACTTTTATCTTGTCGGCGGCATCACTGAGCTGAATTACAATATCCGCTCGGTCGGCGGCGAAGCTTTCGTCGGTGCCACCAATGTCGAAGATCCAAAAGGCACGCTGGGCGGCAAATTGTTCGTCATCAATGTTGGCCTCGACCTGCGCCTGGTCAAAACCGACACGCTCGAAGTGTTCGACGTGATCTCTTATCAGAAGCAGATTATTGGCCGCGAATTGTCCTTCGGCATCTTTGACTTTGCCAACGGCAATGTCTTCGATATCGGCGCAGGTACGCGCGCGCAGGAGCCCATCCAACTGGCCGTCCGGTCTGTCATCGAACGCGCGGCGCTTGAGATGATGGCTAATTTGTACGGTGCCCCGAACGCAGACGTCTGTGCGCTCACGCGCGGCGCTATCTCGACCAATAGCGTCACCGGCGATTACAGCCCATTCCGGGCCCAGATCCAGGACTATAATGGCGGCTCACGCGCTTCGGCGAATAAGTGGCACGAGAAACGTGACAGCGGCTATGACGCGGAGCTCGATCAAGAGACCGAAGAAGCCACGTCATGATCCGCTCGTCCCTTCACGGAGAAACCGCGATGGCTCAAACAATCAAGATCCTGGTCAGCTCCATGGCCGCACTTGCCATTGTGGACGCCCTTTCCGGCGCCTCGATGGCGCAGGAGGATCAATCGAATGTCGAGATCGATCAGGTTCAGCTGAACGATGTCTGGTCCAATATGCGTGTGGAAATTCCGGACTATGCCTGGGAAGCGACCTCGACATCGACCGCCGTGGGCAATGCCGCTGCCGGCCTGATCACGAATGGCAGCATCGACCTCGATGTGCAGCAACAACTCGATGGCAATGTCGCCGCAACAAATGAACTCATCGGCGGATCGGCTGGCCTCGCGGTGGCCACAACGACGGCCTATGGCAACTCGACGACAGGCGGAACCTGGTCGGGCAGCAATTATTATCGCGCTGATCAGGTCGCGAATGGCGATGTTTCTGCCGACACACGGATTGATATGGACAATGCGGGCACAGTGGCGTCCGCCACCACCGCAATCGCCAATGTCTCCGTGCCAACCGATGAATATGGCACCAATGGCGCGTTCCAGATTCAGGAAAGCAATGGCTCGGTACAAGCCACAACCGATGTCGACATGTGCTGTGACGGCCATTCGGCGAGCTTTGTGACTTCGGCGGGCGGAAATGCGATGTCGTCGACCGGCTCAACCAGCACCAATATTAATGGCGCGGTTCAGACCACGCAGGCGGGCGAAACCGTGGCAGCATCAAGCGATGTCTATATGGGTTTCGGCCACAATGTGCTCGCTGCGACCACAGCGTTTGGCAATTCTGCGAGCCAGAATAATGAATGGGGCTATGCCACGCTTGGCCGCGAGGGCTCGGAAGTCTTTCAGGGCAATGACGCAGATGTCGATGCGCAATCCTATGTGACCATCGAGGAGTTCTCGGGCTATGCGACGTCGACCGCTTATGGCGTCGGTAACACAGCCTCGACTTCAAATCTTGGTTCAGATACTGGGCTTTATGCGATCCAGAACAATTATGGCACCGTCTATAGTGACGCCAATTTGAGCGGATCGTCGTCCTCGGACGGCGCCGGGATCGTGACCTCAACAGCGATCGGCAATGCGGCGACTGCGACGCTGTGCAATATTTGCGGCGATGCCTCTCTTTATGGCCAGACCACGCAATACAATGCCGGATCGGTCATCGCGCGGGGCAGCGCGACGGTTGGTCAATCCGGCAGCGTCTTTGGGGCAGCGACCGCGGTGGGCAATTCAGCGACTTACCAATCCAATGGCGATTAAATAACCGGCGAGCTTGCGACAAAGAAAAACCCCGTCTCCCAGCGAGGCGGGGTTTTATAATTCCAGATTCGAATAAGAGATCTATTTTAGGATGAAGGTCACTTTCATCACCACTCGATATTCCTTGATCTCGCCCTTATCGAGTACGATGGATTGGTCCTTGACCCACGCCCCTTCGACATTCTTGAGGGTCTTATTGGCGCGGGCAATCCCCTTTTCGACCGCATCCTGAAAGCTCTTTTTCGAGCCCGCAATAATTTCCGTTACGCGTGCAACAGCCATGATGGCCTCCCTTTGTGTTTGCCAGACCTTCGCGGCCCGGTGGCTTCAAAGTGCCGGTTCAAGGGAGCAGTGACAAGCGCTTGCGCCTGACAGTTGAATTTGCCGGATTATGCCGCGAGCTTTTCAGGTTCGTTGGACCCGCCCTTCGGGGTCGCTTCAACCGGGATCCAGCAGACCACTTCAGTACCGCCTCCGGGCTGCGATTTGATCCCGACATTGCCGCCATGCAATTGCACAAAATGCTTGACCAATGAAAGCCCGAGACCGGCGCCGCGGCGATCGCTTGAGGTAAAACTGTCAAAGCTGGAGGCCTGGTCCTCGGCTGGGATGCCGCGCCCATTATCTTTCACCGTCAGCTTGGCCGTGTCGCCCATCCGCTCGGCTGAAATCGTGACTTGGCCGCCTGGGTCCGTGAAGCGAAGCGCGTTCGAGACCAGGTTGAACAGGACCTGGCGGATCCGCTTCTCGTCGGCTTCGATGCTGCCAAGGGAGTCGTCGATATTTGCGATCACCTCGACCTCCGTGTCGGCCGCATTGGTGATGCCGATTGAGACCGCTTCATCAATCAGAGTCTTGAGATCGATCTTGGAGATATCGAGATCCATGCGTCCGGCTTCAATCATGGCGAGATCGAGAATGTTGCCGATCAGATCATTCAAATGATTGGACGCTTCACAAATTGCGTCGACCTTGTCGCGTTGCGCATCATTGAGGTCACCAATCCGCTCCATTTGCAGGAACTCGCCATAGCCGAGAATGGTCTGCAATGGCGAACGCAGCTGGTAGGAAACATTCTTGACGAATTCGGTCTTCAAACGGTCCGCCGTTTCGAACGCCTCCGCGCGATCCCGCAAGGCGGTCTCCACTGAGCGCTGCGCTGAGACATCAGCAAAGGCGATCAGTGTGTTGCCGTCTGGCAGCGGCTTGGTGACATAAGTCAGGATCGAGCCATCCGAGCGTTTCATCTCGCCCGTGGTTTCCTGGCGCGCGCCGGGATCGGTGATGTGGCCCTTGATCGCTGTCCAGGTGTCGCGATCATGGAAGAGCGGCACACAGAAATCGGCAATGTCATCATAGTCCGGCTCGTCTTTGAGCAGGTCTTCTTCGACGCCCCAGAGTTCTGCAAACGCGCTGTTCCAGAGTTTCAAGCGCCCATCCGTGCCAAACACAACGACGGCTTCATGCAAGCTGTCGAGGGTTTTGCCTTGGGTCTTGATCATGGCGTTATATTTGGTTCGCAGATCCAGTTCGCTGGTAATGTCTTTAAACAGGATCAACAATCCGCCCATAGGATGGCGCTGGCGCGTCACTTTCAGGGTGCGATTGTCCGGTAGGTGCCACTCGTCTTCTTCGATGCCGCTAATATCGAGATAGTAAGACAATTCTTCGGCGCGCCATTTTGCATATTCAGATTGCGCCGGCAGCTTGCGGCGTTCGCGCAACCGGTCGAGCAATTGCCCATGGCTCGGCATGTCGAGCAGGAAGCCTTCATCCATATCCCACATTTTCGCAAAGGCGCGATTGTGGAAGGTCAGTTTGCGCTCGCCGCTAAAGATCGCCACCGCGTCGGCAACATGGTTCAGCGTTTCGTCGTGGGCGCGGACATGTTTGTCCAGCTCATCGCGGGCGCGCTCTTGTTCCGTGACATCGAACGCCATGGCGCCGACCCCGCCCGACAGCGGGAAAGACAGGACGCGCATGGCCCGGCGCTCGCCCTTGATGGCGATGTGCCGAGTCTCATCGATTTCCTTGCCTTCGGTCAGTGTCTTGCGAACCTGCTCAACCGCTTTCTCATCCAGCATGACCTGGCGCTCGAGCACGCGATCAAGATTGTCGCCATCAACAACGTCAACATAAGCCGGGTTGGCCCATTGCAGGCGTCCGACGCCCGAGATGCGCCAGGCTGGGAACGGCGCTTTGCCAAGCATATCCAGGAAGGCCGTTGGATCGCGGGCGATCACCTGCCGCGCTTCTTCGAGGCGACCGCGCGCCGAGCTTTCTTCCAGGCCCTTAATCGTAGAGTCGGTCACCCAGACCACTACGCGGGCGCCCGCCGTGCGACCATCCGCTTCGAGGAACCGCCCGTTTTGACCGATAATGGTGAGTGAGAAAGGCTGGCCTTCTTCGGCAAGCTCGCGCAGGCGAATGCGCAGGGTCGTATCAATGCCGCTGGCATCGCGCGCTTCGAGATCGGCAAGGCCTTCAATGATCCGCACTGCGGGATCGATCGCAACCGCATCATCGGTAAAGCGCAACAAGCTGGCCAAAGCGACTGGCGAGCCGTGAATGTCGGGCGGGGTAATATCATCGGCGTCGACATCAATGTCTTCGCCCTGCCAAACCAGGATCACGCCGGGGTGCGCACCAAGTACAGACTTGATCTCGGCCAGCGAAGATTCAGCTTCATTGGCTTTGTCTTTGTAGCGTTTGGCGGCGCCGCGAGCGCCATCCGAGGTGCGCAGGGCCCAGAGAATAAAGGCGAGGCCGAGCGCCAAGGCGCCAACAGCAATAATTAGCGGGATCTGGTCAGCGGTAATCTGCATGCCGAACTCCATTCTCGCCAAACGAATCACTCGTGGGCGCACACTTATAAGCGTTAACCGAATGCTAGCTGAGCGTTAAGTCCGAGTTAACAATCTGCCGGACTTGGTTAAGGTTTCGCCATATCTGCCGGAAATCCCCAAAAAAAAGGCTGAAGCGACGCTCCAGCCTTTTGATCATGATGTGCAAGCGGTCCGCTTATTTGAACATACTCGCTTTGCGGAAATGCTTGACCAGAAGGTAGTAGACGACAGCCCGGTACTTCTTACGGACTGAACGGCCATAGGTTTCCATCACGGCATCAATACCTTCATCAAGCTTTGGCGTGTCTTTCAGGCCAAGCTTCTTGATCAGGAAACTTTTCTTGACCGTCTCCAACTCTTTTTTCTGCGTCGCAGAAACGGTTGAAGAGTCATTATTGTAGATGGAAGGGCCACATGCGATTGTGACAGCCGTGAGCAATTTCATGTCTGGCTTCACATCGCACTTTTCTTCGAGATCTTTCGCATACTTGGCGATCAAATCGTCTCGCTTACCCATAATATTCCTCCGTGGGATCGAGCCGCGACACGTTTGCGGCCATAAGGTTCATAAACGATACTCAACGCGTGAGTGTCCCTGTCGAACCGGACTCGACAGCGTGGTCAAGTGGTAAGCGTCACACAAGGCGTCAGCGGTCAGAATCCATCTCTCTGATCCAGGCCTCGATCAAGGCGACCCCCTCGTCATGGATCAGCGCCCGGCCGAGTTCAGGCATTGCCACACCTGCTTCAGCCGAGGCCATACGATAAGCCAGAATAGACTGCTCTGGGTCACCCGGCTCGATCACGACGAGAGCACTGCCTGAGCCTCGACCGGCAGCTGTCGGATGTTTACCGACTCCCAACTTCACCGCGTCCTCGATTTCCCAATCGAGCCAGAGCCCGGAATTCGAGGCCGAGCCGCTTGCCTTATGACAATGCGCACAATTGATATCGAGATAGGCGCGCGCTTGCTCGGTCAGCGATGCGTTCGGGTCAAACGCCTGTGCCATTCTAGGCGGTGCGACAGGCACATCGCTCAGCCACCCACGCTCAGCCCAATCAGCAATCTGGTTCACGCCCTGCGGTCCGGGGTGATTGAGATTGCGCACTTTCGGCCCGATCGGGCTAACCGCGTCGCCATTTTGGTGGCAGGTCTTGCACTGGTTCTTGTTCGGGACCGCATAGGTAAAACCGGGCGCATCCTTCGCCGCGAGCCCGGCCGCGATTTCGATCCGCTTGCCAACCGGGGCATAGATCGCTTCGGTCTGCTCTGTGTTCCAAACATAAGGTAGAGCTTCCCAGCCATCTGCTTTGTGGATCAAGAGCCGGGTCTCAAGATAGCGATCGCCATAAGCGAAGGTTTTCACCAAAACCGAACCAACTGGAAACGCCAGGACATCAGACTCGGTATACCCGACCCGCGTGCCCGCCGGCACATAAGCATAGCGATGTTTGTCCGTGTGATCGGAAAACAGCGGATTGATCAGGTCATATTTAAGCACGCCATCCACGGGCACGCGCCCGGTGGGGTCCATAAACAATCCATAATCCGACAGGGCCGGTGCAGGCTTGTCGGCTAGAATGGTTTCGAGATCAGGCAAAGGCGCGCGGCCACACGCGGCAAGGACCACGGTGAGCGCGCCGATAAGGATCCGCTTCATTCGCTGTGCGAGAGCGTCACCGCCTGTAAACGCTCTCCTGGCGTGCCATTCGGGCGCTCATCGCTCGGCGACAGATTGCTGGGGTCGAGCGGATAGGCCCCAAGCCCGAGACTGACATAGCTGACAGATTCCGGCTCATCGATCACGAGATTTAGGTCGACTGGATCTTTGTCATGCCAGCGATCCACACCATCCGCGACAATATCGGGCAGGCTCCCGCCCATTAGCATGGCGAGCATTTGCAGATCGCCCTGCGGCTCATACCCGCCATTCTCATACGTGTTGCCTGTGATCAGGACATTGCGCACAAGCGGATTGTAACGCTCGTCTTCAAATTCCGGCGAATAGGCGACCAGCAAGACGTGCGCCGTGCGATTGTCGGTCAGCTCATTGCCGAATATTTCGACCTTGTCATTGGCCTGGACGATGATCCCGGTGCCGGACGGGACGCTCGCGACGATGTTTCCTGGCGGGGCAAAATTGCGGGTATTGTTGTCAAAGATCCGATTGTTGAAGAGTCGGGTGGAATTGCCGCCGACTTTCGGCAGGTCGGGCAAATCAAAGACCAGAAGCCCGCCGGCATTTTTCGTTACGACATTATTATAGACGTCAGCGCGGGTGGAGTTTTCGATCTCGATCCCGGCGACATTATACTCGGCAACATTGTCTCGAACGATAATATTGTCGGACTGACCAACATAGATGCCCGCATCAGACGCCGCGCGCACAGTCACCCGCTCGACCAGGATGTCGGTGCTCTCCACCGGGTAGACGCCATACGCGCCATTATTTTCATCCGGCCCGCCGGACCATTCGACCGTCAGGTCGCGGTAAATGATCCGATCAGCGCCTTTTGATTTGATACCGTCACCTTTGGTGTCGCGCATCGTAAACCCTTCAACAATCACGTCATCGGAGGTGATGAGCAGGCCCTCGCCCGCGCCTTGCTGCCCGGAAAAGTCGAGAATTGTCTTGTCCTGACCGGCGCCCCGGATGGTGACGCCATTCACGTCAAGCGACAGGCCATCTACGAGTTCAATCGTGCCCTCGGGCAGCTCAACAATGCCGCCTTCTTCAACTTCAATGAGCAAAGCCTGCAAGGCGGTGGCATCCAGCACATCTGGCGTCTGCGCAGCGTCTATAGGTGCGGGTGTATCGGTTTCATTCCCAGATCCACAAGCTGTCAGGAGCGTTAGCCCCATTGCGCTTATCATGGCCCGTTTCAGCATGACATTCCTCCCCGTCTGCCGATTTTGTGACGCCAGTGTCATCGTTTTGACGCGGGCTGGCAAGCCTCGTTTCGAATTCTGAAAAAGTTCAATCCTTGCCAAGCCAGGCGTGACGCGCCACAAAATTTCCATAGCTCTGACAGAAACGTCATGTGGTGTTCATGTCACACCGCGTTATATGTCGGAACAACGTAGAGTGGAGCTCCCACATGATTCGAATGCTCGCCCTTGCCGGACTGGCTACTCTGAGCTTTTGCTTTTCTGCCCAGGCACAAGTCGAGGATGATGAACTCGTTCTGTTGCCGGGTCAGGGCGAAGTGCGAAACCCTGCCCTGCGCGAACGGGCAAAAGCCGACCGGTTGAAGCCAGGTGCCGGACTGCTCCTGACCTTCGATCAGGATGAAGATGGACGGATTAGTGCGGGCGAAATTGACGCCGGCATTCCGATCGCATTTCGCAGTGCGGACAGCAATGCGGATGGCTATCTGACCGCCCTGGAGCAGCAAGACTGGGCCGCCAGCCTGCCAACCCGCGATGACAGTCTCGCCAACCCCTTCCGGTTTGATCCCAATCTCGATCGGCGGGTTGATTTGGACGAGTTCACCCTGGTGATCAGCAATCTCGGCCTTGATTATGCCGATGAATCCAGTGGCGACATTCTGGTTGCGGACCTGAAGGCCCCCCAGTCGAAAAGAGACGATCGGCGCGATCGATTCGAAGAGATCTCGCGCCCGCGCCAAGGCGAGCGCAATCCCAACCGGCGGAACCAGTCGGCCAACTAACCGGCGCGTTCAAAAGCTTGCTTGAGCCAGTCTTTGGTCTCGGCGTCGAATTCATCCAGGCTGGTCAGTCTGATCTTGTGCGTGCACATGCCCGTCATCGCTTCCAATCGCCCTTGCGGCTCGACCCCTTTGAGATTGAGGCCAAGATCGATGCGGGTTTTGGTGCTTGGTTGAATAAGCGCAAATTGCTTTTTCCGGCGCAGGCTGACACTGGTCTTTTTGGGGGCGATTTCGAGCTCGGTTCCAAACCCTTTTACATGTGAGACGATCGCATCATGGATCGGCTTTAATCCCTCTTTGCCCTGATATTGATTAGTGACAAGGTCTTCGTCACTGACATCAAGATTCCCAATACATTTCTGTGCGATCAGATTGGCAAAGCCGTGACTGACGCCATGCTCGCCCTTGAGCAATTTCATGATCTCGCCATGCTTGACCGCACCGCTTGCCGCAACGATCGTCTGCCAGTCCCCCAGTGCCTTACCGGTTTTATCCGGCATATTGTCGATCATGGTCTGCGCCAGCTCTTCCGGTGATTTCGCCATGACTATCCCTCCTTTACCAATGTCAGGTTTTCGGATCCCGGCTCTAATGGCCAGTTTTCGATCCGTTGTTCTTTCTTAGACATCATGGCGACGATTGGCGACATCACCGTCACCATGGTTCCGCTAAAGGCCGGCTTTCCCTTTTCCGCCAGGGATTTGAGGTTCTTGGCAATGAAGTCCTGAGCGCCGATCATCTGCTTGTGCAGATCGCTGCCCTCAATGGCGCCTTCGATGATCAGATCAAACTGCGTCCCGCCATCCTTCTCGCGCAATTCATAAGTGACCTGGCACGGATCATCCTTGAGATTGGTCATCTTGAACGTGTGGCTGTAGCGATAAGGTGGCTCGAAGGCGAGCACTTCGCCGACCACCATCGCGATCTTGCGATTGGGATGGACCATGCGCATACGCACGCCAGGCTTCAACCCGTCTGCGGTGTCGCAAATGGCACCGAAGAAGAAGGGAAGTGGTTTATCCGTCGCGACCAGGATCGACCAGACCGTCTCGATCGGGGCCTCAATATACGTGCGGTGCACGGATTTCTTCGCGTATTTTGGTGTTTCAGTCATGCTCCCCATCCTCCTTTGGAACTGTATTGGTTCTGGCGACATGCTCAGCCGCTTGTTTGATGAAACTCAGGCGGTCTGCCCAATAGGCGCTGAATCCATCGATCCAGCGCTCATGGATCGCCTGGATTGGCATCGCATTGAGATAGAGACGACGCGAGCGACCATCCTTTTGGCTGACCAGCAGGCTCGCCTCCTCGAGGACTTTTAAATGGTTCATGATCGCGATGCGGCTGACATCAAACGCCTTGGCCAATTCGCCAACGCTTTGACCGGGTTTGTCCCGCACGAGATCGAGAATCCGCCGGCGGGTTTGATGCGCCAATGCGTGAAAGACCAAGTCCATATCGTCATTAGTAATCATGTAATTACCTAATTACATATGAGCACTTGAGTCAAGCACGTGCGCGGCTCGGACGATAACACCTTGATTAATTTGAAGTTATTGGGGTCAGTCGACTAAAAATCGACGGCTCGACCCGCTTTTTCCCAATCGCCATAGCGCACGCGTTCTTCTTTGGGACCACCCTTTTCAGCGCTTCTCTGGGCTTCCAATTCTTGCTCTTTGGCTTCCTGGGCCGCACGGCGTTGTTCGGCTTCCGCCAAGGCGCGCTGCGCTGCCGGTGTCAGAGATTTATTCGTGACGTTTTTTTCATCTGACATGAACAAGACTCCCGGATCTGTTAACCAATACATATATCTTCTGCGTCAAAGACGTATGTCTTCAACTGTCAGGTGCAAGGAGCAACGCCAATATGGGCACTGCAAAGACGTTCATGCTACTCGCCGCAATGACGGCCCTGTTTATGGCCGTCGGATACTTGGTTGGCGGTCCCATGGGTATGGGAATTGCCTTCGTCATTGCGGGCGGCTTGAATCTGTTTTCCTACTGGAATGCCGACAAGATTGTCCTGCGCATGCAAGGCGCAAGGGAGGTCGATGATCGCGATCCCAGCCCGGTCATCCGCACCTTCGTCCAGGATACCAAAGCCCTGGCCAAATCGGCAGGCATGCCCGAGCCGAAGATTTACATCATTGATACCCAGCAACCGAACGCCTTTGCGACAGGGCGCGATCCGCACAATGCGGCCGTCGCTGCCACCACTGGTTTGCTCAGCATACTCTCACGTGAAGAAACCGCAGGCGTGATGGCCCACGAGCTGGCGCACGTGCAAAACCGCGACACGCTGACCATGACGGTGACTGCAACCATTGCTGGTGCCATCGGCATGCTCGCTAATTTCGCCCTGTTTTTCACCAATCGGGAGCGCGGTGGCATGCTCACCGGCCTCGCCGTGATGATCTTCGCGCCCATGGCCGCGGCGCTTGTTCAAATGGCGATCAGCCGATCGCGCGAATACGAGGCTGACAAACGCGGTGCCGAAATCTGTGGCAATCCACTCTGGCTCGCCTCGGCTCTCGCCAAGATTGATCGCGGCGCGCGCGCCACGATTAATCGCCGCGCCGAAGCAAACCCCGCCATGGCGCATATGTACATTATGAACCCCCTTGCCGGTCGTCGTGGCGATAACCTGTTCTCGACCCATCCCGCGACGCAAAACCGGATTGAAGCGCTACAGCGCCTGGCCGCAGAAATGGGCGTTCAGTCCGATGCTGCCCAACCGCGACGCGCCGCCGGTCCGTGGGGATAAACTACGCTTGTTAAACCTGAGAGATTTCATCGAATGAGCGGCGCCAAAGCACGTCTCGCGGCAGCCGAGCTGTTGATGACCGTCCTGGAAGAGCGGCGAACACTGGATGAGGCACTGGCCTCAACCCAAAGCTTTGACGCGCTGAGCGGTCCGGATCGCGGGTTCGCGCGGGCCATGGCCAGCGCTGCTTTGCGGCATCTCGGCCGGATCGACCTCGGACTGGCGCCGTTCCTGGATCGCCCGCTTGAAACAGCCACCCCGCCATCGCGGGCGCTGCTAAGAATTGGCGCAGCTCAAGCCTGGCTTCTGGACACCCCCGATCACGCCGTCGTCGGGGAGACCGTCGCCGCTGCCAAAATCTGGCCGCGCGCCCAACGCGCCACGGGGTTTTTAAACGCGGTCCTGCGCAAAGTTGTCGCCAATCGCAAAGCCTTTGACGCCGCCCCGATCGAAGCCAATTGGCCGACATGGTTGCGAACGATCACCGCGCAAGGTCTTGGCGCGAAAGCTGCGGCAAGTCTGGCATTAGCGCAAACCGAAACGCCCGCCACCTATCTGACGCCCAAAAACGGCGACGCGGAAGCCCTGGCGCGCGCGGTTGAAGGCGAGGTCATTGCAGGCCACTCTGTGCAAGTGTCATCCACCCAAATCGAGGCCTTAGCGGGCTATGAGACGGGCGATTGGTGGGTGCAGGATATTGCCGCCACCCTGCCTGCGCGATTGTTGGCGGCAAAAGCCGAGGAAACGGTGCTCGACATTTGCGCGGCGCCAGGCGGTAAGACGATGCAGCTAGCCGCGACCGGAGCGGCCGTGACCGCGATCGACCGCTCCAAGCCGCGGCTTAAACGGTTGAAGCAGAATCTCTGGCGCACCGGGTTTCATGGCAAGGTCGAAACCGTCCTTGCAGATGCGGTAGAGTGGCGACCGCCAGTACCGGTCGACAAGATCCTTTTGGATGCGCCCTGCTCTGCGCTTGGAACGCTTCGCCGTCATCCTGAAGGGGCGTGGATCAAGTCCGCCGCCGATGTGGCGCGCTTTCCCGATATTCAGGAGCGCCTGCTTCGCGCCAGCCTTGAGATGCTGAAGCCCGGTGGCGCCCTGGTCTATTGCGTCTGCTCGCCCCTACCAAATGAAGGCGTGGACATTGTCAGCCACGTTCTCGCTGAGATACCGGTGTCGCGACAGCCAATAAAACCTGAGGAAGTCCAAGGGTTTGAAAGCACGATCAATGCCCTTGGGGATGTGTTAACCCTTCCAAATGGTGAATTCGGGCATGATGCTTTTTACATTGCTCGCCTAAAACGCGATTTCTAACACAAATGTCATAAAATCAGGCGGTTTTGCCCTAAACATGCCTCTTCAGGTTCATAAGGAGTTCACCTGCCGTCGCTCAAACTGGGCACAGTCTTATCCCGTGCATAAGGAGCACACTCAATGACGACTCAAATTTCCGCCGTTCAGGCACCGAAAAAACTCATCGCTGGCGCATTCGCCGCCATGACCCTGGCTGTCGCAGGTTGCCAAAGCACTTCCGGCGCGAACACTGTGAGCTCAGGCTCTGTCGGCTACGCCATGACGGTCAAACCTGGCATCGTGACCAATGTCCGCGCCGTAACCATCAAACCGGATCGCTCAATCATCGGCACCGCGACCGGTGCTGTCCTGGGTGGGCTTGCTGGCTCTGAACTCGGTGGCGGCGACAAAGCGCAAACGGCTGGTGCCATTGGCGGCGCCGTCCTCGGCGGGATTGCTGGCAATATGATCGGCACCGCAGCGGGCACCAAACAAGGGATCGCTGTCACCGTCGAGTTTAATGATGGCAACGTCAAAGCCTTCGTTCAGCCAGCGGATACCAATATCCAGCCTGGTCAGCGCGTGAACGTCGAGTTCCGTGAAGACGGGGCCTATGTGGTGCCGGTGCAATATGCGCCCGGATATTAATCACGGACTGTTAAATCCGTAATCTGATCACCGCCGTCAGCCTTGTGCTGGCGGCGGTTCCGTTTTAGGCGTGCAGCATGAGTGAGGTGTTGATTTCACCGTCGATTCTATCGGCGGATTTCGCAGAACTCGGCGCAGAAATTCGCCGAATCGATGAAGCCGGGGCCGACATGATCCATGTCGACGTCATGGATGGTCATTTTGTGCCGAACCTGACCTTTGGGCCGCCGGTCATCGAGAAACTCCGTCCGCATTCGGACAAGCCGTTTGACGTGCATCTGATGATTGCCCCTGTCGATCCCTACATAGACGATTTTGCCAAGGCAGGTGCGAATTTTCTGACTGTTCACCCGGAAGCCGGACCACACCTTCACCGGACCCTGCAAGCCATTCGCGCCGCTGGAATGAAGCCTGGCGTAGCGCTTAATCCCGGCACACCCGCCGAAATCGTCGACCCGGTCATTGATGATATCGATCTCATTCTCGTCATGTCGGTAAATCCAGGTTTTGGCGGGCAGAGCTTTATTGAAAGCCAATTGCGGAAGATTGAGGTGCTGAGACAGAAAATCGATGAGAGCGGCCGCGATATTATTCTCGAAGTCGATGGTGGCTTGAATCCTGAGACGGCGCCGCGCGCCATTGCCGCGGGCGTGACAGCGATTGTTGCAGGCTCCGCCGTGTTCCGCGGCGGTCCAAATCAATATGCCAAAAACATTTCAGACCTGCGCCTCGGGGCGACGATCTAGGATCGCCTTTAAGCCATGAGCGAAGCCATGTCCGACGAACCGCTCAAAGCCAAACGCAGCGACGCTGAAGACGCTGCGATTTGGGAGCGTTTTGCGGGCCGCCCGGGCGAAGATGCAAAAGTTTCCGCGGTGCATCGGCTGCGGATTGCTGGCAATGCCCCTGAAGGCTTTGGCTTGCATATGCGCCAGATCATTCCACCAGACGAATTGCGCGGCGAAATGCTGATGCGCGGCGTCTGGCGAATTGGCATGGACAGACTGGAACTCGAGGATGGCGGAGCCCCCTGGTCGGGGGCCATGCCGTCTCGGCATTATGCCAATCGTCTACACCGGTTTGACTGGCTTCCGGATCTCTTCACACAAGGCGATGTCGGAGCAGATCGAGCGCGCTTCCTGGTCGATGACTGGATCGAGAATTTCGGCCGTTTTGACGGGTTTTCCTGGCGCATGGGTTGCGCAGGAGACCGGGTTTGGAACTGGATGCGCTGCGGGGCGGCGCTGTTTGAAACCGGATTGCCCGAAGCCTGCGAGATGCGCCTAGAAGCGCTCGGACGACAAGCCAGACATGTGCTCGCTCTGGTCGACGCCGAACTCGAACCAAAGGCCCGGTGGCGCGGCACCACATTAGCGGTCGCACATGCGCTGTGTCTCGGGCGCGGCAAAGGCCTCGATGATGCGCTGATGCGCCTTGAAAGCGAATGTACCGCACAATTCTTCCCGGATGGTGGGCATGTTAGCCGCTCTCCCGCGCGGGCACTCAGTTGCCTAGCCGATCTGATCACCATTCATGACCTTCTATCGCGCAGCGACCGGGAGGTACCGGAATTTTTGGACCGTTGGATCGCCCGAATTGGCGGCATGGTCGCTTTCTTCCGGGCGGGCGATGATGCTCTGATGCCATTTCATGACGGCGATGAACGCTGGCCGGAAGCCGTCGAAGCCGTGCTTGCCCATATGGAGACCCCACCGCGCCGTTTCTCGGTGGCCCCAAAGTCGGGATTTCACAAGCTCCAGAAAGGTGCCACCGTGTTGGTGCTCGACGCTGGCGCCGCACCGGAACCGCCCTTCGGTGACAAGGCGCATGCGGGCGCGCTCGGCTTCGAACTGCATGACGGCCCGGCCCGGATCGTGACTTCGTGCGCTTGCAGCCCTGAAATCGATATCGCGTTTCGCGCCGCTGTGCGCCACACGAGTGCGCATTCGACTTTGGTTCTTGGCGACGAAGACTCGTCTCGATTCAAAACCAACGAAGATACGCGCCTGCTTTATCCGGTGGGGCCACAAGGCATCTCCGCAAAACGC
Source organism: Hyphomonadaceae bacterium (assembly GCA_024743315.1). Classification (GTDB taxonomy): domain Bacteria; phylum Pseudomonadota; class Alphaproteobacteria; order Caulobacterales; family Hyphomonadaceae; genus Henriciella. The sequence continues at coordinate 17,483 of JANSWU010000001.1, forward strand.
CTCGAAGAAGATGATGAGATTTGGCTCGATGCCCAGCATGGCGGCTATAAACAGCAATTTGGACTGCTGCATCGCCGACGCCTGTTCATGTCAGGAGATGGCAAACGTTTAACTGGTGAAGACTCGCTCGCGCGCCCAGTATCCGCAGGTGCGACGGAAGATGAGGCCCCGATCGTTTATGATTTAAGATTTCATCTTCATCCAACGGTCGAGGCATCGATGGCAGGGGACTCTATTGTCTTACGAAGTAATCTCGGCTCTAAGTGGAGGTTCAAAACGAGTCATGCGCAAGCAAAACTCGAGGAGACCATCTATTTGGGACGCGGTATCATCGAGCGAAGTCAGCAGATTGTTTTGAGCGGCAAGGCGTTGCCAAACAGTGATGGATCAACGCCACCGAATTGCATTCGCTGGGCGTTTTTGAAGGTGGAAGGCGCATGAAGCCTGAGGTCGAAGCAAAACGCGCCATGGCGCTAACACTCGGATTTGATGTCGCTGCGGCATTCTTCGCGATGTTGATCGCAATTTTTATCAGATGGTCAGCAACTGAAGGCGCACCACCTGATGCCTGGGTCGCGGCCCTATTCGCGTCGGGCGCCTTTGCGGTCGCTGCGTCGATCTCGTTTTTCCTGATGCGCGTGCATCGCCAGGTCTGGCGCCATTCCGGATGGCCAGACGCATCACGAATTATTCAGGCGGTCGCATTAACGGCATTGGTCTTTTTGCCATTGCTCTTTGTCTGGAACCGGCTGGTTGGATTTCCGCGCTCCAGCCTCGCGCTGGCGCTCCTAATCTGGGTGACCATTATTTTCCTCGGCCGAATGGTCGCCTTGTCACGATCGACGCGTCGTCCGTTTCAGATTTTTCGCGGGATTCGGGCCGATGCGCCGCCTGCCATCCTTGTTGCTAATGCCCATGAAGCGGCGGACGTGTTACGCGATCTTCAAGCGACTTCGGGTGGCGCACCGGTGCGCATCTTGGGCTTGATCGAAGCGGATGGCGCAGAGCCTGGACGAGCGATCCGCGGCGTTCCCGTATTTGGTGGTCTGAACGAGCTCGGCAAAATGCTGGATCTTTTGGGCGTACGATACAATGCGTCGCCCTGGGTGGCGGTTGCAGGTACGGTGCGCGAGCGTGAAACAATGAACGCCGTGCTAGAAACCGCCACGCAGCATGGGTCTGAGGTTATGGCTCTTGGCGCCGATCGCGAAGGCCTGCATTTGCAGCGCGTTCGCCCGGCAGACTTACTGGCTCGACCGGTCCGAAAGCTTGATACGGCCCCGCTGAAAGCCCTGCTTGAAGGCAAACGGATATTTGTCACTGGCGCGGGAGGGACGATTGGATCTCAATTGGTCAAGCAATGCGCAGATTTGGGGGCAGCACACCTCACCCTGTTCGACGCTTCCGAGTTCAATCTTTATGAAATCGACCTGACCTTAAGAGAGTTGCACCCCACTCTCGATATCTCTGCTCAAATCGGCGATGTCCGAGATAAAAACCGCTTGAGACAAGCGGTTTTAAGCGCGCAGCCGGACATCATGATCCACGCCGCAGCGCTTAAACATGTTCCTTTGATGGAATTGAATTCTTGTGAAGCGATCCTGACCAATGTTGGCGGCACGATCAACGCTGCTGATATTGCGATCGAATGCGGATTAGAACGATTTGTGTTCATTTCGACCGATAAAGCGGTCGATCCGGACAATGTCATGGGCGCGACCAAACGCTTAGCAGAGCTGGCCTTGGCGTACCGGGTCAAAGGCACTCACCTCGCCGTCTCTATGGTTCGGTTCGGGAATGTGCTCGGGTCTTCAGGCTCCGTTGTCCCCTTGTTTGAACGTCAGATCGCCGCCGGCGGACCGCTCACCCTGACGGACGATCAGGTTTCGCGTTACTTCATGACCGTCGAAGAGGCTGCATCCTTGGTCCTTCAAGGTGCCGCGCATAATGGCAGCCCGGGTGAAGCCTCCCTTTACGTCCTCGACATGGGCGATCCGATCCGGATCCGTACACTGGCCGAATCGATGATCCGGATGAAAGGGATGGTGCCGTATCAGGACATCAAGATCAAAACCACCGGCCTTCGTCCGGGCGAGAAACTGCATGAGGAACTGACTTATGCAAATGAACGCCTGATCGAGACCGGAATTGGTGGGCTAAACAAGGTGGCACCTCGAAGCCGCAAACAAGAGCCGGTTGGCTTTTCCGCCCGGATTGAGAAGCTGTTAAGCGTCGCAGGTGATCGCCAGCAAGACGAAGCGTTGGTTTTGCTCGGACAATTGGTCCCGGCCTACACCCCACCCGTTTCGGACGCTGACGTGATGCGGGCCAGTTGACCGCGAAGGGACTCATGATACGCGAGCCAGCGTGATCAGTCCCAATTGCCTGAAAGCCGCTTCATGACCCAATCGACCAAAATTCGCCGTGCCCTGATCTCTGTATCTGACAAGGAGGGCCTGGTTGAACGGGCGCAAGCCCTGGTCGGAATGGGCGTAGAATTGATCTCCACCGGGGGCACCTCCAAGGCCCTGAAAGCCGCCGGCCTGGCGGTCAAAGATGTTGCTGATCTTACTGGCTATCCGGAAATGATGGATGGCCGGGTGAAAACCCTGCACCCGGCTGTGCATGGCGGACTGCTGTATCTGCGAGATAATGCCAGCCACCAAGCCGATGCGGATCAGCACGGGATCGAGGCGATCGACCTCGTCTATATCAACCTCTACCCGTTCGAATCCACTGTCGCGTCTGGAGCTGGCTTTGAAGACTGCATCGAGAATATCGATATTGGCGGCCCTGCCATGTTGCGCGCCGCGGCCAAGAATGGCGACTTCGTGTCTGTTTGTACCGATGGCGGCGATCTCGACCGGGTCCTGGCCGAAATGGCGGGCACGGGGGGACGCGTGTCACGCGACACCTCGCGTAAGCTGGCGGCCAAGACCTATGCCCGTACGGCCGCCTATGATGCAGCAATCTCGGGCTGGTATGCAAAACAGCTGGAAGACAATGCCCCGGATTGGGTCGGCTTTGGCGGCAAGCTCAATGAGGCACTGCGCTATGGTGAAAATCCGCACCAGAAAGCCGCCTTTTACGTCACCGGTGAAAACCGCCCTGGTGTTGCGACGGCAAAACAAGTCCAGGGCAAGGCTCTGTCCTACAACAATATCAATGACACGGATGCGGCTTATGAATTGATCGGTGAGCTTGGCGATCAGACCCCGGCCGTGGCGATCATCAAGCACGCCAATCCTTGCGGCGTGGCTCTTGGTGACACGATTATTGAGGCCTATCGCGAGGCTCTGGCCTGCGACTCAACCTCGGCCTTTGGCGGCATCGTTGCGCTCAATCGCCCGCTGGATGAAGCCACCGCTCAAGAAATCACGTCAATTTTCACCGAAGTGGTGATCGCGCCGGGCGCCGATGAAGCGGCAATCGACGTGTTCAAGAAAAAGAAGAATCTGCGCCTGCTTTTGACCGATGGTTTGCCTGACCCGGCTTCGCCCGGGACGTTCGTCAAAACCGTTGCCGGCGGGCTGCTGGTCCAGGACCGGGATTTCGGTCGGATCAGCAAGGATGATTTGAAAGTCGTGACCAAGATCGACCCGACTGATGCTCAGTTGGAGGACCTGCTCTTCGCCTGGCGCGTGGCCAAGCATGTCAAATCCAACACCATCGTCTATGCCAAAGACCGCGCCACAGTCGGCATCGGCGCCGGACAGATGAGCCGGATCGATTCGGCTCGCATTGCTGCGCGGAAAGCGGAAGATGCGAAGGAAAAAGAAGGCTTCGATACGGTTCGGACCGCGGGTTGCGTGGCCGCGTCAGATGCCTTTTTCCCGTTCCCGGATGGTATGCTCGCGGCAGCCGCTGCGGGTGCCAGCGCAATCATTCAGCCGGGTGGGTCAATCCGCGATGACGAAGTCATTGCAGCCGCGGATGAGGCCGGGCTCGCGATGGTTCTGACGGGGATGCGGCACTTCCGGCACTAGCCTGCCGCGTACGGGACGTTAGCTTGGTGCCATGACAGACCTTCCCCCCCCGTTTGATGCGCACGGCCAGCACTGGCTCAATATCCGGGTCTATTACGAAGACACTGATTTTACTGGCATGGTCTATCACGCCAACTATCTGCGCTTTTTCGAGCGCGGGCGCTCGGACTTCTTGCGCGACGCCGGGGTCAGTCATCAGACCTTGCTGGCGCGCGACACCCCGGCAGCGTTTACGCTGACCAATGTTGAAGTTGACTATAAACGGGCGGCCAGGGTCGATGACCTCTTGACCATTCGCACTCGCAGCCTCGGAGTCAAAGGCGTTCGCATGTATTTTCAACAGACCTGTCTACGCGGCGACGAGGTCATCGCAGAAGGCCGCATTACCGCCGTGATGATTCATGCTGACGGGCGCCCAATGCGGCCGATCCCGGAAGTGGTCGCGCAACTCAAGCCGTTCGAATATAAAGCTGAGGCCTAAGACGAGACCGGGCACACGCCATCGTTTCTGCTTAGAGACCGACCAATCCTCTGATAGTCGCTGCCAACGTCCATCAGCTGGTCTTCGGTAAACGTATCGATTTCGCCGTTTCGAATGAGCTCTTCAACATGCTCTGCGGCTTCTTCAGTTCCCCGGGCCGTGCCATTCCTCGCCTCGGCAATGGCCAGCGATACGTCTCGATGCAGGTCAACCTTGTCCGGTTGAGACATGATCGTTGCGGCATAGCAGGCACAAAAGGTTGGTATGTCAGCGCCAAATTCGTCTGCAAATTCGGGCACGATTTCAATATCGCCGACAAACACCTCCTGGCACAGGTCAGCCAAGATCTTTTCTTGCGGCGGGGCGCCCCAGCAGGCGCCAAGCGCAACAGCTGATACGGCTGCGATAATGGTGTTTTTCATAACTCTCTCCCTCACCGGCAAAAGTCAGGGAAAAAGTCAAGAAAAGCAAGCGGTTCTTATTGCACCACGTCGTGCCACTCTGTGTGTTTCTCGAGCGTCGCCTTCGCGAACGGGCAAAGTGGAATGATCTTGAAGCCCTCCGCGCGGGCATCCTTGACGGCCGCTTCAACCAATTTCTTCCCAACCCCCATGCCCCGCATGGAGTCCGGAACCCCCGTATGATCAATAATGATCCGGGTTTTTCCGGCCCGGGAATAGGTCATCTCGGCCTCGTCCCCATTGATGATGGTGACATAGCGACCGCCATTCGGACTGTCTTCACGTTGGATAGAGATCTCTGACATCGCAGCCTCCTGTTTCTTGTGATCGCAGATAGGGCTTTGACATGGTCCCGGCCACTCAATGAATTGAAAATACAATTATCTGCTTCGCGCATGGATAAGCGACACATGACAGGATTTGTCAGGAGATGGGTATATCGTATCGTGACCTGAAGGAGGAGATCATGGCCGGGAAGACAGCGCGCGAAAAACTCGCGGCAAAGAAACAGATCAAGAAAGTCGTCCTGGAAAAGAGCTGGGGCGGCATCAAGGCTGGAGACACAATGCTGGTGGCCACACCGCTCATGGTCGATGCCTATGTTCGGGACATCCCGCACGGCGAGACCAAGACAATCCCCGATATGCGCCATGATCTGGCCGCCCGAGAGGCCTGTTCAGGCACCTGCCCGATGTCGACGTCGATCTTCGTCCGAATGGTTGCCGAGGCGGCTCTGGAAGCCCTTGAGGACGGCAAACCGGTATCCGAGGTCAGTCCGTTCTGGAGACTGGTCACGGGCGACGACAAAATCACCAAGCGATTGAATGTGGACCCTGCTTGGGTTGACGAACAACGGGCGCTCGAGGCGCGCTCAACTTAAGACGGGTTCAGTTCTGCCAGAGGCCGTATTGAAGGCCGTCGACGAAGTAGACGGCAATCGTGCCATGCCCTTCAATCTTCATTGGCGGTACGGCCACGACGGCCCCGAGCGCAACCATTGCATCAAGCGTTTCGTCAATGGTGTCGGTCAGGAAATACGGGCGCGTCGCCGCCTCTTCCGCATCATGCATAGGCGCACGCACGGCAATCGTTCCACCGTCGGGAGTGTGGGCGAGCCGCGCGCCGCCGAGCGCTGGGACCGGGTCACCAAAACGCACGCCTTTGGCTCTCTCAAGTATGGCGATTTCTCGATCCGTATCTTTGGTGACAATCTCTAAATAATGAACGCTCATACCCCACCCCTTTGGCTAATCACTTATTTCAGCATCGAAGCAATAAATGGCGACCCCTTCAAGGTGCGGTCAAATATGTCCGATGGCGAGCGCCGGGCTTCTTCGATAAGGCAAACGCGATGAGACTTCCGCCGCGCCCTGAATTGACCTGGAAAGAAGATGGCACGCCCGTCGATCCGCGAGTTGGTGATGTCTACTATTCTGTCGAGGACGGTCTGGCCGAAACGCGTGCTGTTTTCCTGGCAGGGTGTGGCCTGCCCGATCGCTGGCAAGAGACGGACACCTTCACGATTGCCGAGCTTGGATTTGGCACCGGCCTCAATTTCCTCGCGACCTGGCAGATCTGGCGCGCGCACCGGGATCGTGCGGGCTGGCTTCATTTTGTTAGTTTTGAAGGCTACCCGCTCGACGCCGAAGACGTCGAGCGCGCCCTTTTGCCTTGGCCGGAGCTTTCGGACCTTGCCGACAGATTGATCAAGGCATGGCCGCCGCGCGCCAAAGGGGTCCGCCAATTGGTTTGGCCAGAAGACCGACTGACCCTCACTTTGCATGTCGGGTTGATCGAAGAGACTTTGCCGCAATCCAAATTCCGCGCCGATGCCTGGTTCCTCGATGGATTCAGCCCGGCTAAGAATGATGCGATGTGGGATCCCGCGCTCTGGCCCCTGATCGCAGAACGGTCTGCCCCGGGCGCGAAAGCGGCGACCTTCACCGTGGCTGGCGCGGTCCGGCGCGGGCTCACCGATGCCGGGTTCGACGTTGAAAAGCGCCCCGGACATGGCCGCAAACGTGAGCGCCTCGAAGCCACCTTTCCAGCTGCCCAGGGATGCATCGCGGCGCCCCCCGCGCGAGCCCCGAAAGTCGCTATTATCGGCGCCGGGATCGCGGGCGCCTGTTTGGCCCGCCGCCTGACCGAACGAGGCGCACTTGTGACGGTGTTCGACAGCGCAGAAGGTCCTGCACAAGGCACGAGCGGCAATCCTCTTGCCCTGGTCATGCCAAGGCTCGACGCCGGCGACACGGCGCAGGCCCGGCTTTTGATTGATGCCTATCTTAGCGCCCAGGCCTTTTATGCGGAGGTGCCCGGAGCTTCATGGAGCGAGACGGTGCAACGCCCTCGCAACACCCAGGAACAGGACCGCTTCCAGAAAGTGCTCACCGATCCGCCGCTCGGGCTCGAGCAATTGGAGGCGATTCAGGGCGGCGGTCTGTTGCACAAAAGGAGTTTGATCCTCTCGCCCGCAGACTTGCTACCCGCCTTGCTGAGTCAAATAGACGTGCGCTGGGGTCAATCGCCCTCGATCGACTTAGCTGGGCGGCGCGTTGGCGATGGTCAATTTGATGCGATCCTACTCGCTGCAGGATGGCAGATCGAAGCTTTGTTAGAGGGCTTGGACCTGACGCCACGGCTTGGGCAAGTCGAATTTTTCGAAAGTCAGATCCAAGCGCCCGCCAACGCACTGGCCTGTGGGCATTATGCGCTCGCCAATGATCAGCTACGCCTTTGGGGCGCGACCTTTGCTAACCATGATGGCGGCCCGCCTGAAAAATCCGACGCCGCCCGCACCGAAAACACCGAGGCGCTCGACGCCCTCGCACCCTATTGGCAGCAAGAAACAAAGCGCGCTGATGTGCAATCGCGAGCCGGCGTGCGCGCCACCACCGCAGATCGCTTGCCTTTGATCGGACCGGCGCCGAACATAACAAGCCTGATCGCCAACCGACACGGCCTGGAACGCCAAGGCTGGCAAGTCGCGTTCGCTGACCATGCCCTGCCCGGGGTTTTCATTGCCGGAGGGTACGGCTCTCGCGGTTTTACTTGGGCACCGTGGGCGGCAGACATTCTCACCGCGCAGCTATTTGGCGATCCTATCCCTGCTCGCGCGGAGGCGTTGCAGGCCATTGTCCCAAATCGGCAAGTCGTGAGAAAACTCAAGCGCGGTCAGCTCTGAGCTCTGATTCGCGGCGGACACAAACTCGCCTTTTAATTGGGTGCGCCCAGGGCATTTCGCCCAGAACTTGTACAGCGTTAATTTTGACAGCGCTGACTAACAGTTTTGACAGCGTTTACCTTCGCCGCGGGGGTGGCTTTGGCCGGAGCCTTGCAGTTCACTCGCCAACTTCGGGACTGACGGTGATTCCATGGTTGGCTCTGATTTACGCACACGAATTAATTCAGGGGAAGAGAAACGTGTCTCAGCAGAATGTAGAGTTGGCTGACCTCAGTATTGAGGCAGGAGAAGTTCGAAAGAACTGGAATGAAGTCCGCTTGTACGAGCAAGCCGTGCGTAGCGGTGAAGCCGAAATCGCCAAAGGCGGAGCGCTCCTCGTCAAAACCGGCAAACACACAGGGCGATCCGCGAAAGACAAGTTCACCGTCCGCGATGACACCACTGAGAACACGGTCTGGTGGGACAATAATGCGTCCATGACACCGGCCCATTTTGACGCGCTCTGGGAAGACTTCCAGGCCCACCTCAAGGGCAAAACGCTATATACCCAACAGCTCTTCGGTGGCGCTGATCTCGACCATCGCGCGCCCGTGCGGATCGTCAATGAATTTGCCTGGCATTCCCTGTTCATCCGTCATCTGTTGCGGATCCCAACTTCCGAAGAATATGCGGACTTCACGCACGAGTTCACGATCATAAACAGCCCAAGCTTCCGGGCAGATCCGGCCAAGCATGGCACGGTCTCCGACACTGTGATTGCCGTGAATTTTGCCAAGAAACTGGTCCTGATCGGTGGCACGTCCTATGCGGGCGAGACCAAGAAATCCGTCTTCACCATCCTGAATTACATCCTGCCGACCAAAGGCGTGATGCCGATGCATTGCTCGGTCAATGATGGCGGCAATGACGATGCTGCGATCTTCTTCGGCTTGTCGGGGACGGGTAAAACCACCTTGTCGGCCGATGCCAGTCGCACCCTGATTGGCGATGACGAACATGGCTGGTCCGAGAACGGCCTCTTCAATTTTGAAGGCGGCTGCTATGCCAAGATGATCAATCTGTCGCCGGAAAATGAGCCGGAAATCTACGCCACAACCAGCATGTGGGGCACCGTGCTCGAAAACGTCGTCATGGACCCCGAGACCCGCGAACTCGACTTTTTTGACAATTCACTGGCGGAAAACTCGCGCGGGGCTTATCCGATCTCGGCGATTGAGAATGCGTCGCTCAGCGGCCGTTGTGGCCAGCCGAAGAACCTGATCATGCTGACTTGCGATGCGTTTGGCGTGATGCCCCCGATCGCCAAGTTGACGCCAGCCCAGGCGATGTACCACTTCTTGTCTGGCTATACTGCCAAGGTGGCCGGTACCGAAAAAGGCGTGACTGAGCCAACCGCAACCTTTTCCACCTGCTTTGGCGGCCCCTTCATGCCGCGCCACCCAAGCGAATATGGCAAACTGCTCGGTCAGCTGATCGACAAGTATGACGTCAATTGCTGGTTGGTCTCAACCGGTTGGACCGGCGGCGCGCATGGGGTTGGTCATCGGATGCCGATCAAAGCCACCCGCGCCCTGCTCAATGCCGCACTCGATGGCAGCCTGAACCGGGTTGAGTTCCGCAAGGATGAGACATTTGGTTTCATGGTCCCCACCGCGCTTGAAGGCGTTGATGCGACCATCCTCAACCCGCGCGAAACCTGGGACGACAAAGCCGCTTATGACGCCCAGGCGGAGAAACTCGCACAAATGTTTGTTGAGAATTTCAAAGTCTATCAGGCACATGTCGATGCTGACGTGAACGCAGCCGGGCCACGCGTCAAAGTACCAGCCTAAGCACGCGCAGAATTCTGATACGAAAAAGCCCCTCTACGCCGGAGGGGCTTTTTTCGTGACTGAGGCCTTGGATTGACGGCAATTTTTTTGCTGGCACATTAACCATGGCCTTCAGGAGGTTCGGTTTGCGTTATTTCATTGCCTTCATTCTGTCTCTGGCTCTCAGCTTTGCTGCCGATGCCCAGACCAAGCGCGCTTTCATTGTCGGGGTCCAGAATTATGATGAACTCACCGACCTGACGAAAACCCTCGCTGACGCCGAAGGCTATGCCGATGTCTTCGAGAACGAACTTGGCTTTGAAGTGACGCTGCTACGCGATCCGAATTTTTCAGATTTCCTGGTCGCCTTGTCTGACTTCGAGGCCACGATTGAAACTGGCGATGAGATCGTCTTTGTCTTTTCCGGACATGGTTGGTCCGATGGCGCGCGCAATTTCGTCGCGATGAGTGATGCGCCGCTGCGCTCAACCGAAGTCGTTCTGGAACGCCTGACCTTTGACCTCAACGAGGCCATCATTAACAAGTTCCGGGCCAAAGATCCGAGCCTCGTTCTGGCAATTGTCGATGCCTGCCGGGACAATCCGTTTGATCTTGGCACCAAGTCGGTGACCAAAGGCCTGGTGCCGCAACAGACTATTCCGGGCACACTGGTGGTTTATGCGGCAGGTGCGAGCCAGCAAGCCCTCGATCGTCTCGACCCGGAAGATCCGTCTCCCTATTCGGTATTCACCCGCACGCTTTTGCCGAAGCTGGAAAATGCCGAAACACCCCTGATGCGGGCCTTTGACGAAGCGCGCAGTGAAACCGCCGCATTGGCCAGTCAAATCTCTCATCTGCAGCGCCCGGCCATCTATTCCGATATTTCGCTCGATTTCTGCTTTGCGCGCGACTGCGAAACGGTTCGCGGCACTGCCATCCCAGACGCTGCCACACAACGAGAATTAGTCTTGAACGCTGTTCATACGAGACTGTCTGAATTCGTCTACGAGAGCGAATACAGCATGCCGTTCACCACCGACTCGCTCTCCATTCTCCTTGATGACGACATTGATGGGGACGGCTATGATGACTTCTTTATCAGCGTCGAACATACTGATTTTTGCGGCTCGGCAGGCTGCCAACATCAACTCATCACCTATTCAGACGGCGCCTACAAAGAGATCTTTAGCAATACGGGCGGTAGCTTGACGGTCTTGCCGACCAGCCAGAATGGGATGCGCGACCTCGCACTCGGCGTCGGCTTCACGCTTGATCGCGTACCGATTTATGAACTGCGACGTTTCGATGGCGACTCCTATACAACCTCTGCCATCGTGGCGTGCCAATTGTTACAATCCTATTGCCGCTTGGAAGATGCGCTCATCGAAGGCAGTTATGAGGACAGTGATTCGATGATGGCGTTCTATCCTTCAGAAGCTTCAGGTACATTTACCCTCCTACCTCAGGGCACAGTCATCTATGAAAGCCTGGACGCCGCCATGAACGAAACCGAGGCCGGCCGTGTGCAAGAGAGTTTCGACTATTTCGCCGGAATGGATTCGAGCGGTCAGTTCGCTTTGGTTCATATCTGGAAAGGCACTTATGGCATCGCGCGCGTTCAGCCAACAGCGCGTTGAGCCGAGAAATCAGTCATTGATTGCAACACGTTGCGCGCGCCCTATTGTGTGAGAGGATAGCCAAACTGGAGCCTTCTCTCATGCCGCGCCTGATCCTGTTCCTTTTTGCCTGCTTGGCGCTTGTCGCGCCCGCTTTATTGAACGCGCATGCTCAATCAGCACCGGACTATGACCAGTTTCATCAAGGCCGCGAAGTTGCAGGTGACGGCGCTGTTTTAGAGTTTCGCGACCGCATCGCGCCTGAGAACGCCATGACGCGCGACCGTTTGGAAAACCTGCTCCCGCGCTTGATGGACGAGACCGATCTCGACATGTGGATCGTGATCAATCGCGAATATGCTGAAGATCCGGTCTATTTCACACTGGTACCGCAACCCGCGTTTGCGGCGCGGCGAACGACCATCCTGGTCTTTCATCGCCATGCCGATGGCTTCGATATGCTCACCGTCAATCGATACCCACTGGGCGAACCATATGAAGCAGCCTGGGAAGGCGGCGATCTCGACGAGCAATGGGCCGCTCTGGCCAGCCTGATCGCGGAAAAAGATCCTCAGCGCATCGGCATAAATGTTTCCGACTATTGGCCCGTGGCCGATGGTCTGACGCACGGATTGCATCAAAAACTTACCTCAGTTCTGCCTGAGCATCTTACAGATCGCCTGGTCAGCGCAGAAGATTTGGTCATCCGTTGGATTGAAACCCGCAGCGACTTGGAAATGGAAGCCTATGGCCACGTCGTCGGCCTGGCGCGCGCGGTGATCAGCGAGGGCTTTTCGTCCCAAGTCATCACGCCGGGCGTGACGACCACCGATGATGTTGCCTGGTATCTGCGTCAGCGCTTTGAGGATCTTAATCTGGCGCCCTGGTTCAACCCTTATGTGAATGTGCAACGCCCCGGCATGTCTTGCGACGCCGACCAGGCCTTTTGCGGCGAGGAAGGCATTATTCGTCGCGGCGACATTATCCACACAGATGTCGGGATTTGCTATTTGAAACTGTGCACCGATACCCAGGAAATGGGCTATATTCTGCGCGTTGGCGAAACCGATGTGCCGGATGGCTTGAAGGCGGCGATGGCGGTAGGCAACCGTTGGCAGGACTTTCTAACATCCTCTTATGAGCTTGGCCGATCTGGCAATGAGGTGCTCGCGCAAACGCGGGACCAATGTGATGCGGCGGACATGATCTGCTCGACCTATACCCACCCGCTCGGCTTTTTTGGTCATGCGCCGGGTCCGACCATCGGGATGTGGGACAATCAAGGCGACACCCCTGTGCGCGGCGATTGGCCAGTCTATGCCGACACGTGCTACGCGATTGAAGGCAATGTCAAAGCCCGGGTGCCCGAATGGGACGGCCAATATGCGCAGATCAAGCTCGAACAGGATGCCTGCTTTGACGGTGAGAAAGTGGATTATCTCGCAGGCCGCCAGACGCGATGGCACGTGATCGAATAGGCCCTGCGAGTGGTCTAACGCCACATTCAGATTTTTTGTAATCATCGCGTCGTCGACGCGACTATAGCTCTGAACCCTCAGATTTGGAGCTCAGACATGACCGAAGCCTATCGCCTGTCCTTCACCGCCTGTTTTTCCGTTGGTTACGCGATTCTGTTGATCCTGTTTTTTAGTGCGCGCACTGACTCGCTCGCGGCCGGGATCGAGATCATTCCGTATGCCGTCATCGGCCTGTGTGGCCTCGCAACTTTATACTTCGCACCTAACAAGTTCGCACCGCAGATCGAGACGGAACGTCGGTCCCGGTCGATTTTTGGCTGTGGGCAACGTTTGTCCGCGGTACAGATGGCCGCCATCGTCGCAACCGGCTTCGCGTTTGGCGGCGTTCTGAGCAAAACAGTGCGCGCGCTTTTCGCCTGATCAACGCTCGGGATTGAGCACGATCACGCTGCCATTGCGACCATAATCGGCCTCACCGCGATGGTTTCGACGTCGATTGGAGAAATAGTCGGCCTCCATCGCGCATGTGTCGTGCCCGATATTGTCGACCGCGCTGACCCCTTCGCGCAGCAGCACCGCCTGGACATAACCGACCAGATCAAAATGTGAGCGATCATCCCGGCCTGCGATGAACAGCCGATCTGTCCATTCATGCTCGCCGACAAACGTGTCGCGAAATTCCGGTCCGACTTCATAACTGGCTTGCTGGATCGCTGGCCCGATCGCGGCGGTGATTTGGTCCCGCTCTGCACCGAGCGCCTCCATCGCTTCGATCGTGGCTTCGCAAATACCGGCGAGCGCCCCTTTCCAACCCGCATGCGCCGCGCCGATGATGCCCGTCTCAGCGTCGACAAAAAGCACCGGCACGCAATCTGCCGTCAAAATACATAAAGCCAGACCCGGCACTTTCGTGACCATGGCATCGGCCTGTGGTCGGGTTCGCCACGGCTCCGTTACCGTGACAGCTTTGGCGCTGTGAACCTGAAAGCAGGAGAGCAGCTTGTCTGCGCCGATCGCATCGCGAATGAGGTCGCGATTGTCGCGAATGGCCCGGGCATCATCGTCTGACCCTTGGCCAATATTCAGACTCTCATAGATCCCTGTGGAGACCCCGCCCTTACGACCGAAAAAGCCGTGCGAGATCCCCTCTATCGTGGACATTTTATGCCCAAGTGCATGCGGCGGCGATGTCATGCCTCGCAACTAATCCAGCTTGAATGCGCAGGGCAAGCCCTAACGCGGGGCACGTTTGGCCAGGATGCGCTGCAAAGTCCGTCGATGCATGTTCAGGCGGCGCGCTGTCTCAGAGACATTATGCCCGCACAATTCATAGACGCGCTGAATATGTTCCCATCGCACTCGATCGGCCGACATTGGGTTTTCAGGCGGTTCTGGCAGGCCATCTCCCGAATTGACCAAGGCGCGCACAATGTCTTCAACGTCGGCTGGCTTGGCGAGATAATCGACCGCGCCCGCTTTAACAGCCGCAACCGCCGTTGCGATTGCGCCATACCCGGTCAGGATCACCGCACGGGCATCCGGCCGGTATCTGTGCAACACTTCCACAACGTCGAGGCCGGATCCGTCCTCAAGGCGCAGATCGAGCACAGCGAATGCCGGTGGGTTCAAGCGGGCTATATCGCGCGCCTCTGATACTTTCGACGTGGCTGAGATCAGAAAGCCGCGTTGCGTCAGAGCGCGTGCGAGACGCTGCAAAAACGGGCCATCATCATCAAGCACCAAGCAGGTGCGGTCCTCTACATTTTTGAGGCTCTCGTGCAGTTTGACTGTAACTGGAGATTCCATTTCTTGCTCCTTCAGCCCCTAATCTAGGTTGTTTTCCGTATTGTCCAAAGGCTGTAACTCAGTACGTGGCCACACCGCCTGTACGATTGCGCCGCGACGAGGTGCCGCGCGGTTGCGTGTCGCAATTCGTCCGCCTGTGCGTTCAATCAGCGTTTTTGCAATAAAGAAGCCAAGCCCCATATCGCCGCCACCTAAATGCGCGTCGCCGCGTTGTGAGACATAAGGCTCACCGAGCTTGGGCATCACCTCTGCCGCAAAACCTGGTCCGTCATCTCGGATCGTCACCACAAATTGTCGATCCGTCCAGTTTGCGACCACGCGCACTTCTTCGTCTGCGAAACTCACTGCATTCTCGATAAAGGCCCCCAGCGCATGCAGCACTTCCGGGCTGCGTCGGATGACAGGGACTTTCTCTTCACCGCCATCCGCGGCTTCATAGGTGACGCGAACAGCCACCCCGAGCCCTTTGTGCGGCGCGGCCGCTTCCTCGACCAGGGCGCTCAGAGGCATTTGTGCGTGCACCATGTCGCTCGCTTCTCGGGCTTTTCCAAGCCGCTGCAAGATTTCGCGACAACGTTCAGCCTGTTCGGCCAACAAGGTTGCATCCTCACGGTGCGGGCTGTCTTCGGGCAGCATGGCGAGGAGTTCCTTAGCAACCAGGTGGATCGTGGCGAGCGGCGTGCCAAGCTCATGCGCTGTCATCGCTGACATCGCACCAAGCGCTGACAGTCTTTGCTCGCGCGACATCACGACGGCTGCGGCATCCAGGGCGCGAACCATTTTGGCTTCATCCTCGTTCACTCGCTGCGCCGACAAGGCGAAGAAGAGAATACCGATGCACAGCGCAGCGAAATGGCCGACCTCGAACAATTCGGGAAAGACCAGGGCTTCACCCTCGCGCCAAGGCAGATCATAAGCAAATAGAGGCATTAAGGCGGCCATGCCAATCGCCAGAATTGAGATTAAAGCCGTGTACCGTCCGCGCAGGCTTGAGGCGGCGATCGTGACAGGCGCGATCAGGAACAAAAGGAACGGGTTTGATAGACCGCCTGTCAAACTGATCAACAAGGCGAGCTGAACCACGTCGAAGCCGATCTGCAACGCTGCTTCCCACCCTTTGAGGAGTTGCGGTCCCACCGCTGCGAAGGAGAGAAACACGTTCAGCCAAGCCGAAGCAGCAATCACGGCAAGACACAAAGCCAGCGGCAAACTGAAATCGAGGACGAAATAGACTCCGAGTACGGCCAGGGTTTGACCGGCAACGGCCAGCCAGCGAAGCGTCATCAGGGTGCCGAGGCGTGTGCGGCCTTGCGCCGCCCCGACGTTTGAAAGCCCTTCTGGTAGTAGGCTGACCAGCGCCTCGTCCATTCCGGCGCGGCTGGCGTTTAAGTCTTCCAAAGGTCGTCTCCGAGTGCGGCGTCACGGCCCTTTATCACAATCCGTGAATGTGCACATAAGTTTGGCATGAAGACAGTGCAGTCAATCTCTATCGGACTTGCAGGGCTTGCCTTGGCGGCCTGTAATCCGGGTACGACTTCTCCGACCGCTGGCGGCGCGGAAGCCGGCTGTATGACCCGCGCCTATGACACGATTGGAGGCCCGATCAGCCTGACCGCGCATACCGGTGACCGCGTGACTGAAGCGGATTTTAAAGGCAAGCCAACGCTGATCTATTTCGGGTTCACCTATTGCCCGGATATTTGCCCGGGCACGCTGGTGGCGGTCGAGCGAGCCTATCAGGCCTTGCCCGAAGGGCTAGAACCGCCTCAAACCCTTTTGATCACCGTTGATCCGGAACGCGACACGCCTGAGGCATTGGCACAATATGTTTCAACCGCGGCCTTTCCCGACAATTTGATCGGGCTCACCGGGACCGCGGAAGAGATCGCCGCGGCTGCGGATGCCTTTATCGCCCAGTATGAGCGGATCGAAACCCCTGACAGTCTCGCAGAGTACACGATGGATCATACATCCTTGCTATATTTGATGGATGAGAACTGGCAGCTAAAAACCTTCTTCGCCGAAGCGGATGCGGATCCGGACTATATTTCAAACTGCTTGGCGCAGCATATCGGTTAAACCGGTTCTAGCGTTCGTTCCTCAACCTCGGCCCCGGCCAGACACGTGCTCATGATGGCCACGGCAGCTGCACCGGTGCCGACTCCAAGCTTGGCATAAGCCCGGCGCCGGAACGTGTCAGCGGTCGCCGTCGTCACGCCCATGCGTGCCGCGATCTCGCGCTTTTTGAGCCCTGCAGCGACGCAAATCAGGAGCTCCATCTCTCGGCCTGATAAACCAAGATGATCGCGCACGTCTTCAATCGATCTGCGCGCCCGCAGGACGAAATTGCCGACCTGAAAATCCTGCTGTTTTGCAGTCTGAGTACAGTCTGTCTTGTTAACCATTTCCAAAATCATCCGCTGGCGCTTAAGTGTTTTTTGTGCGCTGACAACGGATTTAGGCAGCATTTCCTGCCACAATACTGTTTTTGATAATGAAATTTCTAAGTAATTAAATCGAAATCGTCAGTATTTGACCGGGCTTGCGTTTAGATCTCAGGGAGTTCAACAGCGGGCGCGCCAATGGCATGATCTGATCGGCCGGTAAAAAACCGCGGTGTTAACCAAGTCGAGCTCAGAAAACTTCCGCTCAGCCGCTCAATTCTTGCGCCCGTCCCGGATTTAAAGCGCCGCAATCCGTGAGTTAAATCCACGCGTCCGAGATCCAAACGGCAAAAGCCTTTTTGCTGCAAATCGATCATCGCCTGCCAAAGCAAAAGATTATGGGCACACCGGGCGCGCCCGCCCGCAGTGGTGACGCCGGCCTGATACGTCGCCATGCCGCCGTGCTCAAGGAACAACATGGCCGCCAGAGCTTCGCCATCCAGGCTTGCGGTATAGATCCGCGCGCGCCCTTCATTTGCGGCAGCATAAGCCAATAGAAACCCGGCTGGGTATGACTTGTACCGCCGCGTCGTTTGTTGCTCTGCTTCAGCCTTCAAGAACCATCGATGTCGTAACGGATCGAGGGCTTCATTGGTCACCTGGAGTCGAGAGCGTTCGGCCTTGCACAATTGATTTCGCCACTTCTGATGTAACCGCGCTCGCATGGGCTCCGGCGCGGTTAGGTCGAGCAAAGCGAGCTCTGCACCCGCCGCGATATTCAAGCCATCAATGCGATCCATGCCCTCAATGGCATTCACGATCAAAGGCCCTTTCACCTCACGCCGCACACGCGAAAGGAAGGCGCGCGTTTCGGTCAGGTCTTGCAAGACAGGGCCACGAGAGATCAGGTTCAGGGTCCCGATCAAAGGCCATTTGCGTTGTTGAACCAGGCAAGTGCCGCGCTCCGTCGAGATCCGTCGAACCGGCAGTTTCAGCTTGCGGCACGTCCGTTCGAATGCCTCTGATTGATTAAGCGGCGTGATCAAATCATCCATGCAGTAAACCTGAGGTAGAAACGCTTCACAATTGGTTAACCCTTCCATTCCCTGATGGAGCCCGTGGGGCGGCGCGAATACTGCAAGGCGCATGAGCAGCCTAAGCCGCTTAGATTGGCTTTACTAAACAGGCCGCTTATGCTGCACTGCACCAAATACGGGATTGGGATCACATGCTATACACTTTGGTCGAGATGAATCGCGCGGCACTCGCGCCCATGCGCCTCTTCGCCAAAGGCACAATGCAGGCTTTGGAAAGCCCACTCAATCCATTTGCCAACACGACCATGGGCCGATCCGCACATGCGGCGAGCAGCGTGTTTGAACGCGCCACAAGATATTATGGCAAACCGGAATGGCAGATTCCTAGCACGGAGATTGGCGGCAAAACCTGTGCTGTAAAGCCCGTCCCAACCTGGTCCACGCCTTGGTGCACCTTGGTGCATTTCGAGACTGAAGGCGCGCCCAAGGATCGGCCGCGTTTGCTGATTTGCGCCCCGCTATCGGGTCACTTTGCGACATTGCTCCGCGGCACGGTCGAGGCCTTCCTGCCAACCCATGAGGTCTACATCACCGATTGGACGGATGCGAAAATGGCGCCGGTCTGGTTTGGTCGGTTTGATCTCGATGATTATATCGACCATGTGCGTTCCGCCCTACAGCATATTGGCGGCGGTGCGCATGTGGTTGCCGTCTGTCAGCCCGGGCCACCGGTTCTGGCAGCGATCTCGATGATGGCCGAGGACGAAGACCCGGCTTTGCCCGCGACGATGACCTATATGGGGTCACCGATCGATGCCCGTAAATCTCCGACCGTGCCAAACCTTCTGGCTGAAGAGCGCAGCTTTGAATGGTTTCGCGAGAAAATGATCTATACGGTGCCGGCGCCTTGGCCGGGCATGCTGCGGCGCGTTTATCCCGGCTTCGTGCAGCTGACCAGCTTCATGCACATGAACTGGGACCGGCATGTCGACGCGCAAGCCCGTTTCTTTGAACACTTGGTCGAGGGCGACGAAGACAGCGCCGAGAAGCACCGGACCTTCTACAATGAGTATCTCGCTGTGCTGGATCTGACCGAGGAATTCTATCTCCAGACCATTCGGCGGGTGTTCCGCGAGCATCGCCTGGCGCGCGGCATCTTCCGCTATCGCGGCGAGCGCCTGATCAATCCCGGTGCCATCGAAACCGTGGGCCTGATGACGGTCGAGGGTGAAAAAGACGATATTTCCGGCATTGGGCAAACCCAGGCCGCACATGACCTCTGTTCCGGTATCCCGGAAAAGATGCAAACCGACTATATCCAGCCCGGCGTGGGGCATTATGGCGTGTTTAACGGCCGCCGCTTCAAAGAAGAGATTGTTCCGCGCATCAACGCCTTCCAGGACATGATTGTCGGACTTTGATCAAGCGCGCTCGAACCGCCAGCGACTGAATCCGTATATGATTGTCCCAGTGCCAATCAGCGCGATGCTGACAGCAACCTCCTGCGGTCGTTCAAGCGCGACATAGCCGAGCGTCCAGATCGTCAGCGCCAAATAGACGAGCGGAACGATCGGAAACAGTGGCACGCGAAACGGCCGGGCCAGGTCGGGCTGCCGCCAGCGCAAGACAAACAGTCCGAGCACCGCGAACAGACTGTTCAGGGCGAGCGTGAAGCCGGCAAAAACCAGCACTTGGTCAAACGTCGCCGTGATCACGAAGGCCAGCGCCAATCCGGATTGCACCATGACGGCGGTCGTCGGCATGCCATCTCGGTTGGACTTTGACAGGAAGCCGAACGTTTTGATGTCCTGACCGATCACCTGCAAAACACGCGGTCCAGCAATCGTCATCGCCGAGACGGTCGAGATCAGGAGCACGCCGAGGATGGCGCCGGTAAACATCGCGCCGGCATCGCCAAACACATAGCGTGCCGCGATCACGCCGACCTCCACTTCGCCGACCATCAAGTCACGCGGTGTGGTCAATAAGAACACGGCATTGAGCAGGATGTAGAGCAGCATTACCCCGAACGCCCCCGCGAACAGCACGCGCGGAAGGCTGGTTTGTGGATGTTCCAATTCATCTGTTAGATAGGTGGCGACATTCCAGCCGGTATAGGCATAGCTGACATAGATGAGCGAAACCGCGAAGGCGCCTGAGGTAATGGCGCCGACATCACCTGACTGCGGCAAGAGGCTGATCGGCTGATAATCGGCGACCAGCCAAAGACCGGCTGCACTCAGGACCAGGATGACCGCGACTTTGATCGCCGTGAACACGCTCTGAAAGGTGCCACTGGTCTCGCGTTGCCGTGTATGAATAACGGTCAACAAGATGATCAGGGCCACGGCCAAGCCACGTTCCACCCAATGCGTCGCTTGGTCAGATGCGTCAGGGAGCAAAGATGAGGTTGTATACGCTCCGAACGTCATCGCCGCCAGCGCCACCGGGGCCGAGAAGCCGACGGTCGCCGACACCCAGCCGGACACAAAGCCTGCGGCGGGGTGATAAATCCGTCCGAGGAAATTGTACTCGCCGCCAGATCGCGGCAAGGCGGCCCCAAGTTCGGCATAAGACAGAGCGCCGCAAATCGCGACAATGCCGCCCACCACCCACAACATGATCAGGGCGAATCCCGACTGCAAAGTGACCAGCTGAAACCCGAGACTCGTAAACACGCCGGTACCGATCATATTGGCGACCACGACTGCCAAAGCTGTTCTGGGAGAGAAAAAGGTTTTCATCACGGCTGCTTAGTCAGCTCCGGAAGCGCCTGTCTAGGGACGGTGGTCGGGTTTCTAATCGAACTATGCCGAACCCCATATTTGCAACACGTGGCGGGCAACATGGCTGAAATTTGAGACATTGCGATAATTTCAAAATGGGCGTTTCCATTGCTATGCTCGCAAAACGAGTTCGACCTCATAGTTATACATAAGGCCGAACATAGCCGTGTGAGGGCGGAGAATGATGGTGTCGCAGACCGGTTCGAAAATCCAGCTTGGCCCCGAGCGCCGTCAATTCGTGCGGGGCCCGGGCGATCAGATCCGCGAAAGCATTGGCAAATTCTTTGATCTGACCCCCATCGCCTCTGAGTCAAACTCTGGCGCCTATCAGGTCAAAACCTGGTTTTCAGACAATTGCGTTTATACCCTACCAAGCATGGACACGATGGCGGTGCGCCGCACAAAGAGCCAGGCTGAAGGCGGCGCACACCTGGTATTGGTGCAACGCTTTCTGACAGGGCACCTGCTCGGACGGATCGGTGATCTCAGCGTCGACCGCTTTCCAGGGGAGGTTTACCTCTTGGACATGGCGCACCAGTTTGAAAGCGTCCAGTTTCCCAGTGTCATACAAAACGTATTCATTCCCAAGAAATTGCTGGGCTATGATCCTGACCAGCATGCGCCATTTCTCCACCTGTCTCGACATCCAACGGTGGGAAAACTTCTGACGCAGCAATTCGACCTCATTTATGGCGGCCTTGAGTCCGAACACGCGCTCAATGCGACCGCCCAATCCCGTTTTATTGCCTGTCTCAGAACCGCGCTCGGGACCGACCGGCAAGATGGCGATGTCCGTCGCCAAGCGCGTGAAGCGATGACGGATCTGATATGTCGCTATATTGAACGCAATTTGGAGTCTCCGGATTTAAGCGTAACCGCCATCCTGGCAGAATTCGGCGTCTCTCGTGCCACGCTGTATCGCATGTTCGAAGATAAGGGGGGTGTTCGCCAATATGTCAGTGATCGGCGTTTGTTTCGAGCGGTGGCAGAAATCACCCGACGGCCAACCGTGCGCGGCGAGCTCACCCGCATCGCGGAAAAATGGGGCTTTTCCTCTGACGCGAACTTCAATCGGTCAGTTCGTCGGCATTTCGGCGTGCCGCCCGGCGCGTTGAACTATGGATCTGTGCTGAAGCACGAAACAGCGACGCTGCATGATACGTTCGGCGCCGGTTTCGCGCATATTGAACCAACGGCCTGATCAGCTGACACAGGTTTCAACCTCGCGCCCCCTACCCTCCTGTGCGACTCGCCGCTAATACTCGTCCTCCAAAGAAGGACACGACCATGCCGAGCGCCCCAATCAATGCTGACAGCCATCTCTATCTGATTGATGCGAGCGCTTACATTTTTCGCGCCTATCATGCTCTGCCGCCCCTGTCTCGGGCTTCCGATGGTCTTCCGGTCGGAGCGGTGTCCGGGTTTTGCAACATGCTCTGGAAGCTGCTGGAGGACCTGAAAGGCGATGAGCGGCCAACCCATTTTGCCTGCGTGTTCGACAAGTCCTCTTACACATTCCGGAACGATATGTTTCCCGAGTACAAAGCCAATCGCGACGAGCCACCCGAGGATTTGCGCCCACAATTCCCGCTGGTGCGCGAGGCGGCCATCGCGTTCCACACCCATGCTTTGGAAATGGAAGGCTATGAGGCGGATGATCTGATTGCGACTTATGCCCGCCAGGCCGAGGCGAAAGGCGGCCGCGTCACCATCGTCTCGTCAGACAAAGACCTGATGCAGCTCGTCACCGATAAGATCTCCATGCTCGACACGATGAAGAACAAACATATCGGGCATGAGGAAGTCGTCGAAAAATTCGGCATGGGCCCAGATAAAGTCATCGACATTCAGGCACTCGCCGGCGACAGCGTCGACAATATTCCAGGTGCGCCTGGCATTGGCGTCAAAACCGCCGCCACCCTGCTGACTGAATATGGTGACTTGGACACACTGCTCGCCCGCGCAGAAGAAATCAAACAACCAAAACGCCGCCAGACCCTGATTGATCATGCCGATCAGATCCGGATGTCGCGGGCCTTGGTGACCCTGAAAGAAGATGTCCCGGTCGAGGTCCCGATTGAGGACCTCGCCGTCGCTGATCCGGACCCGAAGACCCTTCTCGATTTCCTCGAAAAGATGGAGTTTCGGACGATCACGCGCCGCGTTCGAGAGACCTTTGAGCTCGAGGGCACGCTGGAAGAAGCCACCGAAGATGAACCAGTTCAGATCGACCGCAGCGCTTATACTTGCGTCCGCGATTTCGATACGCTGGAAGACTGGATCGCGCGCGCCATGGCGCAAGGCTTTGTCGCCGTCGACACCGAAACCGATGCCCTCGACGCCCATGAATCAGGGCTGGTGGGTGTATCGCTGGCGCTCGCGCCCGGCGAAGCCTGTTACATCCCGCTCGCGCATGTGGATCCTGATAGCGATCCAAGCGCCGCATCGGACGACATGTTCGGCGCCGATCCGCCGCGTCAGATTAATAAGGACAAAGCACTCGAAGCTTTGAAGCAATTGTTCGAGGACGATTCCGTCCTCAAGATCGGGCACAATTTCAAATATGATGTCACCGTGCTCGCCCGCTATGGCATTCAAGTCGCGCCGATGGATGACACGATGCTGCTCAGTTTTGTCATGCATGCCGGCATGCACAATCACGGCATGGACGAGCTGTCTGAGCGCTATTTCCACCACAGCCCGCTCGCCTTCAAAGACGTTTGTGGCACTGGCAAGAAACAGATCACATTCGATCGCGTGCCGCTTGACCGGGCCACTGAATATGCCGCGGAGGATGCCGACATTACGTTGCGGCTGTGGCTTGAAGGCAAGTCGCGCCTGCACAAGGAACGGGTCACCACCGTCTATGAGACGCTGGAACGCCCATTGGTGCACGTGCTTTCGGACATGGAAGCGCATGGCATCAAGGTTGATCGCGATACGCTGTCGCGCTTGTCCGCCGAGTTCAACCAATCGATGGCGCGCTACGAGGCCGAGGCCTATGAGCTGGCTGGCCGCGAATTTAATCTTGGCTCGCCGAAACAGCTTGGTGAAATCCTGTTTGACGAAATGGGCCTGGAGGGCGGCAAAAAAACCAAGACCGGGGCCTGGCAAACCGGTGCAGATATTCTGGAAGATCTCGCCGCTGAAGGCCACGACTTGCCGCGCGCGGTCATCAATTGGCGCACCGTCTCGAAACTGCGCTCGACCTATACCGAGACCTTACAACAGCAGATCAGCCCGCGCACAGGCCGCGTCCATACCAATTACGGCATGACCGGTGCCCAGACCGGACGACTCTCTTCCAATGATCCGAACCTGCAAAATATTCCGATCCGAACCGAAGAAGGTCGCAAAATCCGTGAAGCCTTCATCCCAGAACCCGGCAATGTTCTGATCAGCGCCGACTATAGCCAGATCGAGCTGCGCCTACTTGCGCATATTGCCGGCATTGATGCGCTGAAGGATGCCTTTCACGAAGGCCTCGACATTCACGCCATGACGGCTTCGGAAATGTTTGACACACCGATTGAAGGCATGGACCCGATGATCCGGCGCCGCGCCAAGGCGATCAATTTCGGCATCATTTATGGCATTTCCGGCTTCGGCCTCGCCCGCCAGCTGTCGATCCCACGCGAAGAAGCGTCGGCCTATATCAAGACCTATTTCAAACGCTTCCCAGGCATCAAAGCCTATATGGACGAAACCAAGAAATATGCCGCCGAGCATGAAAAGGTCGAGACGATTTTCGGCCGCGTGCTGCACCTGAAAGGCATCAAGGCGAAAGGGCCGCAGCGCGGCTTTGCTGAACGTCAGGCGATCAATGCGCCAATCCAGGGGTCAGCGGCGGATATTATCAAACGTGCCATGATCCAGATGCCAGACGCGTTAGAGAAGGCCGGTTTGAAGGCGAAAATGCTCCTGCAAGTGCATGACGAATTGATTTTTGAGGCCCCCGAGGAGGAAGCCGAAAAGACAATTGAAGTGGTGCGCGCCACAATGGAACGGGCGCCTTTTCCAGCCCTCAGCCTAAGCGTCCCCTTAGTGGTGGAGGCCGATATCGGGCAGAACTGGGCCGAGGCGCACTAGAGCTCGGCTGTCGCGATGAAGCTCAGCCCGAATCTTCTTCTTAGTCTTGCCACGTTGATGGTCGCCGCCGTTTCCCTCTGGCCCGCGCCGGCTCCCGTATCCCATATCTATTTCGACCGTGCACCAGATCGAGCTGAGATCATTGCGCATGGGGGTGGACAAGGTCATGCGCCACCGAACACGCTTCTGGCCCTGCAGCGCGCGACCGGGATGGGTGCGGATGTGCTCGAAGCTGACGTCCAGCAGACCCGCGATGGCGTCCTGATCCTGCGCCATGATGATACGCTGGACCGCACAACCAACCTGACCGGTTTGATTGCAGAATATGACTGGGTCGACCTCGCGGACGCTGATGCAGGCGCCCGAACCGAGATCGATGGAGAGCGGCTTGCAGGCCAAGGCATCACCATTCCGCGCCTGGAGGAGGCGTTTGCGGCCTTCCCAGACGCGCGGTGGATCCTCGAAATCAAGAATGATACGCCGCGCGCGGCTGAGGCGATGTGCGCGGAAATTCAGGCGGCGGACGCCGAACAACGGGTCCTGGTCGGCTCCTTCCACGACCAAGCCATGGCGCAGTTTCGGCAGGCTTGTCCAAATGTGGCGACCTCGATGTCCTCGGCTGAGGTCCGTGACTTTGTCATTGCTGCCCGGCTCGGCCTGTCGCGCTTTGTGCGAACGCCCGCGATGGCGATGCAGATCCCGGTTTCCGCTGAGGGGATGGACCTCACCCATCCACGTGTGCTCGCAGCCGCTCACGCACGTGGTCTGCGCGTTCAGTATTGGACGATCAATGATCCGGACGAGATGCAAGCCCTGCTGGACGCGGGAGCAGATGGCCTGATCACGGATTTTGTCGACCGCGGGTTTACCGCCCTGACAACTCCCAACCAATCCCCGGAATAGCAGCACCGTTTTGAAACGGCAGCAATCTGTGCTCAGATCACTGAGAGAGAGAAATGAGGGCGTTCAAGATGGTATGGAGATCAGTTATTGGCGGCGTCATGGCTGCAGGCGCAATGGCGTTGGCGAGTTGTGTGTCAACGCCGCCAAGTGACATTGTGGTGATCACAGACGCACGGATTATCGATGGGCTTGGCGGCGCCCCGATGGACGATGGCGTCATTCTGATTCAGGATGACCGAATCCTGGCGGTCGGTGGAGCAGATGAGATTTCTGTTCCAGCTGACGCTGAAATTATCGATGTCGACGGCAAGACAGTGATGCCCGGCCTGGTCGATGTTCACGTCCATTTCGATATTCTCGGCCATGCCAATTATGGTCACTGGTTTGGCACTTATGAAGACCGCATGCGTTCCGACATTATGCCGAGCGCGGCCCAGGCGATGTTGCGCGCGGGCGTCACCTCCGTCCGCGATCTCGGCGCCGATGTCGATAATATTTTCTGGCTACGCGACGAGATTGAGGCCGGCCGTTTGCCGGGTCCACGGACATTTATCGCTGGACCATTCTTACGCAAAACCCCGACCAGTTTTGTCTCGACCGACTATGTCGACACCTGGGTGATCGAAAGCCCGGAAGTTGGCCGCGAAAAAGTGCGCCGGCTGATCGATATGGGCGTCGATGTGATCAAGACTCAGGATGAAGCGCTGTCCAAGGCAGAGCTCGCGGCGATTTATGATGAGGCGCATAAAGGCGGATTGCGGGTCGCTTCACATATCTATGCGGCTGACGCCGTTGAAACCGCGCTAGAAGCGGGTCTTGGGCCATATGACACGATTGAGCACATCGGTGTGAACCAGGACCAGAATTACAATCAGAACGTGGTCTCGCTGATTGTTGAGAACCGAGTTGCCATGGCGCCAACCATCATTGCGCTTGAGGGTGTAAAAATGATCATCAACGATCCGGCGCTGCTGGAGGATGAAGCCTGGCGCCGCGATATTCCGGCGGAAGATTTGTACGCCGACATTCAGCGCTCCTATCGTGAGACGGATCTCTCGCAGCATGCCATATTCATCCGCTCAGAGGCCGATCGCATGGGCCGGTTCTCGAAACTCAAGCACCTCTATGACAATGGCGCGATCTTCGCGATTTCCTCAGATTCCGGCACGCGCGGCAATCCGCATCACAATGCGATGTGGCGAGAAATGGTGCTGACCGAGCAAGTCACAGGGATGCCCCGTATGGGCGTCATCGTTGCGGCCACAGCGGTGAATGCAAAAATTCTCGGTGCCGAGGATGAAATCGGCACGCTCGAACCCGGCAAATATGCCGATATCATTATCATCGATGGGGATCCGCTGGAGGACCTCGCGGCGATGTCACAAATCGTCGCCGTGTACAAAGGCGGCGCGCTCGTT
Organism: Hyphomonadaceae bacterium; assembly: GCA_024743315.1. Classification (GTDB taxonomy): domain Bacteria; phylum Pseudomonadota; class Alphaproteobacteria; order Caulobacterales; family Hyphomonadaceae; genus Henriciella. The sequence continues at coordinate 44,923 of JANSWU010000001.1, forward strand.
GAATAAGCCACGGAGAGAGTAAGGGGTTTAAGGCACCGCGAAAACGTGGGCGATCATGTGCGTGCCTTCAAACACAGCGCGATCTTCAACATTGATCCCGTCTTCGACAAAGACGAAATCAAAAACCCGGTCTTCATCCACATCCTGATGCAGCATGACCAGGAAACGATCCCCGGTTTTGGCCGGATGGTCCAAGCGAACCGTGACATCCTCGTTTTCGCCCGCCGCCACATAGGCATAGCCGGACACCATGTCGCCATCAGGTCGACCATCAATGACAGGATGCAAAACCAGCCAACCATTCTGTTCGATGATGACTTCAGAAAAAGTCAGCGCAGCTGAGTGCGCGCGAAACGAGGTCACATGGCCGGCGTCAACGCGGACTTCAGAGAATGTGCTCGGCGTCTCCGACAAGGTCAGCCCGTCAAGCTGGATCGAATTGGCTTCGCCATTGCCCATGGTGATTTGCGGAGCCGGTTCCGTCTCCTGCGCATGCGTGGCCAGAGCACATGCACTGAGCGCACCAGCCAGGACCAATCCCAAGACGTGTCTCATTTTGTCAGTCTCCTAATCTCAGTACTGCTCAAGCAATGTAGCCAAGCGCATAAGCTCGCATGGCGGCGCTGACCCGATCTGTCACGTCCAGCTTCTCAAAAATGCGCTTCAAATGCGTGTTGACCGTATTGACGGAGACATCGAGTGTCTTCGCCACCTCTTGATTACTCTTGCCGCGCGCGATCATATTTATCGTTTCCAATTCGCGCCCGGATAGTGTGCGCTCATGGCTTGCTGATTTGTACATCAGGTCGAGCAGCTTGAGATAAGCTGTTTGGGATATGGAATGTAGCACCATCAAATCGAGCTCTTCCAAAGTCCGAGCTTCTTCCGAGTGAAAACAAAAGTACCCATTTCGGAACAATGGACCGAAAACCGGCACCACGATGCCCGTACCGAGCTGTGCGATCACGGTTTGAAAGTGTTTCAATTGCGGTGAGCGCGCGCCCAGATGTTGAGAAATTTCTGACCAGTTGAATGGCCGGGTGGAGCGTACAGAGGCATGTAGAAACGGGTCCAAATATCCTGGCGTGTCTTCTAATACAGCTTCGAGTTCAGAGCTGAAATCTGTCGTTTTGGAAAAGAATATAATGGGGTCAGCCGCCGCTTCGCTCGGGAAACAGCGACAGCACGCCCCTGAAATATTCGCTTTTCGACAAATCGAGTCGAGCAAACGCCAAACCTGATCGCCTGTGCGTGCTGCCGCGATTTCAGTTGCGAAAGAGGCAAAATCATACTCTTCGGTCAGGCCCGAACAATCGGACTTCATGAAGGATCGCTGGCTTCGCCCGTCTTGCAATTCCATGATCGCATCTTCTCCCTGTTCGCAATTTTGCGCATCCCGGCATGACACGCCCATGCGTTATTGCTCCTGTAACGTGACAGGCTGGAATGGCTCAGACAAGTAATAAGTTGCAACTCCACCTGTTCGGGAGAGGCGACGAGGGGCTATTGAAGTATGGCGACGGTGCCATCGTCACCTGCCAGCCGGATCTCCGCGAGCGCACGACGCAAGGCGGCTTCAGCCAGCGCTAAGTATTGCTGCAACTCTTCCGAAGTATCACTAGAAATGGCCGGACTATGAGGCGTGAATTGACGCAAAACGTCGAGGTAATCAGCAATTACACTCAGCTCATCACGATCAATTTGGTGCCGCATTTTCGTTACTCGTCCGGGTTCATGAAGATTAGAGATGACGATCCCCCATTTCTTGACCGGATTAATATAAGCGAGCTTTGCCAATTCTTCTGTCCCACGATTGTAGGACAATTACTCGTCGAATGGGAGAGTTTTCAGCCATCGCCGCGAGGGCAACTTGTTGAGCGCGTGATCTTGATCACAAAAAAGAGCCGCGTTCTTGCGAACGCGGCCCGCCTTATAAGAATGATTCGTTGATCAGTATTTGACCGAGCAACCGTATGGCGTGGAGCTCGTTACTTCAGGGGTCTGACCTGCTGCCACGGCCGTCAGCGCCGCCGTGACATAATTCGTCGCGACAGCAATATCATCGACCTTGGCAGATCTGATTGAATCAATTGCCCCCTGATAAGCAAGACTGCCAGCCCCATCGATGACATACATGTGCGGTGTGGTTTTCGCGGCATAGGCCCGGCCCAAATCCCCATCGGGATCGAGGATGGTATAGCTCGGCTCCGAACCGCGCTCTGCATTCTTTGCGATCGCCGCATCGGCTTCGAGATAGCCTTGTTTGCCGGGTGCAGAGGAAATCACTTGAATCCAGACAATATCGTCGTTCGAAGCGTCGGACTGCATGGTCTGCATATTCAGGACAGGCTCTGCGTAATGCTTCTTCACAAACGGACAATCGTGATTGGTCCACTCAAGCACCACAGTCTTACCGTCAAAGTCGCCCAGCGAAATCTCTTCGCCAGTTGTGGTTGGATAATCGACAAAGATCGGTGCTGCTTCACCGCTGACGGGTGCGGCATTGGCTGAAAACGCGATCATCGAACCGGCGGTCAAAGCGACCGCGGTCGCCATGCCTGCTGCAAGACCAATATTACGACGCGTGAATTTAGTCATGGATTGCTTCCCTGATTGCTTTCAAGTGTTGAACCTACTTTAGCTGCTGGCTTCGACAAGTCCTGTGACAAGATCGATAGATAACAATTCCGGGAGCACTTGCGGTGTCGTGCTGCCCGCCTCGTACCAAAGATACATCGGCACGCCGGCCCGGTTATGCTTTTGCAATTCCTGCGCGATGGTTTTGTCGCCATTGGTGAAATCGGCGACCAGGAAGGCGACATTGCCGGCCTCGAAGGCTTCGACCACGGGCCGGGTCTGCAAAGTCTGCAACTTATTGGCCTGGCAGGTAACACACCATTCGGCGGTGAAATCGACGAAAATCGCGCGCCCCTCTGCCGTCAGTTCGGCTACGCGTTCCGGCGACCAGGCTTCAGTTTGATATTTCGCCGCATAGGCTTCGGTCTGCGCGCCTGAGCCGAGAGCGGTCCGGGCTTGTGCGAGCGGCCAGATCAGACCGGCGGCAATCGCCAAAGCTGCGAGACCCTTCGCAATCTGGCTTGATCCGCTCGCGCCCAAGCGTGCGATGACGATAAAGGCCACGACCAATCCAACCAACCAGGCCAGCGCGATCATGACTTCACCAAAACTGGTGGCCGAGATCAGTCCAAAGACCGGAATGATGATCGCCAAGCCAATCACCGAGAGCAGGATCGCCTTGGCGCCCTGATTTGCCGATTTTAGCGCCCAAATCCCGAACGCAATTAGCGCCGCTCCTGCCACCACCATGGCCGCCATGCGATAGCCTGCAAGCGCCCCGAGTACGGAAAGCAGCCAGGCCGCGGTCAGGAACATCGGGAAGGCAAAAACTTGTTTAAGCGTCTCCATCCAAGCGCCTGGCTTTGGAATGAAACGCTGCAATCCGGGAGAGAAACTCAGGATCAGGAAGGGCAGTGCCATGCCGAGCCCCATTGTAAGCAGCACCAGCATGACGTTCATCGCTGGCTGGCTCATCACCGCGCCCAGCGCAGCACCGAGAAATGGACCGGTACAGGGTGCGCCGACCACGGCTGCCAGTACGCCGGTAAAGAAGGCCCCAGCGCTGCCCTGTTTCGCTGCCAGTCCAGAACCGACGCTCTGTACCGAGGTGCCCAATTCAAACAAGCCGAGCAGCCAAAGGCCAATCAGGAAGACAACCAGAATGAGCGCCGTCACCAGAATCGGATTCTGCAACCAGAAGCCCCAGATCGCGACCCCGGTCGCCGCCCGCACGCTCAAAATCGCTACCGCCAACACCGCAAAACTGACCAGCACCCCTGCAGCATACCATAAGCCGTGCGCGCGAGCCTCTTTTGCTCGTCCGTTGGCAGTGGCAGAGACCAGGCCCATGGCTTTGATCGATAAGACTGGCAAGACACACGGCATCAGGTTGAGGATCAGCCCCCCAACCAGCGCAAACCCCATGAGCAGCAGTAAGTTACCGCCGCCCGGCACAGCCAAGCCGCCGCTGGAAGCGCCAGAGGTTCCGGCCAATACGGCGCCTTGGGACGCGGATATTTCAACCGTCGTGTCGCCAACGGTCACGATTCCGGCCAATGGATCGGGCAGCGCCTCATCCGACCCCGCTGGGGTCAGCTCAAGCTGCAAGCCGTTTGGACCAAATGAGACGACTTGATCTGCAGCATGGGTAATCTCATGGCCATAAGGGAAGTAACGGGCATTGCCGCGCAATCCTTCCAACTGACCTCCAGACAGCGACAGCACCCAAGCATCGCCTCGTGCCGCGATGGTCGCGTCGCCGTCATGCATAGGGGGCACGTTCATGAGCGCCGCTTGGATCAGCTGCGCGCTCCGTTCATCTGGAAGCTGTGCCGCCCCGATGGAGAGCATGAGCCGGATGTCCACGCTTTCCGGAATGCAAATGTCCTCGCAGATCAAATAATCAGCGACGCCTTCAAACAGAAGCGGGCCCTCTGCGTCGTCCGGCAAAGTGACGGGGAAAGGCAGAACGACGCGGTCCGAATAGCCATAATCCATGATCTGGCCTGGTACGACCGGCAACAATTCCGGCACGGGCCACTTGAACGCTCCGATATTCTCGGGCGGCAATCCGCTGGTTTCGCTCCAGGTGATTTCCGGCGGAATCCCAGCATCGCCGGGATTGATCCAATAGATGTGCCAATTCGGATCGATCTCGAAGGACAGCCCGAACCAAACGGTTTCGCCCGGCACCGCCAGTGCCCGCTCACTGATCAGCTCAACACGCGCGTGTCCGCCATCAACGGGCTGCGCGACCGCTGGTGCGGCGCCCATCGTGATAGCAAGGAGAATAAGCGCAATTCTGCGGAACATACTCATTCGGGTGTCCTGATTTCGACTTGCCCGCTGAATATAGGAGCTTCTCGTGCAGGGAAAGGACCTCGCGAGGATGTGACCTCACCAAATTGACGCACAAAAAAGGGCGGCACCTTACGGGCCGCCCTTAATGAATAGGATTGCAGACTTAGCTGAAAGAAGGTGTCTGCGGGGTTGGCGGGGTCGATGGCGCCGCAGGCGCCGCTGGGGCGACCGGGGCTGCCCCTGCAGGCTGCTGGCTGCGGATCGCGCGCTGAATGACGCGTTGCCAATTCAGCAGAGAGATCATGTGCGCGTAAATCGCGCCGAGCGCGCCTGCCGTCCGCAATTCATTGAATTGCGCTTCAGACAGATCGTTCAGCTTGTTCTCATCGACCGCCCAATAATCAGCAATCTTCTGCTGCTCGCCTTGCGGATTGCCTTGCGGGTCACGCGGTTGGAACGCCACAGACTTTTGATCAAACAAGCCCATACGCTTAATGATCGCGGTGAATTCACTGGTCGAACGACGTTGGCGTTCGAATTCCTTACAGAACTCGATGGCATTTTGTGTGAATGCGCTCGGCTCGCCGTTTTCGAATAATGGCACGTCTGGCTGATTGGTCACCATCGGTGCATCGCGGTCGATGCAGAGCAACAGGCGATCACCCTGATTGTCGTTTGCGAAAACGAATGGGTAGCGACGGACGAAAGCCGGGACATAGAAATCAGGCTCTGTCTGACCGTCTTCGCGCACAAATAGGTTCTCGCCTTGGCGAACACCCATGACCGCCACTGGAGTGAACTCTTCGCCAACGAAGATAATGGGATATGCAGCAGCGGCCATACCGAACTCGGTCACCGTGACAGGCACAGCGTGCGCTGTCCGCAGGAAACCGAAGGGCTGCTCGATCTGTTTGACGCCTAAACCTGCATGTTGCTCAGGATTAAGTGGTTGAGGGTTCTTGTAGAACAGGACGTTTCCGGTCAGTTCTGCTTGTTGTGTAGTCGGTGTATTTTCCACAGGCCACTCCGCTTGATAAGACTGGCGGGGTGTAACGGATATGATGCCCGTCGACAACAGGGAGTCAGGCTAGGAATGCAGCTGTTGCAGATGTTTCATGATGCAGATGACAGGATTCCGCTGCATTCGGCGATGGAATTCACCTTCAAACTGATCATTTCACTCGTTTTGATGGCGCTGGTTGTTCCGCTTACGGCGTGCAGCCAGTCCGAAGAAGGGTCACGTTCGGCGCGCCGCGCAATCGCACAATCACAAGCCATCGCCGCTGACTTTTTACGCACAGAGCTTGCGCTTTCGCCGGAGACCGCAAGTCGGTTGGGTTTAGAGCAAGCGCTCGGTCGCTCGACTGCCTTCGCGCTCGATAACCACTCTCAAGCTGGATTTGAACGGCGCCGTCTGGTCCGCATCGAATTGCTGCAACGCCTCCGTCAGAGACCGCGATTGCCAGACGATCATCCGCTCACCCGCGATCTTTTAATTGCCGAGATTGCGCTGACTGACCTGATCGCGCTTGAACAGTTTGGCTATGGCCGTTTCAATTATGCCGCGCAATATCCTTATGCGATTGATCCCTATTCGGGCATCTGGATCGAAGGACCGAATTTGCTGGCCTATCGCCAATCGATCAACACGCCCGAACAAGCGGCAGCCTATATCACCCGACTGAAAAGTTTGAGCGAAGCGCTCCAGGATACGCGCCGCCGCCTGATCGCAGACCAAGCGGCCGGGATCTATTTGCCGCTGGATCTTGCCGAAGAAACGGAGCGGCGGGTGGCGAGATTGGCGGACCAAACTCCGAATGCCCTGGCGCTATTATCCCTGACTTTTCAGGCGCTGACCCTCGATGTGCCCGACCTGGATCCTGATCAGCGTGAGCAAATGATTGATCTGGTCGAGACCGAAATCGATGGAAAACTAAGACCCGCCTATGTCAGCCTGATCGAAACCTTGTCCGAAACCTCTGACGATTTTCCGGACCAGGCCGGGATTTGGGCGCTTCCAAATGGCGCTGCGCTGTATGCGACGCTGTTAGAATTCGCAACCGGGACAAAACTCAACGCGGAGCGCCTCCACACTCGGCATATCGATGATGTGGCGCGGCTTCGGACCGATTTGGACAGCCTGTTCGTGATCGAGCCTAATCCCGAGACGGGAGAAATCGCCGTTACTGAGCCACTGCCGGATCGGCTATCGGCGCGCTTGAATTGGGCAATCACGGCATTTGGCACGGCAGCTGGTGCGCCACAGGAAGCATCGCCATCCGACCTGGACTTGCCGGAACCAATTTCGGAATTCGCTCCCAAATCCACCTGGCAACGCATCGCCGCCGCCACACCATTTGAGGAACAGGCGGTGCAAACCCGGCGCTATGTAGACCTCTTGGCGACCGATCCCATCGCGACCTGGGTGCGCGAGGCGGACCTGCCGCATTATCGCATCCTAATCGATTATGCGGCAATCCGGGAGGGTTGGCGGCTCTATGTCTGGTCTCGGCGCGCGCCGGCTGAAAACCGCTTGGCGCAAATTGCTGGGTTAAGGATTGAACTCATTCAGCACAGCTTGGCCGCGGCCGATACGGGCCTGCATGTCGAACGCTGGAGTTTGCCAGAAGCGACCGAATATATCGCGTTGAACACAGGACTGGCGGAACCTCTTGCGCGTCAATTGGCGCTAACCGTCATGGCAAGACCAGGCTACAACGCTGCGATCGCTTCGTCATTTCACACGATTGAAGCCTTATCGACTCGCGCCCGGGCAGTTCTGGGAGACCGCTACTCAGAGGCCGACTTTCAGCGCGCTTTGATCGAGGCTGGCCCGCGCCCCTTGCCGCTGATCGAGCAGGATATTGAGGCGTGGTATGGTGCACGCCTCGGCAATTAGGCCGCGAGCGCAATCTCTGGCTGTTTGTGTTCAAGAACCGGGTTCAGCCCCGCCTCAAGATCAGTGAGCGCCGCAAGCCGATCTGCAGGATCTGTTTCGCGCATAATGAAGACCGTGCGCGCGCCATATCGTTCCGCATCGGCCCAAGCCCAGATCGGTTGCACATCATGGAGCCGGCCGCGCAGCGTCGTCAGTCGCACCACCCGCCAGCCAAACGGTCCCTGCGCCGCAAACAGGGCGACCCCTGCCTCCCGCGCCCAAGGCGCTGACGGCGCCATACGTACAAATGAATAGGCTTTTCCGGACCGGCCACGAAACTTGACTTCACGCATCGACTTGTTCTCCTTGTGTTCCGTTCCTTATATTCTACTTTTGTTCTCATGCAAGAATTTTTTAGTTAACAAAACCTTACCGCGCATGGGATCCGCGACCCGGAAAAATCTGCGAGGCTCTCTTGCGCTGTGGATAATTCTGGCATATTGGCCTTTTGCTCACCCGCAGCATAAGGGTGAGGCGTGAGGCGTTTCTCGCAATTTTAGGGACAGACCTTGAACCTGCGCCGCTTCACACCCAGATAATGCTCAAGTTGAGCATAACAGGAGGCTGAGATGGCAAGACTGATAGATTCCGGACCTGGGTGTCCGACCCCAACCCCCATGCGCGCGTCTGAAGCGATTGCTGCCAAGGGGCTCAGCTATGATGAAGACGTCAAAGCCAAAACGGATCATCTCTATCCTCTGGTCAGCGATTTCATCACGCCGATGGAGTGGCCGGCAGTCGCCCCACTGGTCGCTGCGATCAATGATCTGAAGGCTGAAAAGAACGCGGTGATCCTGGCGCACAATTATATGACGCCCGATATTTTCCGCCTGGTTGGCGATTTTCGCGGCGACAGCCTGCAGCTGGCGCGCGAGGCGGCCAATGTCGATGCTGACATTATCGTTCAGGCAGGCGTGCACTTCATGGCGGAAACGTCGAAGATACTGGCGCCCAGCAAGACTGTGCTGATTTCGAGCCTCGAAGCCGGGTGTTCGCTCGCAAGCTCAATCACCGGCGCTGATGTCCGCCTGATCAAGGAACGCTATCCAGACTATCCCGTCGTCACGTATGTGAACACGACCGCTGACGTGAAAGCCGAGTGCCACATTACCTGCACCAGCTCGAATGCCGCGCAAGTGGTCGAAGCTGTGGCCAAGGAATGGGAGACCGATACGGTGATCCTGGTGCCTGACCAGTATCTCGCCAAGAATGTTGCGGCTCAGACTGATATTCGCATCATCACCTGGCCCGGTGCCTGCGAAGTGCATGAGCTGTTCAGTGCTGACGATGTTGAAGCGCTGCGTGAAGCGCATCCTGGCGTGGTTATCCTGGCCCACCCAGAATGTCCGCCAGATGTCCTGGAAAGTGCCGACTTTGCCGGATCGACAGCAGCCCTGGCAAATTATGTCAAAGATGAGAGTCCGGCAAAAGTGGTTCTGCTGACCGAATGCTCGATGTCAGACAATGTCGCGGCTGAAAATCCGGGCGTAGATTTTGTGCGCCCCTGCAACCTTTGCCCGCACATGAAACAGATCACGCTCGAAAACATCTTCGATTGCTTGACCGAGATGAAACATGAAGTGACCATTGACGAAGAGGTTCGGGTGAGAGCCAAAGCTGCCATCGATGCCATGTTGGCCCTGCCAAAAATGGCCAATCCACTGGCCTTCGAAACAGGTCTCAAGCCGATGGAGATTGAGGTTATTTCACCCAACTGATGCCTTGCCGCGGCCACATCCGCGGCTAAGGTGTCCTCAGGAGTGAGCGGTAAGGAGACGATAATGGCGAAATGGCTGGCGGCTATGTGTGCGGGATTTTTGAGCCTGACTCTCTTGCCTGCGCATGCAGATACGAAGGACCCGCGCGACGTGCTCGGCTCCTGGAGCTTCCAGACCAAACCCTACCGCCAGGGCGAGTGCATCATGACTGGCACCATGCGTCTCAGCTCGCATCCGGAAGACGGGTTGTACGAATGCGAACTCACGGCAGTTGAAGTCTGCTCCATGTGGGGCCGCTCTGTCGTCTTGCAGAAATGCCAGGCGCGCCGGTTCGGAAATCAGGTCTCGATCCGTTCTGAGATCAAGCAAATGCTTGAGCAGAAAGTCGAAGGACTGATTTATGTGCCCGACAATTTCAGCCTGACTATTCAGGATCATAGCCGGATGTGGGGGGCATTGGTGTCTGCTGCGACCGCACCGGTTGAGTTTCGCCGCTCCGAGGAAGGCATTTCCTGATGCGAGCACTAGTCCTGGCAATTGCAGCGAGTCTGCTGACATGGCCTGCCATGGCGGACACAAATATTGCCGGACATTGGACTTTTGAAGCCTTGGTCGAAGGGGGCTGCACATTTGGCGGCACCGCCCATCTCGAACGCACCGGTGAGAATGCGTTCAAAGGCGAACTGACCGCGCGCCAAAGCTGCCCGACCCTGCCAGAGGACTATCTGGTGCGCCAGGATTGTAGCGCGTCGCAGCTCGGCAATCAGCTCTCCGTCCGCTGCCGGATCGTCGAGTTTGTGAACGGCTTCGAGAGTGAATTTTACTATCCGGACAATTTCACGCTGACGATCGAGTCTTCTGCGCGCCTTCACGGCGCATTGGTAAGCGCAGGGCGCACCCGGCCCGCCGAATGGGTCCGGGATGAAAGGGGTATTTCTTGACAATTCGGCCTGGGCCACGGCCCGAACGATACACGGCCCCTGCCCCGGCAGGTGATGCCCGCATCTTGATTGTTGGTGCCGGCTTGGCAGGCTTGTTTCTAGCCCTACGTCTCGCACCGCGGCCGTGCACGGTGATTTCACCAGCCCCGTTAGGACAAGCCGCGTCTTCGGCATGGGCGCAAGGCGGTTTGGCCGCCGCCCTCCACCCGAAAGACAGTCCGCAACAACATGCATCGGATACAGTCGAGGCCGGCGCGGGTCTGGTCGATCCGGCGATTGCCATACTGATCGCTGAGGACGGGCCGAAGCGGGTTCGGGACCTGATTGAGCTTGGGGTCCCGTTCGACCGCACCCCCGATGGACAACTCGCCCTCAGCCTTGAAGCAGCGCATTCTCATCCGCGCGTCGCTCGTGTTGCCGGGGATTTGGCCGGCAAAGCGATCATGGGCGCACTGACCGCAGCGGTGAAATCGGCGAAACACATTGAGCTCATCGAACATGCCAAAGCTGTCGGCCTCTTGCAGGACGAGCATGGCCGGGTTGCCGGGGCGATCTTGCAAGATCGCCGAGGCCGCATGTCGACCTTTGCGAGCCCTGAAACCGTCTTGTGTACAGGCGGTTCAGGGGGCTTGTTCCGGGTCACCACGAACCCACCACAAGCCCGCGGCGATGCGCTGGCCATGGCCTATTCGGCTGGGGCGGTGATTGCAGACCCGGAATTTGTTCAGTTCCACCCGACCGCAATGGATGTCGGTTTGGACCCATCCCCGCTCGCGACTGAGGCACTGCGCGGTGAAGGCGCCATTCTGGTCGGCGAAGATGGCACATCGTTCATGGCGCGCTATCATGCCCAGGCCGAGCTCGCGCCGCGCGATGAAGTGGCCCGGGCCATTCACACCGAGATCTCCGAAGGCCGTAAAACCTTTCTCGATACGCGTGACGCCATCGGGGATGCGATTAAAGACCACTTTCCGACCGTCTTCGCCGCGTGCATGGCGGCCGGCATCGATCCGCGAACATCGGCCATCCCGGTCGCGCCAGCCATGCATTATCATATGGGGGGCATCCTGTCTGATACCTGGGGGCGCGCCAGCTTGAACGGGCTGAGCGTTTGCGGCGAATGCGCCAGCACAGGCGCTCATGGGGCCAATCGATTAGCCTCCAATTCCTTGCTCGAGGCGGTGGTCATGGCCGCCCGGATTGCCGACCGCCTTCGAGACTCCGAGTTGCGTTCGCCCGGCGCAGGATCGGGTCTTGTCCCTGGCGAATTGCCTGATGAAGTCCTGCAATCCTTGCGCGCCGAAATGGCCACGAAATGCGGCGTCGTCCGCAAGGCTTCAGACCTGAAAGCGCTGATCAGCAAGATCGAGGATTTCGAAACGTCACATCCGAATGCCCGCGCCCTGTGCGCTGCCAAGATTATCGCTTCGGGCGCTTTGGCGCGCGAAGAGAGCCGAGGCGGACATTTCAGGTCTGACTTCCCAGCTGCAAATAATATCGCAAGGCGAACGTTCACTACGCGTAAGCCGCACCTGCAACCTGTTCTGGAGCCGATTGAATGAGTTTCATCGCCCCACCCCCACTGCCGGATATCATTCTCGATCCGATTGTCCGACTGGCCCTGGCCGAGGATCTCGGTCGCGCGGGCGATCTCACAACCGATGCCACGATCCCCCAGGGCACACAGCTGACCGCGCATATTCGGGCTCGCAAGACCGGGCGATTGGCCGGTCTGGATGCCGCTGCCTATGCGCTCAAACTGGTGGACGCGTCCACCGAGCTCGATCTGCACAAGCATGATGGTGATGCGCTCGCCCCCGGCGACGTGGTCGCCATGATGCGGGGAAACGCCCGGTCGATCCTGATCGCTGAGCGGACCATGCTGAATTTTCTTGGCCGTTTGTCCGGGATCGCCACCCTGACCTCACACTTTGCCGAAAAGATTGCGCACACCAGAGCCAAGATTGTCTGCACGCGGAAAACCACGCCCGGTCATCGCGCCGTGGAAAAACGCGCCGTTCGATGTGGAGGTGGCACCTCGCACCGTTACGGCTTGGACGACGCAATCCTGATCAAGGACAATCATATTGCCGCTTGCGGCTCGATCGCAGACGCGCTGCAGCGGGCCCATGCCTACGCGGGGCATTTGCGAATGATCGAGATTGAAGTCGACTCGCTAGACCAATTGGCTGAGGCGCTGCCGCACAAGCCGCACGCCGTCCTGCTCGACAATATGGAGCCTGACCTGTTGCGTGAAGCGGTCGCCATGATTGATGGCCAGTGTCTCGCCGAAGCCAGCGGTGGGATCACCCTTGAGACCGTCGCAGCGAAGGCGGAAACCGGGGTCGATTACATCTCCTCCGGGGCGCTCACTCACTCTGCGTCAAACCTTGACCTCGGTCTCGATATCCTCTGACCTGTCCGAAACACAAGTTTCGGGAGGAAAGAATGGGCAGCGCAGGCGGGCGAAAGTCCATTTTCATTACAGGTGCGGCCTCTGGCATTGGCGCGGAAACAGCACGTTTGTTCCAATCACGGGGCTGGTTTTGTGGCCTATATGATATCAATGAAGAGGGCTTGAAAGCCGTCGCGGACGAGCTTGGCGCGGACAATTGCCATGTCGCCCGGCTCGATGTCACCAAGCGCCAAGACTGGGCCGCCGCCGTCGCAGAATTTGCAAAAGCCACGGATGGCAAGATGCACGTCCTGTTCAATAATGCCGGCATTGGCCGACACGGCTGGTTCGAGGATATTCCGCCGGAAGAAGCGGATCTGATTGTCGATATCAATGTCAAAGGCGTGATCAATGGCATCTACGCCGCCATCCCCTTGCTGAAACAGACTCAAGGCGCGCGGATCGTCAACACGGCCTCGACCGCAGGAGTTGTCGGCTCCCCGCGCTTGGCCGTCTATTCAGCGACCAAGTTTGCTGTACGAGGCCTAACAGAAGCGCTTGATGTCGAATTGTCAGGGCTCGGCATACGTTGCACCAGCCTCATGCCCTGGTTCATCGACACGCCCATTCTCGATATGGGGCTGACCGAAGGGGCGAACGTCAAAATGTCAGACGAGTTGCGCGACAATGAGCAAGAGGTCTATCCGGTATCTCTTGCCGCTGAAACGGCCTGGGAGGCCGCACATGGCAAGGATGTGCACTATATGGCTGGCAAACTGGCCAAGCGCGCGCGTTTTGTCAGCCGGTTCTTGCCCGGCATGATGAAGAAACAGATCTTACAGGGCTTGCCGCCGCGTGATTAGAACGCCGAGTTCACGCTCGATGGCGGCGTTGTTTCATTGGAGGCCGTGGTGATGGGCGTGTCGTCCGCGACGTTTGGCGCAGGCTCCGCCCGAGCTCCAGCCTCAGTCGCAGTCGTGGATTGAACGCTGGCCTCGGTCTTGATGCTTTCCAACGCTTGCGCATTCAGGTCAGCAACCGTCTCGGCTTTTGCTGGCTTCAGCAATTTGGTTTCGGCCTCGACGGCGGAGTCTGCTGGCGTGATCGCTTTCAAGCCAGCCCGGCGCTGCGCCAGACGCGCGCTTTGTCGCGCAGATGCAACAGACCATTCGCTGCCTCGCGGGAAGCGATAGAAAATGTGAGTGCCAATTTTCTTGGTGCGGATCAGGCCGGAATTCCAAACCGGGTCCACATAAGTGGCGTGATAGTGTGTCGCTCCGGCGGTCTTGCGCTCATTCAGATCCATCAGCACGTGCGCAGCGATCGTATTGGCCTTGGTCCACTTCTCGCCGCGCGGCTTTTTGTTCATCGCCCCATCACAAGTGAACGTGAACTGACAACCGGTTGTACGAGTCGCGCCCTGGAACACCACATCGCAGATCGTATTCGGATAGCGATGGTCGTTCACGCGATTAATGATCACTTCGGCCACACCCAGCTGGCCTTTGATCGATTCACTTCGAGCTTCGTAATAGATCGCGGTCGCGAGACACTGTTTTTGACGCAGCATGTCTTCGGCGTCCGTGCGCTTGGGCACGTCGAGCGTCACCAGACTGTTAATCGCAGCCTTGTCGCGATCGAAAGCTGAATAAGGGCTCAAGGCGGAGCTTGGGTCGCGGACCAGCGAATACTCGACAAATCTCAGCCAGTCATGGCTCAGCAATTGTGATTTATGCGTGAGTGCCGACGTGATCTCGACCTCATCTTCGCGAATCTCTGCCAGTTGGACACTGCGATCGCGGAACTGCTCTTCGCTCTGCTGGACCGCATTGGCACCAGCAATCATCGGCATCGCGGCAACAAATGCACCAAAGCAAGCCACACCAAGGGTGCCCTGCAGAAACTTCTTCCGCTGGGGAGCTGACGTTTGCACACGCCACCAGCGCGTCACGCGCGCGGTCACGGTCGTGCCCGTCATCGGGTTTTTGGAATAATCCACCATCGTCGTTTTTATCCCACCACTCTTGAGGGTGATCTCACCCTGCAAGATTCAAACCTTTTCCCTTTAGACGCGACAAAATCCGGTCGCTTGGTCTTTGTTCTTGGCTCGTGCATATTTGCTGCGGGCCTAGAAAATCAATTCTATACATCCCCGAAAATTGCACATTTCCATTCCGTCATTTCGGCTGAATTCAGCGTGAACGCGGGGTTTTTCGTGGTAAATCGGCCCTAAAGGTCAGATTCCATTAAGGAATCAGCCCTGCGTCCTACGAAGTTTAAAAATTGGCCATGAAAAAAGATGTTGCGAATACGCAACACTTCTCGCGATCACAAATTGTTGCGAAGTCGGAATGAAATGACCAGAATCGCTAGTCTTTGACTTGTTTCAACACTGCATGTGCTGCCGCAAGGCGCGCAATCGGCACCCGATAGGGCGAACATGAGACATAGTTCAGGCCAATCTCGTGGCAGAAAATCACAGAGGCCGGATCGCCGCCATGTTCGCCGCAAATGCCGAGCTTGATCTCGCCTCTGGTCGCACGGCCGCGCTCGGCAGCGGTGCGCACGAGCTCACCCACACCATCCTGATCAATCGTCACGAACGGGTCCTTTTCATAGATGCCCTGCTCCTCATAAGCGGTCAGGAACCGGCCCGCATCATCGCGCGAAATGCCCAGCGTGGTCTGCGTCAGATCATTCGTCCCGAACGAGAAGAATTCAGCCGTCTCGGCAATTTGTCCGGCGCGAAGGGCCGCCCTGGGAAGCTCGATCATGGTGCCGACCAGATATTCAATAGTCCGGTCATTCTCCGCGAACACTGCTTTTGCTTCCTGATCGACCACTGCCTTGAGGATTTCAAGCTCCTTGCGGGTGGCAACCAGCGGGATCATCACTTCCGGGGTTGGCGTAACTCCCGTGGCTTTGGCGATCGCCACAGCGGCTTCAAAAATCGCCCGGGCCTGCATGGCGTAGATTTCTGGATAGGTGATGCCCAAGCGGCAGCCGCGATGACCGAGCATCGGGTTACTCTCATGTAGCGCCTCAGCTTGCGCCTTGAGGGCTCTCGCGTCCATGCCCGAAGCCGTGGCCACTTCCTGCATCTCCGCCTCTGTGTGCGGCATAAATTCATGCAGAGGCGGGTCAAGCAGGCGGATCGTGCATGGCAGATCGCCCATAATCCGAAAGATCTCTTCAAAATCGGAGCGCTGCATGGGTAACAATTTCTGAAGCGCCCGCTCGCGCCCTTCCTTGGTCCCAGCCAGGATCATGCTGCGAACCACCGGGATCCGCTCGGCGTCGAAGAACATGTGCTCGGTCCGGCAAAGACCGATACCTTCGGCACCAAAATCCTTGGCTACCTGAACATCAGCCGGGGTTTCCGCATTGGTACGAACCGTCAGCTTGCGCACCTCATCGGCCCAGCCCATCAACACACCGAAGTCTCCGGAAAGATCGGGTTGTTGCATCTCGACTTCGCCGAACAGCACCTCACCTTCGGCACCATCAACCGTAATGACGTCGCCTTTTTTGACCTCGCGATTGCCGACACGGAACACGCCCGCCTCATGATCAATCTGAAGGTCACCGGCTCCGCAAACACAGGGCCGCCCCATGCCGCGGGCCACAACCGCGGCATGCGACGTCATCCCGCCACGGGCGGTCACGATGGCACGGGCAGCGTGCATGCCATGAATGTCTTCCGGGCTGGTCTCGACCCGCACCAGGATCACGGCGCGTCCGGCTTCGGCCAGATGCGCGGCTTCATTCGAATCGAAGACCACCTGGCCCATCGCCGCGCCGGGGCTCGCTGGCAGGCCTTTAACGACAACATCGCGCGTCGCATTGGGCGAAATGGTCGGGTGCAGCAATTGATCAAGCTGGGCCGGTTCGAGCCGCATCACTGCTTCTTCTTTGCTGATCAGGCCTTCGCTTGCCATGTCGACGGCAATTTTGAGCGCCGCGGCCGCGGTGCGTTTTCCGGTCCGCGTCTGCAGCATGTAAAGCGTATCATCTTCAACCGTGAACTCGATATCCTGCATATCGCGATAATGCGCTTCCAATGTATCGGCGACATCCGTCAGCTGTTTATAGACCGCTGGCATAACCTCTTCGAGCGGAGCTTCGTCGGACTTTAACTCATCGGCGCGGGCGCGCGAGATCGGTGCCGGGGTGCGGATCCCAGCCACGACGTCCTCGCCTTGTGCATTGGTCAGGAACTCGCCGTAAAACGTGTTCGCGCCGGTCGATGGATCGCGCGTAAAGGCGACGCCGGTGGCCGAGGTCTCGCCCATATTGCCGAACACCATGGACTGAACGTTCACCGCCGTGCCCCATTCAGCCGGGATATCATTGAGCTTACGGTACAAGATGGCCCGATCATTCATCCAGGACCCGAACACCGCGCCAATGGCGCCCCAGAGTTGTTCGCGGGCATCATCCGGGAAGGGTTTGCCCAGTTTGTCCTGGACCGCCTCTTTGTACTGACCGACAATGGTCTTCCAGTCGTCGGCTTCCATCTCGGTGTCGAGATCATAGCCCTGGCTGTCTTTGTAATCGTCGAGAATATATTCGAACGTGTCATGGCGCAGGCCGAGCACAACATTTGAATACATCTGAATGAAGCGGCGATAGCTATCATAGGCAAAGCGCTCACCGGCTTTAGCCGCAAGCCCTTGCACAGTAACTTCTGACAGGCCGAGATTGAGGACCGTGTCCATCATGCCCGGCATTGAAGCGCGGGCGCCGGAGCGCACCGAAACGAGCAGTGGATTGGCGGCATCGCCAAACGTCTTGCCGGTCTTTTGCTCAAGCATTTTCAAAGCATCATCGACCTGCTCGGTCAGGCCCTCAGGATAGGCTTCATTGAGATCGTAATAGGCGGTGCAAACATCCGTGGTCAGCGTGAAGCCGGGCGGCACGGGCAAGCCGAGGCTGGCCATCTCGGCCAGATTGGCGCCTTTGCCGCCAAGCAGGTTTTTCATTGCCGCACTGCCATCGGAGCTGCCGCCGCCAAAGGAATACACCCATTTGGTGCCTACACTTGCGCCATCACCCATCTTGTCCTCCGTCGCGACCTGCTGACCTGATCAGCTCGCCTATCGCTTGAGTCTGTCTTGCAAGCCAAGCGCCACGGCTCGCGCTCAGAATCAAGTCGGTTTTTGCCCTGATTGCGCTGTCACCAAACAATCTTGCGCCAAAACGGCGAAATCCACAGACTATTGGCGAAATATTGTTGCTGCACCGCAACATAGCTGTTCGATCTTGAGACGAGTCATCTTACGTTCAGATCTCATCTCGCAAGAAAGTGAGACCAAGTGAGATGTACGTCACGGAAATTCCTCCTAGCGTGCGTCATGTAGATTACATGAGAAACGCAAATTAGGGTGGGGCCTATGACAAAACTCAGACTTCGCGATATTATTTCCTTGAACACATTCGCCGTGCTCAGCGCCGTGGTGCTTTGCGTTATATTGGCGACAGACCCCTCTTTATTGGGATAGGTCAGCCTTCGCGGGTGCAAGCAACAACTCATTGATTGATCCGCGCGTACAGGTCATCCCAATTGGGATTGTCCGCTTCGATCAATCGGATCTTCCAGGCGCGTTTCCAGGCTTTGATTTGATATTCTCGCGCTTTCGCAGCCTCGCGACTTTCATGCGGTTCACACCAAACGAGCCGATCGATGTGGTATTTTCGGGTGAAGGCGCTGCCTCGTCCTTCTCGATGCTCGAAGGCGCGCCGGGCGAGGTCATCGGTGTGACCACAGTAAAGCGTGCCGTTTTTCTGACTTGCCAGTAGATAGACCCAGAAATGCTTGTCCATATTTTCCCGTTGATACCTGCGCAGGCAGGTATCCATGGACAGAATTTGGCTTCAAGCACTCTGGGGTTGCAACCGTCCCTGGACCCCAGCCTGCGCTGGGGTCGGCGGAAACTTATTACCCCTCAATTTTAGAAAAATCAGCGACCGTGCCGATCGCGGCGCGCATTTTGTTGAGCAGATTGAGGCGGTTCTCTCGAACTTGAGCATCATCCGCATTGACCATGACGCTGTCCGGGCCGTCAAAGAAGGCATCGACCGGGCCACGCAGACCCGCGAGCGCTGACATGGCGGCAGCGAAGTCTTCTATTGCCAGGGCAGCTTGTGCGGCAGACGTGCTGTCGGAAATGGCTGTAAACAGCGCTTTTTCTGCTTTGGCCTCGAGCAGTGCCTCGTCGACCGCCCCCTCAAAAGCGCGTTTGTCTTTCTTCTCTTCGGCCCGAAGGATGTTCGCCGCGCGTTTATAGCCTGCCAGCAGGTTGGCTCCATCCTCGCTATCGAGGAAGGCTGCCAGCGCTTCAACGCGTTTAACGATCAGGACCAGATCATCCTCGCCCAGCGCGAAAACGGCGTCGATCAGGTCATGCCGCTGGCCTTGGTCGCGGAGATATTGTTTGAGGCGATCGGCGAAGAAGTTGGCGAGATCGTCTCGTTTTGCATCCGACCACTCGAACGTCCGCGCCGCCGCGTCGAATATTGCGTTTAGTGGCAGGCGAGAGTCATTCTCCAAAACAATCCGAACCACACCGAGCGCCGCGCGGCGCAGCGCAAACGGGTCTTTTGATCCGGTCGGTTTTTCGTCAATCGCCCAAAAGCCAACCAGCGTGTCGAGCTTGTCAGCCAGCGCGACGGCGATCCCGACCGGTTCACGCGGCACCGCATCAGACGGCCCTTGCGGCTTGTAATGATCGCGAATGGCATCTGCGATGCGTGCGTCTTCGTCCGCTTCGAGCGCATAATAGCGGCCCATGACGCCCTGCAATTCCGGGAACTCATAGACCATTTCAGAGACCAGGTCGGCCTTGGCCAGGCGCGCGGCGCGCTCGGCGAGATCAGCATCGGCGCCAACCGCCGGGGCGAGTTCACGCGCCAGCGCCGCGACTCGCTCGACCTTGTCGGCAATCGTCCCGAGCTCTTTCTTGAAGTCGATGCGCGCGAGCTTTGGCGCCATCGCCTCCAGCCCCGTCTTTTTGTCATTCTCCCAAAAGAAGCGGCCATCTTCGAGCCGGGCCGACAGGACTTTGCGATTGCCCGCCGCGATCGCCGCGCCACCATCAGTCGCGTCAACATTGGCGACGACGACAAAGTTCGGGGCGAGCGCGCCGGTCTTGGGATCGCGCACGGCGAAATATTTCTGGTGCGTGCGCATCGAGAGCTGGATCACTTCTGGCGGCAGTTCCAGAAAAGCCGGGTCCATCTCGCCGAGAATCACAACCGGCCATTCGGCGAGGCCCACCACTTCTTCGAGCAGGCTCTTATCCTCGACCAATTCCAGGCCGCTGGCGGCGCAGACGGCTTTCGCGTCGGCTTCAATTTTCGAGCGGCGGTCGTCACGGGTCAGGACAACATGGCCCGGCCCGCCCAATTGTTTGGTATAATCCTCAAGCCCCGTCACTTTGAACGGTCCGCGTCCATGCACGCGGTGGCCTTCGGTCTCGTTGCCGCTGGCGAGACCATCAATCTCGAACGGCACGACCGCGCCATCGAACACGCAGATAATCCGCTGCAGCGGGCGCACCCAGCGCAGCTCACCGCGTCCGGTGCGCATGGATTTCGGCCAATGGAAATTGCGGACAATGTTTGGGATCAGCTCGGCAATGATGTCAGAGGCCTCGCGCCCCGGGATCGTGCGCGTGGCGACATAGAAGTCGCCTTTTTTGGGATCAGATCGGACGTCCGCTTGGTCAATCGAGGAGAGGCCCGCGCCGCGCAAAAAGCCCTGCACCGCCTGGTCGGGCGCGCCGACTTTCGGCCCCTTGCGTTCTTCGACGACATCGTCGGAGCGCGCGGGGACGTCCTGACAGGCCACGACCAGCCGACGCGGGCCGGACATGGACACGGTATCGCCCACGCTCAGACCGGCCTCTTGCAGGCCTTTGACCACCGCATCGGCAAGGTCTTTTTCCGCTTTCGCTTGCATGCGAGCCGGAATCTCCTCGGAGAAAAGTTCAAGCAGCAGGTCGGGCATCAGGGCGCATCTCGTCTCGGTCTAAATCAGTGACGCGGCATAACCTGATGTCCCGGAAATGCAAATGCTCGAATGCCGCTAATAGGCAACGCGGCTGGGAACCGGGCGACGTTCACAAATCCGCACGCCGCTCGAGTGACGAACAAAATTCTGATAATCCGGCCCCGTCGCACGCTGCACGTAGGCGATCGGACGGTCCGGGTCTTCCATATCGGCGGCAATCCGCGCGGTCACGATCCGATCCGGATTTTCCGGCGGATGACCGATTTCCAGCGTCTCAATGACATCCATGCCATCAAGGATGCGTCCCCAGCCCGTGTTTACGCGGCTCAGATTGTCGAAATCTGTCAGGTCCTGATGCTCGGCCCATCGAATATTGATGAAGAATTGTGTCTCGGCCGTGTCTAGGTCGGTCATCCGCGCCGAAAACACCGTGCCCGGGCAATTCATCGGCCAGAACGTGATTTTCTGATCGACGGGCCAAAAAGCCTCGAGGTCTGGATCTTTGTCGGTGATGACCCATCGGATCGGCATGCCGGACAGATAGCCCTCTTGCAGGCCTTCGCCGAACGGGCGCTCATTCTCGATCATTTGCTGAGCGTCTTGGTCGAATGGTTTAGTCTGATAGAACTCGGCTGGGAGTTTTGGATAGTCGACGCTGTGCGCGGTCCTCACATCACCGCTCTGCACCACAAAGGCCTGCACCACGCGATGAAAATCGACATTGTCCAAATGCCCGGCGCGAACGATCTGCTTCATTTGCGCGACATGTTTCGGGGCGAGGTCCGGAAACATCTCGATCAGGACACGGCCATTACTGGTCGTGAACAGAAGCAGGTTTTCCGGATCGACGCCGCGCCAGTTCAGATTATCTTCTTGAGCCGCGATGATTTCGGACGGCAAATTGCGCGCGCCGGCAGCACAAGGCGGATTGGCCAGATTGCGCCGCGCAACCTCCGCAAACTTGCCATCGGGATAGGTGTCGAGATGGCGCTGATACTTGGTGCACGGATCGATCGCGGTGTAGGAGCCGCTGGAGAGGTAGATCCAATCCTGGGTCTCCTGGTCAAGGTCCGGGGCGTCTGTTTTGCAAGCGCCCGCAAAACAGAAATCGAGCGAAATATCAGAATAGATGGCCGGGCGTTGCTGGTGTCCAACGCCGGTCGCCAAAGCGGCAACTTCATTGCGCGCTTCGTCGACACTTCGCATCAAAGGTCGTCCGGGGTCCCTGAGTTTCGGCAACAGGCTGCGGGTGAAAACCGAATAAGGAGACGGGTCATCCGGGCTGAGCCGGTCCAGCGCCTTCTGACGCGCGCCTGCCGCGTAAACAACCAAAGTACCCTGAACCATTTCTTGGCGTACGAGGCCGCGGGTCATGGTCCGCGTGCCAAGATCAAAAGGATTGTCGCGACAGGCATCAATGATGGTGAATAGAATGCCTGGCTTACGGCCTTTAAGGTCATCGAGCACGGTCTCACTCAAAGACACTGTGGCCCGTTTCAGCATGCGTTCGCTGGTCTGTTGGGGCGCATCTTTCAAGGCGAGAAAATTATCACCGCCATCCGACCAGCCATGCCCGGAAAAAATGAACGCAACCTCGTCGCCAGGCTCAATTGAAGCGGCAAAAATGTCGAACGCGTCCAAGAATTCTTCCAGGGTTGGGTCGAGCAGACGCGTCACCTGAAAGCCGAGATCAGTCTCGAAGACTTCAGAATAACCTGTGGCATCCCCGATCGTTTTCTGCAGATCCGTCAGCTCTTCATAATCGCCGACACCAACGATGAAGGCCCGTTTTTCAGCGCTCGCGACCTGTCCGAGCCCGAACAGAATGATCAGAAAAATAAGCCAAAAACGCATGGTCGTCCCTTACACCATCGAGGCCGAACCCTGATGATGGCAGGTCAGAGAAAAATGACAATAAGCCGGGCCTAAAGATTATTATGTGCGCCGTCGCAGAACGGCCCTTTGCCCGTCCGCTTACAGGCACAGAGGAAGACTTTGCCAGTCTTTGGGGCTTCCCAGCCTTGCGGGATGAAGTCCGTATCCTTGTGAGAGCCATCACAAAACGGTTGGCCTTTTGAGCGCCCGCACGTGCACCACCAGTACATTTTGCCTTCTTCAACGTCGACGGCGACCGGTTCCGTGCCGCCAATTTCCGGGTCTGCCATTTAGAGGGCCTCCATGTCTGTCACAGTTCGTTCCGTCGCCGCACCATCGCCCGTATTGACCACGCTTGAGGGTTCGATCAGCATGATTTCGCACTCTTCATCCGCGCCGGGTCGATGCTCGGTGCCGCGCGGGACAATGATAAACTCGCCGGCGCGCACGATCTCTGTGCGATCCCGAAAAGCCATGCGCATCTCGCCCTTGATGACCACGAACATTTCGTCCTCATCGGCATGCTGATGCCAATCGAAATCGCCTTTGATCTTGACCAGACGGACGTCTGTCTCATTCACCCGGCCCGCCAGTTTCGGTTGCCAGTGCTCCGAGAATTGCGAGAATTTTTCCGCAAGGTTCACTTTACTCATGGCAGCGGCTCCTCATGAAACTGTGCGCGGATGTTCGGAATCTCGGCATTGGTCATGTCGAACATGACGCGTCGGGTGTAACCGCCGCGATAGCGCTCGCCATCTTTGAAGCGCCAATCTGCAATATCGGCGGTGAGAAACGGGACCTCTTTGCCGCCAGATGTTTCTCCTATGAAGCCTGCGAATTCCTGACGAATGTTCGATAGCTCTTCATAATCCCGGCCGTAGGCGCTTGACGGCATAATCACCGTCACCCGGAAATCGGAATAGGCCGCATTGCCACTGCGCCGAGCTTCAAAAAAGACAGGCAACGTGCTGCGCGCCTCGGCAACCGCATTTTGCATGTCACGGTCTTTGTACATGGCTGGCGAGCCAGGCGTCGGGCTGCAGGCGGCGAGCCCCAGGATCAGAAGGGCAGCCAACCAGCGGATCATGCCTCTGCCCGCTCCGCTTCTTGCTGCGCCCACTGTTCCGCCGCGCCGCGCGCAAGATCTCGAACGCGGCCAATGAAAGCCTGGCGCTCGGTCGGTGAAATCGCCCCGCGCGCATCAATCAGATTGAACACGTGACTGGCTTTCAGCGCAAAATCATAAGCT
The DNA here is from genome assembly GCA_024743315.1 of Hyphomonadaceae bacterium. Classification (GTDB taxonomy): domain Bacteria; phylum Pseudomonadota; class Alphaproteobacteria; order Caulobacterales; family Hyphomonadaceae; genus Henriciella. The sequence continues at coordinate 68,928 of JANSWU010000001.1, forward strand.
GGCAGCGGCTTTCCAGCCGCCCGCAAGGCATTGGACTGATTTTCGCAATCGCTGAACCAACGCTGCAGCATGTCAACGTCTGAATACTCGAAATTGAAAGCCGATTGCTGGCGCTCATTCTCGATGAACACATCGCCATACGAGAGCGGTGTATCGCTGTCTGGCGCGTTGAACGGCAGATCGTAGACATTGTCGACGCCGAACACGTACATGGCGAGGCGCTCGAGCCCGTAAGTCAGCTCACCCGAAACCGGGAACACGTCGAGGCCGCCGACTTGCTGGAAATAGGTATACTGGCTGACCTCCATGCCGTCGCACCAGACTTCCCAGCCAAGCCCCCAGGCGCCGACCGTGGGGTTTTCCCAATCATCCTCGACAAACCGGATATCATGCACCGTTGGATCAATCCCGATCTCGTAGAGCGAGTTCAGATACAGATCCTGCAGGTTCTTCGGGTTCGGCTTCAGGATGACTTGATATTGGTAATAATGGCCAAGCCGCATCGGGTTTTCGCCATAGCGCGCATCGGCCGGGCGCCGCGACGGCTGGACATAAGCCGCGCGCCAGTCTTTCGGCCCGAGCGCCCGCAAAACCGTGGCCGGATGCAACGTGCCTGCGCCGACTTCCATGTCATAAGGCTGCAGGATCGCGCAGCCTTGCTCGGCCCAATAATTCTGCAGGCGCAGGATCAGATCCTGAAAGGATTTCGGCTTAGCTTTGGCTTGCGGTGCGGTCATGTCTTGGTTCACGCTGGAAAATAATCTGCTCCGCCTACTCCGGTCCGGCGTGAGGAGCAAGCGGTGCACAACCTTAATTCCAGGATAGGCCTGCTCCATCTTGCTGCATGGCGCGGGCCCATTCAGTCCGCTCGCCGCCCTTTCTCTCGTAAAGATAGCGTGGTTCAAGCAAACGCATGGGTCCGGATCGCAAGCCTTTGCGGGCGCGAACCAGCACCCGTTTGGCATCTTCTCCCGGATAAGAATGCACAGGCATCACCGCAATCTCTCCGCTCTGACGCTCGATCACAACAAGGATCTTCGCCAGGTCCGCAGCGCGATGCACCAGCACAAAAGTGCCCTTGGGCCGCAATGCGAACAGCATCGCATTCAGCCAGTCCTTGAGTGTAATGCTCTCAAGATAAGCGTCTGATTTGCCGTCTCCTGGTGCCTGTATCGCGCCCGCTTCGAAAAAGGGCGGATTGCTAAAGACAAGGTCAAACCGGTTCTGCCAGTCGGGGTCCAATGCGCCGGCATCGCCCTCGACAATGCAGGCTCGGTCCACAAAGCCGTTCTCGTCCAGCCCTCGCCGCGCCAATGCGATCGCAGCCGGGTCTTTTTCCAAACCCGTGAAATGAGCGGCTTTGAGCCGGTGCATGGCGGGTAGAAATGCCCCCCCAGCGCCGGTTCCGAGCTCCAAGACCTGCCCGTCGGTTTCGGCGGGTAGCGCCGTCGCCAAGAGCAGACTGTCGGTGCCAGCGCGAAACCCCTTTTTTGGCTGGAAGACTTTAACCGCGCCGCCGAAAAACGCGTCGCAGGTGATCTCGGTCACGCATCCTTCTCCACATCTCGCAGGATAAATCTTGCCCGCTCGGCCAGGTCTTCTCGAACCGTGATCCGGATCGGCACCATTGGCCCGCGACCATCAATCATAGCTGTATGCTCATCGAGAACGAATGGTTCGATCCCTTCTTCCGTCAACAGGTGGCGGATATAGGACAGTTTCACCAAGTCATTGGTTCGAAACACTTCTTCCACGTTTTTGTCTCCGATTGTCGCATGCGGTGGCTTACCGCAGCTGCCATAATTCAATTTTGCGCTACTTGTATGGCTAAAGCGGAAAAAGTGAAATAAGAACACCGGCGTGACGGCACAAACCCACCCCTCTCAGAACACCGATATCGGTAGCATCGTCGAGCGCATGCAGGTCATGCTTGCGGATGATTTGCGCGCGACAGAAGCTTTATTGGTGGATCGCGCAAAGAGCCCGGTTGATGTGATCCCGGACCTGTCCGGCTATATTGTGTCGGCTGGCGGCAAACGCCTGCGTCCGATGATCACTCTGATCGCCGCCAAGGCCTGTGGCGGCAGCAATGCCGGCACCCACGCATTGGCCACCGCAGTGGAGTTCATTCACACCGCGACGCTGTTGCACGATGACGTTGTGGATGACAGTGACCTGCGCCGCGGGAAAAAAGCCGCCAAGAATGTTTGGGGTAATAATGCTTCAATCCTGGTCGGAGACTTCCTGTTCGCCCGCGCCTTTACACTCATGGTCGAAACCGGTGACCTCGAGATCCTGCGCATTCTGTCCAACGCCTCTTCGGTAATCGCGGAAGGCGAAGTTCGACAATTGGCTGCGGCCAGCCGTACCGATTTGCCGACCGAGGAATATCTCGCAATTATCGAAGCCAAAACCGCTGCCTTATTCGAGGCTGCGGCGGAAGCTGGGGCACTATCGGCTGGAGACACATCGCGCGATATGGCCAGCGCCCTCGCAGCCTATGGCAAGAATCTCGGGCTCGCCTTCCAGATTGTTGACGATGCGCTGGATTATGGCGGCACCACTTCAGTGATTGGCAAAGCGGTGGGAGATGATTTCCGGGAAGGCAAATCTACGCTTCCAGTGATTATTGCGCGTCGTCGCGGCACCGCAGACGATCATGCGTTCTGGGATCGCGTCTTGAATGTCGAAACCCAGACCGAAAGCGACCTCGCTCACGCCATCCACCTCATCCGCTCGACCGGCGCCGCAGAAGCAACCGTGGCCGAAGCTCAAGCCTATGCTGATCTGGCCAAAGCGGCCTTGCGCCCCTTGCCCGATAGTGAATGGCGTCAGGCCCTGGTTGACCTGGCCGATTTCTGTGTCAGTCGCGTACTCTAATTAATCTCAGACTTTTACTTGCCTGAAACCTCCAGCGCTGAGACAAGGAGCCTATGTGGCGTTCAATTCTAATCTCTGCGTCCTGTCTTGCAGTGACGGCGTGTGTATCGGGCAATTCCGGGCCGAGCCCGCGACTGCTCGAACAGGCCGAATCCGCCACTAAATTACGCAGTGAGATCGAGACGCTGTCGACCTATGCGGTCGCCAAATATGCCGGGCTGACGGAAGACTCAGACACGGCCGCGCGAAACTATTCGCGACTCTTGCGCACCGTCAAAGACGATCCATGGCTGGCCGAACAGGCGATTTTTTCAGTCATGCGGATCGGAGAAGTGGAGCGTGCGGTCAAGCTCGCGCAATCCTTGCCTCAAGCCACGATCTCACAGACCGAAGTGCCACGCTTGCTGCTTGCCGTTGACGCCATCAAGCGCAATGCGCGCGATGAGGCTCTGTCTTACCTGACAACGCCTTGGACCAGCGACTATCATGCGATGCTAGCTCGCAGCCTCGCAGCCTGGTCTGTTCTGTCTGATGATCCTGAAACCGCGATCACTTTGCAGCAGAATGCCGGTGGCGGCGAAGGCCTGTATGGATTGATGGGCCAAACGCTCGGCGCCGTCATGAAAGCCAATATTGGCGATAAAGCGGGAGCACAGACCGACCTCGCACAGCTTTGGGATTATAATGCGCGCCTCGCGCTCGGCGTTGAGGTCGAGGCGCGAATGATGGCACACGCGGGCGACACAGAATTAGCCTTGCAACGCTTGCAGACGTTCCGACGTGAGGTCGGACGTCATCCAGCTCTGATCGCGCTCAAGCAAGAAATTGAATCAGACAATGTCGCGCCGCTACCGACTTATTCGGTCGCTGAAGGCATCGCACTCGCTTTTTATCTGGCCACGGCACCGCAAGCCAATCAGGGCTATGGCGACGCGCCCGCAGTGTATTTCGCCATGGCAGTTTATCTCGATCCGAACCTGGATTCCGCCAAAGCCCTTTGGGCCGACACGCTTGATCAAGCCGATCGCCGCCAAGATGCCATCGCGTTGCTCGAAACCATTCCGAGCGAGTCCGTCCACCATACCAGCGCGCAGGGTCAACTCGCCTGGGCCTTGCGCCGCGAAGGACGAAATCAGGAAGCCTTGGAGCTGGCGCGCGAAACTCTGGCCCGAACCGATAATCGCAATATTCGCGTTCAGTTGGCCGATCTTCTGCAATCGCTCGATCGTGACGGAGAGGCGGAAGAAACTTTCACTCAGGTCATCGAAGCGGACGAAGCGCTCGGCGAATATGATTGGCGCATCTATTTTGCCCGCGGCAGCGCGCGCGAACGTCTTGGCGCTTGGCCGCCTGCGGAAGATGATCTTAGGACGGCGATGAATCTGAACCCGAATGATCCAACCATCATGAACTATCTCGGCTATAGTTGGGTTGATCGCGGCATCAATCTGAATGAAGGGCTCGACCTGATTGAACAGGCGCTTCGGCTCGCCCCAAACAATGGCGCAATCACGGACAGCCTCGGCTGGGCCCATTATAAAATGGGAAATTATGAGCGCGCGATTTTCTACCTTGAACGCGCCACCACGCTGGAACCAGATGCCTCTGAAATCCTTGACCATCTCGGCGATGCCTATTGGCAAGTGGGACGGTTCAAAGAAGCTGGATTCCAATGGGAACGTGCGTTGAAGTACGCCACGGATGAGGCCGAAAAAGATCTGTTACGCCGCAAACTGGACGGTGGTATTGCCCTGCTCCAAGCAGCCACCAGCGGAAGTTCTACGACCTATCCATGACGCGGTTCACGGAAATTGCCCCTGCCAAGATTAATCTGTCTCTGCATGTCGGCCCGCCGAAAGAGAACGGACGCCATAATCTCATATCCCTGGTGAGCTTTGCCGACCAGGAAGCCGCCGATTTGCTCACCGCAGAGCCGGCTTCGCATTTCAGCCTTGCGGTCGATGGTCCATTTGCCAAGGAGTCCGGACCAGCGAAGGACAATCTGGTCCTGAAAGCCGCGCGGGCGATGAATGATGCGCTGGATGGCAATGCCCCGCCGCTCGCCTTTCGATTGCAGAAGAACCTGCCCTGCGCGGCGGGGATTGGCGGCGGGTCGGCCGATGCCGGAGCGGCGCTCCGCCTCATTGTCCGCGCCCATGGCGGCGATCGCGTGCGCGGTTTGGCCGAAACTATCGCACCCCTGCTCGGCGGCGACGTGCTCGCATGTCTGACCAATCTGCCCGGCTTCATGAGCGGCGAGGGCGAGGCGTATGATCCGGTCCTGAGCATCCCGAAGCTTCCGGCGATCCTGATCAACCCGGGGATTGCTTGTCCGACCGGACGCGTCTTCTCAGCCTATGATGAAGGGGCTCCGGATCGCGTCCCCGAGCACCCTCCCCTACCCGATAATCGCACAGCGCTACGCGCCTTCCAGATCTGGCTTGGGGAGAACACAGAGAACAGTTTGCAATCGTCAGCCATGAGCATGCATCCGGAGATCACCAAAACGCTGGCTGATCTGCAGGCGCTCTCCGGTATTCGCTTGGCGCGCATGAGCGGCTCGGGGGCCACCTGTTTTGGGCTGTTCGACACGTTGGACGCGGCTGAAGCCGGCGCGGACCTGCTGTCGCGCCGCAATCCCGACTGGTGGGTGCGCGCCACTCTGCTCGGCGGCGCGTAGATCGACCATGCCGATCGCTGCAACTCTCCTGATCGGCGTTATCACGCTGCTCATTTCCTACGCCTTGTGCGCTGCATTGCGCGCCTCAAAAGTCAAAGATGCGCCAGATGGTGTCCGCAAGCGGCAAGCCGTCGCGGTCTCGAGGCTTGGCGGCGTTGGGATCGCATTGAGCGCCTTGATCGGGGCTTCGATTCTGCCGCTTTGGGGCTATGCATTTGGCCAGCCTCAGCTTCCATTTGCTGAGTGGATCCTGTCGAACTGGCATGTCGTCGCCTTTACCTCGACCGGTTTGGCAATCGGTCTGTTGGATGATCTCGGATGGATTTCGACGCTGCCCAAACTCCTTGGCGTGCTGGGTGCCGCCGTCCTGATCACGAGCTCTGGTCTATACCCGGAGAGTTTCGCGACCCCCTGGGGCGCGATTGAGGCTTTGCCCTTTCTGGTGATTGGCAGCACGCTCTGGCTCCTGGTGTTCACCAATGCCGCCAATTTCATGGATGGATCGAACGGATTGTCGATGGGTTGCCTGGCGATCATGCTGCTAGGATTGATGATCATCGGATCACAAGCCGGAGCATTCGCGATCAATCTTTGGTGGGTTGTGCTGTTTGCCGCGGTTTTGGGATTCCTCGCGCACAATCTCGCGGGCAAGCTCTATGCCGGGGATGCGGGCGCGCTCGGCTTGGGAGCCCTGTTCGCAAGCTTGTCTTTAGTGTCGGATCTTGGCGTCTGGACGATCGCCACGCTGGCCTTGCCATTTCTTGTAGACGTGCTGCTGACCCTGATCTGGCGGGCCAAACATGGCCGCAAATGGCTTCAAGCGCATCTAGATCATGCTTATCAACGTCTGATCGACGCCGGGTGGAGCCATTTAGATGCTGCGGTTTTATATTGGGGCCTGACAGCGACGGCGGCAGCTATGGCTTATATCGCAGCCCTTGCGGGCGGGTTCGCCCCATTTGCCGTGTTCTGGGTTCTACTGATCGCGGGGAGCGTGATTTGGGTCTTGCATCGGCGCTCCGCCAAGCGCAGCGAGCTCTAGGGATAGGGCTGTGGGACTAAATTTCCGCGCCTGCATGTTGGGGCGGCAAGACCAGGCCACCGGCAACATCAAAATGACCAAAGCGCCGCCGACAATCGTTGCCTCGACCTGTCCCCGACCGGTCATATTGGTCAGCCCGGCAAAGATGAAGAACAGGCCTGCCAGCGTTCCGAGACCGCCCAGAATGAACAGGGCGACCCGCCAGGGCGCCGAATAGCCATATTCGATTTCGAGCCCGGGATTGACCCGTTGGAAAACATCCAGAACGGCCTGAATCAGACCCAGGAATTCATCTCGCGCGCCGCCATGATCGGTATATTCGATCTTCATGGTCCCGGCCTCAGAATGCAGGTGCAACCAGGCGCTGCGCGTGCCGCGATAGGACACGGTGTTCCAGCTCGCGGCGGTCACCTTGGCGAGATTGAGTGCGGTCGACCCGCCGCGGCGCATCAAGTGATCTTCCTTGATCGCCCAGGTCTGGGTTTTGCGAACGGGCGCTGGCTTGAAACTGTATTCTCGCATCAGCGCCCGACCCGCTTACATGTTTGGATAGGCTGGACCGCCGCCGCCTTCTGGCGTGACCCAGTTAATGTTCTGGTTCGGATCCTTGATGTCACACGTCTTGCAGTGAATGCAGTTTTGCGAGTTGATCTGAAAGCGCGGGGGCTGGCCGTCTTCTTCGACCCATTCATACACTCCGGCCGGGCAATAAAGCTGGGACGGCCCGTTAAAGACATCGAGTTCAGACGATTTTTGCAGCGCCAGATCTGCGACTTTCAGGTGCTTGGGCTGATCCTCGGCATGATAGGTGTTGGTGAAAGACACATTGGTCAGCTTGTCGAAGCTCAACACGCCATCCGGCTTTGGATACTCAATTGGTTTGAACTTGTCGGCTGGCTTTAGGTATTCGTGGTCGGCCTTGCCATGCTTGAGCTGCGGAATGTAACCAAAGCCGAGCATGTAGCGCATCCACATGTCCGGCATCCCGAGGACCGCACCGGCCATGGTGCCATAGCGCGACATAAGCGGCTTCACATTGCGGACGCGCGCCAGATCCGTCCAGACCCAGGAGTTTCGCACCGCGTCCTGATAGGATGTAAGCTCATCGGCCTGACGTCCATCTCGGATCGCCGCAACCGCCTCTTCCGCGGCCATCATGCCGGTTTTCATCGCATTATGCGTACCCTTGATCCGAGGCAGGTTGACGAAACCAGCTGAGCAGCCAATCAGCGCGCCGCCTGGAAAGGCGAGTTTGGGGATGGACTGAATGCCGCCAGACGTGATGGCGCGGGCGCCATAGGCCTCGCGTTTGCCGCCTTTCAGGTATTTCGAAATCTCATCATGATGCTTGTAGCGCTGGAACTCGTCATAGGGCGATAGGTGCGGATTCTTATAGTTCAGGTGCACCACATAGCCGACAGAGACATAATTCTCGCCGCCTTCTGAGAAGTGGTAAAGGAAACCGCCGCCATTGCCGTCCTTGTCTTTGACCGGCCACCCAAATGTGTGCTGGACATAACCGGCTTCGAATTCCGGATGATCAGCTGGCACTTTCCAGACTTCTTTGAGGCCAATGCCGTATTTCTGCGGGTCACAGTCAGCTTCGAGATCGAACTTGGCTTTGACTTCTTTGGTTAGGGACCCGCGGGCACCTTCGGCAAACAGGACATATTTGCCGAGCAATTCCATGCCTGGCTCATAATCTGGCTTGTGGCTGCCATCTTCCGCAATGCCCATCACGCCGGCAACCACGCCGCGGACTTCGCCATTCTCGCCATAGACCACTTCAGACGCGGCGAAGCCCGGAAAGACCTGAACTTCCAGCTCTTCAGCGCGTTCGCCAAGCCAGCGGCAGACATTGGCGAGCGAGCCGATATAACAGCCATGATTGTGCATAAAGGGTGGGAAGGCGAAAGTCGGCATCGCCATCGAACCGGCCGGTCCGAGCAGCTTATACTTATCAGCTTTGACTTCTGTGCGGATCGGGCGATCATCGCGGGTCCGCCAGTCGGGAATCAGCTCGTCCAGGGCTTTCGGGTCGAGCACCAGGCCGGATAGAATATGGGCGCCAATCTCACCGCCCTTTTCCAGCACTACGACTTCGAGCTCTTCACCCTTTTCATTCGCCAGCTGCTTGGCGCGGATGGCCGCGGCGAGCCCGGCCGGACCACCCCCGACAATCACCAGGTCAAATTCCATAGACTCGCGTTCGCTCATCAAATCTCTCCTGCAAAGCTGGCGGCCAGACTTGCGCGCCATCTAGGTATATTCCAGTATCTGACCACCTCTTTAGCCAAAGTTTACAAGGTCTCAATGGCTCAAAATGCCTCTGCCGCAGCGTTAAAGGCGCTCACCGACTGGTGGGAAGAGATGGGCGTTGAGCCTAATCAGGCAGAAATTGAAGCCGTGCTGAGGGCCTCCCAAGCTTCGCTCATCCCCGCGCAGGCGGGGACCTCTGGCAGATCGCGCGATCATTCCGCACCAGATCCCCGCCGACGCGGGGATGAGCGGACGTCTAGACGGCGGCAAAAAAACAAATCCCTGGAAGACTGGATCGCGGAAGCCGAATCGCTGGCGGCAGGTGCCGAGTCTCTACCAGCCTTGAAAGCCGCAATCGAAAGCTTTGATGGCTGCCCGCTGAAGCAGCTTTGCGAGAAAACGGTCGTTTATGATGGCACGCTTGGGGCGCCGGTCATGGTGCTCGGCGAAGGCCCGGGCGGCCAGGAAGATCGTCAGGGACTGCCCTTTGTCGGCAAGGCCGGACAGTTGCTCGACAAGATGCTCGCGGCGATACAACTCGATCGCAAGACCAATACGTTCATCTCCAATGTCAATTATTGGCGCCCGCCAGGCAATCGCAATCCGGAAGCCGATGAGCTCGCTGTCTGCCGCCCGTTCGTGAACCGTATGGTCGACCTCGCCCAACCGAAGATCATAATTGCGACTGGCGGTGTCGCGGCGAAATCGCTGCTCGACACCAAGACCGGGATCATGCGCCTGCGAGGCTCTGAACGCCCGTTCGAAACACCTGCCGGGACGACGGTGCCGCTGGTACCAATGTTCCATCCGGCCTATTTGCTTCGCCGACCTCAGGATAAAAGCCGCGCCTGGCGGGACCTATTGCTGGTCCAGGCCAGACTGAAAGAGATGGGAGTCGAGATGTGAACAAATTCGAACTGGTCTTTGATCTCCTGGTCGCCTTCATTCTTTACGGCCTGGTTGGAACCATCGGAGGCTTTTTCGCACTCCTGATGTGGGCACAATTGGAATTTGAGATATTGCTTCGGGCCACCATCGCCCTCGGACTTGGCGCAGGCGTTTTGGGTGCGGCTATTCCAATCTTGCGCCGCGGCGCCGTCTTTGTCCTTAGTCTGTTTACGCCGTCCCTCTGGTAGAATGCCCGCCCCGCTATCGATCATTATTCCGGCCTATAATTCTGAAGCCGTCTTGCCGCTCTGTCTCGCATCCTTGATGCCAGGCCTCGAAGCTGGACTGATCCGCGAAGTCATCGTGGTCGATGGCGGCAGTGAGGACCAGACCCGTCGGTTGGCCGATGGCGCCGGGGCGACCGTGATCTCTTCGCCCGAAAAAGGCCGCGCCGCTCAGATGCGGCATGGCTTCGAACAGGCGCGCGGCGACTGGCTGCTTTTCCTGCATGCAGACACGGCCCTTTCGCGCGATTGGGCCGAGCGCGCCAAGGCGCATATCGTCGAACGAAAGGACAAGGCGGCCGCCTTCACCCTCGCCTATCGCTCCGATCATCCAATGGCGAAAGTCGTGGCGCGCCGCGCCAATTGGCGCGCCCGCACGCTGGGCCTGCCATATGGCGATCAGGGACTGCTAATCTCACGCAAACTCTACAACGCAATTGGCGGTTATCCCGACACGTCTTTTATGGAAGACGTCCAGATTATCCGTGCAATCGGAAAAACCCGCCTGAGCCTCCTCTCTGCCGAAGCCCGTACCGATGCGTCAAAATATGAACGCGATGGTTGGCGCCGGCGCAGTTGGCGCAATGCCGTCCTGATCACACGCTATTTGCTTGGCGCGAATCCGGAAAAATTGGCAAAATCCTATTCCTGAGCAACCAGATAGAGGGTGTGACATGTCACTGGAGGCGAGCTGGGACGACGAATTAGAGGCCGGATACATCTACTTGCCGGACCATCCCGGCGCCGGCACGCCGGGTTGCGTGGCCCGCTCGATTGATGTTTTCGCGCTTGATGAAAGCCTGCGCGGGGTTCAGGTGATCCTCGATATAGACGAACGAAATCGCGTGATTGGGATAGAAGTGGTCCGATGAAACGTCCGCAAATACTGATTTACGCCAAGCCGCCGCGAATTGGGCTGGCCAAAACCCGCTTGGCAAAAGGCTTAGGCTCACCCGTGGCTGCGCGTCGGATCGCGACGGCCCTGCAGGCCAAGACGATGCGCGCCGCCCTGAACGGACCGTGGGAGACGATCTTGTACACGGCGCCAGACAAGGAATTGGCGACCTCGCTCGGCGGGCTCTGGCCGGTCTATCTGGAGCGGCGCAGCCAGGGCCCGGGCGATCTTGGCGACCGGCTCAGCAAAGGACTCCGAGAAGCCGCGCCGGGACCGGTCCTGTTTATCGGCAGCGACGCCCCGGATATTTCAACCGCATTGCTGCGCCAGGCGGTGCGCGAACTCAACCGACATGATGCCGTGTTCGGCCCCGCGCAGGATGGCGGTTTCTGGCTGTTCGGCATCAATAAGTCCCATCGCACCAAAAGCCCGTTTTACGGGGTTCGCTGGTCTGGCCCACACGCCATGGAAGATGTCTGGGCCAACCTGCCTGAAGCCGCGACGATTGGCGTCTTGCCGCAGCTTATCGATGTCGACGAAGCCAAGGATTGGGAAATCTGGCAAGGCCGCCACGAGGCTGAAGTGGAGGCCCACACCGAGGCCCAAAAACATACCGCCGATGCGAACAAGAAGCCTGGCTTTTTCGCGCGCCTGTTTAGCCGAGACTAGCGCTGTTACCGGCACACCAATCTGGTTTGTCAGCCAGCGCGCGGCGGCCTTTATGAGGCCAATCGCCCAAATGCCCGGCTGTGATGCCGGCTTCGGCAACATCCTGGCCATCCGCTGAGAGCGTGATGACCTCTCGATCGTAACGATCTTTCCCGGCCGAACTGGTAATGACCAGCTCAGCATTGCGGGTCAGCTCGACCATGAATTCCTTGGCCTCAAAACCGAGCTCGCGCTCAAACTCGCACTTGGCGCCGCCGCGAGCGCCAACCCCACCTGTCTCAGGCGCATCAACATTGGCCAACCGAAATTTCATACCATCAATCCGGCCGCTATCGCCGTCGGACCAATAGATATCATTGCCTTGCGTCGCAGTGACCTGGAGCGCTGCCGGATCTGAACACGCCGCAAGCAATACGATTAAAAGTGGTAACGCAGGTTTCACACGCCTCGATTGAAGCGATTCGTTTGATTTTTAGAGACTGGTTTTGACTAAAGTCCGGATCTTGAGACCCTGAAAATCTCCTTGCCTGCGGTCAAGAACGCCATGCTCCCGATGACGAGCGTAATCCAACCTTCCGGCCGCCCGCCAAAGATGAGGGGTAAGCCGACAACGAAAACCATCATGACGCCAATCAGCAGGCAGGCCCCAACATGAATCGCGGTGCGCGTGCCGTTCAGAACGGATGAGAGAAGTTTGAACAAATCGAAGCCCTCTGAGTCACCGGGTTGTGTATCATCTCCGACCTACGTCTGAGTGAAAGCAATCGATTGAATTGAACGGATTGTCTATCTGGCCGAGCGCTTGCCTGAAAAGGCCCGTAAAGCTGCGATGGCTTCGGATTGGCGCCGTTTCGGGATGTTTGACCAGAGATCTAAAATCTCTCTGGCAAGATCATCCGGGTGATGATCCAACAAAAACCCCGGCGTGGTTTGCAGCACCGGCGCCAACCGGCGAAGCCAGTTTGCAGAGAGGCTGCGTTGACCGTTTTCCAGTAAAGAAATCACAGCTGCCGTGGTTCCCACTTTCGCGGCCAGTTTCTCCTGGGTGAGGGCCCGAAACTCACGCCAGGCGCGAAGGTGGTTCTTGGACTCTGGCCTCGTCATCTGACCCTCTATACCTCCGTCGTTTCCGTTTGCGGGGTGAGTTCGACGACATTTGTCAGGTCTGGCTTAGGATTGAGCACATTATCGATGGCGCGTCCAAGTTCAGCATAACTTTCCAACGCAACATCAATCGGTTGCACAAAGGTCTGTCCGAGTTCGATCTCGCCAGTATTCTTATTGATACGTCGTCTTTGCCCGATAATGGTTTGGCCTGGACCGGCCTGAAACTCGACATGAATTTCCAGCCAGACTTCACCCTCGGCGTCATCAGATTTTCTCCGACGACCCGATTGGGACAGATAGGTGAGTTTCGACGCTGCCGCATCGCGCGCCTTGTACATCGCAAAGCCTGCCTCGGCGGTCGCATAAAAAACCTGCTTCGGCCATTGTGACGACTGTTTGGGATTATTGGGATCAAAAACCACAATGTCATCATTGAGGCCCGTGCGCTCATACAAGTTGAGCCCCACCGTGAAGGCGTGGAAAAAGACCGCACGCGCATTACTGATGATCAGATTGGGCCGCTCCATCGTCGTGTAGACAATGTCATCGCCTTCCAGATGAAGTTTAGGGACTGATTTGACTTGGTGGCCGATCTCAAAATCAAGCTTGTCCGCGCCGATGACGACTTGAGGGAGATCCGCAATATGAACGCGCAAACCGGTCTCCCTTTCATTCACTCCATCTATGATTCTGAGCCTATCACGCGAACCCAATTGGTCAAACGCCAGGCCGGTACCCCAATCGTTCACGGGCGCGCCCTATTCGGCATCCGGAAAATCTGGCGGGCTTGGCATCCGCGCCATCGCGGTCGCCATCAAGTGCATCCAAATCTTGACGTTCAGGGATTTCGCCTCGTCATCTTCGCGCGCTTCCAGGGACATTTGCAGCGCGATCAAATAGCCCGCCAACGCGTTGCGCTCGATTGTGAGATCAGAGATCTTCATGCTCGGACTTTGATCAATCGCGACTTCTTTTCCGGCGAGTGCAAACAGGCCGCGCATGCCGGCAATTTCATTGACCAAGCGGTCTGCCGCGCCGTCCCAGGCCTCACCCGCCATCACCGCCATCAAACCGCTCATCCCGGCATGGCCACCGGAATAATCGCCCTCCAGTTTTGGCGCGACTTCGGTGACCAGCTTGCGTCCGATTCGGTCGAGGATCATACCAATATCGCTCATCCGCCCGCTCCATGTTTCGGTCCCAGCCGCATGGCCAGCATCAATTCGTGCGCGGCATGGGTAAACCAGCCCGACCAGGCCAGGATCGGGTCGTCATTCTCACCCGCCGCGAACGCCTTTTCTGACGTCACCCAAATGCCGAGCGCTTTGACATGGGCAAACAGCGACCACCATTCGAACACGGCCGGGTCGAAGGTACAGCCAGACGCTTTCTGCCAGACTGCAATCGCCTCAGGCCAGGGCAGAAGGCCTGCCGCGCGTTCCTGGTCATTGCCGCACCAGAGCAAGTCCGTGGCCCAGGCCAGGTCTTCGTAGGGATCGCCAATATGCGCCATTTCCCAATCAAGAATGGCCGTCATCGTCCCCTCGCCATCCTGCAAGAAGTTCCCAGTGCGATAGTCGCCATGGACGATGGAGAGCCGTTGCGCAGGCGGTGGTGGGTGGCGTTCGAGATAACGAATGGCCGCCTCGGCGACGGGTTGCGGCGATCGCGCATTGGTGCGGATTTCACTCGCCCAATAATCAAGTTCGCGCCGCCAGCATTGATCCGGTGCCGGGACGTCAATCTCTTCGGCCAGCGCTGAGCCTTCCACCGGAAGCGCCGCGATCGATCCGAGATGCCGAAAGAATTGTTCGCCAATGGCGGCCCGGTGCGGTTCGACATCATTGATCTTGAATGGGTTGAGCGGTGTGCCGCTTTCGATCCGGCCCATGACGAAAAAGGGCGCGCCGAGCGCCTCATTGCCGGTTTCCAGAAACAAGGCTTCCGGGACCGGCAAATCGCGTTGGCCATAGGCACTCTTGATCGCCGCAAACTCGACCCGGCGTTCGGTATCAATCAGGCTGTCCGGTGGATCGCGGCGCAGGATTAAGCCTTTCACTTTGGGGCCGGTCGCGTCTTCATAAGCTAAATCGATGGAATAGGTCTGCCGGCTGGCGCCGCCATGAATGCGATTGATATTGGCCACCCGCGCATTGCGCGCCCCGGGCAAACGCGCCTCGGCATAGGCCGCGAATTTTTCAGCGAGCTCTGCCTCAAGCATCCAACACGTCCTTCCATCCGCTCGGCGCATGCGGCCCGAGGACGAGCTGCTCGAGAATGCCGATGCCTTCGCTGCTTTGCCCGCCTGGTCCTTTATGGGTCGCTTTGACAATCGCCTGGATGTGCAGATTGTCTGGTTGCTGCCAGGGTAGATTATCCGGGGTCAGATCCTCCCGCGTGACCGATAGATCGCCGCGATACGTGCCGTGCCCCATGCTAGGGTGGCCATAGCCGATGCCTTTCATCATGAAGGTCGAGATGGGTTCATATGTTACCTCATGGTCCCGGCCTTCTCCATCTTCGACATGTAAAGTGGCGTGCACGGCGCGCCGCGTGCCCTCCCGCCAAGTGACGTCCATGTTCGGGCGGTTGAGATGCAAGAGTCCATCATGATCGGCGCCGTCCATGGCGAGCACGGAGCGCGTATTCCAGGCCCCGCCCGTCCCGTCTTCATTGACGTGGAAATAGAGCGACAAGTTCGGGAAATTGATCGGCGCCCAGAGCCAATAAAACTGTGGGAGCTGTAATGGTAGCACCGGCTGTTCATCCCGCTGCCCGATCGGACGCACGCCCCAGGAGCGATCCCGCGTGCCGAAAAAGTCTTTGACCTCAATGGTTTCGCCATCGGCGCTGAGCGATCCTTGCCAATGCCCATTCTGGGTCATGCGCGTGCAATCGATCAGCATGCGCGGCCCCTGGCGATAGGTGAAGCGCGGCTCTTCGATCGGGAAATGGCGCCCGGTGAATTGCACATCAAGCGCGAGGCCTTCGGTCTCTTCCAGCCTCAGATGAATGCGTTTGAGCGGTTCCACAACCTCAACGCTGAGCGGTCCGACCTGCGTCTCCATCCGTTCCATGCCAAGCAGGCGCGAGACATGGATCGATTTCTGCACCCCGTCTTTCAAAATCGAGACGGCGCCATCCATGACGTTTAAATGCGGGTAGACCCCAAACGCGGCGGCAAAGAAAACCGAGCCGTCGGCTGAGTAGCCATTGAAGAAAAACCGATCATAGAAATTGCGATCGGACCCGGAAAACGCCACAGGTTCTGGCGTCTGGTGGATCGGATATTCATCACCTTTGGTGAGCATAGTTTGAGCCTCCCGTGGCGTGATCTCTTTTCGGATCTGCGTCGATCGATAGGTTGGCCTTCAAGCGCCTTGGGCGTCAATGCCTGTCGGAGGGAGAACATGGGATCAGTCGTCACCGTTGAAGAGGTCAATGCCTTTTACGATTCCGTGTTTCGCGGCGCAGGCGAACAGGAACGCGTGCTGGAGGTGCGCGAAAACTACGCTCGCATTCGCCAGCCCGTCGATCAAGGCAACATTCGCCCGGGCGGCTATATTAATGGCCCGACGCAAATGGCTGTCGCCGATAGTGCCGCCTATATTGCGGTGTTCACCCGGATCGGCATCACACCCATGGCGCTGACCAGCAATCTCAACATCAATTTCATGCGCCCGTGCATTGGTGATGCGGTGATCGCGGAGGCGCATTTGCTCAAGCTCGGCAAGACCCTGGCCGTGATCAGCGTCGACATTCGCGCTGAAGGCAGTGACAAGCTCTCCAGCCATGCCACCGTCAATTACTCGATCCCGCTGGAGCCAACATCATGATCACCGGATTGAGTGCCCTTGCCGGCCTGGTTGCGGTCGCCCTCGGGGCCTTCGGGGCGCACGCTCTGGCGGAAGGCTTTGATGAAAAAGCGAGCGGCTGGTGGGAAACCGCGACGCTCTACCTGCTCGTCCACGCCGCATTGGCGACCGCCTTGTCGGCAACGGACAGCGCAAAGTTCGGCCTGGCGGTCGCCGTGCTTTTGGCCGGCGCTGCGCTGTTCGCGGCAACCCTGTACGCCATGGCGCTCGGGGCGCCGCGCTGGTTCGGGGCGATTACACCGATTGGCGGGCTCGGCATGCTGGTGGGCTGGGCCATGATTGCCTGGACGGCCTTTCGCGCCTGACCCTGCGAAACCCTTTTCTTACACCAGTCCGGCGCGTATCACCGCCGCAAGTAATGTATTAAAAAAGGGAGGGCTCTGACGATGAGCTTGTTCGATCTTTCTGGAAAATCCGCCATTATCACCGGCTCCTCGCGCGGGATCGGCAAAGCCATTGCCGAACAATTCGCCGCCGCCGGCGCTAAAGTCACGATCAGTTCGCGCAAGCCTGGTCCGTGCCAAGAAGTCGCTGGCGCCCTCAATGAGCAATATGGCGACGGCACCGCGATTGCGATCCCGGCCAATATTTCTGAGAAAGACCAGCTCCAGGCCATGGTCGACGCCACCAATGAGGCCTTTGGCAAGATTGACATTGTCGTCTGCAATGCCGCCTCGAACCCTTATTATGGCCCGATGGAAGGCATCTCGGACGAAGCCTTCGAGAAGATCCTGTCCAACAATATTATCTCCAATCACTGGTTGGTGCAGATGTGCGTGCCGCAAATGCGTGAGCGTAAGGATGGCTCAATCATCATTGTCAGCTCGATCGGCGGCCTGCGCGCCTCGCCCGTGATCGGGGCTTACAACATTTCCAAAGCGGCCGACTTCCAGCTTGTGCGCAATCTCGCGGCCGAATACGGGCCGGACAATGTCCGCGTCAATGCGATCGCCCCAGGCTTGATCAAAACTGACTTTGCACGAGCCCTTTGGGAAAACCCGGAGACGCTGAAGCGCGCCACCTCCACCACGCCGTTGCGCCGCATCGGTGAGCCGATCGAGATTGCCGGGGCGGCCGTCTACATGGCGTCCGACGCAGGCAGCTTCATGACGGGTCAGATGATGGTGGTCGATGGTGGCCAGACGGTGGTCTAGATGCCGAAAATGATCGTTCCCGAGAGCCTAAAGGCGCGCACCGAAGAGCTGCAATATGCGCCAGCCGTGCGCGCCGGCGATATGGTCTTCCTGTCCGGCGTCATCGCCGCTTTGAAAGACGGTGAAGCGGCCACGGATGAAGCCTATTTCCGCGCCACGGATGAGGCCTTTGCCGAGATTGATATGATCTTGCGCGAGGCCGGTGGCAGCGTCGCCGATATTGTCGATATGACCGGCTACCATGTCGACTTTCGCGGCCATCTCGGCCCGGTTATGCAAGCCAAGGCGAAATGGATGCCAGGGCCGGACTTCCCGGCTTTCACCCTGATCGGGATCACCGAGCTGTATAATCCACTTGGCTTTGTCGAGATCAAAGTGCGGGCCTATATCCCCGAATGACGCGCACCGAATTATCGACCGAACAGCAGGGCTTTTTCGACCGCCTGCGCAATGATGAATGGGAAAAACCCGCCGGCATTCGCAATCTCGGCATTCGCCCGGAAGCGTGGCTGAAAGAGGTCCGCTATGGCTATGTCCGTTATGAGTGGCCGAATGGCGGCGATCGCGACATTTCAGAGGGCCGCGTCTTCGGCGGCTGGGTCGCGGGCTTCAGCGACCATATCGTCTCCATGTGCATGGCCTCAGCACTGGAAGACGGCGAATGGTTCACCACGACGGAGCTACAGACGCGCATCTTCCGCCCGGTCCCGCATGGCCTGATCACGATTGAAGGCCGGCTGGTCTCACGCGGCCGCACGACGGGTTTTGTCGAAGCCGACTGGCGCGATGAAAAAGGCCGGCACCTGGTGCGGGTCAGCGCCGCCAAGGCGATCCGCACGCGGGCTGAATTGGGGATTGGGTGACCTCGCCTAAATGTGTCGGTCCACCCGGAAACCGCAGACCCCAGCGGAGGCTGGGGTCCAGGGACCAGAATTTGCCATCGTCCAAAACTGAGCCTCCGGCCCATGGATACCAGCCTGCGCTGGGATCTACGGAGTCGCAGTCAGCGTTCTCAACAGATTACCGACAACCTGATTAGCGAGCCCCTCAGCCGGAACCAAATCCACCCGATCCATATTTACCGGCAGCGCCAAAGCCCCATGCACGCCGGACCAGAGCAATTGGGCCAAAAGGGCTGGATCGCCTGCGATGATCGTTCCATCTGCCTGCCCTTGCTTGATCGCATCCTTCAAAAGCGACGGGAAGGCATATTCAGATACGGGGCGTTTCTCCGGCACCTCGGCTGCGCCGGGGCGGACAAACATCAGCGCATTCTTGTACAAGGCCGCTTGCTCAATGCCGAAATCGAGATAGGCGCGGAGTAAAGCTTCGATGCGTGCCACCGGCTCCTCATGCTGCGCAGCCGTCTCGCGGAAATGGGTTTCCAGTTTGGCGATTTGAGGTTCCCAGAGCGATTGGCCGAGCCCGGTCAGGTCGCCGAAATAGGAATATATCGTGCCGACGGATACGCCAGCTTTCTTGGCCACGGCGCGCGCGGACACTGCCGACAAGCCCTCGGCGCGGTAGATCTCAACTGCCGCTTTCTGGATGGAGCGCCGCACCGCTGCGCGTTGTTCCGGACTTGCCTTGGGTCTTGCCATACCGCCCGTTTAGGCGGCTTTGGCAATCTGGCGCAAGTTCATTTCGACCTGCAAGTTGGCCAGCGGCTCTCCGAGCCGTTCTTCCCACTTCTCGAAATTGATATTGTTGGAGTTGCGCCCGTAATACCAACCATCGACAAACGCATCCATGGATGGGACCACGCCTTTCGGGGCGACCAAAGCCGTATGCGCCATGGTCACGGCCAGCCGAATAGCGTGATATGGGAAGCGGATCTGGGACAGGTAATAAGAGGCCAGCGCCAGCTCGCCCGGAATGGTCGCGCCATAGCCGGTCAGCACATGCATGAAATCATGCAGCTGCGTACCGCGTACCATCATATAGGCCATATCGTCCGGCATCCGGTCGAGCTTGCCTGAAGATTTGAGCTGCTTCTGAAAGGCCCGATAGTCGCGCCCAAAGTTCTCGATCAGATTGTTCTCTTCCACGAAGTCGCGATAGGCAGCGCCCAATGTGCCGGGCCCATATTCGCGAAGCCCTTCTACGGTCAGCGGTTCGGCAATATAGCCCTCTTTGAGAAACGCTGTGGCACCCGGAATGTTGTGCAGCTCTTCCATATAGGCGTCGATCGCCTCGGTCGTGGCGCCTTCCCACCAATCGTGAAACAGGAAATAGACCCCATAATCGAGCGGACGATCGACCGAGACCATGAACTTCTTGACGAAGTCGCGATCGACAATGGGCGGCTTTTCGAACACGGGATTGGACATCGGGCTTCCTCCTGATTTTCCAGTGCTATAACACAACATCCAAGTTTTGTGAACACGTTCAATTAATAATTTTCCAATGCGCCGATCTGGACAAGGCTGCGCTCTCACCCTTCTCTGTCAGCAAAGCAAATCCCGGAGGCCCGCCATGCCCTTGAAATACTTATCCGCGAATGCATCGCCCGACGCCTTGAACGAGGCGCTCAAGACCGACGGGGCCTGCATCGTTGAAGGGGTGATGTCGGCTGATGCACTCGCGCAGATGAAAGCCGAATGCATGCCCTATATCGAGGCGACCGAGACCGGGCGGGACGATTTTACAGGTCGCAAGACAACCCGCACCGGCGCCCTCGTAGCGCGTTCTGCGGCGTGTCGGGACGCGGTCATGAACAAGACCATTGTCGAAGGCGCCAAGACCTTCCTCAAACCCTATTGCGAAACCATTCAGCTCCACCTCACGCAATTCATACGGATACAGCCCGGCCAGCCGGTGCAGCCTTTACACCGCGATCGCCTGGCCTGGGGTGGCTATTTGCTGCCGGACCTGGAGCCACAATTCAATACGATTTGGGCGATTACCGATTTCACCAAGGAGAACGGAGCCACCAATGTTATTCCCGGCTCCAACACTTGGGGCCCAGACCGCAAACCGAGCCGCGACGAGGTGGAGTTTGCCGAGATGACAGCGGGCTCTGTGCTGGTCTATTCCGGGTCGGTTGTGCATAGCGGCGGCGCAAATATTTCGGACCAAGACCGGATTGGCCTCAACATCACCTATGCGCTTGGATGGCTGCGCCAGGAAGAGAACCAGTATCTCTCCTGCCCGCCTGAAATTGCCAAAGACTTCGACCCCGAGCTGCAGGCCATGCTCGGCTATGCCATGGGCTCCTATGCGCTCGGCTATTTCACGCCGCCGCTACCGCCCGGCCAAGGCCCGGAAGTGGTCCCGCCGGATTTCCTGTTCAATGGCAAAATCGCCTCCTGGGGCGATGAGATGTACGAAAAAGTCTCCGCACGCGCCCAGGACGGTGGGGTTTAAGTAACTCGTTCATCCCCGCGCAGGCGGGGATCTCGGGCGGCGGGTCCGGAAGCTCAGACGGAGATCCCCGTCTGCGCGGGGATGAGCGGCATGATCGTGTGGGAAGACCACACATGAAAAAAGCCCCGCACGTGGCGGGGCTTTCTCAATTCAGTTGGGGTCGCGATTAGGCGCTTTGGCGCTTGTCGTCATCGACTTCTTCAAAGTCGGCATCAACCACGTCATCGCCGTCAGCCGCTGCATCTGAAGCCGCGTCGGCTTCGGCCGCTTCGGACTGCTGGCTGGCATAAATCGCTTCGCCGAGTTTCATCGCGGCGGTCATCAGCTCCTGATGCTTGGCCTGGATCTCAGCCGCATCTTCGCCTTCGGCCGCGGTCTTGAGCGCGGCAGCCGCGTCTTCGATCTCTTTCTTGACCTCGTCGCTGACCTTGTCGCCATGCTCTTCGAGCTGCTTCTCGGTCTGGTGCGCGAGGCTTTCAGCATTGTTCTTGGCTTCGACCAGGTCGCGACGCTTTTTGTCTTCTTCGGCGTTCGCTTCGGCATCTTTCATCATCTGATCGATGTCGCTGTCAGACAGACCGCCATCGGCTTGGATGGTGATTTGTTGCTCTTTATTGGTCGCCTTGTCCTTGGCCGAGACCGACACGATGCCATTGGCGTCGATGTCGAACGTCACTTCAATCTGCGGCACACCGCGCGGGGCGGGTGGAATACCTTCGAGGTTGAACTGGCCGAGATTCTTGTTGTCCGCGGCCATTTCACGTTCGCCCTGGAACACCCGGATGGTCACCGCAGGTTGATTGTCTTCCGCGGTCGAGAAGGTCTGGCTCTTCTTGGTCGGGATCGTTGTGTTGCGATCGATCAGACGGGTGAAGACCCCGCCCAGCGTTTCAATGCCGAGCGACAGTGGCGTCACGTCGAGCAGGACCACATCCTTGACGTCGCCTTGCAGAACCCCGCCCTGGATCGCGGCGCCAAGCGCCACAACCTCGTCTGGGTTCACGCCCTTATGTGGGTCCTTGCCGAAGAAGCCTTTCACCGCTTCCTGAACCGCTGGCATGCGGGTCATCCCGCCGACCAGAACCACATCATCAATGTCAGAAGCAGACTTGCCAGCATCGGCGAGCGCTTTCTTACAAGGATCGATGGTGCGCTTGATCAGATCCCCAACCAGGCTTTCCAGCTTGGCGCGCGAGAGCTTGATGTTGAGGTGTTTCGGTCCGCTTGCATCAGCGGTAATGAAGGGCAGGTTGACTTCATAAGAGGAGGCAGAGGACAGCTCTTTCTTGGCTTTCTCAGCTTCTTCTTTGAGACGCTGCAAAGCAAGCTTGTCGGCTTTCAGGTCAATGCCCTGCTCTTTCTTGAACTCATCCGCCAGGAAGTCGACAATGCGCAAGTCAAAGTCTTCACCGCCGAGGAACGTGTCGCCATTGGTCGAGAGCACTTCAAACACACCGTCGCCAATCTCGAGCAGAGACACATCGAACGTGCCGCCACCGAGATCATAGACCGCGATGATTTTGTTGCCGCCTTTTTCAAGACCATAAGCCAGCGCCGCAGCGGTGGGCTCGTTGATGATGCGGAGGACTTCAAGGCCAGCAATCTTGCCGGCATCTTTGGTCGCCTGACGCTGGGCATCGTTAAAGTAAGCCGGAACCGTGATCACAGCTTGAGTCACCTCGCCGCCAAGATAGGCTTCGGCGGTCTCTTTCATCTTGGTCAGGATGAAGGCTGAGATTTCCTGCGGCGCGTAATCCTTGTCGCGGCCTTTGACCCAGGCATCGCCATTTGGGCCTTTAACAATCTCAAACGGGCTCAGCTCTTTGTCTTTTTGCGCGGTCGGGTCGTCAAAGGTGCGACCGATCAGGCGCTTAATGGCGTAGAACGTGAAGTCGGGGTTGGTCACGGCCTGACGGCGTGCCGGCATCCCGATCAGGCGTTCGCCGCCTTCGGTAAAAGCGACAACAGACGGGGTGGTCCGGGCGCCTTCTGAATTTTCGATAACTTTGGCGTCTCCGCCATCCATGACAGCGACGCAGCTATTGGTCGTGCCGAGGTCGATTCCAATGATCTTACCCATGTTTTTTCTCTCCTTAGCCGCCGCCATTTGCCTCGTTCGGCCTGCTATGCAGCACCAGCAACCTGCGGCTCTATACACAAAGATGTCCGAAGGTGAAGACGGTGTTTCATCCCGATCACCCTGCGTTCCTCACGCATGTGGGAAACGTCAGGACATGTTCAAGGGGTTGCGTGCCTTACAAGTGTTTTTGGCAAGTGATTTTGCTGATCAGTTCGCTTGGCCCGCACTGACCGCAACCATAGCCGCGCGCAGGGTGCGGTCGCCAATCTTCCAGCCTGCCTGAAACAGGCTCGCAATCGTGCCATTCGGGTGCTCAGACGGAATATTCGCCACCGCCTGATGCAGGTTCGGGTCAAAGGCCGCACCGGGTTCGGCTTCAATCGCGGTGACACCATGACGGGTCAGCACAGTGTGCAGCTCTTTTTGCGTCATCTCGATGCCGCCAAGTAGGCCCTTGCCGCCTTCGGTCAGCGCCTCGCGTTCGTCTTCTGGCAGGGCTTCCAGGGCGCGGGCCATATTGTCCGAGACGCTGAGCAGGTCGCGGGCAAATTTCTCGATGGCGTAGATCCGCGCATCGCTCTTTTCACGCTCTGAGCGTTTTCGCAGGTTTTCCATTTCGGCCATGGCGCGCAGCATTTGGTCGCGCAATTCCTGCTTTTCGACTTCCAGCGCGAGAATTTGCTGATCTGGGGTCAGTTCAACCTCTGCTTCGGCCTCGACCCCTTCGCCTTCGTCTTCTGGTGCATTGGCTTTGGCCGCCTTCAGGATCTCGTCGGCCGCAGCTTTCAGGTCCGCCTTGCTGGCATCTGGCCCCAGCTCCGGGGCCTCATCTTTGACTGTTTCGTCACTCATCGCTTCTTCACTCATTCCTGGCGGTGCTGTCCGAGCACCTCTCCAACCATCCTTGCGGTATAGTCAACCATTGGAATCACCCGGGCATAATTGAGCCGTGTGGGTCCGATCACCCCGAGTGCGCCAATAACCTGACGTTCGGCGTTCATATAGGGAGCGACAATCACGCTTGAACCCGAGAGCGGAAAAAGACTGTTTTCAGAGCCGATAAATAGCCGCACGCCTTCCGCATCGCGAGTTGAGTCCAACACTTCGAGCAAACCCTGCTGGCGCTCCAGCACATCGAACAACTGACGCACACGCTCCATGTCTTCGGCCGCGGCGGTGTCATCGAGCAGATTGGCGCGGCCCTGAATGATTAGACGGCGGTCTTCACCCGGCGCTGCGCCGCTCCATTCGGCCAGCCCGCGTTCGACCAGATCGGCCGCGGCGGCGTCGAGCTGGGCTTGGCGCGACGCGATCTCGTTTCGCACTTCGGCAGCCGCCTCGTGCAACGTGCGGCCTTTCATTCGGGCGGCCAAATAATTACCCGCTTCGATCAGAACGGTCTGTGGCAAGCCGGCCGGGATTTTGACCAGGCGATTTTCAACATCGCCCTGCTCTTTCACCAAAACGCAGAGCGCCTCGCCGGTTGAAAGCGGGACGAATTCGACATGGCGCACGGCAGCGTCTTGAGTCGGCGAAGAAACCAGACCGGCGCCACCAGCCAAGCCGGACAGCAAAAATGATGCTTCCTTCAGAACGCCGCCCAAATCCCGGCCAGCGCTTTTTAATCGAGCATCAATGGCAGCACGATCATCCTGTCCGGGATCGCCCATTTCGAGAAAGCCATCGACAAACAGGCGCAGCCCCGCATGGGTCGGCATCCGCCCGGCAGAGATGTGCGGCGCATCGAGCAAGCCAAGATCGGTCAGGTCCGCCATGACATTGCGGATCGAGGCCGCAGAAAGCTCGATTCCAGCTTTCGATAGCGTGCGAGAGCCCACAGGCTCGCCGGTCTCGAGATATGTCTCGACGATCTGTTTAAAAATATCCCGCGAGCGTTGGTTCAGCGCCTGCATCAAAGACATGTCGGAACTCATACGACATGAATAAGATGCGTATGCGAGAGTTTCAATCTAGGAGGCGAAAGAGACCTATTCAGATCCGGCACAGGCGGTTGAGTTTCCCGAACTGATGGCACCTTGCGCTGGCGGGTTTGGATTGTTTTTGCAGCGATTGTTCTGAAGCGTCGTTCCGCCCATCAAATGGCCGAGGCCTTCGCCTGATTTCTGATAATAGCGCTTGGTATCTTTCCGGCAGCTTTCCGTATCGCCGCCGGCGATATGGGCGACGAGCCAGACTTCCGCCCCAAGGGGGATGGGATGCCCATCACTGGCTTTGACCTGTGAGAGGTCGACGCAAAACGAGTCCAGACTGGCGACGTTGGCTGTGAACGTTTTTTGCTTCGTGGTCGATCCGACCTTCCATTTCACGGAGACCGAGCTGAGCGCATAAGCCCCGCCATTCTTGAGCCAGATATATTGCGGTTCTTGGGTCTGATTGACATTCGCCGCCGCAGGCAAAGCCCCCAACAGGTATGCCATGATGGTCACGCACCAAATAATCTTAGGCACTTTATTGATCACCATTTTTTACAACCTCTATGACGGCGCTTTGCTGTCAGTTCGAGGCATAATTCGGTTTCTGTGCAGGCTCACCTGTCAGACATGACAGGACGAGGGATCATTCTGATCCATTCATCGCTTCTCCCGTCAGCGGGTGATTAAACCGCGAGACGCGTGCGGCATAAAATGCGGCCACTTTCTCCATGTCGGCCGCATAGTCCCCGCAGGGGATCAGCGTCCCGTCGAGTCCGCCAAACTTGTTTTCATAATCGATAAAACCAAGCGCCACCGGAATTTCGGCCTCGAGTGCAATATTGTAGAACCCGGTCTTCCAGGCTTTGACATCGGCGCGCGTGCCTTCCGGTGCAATGACCAGCGCCATCTCTTCCACCGCATTATAAGCCTCGACCACCTGATCGACCAAATTGGTTGATCCACTACGATCGACCGGCAACAGGCCCCACCATCGCATCAACCAGCCAAACGGGCCCTCGCCAAGGCTTTTCTTGCCCATCCAGCGCACAGGAATGCGATAATAGAACGCGATGCCCAGCATTTGCGTGAGGTCCCAATTGGTCTCATGCGGCGCGGCGATGATCACCATTTTCTTGTCTGGCGGGGCTTCGCCCAGGACCCGCCATCCGAGCAGGCGATACAGGCCGTAGAAAAACAAACGCGCGATCTCATAGCCGAAGCTGCGCGGCGGGCGCTTCGAACGCTCGGCTCTGGCTTTCATCTCTGCGACGTCCAAGTCCCGTCCTTCCCACGATCAAAGGTAGCCTAGACACAAGCGGCAAAACCCGCAATTTGCGCCGTGCAGCTCAAGCTATGAAAGACATTACAGATGACAGACTTCGCTCGTCCCTCCGGCCGTGCCGCGGATCAATTGCGAGACCTCACCCTCGAAACCGGCGTCACGCGCTATGCCGAAGGTTCCTGCCTCGCCAAATTTGGGCACACGCATGTGCTTTGCACCGCCAGCTGGACCGATAAGGTTCCTGGCTGGATGCGTGGCACGGGCACCGGCTGGGTCACCGGCGAGTATGGCATGCTGCCACGCGCCACGCACACGCGCGGGCGGCGTGAAGCCGCAGCCGGCAAGCAATCCGGGCGGACCCAGGAAATCCAGCGCCTGATCGGTCGCTCGCTGCGGTCCGTCGTTGATCTGGAGGCCTTGGGCGAGAACCAGATCACTATTGATTGTGATGTCCTCCAGGCTGATGGCGGCACGCGAACCGCCTCGATCACAGGCGGCTTTGTCGCTTTGGCGCTGGCCTGCCGCTACCTCAAGGATGAAGGCGTGATCACACGCGACCCCATCCTCAAACAAGCCGCAGCGATCTCAGTCGGCGTCTACAAGGACGTGCCCGTCCTCGATCTCGATTATCCGGAAGATAGTGCCGGCGAAGCCGATATGAACGTGGTGATGAGTTCCGATGGCGGCATTATCGAACTTCAAGGCACGGGCGAAGAACGCCCGATGACCCGCACCGAAGTCGACACGATGATGGCATTGGCGGAGAAAGGCTGCATGGAACTGTTCGCAGCCCAAAAAGCGGCAATCGGATAAACGATGGACCGCCTGCTCCCGCTCGCAAAGGATATCGGCGCCAAACTGATCGCGCGCGGCGAGACCGTCGGGATTTCTGAATCTTCCTCCGGCGGTCTGATCTCTGCCGCCCTGCTCGCTGTGCCAGGCGCATCGCGTTTTTATCGCGGCGCTGGTGTCATCTACACCCCACACGCCTTTCGCGGCCTGATGCAGCTAGGGCGCGAAGATGTGGCCGGCATGCGCTCGTCGACAGAACCATATGCCCGGCTGATGGCGCGGACCATTCGTAATCGTTTGGATGCCACGTGGGGTTTATGCGAAACAGGTGCGTCCGGACCAACGGGAAATGGCTATGGCGACGCGGCGGGCCATACTTGTGTCGCAGTTCACAGCGGTGGAATAGAGATTTCAAGGACGCTTGAGACCGGCCTGTCGGATCGGCAGGAAAACATGTACCGGTTCGCTGCAGAGGCTTTAGATCTGCTCCACGAAACCCTGGACTAAGTCAGGAAACAGTCGGCCATATCTGACAACCAGGCGCGCACGGCATCGCCTTTGGGGCCAGCTTCTGATTTGCCGTGACGGACCATGACCAGATCCAAAGACGGCACGCAGACGGTGAACTGGCCTTCATAGCCATTGGCGGAAAAACTGTCTGGACCAGCCATGCCAAGCCACCAATGCGCGCCATAACCCATTGGCTCTTCCGGCGGGGTTGTAGTTGGCGTTCGGGCATAGTCGACCCAGCCCGCGGGCAAGAGCCGTGTTCCATCCCAAACACCGTCTCGCAGATACAGCAGACCAAACCGCGCGAAGTCGCGGGCGGTCGCATAACAGAAGGATGAGCCGATAAAGGTCCCACCCTTGTCAAACTTGGGTTGCGCCGAGCGCATGCCAATGGGCGTCAGCAAGACCTCGAACATCCAATCCTTAAAAGCCTCACCTGAGTGCCCCAACGCAGCACCCGCCAAGCGCGCGATAATATTGCTCGTGCCGCTGGAATAATTCCAGACCGTGTCGGGTTCGTGCTCCAGCTCACGCGCCGCAGCATAAGCGGCGACATCCTCAGCCCCAGCGCCAAACAGCATTTCGATCACGTCCGACACACCGGCATCGACATAGTCCTCGGCAAATTTCAACCCGCTCGACATGCGTAAGAGCTGGTCGAGCGTGATCGCGCGGCGGGGATCATTGTCGCCTTGCCATTCCGGCACATTGGCTGGCGCGTGAATATCAATCCGCCCGTCACGGACCAGCACTCCAATTAAGGCCTGCGTGATGCTTTTCGCCTTGGACCAGGATGGGAATGTGGTCGATTGATCGCGCCCCTCAGCATAGCGCTCGAGCACAATCTCACCGCCTTGCACGGCAAGAAACGCATGCGTTTCGCCCATTTTTTCTTGCGCGTCAGGGCCGAACGCGAACGCCAATGCGGCCTCACACCGATCACGGTCAAAGCTCGATTTTGAGAAATGTTCGGGCCATACTTCAGTTGGCCAAGCAATTCCGTCCGGCTGGGATGGCAACGGGATGAGGTCGGTTTGGCTCATTCCCTATGATGCGAAGCTAAGCGGCTTCGCTCTTTTCGTTTGATTGACCGTCTTCAAAGACGAGAATATCGCCGGGTTGGCAGTCTAGCTCGCGGCAGAGCGCTTCCAAGGTCGAGAAGCGTACGGCTTTGGCTTTACCAGTCTTCAGGATGGAGAGATTAGCAAGGGTGACGCCAACGCGTTCAGACAGCTCGGTCAGCGACATTCTCTTTTCCAACAAAACCCGATCAAGGGTCACACGAATTGACACGTCATGGCCCTCCTAAATTGTCATTTTCTCTTCTTCGCGAAGGCGCGTGCCCTCTTTGAAGACTTGTGCCAGAATGAGGAGCACGATCACTGCGCCCCAAACGGCTAAATCGATACGCAAATTCACTTGCCCAATTGATAGTATTGTACTCGTGGCCAATGCCGCGAGGTTCCGCACGATTTCGACCAAAGCGATTGCGATCGCAATACGGGTCAATCGCGGTGCGTTTTCAGGAACAAACGGGTCTCCATCGGCGAGCGTCTGCAGAATGCGCCGCAATTGCGCGATGACGTAAGCAAACCCCGTGAAAAAGATCAGCGCGCCGATCAGGGCACCGACCAATTGTCCCATAGGAACGCCGTCGGCCATTAATTGCGCTCCGGGGAGAGACAATTCTCCGCCATTCAGGCTACCGAGAATCCCCAACGTCAATAGGACGAACAGAATAAAGCCGACTGTCAGGGCAAGCCAGAACACCACTTGCAGCACAAAGGAAAGCACCGCCGCCATTGAATTTTTGTGCGTGTCTGACATGTGCTTATGTCATCCTTCATTCAAATTGCTACGTTTGTCACATAGCTTAAAGTCACAAACTTACCGTTAAACGATAAGGTTATTCGCTCAAAAAGCAAGAACGGAGCCACATGGCATGACCCGAAAACTACAGCCGGGAAAATTGATCGCGGCCACACACAACAAAGGCAAAGTGGTTGAACTCAAAGATCTTTTTGAACCATTGGGCTTTCAGGTCCTGTCCGGTCTTGAACTCGATCTAGACGAACCTGAGGAAACAGAGTTCACGTTTGAGGGAAATGCGCTGATCAAAGCGCGGACCGCAGCGCAAGCGACGGGCGCGCCCGCTTTGTCGGATGATAGCGGGCTCGAAGTCACGGCGCTTGGAGGTATGCCTGGCGTCCATACCGCGATTTGGGCGGGCGAACCGCGTGATTTCTACAAGGCCATGGAAAAAGTCGAACGTGAGCTGATCGCCATCGGCGCCAAGGATCGCAGTGCAAGATTTGTCAGTTGCCTGGCGGTCGCCTGGCCAGACGGGCACGAGGTGACGTTTCGCGGCGAAGTGCAGGGCAATCTGACCTGGCCGCCGCGCGGCGAAATGGGGTTTGGCTATGATCCCGTTTTTGTGCCGTTCGGGTTTGATGTGACCTTTGCCGAGCTCGAACCGGCCCAGAAACACGCTATGAGCCACCGCGCCGTCGCCTTCGAAAAACTTAAAGCGGCCTTGCTTTAATGCTGGCCGTGGGCCCGGATTATGGCTTTGGACTCTACGTCCACTGGCCCTATTGCGCCCGTATCTGCCCGTATTGCGACTTCAATGTCTATGCCGCGAAAGACCGCGACACTGAGCCTTTGGTCAATGCGATCATCGCTGACATTCAGGCCCACCGAGAGCGCCTTCCGGATCATCCCAAACTGAATTCTGTTTTTTTGGGCGGCGGCACGCCGTCTTTACTCCGCGCCGCCGATATGGCCCGCATAATGTCAGCTGCAAACGATGCGTTTGGCTTTGCCCCTAGCGCGGAAATCACCCTGGAAGCCAATCCGAATGACGTCCTGCGCAGTGATCCAAACAGCTGGGTTCAAGCCGGCATCAATCGTCTCTCCTTAGGGGTTCAATCGCTGAACGATACAGCCTTAAGGTTCCTTGGGCGGGATCACGACAGCCTCCAAGCAAAGACCGCGATTGAGCAAGTCCAATCGGTGTTCGACAATCATTCAATCGATCTGATCTATGCTCGGCCGGGACAGTCGTCACAGAGCTGGGGTGACGAATTGGAGGCTGCGCTCGCGCTTGGTGCGCCGCATCTGTCGCTCTACGAGCTGACGATTGAAGAGCGAACCGCGTTCGGCAAACGCGCGGCGCGGGGCGAGCTCTTACCGCTGCCGGATGACGACCAGGCCGATCTTTATGAGCTGACCCAATCGATCTGCGAAGCGTATGGGCTCCCAGCCTATGAAGTGTCCAACCATACCAGCGACGAAAAGTATGAATCCCGGCATAATCACATCTATTGGGCGAGCGGTGATTGGATTGGCGTCGGACCTGGCGCACATGGGCGACTGACGATGGATGGACAACGCTATGCGACGGAAGCGGCGCGACGGCCCGAAGACTATATACGTTCAGGCCCTATGCCTTTTGCGGCCCTGTCCCGTCAGGATACTGCCCGGGAGTTCCTGGCCATGGCTCTTCGCCCCACCGCTGGACTCGATCTCGAGCGGTTCAATCACCTGTTCCAGCGGGGAGCAGATCAAGAAACCGTCTCGACCTTGGTCGAAAACAGTCACGCCGTGCTCGACGGCACCCTTTTGAAACTCACAGTTCAGGGCAGATTGGTCGCTGACTATATTGCCAGCCTGCTCGCGCCTTATTGATACCTGGACAAGGCTTCGTCGAGGATTCGTTCCAGATCCTTGATCGTGGTGACATGTTTCATCGTGTGACAATGCGGGCGATAGCGCAGCAATTCGCTATCCCCACTGCCCCACAGGCTTTCGCCTTCGGGGGTGAGCCAGATCACCCGTTTGACCCGCGCCGCCGCCTCGCGAAACAGGTCCAGCCGCGGATCGCCATAATTTGAGCGGCCATCGCCAAGGATGATTAATGTGGTCCGGCGGTCGAGCACGTTCCAATGGTTCATCTTCAGGTCGGACAGAGACTGGCCATAATCGGTCGAGCTCATGCCGATCGAATTGACAATCTTGTCCATCGCGGCTGCGAAATCGTCGGTCTCTAATGTATCGCCGACGTCTTCCAGACGTCCTGAAAAGGCGAAGGATTCAATGTCCGGCACCACTTCATTGAGACTGTAAAGCAGCATCAGAAAGAATCGCACCACCCGGGCCACCGACCCCGACACATCACAAACCGCGACAATCTTTGCGCGATCGCGTCTGGTCTGCTTCCAGGCCAAGTCAAAGGGCACACCATCAAAGCCAGCATTGGCGCGCAGCGTCTTGCGGACATCCAGTTGGCCGCGATTCTTCTTGCGGCGGCGGCGGGAGTGTTTGACCGCCAATCGTTTGGCGATCTTCTGCACCAAAGCCTGCATGCGGCTGAGATCGCGCACATCCAGGGCGGTCAGGGCCGTTTCGGCGAGCACATCTTCCCGGAATGCCAGAGTGGCTCCGGCGCCATAGGTCTCAAAAGCTTGTTTGGCATGCTCACGGGCGCGAGAGAACATCTGCTTGCGACCTTCGATCAGCTCTTCCGCATAGGCCTGCCCATCTTCGGTACGCTCGCGAAAGGCTTGCATCATTTCGCCTTCGAGCCGTTCGACCCCGAGCGATTTCATCATTTGCTGCGCATAATAGGAAATCTGGGTGGAAAAGCGGATCTCCTGTAAGCCCGCCTCTTGCCCCGCGCGCTCCATCGCCATGGCGATGGCGGTTTCATCGCCGCTTTCGAGCAAATCGAGCATGTCGCCGGGCCCCTCACTCGCATCTTGCTCAGAGTCAGCCTGATCCGGAGGCGTTTCGGCGTGTGGTATTGGCGCTCGCGAAAAATACAGCTCGAACAGCCGATCATGCGCCAGCTTCTCTGCTGGCGACTTTGCCAGCACGCAACGCAGCGTATCCGACAGGCGCTGGCGGTCGGCATAGCCGATCAGCTTCACCGCTTCGGCCGCATCAATCGCCTCGCCCGTCGACACGCGCACATCAGCGGAGCGCAAGGCGCGTATGAAATCAGTGAGGACCTGCTCAGCCATTATCCCGCCGACGCAGCGGCGCGAGCGAGCGTTCGAACATCTTTATCGACGGCCTGGATGTCGCTTTCATGCTTAAGCAGGACATTCAGGGTCGAGCGGACCATGTCCTCATCAAGTTCCGTGGCGTGCATCAGCAAGAGCGTCCGGGCCCAATCGACGGTTTCGGAAATCGACGGCCGTTTGCGGATATCGAGATCGCGCAGGCCCTGAACGAAATCGACGAGCTGCTTGAGCAAGGCATCTGAAACATCTGGCACGCGGGCGCGGACAATGGCTTGTTCGCGTTCCGCTTCCGGGAAATCGATATGCAAATGCAAGCACCGGCGTTTCAACGCGTCACCGAGCTCACGGATATTGTTTGAGGTCAGAATGACAAGCGGCGGCACTTGCGCGCGGATGGTGCCGATCTCAGGCACGGTCACCTGATAATCAGACAAAACTTCAAGCAGATAGGCCTCGAACTCTTCATCCGACTTATCAATCTCGTCGATCAAAAGCACCGAGCCATGATCCTGTTTCATCGCTGTCAGGAGCGGTCGCGGTTCGAGGAAGGTCTCGGAATAGAACAGGTCTTCAAACGAGGTCAGCTTGTCGAACGCCGCATTCAGCGTGCCGGCGCCATCCATCACCTCGCCAAGCTTTTCCTTGAGCAATTGTGTGTAGAGGAGCTGCTTACCATATTTCCACTCATACAGCGCCTTGCCCTCATCAAGGCCCTCATAGCACTGCAAGCGGTTCAGCGAGACATCCAGAAAGCGCGCCATGGAGGCGGCCAGATCCGTCTTTCCGACGCCGGCCGGGCCTTCAATCAGGATCGGTTTGCGCAAATTGTGCGCGAGATAGATCGCCGTCGAAATCTCTCGTGTCGAAATATACCCGACCGAAGCGAGCCCCGCCGTTATCGCGTCGATGGAAGTGAGTGGTTCATAGCCCGTTTTCGTCATGGATTTCTCGTAACCGGGCGCCCGTCCCCCCGCAAGAATGACCTTGAGGCAAGCGCTCTGGCCAAACTGTGAGGCGCTGATTAGGCTCTCCATAATAGACTTGAAGGAGCACTCCCATGCGATCCACACTACTTGGCGCGCTCGCCCTCACCCTGTCTGCCGCCTGTCAGGCCCAGGATGCGAGGCAGGTGGAGGTGACCCAAGCTGAGCTGGATTCGGCTCTGACCCCGGATTGGCGAGATGTGTCGCCAGAAAACCTGATCCTGATCGAGACCCAATACGGCGACATCATTGTCGAGCTGAACCCTGATTTTGCCCCCAATCATGCCAATCAATTCCGGCACTTGGTCCGCGATGATGTCTATAATGGTATTCGCTTTTACCGGGTGATCGAAGCGTTTGTGGCGCAAGGCGGCTTGCAGGAAGATGAAATTATCGAGCAGTTCCCAACTCTTGAGAATGAGAATGACCGCCCGCTCTCGGACGCCGCTTTCGTTCCCCTCGGAAATGCAGATCTTTTCGCACCTATGGTCGGGCACATAGATGGCTTTGCAGTCGGGCGCAGCGAAGCTCTGCAGTCGGAATGGCTACTGCATTGTCCGGGTGCCCTCGCCATGGCGCGGGACACTGATCCAGACAGTGGCAGCACGGAATTCTATATTGTTCTCGATGCCCAGCGTTACCTGGACCGAAACTTGACTATATTCGGCCGGGTGATTGATGGCATGCAATATGTCCAGAAGCTCAAACGCGGCGATCGCGCGGTCGAGAATGGGGTGATCCAAGCCCCCGATCAGGGCGACGAAATCTTATCCATGACCGTCGCGGCGGACATGGATGCTGCGATCCGTCCGAATTATCAGGTTCAAATGGTGCCAAGCCAGGCGTTTGAAGATGCCAAGACGGCGAAACGTGTGCGGGAAGAGGATTTCTTTTATCGTAAACCGCCGGAAGTGCTCGATATTTGCGGGTTCGAAGTCCCGATCCGCAAGGTCGAGCATTGATCGGCAGAGGGCTTTAACTCGCCAGACGGCCGCGCAACTCGACGGTCGAAACATGACCTGCGGCGCGTGACATCAAGACATCGGCAATCGTGGCGACCAGTTCCGGACCCGCAATCGGTTTCTTGAGCGCGCGATCGGCGCCCATCGCGATGCAAGCGTCGCGGCGCGACTCCGAAACATCCGCGGTCATTGCGATCACCGGGGTCGCAGAATTGATGCCGCCCTGCCGTCGCAAGCCATCAATAAAGTTCATCGCATTGCCGTCGGGCAAGTGCAGGTCGGTCAGTATCGCCTGAAACTGGTTCAACGCCACGTAAGATCCGGCCGCATGCAAAGTTCCGGCATGGTGCACGGTCCACCCGGCATGCTCGAGCGCATTGATCACGACCATGGCAGAGGCTTCATGGTCCTCGACCAGAAGCACGTCGCCGAGCTCAAATTTGCCCTTGCGCGGGCCAGTCGGCTCAGATCGAGTCATTTCTTCAATACCGCGCTCGACCGGCACAGTCAGCGTGAACACGCTGCCACCGCCGACCGGGTTGTTTGAATGGGCAAGTTGCCCGCCCAAAGCATGCGCCAACGCACGCGAAATCGTCAGGCCGAGACCCCAGCCCTTGGCACCGTCAATTTCAGGTCCTTTCTCAAACACTTTCATGAAGCGTTCGCGCTGCGGTTCCGTCAGGCCGCGTCCTGTATCGGTTACGGACAGAGTGAGCATCAGCGATTGGCCAACCGGCTGAGTCGACATGGTCACAGCAACCTCGCCTTCGCGGGTGAATTTAAGCGCATTGGACACAAGATTATTGGCGATCTGCCGGATCCGGCCATGATCGGCGAGCACATGATGCGGGCCATCCGGGACGAAGCCAACGCGCAAGGCCAGTCCGCGGCGTGACGCCTCAGCGCCCCAGAGCCGGCGAATATCATTTGCGAGTTCGGTCAGATCAGTGGCTTCGCTGCGGACGTTCAACTGCCCGGCCTCAAGACTGGCATAAT
Organism: Hyphomonadaceae bacterium; assembly: GCA_024743315.1. Taxonomy (GTDB): domain Bacteria; phylum Pseudomonadota; class Alphaproteobacteria; order Caulobacterales; family Hyphomonadaceae; genus Henriciella. Next base: position 104,590 of record JANSWU010000001.1, read on the forward strand.
CGAGCGTATCGGTGAGGATCCGGTCCAGGGTTTGGCTCGACCGGACAATGGTCTGCGCCAGATCTTTCTCATAATCGTCCCGCGTTCGGTTCATCAGCATCTCGGACAGGCCCATGATCGCTGTCAGCGGCGTGCGGATCTCATGCGCCAGCGTGCCGAGGAGTGGGCTTTCATTGGCTGATTCAGAGCGTTTGACCGGCGCGGGGGATACTTTCGAAGGCTGCGTCTGTGACTCGGCAACCGCTGTGACCAGGGCTTCCTGGAGTTTTCCTGGACTGAGAACACCTTTGAAGCGCTTATCCTCAACGACAATGCAGCCGCGCGACACGACCGCTTCTATCTTGGAGCCAATCTTGGCAACGAAGTCGCGGATCGGGGTCTCAGCCTTGAGGATCAAGGCACGCGCAGAAATTAACTCGCCAACGGGGAGCTGGATCTGGTCGCCGGTGCCCGCACTGATCGCAAATTCAAAGGCGAGTGTTCGACTGATCAATCCGGCCGGGCGTTTGTCACGGACCAGGATGAAGTATTGGGCAGACGGATCGTTCTGGAACAATTCGACCACATGCGAGAGCGGAGAGCTCGCGGAAATCGGTCTGGCTTTTTCGACAAAATCGCCCAGGGATACCGGCATATCTGTCCCTCATACTCTACACGCAAGTATGAGAAATTGACCGCAATTCCTTTACGGCTTGCAAATTCGCCGGATTTTTCTGCGATTAGATCTCGCTATGATGCGAAACAATCTTGCTCACCAGACCATATTTGACGGCTTCTTCAGCGCTCATCCAATGGTCGCGATCAGTGTCCTCGACGATCTTCTTCAGCGGCTGTCCGGTCGCATCCGCGAATATTTTGTTCAGCCGCTCACGCATCCGAACAATCTCGCGCACCTGGATTTCGACGTCCGAGGCCTGACCGCCGACACCGCCACGCGGTTCGTGGAGTAGAAAACGTGTGTTTGGAAGCGAGAAGCGGTTTTCCTTCTTCGCCGCCGCATAGATCAAGGCCCCCGCACTGGCGACCCAGCCTGAGCCGAGGACTTTCACGGGCGCGCCGACGAATTTGATCATGTCGTGGATCATATCGCCAGATTCAACGTGTCCCCCCGGCGACGAGATGACCAAAAGGATCGGGTCCGAGCTATCCGATGCCAAGGCCAGCAGGCGCTCACAAACGCGCCGCGCGAGCTTATCATCGACACCGCCGGTCAACAGGATCGTGCGGGCATTGAACAGCGCTTCTTCAAGAAACGCGTTCGGTTCGCTCATCGGTTTGTTGTCTGGTTCGTCATCAAGGCGTGTCATGCGGTCTCCGCGTATATCTTCAGGCGAGATTTGATGTGCCCGGCGCGCCGGGTCAAGCAGCAAGATGCCTATTTTGTGTGGGTAACGGTTAACCCAAAGATCTCGACCAACTCTTCGGGCCCCGGATCTGCCGCTTCCGCGATTTGAGATTCAATGAAATCGGCATCAATCACTTGCGGTGGTTTCGCGACAATGTTCAGGGTTCCACCCTCTTTCAGAAAGTTTGCCAGCGCGTCCATCCATGGGTCGGCCATCGGCGCTTGCTGGCGCACCATGGGCTTCATGCCAATCACGCTATTGACTGCCAATGCGCGCAATTGGGTTGGATCATTGTACGCCAGGATGGCCATACCCTGTTGCTCCGGGAACGCTTCACCAATGGCGTGCAACATCTCAAACAGATTTGCCAGACCGCCTATATCGGTCATCCGCACAGCAACTTCACGAAACTCAAATGCCTCTTTGAACGCCGCTTCAAATTGCGCCTCGGCGTCGCCAGACATAATCAGTTCAGCGATGACAGCGGGGGTGGGAATGGTCAGATCAACAAAAGTCGAGCCGGTAAACGCTTCGGCAAACTGGCTGTTTTCATTATACTTGATCGCACCAGATTCTTCGTCCCAGCTCAGATCGATATTGTAATCTCCGCACAAGCAATCGAACCCATATTGTTCAACAATGGCGAGCCCTTGGGCGATCTGTTCTGGCGTCGCGCCAGGAACAAATTCTTCTCCCATATCGATCGCCATCACCTGCACGAGGTTGCCGACATCATAGCCGGAATCCTCAATCGCCAGATTTATCCTCGTTGGTAACAGCCAGTGAAAGTCTGTGTTGAGCGATAGTCGTTCGGCTTTGAAGAAGGTCTCACCGGCAAGATCTGCCGTGTACCCGGCCATTTCCCAGGTGCCCAGATTGATAAAGTCCACGAGACTCGTGTCTGGCATCTCCCAATTGGCGAGGGCTTCAAACGCCCGAGCCATTTCGAAACCCGAAATCGATGAAACACTAACCGAACCGGTCATCGGCACGGTCGGGATTTCATCATCGCTATAGTCGTCGACCGGGAATGGGAAATCGCCGCTAAAGCGCGCATCCCAACTGCCTGAATAGGCCAAATCGCCTCGGTCATATCCGCGCAATCCGGCAAGGCCGAGCGATCCGTTCATCGTAAAATCGATTTCGCCATCACTCATGGCGAGATCAAACGTGACACCGTCATAGGCGAGCGCGTCGAGGCTGAACGAACGCGCGAATGCGCCGACCATTTGCAAGCCAATGCGTTCTTCGGCCTCCCGCGCTGATTCCGTTTCCAGTTCGATTTCTGCGATCTGGAATGGGTGCAGGTTGAGCCCGTCTATGATCAAGGTTTCTAATTTAAAATTGTAATTGAAAACATCCATGGCCGTCATTTCGGTGACGATTTCATCATCCATGGGCGTGAATTCATCGAGCGCCTCGACATATTCCTCAAGGAATAACCGGCTCACCGCTTCCATGCCGACGGTCCTGACGCCGCGCAGTTCGATGCGGTCTGCAACTTTCACAAGATCATCGAGATTGGTGCCCTGAATGCGATCCGGGATCGCGTTCGGATCAAAGTCGTAGAATAAGACTTCGTCGGCTTCCAATCCGACGCCCGTCCCAGCAAGATCATAAACGATGGCAAAATCTTCGACTCGGGTGGCGCCAGATGCCGCGACAAAAGAAACCATTCCCGTCTCCAGCCGCATCCCGTCTGGCAAATCTGCAAAAGTTGCCTGGAAATCGACCGGCGCCGTCGCGATCGCCCCAGCGCTCTGGTAAGGGACGGTCAGCAATTGCTCAAAAAAGGCGCGTTCATCTGTTTCGATTTGCGCCGTTTGAGCGACATCACTGACCGGGTCCGGCGCCTGAGCTGTGACACCGCCGCAGGCGGCGAGGCCAAAAACCACTGCTGCTGATGTGGCAAGCGCATGTGTTTTGTTCAGTTTCAGTTCCATTTCAATGTCCCTCAAATGCCATCAAGGCCTGTACGTTTAATCCATGGGCGCGCAATCGATCCGCCCCGCCTAAGTCTGGCAGGTCGACCAAAAAGGTCGCGGCAACGATGTTGGCGCCCGCTCTCTTGAGCAATTTCATTCCCGCTTCTGCGGTCCCGCCCGTGGCAATCAGATCATCGACCAAAAGCACGTTTTCACCGGATTTGAGCGCGTCAGTATGCATGTGCAGTTCGTCGGTGCCATATTCCAGCTCATAGGTCTCGCTGAAGGTCTGCCAGGGCAATTTTCCAGGTTTACGCAGGGCGGTGAACCCCGCCCCCAGCTCGACCGCCAATGCCCCACCCAGAATGAAGCCCCGCGCATCGATTCCAGCGACCTGAGTGATATTCGCAGATCGAAACGGCATCGCCATCTCTTCAATGGCCGCTCGGAGCGCGCCGGCATCCGCCATCAATGTGGTGACGTCACGAAACAGAATTCCTGGTTTTGGATGGTCAGGAATGGTGCGAATAAACTGACGAAAATCCATCAACTAGTGAACGATCCCAGGCGTTGGTGGCTTTGGCGTTGACGTCGTCTCAGCAGCTGGCTCAGGAGTTTCAACCGGATCGGAAGTTACAGTTTCGGGGGTTGATTGCGCCACGGGTTCGGCAGTCGCAGCCGGGTCCAGCGCCGCTTCCGTAACCGTCGGTTCGGGCGCGGATTCAGGCATCGCCGTTTCGTGACTCGCGGCCTCGGTTGGCTCTGGCGCCGTCTCTTCCGCAACCGGCTTCTTCTTGCGCTTCCAGAACGGGGCGTTCCGGTCTGCTTTGCGATCATACTGCATCGCGAAATACTCGCTGGCCGTATAGGTCAGCGGTCTTGGCGTCAGCACCATGCCATGGCTCCGCAGTCGCTCCACGACCTGATCGCGCAGGTGCAGGCCCGGCAGGAGATCAGCATGGAACGCATTCGCCTTCATCCAGTCCCGCACGTCCCAGCTGCGCGTCGAACGCGCCGCCTCAGGGGGCCGGCCTTTATGCTCTTCCCAAAGATACAGGGTCGCGATCGAACTGATCACCGCATCGACCGCCACATTGGCGGGCGCTGAGACGTCACCTTGCGTCGCCAGGGCCGCCCGAAGCGACTGTTTGTGCGCGCTCAATTCATTGTAATTCCCGCGAATAATCGTCAGGCCGCGCCGGTCTGCTTCGTTCGGACGTGACAATAAGGCATCGAGCTGCGGGTGGATGACGGGAATGATTTCAATTTCGCTGCGCAGGGTGCCATTTGCAATCCCGGCCAGCTCTGTCAGCATGCGTTTCAGGTTGAGACGCAATTCATGACTGACACCATCCAGCGACCGCTTTTCCATATCGCGCTCTCGGTCGACCCAGCGCCAAGCGGACCAGGCGAGATAACCGATCGCGGCGATAAGCACCAATAGGCCTGAGACCAGAAATGTCTCGAAAGTGGTATTAGACATTGTCTTCTCCCCTCTATTAACCTTCTAGCAAAGGTCTTCTCGGAGAGCCACTGTCAAATCGCGCCGCTAAACAGCCACCGGCGCTTTGATGTGTGGATGTGACTGATAATCCACGAGTTTAAAATCCTCGAATTCCCAGCCAAACAAATCGGTTTTTTCGGGATTCAGCTCCATCCGCGGCAGCGGGTAAGGTTCACGCGTCAATTGCAAACGCGCTTGCTCGAGATGATTGGAATAGAGGTGCGCATCGCCAAATGTGTGTACGAATTCGCCCGGCTTGAGCCCGGTTGCGCGAGCCATCATCAAAGTCAGCAACGCATAAGAAGCGATATTGAATGGCACGCCCAGGAATACGTCGGCCGAGCGCTGATAGAGCTGGCAATTCAGTCGGCCATCCATGACATTGAATTGGAACAGGCAGTGGCATGGCGGCAGGGCCATAGACGGGACGTCGGCCGGATTCCACGCCGACACCACCATGCGCCGTGAGTTTGGATTGGTCCGGATCTCATCCAGCACCCATTGGATCTGGTCGATCACGCGGCCATCAGGGGCCGCCCAGCTGCGCCATTGCTTGCCATAGACCGGGCCAAGGTCGCCATTTTCGTCAGCCCATTCATCCCAAATCGAGACTTTCCGGTCTTGCAGCCAGCGCACATTGGTATCGCCCCGCAAGAACCAAAGGAGTTCGACAATAATTGATCGCAAGTGCAGTTTCTTGGTGGTGACCATCGGGAATGAATCAGCGAGATCAAACCGTAATTGGCGACCAAACACACCGAGCGTGCCGGTGCCTGTGCGGTCACCACGCTCGATACCATTGTCGAGAATGTCTTTGAGCAATTCATGATACTGTCGCATGGCTTCAGACCAATCACGACTCGCATTTGAAGGCCAGTCCCAAGCGGCAGGTATGCTTAACAATCTCTGAAATTGCCACTTCTAATCGTAAATCAGAATCTAACGTCGCCTAAAACACACTCATGTAAATTCGATCTCATATGGGCGTTAGGACGCTTCGGCGTTGTATAAAAATGAGATTACAAGAGCTAAAAAGAGACAATCGCGGGAATGTCGCCATGCTGTTTGGGCTGGTGCTAATCCCGATCGTTGCGGTGGCAGGCTTTGCCGTCGACTTCCAACAGACCGTCAAACGGAAGAATAAGGTCCAGCTCGTTCTGGACTCAGCGGTTCTGGCGGCTGCGCGCGTCAAGCAGACCGGGGCTGAAGACACCGAGGTGAAACTCGCGGTTCAGCAATACATGGATGCGTCAATTGCCGGTCTCGGCGGACTCGCCTGCGATCCGGCCGTGGTGCAGGTCACCGAAGGCGACGAGAATATCGAAGCGAGCATTTATTGCCAGCAAACGACCGCTCTGATGAAAGTGGTCGGTCAGGATCAGATGCCGTTCACGGTTGTCTCTGGCTCTGAATACGGGATCGATAAGATCGATGTCGCCTTCATGTTCGACGTCTCGGGCTCGATGAACAGCTCAAGCCGTCTGACCAATTTGAAGGCCGCTGCCCAGGAAGCTGTCGACGTGCTGCTGCCACCGAATGCGTCGGGCGACCTGATCGAAAACACGCGGCTCGCCATGGTTTCTTACAATGCCATGGTCAATGCGGGCGATTTCTTCGAAGACGTCACCGGCGTCCCCGCGACGCGAACCTACACGCACGTGATCGAACCTGACTATACAGAAGACGATCTGACATCTGGAGATATCTATGATGATTTCCTGATTGGTCTCTATGACACAGACACCGATCAGCTGATCGCCGAAATCGGGGATGGCGCCGTGATCGAGGTCGAGACCTGGCAGGATGACGATCTGACGATTGCCGTGACCCTGGCTCCGTCGCATGATCTGTACGGACAAGTTGAGAGCATGCGGTTGCAGCTGTCCGGCACCGAGTCGCGCAATCAGACCGAGAATGTCGAACCTTACGCACTCTACGGAGACAGCGGCAGTATTTCGAGCATGAACGGGCGTGATTGGGACATGGGGGATTTCACACTCCGCCTCCGGGCCTATTCAGGCAACAATCTGAGCGGGTCCAAACTGTTTGATGAAACGTTTGATTTCTCGCTGGTCCTTTCCACCGGCATGACGTCGACGACAAAGACCTACACGCTGACCTCAACCTGTGTCTGGGAACGCGATGGCGATGAGAAATTCACCGACGCGGCTCCTGGCACCAATGCCTATCTGTCTTATCAGCAAGCCTGGTTCGTCGAAAAAGACTGGCAAAGCGATGGCGGCGACTGGTTCGTCGGACACCCGAACCGGCCTTATGATGGCAAGTATGATGGCAATGAATGCCGGGACATTGAACCGGTAGAATTGACCAATAACCGAACAACGCTGAGCAATTATATCTCGTCCTTGACAGCAGGCGGTTATACAGCCGGCCATCTCGGTGTGGCCTGGACCTGGTACTTGGTCGCAGAAGATTGGGACAGTGTCTTCAATGGCACCGCCGCACCGCTCGCCTATACCGAGCCGGACTCCGCAAAGGCCGTGATCCTGATGACGGATGGTGCCTTCAATGCCGAGATTTTCCCGGAACAAGGCAGTTCAGATTCGCAGGCGCGGTCGCTTTGCGACAATATGAAGGCCAAGGACATCAAGGTCTATGCGGTGGCCCTGAACGCGCCAACAGCCGGCAAGGAAGTACTGGCCTATTGCGCCTCAGGTCCGGATTTCTACTTTGAGCCAGAAACCGCTTCAGAACTCACCGAAGCGTATAAGCAGATCGCGACGTCGATTTCCGATCTACGGATCTCCAAGTAGGATCGACACGTTCGACTAGAAAAAGCGGCGATGAGGTTCTCCTCATCGCCGTATTACTATTCCGCTGCAATCAGGGTCGTTTTGGCACGTGGCAACGGCCCGTTTGGCCAGTTTTGCCAAAGCTCGGCTTCCCGCGCCGCCGCCTTTGCGATCGCCTCTTCTTTGACATGGCCGTAACCCCGGATCTCGTCCGGAATTTCGGCGATGGCGACGGCCAGATCGAGGTTCTTCTCTGATAGATCCGCCAGCATCCGATCCATATTGTCGAGATATTGATCGCGCAGCTTGCGTTCCATCTTGCGCTCCTCGGTCCAACCAAACGGATCGACCCTCGTCCCGCGCAACCATTTGAATCGTTTCATGATCTTGAAGCCGGTTTTCATCCAAGGCCCGAACTGTTTCTTTACGAGGTGTCCGTTTTCATCCTTCTTCGAATTCAGCGGCGGGGCGAGATGATAAGCGACCTTTCCGCCTTTAAAATTCTTCGCAAGATAGGCGTCGAACTTGCCATCGGTCCACAACCGGGCGACCTCGTACTCGTCCTTGTACGCCATGACCTTATAGGCATATCGCGCGACCGCTTCCGTCAGGCGTTCACCCAGACCTGCCGCCTGTTCTCGCGACCGAACGCGCTCGACCAGGGCGCGATAACGTTCAGCATAGGCGGCGTTTTGATACCCGGTCAGCCGCTCGACGCGATTTTCAATCAATTCATCCAGCGTCATTGGCGTGATATGACCGCGCGGGTCTTTTGCGGCCTCAAGCCGACCAGGATCATGCGCTGCGATGCGTCCGAGATCGAACGCCGCCATATTGTCATCGGCTTTAACGCCATTCAGCTTGATCGCGCGGTAAACCCCGCGCAGAGACACCGGCACTTGACCTTTTTGCCAGGCATAGCCGGCCATGATCATGTTCGTGTAAATCGCATCATTGAAATACAGGATCGCCAATGCTTCCGCATCAAAAGCGGCAAAATCTTTGGCCTGGCGTTTGACCCGCGCAGCAAGAAGATCGCTCTCGAATTTCTTTGACCGATCGCGAATAAACTCGCTGGTCGGGGTGACATCACTATTGGCGTAAGCCGCGGTGCGATCGGCATCCATAAGGTTAAGCGCGTCGCCGCCGGCTGCCACGACCAGGTCACAGGCAATCATGCAATCGGTGCTCGCTGGTGGCACGCGCCCGGTCGAAATCAGGTCAGGTTCGCGGGCAAAGCGCAAATGACTCAAGACCGGTCCGCCCTTTTGCGCCAGACCGGTCATATCGAGGCTCGACGCGGCATTGCCATCGACATGCGCCGCCATGGCGAGAATCGCTGCGACCGTGGTGACGCCGGTCCCCCCGACGCCAGTAAACAAGACGTTCCAGGCGCGCTCCAGGGTCGGCGTGTCCGGCAAAGGCAGATAGGTCGCATCGATTTCCGGACGCGGTTCATCCTTGGCCGTAAACTCTGCATCCGTGACCGTGATAAAGCTCGGGCAGAAGCCCTTTACGCAAGACAGATCAGTATTACACGTCGACTGATTGATCCGCCGCTTGCGTCCAAGTTCAGTCTCGACGGGTTCGACAGACAGGCAATTCGACTTGATCGAGCAATCCCCGCAGCCCTCACAGACCTCGGTATTGATCATCACCCGCGTGCGATCGGGCTCCCGCAAACCGCGCTTCGAACGGCGACGTTTTTCTGTGGCACAGATCTGGTCGTAGATCAGGACGGACACACCTGGCGTTTCGCGCAACTCTTTCTGGACCCGGTCGAGGTGGCTGCGTTCATAGATCCGAACACCACGCGGCAGGCCTTTGACATTTGCATAACGGGTTGGGTCTTCGGTAACGATGACGATGGTCTCGACGCCTTCCCCTTTGACCTGGGTGGCGATCTGTTGCGGCGTCTGACCCGACTCGACGGTTTGCCCACCGGTCATCGCAACCGCGTCATTATAGAGAATTTTATAAGTGATGTTGGCGCCGGACGTGACTGCGGCACGGATCGCCAGAGACCCGGAATGAGAATAGGTGCCATCGCCAAGATTGACGAACATATGGTTCTCATCCGTGGCGAAGTGCTGGCCGATCCAGGCAATGCCCTCACCGCCCATCTGGCTGGTCATGTCCGTGTTTCGGTCGGGCATGAAATTGGCCATGTAATGACACCCGATCCCGGCGAGGGCGCGCGACCCCTCCGGCACGACCGTGGACGTGTTGTGCGGGCAGCCAGAGCAATAATGCGGTGTGCGCACGGTCGGCGTTGCATTGGTCCGGGCTGCCTCTCCAGCTTTGCCGACGCGGGCAAAATACGCATCCGCCTTGCTGGTGTCCCAGCCTTTGGGCAGTACGCTCATCAGCGCTTCCGCCATTTCAGGAACCGGGATCGACCCCGTTTTCGAAAGCAGTGGTCTGCCCTCCGCGGTGCGTTTGCCTTCCAGGATTGGGCGCGCCTTTTCGGGCAACGGATAAAGCGCGGCACGCAGCTGATCTTCGATCAGAGGGCGCTTGTGCTCAATCACCAGAACGCGTTCAAGCCCTGAACAGAAGGCCCGTATGCCCTCTGGTTCCAATGGCCAAGGCATCGCGACCTTATAGATTGAGACGCCCAGTCTGGACGCCTCGTCCGGGGTTAGTCCCAGCGCTTCCAATGCTTCGTAAACATCGCGGGCCGCCTGACCGGTGACGACAATTCCGACGCGCGGTTTGGCGCTTGGCAGGATGACCCGGTCGAGTTGATTGGCCCGAACCCAGGCCTGCGCGGCGGGCAGCTTGTATTCGCGTAACCGCTTTTCTTTCTCAAGCGGTGGGTCCGAGCGGCGCATATGCACACCGGTGTCTGGAAAGCCAAAATCCGGCGTCACGAAATTCAGGCGGTCCAATGAAACGTCAACCACCGCACCGGAATCCATGGTGTCGGCAAGGGCGATCATCGCGCTCCAGCCACCACTGAAACGGCTCATGGCCCAGCCGTGTAGACCATAATCGAGAACATCTTGAATCGACGCCGGATTCAGGACCGGGATTTCGGCATCCTGCATCGCGAATTCAGATTGCGAGGGCAGCGTTGACGACTTGCACATGTGGTCATCGCCGAGAATGGCGAGGACGCCGCCGAGCGCTGAAGTTCCAGCGGCATGGGCATGTTTGAACACATCCCCGGTGCGATCGACCCCCGGCGCTTTGCCATACCAAATGCCGAACAGGCCATCACGCTGTGCCCCGGGGAACAGGCCGAGTTGCTGACTGCCCCACACGGCCGTCGCGCCGAGGTCTTCATTCAATCCTTCCCAGAATTGAATGTCATGCGCATCCAGCCATTTTTGCGCGACCCGCAATTGCTGGTCATAGCCTCCAAGGGGAGACCCTCGATAACCCGAAATGAAGCCGGCAGTATTGTGTCCTGCTTGAAGATCGAGCCGCTTCTGATCAAGCGGCAGGCGGACCAGAGCCTGTATTCCGGTCATGTACGCTTTACCCTCGACAAGATCGTATTTGTCGTCCAGCGTAACTTCACGATGTTCCAAGGCGCACCTCATCAGTGTTGCGTTTAGGTCATATATCCCAACAATCTGCCGAAAATACTTGCCTTGTTTGCAAGAAAAGCGATATTTCGAGCAATAAATTACCCAATAATATGCATATCGGGGGAGAAATTGTCAGAGCCATTAGACACCATTGATGCCAAGATTCTCGATTTGATTCAAAAAGACGCGTCGCTTTCTGTCGCTGATATTGCGGAACGTGTTGGGCTGTCTTCTTCACCTTGTTGGCGACGCATCAAGCGAATGGAAGAAGCTGAGATAATCAAAGGGCGCGTCACTCTGCTCGACCGACAGACGCTCGGCCTTGGCTTTGAAGTTATCGCGAATGTCAAACTCGCCTTGCCGAGCAAGGAAAATCTCGAAGCCTTTGAAGCGCTTGTGCGCAAATGGCCCGAGGTCATGGAATGCATGACAGTGACCGGCGCGGTTGATTATATTATCCGCGTGACGACGACAGACATGTATGCCTATGACAAGTTTTTGCGGGACAAGCTGCTCGGCTCAGCGCTGGTCTCGGATGTGCAATCCCGGATCATCATCAATGTGTCCAAACGCACGACCGCGGTGCCGCTCGGACTCGTCAGCGACTACGTTCCAGCCGGATAAGGATCGACATAGGTCACGTGACCGTCTGACTCGGCATATGTTTCGACCTCGCCACCGGGCCACGTTTTGAGTCGCGCGCGCATTTTCGGACTGGCACGATCACCCCCGAACAAGGCTTCGGATTCATAGCTGAGCCAAGCCAAGGGCGCTTCATCTGTGGCCTCGGCGCCGGCCTCTCGAATGGTTTGCATGATGGCTGCGATCACATCGCGCGGCGGATAGATCAAAAACACCGAGTGATAAATCACGGTCACGCCGGATTTCGGTCGGGACAGCAGACGCGCCGTCATCCATTTCAGCGCATCGACCTGTTCAATATTGGTGTTTTCAGCCTGCGCCAGCTTCACCGCCGCGTCTAAGCGTTGCAACCGTTCGCGCTGGTCTGCCCATGTGTAGCATTTCAAGCGCGTCACCGCGTCCGGGTCCGACAGGTCGATCGGGTTAAGATCGCATCCCGCGCGACTGGCAATGTTGAGATCGACATCCAGGTGATCCGGAACCGGTGCGCGCCAATCTGTTTGGATCGTCACATCGCTATTTCCGGTCCGCGACCAGCTTGATGTCTTATAATTGAAACGGTCCCAATATTGGTTGAGGCCAGCGCTGGCTCCCAGTTCGAGCAGATGCATGGGCTGGTTGAACCGCCCCGCCAGTTTCAAAAAACCTGGCAATAGAATGATCGAGCGGCGCGTCTCATTGGTTTGCGGCGGGCTTTCGATAAACCTGCGGACATGTGGGATATGGTCCGCCAGCCAAGCGCGGGCGACGGGCCAGACTGCCTCTATGTCCCAATCATCGTCGGATCGGGGAAAGAGCTGGATCAAGTCCGGCGAGGCACCGGAGAGCACCGCGTGATGCAAGGCGCCTGTCAAACGCAGCCCAAGGGCGTCCTTGCGCGGATTGGTCGGCCATTCATTGCAGATGGCGAACACCGGCCCACGCGCTTCAAAGTCGCTGGCAAACCGCAAGAGCAAGGCGGCAGTAAAAGGCGACCCAAGAGCATTGCACCACTTTGCCTGTTCAACAAAGTGGTCAACGATTTTGCTGTCATCCAGCAAAGCGGTTAAGCCCGCTCCACACACATGGCGATGCCTTCTCCGCCACCGATACAAAGCGATGCGACGCCTTTCGAGACATCGCGATCTTCCATCGCCGCCAGCAAGGTGATCAGGATCCGCGCGCCGGACGCGCCAATCGGGTGCCCCATCGCACAGGCGCCACCATTCACGTTGACAATGTCATGACTGAGACCGAGTTCCTTCATCGCGATCATTGGGACGACGGCAAAGGCCTCATTAATCTCCCACAAGCCGACTTCGTCCTTGGACCAGCCCGCCTTGGCGAGCGCTTTTTCCATCGCCGGCACGGGCGCTGTGGTAAAATTCTCTGGCTCATGGGCATGGCTTGAAGACGAGACGATTGTGGCAATCGGTTTGAGACCGCGTGAGTCTGCCTCGGACTTTTTCATCAGGACAAGCGCGGCGGCGCCGTCTGAAATCGCAGACGCGTTCGCAGCCGTCACCGTGCCATCCTTGTTAAAGGCCGGACGCAAGGTCGGGATCTTGTCCGGGCGTGCGGTGCGCGGCAATTCATCCGTGTCGACCGTCACCTCTCCCTTTCGATTTTTAATCGTAACAGGCGCGATCTCACGCTTGAATTTGCCGCTTTCAGTCGCGTCTTGGGCGCGCTTCAAAGTTTCCAGCGCATAGGCGTCCTGTTGTTCGCGCGTGAACTGGTACTTCTCTGCGATCATGTCTGCGAAAGCGCCCATGGGGCCGCCCGCATAAGCATCTGTGAGACCATCAAGCGCCATATGGTCCTTGGCCCCCATGTCTCCATATTTGTGGCCTTTACGCACATCCATGAGATGCGGCGCATTGGTCATGCTTTCCATGCCACCGACAATCACAATATTGGCATCACCGGAAGCGATTGACTGACGCCCCATGACCGCTGCTTGCAAACCCGATCCACACATCTTGTTGATCGTGGTCGCTTCCAGACCTTTGTCCATACCGGCCTTGAACCCAGCCTGGCGGGCGGGCGCCTGTCCCTGACCGGCTGGCAGACAATTGCCCATGATGATCTCGTCCGCCTCGTCGGCACCAAGGCCTGCTTCTGCAACCGCCGCCTTAACCGCAATCGCGCCCAGTTCATTCGCCGACATCGCCTGCAGGTCTCCGAGCAATCCCCCCATCGGGGTGCGCGCCATTCCAACAATAACAACCGGATCCGTAGCAGACATAGCAAGCCCTCCTAAAAGCTTTGATTTATTGTGCACTTGCGAACAAATGCGCTCGAAGACGGGTCGGCGTCAAGTCATGCCTTAGTCGAAATCGAGCGCGCGCTAGCGCACGCGTTGCGGCGCAGTCGCATCCAGTGTGACGGCGCGGTCCATAATATCGATGAGTTCGTCATTGATCTCATCCCGGCCAAACACTTTGACATGGCGCAAAGCTTTGCCTGTTCCCTCGATCCGGTCGAGATAATCATCTGCCAAGCGCGCGCCTTGCCAGAGTTGCAGGTTGCAGCGGTCGGCATGTGCGATGATTGAAAACACGCGCTCATTGCCGCTCCAGCAGGGAAATCCCCAAGCTAATTTCACGGTGAGGTGCGGCCAGTGTTTCTTGATCGCGTTCTCAAGTGCGATCGCCAGCGCATTCTGGTGAGGGTTCAAGCTTTCAAAATAAGCGCGCACCGATTTTGGTTTCGGCATCTCGTGTTCCCCAACCTCCTAGCAATCCCCATCCATACCTCAGTGTGCGCCGCACAAACCATAGGGAATCAGTCACTTTCTGAAAAAAAAGGGCGAGCCCGCGCTCGCCCTTTTCATTATCTTTCGACCAAAGCCGGTTACCAGATACGAATACGCTCTTCTGGTGGCAGGTAGAGTTCGTGCTCAGGGCCGACATCAAAGGCTTCATACCATTCGTCGAAATTCCGCACGATGCCATTGACCCGATAGACAGGCGGGCTGTGTGGTCCGCGAATGAGCTGCTGGCGCAGCGCCTCTTCGCGATACTTATTCCGCCAGGCCTGAGCCCAAGCCATGAAGAAGCGTTGGTCGCCGGTTAGACCGCCGAGAACAGGCGCCTCTTCATCCGCACTGATTTCGCCGTCGCCATCGGTGTCGAGGCTCATGCGATAGGCCTTGTACGACATGGATAAGCCACCAAGGTCGCCAGTGTTTTCGCCAAGACCGAGTCGTCCATTGACGCAGGTTTCGCCATCATCCAGCGGACAGAAAGCATTATACTGCCCCACCAGAGCATCGGTCAGGCCGACAAAGGCGGCCTTATCTTCTGGCGTCCACCAATCGCGCAGCACCCCGTCGCCATCCGATTTCGATCCTTGATCGTCAAATCCATGGCCGATCTCGTGACCGATCACGCCGCCAATGGCACCATAATTGATGGCTGGATCGGCATCGATGTTGAAGAAAGGCGGCTGCAGGATGGCGGCTGGGAAAACGATCTCATTCCGAGTTGGGGAATAATAAGCGTTCACCGTCTGCGGCAGCATGAACCATTCAGTCTTGTCGATTGGCTGGCCGAGCTTGGAAATATTGTCTTCAAACGCCCACTGAGACGCCGCCATCGAGTTTTCGAGCGCGCTATCGCCAATGGTCATGGCATCATAGGTCTCGAATTTCTCAGTGTAGCCAATTTTCGGGGTGAACTTAGAAAGCTTGTCTCGGGCTTGAACTTTGGTTTCCTCGCCCATCCATTCAATCTCGTCGAGATTATCGGCCATTGCGAGACGCAGATTGGCCACGAGTTCATCCATCGCTGCCTTGTTCTCAGCCGGGAAATAGCGTTCGGCATAGACTTTACCAACCGCTTCACCGAGCGCACCTTCAACCGCGGACACGCCGCGTTTCCAACGTGGGCGCTGTTCTTCTTGGCCGCGCAGTTGCTTGGCAAAGAAGTCAAAGCTGGCATCATCAATACGCTTCGGAAGGACTGACGCGTTTGACGCGATGAAGCGCGCTGTCAGATAAGTTTTCCAGTCTTCTAGGCTGGCTGTGCTCATCACTTCAGCCACCGCAGCGACGCCGCCGCCTGAAATCTTCTCAAGCTGGTCTTCGGTGAGTGCGAGCGCCTCGATTTCTTCATCGGTCGGCATCACCTGGCTGACCACGAAATACTCCTGGTCCGCGACACCGATCTGCTCAAGCATGGCTTCGACAGGAAATTCACCGCCGAGGGCGAGAAGCTCGTCTTTGCTCAGCTTGTTATAGGTGAGATCGCGATTTCGGTTCATCGTCCGATCCCAATGCGCCTTTGCAATCTCGGTTTCTAATGCGAGGACGCGCGCGGCAGCTTCGGCTGGGTTTTCGTACCCGGCCTCTTCCAGAACAATGGTCAGGAAGGCGACATAGCCATCCCGGGTTTCCTGATTCTTTTCATCGTCTTTGAGATAATAAGAACGATCCCCGAGGCCGAGACCAGATTGCGAAATATAGAAAATGTTTTCGTCAGTCTTCTTGGCATCAATGCTGACACCGCCGCCGATTGGACTGACAAAACCAACCGATCCAAAGACTCGGGCAAGGTCTTCGCGCGTTTCGATTGCCGCGATTTTGTCGAGATAAGGCTGTACCGGCGCCATGCCGGCAGCTTCGATCGCATCGGTGTCGACAAAGGCGTTATAATAGGCCGCGACCTTGCCTTCGAGGGTCGAAGGATCAGGCTTTTCTGCCGCGAGATCATCAATGATGAACTTTACGCGCTGCTCGGACTTTTCGCGCAGCAGCGTGAACGAGCCATATCGGGTCCGATCCGCTGGCATCTCAAACTCATCAAGCCAGGTGCCATTGACATATCGGAAGAAATTGTCGCCCGGATGCGTGTCTGTATCCATTGAATAAAGATCGAGGCCAAACTCGCCCCAATCGTCGCGTGACGTGGTTTCGACCACGCGCTCATCGACGGCAGCGTCTGCCGCGTCGCTGGGCGCCGCGGTCTGGTTCGCTTCTTGCGCACCGCATGCTGTGAGTACAAACGCCGCCGCGCTTGCCATTAATAGCTGTTTCATTCGTTTCTCCCTGAACGTCATTCGAAACTTGGTTGTTTATTGTGTCACTCGGCTGGCACCGGGCGAGGACTTTCTGCACTCGTCCCGATCAATTCTTCCTCATCAATCGTGACTTCACCAGTATAGGTGTCGCCAATCTTGCGATATGGGCGCCCGCCCCAGCTCCATCGGAACACGCGGCCAATCTCGACGCCTACCGCATACAAGGTTGGGACCAGCAACAATGAGACAAAAATCGCAAAGGCCACCGCATAACCGAGCGAGATCACCATCGGCTTGAGGAATTGCGCTTGGATCGACCGTTCGGCAATCAGAGGCAGAATGCCCACAAAGGTTGTGACCGAGGTCAACAAGATGGGTCGGAAACGTGAGACGCCAGCATCGACCAGCGCCTGCACAGCACCGACGCCTTCAGCCCGTTTTCGATTGACGAAATCGACCAGCACCAGGTTGTCATTGATGACAACGCCAGCCGCCGCCGCAATGCCGAAGATCGAGAACATCGCCATCGATGTCCCAGTGATCGCATGCCCCAATATCGCGCCGGTTACCGCGAACGGGATCGCCGTCATCAGAAGCAGCGGTTGGGCATAAGACCGGAACGCGATCGCAAGCACGATATACATGCAAATCAGAGCCCCCGCGGCGAGCATTTGAAGCTCATTGAAGAAGCGTTGTTCTTCTTCAAATCCGCCAGCGGCGCCACGCTCAATATCTGGGAAATTCTTTTCGAAGTCTGGCCAGAAATTGACGTTCATATCGGCCATGATCTGCCCGCGGCCGCCATCCCCGAGAACCTCGGCAAAGACGGTCACCGACCGCGTCCGGTTGCGGCGGATGATCCGATTGATCCCCGGTGCGTAAGTGAAGTCAGCGACCTGGGTCAATGGCAGCTCACGGCCATCGGCGGTTCGAATTCGCAAATTATCGATACTGTCGAGGTCAGTCCGGGCCGATTTCGGCAAGCGCACCATGACGCGAACATCTTCGCCGTCGCGTGGCAGGCGTTGAACTTCTTCGCCGAAATAAGCTTGGCGAACCTGACGCGACACATCGGCCAGCGTCACACCGAGCGCCTCAGCACCGGGTTTTAGCTCAATCCGGAGCTCATCCGCGGCTGCGGTCAGGTTGTCGCCAATATCATAGGCGGCGGCATAAGTCGCTAATTGCTCCTGAACCACTTCGGAGGCCTCCCGCAAACGATCTAGGTCCGGGTGATTGAGCGCAAATCGGATGCTCGTATCATTCTCATTGTCGGTGAAGTCGAAGGAGACTTCCTCGGCATCCTGGATCGGGCCCACCAGTTCGCGGATCTTTTCCGAAATTTCTCGGGTCGAAAGCAGTTCGGGTCGGTTTTCCGGTGGCACCAGGCCAATCCAGGACTGGACCCGACTGTTTGAGGCAACCACAGACGCGCCATCGAGGACACCGCCTTGATAACCATCCTCGGTTCGGATGATCTGGCTGCCCCATTTCGCGTTGAGTTCCGTTTCCGCGCCATTGATGCCCGCTTGCAATTGATCTCGGACCTGTAGCGTGCGTGAGAACGGGGTGCCTTCCGGCATTTCAATCGTGACCTGCACCAGATCACTTTCAATCTCCGGCATGAACTTGAATGGTACCACTCGGTTGGCGACCAGCATGATCGCGAAGGCGAACACGATGAAGAAGGCGACAATGGTGGCGTAACGCATTTTCAGAGCGAACTCTAAAACCGGTTTGTAGATGTGCTGAGCGAACCAAATCAGACTGTCGGCAATACGCTGTTGGAAGCGCGCCAGACGGCTCTGCTTGGACTTGTCTTCTTTTTTCATGTGCGACAAGTGCGCCGGCAGGATGAACATACATTCGATAATTGAGAAGACGAGCGAGGCGATCACGACGAAGGTAATCTGCTGCGTGAAGGCGCGGGTTGGCCCGGTCAGCATAGCCCATGGCGCAAATGCAATAATTGTTGTGATCACGCCAAAGACAACCGGCTTGAACACGAGCTGAGTGCCGACGATCGCGGCGTCGAGGCCTTCGCGTCGCCCGCTTTCGACTTCCCTGTGTATGTTTTCCCCAACCACGATCGCATCGTCGACGATAACGCCGATCACCAGAAGGACGGCAAATGTGGACAGGACGTTCCAGGACACTCCGAAGAGCGGCATCAACATGATCCCGCCAGCAAAGGCGGTGATAATCCCGATGGTCACCCAGAATGCCACAATTGGCCGCAAGAACAGGATCAGGACCAGCATCACCAATACGGCTCCGAGCAAAGCCGATTCAGAAATCAGCTGCATCCGGGCCTGGAAGGGCTGCGAATTGTCCCAAAGAATATCGATTTCCATGCCATCGGGTAGAATCCCTGTGGCCGGATTATTGGCGCGATTAATATAATCACGGAAGCTATCCGCGTAATTGACGATGTCCATGCGATCGGGCTGTACGACCATTACGAAGGCGGTAGGGCGACCATTGTGCGTGGCGGCCAAATCTGCATCGATGAAGCCATCGATCACTTCCGCGACATCGCCGATGCGGATCGTGCCCTGATCATTCGATTGGCGAACAATGATGTTCTCAAATTGCTCCTTCGTGTCCGCGAGCGCTCGCGCGGTCATGGAAATATCACCAACGCTGGAACGAATTTGACCGCCGGAGGAATTCAGAGATGATTGACGGACTGCCTGCGCAACTTCGGAAAAACTGAGATTGTAGCGACGCAATGCTTCTTCTGAGATTTCAATCGAAACTTCCTCATCGAGGACACCATTGAGGACCGCGAGCTCTCCGCCGCTAATCTCGGCGATATCGTCTCTAACATCATCCGCGACTCGCTTAAGCGTCAGGGCATCAACATTGCCGTAAATCGCCATACCAAAGTACCAGTCACGCTGTTCCCAGCGCTGGACCTGGGGCTGGAACGCCGCTTGTGGTAGGTTGTTGATCTGCTCGACCCGCAATTCAATCTCGTCGATGAATTGCTGCATATCGATGTCGTCGCGACCGCGAATATTGACCACCGCGAAGCTTTCGCGCGCGATCGACGTGATACGGTCAAGACCATCAATGTCTGCGACCGCTTCTTCGATCCGCGTGATGATCTGTTCTTCAACATCTTGCGGTGATGCGCCTTGCCAGGTCATCGTCACAGACGCCCCTGCCACAGGCACCACCGGGAACATTTCGCGTTCCATCTGATTGAAGCCGAGCACACCGCCGATAAAGGCGACGATCATCAGCAGATTAGCCGCGACCGCGTTCCGCGCGAACCAGGACACCATTCCAAACATGATCAGCCTCCATCGCTGGTTGAGGCAACGACGTTCGGCGACGTGTCCGCCATGCCGGTTGTGTCATCGTCATTGCTGTCGGACGCAGCTTCGTCATTGTGATTTTTGATGCTGCCATCTTCCATCCGCTGCAGAATGGTGATGCTCATCCCATCGTTCGAACCCCGGATCGGGCTGGTGATCGCAAGATCACCGACGGCGACGTCGGGGCTGCGGAACCAGGCGCCTTCGGTCGAGCTATAGACCAGATCGACCTCATAGATACGCAGCGCGCCTTCTTCAGGATCGCCAATGAAAATATTGTTGCCGCCACGAATGGCGGATCGCGGCGCCACCAGAAGATCCTCGATTTTCGTACCCGCAATGCTTGCGGTGACAAACAGACCAGGTGCCATAGGCGCGCCATTATCAGAGCCAGCGCCATAAGGGTCATTGAGCTCGGCAATGACATTAATTAGGCGCGTTTGCGCATTGACCGCGGCTGAGCTGCGGGTCACGCGGCCCGTCCATTGCCGCGGTTCACCCGCAACAGAAGCGGTGAAAACCACTTCAGGGCCAGGGTTTTGAGACGTTTCCGCAAAGGCCAGAGGGAGTCCCAGTTGACCCAGCTCGTCATCAGTGATCGGCAATGCGACCTCGACAATGTCCGTCGCAAAGACGCGACCGAGCGACTGACCGGGAGAAGCAAACTGGCCAACGTCGACATTCTCTTCGCGCACCCGTCCATCAAACGGGGCCACGACAGCTGTCCGACGCAAGGCAAGTTCAGCGTCGGCGAGTTGCGCCTTCGCTGATTCCAGGGCGGCACGTGCTTCAGCGAGTTGCGGCTCGCGTCGCGCCAGCGGGCTGGAATCGGTGATACCGAGATTGATCAAGTCTTGCTGCGCAATCTCCGCCTCTGCCTCTTCGCGGGCGAGACGTTGCTCGGCGCTTGCGACACCGGACTGCGCACGCACGACGGCGAGCTCATAATCGGCCCCCTCGAGACGCACCAGCACCTGCCCGCGGCGGATAAATCCGCCATCAATGAAGTCCGGCGAAACATAAGCGATCCGTCCAGCAATTTGGGGCGCGACCACGATCTCACGTTGCGGCCGCACCTCGCCTTGCGCTGTGACCTTGAAGTCTAAGTCGGCGCGCGTCACTTGTTCGGCGAACACTGAAAGACCAGCGAATTTTTCTTCCGCCTGTTCCGGCTCCGGCTTGAGCACTTGGACGGTAAAAAACGCCATGCCGGCCATGCCAGCCAAGACAATAATGGTTACGATTATGGATATGATGCGGCTCATGGGAGGACTGCCTCTTCGGGGCTATTATTGCTCGCAACGTTAGGCGCAACCGGTTCCGCAACCGGTAACCCACCGCCTAGAGCGAGATGGAAACTAACACGATTGGACGCGCGTGCCGAGCGCGCCGCGATCACATTGCTTTCTGCATTCAAACGACGTGTTTGCGAATCGATCAGGTTAAAGATTGAAACCAGACCATTGGTGTATTGGCGCGTGGCCAACTCTTCGGCCAGTCGGGCCTCTTCAAGCGCTCTTAATTGCGCTTCTTCCTGTTGCGCCAGCAGGGTATCGGCGGCCAGAGCATCTTCGACTTCACGCCACGCGGTCAAAGTCGTCGCGGCATAGGATTCAACTGCAGACTGAGCGCGTGCAACGGCGGCGTCGCGATCCGCATCGAGAGCGCCACCATTAAAAATGGGCGCGGTCAGGCTGGCAATCAAACGCGCTGCAACGCGCGATGGATCGAGCGCGTCGGACAAGTCGGTTTCTGTATTGGACACAGATCCAGTCAGACGCAGGCTTGGCAGCATGGCCAGCCGCGCTTGTTCGGCGCGCAGTCCAGCGGCCGTGACGCGAGCTTCCGCTGCAGCGATATCCGGGCGACGGGTGAGCAACAGGGTCGGATTTCCAGCGGGTGGAATCTCACCCAGTTCTGGCAATTCAGCAAACGCTTCCAGCTCCGTGCTCGGATAGCGGCCTAGCAGGATTTCGAGGCGACGGACGGCATTTCCAGACGCTTGACGGCGCCCTGCAATCGACGCTTCGGCGGACGCTTGCGTGGTGCGCGCAGTGCGCACATCTAATGCCGACGACAGGCCTCGTGAAAGCCGCCGTTCGGTCAGCTCAAGCGCGCGTGTCCGGGCTTCAAACGTTTCGACCGCGACGCGTTCCTGGGCCAGCGCTTCATTAAGATCAAACCACGCCGATGCGGTTTGCGCGGCCAGCGCCAGACGCGCCGAAGCCAAGTCTGCTTCGCCAGCGACAAGATCCGCTTCAGCAGCGTTGATTCCCGCACGCAAACGGCCCCAGAGATCAAGCTCCCAGCTCAGATCGACGCCAACGCCATAGCTCGGATCATCGAACCGGTCATCGACGCTTTCGACATATGTGCTGGTGCCGCCAGCAGAGGCGGAGGCCGAGACATTCGGCAAGGTCCGTCCGTACGTGCTGCGCGCCTGCGCCCGTGTGGCCTCAACCGCATAGAATTGGGATCGGATAGACGGGTTCGCCGCTAAAGCCTCATTCACCAGGGCGATCAATTTGTCATCGTTGAACTGCGTCAACCAATCGGTTTGAGGGGCTTCTCCAGACACACCATAAGCCTGCCATGCTTCCGGCGCATCCGGAGCAACAGGAAACACGACGGCTGGTTCGCCGCCTAGAGTCGGAGCGCTGGGAAGGCTGGCGCAAGCGCCAAGCGCCAAAGCTCCAAACATAATACTCGCGTGTTTCATAGAAACCTCTTCACCTCTGCTCGTGGCTTTACGCCCGCGCTACTCGACTGTCAACAAATAATTATCGTTTTTCAATAATGACACGATCAACGCGGAGGCTTGCTCATCCGCATTACCAATGTATACGCCAGATTGAGGATTGCGGACCATAAACCAGCAAAGAATTGATCGGTCATGGCACAGAAAACCGACCAAACGCCGCCTGAACCGCCGCGCCGGTTTCAAGACTTCCTTGTGCTGACCTCCGGAAGTGTGGCTGTCTTGGCGCTATTGTTTCTGACCGGCGCGATCGGCTTGGTCGAATGGGTTACCGGGGCGGTTGTGATGACGGCAGGGGCTCTGGCCTTCTATGTCGGCTCAGCACCGAACGCCAACCGCATTCGGGAGGCGCCTGTGCTCGAAACGCCGGCAATTGCTGCCCCCACCTCACGCCCCAACGAAATTGAGCAATTTATCCTTGCTTTGCCCCTGCCTGCGCTTTTGATTTCATCGCAGGGGCAAATCACAGCGATCAATGCGCATGCTCAGGGACTGTTCCGCTTGAACCACACCAATGCGATCGTGCCGGTGGCCGCCCTGCGCCAGCCCGATCTATTGGCCGCAGTCGACCGCGTGAAGAATGACGGCGCCAATGAACGCGTTGAATTCACTCAACACGGGGATGCTGAGGTCTGGATGGCACATGTTCGTTCCGGCCCAGAGCCCCGATCGGTCCTGATGGTATTTGAAGATCTGACGGCGGTACGCCGGGCCGAGCGGGCCCGTGCGGACTTTCTTGCAAATGCCAGCCACGAATTGCGTACCCCCCTCACCGCGATTGGAGGATTTATCGAAACCATGCGCGGACCGGCCAAGGATGACAAAGACGCTTGGGACGGGTTTCTCGACATCATGGGCCAGCAAACCGAGCGGATGAAACGTCTGGTCGCTGATCTGTTATCTCTATCCCGGATCGAATTTAGTGAACACCGTGCCCCGAGCACGGAGATCGATTTCGTCGAGACAGTACGCAAGACCAGTTTGGCTCTGGTTCCGATCGCCAAAGAGGCCGGGATAAAATTACATTTTGACGCGCCTGATCACGGCATCGCGGCGGTCGCAGATGAGGATGAGCTGGCGCAAGTGATCCAAAACCTTGCCAGCAATGCCATCAAATATGCCCGACCGGGCGGCGAGGTGCAGATTCTCGTCGGTACAGCGCGCACCATGGCCGACGCTGCGACGGCGAGCAGCCGGCAATCACAAGACGCCAAACGCTCGCTTTTATTGCAACCCTATGCGTCGGCGGAAGCCCCAGCGGTCTGGGTCCGCGTTACTGATGACGGCGCGGGCATCTCTGAACAACATTTGCCGCGTTTGGGTGAACGGTTTTATCGTGTTGATGAAAGCCGCGGTGGCAAGATTGAAGGCACCGGGCTCGGACTGGCCATCGTCAAGCACATCATGGCACGGCATCGCGGTGGCCTCGCAGTGGAAAGCCTGGAAGGTCATGGCACCGCTTTTGGCATCTGGATGCCACGCCCCAGACACGATGATCCAGCCGAAACCCTATAATCCCCCGGCCGCTGACGCACTGATCACAGTCTACGCGGATGAGGCCATGGTCGTCGCGGACAAACCGTCCGGCCTGTTAAGCGTGCCTGGCCGCGGCCCAGAGAAAGCCGTCTGCGCCAACAGTCTCCTCAGCGCGCGGCATGGTCCGGTCCTGACCGTTCATCGTCTCGACATGGATACGTCCGGCGTGATGGTCTTTGCGCGCAGCAAAGATATTCAGAGACAGCTTTCAAGCCAGTTTGAGCAACGCACTGTCGACAAGACCTACGAAGCGCTGGTCCATGGCGAGGTATTGGAAGATTCCGGAACCATCGACGCGGCGATCGCCAAATTCTCGCGACAACGTCCGCTCAGGCACCTCGACCCAGAAGGACGGCCAGCGATCACGCATTGGCAGGTTACCGAACGGTCTGCTCAGACGACCCGCCTGCTGCTAAAGCCAGAAACAGGTCGATCACATCAATTAAGGCTGCATTTGGCGTCGATCGGTCACCCTATTCTCGGCGATGTATTTTATGGCGATCCGGCCAGCCATGCGCGGCTGTGCTTGCACGCCAAAACCCTATCCCTCACACACCCGATTACGGGTGAGTGGACTGAGTTCAAAACAAAAACACCTTTTTGAACAAGCGTCCTGCAGACCAGTCCCAGCCCCTGTCACATATGTGTAATCTAGCCGATGTAAGAGCGCCCGGTCTTAATTGATCGACCCTCTTATGCTGCAAACCTTGGGACATCTTCCGATCGGCTGGTTGGTGATCGCGCCGCTCACCGCGGCGGGGTTTTTCGCGTTCTATTTCGGCCGAACGCTGGTCGGGGCGATTCCGACCGGGACAACCATTGGATCGCGCCTGAACTCGCAGCCCAATTTTCACGGCTATTTCCTCGCCTTGTGCACGGTTTTGCCCGCAGCCACCGTGTTTTTGTTCTACCTGGTCTTTGCCGAAGGATATGCCCGCAGTGTCCTGGTCGCGGAGCTGCCTGCCTATCTGACCGATCAAGGACAAGAGCAAGTCGAGCTATTCCTTGATCGGGTCTCTCAATTTGCCAATCTGAGAGCCCCGGGCGCGACCGGCAATATCCTGTTCGATGCCAGCGTCGAACGCTTTTCAGCGATCAAAGGCTCGGTCCGGATCTTCGCCCTCGCAGTAGCTATTATCATCGCTATGGGTGGCTTCACCATCGGGCGACGCTCGCTGGGGCGCAGCTTCCCAGCACGTAGCTATGTCGAGCGGATTATCACCGGGCTTCTATTTATTTGCGCCGCCATCGCGGTCGTGACGACCATCGGCATTGTCTTGTCTTTGGTGTTCGAGACGATCCGCTTCTTCAGCCTGCCCGATGGCCCTTCGATCACCGAATTCTTGTTCGGGACCGAATGGAATGCCCAAACGGGACAGAATTTCGGCGCAGTTCCGCTCTTTTTTGGCACGCTCATGATTGCCTTATTGGCCATGTGTGTGGCCGTTCCGGTCGGCCTGTTTTCGGCGATTTACCTGTCAGAATATGCCAGCCCCGGATTTCGCAGCTGGGTCAAGCCGACACTGGAATTGCTCGCTGGGATCCCGACCGTGGTTTACGGCTTTTTTGCTGCGACCTTGATCGCACCCATGGTGAGAAACTTCGCACAATGGGTCAACGCGTTGCCGTTCACGCCAGATGGGCTGCTCGCAGCCCAGCCAACCAGCGCCCTGGCAGCAGGACTGGTGATGGGCGTGATGATTATCCCCTTTGTCAGTTCACTGTCTGATGACGTGATCAACGCTGTGCCGCAACCATTACGAGACGGGGCGCTGGCCATGGGAGCCACACGATCGGAAACGATCAAGCAAGTGGTCTTGCCGGCTGCCTTGCCAGGGATCATCGCCGCGATACTGCTCGCTGTCTCGCGCGCCATCGGCGAAACCATGATCGTGGTGATGGCGGCTGGGGGGCGGGCTTTGATTACGCTCGACCCGACCTCTGACATTACCACTGTGACCTATCAGATTGTCGCCTTGCTGACCGGTGATACGGCGTTTGACAGCGCTAAGACGGTTTCAGCCTTTGCGCTGGGTTTTGTCCTGTTTGGGGTGACCCTGGTCTTCAACATCGTCGCGCTGCGCGTGGTCGAGCGATATCGGGAAGCCTATGACTGAGCGCGCCCCGCATATCACCCAGGCCGATGCCAAGCGCCTGCGCCAACGTTATCAGGCCGAGCGTCGCTTCAAACTGTATGGACAGATCGCCATCGCCATTGCGGTGAGTTTCCTCGGCATCCTGTTAATCTCGATTGCCAGCAAGGCCGCTTCCGCCTTCACGCGCCATGAGCTTGTCCTGTCGATTGATCAACCTGATTTTGCCACGCGCACCGATCTAACGGTTTCGGATTTCAATCTCGCGGTACGCGATGCATTGCTGGAAGAGTTTCCCGAGATTGCCGATGATCGTTTGGCGCGTGCAGAACTGTTCGGTTTGACGACCCGCCTGGCCGTTCTGCCGCTCGCACGCCAGGTGCAGGACAATCCCACAATCGCCAATCTGCCCATCGAAACCCGATTGGCCCTGTCCGACGATCTTGATCTTTATCTGAAAAGCGACCTGCAATCACATCGCCAGCGCGATATTGGCGTTGCTGGTCGGTTATCGCGGACCGCGACTGGTTCTTATCGGCTGACGGATGCCGGCCCAGATGGGTTCGCGTCGTTGCTCGCAGATCCGCAAATGTTTCGCGACACGTCCGGAGATATTCTGATTGGCCTGGCTGGGGCGCAGTTCGAGCTGCTTGAAATCACCGGTGCAGCTCTCGTCCTGAAACACTTGGCTGGCCCCCTGCCCCCGCTCGGGGAACAGAATCAGGCCCGGATCGGCGCCACGTTGCTATCGACCCGCGATGCCGATCGCAAGGTCTCCAATCGGCAAGTTGCGATGGCCGTTCACTTGCTCGATGAGGACCGGATCGAAAGACGGTTCAATAGTAGCTTATTCTTCAATTCGGACAGCACCTATCCGGAGCTGGCCGGCGCTGCCGCGGCGATCATCGGGTCGCTTCTGACCATGATCATCACCGCGGTCTTCGCGATCCCTGTCGGCATCCTGGCGGCCGTCTATCTCGAGGAGTTTTCCAGGAAATCGCTCCTCACCAGCATCATCGAAGTGAATATAAACAATTTGGCGGCCGTGCCATCCATCATATTTGGCTTGCTCGGCGCTGCCGTGTTCTTGAACACATTGGGCTTGCCGCGCTCGGTGCCCTTTGTCGGAGGACTCGTCCTCGGTTTGCTCGTCTTGCCGACCATTATCATCGCCTCCCGTGCGGCTTTGCGATCCGTCCCGCCATCGGTGCGAGACGCTGCCCTCGGCCTTGGGGCATCGCCGTCCCAAGCGGTGTTTCACCATGTCTTGCCCCTCGCCGCCCCCGGGATTCTGACCGGCGCGATTATCGCCATGGCACGGGCACTCGGCGAAACCGCGCCGCTGCTCTTGATCGGCATGGTCGCCTTTATCAGTGAGGTGCCGAACTCCCCGAATGATGAAGCCACGGTCCTGCCAGTCCTGATCTATAAGTGGTTCTCCGGCGCTGAGCGAGCCTGGGAACCGATGACCTCTGCTGTGATTATCATTTTGCTCACGGTTTTGGTATCGATGAACTTGATCGCGGTCCTGCTACGCCGCCGATTTGAACGGAGATGGTAGAGATGGCCGACACAGCGGTGACCCATGACACGCTCGCGCCACCGGGCGGCGCCATTGGCGGGGCCAAGGTGGAATGCCGCGATGTCAGCGTGCGCTATGGCGACAAGCCAGCCATTCACGGCATTTCCATGAAGATCGCGGATAAATCTGTGACTTCCTTGATCGGGCCCTCTGGTTGCGGAAAATCGACTTTCTTGCGCTGTCTCAATCGTATGAATGACACGATCGAAGACGCGGTTGTTGAGGGCGAAATCCTGATGGATGGAGAAAACATCAATTCAGCCTCGATTGATCCCGTGACGCTGCGCTCGAAAGTCGGAATGGTGTTTCAGAAACCCAACCCATTCCCCAAATCGGTCTATGACAATATCGCTTATGGCCCGCGCATTCATGGTTTGGCCGGCACCAAGGCCGAGCTCGACAGGATTGTCGAAGTTTCGCTGCAGAAGGCCGGGCTTTGGGAAGAGGTCAAAGACCGACTAAACGCGCCCGGCACCAGCTTGTCTGGCGGTCAGCAGCAGCGACTTTGTATCGCTCGCGCCATCGCCATCAGCCCTGAAGTTATTCTGATGGATGAACCCTGTTCGGCGCTCGATCCGATTGCCACCGCAAGGATCGAGGAGCTGATCGATGAGCTTCGCCTACGCTATTGCATCATCATCGTGACGCACTCGATGCAGCAAGCCGCGCGCGTCTCGCAGAGAACCGCTTTTTTCAATCTTGGCGAACTGGTTGAGTTCGGCGACACGGAAATGATTTTTACCAATCCTGCGCAACAGAAAACGCAGGATTATATCACCGGTCGCTTCGGGTAAGAGGAATACACATTGGCTGGACCACAGCATATTGTCAGCGCATTCGGCGAAGAGTTAGACCAGCTCTCGGCCGACATTTTGCGCATGGGCGGGCTCGCCGAAGCGATGATCCGCGACGCCGCACGCGCCGTCGTCTCGCGCGATACGGCCCTAGCCGAAACAGTGATTGAGCGGGATCTCGAAATGGATCGCTACGAGCGCCAGATCGAACGCAAAGTGGTTCGCATGCTGGCGCTGCGCCAACCGATGGCGACGGATTTGCGCAATGTGATCGGCGCGATCAAATTGGCTGGTGGGATCGAGCGTATCGGGGATCTTGCTAAGAATATTGCCCGGCGCAGCCTCGCCGTTGTCAATGAAGATAATCGCACCGCGCTGCGCGGGATTGAGCGCATGGGACAAGCGGTTTCACGTATGCTCCAAGTGGCGCTTGATGCCTATGCCCGACGCGATCCTGAAACCGCTTTAAGCGTATTGGCCCAGGATGACGATATTGACAGTCATTATATCGGATTGGTGCGGTCCATGCTCGTTTTCATGGCGGAGTCGCCAGATCATCTCGATGCCCGGTCGAATTTCCTGTTCATCGTCAAAAACCTCGAACGTATTGGCGATCATTGCAGCAATATCGCCAAAGTCGTTCATTTTATCGCCACCGGCGTGCAAGTGTCCGAACTCGATCTAACCCCTGAGAGCCAACAATAAGGAAGCTCGATCATGAAACCCTTCATTGTTATCGCAGAAGACGAACAAGCCGTTTCAGAATTGCTGCGCTATAATCTCGAATCGGAAGGCTATGAGACTGCGATTGCCCGCGATGGCGACGAGGCCATGCTGCTGATTGACGAACGGGTGCCCGACCTAATGTTGCTCGATTGGATGTTGCCGAAAGTGTCAGGCATCGAGATCTGCCGGCGCGTCCGCACACGGCAAGAGACTGCCAATTTGCCAATCATCATGCTGACTGCACGTACAGAGGAAGCCGACCGGATTCGCGGGCTGGAGACCGGCGCGGACGATTATGTCACCAAGCCGTTCTCGACAAATGAGCTGATGGCCCGGGTCAAGGCTGTGCTACGTCGCATTCGTCCGGCTTTGATGGATGACAAGATCACGGTTGGAGACATCCAGATCGATCGGACGACCCACAGCGTCACCCGCGACGGCAAGGATATTCATCTCGGACCAACCGAGTTTCGCCTACTTGAATATTTTGCCCAACATCCGGGCCGCGTCTTCTCGCGCGAACAATTGCTGGATGGGGTCTGGGGCTCTGATGTCTATGTCGAAGCGCGCACCGTCGATGTCCATATTGGCCGTTTGCGGAAAGCCCTGATGAGTCTGGGTGGAGACAATCCGATCCGTACCGTCCGGTCTGCCGGATATTCGCTTCGCACCGACTGATCCGTCGAAACAAAATTTCTAGTTCGCGGCGAAATGAGCAAGTTTCTGACGTGACAAGCTAAAGATGAGGGCATAAGGACGCTCCAACCATGGAGATAGAGGTTCATTATGCGCATTGGTGTTCCGACAGAGATTAAGAAGCAGGAATTCCGAGTAGGCCTGACGCCTGAAAGCGTCGGCGAGTTGGTCCGGGCTGGGCATGAGGTGTTTATTCAGGACGGCGCCGGAACGGGCTCAGGCTTTTCTAACGATGCCTATACGGAGATCGGCGCCGAGATTGTCGCCGACGCTGGTGCTGTTTTTGAAGCCGCTGAATTGATCGTCAAAGTCAAAGAGCCCCAGCCGGAAGAAACCGCGCGGCTCAAACCTCACCACACTTTGTTCACCTATCTCCACCTCGCGCCCGATCCGGTCCAGGCCAAGGGGCTGATCGAGAGCGGCTGTCTCGCCATTGCCTATGAAACCGTGACCGACAAAGACGGCCGTTTGCCGCTGCTCACACCGATGAGCCAGGTCGCCGGTCGGATGGCCATGCAAGTCGCAGCCTGGGCCTTGATGAAAACCAAACGCGGGCGCGGCGTTCTGCTCGGCGGCGTACCGGGCGTGATGCCCGCCAAAGTCGTGATCATTGGCGGCGGCGTGTCGGGCTCGAATGCCGCAGAAATTGC
Source organism: Hyphomonadaceae bacterium (assembly GCA_024743315.1). Taxonomy (GTDB): domain Bacteria; phylum Pseudomonadota; class Alphaproteobacteria; order Caulobacterales; family Hyphomonadaceae; genus Henriciella. The sequence goes on from JANSWU010000001.1 coordinate 135,455, forward strand.
CGTCGGCATGCGCGCTGATGTGACCATTTTTGATCGCAACAATGCCCGCCTCGCCGAACTCGACGCGCAGTTTAATGGCGCGGTGAAGACCATGTACTCAACCAAGGCCTCATTGGACGCCGCCGTGCGCGAAGCGGATTTGGTCATCGGCGCGGTCCTCATTCCTGGGGCTGCCGCGCCCAAGCTCGTGACCCGCGACCAGCTCCAGCATATGCGTCCCGGCGCGGTGCTCGTCGACATTGCCATCGACCAGGGTGGCTGTTTTGAAACCTCGCGTGCGACAACGCATGAAGATCCGATCTATGAAGTCGACGGGATCCTGCACTATTGTGTCGCCAATATGCCGGGCGCGGTTCCCCGCACCTCAACCTATGCGCTGAACAATGCCACGCTGCCTTTCGTCATGCAGATTGCCAAGCTTGGCGGACGCGAAGCGCTGAACCGCAATCCGCACCTGGCCGAAGGCCTGACCGTTGCCGATGGCGCGATCGCGCACGAACAAGTCGCGCGCGATCTCGGCATGGACTTTAAACGTCCCGATTGGTTCCAGGGCTAACCTTCGCTGGCAGCCGCTTCCGCGGACGCTTCGGTCACCGGCGCTTCTGCTGCTGGTTCCCCTTCGCCTTTGAGGAAGCGATCGAGGAAGGTGACAAACGCCTCTGAGGCGGTGATGCGGTTTTCCTTGCGCAAGAAGCCATGGCCTTCGTCCGGGAACAGGACGTATTCGACATAGACGCCATTGGCGCGGATCGCTTCGACCAGCTCATCGCTTTCAACTTGCAGCACACGGGGATCATTGGCGCCCTGCACGACCAGCATTGGCTTGGTCACATTCTCAGCATGGAAGAGCGGTGAGATGGCCCGGTGACGCTCCGCATCAGTAGCTGGATCGCCCATTTCGTCATACAGGGCTTCACGGAAGGCGGCCCACCAGTCCGGGATGCTTTGCAGGGTCCGGACCCAATTGGTAACGCCGAAAATATTGATTCCGACCTCAAATTCTTCCGGGTGGAAGGTCAGCGCCGCGGCGGTCATATAACCCCCATAAGAGCCACCAATCACGCCAACCTTGTCGGCATCAACCCAGTCGAGGCCGCGGAGATAATGGCCCGCCTCGACAATATCACGCAGGTCTTCCTGACCATGGCGTTTGTCATCCATGTGGAAGAAAGTTTTGCCATAGCCAGACGAGCCACGATTATTGGCGGCATAGACAGCATAGCCATGGTTCACCATGTGTTGGATCGTGGCGCTGTAGCCGCGTGTGCTTTGCCCACCGGGGCCACCATGCACCCAGATCATGGCCGGAACCGGATTATCGGCTGACGCCTGTTTTGGCTTGTACATGATGCCAGGAATGATGACGCCATCTGAGGCCTCGAACCGTTCAACCGTCGCGGTGACCAGATTGTCTTCGCTAATCTCAGGATTGAGCGCATCGGTCAGGCGCACGGCTTCGCCGCCCAGCTCGGTCATATAAAGATTGTAAGGCGAGGTGTCGGTGTTCAGACCAAAGGCGATTTTGGATTCATCGCGCGAGAACCGGATCTGGCCCAACTCCCCTTCTGGAACGCCATTCAGAACGACCTCTTCGCCGGATTCTGTGTCCGTGATAGTCAAATCTGTGAGACCATCCGCATTAATCGCATGGACCTGATATTTTCCACTCGGCGAATAGAATACGAAGCTGACATCCCAATCGGCCTCAATCAGCGGCGCTTTCTCGCCGGTTTCAAGATTGTGCGTCCAGGCTTGGTTAAACTCGCCAAACTCATTCGTGCTGTAGACCAGCTTGGTCTCGTCCGGGGTGAAATCATAAGTGCCATGGGCGACATTGCCTTCATGTTCCGTGACCAGGATCGGTTCGGGAGACTCGGCTGACAGATCGACAACATAGACATCGGAATCGGCGCTGGTGCGCGGCTTGTCGAGCGCCAGCCAGCGGCCGCTATCGCTCAGCGCACCCGGCTGGAAGCCCGGATTCTCAAACACCATACTGGTCGTGTAGTCTTCAGGATCGACCGAGTAGAGATCGAAATTCGCGGAATCGCGGCCATTGTGCCAGACATAGAAGACGTCATTATCAGCGCGCCATCCGCCAAAAAATGCTTTCACAGACTCGCCTGGTGTCACGTCAACCAGAGTGCCATCAAGCTCACGGACATAGACATGGTCGAGTTCATTGCCGCCCTGGTCGGCGGTCACGATTATACGGTCATCATTCGGGAAAAAGGACTGGGCAAAGTGCGCGTCGGTATCAGACGCTGTCAGCTGTTCCGCCGAGCCATCTGCACTGATCGCGATTGCATTAAAGACCCCGCTTTCATCCGAATGCGCAAGGATCTTGCTGCCATCACTGGACCAGGCATAGCCGGACCCACTGGCCAGGCCATAGCTCGTTGTCTGGAAGAACGCTTCCGCCGAATAGGTCTCGAAGGCGACCTTTTCGACCGTCACTTCTGTCTCAATCTCGACGCTCGCGGCTTCGACCGGAGGTGTCACCACTTCGACCGGCTCGGTTTCAAGATTGCTCGTGTTCACGCATGCGGCGCTGAGTGCGAGCACCGATGCGCCCACCAGTAATTTCCACATGTTTCGTCCTCCTGGCACTGTTAACTTATGGTTAACCGTAACAGTCAGAACCGCGCTTGGCGAGGCTAAACCGTCTCTGAAACGCGCAAACCGGCGACTCGAGTGATGGCGGCTTCTGCATCGTTCATAATTCGATCGACAATCTCTTTCACGGGCTGGATGTCTTTCACGCCGCCCGCCGATTGGCCCATGGCAAAACAGGACTTAGACGGGTCCAGGCGGTTTTCATCTGTCACCCCGCCAATTCCGCCAATCACGTCGGTCTGAACGGAGTGAATGGCCTGCATCGGGAAGGGCTGGATGTCATCAGGCCGGCTTTCCCAGTCGAGAATGTAATCATTGGTCCGGCAGCGCATAGGCTTACCGGAATAGCAGCGCGTCCGGGTCGTGTCCGTATCGCCGGCACCGACCACGGTTTCCTTATAAGTCTGGGCCGCATGCGCTTCGGCGGATGCGATAAACCGCGTCCCCATCCAGACCCCAACGGCGCCCAGCGACAGCGCCGCCGCAAGCCCGCGGCCATCATAAATACCGCCTGCGGCGACGACTGGAATGTCCACGGCTTCGACAGCTTGTGCGACCAGAGGAAGTGTCCCGACAAGGCCGGTATGACCGCCCCCTTCTCCGCCTTGCAGGATCACCGCATCACATCCTGCCTGTTCAGCTTTGATCGCATGCTTCACAGCGCCGCCAACGACCATCACTTTGACGCCTGCATCCTTGAGTTTCTTCATGATTGGGAGCGGCACGCCGAGCCCCGCGACAAAGCTGTCAGCCCCCCCTTCAATGATCACATCGACGCTCTTCTCAAGGCTGGCCGGATCTGCGGCCAGCAAGTCGACCCCAAACGGTTTATCGGTCAGTTCTTTCACGCGCGCCATCTGTTCGGCGATAAAATCCGGCGATGTTCCAGCCATGCCGAGAACGCCATATCCGCCCGCATTGCACATGGCAGCCGCCAATTCAGCATAGGAAACGCCGCCCATTCCGGCCAGCATGATTGGGTGCTTGATGCCCAGAAAATCGCACAAAGCGGTGTGAATTCCCATGAAATCCTCCTGTTTTTCTGCCTGATAGCGGGGCAACCTTGCGGCAAGACAAGGCATTCCCATGCGGAAATTGGGCGCCAGAAAGCGATCTGCAGTTGGACTCTGCAAATCATAATCGATTCTATTATGCTGGGACCGCGCCAATCACGGCGTGTCTTCTAGAGGGGAAGAGACCATGAGTATGAAACTCTGGATTGCGGCACTGGCCGCGGCTGGCCTCACTGCTTGTAATGCCGCTGAAGAAGCAGCGGATAATGCAGCGAGCGCAGTCGAAGAAGCGACTGATGCAACAGTCGAAGCCGCTGGAGATGCTGCTGAAGCAACCGGCGACGCAATGGACGCCGCTGTGGAAGCGGGCGAAGAAGCGGCAGGTGACGCTATGGACGCGGCTGAGGATATGGCCTCTGACGCGGCTGACGCCACCGATGCTGCAGTTGACACCGCAGCGGACGCCGCTGGCGATGCGATGGATGCAGCGGAGGACGTTGTATCCGAAGCAGGTGACGCTGTTAGCGACGCCGCAGACAGCGCCATGAGTGCTGTCGAGGACGCCGCCTCTGATGCTGCAGATGCAGCTGAAGAAGCCGTCACAGACGCGGAAGAGGCTGTCGAAGAAGAGACCGACCAGTAAGACTGGACTCGTTCATTCATTGAAGAAGGCCCTGTCACCGTGACAGGGCCTTTTTTATGAGGTCTCAGACCAGTTTAGAAGATCGCATACCCGCCATCGATAATCAGGGTCGTGCCGGAATGATATTTCGACGCGTCGCTGGCGAGATAAACCGCCATGCCGCCAAAATCCTCAGGTTCGCCCCAGCGCCGGATCGGCACCCGCGAAATAACTTTTGTGGTGAACACATCCGAGCCCTGCGCCATTTCGGTCATATCGGTTGCGATCCATCCCGGCAGGATGGAATTGGCGCGAATACCATAGCGCCCATGTTCGACCGCAATCCCTCGGATCATGGCCGGCAGGCCGCCTTTGGTTGCCGCATAGGCCTGGTTGCGCGCAGCCCCTTCAACCCCAGCCAGTGACGCAACCCCGACAACCGAACCACCGGGATCACCGGCTTTGGCGCGGTCCACCATATGTTTAACGCTTTCTCGCAAGGTCCAGAAAGCCCCCTCAAGATTGACCGCCATATTCTTGCGCCAAATCTCAGTGGTCATTTCTATGAAGCTCGGCGCTCCAAAGCCGACGCCGGCATTGGCGAAACAGCTATCAATTCGGCCCATGGAGGAGACCACATCGCTGGTGGCATCAATCACGGCCTGCTCATCAGAGACATCTACTTCCCAGGCTTTGACCTCACCCGCCCCAAGACCGGACAGCGCCTCCACTGCCTTGGCATTCGCTTCAGCCTTGCGGCCCCACACCGCAATACTGGCATTCGAAGCTGCCAAAGCCTGTGCCATACCGAGGCCGATGCCGCGATTTCCACCTGTCACCAAAGCCACTTTTCCGCTCAAATCAAAAGGCGCATAAGCCATGCTGCGTTCTCCCTGAATGTTGTTTCCCTCTCAGTTGAGGGCGTGACCATAGGGAAGGCAAATTGAATCTAGAAGCGGTCAAACCCGGCAATGCCGTGGTCGATCGGGCGCACTCTCTGACGTCGTTTCTGAGACCGCGGCACGATGAAGGTCAGTCTTTGGCGTTCGCGATCAACTTGCAGGCGCATGTTTTGCAGAATATCCATCCCGATCACCATCATGGGGCCATCGCCGAAGCCGAGATGGTCGAACAATTCCGTTCTGAGCACGGGAAACTTGAATTTTTCGACGCGATTGTTGCCAAAATCAAATTTTCGGAAAGTGTAGACACTTGCAATCTGATTGCTGAGGTCACTACCACGCATTCGCTGTGTGTCCTCGATTGATAGCGCAGCACGCGACAAAGCCGCAAATTCCGGGTTGGCGAAGCTGACATCAGCGCCGGTGTCGATCAGCGCCTTGCCTTTCACCCCATTGATTTTGACATCGATGAAGATCAGTCGCTGTTCGGTTGTATATTTGACCGTGGATCTACGCCCGCTACGCGACCGCTTCGGTCGCCCGTCATAGATCAAGACACGGTCATTCACGAAGTCAAAATCGACGACGTCTTCATCAAATAGCGAAATGGGTAAGACACTCTGTGTGACCGGAAAACGGTTCATTGAGTTCACCGCCACTTTCAAATCGGTCCAGCTTTCACGCCCGACATCAAGCTTCGACAGTGTCGCGGTCGGATAATAACGTTGTCCGCCTATCCCGAGGATGAGCGTTTGTTGTGTCGCGCGCGATTGCAGGTCTGACTCTGACATGAAGTCATGGTCAATCAGAGCGATGGTGGCACCGGTATCAATCAAGGCGGTGGTCGGCGTGCCATTAATGTTGACTGCCGCCATCGGGCGGCGCTCAGCGATCAGTTCGAGAACTTGCGTCTCTCGTTTCTGCGACGCTTCGGCCGCGGGATACATCAGTCCGATCAACACCATCGCGCTCCAAACGGCGACGCGTGATATCCAATCCTGACTGAAAGTCTCCAATCGATCCATAGCGGCAGTATGCCACAAATGTCACCGTTTAGGAAAAAGTCTCTGGCGGGACGAGGTTGCGCAGCGGTTGATCGTTCAGAAACGCAGCGAGATTTTCGAGAAAGACTTTGTCGGTGCGAATCTTTGACTGCTCTGTCAAAGCGGCGATATGCGGCGTCAATGTCAGACCTGGTTGCGTCCATAGCGGACTGTCTGCAGACAGGGGCTCTTCACGAACCACGTCCAGATAAGCCTGTTCTAATGGCCCAGAATTGAGCGCCGCCATAAGGGCATCCTCATCGACCAATGCGCCGCGCCCGACATTTACAAACAAACTCCCAGGCCTCATCGCGGCAAAGAATTGATGATCCGCGGTGTTTTCCGTCTCCTCGGTCAGCGGCAAAGCGAATAGGACAACATCAACTTCTGACAAGGCTGCGAGCATCGCGTCCGGGGTAATGATTTGATCCGCAGCCGGATGCGAACCGCCACTGCGGCGCACGCCTGTGACCTCGGCCCCCAATGCCCGTAAACGCACACCACAGGCCTGTCCTATCGCGCCAAAGCCAACAACAAGCCAGTGCGTGCTGCTAAGTTCCCGAAACGGTAAGCGCGTCCAAACCTGCTCGGCCTGTGCCACCCGACGTTCCCGTCCACCCTGGAAGAAATCGAGCCCGGCCCAAATCACCCACTCGGCAATCGCGTCCGACTGTTCGTGGCTGCCGGAAAAAGTTCCGGCTTTTTTGCCGGTCGCCTGGATCATGGGATGTTCGGTCCCGGCGGCCGAAGATTGAAACCAATCCAACTGTTCGAAGCCAAACAGGGTTTGGAAAAAGGTCATCACAGCAGGACTATAATAGGCGTCCTGGGTACCATAGGCGATCGCCGCCTTTGCCTCACTCTTGCCCCATGGATGCTTCAGATCTCCTTCATCATCCAGGACTAAGGGTGATAATTGATTGCGATACGGCGCCAGCGCCGATTCGATCCGAGCAAAGGTTTCTGCATGTATCAAAAGCTGCCGCATCGCCCGCTCCTTGCCTCACTGGTTCTAGCTCTGATGGTCCTGTTGCCAGCTCTGCCGGCACAAAGCCAGAGCCGGGTGCCCGACCAGGACTATTTTCGGGATGTCACGGCTTTGGCTGAAGTGCTCGGCAAGGCACATGCGATCCGGGTCGCATGCAATGGTCGAAACGATCAATACTGGCGCAGCTACATGTTGCGATTGCTGGAGCTGGAAGCGCCCTATCAGGGGGGATTGCGGCGGTCACTGGTGAATGGATTCAATGCCGGGTTTTCCTGGGGCAGCGACCTGCATCCGGTCTGTGATGGCAATGCCGTGAATGCCGAAAAAGCCTTTGCTGCCGAGGGCCGCGATCTTTCGGCCCGATTGGTTCAGGCGAATATTCCCGGCGCTATCCCGCTAGAGACGCGCGAGCGCTAGTCGTCGCGCTGGATACGCGCTTTACCGCGCCCGAGTGCAAGCGCTTTGATCGCCCCACGAAACGTCCGAACTTCCTGGATGGTCCAATTGCCGCGGATAAACGCATTGCGAATATTGGTCTTCATCAGAGGCGTTTTGTCAGCCGGGTAGAAATAGCCCGCCCGCTCCAGCTCATCCTCGAGATGTTCGAACATGCGGATCAAGTCTTCTCTCGGTGCGGGCACATCGACGCCTGCCTTCTCGCCCTGCCAACGCCCAACCGCGCCCTGGCTTGCCCCCCAGCTGGCACAAAGAACCCCGACCGCTTGGGCAAGGTTGAGCGAGGCAAATTCCGGGTTGACCGGATAGGTCAGGATTGCGTCCGCAAGGCCGACAATTTCGCTGGGGAGACCATGGTTTTCGGCCCCGAATAAGATCCCGGTTTTCAAGCCGCGCGACTTAATCATCTCAACACCTTGAGCCGCATCAACCACAGGCTTTTCCATACCTCGCGGGCGCGCTGTCGTGGCAAGAACAAGCTCAAGGTCGGCAAGGGCTGCTTCAACTGTTTCAAATGATTCGACGGAGACCCCCGCGTCCAGCGCGCCTGCTGACAAGGGGCCGGCAGCGGGATTCGGCCAGCCATCGCGAGGCTCGACCAAACGCATCTCCGTCAGGCCGAAATTCAACATGACCCGCGCCGCTGAGCCGATATTCTCGCCGAGCTGAGGACGATGCAGAATGATGCAGGGCGGAGAACAAGACATGCCGCGCCACATGGCGCAGCCATCGGCCAGCGTCAATTCTCCCGGCTGAAATCCGTTTTCTTTAAACCGAACCGCTGGCGGGCGCGTACGGAACTTATACGCACCACGCCTCATCCTCTTAGATTGGAGCCATGAATGAGCCTGATCCTGCTGATCGCGACGACGCTCGGCACCATGCTGGCAGTACATCGGCTGAATCATAAGTTCTGGCGGCGTCGACACGGCGAAATCCGACCATCATCAGCGTGGTTCATCCTTGGAACCGGTCTGGTCACTTTCTTTGGCACCTTTGGCCTGTTTGGTCTTGGGCAGGCTTCTGCCTTCCTATCAGTTTTCACGCTAACGATTGCGGGCGGTGGCGCGGCGATGATCTGGTTTTACTTCCACAAACGCTTCATGTTCCGGCGTCGCGCTCTGTATGAAGTGAAACGCGGGCGCGTGACAAAGGGCGTTCCCTATGTTTGTGCCTGGCAATGCCAGCTTGGCCGCAACATCGAACGCGATGGATTGATCATTCAAGGCGTTGGCGCTCGCACCTGGACAATCCCCGGCGCCACGTCGCGACAGGCCCTGAGCGAAGCGCTGTGGTGTTTGAAAGATGCGGGCGTGAAACTGCCCGAAGAGGAGGCGCTGGTAAAACGGTTTGGCATCACATCAGCGATGATCGAGCACGCCGCGCGTTAGTTCGGAGCCCGCATTTCGCGCTGTCGCATCGGCATGGAATCTATACGTGCAAACAAATCTTGATTTGAAATCGCCGTTTCACTTCGCGCTTTGACCTCGCCATCCTTGCCGATCAGCGCCACAAACTCGCGATCGGAGCCACAGCCTGTGCGCCCTCTAAGATCAGACTCATCTGTCTCGGAACCGCGAATCAAAAGCGATGCATCTTTATTATCGTTGGCAACCGGCCACCAGCTCATCACATAGTCCTGATCGAGCCAAACCAGAATCAGATCGCGGTCAATATAACCTGGCCAGTCTTCAAACGCCTGTTCGTATTGCGCGCTAAGTAAAGGCGGATCGCCTGATCCCGCTACAGATGTGCAAACCACGACCAGCCGGTAGGTCCATTGGGCATTGAGCAGCGGGTCAACGCCTTCCGCCAATCCGACACCTTGCGAATGGCTGGTCGGTGCACTCACCAGCGTTGTCAGCATGATCCCAAAAACACCGATCCATCGCCGCATAACACTCAGTCCTTTTGACGCCGCCAAAAGACCTGCTATAGGCCCTCGCAAACCGATATAGGCAAAGGAATATTTCACATGGCAAAGATCAAGGTCGAAAATCCGATCGTCGAAATGGATGGCGATGAGATGACCCGCATCATCTGGCAGATGATCAAGGACCAGCTCATTCTTCCCTACCTCGATATTGATCTGAAATATTACGATCTCTCGATCGAGTCGCGCGACGAAACGGATGACCAGATCACCGTCGATGCAGCCAATGCGACCAAGCAATATGGCGTTGCGGTCAAATGTGCGACCATCACACCGGACGAAGCGCGGGTTGAAGAGTTTGATCTGAAAAAAATGTGGCGCTCGCCGAACGGCACGATCCGCAACATTCTCGGCGGTGTGGTGTTCCGCGAGCCGATCGTAATCAATAATGTGCCGCGCCTCGTCCCAGGTTGGACACAGCCCGTCGTGGTTGGCCGTCACGCCTTTGGCGACCAGTACAAGGCGACGGATTTCCTCGTGCCCGGTGCCGGCAAGCTGACCATGAAATGGGAAGCGGCAGATGGCTCGGACAGCCAGGAATATGAGGTCTTCGACTTCCCGGAAGCTGGCATTGCCATGGGTATGTACAATCTCGACGCCTCGATCCGTGATTTCGCCCGCGCCTGTTTCAATTATGGTCTGCAGCGCAAATGGCCGGTCTATATGTCGACCAAGAACACCATCCTGAAAAAGTATGACGGCCGCTTCAAGGACATCTTCCAGGAGGTGTTCGATAATGAATTCAAAGACGCCTTCAACGAGTTCGGCGGCACCTATGAGCACCGTCTGATCGACGATATGGTCGCCGCGGCGATGAAATGGTCGGGCGGGTATGTCTGGGCCTGTAAAAACTATGATGGCGACGTGCAGTCCGACACGGTTGCACAGGGCTATGGCTCGCTTGGCTTGATGACCTCAGTGCTGATGACGCCGGACGGTAAGACGGTTGAGGCCGAAGCCGCGCACGGCACCGTGACCCGTCACTATCGCAACCACCAGAAAGGCGAAGCGACCTCGACCAATTCGATTGCCTCGATCTTTGCCTGGACGCGCGGTTTGCAGCACCGCGGGCGCATGGACAATACACCAGAGGTTACCGAATTCGCGCAGAAACTCGAAGAGACCATCATCAAGACGGTCGAGCGCGGCCAGATGACCAAGGATCTCGCTTTGCTGGTCGGCCCGGAGCAAGAGTGGTTGACCACAGAAGGCTTCCTCAACGCGGTTGGTGAGAACTTCGAAAAAGAAATGTCAGCGGGATAAAATGGCGCTGGGAATTACGATCCGACCTGCTGTCCCGGGCGATGAAATCGCGCTCGGGGTGGTGGGATCGGCGACGTTCCTGGAAAGCTATTCTGAAACCATACCGGGTCCGGACCTGATTTCGCATTGCCGGACCCAACATGCCCCTGAAATTTATAAGGGCTATATCACCTCAAATGATCCAAACTATGCCTGTTGGATCGCAGAATCATCGGCCACGAAAGCTCCAATCGGCTATGCAGTAACAAGCGCTGTGGAAGCGCCGACTGAGGGCCAACCTGGTGATATTGAGCTGAAGCGGATTTACGTTTTTTCCAAGTATCACGGCACCGGCACGGGGCGTGATTTGATGCTGCGCGCGCTTAAGCATGCCCGCGAAATTGGCGCCAAGCGCATGTTGCTTGGAACCTATGATCAAAACCATCGCGCCGTGGCTTTCTATCAGCGCGCCGGCTTTGAAAAAATCGGCGAGCGACGTTTCCCGGTTGGCGATCAAATCTTTGATGACATCGTGATGGCGATAAATCTCAATTCCTGAGCCGATCTTGGTCTGGAAGTTGCACGAACCCGTCGGAGCTTGACCGTCACTCGAATAACGACCTGCGTGCCCTCATGAAGAAGTTATGGCAAAAACCGGCCCGTTCACTCGGCCAGAACCTCAAAATGCGGGGGCGCTCGCGTGATTGAACGTGAATTTCAATCTGCATTTGATGGCCTACGCGCCTGCATTGAAGAGGCGAATCCGGATCGACGGTTTTTCGTCGACTTCGATTTTACGCTTCTATTGACCAATTCCACCGACGCCTTCCTTCGCGCGGCGCGACCGAGGCCGATTTACTGGCTCCTGCTTAAAGCCGTTGGGCTCGCACGCCCTTGGGTGTTTCGAGGCGCAAACGGCGTCTTTCTATACCGTGACGCCATGCGGCTTCAGCTCATGCATCGTTTGCGACCTTCGCTGGCCGAAGACTATGAGCAGATCGCTGACCAGGTTTTCGAGCGATATGGCAACCATGCTTTGATCGATTTGTTCGCCAAGGTGCCGGATGACAATATTGCCATTGTCTCTTTCGGTCTCAAACAGACGATTGAGCGGATGTTGCGAAACACACGTTTTAAAGACTGCGCTGTGATCGCGTCGGAGCCGGATCGGTTGGTTGCAGACCGCGCACGCGGAAAACTCGAAATGCTGCGTGAGGCAAATTTACTGCCCGATCCGGACCGCGACGCAGTGATTACAGATTCAAGAAAAGATGATCAGGACCTTCTCGACCATGTTCGCCACGGCTTTCACATCAAATGGCTCCCGACCGGACCAGGATGATCAGATGACTCACATAAAGTGGCCCTTTTATTATACCGCCAAAATCAAGCGGACCCCAGGATTCCTGATCAAGCAGGTTTTCCTCGAAGAATTCGTGATCATCATGCTGGTTTTCGGCATTTTTGCAGTTCCGTTCGATATGAGCGTATACATCTCCTTGTTTGCATTGTTCGCGGCGATGATCTGTGTCTACGAAATTGGCTATGCAGAGAATGACCGGGTCGGCAAACGTAAGGAAGAACGTCCGAAACTGAGCGCCGAATTCGAAGATCTCGGTAAGTTTGTCATAGCACCCTATGCTTGGGGTTGGGCAATTCTATTCACCTTGGTCGGCGTCTTGGTTCTAAGCGATACGGCGCAATTGGCGGCATTACAGAAAGCCGGTCTCGATTCCCTTGGCACGGGATGGCGTGGCGACTTTGCAATGGCCGGGATCTGGCTGGCACTGGTGGGACTCAGCCAGATCATATTTGCGGTTTTCAATCACGTGCCGCTGGCCTGGCGGGTGTTTTTATATGTTCCACTGCACGTGTCGAAATACCTCGCACCGGTGGTTTTCTTCGCCAGCGGTCTGGTCGGCATGATTCTTTTGGCGGCGCATATTGTACGAACCTGGTCTCTATATGCCGTGCGCCGCGCGGGCGGAGATATGGAGTTTTTATCGAGCCAGTTGATCCGGCTCGTATTCTTCCTGCTGCTTCTCGGCTTGATCAGTGCGGTACAACCTATGTCGACCGTTTGGGGGGCCTGGCAAACCTGGTTGATCCTGGCTTTTTGCGTCATTCGCGCCGTTCCGGAAATGCTGCGAAAAATGACCTGATAGAACGGGCCGGAGCTGCGACCCCGGCCCGTCTGTAAGCCCTTGAATTGAACAAGTCCTTCAAGGGGTCGCTGATTGAGAGGATCGAGGGGACACCTCAAAAATCAGCGAGTTTTGAGTGTTCCGATTAGTTTCGGCGGTCGCGGCGGTCTTCGCGGCGATCCTGGATGTTTTCAAGCCGGTCGACGCGATCTTCGAGACGGTCAAGCGGTCCGTTATTCACGGCCCGGTCGCGGCGGTCTTCACGCCGGTCAATCACATTCTCGCGGCGATCGATCCGGTCTTCAATCCGATCGAGATGCGAGCCCTGTTCAATCACGCCGCGGCGTTCCAGTCGGTCGAGACGGTTATCGAAGCGTTCAAATCGTTCGGCGGGTCCAGCCAGCGCTACAGGCGCAGCCAAAGCGGTTACGATTGCGATGGTCGTCAATTTAAGCATGCGTTCCTCCATTTCGTGTTCGCATGGAGGGTCAAACGCGTGACCTCGCATTTTCCGTCGAAAAAAATGCAACAAAATCAATTATGAACAGGTGTTCAGAAAGCGACTTAGCTGACGAACTCGACGCGGTAGCTCTCAATCACTGTGTTGGCGAGCAGCTTCTCGCACATCTCCTTGACCCGCGCTTCGGCATCGGCTTCGGACACGCCTTCCAGATCAAGTTCGATGACTTTTCCGATGCGGGCGCTGGCCACTTCATCAAATCCCATACGTCCGAGCGAGTCGGCGACGGCCTTGCCTTGAGGGTCGAGAACGCCGGGTTTCAGGCCGACATGGACAATCGCTTTCATGATAATCGCGCTCCGCAAACTGAGTCGCGCCCCGTTTAGACCAATCAGCGCGCTACTGAAAGGCCATATAGGCGGCGATGGCAGCCGCGACCAAGACCGCACCCACAATCCAGGGCACATAGGCGAGACGGGTCATACCCTTGATCATCTTGTGAAACTGCTCCGCATCATTCACCCGCGGAAACGGTCCGTCAGGGATCGGTTTGCCGAGAAACGTACACAGCGGTTCCCAGCCATCCTTAACCTCGAACACCAACAAGCGTTCCGGCGGCAAAGCCGCTTTGACCTCCTCAATATGCGCGTTCCAGACTTTCTCAGCGTGCGCTTTATCCTCAAACTTGCCGTCAAATTTGCCATTCCAGATGACATTCTTGGTCATTCGGTCAATTTTGCGAGGTTTCGGGATCAAGCGGGTCCAGGCGGGTTGTTTCTTGCCGACCGCATAAATTGTGCCGGTAGCGCTCTTATACCAGCTCTCGAAGCTTCGTACCGTCAGAACGACTTTTGCCTCCGGATAGGCCTCTGCCAATTCTTTCCAATAGAGGCTGGAGGGAAAATCGACACTCGCCTGATAGCCTTCAAAGACTTTGTCCCAGCCCGGCCGTTCGCCTTGACCGATCGCATCCCAATAATCAAGCTGGGTTGGATCGTCTGTCATCAGAACTTCTACCATATGATGGCATTTTTCGTAGCCGAGCCGCTCAAGGGCTGCCTTCATCGACAAGGTTCCGGTCCGCCCAAACCCGGCCCCAATGACTTTCAGCGTCATGCTCTCCTCCCCATGTTTCTGAGGAGGCTACTTGTTGACCCCATTAAAGTCCACGATTTCAGCGCCCTGACCGCTCTCCTTGATGATGCCGAGGCGCCGCGCCACCTCGGCATAGGCTTCGGTGACCCCGCCCAAATCGCGGCGGAACCGGTCCTTGTCGAGCTTCTCATTGGTCTCGAGATCCCAAAGCCGACAACTATCCGGGCTGATCTCGTCGGCTAGAATGACGCGCTGCATATCATTTTCAAAAAAGCGGCCAAACTCGAGCTTGAAGTCGACCAGTTTGATGCCGACGCCGGCAAACAGGCCAGACATAAAATCATTCACCCGCAGGGCCAGCGCTATCAGTTCGTCCATTTCATGCGGTTGGGCCCAGCCAAAGGCGGCAATGTGTTCCTCTGACACCAGCGGATCACCAAGCTCATCATTTTTCAGGCAAAACTCGACAATGGCCCGTGGCAGTTGCGTGCCTTCTTCAATGCCAAGCCGCTTTGACATGGTCCCCGCGGCGACATTGCGGACGATCACCTCGAGCGGGATGATCTCGACTTTCTTGATCAATTGCTCGCGCATGTTCAGGCGCTTGATGAAGTGGTTGGGAATACCAACGCCGCCAAGCCGGGTCATCATGAATTCGGAAATGCGATTGTTGAGCACGCCCTTGCCATCCAGCACGGCTTTCTTCTCAGCATTGAAGGCGGTCGCATCATCCTTGAAATACTGGATCAGCGTGTTCGGCTCGGGCCCCTCATACAGGATTTTGGCCTTGCCTTCATAAATCATTCGTTTGCGTGACATCGGGCGATCCCTCTCGCATTGGCGGGCTGGTCGACTCACCTGCCCGCGCAAACAGGCGCTCCCCTTACGCCAATCGCGCCATTTAGGCAAAAGGCTTCTTGCACCCAGGCCCCTAGCGCCCCTATATCTGCGACGGAAACTGCAATCCCAGTCATAAGGTTAGATTACATGTCAGGATTTGACGATCGCAAGCGCGGTGAAGAAGCCAAATACGCGATGGACGAGGCCACCGAATTCAAAGTCATGGCGCGACGCAACAAGCTGCTGGGCCTTTGGGCTGCAGAGCTCATGGGTTTGGATGGTGACGAGGCAGACGCCTATGCCAAAACTGTTGTCCTTTCGGATCTCGAAGAGCCTGGCGACGATGATGTGTTTCGCAAGGTCCGCGGGGATCTCGAAAAGGCTGGCGTCGAGCGTACAGATTCTCGCATCCGCGATCATATGGCCGAATTGCTGCCCGTGGCGCGCGAACAAGTGATGAAAGAATCGGAGTAATCCTCATGTCAGACGACATTCAGACCTCAATTGATAATGCCGTGAAAGGCAATGATGTGCTGCTCTTCATGAAGGGCACACCAACCTTCCCGCAATGCGGCTTCAGCTCTGTTGTCGTGCAGGTCCTGGATTATCTCGGCGTTGAGTATCAGGCCGTCAATGTTCTGGAAAACCAGGATGTCCGCGAAGGTATCAAGACCTATTCCAACTGGCCGACCATTCCGCAGCTTTATGTCAAAGGCGAATTTGTCGGCGGCTGTGACATTGTCAAAGAAATGTTCGAAGCCGGTGAGCTGAAAGAGTTCATGGCTGAAAAAGGCATTGAAATGGAAGCCGCCTGATGCGCCGCCAGCTCGAGCCGGGACCGGACCATCCGATCACCATCGAGCCAAAAGATACGCCCGTCAGTGTTAAACTGGCGGGCGAAACTGTCCTGTCCGCCAAGTCGCATCTTGAGCTCAAGGAAGCGACTTATCCGGGGGTCGCCTATCTCCCGAGAGATCAGGTTGAGATGAGGCGTCTGGAGCGCTCTGAGCTGACGAGCTGGTGCCCGTATAAGGGCGAAGCGAGCTATTATCACCTGCGCACGTCTGACGGGGTCCTGATCGAAAATGCGGTCTGGACTTATGAAGCCCCTTTTCCAGCGGTTACCGCGATCAAAAACGCCTTGGCGGTCTATCCCAACAAGGTCGACGCCATTGAGATTGGCTGACAATGGCCGCAAAAATCATTCTGGGCCCGCGCCCCGGGAAGAAATCCAAAGACAGCATTCAAGCCCAGGGCGTCACAGATATCCTGACCCTGCTTTCAGCCCGCGAGCAGGCGGACTCAATCAAGCTACTCGCCAAATCGATCGGCGCGGCGTGGCATCATTTCCCAGTGGATGGCGGACATTTGGAGACGCTGGCTGGGGTCGACCTGTCCCAGCTGTTCCTGGCCTTTGATGAAATCGAACGCGCATCCGAGGCGCCAGTCATCTACTTGCATTGCTCGGCCGGCATTCACCGCACGGGTTTCGTCATCTACGCCTATCTGAGATATCGCGGTCGAACGCCTGATGCGGCATTGGCCGAGTTGATCAAGTTACGTCCGGTCACGTCCGAGCAGGTTGGCGAGGATCGCATCGCGCTCGCCGAGCAGATGTTTCGGGATTGGAAACAGCGCTAAATCGAAACGCTCCGCTTTCCCAGCGCACGCTGGGATCCATGGCGGCTGGTTGATCCACGTAAATACTGTCTCCACAGCCATGGACCCTGACCTATGTCAGGGATGCGGTTTAGGGTTAGCGCAGCTTTACGCGTGTCATCCCGGAAAGCGCGTCAGCGCTTCTCCGGGACCCAGGATACTTGCACGAAATGCTTTGGGTCCCGGATCGCGTTGCGTCCGGGATAGCAACACTCAATCGATCTTCAAATCCGGCGATCCCTGCGCAGGTGTCCGGGAACTAGGCAAAAAAGAAAAGATAGATGCAGGCGATCAGGGGCAGCAATCCCATAGCGAACATGGTGCGGATGAATTTGTAGTGCGCGACCCAACCATCAATCTTGGTGTCGCCGCTCTCACGCGTTTCGGTCTCGAGATCGATCCAGTCATGCTTTTTCTTGAACGTGTCCGAGACGATATACTGATCGAGCGTGCCTTCGAAGAACCGGTGTCCGAAATAGAAACTGATCGAATAGGAAATGATCCCGAGCATCAGAATGATGAGCCAGCCGACCCAGCCCATGCCGCCGCCGGATTCGATCTGCGCCCAGAACGCCCAAGCGGTAAACAGCCCGATCGGGGAGGTCGCCAGCACAATCATCCATAAACGTCCGCGATTCGGGGGCTTTGGTCCCTCAGCCATGATCTCGGCTCCTTTTCAAAGCGCGCTGCAGCGTATAACAGCGCGGGCATGACGACCACCCTCGACCGCCCCGCTCCGATCAAACCCAATGCCATCCCGAAAGTCGGGATTGTCTCGCTGGGTTGCCCAAAGGCTCTGGTCGACTCCGAGCGCATCGTCACAAGGCTGCGGGCCGAAGGCTATCAGATCAGCCCAGACTATTCCGGCGCTGATCTTGTCCTGGTCAACACGTGCGGATTTCTCGACAGCGCCCGTGAAGAAAGTCTCGATGCGATTGGCGAAGCCATCGAAGCGAATGGCAAAGTCATCGTCACAGGCTGCCTTGGCGCCGAACCAGATGTCATCGAGAAGGCGCACCCCAAAGTGCTCGCGGTGACCGGGCCACACCAATATGAACAGGTTATGGACGCGGTGCATACGCACCTCACCCCGCCGCACAATCCGCACACTGATCTGGTGCCGGAAAGCGGGCTGCGCCTGACCCCGCGCCATTATGCCTATTTGAAGATTTCCGAAGGCTGCAACAATCGCTGCAGCTTCTGCATCATCCCGAAATTGCGCGGCGACCTCGTCTCACGGCCAATCCATCATGTCCTGATCGAAGCCGAGCAATTGGTCAAAGCAGGCGTGCAGGAATTGCTGGTGATCAGCCAAGATACCAGCGCCTACGGGCTTGATCTCAAATACGCGCCGCAGACCTGGAAAGGCGAGCCCTACGAAACCCGCTTTCTGGACCTCGCCCGCGGCCTCGGCTCGCTCGGCGTGTGGACGCGGATGCATTATGTCTATCCCTACCCGCACGTCGACAAAGTGATCCCGCTCATGGCGGAGGGGCTGATCACGCCTTATCTCGACATCCCGTTCCAGCATGCCAGCGCCAATGTGCTGAAAGCGATGAAGCGTCCAGCCAAGCAAGACCGTGTGCTCGAACGCATCCAGCAATGGCGCCGCGACGTGCCGGATCTCGCCATTCGCTCAACCTTTATTGTTGGCTTTCCGGGCGAGACTGACGAGGATTTCGAGGTCCTGCTCGACTTTATCCGCGAGGCTAAAATCGATCGGGCCGGTTGTTTTAAATATGAGAATGTCGCGCATGCCGACAGCCGCGATCTGCCCGACCATCTGCCGGAAGCAGTGAAAGAAGAGCGCTGGCATCGCTTCATGGAAACCCAGGCCGAGATCTCTGCGGCGCGGGCCGCGGCGCAGATCGGCACGACGCAAGACGTGATCATTGATGGCCCGAGCGATGAGACCGGCGAATATCTGGCGCGCTCAAAAGCCGACGCGCCAGAGATTGATGGTGTCGTCTATCTGAAATCGGATACGCCGCTCAGTCCCGGAAAAATTGTCTCCGCCAACATCACCGATGCGGATGCCTATGACTTGTACGGTCAGGTGCTATAGTCCCCGAAGACACATAATATTCGGGAGCGGACATGTTGAAAAATTGGCTTATCGCAAGCGCTGCCGCTCCTGTTTTATCGCTGGCAGCCGTTGCGGATGATCAACCTGAGCAGCTGCCCTTCCAACCCGTCGAAGCTGAACCCGATGCTGGTGCAATCCCGCTCTATGACGGTGCCGCCCCAGGCTCCGAGGGCGCGGAGTTGGAAGAAATCTGGCGCGATGCCGGGACAGAGCGTTGGATCACCAATGTCACAGAACCCACGCTATTGCCTGTCTTGCCAGCAGATCCAGACGCGACCCGCGCTGCGGTGATCGTTATCCCCGGCGGCGGTTTTCAGTTCGTGTCCATCGACAATGAAGGCTACCCAATTGCCGAATGGCTTGCCGAACAGGGCGTCGCTGCCTTCCTGCTCAAATATCGCACCATGGAAACACCCTCTGACACGGCAGGATATGCCGAGCATATGCGGATCCTGTGGGCGCCAGAGCCTGGTGATCCTCAAATCGATGTCACCCAAGGCATTCCATTCGCAGTCGCCGATGCGCAAGCGGCCTTAAACCTGGTGCGCGAGAATGCCCATGCGTGGGGCTTTGATGCCGACAAAGTCGGGATGCTGGGTTTCTCCGCTGGCGCGATGACGACGCTCGGGGTCACGCTTGCCGACGGAGAGGACGCGCCGAAGCCGGACTATATTGGCTATATTTATGGTCCGATGACACCGGTCGATGTGCCAGCGACGGCCCCGCCCATGTTCAATGCCCTCGCCGCTGATGATCCCCTCTTCAAGGATCAGGGCTTTGGCCTTGTTGAAGCGTGGCAAGCCGCGGGCGTGCCGGTCGAGTTTCACTATTACCAGTCCGGCGGCCATGGATTTGGCAGCTATAAACGCGGCGTTCCGGCCGATGACTGGTTCGATCAGTTTACACGCTGGATGGCGGCGCAAGACTTGCTCGCGCCCGCCACCGCTGATTAGGCGACTATTCCGCGAAAACCTCTTCGAGGAATTCCGCCTGCGCGCGATAATAGAACAGGCGATTGGATAGCTTGCGCCAGCCATGGCCTTCATCCTCGATCCGGATATAAGGCGCATCAATGCCATTGGCGCGCAGCGTTTTGACCATCACTTCGGTCTCGTAAATGTCGATGCGTGGATCTCGGACGCCATGCGAATACAGCACAGGCACCTTGATTTGATCTGCTAGGCGGATCGGCGAGTTTTCAGTGTAATAATCGATCCATTTCTGCTCACGGATATCGCCATATTCAATCCGGTCGGAGGCTTGCAGAGCCGGCGACGCAATTTGCAGCGCGGTCACCCAATCGGCGACGCCAAACAGGCTTACGCCTGCCGCGAAGGAGTCCGGATAGAGCGCCAGCACGGCGTTCACCATATAGCCACCATAAGACCCACCGGCGACAGTTGCACGGTCCATATCGACCCGGCCATCTTCACGCAGATAGGCCGCCATATCGATCAGGTCACGCACGCTGTCTCGGCGTTTTTCCTGGTCATCGAGGGTGACATAGGTGCGCCCAAACCCAGTTGAGCCGCGCACATTCGGCTCGAACACGGCAATGCCGCGATCGACATGATATTGCACCACGGCGTCAAAGGTCGCCATGGATTGCGCGGTCGGGCCACCATGAACAATGAACAGGACCGGGGGCGGGCCATCGCCTTTGCGCGAGGCCTCATCCGGCAAGTAGAGCAAGCCTTGCAGCTCGACCCCGTCGCTGGCTGGGATGCGAATGCTTTCGGGACGGACAAAGCGATCCGGATCGAGCCCAGCATAAGTCGGCTCAAAGGTTCGGCTGATTGAATTGCGCTGCATGTCCCAGAGACGCACCTCGCCTGGGGTCCGCCAACCATTGGTCCGGATCGCCACGCGATCTGAGCCTGGCGCACAGCTGACGCCATGTACCCCTTCTGGCAGCGATGGTGTTTCGACTGTCTCACCCGTCGCAAGATCGCGCATATGCAGCGTATGAAACCCATCCACATTCTCGGTGAAAGCGAGGTATCCGCCTTCGGCCCCACAAAGCTCTAAGCCACCTGCATCGCGCTCGGTTTCGATTGCAACACTGAACTCCTCTGCGGCGACATCGTAAAAGTGCACGGCAGAGAATTCGCGATCAACATTGCTGGCAAAATAGAAGCCGCTGCTGTCCGGCAACCAGGCGAACCCACCATCAGAATGGTTAGCACGAGGTTCCGGCGCCGAGATAGTCGTCATGTCCTTGCTGTCGACATCCATCAGGTAGAGATTGTCAGAATCCTCGCCGACGGTTTCGGCAATGATCAAATGCTTGCCGTCCGGCGACAGGCCGCGTGCGAAGAAGCCAAACGAGCCTTCAAACAGCATTTCAGTGTCACCGGTCGTGAGATCGGCTTTGTAAATGTCGAAATCGAGCCCATTGCGTTCAGTCGAGGCGAACACGACTGAGCTTCCATCAGCCGAGATATCGCCAAAGGATCGGAAGCCCCCTTCGACGGCTGGCAACAGCAAGCGCTCTTCGCTGCCATCTGCGGAGACGAAATAGTAGGATTCCTGCTCATTGCCGTCATTATCAGCGCCATAGATCAAGCCCGATCCGTCCGGCATCCAGCGGAAGAAAGTGATGCCATTGCCAAAGGTCAGCTGCTGCGGGGCACCGCCCGTTGCGCGCGTGATCCACAGCTGCGGCACGCCGGTGACACTATAGCGGAACGCGACGTGTTCGCCGCCCGGAGAGAGGGAGGCGCCGCCCGCGCCGCGCGCCAGGAGGTAGCGGGCAATATCGGCCGGATCGCTGCCCGACAGTCCAACTTGAACCCGACCGGGTTCTGGGGAAATGGCTTCGAGCGAATAATCTGGACCGCCAATTGTCTCTTCGGCTTCCATTTCAATTTCGATCGGCGGAAGATCGTCAGATGGTTGCGGTTTCAGGTCCGCCTCTGTTTGCGCCGTGACGCAAGCAGACAAGACCGTTGAGACGGCGAAAAGTGAAATAGCTGTGCGGATCATATCAATCTCCGTTCTTGTTGGGGTCGTTTCTATCGCGCCACGCGAGCAGGTCCGAGGATCACCGCATTTGCCAGCATCAGATTAAGCCCGTTGAGATAGGCCCGCGTCGTTGGGCTTTGGGTGAAGCCAATGACAACTCCATCGCCCTGCCGCTCGACCATCACAAACGGCTTGAACGCGAGCTGCAGGCGGTTCTCTTCCCACAAATAGCCGCTTTCAAGCAGGCTATCGGCATCTGCGAAACGGAACACATTGGTGCCATCGCCTTCATTCAAGGGGCGATAGATTTCGCGCCCAGTCACAAGTGCTGTCGCTTCATCATATCCCGCGGCCATCCAATGGCTGGTTTCGGCAATTGTCTTGACCAAAACGCCAGGAATATCTTCCGGCCGGGCGCGATGATCGTGAATGTGCTCTTCATATTCCGCGAGCGACGCAAAATTGATCCCGGGCACACGCCGTTCTTCTGACTCGCCTTCGCCATCACCATCCGTGGTTGCGAGCTCAAGCTGGGTCGACAGCAAGCCGACCTCCTCGTGGGTCAACTCGCTGACACCCGTGCCGATGGCCACCAGAACCCCGCCTTCGCGAACAAATTCCTGCAGCCGCGCGGCTGAGCCCATTTGCGAAATCAGACCACCATAAGTGTCCGGGATGATCAGCACATCATACAGCGACAGGTCTGCGCGCCCCAGGGTCGACACGCGGATCGGTGCAACCGGAACCCCCATCTGTTGCTCGAGCACGAAGCGCGTATTGCCGGCAGAGGTCGGGCTGGTGCCATTGCCCCAGGCGATCGCAACCTTTGGCATCCGCATCGCGGCAAAGGCGGAGCTGCCAAAATTCGGACCATCGTCGACCCAACTATTGGCGATCGGCACCAGTTCCGCGCCAATGTCTTCCGCCAGAGCGGTCAGGTCCGTGCCGAGTGAAGCGGAATTATCTGCGCGCGTGAACACAACGCTGCCAGAGGGATAAGTCCGGCCATTCTTAACGAAGGCTTCATCTGTGGTGATGCCGACCAGACCAGACTTCAGGGCGGCAATGACAAGGCGCGCCTGCCCACCATCCGACCAGGGCACGATATAGCCGAATTGTCCGGTTCCTGATGTCATGGCAACGATCGGGTCCGATGCCTGGACCGCGCTGGCATTGCTGAGATCAACCCGGCGACATTGCTCTGCACTGACCCCGTCCATTAAGGGCAACGACCAGGCGGTCACGTCATACAGCTCATGGTTCAGACCGCGATCGCGGCGGCTTTCCTGTTCTGCAACAAAGTCCGGAGCCAAAGGTGTTGATTGGCTCAGAAGTGTCTTGATCAGGCGTCCTTGTGGCTGTGCCATGTCAACAATCAAGGCGCCCTCGGAATAGGTGTTTCGGCATTGCGTGCTGCCCGCTGGAACGCGCTGTACGGTAATGCCTTGCTGGGCCAAACGACGTCCCATGGCTTCGGCCTCATACCGTCGCACGGCCAGATCAAGGACGACATATCGGTCGTCGGCACGGCGCGCTTCGTCGACCGCGGTACGACGGAAATCAGCATAATCAGTGAGGAACGAATTCTTGTTTTGCGCCACGGTTTCGAGCGTCGCCAGCGAGGTCAGCACATTGTTGCGCACGCCCTCGGCATAGGTCAGCAAGGTGCCATCATAACGCCGGAACAAAAGCCCCCTGGGTGAGGCTTGCTCAAAGGTCATAGCGATCGCGCCGTTCAATGTTGGCCACATATCGCCATAGCCCGGATAGAAGGCGTCAAACACTTCGCGGGTGAAGTAATCGACGCCAAACCGGTCAAACCAACTCGCCATATTCTGTCCAAGCTGGACCTGGCGTCCCTTCTGATCCGTCGTGATGTTCGGATTGTACGGCCGCGCGGCTGGCGGGAAATAATAGGTGCTGTCGCCGCCCATTTCATGGCTGTCGACATAGATGACCGGATTCCATTGCAGCACTGCCGCGACTTTGCCCTGCGTCTCGGGTTGGGTCAGTGCGAACCAATCGCGGTTGAGGTCGAACAGGTAATGATTGAAGCGCCCGCGCGGCCAAGGCTGGTCATGTTCGGCTGTATAGCGATCGTCGAGCGGCTCTAGCCCAAGCGCTGAGCGGAAACTGTGAACGAAGCGGTCGCGGCCGTCCGGGTTCTGGCTCGGGTCAATGATAATGATCGTATTGGCAAGGATGGTGTCGACCAAGGCATCATTCTGCGCCGCAATCAGATGATAGGCCATGAACAAGGCGCTGTCCGGCGGCGTGATCTCGTCGCCATGCACGCCATAAGATAACCAAACAACGGCGGGCGTTGCATCAAGGCGGTCTGCGGGCAATTGATCACCGCGCGCCAGCGTGCCGAGATCGGCCTGGATCGCGTCGAGCCGTGCCATGTTTTCAGGCGAGGAGATGACCGCATAGCTGAGCGGTCGGCCTTGCCAGGTTTCGCCATAGGACCGAACTTGCATCCGATCTGGCGCATGCGCGGCCAGGGCTTGCATGAAGGTGGTGATCTGAGCGGCTGACGAAATCACATTGCCATGATCGTATCCGACCACTTCCGGCAGTGTCGGAACGTCCGGATCATATGTCGTTTCAGGATAGGCCTGCGCCTGTGCCACATGCGCCAAACACACCGCGAATACGGCGCTGATGAAAAAACGAATTAAGCCCACTTTTTACCCCATCTTCTACAGGTTCGGCGTATCGCCGAGTGTTGTATTCAACCCAAGCTAGCGCTCATCCGCGCTTTGCCAACGCTATTCGCCTTCCGATTCCAAAGCCAATGCGACGCCTTCGCGCCGGGGATCTGCCCCCCCAAGCAAACCATCCTCGGTCACCAGAATGACGTGAAGGCCTGAATTCTCGCCCCGGCGTTCCTGAACATTATAGCCTGCAGCCTTGAGCTCGTCTGCGACTTCCTGGCCACCCTCGCGGTCGACTTCGACCCCGACGGTTTCGCCGCGCGCAATGATGTTTGGCAGCGCCACGGCCTCTTGTGGTGTATGATCCCAGGCCAGAACACCGATAATAGTCTTCGCCGTATATGCCACGATCGAGTTGCCGCCCGGCGACCCGGTGACCATTTTCACCTCGCCATCCTGATCAAAGATAATCGTTGGCGACATCGAGCTGCGCGGCCGTTTGCCGGGCCCGGGGGCGTTCGCCACGGGCAGATTGGCCTTACGCGGTTCGCGGGCAAAATCAGTCAGCTCATTGTTGAGCAAGAAACCATGCACCATGCGCGAATTGCCAAATGCGGCTTCGACAGTTGCGGTCATGGCCACAGCATTGCCATCGGCGTCAATGATCGAGAGATGGGTAGTGCCCGGGGCATCTTCCGTCGGATCCTGTCCCCACATGCCAACCATCGGATTGCCACCCAGCGCCACACCTGGATCACCAGGGGTCGGCTTGGCGCCCGGCTCAAACACTTCTGTGGCGCGCACATCGAGATAGGCAGGATTGATCAGATCATCTGTCGGCACCTGCACGAAATCGGCATCGGCCACGTAATGATCACGGTCTGCATAAGCGAGCCGTTGGGCATCGACGAACGCCCTTACGAATTGCTCCGGCTCGGTCGCGCCTTCGGGCAAGAGCCGGTCATACAGACCGGCAATCGCATTTTGGGTGATCCCGCCAGAGCTCGGTGGCGGCGCTGAACAGATCCTATAGTCCCGCCAGGCGCCGCATAAAGGCGGGCGCACTTTAACCTCGTAATTGGCAATGTCTTCGACGCTCATCGCGCCTGGGCGCGGCTCTTCGGCGATCGCCGCGACAATCGCTTCCGGGATTTCGCCGGTGTAAAACGCCTCGATGCCTTCATTAGCGACCCGGCGCAGGGTTTCCGCATAATCCGGATTATCGCGGATCGCCCCTTCCGCCAGGGGCTCGCCATCGGGATAGAAATAGGCCGAGCTGACGGGGCGATCATCCAGGTCGACGAATTGGCGCAAACGCTCATTCGCCAACACACTGGCCAGGCGCGGGCTGACTTCAAAGCCAATTTCAGCCAGCGAGATCGCGGCATCAAAATTGCTCGCCCAATCGAGGCGGCCATGTGCATCATGGGCGGTCTTGTACAAGGCAATTGCGCCTGGGACACCGGCTGATTTCCCGGATTGCCAGGCGGGGATGAAGCCCAGCACTTCGCCATCTTCGATAAACAGGTTCTCATCCGCCGCTGATGGCGCGGTTTCACGGCCATCATAGACAATGGTTTGATCTGAGGCGCGATCATAAACGACCATGAAGGCGCCGCCACCTATGCCAGAGGATTGCGGCTCCACCAGACCAAGGACGGTGTGTACAGCGATTGCTGCGTCGACGGCATGCCCACCATTGCGCAGCACCTCGAGGCCGGCTTCGACGGCACGCGGATCGGCAGCCGCCACCATCGCGCCTTTGGTCCAGTCTTCGGATTCCGCTTCGACCGGCGGCGGCGCAGCTTCCAACTCCGGAGGAGCGCTTTCCGGCTGACACGCCGAGAGAAGAACAGCCGACACTCCGGCCAACAGGATGGTTTTGACTGACATTCAATACAGCTCCGACTTGGCGAATTCTGTTGAGCACCGTAGAGCGGATGTCATTGACAGGAAAGGCCTTTCGATGTCTCAGCCCGGCAACCAAAACCTGATTACGGATATTGCCGGGATTTCCATCGGCAATGCCCATGATCCAGACGTGCAAACCGGAACAACGGTAATTCTATGCGATGAGCCATCAGTAGGCGCAGTTGCTGTCGCCGGTGGTGGTCCAGGCACGCGCGAAACGGATTTGCTGCCGTCGGACAAACTGGTCGAGCAAGTTCATGCCGTGGTCCTTTCTGGTGGCAGCGCATATGGCTTGGCCGCCGCGGACGGCGTCGCGGCAGAATTGGGTGCGCAAGGCCGTGGTTTCGGCCTTGTCGAGCGGCCGGGCGTGCCCAAGACGCCGATTGTCCCGGCGGCGATCCTGTATGACCTGGCCAATGGTGGGAATAAAGACTGGGGCACGGCCCCCCCCTATCAGGACTTGGGGCGCGCCGCCTTCCGCCAGGCGCAAAAAGGCAGCTTTACCCTCGGGCGCAGTGGTGCGGGCTATGGGGCGCGCGCGGGGCGCCATCGCGGTGGACTGGGATCCGCTTCGGTGATCACGAAGGATGGGCTCAGTGTTGGCGCCTTGGCCGCTGTGAACAGTTTTGGCTCTGTCTATATGCCCGGAACCGATGCTTTCTGGGCCTGGCCGTTTGAAATCGACGGAGAGTTTGGCGGGGCCCGTCCCGGGACTGAGTACCAGGCGGATGCGGAAGATTGGGGCGCGGCCAAGCAAAATCCGCAAATCGGTGAGAACACGACCATTGCCTGCATTGCCACGGATGTCGCGCTGACACCGGGCCAGGCCAATCGTATCGCTCAAATGGCCCTGGCGGGTTTTGCCCGTGCCATTCGGCCGGTCTTTGCACCGTTTGATGGCGACGCTGTCTTTGTTCTGTCCACCGCGAAACGCCCGCTCCCGGGCCCGGAGGCATTGAGCCTGGCGCGCCTTGGGGAACTCGCCGCAAATACGCTGGCGCGCGCCATTGCCCGCGGCGTTCACGAAGCACAGTAATTTCCTGATATCAGGTGTTGCTTTCGCGCGGACCCGAGAGTATGTGTCCCGCTTCCGCGCTTCGGTAGCTCAGTTGGATAGAGTACTTGGCTACGAACCAAGGGGTCGGGGGTTCGAATCCTCCCCGAAGCGCCATTATTTTCTCTAAATCAAAGCGGACGTGACAAGCCACGCCAAGCCAACCATGGCGCCCCCCGAAAGGGCGCCCAAGATCAACGCGAGCACCGCAGATGACGGATCGGTGTTCTGATCCGACTCGTCTGCGTAAACCGAGTCTTCCATCATCGGGTCTTCGATACGATCGTAGACCTGCGGATCATCCATCAGATTATGCGCCATATTAC
Organism: Hyphomonadaceae bacterium; assembly: GCA_024743315.1. Lineage (GTDB taxonomy): Bacteria > Pseudomonadota > Alphaproteobacteria > Caulobacterales > Hyphomonadaceae > Henriciella. Next base: position 163,466 of record JANSWU010000001.1, read on the forward strand.
CCCTGCTTGTTTGAGTCTCCGTCACTGATCTTCGCGTAGCGGCAACCGTAGCGGGCTTGGGCCTCAAAGGTCATTATCCGAGCATCTCAGTCTCTCTTAAATGTCGAAAAGCAAAAAGCTTTTGGCCGCTGGTCAAGTCGCCGGCGAGCCCCTAGAGCTGAAGGCAGGGGAGAGATATGAGCGAAATTGCCGACGAGTTTGAAGCCGTTGCCATTGGTGACGATCATTTAACGCCCTGGTGGCGGGTGGCAGCGGTCGGCTCAATGGTCGCCTTCTCCTTGCCAACTTTCATCACCGGCCTCGAAGTCTATCAAGGCCTGTCCCCCTGGCAGACCGTCTGGGCACTGTTGATCGGCTCGCTTCTGATTTTTGCCATCGGCTCGGCCATGGGCGGGATCGGGGCGCAGACCCGGATGAGCTCTTACCTGCTGACGCGGATCGCCTTTGGCGACCATGGCGCCGGCGTGGTCAATCTTGCTTTCGCGATTTCGCTGCTCGGCTGGTTCGGGATCAATATCAACTTGTTCGCGGATGCCGTTTCCGGGCTCAGCACGACTTTGTTCGGGGGCTCACCCTCCAATCTCGTCCTGTCCCTGATCGCCGCGGCGTGCATGACGGGACTGACCTTTGCCGGATTCAAGGCGATCAACCTGTTGGCGACGCTAATGGTGCCCGTGCTCGCTTTGGTGACCGTCATCCTGGCTTATAATGCGCTCACGCTGGAATCATTGCCGCAATTGATGGCGGCAGAGAAGGCGACCACGCTGAGCGTCGGGGAGGGTATTTCCGCGATTGTTGGCGCGATCATTATCGGGGCGATCATTCTGCCCGATATTACCCGCTTCGTGCGGTCCTGGCGCGGCGCGCTTGGCGTGACCTTTATCTCTTATATGATCGTTCAACTGTTCGTCATGGCTGCGGCAAGCCTTGCCAGCGGCGCAACTGGGTCTGGCGACATATTGGAGATCATGTTGCAATTTGGATTGGGGCTGGGAGCCTTCATCATTGTGATCACCGGCAGCTGGGTTCTCAACGCGCTGAATCTTTACTCCACCGTCTTATCTATCAAAGCGACCTTTCCGAAGCTCAGCCAAACGCTTTTGATCATTGGATTGGGCGTGTTCGGCGCCGGTGCAGCGCTGCTCAACCTGCTCGATGTGTTTATTGAGTTCCTGATCTATTTGTCGATCATATTCATCCCGGTCGCTGGCGTCGTCATCGCGGACTATATCCTGGTCCGGCGCGCGCATTACCGGATCGAGTCCCTCGACCAGAATCGCAAGTTTGCGCCCAAAGCTTTCGGGGCCTGGGCGATTGGGGCCGTCGCCTCGCTGATCATGTATTATTATCCAAGCCTGTCCCCAAGCGGCATTTCGGCGATTGATGCGATCGCCCTGACAGCTTTCAGCTATCTCGGCCTGGCCTGGACCGATCGCAGCCCCGCCCCTTCCACCCAGACGGCAGGAGATTAGCAGGATGCGGATCGGGATTGATGTCGGAGGCACACATACAGACGCGGTGATCATGGACGGCAATCAGGTCATCACATCGACCAAAGTGCTGACCAGTGCTGATGTGATGGAAGGCGTCGCTAACGCGCTCGACACAATACTCAGCGATAGCGGTCTGCCCGTCTCCGCGATTGAGTCTGTAATGATCGGCACCACCCAGTTCACAAATGCCATCATTGAACGACGACAGCTGGCCCCAACCGGCGTGTTTCGGCTCAATCTGCCCTCCGGCCGCGGCCTCCCGCCAATGGTTGATTGGCCGGATGATATTGCCGAGGCCGTCGGGCGCCACACTTACACCTTGCATGGCGGCAAGCTCTATGATGGCTGGCCGATTGCCGAGCTCGACCCGGATGAAATTGACCGCGCAATCCTCGATGCCAAAGCCAAGGGCTTGAAGAATTTCGCGATTTCTTCGGCCTTCTCGCCGATGGATCCGTCGCCAGAGGCATATGTTGAAGCCCGCCTGCGCGCCGCCATTCCCGAGGCCAAGATTACTTGCTCTCACAGTTTTGGCCGACTCGGGCTGATGGAGCGCGAGAATGCGGCGATCCTGAATGCGACGCTGCTCCACTTTGCTGAAACCGTGGTCTCTGCATTCCTGACGGCGCTGCGTACCCGCAATCTCAGGTGCCCGGTCTTTATCAGTCAGAATGACGGCACTCTGATGAGCGCCGACTTTGTCAGTGCTTTTCCGGCTTTGACCTTCGCCTCAGGCCCGACCAATTCCCTGCGCGGCGCCATGCTGCTGACCGGCTTAGAAGAGGCGATTGTTGTCGACATTGGCGGCACGACCTCTGACATTGGCGTTCTACAAGGCGGATTTCCGAGGGAATCCAATGCGGTCATTGAGGTGGGCGGCGTCCGGACCAATTTCCGGATGCCGGACATTCAGGCCATCGGACTCGGCGGTGGTAGTCTGGTCAGCGCTGATGGCGAGACAATCGGACCACAATCGGTGGGTCATCGCCTGACACAAGACGGTCTGATATTCGGGGGCAACACACTGACCGCGACCGACATTGTGGTGGCCAGCGGGCATCAGAAAATCGGCAATGCCGCAGCGGTTGCAGGCCTGCCCGAACATGTGGTCGAAACCGCCCGCAAGAACATGCTGACCATCCTCGATCGCGGCATTGATATGATGAAGCCCGGCGCGGTTCAGATGCCGGTCATCCTCGTCGGCGGCGGCTCGGTTCTGGTCACCGGGGACTTGACCGCCGCCAAGCAAGTTCATCGTCCCGAACATGCCGGTGTCGCAAATGCGATCGGCGCGGCCATCGCGCAAGTTGGCGGCGAGAGCGAAAAGATCGTGTCTTACCAAACCCTGCCACGCGACGCTGCCATCGCAGAGCTGACGCAAGAAGCGAGAGACCGAGCCCTCGGCGCTGGCGCAGCGGCCGAAAGCCTTCGCACAGTCGATATCGAAGAAACCGAAGTTCCTTACATGGGGCAGGATACGATGCGCCTACGCATCAAAGTGATTGGCGACCTCGCGGTTACATCAGCGGAGACTTCAGCATGAAACTCGGCGCGGAGCATTTGGACGACCTCGCTTTAGGGTCAGTCTTTCTGGCCACGGGCGGGGGCGGAGACCCGCACGTTCCGAAATTGCTGACCAGTGAAGTGCTCAAGCGCTGTGGGTCGGTAGATCTGCTCCCGCCGGATCAATTGCCCGATGACGCGTTTGTTGCGGCCATCGGCAATGTCGGCGCCCCCACGGTGAGCCTTGAGCTGCTACCGTCCGATGATGAAGCCCTAATTGCACTGGAAGCCTTTGAAAAACAAATGGGACGCAAGCTCGATGCCGTGGTCTCGTTTGAAATTGGCGGGGGCAATTCGCTGATCCCGATCATGGCAGCCGCCAGTCGCGGTATCCCAGTTGTCGATGGCGACGGCATGGGTCGTGCCCTGCCCGAAGCGCAGATGATGACCTATGCCATTTGCGGCATTCCTTCGACCCCGGCGCTCGCCTGCGATTATGCCAGCAATGTCACGCTGTTCACGACCAAAGGCACCGAGGTTTACGAACGGCACATTCGCGCCCTGGCAATGAGTTCAGGTGGCATGATCACAACGGTTGAACATGGCATGACCGGCGCCACGCTGCGCGATGCGATCATTCCCGGCACGGTCAGTTTCGCTTTGCAGCTTGGCACGCTCTTGCGCAAAAACCGGGGCCAGGCGCCAACCCTGGTCGCGCCATTGAAGGCGTTATTCCAAAACTCGATCTATGGTGAGTGCCGTTTGATCCATACCGGGAAGGTGGTCGACAAATCGACTCGGATTGTCGGCGGCTTTGATGTCGGACGGACGGTCGTCGAAGGTTTCGAACCTGGCGACACCCCGGTCGAGATTGATATCAAGAACGAATACTTGCTGGCTCGCCGCGGCGATCGGGTGCTCGCTTCCGTGCCTGATCTGATCGTCATCGTCGACTATGAAACCTCCGAACCGATCAATGCGGAACGCCTGCGCTATGGCCAGCGGATCGCCATCTTCGCGATTGGCTGTCCTGACTTCTATCGCTCGCCAGATGCCCTAAAGGTCGTCAGTCCGCGGAATTTTGGCTTTGATTTGGACTATGTCCCACTGGAAACGTTGCCAAACTAGTTCCATGGCCTATCCCTAGGGTCTACACGAATAAGTTGGGATTGGGAGCTCAGCATGATCTTCAAGCGTCTATTCGCAGCCTTGCCGGCTGCTCTGTTGGCCGTTGGCCTGGCCAGCGCCGAGAGTGGAACCGTCCTGAAAGGGGCTGACATCATCGACGTCATCGATGGCAAGAAAGTGCGCAATCAAGTGGTCGCCATCGAGGATGGCATCATCACCTATGTCGGCTCAGAGCGGCGTCTGCCCGATGGCGACTGGACAGAAATTGATCTGACCGGGACGACCCTGCTGCCGGGCCTGTCCGATAGCCATGTTCATTTGACTTCCGGCGCCAACGTCCATGGTTTTCGCCGGCTGACACGCTCGACCGCGCGCGGAGCGATCAGCGGTGTGGTCAACTCGGAAATCACCCTCAAGGCTGGCTTCACGACGGTTCGCAATCTTGGCGCGCCGGGCTTTACAGACATCGACTTGATGAAGGCGATTGATGAGGGCGAGATTATCGGCCCGCGCATTATCGGCGCAGGACAATCGATCGGGATCACTGGTGGACATTGCGGCGACGCGACCCTGCTGCCCTACGAGGTGCAGCGGAAATCTGGCGGGCGCGCTGATGGACCCTGGGAAGTTCGCCAGAAAGTCCGCGAGAACAAGAAATATGGCGCCCGCGTCATCAAGTTCTGCGGCACCGGCGGCGTGCTGTCCCCGAACACATCGATCAATGCCCAGCAATATTCGCTTGAAGAAATGAAAGCGATTGTCGATGAAGCGAAGCTGCTCGACCTGAAAGTCGCGGTTCATGCCCATGGGCCGCGCGGCATTCAATCCGCGCTCGAAGCCGGCGTCGATTCGATCGAACATGCGAGCATGATCACCGATGAGAGTATTGCCCTCGCCGTCGAACAGGGAACCTATCTGTCGATGGATATCTATGTCTCGGATTATATTCTGTCCGAGGGCGAAGCTGCGGGTATCCTGGAAGAGAATCTGGCCAAGGAACGGATGGTCGGCCGGGTCCAGCGCGAACGCTTCAAAGCCGCGTTTGAGGCCGGCGCGAACATGGCTTTTGGCAGCGATTCAGGGGTCTATCCGCACGGCACCAATGCGCGCCAATTCTCGAAAATGGTCGAATGGGGCATGTCTCCCATGCAGGCCATCCAGACCGCAACGATCAGCAATGCGACCTTGTTCGGGATCGAAGACGAAATCGGCTCGATCACAGTCGGCAAAGCCGCCGATATTATCGCAGTGAACGGCGATCCGCTGGCCGATATTCGGGAGCTTGAGGATGTCGACTTTGTGATGAAAGGCGGCGTCGTCTATCTCAACGAGTTCGAAAACTAAAGCGACAACTCGGCCTTGAAACGCGCAAGGGTCTCGCGCCCAAGCGCGTCCTTCAGGGGCTGGAGATGAGGATCGACGTGGCGCCAGGCGCCGATGCCTTTGGCATTGATTGGCTGGCGCACCTGCTCGCTGCTGGCGGTTCGGATCGCGCGTTTGGTTTGATGAAAGTCGAGGCACGCCGGTTCGAACGGCACACCGACATGGTCGAGCAATTCGCGAATCTTGGCCTCAGGATCCCGCACCAGCGCCTCATGCGGCAGGGTCAAGACCTTGCCTGGAAGCAAGCTCTGCCAATGGTCCATCAGGCTCAAATAGCCATTATAGTAGGCACCAATATGATCGAGCGCATAGCTGAAGTCTGAGCCTTGAGAGAAATACTGTTTGTAAAGGCTAAGGCCGCAATCCAGCGGGTTTCGGCGCGTATCGATGATCACGGCCTGTGGCAGGATTTTATGGATCAAACCGACATGTTCAAAATTGAAGGGCAGCTTGTCCGTGAAAAATGCGTGCGCGCCGGATCGAAACAGAGCCCCTTGATCGAGATAGGATTGGCCAATCTTGGAAAGTTCCTCCGGTGTGAGCCGCCCGAGTTGGCTGAGATAATCACCGCCATAAGTGTTCACGCACATGGCGTGCGCTTTCATTTTTGTATTGGGCAGGATGGGTTGCTCAAGCGTACCTTCAATCTGCGAATGGCTGGCGAGAATTTGCTCGACCAAAGTTGACCCGGAGCGCGGTAGGCCGAGAATGAAAATTGGCCGTGGCCCGGTCGGGACGGGGTCAGCCCTTTGCATCAGAGCGTCGGCATTGATGGCCGTTTTCATTCGCTCAATCGCTGCGAGGAAATTGCCTGGATTGATGCGGCGGTTTGGCTTCATCGCGTTGGCGCGATGATACCACGCCATAGACACGTCCCAGTCGCCGTCGCTCTCGCTGGCCTTGGCGCGCGCGAAAGCCGCCATGCATTTTTGCTCAGGCTGCAGCGCAGGGGCACCAATCAATTGGTCAAGCGCGGCGCGATCATTGGCTGAAAACTGATATGTTTTCATATCCGCCAGCCCCCACCAGGCGGCGCCATTTTCGGGATTCTCCGCCAGACAGGCGCGAAACGCCTGCACACTCTGCTCGCGTTCACCGAGAATTCGATAAATCTGGGCCCGGATAAGATGGACCTCGCTCAGCTTGGCCTTGTCCCCGGCGCAAAGCGGTTCGGTCCGATCACACGTTGCCAGCGCCTCTTCATTCTGACCATAGCGAAACAAGATGCCGGTCAAGGTTGAAACCGTATCGAACGTCTCCTCCAACTCAGCAATATGCCGCGCGGTTTCGATCGCGCGTTCAATCGCGCCATGGCTTTCCAGCGCGCTGAAATGGGCCATGCGCAAAATCAGGTTGGCTGGAGAGTGCGCCAAACCTTGCGCGAGAATTTCGGCCCGCTTCTCATGATCGCCGTGGGCTTGAGCCACTTGCGCAAGCGCAAACACTGCGCGCGCGTGCGCCGGCTCGTGCGCCAAGACGTGTTCGGCAATGACCTGAACTTGCGCATAATTACGGGCCTGGAGGGCTGCTTGAATTTGCGCCATCTCACGCGGATAAGGGTCTAGACGATCCGCCTGTCGAGCGGTCGCGACGGCTGGCTTATAGTCACCAGCTTGGTATTGGCGACGGCTCTGGGCGATCAGCTCCTGATAGCGCTCTAATGCATTTTGCGTATCGGTCATAGCGCTGCCCCAGACATAATCATGCGTTCAGCACTTGCTCAAACCGAGCCAGGGTTTGTGCGCCCAGGCTTCTGCTAAGTGCCTCTAAATGCGGTGCGACAGCACGCCAAGCGCCAATGCCCTTTGTATTGATTGGCTGGCGCACCTGTTCACTGCTGGCGGTCCGAACGGCGCGCGGGTTGCTGTGGAAAGTCAGACAAGCCGGTTCAAATGGCACGCCGACATGTTTCAAAAGGGCCCGAATTTGAGTTTCGGGATCGTGCACCAACTCCTCGTATTGCACGTGATAGACCCGGCCGGGCAAAACCCGGTCCCAATGATCCATCAGGTTTAGATACTGATTGTAATAGGTGCCGATATGTCCGAGATCATAGCTGAAATCGACGCCGGTCGGAAAATGCTGCTTGAACAGGCTTAACCCACAATCCATCGGATTTCTACGCGCATCGATGAGGATGGCATCCGGCAGAATTTTGTGGATCAGCCCAATGTGCAGGAAGTTGAAGGGCAGCTTGTCGGTGAAAAAGGCCGCGCCTTGCGACCGAAACAGCGCGCCATTGGCGAGATAGGCTTGGCCCAATTGCGAGAGCTCGTCCGGCGAAAGCGCGCCGACCTTTTCCAGCACATCACCGCCATGATTGAGCGCGCACATCACGTGTGCCTTGCGCGCGATGCTTGGCAGAACCGGTTGTTCAATCGTCCCCTCGATTTGCGAGTGGCTGGCGAGAATCTGTTCCAAAAGCGTCGACCCGGACCGCGGTAAACCAAGAATGAAGATGGGTCTTGGTCCATCGGCGACGGAGTCTGCCGTTTGCGCCAAACTTTCGGCATCGAAGGCTGCGATCCGCGCTGCGATCGCCGCTGTGAACTGATCCGGATCGAAACTTGGACTTGGATAGAGCAGGTTCGCCTTGGCATAGGTTTCCAGACTGGCATCCAGTTCGCCTGAGGACTCCAGGGCCTTGGCCATGGCAAAGGTCGCGATGCATTTATCGGCTTGCGACAGCTCAGCGTCCTTCAAAAGCGTCTCAATCGCGGCTTGATCTGCGCCCGAGAAATCAAAGGTCTTCATATCGGCCAGCGCCCACCAGGCGCCGGCATTTTTTGGATTGAGGTCAAGACAGGCGCGATAGGCTGCGACGCTTTCATCTCGGCGCCCCATGACCCGCAGGATCTGGCCGCGAACCAATTCAATTTCGCTCAGTTTTGCAGGATCGCTTTCGGCGTGCGCCTTGGCGCGTTCACAGACCGCGAGCAATTCTTCGTTCTGTCCATACCTGAGCAGGATGCTGACCAGGACCCAAAGCGCGGGAAACGATTCCTCGGTTTTGACCAGGGTCCGCGCCGCTTCAATCGCCCCGGCATAATCACCCGCCTCTTCTCGCGCACTGACCTGCAGATTCCTGAGAAACAGGTTCGCGGGGGCATGTGACAGGCCGTAATCGAGCATCTGCACGCGGCCTTCTGCATTATTCTTCAGCCCAACGATATGCGCGAGCGTATAGACAGCGCGCGAATGCCCCGGCTCTTTGGCCAGCATCTGTTTGGCAATGGCTTCCGCCTCTACATAGGCCTGTGCCTGCATGTGTTGCTGAATGGATTGGAAATCGGCGTCTAGCGGATCGAACCGTTCCGCCGCCTGCGTGACCTGAACCGCCTCTGCAAAATGCTCGGCTTCAAACAGGAGCCGACTGAGCTGCAGCCATCCTTGTAGGAAATAGGGCTCGGCTCGCAAAGCCTCTTTCAATCGCGTCATCGCCGCTGCGATTTGCCCCTCGGCAGCGAGGCTTTTTGCCTGCTCGGCAAGCAGGAGATGCGGCGATTGGGCTTGCATAAGGTCCCCATAACAAGAAATGCGGAGGCTTTCGCCTCCGCATTCCAGTTTTGTCATCTATCGATGCTTACTGACGATACGTCACACCAACGAAGAAGAAGCGTCCGCGTGGACCGACCGGCCAAGCGGTCTGAGTCGAGAACGGCTCTTCATCAGCGATATTGTTGATACCGCCATAGAAGGAGATGGACTCATCATATTCCCAGCTTGCATTGACATCGAAAATGTATGTCTCGTCGAAGAATGGGTTGTCATAGAGATCGATGTCCTCAATCTCGTCGACAGACTGCTCGCCCTGATATGTGGTTTGCAGCGCCACAGAGAGCGGTCCGCGGTCCCATGACAGGGTCAGGTTGCCGGACCATTCTGGCAGCTGAACCTCTCCGACTTCTGGATCAACATCTGTTGGATCCAGCGGATTGAAGAAGCGGTCTAGCGCGTCCTGCTGAGAGCCAACCAAACGTGCGCCGAAGGTGTTTTCACCAACATCGAACGAATAGTTGACCGCAAAGTCGACCCCAGAGGCCTCGAGGTTCGCGAAGTTGATCTGACCCGATTCAAGGAAGTTCAGACCGCCGTCTGCACGACGCGTGAACAGCGTACAGAATTCGAGGCTCGGGAAGCTGTCTGAGTCATAGCACCCGTCCAGGATGTCGCCAGCAGCAACGGCCGAGATCGCGTCTTCGATCTGGATGTCCCAATAGTCGACGGTGAAGGAGAGGTTATCAACGAAGCTTGGCGTGAAGACCGCACCAACCGTGAGGGTTTCTGCGGTTTCGACATCCAGATCTGGGTTACCGCCCGAGACGCCCGCAAAGCGGCCTGTCAGAGGGTTGTTCCAGATATAGTTGCCGGCACCATCCAGAATGTCTGCGGATGCGACGCCCGCAGCCTGAAGACCGGCGACACAGTTCGCCTGGCGTGCGGCGGTACCGTTGCCAACATTACCTGGGTCACACGGGTCTGCTGTCGCAGCCACGGTGATTGGCAGTTTCGGGTCGAACAGTTCTGAAATGTTCGGTGCACGCACCGCCTCAGAGAAAGTGGCCCGGAAGCTGAGATCCGAGGTTGGCGCCCATGTACCACCGACTTTCCAGGTGGTCGCTTCACCCAGCGTCGAATAGTCGGCGAAACGCACCGCCGCGTCGACCGTCAACTCTTTCGCGAAGGCACGATCGAGGAAGATCGGGATCCGCAACTCGGTAAAGACGTCGGTGACGTCATAGCTTCCGCTCGTATTGAACTGCTGCGAGTTATCGATGTCCGTGAACGAGAACAGGAATGGGTCAATTGTGCTGACCTGCACGCCTGGTGTCAGAGATGTGCCTTCTGGCAGGATACCAAGCGTCAGAGAGTCCAGGCGATTGTCGCTGGTCTCTTCACGATACTCGATGCCCGCCGCGTAGCCAATTGGGCCATCGAACAGAGAGTCTAGTACTTCGAACTGACCGGTCGCGATCGCAGAAATCACGGTCTGTTCGAGCTCGAGCACGTCTTCCAGATCAGAGGTCACGAAGTTCTGTGCCGCTTCACTGGCAGAGTATGTACCGAATGGGTTGAGTGGCTGACACTGACCGTCACCCGGGGTGAACGAATAGAACCGGCTGGAGAAGTATGCGCCGTTTGCGTAGCCGTTGCCCGCGGTGAAATAGTCAATGCTGTAGCCAGAATCATCAATGTCAGAGCGACAAATGATGCTGCCATCTGGACCGACAACTGAGTCAATCGCAGCAAAGATCCGGTCAAGGTAAAGACCCGTCGTTTCAGACGTGTTCTTGAACTTGCCGTGATTGACAGAGAATTCAGCATTGTGCCCTGGCGCGAATTCCCAGTTCAAGCCACCCACGAAGCGATAAGTTTCGCGCGTATACTTAAAGTCATTATTGTCGCTGAAATCGAGCGGGTCTTGCGTCAGGAGCAGATACCCGGTGGTGTCGACCACAGGCTGAAGCTCTGACGGAATGAACGCATTATCAGACGGGATGAAAAGTGTGTCATAGAAGGTGTCTTGCTCGGCAAACGTCGTCGATTGAGCGTTGACATACTTACCTTCGAAGAACACCGACATGGTGTCTGACAGATCATAATTGCTGTTCAGGTTGACGACGAACTTGTCTGTTTCAGGGAACAGATAGTCGCGGTCAAAGTTCAGACGACCACCATCGCCGCCAGCCCCCCAAAGACCGCCAGAAACGATCAGGCCATCCTGGAACACACCGACAGAACCATCATCACGAACCAACCAGCAACCCGCCAGGAACGGGTTCCGACCGGCTTGTGATTCTTGACAGTCAGCGACGCCATTATTGTTGAGGTCGACATAGGTCGTGCCACGTCCAAAGAAGGATGGCGCAATCGACCCTTCTTGCGAGGTCAACCAGAAACGTGGATCTTCAACCACGGTTCTTGGTGAGGCTGCATTTGCGCGGTCGATGAGTGCCTGTTCGGCTGCCGTCAAGGTGAGACCGGTGAAATCACCGCTCAGGATCAGGCTGCCAGGATTGCCGAAGACGCTATTGAAGTTTGGCGTATCGGCGCCGAGGTCACCCGGCTGTAACCGCAGATCTGGGTTGGCCTGAGTGACGGCAATGCCATTATTTCGAGACCAGGAGCGATCCCCATAAGTGATGCTGGAATCTTGCTCAACGGTCAGGCCGAGAACGACATTACCGCGATCATTGTGGAAGTTTGAACCCCACAGGATGTCGGCCGAGAAGGTCTCGGCATCGCGCTTGTCAGAGATGCCGGCATTGGCATCGATTTGGAAACCCTCGAAATCGTCTTTCAGGATGAAGTTGACAACACCGGTGACAGCGTCCGCACCATAAACAGCCGACGCACCCCCGGTGGTCACCTCAACGCTTTCAACCAGCGCGCGTGGGATGGTACCGACATCGACCGCCTGTGTGCCACGGAAACCGGCGACATGGCGGCGACCGTTGACCAGGGTCAGGGTCCGCTCCGAGCCCAGACCGCGCAGGTTCAGCGCGTTGGCACCCGTCGCCGAGTTTTCCGCCGTCAGGGACGAAACCAGTGCTGGGATATCATTGACGACATCTGCCAGGTTCAATTCGCCGGACAGACGGAAATCGTCTTCGCCAAGAGACTGGACCGGGGTCGATGATGTGAGGTTTGGATCCGTTGGAATGCGAGACCCGGTGACAACGATTGTGTCCTGGACCGCCGCTTCGTCTTCGCCATCATCCTGAGCGATAGCTGTGAGTGACAAAGCGCCCGCCGTTGTGGCAAGCGCCGCGCTCGAAATGAGTACCTTTCTTAAAGATACACCTTTTCTCTCTCTCCGCATTAGTGAGCCTCTCCCTAGTACATTAACGCTAATTAACTGCTAGTGAGGGAGAGGAGGGACCGTCTACTTAATTAGTGTCGCGGAACTGTAATCTTAAAAATTCGTGGTAAACGTGACACACCTCTAGGCAGGCGTGCCCCCGAATTGGGCAGTTTTGAAGTCGCCGTTAAGCAGGCATTTCGATCCGGCGATAGACCAGATCCGCATAGTCATTGACGAGCGCTTCTGATGTATAACCCGGCTTGAATCTATGCTCACCGATTTCCGCCACAGGTGTAATTTCTGCGGCAGAGCCAGTGATGAAGCATTCGTCGAACGTGGACAATTCTTCCGGCATAATCGCCCGTTCAATCACCTCTATCTGGCGCGCTTTTGCGAGCTTGATCGCCGTCTGCCTGGTGATCCCGTTGAGGAAACAATCGGGCGTCGGCGTGTGCAAGGCGCCATCGCGCATGAAGAAAATATTGGCGCCGGTCGCCTCAGCGACTTGCCCGCGATAGTCGAGCATCAGCGCATCGGCATATCCGTCATTCTCAGCTGCGTGCTTAGAAAGCGTGCAGATCATGTACAGGCCGGCGGCTTTGGCGTGGCAGGGTGCGGTCAGCGGATCCGGGCGCCGATAAATCGCGTGCGTCATCCGAATGCCTTTCATCTTGTCGGCAAAATAGTCGCCCCAGGCCCAGACAGCGACCGCCAGATGGATCGTGTTGTTCTGCGCCGAAACCCCCATCATCTCGCTGCCACGCCAGGCAAAGGCGCGCACATAGGCATTCTCAAGGCCAGACTTGGCCAGGGCTTCAGCTTTGATGCTTTCAAGCTCATCGACGCTGACGGGAAGTTCGAAGCCCATAATCTTGGCAGAATTCGCGAGACGCTCGGAATGTCGCCGGGACGCGTAGATCACGCCCCCATAGGCGCGTTCCCCTTCAAACACACAGGACGCGTAATGCATGGCATGCGTCAGCACATGAACTTTCGTATCCCGCCATGGGACGAACGCGCCGTCCATCCAGATATAGCCGTCACGATCATCATAGGCTTGGTCTGCCATTTGGTGTTTCCTGTCTTGCACTTTTACTCAATTCACGGGCATTCTCAGATCACCATGGTGAATGTCAACCAGATACGGGCAAATGCCCCGGGTTTCGACCCCCGTCTGTTTCTCCGCGATGAGGAACTGGATTACGGAATCGCGCTGCTCCTGGCAGGCGAACGCGTGCTGATGAAAGCGGCGCGCGAGATTGCCGGAGATCATGCGATGCCGATGCTCGCGGCGCGCACCCTGATCACGATCCGGTTTCAACCCGGCCAAAGCGTCAATCAGCTGCGCGACCAAATGGACGCCACGACTCCGACCTTTGCCAGAATCATTGCTGATCTGGATCGGCTCGGTCTGGTCGAACGGCGCCGCACAGAACAAGGCGACCGCCGCACGCGCCAGCTCTATCTGAGCCATGAGGGCAAGCGCCTGACCGACCCAGCCACGATCGCCATGCGCGACCGATTGCGTCGCGCTTATCGCGCGGCCGGGTCGGGCGCGGTGGGCGGCGCTCGGACCGTTCTGGAGGCGCTGTTATGAGTGCAGAAACACATCTTCTCGTCGTCGATGATGATGACCGCATCCGGGATCTCTTGAAACAATATCTGACGCGTGAAGGGCACGCCGTGACGACCGCCCCAGATGCTGCGGCAGCGCGCAAATTGTTCCAGACCTTCAGCTTTGATCTCGCCATTCTGGACATTATGATGCCAGGTGAAGACGGGCTGAGTTTGCTCAAGGCGCTGCGCGACGAGGGCAATATGACGCCGGTCCTCTTGCTCACCGCGCGCGGCCAGGCCAGCGACCGCATTGAAGGGCTACGCCTCGGCGCTGATGATTATCTACCCAAGCCCTTCGAACCGGAAGAATTGTCGCTGAGAACGTCCGCGATTATTCGGCGGAGCCATGTCCCGCCCCCGCCAGAAGAAATCGAAATGTCCGGCTTGGTGTTTGAGCCGGCCAAAGGCTTGCTCACCGGGCCCGGCGGCAATATCCGGCTTACCGATAGCGAGCATCAATTGCTCAGCATCCTATCCAAGCACCCAGGAGAACCCGTGTCGCGTGAGGCCCTCGCCGCACAAACATCAAATGGCACGGAACGTAGCGTCGATGTTCAAGTCACGCGCTTGCGCAAGAAAATCGAGCCTGACCCGAGGAACCCCATTCACATCCAGACGGTTCGCGGTATCGGATATCGCCTGATGCCGGACTAGGAGGACGCCGCCATGTTGAAAGTACACCATTTGCGCATTGGACGCTCAATCTTCACCGTCTGGCTGTTGGAGGAGCTGGGCGCGCCATATGAACTCGAAATCTATGTGCGCAACGAAATGGGACGCGCGCCTCCGGAACTGAAGAACGCCCATCCCTTGGGCAAATCACCTGTCATCGAGGATGACGGTTTCATCCTCGCTGAATCCGGCGCTATCGCGCTTTATCTGCTGGAAAAGTTCGACCCGGAAAACAAGCTTGGGCCTCCGCAAGGTGATGCGAAGGCGAAAGCCGAGTGGATGCAATGGTTGATGTATTCAGAAGCGTCGGCCTTCGCCCCATTGCTGATGAAACTGCTCTTAAGCCGCACTGAAGAAAAACCACCGGTGTTCGACATGTTTGCAACCGGCGAAGTGGCCTTGCAATTGGGGTATCTTGAAGATCGCCTGTCGAACCGGGAATTTGTCATGGGTGACCGTTTCCAGGCCCCTGACATTGGCACAACCTATATCGCACAAATGGCTGAACGGCTCGGCGAAATCGGACCCTATCCGGCGCTCAAAGCCTATCTCGATCGCAATATAGCTCGTCCTGCCTTCCAACGTGCAGCGGAGAAAACGGGCGGCTGAGCCAGGGTCCAGCCCAGCCGACCATTCTGTTAGACTTAGCTTTTGCCGCGCTTGATGCGGCGTCGGCGCCAGCCCCGGCGGGATTCCGGTTTTGGCGTTGGCTCTGCAGTCACAAAACTGTCTGAACCGTCAATGGCGTTCGGCATCGCACCGGGACTTGCAAAAGTCGCGGCGAGATCGCCAACCTGGGAGGAAGTGTCTGATTGGGCACGAAACATTGTCGTCTCCTGTTTGTTATGAGCGAGAAATCGGTTGACGAAAGTGATAATTCAAATCTAAAGAAACTTTTCTTTTGATAGGTTAGGGCTACCAAAATGCGCCCCACGCTTCGCCAGCTTCAATACATTGTCGCGGTTTCTGAAACCGGGCGCTTTCACGAGGCGGCCAAACGCCTTCATGTTAGCCAGCCCAGCCTGTCTGCGCAGGTCGCGGATGTCGAAGAACAGCTCGATGTTCAACTGATTGAACGCGGCCGTAATGGCGCCCTGATGACCCCGTATGGCGAGGAATTCGTGCGCCGTGCCCGCCTGATCCTGCGGGATGTCGAAGACTTGAAGAGCGCGATGAAAACGCGCGGCGCCTTGTCAGGCCGCATCCGGCTTGGCGTGCTCCCATCGGTCGGCCCGTATTTGCTCCCGCCGGTCGTAAAAGACCTTCACCGAACCTATCCAGAGCTGCGCCTGATCGTCGAGGAACACTGGACAGACCGGCTCCACGCACACTTGCTCGATGGCACCTTGGATTGCGTGATCTCGACCCCGGAAGACCACAAGGATATGGCCAGCATCCTCCTGTTCGAGGAGCATTTATGGATCTGCGCAGCGCCAGATGATGGCCTCGCTGGCGACGGCCCGATCAAAATTGAAGATCTGAGCGGGCGTGAAATTCTCAGCGTCGGTCAAAGCCAGCGTTTAAGCGTTGCAGTGAACAATCTCGCCAAACTCGCAGGCGCTGATATCAGCACGGTGTTTACCGGCACCAGCCTGGACGCGATCCGTCATATGGCTGCAACCGGGGCTGGGATCGCGATTCTGCCAGCCATTTACGCGCTTTCCGAAGCGAGTCGTGACGCCGACCTGGTCCTGCGCCCGATCGATCATCCCACTGCACAAAGACGCGTTTCCTTGATCTGGCGCCCGACCTCGCCGATGGCGCCAAGCTTTGAACAGATGGCGGATATTCTGCGCGATGATGCCCACGCCATCCTGAAGAACGATCTCGACTGACGCCGAGGGTACCCAAAACCAGAAATCAGCTCTAAATTCCCGGCGCGTGTAAGTACTAGGGACACATATGAGCTATTCAACGCGGGCCTATAAGCCTGGACTGTTGTCGCGTGCGCTGATCACCTTGTCGCGACATACGATTTTTGGCCGGGGCGGCATGAGGAAAGTCATGGCGAAAACTGTTCGCGCGTTGAATCCCGATCGCCCCCTGGAGGTCAGCCTGTATGGCGGCACGGCGCGGCTTCACCACACCGGCAATAATTCAGAAGTCAAAGCCCTGATGAGCCCGCACCGCTACGCGCGAGAAGAATATGCTTTCTGCCGCCAATATATGCCGCGCACGAATGGCGTCTTCTTGGATATTGGTGGCAATGCCGGCGTGTTTAGTCTGTACGTCGCGTCACTGATGCGATCCGGCACGCTGATCGCCGCGGAACCGCAACCGGCGATGTATGAGCGCTTATCGACCAATTTCAGCCTCAACCCTGAGCTCGGCGCCCGCTTGGACTTGCATCTCTTGCAGACCGCTGTCGGCGGCAGTGTACCCGGCACGCTGACCATTTCGACTCCAGACAGCGCCGGGCAAGCCTCCGCGCGGCTGGCGGAAGGGGTTCCGACCCTGGATGTGTCTGTAATTCCCATGCTGGATCTGCTGACCCAATGCGAGGCTGAAAAACTCGACCTCTTGAAGATCGATGTCGAGGGCTTTGAGGATGGCATCCTGTTTCCGTTTTTTGAGTCGGCGCCAAACGCCCTGCACCCAAAAGCAATTGTCATGGAAGCCTGCCATGCCGGTCGCTGGGATCGCGATTGCGAAGCGCTCCTGCTCGAACATGGCTATAGAATCGTGCATAAAGACCGGACCAATATGATGCTTGTCCTGGACACCTGAACCCATGCGGCTGCGCGATTATACGCCGCGAGGGCTGTATGCCCGACTGGCCGCCTTGGTCGCGGTGCCGGTGATCGCAATTTTCGCGATCTTTGCGATTTACTACTATCAGGAACACATTAGCGACGTGAATGACAAGCTCTCGCAATCGATTGCTCGGGAAGTCGGCCTGATCATCAATATATGCGCTGATCCAAACCATGATTTCGTAATGGAAACCGAGCTCGAAATTCAACTCGGCCTGCAATTGGATTGTGCTTACGAGAATGGCATGGCCTGGCCAGATACGGCGCGCGAGCGGTTTGGGTATAGCAGTGTCCTACGCGGACAGCTCGCCGCCGTCACGGACCGCGAGGTCGACGTGCGCACGGTCGAGAATGGCCGTGTGCTTGATTTTCGCAGTGAAATTGAAACCGGCACGGTCCGGGTTCTGATCGACCGCAAGCGGGCGCTCGCCGCGAACACGCACTTCACCATCGTCTGGGTCCTGATGGGGGCTCTGTTCATGTTGGCGCTGGCCTTTTCCTTCTTGCGCAATCAGGTGCGCTCGATCCTGCGCCTAACGGAAGCCGCGAAGGCGTTTGGGCGTGGGCGCGATATGCCCGGCTTTCGCCCCAGCGGCGCAACTGAGATCCGCGATGCCGCCCGGGCGGTCACGGACATGCGCGCGCGTCTGATGGCGTTCACCGACCAACGCACGGCCATGCTGGCCGGCGTCAGCCATGATTTGCGAACGCCTCTGACGCGGCTCAAATTACAACTCGCAATGATGGAACAGAGCGAAGAGATCACCGGCGCGCGCGCGGATCTCGATGACATGTCGAAGATGCTCGATGAGTATCTGGCCTTCGCCAGTGGCGAAGAAGGCGAGAAAGCCGAGGCGCTCCGCCTCGATCATATTGCCCGGACGGTGGCGGAGCGTATTGATGGCGCCGACGTTGTCGAGGCAACCGAAATTACCGTGACGGTGCGCCCAATGGCCCTAACCCGCACGCTTAGCAATCTGATGTCGAACGCTGTGGGTTACGGCAATCAATGCAAGGTTCGCCTGATCAAAGGCCCGCGCATGGCGGAAATCCTGATCGAAGACGATGGCCCGGGTATTCCGGCCGACAAGCGGGAGGACGCGTTCCGGCCATTTCATCGCTTGGAGGATGGGCGCTCACAGAATGTTTCAGGTACAGGGTTGGGGCTCACCCTTGCGCGCGACTTTGCGCGTAGCCATGGCGGCGATATTCGCCTCGAAGACAGCGATCTGGGCGGCTTGCGGGTGCGGCTCAGGCTGCCTTATTGATCAGGTTCCGGGTCCGATTTTGACTTGCGCTTTCGCCGTTTTTTGAGCCAGCCGACCCGCTCTTCTATCTTGATCAGCTCCGCATCGAGAGCGGCCATGGTACGGCTTAGATCTTCGCTGGTTTCCTGGCGCCAGGCTCGTTCCGCCTGGGCAATCGCCCAGCCGAGCGAAGCCAGCTGGACACCGCGCGGAATCTGGCTCGACCCGTCCAGTCCCGCGCAGGTCAGGGCCCATTTTGCCGTTTCTGCACGAGCTTTCAGGCGCAGCGCCAAGCCATCAAAAGACCAATCGCGCCAGCGCAAATAGGACATGGCGCCATCACGGACCTCTTCCATGGCTTCAAAGCGCAGCATGATGACATCGAACAGGCGCGTGCGCGCGGTTTCATCCGGATCAATTGATCCTTCGCTCATCCCGGCATCAAAAATGTGTTCGACTGCGGCCGAAAGGTCATCCTTGTCCGCAAGACCATGAAAATCTTTCAGCGATAGGCCCGCTTCCTCAGCAATTTCCGCAAGCGTCAACTCTCCCCACTTTCGGGTCTCGGCGAGCTTCAAAGCGGCATGAACGCCTTTTTCGATAATCTCATCACGGGTCATTCGGTTTCCTTCGAGAGCGCAATATCGCGCGCAATCGCTGCGGCGACGGCCTGCTCGAAAATAGATGGCATCGCCTCTGGAGACATCAAGACCTCAAGCGCCGCCTGCGTCACTCCGTTCGGTGAGGTGACGTTCTTGCGCAAAGTCGAGGCGTCTTCGGGGGAGCCTTCCATCAAGGCCCCTGCGCCTTCCACGGTTTTGCGCGCCAGGCGCATCGCCAGATCTGGAGCAAGCCCGTGCGCGACCCCCGCCGCAGCCATGACTTCTGCGAGCAGGAAGCCATAAGCAGGACCGCATCCCGAAAGTGCGGTGGCGGCTGGCAGCTTTGCTTCAGTGATCGGACCGACAACATCCCCGAGCGGCTCGAGCAGCGCTTTGAGTTCAGCCAGATCTGACTCAGTTGTACCGGGTTTAGGGCACAGTATCGTCACGCCCTTCCCGACCAGGCCTGGTGTGTTGGGCATTGCCCGGGCCACATTGGCAGTGCCGAGCCGGGTCGCTAAAGTCGCCAGCGAGACGCCCGCCATAATCGACAAGACACGGGTCTCAGGACCGACGCGTTTGGCGATCTCTTCGGCCAGAGCACCAAAGACTTGCGGTTTGACCGCCACCACCAGAATGTCCGCGGGAGCGGGAGCCGGATTGTGTCGCACCTGGCCTGCCGCGATCCAGTCTTGCACCACGCCAGCGGGGGCGGGGTCGACAATATCGATTTGACCAGAACGACCCGCCTTCAGCCACCCGCCGGCCAGGGCTGAGCCCATGCGACCTGCGCCAATAAGTGTAATCTTTGCGTCAGCCATCCTCACCCTCGCCAATTGCAGGATTGAGGATCGGGTTTAGCCGAGGGTTTTACGCTTCGCCAGCGGTTTCGAACAGGGCGGCTTCCAGCGCCTCGCGTGGACTTTTGCCGGCCCAGATGACGAAATTGAAGGCTGGCACAAACATGTTTACAGCATCCAGTCCCGCGGCCATGACGGCCCGCACTTCACCGGGCTCCGGTTCAACCCGGTCGAGCATCGGCATAGCGTGGCGGAAAATGATCACGCCTTCATCGGCCCAGTAATCGAAATGGCCGAGCCACAGACGTTCATTCGCCATCATCACCAATTCGGCGATCGCCATACGGCGTGTCTCGGTCGGTTTGACATCCAACGTAATCGAAAAATGCAGCGCCGGTGGCTCCATCCGGTTGGCAAACATGCCGCCCATATCGCCCCATTTGGAGGCGGCGATGCATTGAATGGTCTCGTCATCCTCATCGCGCTGAAACTCCCAACCGGCTTCAGTCAGGCAGCTTTCGACAAGCTCCAGGGCATCGATATCCATTGTCTGGGAACGATCTACGGATAGGCTCATTGGATTCCCCCTTCCGAATCAGTCAGGCATTCTTGCCATGCGGAGAAGCTACCCATGCCCGACTCATCGCGCAAGAGTCTTGGTTAAAAAGCAGTGGACAGGCCTATTCTTCGAGTTTTTCCAGGCGTTTCTCGAGCGCCTCAACCCGCTCCAGCGCCTGGATCGCAATGGCTTTTAGCGCTTCGACTTCTTCGCGGCTGGCCAAATCCATATCCGCAATCATCGCACGAACACGCGACTCGCCGGCTGTCTTCATTTCTTCACCAGCGGCGCGGGCCGCGCCCATCGCACCGGTCATCAGGCCGGCCAGATCATCGAGTATGGGGCTCTTTGTCGACATGTCATGACTCCCTTGTGCGTCTTGAACCTGTAATCATTTGTGCCTAGCAGATGGGGATTGAAATGCCGACAGGAAAGACCGCCGCATGAGTCTGATCGCCATCACCGCCGCCGGAACCGCGATGAGCTTCCCTGAATTCTCCCCCGCGATCTTTCAAATAGACCTCGGGTTTCTCGGCCTCGGCAAGTTTCCGATCCGTTGGTATGCGCTGGCTTACATTGGCGGCCTGATCATTGGCTGGCGCTATGCAATCGCCTTGGTCAATCGCCCCAGGGTGTGGGGCGGCACGAGCCCGGCGACGCGGGACGATATTGATGACCTGCTCTTCTACGTCACTTTGGGCGTCATTTTGGGCGGTCGGTTTGGTTATATCCTGTTCTACCAACTACCCTATCAATGGGATCAGACCATGGCCGACCCAATGAGCCTGTTGCGCATCTGGGAAGGCGGCATGAGCTTCCATGGCGGCCTGCTCGGCGTCGCTATCGCGATATGGCTGGTCGCACGACAACGCAACGTCCCGCTGCTCTCAATTGGCGATATCGCTGGCGTGGTCACGCCCATCGGTCTGTTCTTTGGCCGTATGGCGAATTTTATCAATGCCGAGCTTTATGGTCGCCCAGTGCCGGAAGGCAGCACGTGGGGCATGATTTTCCCGGAAGGTTTTGTCCGCGGCTCGACGCCAAGCGCCTATGATTGGAATGCCGGTGAATGGGTCTATCGCGGCGATGAAGTGGCGCGCTATCCGAGCCAGGTCTACGAAGCGGTCCTGGAAGGTCTGATCCCGGCCATCGTCTTGAGCATCTTGGTGTGGCGGTTCAAAGCTCTGCAACGGCCAGGTCTGATTGCTGGTCTGTTTCTACTGTTCTATGCGTTTGGTCGCACGCTCGCAGAACAGTATCGAGAACCGGACAGCTTCACCTGGAACGTGCTCCCGGACTGGATCACCATGGGCCAAATCCTGTCGCTGCCAATGTGGATCGGCGGGGCCTGGCTGGTTTGGATCGCGCTGAAAAATACCAAGGCCTCTGCGAAAGCGTGAACAGTCTCAAGGATCGCCTCAAACGCATGATCCAGGAAAGCGGTCCGATTTCGATCGCAGCCTATATGGACCTCTGCCTGCATGATCGCCAGCATGGCTATTATGCCACGCGGCCGGGTTTGGGCGATGATTTCATCACCGCGCCCGAGATTAGCCAGATCTTCGGCGAATTGATTGGGCTGTGGTTGGCGCATGAATGGCAGGCGCTCGGCGCGCCGCGCGCGTTCACGCTGATCGAAGTTGGCCCTGGCCGTGGCACTTTGATGGCAGATGCCTTGCGCGCTGCTGCCAGCGTCGAGGGGTTTTCGGCGGCGGCACAGCTGCATTTCATCGAACCCAGCCCCGTTTTGCGAGCGGCCCTAACCGAGAGGTTTGCCGAACGCTCACCGGTCTTCCTTGACCAGCTTGCAGACCTGCCGCTCGACGCGCCGATCCTTCTGGTTGCCAATGAATGGCTCGATTGCCTCCCGGTTCAGCAATATATGCGGGTCGGAGACGCCTGGCACGAACGGGTGATTGGACTGTCCGACGAAGGCGAGCTTCAATTTGGATTGAACGCAACGGCGCTGCCGCCGGAAATCGAGCTTGGCGGCAAGGTTGAGGCGCTTGAAATTCAACCTGGCTTGAAAACCCTGACAGAGAGCCTGAAACCGATCTTTGAGGCCACACGCGGGCGCGCCCTGTTTATTGATTATGGCCCGGCCAATGCGATTCCTGACGACACATTGCGGTCCTATCAAAAAGGCGAACAGATCGATCCGCTCGCCGCGCCGGGTGCCAGCGATCTGACCTGTGATGTTGATTTTGCCCGCCTCGCGCGGCTCGCGACGCAGAACGGTTTTAGCGTCAGCGGGCCGGTCTCTCAAAGCGCACTTTTGCTGAAATTGGGAGCAGAAGCGCGGCTCAATCAATTGGCCATGGCGCATCCGGAAACCGCCGAGGCGCTTTATCACGGAATCCGAAAACTCACAGACCCGGCAGAGATGGGCGAGCGGTTCCAGGCGCTGTGCCTGAGCAGCGCCAATCTCCCCGCCCCGGCCGCATTCTAGAAACGCGTTACAAATTTCCGCGCCAAATTGACCCTAACGTCAAGGTAAGCCTTGTGTTTCTGGCCCGTCCTGCTACCTGCGAGGCAACAAAAACTCAGCTAAACTCGGGAGTTGCCCATGAAGGTCCTCGTGCCTGTCAAACGGGTCATCGACTATAACGTGAAAGTCCGTGTTAAATCGGACCAGACGGGTGTCGATCTGGCCAATGTCAAAATGTCCATGAACCCTTTCGACGAGATTTCTGTCGAAGAAGCCGTACGTATGAAAGAAGCCGGGACAGCGACCGAAGTGGTAGCGGTTTCCATCGGACCTCAGCAGGCCCAAGAGACCATCCGCACCGCCCTTGCGATGGGCGCAGATCGCGGCATCCTGATCAAGACGGATGACGATGTCGAGCCGCTCGGCGTCGCCAAGCTGCTCGCCAAAGTGGTCGAAGAAGAAAGCCCGGATCTGGTCATTCTCGGCAAGCAGGCGATTGATGATGACAGCAACCAGACCGGTCAAATGCTCGGTGCCCTGCTCGGCTGGCCACAAGGCACGTTTGCCTCGGAAGTCAAAGCCGAAGGTGGCAAAGTCAGCGTCACCCGCGAGGTTGATGGCGGTCTGCAAACCGTGGCGCTGGAAGGCCCGGCCATTGTCACCACCGACCTGCGCCTTAACGAGCCGCGCTATGCGTCTTTGCCAAACATTATGAAGGCCAAGAAAAAGCCGATCGATATGAAAGAGCCCGGCGATTATGGCGTCGACATCTCGCCGCGCCTCACCGTGGTGAAAGTCACCGAGCCGCCTGTGCGCGAAGCGGGTGAGAAAGTCGAAGACGTCGCCACTCTGGTTGAAAAACTCAAAACCGCAGGAGCTGTATAATGGCTGTTCTTGTTATTGCAGATCATGACAATGCGGCGCTGTCTGACGCGACCGCGAAAACCGTCACCGCCGCGAAAACGTTTGGCGGCGATGTTGATGTTCTCGTCGCCGGTAAAGGCGCTGGCGATGTGGCTGCGGCTGCCGCAGGCATTGACGGCGTCCGTAAGGTTCTCCACGCCGACGGCGAGGCTTATGAAAAGCAGCTCGCCGAAGCCATGGAAGCGCTCATCGTTCCGATGATGGACGGCTATGACGCCCTGTTCGCGCCCGCCACCACGATGGGCAAGAATGTCACCCCGCGCATCGCGGCCAAGCTCGACGTGATGCAGCTGTCCGACATTATCGGCATTGAAGGCCAGGACACGTTCGTGCGCCCGATCTATGCGGGTAACGCGATCATGACGGTCAAATCCGCTGATGCAAAGAAAGTCGTCACCGTTCGCGGGACCGCTTTTGATGCGGCCGGAACCGGTGGATCTGCAGCGGTCGAAACCGTCGACGCGCCCGCCGGTCCGTTCAAGGCGGCGTTCGTCTCTGAGGAGATTGTCGAAAGCGATCGTCCGGAACTGACCGCCGCCAAACGAATTGTCTCCGGCGGACGTGCCCTCGGCTCTGCCGAAGAGTTTGAGCGCCTGATGAACCCACTTGCCGATAAGCTCGGCGCCGCGGTTGGGGCCTCACGTGCTGCGGTTGATGCGGGTTACGCGCCGAACGATTACCAGGTCGGCCAGACCGGTAAGATCGTCGCGCCAGAGCTTTACATCGCCGTCGGCATTTCCGGGGCGATCCAGCACTTGGCCGGGATGAAAGACTCCAAGATCATTGTTGCCATCAACAAGGACGAGGAAGCCCCGATCTTCCAAGTCGCAGATTACGGCCTGGTTGCAGACCTGTTCAACGCCGTCCCGGAACTGACCGACGCGCTGTAAGCAACGCGACATAGAAACATGAACGAGCCCGGGCTGAGCGGCCCGGGCTTTTTTATTAGATCGCGCGGTCTTGCCAGCCGCCCTGCGTCTTCGTCATATGTGCATATGACTGATACAATTGAATTCTTTTTCGATGTGTCCTCCCCCTGGACCTATCTCGCCTTTCACAACATCCAACCGATGATGGCCGAACACGATTTCGACATTCGCTGGCGGCCCTTCTTGGTCGGCGGCGTGCACAATGCGGTCAACCCGAGCGTCGCCGAGGCGCGGGCAAACACGGACTCCCCGAAATTCAGACAAGTCGGACGTTCGCTCTATGACTGGGCGGCCCTGTCGGGCGTGACGATGAATTTTCCCTCAGAGCACCATCCGCTGCGCTCAGTACACTTGATGCGTTTTTGTTGTCTTCTGGAAGCGGATCAAGCGGCCCTGTTCCAGTTCGCGCGCGCCGGGTTTGAGGCCTATTTCACCGATCAGACCAATCTCGATGACCCTGAAACCCTCGTCGCGTTTTCTGATCAGCAGGGCCTAAATGGCGCAGATCTGTGGCAACGCTCCCAGGATCAAGCCTGCAAAGACAAACTCCGCGCCAATACAGACGAAGCCATTGCCCGCGGCGCCTATGGCTCGCCCAGCATTTTTGTGCCCTTTGGCGACGGTGAGCGGCTGTATTTCGGCAATGACCAGTTGCCTCTGGTCGCCTGGGCGATTGAAGAGAATCGCAAGCGCCGGGGCTGAACGCTTTCTCTTTTGCCAAATCCGCCTAGATTACGAGGCAGAGGGGTAAGATGATACGCAGCGAAGTCGCCAAACACCTGGACCATGATCCCGATTTCGAATGGCGCGGCCAGAGCGTCTCGCGGATCGAGAACCTATCTGATATCGTGTTCGCGCTTGCCTTGGGTATGATGCTATTTGGCGGCCCGCCGCCGCAGACTTACTCAGAGCTTGTCCGGTTCCTGATTTCGATCATTCCGGTCACCGCGAGCTTCATCATCCTGTTCATGATTTGGAACGCGCATTTCGTCTTTTTCAGGCGCTACGCTCTGGCCGACAATACGATCGTCCTGATCAACTCGACCTTGTTGCTCATGGTCTTGTTCACCGCCTATCCGCTGAAATTCATTTTTGAGAGCCTGTTTTGGTTCATCACGGCCTCGATCACAGGCGATTTTTCGCAATTGATCGATACCGAAATGACGTTCACAAATTCCGGGCGTAGCATGGCGTTTTTCGGGGCGGGCTATGCGCTGATCTATATGCTGCTCAGCTTCATGTACGCCCATGCCGTGCGCAAATCCGACCTGATCGGTCTGTCTGCAAGAGAACGTATGCTGACGCGGCAAACCGTTTGGATTTTCCGCGGCGAAGTGACGATCGCGATCGGTATTGTCATTGTTGCCGCGTTCACGCCGCTTGGACCGTTTGCAGGGGCCTTGATGTTCCTGAACTGGCCGAATGCCTATCTGATGTCCTGGATCGTCGAGAAGACCGAAAAAAAGCCCGCCGCGAGTGTCCTCATGGCGGGCCCTGATCAATAGGATTGCTCTGATTTAAGTATCCAAGAAGCTGCGAAGCTTTCGGCTTCGGCTCGGATGCTTGAGCTTGCGCAGGGCTTTTGCCTCGATCTGGCGAATCCGTTCCCGGGTCACCGAGAATTGCTGGCCGACTTCTTCCAGCGTGTGATCGGTATTCATCCCGATGCCAAAGCGCATCCGCAGAACCCGCTCCTCGCGCGGGGTCAGAGAGGCAAGCACACGGGTTGTGGTCTCACGCAGATTGGACTGGATCGCCGCATCGACCGGCAGCAAAGCCGCTTTGTCCTCGATGAAATCGCCGAGGTTCGAATCCTCATCATCCCCAATCGGCGTTTCAAGCGAGATTGGCTCTTTGGCGATTTTCAGCACTTTGCGGATCTTTTCCAGCGGCAGGCCGAGTTTCTCGGCGAGTTCTTCAGGCGTCGGCTCACGGCCAATCTCGTGCAGCATCTGGCGCTGTGAACGGACAATCTTGTTGATCGTCTCAATCATGTGCACCGGAATACGGATGGTCCGCGCCTGGTCAGCAATCGAGCGCGTGATAGCCTGGCGAATCCACCAGGTCGCATAAGTCGAGAACTTATAGCCCCGGCGATACTCAAACTTATCCACCGCCTTCATCAGGCCGATATTGCCTTCCTGGATCAGGTCGAGGAATTGCAGACCGCGATTGGTGTATTTCTTGGCAATCGAGATGACCAGGCGAAGGTTGGCTTCGACCATTTCTTTCTTGGCGATCCGGGCCTCGCGCTCACCTTTCTGAACGCGTTGGACGATCTTACGATAATCGTCGATCGGAATACCGATTTCCTGGGCAACCATCTGGATCTCACCACGAATGGCTTCGATCTTGTCGGCTTCGCGCTCAGTGAAACGTTCCCACTTTTTCGACATGCCGGCGACGTCCTCGACCCAGGTCGGGTCAAGTTCGCGGCCAAAATAGTTCTTCAGGAATTCAGAGCGCGGCACACCATGCGCATCAGCAAGCCGCATTAGCTGGCCCTCCAGGCCCATCAGTTTCTTGTTGATCGCATAAAGCTGCTCAACCAGCGCCTCGATCCGGGCATTGTTGATGTGCATCGTCTTGAGCTCATCGACAATGTTTTGCGAAATCGAGTCATAGGATTCTTGATCTTTCGGTGTCAGGCCCTTGCCTTCGAGGCGGCGAC
This sequence comes from Hyphomonadaceae bacterium, assembly GCA_024743315.1. GTDB lineage: Bacteria > Pseudomonadota > Alphaproteobacteria > Caulobacterales > Hyphomonadaceae > Henriciella. The sequence goes on from JANSWU010000001.1 coordinate 190,980, forward strand.
CCACGAGTTTTTCCTGCAGCTTGCGGAATTTCGCAAATCCAGCCGCGATCTCGTCGAGCTTGTCGAGCACGCCATCGCGCAGCTCAGCCTCCATGCCCGACATGGACATGGCAGCGCCTTCTTCTTCGTCTTCACGCTCTTCGCGCGCATGACGCTCTTCCACCGTTTCGTTTTCACGCGCTTCGGCTTCTTCTTCGTCGAGCTCTTCTTCCTCGGGCGCCGGATTTTCGGCGCCATAAGTGGCTTCAAGATCGATCAGGTCGCGCAGCAGGATGCGTTCATTCACGAGCTCGTCGCGCCAGACCATCATCGCTTCAAAGGTCAGTGGTGATTCACACAGACCCCGGATCATCGCGTCGCGGCCTGCTTCAATGCGCTTGGCGATGGCGATCTCGCCTTCGCGCGACAGCAGCTCGACCGCCCCCATTTCGCGCAGATACATGCGGACCGGGTCATCAGTCCGGTCAGACCCGCGGGCATTGCCCTTTTTGGTGACGGCACCAGTTGTGCCGGTTGTGGCGACGGCTGTCGATTTGGCCGCAGCTTCGCCCTCTTCTTCATTGTCGACCACGGTGATGCCTTGCTCAGAGAGCATGGCCATCGTGTCTTCAATGCGATCCGACGAAAGCTCGTCTTCCGGCAAAACCTTGTTCAGCTGCTCAAGCGTGACATAGCCTTTGGCTTTGGCGTCTTTGAGGAACTTTTTGACTTTTGTGTCGCTAAGATCGAGGACCGGACGGTCTTCGGTGTCTTCGAGTGTTTCCGCTTTGGCTTTCGCCATTTATCGCTCCTGGTCGCTGCGAACCTGATCGCAGCTTGCAATTTCAATTCCGTAAAAGACGATCAGCCTTGATCGGCTTTTTCTGCTGCCTCATTGAGACGCGCTGTGCGAGCCCTTCTCTCTGACACAAGACGGTGACGGTGCCGTGCATCTTCCGGGGTCGCAAAAGCTTCCCCTGAATGACGACCGGATCCATCCGTGCCCTCTAGGCGTGCATACTGCTCTAAAGCGATTAGCCATTCCCGCTCCTCTGAACCGCCTTGCGGTATATCTGGGATGTCGGGATACGTGATTAACAGTTCTGCAGCGCGCGATTTTCCAAGACCCAATAGATGGTCGCTCAGTGCCTTCCGGTCAACACCTGATTCTGTAGTATTTTGGCTGATCAAGGCGTCGCGAATGGCAGAAACGTCAGGATCGGGCAATTCCGCAACAGCGAGTGCCTCAAATCCAATCTCCGCAAGGTGCGGAGAATCAACCGCTCGGACGATCAACCCAAGCCCTCTGGTCTTCGCAGGTGGACCACCCCGCAAGGCCGGTTCAACCACTCGGCCACCGCGCGATGGCGCGAAGGTCGAGCCACGCTTGGACGAGCGCAATTGCCAGAGATAATCCTTCATCCGCGCCCGCAATTCGCGCTCATAAGCGGATTTAACGGCGCCGTCTTGAATCGCGCTGGCGGCTTGCATCAACCTCTTCTCCAGCCCGGCTTGGCGTTCCGGTGTGTCGACCAGCTCCAGATCACGTTCGCGCCGCCAAAGCACTTCGACGAGCGGCAGGGCGGCATCCAGGGCTTTGCCCATAGCGGCTGGACCCTGTTCGCGGATCAGATCATCCGGGTCGAGTCCATCGGACAAGAGGCAGAAAAACACACTGCGTCCCGGCTGCAGACCCGGCATGGCCCGCTCAATCGAGCGATAAGCCGCGCCCAATCCGGCGCGATCACCATCAAAACACAAGACGGGTTCAGGTCCGGCGCGCCAGAGCAGCGCGATCTGCTCTTCGGTCAGCGCCGTGCCGAGCGGCGCCACGGCATGTCCGAACCCGGCCTCGCACAGGGCGATGACGTCCATATAGCCTTCACACACGATCAACCCGCCTTCATCGGTGCCACCAAAAGCTTCGCGGGCCGCCTTGTAGCGATAGAGCACGCGTGATTTGTGGAAGAGCGGCGTATCGGATGAATTGAGATATTTCGGCTTGGCGTCCGGCTGCAGCGCCCGTCCGCCAAAGGCGATGACCTGACCGCGCGTATCCTCGATCGGAAACATCAATCGCCCGCGGAACCGGTCATAGGGCTCCCCGCCACCATCTTTTTCGACGGCGAGACCCGCTTCAACGATTTCGCTCTTTGAAAAGCCTTTGTCTTTCAAATGCTCGAACGTCTTACGCCAATCGTCAGGGGAAAAGCCGAGGCGATATTTACTCCAACTGTTTGGGCGCAAGCCGCGTCCTTCGAGATAGCGCCGCGCTTCGGCGCCTTCGGGTGCGCGCAAACAGGCTTCGTAATAGGCGGCGGCCGCCTCACTCGCCGCGATCAGGCGCAGGCGGCGATCATATTGCTCCTGGCTTTCCGGCGTCGCTTTGGGCAGCGACATGCCGGCTTCATCGGCAAGTTTTTCCACCGCCTCCATGAAAGAGAGGCGCTCGGTCTCCATGACGAAGGAAATCACGTCCCCGCCCATGCCGGACGAGAAGCATTTGAAGATCTTTTTTTGGTCGTTAACGTAGAAACTCGGCGTCTTTTCATTGGTGAAGGGCGACAAGCCGACCCATTCCTTGCCCTGCTTTTTCAGTTTCACCTTGCGGCCAATAATGTCCGAAGGCCGAATGCGGGCTTTCAGCTCATCAACAAAACCATCGGGAATCCGGATCGGGGCGCTCATTCGGTCTATATAGCGCGGGATTAACCATGCGCGAAGCGGCTTCCCTGTCAGAATTGACAGTTAACGATCAAATTCGATCCATCTCGGCAACGCATCTCTAGCCTTATCTTGCTAAATTCCAAGCTGGTGGACGATATCGTGAAATTTGGATCTGATCTTTGCGACGCGCCAACGGAGCGCGAATTTGCGACCAGCATGATCATGACCAGTGTGGTCATCTTGATCGTGGCGCTGGCGATCGCTGTGTCTGTAACCTGGTACACGACCAAGGGCTATGAAGCGCATATTCATCAGCAAGCCATCAGGACTTCGGTGATCTTGCCGCTCGTGATCGTGCCGCTGTGTACGGCAATCGTTGGCTATCAGGGGTTTGCCAATCACCGCCGGATGCTGGCCGTGTCAAAGCTGGCCCGTACCGATGACATGACCGGGCTCGCCAATCGCAGGGCCTTTATGCACGCTGCGACGCAGATGTTTAGAGACACGGATTTTGAATATTCCGGTCTTTGCCTGTTCATTGTCGACTTGGACCATTTCAAACAGATCAATGATGCACATGGCCATGAAACTGGTGATGTTGTGCTGATCCATGCTGCCAAACAGATTGAGCTTGCGGCGCCAGAGGAAGCCTTGGTGGCGCGTCTCGGCGGCGAGGAATTTGCTGTGCTGATGCCCTATGAGAACATTACGCAGCTGCATCAACGCGCCGAAGCGATCCGGCATCAGGTCGCCGCGACGCCATGTGAGCACCAGAGCATCAGCATCCGGGTGTCCGCCAGCGTCGGGGTTGGAATCGCGCATCCGCGCGACACGGTGAGTTCGGTTCTGTCACGCGCCGATGACGCCTTGTATGAAGCCAAGGATAAGGGCCGGAACCGGTTCGTGATCGCTGCTTAGGGCGCTTCGGCTGTTGTCTCGATGATGCTGACTTCCTCGGCAGGTTGATCCAACCAGGTCGCCAGCGCCTTGTACATTGCGAAGCTTTGATCGTCATATTCACGCACATAGCCTTCTGGCCAGGCGCTGGCACGCGCAACGACAATATCATTCTCACGGTCGACATAGAGCGTTTGCCCATTGGCGCCGGATGCGGTGAACGTGCCATCCGCATAGGTCCACCAATGCCAGGCATAGCCGCGATTGGGATTGGGATGAACAATGCCGGGCTTGAGGTGCGCGTCGTCGGAAACCGTCGCGCGGTCAACCCAGCCTATTGGCAGGATTTGTTCGCCTTCCCACATGCCACCTTGCTCGATGAACTGCCCAAACCGGGCCCAGTCGCGCAGCGCTGCATTGTAAAAGGCGCCTCCGATTTCAGCCCCCTCCTTGCCGGCATTGTCGATAATCCAGGCGCCATCAAACTCCATTCCGAGCGGCTGCCAGAGCGTTTGAGACAGATAATCGGCAGCATCCATACCCGAGACCCGTCGGATCAGCTCCAACAGGACCTGGCTTTCGGCCGTATTATAATTGAAGGTCGAGCCCGGCTCATTCTCGCGCGGATATTTAATCGCAAGCTCGAATGCCGGCGACCGTCCGGTCACAACGCTATTGGTCATGAAATCGACGGTGTCCGCCATATCGCCGTCCCAGAGATTGGGATCATAGCGAATGCCTGATGACATTTGCAGCGCTTGCTTAATGGTCACGCCATCATAAGCGGTGCCTTCGACCTCTGGCAGGTATTTGACCAGAGGATCATCGACGCTGTCTATCTTACCTTCCGCAACAGCGACTCCCACCAGGGTGGACGTGATCGATTTGACCAGGGACCAGGTTGTGAATTTGGTGCCGACATGGGCGCCGCGGCCATAGCTTTCATGGATCATCTCACCTTCGTGCAGGATGATCAGACCGGAGGTTTCCATATCCTCATAGAGATCTGCGAGCGTGCGCGTCCGCCCCTCATATTCGTAAGTAAAGCCGTCCAGAACCGATGGATTGGAGGGGAGCGCCTGTTGGATTGGCGCCGTCGCCACTGTGCGTGTGGGATAAAGCTCACTTGCACTTTGGAAGAAATAGTCATTGTCATTTTCGAACACTGCCGCGCGCGCCATGACATCGAATGGCGGGGGCACGAAACGCGTATACACAAATACGCCAATTGCGGCGCCGATAACCAAAGCCACAAGGGCCACCAAAAACGATTTCATCAGCCATCTCCCACGTGTCGTGGCAGACCATGCGCCAGATTATGGGGAGCCGTCTAGCCTATCGCCGCGCGAACAGCCTTGCTGGCGGGGCCGCATTCGATTTGCCCCGGGAATTTCTCGCGCAGCGCGGACATGCACCGGCCAACATCTTTCAGTTTGCGAGCTTGCAACTGGTTGACCACTTCCGCCGCCGCCGTTTCCAAAGCCTCACCCGCTAAAGGTTTAGGCAGAAAACCGCTAATGATTTCGAGTTCTTCGCGTTCACGCTCCGCATCTGCAATGCGCCCGTTCTCATCATATTGCTTGATCGAGGTTTCGCGTTGCGCTGCCATGGTTTCGAGCAAGTCGACAATGACCTCATTATCACAGCCCGAGCACTCGCCGCGGCTGCGCGCGATCACGTCACGGTCGTCCATGGCGCACTTGATCAGACGCAATGTCTGCGCTTCGACACTGTTCGTGTCCGCAGACTCAGCCTTGCTGAGCGCCAAATTGATCCGATTGCGCAGTGTGACTTGGACGGTTTGATCCAATTGACCCATAAAATAAGCCTTTAAAAGACGCCGTTAAAGCTCCAAAACCGCTTGACGGTCTGGTCCGCAGCACTCTATTTGCCACCCGTTTGCCTGAGAAACCGTTAAGGCCAATTGCGGGCGGTGAGTCCAGCGAAGCGACGGAGATAAGCGTTTGACCGACAAAAATCAATCCGGATTCGCCAGTCAGGCGACTGGCGCGCTGGCCCTCGAAGACGGCACCGTTTTCCTCGGAATCGGTTGCGGGGCCGTGGGAACGGCGATTGGTGAGCTTTGCTTCAATACGGCGATGACCGGGTACCAGGAGATTCTTACCGATCCTTCATATGCCGAACAGGTGGTTCTCTTCACCTTTCCGCATATCGGCAATGTTGGCGCAAACCCCGAAGATCATGAAGAATCCTGCGAAAATGCAGCGCGGGCGGCGGTGGGGACCGTGTTCCGGGAAGCAATTACGCCGCCGTCCAATTGGCGCGCCGAAGATCATTTTGACGCTTGGCTGAACAAGAAGGGCATTATTGGACTCTCAGAGGTGGATACGCGCGCGCTGACTCGCCTAATACGCGAAAAAGGTATGCAAAAATGCGCCATCCAGCATGCTCCGGATGGCAAAATCGATATCGCGCAGCTGATCAAATCGGCGCAAGCCTGGGCGGGTCTCGAAACCGCTGACCTGGCGGCCAATGTGGATGCTGACAGCCAGTTTGATCATTCCGAGCGGCTCTGGGATTTGAGCACGGGGTTCGGCTCTGATGTTCCCACCGAAAAGCATGTCGTCGTGGTCGATTTCGGGGTCAAAAAGAACATTCTGCGGAACCTGGCCAGCGTCGGCGCTCGGGCCACCATCGTCAATGGCGATGTCGATTTCGATACAATCAAAGCCCTGCTGCCGGATGGAATTGTATTATCGAATGGTCCGGGAGACCCGGCGGCCACCTTCGCGCGCTCAGGAGACCTGCTCAAGGCGATCGTTGCGAGCGGAATCCCGATCCTTGGTATATGCCTTGGGCACCAATTGCTTGCGCTGACGCTTGGGGCGACGACCAAGAAAATGGCACAGGGTCATCATGGCGCCAATCACCCGGTCAAAGACCTAGAGACCGGGAAAGTCGAAATTGTCTCGATGAATCACGGTTTTACGGTCGATCCAGAAACCCTGCCTACCGGCGTCGAAGAAAGCCACCGATCCTTGTTCGATGGCACGAATTCAGGATTGCGGGTCGCCGGGAAGCCAATCATTTCGGTGCAGCATCACCCAGAAGCGAGTCCTGGTCCTCAGGACAGTTTCTATGTGTTCCAGCGATTTGCAGATTTAATGGCCGGCTAGCGCAGCGCTTTGACCATGGATTCAAATGCCTCATAGACGCTGTCTGCGGTAATTCCGGGCTCCTGGCGCGCGAGGGCAAATCCTGCCCCATTCAGGGAACTTTGCACCATCACAGCGAGCGCGTCGACGCGGTGCTCAGCGACAATACCCTTCTTGGCAAGGTATCGTATGCCAGCATGAACGTTACGCGCGCCAAGATCGTGATCCCGCTCGTACCAACCTTTCAGGCCGAATACGGCCGGTCCATCGATCAATACGATCTTCTGATAATCCTGACGGGTGGCGTATTTGAGATAGACTTTGCAGCCAGCCAGGAAGGCGTCATAGGGGCGAGCCCGGCTTCGGGCCGCCCAAGCTGCGTCTCGCGCTTCTGAATCCATGCCGACCTGAAGGCGCGTCCAGACCTCAAAAAACAAGTCTTCTTTAGACTTAAAGTGGTGGAACAAGGCGCCTTTAGTAATCCCTAAGTCGAGACAGATCTCCTTTACAGTCGTGTCTGCATATCCTTTTGATTCAAATAGACGAGTAGCCACCGTGATCAGCTGTTCACGTGTCTTTTTTGCATCAGCTTTTGAGCGTCTAGGCATTTTTTGGTTCTTTGGATATTGACCGATAACATACCGCTGGTATGTATGATATCCAAATGCAAGGTGAAACGGGTAATCGCAGTTGCCTTCCTTGCGGGTCACGTGAGTCGTGGGGACGCGCGCGGACCAAATCAGAAGCCGGACCAATTTCTCACTGGTCCGGCTTCTTCATTTTTGGAACGCCTTAGCGTTCGTCTTCTTCATCCTCATCTTCATCAAGACGGAACAGACGCGGATCGATCCGGATATTGGTTTCGACATCCAGCAAATCGACCACCGTGGTTTGCAGATTGCCATCAACGGCCAACCAGCCAAGCAGATCGTAGCTGGTTTTGTCGAACACCATGGTCAGCGTGCCGTCCAACTCACCGCTTGCATCCTGCACCCGAATGCCGATCCGCTCTTCATTCTCGAGCACGCTCAGAACTTCGACATCATTGTCGACATCGAGCTCGGTGGCCAGGATCAAGCCAAGCGGCGTCGCGCCGATTGGCACGCGGTCCACGGTTTCCAACTCACTATCTTCCATGGCCACGGTGGTACCGTCAGAGACGATTAAAACCGGGGTCGGATCATCATAATCGAACCGCATGCGCCCCGGACGATTGAGTGCGAAGCTTCCCGTCACGACAGACCCGTCGGCATTGGTCTGGATAAATTTACCGCGCGCTGTCTTCGCGGCGGCCAGAGCAGAACTGGCAGACCCGATCACATTCGGCCACTCGGCTTCCGGCACGTCGCCGCGGCGAGGCGTGGCCGTCTCAGCCGCAGGCGCGGTATCGACGGACGGAGTATCTATATCGGGTGCAGTTTCGATGACTTCCGTTTCGACGGCATCCATCGGTTCCAAGGGGGCGGGCTCAGACTCGATGGGAGCCGCATCCGTCACCTCGTTGGACCCGTCTGTCATGGCATCGGACTCAATGTCCGCATCGACCTCATTGTCAGGCTCTGACGGCGCCGGCGCTGGCGTGTCGATGATCACTTCCTCGATCTCGCTGACTTCTTCTTCAATTGCGTCTTTCAGCAATTCTTTTTGCGGGACAGACCGGTCAGGATCGGTGGGTGAGACTTGCAATTGCGGCCCGAAAGCGAGCACGAGCGCAATTGTTGAAACCATTCCTACAAGCATCGGGACACTCCTCGTATTGGCTCTTACTTAAGCGCGGTTCGGCAACAAAAACAGGGCTGAAACAAGGCATTTGCGCCCGCTTTCGTTGCCTTTCATTCAGTTGCCCAGCGTTCAGTTTTCCGCCCTTATGGCAAAGACGATCGCTGAAATTTGTCCACAGGAAATTGGAAATCTCTAAACGTCGGACCCTTAAGTCAAAATTCCTTCGTCGAGTCCTGTGATATAGCGAGTGCCAATCGGATTGCTTTTTATTCACTTGGCGAAATCCGCAACTGGTGGCGTTGTTGCCACGTAACTGGGGAGGTTCTTCATGAAGACCACACTCACTGTCCTTGCAGCGGCAGCCCTCTTGGCTGGCTGTCAAAATGTTTCCAATCGGACGCTCGGCACAGCCGCCGGTGGCGCGATTATCGGCGCAGGTGTCGGCATGATGGCTGGCGGCGATGACAAAAGAAATGCTGCCGTCGGCGCGGTTGTCGGCGGCCTCGCGGGTGCTGCAGTCGGCGTCTATATGGACAAGCAGGAAGAGAAGCTGCGCCAGCAAACCGCTGGCACCGGCATCGAGGTCGAGCGTGTTGGCGATCAGATCGCTTTGACCATGCCGTCAGGCATCACCTTTGACGTCAACAGCGCCGCTATTAAAGGCGACTTTTATGGCCCGCTCAATGATGTCAGCACGACCCTGATTGAATACCCAAAGACGGCCGTCGATGTGGTTGGTCATGCCAGCTCAGACGGCCCGGATGATTACAATATGGAACTGTCGGAGCGCCGCGCCGCGTCGGTTCAGACGTATTTGGTGAATAGCGGCGTTCAATCGGTGCGCCTCCGGGCCATCGGCATGGGGGAAACCCAGCCAATTGCCGATAATTCCACTCAGGCCGGTCGGGTCGCAAACAGACGCGTAGAGATCCTTCTCACGCCAATTGTCGAAGACGGCGCCTGATCTAAAAAAGGCCGGAGCGTGATGCTCCGGCCTTTCTTTTTTATCTCTATGAAAGCTGCGGTTTAGGCCGCAGCTTTTTGTTTGACGCCGCCGGGCGGGAAGCGCGAATAGAAGGTCTCGCCATTCGCCGCCATGTCACGCAGCAGCTGCGGCACCGCAAAGCGCTCGCCATATTGTTCGGCCAGGCGATCGGCTTCGGCAACAAATTCCGGAATGCCCCAGATCAGGTCCATGTAAGAGGCACAACCGCCCGTATATGGCGCAAAGCCCCAGGCCAGGATCGAGCCAATATCAGCATCGCGGGCATCTGTGATGACGCCTTCCTCGAAGCAGCGCGCGACTTCCACTGCCTGGCGGACCAGGAAGCGGTTGGTCAGGTGCTTTTTCAACTCTGGTGGGCACTCGTCGACCTGCACATCGATACGCGTGTTGAGATCTGGCCAGAGACGATCCGGCTTGCCCTTTTCATTGTAATCGTAAAAGCCTTTGCCGGCTTTGCGCCCAACACGGCCCTGATCCTCGACCAGCCAGGCCATCATCTGACCGAGCTCATTCGCGTTATAGTCAACGCCAGCGGCCTGAGCCATTTGGCGGCCGACCTTGAGCGCCGTATCGAGCCCCACTGAGTCAGAAACCTCAAGCGGCCCCATCGGCATGCCGGATTGACGGCCGACATTCTCAATGATGGCTGGCTTGATACCTTCGGCCAGCATCGCCATGCCTTCCTGGGTGTAAGTGCCGAAGCAGCGTGAGGTGTAGAAGCCGCGGCTATCATTGACCACGATCGGCGTCTTGCGGATCGCCAGGACATAATCGATTGACTTGGCCAGCGTCTCCTCGCTGGTCTGCTCACCGGTGATGATCTCGACCAGACCCATCCGCTCGACCGGCGAGAAGAAGTGGATACCGATAAAGTTCTCGGGACGCTCTGAGGCCTCGGCCAGGCCGGTGATTGGCAGGGTTGAGGTATTCGATCCAAAGATCGCATCGGCGCTGATCACATCTTCGGCCATTTTGGTGATCTTGGCTTTCAGCTCTGGATTTTCGAACACCGCTTCAACCACCAGGTCGGCCCCTTTGACATCGTCATAGGAGTCGGTCGTGGTGATCAGGTCGAGCAGCTTGTCGCCTTTTTCCTGCGTGGTCTTGCCGCGTGACAGGTCCTTCTCCACGAGGCGTCGAGAATAGTCTTTGCCCTTCTCGGCATTTTCCTTTGAAACATCGACCAACACAGTCGGAATGCCAGCCTTGGCCTGAACATAGGCAATGCCCGCGCCCATAAGGCCGGCGCCGATCACCGCAATCTTTTTGAACTCGGCCTTGTCATAGCCTGCCGGGCGATTGCCGCCCTTAGACAGTTCCTGCATCGACAGGAAGAGCGAGCGGATCATCGCTTTCGCTTCTGGACGCTGTTGGGTGTTGATGAAATAACGCGTCTCGATCCGCAGACCCGCATCGATCGGCACCTGGGTGCCTTCATAGACACAAGACAGAATGTTTTTCTGGGCTGGGTAGTTGCCATAGGTGTTGGCGGCCAACATCGCGTTCGACATGGTCGCAACTTGACCGGCGCCCGGCGAGCGGTGGACGACACCGCCAGGCATCTTGAAGCCTTTTTCGTCCCACGGGGCTTTCGCGTCGGGGTTGGCTTTGATCCATTCCTTACACTTCGCAACCGTATCGGCTTTTGGCGCCAATTCGTTCACGACGCCCATTTTATGGGCTTTCTCAGCGTTAAAGCTCTTGCCCTGAAGGATCAGCGGCAAGGCTTCCTGGACCCCAATCAGACGCGGCAGGCGCTGCGTGCCACCGGCACCTGGAAGCAGCCCGATCTTGGCTTCTGGCAAGCCAAACTGGATCTTGGGATTATCGTTCGCCGCAACCCGGTAATGGCCGGCCAAAGCCACTTCGAGGCCGCCACCGAGCGCCAAGCCGTCGAGGGCCACCGCGACCGGCTTGCCGCAGGTCTCCAGCTCGCGCAGCGTCTTGTTCAGCGCAAAGCCGCGTTCGAACTGTTTTGCTTTCAGTTCGGCTTCGGACATCTCGGCTTCGGGCTTTCCGCCGCCGCCGGCGCTTTCATTCATTTCGCCAAGATCGGCGCCAGCGCAGAAGCCTGAGGCTTTTCCGGACGAGATGACCAGCCCGGTAATCTTATCATTGGTCGCGACTTCATTGGTGATCGCAATAATATCTGCGATCGCCTTACCAGTCAGCGTGTTCATACTGCGACCCGGCACGTCAAACACAGCGTGCGCGATGCCGTCACCATCAATATCGAAAGAGAATGTTTCGAGGTTCATTTGTCTTTATCCTGAGACTCTGGGGTGTCGTCGTCGTCACCCGATTTTTTGTTTGATTGAGCGGCAATCGCCATTCCAATCCCAACACCGAAAGCGACGCCGGCGCCGATACCAGCGGCCAGGTTGTCCGTGGCGACACCGATGGCGACACCGAAAGACAGCCCGATCGCGATCCCGGCGGGATGAATTGACTGTGCCATGCCGCGTTAAACGCGTTCGATGATCGTCGCGGTGCCCATCCCGGCGCCGACACAAAGCGTAACGAGTGCGGTTTCCTTGTCTGCGCGCTCAAGCTCATCGACCATCGTGCCAAGCAACATGCCGCCCGTCGCGCCGAGCGGGTGACCCATGGCGATGGCGCCGCCATTCACGTTCATCTTTTCATGATCAATGCCGAGCAGATGCATCATCAACATCGGCACAGAGGCGAAGGCTTCGTTAAGTTCGTAAAGATCGATATCGCTGACATCCATGCCGGCTTTTTTCAGCGCCTTTAGGGTAACATCGGTCGGTCCCGTCAGCATAATGCCAGGCTCTGAACCGATCGAAGCCATTTGCTTGACCCGCGCACGCGGCTTCAGGCCAAGTTTCTCGCCCATTTCCTTCGATCCAAACAGGACCGCAGACGCGCCATCCACGATGCCGGATGAGTTACCGGCGTGATGCACATGATTGATTTTCTCAAGCTCCGGATAGCGCTGCTTGATCACTTCATCAAAGCCCATGGCACCCATGCCCGCAAAGCTCGGATTGAGGGCTGCGAGGCTCTGCATATCAGCGTCCGGGCGCATATGCTCATCATGATCAAGGCGAACGCCGCCCATCTGGTCTTTGACCGCGATGATCGACTTGGAGAACCGGCCTTCTTCCCAAGCTTGGGCGGCCCGGCGCTGAGACTCAACCGCATAGGCATCAACATCATCGCGCGAGAAACCCCACTTGGTGGCGATCGTGTCCGCGCCCACGCCTTGTGGCGAGAAATAGGATTTCAGCGCGATTTGCGGATCGGACGACCACGCGCCACCGGCAGCGCCCATGGGCACGCGGCTCATGCTTTCAATGCCGCCGCCAATTGCCATATCGGCTTCGCCGGTCATGACTTTCGCCGCCGCCATGTTGCAAGCTTCGAGCCCCGAGGCGCAGAAGCGATCGACCTGAACCCCAGCCGTGGTCTGGGCATAATCGGCGTTCAGAACTGCAATCCGGGCAATGTCACCGCCTTGTTCCCCAACCGGCGAGACGCAGCCGAGAACAACATCGTCGACATATTGTGTATCGAGATCATTGCGATCGCGGATCGCTTCGAGCGTTTGCGTAGACAGTTCCAGCGCGGTGATTTCGTGCAAGCTGCCGGATTTCTTGCCTTTGCCGCGCGGCGTCCGCACAGCGTCGTAAATATAGGCTTCAGTCATGGGAGGGGTCTCCTGTTTAAACGCGTTAATCTTTTCATTTTGCAGGCGCCTTCATCGGATTGATGGCGAGCGAAGCGCGGGCCCGCGCGGCTTCCTTGCCGCGAGAGTCATAGAGGTCGGCTTCGGCAAAAATCACTTGTCGGCCAATATTGCGAAGGCGGGCTGCGACTTCAATCGCGCCAACCCTCACAGGCCGTAAAAAGGTTGTGTGCAGGTCAATCGTCGACGGAAAAGCACGGGTGCCCGTCTTCATTGTCGCAAGCATGCCTATCGTATCATCCAACATGGCGGAAAGATAACCGCCCTGGATATAGCCAGCTGGATTGGTGAACTCTTTTTTGCCGCTGAACCGCACGCGCGTTTCCATCTTGCTCATATCCAGCGAGATCAGCTCGAAGCCGAGCGATTTCGAGCTCTCAGCCGGCTTTGGAAACACTTCCGCGAGAAGGTGGCTGTCATCGGGCAAAGCTTACAGCGTCCTCGCGATCAGCATTTTCATGACTTCATTGGCGCCGCCATAGATTCGCTGGACACGGGCGTCCTGGTACATCTGGCCGATCGGATACTCGTCCATATAGCCCCAACCGCCATGCAGCTGCAGGCATTCATCTATGATCTTGCATTGCAGATCAGAGACCCAGTATTTCGACATGGATGCGGTCGCCGCATCGAGCTCGCCCTTAAGAAGCAGCTCAGTGCAATGATCGACAAATACCTTCGCTACGGTCGCTTCGGTTTTGCACTCTGCCAATTTGAACTGGGTGTTCTGGAAGTCCATGATTGTGCCGCCAAACGCCTTACGCTGTTTGACATAGGCAATCGTCTCGCGCAGCGCCCGCTCAATCATGCCGAGACCCTGGATACCGATAATGTGGCGCTCTTGCGGGAGCTGCTGCATCAGCTGGATGAAACCCTGACCTTCTTCCGGACCCAGCAGGGCTGACGCTGGCACTTTCACATCATCAAAGAACAGCTCTGACGTGTCCGCGGCCGGTTGGCCGATCTTCTTGAGATTGCGCCCGCGTTCAAAGCCTTCGACCTCATCGGTTTCGACCATCATGATCGAAATGCCCTTGGCGCCTTTGTTCGGATCGGTCTTGGCGCAAACCAGGATCAAATTGGCCGTTTGACCATTGGTGATGAAGGTCTTGGAGCCATTAATGACATAACCATTGCCGTCTTTTTTGGCCGTGGTCTTGATGTTTTGCAGGTCAGAACCTGTGCCGGGCTCGGTCATCGCGATGGCACAGACCAGCTCACCCGAGGCCAGCTTGGGGAGCAAACGCTGCTTTTGTTCTTCCGAACCGTAATGGATGATGTACGGCGCGACGATCGCATTGTGCAAGCCGATTCCAAAGCCCGCGATACCTTGCTGTTCGAGCTGCTCGATGATCACCGCATCATGGCGGAAATCGCCGCCGGCACCGCCATATTCTTCAGGGGCTGAAACGAGCAAGAGTCCCTGCTCTGCGGCTTTGTACCAGACATCCCGAGGCACCGCGCCGGCTTCCCGCCAGTCTTCAACATGCGGCTTCAGCTCCTTCTCGAAGAATTGCGAAACAGCTTCATTGAAGATCTTGATCTCCTCATCCTGACGCCATTGCGACAGCGGAACATTGAGGACATCAGACATGAGCGGGCTCCCAAGACATAATTATGACGTTTACGTTCACGTCAATGTAAGTGATCCAGCCAATTTTGGCCAGTCGTGACGTAACGGGAAGTTGCAGGTAACTTTCCCTATATTACGCCTTTTTGTGACGGAAAAACTGCGTTTCTGGCTCTTCCTTCAAAGTGATGTCCGGATCGTATTCGGCGTTCAGGCGCGCTGCGAGTTTGATCGACGCGGCATTGTCCTCGTGAATTCCGCTGATCAGGACGGGCCATTGCAAAAAGTCGAATGCAAAGTCCCGGGCATTCCTAGCAGCCTCAACGGCGTAACCATGTCCTTCATAACCTTCCCAAAGAATCCACCCCAATTCCGGATGCGGAATGGATATCGCAGAGTTTAATGAGACCAGACCCACAGCCTTTGCATCTGATTGGCGTTCAATGGTCCAAGCGCCATGACTGGCTAAAACCCACCGCCCGGCACCCGCCGTGAACAGATCCCATGCGGCACTCCGAGACACGGGACCATCTGTGTATTTGGATCGCGGTGAAGCGAAGTAAGCCGCAAACGCCTCAAAGTCTTCAATCCGGTAAGGTCGCAGCACCAACCGCTCTGTTTCGAGGGTCGGTGCCACGTTGAACCGCATGCTTAGAACCGGTCGGCGGGCAATGCCATCATCAGATCCGCGCCGGTTTTCAGCTTCGCCAAATGTGACGCAGCTTCCGGGAGCACCCGCGAAACATAGTATTTCCCGGTCACGATCTTGTCGTCATAGAACGGATCGTCGCCCTTTTTCTCCAAGGCCACTTTCGCCATGAGCGCCCACATATAGGTCAACGCCGTGAGTCCGAAGAGCTGCAGGTAATCGGACGAAGCAGCGCCGGCATTGTTGAAATCGCTCATGCCGTTCTGCATCAGCCAATTGGTGCCATCCTGCAGCTGCGCCTTGGCCGATTTCAGGCCTTCAATAAACGGCTCGAGTTCCGCGACGCCTTCATGGGTGCCGATAAAATCGTCCATCTCGGCGAAGAAACTGAACACTGCCCGGCCGCCATTCGAGGCAAGCTTCCGACCGACCAGATCAAGCGCCTGAATACCATTGGTGCCTTCATAGATCAGCGTGATCCGGCAATCGCGGACAAACTGTTCCAGTCCCCACTCCTGAGTGAAGCCGGATCCACCATGGATCTGTAGTGCCTCATTGGCCATCTTGAAGCCGCGATCGGTGAGGAAGGCTTTGATCACAGGCGTCATCAGCGCCATATAGTCTCCGGCTTTTTCGCGGACTTTATCGTCGGGCGACTTGTGATGCAGGTCGCCGAACAGCGCCGTCCAATAGGTGAAAGCCCGCGCGCCCTCAATGAACGCCTTCTGGTCCATCAACATGCGTCGCACATCCGGATGCACGATCACCGGATCGGCCGGCTTATCCGGGGCTTGGACCCCTTTGAGCGACCGGCCTTGCAGGCGGTCATTGGCGAAATCGACGGCATTCTGATAGGCGATTTCGGCTTGGCTGAGCCCCTGCATGCCAACCCCAAGGCGCGCTTCGTTCATCATCACGAACATGGTGCGCATGCCTTTATGCTCTTCGCCAACCAGCCAGCCGGTGGCGCCGTCATAATTCATCACACAAGTCGCATTGCCATGAATGCCCATTTTCTCTTCGAGGCCGCCACAGGAGGCTGCATTGCGCTCACCGAGCGAGCCATCCTCATTGACGATGAATTTCGGCACGACAAAGAGTGAGATCCCCTTGATGCCTTCCGGCGCGCCTTCGATCCGGGCCAAGACAAGGTGGATGATGTTTTCCGTCAGGTCCTGTTCACCGCCAGAGATCCAGATCTTCTGACCCGTGATCTTGTAAGAGCCATCTTCCTGAGGCACCGCCTTGGTTTTGATCAGGCCGAGATCGGTGCCGCATTGGGGCTCCGTCAGGTTCATGGTGCCGGCCCATTCACCAGAGGCCATTTTCGGGCCGTACTTGGCTTTTTGTTCGTCCGAACCACCCGCCATCAATGCCTCGAATGCGCCAGACGTTAAGCCGGGATACATGGCAAAGGCCATGTTCGCCGAGGATGTAATCTCGCTGGTTGCCGTGTTGACAACATAAGGCAGACCCTGGCCGCCCATTTCAGGCGACTTGCCGAGCAAAGGCCAGCCATTGTCGACCATTTGCTGATAGGCATCGGGAAAGCCATCAGGCGTTTTCACGCTGCCATCCGCATTGCGAATGCAGCCCTGCTGATCGCCAACCTTGTTGAGCGGGAACAGGACTTCTTTGGCGAACTTACCGGATTCTTCGAGAATGGCGTCCACCAGATCCGGTGTCGCTTCTTCGAAGCCCGGCAGGTTTGAATAGTTCTGGATCGACAAGACGTCATGCAGGATGAATTGCATGTCGCGAATTGGAGCGTCGTATCGTGGCATCTGGGCTTCCCTCAAGTCTTATTATTAAACCGTGACGCTTGCTTTAGCGTCACGGTTTTGAAAGGTCATTCAACTCATACGAGCCGAACTGTATGTTCTCACGCGTCGTCGAGCTGGCGACGGGCAACGGCATCATAGGCTTTGAGGTTTTCAGCTTCGGCGGCGCCAGGGCCGATCTTCTCAAGCTGCTCCTCGAGCCACTCAATGCCATTGTGCAATTCCTGCAGCGCCATTTCGATATCTTCGCGCTGGTTTTCGAGCTCTTTGATCTGGTTCTGGAACTTGACCAGCGACATGCGCATTTGAGCGCGCTGGCCATCTTCGAGCCCATAAAGATCGAGAATTTCACGAATGTCCGCAAGCGGCAGGCCGAGGCGCTTAAGGCGCACAATGATTTTCACGCGACCACGATCCCGGTGCGAGTAGACACGGGTCATACCGTCCCGAGCGGGATGCAGCATATCCTTGTCTTCATAGAAACGCAGGGCGCGAGGGGTGATTCCAAACTCGCGAGCCAATTCAGAAATCGAATAAGTCCGGGAGTCAGCGATAGAAAGAGAAGGTACGGTATCAGGCATGACCGCAACTATGCCTCGTCTTTACGCGAACGTCAACGTCAGGCTCACGCTTACGTAAGCAGAACTATGAACAAGTCTTACGAAATTCCGTGGCAGCGTTTACCTTTTTAACCCGGAATTAAGGGCGATCGCTCCATCACTCTACCGAGAATAGCGAAATCCGCGCGTTTTTTCGAATCAGACGCGGGTTAAATCGGAGTACCGAGTATGAGCCAGTATGGGTCATGGAGCGTTAAAGGTGTTGACGATCGCGCGCGCGCCGTCGCCAAGGAAAAAGCGCGGCTAAAGGGCGTCACGCTCGGCGATTATATCAACAATCTCCTCCTCGAAGGTCATTCTGAAGCGGGGCCGAGAGATTATTTCGAACCAATGAGTTCCCCGCGCCCCGGTGCGTTGGACAGTCTGGCGCAACGGATCGAAGCGGTCGAAGCCCGGTCTACTCTGGCAATCACCGGGATCGATCAATCCGTACTCGGTTTGCTCGCACGGCTTGAAAATACTGAAAACTCGACTTCCGCCATGGCGGCGGAGGTCGAACGCATGATCGACGAGCTGCGCGAGACCCACGAAGAATTGCATGACAAAGTCGGCGCGCTGGAATCTGATGAGAGCGGCCAACAAAGCCTTGAGGCGATGAAAGCGCTGGAAGATGCGCTCGGCAAGTTGGCGTCGCATGTCTATGAAGAAGGCCGGCTGACCCAAGACGAGACCATGGCCATGAAGGGCCGGGTCGAAGCGGGCTTCAATGATCTCAATGACCGCGTCGAGGGCATGGAGGTAAAAGTCGAAACGACTTTGGCCGATGCCGCCAAGCGCGTCGAGAAAGCGGTCCAGGAAGCTGAACTTCGTGCCGAAGGCACATCCCGGCACCTGTCTGAACGGTTCTCCAATATTGAATCTTCGGTCGCCACCAAATTGTCCAAAGTCGACGAAGTCGATGCCCGGATGAAAGCCGTCGAAGGGGATGTGTCGGGCGCGATCAGCTCGATGGAAAGCACCCTGGCGCGCATTCAGGACCGTCTCCATCGCGCTGAAACCACGACCGACACGGCGCTGAAAGCGCTTGAGCACACATTCGCCAATCTTGATGAGCGGATTGATGCGGTCGCGGCCATGGCCAATCCGGAAAAAGCCGATGCCTGGCGCGCCGAGCTTGAACAGAGGTTTGATGCCCTTGCTGCCGACCTGCGTACCGGGGTCGAACAGTCTCGCCGGCAATTGGCCGAAGAAATTGAACGCGCAGCCGCGGGCGCGCGCCCCGAATTGATGGGCGAGCTTGAAACGCGCGTGCACGATCTTGAACGCAAGGACGCGACCGACCAGATTGAGCATATTGGCGAACAAGTGGCGACGCTGTCTGACACGCTTGAAAAGCGTATCGGTGAGAGTGAGCGTCGCAGCGCCGACGCGATTGAGCAAGTCGGTGAACAAGTCGCGACCGCGATCAAGCATGTCCAAGCCCGCCAGGAACAGGGGCAACGCGCCCTGACCGAGAAGCTTGCTGCCGTTGAGACAAGGCAGGAAACCAGATTGTCAGATGCGCTCTGCAACATCTCTGATCGTCTGACTGAGATGCAGAACCAGACGGCCACCGCCGTGTCGCCGGTGCAGCGCGCGATTGTCTCTCTCGCCTCCCGCCTGGAAGCGCTCGAAGATTTCAACGCGCCGCCAAACGCGCAGCAGAGCGTATCGGACCTGCCAAATCTGCCCGAATTAGAGGTTGATACCCGCCCGATCGAATTGGCCGAGGTGGATCAACCCGGACCGGACTTAGCCCTTGAAGCGACCCCCGAGGAAATTGCGGATCCGTTCTCGACCGAAACGCTCGAGACTGAAGAACAGGATGAATTCATCGCTGGTCTTCCGGACTTTGACGAAGAAACGCGCGAAACCAAGGATTTTGAAGAATCCGAATATGCCGAAGCGTCAGATGACTGGGAGGTGTCTGCGCCGGACGAACGTGAGTCACTCGATGCTGATGAGGACTATTTAGTCGACTCGGCCTCGATGAATGAACTCGATCCGGATGGCGACGCCGAAGATGAAGCGGTTTCAGATCCCCTGGCCGAGCTTGGCAGCTGGGAAGAAGCCCAGCAAGAAGCCCGCGATTCAGATGTGTTTGCTGACAGCGAAGAGCCCGCCGCCTTCGACGAGCTATTGCCAACCTTTGAAGAAGACCTCGCGCACAATACAGACGAGCTCGACCCAACAGAGTCAGACCTTGAAGATGTGCCAGCCGACGAGGACGCCTCTGATTATCTCAGTCGTGCCCGGACCGCCGCAATCGCCGCGGCGAGTGACAATCAGCGCGATGGCCGGTCGCGGCGGGGACGTCGTTCAGCAGCCTCAACCCCTGCGAAAGGCGGCAAATCCGGCAATGGTAAGCTTCCCATCATCGCCGCTGCTTCAGTGTTTGCGATCGCCGCCGCAGGCGCGGGTGGCTGGGTAGCGCTACGCGGAAAACAAGTCACGGCGGATACCAACACGCCAGCGATCGCTACCAAAAGCAGCCTCGCAGAGACCCAAGCCCAGCCAGTTGAAGAGCCATCGCTTGGCGGTGTTGAATTTGCTGAAGCGACCAATGTCAGCCTCGAAGAAACCTTGTTCGAGGAAGAAGGCAGCGCAGCTGGCATTGAAGAGCTGCAACCTTCAACCCCGGCCGAGCCAATTGAAATGGCTCTTCCGGTGGATCTCCCCGTCATTCCGGACGCTTTGACCGTCGAGCGCGCGGCTTCGAACGGGAACCCAATCGCCCAATACCAGTTGGGGGAGGCGCGTCTTGAAGCGCAGGACCTGGCACAGGGCGCAGATTTGATTCGCAGCGCCGCCGAACAGGGCCTGCCAGCAGCCCAATACCGTCTCGCTAAACTGCATGAACGCGGCATCGGTGTCCCGCGCGACTTTGCCGAAGCCCGCGCCTGGACGGAACGTGCCGCGCTTGGCGGGAATGTCAAAGCCATGCACGATCTGGCGGTATTCTATGCAGACGGTGAAGGCGGCCCTCAATCATATGCGGCCGCGGCAGAATGGTTCCGCAAAGCCGCCGATTTCGGCATCGTCGACAGTCAGTACAATCTTGCTGTCCTGTATGAAAACGGGCTCGGAATTTCGCCAAGTCAGGTCGAAGCTCTGTACTGGTACGAGGTGGCGGCGCTGAATGGCGATGCCAGCGCGCCAAGCAATGTCGCCTCTCTTCGCGATGCTCTGCCGCTAGAGCAAGCGCAACAAGCCCAGCGCCGGGCGGCCAGCTGGTCGATCGCAACGATTGATTCTGCTGCAAATGGCACATTCGGCACCCAGACCTGGGATCGATCAACCCGCAATCAAATTGAAGCGATTCAAACCGTGCTGAACGGGCTCGGCTATGATGCGGGTCCGGCCGATGGTCTGGCCGGCGCCGGTACGCGAACGGCCATCCGAGCGTTTCAGGCCGATTCAGGTCTGGCCACGACTGGCGAGATTGATGCGGCGCTGATCGAAGCGTTAAACGCTGAGGCTCAGAGCTTAGCCGGATAAGATCCGCGAGCGCCGAAGCGCAGCCGTCGAAACACGATATAGGCACCGATCACAGCGGTCGCGATGGCCAGCGCATGCATGCCGGTTCGGCTCCAATTGTTCGCAACAATGCCGGTCAGGCCCCAGGCAACAGCAACGAAATACCAGCCATTGCGGCTGACATAGGTGGCAAAAACATATGCCAGGGTCGCGGCTGGGATGAGGGTCATCCACAAGGACTGCCAGACCGCATCGGTGACGCCGCGCCCGAGCAGCCAGCGTCCAAGATCCGGCACGCTGATCGACATGGCAACGGTCAGCCAGCCGGCAAATAGCCCAACCGTCAGGCCGTACAGCAAGGTGCGTCCGGTGCCATCAAAGCGGCCAGTGCGGTCCTGGCGATACGCTGCCTCCCAGGTGAAGAAAGCGATGGGTAGGAGCAGCAAAAAATCGAGCCAGACGAGCCCGAACCCCTGCGCACAGAGCATCCAAATGAGGTTTCCGAACGCCGCGAGCGCGAGCGGCGGTGATAATCGTTCGCTGGCTGCATCGGGCGCTGCCAAGTTCAAAATCGCAGTGCCAAGCAGGCCCAAAAAGATCAGGCTCCAGATCGAAAAGAAAACGCCGAGCGGAAGCTCAGGCGGGATCCCGGCAGCTGTCGCCCGGGCACCAATGCTTTCTCCAATGCCAAGTTGCGGCAAGACCGGCACAAAAAACTGCGCGACCACGACCACAAGAAAAAACAGCTTCATCGGAAATGTCATAAGAGTCCTCCGCCGCCCCCCTTGGCAAACTCTGTCAGAAACATCCAGTCATGGTTTCGTGATCACGCTATTTCGCCTGCACCGCAACTTTGTACAAAGTCACGAACAGCTCACGGGTCGCAGGCTCTGCCAAGCCCGCCCCGCCGGGTGCTTTCGCCATCAGTTCCAAGTCGTGCAAACGTTCAACCAGGCGAGTCAGGCGCGATGCAGGCCACTTCCGCAGCCGCGCCTGAAACGCGGGCCAATCGGATTTCCAGACCGGTGGCTTCAGTTTCATCCCGACATTGCCGCCGCCTGAGTCGCCTTGCAAAGCATGTGCTTCCAGCATCCGGCTGGCTTCCATTTCAAACATCCGGACCAGACTGATCGGCGACAGACCTGCATCAATCACCCGATCCATTTCCGCCTGCGCCAGTTCTGGCTCGCCGTTCAACGCGCGCAGCACGGCACTTCGCGCGCTTTCATCCGCATTGGTCTCACACAAGGCACGAACATCATCGACAGAAACCGCACGACCCAGTTTGTGGGCGTAGACAGCGAGTTTTTCCATTTCGGCATTGGCCAGGCTGCGATGTCCTGGAAGACCGCCAATAAAGGTCGAGAGCGCTGCCGGTTCAATCGAGACCTCGCGCGTTTTCAGGAAGCGTTCGACCAGGTCGGACATGTCGGATTCCGTATCGGCAAACAGATGCAAGGCGGCGGCATTGGGGGCGGCTTCGAAGGCCGTCCTGAGCTTTGACCGCGTGTTCAAACTTCCATTCTGCAGAACCAGTTTCGCCGCGATCCGTTCTGGCGGAAGTTCGAGCACTTCTTTCATCAAGGCAAACAGTTTTTCACCTTTGGTACGGACACGGATAATCGTGCTTTCACCGAGCAATGACACCGCTTCCAGGGCTTCAAACAGGACCGGCGGATCGCGCTTGATTTCGTCTTCATCCAAGGTGACGACTGTGCTTGGCGCCGCCTTCTCCCAGGCCTTGATTAAGGCGTTGGCCGTATCGGCAACGACACCTTCATCATCCCCGAACACCAAGGCCAAGGCACAAGCAGGATCAGGTTTCTTGGCAAAACGTTCAGCGCTATTGCCCTGAAACTTCATTGAGCATTCGCCATCTTGATGCGCAAATCATCGGCAATCCGCCGTGCCAGGATATTCATGGCGCGATCCGTGGCATCGATTTGCGCCGCGATATCTGCAAACGGGGCGTCGGGCACTAGGAAGCTGGTCTCAGCCGTTGAGCGACCCGAAATTCCATCGCCCTCATAGGCGAGGACGTAATTCGCAGAGACGACGATGTCCGTTCGAGTCGCAGATTCATCGGGCCGCAATGCGAGGCGGCCAATTTGCTCGCGCAGCGTGATATCGAGCGTTGCAGGTCCATCCAGGCCCGGAAGACCGGGGGCCAATTCTTGCGACAAGGCTTTGCGCAAAGCTTGTCCCGCGCGGCCTTCAATTTTGGTGATCGCAATATCGCCCGAGCCGCCACCGGTCGCATAAAGCGGGGTAAATCCGCATGCGGACAAGCTCAGGACAAGAAAGGCAAGGACTAGCTGTTTCATCACACCACAATATTCACGATCCGCCCAGGAACGACAATCACTTTCTTGATGGTTTGACCGTCGATGAAGGATTGTAAGGCCGGTTCTGCGAGCGCTGTGGCTTCGATGTCATCCTTGCTGGCCGTCTTGGCGACGGAAATCTCAGCACGGCGTTTACCATTGACCTGGATCGGCAAGGTGACGCTGTCTTCGACCAACAAGGCGTCATCCACGTCCGGCCAAGCAGCCGCAGAGCACAGCCCTTCGCCGCCAATCATGTGCCAGCACTCTTCCGCCAAATGCGGCATGAAGGGCGTCAGACAGCGCGCCAGCATGAAGGCCCCTTCGAAGCGCGCATACAGCAAATCATCACCGCCCTGCTCGGCTTTCTTGAGCGTGCTGACCCATTCATGCACGGTCGCAATGGCTGAATTAAAGCGGAATTCTTCAATCGCCTTATCGATTGCGTGGACGGCCTTATGCGAGGCCCGGCGCAACGCAACAGCGCTCTCTGCCTCGTTTAATTGGCCGTCGCGCGGCGCTTCGCTGAGGACGTTGAAGACGCTCCAGACCCGCTGCACGAACCGACCCGCGCCTTCGGCCCCCGATTGCGTCCATTCGACATCGCGCTCTGGCGGGCTGTCTGAGAGGACAAACCAGCGCGCCGTATCGGCGCCGAACGTCGCAATAATATTGTCCGGATCGACAACATTCTTTTTCGACTTGGACATTTTCTCAATCGCGCCGACCGAGACAGCATGGTCGGTGCCCACCTCCCAAAGCGCGCCACCGCGCTCCTCGACCTCGGCGGGTGTGATCCAGCGCCCATCATCGGTCTTGTAGGTCTCGTGCGTCACCATGCCTTGCGTGAACAGGCCAGCAAACGGCTCGCCGCTGGGCAGATCGACCTCGCCGACATCGCGCATCGCGCGCATGAAGAAGCGGGCATAGAGCAAGTGCAGAACTGCATGCTCGACCCCGCCAACATATTGATCGACCGGCAACCAATACGCGCGCTCTGCCGGGTCATCGACGCTGGCAAAGCGGGCAAAATACCAGCTGGAATCATTGAATGTGTCGAGCGTATCGGTTTCGCGCTGTGCGGCGTTTCCACATTTCGGGCAGTCGACATTCTTCCAGGTCGGATGGTGAACCAGCGGATTGCCGGGTTTGTCAAAGCTGACATCGTCGGGAAGCTTGACCGGCAAGTCGGCCACCGGCACCGGCACGATGCCGCAATCCTCACAATGGATGACCGGGATCGGGCAGCCCCAATAGCGCTGACGCGAAACGCCCCAATCGCGCAGGCGGTAATTCACTGTGCCTGTGCCCAGCCCCATGCTTTCGATTCTGGCGATCGCGGCGGATTTTGCTGCGTCGATTTCCATTCCATCCAGAAAGTCCGAATTCATGATGGATCCAGGCCCGGTATAGGCCGCGTCCATGTCCGCGCCTTGGCCAGACGTGACCCAAGGGGCCGACGCGGCGTCTTTATCGGACGGCTTCACGACCGGCAGGATCGGTAAGTCATATTTGCGGGCAAAATCGAAATCGCGCTGGTCATGTGCCGGGCAAGCGAAGATGGCGCCGGTGCCATAGCCCATGAGCACGAAATTCGCGACATAGACAGGCAGGGTCGCACCTTCGACAAAGGGATGCTTGACGGTCAGCCCGGTATCGAAGCCCATTTTCGGGGCTTTTTCGATATCCGCTTCAGAGGTACCGACCTTGGCGCACTGGGCCCGAAATGCCTCCAATTCCCCAGAATCGGCGGCCATTTCCACGGTTAAGGGATGGTCTGGCGACAGGGCAACAAAACTCGCCCCGAACAGCGTGTCCGGACGGGTGGTGAAAATCTCGATGCCGCCGGCATGGCTGGCGGGTCCGTCGCCGGCCCATTCAAACCGCATTTGCAGGCCTTCAGAGCGGCCAATCCAATTGGCTTGCATGGTTCGGACTTTTTCCGGCCAGCGCTCCAGCTTCTGAACCTTTTCCAACAAGTCCTCGGCATAATCTGTGATGCGGAAGAACCATTGCACCAGTTCGCGCTGTTCTACCGGCGCGCCCGAGCGCCAGCCCTTGCCATCAATGACCTGCTCATTCGCGAGCACGGTATTGTCGACGGGATCCCAATTCACCTTGGCTTTTTTCTGGTAGACGAGCCCTTTTTCCATAAATTTCAGGAACAGGCGCTGCTGCTCACCGTAATAATCGGAATCGCAGGTCGCAAACTCGCGTGACCAATCGAGCGACAGGCCAAGCTTCTCAAACTGCGCCTTCATCGCGGCGATGTTCTGATAGGTCCAATCACCTGGATGGACCTTCTTTTCCATGGCTGCGTTTTCGGCTGGCATGCCAAATGCGTCCCAGCCCATCGGGTGTAGAACGTTATAGCCTTTGGCCTTTTTATGCCGTGCTACCACGTCGCCCATGGCGTAGTTGCGAACGTGGCCCATATGCAGTCGGCCGGACGGATAGGGAAACATCTCCAGCACATAGGCCTTCGGCATATCGCCAGCTTCCGCCGGGGTCTTGGCCTTAAACAGCTCAGCTTTCGCCCACGCCTCACGCCATTTGGGTTCCGCAGCCTGCGGATCGTATCTTGAGGCCATCGCCTCCCCCATCAATGTCTTACTTAATCGAGTTCAGATGCTTTGAGATTACGCGCCCGTACGAGGATCGCATTCTCAAGCTGAATGCCCGTATCTGGGTCGACGCCGGCATCGGTCCAGGTGCCATCCTGATTAACTTGCCGGAACACGCTCACTTTCACGCCGTCAGCTCGGAGACGTGAGTCGAGGATATAGACCGTCGCCTTGATTCGTTCATCCGCGGCGCCCTGAAACGAGTGCCAGTCATAGATGATGGTCCCGCCGAAAGGATCTGCATTGACCAAAGGCAGGGCTTGCAACGTGTCCAAACTCGCGCGCCAGAGATAGGGGTTCGCGCCGCCTTCAATCTCTTCGACCACCCGCTCATCCAAATTGTTGCCGCCCCCAAACACGCAACCGGTAAGCGCCATGGCACCGAATGCCGCTGCGATTAGGGATGAAACTGCCTTCATATCGTCATTTCCCGTTGGCAAGACCTTGTTGATTAACAGCCTCTATAACACCTGAGTCACAGCCTGCCAGTGCCGATGTGCGGAATGCTACAAGGGATCGAACACAGACATGAAGTCACTCATATTCATTTCGTTTTCCAGTGCTTTGCTCTTCCCCGGCATGGTCCATGCTCAGACTGGGGCGCCGCTCGAAACCGAGCTCGCACTCGAATCGGTCTTCGTTGCGATGCCAGTTGCTGACGAGACCGAACCGGACACGGTTGAGGCTTTGCTCGGAGAAATCTCCTTGATCGGCACGTCCGAAAAAGTCCTCGAGAATGGTGTCCGATTGCGGGCCCGCAGCGCGTTGCGCCTGCAAGCTGATCATCCCGACCGCATTGGCGGCATCGGTGGGTTTGGCAATCTAAACCTGGCTCCGGTTGGAGCATTTTCAGGTCTGTCCTCAGGTCAGGTTGACGATGGCAGTGATCTTCGCGGGCGCTGGGAAAGCGCATACATTCAGGTCGATGGCGGCTATGGCGAAGTGAGGGTCGGTAAGGACCAAGGAGTCGCAACGCGATTTCATGAAGGCTCACGAAGCGTCCTCTCGCATGCCCGGCTCGATAGCGCATTGCTCGACCCTAGCGGACTCGCCGCGGTTCAAACCCGTCATGACTTGACCGGACCAAGCGCCAAAATCTCATATGCCTCGCCGCGCTTGCTTGGCATTCGAGCCGGGGTCAGTTTCACGCCTTCCGCCAATGCTGATGGTCTCGACCGACGCCCCGCATCCGGAACGGGCGGAACGGCGCCCGATATCGAAAACGCCCTGGAATTGGCGCTCAACGGCACTCGCCGTTTACGCGAATCAGGTTGGCGATTCGATGTCGGATTGGGGTATTCCAGCGCCGATGTGGCAACGCGCGGCCTTGGCGCGTTTTACAATTCCGTAGAAACTTTTTCAGCTGGCACACGGATCGAAAAGGACGATTGGACCTTTGGGCTGTCCTGGCTTGAATCCGATAACGGCCTCCTTGATCGCGACTATTCGGCCTGGAGCGCCGGCCTGCATAAATCAGCCTATAATACTGATTTTTCTATAGAATATGGCGAATCCGAAGAGGGCGAGATTGCGTTGGACTCGCGCTCATGGAGGCTTGGCGCAGCGCGTGATTTTGGGCGCGCGACCAAGCTCGCTGTGGCATATCTGCATGACGAGACCCGCTCACCCCTTCAAAACCGGGAAGCTCAGGGCATTGTTGTCGAAATCACACTCTCACAAGAAATTGTACAAGTAACTGGAAATTAAGGTTCTATTAACGAATGTCGCTGCTATTTATTAGGCAGGAGCATCTTATGCGTTTGCTGATGGCATCTCTCGTATCTCTCGGTTGCCTCGCCCTTCCGGCGATGGCGGAGCAAGACGTGCCTGAAATGCCAGCACCGACGATTGCAGAATCCGACTTGGCGGAACCCGACTGGTTTCAGACTTTCAATTTCTCAAGCGCTGATTTCAATACTCCGGTTTGGCAAAATACCCCAGCCCGGACATTCAATCTCGCTTGGATCAAAGGCGACCGCTGGAGTCTCAGCCTGGACCTCACCTCTCGCGAAGAGGGTTCGCCTCTGCCACGCGAAGAAATGATGGCGGAAGCCGAGTTTCGCATCACGCCGCGGATTTCTGTCGGTGGTGAGCTGACCATCGGCGCAGAAGAGCTCGATGATACAGCCCGTTGGGAAGATCAAGAGATCGAAGCGGGTATCCGCCTGCGCTCGGCCTTCAAGTTTTAAGCTTTCAAGCCTTGGCCCCGCGTTTCCCGCCTCCATAGGCGGGATTTTTTATGGCCGCCTCTTCATCGAGCGGCCAACGCGGTCGTGCGGCAAAATCCAATCCAGGCTCAGACACCATATTCGCCGCGAGACGTTCAGCACCCGCAAGGGCAATCATCGCGGCATTATCCGTGCAATGTTTAAGCGGCGGGGCATATAGTTTCGCCCCAGCTTCGGCAGAAACGCGCTCTAAAGCTGTACGGATCGTTTGATTGGCCGCGACCCCACCCGCAACCACGAACCGCGTACTTTCCTCATGCTTAGACTGAAACAGTGCGAGCGCGCGGCGCGTCTTTTCAGCCAGACAATCTGCGATGGCCGCTTGATAGGAGGCGCAAAGATCCGATTGCGCTTGCATGTCCATCGGCCCAGCTTCCACAATCCTTGCGGCGGCGCTCTTAAGACCCGCAAAACTCATGTCCAGGCCGGGTCGGTTCAGCAGCGGACGCGGCAGATTATAGCGGTCGGGACTGCCGCTTTTGGCCAAACGTTCGACGGCGGGCCCGCCCGGAAATCCGATCCCCAAGGTCTTGGCGAGCTTATCAAACGCCTCGCCCGCAGCATCATCGATCGTCGAGCCGAGACGGGTATATACACCTAAGCCTTCGACTGCGAGAAACTGGCAATGACCCCCGCTGACCAATAAAAGCAGATACGGGAACGGGCAATCCGAGGCGAGACGCGGCGACAGGGCATGACCCTCCAAATGATTGATTGGAATAAACGGCTTGCCTGATGCCATGGCCAGGGCCTTGCCGGTCATCATCCCGACCATCACACCGCCAATCAAGCCCGGCCCACTGGTGGCGGCAATCGCATCAATTTCATCGAGCCCCAAGCCACTCTCTTTGATCGCGGTGGCGACGATCTGGTCGGCAATATCGGCATGCGCGCGCGCGGCGATTTCCGGAACGACGCCGCCATAAGGGGCATGCTCTTCGATTTGACTCCGCACGATTTCCGACAGGATTTCGACCTTGCCGTTGGGTGCACGACGCAAAACGGCGGCCGCGGTTTCATCGCAACTGGTTTCGATCCCGAGTACGGTCAGTGTTTCTGTCATGAGCGCGATATAATCGCGCGATCGCGGATAGGGAACTCGCCTAGTCCAGCAAGGCTGATTTCATTTCCGGCAGCCAGGCCTCACGACCGACATCATAGACTTTCAAGGACCCGGCAAAGTCCCAATGGCACCAGGCCAGGCCGCGTGTCTCCAGGCCTTCGCGCAACGCCCGGGTCCAGCGCGCCCGCTGTTCAATCGGAACCCCTTGATAGACCCCAAACTCGCCAACAAAGACCGGCAGTCGCGTGCGGTCCTGCACGGCGACCGCTTTATCCAGTTCGCTCAACATTTCCGATACATCCGCGCGCGTGCCCCAGCGCACATTGGTGTCGGTCTGATCGGTCCAGCTCGCGCCTTGGTGGGTGAACGCGAAGGGGGAGTATTCGTGATAGGTCAGCATCACGCGTGGATCATACTCGGGCTGCGACTCTTCAAGCGCGCTGAGATTCCCCCAAAATGCCGTCCCAAGAATGACCCAGCGATCCGGATGATCCTGGCGAATGCGTTTGAGCAGGCGTCGATTGAGCGCATCCGTGCGCGCGGTTGTCATGTCGGTATGGGGTTCGTTCAGCGTTTCGAAGATGACCGACGCGGGCGCGCCCGCATAATGTGTTGCGAGCTGATCCCAAATGGCCTCCAGTCTTGGTTCGTGGCGATCCGGGTCTTCATTGAGCTCATCATAGTGATGGACATTGACGATGATCTGAAGACCGATCTCTTTCGCCCATCCGACAATCTCGTCGACCCGAGCCAGAAAGTCCGGATCAATCAAATAGGGCGCGGCTTCATCGGTATGCGCCGACCATTTGATCGGCAAACGCACCGTATCAAAGCCAGCTTGTTTCAAACGCTCCAGGTCTTCGCGCCGAACCGTGTACCCCCACTCGCCTTCGAAACTGGCTTCGAGCGCGCTGCCAAGATTCATACAGCGTGAAATCGGCGGCGTGGCGACTGGTATAGCCTGCGCTATGTCAGGATCGGAAATCTCGGCCTCACCGCAGCCCGTGACGGCGAGAATCATGCCCAAAGTAATTGCCCGCATCCTTGTCCCTCCTGCCGGGTTCCGCTTGCGCCCACGTTGCATCAGCTTTAGCTGATTCCGTACGCAGACTGAGAGTCACAAGATTGGAGCCAAGATGGCAAGCGCCCAAACCGTGAAAATCGGCACGCGAGGATCCCCACTCGCCCTGTATCAAGCGGAACTGATCAAGAGCGAACTCGAACGCATTAGTGACGGCGCGCTGCGGGGTGAAATCGTGAAATTCACGACCAAAGGCGATCAATTGACGACCGAACGCCTGATCAATTCCGGTGGCAAAGGTCTGTTTACGCGCGAAATCGATCGCGCGGTCGATGAAGGCGATGTCGATATTGGCGTGCACAGCCTCAAGGACGTGCCGAGCCTGTTACCAGATGGACAAGCCCTGGTGGCATTTCCGGAAAGGGTTGATCCGCGCGATGGATTTCTGACCACGAACGGAATCAAGAAGCTTCAGGACCTGCCGGAGGGTGCGGTGCTTGGCACGGCCAGCCTGCGCCGGGAATCGCAAGCCCTGGCATTGCGCCCGGATCTCAAAGTGGTGCCATTCCGGGGCCGCGTCGAAACCCGGATCGAGAAGCTTAAACGCGGAGAAGCGGATGCGACTTTCCTGGCCATGGCCGGTTTGAAGCGGCTTGGGCTTGAGGACTATGCGACGCCGGTTCCGATCAATGACCTTTTGCCCGCGGCCGGTCAGGGCATCATTGCCGCGGCCGCGCGCCCGGATCTGTTGAGCGGGGCGCTTGCGGACGCACTTGATCACATCGATCACGCCGCGACCCGCGCAATGGCAACAGCTGAACGCGCCTTCTTGGCAGAATTGGACGGCTCCTGCCGAACGGCCATGGCGGCGCAATTACGGAACATTGACGGCACCTGGCATCTGCGCGGGGAGGTCTTGACGCCTGACGGTCAAACCAAATGGACGGCGCAAGCTGAAGCCTTGCTATCAACCGGCCTCGATGACCTGGCCGCGCTCGGGCGAGAATTGGGCGATAATATCCGCCAGCAGGCTGGCGGCGATCTGCCCGTCTTCACTGATTAAGGCTGCGCGCCCACGATGTCGGACGTAGCCATCATCGTCACACGGGCAGACCCCGGCGCCCAACAAACAGCTGAACGACTCGGTGCGGTAAGACTGACACCAATCGTCGTCCCGATGCTGACCCTCGAAACCATTCAGGATCAGGATCTGGTGCCTCCAGAACAAATTTCTGGCTTGGTTTTTACGAGCGCAAATGGTGTGCGCACCTATGCAGACCGAGACGGCAACCGGACACAGACGGCCTGGTGCGTCGGCCCAGCGACTGCCGAAGCCGCGCGCGAGGCTGGATTTTCGGACATCCGTGAATCCGCGGGGAACGCCGTGGATCTTGCCAATTTTATCGCAGCCCATAGTCAGCCTGAGGCCAAGCCGCTGCTGCATGTCGCCAATGAAGCGGCCACAGGATCGCTTCAAGAAACGCTCAACGCCTTAGGATTCGAGGTGGTTTTCGCACCACTTTATCGGATGCGGCCAACGCCTCGAATACCATCGCTCCTCTCAGAGTTGATCGGGACCGGTGCGCCGGCCGTGGCTTTGTTCCATTCTGCGAAAGGGGCGGCAGCCTTCGCCAATCTGATGCCTGGAGTGGATTTGAGCAACTGGTCCGCCGTCTGTATTTCAGAGCAAGCCAGCAAGCCGCTCAAGGGATTGAGATTCGGCGCCCTGCATCTTGCTGAAGCGCCGAATGAGGACGGTCTGTTTGCCGCTTTAGAGCGGGCCATTGCCACACTTTCGGCGTGAACCAACACGATATACACTCATAGAATCACCGCTTTAGGAGCTGCCTGAAATGTCCGACCCATCCCTAAATCCTTCCTCTGGGGATGAGGCGCCGATTGATGCGGAATTTGAACCTGCCGCGCCGCCGCCTAAAGAGTCCAGACGGCAACGCTCCGGGCCTGGTTGGATCGCATTCTCAGGACTCGCCGTGATCTGTCTTGGCCTGTCGGCCTATAGTGCCGGACTGATCCCGGGCATGAGCCCGGACTCAGCTCAGTTCGGAGCCGTCGAGGCCAATCTGGACTCCCTCTCCACAAGCCAGACTGAGGCTGCGGAGATCACAGATGCGCTGACAACCGATATTGCCGCGCTCAAGTCTCGCGCTGACGGATTGCAAGCTGACCGCACACGCCTGGTCACTGAACTGCGTGCGGTGCGCGACGAGATTGAAACGCTCGAATCTGACATATCGACTTTGCAGCGCGCGCGCATCGCCGGACTGGCAGAGGCCGACGAGACCGATACACCCGCGCTGGAATTACCCGACCTCTCAGCGTTGGAAGGGCGCGTGACCGCCCTGGAAGACGCACTGGTCACGCAATTGAGCAGCTATGACAGCGTGCTGGAATTACTCAAAGCCCGCCTGTCGGAACTGGAAACCCAAGCCCAGGCTGAACGCCTCACGTCAGCCTCGGATTCCAATGCCCGGACCGAAGCGGCGCTGGCACTGTCTTCCATTGAGGCCGCCGCCAGACGCGGCCGCCCGTTCCTGACGGCGCAGCAAAAGCTGGCGGCCGCCATGCCCGGGAACCAGGCGATCGAGCGCCTTGCAACAATTGCACCCAATCCGGTCCCGACCATCGCCGATTTACAGACCGGTTTGCCGGCCTTGATTGATCAGGCACTTGATCAGGACGCTCGGAACGAAGGGACAAGCCAAAGCTGGGTGCGGGGGATTTTTGGCGACGGCATTCAGGTCCGCCGCGACGGAGAAGTGACGACACGTGATCAACTTGCAAGCGCTGAGGCCGCGTTGAGCAGTGGCGATCTCGCTGCAAGCATCGCGCAAATCCGTGCCATTGATGCTGATCTTCAGCCTGTCTTCACAGATTGGCTGAATAATGCCGACGACCGACTTATGTTGGAACAGACCCTTGAGGCCCTGCGCCTCACCATGATTGCGGAAGAGCGCCCATGATCATCTTGTTTCTGATCATATTGCTGATCGTCGTCGCTGGCATTTTCGTCATGTGGGCGTCGAGCTGGCCGGGCGGGCTGACTCTCGATCTCGGCAATGGGACACTTTACGAGTTTGAACTTGTCTGGGCCCTGTTGGCGATTTTGCTGTTTGGCGGATTGCTGGCGCTGGCCTGGTCGCTATTGACCGGTCTGGTGACCTTCCCGTCGCGGTTCAGCAAATCCCGCAAAGTCTCGAAAACCAAAGCCGCGAACAAGGCCCTGGCAGATGGCCTGCTGGCCGCCGAAGCCGGGGATGCAGCGCTTGCCAAGAAACTCTCCAAAAAAGCCGCGCAGTATGCCGAAGACGATCGCCTGAAGCTCTTGCTGGAAGCACGCGCCGCCGAGATTTCAGATGATTGGTCAGGTGCGGAACGGGCCTGGGGTCAGCTGGCCCGCTTGCCTGGTGGACAATTGGCCGGTCTGCGCGGTGCGGCTTCGGCGGCCAGTGCGCGGGGCGACAGCCTCTCTGCTGAGGCGCGCGCCCGTGAAGCACTTGAACTCAAATCCGGCGCCGATTGGCCCTTCAATTCGCTGTTCGACAGCCAGGTCGCCGCTGGTGATTGGCAATCCGCGCTGCAGACCCTCGCCATCGGCGAGAAGCGCGCCCAGATTGGTGGCGAACCCCTCCGGCGCCGCCGCGCTGTCCTCTACACCGCCCGCGCCGCTGCTTTGCAACACAGTGAACGCAAGGAGGCCCAGCGCCTGCTCGCTGAAGCCATCCGCTCCGCGCCCTCTTTTCCGCCCGCCGCCTGGCATGGGGCGCGCCAATTGATGATCGACCAAAAGATCAAGGCAGCGCATGGCGTGCTGGAGCTTGGCTGGAAAGCTCGGCCACATCCCGCCCTGGTACAATTGGTACGCCGGCTTGATACAAGCGCCACGCCAAAAGTGATTGAAGACCGGCTGCGTAGCCTGATCGCGGCCAATCCGGATCATCGTGAGAGCCGCATCCTCGGCGCGGAATTGGCGATGGAGGGCCGGGACTGGCTCAATGCCGTCAAGGCACTGGCCCTGCTGGTTGAGGAAAAGCCGACGGCGCGCCTTTGCCTTCTGCTTGAAAAAGCCCTGCGCGGCTATGGCGACCTGACCGAAGCCGAACGTTGGGGGCGCATGGCGGTCACTGCGGCGCGCGAGCCGGAATGGTCGGACATCGATCCGCGCGGCGGGGCGTTCCAATACGCACCGCGCGACTGGGCCCGACTGGTCTATGCGTTCGGCGACGCAGGCAACTTGGTTCACCCACGCTATGAGACGTCGGAACGCGAGCTTGATGCCAGCCGCCCGGTCGCCCTGCCGGCGCCTTCGGGCAATGCTGGCGCCCCAAAACCGCCGCGCACCGAAATCGTCACGCCGCCATTGGATTATGTGCCCAGCGAGGACTGATCTCCGTGCGCATTGAGCTTGCCGAAATCACTCAGTTTCGCTATGTCGACGCGCCTGAAACGGTAAGCCGCGTTAGCTCAGCTGGTAGAGCATCGCATTCGTAATGCGGGGGTCGTAGGTTCAAGTCCTATACGCGGCACCACCCCATCCCGATCCGAAGTGTCACCAAAAAATGCCGGACAATCATGGACCTAGACCGTTCTGAATGGTTAGGTGCAGGGAGTAAAAGGGGATGGCGGTGTCTGAGCGTGATCAGAAAACGCAAACGGAGCGTGTGGAACACACGCGTCGATATGTACGGCGCAATCATAGCGGTGGCGTCGCCTTCTATCCCTTTGGCCTGATTCCCGCCGCGGCTTTGCTGCTGCTAAGCCTGTTCGCGCTATTGCCGTTTGCGTCGCTCTGGATTGAAGACAATGCCGAGCAAGCGGCGCTAACCTCCTTGCGGCAAGGCGGCCATGGCTGGGCTGAGGTTTCCGCCTCAGGACAATGGATTACGCTATCGGGCGACGCCCCGAGTGCCGAGCGCGCGGCGGCCGCTGTTGAGCTGGTGCGATCGGCCCGCGCGCCGACCTTGTTTGGACCGGCGCGCCCGGTGACGCGGGTCATCGATCGCACGGTGATTGCCGGCGAGGCCGTCGCTGACACAGTGATCGCAGCCACGCCAGAGGACGCACCTGACCCTGTTCCAGCTGATCCTGCTCCATCTGACCCTGAGACGATCATCGCTGCCGAGCGTGAACGAGTGGCCGCCTGTGACCAATCCCTGAAAGACTTGCTGACCGAGTCCAAGATCGAATTTGCCTCCGGCAGTGCCCGCATTGCGCCGGCGAGTTCCGGCCTGCTGGACCAATTGGCGCGTGCGATTCAAGGCTGTGATCTGGACATCGTGATCGAAGGTCATACCGACTCAACGGGGTCTGCAGAGCTGAATGCTCGCCTCAGCCTGGACCGCGCATCTGCTGTCCGCGATGCACTTGTCATTCGGGGTGTGTCGGCGGATTTGTTGGCCGCAGAGGGCTATGGCGAGGACCGTCCAGTCGCCGACAATGACACGCCGCAGGGACGCGAACAAAACCGGCGGATTGAGTTCAATGTGAGATCGCTTAGCGATCCACAGGAGTAGAGAAAAGGCTTCTCGAGGGAAGGTGAGACCATGTGGTATCTTTGGCTTCAAATATTGTTCTTGCTGGCGCTGGCGGCGCTGTGCGGGGCCGGACTTGCCTATTGGTGGCTGCGCGGGCGCTATGACGATGTGACGGAATCCTATTCCAGCCTGCTCAAGGAATCGAAAGCGCCGCCGGATTTAATGGAGCGATCGGACCTGGAGGCCCGGCTTACCGACCTTGCCGCCAAGATCGACCGGCTCGAGAATACCGACTTATCGCCGCTGGAAGCTCAGATCCTCGGATTGGCCAATGACCTGCCCGACACTCAAAACGGTGCGCTCGAACAAGAACGGTTCGACGCCATGACAGCGCGGCTGGATGCGCTTGAAACGAGCCTTTCCGACACGGTCAGCAATTCCTTTGGACATCTCCACGATGCGCTCAATGACACCGGAGACCTGGATCTTGATCCAATTCTGACCCGTCTCAACGCCTTGCAGGAACAAGTTGAACAGCTCACGGCCTTGCCACCGCAAATCGCGACTCTGTCGAAACAGACAAGTGACCTGTCCGAGACCCAGGGCGTTGCCATCAAATCTGAAATCGCACGGCTTGAGCAACGCTTTGCCAGCCTGTCGGACGATACATTGCAACCGATACAGCGAAATCTTCAATCGCTGGCAGCGAAATCCCCGGAGACTGACGGCCTGAGCCGGCGC
Organism: Hyphomonadaceae bacterium; assembly: GCA_024743315.1. Lineage (GTDB taxonomy): Bacteria > Pseudomonadota > Alphaproteobacteria > Caulobacterales > Hyphomonadaceae > Henriciella. Next base: position 227,645 of record JANSWU010000001.1, read on the forward strand.
CTCGAAGATCGCTTACAGGCGATCGAAGAGCAAGTGGCGCGAACCCAGACTCTGATGCGGCCAATTGGCGAAAAGCTCGATGAGATCACGCCGGGCGCCACAGCCAATGCTGGCAATCATCGCGCGCTCGCCGCGCTTGATCAGAAACTCCTCGGATTTGACGATACGATTGTGGCGATCAAACAGCGGATGGACCAGATCGGCGGCCTGCTGACCGCTATCGACCGGCGCGTCGACTTGACCGGCGTGGACGCCAAACTGGATCGCACGGTTGGGGATGTTGCTGCCTTACGCAGTTCAATGCCGACGGTGGCAAGTCTCGAACCGCTCGAGCAAAATCTCGCCCGCCTGCAACAAATGGTATTTAACCTGCGCGAACGGGATGTGGCCAGCCTGAACAATGCCATCCGGTCGATCGAAGGCCGCGTCGATTTTGTCGGCGTCGAAAACCGACTAACCTCAATCGAATATGGCTTGGCCGCGACGCATCACATGCTGCGCTCCCGGCTCGAACAGAATGTCGAGATGCCGCCGTCGCCGCAGCGTGACCCCTATCGCGAACCGCCAAAAGATTATGCGTTCAGCGCCCCGTCTACGCTGCGCACACCAGACGCGCCTTTGGATCCGATCAACATGATCCGCACCGAGGGCACGGCCAGCAATCTGCTCCTGGAGCCAGGATTTGGGCAAGCGGACAATCTCGAAAAGATCCGCGGCATTGGTCCGATGCTGCGGCAATTGCTGAATGATACCGGGGTCTTCTATTACTGGCAGATTGCCGAATGGAGCGATGACGATGTGGCCAATGTCGATGCCCTTTTGCCAGGCTATCAGGGCCGGATCACGCGAGATCGCTGGGTCGAGCAGGCACAGGAACTGGCGGCCCTGCCCGGCGCCGCGACCCGGCCACAACCGTTCGGCAATTAGGGCTCATCCGGCTTGAACACAAAAGCCTGCGAGGCTGCGAACACGATTGCCGGTACGAGCAGGAGTACGGCCAGAAAAGCGAGCCAGTAATTGAGCTTCAGCCAATCATGGACCACCACGAATATCGCCCAATTCATGAATGCACCCGATCCGGCGACCAAGATGAAGCTGACAAAGGCACGATGATGCGGCTGACGTGATCGGAACGTGAAATAGAAATGGCCAACATAGGAGACAGAAAACGCGACCAGAAAGCCAAGCACGGTCGCGTATGAAGGCCGCATATTCAGGGCCTCGACTCCTCCGGCCAATATCCCAGCATGCACCCCTGTCGCGACACAGCCGACCAGACCAAAACGCACCAAGGTCCAGAACAGAGACGGCTGATCAGTCCGAGCCATCGTTAAAACCGTGTGTCTCTTCAATAATGAATAAGGGGCGGTTCTTGGTCTCGGTGAATATCCGCGCGATATACTCGCCCAGTACGCCGATACTAAGCAGTTGTAGCCCGCCCAGGAAGAAAATTGCCACCGCGAGTGTAGCATAGCCAGGCACCTCGCGCCCGAAGACCAAGGTGGTGAGGCCGATCCAGCCGGCGTAGAATAGCGACAGCGCGGCAATCCCACTTCCAATCACGGTCCAGAAACGCAGCGGCACGACGCTGAATGACACAATCCCGTTCCAGGCATATCCGCACAGGCGCCGCAGCGACCATTTGCTGGCCCCGGACCGGCGCGGCGCAACTTCGTACAGGCAAGGCTCGTGCGAAAACCCGACCCAGGCATACAATCCTTTCATGAAGCGCGTCTTTTCCGGCAAAGCGTTCAGGGCCGCGACAACGCGACCTGACATCAAACGAAAATCACTCGCTTCAGGGGCCATAGGGACATCAGACAGGCGCGAGAACAGACCGTAATAAAGCCTCGAAAGGGCACCGCGTAAAAAACTCTCCGTGTTGCGCGACCGGCGTAAGCCATAGACGATATCCGCGCCTTCGCGCTGTCGCTTGAGCATGTCAGGAATGAGCTCGGGCGGGTGCTGGAGATCACCATCCATGATCAGGACATGCGCCCCCAGCGCATGGGCGAGCCCGGCCGATATGGCGGCTTCTTTGCCAAAATTCCGAGAGAGTTTGATCACGCGAATACCAGGATGCTGGCGACGCAAAGCCTGCAATCGAGCAAGCGTCTCGTCGACGCTGCCATCATCGACACAAAGCACGGCCCAATTTTCGGCGACCGTTTCGAGGACCGGGACCAACCGATCGAACAGCGCCGCAATATTCTCAGCCTCGTTGAAACAGGGGATCACCACAGACAGAGACTCAACGCGCATCAGTTCGACTCCTGGATGTCGACGTGCGCAGGATGACCTTGATCAACTGGTTCCGCGAACAGGCTCGCCCGATGCGCAGCAAGAACAGAGAGGTGGGAATCAATCGGCTGTCCGATTTGGTGCAAGACCTGATAAGTTGCCGGGTCGGTCTCCGGATAGCTTACCCTGAGGGCATGCGCGGCTTCAGACACATCATTTGAAATCGCGACGCTTTTCTGCACGACACTCGGAATGTTGCCGAGCTTAAGTAGCACAAACAGGCCGAGCATTGCATACGCCGCCCGGGGTGTGCGCGGTTGGGTTTTCGCAATCGCAAACACGGCCAGGACAAAAACGGCGATCCAGAACAAGGTCCCGAAGGAGATGTATCGACTGACAAAGGCTTGGTTTACACCAAACACGGCCCAGCGTCCGAACGCCGTCAATAATCCAGCGCCAAATGAGTATGCGGCGAGGGCCAGGAATGGCAGGATCGCGCGCCAAACCTCCGGCCGCGATGATTTGCGCAAGGTCCACACAGCCCAGATCGACAGGCCAAGACCCAGCGCCGCCCCCAATTCAGCGCTGTCTCGCGCAAACCGGACCACCGGCGATGCTGTGAAATTGATCGTATAATGGGCCAGGCCAAGCCAGGTTTCGACTCGATCCAAAGCGGGCATCCCCGCCGCAGAATAAGCCGCTGCTGGCGCATTCATCGCAAGACTGAAGTGCCAAAACAGCAGCATGCTCAGGATCGACCACAGGCCAAGACAGGCCCACCCGGTCAGTGACCGCCCTGCCCCCTGAGCAAACAACAAGACAAACCCGATCGGCAGCAACACCCAGCTGGTGCCAAAAGCATAAATCGCCAGCGCCGCAGCGCTGGCGGCCAACAGCGTATTGCGGACGCTTGGCACTTCATGAGTTAAGCGCTCAATCGTCCATAGCGCGCCAGCCAGCGATATGAACACCGCCACCTGCCAGCCCCAAAGCCAGTTCGCAGCCTGGTCCAGAGAGAAGAAGAGAAAGGCCGCCAGGCCCATCGCCCAGGCCGTTGCTTGGGACAAGTCGAGACGTTTTCCAGCGCGGTCAATCAAACGCGCAAGCGCGACGAAACCAAGGCCGGCAATACTTACAGAGGCCAGCACTTCGGCCCAATGCGCCATTTTCGTCCAGGGGCTCAGCGCCAATTGCACGAGATAGCCGGAGGCATGCCAATGATTGCCGTGCAAGGCAAATAGATCGCGGAATGCGAGTTCCTTATTCTGCCAAGCGGCATAGAGCGGAACAATATCCCAATGATCGTGAAAGGGTGCCTGATAATGAAAACGCAGAGCAAAGCCGAGAACGATCAGGAAAAAGCCCAGGGCGGGCCCCCACTTCCAGACTATTTTCGGCATAAAAGAGGCTCCTGCAATCGCCGCCTTGGGTGACGGGTTGGGAGCCTATAGCGGGTCAGAACCGATGTGTGATTATCTCAGCATCTCATCTGAAAAGATTTCAAAGATCGGTGAAGCGGCACGCGCGGCACTGGCTTTTTTTGAGAGAAAAATGGTGGTCGATACTAGGTTCGAACTAGTGACCCCTGCAATGTCAATGCAGTGCTCTACCACTGAGCTAATCGACCAACCGGTTTTGAAGGACGCGTCTTCGCTTTTTGGAGGCGCCAAGTCAAGCCTGAACTGCAACCAATATCAGGCCGCCATCACCCGTTCGACTTCATCGACAAGTTCGCGCAGATGGAAGGGTTTCGACAGGACTTTCGCACCGGCCGGTGTGGGCGAGCTGCCTGACAGAGCAACGGCTGCGAAGCCAGTAATAAATACGATTTTCATGGCCGGATCGAGTTCGGCGCCGCGGCGGGCAAGCTCGATCCCATCGATGCCTGGCATCACAATGTCGGTAAGCAATAGATCAAACACTTCGCGCTCGAGCGCCTCTAAAGCGCCTTCGCCATCTTCATAGTCCTGAACATCATGACCGGCACGGCGCAGCGAGGCACTGAGAAAGGTGCGCATCGCTTCATCATCTTCTGCTAGCAGGATTTTGCTCATGACCATCCGTCCCAGAAACTTAGCCATGCCACAATGGCGTCAATACAGTAAACCCTCCGTGAATATGCTGCGAGTTTTCAGCTTGAAAAGGGATCGTTTCCTTGCAGATCAAGCGGTTTGACAGGATCGCACGTATTTTCTCCTTGACCTTGTCCCAGGATCACCGACCTTGACGTTATGCAAACCGCGTTCGACCCCCACACCAGAACTCAGGAATCGTGGCCCGATGCGTATACACTCAGCCGTTCTGAACGGGTCGTAGCCCCCGTCATCTTCGCTTCACCCCATAGCGGGCAGGTCTATCCGCAATCAATGCGGGAACTTTTGTCGGTGCCCTTGTCGGATCTGCAGCGCACCGAAGATGCATTTGTCGATGAACTCTACGCGTCAGCATCGGATCAGGGCGGAATTCTCCTATCGGCGACTTATGCCCGCGGATTTGTGGATTTGAACCGCGACGCGCGAGAGCTGGACGCGAGCATGTTTCACAATGGTTTGCCGCGCATGGCCGGGATGCCCAGCGCGCGGGTCAAAGCCGGCCTTGGTTGCCTGCCGCGCGTCGGAGCAAGTGGACGCGATATCTATACCCAACCCATATCTCGGGAGGACGGCCAGTTCCGCCTGGAAGCCGTGCACGATCGCTATCATGAGGTGCTTCAGCAAGAAATCGACGCGTTGAAACCCGATTGGTCGGACATTTTCGTGATCGACTGTCATTCAATGCCATCGCGCCAGCCCGGACGCTCCAATTTGCCGGACATCGTGCTCGGCGACCGATTCGGGTCGAGCTGCTCGGCCAAGCTGACCTCTCTGGTCGAACGACATTTCCGCCGAGAGGGCTTGAGCGTCACTCGAAATGCCCCCTATGCGGGAGGCTATACGACCCGTCGCTATGGTCGCCCACGTCGTGGCGTCCATGTGCTTCAAATTGAACTCAATCGGTCTCTGTACATGAATGAGCTCGACGTGCTTAAATCACACGGATTCGAGCGCACCCGCAGCCAGATTGACCAATTGATCAATCAGATCCTGCAATTCGCCATCGTAGAAAACGAGTAAAAAAAAGCCGCGCTCGAGGCGCGGCTGAAATAGGTAAGGGAGGAAACGCCAGAAGGCGTCAGCACCGCAGTGCTAAGTTTCAAAATATTGTGCGCCGCACAAAATTCAACCCCCTGTACGCTGCGCTGCCGCATAACTCCGTTGCGGGAGAGGGATACAGACTGACACTGCAATGGTCGCTACAGTAGAGTAAATGTCAGAGATAATTCAGGTTTTTCAATTCCGGCACGCAACTTGCTGTTGTTTTCCGCATCATCCACTTTCGGGACTCTATAGGGGGCTCCGATCAGCCGGGAGTACGGTATGACGGACAACACAGATCTGCACGTAGGGAAGCGTTTGCGGCGGCGACGACGCCTATTGGGCATGACTCAACAGGATCTCGCTGGCATGGTCGGCGTGCGATTTCAGCAGATCCAAAAATATGAATGCGGCGCCAATCGCGTGACAGCGTCGCGGCTCTATGACTTATCAAGAGCGCTAAATGTATCAGTTCAATACTTTTTTGATGGGCTTGAACTTGACGGCTTGCAGGGCACGGCGGCGAATGATGCCGAGCGCCTCGATGCTGATATTCTGAGCCAGAAAGAAACACTCGAGCTGGTTCGGGCTTATTATCGACTGGGCGAGCGTCCTCGTCGACGCCTGCTCGAATTGGCAAAAGCCCTGGAATCTGAAACTTCAGATACGGGCGCGGCTTGACCCGACCATCACCGCGCGGCTAAGCGCGGCGAATGACGACTCCCTTGGATTTTGATGCAGCGGCCGTCGCAGATGCGATGGCCGACGCTGCGCGTGCGGCGATCATGCCGCACTTTCGAGCTCTCGATGATATTGAAAACAAACAGCCTGATGGGGCGTTCGATCCGGTCACCATTGCCGATCGTGCGGCGGAACAGGCGATGCGGGATGTCTTGGCAGAATGCCGCCCAAACGATGCAATCCACGGCGAAGAGTTTGGCCAGCAAGACGGCACCACGGGTTGGACCTGGGTGATCGATCCGATTGATGGCACCCGCGCCTTTGTCGCTGGCCTGCCGACCTGGACGACCCTGATCGGGCTCGTTGATCCTGCCGGCGATGCCATCTTCGGCGTCATTGATCAGCCAGTTCTAAACGAACGCTATCTGGGAGGCCCGGACGGAACGCGCCTTAGAACCGAAACTGGCGAAACAACCCTTCGGGTCTCTCACTGTGAAGATTTGCGTGAGGCTGTGATTTCAACCACCGACCCGTTCATCATGACGCCCCCGGAGCAAGGGGCGTGGACACATTTGCGACATACGGCACGGATCGTGCGCTATGGCCTCGATGCCTATGCCTATGCGCGGCTTGCCGGGGGAACGATTGACCTCGTCGCCGAGACCGGCCTTGCCCCCTATGATGCAGCAGCTTTGATCCCTGTCATTCGCGGCGCTGGGGGGTTGGCCTGCGATTGGCGCGGCAACCCGGCCAAGCCGGGCGGGCAATTGGTCTGCTCGGCCAGCCAAGGCATCCTTGATCAGGCGCTCATCTCCCTTCGCCGCTCCGCAGTTTGAGGTGCGATAAAGCTAGCCAGAGTGTCTCAAAACAGGCTAAACGGGCGGGCATGTCGAAAGAAATCGAACTCGTTGAAAAACGTACGCCGACCGGCCGCGCGCCAGGCAAGTGGCGCCTAAGTTCGATTATTGATGGTCGCGCGCTGCGAGTGAAACTAACCGCGGCGGCGCTGGATCATGAGGGCGACGAAAAAGCCATTCGCAAGGAAGCGCTGGATATCCTTCACGGCGCCATGTTTCGCGGCCGACTGATCGCGCAGGAACGCCTGCAACAAGGCGCCGATGGCCTCGACACGGCCCGGCTCTTATCGGCGGTCCAGGATGAAGTGCTGCACGCGCTTTATGATTTTACCACCACCCACGTATTCCGCGCCCGAAACCCGACAGAAGGGGAGCGGTTGGCCGTGTTCGCGACCGGGGGGTATGGCCGGTCCGTTCTCGCGCCCTCGTCTGATATCGATTTGCTCTTCATCCGCGCTTACAAGGCGAGCCCGCATGCCGAAAGCGTGATCGAATACATGCTCTACGCGATGTGGGATATGGGCCTGAAAGTCGGCCACGCCTTTCGGACGCCGCAAGAATGTGTCCGCCTCGCCAAAGAAGATGTGACGATCAAAACCAGCTTGCTCGATGCGCGTTACCTGTTTGGCGATCAGGACCTGGCCGACGAAACGGCCGCTCTGTTCAATCGACAGGCGGTTATCGGCCAGGATGCGCAATTCATTGCTGACAAACTGGAAGAGCGCGACAATCGACATGCGCGGCAGGGCGATGCGCGCTACCTGGTCGAACCGAACGTCAAGGAAAGCAAAGGCGGCTTGCGCGACCTGCAGACGCTGTACTGGATCGTGAAACATATGCATCCGACCAGCACCCGCACGCTGGAAGATGTGATGACCACCAAGGTGTTCACGAAGCAGGAATACCATCTCTTCATGCGCGCCGCGCGCTTCCTTTGGACGGTGCGGTGCCACTTGCATTATATTACCGGGCGGCCCGAAGAGCGCCTGAGCTTCGACCTGCAGCCTGAAATCGCGGCCCGTATGGGGTATCAGGATCGCGGCGAGCAACTCGGCGTCGAGCGCTTCATGAAACGCTATTTCCTGGCGGCGAAAGACGTCGGCGGGCTGACCCGGATCTTGGCAGCAAAACTCGAGGCCAGCCAGAAAGCAAAACCTGAAGGCTGGCGACGTTTCCTGCCCGGCGCGGCGACGACGAAACAACTGTCCGATCCCAATTTTCAATTGGTCGGCAACCGCGTTCGGTTCTGTGAGGAAGACACACCGCTCAAGAATCCTGTGGCGCTCTTACAATTGTTCCAGATCGCGGATCGCGAAGGCGTCGACGTCCACCCGGATGCCCTGTCTTTGGTGACCCGGAACTGCAAGACCATCAACGCGAAAACCCGCACGGATCCGAAAATGGTTGCGGTCTTTCTTGATATTCTGCTTGGCAGCCGGAACCTTGGCCTGACCCTCAATCGCATGAATGAGGCTGGTGTGCTTGGCCGTTTCCTGCCCGAATTTGGCGGCATCGTCGCGCAAACCCAGTTCAATATGTATCACCATTATACAGTGGACGAGCACACAATCCGCGCGATGGAGCATATTTCGCGGATGGATAAGGGTGAGGATGGCTTCACGCTCGCCAAACAGCTGTATGAAAAGATCGAAAACCGCCGCGCGCTGTATCTCGCCATGCTGCTCCACGATACCGGCAAAGGCTTGGGCGACCAGCAAATCGAAGGCATGAAAACCGCGCGCCGCGCCTGTAAACGGCTCGGGCTCGATGAGGCCGAGACCGAACTCGTGGCCTGGCTCGTCGGCAATCATCTGGAAATGAGTGAAACCGCGCAAAAGCGCGACATAGCGGATCCACGCACCATCGTGAAATTTTCCGAGAAGGTTATGGATCTGGAACATTTGCGCCTGCTCTATATCCTCACAGTGGCGGATATTCGCGCGGTCGGCCCGAATGTCTGGAACACCTGGAAAGGTCAATTGCTCGGGGATCTGTATCACAATACCGAAGCCGCATTGCGCGGTGGTCGCACCGATGAAGCGACTGTGACGGCTGAGCTGAAAGCCCGCGCAGAAGCCAATCGCGAACTGGTGATGGACCAGACCGGGGCCTTGCCGCACGTGATGCTGGAAATGGACGAGGCCTATTGGACAGGTTTCGATACCGAGACCCTGATCGATCATGCGAAACTCTTATCTGATCGCGACGAAATCATCATCCGCGCCAATAATGAGGGCGATCAGCGCACGGTCCTCTTCGTTTCTGCTCCGGACCGGGTGGGCCTGTTCGCGCGCATGACCCGGGCGATTGGGGCGCTCGGCGCGCATACCGTGGCAGCTCAGGTCTTCACCGGCCCCTCAGGGCGGATCATTGACGTCTTCGTGCTTGAGGATGGCGATGGCAAACCATTCGCCATGGGTGATCGAAATCGCCTCGATCGGCTCGAGAAAACCGTATTGAAAGCGATTGATGAAGGCCAGGAAATCACCGCTCCAAGCCTGCGCCAAAATCAACGCAAGGCGGCCTTTATCGTGCAACCGCGCGTCACGATTTCTGATGATGCGTCGCAATCCTATACAGTGATTGATGTCTCCGGCCGTGACCGACCCGGCCTGCTCAGCGATGTCAGTACGGTGTTGGCGGAGGCCGGGATTTCGATCGTTTCAGCCCATGTCGGATCGTATGGCGAACGGGTCTTTGACGCCTTCTACGTCAAATTGCCGGACGGCTTTGATGAGGACATGAAATCGTCACTGCGCGATCAACTCCTCGCCGCGCTTGGTCGCGAAGAACCCGATGGGCCAAGCACCCCGGCGCGCAAACTGAAGCGGGCCAGCGCGGCCGATAGTTTCTAACCGCAAAGGCGCTGCATGAGTCTCCTGCGCAATACGCTGACCCAATCCTCGCTGACTTTTGGCAGCCGGATTCTGGGCTTTGTGCGGGACATTTTGATCGCGGCCAAAGTCGGTGCGGGCCCGATCGGCGATGCCTTTGTCACGGCGCTAATGTTTCCAAACCTATTCCGGCGCATCTTTGCCGAAGGTGCCTTTGCCCAGGCTTTTGTGCCGGCCTATGCCCGCACACTTGAGGCCGAAGGTCCGGAGGCTGCGGCTGAAGTGGCGAAGCAAACCATGCGCGGTCTATTTGCGGCAACGGCCGCATTAGTGATCATCGCGCAATTCGCCATGCCGTGGATCATGAAAATCATTCATGGCGGCTATGAAGAGAGCAGCGAGAGTTTCCAACTTGCCATCCTGCTAACCCAAATCACCATGCCCTATTTGGCCTGTATGGCCTTAGCAGCACTGCTGTCTGGCGTGCTGAATTCAGCTGGACGGTTTGTGTTGTCCGCGGGCGCCCCAACCCTTTTGAACCTGTTCTTGATCTCCGCGGCTTTGCTTGGCGATGATCAGCGCAACACAGCGTTTCTCGCCTCGATTGCCGTGTCCCTCGCCGGCGTCGCCCAGGCGGCTTTGTTATGGTGGGGCGTACGCCGGCAAAAGGTCTCGCTCTCGCTCGGCTGGCCGAAGCTCACGCCGGCCGTCAAAAAGGTCATCGCACTCGCCATTCCCGGCACCATCGCAGCGAGCGGGACCCAAATCAACATCCTGGTGAGCCAAGCGCTCGCAAGCTTTGAGGAGGGCGCGAAGTCCTGGCTCTTCTATGCCGACCGATTGTATCAGTTGCCACTTGGCATTGTCGGGGTTGCCGTCGGGGTGGCGATCCTGCCACGCCTCGCTCGGGCCGCTCGCTCTGATGATTCCAAATCTGCAAATGGATTGATGGATGACGGCATCGGGCTCGCTATGGCCCTGACCCTGCCCGCCGCGATCGCGCTGATGGTCGCGCCCGCCTATCTCATCGAAGGACTTTATGCACGCGGCGCGTTTACCGTGAACGACGCGCAGCAAGCAGGATTGGCACTGGTCCATTATGGCTGGGGCGTACCGGCTTTTGTCCTGATCAAAGTCTTGGCCCCTGGCTATTTCGCGCGCGAAGACACCAAGACGCCGATGCGGTTCGTCCTGTTCACGGTGGCGCTGAACACCGTGCTCGGCGCAAGCCTGTTTTTCTGGTTCCGCGCGCAAGGCTGGGCCGGGTTCCCAGGGCTTGCCATGGCCACCAGTGTTGCCGCCTGGCTGAATGCCGGCTTGCTGTTCTTTGGCCTCCAGTCCCGCAACTGGTATCGTCCGGGGCCGCGATTGTTGTCGCGGCTATTCTCGGTCAGCCTGGCCAGTATCGCCATGGGCGGTGTCCTGGTTTACCTGCTCGGGCACCGCGCCCTGATCCAGACCTGGCTACCCTATGGCAAATTTGTCGAAGTGCTCGCCTTTATTGCAATGGGCGGGGTGGCGTATGGCATCGCCGCGATCCTGTTCGGCGCCATTCGGATCAGTGATCTGAAAGGTCTGGCGCGCCGAAATGCGGCGTGATTTCCCTCTAGCCACGGGCCTAAAAACCGCTAAACCCCGCTGCCATGACTGAGCAAGTATCCTATTCCGGCCCGCAACGTATCTTCTCCGGCATCCAGCCGACAGGAAGCTTGCACCTTGGCAATTATCTTGGTGCATTGAAGAAATTCGCAGACCTGCAGGACGCTGGCTGGGAAGGCATCTATTGCGTCGTCGACTTACACGCGATCACGGTGCCGCAACCGAAAGGCGCGCTCGCCGACCAAACCCGACAGATCGCAGCGGCGATGCTGGCTGCGGGCTTAAACCCAGACACCTCGACCATCTTTGTGCAATCTTCTGTGCGCGCGCACACAGAGCTGACCTGGATCTTCAATTGTGTCGCCCGCATGGGCTGGCTCGAGAAGATGACACAGTTCAAGGACAAGACCGGCAAGGATTCCGAACGCGCCAGTGTCGGCCTGTTCGATTATCCAGTGCTGCAAGCGGCCGACATTCTCGCCTATAAGGCCACGCATGTGCCGGTCGGCGAGGATCAGCGCCAACACCTTGAACTCAGCCGCAATATCGCCGCGCGGTTCAACCAGCAATATGACGTGCCTGGCTTCTTTCCGCTGCCAGAAGGTCTGATCGAAGGTCCTGGTGCCCGGATCATGAGCCTCAAGGACGGGACCAAGAAAATGTCGAAATCCGACCCGGCTGAAACCTCCCGGATCAATCTGATCGATGATAGCGACACAATCGCCAAGAAGATCAAGAAGGCCAAAACCGATACGTTAGGCGATATGCCGGAAACGGTTGAGCAAATGGCAGAGCGTCCGGAAATCGCCAATCTGGTCGGCATCTATGCCGCCTTGGCCAGCCTCAGCGATGAGCAAGTTCTGGCAGAATATGGCGGCAAAGGCTTTGGCACGTTCAAACCCGCCTTGGCCGATCTCGCGGTCGAGAAACTGTCGCCGATCACGCTTGAAATGCGCCGCCTATTGGATGATCCGGCTGAGATTGATGCCGCGCTCGCCAAGGGCGCCGACAAAGCGAATGCTGTTGCCGAGCCGATCATTGAAGAGGTGCGACGCGTTGTGGGCTTCTGGCAGGTTTAACCGGCTGTTATATCTCAGCGATCGATTTTAATCAGGAGCGCTCATGCCTCGTCTTTTCATCAGCGCCGCATTGCTCGGCCTCGCTGCTGCCTGTTCACCGGCAGACGCGCCAACCCCGCCTGCATCAGAGAGCGGTCCAGTACTCTCTTATACCGATGCCTTCGTCATGGAACCGATCGGTGGACGTGACTTGACCATGGGCGGTGTCACGCTGAGCGTCGATGGCGGCGATGTGACCCTGACCAGCGCTTCGTCGACCAGCATCGAGACCATCGAGCTGCACACGATGGCCATGGTCGATGGCAAGATGCAGATGCGCCAGGTCGAGGGTTTTGACATTGGCGATGGTGAAACCCTCGAGCTTAAGCGCGGGAGCGACCATTTCATGATGTTCAATGTCGGCGAAGACGTGGTCGGCGGTGAGACCGTGGACATCACGCTCAACTTTGATGCGGATGGTGAGCCGATGACGCTTGTGATAGAGGCAGACGTCAGGACCATCGGAGAATAAGCGTGGCTGACCTCACCCCTGAACAGCAAGACAAACTCGATGCTGCCGCGTTTCGGCGTCTGCTCTCGCATTTGGACAAGCGCAAGGATGTGCAAAATATCGAGCTCATGATCCTCGCGGATTTCTGTCGCAATTGTCTTGGCGACTGGTATCGCGAAGCAGCTGAGGCTGACGGAATCGAAATCTCTAAGGATGCCGCGCGCGAACGCGTATACGGCATGCCTTACGCTGAGTGGAAAGACAAATATCAGGGCGAGGCCACACCCGAGCAAATGGCGGCCTTCAAAGCCCGTCGCTCCTAGACCGCTATCGCCCGAACCAGATCACGGCACAGGCCGCCATGACGGCGATCGTTAAGGCCACGCTGATCCGGGTAATCGGCGCGGTCATCGACTGCACGCTGTCATCGAAATCATCGCGCGCTTGAGTTCCCGTGATCATCGCCTCGGTCAGATTGGCCCGTAACAAGACCCAATAGGCGAGGATTGCCAGCACATGCACGCCGTTCAGGATCGCGAGCACGTCGAAACTCAGCTCATGCAGGTCGGCCACAGACCGACCGAGTTCAAATGAAATGGTGTGGCCAAACCAGCCAGATGCCAGTCCATTCACATCAATCGCAAACAGGCCCGTCATCGTTTGCAGGATGAGCAAGCCCAGCAAGGCCAGAACGCTGAGGCCGCCAAGCGGGTTATGTCCAAACGCTTTCTTGTGTTCTCCTCGACGCAACGCGCTGAGGTACGGCACGATTTGGCCGAGATTGGTGACCAATCGTCCAAGCCGCGCCGTTTTCGGACCGATCATGCCCCAGATCAATCGATATGTGAGCAGTCCGACCAAGCCAGCGCCGAGCCATTTGTGCCATGCCATGTAACCTTGCTCAGCCGTCCACCACATCCCGATCACGGCGATAACCAGTGACCAGTGGAACACTCTGATGGTCCAGTCCCAGACCTGGACGCGGCCCGTTTCAGCCGACATGCGCCTTAATCGTCGAGACGGAATTTATCGTGGCACGCTCCGCACGTCGCGCCGGTCGCTTTGACCGCCGCAGCAATCGCTTCAAAATCTCCAGACGCGGTTGTCGTATTAAGCGACGCCAATGCGCCATCGAAATCGGAGATCTTGGTCGCAAAATCCTCTGGCTCTTCCCAAATCGCGGCCAATGCCTCGGTCTCCACACCGCTCTCAGGACCAGTGCCCTCGGGATACCAATCCGCCATATTGGCAGACGCCTCGACCATTGTCGCTGCTGCGCCTTGGATGGCAGCAAGATCTGGCGCATCCGTTTTCAACTGATCATTGATCGTCTTGAAGTTGCGGCCAAGGGTTTTGTAGCCATCCTGACGCGCCTCGATCTGGGCTTTGACCGTCAGGCCATTGGCCAGGACTTCGCTGCCCGCATTCGGATCCGCCGGTTCCCCACCTCCGCACCCGGCAAGTATCAGTAGCGACAGAATTCCGGCAGCATGGATGGGTGATTTCAACATGGTGGCTAACTCCTCGTTTCTCACAATGAACATACCCGCCGGGCGATAAATTCAAATAGTTCTGAATAAAAAACCTTTGAAACCGGACGACCGCTTATCAATTGAGCAGGCCTTCCAGTCGTTCTGTCTCAGCTTTTGTCCCGAAAACACAGTCGCTATGTCTCGGTCATTCCGTCTTGATTATCCGGTTTCGACCGGGGTCAAGATTTTCGTTCAAATTCGCTCGATCTGATTTTCTATATCGAAGTCTATTTACGCTACATCCACATCCGGACGGGGAAAAATGTCCGTGCAAGTCCTAAGATTTGCGCGGAAAGGTGTAGCGAATATCGCCGGATGGGTGGGTTTATGGAGAATGATGCGACAATCGACACGACCCCCGACGGGTTCGGATGGATTACACGTTTCATCGATTCAGCGTCCGGCGCATCGACAACGCCAGAGGAGGCGCGACGGCGACGGATGCGGATCCTGTTCTTGCTCCTCGCCACAATCACCCCTTTGCTCGTGTTTACCGGCAACACGGAACAAAGCGTCTTTCATGAAGAACAGATGCTGCTTTGGGCGGGCGTCTTGGTCGGCGCCTCGACGGCGTTTTATGCCGCGTTGAGATTGTTTAAGGCTGAGAGAACGATCGGGATTGCCTTCGGTCTCTGGGTTCTCACTGTGATCGCGCATGGCCCACTTTATTATGGCGATCCGGCACAGATTGCCCTCACCACGCTGGTTTTGATCCCCCTTATCATGGGATCGGTTTCAGGGGCATCCGCTAGTCTCGCAGGGACGATATTGGTTATTCTGACTTATTTCGCTGTGCTCGGCAGTGCCCATTATCAACAACACCAAATCACGGATGCGGCGATATCTCTGATCAGCTATTCCATGCTGAGCACTGTCTTGTGCGGAGTGCTCGTGTCGCATTTCCAGCGTCACACTGAAGCTGAAGCCAAACGTTTGACGGATGATAATGCCAAGGTCCACGCCATTGCGATGACCGACTCGCTGACCCGCTGCGCCAATCGCCGCGCCTTCCAAATGGCAATGGAACAAATCTCCGAAAACGCTGACAGCAAAGTTCATCCGGCTCTGTTCATAATGGACCTGGATCGCTTCAAGCAGATCAATGATACGTTTGGTCATAGTGTTGGTGACGAAGTTTTGCGCACGTTTGCCGAACGGTTGCGCAATGTGGTTGCCGAGAGCGGCCGTGTCTTCCGGCTTGGCGGCGATGAATTTGCCATCCTATTCTTTGACGAACCGTCTCAATCTGCGCTTGAGGACCTGGCGGTTCAAATCCGCGCTTTGAGCGAAGCTGCCATCGCGACGCAAGCCGGCGATGTCGATTTTGACGTCTCAATTGGGATTGCACTTTCCGATGGCTCAGAAGCGTCGAACAGCCAGCTTTATCGCCAGGCCGATAATGCCGCTTTCGCGGCCAAAAAGCTCGCCGGATCCGCTCACTTGGTGTTCAACAATCAGATCGATGGCCAGATCACGCGCCAATATGAGGTGGAAGAATGCCTCAAAGTCGCGATCGCCAAGCGCAGCATTGGGATTGCCTTCCAACCCCAATATGACCTTCGAAACGGGGCCATTGTCGCCTATGAAGCTCTGGCGCGCTGGAAAGACCCCTTGCTCGGCAAAGTCTCGCCCGCCGAATTCATTCAAATTGCCGAAAAGACGCGTCTGATCGAAGTGCTGGATCAACAAATCATCTCCACCGCCTTACGCAACGCTTCGAAATGGTTGGGGCGTCAACAACGTGTGTCGATCAACGTCTCAGCGCGTTCGCTCCGGATGACCGATTTTGCCGCCTATGTGCTGAAACATGTTCGCCGAGCGCAACTCGATCCGTCCCAGGTTGAAATCGAGATTACCGAAACCGCGCTGATTGAGAATTGGGATGCGGCCAAACACACGGTTGATTGTTTGCGCCGGGATGGAATCCGGATCGTCCTCGATGATTTTGGCATCGGATATTCATCACTGTCTTATCTGGCTGAATTCCCGGTTCAAAAACTGAAATTCGATCGCTCCTTCCTGCTCAAAGCCTGCGAGAGTTCGAACTCATTGATTATGCGATCAATCATCAATCTCGCCAAAGAGATGCAGGTCGAGATGGTCGCGGAAGGCATTGAAACGCGCGAACAGCTCAATCTGTTGCGTCAATTGAAATGCCAACAGGGGCAAGGCTACCTGCTCGGCCGCCCGATTCCGGCTGTGAATATGGACAAATTCGTTAAAAGCCGAAGAATGGTGGCTTAACGCCGGACTGAACCATCCCCGTGTCCCGACACTTTTCATATCGGAACGCCCTTAAATCACAGCCTTGTCATCCCCATCTATGCGAAATCGCGATAGGGACTATTCGCGATTGAGGGAAAGACGCCGCCGATGATCGGGGCTATGACCCTCGCCAACGATAGAACCGAAACGGACGCCTAAACGTATAGGGTCGCGTGACGGGGACATAAGGAGGACCAGTGATGGCCAACACACCAAGCTCGAGCCGTGCGCTCACGCTAAGCCCGGAACAGGGTCTTAGCCGCTACCTCTCAGAAATTCGAAAATTCCCAATGCTCAGCAAGGATGAGGAATTCATGCTCGCCAAACGCTGGCGCGAACATGAAGATCCAGACGCCGCTGAAAAGATGGTGACCTCGCACCTGCGCCTGGTCGCCAAGATTGCCATGGGCTATCGCGGTTATGGCTTGCCAATGGCGGAGGTCATCTCCGAAGGCAATGTCGGCCTGATGCAATCAGTGAAGAAGTTTGATCCCGATAAAGGCTTCCGGCTCGCCACTTATGCCATGTGGTGGATCCGCGCCAGCATTCAGGAATATATCCTGCGCAGCTGGAGCCTGGTCAAACTCGGCACCACGGCGGCGCAGAAGAAGCTCTTCTTCAATCTCCGCCGGATGAAAGGCGAGATTGATGCGCTCGACAATGCGCAGCTCAAGCCCGATCAGGTCAAGCAGATCGCCGAGAAGCTCAATGTCTCGGAAAAAGACGTGATCTCGATGAATGGCCGGATGAGTGGCTCTGACGCCTCGCTCAACGCGCCGATGGGCGCCGAAGGCGACATGGAATGGATGGACTGGCTTGAAGATGAAGAGCCAAACCAGGCCGAAGAATTTGCCCGCACGCAAGAATTCGACGCCCGTATGGAGCTCCTGCAAACCGCCATGGCCGATCTGTCAGAGCGCGAGCAGCACATCCTGCAGGAACGCCGCCTGACGGACGAGCCGAAGACACTCGAAGAGCTGTCTGAGGTCTATAATGTCAGCCGCGAACGAATCCGCCAGATTGAGGTCCGGGCGTTCGAGAAGCTGCAAAAGGCGATGCAGAAAATGGCCAAGGAGCAAGGGCTTCCGATGGGGGTCTAAGCTTGAGCGCGCTCAATACGATTTCAATTACCGATAGGGGCGATCCACGGATCGCCCCTTTTGTCAGCATCCGGGAGCGCGACCTGACCGGTGGGACGGATGGCCTGTTCATTGTCGAAGGCAAAGTGCCGCTTTCAATTCTGCTGACGCGCTCGCGATTCGACCTGCATAGCCTGTTTCTGTGTGAGACCCGGCTCACGCCGCTCGCAGATCTTCTCCAGCAAGTGTCACCTGAGGTTCCAATCTACACGGCCCCTCAGAGCCTGATGGATGAGATTGCAGGCTTCCCGATCCATCGCGGCGTGCTCGCCTGCGCCCGCAAAGGTGCCGATCTGGGTCTTGATTCACTCTTCGCGAGCCAGCGATTATTGGTGCTCAATCAGATTTCCAATCATGACAATGTCGGCGCAGCGTTTAGAAACGCGGCAGCGTTCGGCGCCGATGGGGTCATCCTTGATGCTGGCTCGTGTGATCCGCTCTATCGCAAGGCCATTCGCGTTTCCTCAGGCAGCAGCCTGTGGCTGCCTTATCACCGTGGCGACACCGGCGCTGAGCATATCAGTGCTTTGAAACAAGCCGGGTTCGATGTCTGGGCCATGACGCCGCGCGCTGGGGCCGCGTCCCTTCACACACTCAAGCCGCCGCCCAAGCTCGCCATCCTGCTCGGCGCCGAAGGCCCTGGCCTGCCGCAAGCCTTGATCGGCGCGGCAAAACCTGTGCGGATCCCAATGCGTCCAGGCTTTGACAGCGTTAATGTTGCGACGGCTGGCGCAATCGCTCTGGCGCATGTATTTAACTCAGGTTGAAGACCAAGCCAGATCTCGGTGGGAGACCAAATGCGCTTTATCGTCACCGGGGGCTATGGATTCATCGGTTCAGCGGTCGTCCGCCAACTGGTCGCGGAAGGACACGAAGTCTTCAATCTCGACAAAAAGACTTATGCCGCCAATCCAGCAGCAATTGCTGGCTGCGGCGCGCAGAATGTCCATGCCTGTATCACCGATCGCCCGGCGGTGGCGGCTTTGTTCAAGGCCGCCCGCCCGGATGCGGTGATCCACCTCGCCGCTGAAACCCATGTCGATCGCTCCATCGATGGGCCGAGTGCGTTTATGAAAACCAATGTCGACGGCACGTTCAGTCTGCTCGAAGCAGCGCTGGCATGGTGGCAGCAAAGCGGCAAGGCAGAGACGTTTCGCTTCGTACATGTGTCGACGGACGAAGTGTTTGGCGACCTTGGGCCCGATGATCCGGTTTTCAATGAACACACCGCCTATGCGCCTTCCTCCCCCTATTCCGCGAGCAAAGCGGCAAGTGACCATCTGGTTCGGGCCTGGCAGCGAACCTATGGCCTGCCCGCTATTGTGACCAATTGCACCAATAATTACGGCCCCTGGCAGAATGCGGAAAAGCTGATCCCGACCGTCATTCGCAAAGCGGTCCTCGGCGCGCCAATCCCGATCTATGGTGACGGGCTGAATGTGCGTGACTGGCTATATGTCGAGGATCATGCCCGCGGCCTGATTGAAGCCAGGAACGCCGAGCCTGGCGCGACCCTCTTATTTGGCGCACGCGCCGAGCGCACCAATCTTGATCTGGTTAAGACGATTTGTGCCCTGCTGGATGAATTGCGCCCGAAATCCGGTACCTATTCTGATCAAATAGACTTCGTTACCGATCGCAAAGGTCATGATCGCCGCTATGGCGTCGACCCTTCCAGCGCCGAGCGCCTGATCGGTTGGACTCCCGATCGAGACCTGGATGCGGGATTGCGCGAAACAGTCCGCTGGTACCTCGAAAATCTTGATCAGAACTTGGTCGATTCCGATGACCGCCTGGGCCTCGCGAGATCATAAGCGCCTATTCTGCAGCCTGCGCGTTGGAGCCGCTTGATAAACGCCGGATGGTTGCAGCCACATCATCACCGAATGCATGATGCGGCATGTGCCCGCCATCAGCGAGTTTCACCAATTCGAGGCTTTCAACCTGGTGTTTCAGTTTCCCAACATGGAGGGGCGGGCTGATCACTGTATCCAGCGCTCCAGAGAATACGACTGTCGGAACCTCGATCTCCGTATAGCGCTCCTGTTGTGCGCCGAGCTCTTCGCGGAGCGCGTTCACGTCCTTGGCATTGGCGGCAAAATTGGACGGTCGGAATAACAGGCCAATGGCCGAGTTCTCAAAATACCCTTCGGGCGCAGGTTTTGGCGAGAACACGTTGGTGACGCCATTGCGCACCTGACTTGGTCCAACAATGGGAACCAGATGTGTGAAGACCGGCCCAATGACCGGATGACCGGCATATTTGTTGTACCAGGCTTCGCCGCCGCCGCCCCAATCATGGCTGACCGGGGCTAATAACACCAAACCCTCGACCAGCTCCGGATGATCAAGGGCGAGACGAAGGGAGACCGCGCCGCCGAAACTGTGTCCCACGACAACAGCTTTCTCTCCGGGGGCCAAAGCGCGGAGCGCCCCAGCAGCCTGTTCTGCTTGGACTTTCAGAGTTTCCGCATCCTGCGGCCGTTCGGAGTGACCGTGTCCTGGCCGATCGACCATGAGCACGCGGTGGGTCTGCGCCAGGCGCGGCGCCAGCGTCCAGCTATATTCGCGCGCATTTGCCGAGGCGCCGTGGATCATCAACACCACCGGGCCGGATTCTCCTTCGCGCAGGACGTGCACGTCCGCGCCGTTCACGGTGACGAATTCACCCTCGGCTGGATGCGTTTCATTGATCCGGGCGGCATAGGCCGAGCTGTTCACCCACACCGCCGCGCCGCCGAGGACCAGCACAATTACAATAATTGTCAGCATTCTCACACCGGCCGGCCTTCCTGTTCACGCCGGATTCGATTTATGCCGCGCTGGGCGGAAGGAAAGAGTGGGTAAATTTCGAGCGCTTTTTCATACGCCGCGACCGCTTCGTCTTTGGACCCCAGACCTTCTAATACCGCGCCGAGGCCGCCCCAGGCCCCAAAATGGCGGGGCTCAAGGCGCAAGGCCTCATTCACATCACGCAGTGCTTCGCTGTAATTCTCCTGCGCCAGAAATACGGTCGCGCGGCGATTCCAGGCTTCAGCATATTCAGGCTGGATGGCGATCACCCGGTCATAAAGCGCGCGCGCATGATCAAGCTCGCCGAAGGCCTGAGCTTGTACGGCGCGTTCCATAACGAGATCCGCGGCATCCGAACCACTTTCCATCCAGGATGCCCAGATATCCAGCGCCACATCATTGGCTTCCGATTCCGATGGCGCGTTTTTCAGCTCATCGAACATCTCATCAGACGGCCCGAAATCCGGGTTGCTGATCAGCAAAAGTCCTGAAAATGCGAGCGCTTTGAACATGGCTTAGAGTATGGGGCGTGGAAGGGTGAGTGCCAAGAAAAATACCTGTGACCAACTGTATCTGCGCCAAATGGGGCTAAAATCCGAGCGCAGTGGCAATTGCTTTCACTTTTGCGGCGCGATCCGGCACAGCCGCTTCGATCATTTTGTGATAGCGCGCCAGGATTTCGGCTTCGACCTTGTCAGGCGAGCCCGCGTCAAAGGGTGGGTGCGGATCGTATTCAATGCTGAGCTGAATGAATTTGGCAAAATCCTCACCTCGGATCTTGGCCGCCAAGGCGAGGGCGAAATCAATCCCAGAGGTCACGCCGCCGCCCGAAAAACGATTTCGGTCCTCGACGATCCGCTCGCGCACCGGGATCGCGCCAAAATAGGAAAGCTGATCCACAGATGCCCAATGGCAGGCGGAGCGGTAGCCCTTGAGCAAGCCCGCCGCGCCGAGCACCAGCGAGCCGGTACAAACAGACGTGACCCAGTCCGCCTTGGCCGCGATTTTACGGAGCCAGTCGAGGGTTTCCTTGTCTTGCATCAGGTCGATCGTGCCGAGACCGCCGGGAACGCAAAGGATATTGACGTCGTCCACGTCTTCGAATGTTGCGGTCGGCAGGAGCGGGAATCCGGCATCGGTTGGCACCGGGTCTTTGGTTTTCCAGACCAGGTTTAGCGTCGTATTGCCAAGCCGCGACAAGACCTGGGCTGGACCGGTCAGGTCAAGCTGGGTGACATTGGGAAAAACAAGAAAAGCAACGGATTGCGGCGATAAATCTGGCATGGCCATCTCCTTTTTGGTGAATGGCCCAGGCGAACGGCTCTGATGGAATCGTCTCGACGCTCCCCGGTGGTGCTCCACCTAACTCGCCAGTCGCGTCATTTCGGAGACTATGCCGGTTGCGGGGCAGCGTCTAATCAATTCTTTAAAGCAGCCCTTCAGCGATCAAACGCGCTTCAAACCCGTCTGCGCCGGTAAAATGATGTGCTTTGATGCCTAAGGCCTCGGCTGCCGCGCAATTCACTTCGCGATCATCGGTAAAGATGACATCACTCGGATCCGGGTTGCCCATTCTCTGTAGCGCGATTTCATAAATGCGTGGCTCTGGTTTGATCGTTTTCTCAGCGCCTGAGACGACCACATCGCGGAGCAGTTTGATCATCGGAAAGGCTTCAAACGTCTCGTCAGCGATTTCGGCGGGCAGGTTAGAAAGCCCATAAAGCGGCACCCGTTTTTCTTCGAGGCGCGCCATCAAAGGCGGCATGCCGGGTACGTAGCCTTCGAACATGTCGAGCCATCGCGATCTCCAGGCGCGGATCTGCGTTTCATAATGCGGGTATTGTTCGATCAGCGGTTCGGCATTGTCTGCCATGGAAACGCCGCGATCATGGTGAACATGCCAATCCATGTTGCACACATCGCGCACGAAAGCCTGAGCTTCCGCTTCGGTTTCAAACATGTCGCGATAGAGCCGGATGGGTTGCCAGTCGACAACCACATGGCCAAGATCGAAAAGGACGATGCGAGCACCCATTTCAAATGAGGCTCAGCTGTTCATCGAAGGCTCAGCCCTGCTTTGCTTTGAAGCGCGGGTCAGTCTTGTTGATGATATAGGTCCGGCCACGGCGACGTACGACCTTGCAGTCACGGTGGCGCGACTTGAGTGCTTTGATCGAGGATTTCACTTTCATGGCTTTTGCCCAAACGTTAGAACTGTTTTCACGAAAGCGCGGGACATACACATCGGGTCCGAATGAGTCAATCACGGCTTACAGGCAGATGCGCAGAGGGGTACGTGCAATGAGTCAGCTTATCAGTAGGCGTCCGCTATATGGGCTCTTGGCCGGGGCTGCCCTGATGACGGCATGCGCCGCATCGCCGCAATCTGGGGAACGCTCTGCCGGCGGGTCCGGCGCGAGTGCGCCTGTCACCGTCCCTTCATTGCCGCCCTTCGAAGCGTCCGGGAATGCCAGCATGGATGCCTGGCGCGAGGATTTTGCCAACCGCGCCATCGCCAATGGCCGCGATCCGGTCGTCGTTTACGAGACGCTGAGCAGCATTTCGCCTTTGGATCTCTATTTGTCTGAGGATGTTGGCGTCGCGAATACGGGCATTGAAGACCAGGCTGAATTCGCCAAGCCAATCTGGGACTATGTCGAATCCGCCGTGACTGAAGGCCGCAAGACCCGCGGCGCCGAACGCTTGGCGGAACTGACCACGACATTTGACCAGATCGAGGCCGAATATGGGGTTAGCCGCGAAACCCTGATCGCGATCTGGGCGATGGAGACCAATCTCGGCTCCTATATCGGCAATTTCGACGCCGCCAACACGCTCGCTAATATGGCTGTGGAAGGGCGCCGCCGCACGCTTGCGGAAAATGAGTTGACGGCGCTGATGAAGATCCTGGAGCGCGGCGAGGTTGATCGCGACGATCTCGTCTCGGGCTGGGCCGGAGCGATGGGGCAAACCCAGTTCATGCCGTCAACTTTCCTGTCTTACGCCGTCGATTTTGATGGTGATGGCGAAAAGGATCTTTGGAACAGTGCGCCGGACGCCCTCGCCTCCGCGGCAAATTATCTGAAAGCCTCAGGTTATCAGAAAGGCCTTCCCTGGGGCATTGAAGTGATCGCGCCCGCTGATTTTGACTGGTCGCTGGCAGATGGCGAGGACCGTCGCCTTTCGACCTGGGCAAGTTACGGCCTGACACCGATGACCGGTTCAGGGTTTGAAGCCCCGCAAACCGCCTATGCAGAGTTTTGGTTGCCCACCGGTGCGACCGGTCCGAAATATCTCCTGTTCCGGAACTTTGACGTCTACAAAGCCTATAATCGATCCGACAGCTATGCGTTTGCCGTCGGCCTTTTGTCTGACGGAGTCGCCGGGCAAATCGGTCCGGTCGCGGTCTGGCCGACTGATCTCGAATTGCTGACGCGCCGCGATATCATGGTGTTACAGGACAATCTCAACCAGCTCGGCTTTGACGCTGGCGCCGTGGATGGCATTGCCGGACGCGGCACCAAGGGCGCCCTGAGACGGTTCCAGAAAGCCAATAATATTGACCCTGCTGACGGCTATCCGACGACGAATGCGCTGCAGCAGGTCCTGTCCGCGCGTTAGGCCTCGTCGGCTTCGCCGACCCCCGGCGCGATCGCTTTCCAAGCAAACAGGGCCATGGCGATCAACAAACCGACACAGATCCAAAACGGCAAAGACGGATCCACGAATTCGTAGAGAAACAGCCCGAAGAGCGGCGTCACGATATAGCCCATGCCATTGGCCGAGATGACGAGCCCGGCGACATTTCCCTGCAATTGCGGCGACACAGCAAGCGATGCACCGCTGGAAAACCCGGGCCGGGTCAGGCCCTGTCCGATGCCGAGGCAGAATTGCGCTGCAATCAAGGTGGCAAAATCCTGGGCCGGAATCAGCAGCAACGCCCCCGCCAATAGCGGAAAACAGCCGGTTATCATCAGTGTCTTATTCCTGAGTTTCAGCCGCGGAATCAAAACCAGCTGAGCGGTCATGACGGCCATCGCTCCGACCATGAAGGCAGGGCCGGTATATTGTGCCGCTTCGGCGCCGGTCACGTCGAGCTTGTCCATCACAGCAAAGACAAAGACCTGGGTCAGGATGCCGGTGACCAAAGACAGGGTGACCGCATAGGTCAGGAACGGCAGGACATTGCGTGACCGCCACAGCCCCATTGCGCCAGGAATAACTTCAATCGTCGTCGCATCCTGCACCGGCGAGCGATTTTCAGGCAGGAAATTCCACAACAGGATCGACATGGTTCCGGCTAGAATACAAGTGATCAGCATCGGACTGAGCAAGCCGAAATTCGCCACTAGGACGGCTGCAAAAGCTGGGCCGACCACGGTGCCGAAGCTAAAGCCCGAGGTCACAAATGCGATCTCGCTTTGCCGCTCAGCCGGCGCGGTACGGTCGGCGACATAGGCCTGAGCCGCTGGACTAGACCCCGATCCGATCAGTCCAAACACCGACCGCGACAGTGCCAGACAGGCAAAAATTGCGAACGGCGCCGTGATCCATTCTGACACCGCCGCCCAGGACGAGACCAGTAATAGAAACATCGACACCGAGTATCCGGCCAAACCGAATGACGCGATTCGTCGACGTCCATAACGATTCGAGCGCTTGCCCCAAAACGGCGACGACAAGGACCAGCACAGGGCCGAAAAAGAGAAAATCGCGCCCGCCATCCAATCTGGGAGCCCGAGGTCGCGCGTCAGTGGCGGGATTACGGCGGCGATCAACATCGTATTGCCAGCGCCAATCGCCATGAGGGAAAAGAAAAGCAGAAAAAACGCCCCGCGCCGATTTGGCTGGGGCGTAATTTCAGAACTTTGATCCGTTTCACTCATGCGCCTGTTTTGAGCGCATACCCGGCAAAATCAAGACTTACTTGGCCGACGCTACGTCCGTCGTCGGGGAATGCCGGAGCGATCGCCCTGCAAGCGGCGAAGCTCAAATCTACAGACTGCAACCGCTTCGAAAGGAAATTCTGCGACAGCATTGAGAACCCGTTTTTGCAATCAAGGCTCAATCAATGATCCAACTCCTGGGATTTGCTATCGTCTTGTTGATCGTCACCGGCGCCTTGTTGGTCAGTGGCGGCCCAGCCGTCCTTTCGGCTCTGCCCTTTGAGCTTGCCCTGATTGGTGGGGCCGCGATCGGGACCGTGCTGATCGGCAATTCAACGGCGGTCGCAAAAGCCGCTTTCGCCGGCGCGATTCAGTCTGTCCGCGGCGCAAAATGGTCCACTTCTGACTATGCCGGGCTTTTGACCCTGATGCACGAATTGCTTCGCCGGGCCCGCAAAGGCGGAATCGTGGCGATCGAAGCCGATATTGAAGCGCCCGAACACTCTGAGTTATTTGCCTCGCAGCCGCGCTTGCAAAGTGACCCGCAAGCGGTGGGCCTGATCTGCGACAGCTTTAGACTGATCGCCCTCGACCCCGCCATGCGCGACCAGACCGCAGTGTATTTGCAAGACACAGTGGCGGAGATGGTTGAGCAACGCCAGCGCGGTGTCGCCGCCCTGCAAACTCTGGCAGATGCCCTGCCAGCGCTCGGCATTGTCGCAGCGGTGCTCGGCATTATCAAAACCATGGCCATGATTGACCAGTCGACAGCGGTGCTCGGCGAGATGATCGCCGCCGCATTGCTTGGGACGTTCTTGGGCGTGTTTCTCGCTTATGGACTGGTTGGACCGATCGCCAATCGTTTCGGGCAAATCGTCGAAGAAGAGGCGATTTATCTCGACACGATTGCGCGGATCATTACCGCGTTCACGCAAGACACCGCGCCACGCACGGCGATCGAAGTGGCCCGTGCCAGCCTGCCTGCGCACCTGCGCCCCAACATTTCAGATCTCGACGAGCAATTGAGCGTCATCCGCTTTGCGGTGCCGCCACGGGCGGCGTGATGGTTAATCGAAACCGCCTCGGATCGACGCAAATTTAAGCGCTCAACTTAAACGGAAATCAAAACCGATTGTGGACACTCCCCACGACGCGAATTGCGGAGTGGGACATGACTGAAGTGAAAACCGAGCCAGAGCCAAACGTCACGCGTGACTATTGGGTGCGTGGAATGCCGCATCAGATTGCTGTCGGCCTGTGTGGCCTGATCGTCGTTCTGATCGCTTTGAAGGCCGTGGCCTTTGAGCCCGGCAGCACTGACGCCTCTAATCTGAGCAACCATATCGTCCGGATCGTTTCATTCGCCGCCCTGACCGTCTGGATCGCTTTCACGATCGGCATTCGCCGTCGCAACGCCGCCGCAATGATAGCGCTTGGTTTCGCTGTGGTCGTCGAGTTGATTCTGGTCCCAACGCAGCATACGGGGATTTCAACCATTACCGCCGCCAATCTCGGCATTGTCTTCGCCTATTGCGGCCTCGAGCTTTATTGGAAATCGCTGACTGAGCCCGAACCGGACTGAGATTTGCGCGTAAACCCATCTAGACACTAGCTTTCCAAAATTTGACGGCCTAGTTTCCCCTCGAGGTTCAATGGGGAGTTTGGGCTTGTCGCGATTTGACGAACTGATCTCAACGGTCACGCATTATCAAAATCTTGCTGCCGAGAATTATACCCGCGTGCGGGCACTGGCCGAGGAATTGCGGGCAGGGTTATGTGCCCATATCGGCATGGAGGGCGGCGTTTGCGTGCGTCTGGTGCCACCGGCAGGTCCGTTTGAACCCAAGGATTATGGCGATCAGGCGTTCAGTTTACCGCCCAAGGGCTTTCGCCCGCTCGGGGCCATCCAATTCGGGCTGGCCATAAGGGTTTTGTCAGAAACCGACTGGATGCGCGTGACCATGCAATGTCACAAAATTGGTGAGGATTTCATCACGCAGATCGTTGGCGGCGAAGAATATCACCTGGCCATCCCGCTCAAGGACAATGATCCTGAGCCATTCTATGACCACATCTATGAGCACGTGCTTGGCTGGTTCGAGACCCAGATTGAGCGCTATGAAGCCGGGGATTATAGCAGCCGGGAGATCGGTTTTGACATCTCACGACGCGATGACGAGGCCCTGGTCTGATCGGCCATAGCGAGTTGAGCTGATGGATCACGGCATTCTTCTGGCAAGCGGCGCTGGTCAAAGCGTAATCTTTGCGTGCGCCCTGATCGGCGCCTTGGGCGTAGGCGCGCAATGGCTTGCCTGGCGCCTGCAGGCACCGGCGATTGTCCTGATGTCACTGGCCGGTCTTGCGGTTGGCCCGCTCTGGTCGGTGATTTTTGGTGATCCGCTGCTCAGCCCGCAAGCCACGTTCGGGGATGTGTTTCGCCCGATTGTCTCGCTCGCTGTGGCGGTGATCTTGTTCGAGGGCGGGCTGGTTCTGAAGTTCGAGAATTTGCGGGAAGCCGGTGCGGCAGTGCGGCGCATGATCTTCATTGGAGGACCGCTGGCTTGGTTGCTTGGCACGTTCGCGGCGCGTTATGCGGCCGGTCTGGATTGGGCCAGTGCGGTGGTCTTTGCCGGCGTCATGGTGGTCACCGGGCCAACCGTGATTATCCCGCTCTTGCGGCAATCCAAGCTGGGCGGCCGACCGGCGCAATTCCTCAAATGGGAAGGGATCGTCAATGATCCGATCGGGGCGCTGTTCGCGGTGGCTGCATTTGAGTTCATCCGCGTTGCCTCGCAGGGCCAGAGCCTGTTTGGCGCTGGCCTGTGGATCATCATGGCCGCCTGCTATGGCATCGTGCTCGGCGTATTCTTCGGCTGGGCCATGGCCAAGGCCTTCCGAGAAGGCTGGACGCCGGAATATCTCAAGGCACCGCTCATCCTCGCTTCGATTGTACTCTGCTACACGATGGCGGAAATGTTCCAGAAGGAAATCGGCCTGGTGGCCGTCACCGCCTATGGAATGATGCTGGGCAATTCCAAACTTGCCGGCCTGACCGAGCTGCAAAAGTTCAAGGAAGACATTGCCATCCTTCTGGTCTCGGGCGTGTTTGTCATGCTGACTGCGGACCTGACGCCTGAAATCATCAATCGTGCGATCAATTGGAACACGCTGGCCTTCCTGATGTGTATGCTGTTTGTCGTGCGTCCGCTCTCGGTATGGATCGCCACGTTCGGTACCTTGTCACGCAATGAGGCAATCCTGCTCGGTTGGATCGCTCCACGCGGGATTGTCGCTGTGGCCGTCTCAGGCCTGTTTGGCTCACTCTTGGTGGATCTGTCGCGTGAAGGCCGGTTCTTTTTCGCAGGCGCGGATCAGATCACGCCGCTCGCCTTTGCCATGGTTTTTGTCACCGTGGTCCTGCACGGCTTTACGATCGGGCCGCTGTCGCGCGGCCTTGGCCTGGCTCGCAAGGAAAAACCTGGTGTGCTGATCGTCGGTGCCAATGCCTGGAGCGTGAAATTTGCCAGCGCGCTCGAACAAAGCGGCATTGAGGTGATTGTCGCGGACAGCAATTATCGCCGCTTGAAATCATCGCGCGATGCCGGGCTTGATATCTTCATGGGCGAAGTAATGTCTGAAGACGCCGAGCTGAAACTCGATCATGCCCGCTTCTCAACCGTCATCGCCTTGTCGACCAATGATTCTTACAATGCCTTGGTGTGTAGCCATTTCGCGCCGGAAGTCGGTCGCCATATGGTTTATCAACTCTCGATCAGCGAAGACGAGGAAACCGATGATCGCGGGCTCAGCTCGAACGCGCGTGGACGTACCCTGATCCGCCGCGGCCGCACCTATGACAGCCTGATCCGGGATCAATATCGCGGCTGGGAGTTTGCGAGAACGCGCTTGACGGACAAATATACGCTGGCCGACCTGCGCAAGGACCGGCCTGATGCCGACATTGTCGCTGAGATCCGTCCAGACGGGACGCTGTTCCTGCTCGGCCCAAATCGCGAAGCCCGCGGCGGCGAAGGCGCGATGGTCATCAGTTTTGCGCCAGAGCTAAAAGATCAGCCTAAAAGTCAGGGCGAACTGGCGCCAGCTTAGCCTGTCTGCACGGCGTGCAAGTCGCGACCATATTTGCGCAGCCAGGCGCGCTCGGCCTTCCAGTCCGGACGACATGTCGCAACGTGAGCCCAAAAGGCCGGACTGTGATTCATTTCCAGCAAATGTGCACATTCGTGCGCAGCGACATATTCCAGCACTTCATTCGGTGCCATGACCAGGCGCCAGGAAAAGGCGAGCCGACCATCAGATGTGCAAGAACCCCAGCGCGACCGCGTATCCTTCACCGTGACGCGCCGTGCCTCAACACCGAGCTGATCACAATAGCGAATCACCGCGTCGGACAGATCGGATTTGGCTGATTTGCGCAAATATCGCTCGACCCGTTGGCCCGTTGTGTCCGCCAGCCCCGGCACACGCAACACCAGAGGCGGGCCAATCTCAAGGCGTGGTGTCCGACCGGGTCCGTCGAGGCTGATCTTACAGGGCTCTCCCCGGAGCATAAACTGCGCCCCTTCTTTCAGGTGAATGGTCTGCGGAAGTGCTTGTAAATGCTCAGCTATCCAGTCGACGCGATCGCGCGCAAAGGCCGCAGCTTCGCCAATCTTCCGCTTGCTGGGCGCCACCGCAACGGCTTCGCGCTTGCGTTCGTCCAGCCGCAAAATCAGGCGACGCGCCTTAGGATTGACTTCCAAGCGAACATTTACGGTTTCGCCGGTTTTTGTAACCAACGCCATCTTGTCGCCTTTATCGATAATCATTAAATACGCCTCGACAGCAATATGAGATAAGTCTATGGGAAACCGCCTAATAGGGGAATCGACAATGAAGAAATTAATGATTGGTGCAGCCGCATCTGTTTTGATCGCCGCATGTGGCGGTGCCGAAACACCGACAGAAGTCACCATCGCTGAACCTGTGCTGAAAGAACTGACAGTACGCACGGGCGATCCAGCACAAGCCGCCAACGCGCTCGCCGCCATGTCACTGACCGACAGCGGCAGCGGTGTCCTGTCTTTCGCCGGCAGCACCACCGATGGTGCCACTGCGACCTTTACTGACCTGACCATCACCGGCGAAGACGCCGTGAAAGTCGGCTCACTGGTTCTGGAAGGCCTCGACATGGAAGGCGACCAGGCAAACTTCGGCAAAATGAGCCTGAACGACATTACCATCTCCGAAGAAGGTGAAGACGCGGAAGTGAAGCTCGGCTCGATTGAACTGATCAACCCATCACCAGAGCTGGCAGGCTGGTTGGCCGCAAGCCTGAACGGTCAGGAAGTGCCTTTCCCGGCCGCCGACAAGATTGTCTTTGACAGCTGGTCAATGAA
Organism: Hyphomonadaceae bacterium; assembly: GCA_024743315.1. Lineage (GTDB taxonomy): Bacteria > Pseudomonadota > Alphaproteobacteria > Caulobacterales > Hyphomonadaceae > Henriciella. The sequence goes on from JANSWU010000001.1 coordinate 258,571, forward strand.
CGGCCTGACCGGAGAGTTCTCTGACACCGAAGCCGAGGGCACATTCGGCATCGACAAAATCGAAATCCGTGACATGAGCGATCTGAAAGCGGCGCAAGCCGTCCTCAGCGGTCTCTCCGTGAATGGCAGCGACATGTCTGAGGGCATCGATTTCGACATGTCTCTGGCCAGCTTCTCGGCCACCAATGTCGACGCAAAATTCGTCAAAGCCATCCAGGAAAATGTCGATGACGAAGACGCGATGATGTCCGCGATCATGGACCTCGCCTATGAGAACCCGATGGAGCCTGGCTATGACTCCTTCACCATGGATGACCTCAAAATCGACGTGGCAGGCGCGTCTTTCGCGATCCCAAGCCTGGTCTCGGGCGTTGAGCGCAACGCCGCTGGCCAGCCCGTAAAATTCGTCACCCAGCCTTACTCCATGACGCTGAAAGCAGACGCTGCGGGCGGCGAAGCGGGTGAAGCCCTGCTGCAAGGCCTTAGCGTTGTCGGTTATGAGGAACTCGAGCTCAAAGGTGCCGGTATCGCCTCTTACGATCCCGACCAGGACATTGTCTCGTTCGACGCGGGTGGCAATTATATTGAACTCGTCGACGGTGCGAAGATCAGCTTTGGCGGCAAGATCGAAGGCTATGCCGAAGCCAACCGCAAAATGGGCGCGGCGATGGATTTTGAAACGCTGTCGGAAGGTGGCGAACCTGATCCAATGGTGATGCAAGACGCCTTTAGCGGTCTGACATTCCACAATTTCGAGCTATCAATTGCGGATAATTCTTTGCTCGATCGGGCGTTTAACGCCGCCGCGACCGCGCAAGGTGCGGATCCAACCGAATTGAAATCTCAGATCGGTATGGGGCTCGCCATGGCACCCATGATGGCCCAAGGATCCGGCGTTGACATGGCCCTGGTCACTGAAGCCACCAGCGCCCTGTCCAGCTTCATCAATGATGGCGGCACACTGACCCTGAAACTGGAGCCAGAGACGCCTCTATCGGTCGCTTCGATCATGGCGAACCCGGACCCAGCGGCCTACACCAAGGAAACGCTCGGGTTCACGGCAACCCAAAAATAGGCAACCAAACTGGTCTATTAGGCTAGGTCTAAATTAAGCGCGCGATCCGAATAACGGTATCGCGCGCTTTTCTTTTGCGCGGCGAGCGCGCATATTCGCGCCATGAAACTCGCATTCTTCGGAGACGTGGTCGGCAAACCGGGCCGGCAGGCAGTACGCGATCATTTGCCCAATGTCCGGCAGGACCTCGGCCTCGATTTCGTTGTCGTGAATGCCGAGAATGCGGCGGGTGGCTTTGGCCTGACCGAAAACATTGCAAACGAGTTTTTCGATGCAGGTGCCGATTGCCTGACTTTGGGCGATCATGCCTGGGATCAGCGCGAGGCGCTGACCTATATTGAACGCGAACCGCGCTTGCTGCGCCCGTTGAATTATCCTGAAGCCGCCCAAGCGCCTGGCAAGGGCGCGCATCTATTCGTCTTGCCGGATGGACGGCGCGTCGGTGTGATCCAGGCCCAAGGTATCGTGTTCATGCGCCAGCTGCTCGACAATCCGTTTGGCGCGGTCGACGCCGCGCTGGATGAGATGCCGCTTGGCGTGGTCGCTGATGCTTTGATCGTCGACATGCATTGTGAAGCGACCTCGGAAAAAATGGCCATGGGGCATCATTGTGATGGCCGCGCCAGCGTCGTCGTCGGCAGCCATACGCATGTGCCGACGGCCGATCATATGATCCTGACCGGTGGCACCGCCTATCAAAGCGATGCTGGCATGTGCGGCGATTATGATAGCGTCATCGGCATGCAAAAGGACAATTCGCTGCGCCGCTTCGCGACCCAATTACCGGGGCAACGCTATGAACCGGCCCTCGGAGACGGCACCTTGTGCGGTCTGTTTGTCGAAACCGATGAGGCAACGGGTCTCGCCAAACGCTGCGAACCAATTCGCGTCGGTGGGCGCCTGTCAGAATTATTGCCAAAATAAATTTTTCGATCTTTTCAAGTAAAAGCCCCCCGCTTAAGCCATAGGGACTTCTGGGGGGATATGAATGGCTGAATTCGTCGACAATGATCGTTTGAGCGCTGCCAGTAAACCATCGCAAATGCTTTCACAGAGACCATCATCACCGCATGGATATGCAGATGGTCCGAGATCTGCAATTGGTCTCAATCGGGCAATGAGGTTGGCGCTAATTGCTTATATCGTCGCCGAGGTTTTGCTTGTTGTGGTCATCGCGCCTTATCTGCTTTTCCCCCAATCCTTACCAAGCTACATGTTTGCGATTGATCCAGGCGACATCAATTATCTATTGATCGCGGATTATACCTATGTTGCGGTTTCCATTGTCGCTTTTTTCTTTTCATGTCGCTTCATCTACCGAGCGATGCGCAATCTGCACACAATTCAATCTCCGGTCGCAGAGATATCTCCGACATGGTCGGTCGGTTACTATTTTATTCCGTTCGTGAACTTGGTGATGCCCGCCAATGCCATGAGCCAAATCTATCATGGTACTCACGAGGCTGTAGGAGAGAAGTCCAGGCACGCGTCACCGATCGGGTATTGGTGGGCAGCATGGTTGGTTTCAAGCGTTCCAGATTCTATTGCTTCGAATGCCGGATTGAACGGCATTGTCACTTTCGCGCTTTACGGCGTGTCGGCAGGTCTCGGCATCATAGGTGCGTTCATATTGATCCGCATGGGACGTCGAATCGCAGATCGGCAGGAAATGCTCAAACATGGTGGCATTGCGACGGTCTTTGATTGATCGCACCGCCCCCTTTGAAATCTGTCGCAAGCTGAGCTAAGCAGCGCGTTTCTAAGATCCGACTGTAGGAGCCGCCATGGCTGGCCATAGTAAATGGGCAAATATCCAGCACCGCAAAGGTGCCCAGGACAAGAAGCGCGCCGCGTTGTTTTCGCGCTTGTCGAAAGAAATCACCATCGCTTCGAAACTGGGCGGACCTGACCCCGACGCCAATCCGCGTTTGCGCCTGGCAATTGCCAATGCGCGCGGCCAGTCCATGCCCAAAGACAATATCAAGCGTGCGGTCGATAAGGGCCAGGGCGGCGGCGGCGAAGATTATGTCGAGATCCGCTATGAAGGCTTCGGTCCGGGCGGTGTCGGCGTGATTGTTGAAGCCTCGACCGATAATAAGAACCGCGCCGCCAGCGAAATTCGAACCGCCTTCTCAAAGAATGGCGGTAATCTCGGCGAGACCGGATCGGTCTCGTTTGGCTTTGAAAATGTCGGTGAAATCCAGTTGCCGCTCGAAGCGGGCAGCGAAGACGAGATTATGGAAGCCGCGCTGGACGCCGGGGCGACTGATATTGAAAGCGATGAAGACGGTCATTTCATCTATACCGAACGCGAAGAATTGTCGGACGTCGCAGCGGCTCTGGAAGGCCAATTCGGCGAAGTTGAAGCCAAATCAACCAAACTGATCTGGAAGCCTCAGAATACGGTGCCAATCGAGGGGGATGCGGCCGAAACATTGATGAAACTGCTCGATGTCCTCGATGATCTCGATGATGTTGCCAATGTCTATGATAATTCCGAACTGTCTGCCGAAGAAATCGAACGTTTGGCCAGCGAGTGACGGAATTCCATCACACGAGAACAAATATCCGTGAAAACTGAACTCTTTCCTCGCAATTTAGGGCGGGAATCGTCATATGCGGGTCACCCCCACGACACCCATTGGACCGTAAAATGAAACTCACGCATCCGCTTTCCATTGCGCTTTTTGCTGGTGGCCTCGCCGCCCTTGCAACTTTCTTTCTGAGCGCCGGCGCTGAAAACAGTCCGAAAGTCCAGACCAGCAATGCGAATATTGAAACCGCGATTTTCGCGGGCGGCTGCTTCTGGTGTGTGGAGAGCGATTTCGACAAAGTCGATGGGGTGCTCGAGACTGTATCCGGATATACGGGCGGTAACAGCACCAATCCGACTTATAAGAGCCACACCAAGGACGGTCATCTCGAAGCCGTGCGCGTGGTCTATGATTCCTCGAAAGTCGAATATGGTGAATTGGTCGACTATTTCTTACGCCATATCGATCCGACGGATGATGGCGGCCAATTCTGCGACCGCGGTAACTCGTATCGAACCGCAGTCTTTGTCGAGAATGACGAAGAACGCGCTGAGGTCGAAGCCCAATTCTCTGCCATTGATCAGGCAGGCATCCTGCCCGCCCCAATCGTGACGCGGGTCCTGGACGAAGTCACATTCTATGAGGCCGAAGGCTATCATCAGAACTATTACCAAAAGAACCCGGCGCGCTATAAGCTTTACCGGGTTGGCTGTGGTCGCGATAAGCGGGTGGCGCAGGTCTGGGCCCGCGAAGGCAACAGCTAAACCGTCCGATTCAACTCAAAGCTTGCTTTGACGCTTCAGGTGTCCTCACATCTGAATGCTTGCACTGTATTCCTGTAACGCCCACATAGGGCGCAGACGAATATTTGGAGCCTTTTGAAATGACCGACGCTGCCGCATCTCCGCACATCAAGGAGTCCTCCGATCAGGCCTTCATGGCAGACGTGGTCGAGGCTTCGAATGAACAGCCCGTCCTGGTCGATTTCTGGGCGCCTTGGTGTGGTCCTTGCCGAACCCTGACCCCGACGCTTGAAAAGGTGGTCAGCGAACAGAATGGCAAAATCAAACTGGTCAAGATCAATACCGAAGAGCACCCGGGCGTCGCGGGTCAAATGGGCGTGCGCTCGATTCCGTCCGTATTTGCCTTCGACAAAGGCCGGCCCGTCAATGGCTTCCAGGGCGCCTTGCCGGAGAGCCAGGTACGCCAATTCATCGAATCCATCCTTGGCGGTACAGATGGGGCGAAACAGCTCCAGGATGCCCTGGAACAAGCCGAAGCCGCCGCGCAGGCAGGTGATATCGGCACGGCAGCACAACTCTATGGTGCGGTCATGGAAGCCGATCCAGAAAACGCTGGCGCAATCGCGGGTCTCGCGCGCTGTTATCTCGCCAATGGGGATCCCGACCGGGCGCGTCAAATCCTCGACATGGCGCCTGAAAACAAAAAGAATGACCCGGCGATCAAATCCGTCCGCACGGCCTTGGACTTGATGGCAGAAGCCCCCCTTGATGAGGAGCTTGCCAGCGCCAAGGAAACCGTCGCCGCCAATCCAGACGATCACGAAGCGCGCTTTGCGCTGGCGGAAAAACTGATTGGGCAGGGCAAGAACAAGGATGCCAGCGAGCATTTGCTGACCATTCTGCAAGCCGACCTCGATTGGGAGGACGGGAAGGCCAAAGCGAAATTGCTTGAGATTTTTGAAGCGGCGGGTCCTAAGGATCCAGTCACGGTCGAAGGACGTCGCAAACTCGGTTCCCTGATGTTTGCGTAATTTTCGGTAATCAAAACTGGCCGTTTCGTGAGATCACCCCATGTCATATAGGCCTTGGGGAGAATTGGAGCTGACGTGCCCGTGGAGACGTATCGAAGATTAGAGGATCTTCCGGATGTGATTCCGGTTTTTCCGCTCTCGGGCGTGCTCTTGTTTCCGCGCTGGTCCTTGCCGCTGAATATTTTCGAACCGCGTTATCTCAATATGATCGACGATGCCATGTCAGGACATCGCTTGATTGGAATGATCCAATCGAATGGCGATGATCGCGCGCATCCTTCCCTGGTGAGCACCGGGTGCGTGGGTCGAATTACTTCTTATTCTGAGACCGAAGACGGACGATACCTGATTTCTCTAAGTGGTATCTGTCGTTTCCATGTTGGCGAAGAATTGGACGTCAATACGCCTTATCGGCAGGTCCAGGCGAATTGGTCAGATTATGCGCTTGATCTTGTCTCGCCACCGGAAGCTTCGCTGCCAGATCGCCTGACCCTGGTCAATTCCCTGAAGCGTTACACGCAGATCAATTCCATGGAAGTCGATTGGGAAGCTGTTGAACACGCGCCAATGGAGACCTTGATCAATGCCCTGTGCGCGGGCTGTCCGTTCGGAACGGTCGAAAAACAAGCGCTTCTGGAAGCCCCGAGCGTTGCGGACCGCGCAGAAACCCTGATCACATTGCTTGACATGGACGTGCCGGGCGATGACAGCTCGACCCTGCAATGACCAGTACCTCTTCTGAACCTTTGACCCATCCGTGCGGCGTCAGTCCGCGCTTATTGGAAGTCCTGATCTGTCCGGTGACAGGCGGGCCGCTAAGCTTTGATCGCGAGGCCTGCGAGCTGGTTTCGAAAAAGGCCAAGCTCGCCTTTCCGATCCGGGACGGGTTGCCCATCCTGCTTGAGAGCGAGGCACGCGATCTTGAGCTGCCAGCATCATGAGCGCGCGGGCCTGGCCCACCGAGCTGCGCTTCTCTAAGAGCGCCCGGGCGCTGACCGTCAGCTTTGATGATGGGGCAAGCTTCACGCTGCCCTATAAATTGCTGCGCCTGGAAAGCCCGTCCGCTGACGTTCAGGGCCATGGTAGCGGTCCAAAACCACCCCCGCCCCTGGTCAGCGATGACATCTCCGTGGACAAAGCCGATCCGGTTGGCCGCTATGCGGTGCGCCTGCATTTCAGCGATGGCCACGCCAATGGCCTCTATACGTGGGCCTATTTGCGTGAACTTGGCGAAACACACGCTGCCGCTTGAGCCCCCTTACCGCGCGCCGCAATCATGCCTATATGGCATCAGCACAGAGGCTGGAGCGTTCGAGGACGGTCAGCTATCCGCCGACCTTAAGTTCCGTCAGGGAGCTGGCTCTGGACTGGACCGTGGTCCTATCTAACCGGCGCCCACCTAGTCTCTAGGTCGACGGGATACGAGTACCCAAGACGGCGCTTTCGGTCCTGTGCACCCCTGCCCCTTATGTCCTAGCCGCCAACCCGCCTTTCCTGGCCTTCCCAATAGGGCTCGCGCAGATCCTTGCGCAGGATCTTGCCAGAAGGGTTTCGCGGCAGGGCGTCGATATAATCGACCGATTTCGGGCATTTGTAACCGGCGATCCTCTCTCGCGCCCAGGCAATGATGCTGTCCGGGGTTGGCTGTGTGCCTTCTTTCGGAACGATGATCGCTTTGACCGCTTCCCCCCATTTCTCATCCGGGACGCCGATCACGGCGACATCGGCGACTTCCGGATGGCCGAATATGGCGTTCTCCACCTCTGCGGGATAAACGTTCTCGCCGCCGGACACGATCATGTCCTTGACCCGATCATGGATAAACAGGAAGCTATCTTCGTCGAAATAACCGGCATCCCCAGTATGGAAGAAGCCATCCCGGATCGCTTCTTCTGTCGCTTCCGGGCGATTCCAATAGCCCTTCATGACAAACCCTGACTGGATGACAATCTCACCAACCTCGCCGGTCGGCACGGAATTGCCGCTCGCGTCCACGCAGCGAATGATCGTGCTCGGATAAGGCACACCGCACGAGCGCAGCTTGCCCCAGCTCGGATTATGCGCCTCAGGCGGCAGATATGTGCCGCCGCCGACTGTTTCGGTGAGCCCGTAAAGCTGTGTGAATTTCGCCCCCATCACCTCGACGGCGAGCGTCAAAAGATCTTCAGCGATTGGCGACGCGCCATAAAACACTTGGTACAGGCTGGAATAATCGCGCTCGCGGAAATCCGGCATTTGCGACAGCATCAGAATGACCGCGGGCACCCAGAAAGCGTGATTGATCTTCTCGGATTCAATCAGGTCAAGAATCTCGGCCGGATTGATTTCGGGCAGGACCACTGTCCGCGCCCCCTGGGCCGTCGCCACGAGACCGGCATTCACGCCCGCAACATGAAATAGCGGCATTGCGTTCATGACGGTGTCGCCAGCCGTATAGCTCGCCCATTCAAGCTTACCTGCCTGTTCGAAGAAGGAATTATAATTGGCATTGGTCAGCATCACGCCTTTGGGCAAACCCGTCGTGCCCGACGTATAAAGCTGAATGACATCGTCATCGTCTTCGGTGTCAACGCCGGGTGGGTTGGTGCTCTGACTGTCACGCCATGATTCATAGAGTGGCCAGGTCTCATGCGCGCTGTCGATTGCGATAATATGCTCAAGATGCGGACACTCGGCCTTTATCTGATCAATCATGCCAAACCATTCCGGCCCGACAAACAGAACGGAGACTTGCGCATCGGATAGGATGAATTGCACTTCCGGTGCCGCCAGACGCGTATTTACGGCATTCATGACAGCCCGAATTTTGGCGCAGCCATAGAGCATCTCATAATAAATCGCGGTATTCTTGGCGAGATAACCCACACGCTGGTTGGGGCCGACTCCCAAGGCCTGTAGGCCGTGAGCGACTTGGTTCGAACGCTGATCAAGTTCCGAGAAACTGGTTTCTTCCCCTTTATACCAAAGCGCGATCTCGGCACCGCGCAGCTCCGCTTGAACTCGCGGAATATCCGCAATGTGCGGCATGGCATGGATATCAATCATGAGTGGCCACCTCCCAGAAGTTTTGTGTTTTGTCCTGTTTTAGGCAACATTCTAGACTTTGAAAGCCCAAACGAACACGATTAGGCTGGATCACACGTCTGGGGAGACAAACGGTCATGGCCAACGCACAAAGCATTATTCTTCATCAATTCGAGCGTTCTCCTTTCTCCGAAAAAATTCGACTGGCGCTGCGGATGAAGAATCTAGGTTGGGCCGCGGTTGAAATCCCCTCAATTCTACCAAAACCGGACCTGATGCCGCTCACTGGCGGCTATCGCCGAACGCCAGTCATGCAAATCGGCGCTGATATTTTCTGCGACACTTCAATCATGCTGGTCGAGCTCGAAAAGCGCTTCCAGATCCCAGCCCTCGACCTACCCGGTCATGAGGGCCTGTCGCGCATGGTCAGCGCCTGGACCGATGGCAAATGGTTCCAGACCAGTGTCGCCGTGATTTTCGGCACGATTGGCGAGCACATGCCGCAAGCCTTTATTGACGATCGCACGAAAATGTCGGGCCGCCCGTTCGACATTGATGCGATGAAAGCCGCCGTGCCGTTCATGAAGGATCAATGGCGCAGCCAGTTAATGTGGATCGAACACCGCCTCGCCGCCGCCCGCACCGCCGGAACCGGCGATTGGCTGATCGGGTCCAAGCCTGGCCTGGTCGATGTCCACGCCTTCATGAACCCCTGGTTTGTCGAGAAGAATGTCCCGGATTTCCTTGCGACCTGTTTCGCGGCGGCGCCGCTGAGCAAGGACTGGTATCAGCGCTTGAAAGACTTCAAGGGCCAGGCCCCTGAGGAGATTGAAGGCGCGGCGGCGATTCAGATAGCGCATGACTCAGCCCCGCGCCTGAAACCCGCTTCTACTGCCGGCGATATTGGTGATTTCCAGCCCGGAGACCGGGTCGCGATCGCGCCGGATGATTATGCCAAGGATTGGGTTGAAGGCGATTTGGTGATCGCCAATTCAGAACGCGTGATCATTGCCCGTCAGGATGAGCGCGCTGACAATCTTCACATTCACTTTCCGCGCGTCGGTTACGTCTTGCGCAGCGCATAGACGGGCAGTGGCGCGTCAGTCGCCTCTGCTTTCGGCTCATCCCCGGCAATTAGCGCGTCGGCAAAATAGTGATTGCGATCGCGGTGGCCGGCTTCATCTTCCCGCACAGCCAGGACAACCTCACGCAGGCGGGCATTGGCTGGCAGATCCCAATAGTCGATGGCGATTTGCGGGGCCGGAACGTTTTCGAGGCGGCCTTCATCAATCTCGCGAAGATAGTTGGTGTAGCTGGTAACCGCTTCCTCTTCGAAATAGGCAACCACGCGGTGGGCCGTTTTCGGGGCGAACAGATAGAGGAAGAAGTAGAAATTGTAGAAGATCGCTTGCGCGATCATGATCAAACCGCGTTCCAATAAAGACGGCTGCGCCACTTGAATGAACGTCATCAAGTGCATGCGCTCATTTTCGGCCTCGTCGAGGAGTTCTTTAACCCAACCCTGATCGTCACGCATGCGACGGATCGAGCGCAAATGTTGCAGCAGGCCAGCCACCATACCCGGGACCGCCGCGACAGTCTCCAGCACAACCGCTCTGTGGCCATAGCGTTTGCGAAAGAACAGGTCGGCGAAGAACCGCAAGAACTTGACGAATGCGAACGCAATGCGGTCGCGCAGACCCCGTGGTTTACGGTGCACGTCAATCTGAGCCATGAGCAGCCTCCTCTGTAGACGAGGCTGACCTAGGGTTATCTATTGCATATTTGATAGGGTATTCTGACGCAGGTCAAACGTGATCACCCTGATAGGTCCTAACAATCAGCGTCAAAGCGATAAGCGACGAAATGCGCCGGATCGCCATTCGAATAGTTGAGCGCATAAACCGGATCCGACTGCGTAACACATAAACCGGTCGTATCAGCCTGCCGAAGCAGATCATCGCGAATTTCAAGCGCCGATGGGATACATTCATCGCCCAGGGCCTGACAGCGCCGGGCAGGACTCCCGCGATCTTCAAGATTGATCAGATAGACCACCGGATAGGCACTTGCATCTGCTGGCAGGGTCATCGGCGTTTCCGGCGGGTGCAGGTTCTGCGTGCCGAACGACATGACATAAGACGGCTCGGCATATCCGATCGCGAGAATGCGCTCGGGGCTTTCAGTGCCATCGGTGCAAGTTTCAAACGGCAGGCCACAAACGCCTTGCAAAGCCAGGCGCGCGCTCTCGGTGGGCTGCGCCCAGAGCTGTGTCGGCAAAACATAGATCCGGGCATGCCAGCCCAGGAACAGGCTGGTGACCACACCGAGCAGAAGCGCCGGGGCCAGGCGTTTGGCTGCAAACAGGATCATTGACAGGACAAAAACCGCGCCACCCGCATACCAGAACCAGAGCGGGAAGTTCACATAATTGGCCCATTGCGCGATGACTTGCTCAGACGGCACGGTTTGGAAATCCCCTGCCGCTTCAGTCTTGATCAGGCGCGCGGCCAGAGGCGAGCTGACGAACACCAGGAGCGCGCCGCCCAAAACATAGATGCCGAAACTCAACCAGCGAGACACCGGCAATTTCGCGCCGTCCAAGAGCTTGAAACAGGCCCATCCGCAAAGCAGCGCCATGGCCGGGTAGGCCGGCATGATATAATGACTGAGCCGGGTTGGCATCAGCTCAAAGAAGATCGTTGTCAGCAATCCCCAGGCGACCAGGAACCGGACCGCCTTGGTCTCGTCTGTGATCGGCGCCGGGTCAGCCATCGCCCAGCGGTTTTGCCATTCAGGTCGCGTGCTGAGCCACCAGAACCCGACCAGGATAAGCCCGGCATACGCCGATGGCGCACCATTGCCGAGCTCGCCGGGCAGGATCCAAGTCGCAAACGCTGTCAGCGCCCCGAGCGCAATCAGCACAAACAGGGCATCGGTGCCGCGTTTGCGCGCCGCATCAGACGATCCGCGCAAATGTTTCCAGGCCAGCGTCATGCCCGGTATCAGCAAGATCACGGCCGGGAAAAACCAAACCGGGATATGGCTGAGATGATAGAGTGGCCAGCCCGCATGCCCTTCCGAGGCACCAGCGAACTTGTCTTTGAGATCCTTGCCGACCGCACCCTGCAGGAACGTGCCGTCGGTCGCGAATTGGATCGCGATCAACCAGGGCAGGAACATCGCGACAGCAAGCAAGGGGCCGGGCCACCAGATCAGCGGCCGCCACCAATCGCCGCCTTTGCCTTCGCCAGCTTTGGCCCAGATCCAGGCGCCGAAGCCCGCATACGCGGCGACCATCGGCGTGACCGGGCCTTTGATCAATAGCCCACAGCCCATCGCAAACCAGAAGATAAGCGCCATGCGTTTCGGGTTTTCCGCGCGGCCCATATAGAGATGCGCAAGCGCACCTATGCCCCATGTGGTCAGGAAGATCAGCACACCGTCTGTTTTCGAGATATGCCCTTCACTGGTGATTAGCAGCGTCGCCCCAAATAAGAGCGCACCTGTAAACGCTGCCCGTCGGCTCATGAACACCAGGCCGCACCAGAAGGTCGCCAAGGTGGCGAGCCCGACCCCGATCCAGCTTGGCACACGATAGGTCCAGATTTCCAACTTGTCCTCATCACCGAGGACCTGAGTTGCGCCGGATTGCAGCCAGTGAATGCCTGCGGGCTTCTTGTTTCGGAACTCATCCTGATAGCGAATGATCAGATAGTCGCCGGTTTCGATATATTGCTTCGAGGCCTGCGCGAACCGGGCTTCATCGCGATCCAGCGCCGGAATATTGAACACGCCTGGGGCTGCGGCCGTGAAGGTCACCAGAAACAGGATGAGCCAGGCTTTCCAGCCGGATGAGAGACGATTGAGCAGTTCCATAAACTTGCTCTTATCCTGTGCCTCCGGCGTTGAATAGCGCTGCAATGCGGACTAGCGTCCACGAAATGCAGATTTGAGGGAACGGGCATGAGCTGGTGGTTCAAGATTGATCTATGGAAACGCGTGATTGCCGCTCTGGTGCTCGGTCTCGCACTGGGCCTTGGGCTTCGCTATGGCATGGGCGCAGAGGCTGGAGGCGCGTTTGCCACCTCTTATATTAGTTGGGCTGGGGACCTCTTTCTGCGCCTGATCCGGATGCTGATCGTGCCGCTAATCTTCTTCACGCTGGTCTCTGGCATGATTGCGATGGGCGACCCGAAACGCTTGGGGAGCCTCGGTGTGCGCACGCTTGCCACCTATTTCGGCACCACAGCCATCGCCGTCACGCTAGGCCTGATTATGGCAACCATCTTTCAGCCCGGTGCCAGCCTGTCACCCGAAACCTTTGCCGGATCAGACGGCTCGTTCTTGGAAAGCGCCAAAGAGCGGGCCGATGCCGCAGGTGGCCTGGTCGATCGGCTCCTGCAAATCGTGCCGACCAATCCGGTCGAAGCGCTCGCCACCGGCAATATTCTACAGATCATCTTCTTTGCAATCATGTTTGGCGTCGGCATCCTGATGGCCGGCAAGATCGCAGAACCCGTCGCCAAATGGTTTGATGGGGCGTCCGAGGCGATGATGAAAGTCACCATCATCGTTATGGAAACAGCGCCGATCGGGGTCTTCGCCCTCATGGCGACGGTGATGGCAACGCAAGGACTCGGCGTGCTGCAAAGTCTCGGAACGCTAACTGTGGCGCTTTATCTTGCCTGCGTGATCCACATCTTCGTCACCTATGGCGGCATCATCATCAAAGGCGTCTTGCGCCTGCCCTTCATCCCGTTCCTGCGGGGCATCACGGATGCCCAGGCGGTGGCCTATTCGACCGCAAGTTCGTCGGCGACCTTGCCGGTCACGATTACGTGCGCTGAAGAAAATCTCGGCATCGACAAGGCTGTCGCAGGGTCTGTGTTGCCACTCGGAGCGACGATAAATATGGACGGCACGGCAATCTATATTGGCATGGTGGCGCTGTTCGGCGCTCAGGCCATGGGCATTGAAGTTACATTGACCCAGTATTTTCTCGTCGCGCTGATGGCGACGCTGGTGTCGATCGGTGCTGCAGGCATTCCGAGCGCTGGCCTGATCCTGTCCGGCGCGGCGCTCGCTCAGGTCGGCATTCCGGACGCGCAGGCCGCCTTGATCATTGGCTTTATTCTACCGTTTGACCGCTTGCTCGACATGATGCGGACGCTGACCAATGTCACCGGCGATACCGCTGTCGCAACCGCGGTCGCCAAATGGGAAGGCGAGCTCGACGAAGATGTGTTCCGGGCGCGAGATAATCTGTCCGCGCATGTCGATGATCGCGAGAGACCGCTACCGACTTAAAGCGCGCTGCGAACAATTTCGCCAATCATTTTGGCCTCGGCGGCACGCGGAGACCCCGTCCGCCAGGCAATCCCGATTCGGCGACCGATCATTGGCGTATCGAAGGCGCGCAATTCGACATCCGCTCCCGACGTTACGCCAGCTTCAATCGCGAGGCGAGGGAGAAGCGATATGCCGAGGCCCCCCGCCACCATATGAACGAGCGTGGGCAGGCTGGTCGCCGTCACGTCGGCCCCACCTTTCTGCGACGGCAAGCGACAAATCGAAACCGCGTGATCCCGCAGGCAATGGCCATCCTCCAAGAGGAGCACGTCCTCCTCGATCAGATCTGACGACTTTAAAGCGCGTTTTTCGGTCAGGCTGTGCCCGGTCGGTGCAACCAATAGAAATTCATCATCCCCGAGTTCCATCGTCTCGATCCCGGTTGCTTCCCACGGCAAGGCAATCAATGCCGCATCAAGTTTTCGGGCGCGCAGGCCCTCGATCAAGCGATCGGTTTGATCTTCGCGTAGATAGAGCTTGAGATTCGGATGCGCCGACCGCAACGCTTTCAGGGTCCGCGGCAATAGAAACGGTGCAATGGTCGGGATGGCACCCAGCCGAAATCCACCGGTCAACGGCGCGCCCGCCTGTTGCGCCGCAGCGACCAGATCTGCAGTGTCCGACAAGATGACCCTGGCGCGCTCGACTGCGGTTTCGCCCGCCTGAGTCAAAGACGCCCCGCGCGACTCGCGCTCGATCAATTGCACCCCTAATAGACCTTCAACCTCCTTGATCGCGGCAGACAAGGTGGGTTGTGTCACGTGACACGCCTCGGCGGCTTTCGAGAAAGAGCCATTATCGGCGACGGCGCAGAGAAATTCGAGCTGTCTCAGGGTCGGCAAATGCATAGCCTCTATCTATCCTTGCAAGTCGAATTATCAATTATACAAACCAGCTGCTCGAGCCTAAGTTCACATTTAGTTGATTGGGTACGATAGAATATATCGCTTGAAACGACAGCGAATGACGCCATCTCCCAATCATCGGGCGCGCAAAGTTTGCGGCTCTCGAAATCGCACCGGTGGCAACCGATCCCCAATCCCTCATGCCACCGGACTGCGCGGTCCTGCCGGGCCCTTTCCTCCCCCCCTTTTTCAAGGTCATCCGGCAGGACCTTCGCGCCCCTCCGGCTGCTTCCGGACATTTTTTGAAAATCTGTGAACGAGAATTGACTTGCCAGCACACGCAGACCGCGCATGTTAATGAGCATGGAATTGAACGGCCCAGGCCTTGAGAATGATCTCATCCATTTGGAACCCTTAGATGAGCGGTTCCGGGAATCCCTGCGCGCCAGCGATGCGGTCAATCAGATCTGGATCTCCTTGCCCGCGATTCAACGCGGGGCTGGCTTCGACGCTTATTATGATCATGTGCTCAAGCGCGCCGAGATTGACGAGCTATATGCCTTTGCCTTGCTCGATCCAAATGACCAGGACCGGTTTGTTGGCGTCACCGCCCTGCTCTATCCGAACAAAATGCATCGCCGCGTGCGCATCGGGTATACATGGCTGGAACCGCATTTGCGCGGCCGCGGCGTCTATGCGGCGGTTCAGAAACTCTTGATCCAACGCGCGCTCGATTGGGGCGCCAAACGCATTGAATGGTATGTCGAGGATAGTAATGAGCGCGCCATCCGAGCGATCCAATCGCTGGGGGCGCAGAAAGAAGGCGTGCTGCGCGAATTTGAGAAATTTGCCGACGGAGAATGGGTCGATATCGCCGTCCTTTCCATGTTGCGCGACGAAGCCAAGGAAGCGGTTAGACGTCTCGATCTGATCATGGCCGAGTCCGAGGCTTGATTTTTATCCACACTCGTGCTTTACGCACGCCCTAATCACGCACTGGCAGACTGTGCGCGTTGACCGGGACCAGAGCCCGGCGATGTCCCCCACTCGGCGAAGGCTCGCTCAGTGGGGCGCTACTGCTTTGTGTTCCCGTGATGAGCGCTTATCTTCTAATCCATAGGAGATCGGCAATAGGAGTGACGCGATGTTTGACGCGCTAACAGACCGCCTTGGCGGGGTATTTGACGGATTGCTCGGGCGCGGCGCACTGACCGAGAAAGACGTTACGGCTGCGCTTCGGGAAATCCGGGTCGCGCTGCTCGAAGCCGATGTCGCGCTCCCGGTTGTCAAAGATTTCATCGCGTCGATCAAAGACAAAGCCGTTGGCGAAGATGTCATCCGCTCCGTCAAACCTGGCCAGCAAGTGGTCAAGATTGTCCATGATGGCCTGGTCGACCTGCTTGGCGGCGAGGAAGCTGAGACCGGCCTGCGCGTCGACAATCCGCCAGCTGTCGTAATGATGGCCGGCCTGCAAGGCTCTGGTAAAACCACCACCACAGGTAAGCTCGCCAAGCGCCTCGCCGATCGTGACAAGAAAAAAGTCCTCCTCGCCTCGCTCGACACGCGGCGTCCGGCCGCGATGGAACAGCTCGCCATTCTCGCCGATCAGTGCGGCGATGCGGTCTCCTCCCTGCCGATCATTGACGGCCAGAGCCCGGCCGAGATTACCCGCCGCGCCATCCAGGCCGCGAAGCTTGGCGGTTATGATGTCCTCTTCCTCGACACGGCCGGTCGCACTTCGATTGATGAACAGATGATGGCTGAGGCGAGCGAGATCGCCAAAATCGCGACGCCAAATGAGACCTTGCTGGTCGCTGACTCGCTGACCGGTCAGGATGCGGTGGAGACCGCCAAACGGTTCCATGAGCGCCTGCCGCTCACCGGTTTGATCCTGACCCGGATGGATGGCGATGGCCGCGGCGGTGCGGCGCTTTCGATGCGCGCGGTCACCGGCCTGCCGATCAAGTTCCTCGGGACTGGCGAAAAACTGGACGGGCTGGATGCCTTTGATGCCAAGCGCCTTGCCGGTCGCATTCTCGGCCAGGGCGACATTGTCTCGCTGGTCGAAAAAGCTGGCGACCAGATGGATGCTGAAAAAGCGGAGAAGATGGCCAAGAAAATGGCCAAGGGTCAGTTCGACCTGGATGATCTCGCGCAGCAGCTTCAGCAAATGCAGAAAATGGGCGGCCTGGGCGGGATTATGGGTCTGTTGCCTGGCGCCAAAAAAGCCAAAGCGGCGCTCGATGCGTCCGGCATGGATGACAAGATCATTGCCCGTCAGGCGGCGATCATTTCCTCGATGACCAAGAAAGAACGCGCCAAGCCGGCGCTCCTTAATGCCTCCCGCCGCAAACGCATCGCCGCCGGCGCTGGCGTCACGGTGCAGGACGTCAATCGCGTCCTCAAAATGCACAAGCAAATGGCCGGGATGATGAAGAAAATGTCGAAAGGCGGCATGCGCGGGATGATGAACATGATGGGCCAGGCCGGCGTGTCGCCGGCTGACCTTGCCAAAATGGGCGGCGGCGCCGCCATGCCCGGCGGCATGCCAGGTGCACCGGGCGGCGTTCCGAACATTCCCGGACTGACGGGGCCAAAGAAATGACCGCCCCGATCGACCAACTCGCCGAGTATCGCGCCAGCATCGACAATCTCGATGCCATCCTGCTGCATACGCTGGCGGAGCGCTTCAAGGTCACGCAAGCCGTGGGCAAGCTGAAAGCTGAAAATGATATGCCCCCCGCCGACAAGGCGCGCGAGGCGCGCCAGATTGAGCGGCTCAAACGCCTCGCTGAAGAGAGCAATCTCGACCCGGTCTTTGCCGAAAAGTTTTTGAATTTCATCGTGGCAGAAGTCATTCGCCACCACGAAAAATTGCGGGAGGTGAAATGATGCGCCTGCTGCATATCCACCATTTCGCTCATCCCCGCGCAGGCGGGGATCTCGTAAAGTCAGTTCCGGGATTAGACGAGAGAGGTTCCCGCCTGCGCGGGAATGAGCGGACACAATACATAGAGATGCCGAACATTTAGGAGTTAATCATGGCCCTCAAAATCCGACTCGCCCGCGGCGGGTCAAAAAAACGCCCTTTCTACAGCGTGGTTGTCGCCGACAGCCGCATGCCGCGTGACGGCCGCTTCATTGAGAAGATCGGCACGTATGACCCACGCCTGCCGAAAGACAGCGAAAGCCGGGTCAAGATTGACGGCGTCAAAGCGGCTGACTGGATCAAGAAAGGCGCCAAGCCGACCGATCGCGTCGCCCGTTTCCTGAGCCAGATCACGCTCGAGGGCGAGAAAGCACCGGTCTATGGCTGGAAAGCTGGCAACAATCCTCAAAAAGGCGAGCCAGGCGCCAAAGCCAAAGAGCGGATTGAAGAAAAGGCTGAAAAAGAAGCCGCCCGCAAGGAAGCTGAAAAAGAAGCAAAAGCGGCTGCTAAAGCTGAAAAAGAAGCGGCCAAGGCGGCTGAAGCTGAAGCCGCTGCTGCGGCTGAAGAGGCCCCTGCCGAAGAAGCTGCTGCAGAAGAGGCCCCGGCTGAGGACGCCGCGACTGAAGAAGAGAAGTCTGAATAAGGATTTCTCTGATCTACAAATGCAAAACCCCGGCCTTAGCGGTCGGGGTTTTTTGTTTGACCGACTGTCCCGGAATCCCTTTCCAGCGTTCCCCACGGCTTGTCCGTGGGGCCCAGCACCCGATCTTGCGTTTGAGATCGGGAGCGGTCTGTTCTCTCCCGATCACGTGGAGCCTTCCCGTGATGGGCTGCCCAGACGAGCTGGGCAGAGCGTTTCCGAGGGTATCCGGCGCTCTTTCATCCGCAGATACCTGCGCAGGCAGGTATCCAGGGACGATAAGTTCCTCCGAGCTAATCTGAGAGATTCGTCCCTAGACCCCGGCCTGCGCTGGGGTCGGCGGTGAGGAGGGCCGCTGTCCCGGACCTGATCCGGGATCTCTTGTAGCTTAGCGGTCTGTTCTCTCGCGGTCGCGCGGCTTCATCTCGTGATGGGCTGCCCAGACGAGCTGGGCAGAGCGTACACTGGTTTTCATCACGCAAGCGGCAGCGCTTAGGATTCCTCGGTATAGTCTAGGAACTCCGCAATCGCGTCGATGGCCCGTAAATCATCGTTCAGCCGCGCTTGCTCATCCGGAGAAACCAGGTCCGGCAAGACCGGTTGGATCAGGATCAAGTGGCGGACCACGCGTGTGGCAACGGGCAGACTGCGCGCCAGCGTCTCTGCACTCACATGCCAGAGCAGGCCGCGCGGGTGCATGAACGCGTTGCGGGCGTCGACCAGTCGGTCAAAGCTCTGCCGGGCCGCTGCACCAAAGGGAAGTGTAAAAGGCGCCGGCAGCCGGTCTTTCGAGGCCGCGCGAAGCAGGAGTTCGGTCCCCCCCGCTTGCGCCGGGATCGCATCGCCAGCGGCACGCAAGGCCAGCACAGCGGCTTGCTGCGCCATCAGGACCCCGCCCACGGCCACCCAAGGCTTGGACCGTTCGTCTTCCACACTTTGATCAAAGCGCGCCAGCGTGAACGCAACGGTCTCGCTCAGCGCGGTTTCCGGCGTCATTGCGTGCCTTCAGTATCAGGCTCTGGTTGCTTGCGGAAATCCCAGCCGGTTTCAGCCGCGATATAGGTGAAGGCGGCATAGACAGCGACATTCTGCCGAAATTCTTCAGGATCGATTTTGTCGAACGTGTCATCCGGCGTGTGGTGATAATCGAAATAGTCCATGCCGTTCTGGCCGGGCGTGACGACGGGGACGCCAGCGCGGGCGAGAATGCCAATATCCGGTCCACCAAAAGCGCGATTATCGTCTGGGGTCACCCCGAGCGGCATGAGCAGGTTCTGGATCGTCCGGGCATAAGGCAAAGCGGCCTCGCCGAACCGGGTCTGGAAGCGCCAGATCGGGCCGGCCCCAAAATCGCTTTCTGAGGCCAGAACGTGCTTGTCGAGATCATCGCCATGCTCGCGGGCATAAGCGGTGGCTCCAAACAGACCAACCTCCTCAGCGCCGTAGAGCACCACGCGGATGGTCCGACGTGGCCGCTCCGGCAAGCCGGCAATCAGCATCGCCGCCCCGACCACAATCCCGCACCCGGCACCATCATCGAGCGCTCCCGTGCCGAGATCCCAGCTGTCCAGGTGGCAGCCAATCAGGACGATTTCATCGGCCAGGTCGGTTCCGGTCAGTTCGGCGATGACATTCCCTGATGGCGCATTGGTCTTGATCTCGGTCTGGATGTCGACAGAGACTTCAACCGGACCGCGCTCCAGCAACCGGGTCAACTGATCCGCATCCGGTCCAGAGATCGCCGCAACCGGTCCGGCCCCCTCAGCGCCATCCCGCGCCATGATGCCAGTATGCGGCATCCGGTGCGGCTGCGTGCCAACCGAGCGGATCAGACAAGCAAGAGCGCCTTTCTCGGAAGCAACCTCCGCGCACTGACTGCGCTTGCGCACAGCCATGCCATAGCCGGAGCCATCCATGGTCTTGATCATGGTCTCGTCAATGAACACGATCTTGCCATCGACTTGCGAAATCGGGGCTGCGCGAAGCTCGGCGAGGCTTTCGAACCGCATAACGTGCCCGGACACACCCCCCGCGGGCGTCGCCGCCGAACCTCCGAGCGCAGTTGCAACAAGTGGCTGCGGGCTGGGAGAGACGACATCGACACTTTCCGACTTGCGCGACCAGAATGGAATTTCGAACGGCTCGATCCGGACCACGTCGAAACCGAGCTCCGTGAGCTCTGCGACCGACCAATCGCGGGCCAGCGCTTCGGCCTCAGACCCAGCCAGTCTTTGTCCGACTTCAGTGGTCAGATCCTCGACAAAGTTCAAACCGACCTCGTCGCTGGCGGCCTGCTCGATCAGCGCGAGCGCGGTGGCTTCGATTTCCGGTGACAGCTCCGCAGGTTCTTGCGCGACTGAAACTATAGGGATCAGCGCGGACGCGAGTCCCGCCGCAAGAATGCGCTTGAACATGGTAAATCTCTCCCGTGATTTACGGGAGAGATTAGCCGTATTTATTGCAGCGTCCAGCGCGAATGGCGGCTGGCCACGGAGGTCAAAACTAGGCGGCCAAGGCGTCGATCTGCTGTTGCGCCGCGATAATATTGGCATCGCCCGTCACCATGAGCTGGTCAGCGGCATAGGTAGTCACGTCATGGATGCCGAGGAAACCCAGGACATGACGGACATATGGCGTGGCAAAATCGATCTCTGACCCTGACGCAGTGCCGCCGGAAGCGATGACGACAAAGGCTCTTTTCCCTTCGAGCAGACCCACCGGGCCATTATCGGTATATTTGAATGTTTTGCGGGCACGCGCGATCAGGTCGATCCAAGCTTTGAAGGTCGCCGGGACGCCGAAATTGTAGATTGGCACGCCAAGCACCAATGTATCTGCGGCTTGAATTTCTGCGATCAGCTGGTCTGAGAGCTTGAGCGTCTCAATCTGGTCCGGCGAACGGGTCTCGTCTGGCGTAAAATTCGCTCCGACCCAGTCTTCTGTGAGGATTGGCAAGGGTGTCAGGCCGATATCCCGCTTAACGATCTGGGTTTCATCACCAGACAACGTGTCGACGAGTTTCTGACTAAGGGCGCGCGTCACCGATCCTTCCGAACGAGCGGACGCGTCAATGTGTAAAATATTGCGGGCCAAATCTGCCTCCTTGAATTGCAACGCGATCAAGGTGGGGATTTGGCCCGCAACCGGACAGAGCTCATTTGCGGCAAACAGTTATGCCGTTTTTGTATAATTATTGAGAGATCGGCGCGCCTTGATCGATCAAGGCAACCAGTTGCGGGATACCCGCTGTTGGCGGGCGATCCTTATAGCCCTCTTCTTTCTGGACCCCAGCGACCTCGCCATCGGCTTTGATATAGACAATCGCTGGATGCGGAATGCCATCAAAGCGGCTGCCCGCTTTGACGTCCGTGTTGCGCAGACCAAAGGCGTCGATCGTGGCCGACTCTGGATCAGACAGCAGTGTGTAGCTGAGGCCTTCGTCTGCGGCATACTCAGCCAGCAGTTCGGCGCTGTCATAAGTGATCAGGTTGAGGGTCCAACCGGCCGCTTCAAGATCCGCTTTCACGGTTTCCAGTTCGAGCGCCTGGGCTTTGCAGTAAGGGCACCAGTCAAGCGACCGACTAAACACCAGAACCGCGCCGTTCGCTCCGGTGATGGTTGACAGATCAGCGGCGTCGCCTGTGGTGGTCAGGGCAGATATGCTCGGGGCAGTCGTGCCCGCTTCGACGCAGATCATATTGCTGGTTTTGTCACCATGGTCATCGGCAAAGGCCGCAGCGCCGGTCGCCATCAGCGCGGAAGCGGCGAGAATAGATCGAAACATTAGAACCCTCCTTTGGTTCGTCTTCTGTGGCTTCCCTATCGCGCGGAACACGTCCTGAACAGGGGCTTCACGGGGCTGTGATGAGGGATTGATCGGGCCATGAAAAAGCCGCCGCCAGGTCACCCCGGCAGCGGCTTTGTCAGCTTCTGAAGCGTCCTATGCCAGGGCGGGCTCGAGCTTTTTACAATCTTCGACCAGACCTTTCACAGCCTCGACCGACGCCATGAACATGTCACGTTCAGCATCGTTGAAGTCGAACTCGACAATCTTCTCCGCGCCATTCGCTCCGATCAGGGTCGGCACGCCGACATACAGCCCGTCCAGGCCGTACTCCCCGGCGCACCAGGCGGCTGAAGGCAGGACGCGCTTCTGATCTTTGAGATAGGATTTCGCCATCGCAATCGCAGACTCAGCCGGGGCATAATAAGCCGAGCCGGTCTTCAGCAGCGCGACAATCTCACCACCGCCTTTGCGCGTACGGTCAACAATCGCGTCGAGCTTTTCCTGGCTGATCCAGCCTTGCTTGACAAGTTCGGTCAGCGGCAAACCGCCAACGGTAGAGTGACGCACCATTGGCACCATGGAGTCGCCGTGCCCGGCCAGCGTCCAGGCATGGATGTCAGCCACAGAAACGCCAGTGGCTTCCGACAGGAAATAAGCAAAGCGGCTGGAATCCAACACGCCCGCCATGCCGACAACCTTATTGGTTGGCAGGCCAGAGAATTGCTGCAGCGCCCAAACCATGGCGTCGAGCGGATTGGTAATACAGATCACGAAAGCATTCGGGGCATGCGCCTTGATGCCTTCGCCGACCGCCTTCATGACTTTCAGGTTGATGCCGAGCAGATCATCGCGGCTCATACCAGGCTTGCGCGGGACACCGGCGGTCACGATGCAAACATCGGCGCCAGCAATATCGGCATAATCATTAGCGCCTTTGAGCGAAACCGAGCTATTATAGACCGGTGTGGATTCCGCCAGATCCAGCGCTTTGCCTTGTGGCAGGCCTTCGGCAATGTCGAACAGAACGACGTCGCCGAGCTCCTCGCGTGCGGAGACATGCGCCAGCGTACCCCCAATCATTCCAGAACCAATAAGTGCGATCTTTTTGCGAGCCATGCTCCGGCCTCCCATGAAAATTAAACCATCTGGCGCCTCCCCTAGCCGAGGGCGCGAGCTGAGGCAATGAAACCATGGTCGCAGGTCAAATTTGGGCTGGATTTGGGGCGCGAACTCAGACTAGAGAGAGCGCATGATACCACGCGCTCAAAAATCTCCGGTGCCCCTCGACATTTGCCACCTGGCAAAAGCGATCGAAACCATAGGTGATCGCTGGACGTTGCTGATCCTTCGTGCGGCCTTGTTCGGCGTCCGGCGGTTTGATGATTTTCAAAAAGAGCTCAGCATTCCGCGCACTGTATTGTCGGGACGTCTCGGCAAACTGGTCGAAACCGGCATTCTGGAAAAGCAGAAGTATAAAGAAGACGGCAAACGGGCGCGTCCCGAATATGTCCTGACCGAAGCTGGAGAAGCCTTGCGGCCCGTCTTTATGGCGCTCACGCAATGGGGTGATGATTGGGTCAGCGACGGCGCCCTACCGCCGATCTCGTTCACGCATGCAAAAAGCCGCCAAAAAGTGCGACCCGCTTTTGTTGATGAACATGGCCGGGAAACGCTGATGAAAGACACGCGCGTGTCGCTGCGCCGTTAGCGCGCCTTGCCCCAAACCCGCAATGGATCGAAAGCCCCGGTTTCAGCGGCCTTCTGGAGCTGCGCCAATTGATCACCGACGGGGCTACCACTATCGACAAGACCGCCGCCATAAATGGCCTGGTCGAGACGACAAATCCGCTCAAACAGGTTTTCTGAGCGCTCAACCAGGTCGAGAAAAACGTCCGGTAATCCGCGGCCACGCTGCGCACTGGCATCAAGCGGAGGGTCTTCTCGGCTGATCCGATATTTGGCCTGATTGGCATCATCCGGGCGCATATCACCGTCACGCACCGCTTTCTGCATCACCAGCCAGCTCGCTGCCTGCATCAGCCGCGTCGTTAATTCCATGCTCCAGGCGGCATAGGTCAAACTCGCTTCGCGCGGCAGGGTGGTTGAAAGTTTCCGGCCTGGACCGTCGAGATAGGACGCGGTCTCCTCGACCAACGCCATGCCGTCAACAAATACTTTTTCAAACACTTTTCCGTCCGTGAAAGACAGATCCGTCAGTGGCGATGAGGGGGTCTTTGATTGATCGACCATGCGCTAGCAACTTCCAGAATTAATCGTTCCGCGCGAAGTTTAAGGCCGCGCTCCCTTCGAAGACCTTAATCCTTACCGCCAAAAAGCGCATCCGCTGCAGATTTATGCGATTGTTTTTTGTCGAGTTCGGCCTCGCAGGCAAGGATTTCAGCTTTCAACGACTCAATCCGCTCCTCCAATTCTTCGACAGAAAGGCGCTCCAAATCGAGTTTCTTTTCCGGGACGGGCTCATCTTCAAACATGTTTGCACTTTCCCATTGGCTGACCTCAGCTCTATGTAGGCAAGAACACAAAAACGGACAGGAGAGTCAAATGGGCGAGACAATGTGGGCCGTTGTGGTTGAAGACGATCAGCCGCTCAAGCTGGGCGATGTGACGAGGCCAGAGTGTGGCCCAGACGATGTCCTGATCGAAGTCCAAACCGCCGGCCTCAATCGCGCGGATCTGGTGCAAAGGCGGGGACTCTACCCGCCGCCCCCGGGCGCGTCCGAAATCATGGGACTGGAATGCGCCGGCACGATCGTTGAAACTGGCGCAAATGTTACCGGCTGGGGTGTCGGTGACAGGGTGTGCGGCTTGATGGCAGGCGGCGGCTATGCCGAATACGCGCTGGTCGACCAAGGCTCGCTGTTTCGAATTCCAGATGGAATGAGTTTTAATGAAGCTGGCGCCTTACCCGAAGTGATGATGACTGTTTGGGCAAATATATTCGACCGTTGCCAGTTCAAACCGGGCGAGAGCGTCCTGATCCATGGCGGCACCAGCGGGATCGGCACCATGGCCATCCAAATGTTGAAAGTCGCTGGCGCCGCCAGGATTATGATCACGGCGGGCAGCGATGAGAAATGCGCCTATGCCAAACAGCTCGGCGCCGATATCGCGATCAATTACAAGACCGCAGACTTCGAGGCGATCGTGCGCGACGAAGGCGGCGCTGATATCATCCTCGACATGGTCGGGGGTGATTATGTCCAGAAGAATATTTCGGCCGCCAAACTGGGCGGTCGGATCGTCAATATCGCTTATATGCAAGGGTCGCAGGTGCAGGTGAACCTGATGCCACTCATGCTAAAACGCCTGATCCTCACGGGAACCACGCTGCGCGCGCGCCCCAACGCGGACAAGCAACGGATCCGCGACGCTATCCTCGCCGATTTCTGGCCGGCAGTGTTGTCCGGGGCGATCAAGCCAATCATTGATACCGTCTATCCATTCGATCAGGCAGAAGCGGCTCAGGCCCATATGGCCAAAGGCGGTCATATCGGCAAAATCCTGCTGTCGCGGCAGCAGAGTTAGGGTTTCAAAACCGACCGTATGGCGCTATATCGCTCGTGTTAGGTATTTTGAAGCCGAGATCCTGACCGCCCGAGACCGAAGTCTCGGGCGGCTGCATTTCTGGCCCACACGTTTGAGGAGCTCCCCATGGCCGATATTTTGATGCCAAAAGCCACCGCGGTCTGGTTGATCGACAATACAACGCTAACCTTTGACCAGATCGCAGACTTGTGCGGCCTGCACCATCTCGAAGTCAAAGGCATTGCGGATGGCGATGTTGCCGAGAACATGCGAGGCGTCGACCCGATCTCTGGCGGTGAGTTGACCCGCGAGGAGATTCAGAAGGGCGAAGCCGACCCTGAGTATCGTCTCAAAACCGCCCCTTCGAAAATCGCGCACATCCCGCAGCCCAAACGCAAAGGCGCGCGCTATACGCCCGTGGCCCGGCGCGGCGACAAGCCAGACGCGATTGCCTGGTTCATCCGCAACCACCCGGAAGTCACCGATCCGCAGATTTCTAAGCTGATCGGAACCACCAAGGCGACCATCACCAATGTGCGCGATAAGACCCATTGGAACAGCCAGAACATCAAGCCGGTCGACCCGGTGACGCTCGGCCTGTGCTCGCAAATCGAGCTTGACGAAGTGATTGCCAAAGCGTCCAGCCGTCGCAAGAAAATGGATGCCGAACGTGCCGCGCAGGAGGAAGGTCCAGGTCTGGCACCGGCAGACGAAGTCGAACAAACGATTGATTTCTCAGACGCGCCAGCTGCACCTGAGAATGAGCCGTCAGCAGACGATGTCTTCAGCGCCTTTAAGGATTAATCGCGCGGAGTCCTGAAATGGGCCGATCCAGAAAAAGAAAAGGCGATCCGGTGCATGGCTGGATCGCGATTGACAAACCCGTTGACGTGACCTCCACGCAGGTCGTCGGCATCTTGAAGCGCGTGTTTAACGCTCAAAAAGCCGGGCATGGTGGCACGCTTGATCCGCTTGCCGACGGTATCCTGCCCATCGCCTTTGGCGAGGCGACCAAGACCGCGCAATGGGCCATGGATTGCGATAAGGAATATGTCTTCACAATTGAGTGGGGGACGTCGACAGCGAGTCAGGACAAAGAGGGCGAAGCGATTGCCAGCTCATCGGTCCGCCCCACAAAAGCGGACATTGAAGCGGCGCTTCCAAGCTTTGTCGGAGAGATTGATCAGGTCCCGCCGAAATATTCCGCCATCAAGATCCAGGGCGAACGCGCTTATGATCTGGTTCGGGACGGCGAAGACTTCGAAATTCCGTCTCGTCAGGTGACCGTTTACGAAGCCGAGCTGGTGGATATGCCCGATGCCGATCACGCCACCCTCAGAGTGGTGTCCGGCAAGGGTTTTTATGTCCGCGCTATGGCGCGCGATCTTGCGCACACTCTTGGCGCGGAAGGACATGTCAGTCAGTTGCGTCGGACGCGGGTCGGTCCGCTCGCAGAAAGCAGAGCGGTGCCGCTGGCCGAGATTGAGGCGCTGAAGGAAGACAAGACCGCGCTGCTTGATTTGCTGAGCCCCTTGCAAACCGTCCTGGATGATGTGCCGCAACTGCAAATCACATCGCGCGACGCCGATGCAATCAAACAAGGGCGCGACATCGTCTTGCTGCCACATCTGGTTGAGCAATGGCGTGCGGAAATGGATCCAGACGCCGGGGATCGACTGGCCTTGACCATGGTCGACGACAAAGCAATCGCCCTCGGCGAAGTTCGTGCGGGGCGCTTTCAACCAAAAAAAGTGTTTCGATTGTAAGCCATTCTGCCCGCTGGGCTTGACCATAGCGGCCAAAAATTGCACCAGTCGCGCGTCGCTCGGGGCGCTATAGTTAAGAAGGTTTTCTCATGCGAGTAGCAATGATCGGAACAGGCTATGTGGGCCTGGTAAGTGGAGCGTGTTTCGCCGATTTCGGACATGTCGTGACCTGCGTCGACAAGGATGCCAGCAAGATTGACCGGCTGCATCAGAACATCATGCCGATCTATGAGCCAGGCCTCGACGATCTGGTTGAGAAAAACGTCAAGGAAGAGCGCCTGTTCTTCACCACCGACGCCAAGGATGCGATTGCCGATGCCGATGCGGTGTTTATCGCGGTCGGTACGCCGTCGCGGCGCGGTGATGGCCATGCGGACCTGTCTTATGTTTATGCCGCCGCTGAAGAGATCGCCGAACTGATGGATGGGTTCACGGTGGTTGTGACCAAATCCACCGTTCCAGTTGGCACCGGCGATGAGGTCGAGGAGATCATTCGCAAGAAGCGCCCGGATGCTGACTTTGCGGTCGTCTCCAACCCGGAATTCCTGCGCGAAGGCGCCGCGATCAAGGATTTCAAGATCCCAGATCGGGTCGTGGTCGGGACAGATAGCGATCGCGCCCGTGAGGTCATGGAAGAGCTCTATCGTCCGCTTTTCCTCAATCAGACACCGATCCTGTTTACCGAGCGCCGGACTTCAGAACTGATCAAGTACGCGGCCAATGCCTTCCTCGCGGTGAAGATCACCTTCATCAATGAGATGGCGGACCTGTGTGAAGCGGTAGGTGCCAATGTCCAGGAAGTCTCGCGTGGGATCGGGCTTGATGGCCGGATCGGCAAGAAGTTCCTCAATGCAGGTCCGGGCTATGGCGGGTCCTGCTTCCCGAAAGACACCCTGGCCCTGACCAAGACGGCGAATGATCACAACTCGCCGGTGCGCATCGTCGACACTGTGGTCGAGGTCAACGCCTCGCGCAAAAAAGCCATGGCTGGCAAGATTATCAAAGCGATGGGCGGCGATGTCTCAGGCAAGACCATCGGGGTGCTTGGCCTCGCCTTCAAACAGAATACGGACGATATGCGCGATGCGCCAAGCCTCGACATTGTCCCGGCCCTGGTTGAGGCAGGCGCCAAGATCAAAGCCTATGATCCAGAAGCGATGGAAGAGGCCAAGCACTTGCTCAATGGCATCGACTATGCCGCCAATGCTTACGCCGCCGTCGAAGGCGCGGATGCGATGGTCATCCTGACCGAATGGGACCAATTCCGCGCGCTTGACCTTGAGCGTATCAAGGCCTCGCTCAAAGGCGATGTCGTGGTCGACTTGCGTAATATTTACACCCCGGACGATATGGCCAAACGCGGCTTTACTTACACCTCAATCGGACGTCCGGTTTAGACCGAAACAGCTTCGGAGGCTGAGCTATGAAATTTTTTGTCGATACGGCCGATACGGCTGAGATCAAAGACCTGGCCGCCACCGGGCTGATTGATGGCGTAACCACGAACCCGTCCCTGATCACCAAGTCTGGCCGCGATTTCAAAGAAGTCATCGCGGAGATTTGCGACCTCACAGACGGTCATGTCAGTGCCGAAGTGGTCGCCACCGAATGGGAAGCCATGGTTGCGGAAGGCAAGAAACTGCAAGCGATTGCATCGAATGTTGCGGTCAAGCTGCCACTCACCATGGACGGACTGCGCGCCTGCCGCGAACTGTCTGACATGGGCACAGCGGTAAATGTCACGCTATGTTTCTCCGCCAACCAGGCCCTGCTCGCGGCGAAAGCCGGTGCCGCATACATTTCACCCTTCATCGGTCGGCTCGACGATATCAATATTGATGGCATGGAGCTGATTGAAGAGATCCGGATGATCTACGACAATTATATGTTTGAGACCGAGATTCTCGCCGCGTCGATCCGCAGCGCCAATCATGTCAAATTGTCAGCTTTGGCCGGCGCCGACGTTGCCACTGTGCCGCCAAACGTCCTGAAGGGCCTGGCCAATCACCCACTCACCGATAAGGGCCTCGCCGCCTTCCTCGCCGATGCGGCCAAAGGTGGGGTCAAAGTCTAGGCGGTCCGGTTTTCGACCTTGAACGAACCCGGCTGCGGCATTCGCAGCCGGGTTTTCTCGGACTATTCGCTTTTCTCGCGCAACAATTGGTCCATGAACCGGACCCCCCATCCGGCATGGCCGATCGGCGCCGTTGGGGTCGGCGCATCGCGCCAGTCAACTCCAGCAATATCGAGATGCACCCACGGCATTGCTTCATCGACAAATGTGCCCACCACTGCGGCTCCGATGCTCGCCCCGGGCTGGCCACCCGTATTCTTGATATCGGCGATCAGCGACTCGATTTGCTCATAATGGCTCGGATGCAATGGCAATGGCCAAACATCCTCGCCAGCCGCTTTGCCAATCTCCATCATCTCAAGGCTGAGCGGCAGATCTCGCGTAATGACGGCCGCATAATCATCGCCCATGGCGCGCGCCGCCGACCCCGTCAGTGTGGCAATGTTGAGCAGCATTTCAGGCTCAAATTCCTGCTGCGCATAATAGACGGCATCGGCCAAAAGCAAACGCCCTTCGGCATCGGTGCTCATGATCTCAATCGTCTTACCCGACATGGTGGTCAGAACATCTCCAGGGCGGATGGCGTCTTGCGATGGCATGTTCTCAGCCAGCGGCATCAGGCCGACAACATTGATGTCTTCGCCGCGTTTCGCGGCCGCAAGAACCGTTCCCGCCACGGCGGCTGCACCGGAGAGATCGGACTTCATGTACCACATGCCATTGTTCGGCTTGATTGAGATTCCACCCGTGTCGAAGGTGATTCCTTTGCCGACCAGAGCGACCGGGGCGTCGCCACGTGTGCCGCCGCGATACTCGACGATGAGCATGCGCGGGTCGTGAATCGATCCTTGACCGACGCCCATCAGCGCGCCCATTCCCCGTTCGCGAATTTGATCGGCGTCGAGCACGGTGATCTCGACTTCATCGACGCCAGCAAAGGCTGCGCTAACATGATCCACGAATTTTTGCGGCCATAATGTATTGCCGGGTTCAGTGCCAAGATCGCGCGCCAGCGTCACCCCTTCGACCAGATGCGCGAGGTCAGACTCAAACAATGATCTCGTATCTGTGTCGGTGCCTGCAACGGTGACGGTATAGGGTTGAGGCGCCGGGTTGTCTTCGTCGAAGCTCTTATACTTTGTGAACGTGTAAGCCCCAAGCGCAAACCCTTTGGCGAGATAGGCGCCCGCGCCTTCCACATTCGGCGCGATTGCATCCGCAACAAGTGCAATGGCATCGCCATCATTGGCGCTCGCCGCATGCCCACCGAGATCAGCCAGCAAACGCGGCGTCAGAGGATCTTCGCCGGTTCCGAGCACCGTCACTGTGTCGAACGGGGCCATGGCGCGCAAGGCAAGGCTATTGCCGAACGCACCGTCAAAGGCCTCAGATTGCAGGGCGGCGCTCAGGCGACCATCGACGCGCGAATCGAGACGCTGCGCTTGCGGACTGAGCACCCCATCAGGTCCGACAAAGACGACGATATCGCCGTCCGTCGATGCATCATTGGCGGTGAATGCGAAGTCAGGCGAAGCCGATGCCATTGGAATGGCGATCCCTGCCAAGAGTGCGGCTTTGAATGTGTGCTTAAACAAGATGAGGCTCCTCTGCCCAGTTGAGTCTGCATAGGACATAGTGAAGAGCGGCCGCGATTCAGATAGAACCTTCCTATCGAAACAATAGATATAGAAAAAGCCGCGCCCGAACGGACGCGGCTTTCATTTCAGAGCAAAGTGTCAGCCTACTGAGACAGCACCGTTTGTGGCTTGCGCTTGTCAAACATCGCCCAGACGCCTGAGTCACCATGCCAGTCGCCTTGTGTCGCGCCTTTGGAATATTCTGTCGCGCGGGCTTCAAAGAAGTTGGCGTGCTCGACGCCATTCAGGATCTCGGTGAGCCATGGGATTGGGTGCTTATCGACGCCAAAAATCGGGTCGAGTTTCAACTGCCCCATGCGCCAGTCCGCGATATAGCGAATGTATTGCTGAATGTCGGTCGGCGTCATGCCCTCGACCTCGCCGGCTTCAAAGGCAAGCTCGATAAACTTGTCTTCGAGCTGGACCACGGTCTCACAGGCTTCGCGGATACGCTCTTTTACACGCGTGTTGAGCGCGCCGGTCTCGGCCGCAAAGGTGTGGAAGAGTTTCATCATGCCTTCACAATGCAGCGACTCATCGCGCACCGACCAGGAAACGATCTGGCCCATGCCCTTCATTTTATTGAAGCGTGGGAAATTCATCAGCATGGCAAAGGAGGCGAACAGCTGCAGGCCCTCAGTGAAGCCGCCAAACACCGCCATTGAGGTCAGAATATCTTCCTCATTATCGGTGCCGAACTGGCCGAGATAGTCGTGCTTAGCCGCCATCTCCTCATATTCCATAAAGGCCGAGAATTCGGAATCCGGCATGCCGATCGTTTCGAGCAACAGCGCATAGGCGGCGATATGCACCGTCTCCATGTTTGAGAACGCCGCCAGCATCATACGCACTTCAACCGGCTTAAACAGCGGCATATAGTGTTCCATATAATTCGCACCGACTTCGACATCCGACTGGGTAAAGAAGCGGAAGATCTGGGTCAGCAGATTGCGCTCCTTGTCATTCAGCTTGTTGACCCAATCCTTGCAGTCTTCGCCGAGCGGCACTTCTTCCGGCAGCCAGTGTACTTGCTGCTGCAATTTCCAGAAATCATACGCCCAGGAATACCGGAACGGTTTGTAGGAATGAGACGGTGTCATCAATCCTGGAAGTTTCATCATGCCATCGGCCATATCAAATCCCTGCCATTGTTCATCAACACCATATATAGTGTCTGAAGCCGTTGATACACGCAAGATATATCCTGCTTCGGTGCGGCACTTCTCCACAGGCTGCCCACAAGAAAGCGAATATTAACCCCGAATCACAAACGAAAGGGGCGCGCCTAAGGCGGAACCATAGCCCGATTCTGGTGTTTGAGCGTGGTGAGTCATTTCTGGTATCTTAAACCGTATCGGTCGAGCCGGCTTTCAACGCCGTTTTGACCAATGCTGATCACATATAGCCGGTCATATTCGCTTTTCTCGTCAATCTCGGTGCCTGGTTCGCCGCCGAGCGCCGCGACCAATTGCGGGGTCGTATTGGAATGGCCGACGACGAGGTGAACGCCTTTGATCGCGAGCAACTGATCCGCGAAAGCGTTCAGATCTCTAGGATCGTAGATTTGCACCCCGAGCCCGGTTTGCTGCGCCGTGGGTGCGGCCGTTTCAAGCGTCCGCTTATAGTCTGTCGAGTGGATATGCGTGATGCCGATGTCGGCCAGAAGCGTCGCGAGCGTATCTGCGCGGCGCGCGCCATCTGGCGTCAGCGATGGATTCTCACCGGTTTGTTTTTCTGCATGCCGAACGAGATAAATTTCATGCGCAGAGGTCTCTGGAGACTGGGAGGGGGCGTTGCCCAGCCCGGTGCACGCACCGAGAAACAAAACCAACAGACCAGATAACAGTTTCATGGGATCGCCCTCCTCAGATTGGTCTGAATAACAGGTCTCTATTGTTTGACCAGCGCGCCAACGCGACCCTGTCCGACCTATCAAGGTCAAATTTGCATGCACGGATTAAGCTAAGACTCATCAAGATATGACACAAAATTCAACCCTAGGGAGAATTCTGTGTTTAAAGCCCGCGAGCTGGATCTTGAAACGCTATTAGAGGCGATCGACCGTCTGGACACGGTGTTTGCGGTCTATGACAAAGATCATCGACTGGTTTTCGCCAATGAGTCGGCACGCCGCGGTTGGCCGAAACTCTATGATGGCTTGGCGCGCGGGCTTTCTCAGTATGACGCAACCCGATTAGAGATTGCCAGTCAGTTTCCGAATCACAGTGAAGACGATATCGACCAGTTCACTGAATATTCGGTCGCGATTGCCAGCTCTGGAAAACACGGTGAAATCCGAGCTCAGACCGGCCGGATCTATCGCACACATCATGAGCGGTTGGGAGAAAAGGGCATTGTCGGGATCGGTGTTGACCTCACGGACCTGAAAAAACACGAACACGAATTATCGCGCCTGGCCGAGGAGAACTTTCGTCTCGCCAATATTGATGAACTGACCGGTTTGTCCAATCGCCGCCATTTTCTCAGCCGTCTCGATGAATTGTGCGACCCCACGCATGTTGACCCCAAACCGTTCGTTCTAGGGCTATTGGACTTGGATGGATTCAAGCTCGTCAATGATGTCCACGGCCACCCGGTTGGCGACGCCTTGCTGAAAGAAGCCGCCGACCGCTTGCGCAGTGCGTTCTGTGAGAATTGTGTCATCGCGCGGCTCGGTGGGGATGAATTTGGAATCATTGTTCCGAGTGAGAAAACCGCTGATATCATCGAAACCACCGCAACCGATATCTGCGCCGTTTTGGGTCAGCCTTACGAGCTGGATGGCGAACGACTTTATGTGTCCGCCAGCATGGGGATCGCGTCTTTTCCAAATGTCGGACAAACCCGGCGCCAATTGATGGAGCGGGCCGACTTCGCCCTCTATCATGCCAAGCAGAATGATAAGGGCCGGGCGATCATTTTCTCGGCCGAACACGAAATCCGCATCCGCAGACATGCCAGTCTCGAACTCGGCATCCGCGAAGCCGATCTCGAACGGGAATTATACCTGGATTTCCAGCCGATTTTGAATGCGCAAAGCCAAATAGTGACCTCCTTCGAAGCCCTGGCGCGTTGGAACAGCCCGACCCTCGGCGCGGTCTCGCCCGAGCATTTCATCCCGATCGCTGAGCAATCTGGCTTGATCACAAAACTCTCACCCATCCTACTCCGGCGCGCTTTGCGCGAGGCCGAAACCTGGCCTGAGACAATCTCGCTTTCGATCAATCTGTCATCGCTCGAAGTCGCCTCAATGGAACATGCTCAGCAGTTGATGCGCCTGATCGATCAGTCTTCGGTCAATCCGCGGCGCGTAGTGTTTGAAATCACTGAGACCGCCATGATGCGCGAGTCCAAGAATGTGCTGAAAGTGCTCGAAGCTTTCAGAAAAGTGGGGATTAGGATTTCTCTCGATGATTTTGGCACCGGCTTTTCCAGTCTCAATCACGTCGCGCATATGCCGCTGGACGCGGTCAAGATCGATCGTACATTTCTGGAAGGAATCGAAACGCGGCGCGAAAGCGCATCGGTCTTGAAAACCATTTGCGACCTGTGCCGGAGCCTAGGGCTTACCAGCGTGATGGAGGGGGTCGAAACGCCGCTTCAGGCGAGAATGGTCAAGTCTGCTGGGATTGATTTCATGCAGGGCTATCTGTTCTGTCGTCCAATTTCAGCTGGACAAGTCCAAAAATTTCTCACGGCAGAACGCTTGCCAGAAAAAGTCCAGTCCCGTCAGGCCAAAGCTTAAAGCACGCCCCGCGCCAGTCCACTTAACGCGCGATCGAAACCGAGACTGCGCCAAACCTTTGCGGCCCAGATTGAGCAACAAACTCTTCAGTCCGGTGCACATAGGTGAAAGCGATTTGCACATCGCCCTGATGCAGCGCGATACCCGCTTGCAAATCAGCGCCATAATCGCGCCGATCTTCGACCCGCGCGCTGTCTCGCCAGAGATTGCCATCGAGAAACATGTCACGAGCAATCGCCCGGCCCTCGAGCCCGGCAAAGATATATCCACCAAAAGGCTGGCCCGGCTTGAACACGCCGGCGCCAGCCAATGCGGGTCGAATTCGAGGCGGCCCGAAATCTGATGACAAGTCCCAACCCAGCCGGACCATGCCGCCGACAGAGGCATAGGTCCGCACATTGCCGAGCGTAATGCCACCATGCAGCGCATAATCGGTCTCCAGCCCCATAGGCAGGTTCGGGCCCTCAAATTGGCGCAGGCGTTGCGCGGTGATTTCGAGGCCCAACTCATCTTTCAATTGTGAGTCCCACCCGCGCGGTTCCACCGCTTGCAGCAGGTCATGCCAGTTCTCTTGCACGAATTGCCCGCCCGCGGACGGGCCGACCACACCGAGATTGACTTGCAGCACGTCCTGAACCATCTGCCGCGGACCGAGCCGGGTCGTACCCACCACGGTTCCGGAGGCATAAAGCCAGGCGGCATAAGGCCGGTCCTCCGGGTCGGGCGTGACCGCGGAGATGTCTTCTGGCGTAAAGATCGTATGCGACAGCGCAAATCCCTGGCGCAATTCGGTTCGATCAAGATCAAGGATCGGGATTCGATTGGCGACCCAATTCAGGCCGGGCGTGATATCATTCGCCGGACGGACCCGCTCCAAGCGCAAACCGTTCGAATAATTGCGATCGGTGCCCCCGAACAGGTCATTCTCGGATGTCAGAGACCAAACCCCGGCGGGTTCGGTGGCCGCCCGAGCTTGTGCCTGCGCGACGGGCAAAGAAAAAGCCGCCAAAAGGGCGGCTCCGATGAGATGATGAGCGACCATGCCCTAGCGTTTAAGGGTAAAGCTAATCCCTGCGAAGTCCTCATTTTCACTCGCGCCGAGCGTGCGTTCGCGATACTCGACTTCGCGCCGGATATAACTGAAGGAGATCTGTCCAGCACCGCGCTGGATCGACAGACCTGCCTGAATATCGCCGACCGTAACCTGATCGTGCAGGGCCATGCTGCCGACCGCAACAACGCTCGAATCATCCGGCTCCCAGACCAAAGCTTCGCCATCCGCACCAGCAAACAGGTACCAGCTCGAATTCGGTGCCTTACCGCGCTTATCGAAATTCTGACCAATCCGGACCTCACCACCAAAGCGGCGAGATGCGTAAGTGCCATCTCGTGTGATCGCGATGCGTGGCGCGATGCCAACATCAAAACCAAGCCCGGTGCGCTCTGCTGGCGCCGAGAGCGCGATTTCGGCCGTCAGCTTGCGCTGTTCGCGCGGAACCGGCGAAAGACTGGCTTCGGCGCGATCGGCTGCAACGTCCGTCATGATCGAACTGGAATACAGACGACGGCTGTTCAAGGCGGCTTTTGGATCAATCTCAAAGCCGAGATCGGTGTCCTGAGGGACCTGAAATCCGAAATGACGACTCGATTCTGTCTGTTTGAATGTTCCGGTATATACGAGGTTTACGCGTGTCTGAGAGGCCCGCTCGCCGAGCGTGCGGCTGGCGGCCAGGATTGTCGCATTATCGATTTGTGGTCCTGTGTTCGCTTGCGCATGAACACAGGAGTGACAAGCCATCGCGGCTATCATTGATGCACCTGCAACAATCATCTTTCCCACGCCTCTTAACATGTCAGCTCCGTTTGTCCCCTAGAAGCTGACCTCACATCCTTACCTTAGCATGAACGAAACATGCCGACGAATCCGGATTTTTCTCTCCACGTTAAACATTTTGACATCACGAAAATGTGACTAAGCCTATATTCATTAGCGATTTGGCGAGAATTGGGCGCGTGAAATCTGGTTAATTTTGGTCCAATTTTTTTTCATCTTTCTCGAAAAGTGGGCATTTTTTTAGTCCGTGTCGCACGGGAAACACACTTCGCTGAAGACATCAGACGCTGTTAACTGTAGTGAAGATTACAGATCTAAGCCCTTCGCAAAAGAAAAGCCCCGTCTTGCGACGAGGCTTTTTTTATTTTTTTGATCTGGCTACTGACAAGCGAGACATTCGTCATAGTCAGTATTTGGCACGTCCATGCCAGACATGCTGGCTTCCTTTTCGTCAGCGCCCGCGAAACTGGCGCGCTGAACCGATTTCGAGCGGCAATAATAAAGCGACTTCACACCGCGTTCCCAAGCGGTCCAATGCAGCATGTGCAGGTCCCACTTATTGATGTCCGCAGGCAGGAAGACGTTCAGCGACTGGGCCTGGCAGATATAGGGCGTGCGATCCGCCGCATGTTCGATGATCCAGCGCTGATCGATCTCGAATGCGGTCTTGAAAGTCGACTTCTCATGCTCGTCCAAGCAATCCAGATGCTGAACGGAGCCCTCATGCTCGAGGATAGAGGTCCAGATCTCGTCTGTGTTCTGACCTTTCTCGTCAAGCAGGCGCTCAAGATACTTGTTCTTAACCGTGAACGAGCCGGACAGCGTCTTGTGGGTGTAAACATTGGCCGGGATCGGCTCGATGCCCGCACTGGTCCCGCCGCAAATGATTGAGATGGAGGCGGTCGGGGCAACTGCCATCTTGTGGCTGAAGCGCGCCATCATGCCCGCCTCGGCGGCATCTTCACACGGCCCGCGCTCTTTTGCGAGCTTCACTGAGGCCGCATCAGCGCCCTGGCGGATATGCTTGAACAATTTCTCGTTCCAAACCTTTGCCATCGCGCTTTCCATGGGC
Source organism: Hyphomonadaceae bacterium (assembly GCA_024743315.1). GTDB lineage: Bacteria > Pseudomonadota > Alphaproteobacteria > Caulobacterales > Hyphomonadaceae > Henriciella. Next base: position 296,205 of record JANSWU010000001.1, read on the forward strand.
AGGTTGAGCGATTGCAGGAAGGAGTGGAAGCCCATCAGGCCAAGCCCAACTGAGCGCTCGCGCTTGGCCGAATAGACGGCCCGGGCCATTTCTGGTGGCGCGCGGTCAATGAAGTCCTGAAGCACATTGTCGAGGAAGCGGTAAACATCTTCCAGGAACATCTCTTCCTTGCTCCACTCAAAGAATTTCTCGGCATTGATCGATGACAGGCAGCACACAGCGGTGCGGTCTTCGCCCTTATGATCAATGCCGGTGGGCAGGGTGATCTCAGAGCAGAGATTGGATTGGGTCACTTTCAAACCGAGCTGGCGCTGGTGCGCCGGCATCGCATTGTTCACGGTGTCGGTGAACAAGAGATAAGGTTCTCCGGTCTGGATGCGCAGCTCGAGGATCTTCTGCCAGATCTTACGGGCATTTACTTTGCGCAGCGGCTCGCCGGTCTTTGGCGAGAGCAGATCAAACTCTTCATCATTCTTGACCGCTTCCATGAAAGCATCAGTGATATTGATGCCATGGTGCAGGTTCAGAGATTTCCGATTGAAGTCACCTGACGGCTTACGGACTTCCAAGAATTCCTCGATTTCCGGATGGTGGACGTCGAGATAGCAAGCCGCAGAGCCGCGGCGCAGTGAGCCTTGGCTGATCGCCAGTGTCAGAGAGTCCATCACGCGGATGAAAGGAATGATGCCGCTGGTCTGGCCACTCTTGCCGACTTTTTCGCCGATTGAGCGGACATTGCCCCAATAGGTGCCAATGCCGCCGCCATTCGAGGCGAGCCAGACATTTTCGGTCCAGGTGCCGACAATATCGTCCAGGCTGTCGCCCACCTGGTTGAGGAAGCAAGAGATGGGCAGGCCGCGATCGGCGCCGCCATTTGACAGAACCGGGGTCGCCGGCATGAACCAGAGCTTGGACATGTAATCATACAGGCGCTGGGCATGATCGGCGTCGTCTGCAAAAGCCTGCGAGACGCGGGCAAACATGTCCTGATAGGACTCGCCTGGCAGCAAATAGCGGTCTTCCAGGGTAACCTTGCCGAACTCAGTCAGCAGCGCATCGCGCGACCGGTCAATCTGAATATTCGGCACGACTCGCAGGTCCGGGGCGCCGGATTGCGCGTCCTGTTTTTTGACCTCTTTCGCGAGCGTCGCGTTATTAGTGCCTGCCATAGTCTCTTACCCCTTGCATAAGGCCCGTCACATATAGGAATGAAACCGAAAAACCGCCATATACGGTGTTTCAAATCAGCCCTCACACAACATATTGTGCCTCCAAGGTTAATGACTGGTCAACAGGGTCCGTCTCAAAAACGTCATTTTGGCGGTGGATAAGTGGTTAATAGCTGGTTAATTCCATGGCGCCGAGCCCGTCCCAATTGGGAGTTGGAGGGCACTGCTTTTCTTGAAAAAAAATTTCTTACCGAGGTGCTTGAATTTTTTAACGAACTGCGCCTCCGCCCGAGAGTCTAGATCTAGTGCAACCGCAATGCGGAGAAATCAGCCGCTACTACATCTAGTAGGTGCTTACTGAACGGTCATATCGAGATCCGATCGAAATGACAGTTTCCAACACATCCCTTTGAGCATAGGCTTTTCAACACCTTTCACGCTCAGACAGGAGTAGGAACATGGTGATTCGTTTTTGCGCCACGCTGATTTTGGTCGGTGCATGCACCACGCAAACCATGGCCGAGGAAGCGGATCCGAATCGTCTCGATTGGCTGACCGGCTGCTGGCAAAGCGAGTCGGGGAAAACCCGCGAAGTCTGGTCACAATCTGAAGATGGCTATTATTTCGGCTATTCCGTCGTCGCCAGGGACACGCATGTGGTCTTTTTCGAACAGATGCGGATCGATCCCGCGCCGATGCCGGTCTTCAACGCCTATCCGTCTGGCGCCGGTCCATCGGCGTTTCCAGCGGTCGAGCTCTCGGCCCACTCAGTGACCTTTGCCAATCCGGCCCATGATTTCCCGCAAAAGATCACCTATACCCGCGAGGGTGCTGCTCTGAATGCAGTGATCTCTCGGATGGATGATAGCAGCCCGGGATATTTCAATTATGTCGCCTGCACAGAGGGTGGGACCTCTGATTAAGCAGTTGCAAGCCAAGCTCAGCTTTACGGCACCGATGCGGCTCTCTACATAATCACCGCATCGTCATCGGGGCGACGAGGAGCTGTGCATGCGCATCATGATCGTGACAGACGCCTGGGAACCACAGGTGAATGGTGTGGTGCGGACCATGCAACGCGTGATTGCGGAATTGGAAGCCGAAGGGCATGAGTTTGACATCATCCACCCCGGCGACGGCTTTAACACGATGCCGCTGCCGACTTATCCGGAAATCAAGCTGGCGCTGTTTGCCGAACGCAAGATCAAGGAACGGTTCGAAGCCTTCGAACCAGATGCGATCCATATTGTGACCGAAGGCACGCTCGGCATGGCCGGGCGCAAAATGTGTTTGAAGATCAAACACCCCTTTTCCACCGCCTATCACACGCGTTTCCCGGAATATGTCTCGGCTCGCCTGCCCATCCCGACCGGGGTCGGTTACAGTTTCGTCCGCTGGTTCCACCAATATTCTGGCAAGGTCATGGTTCCGACGCCCAGCATGGTTGAGGAATTACGCGAGAAGAATTTCATCAACTTGGTTGCTTGGACACGTGGTGTGGACACTGAATTGTTTCATCCCTCGCGCCGCATCGAAGCGGGTGCCGACAATGATCCATTCAACGGCTTGCCGCGTCCGATCTTTTTGAATGTCGGACGTGTGGCGGTGGAAAAGAATATCGAATCCTTTGTCGAACTCGACTTGCCCGGCTCGAAAGTGGTGGTCGGCGACGGCCCGGCGCTAAAAGAGTTGAAGAAGAAGTACCCGGAAGTGCACTTTCTCGGCGCGCGGTTCGGCGAAGATCTGGCGACCTATTATGCCAGCGCCGATGTGTTCGTGTTTCCGAGCCTGACCGACACGTTCGGACTCGTCGTGCTCGAAGCCATGGCCTCAGGAACGCCGGTCGCGGCATATGAAGCCACCGGGCCAAAAGATGTCATTCCTGGCTCGGATGCTGGAACCATAACCCCGATTGGGGGCGATCTCGCCGCTGGCGCAAAAGCCTGCCTCGACCTCGACCGCGCAACCTGCCGGGCCTATGCGGAGGGTTATAGCTGGCGCGCCGTGGCGCTCGCCTTTCTCGATAATTTGCAACCGCTGCCGACCCCGGAGCGGCGGCGCTTCTGGCAACGCCTGCGGCGCAAGAAGAAAACCTGGATCGATTGGGAACAGTTTACGGACTGGATGAACCAGCCGGACGATTCAAAAAAGAAAGAAGAATGATGAGTTGGGAAACGGGATTCATCATTCTTAATCTGATGGTCCTGCCGGCTTGGGCGCTCTTGCTCATTCTTCCACGCAGCAACCTCACCCGAACCGCCGTTCACTCCATGCTATGGCCGATTCTAATGGGCGCGATTTATGCGACCAGCCTGATCGCCGCAATGGTGTTCGGCCTATCCGACCCAGACGCTGGATTCACCCTATCCGGGGTCCAGGCACTATTCAGTCACCCGAACGGCGTCATCCTCGGATGGTCACACTATATGGTATTTGATTTATTCGTCGGCGCCTGGATTGCGCGGGATGGACAAAGGCGGGCGATCGCGCATTGGAAACTCATACCCTGTCTGCTCGGCGCGTTCCTTTTCGGACCGGTCGGCCTGTTGCTCTATGCAATTCTGCGATGGCTGAGCGGACACGGATTCACCCTACAAGAGAGCTAATGGATGAGGGATTCTCTTGCTTGGATGAGCCCCTCTATATTGACAGCGTAATCAGGTGAGATGCGCGCCCGCGCCGCGCTAGACTGGCGTCAAACTTGCGTCTAAAGACCCCACGAAATCAAAACACTTGGCAAATGAGGTTCTTCATGGCTGTTCGCGTCGCAATCAATGGCTTCGGCCGTATCGGTCGCTTGGTCCTTCGTTCGATTATCGAACATGACCGCAAAGATATCGAAGTTGTCGCAATCAACGATCTCGGCCCGGTCGAAACCAATGCGCATTTGCTGCAATATGATACAGTGCATGGAAAGCTCGATCAGGAGGTGATTGTCGATGGGGATATGATCCGCGTCGGCGACCGCGCGTTTAAATGCACCGCGATCCGCAATCCAGCTGAATTGCCGCACAAAGACATGGGGGTCGATATCGCGTTCGAGTGCACCGGCATTTTCACCGCAAAGGAGAAAGCGGCCGCGCATCTCGAAGCCGGGGCCAAGCGTGTGCTCGTCTCTGCACCGGCTACCGGCGCTGACAAGACGATCGTCTTCGGGGTTAATGATGACACGCTGACGGCCGATGATCTTGTTGTTTCGAACGCCTCTTGCACCACCAATTGCCTGTCACCCGTGGCCAAGGTCCTGAACGATACGGTTGGCATTGAGCGCGGCTATATGACCACGGTCCACGCCTATACCGGCGACCAGCCGACGCTCGACCGCATGCACAAGGACCTGTACCGGGCCCGTGCCGCTGCAAGCTCGATGATCCCGACGTCTACCGGCGCAGCGAAAGCCGTTGGCCTGGTCCTGCCCGAGCTTGCTGGCAAGCTGAACGGTTCTGCGGTCCGCGTCCCGACGCCGAACGTCTCCATGATTGACCTGGTCTTTGATGCGTCACGCGAAACCACCGTAGAGGAAGTGAATGGCGCGATCGAAGCGGCCGCCAATGGTCCGATGAAAGGCGTGCTTGGCTATTCGACCAAGCCACTGGTCAGCGCCGACTTCAACCATGATCCGCATAGCTCGACCTTTGCTGCCGAAGGCACCAATGTCACCGACGGCACGCTGGTGCGTGTGCTTAGCTGGTATGACAATGAGTGGGGCTTTGCGACCCGTATGAGCGATACCGCGCTCGCCATGGCGAAGTTCCTCTAAGGGATCACCAGGTAATGGCCGACTTTAACACGCTTGATGATCTCGATCTTGTTGGGAAGGTCGTCCTGACCCGGATCGATATCAATGTCCCGGTCGAAAATGGCCGGGTCACCGATACAACTCGGATCGACAAAGTCGCGCCAACCATTCTGAAGATCCTCGAAAAGGGCGGCAAGCCGGTCTTGCTCGCCCATTTTGGGCGCCCGAAAGGCCAGCCTAATCCGGACATGTCGCTACGGGTGACCGTGCCAGCTTTGGAAGCGGCCCTCGGCAAGTCCGTAACCTTCGTCGAACGCCCGGATCGCGGCATGATTGATGCGGCCCCGGCCGATGCCATCATCCTGGTCGAAAACACGCGCTTCACCGCCATGGAAGAAGCAAACGATCCGAATATGGCGGGCTTCCTCGCTTCACTCGGGGACGTCTATTGCAATGACGCTTTCTCGGCGGCGCACCGTGCGCATGCCTCGACCGAGGGCGTGGCGCGGCTCCTGCCAAATTGTGCCGGCCTGCTCATGGAAGCCGAGTTGAAAGCCCTCGACCAGGCGCTGGGTAATCCGCAAAAGCCCGTGCTCGCGGTCGTCGGCGGGGCGAAGGTCAGCTCGAAGATCGACCTGCTCAAGAATCTAGTTTCGAAAGTCGACGCGCTGGCGATTGGCGGTGGTATGGCCAACACATTCCTCGCCGCCCGCGGCTACAGTGTTGGAAAATCACTGTGTGAACACGACCTGACGGACACAGCCAAACAGATCGAAGCCAATGCCAAAGCTGCTGGTTGCGATATCTTGCTGCCAATGGATGTGGTCGTCGCAAAGGATTTTGCCGCTAATGCGCCGCATCGGACGTGTGGCCTTGATGAAATCGCGGATGATGAGATGATCCTGGATGCGGGACCTCAAACCGTGGCGATCCTGGCCGCGGCGCTTGACGTCGCCAAGACCTTGGTCTGGAACGGCCCGCTCGGGGCGTTCGAGCTCACCCCGTTCGACAAGGCGACGGTTCAGGCTGCTCAAGCCGCAGGCACACGCTGCAAATCTGGCGCGCTGATCGCCGTCGCCGGTGGCGGTGACACGGTCGCGGCGCTAAACCATGCCAATGTGGCGCAAGACTTCACACATATTTCCACCGCAGGTGGCGCATTTCTTGAATGGATGGAAGGCAAACCCCTTCCTGGTGTCGAGGCACTCAAAGGCAAGTAAATGACCCACTGTTTCTGCTCCCGCTGGCCAATTCATTCCGCGGGAGCAGAGGTCACCGAAAAGACAGCGGTGTCAGTTTCAATTTCAACTATCCACCGGGCTGAAAGCAGGGACGCTTTTCAGCCCTTTTTCTATCTTGAGAGGGACCTTTAGATGGTAAATCCACAAATGACTGAACAAGCCGCGCAGAAAGCGGGCTTCGTCGCCGCATTGGACCAGTCAGGGGGCTCAACGCCAAAAGCCCTGAAGCTGTACGGCATTGATGACAGTGCTTGGTCCAGCGAAGACGAGATGTTCGGACTGATCCACGAAATGCGCGCCCGCATCGTCAAATCCCCGGCCTTCACCGGCGACAAAGTTATGGGCGCCATCTTGTTCGAACGCACCATGGATGGCGAGATCGATGGCATGCCGACGGCAAAATATCTCTGGGAAAAGCGCGGCGTAGTACCATTCCTGAAAGTCGACAAAGGCCTCGCCCCGGAAGCTGATGGCGTTCAACTGATGAACCCAATGCCAGATCTCGATGCCTTGCTCGAACGCGCGGTTGCGAATGGCATTTTCGGCACCAAGATGCGCTCGGTCATTCACGCCGCCAACCCGGCAGGGATCGCGGCCAATGTCGCACAGCAATTTGAAGTTGGCCTGCAAATTCTCAGTCACGGTCTGGTTCCGATTATTGAACCGGAAGTCACGATCACGATCGCCGACAAGGCCGAAGCCGAAGACCTGCTTCTGGCTGAAATCGCAAAGCAACTCGACACGGTACCAGCCGATAAACAAGTGATGTTGAAACTGTCGCTGCCGGAGAAAGCCAATCAGTATAAGTCACTCGTCGAGCATTCGCGCGTGATGCGCGTCGTCGCGCTATCTGGCGGCTATAGCCGCGAAGAGGCAAATCGCCGTCTGTGTCAGAACACAGGGATGATTGCGAGCTTCTCTCGCGCGCTCACCGAAGGCCTGTCAGCCAATCAGAGTGACTCTGATTTTGACACAAGGCTCGCGGGCACGATTGAGAGCATTTATGATGCTTCTTGCGCTGGATAATTTTCGCGCAAGTTGATGCATGAGGCGGCCCGAACCGGCCGCCTCTTTTTTTGAGTCTGGCTCGCGGTCGCTGATCGTGGCAATTAAAGTCATGCCCACCCGCCCCCTACTCTGGCGCCTCGTCCATACTGGCCTGCTTTCCGGTGGTATGAGCGCTCTGGTCGCCCTGATCGTCACGATCGTGAACACGGGGATCGATGGCGGACTGTTCGCGCGGTGGCTGATCGCCTGGTGCCTCGCCTATCCGGTCGCCTGGTTTGCGGCTCTGGTCTGGGGGCCAAGCGCCCGGATGCTGACCAATTGGCTGCTCGGCACAGACCAGAAATCTTGACGACTCACGCCTATTGGGCGCAAACCGGACCATCATGTCCGACCCCCAACGCGAACGCCCGCGCCTGTATTTGATCACGCCACCTCAAATCGAGGATGTCCCGGCTTTTGTCGACCTGTTCCGCGCCGCCATTCAAGGCGGGGATGTCGCCAGCCTGCAGATCCGCCTGAAAAAGGGCGATGCAATTGATACGGCTGCCACGCGCGAAGTGACTCAGGCGGTCAGGCGGATCTGCCAGGCCGAACATATTGCCTTGATCATTAATGACAGTCCGCAACTCGCGCGGGCCTTGGAAGTCGATGGCGTCCATCTCGGCATGGATGATATGGACATCGCCGAAGCGCGGGATCTTGTTGGCCAGGACATGATTATCGGGGCGACATGTAAAAATTCGCGTCATCAGGCGATGATCGTAGGGGAAGCTGGGGCTGATTATGTTGCATTCGGGGCGTTTTATCCAACTGAAACCAAATCAGACACCACGCCCGCTGATCCGGAGGTTTTGACCTGGTGTCAGATGTTCCTAACCCTACCCTGCGTCGCAATTGGCGGGATTACGCTCGAAAATGCCGCGCCCCTGGTCTCAGCCGGTGCTGACTTTCTGGCTGTTTCAAGCGGCGTTTGGAACCATAATGATGGCCCCGCTGCGGCTGTCGCCATGTTCAATCGCGTGATCGATGAGGCGATGACCGCGTCTAAAGTCTAATCGACTTTCGGTGGGGCTGCGCGACCCGTGACCTGGTCATGGAGCGATTTGTCCATCCGGAAATGCGCCAGAACCAATTCTGCCACAACGCGCAAGACCAACAATGCGATAATCGCCCCGATCGGAGTACGGATCATGCCCCAAAGCGCGGTATCCCAGTCATTGTCGATATAGGTCAACCAAAACCAAAACCGGCTAATGGCATGCCAACCAATACCAATAATACCGAGATAATAGAGCAAACGCGTCAGCGTCTCACCCATCGATTTTTCGAAGCTTAGAAATCCGGACACAATGCCCATATTGCCCCTCCAATGTGGTCTAGTTGAAGTATTCAACCGCAAGCGGCCCAGTCTGTCCACAAAACTTGACCAAAGCGCCCGTCACCGCTACGCCGCGCGCTCTACTGATGAGGACGTCACATGGCCAAAATCAACGGCAATGAAATCAAGCCCAATATGGTGATTGAATATAATGGCAGCGTCTGGCGCGCGATGAAGTGCAATCACGTCAAACCTGGCAAAGGCGGCGCCTTCAACCAGGTCGAAATGCGCAATCTTTTCAATGGATCAAAAGCGAATGAACGCTTCCGCGCCAATGAAACGATCGAGCGCGTTCGCCTCGAGCAGAAAGACTTCCAATTCCTCTATGATGCCGGTGAAGCCTATGCCTTCATGGATCAGGAGACGTTCGAGCAAATCGAGTTGCAAAAAGACTTTGTCGGCGACGATGGTGATTTTCTGCAGGACGGCATGACCGTCGAGATCGAATTCTATGGCGATAAGCCAATCGGTGTCGCGCTTCCCCAGCAAGTGACCTTGACGGTTGAGGAAACTGAGCCAGTGGTCAAAGGCCAAACCGCCGCCAACAGCTTCAAGCCGGCGACGTGTGAAAACGGCATCCGCGTAACGGTTCCTCCCTTCATCGGCGTCGGTGAGCGGATCGTGGTTCAGACCGAAGATCGCACTTATTTGCGCCGCGCTGATTAGGGCTGTTGTAAACCATGTCAAAACCCTCCGCGCTTGGGAATGTGATCATTGAAGCCGCCCGCAAAGCCGGGCGCTCTTTGGCACGCGACTTTGGCGAAGTCGAATATTTGCAAGTGTCCAAAAAGGGCCCTGCTGATTTTGTCTCAAATGCCGACCATCGCGCTGAGGACATCATCTATGATCATTTGACCAAGGCCCGACCCGGCTATGGTTTTATCATGGAGGAACGCGGTATTGTCGAAGGGTCTGACAAGACCAATCGTTTCATCGTCGACCCTCTCGATGGCACATTGAATTTCCTCCACGGTCAGCCGCATTATGCCGTCTCGATCGGCCTCGAACGCGAAGGCAAATTGTTTGCGGGCGTCGTCTATGATGTCGCCAAGAATGAGATCTTCTGGGCCGAGACCGGACGCGGGGCCTGGCTCGGCCAACGTAAGCTAAAAGTTGCAGGCCGGCGCCGGCTCGAAGAGTCCGTATTCGCCACCGGTACGCCCTGGCTGGGCAAAGCGGAAGCGTATCATACGCGCTTTGCTGCAGAGATGAATGTGATGACCCGAACCGTGGCAGGCATTCGTCGCTATGGCTCCGCCGCGCTCGATCTCGCCTGGGTTGCAGCGGGTCGCTATGATGGCTTCTGGGAAAGCGATCTGAGCCCTTGGGATGTGGCGGCAGGCATTGTTTTGGTGCGCGAAGCTGGCGGGGTCGCAGCGGAATTGAAGGGGGGCGATTTGCTGTCGCCTGGATCGACCATTTTGGCCACCAATGCTGACCTCCACCCCTTGCTCGAGAAGCAATTGAAGAAAGCCGGTGCCGCAGTCCCAAATGTCGACTGAACCGAGCCCTGACGCTCCCACCGGCTCAGGTCCGATTACCCGCCTGCGCCATGGTGTTCGTTGGCTCAATGCCAATCGCGCGCGATTTTTTTGGTGGTGGATCGGATATCAGGCGATCAAGGGTATCATCACGCTTTCGCTGATCTGGATCCCATTATTGCTCTTATGGTTGCGCAGCCGCGGTGAAGCTTAACCGCCAAAGGCCGACGCGTACGCCGCTGAGGCGAGCGCCAGGCCGACTGCCGAGCCGCCAGCAATGACCACGCGCTTGAGCAATTTATTGATCGACAGACGTTTGAAGAAAAACACCACCACTGAAATTAAGGGCAGAACGAGGATCAGATAAAGCAAGGCGAAGATGAAACTTGCCCCGGTAAAGTCGTCATCCTCATAAGCTGCTTCCTCATTCACACGGTCTGAAGCCATTGTGGTTTCCGGGTCGGTCGCAAGTTCATCCAAGAGCTGCTGGGCGGCGACAGGATCCTCGAACGCGGCATCTGGAATCTGCTCCAGATCGGCGATCCCGGCGGGTATCTCGCCGGTCCCGATCTCAACCGGATCATCGCCAAATGTATCGTCCCAAAAGGCGAGCTGCCGTGTCATTTCAGTACAAGACGAGCCATAGAATGAAGCTTCCGCGATCCCTTGCTTACATTGGCTGTTAAACTGATTGATCTCGACGATGGGTGTGGTCACCTGCACGACAATGGCAAAAATGATCACCAGGAAGGCATAGGGGATCATGAAGAAGCGAAAGATATAGCGCGTCCCCATCGCTTCCTTGCGCGCCACAGACGACCAGACAATCAGAGTTCCGGACATGGCAATTGCGATCGCCATGACATCAAGCCCGTTTATCGTGATGCCAAAATTGATTTTGAAGAAATTGGCTATGACCGGGAAAATGCCTGCGAAAAGGCTGGAAATGAATTTGAGCGGTCCAACCAGGGAAAACACCATACCGATCAGCTTGATGAGCTGCATGGCGAGAAATCCAACGCCGAGCGTGTCCGAAATTGACCGCAGAAACTGCCACATGATCCGTCCCTCTCGGATCAGATCATGGCAAAGCCGGAACCGGTTAACAAGCGTTAAGCTTTAATCGTCGAGCTCTACATCCCAATAAAGATAGTCCATCCAGGTTTCGTGCAGATGGTTCGGCGGGAATTTTCGACCCATTTCCTGGAGGAAATAATTGCTCGGCCGCTCAGGTTTACGGTGGGGATGCATATCGCAAGCCTTTGGCATCCGGCCGCCTTTCTTGAGATTGCAGGGCGAACACGCCGCAACAATATTGTCCCAGGTGGTCCGGCCGCCTTTCGAGCGTGGAATAACGTGATCAAAAGTCAGGTCATCGGGCGACCCGCAATACACGCACTGAAACCCATCCCGCAGGAAGACATTAAAGCGGGTAAACGCGGGCACCCGATCCTGGCGCACAAACTCGCGCAGGGCGATCACCGATGGCAGGCGCATTTCGAAACTGGGACTGCGGACATAATGGTCATATTCCGCAATGATATCAACGCGATCCAGGAAAACGGCTTTGACCACATCCTGCCAGGGCCAGAGCGATAAAGGATAATATGAGAGGGGGCGGTAATCCGCGTTCAGGACCAAGGCTGGCCGACCATTTGGAGGGGTGGAAAGGACCTCAGCCATGACAGAGCAGTTCCGTCATGAGGGTCTTGGGATGTCGAACCTTCGTCTTGAAAGCGAGCACTCCTTTTGATTCGCGCGCAGATTTACTGATTCGCTGTGTCGAACTTATGACACCCATTTTACCTGTCTAGGTCAAATCAAACTCTGGTGTGCGGCGCGCAACGGGCTCAATCACGATCGAGATGCAGCCAGTCATACAGCAAATGCGCGGCGACAGCACGGTAAGGACGCCAGTTTTCTGCCCGCACCGAGAAAGCTTTCGGCGACAATCGATCCTGGCTGCCCGACAGTCGGCGATGCGATTCGATCAATCCAACATCGCCATGCGGAAAGGCATCCAGGTGCCCGAGCGCGTTCATGAGGAATGTATCTGCCGTCCATGGCCCGATGCCTTTGACCGCCAGCAGGCTTTTACGCGCCGCGTCAATCGGGGCTGCGGCGAGTTCCTTCATCTCCAACGCTCCGGTTTCAATTGCGGTCGCAATCGCGGTCAGGTGCGCGAGTTTGGGCCGGGAAAGTCCGCAGGCGCGCAGCGCGTCCGGGTCATCCTCAAGCACGGCACAGGCTGAGAGCGTCGCATGACGAGACAGGATCCGCGCCCAGATCGCATCCGCCGCCTTGGTTGAAATCAATTGATAAACAACGATCTGCGCAAGAGTCTGGTAAGTCGCCGGGCGCGTGCGCCATGTCGGCAGCCCAGTAGCATTGTAAGCCTTTGCGAGGGTTGGATCTCTGTCAGCGAGCTGCTCGCAAGCGGCCTGCAATTCCACTGCCTTCGGGGTCGTCATTGCAGGTCTGACCGGCTGCGTCCTTGCGCTTCAAGCCCTTCTTCCAATAAGGCGTCGCTGCCCGCTTCCAGCTTGTCCTGCAGCTCAACCAGCATGGCTTTCGGGGCGAGATCCGGATCGATTGGCGGCAAGACTTCATAGACGATGCGACCCGGCGTTCGGACAAAGCCGCGGGCCGGCCAGCATAGGCCTGAATTGGTCGCGAACGGCACCATGGGCACACCCAGGCTTTTATAGAAAGCGCGGACGCCAGCCGGCTTATAGTCCGGCTCTGCCCCGGGCAGGGTCCGGGTGCCTTCGGGATAGATCAGCATTTGCCGGGTCTCGCCTTTGACTCGCTTCTCAGCCGCAGCCAGCATCATTTTCATCGTTTTTGCGCCGCCTGACCGATCGATGGCCAGCATGCGCGTTTTCATCGCGTACCATCCTAGCGCCGGATACCAGAGCAGCTCGCGCTTCATCACCAGCACCGGATCATCAAAGACCAGGAAGGGCACAAACACATCCAGCATGGCCTGATGTTTCCCAGCGATCAGCACAGGGCCACCCGGAACATGCTGTCGGCCGCGAAATTCGACCTGGATGCCACAAATCCATCTCAGTCCAAGCAAGACCAGGCGCGCATAAAGGCGAATGAACCAGAGGATGGCGCCGCGCGGCAATAACAGAGTCGGCAAGGCAAGGATCGCAAGGATCGCCATCCAACCATACAGCCAGACCATGTAAATGATGGAGCGAATGACGTTCAAAGCGTATCCTTGAGCGAATTCAGGACGGTCAGGCGCGCCGCCATGCGCGCCGCCAATCCTGCTGCAACCGGGGTGACCAGCAAGATCACGATATCCCAGAAGTCCAGGCTCAGCCGCGGCAGGAGTTGCGCCTCAACCCCTTGTGAGCCGCTGCCGGTGAACACGATCAAAGCCGTGACCATCAAGGCTGCTACGGCGCCGCCCAACCCGGCCTGCAAGGCGAGAATCCAGAAGCGCCGTTCAAACAGACCGGCAATAAACCGGTCCTCGGCCCCGGACAGATGCAATACGTCTACAATATCCCGCCGCGCTAGCAGCGCTGCATGAGTCGCAAACGCAATCACTGCAATCGCGGTCGCCGAGAGCAGCGCGACAATGGACAGAGCGACCAGACGCAAGACCCCAAGCGCGCCGCGGACATTTTCCGCATAGCCAGCATTGCCCGCGACATCGCCATCGACACTCATTTCGGCGAGGATGCGCTGAATATCCGGACTGGGGTCGCCGACCGCCATATCGGCTTGAACCGTCATCAGCATGGGAATCGGCAGGCCTTCTGGCATGCCGCCCGGTCCGAGGCTTGGTTCAAGCAAGGTTTCCACTTCCTCACGCGTTAGCACGCGCGCTTCGAACACATTTGCCAAAACCTCAACCCGATCAGCCACGTCTTCGGCTGTGCGCCGATCGACGCTGCGCATGATTACTGTGAGATCGCCTTCAATCTGAGCGCCCCAGGCCTCGGCTGCCTTATAGGTCCCGCGCGTGGTCAATGCGGCCAGCGCGGCAAGAAAGCACAAAGCCCCGATGACGAAGAACAGGGCCGCTTCACGGGCATCCGTCGCTGGCAAAAGCGGTGTTTCGCGCCGGGTCATTCTGCGCCTCCATATTCGACATCGCGGACCAACAGCCCGTTTGCGAGCCGAAGCACCGGCGAATCGAATTCGCGCAAAAGTTCAAGATCATGGGTGGCGATCAAAATGGTCGTCCCGACACGTTTATTCAGCTCCGCGAACAGGCGTAGAATTTTCCGGCCCATTTCAGGGTCAACATTGCCAGTCGGTTCGTCGGCAATCAGAAGATCTGGTTTGTTGATCAAAGCGCGGGCGATGGCCACGCGTTGCTGTTCGCCGCCGGAAAGAGACGGGATCGGCGCATCGACCCGCTCGCCGAGCCCAACCCAACGCAACAGGTCGATGACCTCATTCTGATAGGCGTCTGCTTTTTGGCCCGCGACCCGAAGCGGCAGGGCGACATTCTCAAACGCAGTCAAATGATCGAGCAGCCTAAACTCTTGAAAAACAACACCAATTCTTCGTCGCAAAGCAGCGAGCTGTTTGCGTTTCAGATCATAAGTCTGCCGCCCAAATAGGCGAATTCCACCGCGCGTCGGGGCATGCGCAAGATACATCAATTTCAACAAGGAGGATTTGCCCGCCCCCGATGGACCGGTCAAAAAGGTGAAGCTGCCCTGGCGGAGCACCAGGTCAATTTCGCTCAAGACTTCGCCCGTCCGTTCGTATGATAGGCTGACCCCATCCAAACGCACTGCCGGTTCGTCGCTGAGATCTGGTCGAAACCGCGCCATGTAAATCCTTCAGCAATAGGAGTTCGGGCATATCGACTATTCCTAAAAATTGAGCGAATGTCCAAGCCATGATCCTCACCTGCCCAGAATGCGAGACTCAGTATTTCGCTGAAGACTCAACGATCGGTGATAGCGGCCGCACGGTGAAATGTGCGACCTGCGGGCATTCCTGGTTTGTCGGGCCTGAAGGGGCGACCCCGGGAAGCGCGACGCTCGGGGCGCATGAGGCGTATCGGCTGAAAGTGCGCGAACGGCGTCGGCGCAAGAGTCGAGCGGCCGCGCTGAGCGCCTGGACCGCGACCGCCGCCGCCTTCGTGGTGATTTTGACGGGCCTTGTTCTGTTTCGCGGCGAAGTCGTCAAACGCTGGCCGGAATCAGCCTCAACCTATGCCGCGATCGGCATGCCGGTGAATCGGTTTGGGCTGGATTTTCTGGAGACAGAAGCGCAGCGCTATTTTGATGGCACCACGCCGATCCTGGAAGTGCGCGGCGCCGTCCAGAATGTTACCGGGCGCACGGTCAGCGCGCCGTTGGTTCGGGTGATTTTGCTGGATGATCAAGGGGCCCAGGTGGCGGAAGCGTATGCGCCAATCACGCCGTCTTCGATCCCTGAAGGGGCGACCGCCCTGTTTGCCGCACGCGTGCAGAATCCACCTTTTGAGTCCTTCGAGCTTGAACTCGATCTGGTTCCCGCCGATACCGCCTTGGCTGAGACCGGAACCGCACGCTGATGACCCTGCCCAAAATTGAGACTGTGTTGAGCGAAACCGACCTGATGACGCGGATCGATGCGCTTGCAGAACGGCTCGCGCCGCATTTGACGGGTGACTGGACCGCGATCAATATCCTGATCGGGGCCACGCCATTCACGAGCGATCTGATGAAGGCCCTGGCCCGGCTCGACGTTCACCCGGTGCTTGATGCGCTCTGGCTTGAAAGCTATCGTGACGCGCGGGAGAGTTCCGGCCGTGTGGTAGTTCGGGCCGACATTGCCCGGCAAGTGACCGGACGCGGCGTTTTGCTGATTGATGATGTGTTCGATACGGGGCGCACCCTGGCTTTCGCCCGCCGCCATATGCTCGCCAAAGGGGCCCGCGAGGTGATCACCTGCGCGCTCGCCCGCAAGCCCTGGGCACCGGAAGGCGAAGGCAATGTCGACTTCCACGCTTTTGATGCGCCCGGACGCTATCTGGTCGGCTATGGGATGGATGATGCCGGCCTATATCGCGGCCTGCCTTATATTGGCGCGCTCGACTAAAGCTTGCGATCAAGCCATTCGAGAATATCGCTGCTAACCTGCTCGGTACCGGGCTCATCAACGATCCAGTGGGCGTGGCTGCCATATTCAATATAATCGCCGGGATGCCCCGCCTTGGCAAATTTTGCGCCGACTTTGCGAACTGCCTTGATCACGGTCGCACGGTCCTTCTTGGCACCAATGGTCAGGGTTGGGATCGTGACCTTGCTGGCATCGATTTCATCGGGATTGCCGAGATCATGATAGACCCGGCCACTGTCAAACAAGGCCTCGGCATAGATCGCGTCATGCCGCTCCGGCGGGACCGCGTTCAAGACGCCCCAACGAAACCCGTTGGGCCCGACTTTGAACACCCTGCCGGGCACGTTTTTCTGGCCAACTTTCAAGATGCTCCAAAATGTGCGCAAGACGCGCCAATCCACCACGGTGCAGCCTTTCGGCTGTGCAGGCGTGAGAAAGATTCCGCCCCGGACCGCACCAGCTTCTGCCAATTTCTGGGCGATCAAACCGCCCATGGAATGGCCAATCACCACGGGTTTTTGGCCATCGCGCGCGGTCAATTCATCAGCAAATTTTTTTGAGGCTTGAACATAATCCTCAAGCGTCAGATCAGCGAGACTGTCCGGCGGGGCCGCACGCGTCCGCAATTGCGGAAACAGGGTTGGCGCCTCGCAGACCCAGCCTGCCATGACAAAATCCCGCTTCATGCGGTCCCAGACCTCGCCGCCGCAGCCGACCCCGTGGATCATTAGCAGTGTCTTGCTCATCACTCTGGCCCTTCCACCTGCCCTTTAATACAAGCATAGGCAGAGTTTGCGCGGAATGGAAATCGCGCTTCCTTTAGTGCTCAGACAGGCTCGCTCCAGCGCTGGAATCGTTTCGCCACGTCTTCATAGACCGGGCGTTTGAACGGCACGATCAGGTCCGGGACCTCATCCAGCCTGGCCCAGCGCCAAGCATCGAATTCCGGCGTGTGCTTGTCGAGCCGGACATCACTGTCAGAGCCCTTGAAGCGCAGCGCGAACCATTTCTGACGCTGTCCGAGATAAGGCCCGCCCATGCGCCGCAGCAGGTCTGGCGGAAAATCATAATAGAGCCAATCCTCGGTCTCTTCGAGGACATCGACCAGTTTGGCCGCCACCCCGATTTCTTCGTCCATTTCACGCAAGGCAGCTTCGGCAGGGTCTTCTCCCTTATCCACCCCTCCCTGGGGCATTTGCCATTGGAAGGCGCCGCGGCCATTGACCCGGCGGCCGACGAAAACGTGACCTGCCTTTGAAAACAAGGCCAGGCCAACATTGGCGCGATACAGCGCGGGATCTCGTTTCTTTTTGCTCACCCTTGCGGGTCTAAACTAGCCTGTTGAATCTGGCCAGATCGCAGTGACCGCTTGGCATAATGAGATGCTGGCGCGAGCGCGATGCCCTTCTCTTCAAGGGTTGGCAGCCATTCCTGCAAAATGTCGAAGGTAACTGGGAAGGGTGTGCCCGTGCCGAGCGCCGCGCCGCGTTCGCGCGCTGTGGATTCGAGCAAGAGGAGTTGCTGAGAGATCTCATCCGCCCCCGGGATTGAGTCGATTGCACTCGTCGCCTTACCGAAGGCGAGCCGCGATTTCTTGGCGCTTGAGCTGAACTCTGATCGCACAAGATTGCCGTCTTCAAACATGGCGAGCCCCTTGTCGCTCAACTCCGCCATGATCGGATCGACCGCCGCCGGATTGGTCGCGAATTTGGCACCCTGATAATTCATCACACCGATATAACCTGGCGTGCGCGCCAACAATTTGGCCAAGCGCTGCTTATTCTCTTCGGGTGACAACTCCGCGCGCATGACGTGGGCATGCGGGCTTTGGCGTCCGAAATCATACGGTTCCATCGGCACTTCGATCAGCACTTCGTGTCCGGCGCGGCGCGCCTGGCGGACCCAGCCGCTAAGATTGTCGGCGGTCGGCGCGAAAGCCAATGTCACTTCCGGTGGCAAATCATTGATCGCCGCGCGGGTTCGCGTGGCATTGGTGCCAAGCCCGCCGACAATGATCGAGACGGTCGGCTTATTGTCAGGATTGGCAAAAGCCCGCGCATTGCGCATTAAGGGCGCGCTCGGCAAGAGTGCGGGGGCAGCAGGTGCCTGCGCTTCGCCGGTTTCATTTGTTGTCATCGAGGCCGCGATTTGAACGGTTTGCGAGACCTGGCTGTAAGACTGGCCGGGCATTACGGTCTTGCCATTGATGCGAATGCCTTTTGGCGCGGACTCTGTAGAGGCGACCGCAGTAACCGCTTGCGCGCCGGAATACTCGACCCCGAGATCGGGCTCAGACCCGCTATTTTGTGTGAACGATCCTGCCGGCGGCGTCGCTTCTGCCAATCCGATCGCTTCCTGATAACCTGGCAGTCTCGGATTCAGTTGTGGGGCATCTCCCGGCGCATCGTCAAACAAGGCCATTCGTACGGCTGGGCTGGCATCCGACGAACTGCCAAACATGTGCATGGCGGAAGCCCCTGAACCCAGCACAAGGGTCAATGTAAAAGCGCCCAATGCGCTATGCACCAGGCCGCTTCGAAATGGAGATGGGTCGCGCGAAGAGCGAGCAGACATTTGGGCTCCTGAGAACACTAAAATCAGTCAGCGTTCAGTTTGCCGTTCCAATGGTTAAGAAGAGGCAAACCGGAATTAACCTTTGAGCTGATTTGCAGCGCTCATCGACCGCAATTGCATTACAATTCGGTCAGAGCCCGCCTTGATTAGAGGTGAATTCGCTGCGCGATTAACCTGCGCGTGTATTGGTACTCGCCACCACACCGCCAGATTTCAGGAATTCAATCGCTTTCTCGAGCTGATAATCTTCGCCTTCATAGTCTTCCGGCGGCATATCATCTGGAATGTGGGGCAAGTTCCGAGCTGCGCCATTCTCATTGTCGAGCGCGTTTGGCAGATCGGCTTCAGAATAGCGCCGGATACGCGCGAGATCGTCCTCGCTGACCCGCCGATTGGCAACTTCAATATCCGGAACGATCCCGGTGGCCTGAATCGAGCGGCCAGATGGCGTATAATACCGCGCTGTGGTCAAGCGGATTGCGCCCCGTTCTGCGCCGAGCGGAACAACCGTTTGAACGGAGCCTTTGCCGAAGCTGGTCATGCCGATGACCGTTGCGCGATCGCGATCTTGCAAGGCCCCTGCAACAATCTCAGACGCTGAGGCAGAGCCATTATTGATCAGCACGACGATCGGGACGTTCTTGAACACTTCGCCTTTTTGGGCATTCGAGCGCATGACATCGCCTGGGCGACGCCCAATTGTCGAAACAACTTCGCCGCCGGACAGGAATTGATCACTGACCGAAACCGCCTCGTCTAACAGGCCGCCCCCATTATTACGCAAATCAAGGATGATGCCGCCTGGGCGGCGCCCAATCTCTTCGCGGATCTGATCGAACGCTTCGATCAGTTTGGTCGTGGTTTTCTTATTGTTGAAAGTCGCAATCCGAATATAGGCAATGCCGTCACCTTTGTCGGTGAACTCGACATATTTCGGCTCAATCACTTCGCGCACCAGGGTCACGTCGAACGGGTCTTGGCCATCGCGATAAACCGTGACGGTCAACTCAGTTCCGGGCTCGCCGCGCATATCGCGGACCGCATCATCCAGGCTGAGGCCGACAATCGCTTTTGAATTGATATGGGTAAGAAGATCACCGGGCTCGAGGCCGGCACGACTGGCGGGCGTATCGTCCATCGGCGTCACGACTTTGACAAAGCCATCTTCCATCGTCACTTCAATGCCAAGGCCACCATATTCGCCGGACGTGGTGACTTGTAGGGCTTCAAACTCTTGCGGTGACATATAACCGGAATGCGGATCAAGCGATCCGAGCATGCCATCAATTGCGGCTTCCAGGGCAGCAACTTCGTCAATCTCTTCGACATAGTCGGCCTTGGCGCGCGCCATGACTTCCGTGAACAGAGAGAGCTGCTCAAACGCGGCCTCATAGCGCGGCGACTGATATTCCGCATCGGGCCATGCAACTGCTGACACACCCACTGCTGTCGCCCCTAAAACGATCCCCAGCGCGGCTCCTGTCAGCATAGCTCTCATAGACGTGTCTCCTGTTCCGGCCTCAGCCGCGTTTCATCCATTTTGCCGGGTCCATAGGTTCGCCACCTTTACGGACCTCCATATACAGTTCCGGCTCGCCATTCGCGCGCTCCGCCATGGTCGCGACCGGTTCGCCCTGCTGCACAGACTGGCCGACTGTAACATAGCTGGACGACATTCCCCACAACAGAACATGGTATCCGTCGCTTGTCGAGAGGATCAGTAACTGCCCATAACTCCGAAATGGGCCCGAGAACTCTACAGTTCCACTAATTGGTGCAGTCACTTGCGCCCCGCTTCGGGTCGCGAACGCAACGTTTTCTGATTTTGCACCGCCGGGCATGCGATCCCCCCAAGTCCGGATCATGCGGCCAGTGGCCGGTAAAGCGAGCACCCCAAGCGGCTGCGACACCGTCGGGCGTGGCAAGCTGGCGCGTTGGACCGGACGGGGTCGATTAACTTCCGCCAGTGCCAAACGCGGTTTCAAGCGCGGCGCAGTCGGCGCGGCTGCTTCGAGCGCAACGATGAGCTCTCGAATGGTATTCGCTTTTTCTCCAAGCAATTCAGCGCGTTGACGGAGTTGTGCCGCATCCGCGTTGACGTCTTCAAAGGCCGCGCGTTTGGCAGCCGTGAGCTGCGTGATCTCTTCTTTCTTCAGCGCCAGCGCCGCATCGGCCGCGGCCAGGACCTTTTGCTCGCGAAGGATCTGGCGCTCGAGACGGCGCAGTTCCGTGATCTCTTCGGTCAAGGCACTGGTTTTTTCGCGCACCTGCGGGGCGACCTCGCCCATCAAGATGGCAGCACGAATGGCCTGATTAGCATCTTCAGGTTGGGTCAGAAGCGCTGGAGGACGGTGCCGCCCAGAAATCGCCAGGGAGGCCATCAAATCTTCGAGAGCTCCTTCGCCATCAACCAGTTCGGTCCGCGCCGAGCCAAGCCGTGAGCGCAAGGAGACCAGCTTGAGTTCGGCTGACGTGGCTTGATCTTCGCGGCGTTGGCTCTCCATCGCTGCCGAAATCAGGTCGCGCTCCAGGGCTTCGAGATCCCCGGCGACGACGCTACCCGCTTCTTCAAGCGCTGTGAGTTTTTGCAATGTCTCGGCGCGCTCGGCTTCGAGCGCTTCCAGTTCAGCGCGCGACACGCCATCCTGGCCCTGAACCGGCATCGCCGCCAATCCGATGATGGCGGCACAGGCCAAGAGGCGCCTGAAGAAAAACTGGGTCGCAACGCGCATGGACACACTATGACACGCCCAGAGTGATCAGGACATTAACGAATTTGGCGAAGGCAAAGCCTGATTGTTTACGCGCTCTAGCCGTCTTTAGCGGCAATCTGGTCAGCCAGATCGACGATGACTTTGGCTTGTTTCCAGGTCGCATCGTCCTGCATTTTGCCATCCAGCATGGCGACGCCGGCACCATCCGGAATCGCCTCGAGGACCCGGCGGGCAAAGGCAACTTCATCTGGGTCCGGGCTGAACACCTTTTTGGCGACCTCAATCTGGCTCGGATGCAAGGTCCAGGTGCCGACACAGCCCATCAGGAAGGCATTGCGGAATTGCTGCTCACAGGCCTCAAGGTCGGCAATGTCGCCAAACGGGCCGTAAAATGGCTTGATGCCGGCCATGCCGCAGGCATCGACCATTTTACCAAGCGTATAATGCCAGGGGTCTTGCTGGGCGCTGGCACGCGGCGCCCCATCCTCCGTCGGGTCTTCGATGACGCGATAGAAAGGATGTCCACCGCCAACGCGCGTGGTCTTCATTTTTCGGGACGCGGCAAGATCAGCAGGGCCCAGCGAGATGCCTTGCATTCGCGGCGAAGCAAGCGCGATGTCTTCCACCCGCGCTACCCCCTCAGCGGTTTCCAGGATGGCATGCAGCAGGATCGGGCGAGAGAGGCCGGCTTTGGCTTCCAGCTGCGCAACCAGTTGATCGACATAATGAATGTCCCACGGCCCCTCGACTTTCGGGATCATCAGGACGTCTATCTGATGCCCGGCCTGGGTAATCAATTCGGTGACATCATCCAGAAACCAGGGCGAGTTGAGGCAATTGACCCGGCTCCACAGGCCGGTGCCTTTGGCTTGCCAGTCCAGCATGCCGGCCATTTCGATGACGCCGGCCCGCGCCGCTTCCTTGGCATCGGCTGGAATGGCATCTTCAAGATTGCCCAGCACGACATCACACGTGTCGGCCATGCCGGGCACTTTCGCGCGAACCTTATCAAGGTGTGGTGGCACGAACTGGATCATCCGCTCGACCCGCACCGGAAGCTCGCGCATCGGCTCGGGTGCGCCTGCGGCAAGAGGCTTAAAGTATTGACGCGGTGCTTTCTGACTCATCGAGGCTCCTCCGAATTGCCGCGCACCCTAGCGGGCAAAAAACTAAGAGCAATGGGAAGAAAGCCGCAGGACTAGCGCGCCATTGGATGGCTGGTTTCCAGCAATTCTGCCAGTTCGTCCGTCAGCACATGCGTATAGATTTGCGTCGTGGCGATATCGGCATGGCCGAGCAGGGTCTGAACGCTGCGCAAATCCGCGCCGCCCTGCAACAGGTGGGTCGCATAGGCATGGCGGAGCGCATGGGGGTGCACACGGCTTGGTTCAATTCCAGTATCATTGGCGAGCCGTTCCAGCATTTGCGCCAATCGGCGGCGAGTCAGGTGACCAGACTTGCCTCGGGATGGAAACACGAAGGCACCGCTGCCCATGCCATATTTGTCACCATCGCGAAGGTCCAGCCAATTGCGTAGGGCGAGCAGGGCCGGAGCGCCAAGCGGACATAGTCTTTCCTTGCCGCCTTTGCCGCGAATGATCATGTCGCGCGTTTCCCACAGGCCGAGCCGACGGCGCGGCAGATCGCCGAGCCGCAGACTGACCAGTTCAGACACGCGCAGCCCAGCCCCGTAGAGCAATTCCAACAAGCAGGTCAGGCGCGCATCGTCTGCGCAGGCCGAGAGGAGATTGTCGATATCCTGGCGCGACAAGACATCTGGGACATCGCGCTGCACTTTCGGTGCGTCGAGTTTTGACGTGGGATCGTCCGTGCGGTCGCGCTCTTCAAACAGGAACCGGAAAAAGCGCTTCAGCGAGGACAACTTGCGGGCCTGGGTCGATGCGGCAAGGCCATCCTTAGCGAGGCTTTGCAGCCAGCCTGACAAGTCTGCTGCGTTGGCCGCGCAAAGATGCCCGCCCAAATAGCCGGAAGCATCCAACAAGTCGCGGCCATAAGCATCCAGCGTGTGCGGTGACGCCCCGCGTTCAGCAGACATCATTTCAAGGAACGCTTCAATGCGGGCCATGTCGGACATGAGGTCTGATTACGTCAGAGACCTTAACGCCAAACAAAAAACGGGCGCCCTGAACAGAGCGCCCGTTTGATTGGGATTGTGTCTCCCGCTTATTCCGCAGAAGTCGCGCTCGGCGGCGCTTGGTAAGGCTTTCCATCTGAGCCAAGCATAATGCTATCCCCATCCTCGGTATCCGGGTCACCATTATTGCGATGGATGGCCAGAACCACGCCAGACAAGGCAATGACCGCAATCAGGTTCGGCAGCACCATGGAAGCGTTCGCAATATCCCCAAAGCGCCAGATAAAGGTCACGGGGAAAGTCGTACCGACAAAGATCAGGACCACCCAGAGATAGCGGATCGGATGGGTTGCCCATTCGCCGACAACATATGTCGCCGCCTGTTCGGCATAATACGACCATCCGAGAATTGTCGTGAACGCGAACAAGGCCAAACAGATGGTCACGAATACGCCGCCAAATCCGCCCGGCAGGGCTTTGTTGAAGGCCTCATTGGTGATCGCTGACGCCGCCAATCCATCCGCCTGGAAGACATATTGCGTGGTTTCCGCCACGCCCGCGGCGACCAAATCCGGATTGGTGGTCCAGGTGCCCGACACAGACAGGATTACCAGGGCGGTCATGGTACAAATGATCAGCGTATCGATGAACACGCCAAGCATCGCGATCTCGCCTTGGACGACAGGGTTTTTGGTCTGCGCTGCGGCGTGCGCGATCGGTGCAGAGCCTTGCCCAGCTTCGTTCGAGAACAGACCGCGCGCCACCCCTTCTCGCACCGCGAACAGGACGCCATATCCAGCCAAGCCGCCGGCCGCTTCCTGCAGGCCAAAGGCCGATTTGATGATCATCATGAAGGCGGCCGGGACATTCTCGATGTTCAGGATCAGCGCGATGAAAGCGACCACGATATAAAGCCCCGCCATGACCGGAATGACTTTACCCGCGACGCTACCGATGGACTTGATGCCGCCAATAATGACCGCGAAAGTCAAACCCGCAATGACCAGACCCACGGCCCAATTCGGGATCGCAAACCCGGTGAAACGATCGACGTCTGCAACAACCGTTTGGGTGATTGAGTTCGATTGGATCATCCCGCCAGTCACAGCGGCTGAAAACATACACCCTAGGCAAAACAGGATGCCAAGCCATTTCCAGTTCTTGCCGAGGCCGTTCTTGATATAATACATCGGGCCGCCATTAATGCGGCCATATTCGTCTTTTTCGCGGTATTTGATGGCCAATGAGCTTTCAGCGAAAGCCAGTGCCATGCCGAACAAGGCGGTCACCCACATCCAGAAGATTGCGCCAGGACCACCGACGGAAATCGCGGTTGCAACGCCGGCCAGATTGCCGGTCCCAACCTGGCCGGACAGCGCGGTTGAAAGCGCTTGCCAGGGTGTAATCTGATTAGGATCACCATTGCCTTTTCGGCCTGCCCAGACCTCGGCAATCGCCGGTCCAAGGCGGCGGAGGGGCCGAAATCCAAGCCGGATCATGAGATATAGACCGGTTCCTAAAAGGAAGACGGCGATCGGGCCAAATGAGAAAATCTGATTCCCGTACCAGCTCCCGCCCCAAAGGAAGTTGCTGATTTCAATGATGAAAGTTTGGACGGCTTCCATAATGCCTCCCCGGCAAAGCTATTGTTCCTACTCGGGGATACCCTAGAACAGAAACGGGCGCTGTGAAGCGCCCGCCTGAAGTTTTTGCAGATTTGCGAGGTTTTGCGGAAGATCTATCCAACAAAGCCTTCGCCGACGCCAAAGTCGCGCCGCGCCGAAACAATCGTCACCACCACGCCCGCCAGCACGTCAAGCAAGGCCATCACGGTCAGGATGAAGAAGACCGAAGTCGCAAAGTTTGGATGCAATAGAAACAGCATCAGGCAAACGATAAAAACAATCATCGACAAGGCGTGATTCATAATCGTCGCAGTGCCGGTGCTGGTCGATTTTAGGATTTCCATGAACAGGACCGCAATTGACAGCAGCAACAGCGCATCGCCTTTGGTCAGCACCCATTCAATCTCGCCGCCAATCATGCCGATGGCAAAGAATTTCTGCCCCAGCACGCCCATGAGTGGAGACGCTTTTTCGCTCAGCACTTGCGTACCATGCGTCAAGGTGGTTGGGTCGCCAGAGGTTGTCAGGGCGATCAGGCAATAAATCCCGACAGGGATGATAAAGAGCGGAAACGCGCTCATCACAAGTCGCATCAGATTTCCCCTTCTACGCGGGCCACGACCATTCTGGCGCTTCGCCCTTTCTTGTTTATCGTCGAGACGGGCTGCCGCAGCGGCCGGAAAGAGCACTGACATGTCCGTCTCCTCGCCAATCCAGTTAACCGCATTGAGCCTTAATGCAAAGTGAGCATGTGTGCCATGATCGAAATGCCTCCGCCTTATTTCATCCTGACCGGGCCGCCAGGCGCCGGCAAGACCAGCCTGCTCGAGGTAATGGCAGGGCGAATCTCTATTATTCGCGAAGCGGCCCGTCGCGTCCTGGCCGAACAGCGAGCGAGCGGCGGTACCGCCACTGGGGAGCAAGATCCTGCCGGATTCATCAAGGCCATGCTCGATGTGGCGAGAACCGACTATGACCAAGCGAACGGAGCAACCGTTTTCGACCGCGGCTTGCCGGACCTTTTAGCGTTCTGCGCGCATTACAAATTTGACGATGCAGCGATCAAAAGCGCGCTTGCGCCCCGGCCTTATCAGGCAACGGTGTTTTTCCTGCCTGCCTGGGAAGAGATTTATGCTCAAGACGAGGAGCGAACACTGGATTTTGCCGGCGCAAATGCGTTTGGTGAACTCACCCGCAGGGCTTATCTGGATTCTGGATACGAGCTCATCGATGTACCTAAAATCGACCCGGCCAAGCGTGCCGCCTTCGTCTTGAACAAGATCGGCGCTTAAAGCTCGTCGGAGCCGCCTGGATTCCGGCGGCGCCGGATCAACCACATGACGCCGCGCAGATCCGAGAGTGCATCGAGCAAGCGGCCAAAATTGGTATATTTTGACTGGCCGGTACCGCGTTCGCGGTGATTGACGTCCATGAATTCGACCGTCAGCCCCTCTGCATTCATCAATGCGGGCATATAACGGTGCATATGATCAAAATAAGGGAGCGACAGAAACGCCTCGCGTTTCATCACTTTGATTCCGCAGCCACTATCATCGCAATCATCACGCAGAAGGCGTTTACGGATCGAATTGGCAAACCGTGATCCAAACCGTTTCCAGGCGGTGTCCTTGCGGCTGGCGCGGCGCCCCATCACCATGGTCAGGCCTTCCGGCGCATCGGCGCGGGTCAGGCTGCGATACAGAGCTGGTAAATCGGCCGGATCATTCTGGCCATCGCCATCGAGGGTGCCGACAATCGGCGCGCGCGCATGCTGGATCGCAGTGCGTAGCGCCCGCGATTGACCCGCATTCTTGCGATGAGCGATCACCCGCAATTCCGGATACTTGGCTTTCAAGCCGGCCAGGACCGCACGCGTATCATCGGTCGAGGCATCATCCGTGATCACCATCTCATAGGCGCGGCCATTCAGCGCCGCAGCGATTTCGTCGATAAGGTGTTCAGCATTGCCGGATTCATTGTGCATCGGCACGCAGACCGAAAATTCAGGCGCTTGGGTCAAGGGCTGCCCCTCCGCAATCGAATAGATCGGCTGCCTTTAGTTGAATTCCAGCGATTGCGAAAGCGGCAGACTGAGGACATGACTGCTTTTATGAGCGATCTACCCATCGAACCCCTGCTGCCGGAGATTGCCGCGACCCTAAAGCGCGCGCGGCGCCTGATCCTCGGGGCGCCACCGGGAGCCGGCAAAACCACACGGGTGCCCCTGGCATTGGCCGGGCTGCTTGATGGGTTCGTGCCCTTGCCGGGCAAGATTATCATGCTTGAGCCGCGCCGGATCGCGGCGCGCATGGCGGCGCAGCGCATGGCGCAAACAATCGGCGAAAAGCTGGGCCGGCGGATCGGTCTGTCGACGCGAGTTGATCGCCAGGTCAGCAGCGACACCTTGGTCGAAGTCGTCACGGATGGATTGTTCACCCGTCGCCTGCTCGCGGATCCTGAGCTGACCGGGGTCAGCGCGGTGATCTTTGATGAGATCCATGAACGTAGTCTCAGCGCCGATCTCGGGCTCGCGCTGGCTCAGGACAGCCAGTCCGCCCTGCGCGAGGATCTTCATTTGCTGGCCATGTCTGCGACCCTGAACACGTCAGACATGGCCGCCAAACTCAAGGCGCCGGTGATTGAGAGCGAGGGGCGACAATACCCAATCGAGACGCGCTATCTCGGCCGCACGCAAGATCGCCTCGAAGCCCAAATGGCGCGCGCGATCGAACGGGCTTTGCGGGAAACAGACGGATCTATTCTCGCCTTCCTGCCTGGTGCGGGCGAAATCCGGCGGACCGCCGAGCGCCTTTCTGTGAATGACACTGTGACCATCGCCCCGCTGTTTGGGGCGCTCAGCCCGCAGGAACAGGATGCTGCGATCCGGCCAAGCCCAGCCGGACAGCGTAAAGTCGTGCTCGCCACCGATATTGCCGAAAGTGCGCTGACTATTGATGGCGTCTCAGTCGTTATAGATAGCGGTTATGCCCGGGTCCCGCGTTATGTGCCGGGCGGGATGTCGACAGAGTTGCAAACCATTCGAGCCGCACGGGCCAATGTCGACCAACGGCGCGGGCGTGCCGGGCGTCTCGGCCCAGGCATTTGTTACCGGCTGTGGGACGAAGCCGAAACCCGCGGCCTGACCCCGGCACCGGAACCTGAAATCCTCAATGCCGACCTGTCCGGCCTATTACTGACGCTTGCCGATTGGGGCGAGCGCGATCCGCTGCGGCTTAACTGGCTGACCCCGCCGCCAGCCGGGCGCCTGACGGCCGCCAAAGCGGACCTGGCCGCCCTTGGCGCGATTGACCCAGCCGGTCAATTGACCGACACCGGCCGGACGATCGCCAAACTGCCTCTGCCGCCGCGCCTGGCAGCTTTGGTCGCGACGGCGCAATCCCCGGGCGAAACCGCGCTTGCCGCACACGTGGCAGCCTTGTTGAGCGAGCGCGGCATAGGCGGTCAGAGCACCGATCTCAACGGTCGACTGTCTCGGTTTATGACCGATCGCAGTCGCCGCGCCGAAGCCTTGAAACGCCAGGCAAGCAAGTGGGGAAAGGGGGCACGGCCGGATGGCAATCTCGCCGACATCCTGGGCCGAGCCTGGCCGGATATGATCGCGCGACGACGATCTGGCAGCACCACACAATTCATTCTCGCCTCAGGGCGCGCCGGGCAACTAGACGAGACCTCTGTTTTGGCAAAGTCAGACTGGCTGATCGCCGCGGACATGGTTGGCAGCGCGAGATCTGCCCGCATTACCCTCGGCCTGGCAATCGATGAAGCCGTGGCGCTCAAACATGGCCGGGTCGAAACGCGCGAAGACGCCGAGTTTGATCCAAAGAATGGCACGTTCAAGGCGCGCCGGGTCAAGGCGATGGGGGCGATCGTCTTTTCCGAACAGCCGCTGCCGAAACCGTCTGCAAAGGTCGCGAATGAAGCGTTTCTGGCACATCTCAAGGCGGACGGATTTGAACCGACCGGACTGGATGAAACTATTCGCGGACTGCTTGCCCGGTTGAATATGCTGCAATCGGTTTTTGGCGAACCATGGCCGAATTGGACCGGCGATGATCTGGCCGCGCGCGTCGATGACTGGTTGGGACCAGCGCTTAACGCGCAATCGTTCACCATTCCGTCACCTGGCTTGGTGATTGATGCCCTGAAAGCGCAGCTGCCCTGGCCCCTGCCGCAAGAGCTTGATCAGAAAGCGCCGGGGGCAATTGCTCTGCCATCTGGACGCAAAGCTCGCGTCAACTGGCTTGATGAGCGCGCGCCGATGATCGAATGCAAGGCCCAGGAGCTCTATGGCAGCCAGTCTCATCTTCACGTCGCTGACGGGCGAGTGCCGGTGACGCTGCAAATCCTTTCCCCGGGTGGGAAGCCAGTTGCAACAACTCAAGACCTGCCGGGCTTCTGGCGTGGCGGCTATCACGATATGGCGAAAGATATGCGCGGGCGCTACCCGAAGCATGATTGGCCAGAGAAGCCTGAACAGGCCCAAGCGCATGCCGGTATGACCAAAGCCCGGCTCGCCAAAGGCTAAGCGTCGCGCCAGTCTCCACTTGCCAACCCGTCCAGGGTCCAGTTGGCAATACGATAGCGGATCAGTCGCAAAGTCGGGTGCCCGACGGCTGCCGTCATGCGCCGAACCTGGCGATTGCGGCCCTCCGTGATGGTGACGGAAACCCAACTGTCTGGAATTGTTTTACGCACCCGAATGGGATGGGTGCGCGGCCACAAGTCGCGCGGCGGCTCCATCAAAGCCACTTTGGCTGGGGCGGTTCGACCGTCTTTCAAACTGACCCCCTGGCGCAGCGCCTGCAGGGCTTGCTCGTCTGGAATGCCCTCGACTTGAGCCCAATACGTCTTTGGCGTTTTATGCTTTGGATTGCTGATCTGCGCTTGCAGGCGGCCATTGTCGGTCAGAACCAGCAAGCCCTCGCTATCGCGGTCGAGCCGACCCGCCGCATAGACGCCGGGAACCGCGATAAAGTCCGATAAGGTCTGACGCGATGATGCCTCGGTGCCGCGGTCGGTAAATTGCGACAGCACATTGTGGGGTTTGTTGAACAAGATGGTCCGGGTCATCGCTTCTGCATGTCGATAACCTGCAATAAGGTCCAGCACGAAAAGCTGAGAAACCCTATTATATCAGAGATTAATCGCAATAATTACACCGAACCCGTACAATTTTTAATCCGTGTTACTCCATATTTTTCGTCCGGGTTCGTTGCATTCCTGTAAAACTGTGTTAAGCATGCTTTAGTGCAAGTAACCAGCGGAGGGAGGCGAGTAGAGATGAATACACTTCCTATGCAACATCGAGAACTGAACGATCAAGACAAGTTCAATGGGCCAATCATTGATCGCGAGAAGCTGCGCGAAGGGACCTATGTCGCCATGCTGACAGCGATTGGCTCAGTCTTCCTCGTGGCCTTGGTCAAAGGCGTTTACCTGATCTTTTAAGCGTAAAGAACTGAACGCAGATATGGCCTTTTGACCGGTTTTCGGTCATAAGCCGCGCGATGACGACACCAGCAAATGAAAAGCCCACAAAATCGGTCTTCATAAAGACCTATGGCTGCCAGATGAATGTCTATGATAGCGAGCGCATGAAAGATGTGCTGGCCCCGATTGGCTATACGCCGGTTGATAGTCCAGATGGCGCTGATCTCGTGGTTTTGAACACCTGCCACATTCGCGAAAAAGCGACTGAAAAAGTCTATTCGGAACTCGGCCAGATCAAAAAACTGAAACAGGCCCAAGGCGGCAAGATGACGATTGCCGTGGCTGGCTGCGTCGCCCAAGCTGAAGGCGCTGAAATCATGCGCCGCCAGCCCGCGGTTGACCTGGTACTCGGCCCTCAAGCCTATCACAAGCTGCCGGAGATGATCGCTCGGGTCCACCGCTCAACCGGTGAACGGCTGGAAACCGAATTCGAGACCCTGGAAAAATTTGATGCGCTGCCAAAGGCGCGCAAAGCCGATGGGCCCACCGCGTTTTTGTCGGTACAGGAAGGCTGCGATAAGTTCTGCACCTTCTGTGTGGTGCCTTATACGCGCGGTGCAGAACTGTCCCGGCCCGTCGATGACATCACGCTCGAAGCGCGCGGCCTCGCGGCGCAAGGCGTGCGCGAGATCACCCTGCTCGGTCAGAACGTCAACGCGTATCATGGCGCGGCCCCGATGATCGATGGAAATGGCGAATGGACGCTCGCACAATTGGTCCGTCATTTGGCCAAGATTGGCGGCTTTGACCGGCTTCGCTACACGACCAGCCACCCGCGCGATATGGATGATGATCTCATCGCCGCGCATGCCGATACCCCCGAGCTGATGCCGTTCCTGCACCTGCCCGTGCAATCTGGGTCAAACAATATCCTTAAAGCGATGAATCGCGGCCATACGCGGGAGCACTATCTCGATATTATGCGTCGTATGAAAGAGGCACGGCCAGACATGGCATTGGCCTCAGATTTCATCGTCGGCTTTCCAGGCGAGAGCGACAAGGATTTTGAACACACGATGGATCTCGTTCGCGAGGTCAATTACGCCATCGCCTATTCTTTCAAATATTCAGAACGCCCAGGCACGCCCGCCGCCGAAATGTTCGGCCAGGTGCCGGAAGAGGTAAAGAATGAGCGACTGCAAGCCCTGCAGGCATTGCTGCGCGAACAACAGACCGCGTTCAATGCTTCCAAGATTGGCCAAACGGTGCCGATCCTGGTCACCGGAACCGGCCGCAAGGACGGCCAGATGCATGGGCGTTCCCCCTGGCTGCAAGCGGTCCATTTTGATGGGGCCTCTGACCTGGTCGGCCAGATCATTGATGTGAAAATCAATGGTGCGACACTCAACTCCCTGTCTGGCGAGCTTGCCGCGCAATCGAATGAGGTTGCCGCTTGAGCCAAGTCTGGACCCCTCAGGACGCATCGCTATTGCCAGTGATTTGCGGTCCCAATCATATGAATCTGCTCTATCTGGAGAATGAGCTTTCGGATGGGGCGCTGAAGGCCGAGAGCCAGGGCGGAGGCATCCGGCTGGAAGGTTCAGCCGAAGCGATTGCTACCGCAGAGCTGGCGCTCAGCGTGTTCGAAACAGTCCTGTCGCAAAATCCGAATGCCGGGATTGCAGCTCTCGAAGGCGCGCTCGAACAAGCGCGCACGCCGAACCAGCATTATCGCACACTGACTGGTCTGAAAGTTCCGATCAAGCCGCAAACCAGCGCGCAGGCCAAATATCTCGACCTGCTCACCGGCACCAAGAATGACCTTATTTTCGGAGTCGGTCCGGCCGGCACCGGGAAGACCTTTCTGGCTGTCGCTGCCGGGGCTGCCGCCTTGAAAAACAAAGCCGCCTCGAAACTGATCATCACCCGTCCCGCTGTTGAAGCTGGCGAAAATCTCGGCTTTCTGCCCGGCGATCTGGAAGAAAAGGTCGAGCCCTATCTGCGCCCCATCTGGGATGCCCTGGATGAGACATTAGGCGCCGATCAGGCAGGCCGTTTGCGGGAAAAGCGTGTGATTGAAGTGGCCCCGCTCGCGTTTATGCGCGGGCGGACCTTGAAAAACGCCTTCGTCATCATGGACGAAGCGCAGAACGCCACAGTGGCGCAAATGAAAATGGTTCTGACACGGCTCGGGCGCGACAGCCGCATGGTGGTCACCGGTGATCCCGGTCAGGTCGACTTGCCCAAGAATCAGCCATCTGGCCTTGCACATGCCCTGCGAATCTTGCGCGGCGTGGAAGGCGTTGGACGCGTGACCTTCTCAGCCCGTGATGTTCGCCGTCACGCCTTGGTCAGCCGGATTATTCAGGCCTATGACAAGGACTCCGAGCGCAAACGCGATGATTGACCTAGAGCTACGGGTTGAGGCGACGGCCTGGGCCGAACTGGTCCCCGAATTAGAGCAGGTTTGCCAGCGCGCCATCGATGCCGGTGCCGCGCAAAAACAGTCTGCGGGCGCAGTCAGCCTGCTGCTCACCGATAATGCTGAAATTCAGACCCTCAATCGCGATTGGCGCGGCAAGGACAAACCAACGGATGTGCTCTCCTTCCCCGCCGACCCTCTGGATGAACCTTTTCTGGGCGATATCGCCATTGCGCTCGGTGTAACGCAGGAAGATGCAAAATCTCGCGCCATCGGTCTCGATCAGCACCTCTCGCACCTGCTCATTCATGGCGTGCTGCATCTTTTGGGACATGATCACAAAGATGACACAGAGGCGGCTGAAATGGAGGCGCTTGAGGTAGCAGCGCTTGCATCCCTAGGCTGGCCTGATCCATATAAGTAATTTGCGATTCGAACGCGCATCAGCAGGACCATAGATCGATATGTCGGAAGGACGCAGAGGCTTGTTTGGCCTGTTCAAACGGAACGGAAACGGCATCGCTGATCCGGTGCCCGAGAGCACCGAACTCCCCACTCAGAAAGAGATGCGATTGCGGATCGCGGATTTTGAGCGCGCCCGGGTTGAAGACGTGATGATTCCGCGCGCCGAAATCATCGCTGTGGAGCTGTCCACCAGCCTCGAAGACTTGATCCAGCTTTATGCCAGCGAAGCGCATTCGAGACTGCCCGTCTATCGCGAAACCCTGGATGACCCGGTGGGCGTCGTTCACATTCGAGACGTCATGAGCGAAATCGCACGTGCCAATGGCGATGCGCCGGACGAAAATGATGTGCCGCTGGAACGCTTGCGACGAGATATTCTTTTCGTCCCGCCCTCCATGCCTCTGCCAGACCTGTTGGTGAAAATGCAGGCCTCGCGCACCCACCTGGCGCTCGTGGTCGACGAATATGGTGGTACGGACGGTCTGGTAAGTCTCGAAGACCTAGTCGAGGAAATCGTTGGAGACATTGAGGACGAGCATGACGAGGAAGTGGCGATGCTGGTGCGCCGCGGCCGTCTTGCCTGGGAAGTTGATGCGCGCATGGAAACCGATGATTTCGCGGAAGAAACCGGCCTGCAGCTCGACCTCGAAGACCATGATGTTGATACTTTGGGCGGGGTCGCCTTCGCGTTGGCCGGACGTGTGCCCTTGCGGGGCGAAGTGCTGCCACATCCGACCGGCGTCGATATCGAAATCCTGGAAAGCGATGTCCGGCGCATCCTCCGACTGGTGGTGCGTCAGCCAGCTTCGGAGCCAAATGCATGATCGAACATCAAGAGACCCGCAGCCGAGGCCTTGGCGTCCTGACGGCATTGCATGAGGCTGTCGCGCGCACGCGCGGCCTGACCGCCACGTTGTTTGCGATATTACTCGGCGCTTTCTCCGCGCTCGGCTTTGCCCCCTTCCATTTGACGCCCGCTCTGGTTGTCGCCTGTGTCGGTTTGATTTGGATGCTCGATGGCGCCCGCAGTCAAAGGCAATGGGGCCGGGCCATGTTCGCCAGGGCTTGGGCGTTTGGCTTTGGATATTTTCTGGTCGGCATGTACTGGACCGCCTTTCCGTTCCTGGTCGAACCGGAAAAGCACGCCATCTTTTTGTGGATGCCGCTGGTCTTGTTGCCTGGCGGCATGGCCCTAATCTGGGGCGCCGCGTGCGCTTTGGGCGGGGCATTCTGGTCAGCTTCACCGTCACGCGTTTTCATTTTTGCTTTGTTTATGGGCGGGGCGGAATTAATCCGTGGCACTCTGTTTGGGGGCTTCCCCTGGAACCTGCCCGGCACCACCTGGGCCCCAGGTGGTGCACTCTCTCAAGTGGTCTCGATTGGCGGGGTCTACTGGCTCACGGCAGTTACCCTGTTCATTGCCGCCGCGCCCGCAGCGCTGGTCGACACACGTGATGCGAATGGCGTGCTCGGACGCGCCCTCCCTGCGGTCATGGCGGTCGCTCTTGTCGGCTTTTCCTTTGCGTGGGGGTCACAACGCCTGAGCAATGACACCGTGATCACGGAGCGCTCAGTTCTGCTCATGGACGCTGGCGTGCCGCAAGCGGAGAAATTCGACAATGGCGGCGAGGCGGTGATCGCGCGCTACATCCAATTGCTGCAGGACGTGCCCAGCGAAGATGGCGACATCATCATCTGGCCTGAAGGCGCATTGCCGAACGGTCTCCTGCCAAACCCCTATTTGCCGAATTATGACGCGCTGGAACTGATCTCGGCGTTTCTCGATCGCCGCGCATTGATCGCTGGATCGGCGCGCTTCACACGCGACGGTGAGGATGTCAGCGCGTTCAACAGCCTCGTTATGTTTACGCCCGGAGCTAACGCCGCCAGCCTGGCGGCGCTGTACGATAAGCACCGACTGGTGCCATTTGGAGAATTGCCGGCGACAAAAATCATTCCGTTCGGAGAAAGCATTGCCGGCATCCTGCCATCCGCGATGCAACGCATGGCAAAGAACGGCTTTGAACCAGGTCCTGAAGCCACGGTGCTGCTCCCTCAAATCGTCGCCCCGCCTTTCATCCCATTGATCTGTTATGAAGGGCTGTTTCCAGAAATCGTTCGTAAGGCGCAACCACAACGCGAGGCGGCGGAATGGATCGTCGTGATCTCAAATGATGCGTGGTTCGGCGGCGGACTGGGTCCGGCTCAGCATTATGCGCAAAACCGCTATCGCGCGATTGAAAGTGGCCTGCCAATGGCACGTGTTGCAACGCGCGGGATGACCGCAATGGTGGATGGATATGGGCGTGAACTTGCGCGCGGAAATCCGGCGCCCGGTGACCCAGCTGGCTGGCGGTCTGCGGTTGTACGAACAGGTCTTCCCGCCAAGCTAGAAAACACACCATATCAAAGGTTTGGTGAGACATTTTTCTGGTTGACAATGGTCCTGTTTGCTGGACTAGCCTTTGTGACCTGGCGACGTTAGAAACCTAAAATTAGTATAACGGAGTTGGGCGGAGGATGTCAGAGAATAAAGTACCAAGCGGAATTGATCGAATTGTCGGTCAAAGACTGAGATGGCGTCGACGTGAGTTGAAACTCACCCAAGAACAGCTTGGTGAAAAACTTGGTCTCACCTTTCAGCAGGTCCAAAAATACGAGAAAGGGGTGAACCGCATCTCGGCAGGACGCTTGTTCGAAATGGCACAAGTGCTCGGCATCACCATCACCTATTTCTACGAAGGCGTTGATGATTTGCTTGACGCGCCGCCCTCGCTGGCCGTTCAGGATGGCGATCATCCCCCGAGCTTGCCAGTTCTTGACAATGAAGCGATGGAATTGGTCACCGCCTTCCAGAAGATCGGTGACAAATCGCTGCGCCGCTCCTTGCTCGAAACCATTCGAGCCGCCGCCGCGACAACGGAAGTCGAGCCGACCGCTTAATCCCTTCCATCTGTGGCCCTGAAGCGACAGGCCGCCGGGTTTTGCAACTGCGAAAGAAATCCAAGGTTGCTTTGCCGCACTGCACAAGCAACCTAGTTTGCTTACGGTTTTGAAATTTCCGACGGGAGACTGAATTGGCGGAAATCAACACGATCGGCGTCGTGGGCGCTGGGCAAATGGGCAACGGGATCGCACATGTTTGTGCGCTGGCAGGATACGATGTCATTCTCAACGATATCTCGCAGGATGCACTCGATGCTGGGGTAACCACAATTGAGAAAAATCTCGGACGCCAGCTGTCGCGCGATCTGATCTCGATGGATGAAATGAAGGCCGCCCAGGCCCGCATCACAACCACAGTCGCCCTCGATCCACTCGCGAAAGTTGACCTGGCGATTGAAGCGGCGACCGAAAACCGGGAAGTCAAAGAGAGGATCTTCGCGGATTTATGCGGCGTTGTTCCTGCGCATGCTTATCTCGCGACCAACACATCGTCTATATCCGTCACCCGTTTGGCCTCGACCACGGACCGGCCAGAGCGCTTCATTGGCCTCCATTTCATGAACCCTGTGCCGCTGATGAAGCTGATGGAAATCATTCGTGGGCTGGCGACCGACCAGGACACGTATGACATGGCCATCGGCTTTGCCGAACGGCTCGGCAAAACCACGACGAATGCCGAGGATTACCCCGCCTTTATCGTCAATCGTATCCTTGTGCCGATGATCAATGAAGCGGTCTATGCGCTCTATGAAGGTGTTGGCACGGTTGAGAGCATCGATACCGCGATGCGGCTGGGCGCCAATCATCCGATGGGCCCGCTCACCCTGGCTGATTTCATTGGTCTCGATACCTGCTTGTCCATCATGCAAGTCCTGCATGACGGTCTCGCGGACACCAAGTATCGGCCGTGCCCACTGCTGGTGAAGTATGTCGAGGCCGGTTGGGTCGGTCGCAAAGTCGGTCGCGGATTCTATGATTATTCCGGCGATGCGCCGGTGCCGACGCGATAGAGACTAACTGCGCCAGCGCAACGTCGTTGGCTCAATCTTGTTTTTAAACGGTCTTTGTTCTTCTCGCGAGGCGACCCATTCCTTTTTGAGCATCTGATACCATTTTGCTTGGACGTCGATATCATCGACCCAGAGCATCGCCTTTTGGTGATCCATGCCAAGGTTTTGCAGATCCACCATATCACCGTCCTGGCGCAGGAATTTGCGCGCCATCGGTTTGGCGATTGGGATGGCGAGATTGAGCAAGGGTGCCCCTGTCCACCAGGTAATTTGCGTAATCCGAGTGCGCTTCTCAGCCTCTGGCGTCAGGCATGTCAGAGTGACAAAGCGGGCCCGGTCATTCGAAATGATCTCCCATCGAAAGCCCGGCAATTGGAACCGGATTTCGGTTTCGACCTTGTCGCCGAAAACCCATCGATACAGCCGCGAATTGGAACTGGGTTGATGGCGGTCAATGGCCCAGCCCCGTTCGGCCGGGATAAACGGCTTCTCTTTCAGTTTCAGACCGACGGAAGGGGGACGCCACCACCATTGATTGTGAACAAAGGGCACATGGGCTGGATCCATCAAACCGACAATCGCATCGTCCATCTTGGCATTAAAGACGTCTTCAATCACAAATTTTGGAGAATTTGGCAGGGGACCAAAATCGGGTTTTGGGACGTCCGGACTACGATCGAGACGCGGATTGTCGGAAATAAAGACGAAAATCGCACCATTTGTCTCATGAACCGGGTAGCGACGCACTTTTACCCGCGATGGATCATAAGGTTCAGATCCCGTCAGGCTTGGCATCAGTTTGCAGACACCATCCGTGCCGAAACGCCAGCCATGATACGGGCATTCGAGCGTCGTTTCCCCTTCGGTCTGAATTTGCCGACCAGCACTCAGCGGCACCAAGCGATGCGGACAAATATCGCGCAACGCAAACACCTCACCCATCTCGGTGCGCGCCACCACGATGGGTTGGTCCAGCGCCATACGGCGAACCTGCTGACCCCGCTTCAGCTCTTTAGAAACGCAAATAAAATACCAGCTGTCCGTCAGCCACCCTTCCGGCGTGATGCCCACCCGTTTGGGCGCAGGGGTATTGTCGATGAGGGATTCTGACTCGGCCATTCCTGTCTTATACTTACTCTTGATAGATGCGTGAATAATCGGCGAACACGGACCCGTCCAAGGCTTCGGCGATCACCGTCTCTGCTATTTCAGCATCGAGCACGCGACAACAAATCTCGATTTTGCCGCCGATGATCCGGCCCTCATCACAAAAACCGAGTCCGGTCCAACCCAACTTTTCACTCAGCGCGTCCTCGATGTCTTCCTGCTTGTCGCGGTCATCATCACCATCGCCGCTCGCGGCATACTCAATCACCAGAGTTGAAAAAGCACTCTCAGGCAATTCTTCAAAGCCGAGGTTTCGGGCTGGTTCGAGCACTTGCTGAAACTGTTTTTCGAGAGAACCAAAGATCTTGATGCGGTGCGTCGCTGTCTCGCCCGCCTCCCCAATATAGCCCCAATGCTCAACGATCCGGCGATTGTGCGGCTCAATCCAGGCCTCATGATAGGCGACAGGCTTGCCGGTTTCATCCTGTTTGTAGAGTCGGATCATCTGAGTCTCAACTTATTGATGTGGGGCCCATATGGGGAGGCTCGTTGCCTCGCGCCACTTATCGCAGTTCTTGTCGCAGCTCTGCTTCCCTAAAGCACCGGTCATGTCTATATCGCGCCTATGACACCGCGCGATAAAATTCGTAACTTTTCCATCGTGGCCCACATTGACCACGGCAAGTCGACCCTGGCCGATCGCCTAATCCAGAAGACGGGCGGCCTGACCGAACGTGAAATGTCTGAGCAGGTCCTCGACTCGATGGATATCGAGAAAGAGCGTGGCATCACGATCAAAGCGCAAACTGTTCGTCTCAATTATAAGGCCAAGGATGGTGAGACCTACACGCTCAACCTGATGGACACGCCGGGCCATGTCGATTTCTCGTACGAAGTCAGCCGCTGTCTCGCCGCCTGTGAGGGCTCTTTGCTGGTGGTTGATGCGAGCCAGGGGGTTGAGGCGCAGACCCTTGCCAATGTTTATCAGGCCATCGATCAGGATCATGAGATTGTTCCTGTCCTTAATAAGATCGACTTGCCGGCCGCTGACCCGCAGCGCGTAAAAGATCAGATCGAAGACATTATCGGCCTTGATGCCTCAGAGGCAGTTGAGATCTCGGCCAAGACCGGCCTTGGCATTGAAGACGTGCTGGAGGCGATCGTTGAACGCCTGCCAGCCCCGGACCACGGTGAGGTCGACAAGCCACTCAAAGCCGCGCTCGTCGACGCTTATTATGATCCCTATCTCGGCGTTGTCGTCATCGTGCGCATGCATGATGGCGTGCTGAAAAAGAAAATGAAGATCCGGATGATGAAGACGGGCGCGACTTATGACATTGATCGCGTTGGGGTTTTCAAGCCAAAGCCGACCGATGTCGACGAGCTTGGTCCAGGCGAAGTCGGGTTTCTGGTCGCGTCGATCAAAGAGGTTGCCGATTGCGCCATCGGGGACACGATCACCACCGAAAAAGGCGGCACGACCGAAGCCCTGCCGGGCTATAAGGAAGTCCAGCCAGTGGTGTTCTGCGGTCTGTTCCCTGTCGATGCGGCCGATTTTGACGATTTGCGCGCGGCGATGGGCAAGCTTCGCTTGAATGATGCCAGCTTCACCTGGGAAATGGAAACCTCCGCGGCACTCGGCATGGGGTTTCGGTGCGGTTTCCTTGGGCTTTTGCACCTGGAGATCATCCAGGAACGGCTCAGCCGCGAGTTCGACCTCGATCTGATCGCGACGGCGCCAAGCGTGGTCTATGAAATGACCATGACGGACGGCACCGAAATCGAGCTACACAATCCAGCCGACATGCCAGACGTGGTCAAAATCGCAGAAATCCGCGAGCCCTGGATCGAAGCGACCATTTACACGCCGGATGAATATCTGGGTTCCATTTTGAAACTATGTCAGGATCGACGGGGTATTCAAAAGGAACTCTCTTATGTCGGCGGCCGGGCCCTGGTGAAATATGAATTGCCGCTCAATGAGGTCGTGTTCGATTTCTATGATCGCCTGAAATCCATGTCGCGCGGCTATGCGAGTTTTGATTATGAGATTATCGGCCATCGCGCCGAGGACCTCGTGAAAATGAACATCCTGGTCAATGACGAGCCGGTGGATGCGCTCGCCATGCTGGTCCACCGTGCCCGCGCTGAGGGGCGCGGCCGGCAGATGTGTGAGCGCCTCAAAGACCTGATCCCGCGCCAAATGTTCAAGATTCCGATCCAGGCGGCGATTGGCGGACGGATTATCGCCCGCGAGACAATTTCGGCGCTGCGCAAGGATGTGACCGCGAAATGCTATGGCGGCGACGCGACTCGGAAGCGTAAGCTGCTGGAAAAACAGAAGGCCGGCAAACAGCGCATGCGCCAGTTCGGCAAAGTCGAAATTCCGCAAGAGGCCTTCGTGGCGGCGCTCCGCATGGACGGCGATTAGCAAAGCTGGAATCAGCTTTTGACCAGACTTGAGAAAAATCCTCAGCTTCTCAAGAAAACTTGAAATCCACTCTCGCCAGCTTGCCGTAAGAAGAGTCTGGTAACTTGTGGAATTCGCCACTATGTTATCTTCATCGCCCTGAGGGTTATTCACTCCGGGCGGGCGTTAAGTCCTTATCTGGCCGGAGCCTTGAATGGTCGACCGCAGATACGGCTCGACCTCCGTCCCTCAGACTAAGGAAATGCACTATGGCCATGGACGCCATCACCCCTGAAGATCAAATCACACGCGCCGATGATGTCGAGCGCCCCAGCATGGAAGAAGCGATGGACGCGGTCCGTACGCTCATCGCATGGGCGGGAGACGACCCGCAGCGCGAAGGCTTGATCG
Source organism: Hyphomonadaceae bacterium (assembly GCA_024743315.1). GTDB lineage: Bacteria > Pseudomonadota > Alphaproteobacteria > Caulobacterales > Hyphomonadaceae > Henriciella. The sequence continues at coordinate 337,535 of JANSWU010000001.1, forward strand.
ATACGCCAAAGCGCGTTGTCAAAGCCTATGAAGAATGGTTCTCCGGTTACAAAGAAGATCCGGTGAAATATCTCTCCCGCACATTTGATGATGTTCAGGGCTATGATGACATTGTCATGCTCAAGAATATTGATGTCGAAAGCCATTGCGAACACCACATGGCACCGTTTCTCGGCAAAGCTTTTGTCGCTTACATGCCGACTCAGGCTGTGGTTGGCATCTCGAAGCTCGCCCGGGTGGTTGAGATTTTTTCCAAGCGGCTACAAACGCAAGAAACCATGACGGCTCAGATCTGCGACGCAATCACGGAAAGCCTGGCGCCGATGGGCGTTGCCGTCCTGATCGATGCCGAACATCAGTGCATGTCGACCCGCGGGGTTCACCACAAAGACGTGACCACCGTGACCACACAATTTACTGGCGTGTTCAAGACCGACAAAGACCTGCGCAATCGCTTTCTGCGCCTCGCCGGTCAGTAAACGCTTTTTCAAACACCATTGACCTTCGCAGATCTTGCCCAATGATGGGACAAGATTTGCCGGAGGGGGTCATGGACTTAAAATCATCAAAACCGACCATATTTCTCGCCACTTCGGACGCCGAGGCGGCGAGATCTTTTTATGAGCAAGTGCTTGGATTGGCGCTCGAAGTCGACGACGCTTTTGCCTTGGTTTATCAATTGGCGGGTGCGGAACTTCGCATTTCAAAAGTCCCCAATCACACGCCGCTGCCGTTCACCGTTCTCGACTGGCAGGTTCCAGACATAGACGCTGCACATCAAACCCTCGCCAATAAAGGCGTGGAATTCTCCATTTTCGAAGGCATGGGCCAGGATGAAAAAGGGATTTGGACGAGCCCGGATGGCGGCGCCCGCATTCTTTGGTTCAAGGATCCAGACGGAAACGTCTTGTCCGTCTCGGAACGCGCTTAGCTGTGGATTTGCCCGCACTGGCGTCTTTTGTTAACCATAGTCGCAGTCGCCCAATAATTGGACGCGGCATAAGCCTTCGGGAGGATGGTTCCATGAAAAAGTTTATCAGCGCAGCAATTGCTGCGACCTTTATCGCAGCGCCAGCATTTGCGGCGACAATCACGCTGTCATTTGCGAACGATGACGGCACCACTCAGGAGTGGACGTTCGATTCTGAAACCAATATGGCGACAGCCGGTGAGTTGAGCGTGCCCTACACCTGGGACGAAGAAGCCGCGACCCTGTGCGCCGAAATCCCGGATCAGGGCGAAGTCTGCGCGACCTTCAATGAAGTGGCTCAAGCCGTCGGCGAGTCGTCAACCTACACATTGTCCACCGGTGGCACAGGCACGGCAACAATCACGGCGATGGCCGAGTAAGTCTCCCAAAATCAATCATTGGAGCCCGGGATGGAAACATTCCGGGCTTTTTGTTGACTTTTGCCGATAAAGTCATATTGTTTATCAATAAGAAGGAGTCCTCCCATGCATGCAGAAATTGTCCGCCTCGGATTACACCAAGTCGATATCAAGATCGTCAGTGGCGATCAGATGCACGTTCTGCAATGGCGACGAAACCTGTTATGGGATGAGGTGCTTTTGAACGGCAAACGCCAAGCCCATTCATCCGGCTTTTTCGGGCGTGAGAAAGTCTATGGCCTGGTCTTTGGCGCCGATGAGAATGGCCAGGGCGGCACGCAAGTCATGCTCTTGCTCGACCCGAGCACTGAATATGGCAATTGGAGTGGCAATCAACGCATTGCTGGGGTTCGCCTTGAGGCAAAAGATGGACCAATTGTCTGGTATGGCTCCCTCGATCCGCAAGCTCTGCAAAAGCCGTCAACCTTTTCCGACTGGATGAAAAAAACCATGGGCATGGAGTGGGGCAACCATAACCCACACCAATAGAAAAAGGCGTTGAGCAACTTGCCCAACGCCCTTTCACGTGAGGTCGTGGGGACCTTAGTTCTGACCGCTGACCAAAGGCCCTTTAAGCACGTAAGTGTCATTGCGCAGCCCAACGAGCACGTTGAGCGACGCATCCGCGCCGTCGAGCCCGGAAAACCGCATGCGCGGGACTGAACCTCGGACGAGCGGCTCCCCAGACGCAGTGTCCATCAATCCCCATGCCATCAAGCGCTGATTGCGATGCGCAAGATCAACGCGAAGTGCCGCGGTTCCGGTGGCAAATACTGGCAAGGCTTCGCGAAGGTCGCCCTGGGCGTCTGCAAAGACTTCGACCACATAGTATTGGCCGGCTTCTTCGACCACGCCGATCCCAACATCCGTAAAGCTTTCCCGCAAAATGTTCTCGGCGCTCTCAGCGTCGCGTTTGATCTTTTCGTGCACAGCAGCAGCGTCTGCTGCTGATTTGCTGACGGTCACATTAGACCCTGAGGCTCCGACCAGCATGGTGCGATCAAAGGCGCGAATACGGTGCAGGTGATCCCGTCCTTCCGGATCTACATGATCGGCATAGATGCGAACCGACATATCGAGCGCATGCGATTGCGCCGCCATGTCGAGCGAGGCCCGCCGGTTCAAAGGGGCGAGCCCGTTGGCTACGCGCTCGGCATTGATTTCAGCGAACAATCCATCAGCGACCTGTGTCTCGAAATTCGTTGCTTCCTTGATGCAGGTGGTGGCTTCGGAAACATAGGCAGCGACTTGCTGGGCATAGCCATTTTCAAGGCTGCATCCAGCCTCAGACGCGGTCGCCGTGCCCGATAATGCTGCTCCTCCAGCGGCCGCAAGTGCCAGCAGCAGGGAGGACTTTAGTGTGTCATATTTTTGTAACATTACCGTCATTTACGGTATGTGACAGATATGTGTCAAACCATTTTTGTCCGGTTTCGGATAGTTAATCATCCCTAACCGGACAAAACAATAGCAAAAAGGCCGCTCCCAGCGGGAACGGCCTTACTGCAATTTGATGCTTTTAGATCAGCAAGAGCGCTTATTCAGCCGCTTCCTGCGTCACTTCTTTGCCGGTCTCCTGATCGATATTTTTCATCGACAGGCGGACTTTGCCGCGATCATCAAAGCCCATGAGTTTGACATAGACTTGCTGACCTTCGGAGACGACGTCCTTCGGATGGCCGATGCGCTCATTCGCCATTTGCGAAACGTGCACCAAGCCGTCTTTGGGGCCGAAGAAGTTCACGAAGGCGCCGAAATCCTTGATCGAAACGACTTTGCCTTCATAAATCTCACCGACTTCTGGCTCGGCGACGATCTCTTTGATCATCTTCAGCGCCTTGTCGATGCTTTCGCGATCGGTGGCTGAGACCTGGACGGTGCCATCATCATCAATGTTCACCTTGGCACCAGACTCATCGACGATGCCACGGATGACTTTACCGCCAGAGCCGATGACTTCGCGGATCTTGTCTTCCGGCACTTTGATGATTTCCATTTGCGGCGCATTGTCCGCCAGGCTCTCACGCACCGTGTCGAGACCTTTGGCCATTTCGGCCAGGATGTGCGCGCGGCCGCCTTTGGCCTGCTCGAGCGCGGTTTCCATGATCTCTTTGGTAATGCCGGCAATCTTGATGTCCATCTGCAAGCTGGTCAGGCCCTTTTCAGTGCCCGCAACTTTAAAATCCATGTCGCCGAGATGGTCCTCATCGCCAAGGATGTCAGACAGGACAGCAACGCCCTCATCATCCTTGATCAGACCCATCGCGATGCCAGACACCGGCCGCTTCAGCGGCACACCGGCATCCATCATGGCCAGTGAACAGCCACACACCGTCGCCATTGAAGACGAGCCGTTCGACTCGGTAATCTCCGAGACCATGCGGATCGTGTAAGGAAACTCCTCATGCTCTGGCAGGACCGCCCGCAGGGCACGCCAGGCCAGTTTCCCGTGGCCGGTCTCACGACGGCTGGTGCCGCCCATCCGGCCCGCTTCACCGACAGAATATGGCGGGAAGTTATAGTGCAGCAGGAATTTCTCTTTGCGCGTGCCGTCGAGCCCATCGATGAATTGCTCATCATCGCTGGTGCCGAGTGTCGCCACACAGATCGCCTGCGTTTCCCCGCGGGTGAACAGGGCCGAGCCGTGTGTGCGTGGCAGGAAGCCCGCCTCGGCAAGGATCGGACGAACCTGATCGAGCGAACGGCCATCAATCCGCTTACCGGTCTTGATGATGTCACCGCGAACGACTTTCGCTTCGGCTTTCTTGAAGGCTGACTTGAACACGTTCGGGTCCATGCCGTCTTCATTCTCTTCGGTCGCGACCAGAGCCGCAGCCGCTTTCTCACGGGCTTCGCCAACGGCCGCCTGACGCTCCAGCTTCTCAGTGATCTGATAGGCTTTGGAGAGATCAGCCCCGACCAGTTTCTGGATCGCGGCAAGCTCGTCTGAAAGGTCTTCGGCTTCGAACTCAAATGGCTCTTTGGCGGCCGCTTCGGCCAGCTTGATGATCGCATCAATCACTGGCTGCATCGCTTCATGTCCGGCCATGACAGCACCGAGCATAATGTCTTCTGACAGCTCTTTGGCTTCAGATTCGACCATCATCACCGCATCAGCGGTGCCGGCAACGACGAGATCGAGCTCAGACTCTTCGAGCTCTTCGACGGTTGGGTTGATGACATAATTGCCATCCTTATAGCCGACGCGCGCAGCGCCGATCGGGCCCATGAAGGGGGCACCAGACAGAACCAGCGCAGCGGACGCGCCGATCATGCCGAGAATGTCCGGATCGTTTTCCAGATCATAAGAGATTGCGGTCAGGACAACCTGCACCTCATTCTTGAAGCCGTCGACGAAAAGTGGACGGATCGGACGATCGATCAGGCGAGACGTCAGGGTCTCTTTCTCGGTTGGGCGTCCCTCGCGCTTAAAGAAACCGCCTGGAATGCGGCCTGACGCGTAGTATTTTTCCATATAGTTGACCGTCAGCGGGAAAAAGTCCTGTCCGGGCTTGGCTTCCTTGGCATAGACGGCGGTCGCGAGGACCGTTGTGTCCCCGTATGACACCATGACGGCGCCATCGGCTTGACGAGCCACCTGGCCCGTTTCGATTTTCAGTGTCCGGCCGGCCCATTCCAGCGAGACAGATTGCTTATCAAACATACGATTTGCTTTCTTTCATACATACGAAAAGCCCGCCGGGTCCCCATGACCGGGCGGGCTGTTTGGGGAGCCTAGCGACGAATGCCGAGCTCTCCGATGAGCGTTTGGTAACGCTCTTCATTTTTCCTCTTCACATAGTCGAGGAGTTTGCGTCGGGTGGCGACCATCGCCAACAGTCCGCGACGCGAATGGTTATCTTTTTTATTGTCCTTGAAGTGCTCGGTCAGATTATTGATCCGTTCAGTCAGGATCGCGACCTGGACTTCAGGGCTACCCGTATCACCATCGGTGCGGGCAAATTTCTTGATCAGTTCGGCTTTACGCTCAGCTGTGATCGACATCGGTATACTTTCTTTTGTCGCCTTGCGGCGGGTTACAGATAAGGCCGTTTTGACCTGGATTTGAGGGAGGGCTGTGCGGGTTCAGCCATGTCCGGGATGTCGTCCAGACAGGCTAGAGTTGCACATTGCTCGCAACAAGCCGGGCATTTGGCACATTTGATTGCATTTGGAAAGGGTTTGCGTGCGGTGATTGGAGTCGATTCGCTTATTCCTCCGCAGATGCCAGCGCAGGCTGGTATCCATGGACCGCAGGCTCCCTACAGTCTGATTTGCAGGACCGTCCCTGGACCCCAGCCTGCGCTGGGGTTGGCGGTGAATAGGGGTGTTTCAGATTCTCGCTGCCCCGGACTGGATCCTAAAATCTCCTCTCACATTCTCCCGCCCGGCGTTCCCCACGGCTCGTCCGTGGGGCCCATCACCCGATCTCGAACCGAGGATCGAGAGCATTCTGATCGCTCCCGGTCTTGTGGCTATGCACCGTGCTGGGCTGCCCAGACAAGCTGGGCAGAGCGCCCTTTAGCCGTCCGTCCTTTCCTGTTACGTCGCCGATACCTGCGTAGGTATGTATCCAGGGACCGCGATTGCCTACTGGCTGATTTGTGCCTCCTGTCCCTGGACCCCAGCCCGCGCTGGGGTCGGCGGATATTTAAGGTCAACCGGACAGCCCAACCGCTGCCAGGGCTTCGCCCTGCGCCTTGCCCAAAGCCGCTTCGCTAAAGCCTTCGAGGCTCTGCTCAAACAGGCGGTGGAAATTGAGCTCCGCCCCCAGCCGCAAATAGGCGGCGCCGAGGCCGATGGCGGCGCGGTCCATGAACACAAATTCGCGCGGAATTGTCACGGGCCCCTTTTCCTTGAGCAGCTTGCGCACCGCAAAGGCTTCCTTACGGCCATATTCGCCCGGTTTGATGCCATCGGCGACGCTGCGCACGCGGTCATCGAGCAACGGGCCATAGATAAAGCGTGCCCAGATATTCAGAACCTCGACCAGATCCTTGTTGAGGCCCTTGAAGCCCCATTTTTCATAAGCGGCATAGGTCGCGTCGAAATCATCCGCCAGAACCGCTCGGTAAAGCTCGACGACACCGGCGACAAATTGCGGCGGGAAGACCCGGATGCAGCCAAAATCCAGCAAATTCAGGCCCTGCCCGTCTTGCGTCACCTGGTAATTGCCAAGATGCGGGTCGCCATGGATCACGGCGCGCGAATTGAACGGGTGCCACCAGGTCCAGAACAGATTTTCGGCAATCTGGTTGCGGACCTCTTGCGGCGCGTCCTCATAGGCATTGAGACGCTCGCCTTCGACCCAGCTCATGGTCAACAAACGATCCGTACACAGCTCCGCAATCGGTTCTGGAACGGTAACAAATTCCTTGTCCGCCAGGATATGTGCGTAGAGCGCCATATGCTTGGCTTCGCGGGCATAATCCAATTCTTCGCGCAAACGATCGGTGATCTCCTCGACCATTTCAGTCGGGTCAATTGAGCCATCCATGCGCTTGAACATGCCGAGCACCAGCTTGAGCTGACCGACATCGCTCTCAACCGCTGAAGACATGTCAGGATATTGTAGCTTGCATGCCACCTCGCGGCCATCGGGCAGCGTCGCGCGATGGACCTGGCCAAGGCTCGCCGCGTGGGCGGCCTCTTTACCAAACTCTGCGAATTCATTTTGCCAATCGGCCCCCAGTTCAGCCCGCATACGTCGTCGCACAAAGGGCCAGCCCATCGCGGGAGCCTGCGCCTGTAGCTGGCTGAGCTCCTCGGCATATTCAGCGGGCAGAAAGTCCGGAATGGTCGAGACCATTTGCGCGACCTTCATCAGCGGGCCCTTGGACTTGCCGAGCGCCGCTGCCAAAGCCTTGGCGATTCGCTCATCGCCCTTATCGCCGCCAAACATCGCATTGGCGGCAAAGGTCAGGCCGGCACCGGACAGGTTGGTGCCGACCTTCACTGTGCGGCCAAGCCGCGCCGACAGGCGGTTGCGTTCGGGGTCTTTTTCGAGGTCAGTCGTGTCGCTCATGGTCACTCTATTGAAGGGTTTCCACAAACATAGGGCTAAAAGCGCAGCCGCGAAGGGGAGAAGGAGTCGCGGGGGCGGCAGAACGTGTCTATATTCCCTCCCATGACGGGACCGAATCGCAAAATGAGCATCTCGGAAATGGCCGCCGCGAAAGCGCCTGTGCCGAGCGCGAGCGCGGATTATCTTGACGGGCTGAACCCGGAGCAGAAAGAAGCGGTGCTGACGACCGAGGGGCCGCTGCTCGTCCTGGCCGGCGCCGGCACCGGCAAAACCCGCGTTCTGACCACGCGATTGGCGCACATTATCGCTTCGGGCCTCGCCTATCCAAGCCAGACCCTGACCGTGACCTTTACCAATAAGGCGGCGCGTGAAATGCGCGAACGGGCCCTGAAACTGACCGGCGAAGCAGGTGAAGGCTTGCGCTGGCTTGGCACGTTCCACTCGATCTCGGCCCAGATCCTGCGCCGCCTTGCCGAACTGGTCGGGCTAAAATCGAGTTTCACCATAATCGACACCGATGATCAGATCCGGCTCTGCAAACAGATCATCGAGGCCGAAGAGATTGATCCGAAACGCTGGACGCCGCGCTATCTCGCTAGTCTGATTGATGGCTGGAAGAACCGAGCCCTGCTGCCTCATAAGGTGCCGGGCGATGAGGCCTATCAGTTTGCCGATGGCAAAGGAATCAAATGCTATGAGACCTATCAGGCCCGGCTCAAAGTGTTGAACGCGTGCGATTTCGGTGACTTGCTGATCCACAATATCACGCTGTTCCAGGACAATCCGGACCTGCTCGCAGACTTCCATCGCAAGTTCAAATACATCCTGGTCGACGAGTATCAGGACACCAATGTCGCCCAATATCTCTGGCTGCGCCTGCTCGCGCAGGGTAATTCGAACATTTGCTGTGTCGGCGATGATGACCAATCCATCTATGGCTGGCGCGGGGCCGAGGTCGACAATATCCTGCGCTTCGAGAAGGATTTCCCAGGCGCCAAGGTCATTCGCCTGGAGCGCAATTACCGCTCGACCGAGCCAATCCTGGCCGCCGCTTCGGCGGTGATCTCGAACAATAAGGGCCGGCTTGGCAAGACCCTGTTTGTCGGCGGCGATTGGGCTGGCGATCCAGATGCCAAAAAAGTCCAGGTCCGAGGCCTCTGGGATGGCGAAGCCGAAGCCCGCATGGTCTGCGACGAGATCGAGGCCTGGGCGGCAAAGGGCGGCAAGAACTGCTATGAGGATTGCGCCATTCTGGTTCGCGCCTCTTGGCAGATGCGCCTGTTTGAAGAACGCCTGATCATTCTCGGCATTCCGTATCGCGTGATTGGTGGCCCGCGCTTCTTCGAGCGCGCCGAAATTCGTGATGCGATGGCTTATCTGCGCCTAATCCGCTCGACCGATGATGACCTCGCCTTTGAGCGCGTGGTCAATCAACCAAAGCGCGGGGTCGGCAACACGACGGTGCAGAAACTGCAGCGCTATGCCCGTGACGATGGCCGCAGCCTGTTCACGCTGACCCCAATGGTCCTGCAGACCGATGAGATCAAAGGCCCAGGCAAGCGCGGGCTGACGCAGTTCATCGACCAGATCAATCTCTGGCGCGATCGCTATAATAGCGGCATGAGCCATACCGACCTCGCCCAGGTCATCCTCGATGAATCCGGCTATACGGACATGCTGCAAAAGGATCGCAGCCCGCAGGCCCAGACCCGGCTCGACAATTTGAAAGAGCTGATCAATGCGATGGGCGAGTTCGAAAACCTGACCGGGTTCCTCGAACATGTTGAACTGGTCATGGATGCTGGTCGCGACGGCAATGGCGACGAGGTCCAGATCCTCACTCTACACGGGGCCAAGGGACTGGAATGGCCGCTCGTCTTCCTGCCGGGCTGGGAGGAAGAAGTGTTCCCGTCCCGCCGCAGCCTCGATGAAAGCGGCATGAAAGGGCTCGAGGAAGAACGCCGCCTTGCTTATGTCGGGATCACAAGGGCGCGCGAAGTGTGCCGGATTTCTTTTGTCGCCAATCGCCAGATTTTTGGCCGCTGGCAGAGCGTGTTACCAAGCCGCTTTGTCGATGAGCTGCCGCATGACCAGGTCGAGGCCGAAGCCGAGACCGGCTATTCCTCCCTGCCCGGCAGCGAGGATGGCTTTACCGGCACAGTCGAGGATTTGGGCGAACGTTCAAACTATACCTCACCCGGCTGGCGGCGCCTGAAAGAGAATGCCGGCAAGTATGAATCCGGCCCGGTGATAGATGGCAAGGCGACACTGGTGGCGTCAGAAACCGGCCAGTCCGGCTTCAAACTCAATCAGCGCGTTTTCCACGAGAAATTCGGCTACGGCAAAGTCATGGACGCCAATGGCACCAAGCTCACCGTGGCGTTTGAGAAAGCGGGCTTGAAGAAAGTGATCTCGACGTTTGTGACGGCGGCTTAACCCGCCGCCTTCAGTGCCTGGTCCAGGTCGGCCATCAAGTCCTCAGCGTTCTCAATCCCGATCGACAGCCGGACCGAATCCGGCGCGGCGCCCGCGGCGATTTTCTGCGCATCGGTGAGTTGGCGGTGCGTGGTTGAGGCCGGATGAATGACCAGCGAGCGAGCATCGCCGAGATTGGCGACATGGCTGAACAGCTCCAATCCGTTGACGAATTTCACACAAGACTCATAGCCGCCCTTGAGCTGCACGGTGAACAGCGCCCCGGCCCCTTTCGGGCACAGGCGTTGCGCGCGGGCCTTATAAGGCGAGCTGTCCAGGCCGGCATAAGTGACGCTGGACACCGCCTCATGACCTTCCAGCCAGGCGGCGATCTTTTCGGCATTGGCGACATGTCGCTCCATACGCAGCGACAGGGTCTCAATCCCCATCAGTGTGTAATGCGCGCCTTGCGGGTTCATGGTCATGCCAAGATCGCGCAGGCCAATTGCAATCGAGTGGAAGGTGAAAGCCGCCGGACCAAACGTCTCGTGGAATTTCAGGCCATGATAGGCAGGCTCTGGTTCGGTCAGAGAGGGAAACTTGCCCGCCGCGGTCCAGTCAAAAGCCCCGGAATCAATGATGGCGCCGCCCGTGACCGTGCCATTGCCGGTGAGGTATTTGGTCAGCGAGTGCGTGATCAAAGTCGCGCCATACTGGATCGGGTTGCAGAGATAGGGCGTCGCCGTCGTGTTATCGACGATGAGCGGCACCTGCGCGTCATTGGCAATTGCCGCGATGGCTTCCAGATCGGTGACATAGCCGCCTGGATTGGCGATGGTCTCGCAGAAGATTGCGCGCGTATTCTCGTCAATCGCCGCTTTGACGGCATCGAGATCATCAAAATCGACAAAAGTGGCGGACCAGCCGAAGCGTTTGATCGTATGGGTAAACTGGGTCACCGAGCCGCCATAAAGCCGGGTCGAGACGACGACATTGCGGCCTGGTTCCATCAGCGGGAACAGTGCCATCAATTGTGCCGCATGACCCGAGGAACAACAGACACCGCCAGCGCCGCCTTCGAGATGCGTGATCCGTTCGGCCAGCGCGCCCACCGTGGGATTGGTCAGGCGTGAATAAATATAGCCAACTTCCTGCAGGTTGAACAAAGCCGCCGCATGGTCGGCATCGCGGAAGACAAAAGCGGTCGATTGATAGATCGGGACTTGCCGCGCCCCGGTGGCCGGATCAGCCGCCGCGCCGGCGTGAATTTGCTTGGTGTCGAAGCCGTGCTCTTGCTCGCTCATTGGTCTTGCCTCCCTTTGGATTTGAAAGGGTCGTAGACCAGTGAATAGATTGGTTCAACTAAAGCTTCGATTTAGTGCTTAGTGGCTTCGTCTTCGCCGCCAATGCCGTCCCAGAATTTCTTCACGCGGCCCATAAAGCCTTCGGATTCCGGATTGCAGTCCTTGCCGGAGCAGTCGCAAAACTCGCGCAGGATTTCTTTCTGGCGGGCCGACAGGTTGCGCGGGGTCTCGACGAACATTTCAATATAGAGATCGCCGGTCTGATGATTGCCGCGCAGGCTCGGCATGCCCTTGCCACGCAAACGCAGCTTGCGGCCGGTCTGGGCCCCTTCCGGGATCGTCACTCGGGCGCGCCCGCCATCAATGGTCGGGATTTCAACCTCACCGCCAAGCGCTGCGGTGACCATGGAGACCGGCGTGCGGCAGTAAAGGTTCGGACCATCACGTTCGAAAATGTCATGTTCGTCGACATTGACGAAAATATAGAGATCGCCTTTGGGACCGCCTTGCGTGCCAGGCTCGCCTTCACCCGACAAACGAATCCGCATGCCGCTCTCGACACCGGCCGGAATCTTCACAGAGAGATTTCGATCCTCCTGGACCTGACCCGCGCCCCGGCAGACTTTGCACGGGTCCGAAATGACCGTGCCCTTGCCGTGACAGCGCCCGCAGGTGCGCTCCATGGTGAAGAAACCTTGCTGGGCGCGGACCCGTCCGGCCCCGCCGCAGGTTGGGCAGGTTTCAGGGCTGGTGCCGGGCTCGGCGCCCGAGCCGTCACAGGCATTACAATCCACCGCCGTCGGCACATTGATGGTCGCGTCCTTGCCGTTGAAGGCCTCTTCCAGAGTGATATCCATATCATAGCGCAGGTCCGCGCCGCGCTGCGGCCCGCCGCGCCGGCGACCGCCGCCAAATGGGTTGCCGCCAAAGACCTGACTGAAAATATCCTGGAAGATGTCGTTGGGATCACCGCCACCGAAGGGATTTCCGCCGGCGCCACCGCCCATGCCATTCTCGAATGCGGCATGGCCAAAGCGGTCATAAGCCGCTTTTTTCTCAGGGTCAGACAAGACCGCATAGGCCTCGCCAACCTCCTTGAACATGGCTTCAGCTTCGGCATCATCCGGATTCTGGTCCGGATGGTATTTCATGGCGAGCTTCCGATAGGCGCTCTTCAGGGCCTTTTCGTCAGCGGATCGGTCAACGCCGAGCACGTCATAATAGTCGCGTTTGCTCATTTAGCGGGTACCTGTTGGTTTAACTCACTCTCGCCCGCCAAGGTGGGGAGGTCCGCAGCGAAGTGCAAGGGCTGTTCCTGCAGGCCTAACCCGCCTTTTTCAGATCGTCGTCTTTTAGGACACGGTCAGCGATTTCCTTGGGCACGATCATCAATGTGTCGTTGAGTGTCTGTCCCCATTCCTTGAGCATTTCTGCCGCCCGCGCGGATCCGGTTCGCTCTTTGTGGATTTCGAGCATCATCAGGAAGACATCAATATGCTTCTGATCCATGTCTACGAGTGGATACCAGTCGATCGCGTCGGGATTGGCGACATGCTCGAATTGCTGTTCTGGATCCCAGATATAGGCGACTCCACCGGTCATGCCAGCGCCGAAATTGTCGCCAATCGGGCCAAGAATGGCGACCCGACCTCCGGTCATGTATTCGCACCCATTGGCGCCGCAGCCCTCGACCACCGCTTCGGCGCCCGAATTGCGCACGCCGAAGCGAACGCCCGCCTGTCCGGCGGCATAGAGTTTACCGCTGGTCGCGCCATAAAGACATGTATTGCCAATGATGGTGTTTTCTCCGCCTTGGAAGGAGGCGTCACTCGGAGGGCGCAATTGAATGGTCGCGCCAGACAGGCCTTTGCCGACATAATCATTGGCATCGCCGACCACGTCGAGCAGCAGGCCTTGCACACTGAACGCCCCGAGCGATTGGCCGGCGCTGCCGGTCAAGCGAATATGTAGCCGACCCTCTGGCAAGGCTTTCTCGCCAAACTTACGAACAATCACAGAGCTTGAGCGCGCGCCGATCGAGCGCTGAACATTCTGTACCTCATAGGTCAGCTGCATCTTTTCCCCGCGGGCAAAGAATGGCTCGCCATCGCGCAGAATTTGCGCATCCAGCGTGTCCGGCACCTCTTCGCGGCGATCTGGCTGATAAGCGATCGGCTCGATCGTATCGACCTGAACCAGCAGGGGATTGAGGTCGAGATCATCCAAATGCGGCGCGCCGCGCGACACCTGCGCCAGCAAATCCGTTCGGCCAATCGCTTCATCCAGCGAGTTCAGGCCGAGCGAAGCTAGGATCCGGCGAACGTCTTCGGCAATGAAGCTCATCAGGTTGATGACCTTGTCCGCCGTCCCCGTAAACTTGGCCCGCAGCGATTCATCCTGCGTGCAGACGCCGACCGGGCAGGTATTGGAATGGCACTGACGCACCATGATACAGCCCATGGCGACCAGGCTGGCCGTGCCAATGCCATACTCCTCGGCGCCAAGCATCGCTGCAATGACAATATCGCGCCCAGTGCGCAGCCCGCCATCGGTGCGCAAGGTCACCTTATCGCGCAGATTATTCAGACTGAGCACCTGATGCGCTTCGGCGAGGCCCATTTCCCATGGCAGACCGGCATATTTGATACTGGTCTGTGGTGAGGCGCCGGTGCCGCCAACGCCGCCCGCAATCAGGATCACATCGGCTTTGGCCTTGGCGACGCCCGCGGCCACGGTGCCGACCCCGGATTGGGCCACGAGCTTCACACAGACCCGACAATCAGGATTGATCTGCTTGAGGTCATAGATCAGCTGCGCCAAGTCTTCGATCGAATAAATATCATGATGCGGCGGCGGACTGATCAGCGTCACGCCAGGTGTCGAGTGCCGGTTCTTGGCGATGAATTCGGTGACTTTGAAACCCGGCAACTGACCCCCTTCGCCAGGCTTCGCGCCCTGCGCGACTTTGATCTCGACCTCGCGGCAATTGTTGAGATATTCGGCCGTCACGCCAAACCGGCCCGAGGCCACTTGTTTGACCGCCGAGTTCATATTGTCGCCATTCGGCAACGGCCGATAGCGCTCGCGCACCTCGCCGCCCTCGCCAGATACGGATTTCGCGCCGATCCGGTTCATCGCGACATTGAGCGTGCCATGGGCTTCCGGGCTCAGCGCGCCAAGCGACATGCCGGGCGTGACAAAGCGCTTCCGGATCTCGTTGACCGACTGCACGCGGCTCAACGGTTCTTCTGGACCGGCCGGCTTGAAGTCAAGCAAGTCACGCAACTGGATTGGTTGCTCGCGCTCATTCACCGCCTTGGCATATTTCTCGAAGATCCCGTAATCGCCGCGATCACAGGCCGCCTGCAATGTATGGATGAGATTTCCATCCAGGGCGTGGGGTTCGGACTTTGCGCGGAGGCGGTAGAATCCGCCAACCGGCAGTGCGATGACATCCTCATCAAACGCTTCTTCGTGGCGGGTCACCGCATTCTCTTCGATGCCGGCAAGACCAAGACCCGAAATCCGGCTCGCCAGCCCCGGGAAATAGTCCGCAACGAGGGCGCGTGATAGGCCAAGCGCTTCGAAATTGTATCCGCCGCGATAAGATGAGATCACCGAGATGCCCATCTTGGACATGATTTTCAAAAGACCGGCTTCGATCGCTTTCTTATAATTGAGCACGGCTTGACCGATCGAGATATCACCCAGGAGACCGCGGGCATGTCGATCCGCAATCGCATCCTGAGCCAGATAGGCGTTCACACAAGTCGCTCCAACCCCGATCAGGACAGCGAAATAATGCGTGTCGATACACTCGGCTGACCGTACCGTGATCGAACAGAAGGTTCTGAGGCCTTGCGCGACCAGGTGCGAATGCACCGCGCCGGTTGCCAGGATCATTGGGATCGCGACATGCGTATCGCCCTGGTTTTCGTCCGTCAGGACAATGTGCTCGCGGCCGGCCCGAACGGCGTCTTCGGCTTCCTGGCGGATGCGCGCGAGCGCATCGCGCAGCGCGCTGCCATTGCCGCTCGCCTGATCAAGCTCAAAAGTACAATCGATCTGCTGGACCCCGTCGCCAAGCATGCCGATCAGACGATCATACATGCCGGTCGACAGGACCGGGCTTTCCAGCACGAACACGTCCTGCTGGGTCTTGTCCGTGGCCAGCACGTTGCCGAGATTCTTGAAACGGGTTTTCAGACTCATCACCCGATCTTCGCGCAATGGATCGACCGGCGGATTCGTCACCTGGCTGAAATTCTGGCGGAAGAAATGAGATAGCGGCCGGAACTGTTCGGATAGCACCGCGACCGGGCTGTCATCGCCCATTGAGCCAATCGCTTCTTTCCCGCTTTCCGCCATCGGTGCGAGGATCAATTCCAATGTTTCCAGCGTGAAACCGGCGACTTTCTGACGCCGCATCATTGCTTCTGTTTCGAACAGACGCGGCTCTGGCCCCGGACCGATCTCCGGATCAAGATCGCGGACATTTTTCAGCCATTTCTCATATGGATGTTTGGCCGCCAGCTCATCTACGATTTCCGTATGCTCATAGAATTTGCCGGTGCCGAGATCGGCCGCGATCATCCCGCCGGCCTGGACATGGCCGCGGCGTACGACTTCATGTCCGGATAGCGGGCACATGCCGGTTTCGGAGCCGACCGCGAGAATGCCGTCTCCGGTCAGCGCATAGCGCAGCGGGCGTAAGCCATTACGATCGAGCCCGGCCACCGCCCAGCGCCCGTCATAGGCGCAGATCGCGGCCGGCCCGTCCCAGGGCTCCATCACCGAATTACAATAAGCGTAAAGCGCCGCATGCTTTTCCGGCATGATCGAAGCCCGCTTCGACCAGGCCTCTGGGATCAGCAGTGCTTTGGTCATCGGGGCGGTGCGCCCGGCTTTGCAGAGAATTTCGAACACCGCATCCAAGGCGCCGGAATCCGAGCTGCCTTGCGGGGCCACCGGCTTCACGTCATCGACATAATCGCCAAATGTCCCAGAGACCATTTTGATCTCATGGCTCTTCATCCAATTGAGATTGCCGCGCAGCGTATTGATCTCACCATTATGCGCGAGCATCCGGAATGGCTGGGCCAGCGCCCATTGCGGGAATGTATTGGTTGAATAGCGCTGGTGATAAATCGCCACCGCCGACTCAAAGCGCTCATCCTTCAAATCGAGATAGAAATTATCAATGTCCTGCGCCAGGAACATGCCTTTATAGATCAGCGATTTATGGCTGAGGGAGCAGATATAGAAACTCGGAATCCCGGCCTCACGCGCGCGGCGCTCGATCCGGCGGCGACAAATATAGAGCGCCCGTTCAAGCTCTTCAGGATCGCGGTTCTGATCGTCTCGGAACATGATCTGTTCAATCTCGGGGCGCGTGTCCTGCGCCTTTTGGCCAATGATCGAGACATCCACCGGCGGCTGCCGCCAGCCATAGATGTAGAATCCAAAATGCAGGATTTCGGTCTCGACAATCGCCCGGGCGGCCTCCTGCTGGCTGAGATCCGTGCGCGGCAGAAAAATTTGTCCAACACAGATCGGATCATCAGTCGGCGTGTGGCCGCAGCGGCTGACTTGATAGCGGAAGAATTCCTGCGGCACCTCGACCCGGATACCGGCCCCGTCGCCGGTCTTGCCATCGGCATCAACGGCGCCGCGATGCCAGACATTCTTGAGCGCTTTAATGCCCATTTCGACGATCTCGCGCCTCGGTTTGCCGTCCAGCGCTGCGACCAGGCCGACGCCGCAGGCGCTATGTTCGTCTTCAGGGTTATAGGCATGCGCCTCGATCAGACGGTCACGGTTGGCGAGATAGTTTTGAACAAAATCAGTCATTGTTTTGCTGCTCTGCTTGGTATTTTTCGAACCGCTCGAACATTTGCGCACTGGTGAGGCGCGGCGCGTCGGTGTCGAAGCGATAATAATCTGGTTGTTCGTCAACGAAGATTTCTTCGTGAATCTTGAGGCCGTCCGGCAGCTCAAACAGGCCGGCCTGGCTGCTATGAATCTGATCGGACCCGATCAGGTGATAGTAGAGCGTCGTTCCGCAAATCGAGCAGAAGGCGCGTTCGGCCCAGTCGGAGCTTTGATAAGCGCGGATCTTGTCTGCGCCGGCGGTAATTTTAACGCCATTCTCAAACGTCGCGGCAATGGCTGGGCTGCCATGCCAGTGAAGACACATGCTGCAATGACAGATCTCCAGTTTTGGCGCGCCGTGGCCTTGCAGCTGAACTGTCCCGCACAGGCAATGGCCTTGATAGGTCTCGCTCATGCCCTACTCCGCCGCCATGCGTTGTTGCTTGGCGGATGCACGCATCGCTTTGTGCATCTGTTCTGCGGCCTCGCGGCCATCGACAATCGCCCAGACAACGAGCGAGGCGCCGCGCACAATATCGCCGGCCGCATAGACCCCAGGCAGGCTGGTCTCCATGGTTTTGTAATCGACCTGGATCGCGCCCCAGCGATTGACCCGAAGCGCCGGCTCATCAAACAGGACAGGCAAGTCTTCAGGATCAAAGCCGAGCGCCTTGATCACCATGTCAGCTTTGACATCGATGGTTTCATCGGTTTTTTCCGGCGATTGACGGCCGGACGCATCTGGTGCGCCAAGCTTCATGCGGCGGACTTTCACGCCTTTGACTTTATTGGCCTTGGTGTGCAGCACCGCTTCCGGACCTGATAGCCACTCAAACTTCACGCCTTCTTCTTCAGCATTGGCCACTTCGCGCTGAGAGCCTGGCATGTTGGCCCGGTCGCGGCGATAGAGACAGGTCACAGCTTTCGCGCCTTGGCGCACAGCGGTGCGAACACAATCCATCGCCGTATCACCGCCGCCAATCACGACCACGCGTTTCTCTGCAGCATTCAAGGCCCCCGTTTCAAACGCTTCCACGGTGTCGCCAAAACCGACCCGGTTTGACGCGGTCAGGAAATCGAGCGCCGGATAAACCCCATCCGCACCAATGCCGGGCACTTTCAGATCACGCGCTTTATAAACGCCCGTTGCGATCAGCACCGTGTCATGACTGTCTCTGATTTCGCTCAAGGAAATATCGGTTCCGACATCGCAATTGAAGCGGAAGGTTATGCCGCTGTCTTCAAGGTGCTTGATGCGGCGCTCGACAATATCTTTTTCGAGCTTGAAGCCCGGGATTCCATAAACCAGCAAGCCGCCGCCACGATCATACCGGTCATAGACAGTAACTTGATAGCCCTTGCGACGCAGCTGCTCGGCCGCGGCCAAGCCGCCAGGCCCGGCGCCGATAATGCCTGCCGATTGCGTGCGCTCGCGCGGCGGTTTGATGGGTTTCACCCAGCCCTGTTTCCAGGCCGTGTCGGTGATGTGCCGCTCGATCGATCCGATCGTGACGGTGCCGTGCCCTGACTGCTCAATCGTACAAATGCCTTCGCAGAGCCGGTCTTGCGGACAGATGCGACCGCAGATTTCTGGCATATTATTGGTCGCGCTGGACACCGCATAGGCTTCTTCAAGTCGGTCTTCGGCCGCAAGTTTCAGCCAATCGGGAATATTGTTTGAAAGCGGACAGCCTTGCTGGCAAAAGGGAACACCGCATTGCGAGCAGCGCGAGGCCTGATCCCGCGCCGCTTTTTTGGCATAGTCCCCATAGATTTCATTAAAGTCCGACTTGCGCGTTTTGGCGGCCCGCTTTTTCGGCATTGCGCGATCGACTTTGATAAATTGCAGCATTTTTTCTGCCATATCGGGCTCCCAAAGGTAGAGCCTTGCTTATGTTCTGCCGAAAGCATCGCCGCAAGGGAGAATCTTTCCTTAGAGTATCATTATGATATTTAAATGCTGCTTTGTGAGGACCTGAATTGTCGTTTCTTCCCACCAAAAGCTTTATGCATTTCATTTTGATATATACTTAAAACTCGTGCGCCTCGTCGCGAATTGTGCCACTGGCTGGTCAGACTAGGAGAGCCAAGAGATAATGTCGCTATTACAACTGACCATCATCGCTTTGGTGCAAGGGCTAACCGAGTGGTTGCCGATCTCCTCCTCCGGCCATGTTTTGCTGGCGGCGAACTTCTTCACGCTGGAGGGCCGGGATGAGCTGCTGATCAATGCGGTCTCAAACCTTGGCACACTGGCGGCGATGCTGATCTATTTCCGAAAAGATGTCGCCGCTGCCACGCTCGGCGGGTTCGAATTATTGGGCGCCAGCTTTCGCAAAGCACCATTGTCGCGCGGCGCCAATCTCGCGCTTTGCATCATTGTCGCGACCCCGATTGCGGTGATTGCGGCCATCGCCCATGAAGTCTTTGTCCCAGAGAGCATCCAGGCTCAGTTGCGTAGCGTTTGGACTGTGGCGGGCGCCACGATTGGTTTCGGCCTCCTGCTCTGGTGGGCAGATGTCGCGGGCGGCAAAGATCGAAAAGAGGCGGACATGACGCTCGCCCATGCAGCCTTGATTGGCGCGACCCAAGCCATCGCCGCCCTGATCCCGGGCACCAGCCGCTCTGGCATCACCATGACCGCCGCCCGAGCTCTCGGCTATGAGCGCACCGAGGCGGCGCGTTTCTCCATGCTGATCGGCGCGCCAATTCTGGCCGCCGCTGGCCTCTATGGCGCCATCGGATTGCTCGACGCCGACAGTGCTGGCGCATTGGTGACGCTGCAGGACGGGATGATCGTTGCCGCCCTGGCCTTTGTCTCAGGAATCGCTTCGATCCACGCTTTGATGACCCTGCTGAAACGCATGAGCTTCCTGCCCTTCGTCATCTATCGCCTGCTTCTCGGCATCGGCCTGATTTTGGCCGCCCCCGTTTTGGGATTGATTTAAAAGGGAAAAATTCTGTCAGGACACTTTTTCACTGGCGTCTTGGCACAATCCTCCTTTTATAACAGAGCAAGTGTCGAAAAGTGCGGGCCACTGGTCTAGCCCATCCGATCAGGTGAGGAATGAAACGCCGAGAAAAGAAGAGCGAAAGCTTGGACATCCGTCTGCCATACCAACAGAAGCAAGACTTCATGGCGGCAACCAAACAACAGGGCGAGACCGCGTCTCAAGCTCTGCGCCGTTTCATTTCTGACTATATCGAAGAGGCTCGGCTGGCTGAACAACCGCACCCGGTCCAGGAGATCTCTATGACCATCGCACGACACAGACTGAAAACCCTCGCCACCGCCGCCGGCGCCGCTCTCGGCGTCTTTTCCATCACAGCCTTGCCCTCGGCAGCCGATTCCTCTGCCTTTGATGCCCTCGACAAGAACAAGGATGGCGTCCTGACCGAAGGCGAGATTGCGCCCGGCTATGATGCCGACATTATCAGCAAGCTCGACACGGATGGTTCCGGCGGCGTGAGCCGCGAGGAACTCGAAGCCGCTGGCGATCACATTGTCATCCGAGATGACGAGACAACCTCGGACGAAGACGGCAAGACCGTCACCCGCAAAACCGTGAAGGTGCTTGAATTCAGCGATAGCGCAGACGGCGTCATCCAAGGCGAAGTCAAAACTGAAGTCGACCGCAAGATCGTCATCAAGCGAATGGATTCCGGGTCGGAGCTCTCCGAAGCGGAAATGGAAGCCTTGATCGAAGAAGCCCTGGCAGAAGCGGGCGGCATGCTGGACGATGCCGAATTGATCACCGAAACCATTCACGAAGAAGTGGATGAGGACGGCAATAAGCGCGTCATCATCAAGAAAATGAACCGGTCAGAGAAAACCGTCACGACGGACGAAGAGACAGAGTCCGAGGACTAGCTCGCCAAGTCTAAACGGTCTCTGATTTTTGGTGGTACTGACCGTACGGGCGGAACCGGTAGAGATAACTCGGAACGATTGCTTCGACCGTTTCGAGCTCATCAACGCCGAGATCTGCCAAGGTCAGCGCGCCCTCGGCAACAACATTGTCCGTCTTCAGCATTTCAACTTGGTCGCCCGTGATGGGCGGCGCGCCGAGAATGCCGGAGGAGAGCGGCCAGACGTAGCGAAACAGGGTCCCGAAGGCGAGCCCGAGAGGTTTGGCAATGAAAAAGGGTAGCGGCAGCGCGTAGCGCTTACGGTCGATCGTCTCGCCGATAAAATCGTACAAGTCTTTGAACGTATAGGTGCGCGGTCCCCCAAGTTCATAAGTGTTCCCGACGGCATCAGCGCGGGTCACGGCCGCAGCGATGGCATCCGCGACATCCCCGGCATAGACAGGTTGCACCTTGGTCTTGCCGCCGCCAATGGCGGGCAAGAAAGGCGCGATTGAAGACACCGGATGGGCTGACATGGCCGCAAAGCGGTTGAAAAACTCGTCTTCTGGTCCGAACACGATGGACGGTCGCAGGATCACAGCGCTCGGAAGCACGGCGCGAATCCCAGATTCTGCCTCCCCCTTGGTCTCTGCATAATCGGCATTGGACTCCGCATCCGCGCCAATCGCTGAAATGTGCACCAGGCGCTCGATTCCGGCGTCCCGGCAGGCTTCGGCAACGTTAATCGCGCCATCTCTTTGTGCCCCTTCAAAGCTTTGGCGGCCTTTTTCAAACAGGATCCCGACCAAGTTCACGACGGCGTCCGCGCCTTCAATCGCGTTCGCCACCGAGGTTTTGTTGCGAACATTGGCTTGGACAATGTCGACCCAGCCCGGGGCGCCCGCCAACCGGACCTCCCCCGCCAAATGTGGGCGGCGCACCGCAACCCGAACACGGTAGCCCGCTTGGACCAAGGTCCTGGCCGCATATCTGCCGATAAAGCCTGACCCGCCAAATAGCGTGACTAGTCCTTTTGCCATGGTCGAAATCTCTCGTTTCTCAGCCTTGAATCGTTGCGCCGCTTTGATCACGACCGCACACAATTGTCCATGCGCAAGGACCGCGCACTTGCAGAGGATATACGCCCGGATTCTACCCAAAATTGTTGCGCATATGCAACAATTTGCAGAATACGTGGCGTGCACATTGCTTAACTGTAAAGAAGCTGTGAAAAAACAGATTGGCTGAGAGGCGTAGTTAATCTCTCAGTTTGGGACGTGGCGATCGAAGAATTCGATCTGCATCAGGAGAGTACACCAATGTCGGGGCGAGACGCGTACCTTGAGCTAGGTTATCACCAAAAACCGGTGAAAACCCCGGAAGCAACACCAAAAAACGAGTTGGTTGACCAGCCGATGGAGACCGACACGCCCTCTTACTTGGCGATTGATCCCGCACAATATTCCGCAACGCCTGGATACAGTGATCCGGCCGTCCAATCGGAACGCTCTGGCGATTACCTCGCCGGGCTTATCGTGATTTTGGTTCTATTATTTGCCGGCGCGCTCGCAGGTTATTTCGGCCGCGGTTGGCTCAGCGACGGGACGTCGCGGGCCGTGACTCCAACAATTCTAAGCGCCCAACCAAATGCAGCGACTGAAATGTTTGGCGCGACCGGAACCCCAAGTGCCATGGTGTTTGGGTCCACCGCTTCAGATCAGGTCCTCGCGGTCGATATGACCCCGGGTGGAGACGCGTTGCTCTTGGTCAAAAGCTATGTTGGACCAAACGCCACAGATACAGAAACGCGCCTGTTCAGCACCTCAGCACCTTCCGACTCTGGTGTCGAAGCCGCGCCCATTGAGCTCACGTCGCTTCAAGGTGAAGGCCTCCACCTGACCCGCCTCGATGATGGCGCCCTGATTGCGTTCTCGATCGATGGAAACGAATTGATCGTGGCGCGCCTGACCGATTCCGGCCGCGAAGTGTGGCGCCAATCCTTTGCCGCAAGCGCGGTCGATCGTTCGGAGGTCGCTTACGCAAAAGATACAAACGGCCTGGTGTTTATGGCACCGTCCTCATCACGCACGCTGACACAATTGGTCTCTATCAGTTCAGATGGCAACATCGCTTGGGAGCGTGTTTTTGATCGCCCGGACATGTGGCACAATTCATTTGTCAGCATCGATCAAACGGGTCTGACTTACGCTGTTTTGGGGCCGGCCAGCGATGACCAAACCTTCGGCGATCAAATTATTGCCCTGGTCGACACAAATGGCCGCCTGCTCCGGCAGCGAGCGCTCGCGCTCGACGCCTCTGACATGATATCCGGGGTCGCACCACGTGCTGCAGGCGGTGTTTCTTTTTTTGTGTCAGGAGATATGCCGCGCCTGATCCAGATTAATGAAAGCGCGCAGAGCGCTGGCACCATTGATTTGCCCTATATGCAGTACCTCTCGGACGCCCATATCATTCCGGTCGGACAAGGCGACATGTTTATCGCCAGCACTTACGCGCCGATGGGCGACCGGATTGACCTCGTGCTCGAAAAACGCACGGCTGACGGCACGTCCCTCGGACAACTCTCTTGGGCGCTCCCGGCTGGCGCGACCATGGACGACATGGTTAAATTGGCGGAGAATCGCTACTTGATCGCCGGCAGCGTGCGGTCCGACCGCTACATGCCGACCGATGTCTTTGTCCAAGAAATCAGCTTTGTTCCGAATGACCGAACACTGGCTATGGCCGCAGAGTCTGCGCAACCCGTGAGCCTGGCCGAGGAGTCTGCGAGCTCGAACGTGCAGCTCGCAGAGACTGAAAATACGACAGAGTCGCTGCCGCTGATCGCCTCTTTGACAGTCGCTGCTCCAAGCCTTGAAGTGGCCGACGCCGCTGTGGCGCCGATCGAAGCCCCGACGGACGAACAAGAAAGCTCCGCTACAGAAACCGAAAATGTCATTTCTGAACCAGTCGTACCTGCGGCCGATCTGGCCACAGCGGTGAGCGAAACAGAGGAACCACTAACGGTCGAGACAGATGGCCCGAACGTGGTCCAAATGGAATCTGGTGTCGAATTCATTGTCGATGAGAATGCTGCGGCCATTTCGCGCTTCATCGACGGTTCGATCGTCACGCAATGCCGTTTCACCTGCCTGGATCCTGCGACATCTAACTCATTCCCGATGACCGGGCATTTCCTGCCAGCACTATTGAGCACGGCACAGGATGCCAGCGCTCTGCACACTCGCGTCTGCGAGTCGGCGGACCTGGCTCCAGACGTCCAAACCCGCCCGACATGCGGATTTAACTAGTCGCAACGGCCCTTGGCGCGTTAAGGGCTAGGACGTCATTGCGCCGTCGGCATCGCCGCCAATCGAGTGATGACTCAGAACAACTTATTGCGTACTGTTTGGTACGGGATTTGCTCACTGCTGGGGACGAGTACGACTTCTGATGATGACGGGACGCGATCTATGTCCATGGCGGCGACAAAAATCGGTGGGGATATGAAGGTGGAAGCGCCCAGCGTTCAGCCTGAAACAGTCCTGGCTGTGATACCAACTTTGAATGAAGCCGTGCACATCGAGGCTTGCATTCGCTCTCTCATGACCGGTCATGACGCGCTTAAATCGGTACCGCTGGTCGTGGTCGATGGTGGCAGCACGGACGCGACCGTGGCGATTGTCGAAGACTTGATGAAAGAATTCGAGAACCTGAGCGTCCTTTCGAATCCAAAGAAACTGCAATCGGCGGCCCTCAATCTGGCGGTCAGCGAAGCGGCAATGGAGAAATCCAGATGGCTGGTCCGCTGCGATGCGCACTCCCTTTATCCGCCAAACTTCATCCTCGACATCGCCGAATCGCTTGTCGAAACCCGCGCGGAATCCGTCGTCATCGCCATGGATGCTGTCGGCACCACCTGTTTCGAGAAAGCCAATGCCTGGATCGTCGATACACCGTTGGGGTCAGGCGGTGCAGCGCATCGTGGTGGCCAAGCGTCCGGTTATGTTGATCATGGACACCATGCCGGCTTTGCAATCGAAGAATTCCGGCGCCTGGGCGGGTATGACGAAACCTTCTCTCATAATGAGGACGCCGAATACGATGCCCGCCTGACAGCACAAGGTGGACGCATCTTCTTGGACGCTGACATTCGTATTCAGTACGTCCCTCGGGGATCTATCTCGGAGCTCGCGCGACAATACTTCAATTATGGCAAAGGTCGCGCGCGCAACGTCGCCAAAAACAAAACCCAGCTCAAACTAAGACAAATGCTGCCCGTCTTGGCACTACTGGCCAATCTTGGGGGCATCTTGCTGGCTCCATTCTTCTGGCCAGCCTTGCTGATCCCAGCGGCTTATCTGTCGGTTTTGATCCTCGCGTCGCTCTATGTCGCGCTTAAACACATGTCGGTTTGCGGCCTGTTTGCGGGCCTTGCCCTCGGCACTATGCATATGAGCTGGGCAGGCGGGTTTCTAAAGCAAAGCTATCGTCACTTTTCGGACTCGCGGCGATCCAAAGGCGAACCGCGCGAGGCGCCGCACTCTGGGTTCTCACCCAAGCTGATGATCTCGGCAATCGGTCGCAATGCCCTCAACCTGCTCGCTCCGATTACGGGACGACGGCGGACCTATGGTGCGCCATCCGCCGCCAATGAAAACTTTCGGATACACCGTCCAGTCACGCGCGTGACCAGCGTTCCCGAAGGACACTGCGTCTACGCGATTGGCGACATTCATGGCCGGTTTGATTTGCTCGAGGCGCTGATCCAGCAAATTGAAGCAGATGCTTCAAACTTGCCCGAGGGCACGAAGCAGACGCTTGTTTTTCTTGGAGATTATATCGATCGTGGGCTGCAGTCGCGGCAGATCATCGACTATTTCCTCAGCGATCGCCTGTCCGCGTTTGAAACAGTTTACTTGATGGGTAATCACGAAGAGGCGCTGCTCAATTTCATCCAGGATCCGAACTTCGGACAAAAATGGGCGATGTATGGCGGTGCCGAAACCTTGTTCTCATATGGCCTGCAACCGCCGCCCCGCGGCCTGAGTGCCAGTAATCCGGCGGCAGCGCGCGATGCCTGGGTGACGCTGTGGAATCAGTTTCGTGCGAGATTGCCCGACGATCATTTGACATTCTACCAAACCCTGAAATTGTCGCACACGATTGGCGATTATGTATTTGTCCATGCCGGTATGCGTCCGGGCGTCCCCCTCGATCAGCAAACTGGCGAAGACATGATGTGGATCCGGGAAGAGTTTCTCGCCGCCAGTGGCAATTTTGACAAACTGGTCGTCCACGGACACACGCCGACGGATACGGTGTATAGGGACAATCGCCGAATTGGACTGGATACCGGCGCTTACATGACTGGCCGTTTGACGGCGGCAAAGTTTTTGAATGAAGATATAGACTATCTTTCCACTTAACCGTCCCCGCGCACTCAAACCGTGCACGGATAAACAAGAAAATTGGATCAAAGGAGCTAGACCGAGATGCCCCATGCCCTAAAAATTTCGAGTGTTGCGCTTGGCTTGAGCGCCTTGCTCATCAGCGCCTGTCAATCGGGCCCCGCCCCCGCCACACCGACAGCATCCGCGCCCGCGACAACTGTCACAGTCACTGAGTATACGCTATCATCCGGGGATCAGGTTAAAGTCACTGTGTTCGGTCAGCCTGACTTGTCCGGGCAATTTGAAGTCGACGGCAGCGGGACTTTCTCGATGCCATTGATCGGGCAAGTGAGTGCAGAGGGGCTTTCAGTGCCACAGCTGGAGTCCACGATTGCGGCAGCCCTGGCCGATGGCTATTTGGTCAATCCACAGGTCAGCGCCGAAGTTGCCAATTACCGGCCCTATTACATTCTTGGAGAAGTAAGAAATCCGGGTGAATATCCGTACACGAATGGACTGACCGTGATGGAAGCTGTGGCCTCAGCTGGTGGCTTTACCTACCGGGCACGGAAGAATGTCGTCTTTGTCCGCGCGACCGATGCCAATGCAGAGCAATCTGTGGCTTTGACCGCGACCACTCAAGTGAAACCAGGCGATACGCTTCGCATCGGTGAGCGCATCTTCTAAGCACGCCGAAACAGTCTCGTGCAGATTTACGCCCGGTCGAGTGCCGGGCGTATTTCGTTGATAAGGGTAAATGGGTTTTTACCATTCGTGGATTCGGTTGCCCAAAATGCCAGTTTTAATTGTCGTACTGTCTCATTTTTGGACGCTTTGAGCGTGAAATTCGTCAGATTTCGGGACTTTCTTAAGAAACTGCAAAAAAGTACTCTCGTGGTTGGGGAATTCACTGGAAAAATCACCGAAATATGAGCGTATAGGCGGTGAGCTTTTTGCAAGAGCCTTGGGGAATGGCTCATTCGCGGCACCTGCGTATTTTCGACCGCTTCGAATGTGTTCTTTTGGTTTTTGTTGAGAGTAATCTTTAGAGTTTTGGGGGCGCAGTATGCGTGTTAGAGTATCAGAAGATCCCATGCATCTGACCGGCGTTCGGATTGAATCCAGCCACGCAGAGCATATCACACCAAATATAGACCCACTGAAGCGGGCCTTCGATATTGTCGTGGCCGCAACGGCCTTGGTGCTGCTTGCGCCGCTGATCCTTTTATTCGCAATTCTCGTCCGCATCCAGGATGGCGGGAAGTCGATTTTCGCGCATGACCGGTATGGACTGAACGGAACCACGTTCAAATGCTATAAGCTTCGCTCGATGGCGGTCGACGCCACGGAGCGACTGCAAACGCTGCTCAATGAGAACCCGGAACTTCGGCGGGAATGGCAAGCGACGCAAAAGCTGAAAAACGATCCCCGGATCACGCCGCTCGGTCAATTCCTGCGCAAGTC
The DNA here is from genome assembly GCA_024743315.1 of Hyphomonadaceae bacterium. Taxonomy (GTDB): domain Bacteria; phylum Pseudomonadota; class Alphaproteobacteria; order Caulobacterales; family Hyphomonadaceae; genus Henriciella. The sequence goes on from JANSWU010000001.1 coordinate 365,245, forward strand.
TTCAATCGATGAGTTGCCTCAACTCTGGAACGTGCTGCGCGGTGATATGTCGATCGTCGGCCCGCGTCCGATTGTGAAAAACGAAATCCAGAAATATGGCGACAGCTATCGGTTCTACACCGCTGTCCGTCCTGGCCTGACAGGCCTTTGGCAAGTTGAGGGTCGTACCGAGACCACATATCAGGAACGTGTTGAGATGGACGTGCGATACGTCCAGACACGGAGTTTCTGGAATGATGTCTGGATCGTTCTTAAAACCATCCCTGCTGTGATCGCTTCACGCGGCGCTGTTTAACCCAAACTTCGAAGACGCTCGCTGAGCCGTTACTCGCAACAAAGTTCGGATTGATTCTTGCTGTGTCTGGATCAATCCGGAACAATCGTGTGATATTGACGCTATGGCTAACCCCCCGATCTTAATCTCAGGCTGTCCGCGCTCAGGCACCACGTTTTGCGGCAACATTGTCTCCAAAGCGCCCGAGATTTTTGAGGTATACGAGCCGTTCAATCATGACTTCACGTATCATCTCGACCTACCGACGAAATTCTTTCGCGTCACTGCCGAGAACGAGGCCGAATACAAACCCCGAATCGATCGCCTATTGGCTCTAAGCAGCCCGGCGCAACGCTGGCGCCATTTGCCGCGCGGCGCGGTTGAGCGCCTAGCCTCTAAAAAGGACATGACCGCGGCGCTGTCCCTGAAAAAGCTGGCTCAGGATCGCGACAGTTTCCTGCACGCCTCTCGAATCTCTATCAAAGATCCGATCGCCTTCTTCTCCGCCGATTGGCTGGCCCGCACGTATGGCGCCCGTGTTGTCATTATGTGCCGCCACCCGGGCGGTGTGGTCTCGTCATTCCTGAATCTTGGCTGGGAATCAGAAACCAAATATATCGTCGATCATCCACTGCCTTTGTCCAACGGTAAGTTTGATAAAGAAATCGCGGCTTGGCGACGCAAGCCTGACGACGCCGTCGGCGCGGTGATCTTGCAATGGAAATTGTTCACCCAAGCCAGTCTGGATTGGCACAAAATGCACGCCGATTGGTTCTTCTGCCTGCATGATCAGCTTTGCGATCACCCAGTGGATCTGTTTCGGGCGATCTTCAGGTCCATTGACTTGCCTTTTACACCCAAGATCGAAGCGCAAATTCGGGCCGATACGGGGGCCTCAAACATTATCGACCCTGCACAGCACACGCAGCACAATTTGCGACGCCAGAGCGCGGAACTCAAAGACCAGTGGCGCAAGCGACTGGATCCAGACATCGGCAATCGGATTGTCAAGGAAACCGAAGCTCTTTGGGACGAGGCGACGCGTGCCTTTTCGATCGATTTGTCGCGAGCGGCGGCTTAACTCAGCAAAAACCGAATGCCGGCTATGATCAGCGTCCACAATCCAGCGCTGATGCTCAAAATGATCAAGACCCGAACCCAGACCGGCCATTTGCGATTGCGATCATCTTGATCAATCGCATGGTCCGCGGTGCGCTCGCCAATAAATGGTTGATTCATTTTCACGGTGATGGGGTCGCTCATACTCTCAACAACGAAACCGAAGTTACAGAAGGATTAATTCGGTTGCTTCAAATGGGCTCTTCAAAGTGTTTAAGTCGCTGGAATAAGAAATTAGCCTGAATCTGCCAGAGTCCAAGCTCCACCAACAGCAAGTGCATCGGAAAAGGGATGGATGAAGCGCGTGGAACGCGCTCTAGTCTGCGAGTATCTCTCTGATGATATTGGACAAAAACCCGGCAGGTTGCACAAAAACATCAGTCGACTTGGAAAGGAGTACTTTTTGGTAATCGAGGATCTGGTCACGTTTTGACAGCAAGTCCTCTACGAATCGCGGCAATGTCTCCTCCAGTCGCTCTTCGACCGTAAAGCCAACCCCGTGATCCGTGATCCAGGCCGCCGTCTGCGTGCCCGCAGGCGCAATCGACGGCACAGCATAATAACCGCCTTCATAAATCCGGTTCGGCAACAGCCAGACCGAATTATGCCCGGCTTCCATGAAATCGCCGGCCCAGACCACATCCAGCTTTTCGTAAATCGCCGACAAGTCTTCAGGAGAGCGATATCGGCCGTGAAAGGTCATATTGTCCCGCGCCTCAATAACCGGTTCAAATACGGGTATCTCAGTGCGCGCGGGAATGCCGTGTAAATGAATGTGAACGCGCGGGCCGAGCTGGTCGGCTGTTTGGGCGAGCAAGTCCAAAGATCGCTTGCAGCGAAGCTTGCCGATCCAGCCAATCTGCAAAGGGTCAACCTCTGCACTGACTTTCGCGGCGGGTCTGGCACCATATTCGGCGCCCGCGGCGAGACGGTTTTCGATTAAATAGGCTTTGTAATCCCCAGGATAATATCGCTCGAAATGGTTTTCGACGAAGCCCGGAGAACTGACGACCAGGGCGCGACACCGCTTCAAGAGCCGGTGCTCGAGGGATCGGAAGGCCCGCCCGAACAGGTCGGTTCGGCTCAACATGCGATGCACATCAAGGCTCTCATACACTACGGGAGTATCGAGTTTGAGTTTTCGCTTGGTCAGAAATGCCAAGGCCAGCATGTCCAGATTGCGCGCATAAATCAGATCAGCCGCGCGCAAACGCGCCGCGTCCTCCGCCGCGATTGAGGCGCCGGAGAAAATCGAGCGAATGCGTTGGAGGAAAGCCGAGTCCCGGGTTTCGCCCAGATCAACATTGTCCCAGAACAGCGACCCCGGATCGCGTCGATGCATCATGTAGCCCGTCACTCCGAGGCCATCATCTTGAAACGCCTGGACGCGGCGTCGGTTGGCGGCATCTGCGGAGTCATGACCGAAAAAGGCGATATGGATCGGTCTGTCAGGCATCGAACTAAGCCGGTTTCACCTGGGTTTTTCGATCGAGCACCATTTCAATCGTTTTTTGCAACCAGGTCCGATGAACCAGGAACAGGTAACCAAAATAAGCGGCCACGCCGATACTCGATTTGAGACCAATCTGCCAAAGCGATGGCATATGGTCGAAAAAGGATGCCGCCGTCAGCACGACAATGGCCATGACAACCGCACCCAAATAAGCCGGCGCGACCCGATGGACGAGGGCGGCGAGTTGGACTCCGACCTCTTTCAGAACGATCGGCATGAAGAGCACGGTTGAGACCAAATAGACAATCCCCAAAGCGCTCACCATACCGGTAATGCCGAACGGTCTCAGGAGCAGGCAAAGCGACCCCAAGAAGACGAGGTCCCAAAGCGCCAGATTGACCAGTGCGCGGGTTCGTTTCAGGGCGATCAGGACCGCATTTCGGAAATTGTAGAACGGGGCCAAGGACCCAAACAGGGCCAACAATCCGAGGATCGGACCAACGGCTTTGAATTCATAGGCAACAAAGACGTCAATGAAGTTCTGAGAGATCAATGCGATCCCAACAAAAACCGGCACCAGAATGGTGGCACCCAATTGTGTCAGATTGAGAAAAATCCGCTTTTTGTCTTCTGGGCCTGTATCCTTGGCGGACAACAAGATTACCCAAAGGGATGAAATCGGATTGGCGAATGCCGCGAAAACAGCCTGCATGATCCGTTCGGCGATCCGCCACAGGCCGACCGCAGCGGCGCCGAAAAATGCGGCAATCGCGACATCAAGGACACGCAATAAAGACTTCACACAGGTCTGCGCCATGAAGATGCGGCCCGCTTCTTTGGCGAATTCCCGGGCCCAGGATCGGTCGAAATTGAAGGAGGGGAAGATCCGCGTTTGCACGATCAGCAGGCCTGCTTCAGCTGTGTTCGCCATCACCCTTTGGGCCACAAGAGCCCATTCGGGATGCGGCCCAAAGGCGACAATCAAAGCCGTGATGCCGCCAACAAACTTTGCAAAAATGGCGCGCAGCGTGATGGTTTTAAAATCGTGTCGCTCATAGAGCACCGCAGTTGGGGCGAGGGCAAATGGGATAATGATCAATGTCACGGCGAGCGCGCGCAGAACATCGGTGATCTCAGGATAGCCAAAAGCTCCAGCAATAACCGGGGCCAGAAGGACAAAGAGCGCCGCGAAGCCACCATAAATCATGGTCGCAACCCAATAGATCGTTGCGAGGGATTTCTTGTCGAAACGCTGCCGCTGGACAATGGCATCAATAATCGAAAAGCGACCCTCGAGATTGAAGAACTCAATAAATACGAGCGCTAGCGCGAAGATGCCGAAGACAACCGGGGACAGCTTTGTGGTCAGAAGCAGGAAAATGGCGAGCGTCATGACCTGACCGACGCCAATGTTCAGCATGTTCCAGGTCAGCGCGGAACGGAACGAAGATCCAAATTGCTTCTGCTCAGACATACCTTAGCTCCGCTATGAGGGGCTCAGAGCCCGGCATGAAACCGAGCTCAGACTTTGGCCCTCAAATCCCTTTCTACTTCGTAGATGATCCAGACCACTTGGCTTGCTTTGCAGGTTCTTTGGCCTCTGGGGCGCCAACGAAATTGGGCGTTTCCTCATTCGCTGGGCGCAGAGCTGCGGCTGGGCGCGGGATCGGATTGTCCTGCACTGGCGGGAGTTTGTCCTTACTGCCAAACAGTTTGTTGCGTGTGCCCATGGAGTAATATTTGCTGTACGCTTTATTACTGGCGCTTGGGTCTTTGTGATGGCGACGGCTGGTCAGGTTGACCATGTTGAGGGCGACGCCAAGCAGGTTCGCATTGAAGTTCTTCAGCAGATTCAACGACTGGCGCGCCGCACCGCGGCTCGTATGACGCCAGCGGACGATGAGGATCGTCTTGTCAGCTTTACCCGCAATTACCCGTGCCTCTGCCATCAACAGGAGCGGACCAGTATCGATCAGGATGCTGTCATACTTCTGCTTCAGCACTTCCAGCAGGTCATCAAAGGCCCGCGTCCCGAACACGTCATGCGGCGTATGGCCGGTTTTAGACAAGGGAAGAATATCGAGTGATGATTTTGTGTCGCGATGGATCGCTTCGTCGAGGCTGCCCGCGCCAAACAAGTGTTCAATGAACCCAATCTTCGGCGAAATCCCGACCATCCGCGTCAACTCCCGACGGCGGAAGTCACCATCAATGACCAAGGTCCGAGAGCCAGACATGGCCGACATCCGTCCAAGGCTGAGGGTCAGGCTGGTCTTGCCTTCATTCGGCAGAGACGAGGTGATTGCAACCGTCTTGGTCTGACTGTCGAGATCCGAGAAAGCGATCGCGGCGCGCAAGTAGCGGACACTTTCGGCATAGGCCGAGAGCGGATTCTTGGTCATGAAATCCGGTGGACTATTCTTGCCAAGACCGAGAATGCCGCGGTTTGGAATGAATGGGATCGAGCCAATCGATTTTGAACGCAACTTGCGTTCGACATCTTCCGTCGAGCTGACATGCATGTCGAACATTTCGGCCAGCATGGCGAGGCCAATCCCGAACATGCCCCCCAACAAGACGCCGAGAACCAGATTGATCATGGTTTTGGGTGAGCTTGGCCCCACCGGCACAGATGCGGTCGATAGGATGCGCGCATCGGCTTCCGCCAGATCGTCTTGTTCGCCGGTTTCTTTGGCGCGGCTGATAAAATCTTCATATAGAACACGGCTGGCTTCAGCATCCCGCTCAAGTTCGTTCAAACGAACCTGATTGCGATTGTTCTGGATCAATTGGCCGCGCGCGCGCCCGATCGCGGCGTTCAGCTTGTTGACCTCATCCTGGGCGGCCTGAACTTCGTTCTCCAGCGTGGTGATGATCTTCTGGACCTCAACATTAATCGCGCGCTCGATATCAGCCGCCTCACTGCGCACACGGATCAGGTCCGGGTGGCGCGACCCCAAAGTGCTTTCAAGGTCGGCTTGGCGACGCAAAACGACCGCCTGCTGGCTCTTGAGATCAGAGATCACTGGATTGTTCAAAACTTCAGCGATTGAGTCGACACCGGTACCAGAGGCCTGGGCGCGACGCACGTTCTCGAATCGCGCCCGAGCTCGGTTGAGCAGCGCCTCTTGTTGAATTTTTTGCGACGACAGCGATGCAATCTCTTGCTCGGTCAGCGACGTCCCCGCCGCCGCGAGGAGTCCAGACTCAGAGCGATACTCTTCGACCCGTCTTTCCTTTTCGGACACTTCATCCCGGAGGCCTGACACCCGTTCAAGCAGCCAATTGGTGGCGCGTTGGGTGGTTTCCAGTTTCGCTTCAAGTTGATCAACCCGGTATTGGTCCGCGACGGCATTGGCGAGATCGGCTGATTTCTGGGCCGAGACGCTATACACCTCTGCATTGATCAGGAAGGTGGTCCCGACCCGTTTGACATCCACATGTCGGGAGAAATTGTTGGTTGTATCTTCGAGGATCTTGGCGTTTTTCTGATCCTCGGTCATGCCTTCAAAAGGATCGACATCCTTGTCCTTATTGCCGCCGACAAGGCCACGGAGAAAGCCTTTGATTTGCCCGACGGCACCTTTTGGGCCGCCTGTGTTCAGGTGCGGGTTGAACTCAGGATCCTCAACCAGGTTCTGAGCGCGAACCACACGGGTCAAAAGGGATTTTGATCCCATGATTTCAACTTCGGTGTCGATTTCTGCGGTATTGCCGCCAACCCCACCAATAACGCTGCCGAGGTCAATCACATTGCGTTCTTTGGTATCAACAATAACCGTGGCTTTCGCAGTATAGACCGGAGTCGCCGTGAAGGTCATGTAGGCCACCAGCGAGAACACGGTTAGAAAACCGATCGCGATGATCCAGTAGCGTCGATAAACGACATCAACGATCGACTTGATCGTGACTGGCAAGCCTTGGTCTTCATATCCGCTACCTGCGGATGCTTGCGGCAATTCGATGCTGTACCTTGTGCTCACTGTATCACCCTGTGAATAGATATTTGTTTTTGTTTTTTGAGGACCCGGCCGAGCATTTCTCGGCCGGATCTAGACGTGTATCTTACGGGAAGATTGAAAGAGCGATGCCGATCTCATTGGTTGAGAAGCTCGGATCAAAGGCATTGCCTGTAATCGACGCATCGCGTTCGATGTTCTGCACATATCCGGTCACATGCGCGCGCTTGTTCAGCTTGTAAGTCAAACCAGCGCCGAAGCGTGTATAATCGTCTTTACGATCGATCTCCTGATAATCGTCCTCGACAATGCTACCAAACAGACTGCCAATCACTTGTCGTGAGAATTCATGGTCGATATTTGCACCGAAGCTGGTTTGCAGCGTGCTCGGCGACTCAATCAGTCCATTGTCTGTGACCCGGCGACCGGCGGTCAGCGTGACCGTCGTCAAACGGCTCGGAAACCATTCCACATTGCCATCAACAGATAGGCCATCGACATCCTCGAAGGCATTGTCCTTTTTGTCTTCAGAGAAGAAGCCAATGGCAATATCGCCGCGCAGCAAATTGGTGGTTTCGAAATTCACACCACCAGCGACGACATAACCGTCTGAGTCACGCACGCGTGGTGTTGCGACAAGCGTGGTTGGGTCGATGACCGTGCGGGCGCTGTCATATTCGGTTTGCGTGACGGTCCCTTGACCAAAGACGGCGATGTTTGGGGAAACGGCATATGACAGTCGAGAGGTGAAGTTCACATCATCATTGTCGCGGAAATCCTGCTCAAACACGGTGTTGGTGTTGCGGAAAAACCCATCGTCAAAGTCTGACTGGGTCAGACGCAAGGCATTGGTCCAACGAATACGCTCACTTTGATAGTTACCAGCGACGCGGACCGTGGTTCGCGTGAATTCGATCGGGCTGTCGAGCTGCGCCCCATTGGCATAGTTCGAGCGTGGCTGCACCGTATCACGGATAGATGCTTCGGCAGAGACGTTGAATGCGCGAGAGACATCAAGCCGTCCGGATGCGCCGACATCAACTTCGGTGAACGACTCATCCGAGAAATCGGAGAACTCTGTACGACCGAGACGCCCGCGCAAGCCGACTTCGTGGACGCTCCAATCGGTTCGAGCGTCGGCCGAGACCGCCGCGCTGAGAAGCGTGTCAGACTCTTCAGGATTGCCGGTATTACCGCTGGCCGCAAATACATTGTCTGTGGTTGCGACGCCGACGGTCAGGTCTGAAGCCACCACGAATGCGCCGAGGCGAACGGGTTCTGGGTCAAAATCGGGTTGGGCTCGATCTTTGACAGCTTCATATTTGTCGCGATCATAAAAATTGTCTTGGGCATTGGCTTGAACAGACATCAGGCCAAGGGTTGCGATCGCGATGAGCGATGAGTTTCGTAGATACTTCATGGATTTAACAATCCCCACTTTACTGGATCCGGGCGCGCCCCGGATCATTGGACGTGATGAAGCAATGCACGTGCCAAGTTACAATTCGTATAACCATAAACTACCAAATGCTTACTGCATTCTCGGCGTCCCCTTGCCGTCAGCGTTTCGCTGGGTTGATGCGAACCTTCAGTCATCTGATTGAACGCGTCCCACACACTTAGCTTCTTAAGTGCTCCTGCGACCGCTTGGGGTCACGGATTTGATATGGCACAATAAAATTCGATTGTCAGTGATTTCCTCTGTTTTTTTTGCCTTCGTCAGACCTGGTTCGACAACTGGCATAGGCCTGTAAATACGTACGATTCCGCGTCTACCTGTCTCAACGCAAAAATGTATTATTGTGCCCGCGCATTCAGCTTGATAACTGGCGTCGGGATTGCACGCGCGAACAGCAAGGCTTGAACCATCGGTTCAGAATGGGACGTGACTGAAAATGATTATCGTAGACACCGCGCTGGCCAAGCGCGCTGAACAACAGCGACCTCTGCAAGTTGGCTTGTTCGGGGCTGGGTTTATGGCCAAGGGGATCGTCAATCAGGTCGCTCGATACATGCCGGGGATGCGCATCGCAGTCATCTGCAATCGCACGCTCTCTGCCGCGCGTGAAGCATTTTTAAATGCTGGCGTTGAGGCCAGCGACATCATTGAATGCGACAGTCCGGATCAGGTGGACGATGCCATTCGCGCCGGCAAATTTGCGATCACCAGCGATGTCGCGGCTGTCAATGCAGCGACCGGCGTCGAGATTGTAATCGAATCCACAGGACACGTCGAATATGGCGCACAAGTTACCTTGTCTGCGATCGAGCACGGCAAGGACATGGTCTCGATGAATGTCGAACTCGATGCCACCGTGGGGCCCATATTGAAGCACAAGGCGGACAAGGCCGGTGTGATTTTGTCGGGATGCGACGGCGATCAGCCGGGTGTCCAGATGAACCTGTTTCGCTATGTCCAGACGCTGGGTCTGAAACCTCTTCTCTGTGGCAATATTAAAGGCCTGCAGGATCGCTATCGAAATCCAACGACACAGGCCGAGTTCGCCAAGACCTGGGGACAGACCCCGCATATGGTCACTTCATTCGCCGACGGAACCAAGATTTCAATGGAGCAGGCGATCACGGCCAATGCGACGGGTATGAGGGTTGCGCAGCGCGGAATGATCGGGATCGAATATCGCGGTCATGTCGACGAAATGGTCGAGATGTACGATTTGGATCAAATGCGCGCGCTGGGCGGCATTGTTGATTATGTTGTCGGCGCCGCACCAAGCCCTGGTGTTTATGTCTTCGCCGAAGCCCAGGACGCCACTCAAGCGCACTATTTGAATTATGGAAAACTCGGAAAAGGCCCGGTCTATAGCTTCTATGTCCCGTGGCACCTGACCGCTTTGGAAGTGCATATTTCAGCAGCCCGAGTGGCGTTGTGCCGCGACACCGTGATTGCGCCGACCCTGACCCCCACCGTCGAATGTGTCGCCACCGCGAAGATTGATTGCAAGGCCGGTGAGACCTTGGACGGCCTCGGCTATTATATGACGTACGGCCAGTGCGAAAATTACGACATTGCCGAAATGGAGAACCTGTTGCCAATGGGACTCGCCGAAGGCTGCAGGCTCAAAAATGACCTCAAGCGCGATCAGGTCCTGACTTGGGATGATGTGATCCCACCGACCGATAGTTTGGCCCACAAATTGCGTCGAGAGCAAGACGAATTGCTCAAAACTGCGCCCTGATCCAAAAATTCGAATTGCACGGACCGTTTCGATGAAAACCGCTGATGAAATCGTACAAGAAGACCTTGCCAATATTGGCCAGCGCCTGGAGGCTGAATTCTCCAAGATGGCTGGCAAGAAACTGTTGATCGTCGGTGGTGCCGGCTTTCTTGGCTATTATCTCGTGCAAGCGCCGTTGGCCTGGAACAAAGTCTCTGGCCAAGCCCCGATTGATGTCACAGTTTATGACAATTGGATGCGGGGCAAACCCGATTGGGTCGCGGCCCTGGAAGGGGATGAGAACCTCACACTTGCAACCCATGATGTGACGGACCCGATGCCAGCTGATGCTGGCGACTTCGATTACATCATTCACGCGGCCTCAATCGCCTCACCGATTTATTATCGCATTCACCCAATCCAGACCATGGACGCGAATGTGAACGGCCTCCGCCATTTGTTGGATTATGTGCTGACGCAAAAAGATGCCGGCAAACCCATTTCCGGGTTCCTGTTCTATTCAACCAGCGAAATCTATGGCGATCCCACGCCAGAGAATATCCCGACTCCAGAAACCTATCGCGGCAATGTTTCCTGCACGGGCCCTCGCGCCTGTTACGATGAGTCCAAGCGGTATGGTGAAACCCTTTGCGTGAACTTCGCCCAGCAATATGACTTGCCGATTACGATTGCGCGTCCCTTTAACAATTATGGCCCCGGCTTGAAAATCACGGATCGTCGTGTGCTGCCGGACTTTGCGCGGGACGTCTTCGAGGGGCGGGACATCGTCATGCTATCAGATGGCTCTCCAACTCGTACCTTCTGCTACATCGCCGATGCGATTGTCGGATATTTCAAAGTCCTGACCCGCGGTCGCCCAGGCGAGAGCTATAATGTTGGCACCGATGCGGCCGAAGTCTCGATGGCACAGCTTGCTGATGACGTGGTCGCAATTGCGCGAAAGAATTGGGGCTTTGACGGCCAAGTCGTACGCAAGACCTCAAGCGATAAGGATTACCTTACCGACAATCCCAATCGTCGCTGTCCGGTCATCGACAAAGCCCGTACTGAGTTGGGTTATGAGCCGCAGGTTCACTATGAGGAGGGTCTGGAGCGCGCCATGCTCTGGTACGCCGGAAACCGTATTGCGGAGGATGCGTAAATGAAAGTTTCTATTGTTGGAACCGGTTACGTTGGCCTTGTTTCGGGGGCCTGCCTGGCGCATCTTGGCCATCAAGTTACTTGCGTGGATATTGACCCGGCCAAGGTCGAAATGATTGCCCGTAAGGACCCGCCAATCTATGAAAAGGGCCTGCAGGAATTGCTCGACGCAAACGTGCCGGAACGCCTGACGGCGACGACGGATTTACGCGCCGCTGTGCTCGACTCAGACCTGTCTCTGATTGCGGTCGGCACGCCTTTTGATGGCCAGATCATTGATCTGAAATTTATCAAACAAGTCGCCCAGGAAATTGGTGAGGCGCTGGCGGAGAAAGACAGCTGGCACATGGTTGTGGTCAAAAGCACAGTCGTGCCTGGCACGACGACTGACGTGGTGCTGCCAATTCTGGAACAGGCTTCCGGCAAGAAAGCCGGGATTGATTTCGGCGTTGGGATGAACCCGGAATTCCTCCGCGAGGGCGAAGCGATTGAGGATTTCATGGAGCCCGATCGGATCGTGTTTGGCGGCATAGACGAACGCTCCATCGACGCGCTCGCGGAGCTATATGAAGTGTTCGAAACAGCCGACAAAGTCCGTACCGACCCCAGCACGGCTGAGATGATCAAATATACTGCAAACTCTTTGCTCGCGACCCTGATTTCCTTCTCCAACGAGATTGCCAATCTGTGCGCGGTTCAGAGAGTTGATGTCGCCGAGGCGATGCAGGGTGTGCACCTTGATCGCCGCTTTTCACCGATCCTCGAAACTGGCGAACGGGTTCGCCCCGGATTTGTCTCTTATGTCTGGCCGGGGGCCGGATTCGGGGGCTCTTGTTTTCCGAAAGATGTCAAAGCCTTGGTGGCACATGGTGAGAATTCAGGCATTCCGATGCAACTCCTGCGCTCCGTGATTGAGGTTAATAATCGCCAGCCGCAGAAAATGATCGACATGCTCGAAAAAGAGCTCGGGAATATCGCCGGCTCTGACATCACAGTCCTCGGCGTGGCCTTCAAGCCTGGCACCGACGACATTCGCGAAAGTCCGTCTTTGCCCGTGATCGAGGCCCTGGCGGCCAAAGGCGCCAAAGTCACAGCTTTCGATCCGATCGCACGCCATGAGGCTGAACATGTGCTTGGCGACCGCGTGATATTTAGGGACACATTGGAAGACGCGCTGAATGGTGCAAAGGCGATTCTTCTAATGACAGCTTGGCCTGAATTTCGAGACCTGCCCGAGATGCTGGCCAAAGGCGAAAGCGCGCCGTTGCTGATTGATGGCCGCCGCATGCTCAACAAAAACAGCGTCGATCGCTATGCTGGGATCGGCCTTTAAGACCAATTCATTTCGGGGACATAAGTGATGAAAGCAGTGATATTCGCCGGTGGATTCGGCACGCGCCTCTCAGAAGAAACCGCATTGCGCCCGAAGCCCATGGTCGAGATTGGTGGTCGCCCCATCCTGCATCACATTATGGAAATCTACGCCGCTCACGGGATCACAGATTTCGTCGTGCTTGGCGGGTACAAGGTCGAGTTCATCAAGGATTATTTCTTGAACTATTTCCACCGCTCCGGAGATTTTACGATCAACCTGGCCAGTGGCGACATCACCTGGTCGCGCGCCAAGGCACCGCAATGGAATGTCACCATTCTGGATACTGGTCTGAACACAATGACCGGCGGTCGTCTTAAACGCGCACGCGACATTATTGGCGACGAGCCTTTCTGCCTGACCTATGGTGACGGTGTCTCGGATGTGAACGTTACCGAATTGATCGAATATCACCGCGCCAGCGGTGCCATGGCGACGGTCACTGCCGTTTCGCCACCCGGACGATTTGGCGTGCTGGGCCTGGAAACTGAGAACCCGATCGTACAGAGCTTTCGTGAGAAAGACTCCGCCGATGTCGGACTGATCAATGGCGGCTATTTTGTCTGTAATAGCGGCGTGTTTGAATTGATTGAAGGCGATGACACGGTCTGGGAACAAGCGCCGATGCGCCATTTGGTCGAAACCGGCAACCTCGCCGCGTTCCGCCATGATGGCTTCTGGCAGCCTATGGACACGATCCGTGACCGCGAATTTCTCGAAGCCACTTATGCCAAAGGCGCGCCCTGGCTCTAAGCCTAATCGGCGTAAAGCTTATCAACCTGGGCGATGTCCGGCCAGGATCGGTCTTTGTCTGAAACTTCGGTTGGCGCCAGCGGCCATTCAATCCCGATTTTTGGATCATCCCAACGCAAACCGGCTTCAGCCTCAGGTGTGTAAGCTTGGCTGACCAGATAACTGACCTCGACATTCGGCGTCAGGGTTTGAAACCCATGCGCAAAGCCTTTCGGGATCAATACTTGATGCTTGTTCTCAGCGGATAGTTCAAACCCCTGCCACCGAAGAAAGCTCGGAGAGGCGGGCCGCAAATCCACCAGGACGTCAAAAATGGCGCCGTGCGTGCAACGGATCAGCTTGTCCTCACCATGCGGCGCGCGCTGCCAATGCATCCCCCGAAGTGTGCCCTTCAAGGCTGAGAAGGACATGTTCTGCTGGACGAATTTCGTTGGCAGACCCGCGGCGGCGAACTCATCGGCGCAGAAGGTCCTTGCAAAAAAACCTCGTTCATCTCCCCGCCGCTGCAGTTCGATCAGTTTTGCGTCTTGTAGATTCGTCTCATGAATAATCATCAGCAGGTCCTCATGCCTGTTGGAGCGCTCAAAATCAAAATTTCATCTAATCTTGATAGATTGAGAGTGGAATAAGATTTGCTTTTCAAGTTAGATGAAACCGGATTTCTCCTGTGCCCGAACGGCGCAGGGCGTTGATTTGTGGCATTTGCGGCAGCGCCCGCAGGCAGAGTAAGTGGGACAGACACAGAGCATGGCCAATATTGCGACCGCGTCAGACCCGGTGCAGATCAGAGCGATTATGCGTGACACCACAGAGGGACCAATCTGGTTCCAAGCGGTGACGTTCCTTTGGTTCATCTCAACATTTGCGGTTTTCCCGGGCAATGCGTTTTTCTTGTACCCGCTAAGCGCGGCCTTCATCGTCACACTTTATTTCGAGCGCGACCGAATAATGCCGCTGCTGATCCGGTGCTGGTGGATCTTTCTTATTCCGATGCTCGCGCTGCTATCCGTGACGTGGAGTGACTATCCGAGCTCGACCATTCGCTACGGCATGTTCTTCATGCTGTCAGCGCTATCGCTCGTCATCATTGGCGCCATGCTCACGGAACGGCAGATCCTGAGGGCCTTTTTCTTCTGCGCGCTTGGCGGGACGGTTCTGGCGATTAGCGAACTCGGCGCAATCATGTCGACACAAACCAGTGAATATCTTGGACAGAAGAATTTCTACGCAATGAAGATGATGATCGGCATGATCGCCGGCTTTGCCATTGCGATGAACAAAAACGAGAACCCGGTCCTGAGGATTCTCGGATTAATCCTGATCCCAATCGACCTGTTTCTCGTCCTGGCCGCCAGTTCGGCGACCTCAATGGTCCTCTCATTTGCCGCGATTTTCCTATTGATCATTGCGCAAATATTCTGGGTCAGCACGCGCGGCGTTCGGGGGCTCCGATCGTTTGTGGCCGGCTTCGCTATCTTTCTTGTCAGCCTGGGAGCGCTGGTCGCCTTGGGCGCGGTCAACAGTTCAATCGTCAATGAAGCCCTGTCTGCCGTAGGAAAGGATGCGACATTTACGGGGCGAACGGCATTGTGGGAACAAGCCGGGCGAACCAGCGCAGAACACCCTATCCTTGGCGTTGGAGTCGGCGGTTTTTGGCAATACGATGTCGGTGCAGCCCAAACGCTCGCGCTCAACGACAATCGCGACGCAGGTACTAAGCTCGGCTTTCACAGCGCTTACTGGGAAGCGCGCGTTCATCTCGGTTGGGTCGGGTTGTGCTGTTTGATTTTCGCCATGGCGACGGTGCTGTGGAAGTCCGTGCAGTCCTTTCTCGTTGAAGCTACTTTTGAGCGGGCGTGTTTTCTCGTCGCCGCGCTGATCATGTTCGCAATGAGTTTCACTGAATCATTTCTCTTCGGCTATTTCCAACCCGCCGTTTACATCTTCAATATTGCCGGAGTGACGGCGATTGCATCCGCGATCCGACAAAAGGAAGTCGTTTTGAATTTGATTCCGGAGGACGCGGATGACGAGGACAATTTGGTTCCATCTCCGGCCTGACCTGGCTCCGACTTGCACCTATTAAGCAGATCGAGATCGGGCCAGTGACGCTACTCTCAGGCCCGTTGGCAAGCTTTTTGAATTGGTAATTGTTAATCTTGCGGCCGCTTTTCTGAAAGCGAGTCGTGCTGCAAACATTGCTCGGGGACAGTCTCAATGTCGGAACACACAACTCGTCCTAACAATGATAACCTGCCACCGCCTGACTTTGTGGTGATCGGAGCGATGCGCGCCGGTACCACGACCTTGTATGAAATGTTGCGAAAGACTGGTCTGGTTTCAGTGCCTCGCATGAAAGAGACCGACTTTTTCCTCGAGAAGAAATATAGTCGCGGCCTTGGATGGCTGGTCGAACAGTATGACGATTTGTCAAAACCCCTGTTTGATCTGTCGCCAAACTATACGCGATGCAGCATCTTTAAAGGTGTTCCGGAACGGATCTACGAGACCAATCCAGATGCAAAGCTGATCTACATCCTGCGGGATCCGATCAAGCGTGCCATTTCCGAATACCGGCATGGTCTTGCCATGGGTCTGGATTTGCCACCTCCGGAAGAACTCTATCAGGATGGTGATCCTGGCTACGATTGCAGTCGTTACCATGAACAGCTGCAACCATATCTCGAATACTGGTCTCTGGATGATATCCACATCCTCGAATTCGAAGACTTGGTCGAAGATCAATGGGGCACGCTTTCGCAGCTATTTAAAGCGCTCGGTTTACCTGAGATCGCGCCAGATCAGGAAGACATTCATACCAATTCCGCAGACGATTTGCAGCGCGTTCCGTCCTGGTGGGGCGGTCTTCGCAACCGGCCCCTGGTGGAGTGGGTTCGCTCAAAGACGCCGCGCGACATGGTGACCTTTCTCAAATCGGTGTTTTTCCGCGGCAGCGCCACTGATTTGGAAACCATTGAATTTCCCCAAACTACGATTGAAGCCATCCGTAAAAGCTTGGTGGAGGACGTTGACGCGCTGCGGCGCCTGACCGGTCGCAACTTTGCCCGCTGGGATATCTGAACCTAGCTCAAACCTGGGCCTTCAAAATCGCAAAAAAGGATGATTTTTGAGTCGATTTTTTCGGCCAAACTTCTATTGTCGAAGGCACGAAGATTGCTGTGGGTGCAGTGTAGAGTGAAAGTATCTGGAGAATGTTTCCAGGTGGGACAGTGGGGACACACTTGATGAAAGCGACGGTTATACTTCCGTGCTATAATGGCGAAGAGACAATTGCTCAGCAAATGGATGCCCTCGCCCGTCAGAATTGGCAGGATGATTGGGAATTCATCATGGCAGACAATGGCTCGACCGATCGCTCTGTCGAGATTGTAAAATCCTATTCTGACCGCATTCCCAACTTACGGATCCTCAATGTCTATTCAGGCGTCGGACCTCGCAATCCGGTCGCGGTTTCATATACAAAAGCGTTTGGAGCGGCCAAGAGCGATATCTTCATAACCTGCGAAGCGGACGACGAAGCCGGTGATGGTTGGCTCGAGGCCATGGTCAAAGCTATGGAAGATGCGCATTTCGTTGGCTCTGCGATTGACGATCACAAGCTCAATCCGGACGATATGATCCGCCCGAATGAAGGTATGCAATCCCCCAAGCAGGGATTCCCGAACTTTATCGGTCCTATGAAGCTGCCTTTTGCGGTCGGGTGTACGATTGGCATCTCGCGTCACTTGTGGAAGACGATCGGGGACCCGGACGTTGATCTCGGTAATACGTGGGACGTGGATTATTGCTGGCGCGCTCAATTGGCCGGGTTTGAACTAAAATTCGTGCCCGATGTTGTGATGTATTATCGTCAACGCACATCATTCCAAGGACGCTACAAACAAGGCAAGCAATATGGCGTGAGCGCAGCGAAACTCACCGCCAAATACGGCGTCAGGTCGCAGGCGCGTTACATTGCCTTCAATTTGTATCAATTGACAAAGGGGGCCGCTCTCTTGGCGTGGAGCATGCTACCCGGCACGCGGCCACCCCGACATCGTGTCTGGCGCTTTGCCAATGCTCTGGGACAGCTTCAAGGCTTCAAATATGTCCGCAACGGTCGGTCGAAAACCATGCCAATCCCTGATCATCTCAAGCCGCTCACCGCGCAATGAAAGCGCATTAACAGCGAGGCGCATAGGTTGGCCTCTTGATTGCATCTTGAGCAATTCATAAACGCCCAGCGGGAACAATTTTCTAATTATTGATAGGGGACGGTCGTATGCCATCGCGCTCAGGCCATCGCGTAGATATCCTCGTCCAACGCCAATTGGACACCATCAGCACAGGCAACGGGGCCTACCTCGAAACCTTCTTACGTGTGATCAAGCGCGCAGAGCTAAGAACTCGGATCGTCTTTGCTCCGCGACATTCGTTCGGGAATCGACCCTGGGCTGGTATTCATCCGCGCATCGGGGCGCTGATCGATGAAGTGGTCTGGCCCAAAACGCTCAAGATCGGACGCCTATACTGGTCCCTTTCTTTGCACGTATGGATGCGCTTCTTCATTCGGGCTCTTAAAGCCGTCTTGATCAAGCTTGGCTTCGATATTCTGATTCCGAGTTATCTCGGTCGGCCTTTGGACCGGTCGGACGAAAATGCCGTCGTCAAAGTCAGCAATGAGGATGCCGGGGACATTACCATTGCTGAGTACAGTTCCATGGGCCCGGTCTTGGATCGACTGACCACGGCGACGCGCCGCGGCGTCTTAATGCATGACCTGCTGTCTGATCGGGGCAAGATCTGGCGCGACAAAGGGACCTCGCCAGACTTGTATGAGATCTCATTTGAGGGCGAGGCGGAATGGTGTCGCTCCGCTGAGCTGATGATTTATGCCTCAGCGAATGAGTTGGCAAAATTCGAGCCCGCCGTGCCCGGCAGCAAATCAGTATGGCTCCGCCCTGAGCCGCCAGTCTATGATGAGACCAAATCAACCGGCACCCCACGCGTACTCTATCTTGGCACAACGCATGCGGGCAATACGGATGCCTTAGAGCATTTCCTCGCCGACATTTGGCCTTTGGTTTTGTCCAGGAAACCCGACCTTGAGTTTTGGATTGCGGGTTCGGTTGGCAAAACCTTGACGGATGAAGAACGGGCCCAACCTGGCGTTAAGGTGCTCGGTCGTGTCGAGCGCCTGGAAGACGTCGGCGGTGCCGATTCAATCGGAATTGCGCCGACCCGATTGGCCACGGGCATTAGCATCAAGGTGGCCGAATACTTGATGCTCGATATGACTTGCGTCGCCTATCCTCTCGCCGTTCAGGGCTTCAAATCAGCCTTGAATGAGCTTGTCCTTTTGCCGGAAACGCCGGAGGCCTTTGCCGATGCGATCGTCACATTGGCCGAAGATCATTCGATGCGGAGCGAAAGTGCCGCCACGTCTCGCAAAGAAGCTGAGCGCGTTTTGGACAATCAGGAAGTCGTTGATTTCCTGCACGCGGCTTTGCCAGATCGATAGTCCCGATCCTGTCGACAGGATCGATCTCGCTATGACTGAAGGCCCATCAGGGCCGCAACTTTATCTGCATAGTCCGAAACTTCACAATGCGCGGTCACCCAGGCTCGATTCTTCGCACCGAGGTCCGCGCAGAGCTCTGGCGAGGCATGTAGATCCGTCATTGCGGCCGCCAGCGCCTGTGGATCTTTCGGCGGAACAACCCTGACGCCTTCTGCGCTGAAATAATCCTCAAGACCCGGGGATTGCATGGCGACGACAGCTTTGCCCATCGCCATCGCTTCAAGAATACCGTTGACGCCAGCGGCATAGTCGACGCTATTCAGCGGCACCACCACGAACGCGCTTTGATGATACATTTCACGCAGGCGCTCAAATGAAACGCGCTGTTTGCGCACATCAACATTTGCCGGCCGATCCGTGCCGTCTGTGTCCTCAACGAAATACCCTGTCGCCTGAATAAGATAAGAAAGATCGGTCAATGCCGCGGCCTTGGACAAGGTGTGGTAATCGCGATTCTCCAGGCCGCACGCAAAGACATATCCACCCGCACTGGCTGGCATTGCGACACGTGCCGGATCGAAAAAAACCGTATCCACGGGATTGAGGAGGGTGTGCACTTTGGCCGAGTTAATCCCAACCTCCTCAACAAGGACTTGGCGCTGGCGTTCACAAAAAACGATGTAGGATTCAACAATCTTGCCGTCAGTCCATTTGAAAAAGCGGCGTCGCCGAGATCCCTGTCCGGCATGGACAATAATGTGCAGCCTGCCTTTCCAGCCGAAGCGCGCTAACAGTCCGGCCAAGATGAACCCCATGTCTTCACTCAAGACCAGCATTTGATCATATCGCTGGCGTTGCGAAAAAGCCTTTAAGGCGGCCGAGTATCTTTGTGGCAGCAGACCTTTTTCATCGCCCATACTGCGCTCCACCATCAAGTGGCGCGGACCGAGGCGACGGCGATACTCATCCAGATCTGCCCGACGAACCGGTTCGTTCTGAGACACGTGCTGCTCCCCGAGTATGGGCATTGACTGAGCCGGACTTTTGTCTCGGATCCCCAACCCCGTCGATTGCTTAGACTTCCAAATCTTATGCCAGAATTCAGCGCCTTTGATTAGTGAAATACGGGCTCGCTCGGCACCAAGTATATCTGATCAATGGCAATACCGCCCGTCCACTCAATTTCAATCTCTTCAGCAACTTTCCCTTTGAACGCATGTTTTAAAACGAAGATCTGATCGAGATCGATCTTCGCCCAGGTCTTCAGGTGCTTTCCATTGGCGAAGAGTTTTAATTCACTGTCCGCATCCTCAGGATTGCTGACCCGGATTCCGATTTCTCGGGTTCGAACAGGGTCAGGCACTGACACTTTAAGACGACCGGTGGAGTTCGATTTCACGAACACACCGCGACACCAGGTGCCCGCCGTCAATCGTTGAGCATTGACGCCTGGTGCGCGTTCGAGGGCTGGGTCTTCAGCTTCAAAAATGTAGGGATTGCCTTCCGCCAAGCGATCCGTCTGCCACACACGCACCCAATCGATGACAGTATCTGCTGGCAACAGGTCGGGATCGATCTGTCCGGACCAGGATGCGACCTCTGTTGACAGCTTTATGTATTTTGCGACCTGAGAGATTTGGTCGGGATTGTTGATTTCATAAACAGGCTGACCATCAATGTACCAGACATATTTATCAGGCGTCCAAAGCAAGCCGTATGTGTGAAAATTAGAGGCGTCGAAATGTGAGAAGGTTTGCCGCTGACGACCCTCCGGAAATGACTGAACCTGTTTCTTATGAAAGGCTCTGTAACCGTCATAATGGATGGCAAAATTGACTGACTTGTTGCGATTCTTGTTTGATCCCGGCGTGCGCGGATAGCCTTCAACAATATCGATTTCGGTGCCATCCCGGCCTGAAGAGTCTGCGCACCAAGTCGATCGGTGCGGCATCAGCCAGAACGCACCCCATTGGCCCGGGGCCGTGTCGAGAATCATGCGAGCTTCGAAATAGCCATAACGCTGAGAAAAGCGCATTTCATCGTCGGGGCCGGTGTTTCGATAGTTTCGGGTTCGCACATAACCGGTCCGCATCGGATTCGAATAACCACCCTCGGGATCTTGATCCTGCGACGTGCGCAGAATCAAAACCGAGTCGGCACCGTCATCTAATCCGCCAACGAACACATTCTCTTCAACAGCATAGGCTTCTTTGTTCGGGCCTTGGCGAAACTCCCATTTGGCATTGTCAGAATTCGGCACAATTTGGTCATAGGACTCCAGCGCAAAACCATCGTCGGGAATTGCATCGAGCGGTTTTTCAAAGTCGCTCTCAAACGTGAGATACCACTCGCCCGCGATGTCTGGTGGACCTTCGCGCGGGTCAAACTTCGGCGCCGCGCAGGCAGTCGCGATCATCACGAGCGGCATCGTCGCGGCGAAAAGCCCCAATCTGAATAATCCTGTCGATCGCATTTTGCTCGGCCCCACGCAAAATCAGCCCCTTCGAAACCATGCGCTCAAATCAGAGTCAAACACACTCGCCCCTGACGGGATGAAAAATTTGAAACGTGCTTATTGAGGGGCTATTTTCGACCCGATCACCGCCGTGTCAGGTGCCGCCTGAAAACATTCGGAATCCAGTTCGACCGCGAAACAACCCTTCCGCTTTTTGTCGTCTTGTGCCACAAGGCCCGGCTCGGAGAGGGACAGTCATGACGGCCACAATTGCGGCTATTGCCAATCTCAAAGGCGGCGTTGGAAAATCCACAACCACGCTCATGCTGGCAGACGGTCTCGCTTATTTCTATGGCGCCAATGTGCTCGTCGTGGATCTCGATCCTCAAGCCAGTTCAAGCCAGATGCTGCTCACTGATCGCGGTCTTCAAATGGCGTTTGATCAAGGCAAGGGCGTGCACCACTTAATCGAACAATTCATGGCCAATGAGACGCCGAATATTGGCAATCTCATCCTGCCCAATGCGGTCACGCTCGAAGAGCTACGCAAAGCTGAGGAACGCGACGAACGGATGGGTTGGATTTCCATCCTGCCCTCCCACTCACAATTGCGCCTGACCGAAATGGAGCTGGAAGAGAAGATCTATTCCAAAGGCATGGCGCCAAGCCGGCTTGCCAATTACATTGCCGGTCACTTTGAGAAGGCGCTCGAACCGCTCAAGTCGCTGTACGATATCATCCTGATCGATACACCGCCTTATATGTCGCCAGTGGCACGGGCGGGTCTCTCGATTGCGACCAATTACATCACCCCAACCCTAGCCGATTCGGTGTCGATCTGGGGTTCCAAACAATTTACCGAATGGGTCACAGCGCAAGTGACGCCGCACCTTGCGTCGCGAAACTTCATTGTCATCACGCGTTTCCGGAACACGAAATATGCGCGCAATGCCGAGAAGCAGCTCAAAGAGGTGCACCTGAAAGGTCGAACCTTCGGGCCGAATATTCCGGAATCGGTACAGGCGCTGAATGCCATGGATCGCATGGATCTCGACAGCTATAGCACGCTGCGCGGCAAGTATGGCCGCTTGCGCAATGATGTGAAGAAACTATCAGAAGCGTTTGCGGGCTTCCTCGCCAAGCGCGGCGGCAATGCGCCGCCAGCCATGGTTCGAGACTGATTAAAGCCGCTGCAGGGCTGCCCGAACCCTTGCCATGTCATCGGGCAACGGCGTTTCAACGAAAATCGGTTGTTTTGAGATTGGATGCTCAAAGCCAAGACTCGCTGCATGCAAAGCTTGGCGGGTGAGTTTCCGCGCCAGGCTGGTGGCTTCGTCAAAGGCGGGGCCACGTCCGGATGCCTTGATTCCGCGATGTCGCCCATAAACGGGATCGCCGATCAAGGAACAACCGAGATGTGCCATATGTACCCGGATCTGATGCGTACGGCCGGTTTCGAGCTTGCACTCAATTAAGGCTGCAGCTGGCCGCGCCTCGGTCTTGCTGATCTCTCCATAGGTTTCTAGCGCCTTGTAATGGGTCACAGCCTGCCGCCCATCTCCGTCTGCGACCACGGCCATTTTCTTGCGATCCCGCGGACTGCGCGCAATGTCGGTTTTCACTGTTCCCACCGAGGGGCGCGGACTGCCGCGGGTGAGTGCAAGATAAGTCCGGTCAATATCGTGTGCTGCAAACAGATCGGACAGGCCTTTATGGGCTGGCTCTGTCTTCGCCACCACGAGGACACCGGTCGTATCCTTATCAATCCGATGCACGATGCCCGGGCGCTCGACTCCGCCAATGCCGGGAAGCTGCCCTTTGCAATGATGCAGCAGCGCATTGACCAACGTGCCCTGCCAGCTTCCGGGCGCCGGATGCACTGCCATGCCAGCCGCCTTGTTGATCAGGATCAGATGCTCATCTTCGAACAGGATATCGAGCGGGATGTCCTCTGGCTCCGTAATCGCGGGGACCGGATCCGGCATATCCAAAGCGTAAACGGTCCCGGGTATGACGGGCGCGCGCGGGTCATTCTGAACCTGCCGCGCTGGGCCGGTCCCTTGATAGACCCGACCGTCTTTGATCAGGGCTTTTGCCCGCGACCGAGAAAGAGAGTCCAGCCGTTCACTTAAGAAACGGTCGAGCCGGGTTCCCTTATCGTCTTCGCCTGCTAAAGCTGATAATTCTGTCATATGGGCGGTATAAACCAAGGCGGTGGGAAAGGTCATGCTGTAATCGCAATTGCAGCGACAAGAAGGAAGACTGAAATATGGGAAAGCTGACACGGCGTGGACTGCTTGGTGCAAGCAGCAGCATTCTTGGTCTGGCGGCGTGCAATCGCGATCCATTGCTCGAGCCAGAAGCACGGATCACTGTGAGTCCGGATGATCGAGCAGCCTATCCAGGGACGGCCAATTTCATCCATGGTGTGGCGTCAGGCGATCCTCTGCCGGACAGTGTCATCATCTGGACCCGCGTCACGCCTGATGCAGCTTATCCAGGCACGCCCATCCCCATCAGCTTCGGCGTATTTGAGGATGAAGCCCTCGAGAAGCCGGTCCGCTACGGTCAGTACTATGCCATGGCGGATCGCGATTATACGGTGAAGGTCAACCTGACCGATCTGGAGCCAGATAAAGTCTACTATTTTCGTTTCGTCGCCAAAGTCACATCCGGCGATGTCAGTTCGCCGACGGGTCGCACCAAAACCGCTGCGGCTTCTGGTGACAAGCCAGTCAAGTTTGCCGTCATTTCCTGCTCAAACTTCCCGTTCGGTTATTTCCATGTTTATCGCGACATTGCTGAAACGCCGGATCTCGATGCGGTCATCCATCTTGGTGATTATCTTTATGAGTATGGCATTGATGGCTATGGCGGCGATGTGGGTCAGACGATTGACCGCAATCACGAGCCGCCGCTGGAAATCATCACGCTGGATGATTATCGCACCCGGCACGCGCAGTATAAAACCGATCCCGACTTGCAAGCCGCCCACGCTGCAGCGCCTTGGCTGTGTACTTGGGATGATCATGAGAGCACCAATAATTCCTATCGGTCCGGTGCTGAAAACCACAATCCTGAAGCCGGCGAAGGCAATTGGACAGACCGCAAACAAGCCGCAGTCCAGGCCTATCTGGAATGGATGCCAGTTCGCGATCCGGAAGTCGGCAAAGCGCGAGAAGCCTTATACCGACGGTTCGATTTTGGCGATGTTGCCTCGGTCATGTGCCTTGAAACCCGCCTGACTGGGCGCTCGGACGAGATTAGCTGGTTCACCGAGATTGGTGGATTAGAGGCATCACAGGTTCCGCTTGCGGCTGCCGGGACCATGGTCAAAGTCCAAAATCCGGAACGCACCATGCTGGGTGCGGCGCAAGAAACCTGGCTTGCGGAGCAATTGAAAGATTCCACCGAGAAAAACAAATCCTGGCAGGTGCTTGCCAATCAGATTGTGATGGCACGCGTGCGTCCGCCAAACTTCACGCAAACCCTGACAGATGCGCAAAAGGCCGCCCAAGATATCGGTTATATCCAGCAGCTGATCCCGTTCAGTCAGCTTGGTTTGCCCTTCAACCTCGATGCCTGGGATGGGTTTCCAGCGGCGCGAGACCGGCTCTATGCCAGTGCGGAAGAGGCCGGGGCACGGTTGGTGACCCTGACCGGCGATACGCATACGGCCTGGGCCAATACGCTGGTGGATGCGACCGGCGAGCGTCGCGGCGTCGAGTTTGGTTGTACGTCGGTCACGTCGCCGGGCTTGGGTCTTTATATCAAAGAGGTCCCCGACCTCGGCCAGCAATTCGTTGACGCAAATCCTGAAGTCGATTTTTACGACCCGTTCGGCAATGGTTGGACGCTGGTGACTTTGACCAAGGATGAAGCCCGCGCGGACTATCGCAAAATCACGGATGTGACGCAGGAGACTTACACGGTCAGCGACGTCGCAGCCTTTGCTAGCCAGCGCGATGGTGACAGCCTGACGGCCCTCTCCCCAGCTTAGTCCGAACCGTCCCTGCGGCACCCTTGCCGACCTTGAAAATCCGTGCTGTCTCGCCCGCAAATCAGACAGATAGGAGGGCGCGATGGGCGTGTTGGACGGAAAAGTCATTCTGGTCACCGGGGGCGGCAATGGAATTGGCAAGGAGTGTGCGCTTCTCGCCGCCCGCGAAGGGGCCAAGATCGTCGTCAATGATTTGGGTGGCGCGCTGACCGATGATGGCTCAGCCTCTGGCGATGCCGGCTTGGCAGAACAAGTCGCCCAGCAAATCCGTGAAGCCGGCGGCGAAGCGGTTTCAAACTCTGAAAGCGTGACAGACATGGCCGCCGTGCAAGGCATGGTCGAGCAAGCCAAGGACTCCTTTGGCGGCCTGCACGGCATCATCAACCCGGCCGGCATCCTGCGCGATGGCATGTTTCACAAGATGAGCGAAGATGACTGGAAAGCCGTGATCGATGTCCATTTGCACGGCTCGTTTAATGTCACCCGTGCGGCGGTCGAGCATTTTCGCGAACAGGAGGATGGCAGCTTCGTCCTGTTCACCTCAACTTCGGGTCTGATCGGCAATATCGGCCAGGCCAATTACGCTGCCGCCAAGATGGGCATTGCCGGCCTGTCCCGGATCATCGCCATGGAAGGGGCGCGCAAGAATGTCCGCTCCAACATTATCGCGCCGTTCGCCTGGACCCGGATGATCGCCTCGATCCCGGTCAAGGATGAAGAAGGCGCCAAACGGGTTGAGCGGATGCGCACGGGCATGCGCGCCGATCAAGTCGCGCAGCTGGCTGTGACGCTGTGCGCCGATGGTGCCAAGCACGTGAATGGCCAGATTTTCAGTGTGCGCGGCAATGAAGTTGTCCTGTTCAATCAGCCGCGCCCGGTGAAATCGGTGTCACGTTTGGAAGGCTGGACACCAGAAACCCTGATCGAACAGGGCTTTAGCGCTATGGAAGGCAGCTTCACCGATCTCGGCGCGACAACCTCAGTGTTCCCTTATCCGCCTGTCTGAGCTAATCCCCTCGGCGTAAGTCTTGCATCGGCCAAGGCTTGATGAAAAGGGCGATCGTCGATGGAAAATGACAGCGAAGTCCAGGTCGAGGGCTGCGTGACGATTGAGGGCCAGCGGGTCTGTGGCGACAATCTGTCTGTGACCACAGTCGAGGCCTCCATGCAATCCGCTGAAACATCAACCGAGCCATCTGTTTCCGAACCGGGCTCCGGGCTGTTTTCCTGGGCCGATCCGCTCCTGGCGGATCCTCTGTCTTGGGCGCAGGCAAATTTGTTGAACCCCGATATCCTGATGCCAATTCTTTGGCAGCTCGCGGCGATTATTGGAGCGCTTCTGATTGGCGCCATGTTTGCGCCGCGCGCGCGGGATTTGGTCAATGCTGGCGTCGCGCGTTTGCCAGAGAATATCCAAAATCTCGTCAAAGAGACCCTGCCCCGCCTGGTCCGACCGGGCCTTTGGGCCGCCTTGCTCTATGCCGCGCAGGCCGCGATGGCTGGGGCCGAGATGGACAGCGCCTTAGTGCGTATCGCGTCATCGCTTTCCCTCGCTTGGCTGCTGATCCGGCTGGTTACCGCCTTCCTGCCAGAAGGCTTCCGGAAGCCTGCCGGCTGGGTGATCTGGATCTTCGCCGCCCTCTATGCCTTTGGCGTGCTCGACGAAGTAATGACGTGGTTGAACAGTATTGGTCCCCCTTTTGGCGACCGTATCATCAGCCCCGTCTTTGTTGTTCAGGCGATCGCGACCGTCGCCTTGTTCATGTTCGCGGCAAACTGGCTGGCAAAAAAGCTCAAAACCCGCGTCGACGAATTACCACAAGTCGAGCCCTCCTTGCGCATACTCATGGGCAATGCGGTTCAGGTCGGCCTGTTTTTTGGCGCGGCCCTGCTTGCGATGGCAGGATTGGGCATCCCTTTGTCCGGTCTCGCCGTGCTGGGGGGCGCGATCGGGGTCGGTCTCGGCTTTGGCATGCAGCAAATCGTCGCCAATTTCATCTCCGGCGTGATCCTGCTTACAGACCGCTCGATCAAACCGGACGATGTGATCGAAGTGGACGAGACCTATGGCGTCGTGAAATCACTCGGTCTGCGTTATGCCTCGGTGATCACACGGGATGGCAAAGAACACCTGATCCCGAACGAAATGCTGATCACAGACAAGGTGGTGAACTGGTCGTACTCAAACAAGGAAGTGCGCGTCAAACGCCGTCTGCGCGTCGAATACGAGACCGATCTGCGCGAAGCGGTTGCCCTGGTTGAACAAGGCGCGATGCAGACCGATCGGGTGCTGGCCCGCCCGGCGCCAAAATGTCTGGTCATGGAATTTGGCGATGAAGCGATCGAAATCGAAGTGCGGTTCTGGATCAATGACCCGGAAAATGGGGTCTCGAACGTCTCCTCGGCCGTCATGCTGAATATCTGGGACCGGTTCCGCGAAGCCGGCATCGACATTCCACTGCGCCATGAGGACGTGCTGATCACACCGGGATCGACGCTCAAGGTCGAGATGGTCAAAGCGAAAAAGTCCGAAGAGGCCTAGCCGAGCAGGCGCCCTTTTCGGGCGCGGTCAATGATCAGCACAAGCCCGCTCAACACCATGGTCAGCCCTAAAAAGGCGAACAGTTTCAGCCACCAGCTGTCAAACCGATCCTCGCCAGTGATATCCATGATGTGAAAACGCCACAGGACATCGAAGATTCGCCAGCGTGTGGTGCGCACAGTGTGCACCTCGCCTGATGTGGCATCGATGTAGATGCGTTGTTTGCGAGGTTCATACTCAACCACCCAGGCCGGCAGCGGGCCGCCATATTCGCGCAAGGGGTTCTCAGAGATCATATAGACCACGGTCAGCTCACCCAATCCGTTTGGTCGGTCGCCAAACCGCTCGATGAGCCTATCAATCTCTGTTCGGGCCAGGGGCGAGCGAACCTCGGCGGTTCGCGCGTCAATCATTTGCCGCCCGGCTTCGGTGGTGACCATCCAGAATGGTTGATCCAAAAAAGCTTTGAGCTCCAAATGCTCAACAGGATGCTCTGTCGCCGCAATCACATCGCTCGCTGAAACGCTGAATTCCATTTGTTCCAGTGCGCCATGCTCAACCGTCGGACGCCACGGGTCACCGCGAATGGTTTCAATCGGGAACAGCGTGAAAAACACGCCGCTAATGGTCCAGAACAGGAGTTGAGCCCCGACCACAAGCCCGACAATCTTGTGCACCCGGGAGAGCCGGCGAACGGTAAGTGACATTCAGAACTCCTGGATTTCAGCCGTGATTGGCTGTCCCTAAACTGCCGGTCCGCTCGCGCCAACAAGGCTTTAGCAACTTCTCTGCCTTAAGAGTGCTGTTATGTTTCCAGGAGTTTGGCTGTGACCACGCTTTCCATCGTCGTTCCGATGTATAATGAAGAGGCCGCGTTGGATGGCTTTTTCGGGCGGTTGCAGCGTGTCCTCCAAACCGTCACGCCGTCTTATGAAATTGTCTGCGTCAATGATGGCAGCCAGGATTTCACGCTAGCCCGATTGCGCACGGCCGCCAGCGCCGATCCACGCATCAAGATCGTCAACTTGTCGCGAAATTTCGGCAAAGAGATCGCCCTTTCAGCCGGGCTCGATCATGCTTCCGGCGATGCCATCATTCCGATTGATGCAGACCTGCAGGATCCCCCGGAAGTCATTCCGATGATGATCGCTAAGTGGCGCGCCGGCGCCAAGGTCGTGTTAGCCAAGCGCAAAGACCGCTCGTCGGATGGCTGGCTCAAGCGTGTCACCGCGAATGGCGCCTATTGGCTGTTTTCAAAGCTGACAGATCCCAAGATCCCTCAGAATGTCGGCGATTTTCGCTTAATGGATCGGGTCGTGGTCGACGCGATCAAACAACTGCCGGAGCGTTCGCGCTTCATGAAAGGCCTGTTTGCCTGGATCGGCTATGAGCCTGAATATGTCGAATATGATCGCGAAGCGCGCAGCGCCGGCGAGACCAAGTGGAATTATTGGAAGCTCTGGAATTTCGCACTGGATGGGATCACGTCGTTTTCTTCATTGCCGCTGCGGATCTGGTCCTATCTCGGCTTTGGCGTATCGCTGTTTGCCATGGCCTATCTGGTCTGGACGGTCGCGAAGACGATGATTTTTGGCCTCGATGTGCCGGGCTATGCGTCCCTGATGAGTGTGATCCTGTTTTTCAACGGGATTTCCCTGATCGGGATTGGCGTTATCGGCGAATATCTCGGCCGGATATTCACCGAAGTGAAAGCGCGGCCGCTTTACATTGTTGCCGAAACCGTGGGCTTTGAGGCTGAGGCACAAGAATATCCCTCATCCGACGCTCAACGCGCATAATTTGACCCTCAAAAAATAACAAAAGAGTCACAATTCCCCTATTGACCACACTTGTAGTCACCGTTATTGACCACAATTGTAGTCAAAAGGTGAGATGATGAGTCTGCAAATCACTCCTGCTGAGCTTGAAATCATGAAAGTGCTGTGGAAGCGGCCAGGCATTGGGTCGTCTGAAATTGTCGACGCACTCGATGGCGAACAGGACTGGAGCCCACGTACGGTCAAGACCCTGCTGTCTCGCCTGGTTGAGAAAGGGGCGCTTGATACGATTGCCGAAGGTCGGCGCTATCTTTACCGGCCACTGATCGCCAAGCGTGATTACCAAAAGAAAGAAGCTGGACAGTTGATTGATAAGCTGTTTGGCGGACGTGCTGCGCCTCTGGTGGCACAATTGGCTGATGCCCGCGGGCTCAGCGAAGATGATATCGAAGAACTCGAAGCTTTGTTGGGGAGACTGAAGCAATGAGCTGGACTGAATTCCACCCACTGATCCAAGAAGCGACCCTGACAACGCTCGCCGTTGGCGTGTTGGTCTTGTTTGTCCTGGTCATCCGTAAGCCCTTCGCCAAACGCTATGGCGCGAAGGCCGCTTATTTGCTCTGGGCGTTGCCGCTGGCGCGCTTTGTCATGCCGCCGCTTCCTGGCAATTGGTCATTAGCGGGATTGCTCGGCTTTAACCGCCCAACCGCAACCGAGTTTGAACCGCTACCAACCGAATATGTACCGGCGGCTGAGATCGGAACCATCACGATGGTGCCACCTGCGGAATCGACGCCAGCTGCGCTCGAGACGGTAACCCGAGAGTTCACAATGATGGCTGCACCGGGAACGGCTGCACCATCTGGCACAAGCTTGCTAGAGGCCACCCTGGCCCAGGCTCCCCTGATCCTGACGTGCGTCTGGCTCGTCGGGGTGGTCCTCTGGCTTGGACGCTCGGTCCATCAGCAGCGCCAGTTCCTGTCTTTGATCGAAGCGGACTCTGAGCCAGCCAATCCTGAAACCGTGGCTGAAACACATCGGATTGCAAAACAACTCGGCATCAAGCGGGTGCCAGACGTCCGGGCGAGCCTGCTCTGTAGCGGACCGCTCGTCACCGGACTGAAAAATCCGGTCATTCTTCTACCTATGTGGTTCGAAGAGGATTATGACGCCGCAGAGCGCCGCGATGCCCTGGTGCACGAACTGATGCACCTTAAGCGCCGCGATCTTTGGGCTTTCCAAGCCGCTCGCATCGTCGCCGCAACGCAATGGTTCAATCCAATGGCTTACACGGCCTTGCGCGCATTCCGCACGGATCAGGAAGCCGCTTGTGATGCCGACGTGATCGCACAGGCAAAACTCTCCCCGGCCGCTTATGGCCGAACCCTGGTCAAGGCTGCCCGCCTTGCCCGCCCCTCGGACCGTCGCATCGCTGCGGCGAGCCTCACCCTCGCTCATCCCATAAAAGAAAGACTAATAATGATGACGCACCCTACCCCTTCTCTCCGCAGCCGTTTGATGGGAGGCGCCCTCGCCGTCACCCTTGGTGCTGGCGCAATCTTTGCCACGGCATCTTGCACCAGCTCCGTTGCGCAGGAACTCGATGGCGCCCCGCAAGCGGAAGCCGAAACGGACAATGAGAATGTCTTTGTCTTTGACGGCGACCAGGATTTTGCCTTTGCCGTGACCGTTGACGGCGAAACCTTCGCATTCGAGATGGCAGACCTGCCCCCCATGCCGCCAATGCCCGCTATGCCTGGCTTTGAAGGCATGAAGTTCGAGCAGAATGGCAACAGTTTCCACATGGAGTTCGACACGGAGAAACTCCAAGCCATGGAAGACAGCCCTGAGTTCGCCGAGTGGGAAGCCAAAATGGAAGCCTGGGGCGAAGAAATGGAAGCCTGGGGCGAAATGGTCGAAGAGCGCGCAGAAGCCTGGAGCGAACAGATGGAGCCGCGGATCGAAGCCTGGGCGGATGCACAGTCTGAGCGCTGGGAAAGCCAGATCGAGCTGATGGTCGAACGTGCCGAGGCCGAAGCCGAGCGCGCTGAAGCCATGGCGGAGCGTGCAGAAGCCCGCGCTGAACGCGATATGGAACGTGCGGAACGCCGCGCCGAAGCGCAGAACCGGTGGGTTGAGAAGCGCGGCGAGTATACAGGCGTCACCGAGCCTGAAACCCGCGACTTCGGCACTAAGAACTTCAACAAAGTCGAAGTCGGCAGCGGTATCGCCATGGTCTACACTCAGGACCCGAATGCGGCGGTTACAGCCACCCTAAAGCGCGGGAGCTGGGATCAGATCGACATCAAAGTCTCTGGAGACACGCTGATCGCGAAAAAGAAGAAGAACAGCCGATGGGGCCGCTATGGACCACAGATCACGGTTTACGCGTCTTCGCCAAACCTGACCTCGGTCGACGCGTCATCTGGCTCTTCATTCCAAGGCAATGTTGTCGCCGGTAATCTCAGCGTCGATGCTTCGAGCGGGTCGTCCTTGTCCATGGAAGGCGCTTGCAGCACGCTGACCTTGGACGCGTCCTCCGGTTCAAGCATCTCCCTCGATAAGCTTGAGTGCGAAAACGCCAACGTTGATGCTTCAAGTGGCTCTTCAATTCGCGTCTTTGCGTCCAAGAAAGTCGACGTTGACGCATCGAGTGGCTCTTCGATCTCGGTCAGTGGTAATCCCAGCGATGTCACCACTGACAAATCCAGCGGTGCCTCCGTTCGCATTCGCTAGGACAAGACCAAATCTCTCCTCCCTGGGACCCAACGCACAGGTCTCCCCTTGAGAGTGAAAACCCCGCCTTCGTGGCGGGGTTTTTTATTTGCGGCTTGATCCATTCAGGAATTGCATAATTGAATTCATTCGCCCGGCTCTACCGATTTCACGGCGACATGCCATTTTGGGAGCAACGCAACTCATAGGAGGTGATCATGATTGAGATCAGACGCTTTTCCGACCTCGGAGCTTTTCAAAATGAATGGCTGAATGCCCATTATCATTTCTCTTTCTCGCATTATTACGACCCGGCCCGCATGGGCCATGGCAAGCTGCGGGTCTGGAATGATGATACAATCCAGCCGCAAACCGGCTTCCCGCCACATGGTCACCGCGACATGGAAATCATTACCTATGTCCGATCCGGGGCAATCACGCACCAAGATTCCATGGGCAATAAAGGCCGCACACAAGCCGGTGACGTCCAGGTCATGAGCGCCGGCAATGGCGTACAGCACTCGGAGTGGAACGCAGAAGATGAGAATACGACCATCTTCCAGCTCTGGATCGAGCCCGCTCAAACTGGCGGCAATCCAGATTGGGGCGCGAAAGCCTTCCCAAAGGCAGACCGGTCTGGGGAATGGGCGACTTTGGCCAGCGGTCGCGGTGATGCAGACGCGCTGCCGATCCGTCAGGATGCCGCCGTCCTCGGCGCGACGCTGAAAGCTGGCGAGCAGCTCGACTATGAAGTCAAAGCCGGGCGCTATGGCTATCTGGTCCTGGCTGCAGGCTCGGTTGAGCTGAATGGCGAGGTGCTTCATGCCCGCGACGGGGCCGCGATTACCGGTGCGGCGACGCTCACATTGAAAGGGCTCGAAGACGCCGAAATCGTGTTTGTGGACACGATTTAATCTACGGCTCCCGGAGCCGTGATTGGAACAGGACGGAATATTGATCTATATTCCGTCCTGTTCTGTTTAGAAAAAGGAGCTTGACGTCTATGAAAACAACATTTGCCGCACTTGGGGCCTTGGCCCTTTTACCGATCGCCTCGGCAACTGAAGTCGCTGTTTCCTTTAGTGATGACTTCGCCGAAGAGCTGGCGGACAATTATGGCGAACGTGAAGGCGAAGCCCTGACGGAAGACATTGTCGACGATCTGACAAAGGCATTTGAACGTGCTGGTGTTGATCCTGCCCGGGTCGACATCATGATCGTGGACGCCAAACCAAATCGACCAACCTTGCAACAGCTGTCCGACCGACCTGGTCTCGATCCACTGCGCTCGATCTCGCTCGGCGGGATGAAGCTGACCGGAACCGCCTATGACATAGATGGCAATGTCATCGCGACGCAAGAATATGGCTGGTTTGAAAACAATATTCGGGACGTCTTCGGCAACGCCACATGGAGCGACGCCAATCGGGCCTCGCGTCGTTTTGCCAAGAAACTGGCCAATCAGCTCAGCGAAACCTAGCCGCGATCGCCGGGATAGACTTCCCGGCCATCGACTTCCAGCTTGAACAGATCTGGCCGCGAATAATGACCGGCCGGATCACTCGCCACCTTGCAGGCGCGAGCCAAAGCAAGGTCGGCATCAGCGATGAGAATTCCTTCCTCATCCGATAGAAGGCCGGCAACAAGCTCGCCGCGCGGATCAATGATCGCCGACCCGCCATTATGGTCGAACTCGTACAAGGATTGAAAGCGCTCCGGCACATGCGCTTGCAGGCGCAGCCCTGCCGAGCAAATGACCCAAGCCCCTGCCTGGCTGGCAAAGGCGCGACTCAACAGAAGTTGGCGGGCCCAAACCGGTTGGCTGGGGGCCTGTTCGGGTTCACGCCCCGGCCAGGCCGCAACATGGACATCGACACCTTGCGCCATCAATGCATAGCCTGGCAGCACGGCATTGTGCTCCCAGCAATTCAACGTTGATAATCGGCCCCAGTCACGCGCCACAGGGTTTAGTCCTTTGGCATCGCCGTCGCCCCACACCGAGCGCTCATGATGGGTTGGTTTCAGCTTGCGATGGCGATTGAGCAAGGTGCCGTCCCGACCTATTGTCAACATGGTGCAATAGAGCGTTGCTTCGGTTTGCGGATCGAGCTCGTTCACTCCAATAACAATATCTGCCTTGGCGCGTTTGGCAGCTTTGCCCAACGCCTCGACTTCTGGTCCATCCAGACGCACGCCATTTTTGAGCAGCTCGCCCGCAGCCTGCCACCAGGTGTCCGACAAAGGGCTGTCGATGAAAAAAGGATAGCCTGGCAACCAGGCCTCGCCGAACGCGATTATGTCTGGTTTTTCCTTGGCGGCGTCCTCAATCCAGTTGAGGGCGATGTCGAGGCTGGCTTGCTTGTCAAAAAGCGCAGGCGCGGCCTGAACGGCGCAAAGGCGTACAGTATCAGTCATGCGCCCCGATACGCCGGAAAGACACGCAAAAACAAGTGCCTCACGAAAAGTTTGATGAGGCGGCTTGGCCTAATCCAACAAGGCGGCGCGTAACTGATCGCGTTCTGTCGCGCCGACGCCAAGGGTATCGCTCAAATAGGTGTCGAGCGACCCTGATTGCGCAACAATGCTGTCCATTGCCGCTTCCAGGAAACTTGCATCCACCCCAACAAAAGGGTGGTAGACGTCGTCATCATAGTCTTTGCCAATATGCTGATTGAACATACGTGCCATTTCCGGCAGGCGTTCAGCGACATTCGCGGCGCTATTGGTCAGCTCATAATCGGCGAAAATGGCCTCTCGTTCGACGCCGAGGACATGATGGGTCAGGGCGCACAGGATGCCGGTCCGATCCTTCCCCGCAGCGCAATTGACGACCGCAGCTGCGCCCTCTTCAAGCTGCCCAAGCGCTTTAAACCAGGCGGAAAATGTTTCGACATGCTGGACCTTAAACGGGGCATCGCGATAATATTCGACCATCCAGCCATGCGCTTTTGGCGCGTCCACGGCGACTTCGGACAAAAAGCGCACATGCGGCGCCTGGGTCGCAGAGCCTTTGTCGCTGGACAGAACCTGGACGCCTTGGACCGGCCAGCGATGGCCGTGACGTTCGCGCTCATCCGGGCGACGCAGGTCCGCCTGAACCTTGATCCGATAGGTTTCCAGGGCGTCCAGATCCGCCCTACTGGCTTCGCCAAATTGGGCGGACCGAAACAGAATACCGCTCCGCACCTTTCGCCCCCCGGCGCCATCATAAGCGCCAAAATCACGAAAATTCCGGATATTGTCGAAGGATTTAACTCGGTCTTGCATCAGAACCTCTATCGGAACGGCGGTTCGTCGAACGCGCGCAGCTTCCGGCTATGTAGCTTGGCGTCGCCGCTTGCCAATTTTTCGAGGGTCGCGACACCGATTTGCAAATGCTGGCCGATCGACTTTTCGTAAAACTTATTGGCCGCGCCGGGTAGTTTGATTTCCCCGTGCAGCGGTTTGTCAGAGACACACAGCAAGACGCCATAAGGCACCCGCAAACGGAACCCATTCGCCGCAATCGTCGCACTTTCCATATCAATCGCAATCGCCCGCGACTGGTTGAAGCGCCGAGCGCTGTCGGAAAAGCGCAGCTCCCAATTACGATCATCCGTGGTGACCACCGTGCCGGTCCGAAGGCGACGCTTCAAGGCTTCTCCGGTTTCACCGGTGACTTCGGCGGATGCCTCCTGCAAAGCGACCTGAACTTCGGCGATCGGCGGGATAGGAATATCCGGCGACAGCACCTCATCGAGCACATGATCATCGCGCAAATAGGCATGCGCCAAAACGTAATCCCCAATCGACTGACTGTGGCGCAAGCCGCCGCAATGCCCGACCATGATCCAGCATTCGGGTCTGAGCACCGCCAAATGGTCCGTAATGGTTTTTGCATTGGACGGGCCGACGCCAATATTCACCAACGTAATGCCCGCACCATCCTCGGCCGTGAGATGATAGGCTGGCATCTGAAACCGCCGCCACGGCGCGTTGCTGATCAGATCGCGCGCATCCTTGGTGTCCTTGTCGACCACCAGGCCGCCAGCAACCGAGAGCTTCTTGTAGCGTCCGCCCTGGCTGAGCTGATCCAGCCCCCAATCGACAAAGGCATCGACATAACGGTGATAATTGGTGAACAGCAAATAGCGTTGAAAATGCGCCGCTGGAGTGCCGGTATAATGGGCGAGACGCTTCAGAGAAAAGTCCGTGCGCGGCGCATCAAACAGCGCCAATGGGCGATCCGAATAGGGTTCGAACAGCTCGCCATCGGCGATCTCATCGCCAATGTCGGCGAGTTGTGGGGCGGGGAACCACTTGGCCAGTTCAGCCGGGTTGATTTCATCAAGTCCATCCGCCTGTCCCTGGTCCCAGACATAGGCATATGGGATCTCCATAGCGGATCGCCGAACGGTGACTTGGACATCATAGTCGCGCATCAAAGGAACCAACTGTTCCTTCAGATAGTGCCGGAAGAAATGCGGCTGGGTGATGGTCGTTGAATAGGTCCCGGCTTCCGACATTTTGCCAAACGCCCGGGAGATCGGCGGTGGAGGGCCGTCCGGATTGTAATGGATGACCAATTCCGGATAACAAAACGCGCCTTTGGCGCGGATCTCGGGATCTGGTGTTTTGCCCTCGCGCAAATAGTCTTGCAGGGCGCTCGATAAGGCTTCGACCGACTGCGCATACAGCCGATCCAATTCGTCTATTATGTTTTTTGGATTATCAAGTTTCGTCATGGCCTCCTTTGGCGCAAACCGGTTTGCCGGTCAACGTGGTGCGCGGTTCTGTCTCGCGGAACTGACAGCGCAAGTCACAATCGTAAAAGCGCCATTAGGGGTTTGCGACCGAATCCTCACCGCCTCTTAAGCTTCGTAGCGATAATCATGACTGAGAACCGAGAAAGGCGACCCGCATGCGTTCGTTCGCGCTCTCACAATTCGGCCGTTTCGCCCTTGTGGGCACCCTCGGCTTCGTGGTCGATTCCGGTTTTACGCTGACCCTGATCCATCGCGGCATTGACCCGTTTACCGCACGGGCCTTTGCAATTGCCCTGGCAATGATGGTGACCTGGCGGCTCAACCGCGCTTTGACGTTCGGCGCAAGTGGAACCAGCGAGGCCGAAGAGGGTTTTCGCTATTTCACAGTGGCCGTGATTGCTGCGATCCTGAATTACGCCATTTATGTTGGGCTGTTGCTCGCGATCCCAACGCTATCACCCTTGATCGCTCTGGTGCTCGCGATTGGTGCCGTCACCCTGTTATCGTTTCTTGGATATCGCCGGCTTGTGTTTAAGGCCGCCGCCTGACCAGATGCCCCATTTTCCGACCCGGTTTTGCATCGCGCTTCCCGTACAGCGTGAGCACGCCATCAGCGGCCAGAACCTCGGGCGGCACTAAGGCTTCCTCGCCGAGCAAATTCAGCATTTCGACATCATGAAAGCGCGTCACCGGGCCAAGCGGCCAGCCGGCAACGGCGCGCATGTGCTGCTCGAATTGCCCGGTGGCGCAGGCTTCAGGGGTCCAATGCCCGGAATTATGTACGCGCGGGGCAAACTCGTTAGCGAGCAAGGTCCCATCTTCCAAAACGAAGAATTCCAGCGCCAAGACGCCGACATAATCCAATGCCGCCGCCAGCGATTTCGCAGACTCAGCCGCACGCAACGCAACCTCATCCGATAACCCACTTGGGACCACGGAGCGTTTGAGAATGCCATTCACATGTTCATTGCGCGGCACGTCGAAACAGATGGCTTCGCCATTGCGATCGCGGGCGATGATGATGGACACCTCGCGCTCAAAAGGGACCATCGCTTCCAGGATGCAAGGCGCGTGTTTCAGGGCTTTGTGCGCGGCCTCGTAATCGTCGCCGGCTTCAAGTCGGGCCTGACCTTTGCCGTCATAGCCATCGCGGCGAGTCTTCAAGATCCCCTGCCCGCCAAACGCTTTGATCGGCTCGGCAATATCCATCGCCACGTTCACTTCGGCAAAATCCGCAGTGGCAATGCCGCACGCGCGCAAGAAAGACTTCTCAACCAGGCGATCTTGCGACACTTCAAGCGGTTTCGCACCCGGTCGCACCAAATGGCCCGCTTCGATCAAGGCCCGCGCGGCTTCGACCGGAACATTCTCAAACTCATAGGTGATTGCGTCACAAGTGGCAGCCCAGCCCAACAAGGCGTCGATATCGGTGTACTCCGCAATGCAATGCTGGGACGCGACGCGCGAGGCCGGGCAATCCTTTTCGGGGCAATAGATCGAGACGTCAAAGCCGAGTGTCGCTGCGGCGCCGCCGAGCATTCGCCCAAGCTGACCGCCGCCTAGAATACCAATCGTCGCGCCGGCTTTCAGCGCGCTCATGCTGTCGGAGTCTCTTGCACCGAGGCGGTCTGAGCGGCGCGGTAGGCCTCCAGTTTCTGGGCCACATCGGCATTTTCAAGGGCAATGATCGAGGCCGCGAGGAGGCCAGCATTGGCGGCGCCGGCTTCGCCGATGGCAAGCGTGCCGACCGGCACTCCTTTTGGCATTTGAGCGATTGAAAGCAGGCTATCGATGCCATTCAAGGCGCGTGATTGGACCGGAACCCCGAGCACAGGTAGCGGCGTCATCGAGGCGGCCATGCCGGGCAAATGCGCCGCTCCGCCCGCCCCTGCGATGATCACTTTCAGGCCGCGCGCCTTGGCACCTTTTGCATAATCCACCAATCGTTCCGGTGTACGATGCGCAGAGACAATCCGCGCTTCGAAGGCCACGCCAAGCTGGTCCAGGAGCTCGCAAGCTTTTCCCATGATCGGCCAATCAGATTGGCTGCCCATGATGACGCCGACAACCGGCGTATCACTGTTCGAGGTCAGGGCCATTGGCTCCCCCGTTTCAAAGCGCGCAACATAAAAATCTTGCTTGCCGCGTCAACTCCTTGTGCTCTGGGCAATACAGCCAGGTTCAAGTAAACTCCGAAGCATGGCTGAGTCGCTGGATCACTTGTCCGAACAGGAACTCTATGCGGCGCGCTCCGCCGCCCGACGAGACTTGATTTCGGCGATCGGAATCGACACAGCGACCCTGCCCAATCACATTCGCGCCGCCATAGAAGCCTTGGCTGGCGAAGTGCTGAACTTAAGGGAACACCTGGCACGTTCGCAGGATGAGCTTGAAAAGGCGGCAGCGCTGGCGGATCGCGACACGCTTTGTCCAATCTTCAATCGCCGGGCCTTCGAACGTGAGCTGTCGCGCGAGATTGCATTGGCGGAACGCTATGGCATGCCCTTATGCCTGATTTTCATCGACTTGGACCGGTTCAAGCTGATCAATGACCGTTTTGGGCATGCCACCGGGGATAAAGTCATCCAGCATGTGGCGCAAACTCTGCTCGATAATGTCCGCCAGAGCGACATTGTCGGGCGTTTGGGCGGCGATGAGTTCGGTATTGCTCTGACACATGCCGATTACGAAATCGGCCAGACCAAGGCATCAAATCTGGAATCGATCATTGGCGCCCTGACGGTTCGCGACGCCGAAGACGACCAGCTAGAACCGGTTCAACTCGGCGCGTCTTGTGGAACCGTTTTGTGGCGCCGCGGTCGGGATGCCGCCAGTCTGATCGCAGAGGCAGATGAAACCATGTTTCGCCGGAAAAGCGAAAAAAAGCGGGCGCGCTGATTTCCCCGGACGCAAGAATTTTTCAAATTTTCGATTCCGCGGGTCCGATACGTGACTCAACCCTCAACCTATGGTTATCTGTGTCCATAAAGACACAGAGATCATTTCAGCAAGAAGGAGTGTGCCTATGTCACTGCAAGGTCGGATCGAAGAGCTCACCAAACGCCACGCCCAAATCGATCAGAAAATTCACGAAGAACAAAAACGACCGGCCAGCGATGATATTACACTCAAAGATCTCAAACGACAGAAACTTAGGCTTAAAGAAGAAATTGGTATGCTGCGCGCCAGTTAGGCGCTGATCGGCCCGGCCAAGGCCCCGTCAGCCACAATTTGAGCGGGCGGGAGCCAAGGCCATGGATAAACCAGTCACCCTTATTATCGGGCTCGGACAAACCGTGGGCGACGCTGTCGCACGGCGATTTCTTGAGGCGGGTCATGCGGTCCTCGTCGTCGACCCTGATCGCAAGCTCCTGGACGAACTTGAAAAAACGACCGGAGACAAGATCGCCTATCATCATGGGGCCGTGCACACCAAGCTGGGCTTGCGAAATGCCATGGCTGCGGCTTTGGAAACCTACAATTTTGTCGACAATGTTGTGTGCATCCCGCCTCTGCCAGACGCGGATCGGTTGATGGACCTCGATATGGAAGATTTTGAAGGTGTCTTGATGAAAACCGCACGCGGCGCCGTGCAGGCCTTGCGTGTGTTTACCCCGGAATTGATTGCCGAACGCCCGGAGACAGAGAACGCCGCTGATCGCTCCCGCCAGACGGGAACATTTACTTTTGTTCTCTCGCTTGGAGCGAGTATGGCGCAACCTGGCTGGTTCAGTGAGAGCGTGTCTCAGCATGCCATCATGGGAATCGTCAAAGCCGCCGCGATTGAACTTGCGCCTGAAGCGGTGCGCGTCAATGCGATTATCGCCTTGCGCCCGCGCGCCGAGGGCCGCGAACCCTGGCTGAAGGACCGAACGCCCATGGGCCGCCCATCATTGGCGGAAGAAATTGCAGAAACAGCCTCTTTCCTGGCAAGCCCAAACAGCGCGATTATCACCGGCGAAGCAATTACGCTCGATGGCGGTCGTCGGTTCTTGTCCGGACTTGTTGAGCCGGACGAGGATTAGCGCTCTCTGTTCTTGTTCATCCCCGCGCAGGCGGGGATCTGGTGCGGTGAGGGCGATCAAACTAAAAAGGGATCCCCGCCTGCGCGGGGATGAGCGACGCAAGATTGTATACGCCTTTGCCTTGAAGCTGGCCCCCATGTTTCAACCGGGGGCCACGCACAAGTCACCCCTTATTTCGGGTGGCAGATCACTGGCATCCAGGTGTAGCCTTTGACGAAGGCGCCTGAGGTCAAGCTTGGTTCGTCCAAGACTTCGACATGGCTGAATCGCTCCATAATCTCTTCCCAGAGAATGCGCAGTTGAAGTTCGCCGAGACGGTTGCCAACACAGCGGTGGATTCCGAACCCGAAGGACAGGTGATTGCGCGCCTGTTTGCGGTCGATGATCAGTTGGTTGGGGTCTTCTTCCCAGAATCGCTCATCACGGTTGCCAGAAACATACCACATCGCGATCTGATCGCCTTTCTTGATCGTCTTGCCGTGCATTTCGACATCTTCCAGCGCCGTGCGGCGCATGAAGGCGAGCGGCGTCTGCCAGCGGATGACTTCGGACACCATGTTCGGGATCAAAGACGGGTCGGCTTTCAGCTTGGCATATTCTTCCGGGAACTTGTTCAACGCATAGACCGAGGCCGTCATCGAGTTCCGCGTCGTGTCATTGCCACCAACGATGAGCAGAATGACATTGCCGAGCAGTTCCATTGGCGCCAAATTCTTGGTCTTTTCGCCATGCGCAAGGAGACTAATCAGGTCGTTTTTGAGCGGCTCTTGCTTACGCT
Organism: Hyphomonadaceae bacterium; assembly: GCA_024743315.1. GTDB lineage: Bacteria > Pseudomonadota > Alphaproteobacteria > Caulobacterales > Hyphomonadaceae > Henriciella. Next base: position 407,071 of record JANSWU010000001.1, read on the forward strand.
GTTCGTACATGCCCATGAAAGCGGTGAGGCATTCGAGAAGCTCTTGTTTCCACTGCTCTTCGCCGCCGGGGCAGATATCGGGATTTTCACGGTTCGTAGTGACGTCGGACCAGCGCGTGAGTTTGCGGCGCTGCTCGAATGGGAAGTCGAACAAAGTGGCCAGCATCATCGTGGTCAGCTCAATTGAGACCGTGTCGACCCAATCAAACGGTTCACCGACGGGCACTTGGTCGAGGATCTGCTTGGTGCGCTGGCGGATGAGAGGCTCAAACTCTTTCAGCATATTCGGGGCAACCGCAGGCTGAACCGTCTTACGCTGTTCCGAATGGCGGGGCTCATCCATAGCAATGAACATTGGAAGTTCGAAATCTTCCATCGGCTCACCCAGGACAATGCCACCATGCTCCCAGCTGGATGAGAAGCGCTTATGATCAATGTCGATCTTCATCACGTCTTCATAGCGCGTCACCGACCAGAAACCGCCGACGAAACTATCTTCGGTCCAATGCAATGGATCTTCGTCCCGCATGCGCTTGAACAGCTCCCAATATGCGCCTCTGCGCCAAATCTCTGGATCCACCAGATTCATTTCGTCGAGCGGGATGGTCGACATGTCCGGCAGCGGGGCCCCAAATTCCAAATATCCAGGGTGAAGTGGCGCGCGCGGCGTGATTTTCGGGCGCTCGAGATTGTGTGGAATTTTCGTCAGCGTGTCTGCCATCTGTGCCTCCGTAAATGCGGTCTTGTCCGCCGCAATCATGACGTTCGCGTCAGCGTAACATATTTAAAATGAAAAAACCATGACGCATGCGTCACTTTTTTCATTTTTTAGGCGGGATAGCGTTCATTCTGCGCCTTCCAGATCGCCGTTTCGAGCGCCTGTTTCAGGCTTTTGCGCTCACCCGGTGTGAGAAAGCGCCCAATCACCCAGGCCTTGTCGGCATGAGACAGTTTCAACTCGCTGGGCCGGCGTTCTGGGAATTCGAGACTGACACGCGTGAAGGCCGTTGGCATTTGTGCCAGCTTCGGCGCTTTGCCGGGTAAGGAATGCATGAGCTCAATTTGTTCAGCCGTGACCCGCACACGCGTTTCCTGTTTCAACTTTCGAAAACTCCATCGAAAAGCAAGCCAGATTGCCAAGGCGTCGAGTCCGAAAAATCCAATCACCGGAAATGCCCCCATAGACACAAAGGCCAGGCCCGCAACAAAGCTCATCCCTGCCACGATAGCCATGACAATGGTAAAAGCGCGCGGACTGAGCGATCGGTTTGGCGTCAGGGTCGCATCAAAATAAATGGTCTCTGTCGTCGGCTGCATGATTAGAAGTATAGGTCAAAAATTCGCGGCGTCGGCAAGCGCGGCAGTGCGCCGCAAGATTCAGATTTCCAGTCGGCCAAGTCTGCACTAGGTAATCCGCATGCCCACGACCTCAACCAAGCCCAAACGCAAACGCGCCCCTCGGACGTTCGGCAAGGAAAAAGCCGCTGAGCTTTATGCCGAGCTGGCCAAGGAGCGCCCAAATCCGCGCACCGAGCTGGAATTCGTCAATCCATACACTTTGGTGGTGGCTGTGGCTCTGTCCGCTCAAGCCACCGATGTCGGCGTCAACAAAGCCACCAAAGGCTTGTTCAAAGTCGCCGACACGCCTGAAAAAATGCTCGCCCTCGGCCTCAAGGGCGTCGAAGAGCATATCAAGACGATCGGGCTCTGGCGCAACAAGGCCAAGAACGTCATCGCGCTGAGCCAGATGATCCTTGACGAGTTTGGCGGTGAAGTCCCGCAAACTCGGGATGAGCTGGTCAAACTGCCGGGCGTCGGTCGCAAGACCGCAAATGTCGTTCTCAATGAAGCTTTTGGGCAGCCAACCATTGCCGTCGACACACACATTTTCCGCGTTTCCAACCGCACCGGTCTCGCGCCAGGCAAGGACCCGGACCAGGTTGAAGCCAGTCTCGAGCGGACCACGCCGGACGAATACAAGCTCGGTGCGCATCACTGGCTGATCCTGCATGGTCGATACACATGCGTGGCCCGCAAGCCGAAATGCTGGCTCTGCTCGATCGACCACTTGTGCAAGTTCAAGGACAAGACGCCCGATCCGGCCACGGTATCCTCGCTTGGCCCGAAAAAGCCGCGCAGCCGGGCCAAGACGAAGAAATGAGCTTGCGCCGCCGCCGCATCCGCTCTTAAACGCCGCCATGTTGAAAACCCGCATCATTCCCTGCCTCGATGTCAAAGATGGCCGCACGGTCAAAGGCGTGAACTTTGTCGACTTGCGCGATGCCGGCGACCCGGTGGCGCTGGCCAAAGCCTATGATGCCCAAGGCGCCGACGAGCTGTGTTTCCTCGATATCACCGCCAGCCATGAAGGCCGTGGCACCTTGCTCGACATTGTCAGCGCGACCGCTGAGCAATGCTTCATGCCGCTGACCGTCGGCGGCGGCGTGCGCAGCGCCGAGAATATGGTTCAGCTGCTGCGTGCCGGGGCAGACAAAGTCGGCATCAATTCCGCCGCTGTCGCTGACCCGGACGTGATTTCACGCTGCGCGGCCAAAGCCGGAAGCCAATGCGTCGTCGTCGCCATTGATGCGCGCAAGTCCGGGGATCACTGGGAGATTTTTACCCATGGCGGGCGCAAGCCGACTGGCATTGACGCGGTTGAATTTGCCAAACTTGCGGAAAGCAAAGGCGCGGGCGAGATTCTGCTGACCAGCATGGATAAAGATGGAACCAAATCTGGCTTCGACTTGCCGCTCACCAAGGCGGTGACCGATGCAGTCTCGATCCCGGTGATTGCGAGTGGCGGCGCGGGCCGTGCCGAAGACCTTGCGCCGGCAATTCTGGAAGGCGGCGCCAATGCCGTGCTCGCGGCCTCGATTTTCCATTTTGGCGAGGTCAGTCTAGAACAAGCGCGCGCCGCGTTGAATGCTGCGGGTGCGCCAGTTCGCCCGTTTTAGGAGGCTTTGATGTCCAACACACCTTTGGGAAATGCGCACGGCCTGATGGATATGCTCGGCTATCTCGCGATGACGATTGACGCCCGTGCGACCGGCGACGGCGAGCGGTCTTACACGATGTCACTGCTCGAAAAAGGGCCGCTTCATTGCGGCAAGAAGATTGCTGAAGAAGGCGCGGAACTGGCGCTCGCTTTGGCGGCACAGGGCAAAGCTGAAAGCGCGGCCGAGGCGGCCGATCTGCTTTACCATATTCTGGTCGGTTTGCGCGCCAAAGGCGTTAGTCTCGATGAGGTCAGCGAGGCCTTACGCGCCCGTCAGGGCATTTCCGGTCTGGACGAGAAAGCCGGCCGCACCGCAGGCTGAGCTTGCCGGCGGCCGATCTATCCCCTATTTACAGACCATGCTGCGCGCTATCACTTCATGTCTCTGGCTCATTGCCGCGCTTGCGCTTGGCTTTGAAGCGGCGGCCCAGCCATGCGCTTTGGTCAGTGAAATGACGACCGAAATGCAGCACGCGGCTGACTCGGAGATGCCGTGCCACGATGATATGATGAAGATGCATCATACGCCCGAGAACGCCCCGGATCATGACACGCAGGCTTGCTGCTGTGCCGCCTTGCTCGGCAATGGCGTGACCGCGCAGGCCCCGCTATTAACCCAGCCCGTTCCTGGTCTCATCCTTTGGGCGGCGCCGATGCCGGACTCCGCTGCCAGCATCCTACTTGAGTTTGAGCCGCCACCTCCGCGCGCCTGATCTTCCAACAAGAAGATCAACTCAACTAGGACACTTACATGATACGCATCCAAACAGCAGGCCTCGTGCTTGCTATGGGCGCTGCCTTAACCAGCCAAATGGCAGAGGCGAGACCGGTTTCTTATCCCAGCGGTTGGACGGTGATGCAGATGAATAATGGCGATATGTCATCGCTGCACGTGCATTATTCCCCGACTTTCAAGGATTCGATTGGGCTTTATTCAGAGCGCAATTGGGCCAATGATTGGCACTTTACCGGCCTGCAATACAATCGCCTGGTGCAACGCTGGAACACGCCCAACTCGCAAGCCAATCTCTATTTCAAAGCCGGCGCCGGTCAGGCCGATCCGTTCGGCGATGGCGCGGATGTCGACTTAGCCGGCTTTGTCGGCGTCGCAGCCGATTGGGAGACGCGCCGCTGGTTCGTCTCATATGAAGGCCGCGCGTATGATCTTGGGTTTACCCAGGATGCAAGACAGGCTGCACGGGTCGGCGTTGCGCCTTATATTGGCGACTATGGCGACTTGCATACCTGGCTCATGCTCCAGGTTGAAAACCAACCCGAGGCGGACACCCCAACCACGGTGACGCCTCTGGTCCGCTTTTTTTATGACGTTCAGCTGCTCGAAATCGGATATACTCCGGAGACTGAAGAGCTGATGCTGAACTGGATCGTCCGCTTTTAGAAAGGAACAGGACAGATGAAACTGATGTCAATCGCGGCGCTGGCCGCCACTTTCGCCTTCGCCGCACCAAACGCACTTGCGGAAGACACCGCAGCCTCAGAAACCGCAATGTCGGCTCAAACAATGGTCACCGCCAAAGTGAATGGCATGGTCTGCGATTTCTGTGCCCGCGCCGTGACCAAAGTGTTCGGCAAGGAAGCCGCCGTGGAGAACGTGCATGTCGATCTCGACAATGGCGAAATCCATGTGACGCTGAAAACCGGCGCTGAGCTTTCGGATGATCGCGTCGCCGAATTGGTCAAGAAATCCGGTTATGATCTGGTCTCGATTGGGCGCGAAACGGCATGACGCCAGCTCAGGACGAGATCAAAAACCCAAGCGTATTGCCAGCGACGCTGGCACTGTTCACCTCGGCGACCACGCTGATTTGCTGCGCGCTGCCAGCCATGCTGGTCATGGTCGGGATGGGCGCGGTCTGGTCGGGCGTCATTGGCGCAGTGCCGGGGATTACCTGGTTCGGCGCCAACAAAGCCCTGGTCTTCGGTGTGACCGGGGCGGTGCTACTCGCTTCAGGAGCCTGGCAATGGCACGCTCGCAATCTGCCCTGCCCGATTGATCCGGTCAAAGCTCGCGCTTGCACACGGCTGAGACGGATTAGTTGGTCCTTATGGGGGATTAGCGTCGGCGCCTTTCTGATTGGCGGGTTTTTCGCGTTTTTCCCCGACGCCGCCGCCGCGCTCTTCCTCTAAGGGAGGCTAGACAAAACAAGTTTGGGCCTTCACCGTTTGCAAAAGACAAGCGGAGGAGGCCCAAATGGCAAACCAGCATGATGTTCCATTGACCGGATATCAGCCCAATCTGCAAACCTGGTTCGACTATATGACCGGTGGTCATGATCGCGGTCTGTTGCTCGAAATGCTCCACGATGATGTGGTCTTTCGGAGCCCGGTTGTGCACACCCCGCAAGAGGGCAAGGCGATTACATTTGCTTATCTCTCTGCGGCCGGGAACACGCTTGGCAATGGCAGTTTCAAATATACCAAAGTGTTTGATTGCGGCGACAAGGCCGTGCTCGAATTTGAGAGCGAGATGGATGGCATTCACATCAATGGCATCGACATGATCGAATGGGACGAAAACGGGAAGATCACCGATTTCAAGGTGATGGTGCGCCCCTTGAAAGCGATCCAGACCGTCCATGCGGCGATGGGCAAAATGCTCGAGCAAATGAAAGCCGAGGCTTGAGCGCGCCGACCCTTTTGACCGCCCGGCTGAGCTTGAAGCCGAGCACATATGAAGACTATCAAGGCATGGCTGCCATGTGGGCCGACCCGGAGGTTGTGACCTATATTGGCGGTCAAACCCGCGACCCGCAGGACGCCTGGTTCGCGCATTTGCGCAATCGCGGGCTCTGGGACATGCTTGGCTATGGCTATTGGATCGTGCGCGAAAGTCGGACCGATAAATTTGTCGGCGAGGTGGGCTTTGCAGATTTCAAGCGCGGGCTTGAACCTGACATTTCCGGGCGCCCGGAAGCCGGTTGGGTTTTGGCCAAATCCGCTTGGGGGAAAGGCTATGCCAGCGAAGCGACCAAGGCCGCACATGATTGGCTGGATGAGGTCCTGCCCGGCCGCTCCACCTGTATCATCGACCCGGATAATGGGGGTTCCATAAAGGTGGCTGAGCGACTTGGTTATCAGGAAATCGGCCCGTCGGACTATCGGGGTGACCCGATCCTGCTATTTGAGCGCTTCAGCCCCGGCACAGGAAAAGGCTAGCGATTTGAGCGAAGCACGGCTATTTAGCAGGCATGGTTACGACATATCTCGACTTCGAAAAGCCGCTCGCCGAGCTTGAGACCAAGATCGCCGAGCTGGAAGCGGTCGCCGCCCAGGAAGGTGGCCCGCAGATTAATGATGAGCTGAAAAAGCTCAAGGATAAGGCCGCGAAGCAGCTGAAAGACACTTATGCCTCGCTTAATCCATGGCGCAAAACGCAGGTTGCGCGCCACCCGGAACGGCCACATTTCACCGATTATCTTGAAGCCCTGTTCGATGATTTTCAAGAGCTCGCGGGCGACCGCGTATTTGGCAATGATGAGGCCGTGATTGGCGGTCTGGCCAGCTTTAATGGCCAGTCTGTCGTGGTCATGGGACATGAAAAAGGGCGCACCACGGAAAGCCGCCTGAAGCATAATTTCGGCATGGCGCATCCGGAAGGCTATCGCAAAGCGGTCCGACTGATGGACCTGGCCGAACGGTTCAAACTCCCGGTCATCACCTTTGTCGACACGTCTGGAGCATTTCCCGGCAAAGCGGGGGAAGAACGCGGCCAAGCTGAAGCGATTGCCCGATCGACCGAGCGCTGCCTGACCCTGAGCGTGCCGATGATCTCGCTGATCATTGGCGAGGGCGGCTCTGGCGGTGCGATTGCCATCGCTGCGGCCAATCATGTCATGATGATGGAACACTCGATCTATTCCGTGATCTCGCCGGAAGGCTGTGCCTCAATCCTGTATCGCGACGCGGCCAAGGCCAAGGACGCGGCTGAGGCGATGAAGATCACCGCCAATGACCTGAAGAAAATGAAAGTCATTGATACGATTGTGAAAGAGCCGGTCGGCGGTGCCCATCGCGCCCCGGAAAAAGCGATCCGCGCGGCTGGCAAAGCGATTGACAAAGCGCTGCAATCCTTGCTCGAGCTGAGCGAACAGGAATTGAAAGTCCAACGCCGGGAACGTTTCTATGCGATCGGCCGCGAAGGCCTGAACTAAGGGCGACGCACGGGCAATTTCGCGTTCGTTTCTTTAATAGACTCGAAAAGAAAAGGGCGGCCCTAAAGCCGCCCTTTGTGTTTGCCTTATTGAGTCGGCTTATCCGCCGGCACCAAACCGCTTGGTCACACTGATTTTGAATGTGCGTCCAAATGGGTTGTGCGTGTATGGGTCATAGTTGAGGTCGAAGGCCGCGAATGGCGGATCTTCGTCTGTCACATTGACCACAGACAGACCGACATCAAGATCATACTGCGACTGCCATGTGTAGAACAGATCGAATGTCGTTTGGCTATCAATCTCTTCTCCAACATTGCCGCGGTCTCCAGCTGGGCGCTCGTCTTCATAAGAGTCGACATGACGCATGACGCCGCGAAGGTTGTGATCGCCCATGGCATAGTTCGCAGTGACATTCGCGTTCCACTGTGGCAGCGAGCGCGAGAAGTTCGAACGGTTGAACTGACCAACCCGATCACCGCCAGCAATGGTGACCCCTTCAACGTCGAAATCACCGACATCATATTCGATGATATACGTGGAATCGAGGGCCAGCTCGAATTCACCGCCGCCGATGTCCCAGGCCTGCGCAACCCGCAGGTCAACCCCGGAGGTTTTGATGTCTGGTCCGTTGACGACATTGGCGCGGATTCGTTCGATGCCGGATGCCGCAGGGGCGGTTGGGTTGGCGAACGTGATGCGGTTCAGGATGCCGCCACTGGTTTGGCCAGCGCCGAGAGCCGCAATCGCTGCGTTCACAATCTCGTTCTGATCCTCAACGATGATCGGATCGGAGAAGTCGAAATTGTAATAGTCAACCGATGCTAGGAAGCCATTGTTCTCAAAGATCGCACCGACATTGAAGCTGGTCGCGCTTTCCGGATCAAGGTTCGGGTTACCGAACTGATCGACCGCTTTAAACGCGCTGGTTGGAGCGATGAATTGAAGCGTGGTTCCCACACCGCCCAACTGGTTCAGTGTCGGCCCGCGGAACGATGTCTGAGCCGAGCCGCGCAGCGCCAGCACGTCGCTGACTTGCCACTTCACGGCGACTTTCGGGTCATAGGTCGAACCAACTTCGCCGCCATAATTCTCATAGCGGACGGCCGCCTGAATATCGACATTGTCGCGAAGCGGGATCTGCAATTCGCCGAACAGAGCGTAAATGGTTTGCTCCTCGTCACGGGCGCTGCCGCCCGCCAGGAAGCTGAATGGTCCTGTGCCGGTTGGTCCCGGTGTGATCGCCAGATCACTCACAGCATTCGGCTCAACGATGAACGTCTCCTTACGGATCTGGAAGCCTGTCGCATAGCTGACAAACCCGCCACCCAGTTCGATATTGGTCTGGTTCGAAATCACACCGTCAAAGACGAGCAAGCTGGTCTCACGGTCATCGCCGACTTCGTCGGTCAGCCAATCTGCCAGTGTTGCAGAGTTTGCCAGGGTTGGATCAAATTGTGGGTTCGGGGTCCCATCGATCGCATTCGCGGCAATCGCGTTAGAGAACGGGTTGTAATATTCACACCCGCCCTGACCAGCGACAGCTCCTACTGGGATTTCGCCGGTGATCGGGTTGGAACATACACCAAACCCAGCAAGCGCGTTGATGAAGCCCAATGTATAGCTGTCATTGGTATAACGTGCGCCCTCGGTCAGAGAGTAGGTCAGGCCCAATTCCCAGTTTGCGCCGCTATCAAGTTGTCCGGAGAAGTCACCCGACACGCGATAATGGTCGTATTGACGTGTGCCTTCCTGGGCGCCGCCAGTGCCAGGGAACCCGCCCCAACCAAAGCTACGACCGAAGAACACCAATGGTGTGATGCCGAGTCCGCCAGTTCCGGTCACTGGATCGTAAAGATCTGGCGCACCGCCGGCGAGCAATGGCGAATAGTCCGCGAAAGTCGCGGCCGCCCAGGCTGGATTGTCCGCAATATATTGCTGCAGACCTGGATGGTCTGGTAGGACAATGTTTCCGAACAGCGCTTGTGGTGGGTAAGACGGAGATGTCTTCCACTCTGGAACATCCGTGAAGCCATAAAGCGCCTCAAGGTGGAATTCCATGCCATTGTCGAAGGTCCGATTATACTCGGAGAAGATCTGGTAGCGCTCTTCTTCTTCAACCAGGTTGTCGAACTGCGTGAACTGGAAGCGACACAGCACGCCGCCATCTTCGCCGCCAAGAACCGAACACTGATCATCAGAGTTCGCGAACGCGAGCGGCGTACTTGCGGCCGCCAGACCTGGTCCGATGTTCGGGGTGGCGACGAACGACCCTGGATTACCGATCGTTGACCAACCGCCGACTGGATTGTCAGCAAATGGCAGGATCGCCCAGTCTTGTTCGAGCAACGAGGCTTCATTGCGGAATTGATAGCCAACTGAGGTTACCCAGTTCCAGTTATCACCCTGCAATCCATAGGCGGCAGAAATGTCATATTCGCCATCGGTTCCATCAAAGGTCTGATAGCTACCGGACACTTCAAATCCGTCGAGATCAGTGCGCGTGATGAAGTTCACAACGCCGGCAATGGCGTCAGAGCCATACAGTGCGGCCGCACCGTCTTTCAGGACTTCGACACGTCCGATTGCCGCCGATGGAATCATGTTTGTGTCAACGAAGAGCTGCGCCTGCTCGCCGATCGCGTATGGCGCTGGCGCTTCCCGACGACCATTGAGCAGCACCAATGTCCGCGCCGGTCCAAGACCGCGCAGGTTGACGTTTGATGTGCCTTCCAGGCCGTTGGAGGCAAACTGGTTGGTCTGACCGTCAACACCTGACGAGACACCTAGATTGCGAATGAGTTCAGTAATCGATGGATTGCCCTCAAGCTTGAGGTCTTGGGCGGTCAGAACATCCACCGGCAGGGCCGCATCTTCCGGCGTCCCCTGAATGAATGAACCGGTGACGGTCACCGTGGTCTGGCGCAGCTCATCGCCATCACCATCATCTTGAGCGATCGCCGTACCCCCAGCCATCATGGCTGCGAGCGACGCGCTAAATACTAACTTTCTTCCAAGCGTCATATATTCCTCCGTGAAAACTTTATGCAGCCGAATCTCTTGTATTGGCTCGGCTTCGCGTCCCACCCTATGGGTAAGATTCGTGGGGAAAAGAGGGGAAGTATGCTGCACCGCAACAAAGAATTTCTGACAGCGCTCGACATTAAACCGTCACACTTGGTATCGAAGAACGATATTAAGCATTTTCTCTGTGCAAACGGTCCAAAACACGCTTAGACGCAGGCATGACGGCCCCAATCGAGCAAATTTCTTCCTTCTTCGCAGATGCAGCAATGCCTGCGAATTTTCCAAAATCGGTGTTGCGCTTTCGCAACACACGCTGGGCCGGACGCTTGGGTCTGGGCGGCCTCAGCGAGTCCGATTGGATTAAGCATTTCGCAAGGTTTGAACCGCTCGCCGGCAATCTCAAGGCGCCGCTGGCGCTGCGCTATCACGGCCATCAGTTCCACGTTTATAACCCAGAGCTTGGCGATGGTCGCGGCTTTCTGTTTGCGCAGGTCCGAGATGATTCTGGCCGGCTGCTCGATCTCGGCACCAAAGGGTCAGGTCAAACGCGCTGGTCACGGCAAGGCGATGGCCGTCTGACTTTGAAAGGGGGCGTACGCGAAATCCTCGCGGCCAATTATCTCGAAGCGCTCGGGGTCAACACGTCAAAAGCCTTCAGCCTAATCGAAACCGGCGAGGAATTGCATCGCAATGACGAGCCTTCGCCAACACGATCGGCCGTTTTGGTGCGATTAAGCCATAGCCATTTGCGGTTCGGCACATTTCAGCGCGCCGCCTATCATGATGACGCTGAAGCCATGGCGGCCCTGATCCGGCACGTAATCGAATACTATTATCCTGATTGCGCCGACGAAGCCCTGGCGGTCGCTGCCCCGGCGCTGTTCGAGCGGATGGCGGAGACGACGGGCAAAATGATCGGTCAATGGATGGCGACCGGATTTGTGCACGGCGTTATGAACACAGATAATTTCAATATTACCGGCGAGACATTCGATTTCGGACCTTGGCGCTTTCTGCCGGTCAGCGATCCAAATTTCACCGCGGCCTATTTTGACCAGCAAGGCCTGTATCGATTTGGGCGCCAACCAGGGCAAGGATTATGGGCCTTGCAGCAATTAGGCGGCGCAATTTCCCTGGTCGCAGACGTCGATGAACTGAGCAAATCCATGACCGCGTATGAGCCAGCTTACCAGGAGAGTTTTGCGGCGCATACGCTCGCTTTGTTGGGCCTCGAACGCCAATCCAGCTTGCGCGATGATCTGCTGTTTCTGCAGGACTTTTATGGCTGGTTGACAGAGAGCGGCGCCAACTGGCCGCAAACTTTCTTTGATTGGTTCGGCGGTGAGGCCAGTCTGAAACGCGCCGCAAACAGCCCACAAGCCGCGCTTTATGAGAGGCCAGACTTTGAGAAGATCCGAAAGCAGATCACCACGCGCACACCCGTCCGTGTGGATCGCTTAGAGCATTCCTATTTTCAAGCGGCGCGGCCTGTGGACTTGCTGATCGAGACGGTCGAGGCTCTCTGGAGCCCAATCGCAGATCAGGATGATTGGGGGCCTCTTCACGCGCATCTGGACAAGATCGATCAAGCGCGTTGTGCGTATCAATGGCCGCGTTGATTGACCTGAACAAAGCGCCAGGCATGACCGGCGGCCAAGATCAGCCCGCCAGCCACTATCAGAGCGGTCTCGTAATCATGCCAGGCTTCAACAAAGGCGCCACAGGCCAAGAGGGCAAAACCGATCATGATCATGGTCGCGGCACCAACCTCGATTTTCCGCGTCATCAGCGCCGTTAGCGAAAAGGGAAGAGCGGCGGCGACAAAGGCTTTGTGCAGCCATTCTGCTTCTGCCCACGCACCGGCGATTGGGAGCGCCGCCGATATAAGGGGCAGAAACAGACAGTGAATGAGACATAGGCTGGACAGCGTAATCGCTGAACCATCAATCACCGCCGCTCCTGAGGTACGTCCCGCCATCAAAATGCGAGCCGCAATCCAACACGAACATTCTGACCCGGTGCTGGCACCAGGTCTTTCAGAACTGAGGTGGCATAGCGCACCTCTTCATCCGTGACATTTCGAATTTCAAGGAAGGCTTCGGTGCCATCTGCACCAATGTTGAAATCGGACAGATCAACCTCACCGCGCAAATCCAGCGTCGTGTAGCCGTCAGTTGGCAATTGTCCGGCCCCAGGATCCTCTTGTTCATCCGCTGCGGTCAAGGCAGCACCAATTTCCCAAGCCCCCCATTCGGCACTGATATCAGCGTTCAGGGTTAAGGGCGGGATGAAGGGGACATTTCCGCCCGCATCGAGATCAGCGTCAACAAAGTCGATGCTGCCGCCAAAGGCCCAGTCGGCACCCAAAAGGCCATCCTCGACGCTATAATCGGCATAGATCTCGCCGCCAAAGAAGCTCGCATCGTCCTGGACGAACAGGAAGACGGGCAAGCCATCGCCTTCATCGGTGAGCACGCCATCGACCACCGCGCTTCCAGGCGACAGATAGATAAAGTCGCTGAACTCGGTCACAAATAGGTTGATACCGACGCTGCCATGGTCGCCGGACAGGCGCGCCGTGCCTTCAAGATTGATCCCGCGTTCCTTATCGAGGGACGCGTCGCCGACTTCGAATTGATCGGTTGCGAGATGCGGCCCGAACGCAAACAGCTCGCTCTCATTTGGCGCCCGCTCGGTATATGAGATCTGTCCACCGATAAAGAGCCCGTGATCGAAGTGGCGGTGCACCCCAAACGACCCGCTGAACAAATCAAAGTCCGCAGATCCGAAATTGATATTGTCGAGCTCGACTTGCTCCAAGCGCAGCCCGCCTTCGACGCCGACGCCGCTGCCCCATTCCTGAGTTTCGTAAAGAAACAGGCCGATTGACTGCGTATCTGTCGGCGAAATGAACGCCTCCTCGCCAAATGCGTTCAGCTCTTTATCGAGGAATTGCAGGCCAAAGGCGCCTTCGAAGCCATTGATTTCGTGACCAAACTCGACGCGACCTTCGACGCCTTCTGATTCATAGACGGTACCCGCTTCGCCCGGCGCCTCGAATTCGGTGTGCTCATAATCGACAATCGCGACAGAACCCGTCACATCCGTCAAGAAGCCATTATTGACGCTAACGCCGCCGCGCAAATCAATCCGGGTCTGCTCGAGGTCGATGAACGCGTTCTCTTCTTCTTCCTCGCTATGTTCCTCGCCCTCTTCCTCTCCTTCTTCATGCTCATGACCATGGCCGGGCAGTCCATATTCCGACGTTTGCTGTCGGACGGCGACTCCCAAAAAGGCATTGTCCCCCACCCAGCTCAGGCCTGCCGCGAGCGTTTGGGTTTCCACAAACGAATTCTCAACAGTACCGCGGGTTTCTTCTTCCTCTTCGTGCTCCTCGCCTGCGCCATGCTCCTCTTCGAGTTCTTCGAGCGCGCGCTGCAATGAGGATTCAGCGAAGTCTGGAATGTCATAGTCTTCAAAATCGCGCAGCGAACCAGACAAGGTGAACACCAATTGACCGGCTGTGAATTGACCGCGACCGGCGAGCTCGGTGCCTTCATTTACGCTATTATAAGACGAGAACAGATCCGCCGACATTGGTGCTTCTGGCAGCTCTTCAACGATCAACCCGTCAATCACATTGACGACGCCGCCAATGGCTTGGCCACCATAAGCCAGTGCTGCGGGTCCACGCAGGATTTCGATTTTTTCCGCATCAATGCCATCACCTGTCACTTGGTGATCCGGTGAGGCCGCAGACGCATCGATGACCCCAATCCCATTGGTCAGGACCTGCACCCGTTCAGCTCCGAGACCGCGTAGAACTGGACGGCTGGCACCGGCGCCAAAAAATGTCGTCGCGACGCCAGGCTCGCGATCCAGCGTATCGCCGAGCGAACCGCGCAAGGTTTCCAGCAATTCTTCGCGATCAATCGCGCTGGCATTCCCGATCAATTCTTCCGCTGCTCGGTCTGGACCGGGCGTGGTGACAATGACCGTTTCTTCGCGCCGTTCGTCGCTTTGTGCGAGTGCGATTGGCGTCAGCGCTAGGGGTGAAATGGTGGCCAGGAGGAGAAAACGCGACATTCTTTTGCTCGTGTTATGTTATCACTTTGCATGGACGTTTAGCGGGCCGATTGAACAATGCAAGCAAAAAAACACGTAGACCCGAGACAGGAAGAAAGCATTCACTTCACCTGCAACGCTCCGCCGCAGCTAAAATCCGTGACTCTCACCCGGCGCAGCCATACATTGCGCTCAGAAAGATTGCGGAGGCAGCAGCATGGACGGAATGTCAGGCGTAAAGCCAGATCAGGTTTTGGATGGACTGACCGGCCTGCTCCAGGACGCCGTAACCGCCGCGGATGCATTCAAATCCGCCCTGCATGCCAAAGTCAGCGTCTTACTGGCGCCGGACGGTAAAATCGATCGAACAGCCTTCTCGGCGCACCAACATGTGGCGCATGGCTATGCCTGGATCGTCACCTATGTCGAGACGCTTCGCGAGACGGCGAATTGGGCCACCCGGCTGGAAGCCGACGGCAAGCTCGGGGAGATCGACGCGCTTCTGGCGCAAATCCTGTTCAGCAAATATCTCGCCGATTTGGTCGGCGGTGTGCCGATGAACCAGGGCGAGATCATTCGCGCGCACGAATTTGACGCCCTGGCCGAGGTGGACGCTTTGTTCGAGCATGTCGCTGTCAGAACTCTGATTGAAAAGGGACTAACGCCGGACACCATCGCCGCGGCCGCGACACACCTGCCTGACAGTCTCGGTCGCGCCACCGTCGAACATACCGGCGAAGACGAGACCATGGCGATGATCCGCGATCAATTTCGCCGATATAGCGACGATCGCATCGTCCCGCATGCGCATGAATGGCATCTCAAGAATGCGTACATTCCGATGGATGTCGTCAACGAGATGGCCGAGCTTGGTGTGTTTGGCCTGACCATACCTGAAGAGTTTGGTGGGCTCGGTATGGGCAAGACAGCCATGTGCGTGGTCTCTGAAGAGCTGTCGCGCGGCTATATCGGCACTGGCTCGCTCGGGACGCGGTCTGAAATTGCCGCCGAACTGATCCTGATTGGCGGCACGGAGGCGCAGAAACAAAAGTATTTGCCTGCCATTGCCAGCGGTGAAATCCTCCCCACCGCCGTGTTCACAGAACCGAATACAGGGTCCGATCTCGGGGCCTTGCGGACCCGCGCGGTCAAAGATAGCGACACATACAAGATCACCGGTAATAAGACCTGGATCACTCATCCGGTGCGCGCCGATCTGATGACGCTATTGGCGCGCACAGACCCGCAAACCAGCAATTTTTCCGGCCTGTCCATGTTCCTCGCTGAGAAACCCCGCGGCACCGACGAAATCCCCTTCCCCGCAGATGGCATGACCGGTGGTGAGATCGAAGTGCTCGGCTATCGCGGTATGAAAGAGTACGAAATCGGCTTTGACGAATTCAAAGTGCCGGCTGCCAATTTGCTCGGCGAAACCGAAGGTATGGGCTTCAAGCATTTGATGGCGACATTTGAATCTGCGCGCATTCAGACGGCCGCCCGCGCGGTCGGCGTGGCGCAGAATGCCTTCGAGCTCGGCCTACGCTATGCGCTTGATCGCAACCAGTTCGGCCAACCCATCTTTAATTTCCCGCGGGTGGCCAACAAGCTGGTTCTGATGGCGGCCGAGCTGGTCGGCATCCGCCAACTCACCTATTTCTCTGCCCGCCAGAAAGATCAGGACAAGCGCTGCGACCTCGAGGCCGGCATGGCCAAGCTGCTTGCCGCGCGCGCAGCCTGGGCGGCGGCAGACAATGCCTTACAAATCCATGGCGGCAATGGCTTCGCACTGGAATATCCAATCAGCCGTGTTCTGCAGGATGCCCGGATCTTGAACATTTTCGAGGGTGCCGGCGAGGTTCAGGCCATGGTGATTGCGCGGCGTGTGATCTCAGAACCGAATTAGCCGACCCTAGAGTGAACCCAGGCGCTCACACCTTATTAAGCTAGATCATGGCATAGTGTCGGGTGAAGATCTGACAAAGTGAGCATTGAACATGCGAGTCTTGCCCCTCCTGCTGGCTGCGGCAGTGATGTCGAGCCCAGCCATCGCTGAAAAGCCAACGCCTGATACCATCAAGATTGCGGTCGAGACCGACACATACAGATTTGGCGATTTGTATCGCTCTGAGCGCGGTACGACCGTCGAAGCCTGCGCCCAAATGTGTCAGCAGGATCAGGTCTGCGCCGCCTGGACGCTGACACCGGCAACGTTCCAAATCGGCCCGCGCTGCGAGCTCAAGCGGACACCGGGCGCCGCCAGTCATCGCCCGGGCGCTGTCTCTGGCATGAACGAATATCTGCAAATGACCCCCGACCGGCATGGCGAGATGCGCTATCTGGTTCCCGTCCCGGCGAGCCGTCAGCCGGCTGCGGTCCCGCTGGACCAGTTGCGCCCATCGCCAGTGCCACGCGTGTTTGGCGATCCTTTGCCGCCCACCGAACCAGAATTGCTCGGTGCACCCGAACCTAAGATTTCGGCAGTGATGCGCCCAACCACGCCAATCGTTGAGCCTGCCCCAACCCTGGCAGCGGTGCCGGCCCCGGCCTCGGTGCCAGCGCCGGATCAGGTTGAAACGGTCGAAATCCTTCGCGCACCCGGTCAAGGCGACATGCCCAGATATGTGAAACAGCCAGCCCCAACGGAACCGCACCCCTTATACAAAGAGCCGATCCGAACCGCAGCTCCAGCCGCGCCAACAGCGTCTGCGTCGCCTGCAACCGTATTCAAGGACCCCGCGCGCAAGATGTCGGCGCCGCAATCTGCTCCGGCTAGTTTTAACGCGGTCGAAAAGCGTCCAGTTCGGGAAGCTCCTGCTTCGCCGCCACCTCCGGTCAAAGTCGCCGCCCCGAGCGGTCAGGTGTCCCCTAAGCCCCCTTCTCCGTCTGCCAAACCATTGCGAGATCCAGAACAAGCCGTTCCGCCGGCCCCACCGGCACAGCCCTTGCCACAGCGCGTGCCATGGACTGAGCGTGATGGCATGACGCCAAACTATTCAGTCGGAAGTGGTTACGTCCCGGGTGACGAAGAGGCTACGGCTGGCTTTACGGACGGCGTGCCGGAAGTCGGCGAAGCTGGCAGCTAATCGAACCGTCGTTTTGGTTTAGCCCCGGATCGCCGTCCACTTGGTGGGCGGCGATCTTCATTTTTGGGCCGATCTCGATTGGGTTTCTTCCCGCCGCGCCCGATGAAGCTCCGGCCCTTGCGCACCGGGCGGCCTTCTTCATCAGTGACGCGTTTGGTTTTCGGCGGCAGCGAGGCGGCGATCAATGCGGCGCGCTCTTTTGCTTTCAAGCTGCGCCATTTGCCGGGCTCGAGCTGGCCAAGCTCGAGCGGCCCGATCCGGATACGCTGCAGGTCGACAACCCGAAGCCCCACCAGATCACACATGCGGCGGATTTGCCGTTTGCGCCCCTCTTTCAGGATGAAACGAAGCGTTTGCCCCTCAACCATGGTCACCTTGGCCGGCTTCAATCGGCGTTCATCCAAGGATAGGCCATTGCGCAGCAAGGTCAGGCGGCCATCCGTAATCTTGCCATCGACCGTCACCAAATATTCTTTCTCAAGACTGTGCTGCGGCCCGATAATCGCTTTGGCGAGGACACCATCATCTGACAGGAGCAGCAGGCCATGCGAATCCTGATCCAGGCGCCCGAGCGGGGCCAGGCTGGCATCCTTGGCCGGGCCGCGCGACCCGTCTGTGGCGTTTGCTGTCTTAAGCAAACGCACCGCTGGGATCTGATCTTCTTCGGGTTGCGCCGAGACATAATCGACGGGCTTGTTGAGCACGGCTGTGAATTTACTGGCAATCGCGCGCTGGGCTCGCTCATCCAATTTCAAGGTTTGACCAGGTTCGATCTTGTGGCCGGGTTGCTCAACCTTCACTTCATCCACGAAGACGCCACCGCCCGCGATCAGGGCCTCGGCTTCGCGCCGTGAACACAGGCCAAGCTCGGCCATCCATTTGTTCAATCGAACCGGCGCATTGCCGCGATAAAGGTGTTCGTCTGCCATGCGGCGCGGTGTGACCGGGCAAACCGCCGGCGTCAATCGAGAAATGCCAGATCAGCATATTCCCTTTTGCCCCGACTCCCTGCTAAAGGCGGGGCGAGAAACAGGAGTGGCCATGAAAACCGCCGTCATTGTCTTCCCCGGATCAAATTGTGACCGCGATGCGCAAGTGGCGTTGCGCCACGCCACCGGGCAAGAACCGGCCATGGTCTGGCACAAGGATGGAACGATCCCGGACGGCACCGATCTCGTCATGGTGCCCGGCGGTTTCTCCTATGGCGATTATCTCCGCTGCGGCGCGATGGCAGCGAATAGCCCGGTCATTTCCCAGCTGCACGCTCATGCCGAACGCGGCGGCTATATCCTTGGCGTCTGCAATGGCTTTCAGATCCTGTGTGAAACGGGCCTGCTTCCTGGTGCCCTGATGCGCAATACCGGGCTTGAATTTGTCTGCCGCCCAGAGCGGCTGAAGATCGAGACCACCAATAGCGCCTTCACCAATGCCTATAGCGGCGGTGAGATCACCATTCCGATCGCGCATCATGACGGCAATTATGTCGCCGATGACGCAACCCTGGACCAGCTCGAAGGCGACGGACGAGTGGCGTTCCGCTATCTCGACAATCCAAATGGCTCAGCCCGTAACATTGCTGGCGTGATCAGTGAGAATGGCCGCGTGCTCGGGATGATGCCGCACCCTGAGCGGGCGATTGGCGGCCACGAAGGCGGTACGGACGGCCTCGGCATGTTTCAAAGCCTGATGGCGGCCGCTTAGCCAAACCCTCTTCCCAAATCAGCGAAATTGACCCTAGGATAGGCCAAGGGAGGAACGGGCATGTCTTATTTGCAGGAAACCCAGGATGCAGATCGCGAGATTTTTCCGGACCTGGCGCGGGCCTGGGCTTTGTTCGGGATTGCGGTGGTCAATGTCGGGGTCATGTCCTGGCCAATGATGAGCGGCTATGGCGATGCCGGCCTCGCAACATCCGTCGACCAGGCGGCCTTCTTCGGCGTCAACGCGCTCTTCCTGATGAAGTCCTACACCCTCTTCTCGTTCATGTTCGGGGTCGGCTTTGCCTATCAAATGCAATCGGCTGAGCGCAAAGGGGTCGGCTTTGCCGGACGCTATTGGCGACGCATCCTTGGCCTGCTCGCTTTTGGCCTGATCAATATCGCCTTCCTGTTCCAGGGCGACATCTTGGTCATGTACGCGATCCTCGGCAGCGTGCTCTTCCTGTTTCGCAATAGCAGTCCGCGCCTACTCTCGGGATGGGCGATTGCCGTCTATGTTGTTCAGGCGCTGTTTGTTGCGATGATGGCGCTGAGCATGGTCGCCTTTGTCAATTTTGATCCAGATGGGTTTGCCAAGACATTGAGCGAAATGACCGAGCAAGGCGAAGCCGCCGCAGAGGCGTTCCGATCAGGTAGTTTTGCCGACACGGTGGCGCAGCGTTTTGCTGATTGGAGCCAGGTCATCACGTTCGGCATGCTGATGCAGGGCATTGGCGCCTTTGCCTTCTTCTTGTTCGGCCTTTCGGCAGTGAAGCGCGGCACAATTGCCAATCCGTCGGCCCCGTTCTGGAAACGCAGCCGCCGTATCTTCCTGCCAATCGGCCTCATCATCAGCGGCGCTGGCGCCTGGTTCACGCTGCAAGGACATGGCATGATGGATCCGGACATGATGATCGGCATGACGCTGATCTGTATTGGCAGCCCGTTCTCGACGGCTGGCTATCTCGGCCTGATCGCGAAATGGGCCGAAGGACCAGCGGGCCCGGTTAAGACTTTTTTTGCGCGTGGCGGCACGGCCTCGCTTACCGCTTATCTGATGCAGGGCCTGCTGCTGTCCTTGATCTTCAACCCTTATGGGCTCGGCCTGTTCGAGACCCTCGGGGCGGCCGCCTGTATCGGTATTGCGGCCCTGGTCGGAGTGTTTTCCATCGCCTTTGCCAGCCTGTGGCGCACACAGTTCAAGCGCGGTCCGCTCGAATTCATCCTGCGTAGCTGGACCTATCTCGGATCGCGTTGAGAGGCCGCGCAGAAACGCTCTAGCGAATCCCTGTAACAAGCGTTAAAGCGCGCCCATGACGGACACATCTGCGATCATCGCCGCGATGCAGGCGGAACAAGACGAAGCCTCAGCCAAAGAGCATGGCATCAATGCCGAGGAATGGCACCGCCTGATCACGCGGCTCAATCGCAAGCCCAATCTGGTCGAGCTCGGCATCTATTCGGTAATGTGGTCAGAGCATTGCTCGTACAAATCCTCGCGCCGGCACCTGTCCAAATTCCCGACCAAGAATGAGCATGTGATTCAGGGCCCCGGCGAAAATGCCGGGGTCATCGACATCGGCGATGGCCAAGCGGCGATCTTCAAGATGGAGAGCCACAACCACCCGTCTTACATCGAGCCTTATCAGGGCGCGGCGACCGGTGTCGGTGGTATTTTACGGGACGTCTTCACCATGGGCGCGCGGCCGATTGCACTGGTCAATGCCTTACGCTTTGGCGATCCGAGCCATCCCAAGACGCGCAGTCTGGTGGCGGGCGTGGTCGCCGGGATTGGCGGCTATGGCAATTGCGTCGGCGTGCCGACCGTGGCCGGTGAGACCGAGTTCCATAAAGGCTATAATGGCAATATCCTGGTCAATGCGATGGCCGTCGGGCTCGCGGATCAGGACAAGATTTTCTATGCCCGCGGCGCGACGCCGGGCAATCCGATTTTCTATGTCGGCTCCAAGACGGGCCGCGATGGCATTCATGGCGCGACCATGGCCTCGGCCGAATTCTCTGAAGGCGATGAGGACAATCGCCCCACAGTTCAGGTCGGTGATCCGTTCACCGAGAAACTGCTGATTGAAGCCTGTCTTGAGCTGATGGCGACCGATGCGATCCAGGCGATCCAGGATATGGGCGCGGCGGGCCTGACCTCCTCTTCGGTCGAGATGGCAGACAAAGGCGGCATCGGCGTGGAGATGGATCTCGACAAAGTCCCGCAGCGCGAGACCGGGATGACCGCCTATGAAATCATGCTGAGCGAGAGCCAGGAGCGCATGCTGATGGTGCTCAAGCCGGGCAAGGAAGCGCTCGCCAAGCAGATTTTCGACAAATATGACCTTGATGCCGAAGTCATCGGCATGACCACCGATACCGGCCATATGGTGCTGAAACAATTTGGCGAAGTGGTCTGCGATATTCCGGTGCCGCCGCTGGCTGAAGACGCGCCGAATTATGACCGGTCCTGGGTCGCGCCAAAGAAGCGCGCGCCGCTCGATCTTTCAAAACATCCCGAGCCTGAAGATTATGGCGAGGTCCTGCTCAAGCTCATGTCATCGCCGGATATGGCCAGCAAACGCTGGATCTGGGAACAATATGATCGCCACGTCATGGGTGACACGGTCGACAGCTCGCAATCACAAGGCAATGCCGCGATCGTGCGCATTCATGGCACCAAGAAAGCCCTGGCCATCACCTCTGATTGCACCCCGCGTTATGTCTCAGCTGACCCATATGAAGGTGGCAAGCAAGCGGTGGCCGAGGCCTATCGCAACCTGTCTGCAGTCGGTGCCAAGCCGATTGCGATCACCGATAATCTCAATTTCGGCAATCCCGAAAAACCAGAGACGATGGGCTATATCGTCAAGGCAATCGAAGGCATGGCGGAAGCGTGCAAAGAGCTCGATTTCCCGGTCGTGTCCGGCAATGTCAGCCTGTATAATGAGACCGACGGCATCGCCATTCCGCCCACGCCCGTGGTCGGCGGCGTCGGCCTGATCGAAGATCTCGATAAGATCGCGACGCTGAAAGGCGCGCAGGCGGGTGACGTGCTGATCCTGATCGGCGAGACCAAAGGTCATCTGGGCGCATCACTTTATGCGCGCGAGATCCTCGGGCTTGATGGCGAAGACGCGGGGCCGCCGCCGCCGGTCGATCTGGCGGTAGAGAAGCGCAATGCCGATTTTGTCCGCGAGCTGGTCGAGCAAGGCCTGGTCAACGCGGTGCATGATGTCAGCGATGGTGGCGTCGCCTGTGCTGCGGCTGAGATGGCGCTGGCCGGCAATGTTCACATGAAGCTCCAGGCAGGCGCGGCCAATACTTTGGAGGTGTGCTTTGACGAGAGCCAGGGCCGCGCCGTCTGCACCACGACGAGCGAAAATGTCAGCCAGATCATAGACCTTGCCGCCGCTGCCGGAGTGCCGGCTCGGCAAATTGGCGACTGCGTGCCCGAAACGTTTGAAGCTGGCCCTGGTATCTTCATCACGTTCGAAGATGTCGAGAAAGGCCACCTGCTGACACTGGCCCGCCTCCGCGAGGCGCATGAAGGCTGGTTGCCAAACTATATGAGCAAGGTGGACTAGTTTAGCAGCTCGCCATCGTGCCTCTACCGGGGGGATCGGTAGAAGCGCCTTCACAATCTATCCCTGTCATCCCAGAATTTCGCATCGCGAAATATCCGGGACCAAGTAGTTTAGACGTCTATGTCCCGGATAAATGCTGACGCATTTTCCGGGATGACAAAGCAACTATGTTCTTGTATTGTTCCGGCATGAGGGATCACAATTACTTCGTCTATATTCTCGCTTCAAAGCGAAACGGAGTGTTGTATACGGGCATGACTAATGACCTTGCCCGCCGAATGTGGGAACACAAAACCGTTTATATCAAAGGGTTTACGCACAAGTATGGCGTCAAAAACCTCGTCTGGTTTGAACATCACACGGACGTCAATTTTGCCATCGCGCGGGAGAAAAGAATTAAGCGCTGGCGGCGCGCTTGGAAACTGCACCTTATCGAGAACGAGAATCCCGAATGGATTGATTTGTATCCGAATCTGCTCGCAGCTTAACGTGATTTGCTGTTGAAATGTCATCCCGGAATTTCGCATTGCGAAATATCCGGGACCCAGTAACTCAAAGCGCTAGGTTCAGGATAAATGCTGACGCATTTTCCGGGATGACAGCTCGTTTCGTTAAGGCATCCTAAAACCGGTAACTCAGCCCGACCTGCACCACCGGCCAGAGCTCATAATCCTCGATCTCGCTTTCGATATCTTGGATTTCCTGCGCCAGGGCCGTTTGCACGACCGGGTCATTCGACAAAGTGCCGCCAACCGCCTCCAAGGTAACATCGCCCGAACCGAACAGGGCGGCGCCGGCCATTAGGTTGAAGCCCCAATTGCCGCTACCTTCAAAGGTCGTGTCAAAGCCGAGCCCGAGGAACGGCGCGACATCATCAAACGAGACATCGCCTTCCAACCGGCCATATTCGGCAGGCGTAAAGGTGACCCCGCCAATATCAACCGCAACATCTGAGCTTGCGACGAGATCAATATCCTTGCCGCCGGCATAGGCCCCGCCGGTGATGAAGAAGCTGCCGCCGAAGGGATGCACGTCAACAAACGCGCCAAGACCGGAAAAGTCGAGATCGCCATCATAGCTGATATCGTCGACATCAATGGATTCCTCAAAGGTGAGATAATTGGCGCCCGCGCGCAGCTGGACATAATCATTGACCTGGAACTGGCCTTCAATTGTGCCACCCATGGTGCCGATCCCGCCGGATATGGCAAAATCGCCATCGGCACTGGCCGCGCCGCTGCATCCGATTACGATGGCGGCCGCTAAGGCTGCCTTGAGCGTGTAGGTCATCACTTTGCTCCCGATTTGGTCGCCCTAAGGTCGACCGAGGCGGTGAAACAAGTATGAAGAAATTCTCCTATTACGAGAATTTCACGCTTTCCGGTTGATCAGATCAGCTCATAATCCTCGAGCTTCACGGTCTCCACCGCAGCGGCATAATCGCGAGTGTGCGAGGACCAGTTCTGGGTGATCTTGCCATGCGCATTCTTGTACCAGCTATTGCAAGCCGGATCCGCCCAGACGGTGTTTTCCAGATCGGCCTGGACCTGCGCATTGAACCGGTCCTGCGCCGCTTTGGTCGGGACCATGGCCGCCTTACCGACCTCTCCAAGCCCATCCAGCGCTTTGACCGCATACTCCACCTGCCGCTCGAGCATGAAGGTGATCGCATTGTGCCCGAGATTGGTGTTTGGGCCATACAGCACGAACAGGTTTGGAAAGTCGGCCACGGTGATGCCGAGATACGCTTCGGGATAGTCTTTCCAGACTTCGTTTAAATACTGCCCACGGCGCCCCTGCACATCGACTGACCAGCGCCAGCCCGTGGTCTCAAAGCCAGTCGCGAACGCGATCACATCCAGATCATGATGAGTACCGGAGACGGTTTGGATACCGGTCGCATCAATCGTCTCAATGCCATCGGTTTCAAGCGTGACATTGTCCTTCATCAAAGCCGGGAAATAATCGTCAGAAATCAGGATGCGGCGACAGCCAATCGGGTAATCCGGCGTCAGCTTTTCCCGAAGCTCAGGATCCGGCACCTGCGATTCCAGCTGGTTCATCGCAATCCGATGATAGGCGGCCCGCCCTTCCGGGGTCCATTTGAAGGTTTGCCAGAAAAACTCGTCCGCCTGCTCATATATAATCTGACGATTCATTGCGCCGATCTTCATAGCGAGTTCCGGATTGGTGCCGAGCAGCGCGCCCTCTTCGGCGCTCATGGCAATATCACGGCGCGGAATGACCCAGTTCGGGCTGCGCTGGAAGACGACCAGTTCTTCGACGGTTTCGGCAAGCTCGGGGATGATCTGCACGGCGCTCGCCGCACAACCAATGATCCCAACCCGCTTGCCTGCCATCTCGATCGAATGATCCCATTCCGCCGAATGCGTAATCGATCCCCCGAATGCCTCTTTCCCGGGGATCGCAGGCCAGTTCGGTCGGTTAAGCTGTCCGAGCGCACCAATAACGGCATCGCCCTCATAACGCGCGCCGCGCGCCGTGGTCACGGTCCATTTTTTGGCACCTTCATCCCAGACAGCGCTCACCGCTTCATCGTCAAGCTTGACGTTCGGGCGCAGCTGATATCGGTCCGTGATCTCTTCGGCATAGGCCTGGATTTCCCCGCCCTGCGGATAAGCGCGGCTCCAATTCACACTTTGGGCAAAGCTAAACTGATACAGCGCTACTGGCACGTCACAAGCGACCCCTGGATAGGTGTTCTGCGCCCAGGTGCCGCCGACTTTGTCCATTTTTTCAACAATGGTGAAACTGTGCCCAGCCTCTTGCAGTTTGATCGCTGCGCAGAGCCCGCCCAGTCCAGCCCCAATGATAATGACGTGCTTTCCCGCCATGGCACGGTCCTCCTGACTGTTTTTATCTTTCAGACAGGATGACCGAACCCTGCGCCAAGGCAAGGGTCACGCGAGGGGAGCTGGGCCGGCTCAGCTGTGCGGCGCCTGGATCCCTTCGCGGGCCGGATGACGCGGATAGACACCGAGGATTTTCAAGGAATTGGAAAAGAAGCCGAGCTCTTCGAGCGCCAATTGGACCGAACGCTCATCCGGATGGCCTTCAATTTCGGCATAGAATTGCGAGGCGCTAAAAGACCCCTCGATCTGATAGCTCTCCAATTTGGTCATGTTAACGCCATTCGTCGCAAACCCACCAAGCGCCTTGTATAGCGACGACGGAATGTTGCGCACCTGGAACAGGAACGCCGTCATCGACGGTCCGTCCTCGGGGCCGATATCCAGCGGCTCAGGCGCCATGACGACAAAGCGGGTTGTGTTGTGTGTGGCGTCTTCAATGTCCCAGGCAAGGATCTCAAGCCCATATTCCTGCGCCGCGAGCGCCGGCGCAATCGCAGCGGCTTTCGGATCGCCCTTCTCGGCCACTTGCCGTGCAGCGCCGGCCGTATCGGCTGCCGTGCGCGCCTGAATGCCATGCTTGCGCAAGAAGTTCCGGCACTGTCCGAGCGCCATGACATGGCTATAAGCCCGTTCAATCTCCTCGATCTTGCTGCCTTTCAGCGCCATTAACTGGAATTTGATACGCATTAAGTGCTCTCCGATCATGTGCAGGCTGGTGGCGGGCAGCAAATGGTGAATGTCGCCAACCCGGCCTGCAATCGTGTTTTCGACCGGGATCATGGCGAGTTTGGCCTCGCCGCCTTCAACCATGGCGATCACATCTTCAAAGGTCCGACAGGCAACCGCTTCGTATTCCGGATACACGTCGAGACAGGCAATGTGCGAGTTTGACCCTCGCTCGCCCTGATATGCGATCTTGCCACGTGTCATGAGTGACCTCCCATTTCCGGTCCAAACCCGTATCTGCCAACGCTGTGGAGATGAAGATCTGGCTAACAGCCCTGCGCGCTTTCGCCGCTGAATCAGTTAACGCGCGATCTGCCACATCTGTATATGTTGATTGCGAACGCATAGCGTGCCAGAAGGCGCGCGCAAGATTGATTATTGAGGGATCACCCATGGGCGAACTCGGTTTGAACAAGATTTTCGGGGCACTGCTGGCTGTAGGCCTCGTCATTCTGGGCCTGAAAGAAGTCTCGACGATCGTATTTGGCGGCGGACACCACCACCATAAGGAATACGAATCGCTGAACGCTTGGGCCGAATCCAATTTCAAAGGCTTCCGGATCGATATTCCTGAAGTTGGCGGTGGCGCTGAAGTGGTCGAAGAAATCTATGATCTCGGTGCCCTTCTGGTCAGCGCAGATATTTCCCGCGGCGAGCGCAGTTATCGCGCCAAGTGTGCGACCTGCCACACGATTGAAGAAGGCGGCGCCAACGGCACCGGCCCGAATCTTTACGGAATCCTGGGTGCTGAGAAACAGGCCAAGGCCGGCTTCAGCTATTCGGGGGCGCTTTCCAGCACAGAAGGCAACTGGTCTTGGGAGAACATGGACAACTGGCTGGCCAATCCCTCTTCTTATGCTCGCGGCACCAGCATGGCGTTTGCGGGCCTGAACCGCGATGATGAACGCGCCGCCGTGCTCGCTTATCTGGCCTCCTACAGCCCGAGCGCTCCGGAAGCGCCAGCGCCGCTACCAGAAGCGCCGGTTGAAGGTGATGCGGAAGAGGCTGCTGGTGATCTGGCAGAGACAGATGAGACCGTGATCGAAGCGGTAGAACCCACTCCAACCGAAATCGTCGAAGACGCAGCCATAGAAGCCGAAGCCGCTGCAGACCAGGCGATTGAGGAAGCCGCCAATGACGGCGCGGCCGCTATCGCTGAAGCAACTGAAGCTGCGGAAACCGTTGTCGAGGACGTGACTGAGGCGGCTGAAGACCTGGCCGAAGACGCTACGCCTGAGGAGTAAGCCAGGCAGGCGTCACGCCTTTCAGTTCAGAAACATTGACACGGCGGGCCCCAAGCGGCTCGCCGTATTCATTTGCGATCCGCTCAATCGCAGGGCCGAGCGGTTCCTTCATGGTCGTCATGAACGTCCCATTCGCATGTAGCAGTGTCTCCGCATCCGCCAGCAGGCCAACATGGCCGTTCCAGAAGAGCAGGTCGCCGCGATGCAGAGCTCCCGGCGCCGGCCAATCCTCAATCGGATCGCCAAACCAATCACGCTGCATATCGCTGTCGCGTGGACAGGCGATACCGCACGCCTCAAAAGCAATCTGGATCAGGCCGGAACAATCCAGGCCCAGACAATCGCGACCGCCCCATAAATAGGGCGTTCCGAGGAATCGCTCTGCCACCGAAACCGGGTCGGTCTCATTTGTTTCGATCGGCGCCACCAGATGATCCACTACCCAACCGGCACGCTCGAACTTGATATAGCGCCCATTGCGTTCACCGGTTGCTGTCAGCTTGGCGCCGACGCCAAGGACAAAATGCGGGGCGGCCGTGATGCCCGGCTCGGCATAAGTGTGCAGTCGTCCGACCGTGACCCGGTGCGATGGTGCGAGGACGGGGGCAGACAGAGCTTCCATCAACACCCAACCGACATAGCGATCAATCTCGCTCTGGACGAGGCCGAACTCTCCTTCTTCGTGATGAAGGATCACGGTCTCGCCGTGCAGGACCTGGCTGACTTGCGTGCCATCGGGCGCAGGCGTTTTGCGCATCGCAGCAACACCGGCAGTGACCTGCAGGCGTTCACCTTGCCCACCATCTGGCAAAGTCAGTCTTGGATCGTGATATGACAGCATCGCGGGCTCCAACCTGGATCAGGTTAGAGATATAATCTGAAAACCAAGGAAAAGTTTAGGCGACCGCGCGGCCAAGCTCGGCTTGAATGTCGTCCGCTATGTCGCCAGCTTCCGCGGCCTGAATCTGCCCGCCAAAAGCGCGTAGCCAATCCATGCCTTGCGTGGTGCGTTCAATATGCACGCTGCGCAGATCATTTTCGTCTGGAATCCGCTTGATCAAGCCATTGCGCTCAAGCACGTCCAGCGCCCGCGTGACGGCGGGTTTTGCAATATTGAGATGACTGGACAGGCCGCGAACCGTATGAGGCCCCGGGGTCAGGGCAACCGTCATCAGAACCGCTTGCTGGCGGGCTGTCATATCGGATTCATCGGACCGGACATAAGCCGTCAATGCACAGCGCCAAAGGTCCAGTGCTTGCCTTTGAGTCATCGCCATGTCGCACACCTCATTTCATTTGGTAAGCGAATCAGAATCCGATTTGCGACTCGCGTAAAGAGTCCAGTGAAATTTTGTTGGTGATCGGTTTTAATCCTGAATCTTCGCGCGATGTTTACTGGCTCGGCCAGTGACGCGCTTGCGCCACATTCGAAAACTGCTTGGCTTCATCTCACGTCGCATGATCGCGATCACGTCTTTTTCGAGCAGGCCGGTTTGCAGCTCGATCGCATCGAAGGAGGTGTCATCGTCCCAGGCCATTTCGATCACGGCACTGAGCTCGGCGTTGGTTAGATCTGTCATGAGGCGGGAGATAGATCGCCCGCCCCAGAAACAAATGCCCTTAGAAATTCAGGACTTTCGCATAACGCACATGCGGCAGAGATTTCAGCTGCTTGACCAGGTCGTTGGTTGGCTCGCTATCGATGCCGATCAAAGCAATCGCTTCGCCACCGGCATCCTGGCGGCCAAGATGGAAGGTCGCAATATTGATCTCCTCCTTGCCGAGCAGCGCGCCCAGTGCCCCGATAAAGCCAGGCTTGTCGAGATTGTTGACGTAGAGCACGGTCGGACTGAAATCGCCTTCCAGCGCCATGCCTTTGACCTCGACGATACGGGGCTGACCGGCGATTAGCGTCCCGGCGAGCGAGCGCCAGCCGGGCTCAGGATCGTTCTCGGTCCGCTTGGTCAGCACCTTGATCCGGATCAGGCTGTCATAGACCGGACTGTCTTCGGTTTTGGTCTCGGCCAGTTTCACCCCGCTTTCATGCAGGATGGCTGGGGCTGAGACCATATTCACGTCACCGCGAGAGGCGCGCAGCAAGCCCGCCAGAGCCGCTGCCGTCAGAGGTTTGCGGTTGAGCTCTGCGACCTCACCTTCATACTCGATCACGACTTCTTCAAAGCCATAATCGCTGATCTGTCCGGCAAATAGGCCGAGCTTTTCAGCCAGCGCCGCAAACGGCTTCAAACGCGGGGCTTCATCAGCCGTGATCGATGGCATGTTGAGCGCATTGGTCACCGCACCGGTGAGCAGATAATCGCTCATTTGCTCAGCCACTTGCAGCGCGACATTCTCCTGCGCTTCGGTGGTCGCAGCGCCAAGGTGCGGCGTCGCGATGAAGTTCGGCGCGCCGAACAGGACATTCTCTTTGGCCGGTTCTTCGGCAAACACGTCAAAGGCAGCCGCACCAATATGGCCCGATTTCAGGCCTTCGGCCACGGCTGCTTCATCCACCAGGCCGCCGCGTGCACAATTGACCAGGATGACGCCCTTCTTGGTCTTGGCCAGCGCCTCGGCAGAAAGGATGTTACGGGTCTGCTCGGTGAGCGGTGTGTGTAGCGTGATCGCATCGGCGCGGGTCAGCATCGTATCGAGATCTGGCGCCTTTTCGACGCCAAGTTCGATAGCACGTTCTTCGGTCAGGAACGGATCATAAGCCAGCACTTTCATTTGCAAGCCTTTGGCGCGTTCGGCGACCCGCGCGCCAATATTCCCGCACCCGATCAGGCCGAGCGTCTTGTAAGACAGCTCCGTGCCCATAAAGGCCTTTTTCGGCCATTCGCCGGCTTGGGTTCCAATATTCGCCGCCGGGATCTGGCGGGCGGCCGCGAACATCATCGCGATGGCGTGCTCAGCCGTTGTCACGGCGTTTCCGAACGGCGTGTTCATGACCACAACGCCTTTTCCCGTGGCGGCTTTGATGTCGATATTGTCGACCCCGATCCCGGCGCGGCCAATGACTTTCAAATTGTCTGCGGCCGCGATGATGTCGGCATCCGGCTTACACGCCGACCGCACGACCAGGCCGTCAAATTCCGAAATCTTGGCGATCAGCTCGTCTTTACTGAGCCCGACAGCGGTTTCGGTTTCCAGGCCGCGATTGTGGAAAATCTCCACAGCGGCGGGGGCGAGTTTGTCTGCAATCAGAACTTTAGGCATCTGCGTCTCCAAAGCGCCAGTCGGCGCGATCTAATCTGTGAACAAGGCAGTCATCGTCATCAAACAGACGACGGCCGGTGGGGCGAAAGCCCAAGCGCTGGTAAAAGCGGTGGGCATCCGTGTTGGAATTCAAGGGATCAATCACGATGGCTTCGACCTTGGGATCGGCGAAAGCGCGATTGATCGCGATGGTCATCATCTCTGTGCCGTAACCATTGCCGAGACAGTCAGCTTCGCCGATCCAGATATCCATGGCGCACAGATTGGGCGGGCAATCCTTCCCCCAATAATGCGTGCGCTCGAGCGCCGGATCGATCACTTGCATGGCTCCGATAGGCCGACCATCGATCTCAGCAATGAGATAAGCACTGGCAGGGTCATCATTGCTGACCTCCTCCAGCCACTCGGCGTCTTCGAATGCCACATCGGCCTCGGGATCGTCGCTGGTCGCGGCGATCACATGCGGTTCGTGGTCCCATCTTTCCAGATGTGGCACGTCCGCGGGCGTGGCGGGGCGAAGCTTGACAGGCATGGCCGAGGCCTCTGGCGCTTATAACGCGGCCAACTCTTCCGCGAATGTCCAGTCGAGCCACGGTGTTAGCTTGGCAACATCGCTCGGTTCCACCGTTGCACCGCACCAGATGCGCAGCCCGGGAGGGGCCTTGGCATAGCCATTGGCGTCATAACAGGCATCTTCTTGTTCGAGCCGCGTCATCATCCGCTTGATAAAGGCGCGTTGACCGGCCTCGTCGAGTTTGACGAAGGTCGGATGAACGATCGAGAAGGTCACACCGGAATTCGAGCGCACCTCATCATCGGCGCACAGGAAGTCGATCCAATCGGTTTTTGCGACCCATTCGGTGAGGATGGCGAGCGACTGATCCGAGCGGGCTTTAAGACCTTGATAGCCGCCGCATTCTTCAGCCCAATCCAGCGCTTGAAGATAGTCTTCGGTACACAAAAGAGAGGGAGTATTGATCGTATTGCCTTCGAACAAGGCTTCGTTCAGCTTACCGCCTTTGGTCATGCGGAAGATCTTGGGCAGGGCCCGCTCCGGCTTATAGCTCTCGAGTCGGCGCACAGCATTCGGCGACAGGATCAACATGCCATGGGCCGCTTCACCGCCCAGCACTTTCTGCCAGCTATAAGTGACGACATCGAGCTTGTCCCACTCCATATCCTGCGCAAACACAGCAGAGGTCGCGTCACAAATCACCACACGGTCCGGGTTCGGCTTGATCCAGTCGGCATTCGGCACGCGCACGCCGGAGGTCGTGCCATTCCAGGTGAAGATGATGTCGGCATCATCGCGCGCCTGCTCAAATGGCGGCAGCACGCCATAGTCGCCGACATGAATGTTGCAATCGTCGAGCTTGAGCTCATTCACCGCATCGGTGACCCAGTCCTTGCCGAAGCTTTCCCAGGCGAACACATCGACGGCGCGCTGGCCCAGCATGGACCACATGCACATTTCCACGGCACCCGTATCGGAGGCTGGCACGATGGCGACGCGGTAATCCTCGGGCAGTCCGAGAATATCCTTGGTGCGCTCGATCGCTTGTTTCAGCTTGGCTTTTGCGGTGGCCGAGCGGTGCGAGCGGCCAAGCGCTGCGCTTTGTAATTTTTCGAGAGAAAATCCGGGACGTTTGGCCGTCGGTCCGGACGAGAAATGCGGACACGCCGGACGCGTGTCGGGTTTGGCGACATCAGTCATCTGTTTGTACTCCTATCCTTACAGATAGGCTGACCTTCGTTGGGGAAGGTTGGCCCACCGCGCATATGGCGCAGAGCGAGCCTCAGGGCAAGGAAAGATTGTGTGAACCGCTTGTGTCACATGCGAAAACGCTCCTACTGATCAGCAGGAGCGTCGAGTTCTGAACTTTTGAAACGCGAGCCTAAGCCGCGACCGCAACCTGGCCTTTTGCCCCGGGCATCTGCTCAAGCAGGAAGTCGTGGAAGGTTTCAGCCCGCTGGATAAAGCGATTGAAAGGCAGTTTCGCTTTGAAGATCGCGTCCGGGGCAACATTGGCGCCGCATTTGATCGCCGTGGCGACGGCCTGATCGCGTTCCGGTTGCGCTGAACAGACCGCGATGCGGTGTTTGCCCATATTGGCGACGCGGGCGATGGTCATATCACCATCAAAGCTGTCCGGCAGGGTCAGATCGAGGACGACCAGATCGAAGCGCTCCAGACGCAGGCGGTTTTCTGCCTCCATCAAGGTCGTTGCCATAACCAGATCGACCGGAACGCGGGCGCGCGCGGCTTTGTCCGCAGCGACCAGCAATAATTCACGCACCGGCTCGTGATCCTCGACCCAAAGAACTTTCATCTAAATACCCTTACGACTCTACCGTTGTTACCCCGGCGATTCTCGCCTAGCCCTCTTCTGAAACCCACATTGCCACCATCGGATTACGGGATGGTAAAGCGAAAGTGACCAAAGTGTTGACAATGCTACAGATTCCCAGGTGCTGAGCGTCATCGTCGCCAAGCTGGCACGAACTATGATAGAGTTGTGTCAAACACCTCCAAAGCCAATGGAGACGGGAGAATATGACGAGCAAATCGCTACCAGCGGCGACCACGCATGCTGCCTTTTTGGCGGAGCTGGAGGCGAGTGACGATCATATTGTTGATCGACTGATAAAAGAAAGATGCCCGAGTTTTGTCGATCACTGGTCGTGGCCGGTGATTCGCCCAATGCTGTACAGCCTGCTCGGATATGACCGCGCCTGCCGGACCACGGATTATCTGCAGACCCTGAATGGCGGCGATAGTTTTGATCATCTAACCGAAGAACTCTCTGTGGATCTGACCCTGAAAGCGATTGAGCGGATGCCGAAAACGGGGCGTTTGGTGGTCGCTGCCAATCATCCAACCGGGCTCGCGGATGGTGTTGCGGTATGGGACGCCTTGCGCCGCGTGCGCCGCGATATCGTATTCTTTGCCAATGCCGACGCGCTGCGGGTCAATCCGGGGTTTTCAGATGTCTTGATTCCGGTCGAATGGGTGATGGACAAGCGCTCGCCAGCGAAGACTCGCGAGACCTTAAGGTTGGCAAAAGAAGCCTTTGCGGATGAGAAATGCGTGGTCATCTTCCCATCCGGCAAGCTCGCTAAAAAAATCGATGGAGTCCTGACGGAACAGGATTGGATGCCGACCGTGGTCAGCCTTGCTCGCAAGCACAAAGCCCCGGTCCAACCGCTCAACCTGCAAGCGACCAATTCCTGGCTCTATTATCTGTTCGCGAAGCTGAACGGTGAGCTGCGCGATATCACGCTGTTTCACGAGCTCCTGAACAAACGCGGCAGTTCTTTCGAAATGACCTTTGGACCCCTCATTGCGCCGGAACGATTTGAGGGCGATGCCAATGCCCACACGCTCGCCTTGAGAGAATATGTCTCAACGCATTTGGCGGCGGGGCCGGAAACGGAATTTAAGCCTTAAGCTTCCTTTGCACCGGCACTCAGTGCCCCGTGGCAATGCTTGTATTTCTTGCCAGAACCACATGGGCATGGCGCATTGCGCGGGGTTCGAGCCCAGCTTTCCTCAGCCTGTGCGACCATGGAGTGCGGGGCTTGTTCCGCCACGTTTTGCGGCGTGCCTTCGCGCTGGTTCACACCTGTGTCCGGGTCCAGGCTGGTTTCGAACGTAGCTTGTGGCGGACTTGGGACCGGGCGCGGTTGCGGCGGCTGCACTTGTGCCGTCATCAGCCAGCGTGTGACCTCCAGGCGCATTTCCGACAACATGTCGTAGAAAAGCTTGAAGGCTTCTTCCTTAAACTCATTCAACGGGTTGCGTTGACCATAAGAGCGCAAGTGAATCACTGAGCGAAGTTGGTCAATTTGCTGCAAATGCTGCCGCCAGCGACCATCCAGGACTTGCAGCAGGATCTGCTTTTCAATCATCCGGAATTGGCCATCTGCGGCGAGCTTTGTCTTCTCGTCATAGGCCGTATTCGCGGCCAGCAGAATGCGTTCGGCAATCTCATTGTTCGCGACGCCTTCTTCGCCCGCCCATTCGGCGATCGGCAGGTCGAGGCCAAGCAATTCATTGCAACGTTCGCGCAGGCCCTCAGTATCCCAAAGCTCGGCATGGGCCTTTTCCGGCATATGGTGCGCGACAATGCCGTCAATCACCGACTCACGCATGCCTTCGATCTCGTCGAGCACGCTGTCGGCGCGCATAAAATCAATGCGCTGCTCGAAGATCACCTTGCGCTGATCATTGATCACATCATCATATTTCAAGACGTTTTTGCGGATGTCGAAATTGCGCGTTTCGATTTTCTTTTGCGAGGTCTCGATGGCCTTATTCATCCAAGGGTGCGTGATGCCCTCGTCTTCCTTGATGCCGAGGCCTTTCATAATCGAATTCAGACGCTCCGCGGCGAAGACCCGCATCAAGTCATCATCCACCGAAATGAAGAATTTCGATCGACCTGGATCACCCTGGCGTCCGGTTCGTCCGCGCAGCTGGTTGTCGATACGGCGGCTTTCGTGGCGCTCTGTGCCAAGCACGTAAAGGCCGCCCGCCTCCAGCGCTTTTTTCTTGGCCACTTCAATCTCGGCTTTGATCTCATCCGTCATCTGCTGAAGCTCAGCATCGGTTGGTTCATTGCCGGTCTTTTCAATATGCGCCTGTACGGCTTTTGAAACCCGCATATCGAGATTGCCGCCGAGCTGAATATCAGTCCCGCGACCGGCCATATTGGTCGCCACAGTGACCGCGCCGGGGACGCCGGCATCGGCAACGATTTCAGCCTCTTGTGCGTGGTGCCGTGCATTCAACACTTTGTGCGGAATTTTTGCGGCGGTGAGATAGGTCGATACAATCTCTGATTTTTCGATCGACGCCGTGCCGAGCAGAACTGGTTGGCCCTTGGCGCGAGCTTCGCGCACTTCTTCGACAATGTCCTTATATTTCGCGCCTGCGACGCGATAGACGACATCATCTTCGTCAATCCGCTGGATCGGCTTATTGGTTGGCAGTTCGAATGTGCTGAGTGAGTAAATATCGCCAAATTCAGACGCTTCGGTCATCGCCGTGCCGGTCATGCCAGCGAGCTTCTCATAGAGCCGGAAATAATTCTGGAAAGTGATTGACGCCAGGGTCTGGTTTTCAGGCTTGATGTCGACACCTTCTTTGGCTTCGATCGCCTGGTGCAAGCCTTCTGACAGACGGCGGCCGTCCATCATCCGCCCGGTAAACTCGTCGATCAACATGACCTGATCGTCTTTGACGATATAGTCCTTATCGCGGTGGAACAGCTTATGCGCTTTCAGAGCCTGGTTCGAATGATGGACAATCGAGACATTGGCTGGATCCCAAAGCGAGCCCTCGAGGATGCCCTCTTTGTTGAGGCGCTCCTCCATTTTTTCCAAGCCTTCTTCGGTGAAGACGACCGAGCGCATCTTCTCGTCGAGATCGATGTCTTCATCATCAAGGCCCGGAATCAGTTTGTCGATGGTACGGTAAAGCTCGGAACGATCATCGGTCGGGCCGGAAATGATCAGCGGCGTACGTGCTTCATCGATGAGAATCGAATCGACTTCGTCGACAATCGCAAAAGCATGGCCGCGCTGGACCATCTGCTCGAGCGAATATTTCATATTATCGCGGAGATAATCGAAGCCGTACTCATTATTGGTGCCGTAAGTTATGTCACAGGCATAAGCGGCGCGGCGCTCTTCATCATTGAGGCCTTGCTTGATCACACCGGTCGACATGCCGAGAAAGCTGTAAAGCTTGCCCATCCATTCGGCATCACGTGTGGCGAGGTAATCGTTGACTGTGACGACGTGTACGCCCTGTCCGCGCAAGGCATTGAGATAGACTGGCAGGGTCGCCACCAATGTCTTACCTTCCCCGGTCCGCATCTCTGCAATGGCGCCATTGTGAAGCACCATGCCGCCGAGCAATTGCACGTCGAAATGACGCATGCCGAGCGAGCGTTTGGCGCCTTCGCGCACCACAGCAAAGGCCTCGTCGAGAATGTCATCAAGCGACGCGCCATCTGCGAGACGCTTGCGAAATTCCTCCGTCTTGGCCCGCAAAGCCTGATCCGAAAGCGCTTCGATCATGGGTTCGAGCGTATTGATTTTCTGGACGCGGCGGCGCATCGGCTTCAGTTTGCGATCGTTTACCGAACCGAAAATCTTCTGAGCTAGCGACAACATTGACGGAATTACCACACTGTTTGAATTGATCCCAGAAATCACAAACTTCTTTCCAGGATGTGGACGCTGCAATTGAAGCGTCCAAAATTGGTCTCTCGACCACGGCCTAAAGCGGACTTAAGAACGCCGCATACGTGTGTCAATCAGCCGAGTGCGGCAAAGGAATGCTCGAAATGCGATTGAATCTCAAGACTGTCGGAATTGCCACAGCCGTCCTGTTTGCACTGACCGGACTTACGGGGTGCGGGCAGCCAGCTGAAGTCCAGGTCTCATCCTCTGTCATCGACAGTTCCACGGCGGCGCGGGTCAATGGCGAAACCATTTATATGACCGATGTCAGGCTGGAAGCGGTGGCGCAGGGTCTGATCGAACCAAACTCGGACTTCGGTCCGACACATCCGGACTTTCATCAAGTCCTGGAACAGTTGATAGATCAACGCCTGTTGGCGCAGGAAGCCCTGCGCCGAGGCCTCGACAAAGACCCCACAGCGGAGCGTCGACTTGCTGCCGGACGGGAGCGTCTGCTCGGCAACATTCTGGTTGAAAGCCTGGTCGCCAACGAAGTGACTGAAGAGGCGATTGACCGCATGTATGAAGAGCAGGTCAAATTGCAGCAGCTCGACGATGAAGTGCGCTTGCGCCAAATCGTTGTTGAGAACCGTGAGCTTGCAGATCAGATCTTGCAGGAACTCGTCGACGGGCGCGATTTTGCCGAGGCAGCCCTGGAATATTCCGAGGATGTCCGCACCCGCCTTGAGGGCGGCGACCTCGGTTGGGTCGCCCCGAATGAATTGCTCGACCCGATTCCGGCCGTCATCGGTAATACGGTGACGGGCACCTGGTCCGAGGCGTTCGAGACAGAGGATGGCTGGATCATTCTGAAAGTCGATGAACGTCGCACCACACCGCCCAAAACCAAACAGGAAATGCGACCAGAAATTATTACCTTTCTCACATTCACGCAGATCAGTGACATCCTCACCGAGTTGCGCGCATCCGCGCAAATCCAGCAACGCGATCCGGCCGAATATCTCAATGAAGCCGAAGAAGCGGCTAAAGCAGAGGCGATCGATGCGGCCGCCCCACCTGAGCAAGCGCCGAGCGAATGAACCTAAAACCCTCTCCTTTTGCACCGGACAGTTTTCCCGAGCTGCCGCAGGTCAAAGGCGTGCGCGCAGCCACCGGCTCACGCGGTTTTTATGCCGCCCGCGAACTTGATCGCGATGATGTCTTTCTCTTCGCGTTCGAGCCAGGGACTCATTGCGCCGGCGTGTTCACGCGCTCATCCACCGCATCGGCTGATGTTCAATGGTGCCGCGAAGCGCTGGCAAACGGCCGCGGGAAAGCTGCTGCGCTGGTCGTGAACTCGGGCAATTCAAACGCCTTTACCGGCCCCAAGGGCGTGCTGAAAAATGAAGCAACGCTCGCTGCCATGACCTCGGCTCTCGATGTCGAAAAGGCGCATTGTTTTCTTGGCGCGACGGGCGTGATCGGTGAGCCGCTATCGGATCCAAATTTTGTCGGCAGCATCGTTCCTGAGCTTTCGCAGATGCTGACGACCCCCAACTGGGAGGCCTGCGCACGCGCGTTCATGACCACGGACACATTCCCGAAAGGCGCTGGATTTACGCGTGAGATCGGCGGCCACAATGCGGCCTTTGCCGGCATTGCCAAAGGATCCGGCATGATCGCTCCGAACATGGCGACCATGCTGGCTTATGTATTTACGGATCTCGATGTCGCCCCGAATCTCCTCGATGCTGCCCTACGCGCCGCGTGCGCGCAGAGTTTCAACGCGATCAGCGTCGATAGCGATACTTCGACCTCCGACAGCCTGATGGTGTTTGCGACGGGCAAGAATGGTGCGCCCACCATCACGTCAGACTCCGATCCAAGATATTCGGATTTTGTTGATGCCTTAATCGAGCTTTGTCTCGATCTTGCATTGCAAATCGTCAAGGATGGCGAGGGCGCAAGCAAATTTATCTCGGTCCGAGTCGATGGGGCGAAAAGTGATGCATCAGCCCGGATCATCGCCGCGGACATTGCCAATAGTCCGCTGGTCAAGACCGCGCTCGCTGCGAATGACGCCAATTGGGGCCGTGTCGTGATGGCGGTTGGCAAATCCGGAGAGCCGATCACTTCGGAGCACCTCTCCATCTGGTTTGGCGACGTACGGGTCGCCGAAAGTGGCGCACGCGCGGCAAATTATGATGAAGCGCGAGCCACCGAGGCCGTGTCTTCGCCTGAAATTGAGATTAAAGTCTCCGTCGGCTCAGGCCCCGGATGCGCCTGTATGTACACATGTGACCTGACACATGCCTATGTCGACATTAACGGAGCCTATCGCACGTGAAGACCGTCTATGTCGCCGCGGCCGCTCTGATCAATACGCAAGGCCTGATTCTATTGGCGCAACGGCCAGAAGGAAAATCCATGGCTGGCTTGTGGGAATTTCCAGGTGGAAAGATCGAGCCAAACGAAACTCCTGAAGCCGCATTGGTGCGAGAACTCAAGGAAGAATTGGCCATATTGGTTAGCGAATCTGACCTCGAACCGATCACATTTGCAAGTCACGCTTACCAATCCTTTCATCTTTTCATGCCATTGTTTTCCGTGAAAAGTTGGAGTGGGACACCGCATCCATCAGAGGGACAGAAACTCGCCTGGGTGGCACCGCACGACTTGCACAGCTACCCGGCACCAGAGGCCGACATCCCCCTT
Source organism: Hyphomonadaceae bacterium (assembly GCA_024743315.1). Taxonomy (GTDB): domain Bacteria; phylum Pseudomonadota; class Alphaproteobacteria; order Caulobacterales; family Hyphomonadaceae; genus Henriciella. The sequence goes on from JANSWU010000001.1 coordinate 446,663, forward strand.
TTTGATGTGTTGGCCAAACGAGCTAAGGGCTAAACACATGAGTGGTTTTCGCAACGCAGTCAGCCGTTTTCATCGCAATGAATCCGGAGCGACCGCAGTTGAATACGGGCTGATTATGGCCTTGATGACGATCGCTCTCATTAGCGCGCTCGCTGCGACCGGCGACAGCACGTCTGAGAAATGGAAAGGCGTCGCTGATGATGTCGGCGGCGCCATGAACAGCGCCGGGTCTTAAGCTCACGCGGCGTCTGATCTTGACCTAAATCACAGGACCGTCACCCTCCTTTGCAAAGCAGGGAGGTTAGAATGAGCACGCCACACCCATATCAGATCCATGTGCCGGGCCTGAAACTCAAAGCTATTCGCGATCGGGTTGAAGCTTATCAATGGTTTCCTGCCCCGGTAGGTGTGCCGGACTGGCAACTCGGAATGTCCACCCCTGTGTTAAAAGACCTTCAAACTTACTGGCTGGAAGAGTTTGATTGGCGAGCCGCTGAAACGAAACTCAATCAATATCCGCAATACATTGCCGAGATAGATGGCTTAGCGATCCATTTCCTGCACGTGATCGGTGAGGCGAATGGCAAGCGACCGCTTTTGATCACGCATGGCTGGCCGGGATCGATCTTGGAATTCTACGACACCATAGGCCCTCTGGCTTTTCCAAGCGAGCATGGTGGCAAAGCCGAAGACGCGTTTGATCTCATTATCCCGTCCCTGCCCGGCTATGGCTTCTCGGGAAAGCCCGCTGCGCCGCTCGGGCAGCGCGCCACCGCCAAGCTCTGGAACACGTTAATGCAAGAGGTGCTTGGCTATGACACCTATCTCGCCCAGGGCGGCGATTGGGGCGGCATGGTTACCTCCTGGCTCGGCTTTGATCATGGCACCGTCAATGGCAAAGGCGGCTGTGACGCCATCCACCTCAACATGATCAGCCTGCGCCCGACCCCGGCAACGCCGCAAAATCAGGACGAGATTGATTGGCTGACGCAAACGCAGGTGGCGATGCAAATGGAAGGCAGTTACCTGATGCAGCAAGCCACCAAGCCGCAGACTTTGGCCATGTCCCTGATGGACAGTCCGATGGGCACGGCGGCCTGGATCCTCGAAAAGTTTCACACCTGGTCAGATCTGAAGAATGGCGACCTGCTCAGCGTCTATACGCGCGATCAGTTGCTGACCAATGTCATGATCTATCTGGTCAATGACGCGATCGCCACGTCAGTCTGGTACTATGCGGCGTTCTTCGCAGAAGGCGGGGCTGCATTGCCTGAAGGGGAGCGCTGCGAGACACCGACCGGGTTTGCCAATTATCCCGGCGAGCCGGTCTATAAGCCGGCGCCGCGCTCCTGGTGTGAGCGGGCTTATAATATCACCTATTGGTCCGAGATGCCGCGCGGGGGGCATTTCGCGGCGATGGAACAACCTGACCTGTTTGTGCAAGATGTGCGCACCTGGGCACGGACGCTCGCCTAGCGCCCCGGGCGATAGGTGCGAACGGCATTCGCCTCAACCTCCGCCCGCGTCAGCAAAGCCGGACGCCATTCTTCTGCGGCAAAAAGCGGGGCCTGGTCGGCATAATGCGGTGAGGTTTCATCCAGTGTGGCGGCGCCAAATTGGTGGATCACTTCAGCCGATTGCTCACCATCTGCATCCCATTCAACCAGAGCGATCCATGTATCTCCGGCATTGGCGTGCAGCTTTCCATCATCGCGGATTTCAACCGGATAGATCGCCCGCAAGATGTCCGGGCCGCCGCTCACCGGGACGTCGACCTCGCCGCGGACCAGGCGATTGACCTCTCCCCAGCTTGGATCGATGCGGCCATAATTTGTTTCCAGCAATGCCACGGCCTCGCGGAAAGCCTGCGCGGGTTCAGGTCCATAATCGCCCGTGAATTGGCCTGTGACATGTCTCAACACCGTGAGTGTGCCCAGGGCCGCATGGGTGTTGTCGATATCGGTGCGGTAGTTCCATGCGCGCAAATGTGCCACTGCGTCAGCGAGTTCGGGTTTAGCTGACCAATCAAAGGCGAGCACTTGCTTGATGAATTGGACGGCCTCGGAGCCTTCGGCATAGGCCGTATCAAACTTGATCGCGAGCAAAGTGTCTCGATCTATCAGACTGCTCCCGTCCGTCAGCGCTTCGATGCGGAGCGAGCGATTGGTGTCATTGGTCTGCAATCCCATCCAGCTCGGATGATCGCCTGGGATGATATTATCCAGCCCATCCGTGGCGCTATACGGCGTGTTATTGGCATTGAAGATCAAGCCGCTTTCGGGATTCACCAGTTTCGGCCCATCCTCATAAGGAATATAGCCCTGCCAGATCAGGTCGGAGCGATCGCCCGGCAGGTCAGCCAGCCAATCCCAACCTGGTAAACGCGCCGGGTATTGGCCATTGTGAATGAAAGCCACGATCCCGGTTTTGTCGGCATAGACATAATTAATGCTGGGCAGCGCGTTTAGGCCCATGGCAGCGTTGAATTCGTCCCAATCGGTGGCGAGATTGAGCCTTACATATTGTTCCAGCTGGCGGATCTCGCCCATGCCCGCATAGCGCACCGCATACGTGCCGTGCGCGGCCTCGATGACGGGCCCATGCGCAGTGCGATAGACGGGGCGACGAACTTTCAATGCGAACGGCCCAAACAGTTTGATCCGCAACAAAGCGCTCTCTTCCTCGAAATCACGCCATTCGCCATCGAGCTGGTATTGTTTCGAATTGTCCGGGTTGAGGGTCAACCGATAGATATCGGTCAGGTCCGGCTTCGACACCGTGTTGGCCCAGCCGAGATGACGATTGAAGCCATGCAGGATGACCGGCGTACCCGGGAACAGGCCACCGGTAATATCCAGCCCCTCTTCGGAGACGATATGCGCTTCCCACCAGGCCACAGGCCCCGTCATTGGCTGATGCGAATTGATCAGGAGACGGGTCGTCTCATCGCCGCTGCGAGCTGGCGCAACCGCGAAAGCGTTCGAGCCGCGTTCGGTGTTGAGAGTTGGATGCAGGAGCCAGGCGCGCTCATTCGGATCGTTTGCAAGCGGCGCCTCTCGGACCTCGGCGAACAGCGATTGCAGTGTCTCATCAAAGCCATAAAAGAACGGCGTCTTCAGGATGAACCCGGCGATCACGTCCTGGCCTGTAAAAGGCGCAAGTCCGGTCCAGGTTTTGTCGGGATTTTCTGCCGCATAGAGATTGATCCCGGCCGCATAGGCCTCGGCAATGGCTTTCACGTCTGCGGGCACGTCGGTTTCGTAGCGCGCCTCAACCGTTCCCCAGACGTCAAGCAGCGCGACCACATAATCGGTCGGGGCTGCGCCTGCGCCCTTGTAGCGCGCCAGGACACCGCGTGTCGCCGCGACCACATCCTGGATCGTTTCGAAATCATCTTCGGCATGCGCATAGGCCACACCAAACGCGGTATCGGCATTGGTCTTGCCGTAAATATGGGGCGTGCCCCACGTGTCGCGAATGATCTCGACCTCATAATCGGCAGCGGTCGCCGACAGGACTTCCGCGCTCGGGGTTTTCGGTAACGGGTCCCAAGTATAAATCCCTGCCCCAATCAACAGGACTAGGATCAGCGCGCCGGCCCCAAGCGCAATTTTCTTGATCATATGGGTTAAACCTTCACCGGCGGCTCAGCATAGGAGGCGGTTTTCCAGATCACTTCATCCGGGGCCTGAAGCATCTGCATATACATCTCTTTCGGATAGGCCTGATGCGGCTTGTCTGGATCGTAAGGCGGTTGTTTGACCGCCCCGCCCTCGCCATCATACGGGTCCGGGTTCATATATTGCTCGGCCTCTTCCGCACTGATCCCGACTTTCTCCAGAACCGCTGGATCGACCCAGGCTTTCTGGTCGATCTCCGCCTCTGACGTCGCGACTTCCAGCACCATATTCTCCGGCCCGCCAAAATAGATGGATTGGCACATGCCGTGATTGATCGGGCCGATGACGTTGACGCTTTTCTTGCGAATACGATCGCGTATGGCGATCAGCTGGTCCGGCGTGTCGACCTTGAAGGCGAGATGTTGCATCGTGCCCGCCGCACAAGGCCCGGCCCCGGTGCCCGCATGCGTGACGCCCATTTGAACCGGGATATCTTTGACCGCAGGCAATTGCACGATCGAGAAATAGCAATGATCATCCAGATGCATGAAGGCGTGGATGCCGCCGGGCACACCGTGCATGTCGAAAATCGCCGAGAGTTTGCAGCCCAAGACGTCTGAAAAAAACTCGATATGGCTCTTAATGTCCGCGGACATGATGGCGAGGTGGTGGATCCCAGTAGCTTTGACCATGGCGCGAGCTCCCTTGTCTTTGCGTCATACTGGACTCACGCAGCAAAAGCGCCAAGTCTTCACCTTGCGGGAGGTGGCGCATGGCAGACGTGATCCGAGAGCCTTATCTGGTGCTGCATCAGGAAAAGTCTGGATTTAAGGACGTTTATGGCGGTGCGGGTGGGACTGTGGTCGTCGAGTGTATGCGGATCACGCCGAAAGACACCTCATCCAAGACCGTCATTGTCTTTTCTCATCCGATCGGGTCAGGTGCGTTCCTGCCGCTCGTGTCCGCGCTCGCGCGTGCCGGTCATCATGTGATCTATTGTAACCCGCGCTATCGCGGCAATGACACCGCCCTGATCATGGAAAAGTGTGTCGCCGATCTCGGCGCTTGTTTGAAACATGCCCGAGAGAAGCTTGGCTATGAGACCATCATCCTCGGCGGCTGGTCCGGCGGCGGATCGCTCTCGCTGTTTTATCAAGACCAGGCCGAAACCCCGACCCTCACGCATACGCCGGCCGGGGATGCGTATGATCTGACTGCGCTCGGGCTGCTGCCAGTGCAAGGGATTATGCTGCTCGCGGCGCACATCAGCCGGGCGATGACGCTGACCGAGTGGATGGACCCTTCGATCATGGTCGAATCGCGTCCCTTCGCGCGCAATCCAGAGCTCAATATTTACGATCCGAACAATCCCAATCAGCCCGCCTATTCGGCGGAATATGAAGCGCGCTATCGCGCTGAACAAATTGCCCGCAATCGCCGGATCACCGATTGGGTGCAGCAGACTTTGGAAGATCTGCGAAAAGCGGGCGAGGTGAATGCCGAGCGGGCTTTCACCGTGCACGGGACCATGGCCGATCTGCGCTGGACCGATCCGACACAAGATCCGTCAGACCGACGACCCTATGAATGCTATCTCGGCGAGCCCAAAGTCGCCAATGATGGCCCGGTCGGTCTCGCCCGGTTTTCAACACTGCGCTCCTGGCTCAGTCAGTGGGGTTATGACACGACCAATGCGACCGGGCTTGGCAATGCGGCCCGGATTACCTGCCCGGTTCTGGTCATCAACAACACGGCCGATCTCGCCTGCACGCCGAGCCACGCACAGCGCCTGTTCGACGCGGTGGGACATGACGACAAAGAGCATCACGATATCAAAGGTGCCGACCATTACTATATCGAACGTCCGGATCTCTTGCCGGACGCTGTGCGGATCTGTTCTGATTGGATGTCTCGGAAGGGATTTGTCTAGACCGATGAATCCCGCTCATCCCCGCGCAGGCGGGGATCTTGTTCGGCGAGTCCAATTATCGCAGTTGGAGATCCCCGCCTGCGCGGGGATGAGCGATACGGTGGACCCAATTTCCAGTTGCGTTCACGCCGCGCTGGGTTAGCCTCCCAGCATGAATGAAGCAGTGACCCTTGCCAAACATATCGACGCCGCGGATCGGGTGGTGATCTTCACCGGCGCAGGCATATCGACCGAAAGCGGCATACCGGATTTCCGATCGCCCGGCGGCGTCTGGTCAAAAATGCAGCCCATCTATTTCCAGGATTTCGTCAATGATCGCGAGGCTCGCCGTGAAGGCTGGCGACGTGTTTTCGAGCGTACGGCCGGGTGGACCGGCGCGACCCCGAATGCCGGTCATCACGCCATCGCCAAATTGGTTGAAATGGGAAAAGTGACCAGCGTTGTGACCCAGAATGTCGACAATCTGCATCAGGATGGCGGCGTTCCCGATGACAAAGTCATCGAAGTCCACGGCAATGCGTCTTATGCGAAATGCCTCAATTGCGGCAAACGCTATGACTATGAAACGCTTCGTCCGCGCTATGAGGCCGACGAAGACATCACCTGTGACTTTTGCACCGGTCTGTTGAAATCAGCGACCATCTCCTTTGGGCAGGCTATGCCAGAAGACAAGATGATGTTTGCTGAAAGCGAAGCCCTGTCCTGCGATCTGATGATTGCGCTCGGCTCATCTCTGGTCGTCTATCCGGCCGCCAACATTCCGCTCATCGCCAAGCAAAACGGCGCCAAATATGTCATCATCAATCGCGAAGAGACCGAGCATGATGTCTATGCCGATCTGGTGATCCACACCGAAATTGGCCCGCTCTTGCGCGAAACCATGTCCGAACTGGGTACGCCGCTGACATGAGCCAAGCCTGGATCAAGGCGCTCGCTTTCGCCGCCCTTCCCGGCGCAAGCAAAGTCCGGTTTGAACGCCGTTTTTCGAATGAAAACGGGACGCCGACCACAAACTATAAGCTGACCTCGTTGACGGCCAATGGCACACCGATGGGGGATGATCGGGATTATGATCTGCTGAAGGCCGCCTTGGGGCCCCTTGAGTCCTTGGCAGAGCACGAAGATCACAAGGATTTGATCATCGAGCTCGACCTGGAAAACAGCATGCTTCGCCATTTGTGATTGAACGAAATATGTAACAATTACAAACAACTGCTGACAGCGCGATCAGGGGTCTTTCCCTTTTCAATCAATTGTGCTTTGTGCCGGCTTCTTGCACTGCACAATACCTCTTTACCCAAGGGCAGGCAGTACCCATATATGCATAGCAGGCGGGGCCTGCCACGTAGAATTTCGATAGGGAGGGCGAGCTTTGCTGGTCAACATGTTGAAAGGCAAATTGCACGCAGCGACGGTCACGCAGTGCGACGTATATTATGAGGGCTCGGTCTCAATTGACCAGGATCTCCTCGACGCAGCGGGCATTCTACCTCATGAGCGCGTCGACATTTGGAACATCACCAATGGCGAGCGAATTTCGACCTATGCGATTGAAGCCCCGCGCGGCTCTCGCACGATCGGGATCAATGGTGGCGCTGCCCGAAAGTTCGCCATGGGCGACCGTGTGGTCATCGCCGCCTTTGTCCAGATGGAAGCCGAGCTGGCCCGGCAGCACAAGCCGCAAGTCGCTCTGATGAATGAGCAGAATGAGATCAAAACGCCGAGCGCGGCCTATTAAGACCGCACCTGCGTTTCGAGCGTAGAGTTGTCGATCGAGAAAAGCCCGCCTTTTGGCGGGTTTTTCTATTCCGCCGGTTTGCGCAATTCGAAGGTCACGTTGACGGTCACTGAATAGCCGACCTCCCCCGTCGCCACCGGCGTTGCACGATCCATGGACCGGGATTCCGCCATCATCGCCATAGGCTGCGGGCTGAACCCGCCGCTTTCGGAAATCGTCACCACGCGAGCGACTTCATAGCCAGACGCTGCGGCATACAGTTCAGCCCGGGCGATTGCTTCCTTCATCGCAATGTCGCGCGCAGCATTTTTCGCCGCGCGGTCATCTTCGAGCGCAAAGCGCAGCCCACTAAACGTATTCCCGCCTGCACTGACCAGCGCATCCATGGTTTCCCCAAGCGTGTCGAGATCGCGCACGCGCACAGTGAGCTGGTTCGAGGCCTGATAGCCGGTCAGGCGCGGAGGCTGTCCGGATTGGCGGTTGGAATAATCATATTGCGGTTGCAGCGAGAAATTCGAGGTCTGCATGTCGGTGCGGTCGACATTTGCCGCCGCGAGCGCATCAAAGACCCCGTTCATCGCTGTCGCATTGGCGCTCATCGCCGCTTGCGCCGTCTCGCCCTGGGTCTGCACCCCGGCATTCAGGAAAGCGATATCTGGCTCGCGATTGACTGACCCTTCAGCGGAAATGCTCAGCGTGGTTTCGGGTTGGATCGAGTTTGGATGCGTGGTCGCGATTGGATCTGCATTTGGCGTCACCGTCGGCGACGGCACGGACGCGGCTGACGGTTCGGTCGGTGCTCCGGCCGGGGCTTCTGTCGTTGTTCCGCCACCACCACAGGCCGCCAGGGCCAGCAGCGACGCGGCCGATAGACCAGCCATCAGACCTGGTTTGGATTGGATCTTCATATGTCCCTCCTGGGGCTTCCAAAAAACTTGCAGTCTCTATTGAATTGCGCCATTGCGGCGAGATCAAGTCTGGCGTTTTATGCGCTCGTTCATCTTGAGCAAGGGCCTGTAGCTCAGTTGGTTAGAGCGGACCGCTCATAACGGTCTGGTCGGGGGTTCAAGTCCCTCCGGGCCCACCATTACATTTCTTCCCTATTCGGCTGCGGCTTGTGCTGACGTGTCGGCGAGGAAGCCGCCGGATTGGCGGGTCCAGAGATCCGCATAGAGCCCGCCGCGCTCAAGCAATTCATCATGCGTGCCCATTTCGGTGATCGCGCCTTTGTCAAGCACGACGAGCCGATCCATGGCGGCAATGGTCGACAAGCGGTGTGCAATCGCGATTACGGTTTTGCCCTGCATCAGACGAAACAGGTTTTGCTGAATCGCCGCTTCAACCTCGGAATCGAGCGCGGACGTAGCTTCGTCGAGCACGAGAATTGGCGCGTCTTTGAGAAAGATCCGGGCAATCGCAATGCGCTGGCGCTGGCCGCCGGACAATTTCACACCGCGCTCGCCAACTTGCGCATCAAGGCCCGTGCAACCTTGAGCATCCTCCAAGGCACGGATGAATTCGGTTGCATCGGCGCGGGCGATCGCGGCCCAGACTTGTTCATCAGTTGCTTCGGGCACGCCATATTTGATGTTCTCGCGGATGGAGCGGTGCAACAGTGACGTGTCCTGTGTGACCATCCCGATCTGGCGGCGCAGCGAGCTCTGCGTCACATCGCGCACCGATTGACCATCGATGAGAATGTCGCCGCGCTCCACATCATAAAACCGCAGCAGCAAATTGACCAAAGTCGACTTACCCGCGCCGGAGCGCCCAACCAGGCCAATCTTCTCACCGCCGGCAATCTCGAGATCCAGCGCCTCGATGACCCCGCTTTGCTTGCCATAGTGAAAGCTGACCGTTTCAAACGCGATATTGCTCTTGGTGACGGTCAGCTCCGTTGCGTTTTCAGCATCTTCCACAGCCCGCCGTTTCGACAGCATCGACATGCCGTCATAGACCACGCCAATATTCTCAAACAGGGCCGAGACTTCCCACATCACCCATTGCGACATGCCGACAATCCGCAGCGCCAAGCCAAGCGCCACGGCAATCGCCCCGACGGTCACGGCGCCCTCGGTCCAGAACATGATGCCGAGACCGCCAATTGCCAGAACACAAATCGCATTGTTCAGATGCACCAGCGTGTAAAAGGCAGTGACCAAGCGAAACTGGCCGAACACAGTGAGTAGAAACTCCCGCATGCTGTTGCGGGCATAACTGCGCTCGCCGCCGGCATGCGCAAACAGTTTGACGGTCGCGATATTGGTATAGCTGTCGACGATCCGGCCGGTCATGGCCGAGCGGGCGTCTGCCTGTTGTTCTGAAATCTTGGTCAGGCGCGGCACGAAATAGGCAACGAGGCCAATATACACCAGAAGCCAAAGGGCGAGCGGAGCAGCGAGACGCAGGTCGGCGCTGGCTACCAGCACCACCATGGTGATGAAAAACACAATCGTATAGACGAACACGTCGAGCAGCTTGATCATGACCTCGCGCACCGCCAGCGCCGTCTGCATGACTTTCGCGCCGACCCGACCCGCATATTCATCCGAGAAGAAGCCCATGGATTGGCCAAGCAAATAGGTGTGCATCCGCCAGCGGGCGCTCATGGGCAGGTTGCCATACATGACTTGATAGACGACCAGGCCCCAGACAAAGTGGCCGAGCGGCATGGCAAACACGACCACTGCCACCATGCCGGCCAGCCACCAGCCATAGGTTGCAAAGAAGGTGTCTGGCTGCGACGCCGCCAACCAATCGACAATCTGGCCAAGAAACCCGAACAGAAGCACTTCGCTGACCCCGATCAGGGCTGACAGGATGGCCATCAAAATCAGCCAGGCACGGGCGTCCTGCACATAATGCCAAATGAACGACCATAGGCGCGCAGGCGGCATATCCGTGCGCGTCTCCGGAAATGGATCAAGGCGTCGTTCAAAGAATCCAAACATGGGCCGCTGCTATCGCACAGCTGCTGATTTGGCTCAATCAGGTTGGGCGAAATGCTTGGAGAGTTTCAGGCCCTGGCCCTGGTAATTGCTGGTCTTGCCGCCATAGAGTGCCTTGGGTTTGGACGCCATGGGCTCATAGACCAGCTTGGCCACCGGTTGACCATGCTCAAGAATGAATGGGACATCGCGCGAGCGCACTTCCAGGACCGCGCGGCTGCCGCCTTCATTGGTGCCAAAGCCCGGATCGAAAAATCCCGCATAATGGGCGCGGAACTCGCCGAGCTCCGGTGCGATCGGCGCCATTTCAGCCGCCTTGCCCGGCGCAACTTTAACCGTTTCGCGGCTCGCCAATATGTAGAACTCCTCCGGGTCGAGGATGAGACGGCCACTGCGCGCATAAAGCGGTTCCCAGAATTCGTGCACCTCGTGCTTGCCAATGCCGCGTAGGTCAATCAGCCCGCCATGGCGTTTCGCCCGCCATCCGACCGGCGCGCCCTTTGGCTTGTCGAGATCGATCGAGACTGTCTTCTCTGAGGTCTCTTCACTCCGCCCACGGCGCAAGCGCAGCTGCGCCAGGCGATCGCCAGGGCGGACGAGGATCGGGAATGTGCGCGGGCTGATCTCAAGCCAGAGCGGGCCTGAATAGCCGGTTGGCACATCATCAAAGGCCTTGGAGCGGTTGGTCACAACGCGCGTGAACACATCAATCCGCCCGGTCGAGCTTTTCGGATTGGCCCGGCCAGATATCCCAGTCGGCAAGCGCAGGCTTTCCTGCAATGGGACCAGATAAACACACCCCGTCTCGAGCACGGCCCCTTGTGGGGTCAGTTCGATCCGGTGCAGCTCGGTGCCCGGCGCTTGCAACACATCAGCGACGCTGCGCGATCCGCCCGGCAAAAAACTCGCGCGGATCCGATACGCATCAAACGCCAGGCGCAAATCCAAACTCGCGGGCTGAATCTGGTCAGGATCCAGAGCGCTTTGCGATTTGATCGCTCCCTCGGCGAACAGGTCGCTTAGTTCTCGGTCTGCTAAAACGCCCGGTTTTCCATCAGCCATGGCTTGATCCCTTCACCGCACAAGGCTTATGACGATGCGCTCCGAATGCAAAGGATTTCGCAATGACTAAGCGCAGTGACGAATGGGCCCTCGCCACCAAATTGGTGCGCGAAGGGACGATGCGCTCGCAATTCGGCGAAACCGCAGAGGCCATGTATCTGACCTCTGGCTATGCCTATGACAATGCCGAACAAGCCGCTGCGCGCATGGCTGGCGATGAAGAAGGCTATGTCTATTCGCGCTATGGCAATCCGACCAATCAAATGCTGGCCGAGCGGCTCACCGCGTTGGAGGGGGCCGAGACTTGTCGCGTAACGTCCTCCGGGATGGGCGCGATTTCTTCGGCGATGATCGCGCCGTGCAGTGCGGGGGACCGGGTCGTCGCCGCCAGCGCCCTATTCGGATCTTGCCGGCATATCTGCTCGACCATCCTGCCGCGCTATGGCGTTGAAACCGAATTTGTGAATGGCAGTGACCTCGACGCCTGGAAGCGCGCTTTGTCAAAGCCGACACGACTGGTCCTGATCGAAAGCCCGTCCAATCCCCTGCTAGAGGCGGTCGATATTGCCGCTGTTGCAGAGCTGGCGCATGCCGCCGGTGCATTGCTGGTGGTCGATAATGTGTTTGCGACGCCGGTGCTCCAAAAGCCACTTGAGCTCGGCGCAGATATCGCCGTTTACTCAGCCACCAAACATATGGATGGTCAGGGCCGCGTCCTGCTCGGCGCCATTCTTGGGAAGAGCGACTTTATTGAAGAACACATCGACCCCTGGCTGCGCCATACGGGTCCAGCCGCATCGCCGTTCAATGCTTGGGTCGTGTTGAAAGGGCTCGAAACCTTAGACCTTCGGGTCAAACAGGCGTGTGCGAACGCAGCAGTGCTCGCAGATGCGATCGCCGCGCACCCGAATGTCCGGGCGGTGCATTATCCCGGGCGGGAAGATCACCCCCATCATCACATCCACAAAAAGCAAATGTCATCGGGCGGCACCTTGATTGCGTTTTCCGTCAAGGGCGCGCGCGCCGAGGCCTTCAAGGTGCTGAACAGCCTCAGGCTCGTCGATATCTCAAACAATCTCGGCGACACCAAATCATTGGCTTGCCATCCCTGCTCGACGACGCACCGCGCGTTAAGCGAAGAGGAGCAGGCAGAGATGGGCTTAGATGAAAGCTGGATCCGTTTTTCGGTCGGGCTAGAAGATGTTGACGATCTCAGGCGCGATCTCGATGGGGCCCTCAGTGCGCTTTGAACGAGACCTGATCACAACATGTCTCGCAAGTTTCCACGGCCGGATTCTGCTCGAGCCTGTCGAGGCTAATGTCGCTCCCGCAGGACAAACAAATCCCGTACGTCCCGGAGGTCAGACGATGCAAGGCACGCTCGATCGATGCGAGCGTCTCCGTCCCATTGCACCCGCTAATGGTGTGTTTGGGCGGATGTGATTTGGCGTCCACGGACGGAGTTTTGGCACCACGCGCTTCACGTGGCTTTGTCCCCCGCGCGTCGGCCAAACCTCCAAATGGAGGGTCTAGCGGCGTCTTCATATTGACACCCTGTGGACTCTTTAAGTGATTGGCAAGTCTAGCAGGGCAAAAGAGTCGTACTACATATCGATAAACGGAAGATTCCGACGGGGAGCCAGCCTATGGGCGAAGAATTACCGCTAAGAATGAGCGGTGTGGGTAAGTGGTTTGGCGGCTTTCAGGCCGTTCGCGATTTGGATTTTGCTGTTCCAAAAGGATCGATTGTCGGATTTCTCGGACCAAACGGGGCTGGCAAGTCAACCAGCCTGCGCATGGCACTGGGCGTGTTGTCCCCGGATCGCGGTGAAGTGAGCTTGCTCGGCGCGCCGCCCAATCTTGAATCGTTGAAGCGTGTCGGCTTCCTACCGGAAGAACGCGGCTTGTATAAGAAAATGAGCCCGCGCCAGATCATCACCTATTTTGCCCGCTTAAAAGGCATGGATAGCGCACAGGCCAAAGCGCGTGCGGATGAATTGCTCGACATGATGGGCCTCGGCGATTTTGCCCGCAGCCGTGTCACCAAGCTTTCCAAAGGCATGGCGCAAAAGGTTCAGATCCTCTCCGCACTGGCCCACAAACCCGATTTCTTGATCCTGGACGAGCCGTTTTCCGGGCTTGACCCGGTCAACCAGCAAGCGCTCGAGGACCTGATCATCGAGGAGCACAAGCGCGGCGCGACCATCGTCTTTTCAACCCATGTGATGGAGCATGCCGAACGCCTGTGCGAGAAAATCGTGATGATGGCGCGGGGACGTAAAGTTTTTGACGGGACGCTGGATGAAGCCTTCGCAGCGCTTGGTCGCGCCGTGCATATCGGCGTGGCTGATGGGTTCGATTTGAGCACGGCGCTGGCCTCGAAAGGGTTTGAGGCGGTGTCGGAAAGTGATCACTGGCGGGTCAGCCTGAAACAGGATCAGACCTCTCAGGATGCGTTGCGTGCAACCCTCGATCTCGGCGCCCCCATCACCAGTTTTACCCCCCAGGAAGCACGTCTTCGCGATGTCTTTGTCTCGCTTGTCAGTGAAGCCGAAGCGCAAGACCTGACAGACACGTTGGCCGCAGATGCTGCCGCTCAAGCAAAGGATGCCGCATGATCCGCTCGACTTATCTCGTCACGCGCCGCGATTATCTCGGTTATGTCTCGGCCTGGGGGTTCTGGCTTGGACTGTTATTCACACCCGTCATACTGGCTGTTTTCATTCTGGCGCCGACATTTGCCCAGAATGCCCAGCCGACCCGGTATTTCACCATCCTTGAACAGGGCACCGCCTTCAAGGAGGCGTTGCGCGCGGAACTTTCAGACACTGACAGCGTCATGGCTCGAACCATGCTGGATCCTATGGCGGCAATGGAAGATCGCAACAGCGACAAGCTGATCGCGTTTGATGAAGCCTTGGAGAATGGTGCCAGCGTAACCGAAGCGTTCGAGGCCGCTGGCGGCAATCCGTCCATGCTGCCGCGCCAGGATTTTGTTGAAGTCGACCCGCCAGTCCAAACCAGTGCCGAACTCGCGCCCTATCTCGCTGGTGATGCCCTGGTGGAGACGCCTGAAGGACCACAGCCGCTCTTCGCGGCCTTTGTCGTGAATCAGACCTCAGGAGAGATTGAATACTGGTCAGAGAACCTGCAAGCGCAGGGACTGATCAGCGCTGCGCAACAGGCCGAAAGTGACTTGCAGCTTGATCGCGCTCTGGCTGAGGTGAATGTCAGTCGAGACTTGCTGACCGAGGCCCGCGCAGCGCGCCGGGATGTCACGCAGCAACGCTTGCGCACCGGCGAAGACGCTAATGTCGGCACCGAGGTGACGCAGGCCGACCAAGCACCTTTCGTGGTCTCGATCATGATGGCGTTTTCGCTCTGGTTCCTGATCTTTTCCGTGATCAATTACCTGCTCATGGGCACGATTGAAGAGCGCTCAAACAAGATTTTTGACAGTCTGCTAACCTCGGTGAAACTGCCGCATTTGCTGGCCGGGAAACTGCTGGCCGTGTTGCTGCTCTCCCTCACTCTGGTTGGGTTCTGGGGCATTGGGTCCGGTTTGTTGACCTGGTTCGCACGCGACGCCATTCCGGCTGAAGCATCAGACTTTCTGGGTGCGATTGTAACTGCCGCCGCCGACCCGGCTCTGTTCCTGCCAGCGATTATCAGCTTCGTGCTCGGTTATTTGATGTATGGCTCGCTGTTCCTGGCGCTCGGCTCCTTGTGTGACACGATCCAGGAAGCGCAAACCCTTATGACCCCCTTGATCGTCACGCTGATGGCACCGCTCGCCATGCTCGCCTTCGCGATCCAGGATGCAGAGTCTGCCCTGATCGAAATCATGGCTTGGGTGCCGGTGTTCACGCCGTTCCTGTTGATCTTGCGGATGCCAACCGAACCGCCGCTTTGGGAAGTCCTGGCGCAACTCGGCTTAATGGCCCTGACCACGTTTTTGATCCTGTATCTTGCGACGCGTGTCTATCGCGCCGGAGCGGTGCATGGGGCGGGTGTGAATGATGTCATCGCCTGGTTCAGCAAATTGGTGCCAGGCAAAAAGAAAACCGCTTAGACCGCTTGTTCTTCGACATTCTCAAATCGGTCAGCGCGCGCCAATTGTGGGAACAGTTTGATCCATAATAGGCCAACGCCGATCGCCACCACGCCGCCAAACAGGACCGCGCCGACCGGCCCGAGCAGGCGCGCTGCGACGCCGCTTTGAAAGTCGCCCAGCTCGTTCGAGGCTGAGATAAAAATGAAAGAGACTGAGGTCACGCGCCCTTTCATCTCATCCGGGGTTGCGAGCTGGATCAGCGAGGCCCGGACATAGACTGAAATCTCGTCCGCTGCGCCGGTCACGATCAGGGCGGCAAAGCTCAACCAGAAGACGGTCGACAGGCCAAACACCAATGTCGCAGCGCCAAAGATGCAGACAGCCCAGAACATCCAGGGACCCACCCGACGCGAGAGCGGGCGCCGCGCCAACAGGAAGGCCACGGTCAGGGCCCCAATAGCTGGGGCGGCGGCGAGAAAGCCGAGCCCCGCCTCACCGACCTGCAGGACATCCCTGGCAAAGACTGGCAGCAAGGCGACGACGCCGCCAAAGAAGACGACAAAAAGATCCAGCGAGATGGCGCCGAGCACGATCTTGTTGCGGCCAATATAGCGCAGCCCTTCAAATACCATGTCGAGGCCGCGCGCATTATCAAGCTTTTCGTGCGCCGGCGTCTGCGCCGTCGCGATGGCGAGAATGGCGAAACTGATCAAGCCAAAAGCGACGCTATAGACGAGGCTCAAGCCCCCCGCCGCAAGCAACAGGCCGCCCAAGGCCGGGCCGGCAATCTTGGCCGTCTGGAAGCCCAATGAGTTGAAGGCGATGGCGGTCGGCAGCTCCGCGCGTGGCACCAGTTGCGGATAAAGTGCGCTGGCCGCGGCTGGGGTGAAGGCGTTGACCACACCGAGCAAGGCGGCGACGCCAAAAATCAAAGGCAGCGCCTGGTCAGCGGGCAGGCTCAAGGTTGCGAGCAGGCCAATCGTTCCGATCAAGCGCACCAAATTGCTGACCACGAGGATCATTTTCCGGTTCAGCCGATCGGCGGCCTGACCGCCAATCAGGGACAGCAAGAGGACCGGGATGAATTGAACCAGGCCGACCAGGCCGAGCATGAAGGCGGCCTCATTGATGCTCAGCCCCATGCCGCCGGTTTCGACCGGATCGCGCGCCAGATCATAGACTTGCCAGCCAATCGCCACGAATTGCATCTGCCGTGCCGAGGCGACCGACACGCGCATCAGCCAGAACTGCAAATAGGCGCGATGACGAAAAATCTGGAAGGAAGGAGCAAGCGCCATGCGCGCGTCCTAAAGCCGGATTTTCACTTGGCAATCAGAATTTTTGTCAATGGTCCTTGACATGACAAGTTTCCTTGTCTAATTGACAAGCTCACTTGACATAAGAGGCGCTCATGTTCGTTTCGATTTCAGCCAAGACCACCTCCCTCGTGGTCATTATCGTCAGCCTGGCAATCCAGATTGGGTTCGCGCTCGGCATTTTCGGGCCGGCCTGGCTAAGCCCGGTCCTGACCCTCCCGGCTGTGCTTGCGATGCGCCATCTGTGGCGGCGCGCAGAGCGTGCGCGGGCCGAAACTCAGGCCTTTGCCGAGCTCGTCATTTAACGCACGTCAGAAGGAGATTCCTGTGACCCAACACACTTTCAAATCCGCCAAGCGCCGATATTTTCGGGCCTTTTGGCCGCTTATGGCGCTTTACGTCATTATCGTGCTGGCGGGGTCTTTTGGCCTCAATCAGCTCGACCCGGAGCCGAAATGGTTGCAAGCGACGCTGGCCATCGCCTGTGCAGTTCCCGTGATTGCCACGCTGCTGGTGATGCTGCGCTATGTCTCCGAAACGGACGAGTATACGCGCCTGGTCCAGCTCAAGGGCTTTGCCTGGGGTGGTGTCATTACAGTCAGCGGGATCTTCATCGTCGGCTTCCTGCAACTCTTTCATGTGATCGAGAATTTCGAAGTGTTCTGGTTCGGTCCGGCCTTCTTCATCGCCTATGGCCTCTCAACATTCCTGCTCGGAGGGCGAGACTGTCTATGAAGAACATCATCCGAGCCCTGCGCGCTGAACGCGGATGGAGCCAGGCGGCTCTGGCGGATCAGCTCGGCGTCTCCAGGCAATCGATCAATGCGATTGAGACCGGCAAATATGATCCTTCTCTGCCGCTCGCCTTTGCAATTGCGCGTCTGTTTGAAAAGTCGATCGAAGAGATTTTCGATGATCAAACCGAAGCACAGCTGGCGGCGGAATAATCGCCCTAAAACCAAAGAGGGGCGCGGACCTTTCGGCTCGCACCCCGTTTTGGTTTCATTCGTGTCGCTTCGATCAATTCCGCTAAGTCTCGGTCTTAGCGCCTCAATTGAAACCTGAAACTTCCCGTTCTGCTTGCGCAGTTTTGTTAAGTCCCACCATCCAGATCCCGTTACCGGTGTTCTTTCTGGTCTGCGTTGCGGCTCGTGCCCCGTTCGCAGATATGGCCCTGTTTCACCCCTCTAGTTGAGGCTCGACATACGTCGCGTTGCCTTTCCCTTCATCTCCGCTGGTTCCTTTGCGTCCCCCATTTCTGAGGTTTGCTCTTGAGCCTGCTTCGTCCGGGCGCGCCGTTCTTCCGACAGTGTTTCCCGGTGGCTTCCCGGTCCTCGCTGCCGACAGGTGTAGAATGACTCAGATCGAAAAAGAGTCGATAGAAAGATTGAGAGAATCCGACTGAATCGCGCATTTGATCCACAGAAAGCGCGAATCTGTGGACAAATTAGATATTTCGTTCCGGATTCGAACCAAACCTGTTCAGGGACAGCGCATTTGGTTGCCGCCGTGTAACATGTTCGTTGGGCCTGTCCAGAGCCACGCGCATTTTTTATTCAATTGCGGAGGCTTTAATCGGCCTCTTCGAGAAACTCGATGCCGACATCGGTGCGCGTCCGCCAGCGCATGATCGCACGCCGTTTGATCCCGTAGCGGGCAATATTGACGATCATTCCGTCGAGCAGACTGTCGCCATTCTCGAATCGCAAGCGTGTCCCATCAGAGGACAAGTCCAGCGCAACGCCCTTCTTCAAGAAGCGCCCATTGTTCGAAATCGCGACGGCATCTGCATAGATATCCAGCCGCTCAGAGCGTCGGCGATCCGTCACTTCCGGCTCAACCTGCTCGATTTCTTCAACTTTTTTGCGCCGAAACAGTCCAAACACGTCCGCCACTCCGTTAATCTTACTCTCGTACGAAGCAAGAACCGTGCCAGACTAGTCGCGTGATAGACGAAACGTGTCAGGCTCAATTGTGCGATAAAAGCAAGATTCGCGCCCGGTATGGCAAGCACCCCCCATCTGACGGACTTTCAACAAGACGGCATCTTGGTCACAATCAATCTGGACCGAGACGATTTCCTGGGTGTGCCCAGAGGTTTCGCCCTTGACCCAGAGCGCCTGGCGCGAGCGGCTCCAATAGGTCGCCCGGCCGGTTTCCAAAGTCGCGCGCAAGGCATCGGCATTCATCCAGGCCATCATCAAGACGCGATGTGTCTCAGTGTCCTGAGCGATGGCAGCAATCAGTCCATCCGCATTGAATTTCGGTCGTAGCTCTGCGGTTTCGTCCTGATCGGACCCTGACAAAGGCGGTTCAAATGACATTTTCTTCTCGCAACGCGGCTTGATCCTCGGGGCTGTAGCCCAGGACATCGAGAATTGCACCCGTATCTTGTCCGAGCGCCGGTCCTGCGGTCCGGACCTCGCCCGGGGTCTGGCTGAGCTTCGGCACGACGGCCTGCATCGGGACATCCGCGCCGATCATTGGGGAAAAGACTTTGAGGATCGCCTGGCGCGCCTGCATGTGCGCATCGGCCAGCATCTCCTTGGCCGTATTGACCGGCCCGCACGGGATGGCGTGGGCCTCACACAGGCGCTGGACTTCGGCCATGCTGTGCCCGCGTGTCCAGACGGAAATCAACTCATCCAGTTCCAGCTGGTGCTCGCCGCGCGCATCATGCGTCGCAAATTTCGGATCACTCGCCCAATCCGTCCCGATCATTTTCGCCAGCCGCGCGAACAGCGTGTCCTGATTGGCGCCAATAATGACCATGCCATCGCTGCACGGATACGCCCCGGAGGGCGCAATACGCGGCAAGATCCCGCCCGTGCGCTGACGGGTATGATTGCCAAGCGCATATTCCGGGATCAGGCTCTCCATAAAGGCCATGACGCTTTCATAGATCGCGGCATCGACGACTTGCCCTCGGCCAGATTTTTCGCGGTGGAACAAAGCCATCATTGTCCCCAATGCTGCGAATGTGCCGGTCATCGTATCACCAAGACTGACCCCGGCCCGAGCCGGAGGACGATCAGGTTCACCGATCAAATGCCGCAGACCGCCTTTTGCTTCGCCAACGCTGGCATAGCCCGGCTTATGGCTTTCGGGGCCGGTCTGGCCATAACCAGAGACCCGCGTGATCACGAGGCGCGGATTGATCTGCTGCAAGACCTCGGGGCCAAGCCCCCATTTCTCCAGCGTGCCCGGTCGGAAATTTTCCACCAGGACATCCGCGGTCGAGACCAGGCGTTTGAGAATGTCCTGCCCCTTCTGTAAGCGCAAATTCAGCGTCACGGATTTCTTGTTACGGGCAATGATGGCCCAGAACACGCTCTCATCATTTACCTTCACCGCGCCCCAATCTCTTGCGGGATCGGGCCGATCGGGGGCTTCAATCTTGATCACCTCGGCGCCGAAATCGCCCAGCAATTGTCCACAAAAAGGCCCGGCGATGAGCTGGCCGAGTTCAATCACTCGAACCCCGGAAAGCGGTGGCTGTACAATCGGTTCTGTCATTCATCCTCAATGCCCGCTAAATAGCCGGCATGACAAGACGCATTGATATTGTAGAGGTCGGTCCTCGTGACGGATTGCAAAATGATCCGGCCGACCTGACCACGGACCAAAAGCTCGAATTCATCACTCGTCTCGAAGATTGTGGTGTGAAGCGTATGGAATCCGGGTCTTTTGTGTCGCCCAAGGCGGTGCCGAAAATGGCCGATAGCAGCGCTGTGTTTCGCGGGCTCGATCGCAATAGAAAGACCCGTCACATCGCGCTTGCCTTGAACGAAAAAGGCGTCCGCCGCGCGATCGATGCGGCTGCCGATGAAATCAATTTCGTGCTCGTGGCGGGCGAAGGTTTTGGCGAACGCAACCAGCGCATGACCCCGCAGCAAAGCGCTGACATGCTCGCCGCGTGCGCACCTTTGGTGCACGAGGCAGATATCCCCCTTTCGGCAACGATTTCCGTGGCGTTTGGCGATCCTTATACGGGCGAGGTTGACCCTGGCGTGGTTGCCAATCTCGCCGCGCAGGCGCAACGCGCCGGGGTGGCTGAGGTTGGCCTGGGCGACACGATCGGCGTGGCGACGCCCTGGGATGTGCGCACCGTGATTGACCAGGTGCGGATGGAAGCCCCCGACGTTTATCTCCGTCTGCACTTCCATGACACACGCGGCGCCGGTCTCGCCAATGTCGCGGCTGCAGTTGAGGCGGGCGTGGATGTCATCGATGCGAGCTGCGGCGGTATTGGCGGCTGTCCGTTTGCTCCGGCCGCGACCGGTAATGTCGCCACAGAAGATGTCGTCTATATGCTCGAGCGCGCTGGCTTCGAGACCGGGCTCGATCTCGGCAAACTGATCGAGACCGCGAAATGGCTAGAAACCGCGCTTGGTCATCCGGTCAGTTCCAGCCTTAGCAAAGCCGGCGGCTTTCCTGGCTGAAGCTATTCAGTAAAGCCAGAGACAAACCAGTAGACCAGCGCCGCGATCAAGACCACGGTCAGCATACGGCGGAGCCATTTTGGCGCGCCAGCCCAGGCGTTCAGGATCTGATCGCCAAACAGATAGAGCAGCCCACCCAGCACCGCGAAGCGAATGAAACGGCTCACCGAAAAGATCCCGAGAAACTCACCATAGGGGTACCCAGTCGCGCCAGCGATGAGATTGATCAGGTAAGAGGGCGCCGGTGTTGTTCCGCCGAGAAAAATAAAAGACGCGCCGCGCTCCGCGAACCGGTCTGTATAGGTTGCGGCAAGTTCTTCCACGCCCAGGCGGGCGACGATCGGATCGAAATAGGTCGCGCCGATGGCATAGATGATCGATCCGCCAATCGCGCTGCCGAGTACTGTAATCGCGATGAAAACCCAAATCCGATCCCGCGCCGCCAGACATAGCGCAATGAAGGCTGCCTCATAAGGCAAGGGTAAGATGGTGGTTTCGGCGATTTCAACGAGCAATAGGACCGGTAAAAGCCAGCGCGAATGCGCCAAGGCGACGAGACGATCAGCCAATGTTGGACGTCCCGCGCTTTCTGTCATGTTCAGTAAGGCCGGTCGCCGTTCACCGTGGCGCGCCGCATATGCCGACGCTGGCCCGGATAATCATTGAGCGCATAATGCCAGCAGCAGCGATTGTCCCAGAACGCGACGGCCCCCTGGCTCCAGCGGAAGCGGCAAGTGAAACGCTCATCGCGTGAATGCTCGAACAGAAAGTTGAGCAGCGGTCGGCTTTCGCGCTTGGTCATACCGGCAAAGCGCAAGGTGAAAGCCGGGTTGACGTACAGCCCCTTACGACCCGACTCCGGATGCGTGCGCACCACCGGATGTTCAAATTCCGGCGCATCGTTTGCAGTTTCTGACTGCATCGACTGACGCGCCTGCGCCGATTGGCCCTTGGCACTGTATTCGCGGCTGGCCGAGTGGATGGCGTTCAAGCTGCCGAGCATCTCTTTCATCCCATCCGACAGCGCCTCGTAAGCGGCAATCTGATTGGCAAACAAAGTATCGCCACCATAGGCCGGAATCTCGACGCCATAGAGGATCGAGCCAAGCGCCGGTTCTTCCAGAAAAGACATATCCGAGTGCCAGCCGCCGCCAAAATTCAGCTTGTCCTCGGGCTCTTTGATAATTTCCAGCAGTTCAGGATGCCCGTCCATGCCTTTGACATAAGGGTGGACGTTCAGACTGCCAAAGCGGCGCGCAAAGCGTTTTTGCGCATCAGGGGTCAGCCCCTGCTGGTCTCGAAAGAAAATCACATGGTGATCCAGAAAAGCCTGATGGATCTCATCAAACTGCGTGTTGGTGAGATCCTCAGACAGGTCGACGCCAGAAATTTCTGCGCCGAGCGCCCCGGCGACCGGGGTGATATCGAGCGTAGCGGCCATGCAAGCCAGTCTACGCTCGATCCGATAAGAGTCTATCTATTCCGCCGCGTCGGTCGGGAAAAGACGCTCATAGAGATAGGTGAATTCAAGCGCGGTGCGCTTGGCGCGTTCTTTCTGATTGGCGGCGGCGGAGTGGCCACCATCAATATTCTCATAATACAGGAACGGCTTGCCCGCATCTTCGAACAATTTCGCCATTTTCCGCGCATGTGCCGGATGCACCCGGTCATCCTTGGTGGACGTCACAAAGAGTGGGGTAGGATAGTCAGCGCTCGCATCGAAATTGTGATACGGCGAGATCGTTTCCAGGAAGGCCCGCTCTTCTGGCACGTCGGGATCGCCATATTCGTCAATCCAGGAGGCGCCGGCGAGCAGCTTGTGATAGCGCAGCATGTCGAGCAGCGGCACCTGGATCACGACGGCGTTCCAGAGATCCGGTCGCTGCGTGATCGCAACGCCCATTAACAGACCGCCATTCGACCCACCCATAATGCCAAGATGCTCGGACGTAGTGATGCCTTTTGCGACCAGGTCTTCGCCGACGGCGATAAAGTCATCGTAGATACGCTGGCGTTCCGTTTTCAAACCGGCCTGGTGCCAGGCGGGACCGAACTCGCCGCCGCCGCGAATATTGGCGAGGACATAAGCGCCGCCGCGCTCCAGCCACATCCGGCCAACGCCGCCGCTATAGCTTGGCCGCATAGAGACTTCGAACCCGCCATAAGCGTACAGCAAGGTCGGGGTCGAGCCATCAAGGGTGATGTCTTCGCGGTGCACCACGAAATAAGGGATCTTGGTCCCGTCTGCCGAGGTCGCTTCCATTTGCTGGACCGTCAGACCGTCCGCATCAAACTTGGCCGGCAGCGATTTCAGCGCCGTGGTCGAGTTGGTGTCCGCGTCAAAAGTCAGCAAACTGTCCGGGCTGAGAAAACCTTCATAATTGACGAAGACGGTTTCCTCATCCTCGTTCGCGAAAGCGACCCCGGCCTGTCCGGTGCCGGGCAGTTGCACATCCGCCGTGGTCCAACCGCTTTCTTCGTTATAGTCGAGGCGCAGGATTTTGCCGGCGACATTATCATTAATCGACAGCAGGGCCGCGTTCTTGGACACAGCCACGCCGTTCACTGCCTGACGTTCATTGGCGCGGAACACCAGCTCCACCGGCGGCAATTCCTTGGTGTCGAGGAATTGCTGCAGATTGAAAGCGAGCAGATCGCCCGTCAGGAAGGTCTCATCACCAACGGTCCAGTCTTCCTGCAAAGTGACAAACTGCCAGCCTTTATAATCGCCGCCCAGAGATGACTTTTGCGGGATCGGGAACGCGGTTGGCTCCCCCTCATTGAGCAAATAATAGGTGCGCGTAAAGAACGTGTCAGACTCGATCGCACCATAAATCATTGAGCCGTCATCGAGTTCTGATGACCAGGGCCAGATTCCGACATCGGTCTTTTGGCCGGCATAGAGCTCAGCCGCATCTTCCAAGGCTTCACCGCGCTTCCACAGGCGCACGGAAGTTGGATAGCCAGATTCTGTCAGGGTCGAGCCATCGCCGCCCCAATCGGTGCCGATCAGAACCGTATCATGATCGATCCAGGCGAGGCCCTGCTTGGCTTCGAAGGTCTCAAAGCCGCCTTCAACAAAGCTTTTCGTATCGAGATCGAACTCGCGATTGATCACAGCGTCCTTGCCGCCATCCGACAAGGCGACAAAGCAAAGGGTCTTCTCGGCGCCATCTGGTTTGAAACAATTTGAGCCTTTAAACACCCAATTCTTGTCTTCATCAGCGGCAAGCTTGTCGAAATCGAGGACGGTTTCCCAGTCTGGATCATCCGTCTTGTAGCTTTCGAGCGTCGTCCGCCGCCACAGGCCACGTACATTGGTTTCGTCTTGCCAGAAATTATAGACCAATCCGTCCCGGACCGAGCCATAAGGAATGCGATCGTTTGAGGTCGCCAGATCCATGGCCTTGGCATAATTGTCTTCAAAGACGCTGTGGCCCTTGATCGCGGCGAGCGACCGATCATTCTGAGCATTGACCCAGGCCAGCGCAGCCTCGCCTTCGACCTCTTCCATCCAGATCAACGGATCATCCGAAGCCATCTCGGCCGGGGCTTCCATGAGGGTTTCCGCTTCAGTTTCCACAAGCGTCTCCGTCTCAGTTTCAGGGGTCAAAGGGGTGTCTTCAGTTGCGGTGACACAGGCCGCCATTAGAACGCTCGCAGCCGCAGCTGTCAGGGCAAAACGCATCTTATTCCTCCATGCTTTGGGGAAGGGTTTAGCGCTGATGATGCGTTGAACAAGTCAAATTGCCGACAGGTGCGGCAATTAGGCGGAAACTTTGCCCGTCGATTGACGGATGATCAGTTCGAAGTCGAAAACTTCCTCTGTGCCATCGCCATTATCCGAGCTCATCAAGCGTTCCGCGGCGCGGCGACCCATTTCAACCACGGGCTGTCGGATCGTCGTCAATGGCGGCCAAACGGCAGAAGCCAGACGCGTATCATCGTACCCAGCGATCGAGATTTCGCCCGGAACTTGTAAACCCGCGGCCATCACCGCCGTCATGGCCCCGACCGCCATATCATCATTGGCAGCAAAAATCGCGGTTGGCTTTGGATCACTCGCAATCAAGGTCCGCGCAGCTTCCAGGCCCGAGCGCAGCGAATAATCCCCCTCGGCGATCAGGTCGGGGGTAACCTTCAGCCCAGCCTCGTGCATCGCATCAAGGTAGCCTTCATGGCGGCCAGTTGAAGCATGATGCCCAGCTGGCCCGGCAATGAAGGCAATCCGCTGGTGTCCGAGCTCAACCAGATGCCGAACCATTTCCATGGCGGCGAGTCGGTCGTCGAGCCGCATCACCGGTGTGTTCTCTGGCTGCCGCGCCGGCGACAGGCTGGCATACGCGGTGCCATTGTCTTTCAGCAGCGCCAATATATCCGCATCATCACAAAGCGGCGGCGTCAGAACCACCCCGTCGGCCCGTGAGGTCATCAAGAAACTCTGGAGACGGTCTAGAAAGTCAGGCGCGTTACGATCGACTGGTTCCGGCAGGAGGAAGTATCCGTTTGCCCGGCAGGCCTCATAAATGCCGGTGTTCACCGCCGTGATATATTCTGGCACCGGATTGTCATGCAGATGCGCGATCAGGAAGGATCGTGCACCGGCAAGGCTGCGCGCGGCCGGATTTGGCCGATAGCCAAGCTCTCTCGCCGCTTTCATCACAAGCTCGCGTTTCGCCGGCCGAACATTCGGTTCATTGTTCAGAACACGAGAGACCGTTTTGGCGGATACACCTGCTTTTTCAGCAACATCATCGATTGTGATTGCGCGTGGGGGGCGACTTAGGCCCATATAGGATCTCCCAATTTCTCTTCTTTTCTGACGCATTCTTTTGCGGAACGCAATCTGTCCGTGTGTGGTTCAGTGAAACACCCTCGAAACTGGCATCAGAATTGGAAATATACAAAAGGTGACGCTTCCAAGGGGTAAAGCGCCAGCAAAATGCCTGAAAATACACCAAGGCTTCCCCAATACAGCACGGGCTGACGCCAGACTTTGGCTTGAATCACGGGTTTGAGCGCGCCGCGCCCAAGCAAAGCATCGAGAGCGATCAAAGGCAGGATCAGCCACACCCAGACGCTCAGGCTCCCGCTTCCACCTTCCCTGAAGCCGGTAAAGGCGGACCAGATCGTGAGCGTATCTGCGAAACTCTCGGCCCGAAACGGCACCCAGGTCAGCAAGACGAAGAGCTGCGTGGCCATCAGGCTGAGACCAAATCCCAGCGCCACTTTGCCTTTGAAAAACGCTCGGTGAACGGCGAGCGCAGCCCCATGCATCGCGCCCCAGGCAACAAAGGTCCAAGCGGCTCCATGCCACAACCCGCCGAGCACCATCGTGGCTATGAGGTTACGATAGGTTTTCCACTCACCGCGGCGGTTTCCGCCCAAGGGAATGTAAAGATAATCGCGCAACCAGCTCGACAGCGAGATGTGCCAGCGCCGCCAAAAATCATCAATGGAGGGGCTCGAATATGGATAATCGAAATTCTTCGGAATATAGAAGCCGAACCATCGGGCTACACCAATCGCCATCAGCGAATAGCCCGCAAAGTCAAAATAGATGAGGCCGGCAAAAGCCAGGGTTGCGCCAATCAAGGCCAGGTTCGACCAGGCGGCGAGATCTGTATCGCCAGCAACTTGAGCATTGCCATAGATCGGATCAACAAATTGCGCGAGATTGTCAGCGATGCCGGCTTTGTAAGCGAAGCCAAGCAAGAAGGCGCGCAGCCCGGCAAAGAATAACGCGCTGGTCAGTGTTTTGGTGCGTTCCATTTGCGGGAAAAAGCTCGCCGCCCGCACAATCGGACCTGCCACCAGTTGCGGGAAGAAGGCAATGTACAGCGCCACCCGCCGCAAACGGCGTTCCGGCGCCAGATCCCCGCGCGCGACATCGACAATGTAAGAAATCGCCTGAAAGACATAAAAGCTGATCCCGACCGGCAGCAGGATGTTGAGCGCCGTCCAACCCGGATCGATCCCCACCGTCGCGAGCATCGCGCGCGCACTGTCAGCGAAGAAACCGAAATACTTGAAGATGGCGATGACAGAGAGATTGGTCGCAATCCCGGCGATCAGCGCCAACCGGCGAAAGCGCTCGCCCGGGGCCCGCTTGGCGGCGAAATTCGCCACCGCCCAGCTGATCAGAATGACAAAGCCGATCAGGCCGAGAAAACGCCAGTCCCACCAACCATAGAAAACCGCGCTCGCGCAGAGCAGCAAACCCAGGCGCGTTTCCTTGCCGCGCAAAAGCCAATAGGCGCCGAAAACACTGGCAAGGAAGACAAAGAAAATGGCGTCGGTGAAGATCATTTGATCGCCTCCAGCGCGCCGGACGCGATCATCTGATCGACCAGCCAGGCATTATAAATGGCCGTGCCACTATCGAGGAGGTGACTGGGGTCAAACCAATGATCGCCATTCAAGCGCTGCATCAATGCTGGATCATTCGGCGACAGACAAATCGCCTCGACCAATTCCCCGGCGCACAGACCGTCAACATATGCGCGCGCTTCAGGGTCAAGCGTAGGCGGCTGATAATAAGCGACCGTCTGCACGCCGGCCTGTTGCAGTCTCTGCCTTTGTTGATGACGGAAAGACCGCGCCCATTGTGGACCCTGAATCGCAATGAATGGCGCGCGCTCCAAGGCTTGAGTCGAGACCGATTGTGCCCGGGGCGTAGATTGCGGATCATAGGCCGGGGTAGCCGCCACAGAGGCTTGCGTCTCGCCGCCTCCGATCAGCCCGATATTGAAAATGTTTAGTGCGGCGTGCAGGCCGAGATAGGCCGTGTCGAGGGCACAGCCCTTTGCGCCCTGGCAGGCCCCGCCAAGAATTCCAAAACCGGTCCAGGCAGACGCAGTCAGATCAAATTGCTCAATCGCGCGTGTGTTGAATTTCGAGTTTCCGAACATGTAAGCCGCGCGCTGGTCGAAATCCTTGGCGACTTCGACAAAGACCAATTCAGGGACCCGTTCGGACAAGCTCATAAACTGTTTGAGGTGGGCATCGCGTTCAAGGATCGAGGCGGCTTCGATCGACAGATTGACCACGCGGTGCGGATACCCACGTTCGCGTAAAGCGAGGGTCAAGCGCTCCGGATCAATGCCATTTCGCGAATAACTCGCGCCCGTAAACACGATTAGAGGGGCACCATCCTGACGGGTCTCCAAGACTGCGGCATTGACGAAGCGATCAAAGTCCGTGGTCCGTCCAATGCCATTGGCGGCTGCCAGGGCTTTGATCGCAAAGGCTGAAACGAGCAGCCCGAGCACAAAGGCCAAGATGGCGCCAAATCTGGAGCCATTGACGGGTAGTTTCAGGCTGTGAGCGAAAACCAGGCCGAGGGCTGCAAGTGCAAACACGCTCCAATACATTCCGCCGGATCCTTTTCAGCGCCCCAAATTGGGACGTCCCCAACTCGCCTGAAAGGAGAAGCAAATGCCTTGCCAACTCGCCTAATGGGCGATCAGGCATTCGCATCCGGAGCGTTTTCTGCCATGGCCCGCATCATGAAAAGTGGGATCGATCCGCGCTCAGTCATCACCCAATCGAGCGGCACGTCATGCGCTTCGGCCGGAACTGCATCGACTTCCTGGCCAAAAAAGGCGAGCCCGCAAACGAAGACGGGACCTTTTTCGCGCAACCGGGTCAGCGCGCGGTCATAGTGGCCTTTACCATAGCCAAGCCGATTACCGCTGCGATCAAAAGCGAGCAACGGCGTGATCACCAGGGTTGGATCGACCTCCGGGACTTCCGGGTTCGGTTCGAGCAGGCCGAACGGACGTTTCTCCAGCATATCGCCGCGCGTATAGGCGCGGTAGACCATGCTGCCATCCTCCTGCACGCACGGCAGGGCGAGTTTTGCCCCCGCCTCAACCAGTTTACCCATCAGAGGTTTCGGATCGATCTCGCTGCCAATCGGCAAATACACCGCCACAATTGGCCCATAGCGTTCGAACAGTTTCAGCGGAAACTTCTCGGCGAGCGTTTCACCCGCATCCGGGTCACGCGCCGCAAGTTCGTCGCGGAGCTCTTTCATTCGGGCGCGTAGGGCTTGCTTGGAATTGCTCATGCAGGTTCCAGGTCTTCGACCGGCATCTCGGCTAGTCCGACCAAAGCACGGGCATAAGCCCGGGCCGAGAAGGGCTGCAAGTCTTCGGCTTTCTCTCCGACGCCGACAAAATGGATCGGCAAAGCATGCGCCTCGGCAATCGCGACCAGGACGCCGCCTTTGGCGGTGCCGTCCAGCTTGGTCATGACAATGCCGGAGACATCAGCGGTTTGTCGGAAGGCCTCGACCTGGCTCAGTGCGTTTTGACCGACAGTCGCATCGAGGACGAGGATGACATCGTGCGGCGCGTCGGGATCGAGCTTGCGTGTGACGCGGACAATCTTGGCCAGCTCGGCCATCAACTCGGTCTTGTTTTGCAATCGTCCAGCCGTGTCGACCAGGACCAGATCCAGGTCTTCGGCCTTGGCCTTTTCAATCGCTTCGTAGACCAGCCCCGCCGCATCCGCGCCCGGCTCTTTAGCAAGGACCGGGATTCCGGCGCGTTCGCCCCAGACGGTCAGCTGTTCGATCGCGGCGGCGCGGAACGTGTCACCGGCGACCAGTAAGGCTTTGGCGCCCTGTTCCTGGAGCTTGGAGGCGATTTTGCCAATCGTCGTTGTCTTGCCCGAGCCATTGACGCCGACGAACAGGACCACGCGGGGGCGTGAGCCTTCCGAGAAATCAACAATCTCCTCGCGCGGCGACATGATGGCTTCGATCTCATCAGCCAGAGCCAGTTTGATCTCTTCGTCGGTGACATCCTTGTCCATGCGGGTCTTGGCGAGATTGGCGACGATGCGGGCAGACACCTTGCCACCCATATCCGAGGTCAGGAGAATGTCTTCGAGGTCCTCGAGCGCTTCGTCGTCCAGTTTGCGCTGTGTGAACAGGCCAGTGATGGACGCGCCCATTTTGGAGGACGATTTGGCTAAGCCCGTCGACAGTTTGGAGAAGAATCCCGGCTCAACCACTTCCGCATACGGGTCAGGTTCCCCGCGCGCGATCGCCGCCTGACGCTCGGCCTCGCGTTTCGCACGTTCCTCAGCGAGCTGTTGGCGCAGGGCTTCATCAGCGCGGCGTTGCTCGAGCAGCGCCAGTTCGGCTTTGGCTTTTTCTTCTTTGGCCCGGCGCTCTTCTTCCGCTTGTTTCGCAGCTTCCGCTTCAGCCGCAAGACGCTCGGCTTCGGCCTGGGCGCGCGCCGCTTCTTCCGCTGCAGCCGCATCCGCCTCTGCGCGAAGACGGGCCGCTTCGGCCTCCTGCGCCGCTTTGAGACGCGCGGCTTCGCGTTCTTCAGCCTGTTGGGCGAGGCGCGTGGCTTCCGCTTCAGCCTCTGCGGCTTCGCGCTTTTGACGTTCTTCCCAAGCGCGATTGGCTTCGGCCACTTTACGCTCAATCTCTGCCTGTTCCGCCGCTTTGCGCGCGGCGTCTTCTTCGGCCAGGCGAGCCGCTTCTTCCTCGGCAGCCTTCTGAGCTTCAAGCTCTTCGGCCGTCAGCTCTGGCGCCTCCATCTCGGCGCCAGCCTGCAGCGCTTCTTCTTTTTTCTTTTTCTTTCCGAACCAAAGGATCATAGGGCGGTGGCTTTCAATCGTGTCTCGTCATGTCCGATTATCCGGGCCCGGATCGGGCGTCCAGCCTCGGCGCTGAGCCGGTCGAAGCTGACCGGCGTAAAGTCTGGTAAACGCCCGGCTGTCTCGCGTTCAATCAAAACCTCGGTTTCCCCGCCAATATGGGCATCAAGATGCTTAATCAGGGCAGCCTGGCCGGCGGCGCGGAGGCGCGCCGCGCGCGCTTTGATCACGGCTTTTTCAAGCTGCGGCATGCGCGCGGCCGGCGTGCCCGGTCGCGGGCTGTACGGGAAAGCGTGAAGGAAAGCGATTTTGCAGTCTTCGATCAGACGCAGGGAGTTTTCAAACGCGACTTCAGTCTCGGTCGGGAAACCGGCAATGATGTCGGCACCGAGCGCGATTTCTGGCCGAATTTCGCGCAAGCGGGCCGAGAGTTCGATCGCCTCTTCGCGCGAATGACGGCGTTTCATCCGCTTCAGCATGAGGTTGTCCCCATGTTGCAAGCTGAGATGCATGAAAGGCGCGACGCGCGGATCGGCCATCGCTTCAAACAAGGCCTCGTCCATTTCGATCGCATCGATCGAGGAAATGCGCAGCTGTTTGAGGTCCGGGACCAGTTTGAGAATGCGCTGGACCAGATTGCCGAGTTGAGGCGCATTTGGCAGGTCCGCGCCCCAGGACGTAAGGTCGACCCCGGTCAGGACGATTTCATAGTGACCGGTGTCGACGAGGCGTTGGATCATTCGCACAACGTCACCCGCTGGCACTGAGCGGGAATTGCCGCGTCCGTACGGAATGATGCAAAACGTGCAGCGATGATCGCAGCCATTCTGAACCTGGACATAAGCGCGGGCCCGCCCGTCCATGCCATCAATCAGATGCCCGGCGGTTTCTTCCACCGACATGATATCATTGACGCGGATCTTTTCCGTGCCGCCAAGCAAGTCGACCGGGGTCCAGGTCTCGGCTTGCATTTTTTCATGATTGCCAATCACGCGAGTGACTTCGGGCATCTCGGCAAACATGCCCGCATCAATCTGCGCCGCGCAACCGGTAACGATGATCGGGGCTTCGGGATGGTCCTTGGCGGCGCGGCGAATGGTCTGGCGTGCCGTACGAACCGCTTCAGCGGTCACCGCGCATGTATTGACGATAATCGCGCCCTCAAGCCCGGCCTTGTCGGCATGACCGCGCATGACCTCGCTTTCATAGCTGTTCAAGCGACAGCCAAGTGTGATGACCTGCGAGGGCCTGGACGTGGGTTTCGGGGTCGACATGTGCGTATCAGGGCGCATATCGCGCCGAACCAGAGCAAACTCAAGCTTTTGAGATGCTTATTCCGACGGCTTACGCCGGAACCGTGCCAAGACCGGCCGGTGATCTGAGCCAATCTTGTCCAGAACGCGCGCCTCAACCAGCTCCAGATCGTCGGAAAACATGATATGGTCGATCGGGATCCCGAATGGGCCAAAATTGACTGGCCAAGTCGCGACAAAGCGGGGATCTCCCGCCCGTCGACCGGGTAAGTCCCGATACTTCGGGGACCAGGGTGTCATATTGAAATCTCCGAGCAGGATGAACGAATCCGCATCCTCAGCGATCCGGCGGGCCTCAGCCAGCAATGTGTTTCGTGCAAACAGGCCAGGACTTGAGATTGGCACCATGGCATGGGCTGCCACCACCCGAGTGCCGTCCCAATCGCCGCCTAGATCTGCAGACAGGATCGATCGGAACGCGGTCCTCGGTGGAACCACAACATTCCAATCCCTGAGAGGGTCTCGAGAGATCATCGCCAAAGGAATACTGATCCGCCCGACCTCTGGGAACGAGGTCGCGTTCAAGACCTCTGCAAAAGCCAAATAGGCCTGCCGATAGTCTGCTTCAGTCACGGCCAATGCCGGCTCGTTAATTGCCACGATGTCCGCCGCTTCGCGCACAGCAAGGCGCGCCAGTTCAGCTTGCGCTGATCTCGACTGATACGTGTTCGCGGTGATCACGGTGAGACATTCAGATTCCGAACAGGCCACGCCGGTCGGCGATTCATATTCGGAAAAGAAAAGGTAGGGGGCGCCCGCAAATAGCAGGAAAGCCGCGCCTGCCAAACCGAGCCGCAGGCTATGCCACATAAATCCGATCGAGCTTAAGAGGCCGAGCAAGACGATGTGCGGCAAGAAACTCAGCAGCATTTCAGAGAGCGGAAACAGCCACACATACTGTCCGATCAAACAGATCAGGCCGAGCCCGTAAAACAGGGTCGCCGCCGTTTTCACTCCAAGCTTGAAAAGCGCCGAAATTTCCATCCGGCGAGGTCTACCGTCTAAACGTTGAAACTCTGTTCCAACTCGACGGGACCGGTCATGATGACATGATCGGTTGCTTCGTCCCAATGGATGATCAGCTCGCCACCATCGAGGATGAGTTTGGCCTTGCGTTCCGTCTTGCCGGCCCGCGCTGCGCAGACCAGAGCCGCGCACGCCCCCGTGCCACATGCCTTGGTCAGGCCGGCGCCGCGCTCCCAGACGCGCAACCTGATCGTCTCTCGATCGATCACCTGGGCAAACCCAACATTGGTGCCTTCAGGAAAGGTCGGGTGCCACTCAACCAGCGGGCCGATTGCCGGGATATCATAAGCGTCGACATCATCGACAAAGAAAACCGCATGCGGATTGCCCATGCTGACCACAGCAGGCTTATAAAGATAAGGATCATCCATCGGACCGATTTTCACGTCGACACCGCGGACATCCATTTTCTCAGACAATGGAATGTCTTCCCAGCCCATTAGCGGCGAGCCCATATCAACGCTGACCAAACCATGTTCGGCGCGGGCGCCTTTCAACAGGTCCGCTTCGGTCTGGATGCGTACTTCGTCTTTGCCGGTTTCTTCGAGGAGCAGATGCGCAACGGCGCGGGTGCCATTGCCACAGGCTTTGACTTCGCTGCCATCGGCATTCCAGAAACGAAGGAACGCATCCGCCCGCAAGTCTTTCTCGATCGCCATGACCTGGTCAGCGCGCATCGACTCCGCAATCTCGCGGATTTGCGCTTCGGTGGGTGCAAACGCGGTTTCGCGCGCGTCAAACACGGCGAATGCATTCCCAGCTCCGTTCATTTTCCAAATGCGCATGCGGCCCTCTGGATCGATCAAGACGAGTGACATAATCGCGGAAAACCGCTTTTGGAAGGCTTTACTTAGGCAAGCGCATGGCGCTGAGCCAGGCCCCGCTTTGAATGATCGCCGCAATCATTAATAAAAGCTGCACAATCCAGTGACTGATGACAAATGCGCCCAAGCCCGCCGCGATCGAGTACCAGTGCAATCTTGGATCGCTCATCAGCATGCCAGCAAGTCGACGCTTGGTCTCAATCGTGGCCAGGGTAACATTCGCCCAGATGCGGTTCATGCCCGGGGGGCCAAAGACATCCTGCAAGTCCTGAGGGTCGGTAACCCCCGATAATTCTGCCAGTTCCCGGACCCCGGTATGCCCAAAGCTGACGCGCTGGCGCAATTGCATAGTCTGCACCAGCCGAATGAACGCAGAGATCATCACGGCGAGCGCAATCGAGACAAGCGGGAGGCCGGAAAGCAAGGTCATGAGCGGGATATAAGCACGGCGCGCCGGTTCTGAAAGCGCTTGCTTCAAAAGGTGAAGTCAGGATTGGTTTTGGCAGTCAGGACATGATCACGCCAGCGACCGGCAATATGAAGATAGTTGCGCGCCAGGCCTTCGGTCTCGAACCCCAACCGCTCTAGCAGCCGGGCGCTACGGGCATTCTCCGGTATATAATTGGCCATGATCCGATGCAGCCCTTCCATTTTAAACATATAGCTGATCGCCGCCTCGAGCGCTTCAAACATCAAGCCTTGTCCTTGCGCGCTGGCGGCGATGGAATAGCCGAGCGTACAGGCCTGAAACGGCCCACGGACGATATTGGTGAAGTTGCACACGCCGATCAGATCCTGGCAACCGGTGAGCCGGATAACGAGTTTGACGGCGCGGCCTTCGCGCATCTCAGTCGAGGCAGTCTCAATCCGCGCCTGCCATGCGGATTTCGTGTGAAACTGATCCATTCGGATCGGTTCCCACGGTTCGAGGTGTCGGGCATTGTCGAGATAGTATTCGCGAATAGCCCCCAGATCTTCCTGACTCAGCGCGCTCAGATCCAATCGCTCGGTTCGGATGAGAGGAAGCGCCATCGCCCTAACGCGGGATCGCCACCCAATAATCAAAGTCGAGACATACGCCGGGCGCGTATTTTCCGTCATCACCGCGCAGCGCAAATGCACCCGGGTCCTGATCCTTGACCGCAACCAGGCGCAGGCGCAACGCTCCAACCGTTTCGTTCAGCTCGACTTTGTCGAGCACTTCACTCCAGGCGTAGACGGTCTCACCCGCAAATAGAGGGCCGGTATGAGTGCCACCATTGATGGCAATCATCTCGGCCGCATTGGCAAGTCCATTAAAACTCAAGGCGCGCGCGATCGAAATCACGACGCCGCCATAAATCAGGCGTTTGCCGAAGCGGCTGTCTTTCTGGGCGTGCCCGTCAAAATGAACTTTCGCCGTGTTTTGATATAGCCGCGTGGCGATTTGGTGCTCGGCCTCTTCCACCGTCATGCCATCGACATGGTTGATCTTCTCGCCGACCTCATAAGCGTCAAATCGGTGCGACGACCCGGCAAGCCCATCCTCCCAGCCTGCATAAGACCGATCAAAGCCAAGGGTTGCCGCATCTACATTTTTGGGAAGGTCGGGGATCACCGTCTCCGGGGCCGGCGAAGCCGCGTCGCGCTTGTTGACCATGACCCAGCGGACATAAGAAAGGGCTTCTTCGCCACGTTGATTGAAGCCGCGCGTGCGCACATAGACCACACCCGTCTTGCCGTTCGAATTCTGCTTCACGCCAATAATTTCAGAGACCGCGGTCAAAGTATCACCTGGATAGACCGGGACCGGAAAGCGCCCATCGGCGTAACCAAGATTGGCAACCGCATTGAGTGAAATGTCGGGCACGGTTTTGCCAAACACGATGTGGAAGGCGAGCAAGGGATCGACCGGCAGATCGCGATAACCATTCGCCGAGGCAAACGTGGCGGCGCTGTAAAGGGCGTGACGTGACCCGGTCAGGGCCCTGTACAGGCTGATATCGCCCGTTGAGACGGTGAGCGGCGTCGCATGGTTGAGCACCATGCCGACATAAAAATCTTCAAAGAAATGGCCGGGATTTGATTTGGTCATGCCGCCTTAGAAAGGCTGCCGGTCAAGCGGGTCAAGCCTGTCGCCGCGAAACCGGTCTAGACCGGACTAAATTGCATCGTGAAAATATCGACCATGACCAGGGTCACCGCGCCCCCGCCTGATTGGAAAGCTGCACCGAGATAAGGCGCGGCGAAGACAAGAACCAAGAGCGAAACAAAGCAACCGCCAACAAACTGGACCTGACCCTCACGGACCATGTCGCGCATAGCGCGCGGGCCATAAACGAATAGTTGCGGCCCGAACAGGAACGCCGCCGACAGGCCCAAAAAGAACAAAGCCAGGATTTGTAGGGTCAGCATCAACCACACCTTTGACGAAAATCAGAGCATCTTCATCGCAGATCGTGGTTGAATTGACGTGTCGCAGATCGGTGAAATTTTATCGATTAAAGGATTTCAAGCAGTTTCTCATTCGGGCGCCCAACCACGGCCTTGTTGCCCTTAACGCCGATCGGGCGTTGAATCAGGCGCGGATTATCCGCCATCGCGGCAAACACTTCGGCGTCGCTCGCAGACTCGGGCAGATCAAACTTCTTGGCATCATTGGCGCGCAAAAATTCACGCGGCGACACCCCGCCCATTTTCTTTGCGATGTCTTTCAATTCATCGACGCTGAGGCGCTCGGAGACATTCATATATTTCCGGATTTCAGGCTCGACGCCGTTTTCCTGCAGCAAAGCGAGTCCCTTTTTAGAGGAACCACAGCCAGTGTGATGGATGAGCGTATAAGTCATAATCGGCGATCCTGTTTTATCTTGAGCCTGACATAGACACCTCACGCCATTCGGCAATCTCGATACCTCCCTTATTGGCAGATACGTAAAGTTGAGGCAGGCTGAGCTAATGACCATTGAACCCAATCATCCGACTCTCGATGCGGCGCGCGCACTGCAATCTGAATTGTCCCAGCGCGCGCAGGAAATGGAGGAGGTTCGACGCCTGCCCGCAGATCTTGCCGCAAAACTGGCGGCAGGGGGCTTGTTTCGGATGGTCACGCCGGCCGCTTATGGCGGTCTGGAATGCGCACCGCGCCAGATTGTTGACGCCGTCGAAGCCGTGGCGGAAGCAAATGCGAGTGCGGGCTGGTGCGTGATGATCGGCGCCACGACCGCAATGAACGCGGCGTATATGGACCCCGGCACGGCGCAAGAGATCTATAATGACCCTCATATTATCACGGGCGGGGTCTTCGCTCCAATGGGCAAGGCCGTGGTCGATGGCGACGATTATATCGTCTCTGGACGCTGGCAATGGGGCTCTGGATCAGCCAATTGCACATGGCTGTGCGGCGGCTCCATGGTGTTCGAAAACGGCGAGTTGCGCACTCTGCCGAGTGGCAAGCCAGATGCGCGAATGATGATTTTTCCGGCCAACGAGGTCGAATTGATCGACACTTGGCATGTCATGGGCCTGAAAGGCACGGGATCTGGGGATCTCGCCGTGGACAATATCCGGGTCCCGAAAGCCCGCTCAGTCAGCCTGGTGGCAGATAAGCCTCAAGTCGATGGTGCTTTGTACAAGTTCCCCGCGTTTGGCCTGTTAAGTCTCGGTGTGGCGGCGACGGCGATGGGCAATGCGAAAGGCGCGTTGCAAGCCTTTATCGATCTTGCCAGCGCCAAAAAGAACCAAGGGTCTCGCAAAACGCTTGGCGAGCGCCAAACCATTCAAGCCGAGACGGCGCGGATGATGGCAGCGTTTCGCGCTGCCCGCGCCTATCTTCACGACGAGATCGAGATGACCTGGGAGGTCGCGCAGAACAATGATGACATCCCCGTCGAGCGCCGCGCGGCATTGCGTATGGCGTGCACACATATGGTGCGCACAGGGGCAGATATTTGCCGGACATGTTATGATCTGGGGGGCGGGGCGGCCCTATTCGAAGCCAGCGACCTGCAACGGCGTTTCCGCGACTCGCATGCCATGACCCAGCACATCGTGACAGCGCCCGCAACTTGGGAACTGACCGGGCGTTTGCTGTTCGGTCTGCCGACTGATGCCAGTATGATCTGAGCTTATTCGGCCTCGGCGACGACTTCGTCAGCGCCGCGCGCCAATGTCTTCATGACGCCATCGGCCTCTTCAACTGCATCGACCGGGGCGTCTTTCTTGCGCGAATAGGTGCGGCGTCGTTTTGGTTTTTCGGCCGTGTCTTCACTGGCAGAGTCAGTGCTATCGTCGCCATCAATCACCTTAAGCTCGTCAGAACCACTTTCTTCGCGCGGCTTGCGACCACGGCGGCGGGGTTTTGTCTCGGTCGATGGATCGTCGGTACTGGCTTCTGTCGTTTCCTCAGAATTGGCATCGTCGGACGACGCATTCTCGTCATCTTCAGATTGCGCAGCACGTTCGGCCTCGCGTTGCGCGCGCTCTTCGGCCCGGGCGGCGTCGCGGGCTTCACGTTCGAGGCGAGCTTCTTCTTTTTGCTTTTCAAACACAGCAACGATGCGCGCATAATGCTCCGCATGCTGAAACAGGGCTTCGGCTTTTACGCGGTCACCGGAGGTTTGGGCATCTCGGGCATATTGGAGATACTTGTCGAGGATTTGCTGCGCGGAGCCGCGAATACGTACATCTGGACCGTTACTCTCATAGTGACGGTTCGGGTTCGGATTGTTGTTATTATTTCCACCCGAGCGGCGACGGCGCTTGCGCTGCATAGCCATAGGCAATTCCTGATCTAAAAAGTCCGATAAACGGACGGTTCACTCGCGCGGATTGGTTTCTTCCTAAATGTCGCGCTGACGAAAGGTCGGATAGGTAGCCCCCTGATCTCAGACCTGAATATTTACGTAGCGCGCGAATATGGATTCGCCAAGGGGGGTTCTGCTAAGATTTTGTGGCGGCGATGGCCCGGTCATTTCCGCCAAGGTCCCGCTTGTGTTCGAGGTCCGTGAACCCGGCCTCTATGAGAAGCTCAGAAACAGCCTGTTTCTGATCAAAACCAATCTCGAAGACAAGATGCGCCCCGGATTTCATAGTGTTCGCGGCGAGCGCGATGATTTCGCGATATGCGGTAAGCCCATCAGCGCCGCCATCGAGGGCCTCGGCAGGCTCATAGTCTCTAACCTCCGGCGCCAGGGTCGGGATCACATCGCTGCGAATATAAGGGGGATTGGAAACAATGAGATCGCACTGCGCCCAGCCGCGCCAATCTGCCCATGAGCCGTGAAACACGGACATGCGGTCAGGGCGCTCGAGCACGCGCTTACGATTGAGATCTGCGAGCTGGGCGGCGGCTTCGGACTGTTCAACCCCAATCCCGCACGCTCTCGGACGGGCTTGCAGGATTGCCAGGAGGAGCGCGCCGGTCCCGGTGCCCAAATCTACAATCATGATCTCATGATCGTCTGGGAGCCGCCGCAGGGCCAATTCGACCACGCATTCGGAGTCCGGGCGCGGGATCAGTGCACGAGAGTCTACGCGTAGGGTAAAATCGAAAAACGCCGCCTCACCGATAATGTGCTGGATCGGTTTGTGCGCCGCTGCTTGCTCAATGAACCGTTCATACTGGCGATATGCGCTGTCGGAGACAGGCTCCTCGGCGCGAAGGATCAAGTCTGTGGCGTCAGACTCGGCAGCGTTCATAAGCAAAAGTTTGGCCTTGAGCGCGGCCTCCTCAAGGCCAGCTTCGATCAATTGCTTGGTGCCGGACGAAAGCGCCGCTGAATAAGTGGGTTGGCTCACGCGTCTTCCATGGCAGCAAGACGCCGCGCCTGGTCTTCCGTCATCAGCGCCTCGACCACGTCCTCCAGCTTGTCGCCGGCGATGATCTTATCCAGTGCGTACAAAGTCAGCCCAATCCGGTGATCGGTGACTCGGTTTTCGGGGTAATTATAAGTCCGGATCTTCTCAGAGCGATCGCCGGATCCGACTTGTGAGGCCCGCGCTTCAGCCCGTTCGGCGTCGCGTTCCTGCTTCTCTTTTTCATAAAGCCGGATTTTCAGCTGTTGCATCGCCTTGTCGCGGTTCACGTGCTGGGATTTTTCCGAGCTGGTGGCGACAATGCCCGTCGGCAGGTGGGTGATGCGGACCGCCGAGTCCGTGGTGTTGACGTGCTGCCCGCCTGAGCCAGACGCGCGCATCGTATCGATGCGGATATCCTCATTGCGGATTTCAATCTCGACATCTTCCGGAGCCGGCAGGACCGCGACCGAAGCCGCCGATGTGTGCACGCGTCCCTGTGTTTCCGTGGCCGGGACACGCTGCACGCGGTGCACGCCGGATTCCCATTTCAACCGGCCATAAACGCCGTCGCCTTCGACATTGGCGATGACTTCCTTATAGCCCCCGACATCGCCTTCAGAGGCGCTCTGAACGTCGACTTTCCAACCCTGAAGCTGGGCATAGCGCGAATACATTCGGAACAGATCACCAGCAAAGAGGGCCGCCTCATCGCCGCCGGTCCCAGCCCGGACTTCGAGCACGATATTGGCTTTGTCATCTGCGTCCTTGGGCAAGAGCAGAAGTTGCATCTCGCTCTCGGCTTCGGGAATTTTTTCCTTCAGCTCGTTGACTTCCTCCTGCGCCAGTTCAGCCATTTCGGGATCGTCGCCCTTGGCCATGGCTTCGGCTTCAATCAGGCCTTCACGCATCGAAATCAAGCCGCGCGCGGCGTCGACCACTGGCTTCAGTTCGGCATGCTCGCGCGACAGCGCGACGATCTCATCGCCATCGGTCGTCGCGCCCATACGGGCTTCGACTTCTTCGAAGCGTTCAATGACTTGCTCAAGGCGGGACTGAGGTATTGTGGCCATGCCCCGCCTCTAAACCGGAACGCGCCCTACAGGAAGACCCGAATAACTTCCTTCCCGGCCATAACGAACAGGACAATCGTCCCGAGCGAAAAGACCAAGAAGCGCAAGGCGACTTTCGGGGATAGAATCTGCACCAGGGAGTGCAACACGCGAATGCCGCCATAGGCATAACCGAGATACATCATCATTGTGTCCGCTCCGCCGGTCAGGCCGGCAAAGATCATCAAAGCATAGAAGATGGTCGGTTGTTCGTGCAGGTGATTATAATTGTCGGCGACCGAGCGAACACTGGCCGGGAGGCGATCGCCATAAGTGCCAGGATGGCGCGCCGAATCCGGATCGATTTTCGCCTTTTGCATGGCCGGGAGCCGCGTCACATACATCCACAGCCATAAGATCAAGGTCCAGCAGACCAGCAACAGAACCGGCGTCAAAAAGGTCTGCATCTCCGCCATTTGCCCATCCAAGAGCGTTGAAATCATGGCGCTAAAATCTGGCGCTTCCATTTCCATTTTTGCCTCCCGCAGTTTGTTATACGCGGAGGCTAGGGATCATCGCGCGGTTTGCAAAGTCGTGTCCTTGGGGGAGTCACTGCCAAAATGTGCGGTCATGAAAGCGGTGAAGGCGTCGATGTCCTCGGACACCACGCTATGCCCGCCAACCCGCAACCAGTAGCTAATCTCAGCCGCCGGGTCGAAACTGCGCATGGTGGCACCATCGGATAATCCTTCCACGCCGCTGGCTTCATAAATCGGGTCAGCGGCTTGAGCGAGGACAAAGGATGAGTTGGGGTCCGACCAGACATCGCGGCGCCCATTGCCGAGAAAAATCGGTTTTGGGGCTGATAAAGCAAGCAGGAAGTGTTGATCGAGCGTCAGGTTGAAGCCGCTCTCAAGATCTTCTGCGAGATCCGGGCGCAGCCAATGCGGATAGGATTTCGCCATGCGCACCAGGGTTTCGCCGGTTTTGGAGCGCGAAGACGAGCCACCCCCAAAGCCGGATTGATGGGCGATCGCAGCCGCGATCCGGTCTGACCATCCAGACGCGATCAGCGCCGATTTGCCATATCGGGAATGACCGATCGCGGCGATGGCATCTCCACGAATGCGGGGATCATCGGCGAACACGCCCGCGGCGGCATGAAACCCGAACGCCCAGGCCATCAAGGCGCTGGTCGGGGCCGGGCCGGGTTCGAGGTCCGCCATGGTCAGGTCAGCCCCCGCCGAGGAATCCGGCACAAAGCTCCAGCCTGGAAAACTCGCATAGGCGAGGCCAGCATCGAAATAGCGATCGATCGGCGCATAGGCGATATAGGTGCCGAAAATGTTGGTCGCGGCGAAGCCAACAAACCCGGTCATGTTGCTACCTTCGCAGATCGCGCCATCAAACTCTGTCACGGGATCATTCGGGAAGACCGAGCAATTATCAGAAAACGTCTGGCTGATCACGAGGGGAACGGATCGTTCACTTGCCTGATTTGGGATGGCAATCACGATCGGAAAGGTTCGAGCGCCGTCGCCAGCACCAATCGTCACCAAGACTTCTTCCAGCGTCCCGCGCCCGCCGAGATAGTCCGCATCGACGATCCGGCTTTCGCCCACTGAAACCGGAAGCTCCCCCGGCCAAGGGCCATATAATTCCGCCTCCAACGTGGCCCGCGTCGCCGCCGCATTAAACGGCAAAGTCAGCTCTGGGGTCGGGTCCGGCCGGTTCTCTGTCTCCAGACTGGCATAGTTCAACCCCAACATGGTGCAGGCGGACATGCCCATGAGGATGATCCCGGCCAGCATCAATCGAAGTGTCCATTTGAGTATTTGCCAGATCATGTTTGGCGTCTCCGTCGGTCCGCAAATTCGATGAACCAGACTGTCGGCGAAGGCAAGGCGCACCCGCTTAATCTATCTTCACGAGTGCGCGATCTCGGATATAAAGCCTGTATGCAATGGGTTATTCGACTGATCGTCGCGATCATATTCGGGGCAAATCTGGGCGCGCTGACCGCGCTCTGGTTTGGCGGCATGATTTCCGGTGGCCCCCGGATCGGTAATGCAATCGATGTCGATGGCTGGCGCAGCGATTGGTCGATCGGGTCTGAAAATGCCAATCCTTATGTCCGTGCGCGCGTCGCCCGCAATGGCTTGATGGGGCTGCGCAAGGAAGAGGCGGTCTATTTCCTCAAGACCGAAGATGACTCAGGTGAGCCCTTGAGCGAGGCCTGCACCTATCGGGTCAGCGGCGCAACATTTCCGGCCGAGTGGTGGTCGATCACCCTATATGATGCCGAGAACCGCCTGCCGATGAACGAGGATGGCCGCCTTTCATTTGATCAAACCCAAGCAGCGGGCCTGAATGACGGAGATGCTTCCAGCTGGGCGTTTCACGTGTCGTCGACAGCACCGACTGAGCCCGACACCGC
This sequence comes from Hyphomonadaceae bacterium, assembly GCA_024743315.1. Taxonomy (GTDB): domain Bacteria; phylum Pseudomonadota; class Alphaproteobacteria; order Caulobacterales; family Hyphomonadaceae; genus Henriciella. The sequence goes on from JANSWU010000001.1 coordinate 489,818, forward strand.
CTGGGTCTCAAGCCGCGCCGGTGGCAATTTCGATCTCACCTTGCGACTTTACCAGCCGAGCGACGCCTTATTGGAGGCGCCCACTACGGCCTTGGAGCCACCGCAGATTACACGCCAATCATGCCATGAGGAGGCGAATTGATGCGCTGGATCGTTCCCTTGATTGTCTTCCTGCTGTGCGCTGTGCTTGGCCATGTCTTTGTCCTGACCAGCATTCCAAGTTTTATTATGGGCAAAGCCCACCAGACGTTTGAAGCGCAGGGCATCCCGCAAAACGTCTTTGTTGCATCGCCGCGCCAGACCCCGCAGACTCAGCGCATTGTGCGCCCGTCGCCAGACCTCGCTTATGCAATCTGCCGCTTTGATACGACACGTGGCCCGGTCTTCATCACCGCGCCAATCGGAGACGGGTATGGCTCGTTGTCGATATTCAACGCCCAGACCGACAATGTCTTTGTCGCGGATTTGAGCCCCGGCAGTGATTTTACAGGCATTGAAGTGCGACGACCGGCCGAGAACAATCGCGAAGGGGCCTTGAAGCTTGATGGGCGGGGCATTGCCCTGATCCGTCGCCTCGCACCCACACAAGTGGCCTATGATCGCGCCGCGAACCTGGTCGCAGACGCATCCTGCGCCCCGGTCGAGTAGCTAAAACTATTCCGCCGGCACCGCCTCTGCTTCGCGCTGGGCTTTCAGACGCGCGGCTTTGGCCTCAACCTGCTCGACAATATGTTCGACCATATCCGCATTTGAAAGCTTGTGGTCGGGCCGGCCTGAGACATACATCATACCGCTTTCCTTGCCGCCGCCCGTAAAACCGAGATCGGTCATTGCTGCCTCGCCAGGCCCGTTAACGACACAACCGATAATCGACAGCGTGATCGGCTCGGCAATGTGTGCAAGCCTTTCTTCAAGGGTCTGGACCGTAGCGATCACATCAAAGCCCTGTCGCGAACAGCTCGGGCAGGAAATGATATTCACGCCGCGGGTCCGCAGACCGAGCGATTTCAGCATATCAAATCCGACTTTGACCTCTTCCACAGGGTCATCCGAGAGCGACACCCGGATCGTGTCGCCAATCCCCATCCATAAGAGATTGCCCATGCCGATCGAGGATTTCACAGTTCCGATACGACGCCCGCCGGCTTCCGTGATGCCAAGGTGCAGGGGCGCGTCCGTCGCCTCGGCGAGTTGTTGATACGCGGCCACAGCGAGAAACATGTCCGAGGCTTTGACGCTGATCTTGTAATCGTGGAACCCGAGATCATCGAGAATTCGGGCATGATCGAGCGCGCTTTCGACCATCGCGTCTGGGCACGGTTCGCCATATTTTTCCAGTAAGTGCTTTTCCAGCGAGCCACCATTCACGCCGATCCGGATTGAGCAGCCATTATTGCGGGCGGCGTTGACCACTTCTTTGACCCGGTCCGGCGAGCCGATATTGCCTGGATTGATGCGCAGGCAGGCCGCCCCCGCCTCTGCAGCTTCAATCCCGCGTTTGTAGTGAAAGTGAATGTCAGCGACGAGCGGCACTGGCGAGCCCTTGGCAATCGCCGAAAACGCCGCGGTGGAGTCTTCGTCGGGGCACGACACCCGGACAATGTCAGCCCCGGCTTCAGCCGCTCGCTCAATTTGCGCCAGCGTTGCCGCGACATCCGGGGTGGGTGTGTTGGTCATGGTCTGAACCGAGATCGGCGCATCGCCGCCGACCAAGACCGATCCAACGCTGATTTGCCGCGATTTGCGCCGCTCAATATTCCGCCACGGACGAATTGGGTTATGTGTCATGGCTATCGCGCCCTTTGCTGACCTTCCTGCCCACATTTGGCGTGAGAATACGGCCGCGTAAAGGCCACCTCATGCCGCAGAATTTCAATCAAATTGCACCGTTTGCCTCAACGCTCGGGAAAACATGGTCTGGTAAGGAGCAGGCAAGGGAAATCTCAGCTGATCGGAGCCTGCAATGCGCAGCCTTTCCATTCCCGGTGTGTTTGCACCGCGTTGGCAAAAAAAGTTTGAAGCGTTTGCAAGTGACAAACGCGGTCTGGCGGCGGTCGAATTCGCCATGATCGCCATACCCTTCTTCTTTTTGATTTTCGGCCTGCTCGAAGTTTGCGTGATCTTCATCATGTCCTCAATCCTGGAGCATGGTGCGAATGAAGCTGCACGGGCGATCAAGACGGGTCAATTCCAACAAGCCGGATTCGATGAAGCCACGTTCAAAGCGTCTGTCTGTTCTGAACTGTTCGGCTTGATGACGTGCGACGACAAGCTCAGCCTCGACGTCAAAACCTTTAGCAATTTTGGCGGAACCGGTGACCCGTCTCCGATCGACGCCTCGGGCGAATTGGATGATAGCGGCTTTGGCTTCAATCCGGGCGCCCAGAACGAGATCGTCGTGGTGCGTGTCTTCTACGAATGGGATCTGCTGATTCCCGTCATGAGCGCGCCGCTGGCCAATATGAGCAATAGCCGCCGCCTGCTGCAGGCCACCATTGCCTTCCGCAATGAGCCATTCGGCAATTCATCGGCATCGGGGACTTAAGGGGCTAAAGTCATGTTTAACGTCTCACGCAAACTGAAAAAGTCGGAAGACGGCATCTCGGCGGTGGAATTCGCGCTGATCGCGCCTTTGATGGCGATCATCTATTTTGGCTGTATCGAGCTGTCTCTGATGATGACACTCGACCGCAAAGTCACCGGCGCCACAGCGGCGCTTGGCGACCTGACCTCGCGCGCCGCGTCGGTCAATAATGACGATTTGACCGATATTTTTGAAGCCACGCGGATGATCATGCAACCTAATGACATGACCAAGTCGCGGATGCGCATTACCAGCCTGTATGAGGATAGTGGTGACGTCAAAGTGGCTTGGAGCGATGGCTGTAACATGGCCGCCTATGCCGAAGATCAGCAGATTACCATCCCGGCCAATCTGATCCCTGAAGATGGCACGCTGATCATGTCCGAGATCGAATATGATTATGATTCCGGCATCGGCTATTTCTTCACGACCTCTAAGACGCTGTCAGATACGTTCTATCTGCGCCCGCGCCGGGTCGACTCGATCACCCGTGATCGCACGTCCGGATCGTTCAGCTGCGCCTATGCCAACCCTTAATAAGTCGGTTCGGCCTTTAGGTGTTCGGGCGTTTTGTCGGCGCGGACAAAGAAAGCCATTCCGATGAGGCCTGCGATAAACAGCAAGCTAACGGCGGAAAAGCCGATCCGTTGATCATCAAAGACGGCTGTCATGACGCTAACCACAAGCGGGCCAATCCAGACGGTAACGCTCGCGGCCATCGCATAGAACCCGAAAAACTCGCCGATCCGGTCCGGCGGCGAAATGTGCACCAGCATATATCGACTTGATGAGATGCAGGCGACAATCGAAATCGCCACAGGCACGATCATCAGGAAGTAAACCAGATCGGTCAGCGACGTGAATAATCCAGTGCCGAATCCGTCCCAGACCTCATGGCCCGAGGGAATGAGCCCAAATAAGAGCGCCTCTGGCGTGATCGACAATTGAGTAATCAGCAGGATCAGGATCGCGCTGAGTTCGATGATTAGCGCCCGCTTCGGTCCAACCAAGCCGTCCAGCCAGCCTCCAACAATGCCGCCAAGCGCCCCAATCAGCGACCCGAAGATTCCGTAGACAATCACTTCGGTTCCGCTCCAGCCAAGCACACCGGCCACGTAAACGCCTCCGAGTGTTAGCAAGACGGCGAGGCCATCAGCATAGATCATCCGAACGAGCAGGAATTTCATGACATTCGGTGACTCACGGAACTTTTGCACAAGAAAAAGGAACGCGTTGATTGGGGCTGACCAGAGATAGTTCAGGCCCGCCGCAGGCCCCCAGAGCTTGAAATTAGGGGGTGTGAAGGTCTGAACGACGCTTTTTCCCCAACTCCCGGAACTACCGACCTTATCCGGCATGAAAAGGAAGAAAGGGATAATGAAAATGCCGAGCCAAATCGCCACAATCGGTCCCGATAGCGGCCCCACACCATAAGGCTGGGCGGCGACCCAAGGTATGATCATTGGCGCAACGATCAGTCCAAGCAGCATAATCACACCGGCGATATTACCAAAGGCGAGACCGAGGCCGGAAATCATCGGTAAAGCTGAGGGCGCCCCGGCGGCGGGCAAGAGGGCGTTGTGCAACAGTTCGGAAATTGTGTAGCAACAATACGCTGTTGCCAGCAGAACCATGCCGATGGGCACGGCGCCGGGCGTTTCAGGATAGATGAACCCAAGCGCAAACGAGCATAGTCCGAGAGTCAACAAAACCGCAAAAATGAAGACCTTCTTGCGCCCACCCTTATCGACAATCACGCCCAAGACGGGGGCCAGAATGGCCATAATCAGCCCGGCCGCAGTGATCGTCGTGGCAACGACTGTTTGTCCAGCAGGTCCTCCGCCCACAACCTGTTGGGAAAAGTAAATCGTGAACACGTAAATGACGATGACATTATAATATGGATTACGGGCCCATTCGAAGATCGCCCAGGCAATGCCTTTAATCCCCAAGGCCTCGCCCGTGACCGGTTCTGTCTGATCGCCTTCCGCGACAGGCACATAGCTCATTCCGTTTCTCCCAGCGCCAGCAGGACGCGGCTGGCGGCGACACTGAAACATTCTGTCAGGCTTGGAAAGGGTGGAACCTGCAAGCTGACTCTGCGACATAGACTGCGCTTGACGTTGAAGATGACGTGGCTAAAGACACGAGCAAATTCTTCTGGAGTCGAAAATGGCGTCGAACGATTACACCCGTGGCGAAATGAATGTGGATGCTCAAAAGAGCATGTTTGAAGGCACCATGAAAGCTGGCGCCTGGGGCGCGATCATCACGCTGCTCATGCTCGCTTATGCGACCTTCACCTTGTCCATGGGGATGCAATGGCTGGTGGCGCTGGCCCTGTGCGCCGGCGCCGGCATCGTCATCGGCCTGGGCATGGGCTTTGGCGGCGCCTGGATCGCGACGATTATCGCGCTGTCTGGTCTCGCCATCTTCGTGCAGATCCTTATCATTTTGTTCCAGATGCTGCTCTAGCGACCCCGCGAACCATCAAATTCTTTGAAGCGGCTGCATTTGCGGCCGCTTTTTTGTTTGCGGCTTGCTGGTGCGAATCGGTGAACCCGATTACCCTCGACCGCATGCCTGATAGCGCTCCTTTGTCCACGCGGCCCGTGATCCGCCAGTTGCCGCCCGATGCGGTCAACCGGATCGCGGCTGGCGAAGTGATTGAACGTCCGGCTGCGGCGATCAAGGAATTGGTTGAGAATGCACTGGATGCCGGGGCGCAATCGGTGCGCGTGATGATCGAAAGCGGCGGCCTGAAACGTCTGATCGTCGAGGATGATGGCTGCGGCATGAGCGGGACCGATATGACCCTCGCCTTGCAGCGCCACGCCACCTCAAAACTGGTTCCCGGCGCAGATGGCCGGATCGATTTGCTCAACATTCACACCATGGGCTTTCGCGGAGAGGCGCTGCCCTCAATCGCGTCGGTCAGCCGGATGACCCTGACCTCTCGCGCGGCGGGCGAAGACGCCGCTGAAATGTTTGTCGAAGCCGGCCGGATCGAGGGACCAAAACCCGCCGCGTTTGCCGGAACGGGTCTGACCGGCACGCGCATTGAAGTCCGCGACTTGTTCCATGCCACGCCGGCGCGGCTGAAATTCATGAAGTCCGAGCGCTCGGAAACCCTGGCCATCACCGATGCCTTGAAGCGGCTCGCTATGGCGCGGGCGGATGTCGGTTTTGCTCTCGAGAGCAATGGCCGGAACATTTTTCGCTATGCGGCGCATCCCGACACCGAAGATGGGCGGTTGCAGCGACTTGGCGCCATTATGGGCCGGGAATTTCGGGAAAACGCCCTCGCCGTCGACGCTGAACGCGAAGGCGTGCGCTTGTCCGGTTTTGCGGGCTTGCCGACGCTCAATCGCGGCAATGCGCAGCGACAATACTTGTTCGTGAATGGCCGTCCGGTCAAAGACCGGATGCTAAACGGTGTGATCCGTGCGGCGTATCAGGACTTTCTGGCCCGCGATCGTCATCCCATGGCGGCCTTGTTCGTCGATCTCGATCCGGAATATGTCGACGTTAACGTCCATCCGGCCAAGACAGAAGTCCGCTTCAGAGATGCTGGCAATGTTCGCGGCCTGATCATCGGGGCCTTGCGCCATACGCTCGCTGCAGCCGGTCATCGGGCCAGCACCACGGTCGCTGCTGCCGCCCTTGGCAAGGCACAGGCCGAACCGTTGCAGGCCGATGTGTTCCGGCGATCAACCTTATGGTCTGAACCACAAACGTCATCGCGCGCACCGGGAAACAGTTTCGCTGCGCCGCCCGCGCCGGACTATGAAGGCGCGATCCCATCAAGCCCGGTGCAGGATCCTTCCGCTCAAGAGACCGATGCTTATCCTTCTGCACGCATGGAGGCCGATCCGGGTCTCCCAGCGCAAGATTACCCCCTCGGCGTCGCGCGGGCGCAGCTGCACGAAACCTATGTTGTGGCCCAGACCCAAGACGGGATCGTGATTGTCGACCAGCACGCCGCGCACGAGCGGCTTGTCTATGAGGACATGAAACGACAAATGGCGGTGGGTGGTGTCAAACGCCAGGCCCTGCTGATTCCCGACATTGTCGAACTAACCGAAGATGAGGCGAGCCGGGTTCTGGAACGGTCCGAAGAGCTTCGCGAACTTGGCTTGGAAATCGAAGCATTCGGCGCGGGCGCGATATGTGTGCGCGCGACGCCGGCCTTGTTCGGAGAAATGGACGTTGCGGGCCTGATCCAAGACCTGGCGGATGATTTTGCTGAATATGATGCCGGGCTCGCCCTGAAAGAACGCTTCGAAGAGGTCATGGGCAACATGGCTTGTCGCGGATCGGTTCGCGCCGGTCGGCGCCTCAATGCCGAGGAAATGAACGCCCTGCTCCGCCAGATGGAAAGCACCCCACATTCGGGCCAATGCAATCATGGGCGCCCGACTTATGTTGAACTAAAACTGGCCGATATTGAGCGCTTGTTTGGCCGCCGCTAAATAAAACTCAATACAATAACGAATAATCAACTTAAAGTTGCTTTATAGCCGCATGGTTGCGGCGGTATCGAAACTTGGGCGCGAACGGGCGCGGGGCTATTCGCTGACCCTGATCGCATTGATCGCCTTTGGCGGGTTGCAGCTCGGATTTCTCGCCCTCGATGCGGTCTTCCATTTCAGCCAGCAGGTCCTGATCATTGAGGCGGCGTCTGCCTTGGTTGTCACGCTGGGTTGCCTAGCCATTGTCGCCCGCGAAGATCGACGCATGGAAAAAGCCGCCGAAATGGCGGAAAGCCAGCTCTCTTATCTCGCTGATTTTGCCACCGATCTTTATTGGGAAACGGATTTGGAGGGCATTGTAATTGCCTCTGGCGGTCGCCTGGCAAAGATCGTCACGCCAGATCGCTCTCGCATCATTGGCCAGCACTATATGAAGATCATTAAGCTCGAGCCGGAAGAGCGCCAACGTATGATGAAAGCGTTGAGCGAGATCAAACCCTATTCAGACATCCTCTCAGTCCTGCACGACCCACAAGGCAAAGCCTATCATATTTCGCTCTCAGCCACACCGCGGTTCGATCGCGACGGCAATGTGGTTGGCTATCTCGGCATCGGTACGAATGTCTCGAAACGCATCGAAGCGCAAAGCCGCCTGCGCTATATGGCCGAACACGATATGCTGACCGGGCTCGCTAATCGCTACAGTTTCCAAAACCAGATCAATGAAGACATCCTGAATAGCGGTGAAGATGAAAATGTCGGCCTGCTGGCGATCGATCTGGATAATTTCAAAACCATCAATGACACGTATGGTCACCCCGCAGGAGATGCTCTGCTCAATCTGGTCGCGAAGCGGATTGGTAAGATCATTCGCGGCGATGATTGGGCAGCTCGTCTCGGCGGTGATGAATTTGTCATCGTCTGCCGTGATGTTGCCAACCCGATGGATGCCTGCCTGATGGCGGCGCGGCTGATCAGCGCCCTGTCCCGCCCATTCCAGATTGGCGGGCTTGAAGTGACCGTCTCAGCTTCCATCGGCGTCGCTTGTGCCCCGTTACACGCCAAGAATTCCCGGCAATTGATGAAATGCGCCGACTTGGCCATGTATGAAGCCAAGAGCAGTGGCCGCAGTTGTTACCGCTTGTTTGAGGCCCCGCACGCCCTGGATGCGCCGGTGCATTAATCCAGCGCTATTTAAGGCTGGCACAGAAACGCTGAATCCGAGCCATCGCGTCTTCCAGCGCCTCGGTCGAGGTTGCATATGAGACGCGAAACGCGGGCGACAAACCGAACGCTTCACCCATCACGACTGCGACCTTTTCCTGTTCCAGCAACTCAGACGCGAAGTCTGTATCGGTTTCGATGCGTTTGCCAGATGGCGCGGTCTTGCCAATCGCGCCCGCGCAAGACGGATAGACATAGAAAGCCCCTTCAGGCGTGCCGCACGTCAATCCTTCGGCCTTGTTCAGCTCCGCCACAACCATGTCACGGCGCTGCTTGAACACCGCATTGCGGTCGGCCAGAAAGCCATGGTCACCATTGAGGGCAGCGATCGCCGCATATTGCGAAATCGAGCATGGATTCGACGTGGTCTGGCTGATCACTTTGCGCATTGTCTTGATCAGCTCTTCTGGCCCGGCGGCAAAGCCAATCCGCCAGCCCGTCATGGCATAGGCTTTGGACACACCATTCATGGTCAGGGTTCGGTCGTACAGACCCGGCTCCACCTGCGCGATCGTATAATAGTCAAAATCGTCATAGACGAGATGTTCATACATATCGTCAGTGAGGACCCAGACTTGCGGATGACGCATCAACACATCTGCGAGAGCCTTGAGCTCGGCCTTGGTGTAAGCGGCACCGGTCGGGTTGGATGGTGAGTTCAGGACCAGCCATTTTGTCTTCGGCGTAATTGCCGCTTCCAGCGCTTCTGGCGTCAGTTTATATTTGGCGTTCGGGCCACATGACACCACGACGGGCGAGCCACCGCAAAGCTTTACCATTTCTGGATAGCTGACCCAGTAAGGGGCGGGTACGATCACTTCGTCACCTGGATTCAACGTCGAGACGAACGCGTTGTAAATCACTGGCTTGCCGCCGGGCGCGACGTGGACCTGTGCCGGCCTATATGAAAGTTCATTGTCGCGCCGGAACTTGGTGCAGATCGCTTCTTTCAGCTCCGGCAGTCCATCGGCGGGCGTGTATTTGGTCTTTCCGGCATCGATCGCGCTTTTGGCAGCAGCTTTGACATGATCCGGCGTGTCGAAGTCGGGTTCACCGGCACCCAGGCCAATCACATTCTCGCCGGCCCGTTTCAACTCTGCCGCCTTGGTCGTCACAGCAATTGTCGCCGACGGGGCAACACGGTTGACGGCGTCGCTCAGAATCAATGGGCTCGTCATGGCTCTTTCTCCGAATTGGACGCCGCTCGTGTACGCCGCAAACCGCCCGCGCGCAACCACGCCAAAGGCGCAAATTTGCAACAATTTCGCCCGTTTCCGTTAGCAATGATGTGATGGTTTTGCGGTAAATTCGGAGGATTAGGCTGGGGTCCTAAGGATAAGAGCTATGTTTTTTGGGCGTAGTGTGAGTACGGATCTATATCAAAGAGCCCTCGATCAGTTTAAGATCGAGGTCCAATTCTATGTGACTGAAGTCCGGGACTATTTTGTCGACCTGACCGGCCCTGAACGTGCGCTCTATCTCGGCGCGTTCATCCTGCTACTGATTTATATCATCGTGGCCCGCGCGCGGCGGAAATATAATCCCGGCAGCCTGAGCCGTCAGTTCTTCGGTGCCATCCTCTTGCTCGGTGTGGTCCTGATTGGCGGGAATGCGCTGTGGGGCTCTGGCGGCGGCATGTATAGCGGGCTGTTTCAGATCTAGGCTTTCCGGGCGGCACACCCTAAATTGCCCGCATGCCGGACTCACCCAAACCTCAATCGCGCAAGCGCGGCGTAGATGTCATCAAAGACAATCTCACACGCCTGCCCGCGAAACCGGGCGTGTACCGAATGTTCGGGGAAGACGATACGGTCCTGTATGTTGGCAAGGCGAAAAGCCTGAAAGCGCGGGTCTCATCGTATACGAGGATTGGCGGTCAGACCCAGCGCATCGCCGCAATGATCATGGCAACGGCGCGCATGGAATTCGTGGTTACCGAAACCGAGACCGAAGCGCTTTTGCTCGAAGCCAGTCTGATCAAGTCGCTGAAGCCGCGCTTCAACATTTTGTTGCGCGATGATAAATCGTTTCCTTACATCCTGATCCGTCGTGACCATGACGCCCCACAAGTGTTAAAGTATCGCGGCTCGAAACAGGATCGCGGGGATTATTTCGGTCCCTTTGCCAGCGCCAATGCGGTAACCCGGACGATTGATACGCTGCAAAAGGCATTCCTGCTCAGGACCTGTGAGGATAGCGTTTACTCAACCCGTCAACGTCCCTGCATGCTTCACCAGATCAAACGTTGTTCGGCTCCTTGTGTCGGTCTGATCGAGGTCGAAGACTATCAAAAACTGGCCGATCAGGCCGCCGATTTTCTGCGCGGCAAGGCGACAGATTTGCAAGCAAGGCTGGCCCAGGAAATGGAAGCGGCCGCTGAGCAGATGGAATTTGAACGCGCGGCCAGCCTGCGCGACCGTATCCGTGCGCTCGCCCATGTCCGCGCCCAGCAGGACATCAATCCGGATGGCATTGAAGAAGCCGATATTTTCTCGATCGCCATGGAAGGTGGCTTGTCGGCGGTGCAGGTCTTCTTCATCCGGGCCGGTCAGAATTGGGGCGCGACCGTCCACTTCCCGCGCCACGAAAAAGGCGAAAGCGAAGCCGAAATTCTCGCCGCCTTCCTCGTGCAATTCTATGATAAGCGTCCCCCGCCACGCCTGATCCTGACCAATTACGAGCCCGTCGATCGTGAACTGATCGCAGAAGCACTTGAGCTCAAAGCCGATCGCCGGGTTGAGATCCGCATGCCGCAACGCGGGGAAAAACGCTCTCTGGTCGAACAGGCCAGCCGCAATGCTGCCGAGGCTCTCAGCCGCAAACTGGCCGAAAGCGCCAGTCAGGCGCGTCTCCTCAAGGAAGTCGCGAAGGCTTTCGATCTCGACGAACCGCCGGCGCGGATCGAGATATATGATAACTCGCACATTCAAGGCTCGAACCAGGTCGGTGGCATGGTCGTCGCCGGGCCTGAAGGGTTCGAGAAAGGTCATTACCGCAAATTCAATATCAAGGATAAAACGCTCGAGCCGGGCGATGATTATGGCATGATGCGCGAAGTCATGCAGCGTCGCTTCTCGCGCGCCTTGAAAGAGCGGGACGAAGGCAGCACCAATACCTGGCCGGATCTGGTCCTGATTGATGGTGGACTGGGGCAGCTCAACAGTGTCATCGAAGCGATTGGCGAGCTTGGCCTGTCGCCGTCGGATGTGAACCTGGTCTCGATCGCCAAGGGCGTCGAGCGCAATGCCGGACGCGAACAATTTTTCCAGCCCGGCCGGGCCCCTTTCAGGCTGCCGGAAAACGCACCGGTCCTGTATTACCTGCAACGCCTGCGCGACGAGGCGCACCGTTGGGCCATTGGCGCACATCGGGCCAAGCGCAGCGCTGACATCAAGAAGAACCCGCTCGACGAGATTGAAGGCATCGGCCCATCGCGCAAGAAAGCGCTCCTGCAATATTTCGGATCAGCCAAGGGCGTATCGCGGGCCAAGCTGGCCGATCTGAAAGAGGTCGAAGGGGTTTCAGCCGCTTTGGCCGAGCGCATTTATGGTCACTTCAACAGTGGCTAGCGATTGGCACCCGGCACCCATTTTATATCGTTAGCACCATTGTCATTGGCGACACGGCCGGCGACGAATAACCAATCGGACAAGCGATTGGCGTAAGCCAGCGCTTCCGCACTGACAATTTCATCTTCCATGGAATAGAGTTCGGCGATCTGACGTTCGGCGCGGCGACACAGTGTCCGCGCGACATGTAATTGCGCAGCCAAGGGACTGCCGCCCGGTAGAATAAAACTGTCCAAAGGCGAGAGCGCTGCATTCATCGCATCGATCTCACCCTCCAGTCGGTCAACCTGGGCTTTGACAATACGCAGGGGTTCCCATTCGAGTGCCTTGCCGCGATCCGGCGTCGCGAGATCGGCACCGAGATCAAACAAGTCGTTTTGAATGCGTCGAATCGCTGTCAGCAACTCAGCTTCTGCATGTAAAGCCGCAACGCCGAGCGCCGCATTCGTCTCATCGACTGTGCCATAGGCCGTGACCCGCGGGTGCCATTTATCCACCGGCTCGCCGGTCGAAAGCCGGGTCGTACCCTGGTCGCCAGCGCGCGTATATATCTTATCGAGCTTGACCATATCAGACGCTAGAAAATGTTGATCGAACCCAGCACAATGCCGAGCAAGATCAGGATTCCAATCACAACCGCTTGGATCATGACCCGCATCCGCATCAGCTGGTTGGAGCGGCTTCGTTGCCCATCGTCCGTCCGGGTCAGATTGATCAGACCCATGATTAGCACGATCACGAGCAAGCCGATGGCCACATAGAGACCAATCGTAAGAGCACTGGCCATGTTCGGCCCCTTTTCACCTAAAACTGTGCCGACCCTAAGGCGTCCTGGATGATCCGGCCAGAGGCGCGTCGTCGCGCTTAATATTCGTAAGTTTCAACCTTATCGACGCGGATCGTGTAAGCCGCGTCAGCGAGTTCGGATTCTTGCGTTTGAGTGTAGATTGTCCCCTCAATCCAGACTGCTTGGGCGAGATCGCGCAAGCGAATTGGATCTTCTGCCATAACAAAAACGGTTTGGTTCGGCGGCGGCGGAGGGGCGTGCAAACACGCACCGTAATACGGGACGAGAAGAAACTCCTTAATCTCGGCATTGGCACCAAACTCAAACGGAACCGTATAACCAGGAATTCGGACCTTGGTTTCGTTCAGCTCTTTGACGGTATTGAAGGTGCCGATCTGGATCATCTGGTCGGCGGCGGACCCCTCTGCAATTGGACCGCTCGAATAGAGCATGGCCATTTGCTGCTGATAAAGCTGCGCCAGTTTTTCTTCTTCACCTTCCGGCAATAGCTCTTCCCAACCGATTTCACGCACGCCGCGCGATACCAAATCATTCGCTTCCGCCCCGGCGGCGGCAAGCCGATTAGACGATTCCAAGTCGCGCTCAGGCTCAGGGATGCGGTCCCCGATTTGAGGTTCACTCTGAGCGTCGATTTGTTGAGCAGCCAGCTGCGCTTGGGTCGGCTCGGAGGGTTGAGGGTCGGCTGTCCCCGCCTCGCCGCAAGCGGCAATAAAAGCGATTGCGGCCGTCGAAATCAGAAACTGTTTCATCATTCCCTCCATTTAGTCTCGATTGGCAGCGGCGACTAGTGGTCTATCGCGCTTGTGATCAGAGTTTCACGGTCAATCCATCGGATAGCGACCGACGCAGGGCGGTGATGGCTGGCCAGATGCCAAGGAAGAGCGCAGCGAAGGTAACGGCGCCGATCGTGTACAGATCAACCAGACCGGGACCAGTCCCCATTAAGGCGACTCCATATTGTGCCGATAGGATCGGCGCGGCGATCATGAAAATGACTTGAATAAGGACCGCTCCGAGGATCGCGCCAACCAAGCCCAAAACTGTCGCTTCGGCGATCAGCAGCGTAAAAATATGCCCGGGCCGCGCGCCTGTGGCGCGCAAAATCGACATTTCACGGCGTCGTTCATTCAGACTGGTCAAAATGCTGGTCAGAATCGAAACAAGACCAACTGCAATCACGAAAGCGGAGACGGCCAGCAAGACGCGCTCCGCGGTCCCCATGACTTGCCATAACTCGGTCAGCGCCTGGCCGGGAATGATGGCCAGTAGCGGCTCGGACATATTCGTGTTGATATCGCGCCGGGTGCGCAAAACTGTGGCCCGGTTTTCGAGACCGACGAAAACCGCGGTGACGGTTCTCGGGGTTAAATCAAAGCCGCGGATCATCTCTTCGGTGATCGAGTCTGCAAGCGGGTTACGAGCGCCCGATTCCCAACCGACATGGATCGCGGTGATGGCCTCCAGAGAGACATGAATGGTCTGATCGACGGGTGTGCCGGTCGGGCGTAAGATCCCAACCACACGAAACGGGCGATTGTCGTGATCGCTTAGCCCGCCCGCGCCGAGCCCATGCGTGAGCACCAGGGGCGTGCCAAGTTCGTAGCCGAGCTGCTTGGCGACTTCGGCGCCAATCACAGCATCAAAAAGATCGTCGAACTTGTCTCCCTCTGCCAGCACAAGCGGCTGGCGTTCGCCGTATTTATAGTGGTCAAAATAGCCAAGATTGGTGCCCAGGACGCGATAGCCACGATGACTGTCGCCGAGCGAGATCGGCACGGTCCAAGCGACATCGTCGCGCGCATCCAGGTCTTGATAAGCCCCCCAGGAAATCTCCGCCGTTGCATTGCCCAAGCGGAACACGGAATAAAGCAGGAGGTTGATTTGCCCGGACGGCGCACCGACGATGAGTTCGGTTCCGGAGATTGTATTATTGAAACCCGATTTGGCCGCATTCCGCGCTTTTTCGACGCCCAGGAACAAGGCCACCGACAAGGCAATCGCGATCACCGTCAAGAAGGCCGAGACTTTGCGATTCATCAAGCTCCGCCAAGCCAGACCAAGAATGGACACACCCATTATGCCGCCCTCCGGCCAGCGAGATTGAGGTCCGAGAGATCGACGGCGCGATCAAAAAGCGGCGCGAGGCCGCCATCATGGCTGACAAAGAGCAAGGCGGCGCCGGTTTTCCGGGCTTCTTCGCTGAGCAGTTGAATGAACCGGTCCCGGCTATCCGCATCCAGGGCGGAGGTCGGCTCATCTGCAATGATCAAGGCAGGATTGCCGATCAAAGCGCGCGCCGCGGCGACCCGTTGTTGCTGGCCGACGGACAATTCCGTCACCGTCCGCGACAGGAGATCCTGGTCATCCAAACCAAGCCGCGCCAAAAGGCGTTTCGCCTCCTGCTCCGCGCCGCCATTTTGTTTCGCTTCGCTCATCCGTCGCTTTGAGAAGCGGCAGGGCAAGACGACATTCTGGACCACGGACAGATACGGTACGAGATTGAACATTTGAAAGATCACACCGAGATGGTCGGCGCGCACCTGGTCGCGCCGGCTCCCCGACAGGTCGGTCATCTGGTGTTCCAGCACTTGGATCTGACCAGCTTGCGCCTCAAGCACCCCCGCAATCAGGCCTAGCAAAGTCGACTTGCCAGACCCGCTGGGCCCGCGCAGGAACAAGCGTTCGCCAGCTTTCAGCTCGAACGACTTTATATCGAGCAAAAGCGGCTGGCCTGGCCAAGCGAATTGCAGGTCAGAAACGCGGACAGTTGAGGTGGTCATTTAATTGAGCTCTAGGCGGGTGTCGCTCTCGGTCAAGGTTTCGGCTGTCTGGCCAATTTCGGTCAGGAACACTGCATTGACCTGTTCAAAGCCGGCAAAGCTATCAAAGCCAATGACATTGATCGCCTCAAGCCCGTCCACATTCGCGCATGTATAAGTCAGGTCTATCGTCATATTGCCGTGGTCGCCGACGGGACGCACACCGACCGCACTGTCAGTCTGGGTGCAATCGCCGCCAATAATTTCAACGGTGCCGGTCGCAAATGGGGCGGGATCTGCGATTTCGCGAAGGGATTCATCAAGGTCAAAATTCGCCAGCGCACCTTCAATGCTGACGCTGAGCGTTGATCCATCCAATGTCGCGGCCAGTTCGGAAAGTCCGTGAACGTGCGCTTCACCGCCAGCATGATCATGATCGTGATCATGGTCATCGCCGTGGTCATGCGCGTCTTCCGCATGATCATGATCGCTGTCTTCGTGCTCATGGTCATGGTCTTCGCCATGGTCATGGTCTTCTTCCGTCGCCGCCTCGACAGGCGCTTCGGCCTCGGCCGCACCCTCAGTGATCGCCGATTCTACTGCCACCGTCTCTGTTTCGACGTCGGCAACGAGCTCTTCGACAGCCGGTTCTTCGACCGGTGGCGGCGTTTCAGCCACTAAATCATCCGGAGCATCGGCGGCTGGCTGGCACGCCGCAATGGCAAACAGACTGGCGGCAAGAAACAGGGGGGTGCGAGACATCTGGGACTCCAGCTTTTGTTTGACAGGTACAGGTGCGAGGACTACCTCGCCCGAACACAATTGAGATACTATAACATCCCGCGCAATTGAATAGGACATTCTGGCGTTTTTGGAGCGCCGTGGACCAATCATGTTTGAAGCCTTGCAGGCCCCGCTTTTCTTCGGCTTGATCGCAGCGTTCGTGACAACGCTGGGCCTGCTCGCCGTGGCACTTCGAAGCGATTGGAGCCTGCGTTACGCTGACCTGTTCGGGCTTGCCGCTGCCGGCATGCTGACCACACTGGCTTTCCTGCATATCGTCCCGGAAGCGTTTGCGCTCTCGCCTTCCGCTCCGATCTGGCTCGCGCTCGGATTTTTTGCGGGCTTGTTTCTCCACTATCTGATCAAGGCGGTCTTCCCAGAGCGCGAGGAGACACATCTGCCGAGCGAGGCGATCACACCTATCCTCGCCATTGCCTGCCATTCTTTTATTGATGGCGTCATCTATTCAGTGACCTTTGCCGCCAGCTTTTCCGCCGGTGTGTTCGCAGCCGTCGGACTGATCCTGCATGAGTTTCCGGAAGGCGTGATTGCGTTTGCCATCCTGCGCCGCCATGGCGTGTCGAACCGCATGTCTTTCATCTGGGCGTTTCTTGCTGCCGCCGCGACCACACCCCTCGGCGTACTCGTCTCTGGCCCGGTCATGTTTGGCTTGGGCGAAGACATCCTCGGCAGCCTGTTCGCCATGTCGGCTGGATTATTATTGTTCGTCGCCACGGGACCTTTAATGGCGCCCCTTCGGGAGATTCAGCCCGCTCGCGGCCTTGCGGCGCTGTCCGCAGGCGTAGCCATTGCCGTTGCTTTGATCCTCCTGCCCATCCATGGTCACGATCATCATCATTTCGGGCCCGAGCCACATGACAGCCACGATCATGACCATGAAGACCATGACCATTCCGACCATGCCGGGCTCAGCTTTCGGTAGAGTTTCATGACCTGGTGGCGCCTGTTCTTTCTAAGCCTTGTCGTCGCCTGTTTCAGCACGGGTCCGGCATCTGCTCACCCGGAAGACGAGTTTTGTGTTGGTGATAGCGGTATGGATCCAGCACTTTGTCGCGCGCTGCAGAACATGGATCGCGCGCCTGATGCCGGGGCGCGCGGATCGGGATTCACCGAAACCGAGACCATTGATTTTGACCGTCCGGCCCTCGAGACGTTCAGTCTTTACGTCAAAATTGGCGTCCAGCACATCTTGCCGGGCGGCCTTGATCATATCCTTTTCGTGCTCGCGATGTTTTTCTCGACCCGACGCTGGCGACCTTTGCTGATCCAGATTTCCGCTTTCACCGTGGCGCATACGATCACGCTCGGAATGGTTGCCGCTGGCGTCTTCGCGCCCCCAGCCAGCATCGTCGAACCGCTCATTGCCGCAACGATAGCATTTGTGGCGATCGAAAACCTCGTCTTCAAGGAGATGACCCGCTGGCGCCCGGCCATTGTGTTCGGGTTTGGCCTCATTCATGGAATGGGCTTTGCCGGTTTTTTCGGCTCGCTCGGCCTACCAGATGACCAATTCTGGAGTGCCCTGATCGGCTTCAATATCGGGGTCGAAATCGGACAGCTTGCCGTGGTTGCGCTGGCGGCACTGTTGCTTTGGCCTGTAAAACAGCGGATTTCTGAAGGGCTGTATCGTCACGCCTTCGTCTGGCCTGCCAGTGGATTTATTGGGTTGGTCGGCGCCTATTGGGCAATTGAACGCGTGCTTTCAGGTTAACCGGCACCAGCCTTGCAGCACCCCGTCCCATGGGCGGACAGAAAAAACTGCGTAAGCGTATTGAACGGTATTTTGGCGCGGCGGTGGCAGCGGCAATTACGACAATAATTGCCATGAGCGCTTTGTCCTCGGCCGATGCGCAAACGTGTTCTCTGCAAGACGCGACCGATTGGCAATTGGCCTTAAATGACCCTTCGGAAGAACAAAGCCCGGACTATGTTCGCGCCGTCACCGAAGCCTTTTTAGAGGCCTGTCCCGAGCGGCCGGAATTCTATGAGGCGAGCCGGGTCGCAGGCATGGCCGCGGCGGACATGGGCGATGCCCGCAGCGCTGCCAGTCATTTTCGCAATGCCGGACCAATGACCAATCTGCTGGCCAATTTCTACGCCATCGCTTCTTTTGTTGCCGCTGGCGATGAGAAACAGGCCTGGCGCACGCGCGATCAAATGGTTGAGCGCTGGCGAACCCGCCTTGAGCGCCATCCGGGTGTTTCTATTTCAGCAGACCCGGTTGAAAACGGCATGATCTACCAGGTCTATTTCACCAAGCCTAATCAGGAGTCTGGAACAAAAGCGGCCTGGATCGCCGTCCCGCATGGCTCTGGCTGGCCGGCCACATTGAGCTTTTCGAGCGATCGCATGCGGTTGGCTTTCAGACGTGCCAAGACAGGCCAAAACTCGCCTGACATTCGCTATGTCGACCTTCATCGCTGCCTTGGGCGCCGTACGCTTGGCCAGATAGACACGTCTTTATCCAGCGTCGATTTCGACACCGCGGCGCGGGCGAGCCTTTCGGCCTATCTCGCGAAGCCAGATCAACCGCGCGCTAGATCCAACCAAATCGACCTTTGCGTCTGGCCTGCAAGGCTGCTGCCATCGGTTCCGAAACAGGCCTACTAAACCCGCTTTTCAACCTCCGCGACCACGGCATCTGCGGTAATGTTGAAATGCGCGTAGAGATCTTGATATGGCGCTGAGGCTCCGAAGGAGGCCATGCCAACAAAGCCGCCATCATGGCCAATCCACCGATCCCACCCAAACCGAACGCCAGCTTCAACCGCAATTCTAGGGAGGTCACCGCCGAGCGTGTCGGTTTGATAGCTCTCGGATTGCTGTTCGAACAGGTCCATGCTCGGCATAGACACAACCCGGACAGAAATGCCCTTTTCAGCCAGCGCCGCCTGCGCCGCCATGGCAATCTCAACCTCTGACCCGGTGGCGATCAAGACCGCTTTCGCGTCTTGCGCATCAGACAGCACATAGGCGCCCTTGGCCGAGAGATTCTCATCCGTATGCGTGGTGCGGGCCGATTTCACTTTCTGACGGGTTAACGCCAACGTGCTTGGACCGCTATCATTGCGCAGCGCCAGTTCCCAGCACTCGGCCGCCTCGACGCCGTCACACGGGCGAAACACGGTCATGTTGGGCATCGCCCGCAGGCTGGCCACATGTTCCACCGGCTGGTGCGTTGGACCATCCTCACCGAGCCCGATCGAGTCATGCGTCATGACATGGATCACGCGCTCCCCCATCAAGGCGCCAAGACGGATCGCGGCGCGCGAATAGTCAGCAAAGACCAGGAAGGTGCCGGAATACGGGATCACGCCGCCATGCAGCGCCATGCCATTCATCGCCGCCGCCATGGCATGTTCGCGAATGCCATAATGGACATAACGCCCGCCCCAATTGTCGGGTCCAAGCACGTCCGTATGGCTGGTCTTGGTATTGTTGGAACCGGTGAGATCCGCTGATCCACCAATCATTTCCGGGATCGCTTCGGTCAGGGGCTCGAGAACGGCACCCGACCATTTGCGCGTCGCATCATCCTTGCCGCCGTCGATGACGGATTTCTTATGCGCGTTGATGATATTGGAGAGGTCACCTGGCAATGCACCGGCCATCGCCGCCTCGAAGGCCGTCTTATCGGTATGATTTTCGAGCCGATTCTTCCACCCGAGATGCTCGGCCTGTGACCGCTTACCGGCTTCCGCCCAGGCGCTTTCAATCTCGGCTGGGACTTCAAAAGGTGGATGCGGCCAGCCGATACTTTCACGCACGGTGGCAACTTCTTCTTCGCCATAAGGACCGCCATGCGCCGGACCTGTGCCGGCCCGCTTGGCGCCATAGCCAATAATGGTCTTAACCGCGAGCATGACCGGCTTATCCTGGTCCTGCGCCCAGGACAGCGCCGCTTCGACATCGACGGGATCGTGACCGTCAACTTTTCTTGTGACCCAGCCAGAAGCCTCAAACCGCATGCACTGATCAGTGCTATCCGCCATGTCCGTGCCGCCATCGATGGTGACGGCATTATCGTCAAACAAGACGATCAGATTGGACAGTTTCAGGTGTCCGGCCAGGGTAATCGCTTCCTGGCTGATGCCTTCCATCAGGCAACCATCGCCAGCGATCACATAAGTCTTGTGATTGACCAAATCATCGCCAAAGCGGGCATTCAAATGCCGTTCGGCCATGGCCATGCCGACGGCTGTGGTGATGCCTTGCCCGAGCGGGCCCGTCGTCGTCTCAACGCCTTTGGTGAGAAAGTTTTCCGGGTGCCCGGCGGTTGGACGACCAAGCTGTCGGAAGTTGCGAATGTCGTCCCGGCTGACGCTCTCATAACCGGTCAGGTGGAGGAGCGAATAGACCAGCATGGATCCATGTCCGGCGGACAGCACGAAGCGATCGCGATCGGCCCAGTCTGGATCGGCAGGGTTATGCTTGATGAACTTTGTGAATAAAACCGTCGCTGCATCAGCCATGCCAAGGGGCAGGCCTACATGACCTGATTTCGCTGCCTCAACCGCATCCATGGACAGCGCTCGGATCGCGTTTGCCATGTCCCGTGTAGAAACCGTCATTCCTCAATCCCTGTATTTATTTCGTCCGGGGAATGAACAGCGTGGCCAACGCTGTCAAGACATCAGCATCGGTGACTATTGAGTTTTCAGTGTAATAAGCGCAAACCGTTGAATATGAGCGTGATTGAATCAGCGGTGAGCCGTTTGGACAAAGCCCTGAGCCGTCTTGAAGGGGCGGTTGATACGCTATTCGATCGCTCCGGCGACCCATCGCTTTTACGCCAGGAGCTCTCCGCGATGATGGAAGACCGGGCTCGGCTTGCAGAACAACTGGATGAATCGCTGGCGCGCGAAAAGGAATTGCAATCGCTTGCCGACGAAGCCTCTGAAGCCCTCGGCGCAGCCATCGCTGAGGTCCGTGCCGCACTCGGGCGGGAGGGACACAATTAGTGGCCAAGGCAGATATAAAAATTCGCGACCGCAACTATTCCGTCGCCTGCGCGCCTGGCCAGGAAGAGCGCCTTGTCGCTTTGTCGCGCCAGCTGGATGCGCGGGTTCAGGACATTTCCCGCGCGGTTGGCAATATTGGCGATGACCGCCTGCTTCTCATCGCTTCGCTGGCGCTGCTGGATGAGCTTGATGCGTCGCATCGGGCGCAGGCTGCAGCGGCCGGCCCAGACATTGAGCGCGCGGCCCAGGCTCTGAACGATACGGCAACCCGGATCGAAGCACTGGCGGCCAGGATCGAGGCGGAGAAATGAGCGCCCCGGAGCTCAGCGTCCTGATCCCATTTTACAATGAGCAAGGAAACGTCCTCCCGCTATTGGAGGAGGTACACATGGCGCTGGCGGATATTCCGTTCGAAGTGGTTTGCGTGAATGACTGTTCGGGCGATGCGACCGGCGCGGAACTGGCAGAGGCCGCGGCGCGCTGGCCCGGGACGGTTATTGTGTTCACCCACGTGGCGCGCGCTGGCAAATCCGCCGCCCTATTCACTGGGTTGAAAGCGGTTAGCGGCCGCTGGACCCAGCTGATTGATGGCGACGGCCAAAATGACATTAATGACACCGCACGCCTCTGGACCGAGCTGATTGACGGTCAAGACACGGGCAAGCTTGGAATCATCGCCGGCAAACGCAATAGCCGCAATGATAGCGGGTTCAAATGGGTGCAGTCGCGCGTTGCCAATGGCGTGCGGCGTTTCATGCTACGCGATGATGCCACTGATACAGGCTGTGGCTGGAAACTGATCCGAACCGAGGCGTTCAAAGAGCTTCCCTATTTTGCCTCGATGCATCGGTTTCTGCCGGCCTTGATCAAACGCGCAGGATGGGACGTCCGCGAGGAGCTCGTAAATGATCGAGCGCGCTGGCACGGCCAATCAAAATATGGATTTCTCGGGCGGCTCGGTGCCGGCATATTTGATTTACTCGGCATGTTTTGGCTGACGCGCCGTGGCGGACAGGGGGTCGCGGCCGAATGGAATGATCCACGCGCGTCTTGATGAATACGAGACGCTCGAACGCCAAGAATTCTATTTAGAGTAGATTATTTATCTGGTTAATCCCGATAAAACGTCATTTGCAGGACGCCATGGGGAGTCAATATAAAATCTCTCTAATATAGAATATTAGTCATTCTATTCTTCACCAAATACATGAATTCATGAAAATAAATACTTTTTACATCCGGATTGTAAAAAAGCCGAAGTGTTTACCAATTGTTAGCAAATCGCGCCTAAGTAGAAAAGTGTCGCAGGCGGTTTCTCCATGACCGTACCGGACAAGCTCAAGGCTCGGGTTCATCCGCCCCTCTAACCCGGCCACCTACTTGGGATGCACCTCCTTGGTGCATCCCATTTTCTTTGAGGCGTGCCACTTCACTCAAACCTGACAGGAAGATCGCAAGCCGCGTCTATACCTTCGGCGCAGGCCTGCTGATAGAGGTGATCGATCAATTCAGCCGGGATATCCTCGACGATCCCAATATCCGCTAGCATTGCCGCGTCGAGGCAGCTGGGACCGTGTCCGGCTGCGCAGACCGCAAAGAAATGTTGGAAGGCGGCGGCGAAGTCTTGGCCTTGCTTCGCTTCGAGTGCCCTTGCGCGTGTCGCTTCCGCATCGAAAGCCTCGGACAGATGCACGCCGAAAGACCGGGCTTGGTCATCGGTCTCCAGCTCGATTGAGCCTGAGAGTGTGTCGCGGGTCTGCGGTGTCGCGGGCAAGAGCTGCGGGAGCAGCCCGATCAGGCAGGCGAGTATAAAATATCTCATAGGATCAAGGGTCCGTTTCTGGGTCCCCTGAAATGATTTCCAACGCATGCTGGGTGTAGCGCAGGCAAAATTAAAGCGCGACCGTTCCGGCCGCGCTTTCAGGTTTAAAACTTGGTTAGATTTACTTGCGCCAGACCGCAGCCATGGCCGGATCTTCTTCTTCGCCGGTATATTTGCGGGTCTCGGCGCGGCCAACCACCATATGGTGGACCTCATCCGGACCATCGGCGAGCCGCAGGGTGCGCTGATTGGCATAGAGACGAGCCAGCGGCGTCCATTGCGAGACGCCAGCCGCGCCATGCATCTGGATCGCTTCATCAATGATGCGGCAGACTTTTTCCGGCACCATCGCCTTGACCATGGAGATCCACACCCGAGCTTCTTTGTTGCCGAGCACATCCATCGCCTTGGCCGCTTTGAGGACCATCATACGCATTGACTCGATGTCGATCCGGGCGCGTGAGACTTTTTCGATATTGCCGCCGAGCTTGATCAGGTCGCGGCCAAAGGCCTGGCGGGTCATACCGCGCACGACCATCATGTCGAGCGCCCGTTCAGCGGCCCCAATCGAGCGCATGCAATGGTGGATACGGCCTGGACCCAAGCGGAGCTGAGAAATCTCAAAGCCGCGGCCTTCGCCGAGCAGCATATTCTCTTTCGGCACGCGGACATTGTCGAACACGATGTGCATGTGGCCGTGCGGCGCGTCATAATCGCCGAACACTTGCATACCATCGAGGATTTTCACGCCGGGCGTGTCGGTTGGTACGAGGATTTGCGATTGTTGCTTGTGCGGCTCGGCGTCCGGGTTGGTTTTGACCATGGTGATCATGATCTTGCAGCGTGGATCGCCAGCACCTGAAATGTAGAATTTCTCGCCATTGATCACCCACTCATCGCCTTCGAGGACGGCGCGGGTTGAGATGTTCTTGGCGTCCGAGGAGGGCAAAGCCGGCTCGGTCATCGCAAAGGCCGAGCGAATCTTGCCTTCCAGCAGAGGCTTCAGCCATTGCTCTTTCTGCTCTGGTGTGCCGACGCGCTCCAGCACTTCCATATTGCCGGTATCTGGCGCCGAGCAATTCATCGTCTCTGACGCGAGTGAGTTCTTGCCGAGCTCCGCCGCAATATAAGCATAATCGAGATTCTTGAGGCCTTCGCCGGTTTCGGCATCCGGCAGGAAAAAGTTCCAAAGCCCTTGTTTCTTGGCTTCGTCCTTGGCTTCTTCGAGCGCTTCAAGCTGACCCGGCGCATAGGACCAGATGTCTTTCTTATCCTTGCCAAGCTCGTGGAATTTGACCGACATCGGATCGACCACGTCGGCGATGAACTTCTTCACATGATCATAAAGCGGGCGCGCTTCGTCTGACATGCGCAAGTCAAACAGGTCATCATTCAGCTCACCAGCACCGGTATCGGTATAGGGCATTTCTCTTTTCCTCATTTCCACATCTTATCTGACCACACGGTATGACGCGCGCCTAAACTTGTAAAATGGTATCGCGGGGTAAGGTGGGGCGATCTGAGACGAAGCGTCACTCCGGAAACATCCTAGGGTGGTTTGCCCTCACCGGGGACTCAGCTCACGAGAGCGCGGATGAGTGTATTCGCGGCCCTGATCATCCTCGCGACCACTTTGGTGACGTCGTTTATTTCCGGCATTTTTGGCATGGCGGGCGGTATCATCTTGATGGCCGTCCTGGTTGCCCTGGTCAGCGTCGCCACGGCCATGGTGATCCATGGCGGGATCCAGATGTTCGCGAATGGCTATCGCGCCTTCCTGTTACGCGACCATATCGATTGGCGCGTCTTCGGCTATTATTGCATTGGCGCGCTTGCCGGGATTGTCGCGCTGTTTTTTGTTAGTTGGACCCCCGACAAACGCGCACTCTATTTCCTGCTCGGCCTGACCCCGATGCTGGTCTGGCTACCGAAAGACCGACTGCATCTCGATATCAAGCGTGTTGATCATTCGATCTTTGCCGGTTTTGTGGTGCAGGGACTGAACACGCTAGCCGGCGTCGCCGGGCCCTTGCTCGATCTGTTCTTTGTCCGCGCCGAGATGACACGCCAGGAAATCGTCGCGACCAAATCGGTCACTCAGGCGCTCAGCCATCTCATCAAGATCGGCTTCTGGAGCGTGCCGATTGTCACCGCTGCGGGCTGGGTCGCTTTGCCGCCCTGGTGGCTGTTTGCGCTTGCCATTCCGCTCTCCATGCTCGGCACGACGCTCGGTAAGCAGATCCTCGAGCGAATGACGGACGTGAATTTCCGCAAATGGATGAAAGGCCTGGTCACCGCCATCGGCGCTGTGCTGCTGTTAAGGGCAGCGGGGCTTTATTAGTCCGGCAAGGAGGCTGCAATCGTGGCCAGGGTTTCTTCGCGCAGCAGGCGCTTATTCCCGGTCAGCGAGGACCCGCTGAGCGGTTTCAAACCCTCCGCATAGCCCTGCGCCGTCGCCATTAGGGCGCTGGCATCAACGACTTGATCGAGATAACCGGCTTTGACCGCTGTGTCCGGATCGAAGAGTTCTCCAAACACCATGGAGCGGGTTAGGTAGTCTTTCGACACACGGGCTTTGACGAGCTCAGACGCAAAGATCGGCAGGACCATATTGATCTGGGTCTCATTGGCGCCGATCTTGAACGCGCCTGCGGTGCCGATCCGGACATCACACGACAGCAGGATGAAGCAACCCATGGCAACGCCATGGCCATTACAGGCGGCGATGACCGGCATCGGAAAGCTGAACAAGCGATGTGCCAGCTTGCCGCCCCCATCGACCAGGGCTTTGACCTCAGGACCTGGCAGGCTCATCATCAGCTTCAGATCAAAGCCGCCAGAGAAGCGTCCTTCGCGGCCGGTAATAATGAGCACTTTGGCTTCTTTCTCGGCCTGATCGAGACAGGCATTCAAAGCCTCTAGCATGGGCGGGTTGATGGCATTGGCCTTGCCATCATCCATGGTAATGACGGCGATCTCGTCTCTAATCTCTATCGTCGCTGGCGCGCTCATACTGGTCCTCCCGAATTGGATCTAGGCGCGCTTTACGGCCCGTCCCGCAACGGGAGGCAAGCCTGTCTCCACGTCAGTCACTGCAACTTCCAGCAAATCTCCAGGCGTACAGTCGAGCGCCTCACACAGTTTGGCCAATGTATCGAAGCGCACGCCTTTGACCTTGCCCGATTTCAACAGGGATAGATTGGCCTCGGTCATGCCAATCTCGGCGGCGAGGTCCTTGGCGCGGCGTTTGCGGCGCGCCAGCATAACATCAAGGGTCACAATAATTTCCGCCGCCATCAGATGAACCCGTCATTCTCGGCCTTGATCGCCACGGCGTCTTTAAAGACCAGCGAGAGGCCGTAGAGCATGATGCCCATCATCGTCACGGCGAGGGCCAGATCGCCGAGATCAAACGAGATGCCGCGAAACTCAAGCGCGATCCATTCTAGCAAAGTCGGTGAAATAATCCCGGCCCAGACACCGGCCCCGATCAGGCTGGACGCGGCTTTATTGAGCGTTTTGACATTCTGTTCAGTGAAAACCTCGCCTTCGGAGCAGCGCTGGAACAGGAAGGCAAAATCGCCAATCGCAAACGCGATCAAGATCGTCGGCATAGCTTTGATGATGCCGACCCACCAGGCATTGAAAATGGCCAGCCAGTCACCTGAACTCGTATACCAGATACCGCCGACTTCCTCGCCAACGAAATAGGCGACGTTCAAGCTCAAAATGGCAATCACAACCCAGGCCAGAATGGTCAGGTCACGATGGGTGTCGCGGGTTTTTTGAACCTCGTCTTGCGTCATATCGAACTCCTTGATTGACATTCAAATACTCAATTTATTATTGCCCTGCAATAATTTTTTTCTGTTTTAGAATTTTTTATAATCTCAAAGCAATATCCCCTGACTTCTGGACGTTAAGGGATTGCCTGTTTTCGTGTCTGCGCAGATAGTTCGACGCCGGGAGGCCAAAAAAATGTACAAAGTCGAACTCACAGAATCTTATTTTCCAGCTCAGGGCGGCGATGAGCCCGCACCAATGACGATTGGCGAGATGCTACGCCAATCGACAGCAGCGTCGCCGGACGCGATGGCGCTGAAAGAGCTGGGTTATGATGGTGAGATCGGTCGCACCTGGACCTATGCAGAGCTGCTCGCCGACGCCGAACGCCTCGCCCGCGCTTTGGCCAGCCGGCATGCGGAAGGGTCACGCATCGCGGTCTATGCGAATAATGTGCCCGAATGGGTCCTGCTCGAGCTCGCTTGCGGACTTGCGGGCGTGATCCTGGTCACCGTGAACCCAGCCTATCAGAAGCGTGAGCTTAAATATGTACTGGAACAGTCGCGGTCCGAGGCGATTTATTATGTCGCTGATTTTCGCGGCAACCCGATGCAGGAGATCGCTGACTCGGTTTGCGACGAGGTCCCGGCGATCAAGCACCGCATCCTGCTGACCGATCATGACGCGCTCTATGCCGGGACTGAACAGGGCGCGCTGCGCGATCCGAAACCGAGCGATCCGGTGCAGATCCAATATACGTCCGGCACAACCGGCTTCCCGAAAGGCGCCTTGCTGCATCATCATGGCCTGGTCCGCAACGGCATTGACGCGATGCGCCGATGTGGCGTCCAGCCGGGCGACGTGTTCGTCCACAATATGCCGCTCTTTCACACAACCGGTTGCGCAATTCTCGTACTCGGAGGCTTCGGCACCGGCTCGACTATGTTGCTCGCCCCCATGTTCGATCCAGAAATGATTGTCCGGGTGATCGAGCGCGAAAAAACCAGTTTCATACTTGGCGTTCCAACCATGTTGGTGGCGCTGATCCAGGAGGTGCGTAAATCGGGTCGCGATGTGTCATCAGTCAAGTGCATCATGTCGGGCGGTTCCATGGTGCCGCCGCAACTCTGCCGCGACGCGCTAGAGGTGCTCGGTGCGCCGATCCAGATCGTTTATGGTCAGACCGAAACTTCGCCGGTGCTGACTCAGGCCTGGCATTCCGACACTGAAGAAGACCTGACTCAGACAATCGGCCAGCCGGTCGCCTATACCGAGCTGTCCATCCGCGATCCGCAAACCAATGCCGTCCTGCCGGTCGGCGAGCAAGGCGAGATTTGTGCGCGCGCCTACAGCGTTATGCTGGGCTATAATGACAATCCCGAAGCTACCGCCGCGACGATTGATACAGAAGGTTGGCTGCATACTGGTGATCTCGGGCGCATGGATGCGCGTGGCTATGTCAAGATTACTGGCCGCGTCAAAGAGATGATCATTCGGGGCGGCGAGAATCTGTTTCCGGCCGAGATCGAAAATGCCATGCTTGAACATGCCGCGATTGATGAAGTCGCCGTGGTTGGCGTGCCGGATGAGAAATGGGGCGAGCAAGTTGCCTGTTTCATTCGCTCAGATTCCGATCATGCGTTCAGCCCGGATGAACTCAAGGCCTTTGTGCGTGAGCGCCTCTCCCCGCAAAAAACTCCGGCCTATTGGATCCAGGTTTCAGACTGGCCCCTGACCGGCTCGGGCAAGATCCGAAAATTCAAACTGGCGGAAGAGTTTGAAGCGGGCGAGCACACGCCGCTCGGGTGACCCTATGCTGCGTAGGTCATGATGATACTGGTGCAGTCGCGGTCGACTTGGCGGACGAGCAACTCGAAACAAAAGGCTGCCTCATCATGGCTCACGAGGTCGACGCGAAAAGGACGACCGAGCTCGACATAATGCATGAAAACCATTTCGCCCTCAGTGTTCCGCACTGGCCGTCCGAGCAGTAGCGCCCCAAATTGGCGGCCGATCTCGCCCATATGCGTGGAGTTCACATGGTCGCCAGAGCCGCCAATATAAGGATGACCAGGGAGTAATCCGGTCTCTTTGGTCACCAGTCCTTCAGCAAAAACCTGACCCTCGTCGCGCAGAGGCGACAAAAACACCTCGGCGGGCGTTTCGACGTCCACCGCTTCGGACGCGGCGTATTCAAACCCGTGCGCCAGTTCGGGCTTAACGATTTTTTCTTTTGTCTCGCCGCGCCAGCCCTCGAAGTTTCGGGTTCGGAAGATCACGCCCTGTCCGGTCATCTTCGAGACGAGTCGATCCTCGGCGTCATAAAAGTGCAGGCCGTAGCGTTGGCGCTCGCCTGACTCGATCGTGGCATAGT
The DNA here is from genome assembly GCA_024743315.1 of Hyphomonadaceae bacterium. Classification (GTDB taxonomy): domain Bacteria; phylum Pseudomonadota; class Alphaproteobacteria; order Caulobacterales; family Hyphomonadaceae; genus Henriciella. The sequence continues at coordinate 518,978 of JANSWU010000001.1, forward strand.
CACCCCGCACCGCATGCCCAACCTGAGCTAGGCCACAGGTCCATTCGGTCTGGACCAAGGCGCTCCATTTGTTTGGATCGAACGTGCCGAGCGTCATCCCTGATTCGACGGACGCCCAGAAATTTGCGGTTTGGACCACAATTGGATGCGTAGCTGGTAATTTCAGCCACGGCCAGATCTCTACATCGAGCGAGCAATCAAAGCTCACCGCACCGTCGCCGGTCACCCTGTGATTACGGGTATATGCGTTTGGGTAAGGGCTTGGCATGGGGACAAATTTGCAAAATGAGATCGCCCTCGCAAGCGCCGGATTTTCAAGCTGACGCGGCGACCGCGCGATTCGGTCGCACTCTGGGCTGATCCGACGTGTTGTCAGCCTACAAACAAGGTGCTAGGTGCCCGCACAAGTTTCAGGACTAGGGTGTCGCCACACCCGATTTCCTATTGGTTCAGCCCCAGGGCGTTTCTTGCCCTACAGCTTACGGACGACACCTTGGCCGCAGCATCTGCTACCTCAGCCAGTGAAGCCGCCCGCCGCTATGCCGGTGCGCTGTTTGATCTTGCCAAAGAAAAGGGCGAACTCGCCGTCATTGCGGGGGATCTGAAGACGATGGAAGCCTTCGCGGCCGACAGCGAGGACCTGACCCGTTTGCTCGAAAGCCCCGCCTTTGCGCGTGAGGACAAGGTTAAAGCCCTCGTCGCCATCGCTGCCCAGGCCGGTCTGTCCAAGACCGCGACAGGCTTTATTGGCACAATGGCGCAGAACGGCCGCGCCGGAGATCTGGTCGGTGCTGCCAAGCATTTTGATGAGCTTTATGCCAAAGAGCGCGGCGTTAAACGCGCTGTGGCACGGACCGCAACAGATATGAGCGCTGATCAGCGTGCCCGGCTTGAGCAAGTGCTCGCCAAGGCCGTTGGCAGCGACGTGGAATTAGAGACGGAGGTCGATCCGGCCCTCGTCGGGGGCATTCAATTGCGGATCGGGTCGACCCTGATCGATGCAAGCGTGGCCGCCAAACTAGATCGTATGAACACCGCCATGAAGGGAGCGTAAGACGCACATGTCTATCAGCGCAGCAGAAATCTCCGGCATTCTTAAGTCGCAGATCGAGAATTTTGGCGTCGAGGCTGAAGTCTCAGACGTTGGTCAGGTCCTCTCCGTCGGTGACGGGATTGCCCGTGTCTATGGTCTGGACAGCGTTCAGGCCGGCGAGATGGTCGAATTTGATGGCGGCATTAAAGGCATGGCGCTGAACCTGGAAAGCGACAATGTTGGTGTCGTGATCTTCGGCGACGACCGCGGCATTAAAGAAGGCGACACGGTTAAGCGCCTCGACGAGATTGTGGCCGCCCCAGTTGGCAAAGGCCTGCTCGGCCGCGTGGTTGATCCGCTTGGCAACCCAATCGATGGCAAAGGCCCGATTACTGATGTGGCGTCTCGGAACCGCGTTGACGTTAAGGCGCCGGGCATCATCCCGCGTAAATCTGTGCACGAGCCGATGATGACCGGCATTAAGGCGATTGACGGCATGATCCCTGTAGGTCGCGGTCAGCGCGAGCTGGTTATTGGTGACCGCCAGACCGGTAAGACCGCTGTTTGTGTCGACACCATCCTGAACCAGAAAGAAACCAACGCCGCCGCGAAGGACGATAGCGAGAAGCTGTTCTGCATCTATGTTGCGGTCGGCCAGAAGCGTTCAACTGTTGCGCAGGTTGTGAAGACCTTGGAAGAGCGCGGCGCCCTCGATTACACCGTAATCGTTTCTGCAACGGCGTCTGAGCCAGCTCCGCTTCAGTATCTCGCGCCCTTCACCGGCTGTACGATTGGCGAATATTTCCGCGACAATGGCATGCACGCCCTGATCATCTATGATGACTTGTCGAAGCAGGCTGTGGCTTACCGCCAGATGTCTCTGCTGCTGCGTCGTCCACCGGGCCGTGAAGCTTACCCAGGTGACGTGTTCTATCTTCACTCCCGCCTGCTTGAGCGCGCGGCGAAGATGAATGAAGATAATGGCGCTGGGTCTCTGACCGCCCTGCCGATCATTGAAACCCAGGCCAATGACGTGTCGGCCTATATTCCGACCAATGTGATTTCGATCACGGACGGACAGATCTTCCTCGAAACCGACCTGTTCTATCAGGGCATCCGCCCCGCCGTGAATGTCGGCCTGTCAGTGTCCCGCGTGGGCTCTGCGGCGCAGACCAAGGCGATGAAGAAAGTGGCTGGCTCGATGAAAGGTGAACTGGCGCAGTACCGCGAAATGGCGGCCTTTGCGAAGTTCGGCTCTGACCTGGACGCCGCGACCCAGAAGCTTCTGAACCGCGGTGCTCGTCTGACCGAGCTGCTCAAGCAGCCTCAGTACAGCCCGCTGCTGATGGAAGAGCAGGTCTGTGTGATCTATGCCGGTACCCGTGGCTATCTCGATGACGTCGAGACCAAGGACGTCACCCGCTATGAAAAAGAGCTGCTGTCTTTCCTTCGGAACGACAAAAAAGATCTCTTGAAGCAGATCCGCGACGAGAAAGCCCTGTCTGAAAGTGTCGAGAATGGCATCAAGGACGCGCTGGAAGCCTTCGGAAAGACCTTCGGGTAAGTTGAACCTCACGACTGGGAGCCGCTGACCCGATGTCTGGCCTCAAGGAACTGAAAAACCGGATCGGAAGTGTGAAATCCACACAGAAGATCACCAAAGCCAAGCAAATGGTGGCGGCTGCGAAACTGCGTCGTGCGCAGGAAGCAGCCGAAGCCTCCAAGCCTTATGCCACGCGCATGGCCAATGTGGTCGCAAACCTCACCGCCTCTATGGGCGAAGGTGCCGGCGGTCCGAAACTGCTGGCCGGCTCAGGTGATGACAAAGTGCACCTGCTCGTCGTGATGACGGCGGAGCGTGGTCTCTGCGGCGGCTTCAATGCCAACACCGCCAAAGCCGCACGCCTGAAGATTGAAGAGCTGCAAGCCGAAGGCAAGACGGTCAAGATCATCACGGTCGGCAAGAAAGGCCGTGAGGTCCTCAAGGCGCAGTATGCCGACCTGTTTATCGAACATGTCGACCTGTCAGACGCCAAGGACAAGTTCACGCCTTATGCGATCGGCCTCGGTCAGGACCTGACCAAACGCTTCGAAGACGGTGAATTCGATGTCGCGACCCTGGTCTTCTCAGAGTTCAAAAACGTGCTGACGCAAACCCCTGTCGCCAAGCAACTGATCCCGGCAGAAGCGCCAGAAGATGCTGAAACGATTGATCTTGGCGGCGCGATTTACGCCTATGAGCCATCAGAAGCAGAGATTTTGGAATCCTTGCTGCCACGTTATCTGAACACGCAGATCCTGTCGGCCATGCTCGAAAACGCTGCGGGTGAACAAGCCGCTTCGATGACCGCCATGGACAATGCGACGCGCAATGCGGGCGAGCTCATAGACAGCCTGACCCTGCAATATAACCGTGCCCGTCAGGCCCAGATTACCAAAGAGCTGATCGAGATCATCTCGGGTGCGGAGGCGCTCTAGAATGGCATTCTGGATCTACGAGAATTTCGGCAACAAGCGCGCCCGGCTGCACACGGCCAGCTGCCGCTATTGCAATGACGGTCAAGGCGTTGGCGGCGACCAGACCAATGATGATGATAAATGGCATGGGCCGTTCGCGACCTTTGCTGAAGCCGATGCCGCGATGACCGCGCTCGGTCAAAAAGACGCGCGTCCTTGTGGCGTCTGCAAACCCGCAACCGCGGACGCCAAAACTGCTGCAGCGCCCGCTGCCGCTACCCCCAAAACCACGGCCGCCCCAAAAAAGGCTGCCCCGAAACCTAAACCCGCTCCTAAGGAGACGCCTCGCATGGACCTTTCAAAAGCGACTGGCCGCGTTAGCCAGGTAATCGGCGCTGTTGTCGACGTTGAGTTCGATGGCGCCCTTCCGGACATTCTCAACGCCCTGGAATGTGACAATAATGGCAACCGCCTCGTGCTCGAGGTTGCCCAGCACCTCGGGGAAAACGCGGTGCGGACCATCGCCATGGACTCTACAGAGGGTCTTGTGCGCGGCCAGCCTGTTGCAGACACAGGCGGTCCGATCCAGGTTCCTGTTGGACCCGGCACGCTTGGCCGGATCATGAACGTTGTCGGTGAGCCGATTGACGAGCGCGGCCCTGTCGCCTCGGACATTATGGCGCCGATCCACGCGCCAGCGCCTGACTTTGTCGACCAGTCAACCGAAGCCGAAGTTCTGGTCACCGGGATCAAGGTGATCGACCTGCTCTGCCCCTATACTAAAGGTGGTAAGATCGGCCTGTTCGGCGGCGCCGGGGTTGGCAAGACAGTTCTGATTCAGGAACTGATCAACAATATCGCGAAACTGTTCGGTGGATATTCAGTGTTTGCCGGCGTTGGTGAGCGGACCCGTGAAGGCAACGATCTCTATTACGAGATGCAGGACGCCAACGTGATCGATCTTGATGGCGAAAGCCGCGCAACGCTCGTCTATGGCCAGATGAACGAGCCTCCTGGCGCGCGTGCGCGTGTGGCTCTGACCGGACTTGCTCAGGCTGAGTATTTCCGCGACCAAGAAGGTAAGGACGTTCTGTTCTTCGTCGACAATATCTTCCGATTCACCCAGGCCGGTTCTGAGGTGTCAGCGCTGCTTGGCCGGATTCCATCGGCGGTGGGCTATCAGCCAACGCTGGCGACCGATATGGGCGCTCTGCAAGAGCGGATCACGACGACAACCAAAGGCTCGATTACCTCTGTGCAAGCGGTTTACGTGCCTGCGGACGACTTGACCGACCCAGCGCCAGCGACCTCGTTCGCCCACTTGGACGCGACCACGGTTCTCAACCGCTCGATCGCTGAAAAAGGCATCTATCCGGCGGTGGACCCACTCGATTCTACCTCGCGTATTCTGGACCCACTGATCATTGGTCAGGACCATTATGAAGTCGCGCGCGGCGTTCAGGAAATTCTGCAGCGCTATAAGGAACTGCAAGACATTATCGCGATCCTCGGCATGGACGAACTGTCTGAAGAAGACAAACTCGTCGTCGCCCGGGCCCGTAAGGTTGAGCGCTTCCTGTCGCAGCCATTTGACGTGGCTGAAGTCTTCACCGGTTCGCCTGGCGTTCAGGTGAAGCTCGAAGACACCGTGGCCGGCTTTAAAGGCCTCATCGAAGGCGAATATGACCACTTGCCAGAGCAGGCGTTCTACATGGTCGGCTCGATCGACGAAGCGAAAGCCAAAGCCGAGAAAATGCTCGCTGACGCGGCCTAAGCAAAGTCCCGTCCTCGCCCTTTGACTTCGCTCAGGGTGAGGACGGTTTTTGGATCGGGGCAAGATGGTTTGCCTCATCCTGAGCGAAGTCGAAGGATGATTGCGCCATGGCTGACAAATTGCACTTCTCTCTCGTCTCCCCAGCCCGGGAATTGTTCTCAGGCGAGGTTGATCACGTGATCGCACCGGGCAGCGATGGAGAGTTTGGCGTATTGGTCAATCATGCGCCGTTCATGACGACCCTGAAAAACGGTGTCGTTCGCGTCGAAGAGAATGGCGAAACCACGATGCGCCTGTTTGTGCGCGGCGGCTTTGCCGATGTGACACCAGCTGGCCTGACCATTCTCGCGGAAGAAGCCGTCAATCTCGACAGCGTCTCGGCCGAGAGCGTCCAAAAAGAATATGACGAAGCACACCGTGCGCTGCTCGCAGAGGGCAAAGATGGTCCTCAAGTTCACGCGCTTGAGGAGCAAGTGGCCTATCTTGAAAGCCTTAAGGCCGCGCTGACGAATTAAGCGCCCTTAGCGCCCCCAGGGCGTCTGGACGACCCGCTACCCAAATACAGCAATCGTTTGCCGTCCCACCAGGATCGGTTCGCCGTGTCGATTCCACAAGCGCATGGATTGGCTTGAATAGCCGTCCTTGGCGAGCTGGGCCGTGTGCTGCGCGAAATACCAGCCATCGGGGTCGGTGGTGATCGTGTCGGTCATGAACTCGGCCATCCAGGTCATCGAACTGATCCGCAGCGGTTGCTTGAACATGGACATCACGGCTGGCGGCGGCGCGTCACCAATCGCAAGGACAGCGGTTGCGTCTCGCGGCGTGTCCGGGTCGCGGTGGCGCATCCAAAGTCCAATCGACTTTTCATCCGATCCTGAAATCGGGCGCCCGCCAAGGGCAAGAAGCATGTCAAAATTCTGCGTGAAGCCCGGGCGCGGACCTTCGCCGAAAAAGGATTCGATCTCCTCCGGCGCGCGGACCTTTGGCATGGGCATATCATCGAAATGGATAGCGCTTTCCCTGGCCTTGCCGAAGGCGAAGATGGATTGCGCCGTAACCCCGGACTCCGCTGTTACATCAACACTGACATAGGCCGTGTTCTTACCTTGCCGCAGCAAGGTTGGCTTGATCTTCACATCACCGCCCACCGGGCCAACAAAGGCGACTTGGGCGCTGCGGATCGGAACGTCGTCAACCAGGCCGAGCGCGGCTTGCAAAGACAACGCTGCCGTCAGCCCGCCATAGGTCGTGCGTCCCTGCATCCAGCTTTCAGGTATGTGGGCATCCAGACTGTTATCCGCATTGCGATGCAGGCCAGCGAGCAGCTCTGTATAGCTCGTCATAATGGGCTCCTGGGAGGATTTTCTTTCTCACCAGATAGGCGGTTCTGATCTGGCACCAAGCCGTCACCCCACGTCAGCGCATACGAAAACGCCCCCACCAATGGCAGGGGCGCGTTTGATAAAACTCGCAGTCGCCTAGTGCTGACTTTCTGGAGTTGTCACTTTCAAACCATCCAAATCGTCGCTGACACTGATCTGGCAAGACAGGCGCGAATTGGCCTGAACATTCTCAGCAAAATCCAGCATGGACTGTTCCATATCTTCGGGCTGGCCGACTTTCTCCATGAAGGCGTCATCGACATAGACGTGGCAAGTTGCGCAAGCACAGGCGCCGCCGCAATCGGCATCAATGCCGGGGATCGAGTTCTTGATCGCTGTTTCCATCACGCTTTCGCCATTCGTGGCTTCGACAACACGCTCGGTGCCTTCGTGATCGACATAGGTAATTTTTGCCATTTCTGGTCGTCTCCTTATACGGCGGCTGCCGCGATCTCTTTCATGGATTGTGATGTATCGCTTAGGGTTTCAGGTGCAAGATGTGCGCCTGTTATTATCAATTTCTTTGAGGCCAGGAATTCCGGTGGACTATTGATCGCATCAACCGCGATCAGCTTGCCATTTTGCAAGTAAAACACCGCGAACTTGCGCGCTTCAGGATCGCCGCGCACCACGGTCGCGTCATAGCCCTGGCTGAGCCCGGCAATTTGCAGTTTCAAATCGTACTGGTCCGACCAGAACCAGGGACAATCCAGGGTCGGGCGGGGTTTGCCCGTGATCGCAGCCGCCGCGAGCTTGCCTTGCTCAATCGCGTTGTGAACGCTTTCGAGCCGGCCTTTGCGGCCATAATGGACCAGCGGCCGGGCAGCGCAATCGCCGGCAGCAAACACGCGCGGATCATTGGTGCGTGCGTCTTCATCAGTCAGGATGCCATTCGAGCAGGCAATCCCGGCATCCTCGGCGAGTTCGACATTGGGCAGGATACCGATGCCAACAAGGACAATATCGGCTTCGAGCTCAGTCCCATCTGCGAGCACGGCCGTGGTGACTTTGCCGTCTGCGCCTTTGAGCGCCGCCAACTTTGCGCCGGTCCGGATCTCAACCCCCTGGCGGGTATGTTCATCAGCGAAGAACTGACTCATGATCGGGCTGGTCACCCGTGCCAGCACACGATCTTCCATTTCCAAAACTGTCACATCAAGATCGAGCTGACGTGCGACGGCGGCGGCTTCGAGGCCAATATAGCCTGCCCCGACAATGACCAGTTTCCGGCCCGCCACCATGCGCGGACGAATGCGCTCGACATCAGCCAGATCTCGTAGGTCGAAAACCCCGCTGAGATCTGCGCCCGCCACAGGCAGAGCCCGCGGGCGTGATCCTGTCGCGATGATCAAAGCGTCATACGGCACCGCGCCGCCATGCTCGAGCGCAACGGTCTGGGCGCTGCGATCAATCTTGGTCGCGCGCACTGAGAGCACGGTATCGATGTTCTGGTCTTCATACCAGGTCGCGGGTTTGAAATAGAGGCGCTCTTCGGCGAGCTCGCCTTTCATATAGGCCTTAGACAAAGGCGGGCGTTGATAGGGCAGGGCAGGTTCTTCGCCAATCAGCGTGATGTCGCCCTGATAGCCGAACAGCCGCAGAGAGGCGCAGGCCTGAGCCGCAGCCTGGCCGCCGCCAATAATCACAACACGTTTTGCATCAGACAGATCCACGACGGATCACCCTCCCGCATTCTTTATTTTCATGACGCATGCGTCATTTTTTTGCAAGCCGCGACGCTGCGGCAAGTTTTCACGTTCTTTTCCACAAATGCAGTCTGTGCCACAAGCCCCGAATGGATAAACAGAATTCTCAGCGGATCATGGCCATGCTGCACGCCCGGAGCGGCGCGCTGGACAATGGCGAACCGATAAGCCCGCCCATTGTCACCACCGCCAAATATGCGCTCGCGGGCACGCCAGACACGCCCTACACCTATGGCCGGGACATTAATCCGACTGTGGAAGCCACCGAAGCGGCCATAGCGGCTTTGGAGGAAGCGCCGGTCGTGGCCTTTCCGTCCGGCATGGCCGCGATCACGGCAGCACTGATGATCACGGCAAAAGCCGGTGACCACGTTCTGGTGCCATCGGACGGTTATTACGTGACCCGGGTGATGCTGGAAGAGATCCTGTCTGGGCATGACATCCAATTTGACGCCATCCCAACCCGGGATTTCGCCGCCGCAGATCTCTCTAAATATGCCGTGATCTGGGTCGAAACTCCGTCTAATCCGGGCCTCGACCTCTGCAGTATTCGGTCGGTCTCTGAAGCCGCGAAGGCGGTCGACGCCACCGTGGTGGTCGACAACACGACCCTGACTCCGCTGTTGCAGCGGCCGCTTGATCTCGGTGCAGACCTGGTCGTCAGTTCAGACACCAAGGCCATGGCCGGACATTCGGACTGTCTCTATGGCCATGTCGCGACCCGCGATGAAGCGCTGTTCCAGAAGGTCTGGAAATGGAGAAAAGTCTCTGGCTCTATCCCGGACCCGTTCCCGTCTTTTCTCGTCCATCGCGGCCTGATGACGCTTGAGCTACGCCTCGAGCGGATGTGTACAACCGCTCGCGCATTGGTGGATCGGATAGGAGATCACCCTGCGATCGAGACGATCAAGTATCCTGGCATGGGCTTTGTCATTGGGCTGACCTTTTCGGGTGAAGCGCGGGCAGAACGCTTCATCAATTCCTGTCCCGCCATCTTCGCGTCGACCAGTTTTGGCGGTGTGCATACCAGCGCCGAACGCCGCGCCCGCTGGGCCGATAATGTGGCGGAGGGGTTTGTCCGGCTGTCAGTTGGCTGCGAACCAACTGAGGCCCTGATCTCGGCTATTGAGGCAACCCTTGCTGAGCTTTGAGCTTGCAGATCTCGCGGCAACAGAATCGCTGGCGCAAAGGCTCGCACCGCTTTTGAAAGCCGGTGACGTGATTGCACTGCAGGGCGGACTCGGAGCCGGGAAGACGACGTTTTCGCGCGCCTTGATCGCGGCGCTATTGGGCCAGGACACCGATGTCCCGAGCCCGACTTATACATTGGTACAGACTTATGACGGGCCGGACTTCCCGATTTTTCACTATGACCTTTACCGGATTGAAGACCCGGAAGAGGTGTTCGAACTTGGTTGGGAAGAGACCCAGGACGGACTTGCTCTGATTGAGTGGCCCGACCGCGCCGGGGCGCATCTGCCGGCTTGGCGGCTCGATCTGACAATAGAAATCGCTGGGGATATCCGCATCGCCAGACTGGAACCGCGCGGCGAAGACTGGCAAACACGCTTGCATGAGTTCTGACGCGAATCGCCGCGCGCAAATCAATGCGTTTCTGGCCCGCTCTGATTGGGGTGAGGCCGGAATCAACTGGTTTGATCAGGATGCCTCGACCCGCCGCTACGCTCGCCTGATGCGGCCCGATGGTGCAACCGCGATCCTGATGGATGCGCCATTGGTCGAAGACGATCCCTGCACACCAGATATGAACCGCGAAGAGCGCCAGAAGCTGGGTTGGAATGCAATGACCCGTCTTGCTTCAAGCCGAGTCGAGGCTTTTGTCCTGATTGCGGATCATCTGCGCAGAGTCGGGCTGCGGGCGCCGGAGATCTTTGCCCATGACACCGAGCTCGGCTTCGCGCTCTTGGAGGATTTTGGCGACAAACGTGAATTCGCCCGACTGATTGAGCAAGGCATGGCGGAAGTCCCGCTCTATGAGCAAGCCGCCCGGGACCTTGCGCGGCTGCATCGCCAGCCCAAACCGAACGTGCTGGAAAGAAACGGCGATCGCTGGCCGATCCTGGAGTTTGACCATATCGCGCTCGGGGCCAATGCCGACCTGTTTGCGGACTGGTTCCATATCTATGATGACGCGGCGCGCATGACAGACAAAGACCGCGTCCGCTGGGAAGCGGCTCGCGATGGCCTGATTTCGCAGGCCATGGCCTTTCCCCGCGAGTTCACCCTGCGCGATTATCACGCCGAAAACCTGCTTTGGTTGCCCGACAATCAAATTGGCTTGCTCGATTTCCAAGATGCCGTGATCGGTTGGGATGCCTGGGATATGGCCATGCTGACCCAGGACGCCCGCCGAGCCGTCACCGATGCAGCGACAGACGGGGCGATTCGAACTTATCTTGAGGCAAGCGGCAAGGAGGAGGCCGCATTCAAGGAGCGTCTCGCCGTGATTGGCACGCTGAACGCGCTGCGTATTGCCGGTGTGTTTGCGCGATTGATGAAACGCGATGGTAAGCCGCGCTATGGCGCGTTCATGCCGCGTCAGAAACTGATGCTGGCGCGCAATCTTCAGCATCCGGCCGCCGCGGAGATGCGGGCCTTTGTGGCCGAGACTGCGCCATCTGTCTTGGAGACGCTGGAATGAGCCAAATGCCCCATACCGCCATGGTCCTCGCCGCCGGGCTTGGCACCCGCATGCGGCCGCTGACCGATGAAACGGCAAAACCTCTGCTTGAAGTGGCCGGGCGCAGCATGATTGATCGGCTGCTCGATAATCTCGCTTATGCTGGCGTGAAACGGGTTGTGGTAAACGTGCATTGGTGCGCGGACCTGGTTGAAGCGCACCTTCAAGACCGTCAGGATCTGCAGATTGTGATCTCGGATGAGCGCGAGCAAGTGCTCGAAACCGGCGGCGGGCTGGCCAAGGCGCACCACCTGCTCGGCGAAGATCCGATCTTTGTGGTCAATACGGATGCCTTTTGGGAACCCTCTGGCGCCGAGCCCCTGCGAAAACTAGCAGAGCGTTTCGATTTAGAACTTATGGATGAGCTTTTACTGCTTGCGGACATCAAACGCTGTCTCGGATTCCCAGGGGCAGGGGATTTCAATCTCGACGAGGCCGGAAGACTGACGCGACGCGGGGAAGCCCCCGCTGCGCCTTGGGCCTATGCTGGCGTCCGTATCCTCAAGCCGCAGCTTTACGATCACGCTCCGGTCGAGCCGTTTTCGGCCAATCGCATTTGGAATGAGTTGCTGCCACAAGGGCGCATGTACGGCTTACCGCTGGATCGTTTCTGGTTACATGTTGGCGACCCCCAAGCCCTGAAGGATGCGGAATTCTGGCTCCGCTGCCACGGCGCATGAGCGAATTGTTCGGTCCGGACAGCAGCAAGATTTATTCGATCCCGGCGGGGGCGAACTTTCTCGGGGAGTTGGCGACGGTGCTCGCCGACGAATCGGATCTCAAATCTAACCCTGAAGCGCTCGCAGATGCCTTGATCTATGTGCCGAACCGACGCTCCGAGCGGGCGCTTGCTTTTGCCCTCTATGAAGCGTCCGGACGCCAGGCTCTTTTATTGCCCGAAATCCGCGCGCTTGGAGACCTTGAGACCAGCGAACCACCGCCCAGCGCTGAGACAGCTTTAGCGGATCTGCCGCCGATCATGTCCGCCGCCACGCGGCTTGGCAAACTCACTCGGCTGGTCATGCAGTTTTATGAAAGCACCGATCGGGTGTTGCCGGCGACTTCTTGTCTCGCCGCCGCCCGAGAGTTGGCGCGCCTGCTCGATCAGGCGGCTCTATCCGGCCCTGTGGATTGGGAGAACCTGGAACAGCTTGCCCCAGTCGAGCTCGCTCAGCATTGGCAAGACTCCGTTCAATTCTTGAAAATCATTACGCGAGACTGGCCGATAGAGCTCGTAGAAGCGCAGGCCATGGACCCATTCGTCCGACGTTTCGAAGCGGCAAAAGCCATGGCGGCGACCTGGCACGTCAACCCCCCCGCCTCTCCCGTGATCATTGCTGGATCGACAGGTGCGACGCCGGCCAGCCAGATTTTGATGAAAGCCGCTTTGCAGCTGCCCCAGGGACTAGTCGTTCTGCCGGGTCTAGATTTGAAACTGACCAATGAGAACATGAGTTCAATTCGTGCGACGCCATCGCATCCCCAACATGCCCTTGCGGGCGCGCTTCAGCATTTGAGCCTCACCCCATCGGACGTTCCGCCTTGGCCTGGGCGCTCTACGACATCGGCGCAATCCAAACGGCGGCGCCTCATTCACGAAGCCCTCGCGCCCGCGCAGAATACCGCTGACTGGACGACCCGGCTGGCTCAAGTCGCTGCAAATGGCGACGCCAGCGGTTTCGCTAAAGATGCTTTGTCAGGCCTCGACCTGATCGAAGCCAGTGATGATAGCGAAGAAGCCTTGATCACCGCGATTTTGATGCGCGAGGCGCTTGAGCATCCGAGCGAAACCGCAGCTTTGGTCACGCCGGATGCCGGGCTCGCACGCCGGGTCAGCGCCATGTTGAAACGCTGGAATATCCACGTCGCGCCATCCGCTGGACAGCCATTATCGCAAACCGAGGCGGGCAGCTTTGCACTTCTTGCCGGGCGGTGGCTGCTCGATCCGGCCGATCCGGTGTGCCTGATGGCGATGTTGCAACACCGATCTGTTCGCTTTGAATTAGATGCCATCCAAGCCCTGGACAAAGCCGTCTTGCGTGGCCCGCGGACTTGGTCAGACTGGGACGCAATGCTGGCCTACGCGCATCACCTGCACGAGACGCCATCCGCTCGCCCGCCCAGGTTTGAAGGCCCAGCCGCACAGCAGGCACTGAACTTGTTGCAGGCCTTGAATGAGTCCTTGAACGCGGTCGAAGCAAGGAAGCTTGGCATGGGTTCGGGGGAAGACTGGTTCCGTCGATTAAGCGCTGTCATGGCGGCGGTTTGTGCGGCGCCCTTGCCGTGGAGCGGGGAGGACGGCGCCGCGCTGTCTCGTCTGTTCAGGGACATGGCCGATCTCACAACGGCGCTCGGCGAACAACCGCAAAGCGTTTGGCTGGATCTATTGGAGGCCGAAGCTGCGGCGCAAGCGGTTCCGATCGGTGAACCACATCCGCGGCTTGCGATCTGGGGGCCATTGGAAGCCCGATTGCAGACAACCGATCGTTTGATCCTGGCTGGGCTGAATGAAGGGATCTGGCCCGAACAACCTACCGCAGACTCCTTTTTGCCGCGCGCCTTTCGCGCCAAGATCGGCCTCGCCGATCCGGATGAGCGGATTGGCCTCGCGGCGCATGATTTTGCCCAGCTGGCGTCCGCTCCAAATGTTACGCTGCTTTACTCCAGGCGCCGCGATGACAAGCCTGCCATTGCCTCGCGCTGGATCTGGCGCTTGCGCACGCTGGCGCGCGGCGCGCTCGGAGACGCAGCTGAAGCCAGTCTCGCGCCCAACCCTGCCCACGACCCGAGACCTTGGCTCAAAGAGATAGAGCGCGCGCCGGATTTACCGTCGGCCTTCACATCAGAACCGCGCCCCACGCCGCCGCGATCCGCGCGTCCATCCCAATTATCAGTGACAAGAATAGAGCAATTGGTGCGCGACCCTTACGCGATTTATTGTGAATCTGTGCTCGGCCTGCAGCCGCTTGACCCGCTTAATCTACCGGCCGACGTCCGGGTTCGCGGCACCGCAATACACAAGGCGCTTGAACGGTTCGAAAGCGCGCCAGAACAGACTGCGCAGCAACTTCTGAGTTTGGTTGAAACGGAATTATTGGCCGGAGGTGAGGCCGAAGCAGATATTATCGCGCTGCGCGCGCAACGCCTCAAAGTCTGCGAGGCTTATCTCGACTGGCGAACTGAGCAGAGCCATCAATTGAAGGGTGCGGCGTTGACCGAGGAGCGCGGCAGCGTGAGCTTGAGCATTGCGGGGGAGCCGTTCAAGCTCACTGGCACCGCCGACCGGATCGAACGCCGCGTCGGCAACACGATCGCAATCCTCGATTTCAAGACCGGCAAACCCCCGAGCGAGAGGCAAGTGCGCGCCGGCCTCAGCCCACAAATGCCACTGCAAGGCCTGATCGCCCGTGACGGAGGCTATGCTGCGCTGGGGGCCGCAGACGTTGAGGCGTTGACTTATCTTCGCTTCGGGACGCAGTTCGAAGTTCAGGAACTTGGCGTCGCCGCCGCGCGAGCCAAACTCGAAGCCAAGCCCGTGGCGGATCTGATCGCCGACGCAGAACGCGGTCTGATTCAATTGCTGACAAGCTTTGCCGATCCGAACCACCCCTTTTTGAGCGCGCCGCGACCGGAGCGGGTCAGCTATGAAAGCGCGTATACCCGGCTGGCGCGCCGGGATGAATGGACAGGGCTGACCACCTATGATTGACCCTGTTTTCTCCCCGGATACTGAGGCCTTCGAACAGGCTAAAAAGGCTCAGGCCGATGCTGCCAATCCAGAGCAATCGGCCTGGGTTGAAGCCAATGCTGGCTCAGGCAAAACAAAAGTACTTATCGACCGCGTGGCGCGGCTTCTCCTGCGTCGCGACGCGCACCGGCCAGGCGCAAATCCAGACTCGATTCTGTGCATCACCTATACCAAGGCGGCAGCGAACGAGATGCTGGCGCGCCTTTATGCGCGGCTTGGCAAATGGGCCGTTGCGACCGATGAGACCTTACGAGCCTCATTGTCCGAGCTCGAAGACCGCGACCCCTCAACCTATTCAGAAGATGAGTTCCGCGAAGCGCGGCGCCTGTTTGCCCGCGCGCTCGAAACACCAGGCGGATTGCGGATTGAAACCATTCACGCTTTCTGTGCGCGAATCTTGCGACGCTTCCCGCTCGAAGCCAGGGTTTCGCCCGGCTTTAAGGCGATTGAAGAAGATGAAGCCGACAGCCTTTGGCGAACGGTTCTGGCAGATGGCATGATGGCGGCAGCAGCAGCCCAACCAGACGCGATGAACCATCTCGCCGAGGCCACTGGCGGGCTTGGCATTGGCGCCGCTTTAGAGGCACTCAAATTCAAGCGCCAAGCTCTGCAGCGATTTCGGCAATCAATAAGTTCTGAAACGGAACTGACAGATTTGGTGCGGCGCGCGGCTGGCGCCCCCGATCTGGGTCGAGCCGATCTCTTAGACCAGGCCATGATCCGCGACCTGCCGGAATCTGCGCTTCGGCGCGTGATTGATGACCTATCCGGATTGGCAAAGCCTGGCAAAGCCGACGCGAAACTGCTGAACGCCTTGGTCGCGCTGCTCAGCACATCCGACGCGGAAACCCGATACAGCCTCTACATGTCAGCCATCGCGGGGGCGAATTGGGATTTCCCGGCGGGTAGCAACCCCTATACGGCGAAAGCCGGACCAGTGACGGCCGACCTGTTTAGTCGGAACCAAAAATCCGAGGATCCGGAAGGGCGAGAAATCGCGCGCATGAAGACCGTGCAAGCCACGCTCAAGGCGATTGAGCTTGCGGATCGCAGCGTTGCCCTGATGCAAATTGGCCTGCCGCTGATTGATGCCTATGCCAAGCAGAAACGCTTACTTGGGGCGCTGGATTTCGATGATCTGATTGACCGCACTCACACCTTGCTGACCCGATCCAGCGCCGCGAAGTGGGTTCTATACAAGCTTGATGGCGGTGTTTCGCACCTCTTGCTCGACGAAGCACAAGATACCAGCCCACCACAATGGGCTCTGATCAATGCCATCGTGGAGGAATTTCAATCCGGGCTAGGCCAAGACCGCGTCACTGATCCGCGTACGCAATTCGTGGTCGGAGACCCGAAACAGTCAATCTACTCATTCCAAGGCGCGGATCAGCAGCAATTCGAAGCCGAACATGATGCCTTTGTGCGGCGCGAGGAAATCGTCGCGGCCGCGCAAAACCGCTCAGTTAATCAACCTGACATGGTCATGTCCTTCCGCTCGACGCCAGAAGTCTTGCAATTTGTCGATGAGGTGCGTGCGATTGCCCCGCTTGAACGCGATGCAACTGATCCATTGCCGCCGCGCGAGGCGGATATCGCACCGCACGCCCCGCGCCGCGCCAACCAGCCCGGCCGCGTTGAGCTTTGGCCGCTTGAGCTGCCGACGCCAAAAGCGGTGGAAGACAGCGCCTGGACCACACCGACCGATCATGTGCCGGCCGATGCCCCGCGCCGACGCCTGGCGCGAAGCATTGCTCAGGCCGTCAAATCGATGCTGGATGGCGGCGAAAGCGTGTGGCGCGAACGCCCGGATGGCCGCTGGCAACGCCAACCCGTCCAACCCGAAGATGTCCTGATACTGGTGCGTAGCCGTAATGAATTATTTGACGCGCTGATTGATAGTCTGAAGCAAGAAAAGATCCCGGTCGCGGGGGCCGATCGATTGCGGCTATTGGATAATCTAGGGGTGCAGGACTGCCTGAATCTCATCCGTTTCGCCCTTCAACCGGGCGACGATTTGACATTGGCAGAGATCCTGCGCGGTCCGTTTTGCGGCCTGGTCGATGATGATCGTCATCTCTTCGTGCTGGCCCATGGCCGGGATGAGGGCGAATCCTTGTGGGCGCGCCTGGCCGGTGCCACCGACGCGGAGTTTGCAAACGCAAAAGCTTTTTGCGCGGCATTGATCGAGACTCGGCATTTACCGGCCTTTGAGTTTTTGACCCGGGCTTTGACCGAACGCGATGAAAGCGGCTTGAGCGGGTGGGACCGACTGATCCAAAGGCTGGGTGAACCTGTGCGAGACCCGGTCCAGGCCCTGCTCTCTGGCGCCCTCGGCTATGACATGTCGCAAGCCAAGAGCCTGCAAGCCTTCCTGGCCGAAACCGAGCAACAAAATACGGTGCTGAAACGCGAGCTCGGAGAACCCGATGGCGCGGTGCGCGTGATGACCGTTCATGGCGCCAAAGGCCTGCAGGCGCCGATTGTCATTTTGCCGGATACAACCGGGGCGACCAAACCGGTGAGCGACGCATTGTTCTTCACCGAGTCTGGAGTGCCTTTGTATAGCCCCTCGGGGAAAACAGACGCGCCTGCATCCGCGCGATTGCGCGAGACTGCAAACGCGGCAGCTGAACGGGAATCCCGTCGCTTGCTATATGTCGCCCTGACGCGTGCTTCGGATCGCCTCATCATCGCTGGCGCCGGCATGGGTAATGCCAAGGCAGGCTATGCCAAATCATCCTGGTATCGCTGGTGTCTGTCAGCCATGCGAACCTTGCTCGATCAAGATGATGCTGATTTGCCCGATAAAGTGCTCACGTTTGGCGCTGATACGGTCCAATTGGCAAAAGAGACCCGTGAAGCACCCGCTTTGATCACTTCACCGGATTGGCTGAAACGCACCGCGCGTGAGGTCAGTCCGCCCTTGCGCCTGGCGGCGCCTTCGCGACTTGCCGAAGATCGGTCTGCGGTGAGCTTACCTTTCGCAGAAGAGCGCAAAGCGGCATTGAAGCGGGGTCGTCTGATCCATGCCTTGCTGCAAATTCTACCGGAATACCCGGCCCCTGTGCGGGCAGAAAAAGGCCGCGCCTTTCTGAACCGGGACCCAGATCTAGAGGCGGCAGACCGGGACGAAATGCTCGAGGTCACGCTGCGCACCCTCTCGGATCCAGCCTTCACCGATGTGTTTGAGGAAACAGGGCGGAGCGAGGCGGCGATTGTCGGCACATTGCCCAAAGGACAAATGGTGAATGGGCGCGTCGACCGACTGATTGTCAAATCTGACCAGGTGATGATCATCGATTACAAAACCGATCGGCCGGCACCGAAATCCGCGGAACATATCGAAGACTCCTATCTCGTGCAGATGGCTGCCTATCGATCTGTACTCGGCTCGGTTTATCCAAAACATGACGTCCGCTGCGCCTTGCTATACACAGACGGCCCGCGCTTGATCGAGCTTGATGCAGACAAGATGTCAGAATCACTAAACCGTGTTGAAAGCAGGGTTTGACGCACGCAAAGAGTCCCTATTTTATGCCTCACGATGAATTTAAAGGAGGTCACAATGGCCGCTGAACATATTACTGATGAGACGTTCGATGAGGCCGTCGCCAGCGACACCCCGGTCGTGGTCGATTTCTGGGCGGAATGGTGTGGCCCGTGTAAAGCCATGGCCCCGCATCTCGACGCCGTGGCGGCCGAAATGAGCGGCGATATCAAGGTTGCGAAAATCAATGTTGATGACAATCCCATGGCCGCCTCGAAGTACGGCATTCGTGGTCTGCCAACGCTGATGATCTTCAAAGGCGGCAAAGTCACTGCGACCCATCCCGGTGCCATGTCGAAGCAAAAGATCACCGAGTGGATCAAAGAGAATACCTGATTTGGTCTCGACAAAATCAGAAAGGCCTCGCCCGACGGCGGGGCTTTTTTTGTGCCGGCTTTTCGTTAGCCTGACCAAAAAGAACTGGAGGGCAGGATGACACCATATCAAGAACTCGACCGCTCAGTCGCCGGCAAGACCGTTTTTATTACGGGCGCCGCAAGCGGTATGGGGCGCGCCACAGCGCACCTGTTCGCGCGTGAAGGCGCCAATGTGATGGCGACCGACTTGAACGGGGATGGCGCGGAACAGGTCGCCGAGGAAATCCAGGCCGCAGGCTTTTCCAATGTGCGCGCATGGACCCTCGATGTCGGAGATCACGACGCGATCAAAGCAGCGGTCAAGGCGACGGTCGAGGCCTTTGGCGGGCTCGACATTCTAATCAATAATGCTGGCTTTGCTCGCCTCGCGCATCCTTCCGAGGACAAGTATGAGGAGATTTGGCACGACAGCGTCAATGTCATGCTGACCGCCCATCAAAGGCTAATCCGCGCTGCCTTGCCCTATCTGATGAAAACCGAGACGGGCGGGCGGATTGTCAATATCTCCTCCACCGAGGGGCTCGGCGCGACACCTGGAAACGGCCCGTATGTGGCAGCCAAGCATGGCGTCATCGGCCTGACCCGGGCCATGGCCACCGATCTTGGCCGTGATGGCATCACGTGCAATGCCATCTGCCCCGGCCCGATTGAGACCAATATCAATGCCGCAATTCCGGAGGAGCATAAAGTGATTTTCGCCAAGCGCCGGGTGCCGATCCGGCGCTATGGCATCCCGGAAGAAGTGGCCCATGTCACGCTGTCCTGCTGCTTGCCGGCAGCGTCCTATTTGAACGGCGCGGTGATCCCGGTCGATGGCGGCTTGACGATCAAGAACGCCTAGACCGGTAATTCCTGATTTTTCTCCAGGACCTCGCCAGCGAGATACAACGAGCCTCCAATCAGGATCCGGTCAGGCTGGGTCTTTGTCGCCGCCGCCAATGCGGCCTCCAAAGAATCGAACGCTTCTGCGCGCGGCAGGAACGTCCGCGCCGTTTCCGCCAATTCATCCGGATCTGCACCGGCATGACCTGGCGCGTTGGGAATGGTGTAGACGGCCTCCGCAGCGCCTTTGAAGGCGTGGAAGAAGCCACCATGATCCTTGCTTGCAATCATCGCCGTGACCATCACCGTGCGCCCGCCCATTTCGCGTAACAGCTCCGCGATCGCGGTGGCGGCATGCGGATTATGCCCGCCATCCAGCCAGACTTCTGCACCGTTTGCCAAGGCGGTGAGCGGCCCGTCCGCGAGGCGCTGCATGCGCGCTGGCCAGACAGCCGATTGCGCCCCTTGCCAGATCGCCGCATCAGAAATTTTCGGGTGCGCGAGTGTGCGCATCGCCAAGCCGGCAAGAGCGGCATTGTAGCGTTGATGCGTGCCGGGCAGGGCCACTCGCTCAGGGACTTTTTCAATATCTTCCATACGCAAGGCCGTGAGAGGCGCCCCAAGTGCCTCGGCGCGATCGCGAATCACATCGCCGCAAACGCGGGCTTGTATCGCCGAGACAACAGGCCGTCCGGGTTTGATGATCCCGGCTTTCTCACCCGCAATTTTGGCGAGGTCAGATCCGAGGAACTGCTTGTGATCAAAATCAACGGGTGTAATCACGCTCAGGGCCGGGTTATTAATGACGTTGGTTGCGTCAAACCGTCCGCCAAGCCCGACTTCGAGAATGAGCAAATCTGCCGGGACCTCGCTGAAGGCCAACAGGGCCGTCGCCGTAGTCGCTTCAAACCGCGTGATCGGGCGACCCTCAAGGGCTGCGTGGACGCGATCTAACCAGTCAACCAGTGCTGCATCCGTGACCAGCTCACCCGCCAAGCGGATGCGTTCGTTGAACCGGACCAGGTGCGGCGAGGTGTAAACATGAACATTGAGGCCGGCTTCCTCGGCCATCGCCCGCAAATAAGCGCAGGTCGAGCCTTTGCCATTGGTACCGGCGACATGGATGGTTGGAGGCAGCTTGTCCTGCGGCCGACCCAATGTCTCGAGCAGATCTTCGATCCGGCCGAGGGACAGTTCTATGGTTTCCGGGTAAAGGCCTTCGAATTGCTCTAGGGCCGCTTCGAGGGCGGCGGACATTCGCCCTAAGCCTTATCTGATCTCGGTGCCGGCGCATCGGCGGACGGCGCTTCAACCGGCAGCGTCGAGACATCCTTCTCGGCGGCTTTACGAACCGGCATCAAGTGTCCCAGGACGCGTGACAAAGTGGTTTTCAGCTCACGTCGGTCGGTAACGATATCCACGGCGCCTTTCTCACGCAAGAACTCTGAGCGCTGGAATCCTTCAGGCAGTTTCTCGCGAATGGTCTGCTCAATCACGCGCGGACCAGAGAAAGCGATCATCGCACCCGGCTCGGCAATATGAACGTCGCCGAGCATCGCATAAGACGCCGAGACGCCGCCTGAGGTCGGAT
The DNA here is from genome assembly GCA_024743315.1 of Hyphomonadaceae bacterium. Classification (GTDB taxonomy): domain Bacteria; phylum Pseudomonadota; class Alphaproteobacteria; order Caulobacterales; family Hyphomonadaceae; genus Henriciella. Next base: position 540,119 of record JANSWU010000001.1, read on the forward strand.
CACACAAGACCACTATATACGGCAGGCCTGCATCTTTGACTTCCTGGATGGCCAGCGTCGTGCGCGGCATTTGCATCAAAGACAGCGTGCCTTCCTGCATACGCGCGCCACCTGATGCGGTGCAGATCACGAATGCTGCCTTGCGGGCCACAGCCATTTGTGCAGCGGCAATAAAGGCTTCGCCGGCCGCCATGCCCAGGGATCCGCCCATGAAGGCAAAGTCCTGAATCAGGACCACGGTTGGAATGCCGTCGACTTTGCCAAAGGCAGCGGCCATGCAATCATCCTGCGCGATCGGAGACACGGACCCCGAATCCGGGGCTTCTTCCTTGTCGCGTTTGGCAATTTTGGTCTTTGCGCCCTTGATGCGGGACGGATAGGTCTTGTCGTCTCGGAACTTTAACGGATCGGCAGGAACGGGTGGCAGCGGGATCGGCTCCCAGCGCTCATGGTCAAAGAACAAACGGAAGCGCCGCCGGGGAGAAATCCGCAAATGCGCGCCAGCTGGCGTGACATACCAGCTTTCTTCCAGGTCAGAGCGATATACCAATTCGCCGGAGACCGGGCATTTCACCCAGAGATTGTCCGGCGTGTCTTTCTTATTGCCCGATAAAAGGCCTTTCAGACCCGGTGTTCGGAAATTCGTCAGCCAATTCATGCCGTCATCATCCCTTTGTCCGATCGCGGACTTTACTGCGCAGGCGCGCCACCCCTCAGCGCCGTACTCAACTCACGGGCCAGTTTGCCCATATTCCCTGCTGTAACTTGTGGCGTTTTGGCCACAGTTGCAAGTCTTGCTTCTTCCACAAAAGCAGACCCCACGACAACCCCATCGGCGATTTTCCCCATGGCGGCGGCTTGTTCGCCGTTTTTGATGCCGAATCCGACACAGACAGGAAGGCCGGAAACGCGCTGCGCCATCTCGACGCCAGCGCGAATGTCCTCTGGATCAGCTGACCCGGCGCCCGTTACGCCCGCCACAGCCACATAATAAAGGAAACCGCTCGCGCCTTCCGCAACTTTTGCCATGCGTGCTTCATTGGTCGTCGGGGTTGCCAGGCGAATGACAGAAAGATCATGTTTTGCGTAAGCGTCTCGGATCGGCTGGTCTTCCTCTGGCGGCAGATCAACCAAGATCGTGCCGTCGATCCCAGCCTCCGCAGCGGCCGTAGCGAAGGCTTCATAACCCATAGTATGGACCGGATTAGCATAGCCCATGAGGATCAGGGGCGTTTCAGCATCGTCTTCGCGAAAGCGCTTGGCGAGCGCCAGGACGTCTTTCAGAGTCGTTTTGTTGGCGAGCGCCCGCAGCGCGGCTTTCTGGATCGCGGGTCCGTCTGCCATGGGGTCGGTGAACGGCGCCCCAAGCTCGATCACATCAGCGCCATTGTCACGCAATGCGCAGAGCGCTTGATAGGATGATTCCAAATCCGGGTCGCCGGCCATGAGATAGGCGACCAAGGCCGCGCGGCCTTCTCCTTTAACCTTGTCGAAGCGCGAAACGATGCGGGATGTCGGCATTTATTCTGAACCCGTATTTTCCATAATCCAGGCCGCATAAGGCGCGTTTACCTCAGTGACGCCGAGGGCGACAATGGCCGGCACGTCATAAGGATGATGCTTGGCCACAACCGCTTCAATCTCGGCAAATTTGGCGGCCGGCGCTTTCAGCCACAGGATAAACTCAAAGGCCTGTTCAACCACCCCTTTCCAACGATAGGTCGAGGCCATGGGACCCTCGACATTGGCGCACGCCGCAATGCGAGATTCCACCGCCTCATCGGCGATGGCGCGCGCCACACGCTGGCGCGGGCAGGTGATGCGATACAGGGTGAGCTCTTCACTGGCCATGCACGCCACTTCCTGCGTCTGTGCGCCAGTGTCAACCAGCGGATGCGCCAGAAATGACATTCCGAGAGGGCGTTCGCGAATATTCACGCATTTTGTATGTCGCCAGCGCTAATTTGAGCCAGCATGGCGTCCATTGCCGCTTCAATCTGCAAGACCGTTTTTGCGTGACCGGTTTTCTTCGCGTTCGACACCGAGCGCGGGTCTTTCGACAGTTTCTGCGCGATCTCGGTCCCGCTCAAACCGGCCTTTTGGAGCAAGAACACTGCGTGTTGATAGTCGCTCATGTCCGCGACCAGCGTGGCCGCAGCGTTGGTCATTGCGGATAATGCTTGGTTGGTGGCGTTGTCGCTGATCAGCCAGTCGCCATGCTGTCGCTGTTTCTTCAGGTCGGTCAGCGCCTTGGCGGCGGTTTCAAAGGCCGGACCGCCCATTTCACGAATGGTGCCGCCGGCATACCCAATACGGTCTCGGACAATGACATAGCGAAATCCGGCAATCGGTCTCAACATATCGCGGATCTCAGAGACAATGCGATGGATCAGGCGCGGGCTTGAGAACAAGCCGGCGAATTCATCACCATAATTGACCTCAAGCGGGTAAACCAAATCTGCGGCGCCGCGCTGGTTCTGCCAGTCAAGCTCAGGGAGCAAACGCCCCATGACCGACTGACCGTCCTTGGCCGACAATGCGCTTGACGCCGTCAGATCAGCAAGCAAGAGATAATAGGGCGTTTGATTGTCCATGTATCTATGGATACTGATAGACTCTTAATATTCTATCTTTATCGGTAGATCCAGATTTATCTATCAATATTGATAGATTACATATCGACCCCTAGAGCCTCGGCCACTGAGAACACATCCTTATCCCCGCGCCCACACATATTGAGGATGAGCAGACCATCCTTGTCGAGCGTGTCGATCACATCGCCGACCCGGGCCAAGGCGTGACTCGGTTCCAGGGCCGGAATGATCCCTTCCAGGCGTGTACACAATTGGAAAGCTTCGAGCGCCTCATCGTCAGTACAAGTTAGATACTCAGCTCGACCTGTGTCGCGCAAGAAACTATGCTCCGGGCCAATCCCGGGATAATCCAACCCGGCAGAGATGGAGTGCGCATCAATGATTTGGCCATCATCGGTCTGCAAGAGGTAGGTCTTGTTACCATGCAGGATGCCCGGCGCGCCGCCATTCAACGCGGCGGCATGCTGTCCGGTCTCAATCCCGTGACCAGAGGCTTCGACTCCGATCATCCGCACGCCTTCATCTTCGAGGAACGGATGGAACAGGCCGATCGCGTTTGATCCGCCGCCAATGCAGGCCATGATGGCATCTGGCAGCCGGCCTTCACGTTCAAGGATCTGGGCCCGCGCTTCTTGACCGATCACACTCTGGAAATCGCGCACCAGTTCCGGATAAGGGTGCGGTCCGGCCGCCGTGCCGATGCAATAAAACGTATCGGCAACATTCGTCACCCAATCGCGCAAGGCTTCGTTCATCGCGTCTTTCAATGTGCCAGTGCCAGACGAGACCGGAACGATTTCAGCCCCGAGCAATTTCATCCGAAATACGTTCGGCTTTTGCCGCTCGACATCCGTCTCGCCCATGAACACGACGCATTTCAAGCCAAAGCGGGCGCAGACCGTGGCCGTGGCAACGCCGTGCTGGCCAGCCCCGGTTTCAGCAATGATCCTTGTCTTGCCCATGCGCATGGCGAGCAAGACCTGGCCGAGGCAATTGTTGATCTTGTGCGCGCCAGTATGATTGAGCTCATCGCGTTTGAGATAGATTTTGGCGCCGCCAAAATGCTCGGTCAGGCGCTCGGCAAAATAGAGCGGGCTCGGGCGGCCGACATAATGGGTCCAGAGATCCTGCATCTGCGCCGCGAAGGCCGGGTCCTGTTTGGCAGCGCGATATTCTTTTTCCAAATCGAGGATGAGCGGCATCAGCGTTTCGGCGACATAACGTCCACCAAACTCGCCAAACCGGCCATTCTCATCGGGCCATTGGTCCCAAGTGTTTCTCAAATCCATGATGTCGCTTTCTAAGCAGATTTGGCGGCGTCAATGAACGCCCGGATCAAGTCTTCGTCCTTTACGCCGCGCGTGCGTTCAACGCCAGAGGACACATCGACCGCAGCTGCACCTGTCGCAGCAATTGCGGCTTCGACATTGTCTGGCGTCAGACCGCCAGCGAGTAACCAGGGCACGCCGGGATCAAAGCCTTCCAATAAGGCCCAGTCAAAAGGCTCACCATTGCCACCAGGGGTGTCGGCGTCAGCTGGCGCAGCTGCATCGATCAGGAACCGATCCACGCGCCATTGATCAAGCGCTTCTAGATCATCCTCTGACGACACGCTGACCGCCTTCCAAAGCTCGCAAATCCCGGCGCAATCCCGCCACCAACCGAGCACTTTTTCAGGGCTTTCTTGGCCATGCAGCTGGATCGCATCGGGCTCGACATCATGCAGGACTTCCTCAAACAGATCATCGTCTGGATCCACCAGCAAGATCACCGACAACAGCCCCAGCTCTTGTGCAAAATCGCAAAGATCACAGACTTCATCGAGGCCATCTTCGCCCTCCCCGAGCAAGTTGCGGGGGCTTTTTGGAAACAGGACAAAGCCGACCCAGTCCGCACCCGCTTCCGCCGCGGCGCGCACATGCCCTGTATCCTTCAATCCGCAAATCTTAACTTTAGCCATGGCGCGTCTGGTGCGTGTGCGCGCCGCGTGAGTCAAGCCAAGAGTGCCGCCGTGGTCACCCGTTAAGCTTGTTTCAAAGGTTTCGATGCGACAAGGTCGAACTGTTCATTAACCCTAATGTATTGGCAGGTCACCAAGGCCTGCATGAGTAGAGGACAACCATGTTTGAAGCGGTTCTCGCACCGGCGGCAATTATCGCCGATGCAGAGCATTCTGAGCCTGTGGTCAAGACGCTTCCGGAGGCCGCGCGGCGCATGTTATCGGCTGCGTTTCGACTGGAAGATCCAGCCCAGCTTGAAGCCGTCGTTTCGGCGGCTAATTTGGCTTTCCCGGAACATGGGCCTGCGATTGCGGCGCATGTTGCGGCGCTGCAAGTTCCCGTCGAACCCCTGACCGTCGCGCCCCTGGTCGTGACAGGGACGATGCCCGAGCCGAAAGACGTCAGCTTTCTCGAATATGCCGAGGGCCGGATCGATATCAATGCCGCCTATACAGACGGCAATACGGAGACCTCCAGCCTTGGCGCGCGGCTGAAAGCCAGCGCCAAACGGCGGGCGAATATTCATCGCCTCGAAGCGTACGCCAATACGGGCAGTGCCAATCAAACTCGCACGCAAGAAAACTGGGGTTTGTCCTACCAAATGGATACGCTCTGGACCGAAGATGTCTTCGGTTATGTGCGCGGGTCGTTCGACAGCGACCAATTCACCGGGTTTGATTATCGTGCCTTTCTAGGGGCAGGGGCTGGCTATTATTTTGTCAATGAAGACAGTCTCTCTGTGCGCGGCGAAGTCGGACCGGGCTATCGTTACTCGCGCCTCCAGGATGACCTTCGCGCGGACCATGACTGGGTCCTGTATGGCGCGGTCGATTCAAGCTGGAATCTGTTGGACGGCTGGCTCCTCGATCATGATTCGAAAGTCACCCTGTCAGAGCCGACGACAAGCGTTTCCTCCCGGTCGCACTTGAGCACTGCCCTAACAGATGCCCTGCGCGCGGGTCTGTCATATGAAGTGCAATTTGAAGAGAACCCACCGGTCGAGAAAGAAAACCTCGACACGATTGTAAAGTTCAACGTGTCTTACGGGTTCTAGTCAATCGCCTGAATTTTTATTCAGCACCCAGGCCCATAGACTTGAGCAGGCCTTTAGCCGTGTTCTGATCAAACTTCGCCCTGAGTTTAATATACGGACCTTCATTCCGGTATTTGGCGGCCTCAAAATCGGCATCATCGAAGCCAGAAACGTTCCAGCCGAGGCTCACCCACATATTGTCTTGTGGACTGAATCCAAAACTCGGACCGAAAGACCAAGCCTCTGTGCCACTGGCATCACTGGACGCCCAAGTTGTCTGCACGCCAACATCTACGCCCTTATACAAGTCATGCCGGACTTCTGCGCCAAGCAAATGCGTGGTGCCAGCGGCGCTGGCGCCTTCAAAATCCATCTTTACCCGCTTCACACCATGGTAAAATGAAACCTGTGTCTGTTTGGTCAGCATCGCATTGATCGCCAGATTGTTGACGATCTTGGAGCGGTCCTGGATGCCTTGTTCGTACAAGTGGCCAACATCCAGGCGATTGAGCACGATTACGCCTTCGCCGCGCGGACGCCACGCTGCGCCAATCCGAAGATCAGTCTCTTCGCGGTCGCTCTGGCCCTGGAGATTCTCGCGCTGATGCCGCGCCGCGCCCGAGAAGGAAAGGGTTTTGGTGATCTCACGAGCGCCCCCAAGTGTTGCAACAAGGCGCGTCCCTGATGTGCTGTCACGCACTTCGACACGACCAGACGCCGCCATGCCTTCCGCCTGATAACCGACACCAAAATATCCTGAACGATACTGTTCGCTGGTGGTCAACGCGCTGCGCACGCCATCGGCCAGTGGACTGATCGCAGCATCCGGCGCAACATCTCGTGGGGTCTCCTCGCCATCGACATTGGCGCGACGGGCAAAGCCGCCGCCAATGGTCCAGGCGTCATCCACCTGCCAGACCTGATCGACGCCGACCGTCGCACCAATCCGGCGACCACTCTCATTCGTAATCATGTCCGTTGCAGCGCGGACTTGCGTGCCACCAAGCGGTTCCCAGCTGATCCCGGCAACGGTGTTTTGGCCGGATGCGTTTTCACCGTCAGTGATCTCATGACGCAGATTGACGGTGGCGCGTTTGCCGAGCGCTTTGTCGAGCCCAAACACCGTTCGGCCCGGGAACAGCGTGGCTTCGTCTTCATCCTTGTTTTCGCTACTGATTGGCTGTTCCCAAACCGCGCTGATGGTGAGTCCCTGTTCCACAAAGGTCTTACGCAAGCCAGCAAGCAGCAAGATGGATTGGCGACGATCGACATCATCCTCAAAATTCTCGTTGACCGCGCGCAAACCCGCAGAAACGCCAAGCGTCTGGCTATCCTGCTGCCAAACCATATCCGCGACGCTGCGGTCTGCCCCCTGGCTGAGATTGCGCTCATGATAGGCTTGTGCCTCAATCCGACGAACCGCACGATCGCTGCCGTCTTCTGTGTCCTGGACCCCAAGCTCGGCGCTGAGCTGGGCACCAATTCGGCGCACGGCAGCTGTCGAAGAGGCCTGCTGCCCGAGACCGAACCCCGCGGATTCTTCGCGGACATAGCCGGTAATGTTAACCGCTTCGGTGCGACGCGTGGCCTCCAGCAGCATAGCTTCGCCCGACGCATCTCCAAGCTCAAGACGTGAGTTTGATTCTGCGTACTCAGCCCTTAGCTCTGTATTCCGGCTGATCTGGACCGTCAGATCTGTCGCGATCAGATCCGATCCCGCTGCCTCACGCGTCGACCCGTCTTCCTCATGAAGCACCGTTATCCCGGCTTGAATACGCCCGTCAGCAATTCGGCTCGCGGCGCGGAAGCCTGCGGTGACGCCACGATCTCCCTGATCCGAGGTTTCATAATCGACCACAATCACATTTGGATTGAGCCCACTATCCGTCGCCGCGACAGGCTGTCGGAAGAACAGCTCGCCGGTGATGTAATCGATCTCATAATCAATATAGCGATTGAGCGGGGTTAAACTGACAATCTCGTCTGGCCGAAGGCGGTTTCGGGTTTCAATCGTGATCACTTCGGACGAGCGGACCAAGGGCGCAGATCGCAATCGATATGGCCCGGAAGTCCCATCTGCGGCAATTTCGTCCTTGATGAAGGTCTGATTGGTTTCAGCCGCGAAGGCCGTGACCGTGAGCGCTTCGCTTTCATAATCAGCCTTGAGGCCGGACATGCGACGCGAATATCGCCCAAGATCTGTCTCCGTGAAGCCAGTCTCGTAATCTCCGAACACAGCCTGGAACGTGTTTTTTTCGAGCTTCACGTAGACCGGGTATCGGCTTTCGGCGTCATTGAATTGCCAGGTACGATCGCCATACAGCGTGTAATAAGCATTCGGGTCGATGCGATCGAAAATCTCGCCATCCTGCGCGCCGCGCCGTTTGGCCGTGTCCACCGCGACGGTCAGCAGCCAGTCACCCTTGACCATGCCTTTGGCGAAGAAGGCAAGTCGGCCATCACTCATCAATTCATCGACGCGCCGGCCATTGGTGTCCTCGAGCTTAGACGCCATGCCTTCAATCTCGGCCAAGCCAACAACGATCCAATCGCGTTTCTCGGGTGCGAGCCAGACATCGATATCCTCGAGCGATCCGTCTTCAAGTTGCACCTGCAAACGAACGCGGCCAGATTCCAGCGTCGGCTCCAATTCCACGATGGCAACCCCATTGGCACCAACGCGAATGCCAGACACAGCCGAGAAACCCGCATCGACGGGTGACTCAAATTCTTCTTCAGCTTCCTGTGCCAGCCGGTACGGATCTGCAACAGCGATCTCGACAATCCGGCCTTCATGCACCGCATGACCATCTCCACTTTCGAGACGAATCGCGATGGCCGGTTTGGTGCGACCATCCGCAACCAAGACCGATTGGTCGTCAACAAGGCGGGCCCGGTCAACTTCATCGACAAACCAGACCTTGCGTTCGGCGCGATCCAACTCATTGCCATCTGCATCGAGGAGAATCGCCACAAACGTATTTTCGCCGCGCTGGATGTCGACGCCGGCCCAGCGCGAAATCGCAACGTCTCGCGTGACTGAAAGATCGCGACCGGAAAAGTTCAGTCCCGGCACGCGCGCCCCGTTCAGTTCCAGATGCACGCGCTGGTCTGGTCCATGCTTCAAACCCAGCTCCACCGAGCGACCATACGGTGTTTGCGCGGGCGCAGGATAGACCCATTCCAATCCGTTCAGGGTCTGTGTATTCAACCATTCCTCGTCATAGATGTCTTCGCTGCGCGTACGCGCCACTTCGATCTGCTCGGCTTTGGTCACGGCATTGGTTTTGCGCAAATAGAAGTTTGCCCGCCAAATGCTGCCGCCCTGAGCATCGACGAATTTCGAGAATGCGCTGCCAGCATAGCGCGTATTTTCTTCACAGATGACGGGCTCATACCCCTCGGGCAAAGTCGCTTCATCGACTTGAACGACGTGCGTTCCCGGCTTCACGCCCTCAAAGTGAAAAAGCCCGTTTTCGTCGGTCACGACATATTGGCCGGTTTCCATGTAAATGCGTACACCGCCGACGCCAGCACCGTCGAGAATCGATCGGGCCCAGGCGTCGTCCGGGGAACAGGCCGCCTCTGCAATGCGGCCAACAATTGTCGATCGCGAGCTTAGAAGGTCTTCCTTAATATAGACCGCCGCTTCTGCGCGATTGGATAAAGCGGCACCGAACGCATTGATGGCAACGGCACGGTTGATCGCTGCGCCTTGCGGTGTGCCCGGACCGACAGCCGCTAGGTAGGTTAACTGGATCGTTGTTCCAGGCAACACCAATCCGCCGGAAAAGGTCAGATCCCGGCCATTCGGCGAGATTGCTGGATCAGCAAACGCCTGTTTGTCGACGCGCGCCGTCCCGGCGACGTATCGCAGTCCCTCCGGCAAGGTGTCGAGCAGCGAGAACGGGGCCGGCACGGTGCCTGAATTTTCCAGCTCAACCGTATATCCAATGAAATCGCCCACCGAAGCTTGTGGTTCTGCGGCCCGTTTTCGGACGACAAGATCCCCCGCTGGATCGATCGGCACATCGATATTCACCGGGCCTGAGGACGTCACCTCAAAGATTTGGCCAAACGAGGCGTCGGAGCGCAATTCGTAGGGTGCGCCAGATAGACCCTGCAAGTCCGCTTCGCTGCGTATCGACGGATAGACATAACCTGGAGGGGTCTCAACAACCAGACGGTAACGCCCCGGCACCAGCAATGGGAAGAAGAACACACCTTCACTTGCTGGATAAGTGATCCCGTTTGAATCACTGATCGGCTGGCCGGTCTGAACAGTCGAAGGGAATCTGCTGCCCCCATCGATCCCCATGATCTCGGCCGGTAGACCCGTATCTGCATCCACAATCGATACGCGGATGCCATCCAACAGCTCACCCGTATAACTATCAAATACCTGGCCGAAAGGGTCGACCGCAGCGGTATCAATTGAAACCTCAGTGGAATCAAAAATGTCGATATAGGTGGCGGTCAGTTTTGTGTTCTGCGGCGCTGTCAGGATGCGATCATTGACAGGGGTCCGGCTGGAGGTGGTCGGGAAAAACGCATAAAAGTGACCAGAATCCGGCGTATCCTCATACAGTCGGACCGTGATCGTGTCGCCATTATCGGTCGTAATCGTCGTGGCCACAGTCTCAATTCGGTCGGCATTGCCATTCTGACCGAGATCAATCACGCGGACCACGATGAGCTCTCCGGCCAAATAGGTCTGAGCGGAAACAATGTTGACAACAGAATTCGGACCCAGGGATTTTCCAGTTATGCCTGGTCCGCTTTCGGCGGATGCGGCGGCCGCCCCGTATGGCGCATCGCTGGCGGATCCTTGTGGCCCACCGAAGCTCTGTCCAGTTTTTGTATTCAGAAGCGGTGACTCGCCCACCGGAAGGAATGGTCCATCAGGTTTTCCAGAAGGACTGTAATCAGACCCATTCAAAGTCACCGGGAAAGCATCCGGGGCATTCTCGACAATCCGGAAGAACTCAATCTCGGATGGTGTCCGACGCGCCTCAATCGTGAAGGCCGCCTCATTGGTCGGGAAGACGAGGACCCCATCTTCGGTGGATTGCGAGACCTGCGCGACATTGGTGACACGATCACCAAGGTCCGCTGCCGCTGGCAACGCCGATAGCAGCGCCACCGCCCACGCGTACGTGAGCAGCCACATTGCCGCTATGATGTGCTTCCGCCCGAAGCTCATCGCAAATCTCCACCATCACGCGGCAGACCTCTGTTTTCTGGGTCAATCCGCTAGCTCATTGTGGGCAAATCTGACGCTGCCCTATGCTGCAGACGGTACGAGACTATGGTTATTATCCGGCTTGAGAATTCGGTGAAATTTGATCTATCTCCCCGAAAAATACAGGAAAATTGGGGGTTTGTGGGATTAACAGCCTCACCCAAGCCTTGGCGAGAGACACAAAAAACCCCGGCGCCATTACAGCGCCGGGGTCATTTTCTCAATCGGTCCGGACCGGACCTGGAAATTTACTTGATTTCCGCTCGAATGATGATTTGTCCGGTTTCGCCGGCTGCCAGGACGGCATCCGAGAGCTGAATGATGCACGTTGTAGTGCCATTACAATTGCTCTCTGTGGCATTGGTTGGTGCCGTCAGGATCGGGCCAGTGGTGCCGACAATTGACGTATCATCCTGGAAGCCATTGGTGGTCACGGCCACCAGGCTCGCATCCACGAAAGTCACTTCCGCTGGCAGGATATCGTCAATCACGAGATTGGTTGCCGATTCCGTGTCGCCAGTATTGCGCACTTCAATGACATATTCGACACAGGCGCCAGGGACCGCTTTGGCATTGGCCTCCGCCGTAGCCGTATCGCAATCCGTAACCGGGCCAGAAATACCCGGTTCCTTGATCACAGAGACCGTCTTTTCGGCTTCCAGATCAGGAGACGAGACCTCAATGATGCCCGTCGCCGCGAACAGACCGTCCGCATCCCCATCGCCTGCTGCGGCAACGCCAGTTCCGTCCGCCAGCACGTTTTGCGCCGCGCCAGTAAGATTATTCGCGCCGCCGCTTGCCGCCGTGACCGCGGCCGGGCTTGAGGCCTCGTTTAAGAACGCGGTCGGATCGCGCGCCTCGGCAATCAGAGTAATATCGTCGGTTGAGTCATCCGCGATTCCTGCCGCCACAGTGCCCTGAACCTGGACAAAGACCAGGACGCCTTTGGGGACATCTCCGGTTACGATGGCCGAGCCGGAGCCCGCCCCGATCGCAGTTTCGCCGATGACAACAAAGCTACCATCGTCCGCGGTGCCATTATCATTGGCATCAATCATGTAGCGAACGATCACAGAAGAGGCATCGAAGGTTGTGCCGCCTGAGTCCAAATCAGCTATCGAGAACGAGTAAGCTGACGTGTCGTTGCCTTCGTTCAGGACCTCAAACAAGAGAGTTGCATCGGTGTCTGGGGGTGTTGTCAGCGTGCTATTGGTCGCCGTCACGATAAAGTCGACCTTACGGTCAACAGTGAATTCAGTCGGCGTACCCTGCTGAACGGCCCCACTCGGTGGCGTGTTGCTATTGGTAATCACCGGCTGCGGCGTGCCTGACACGCTATAGCTCAGTTCAAATGTGTTGGTCACCGAAGAACCTGCCTCGGTCAGTGAATTGGCCGCGTGTGCAGCCCCTGCCAAGCCGAAGCACACTGCCACGGCAAGGCCAAAACGGGAGAGATGCTCCCGCGCCTTGATAAGTTTCATTTTCCGCCCGCTCCAATTATAAAAGCTTGCGGGGATGATGACATGGTAACCTTAACAGGTTGCAAAAGGAGGCCTTGCAAACTGTCGTTGAGATCAGCGACAGGCTGAAGCGGCCCGATCTATTGCAGCTGACGAGCCGGACAAAGAGAAATGATAGGTCACGCGCGTGTTGCGCGCGGAGGTGGCTTCAACTCTAAGTTCGCTGCCGCGCTTTAATTGCCGCACCAAGGGCGCGTCATCACTGTCTTGTGCGAACGCTTCGCGCCCAACGCCGAACAGCGTCCAGTCTGAACGACCGATCCGCGCCTTACCGGGCAAATCCCCGCGCAGCTCATAGCCGACTTTCAAGCTCGGTTGGTTGCGGGCTTTGCCGGATTGCCAGTTCGAAACATAGAACCAAACATCGCCATGATCGGCCGAACGCGGCGCCTTGTCGGTCGCCTGTGTCGCGGCATAGCACAGCCGCTCGCCGCCAATATCTTCCGTGAAAACAATCCAATCTGTGTATTGGCGCACCACACTCGGAGTTGCGAACGCGGCAACAGATTGCAGGCCGAGAAAGCCTGCGCAGAGCGCCAGGGCGATCCGATGCATATATATTCTCCTACATGCAATAAAATATCTAGCCATTTGCGATCTTCTTATGTAAGTCTGTTGCGGCTGAATTAAGACAGACTTGATTAACGGGTGATTATGACTTTGTTGTCTCGCAACGGTTGCAATTCTTCTCATTTGGGCGCTTTATACGAGTGTGAAGCGGCGCAGGGGAAACACGTGTCCCTCGAAACCACAGGTAGTGACCCGTCCGAACGGGAGCGACTTGCCGACTGTGTCGAGCAAATCGCTTCTGCGCGCTCGCGCCCTGCCTTCGCTGAAGTCTTCGAATATTTCGCGCCGCGCCTCAAAAGCTATTTAATGCGTTTGGGCAGTGACCCATCGGCAGCTGAAGAGATTATGCAAGAAGTCATGCTCAATGTCTGGCGCAAAGCCGAGCAATATGACCGCCGCCAAGCCTCTGTTTCGACCTGGATCTTCCGGATTGCCCGCAATCGCCGGATCGATAGCCTACGCCGAAATAATAAGCCAGAGCTGGATGCTGAGGATCCGATGCTGCAACCAGTCGAGGCCGAGCAACCGGATATCACGGTCAACCGCGCCCAGATCGAAGTAAAAGTCCGGGAAGTCATTGAGACGCTTCCGGAGGAGCAATTAGTGCTGCTCAAAGCGGCCTTTTATGAAGGCCTGTCTCACTCCGAAATTGCCAAGACTTATGGCCTTCCTCTCGGGACAGTGAAGTCCCGCATTCGCCTCGCATTCATGCGGCTTCGAGGCTCATTGGAACGCGACCATTAACGAGAACACTGCAATCTGGGGCTGCATTTGCTTGACGATAACCTTGATCCGACAATATCGCCAAAAGAGAGTGATAGTTTTGAGGAGGCCGCCAAGCCCATGGGCAAAGCGACGATCAGCGATTTTGGCGAGATTTATAGCAGCTATGCGGCCGGGTGCTTGGACCCGGCGTTCAGCCTGCTCGTGGAAACTCAAGCCGCTTTGCGTCCGGATGTGAAGCGCGCCGTGGCGCGCGCTGAAACCATTGCTGGCGTGTTCCTTGAAACCGAAGCCAAGGCGGAATTGAGCGCTGGCGCCATTGATAAAGCCATGGCGATGATTGACGCATTCGAAGCGGGCGAAGCGCCCGCGACACGCGCCAATGCAATCCACCTCGCCGGTGAAGGCCTGGACGAATTGCTGGCCCTGCCAGAGCCTCTGCGCGAAACCGCACTGACCTCGTTCCAGACAAATAAATGGCAAGGCCTGACGCAAGGCATTCGGCGCCTGAAACTGGACGCGGGCAGCGACGCCGAGGTGGAACTGTATCGGATTGAACCCGGCTGCACGGTTCCCCGCCACAGCCATTCCGGAAGCGAATTTACGCTCGTCGTGTCGGGCGGTTTCAGCGATGAAAGCGGCAGCTTCGGCCCCGGCGATATCAGCCTCAAAGGCCCAGAAGACGTGCATCAGCCAACCGGCGACATGGATGGCGTCTGCTTTGCTCTGGCGGTTCGCGAAGGCGGATTACGATTCACTGGCGTTATGGGTCTGGTCCAGCGCCTCGTCGGTCAATAGGCCGAGCGTTTATCGCACAATTTCAAACTTGCGTGTTTCGAACACGGTCAGCACCTGTTTCAGGTCGCGCCCGCGCTTCAGAATTTGTCCCTGAGCCCCCAGCACCGCATACGCCCCCTGCATTCGCGCAAGCGCCGGGGTTTTCAAAACGGTCCAGTTAGGCGTTTCGGCGTGGCGCTTAAAAATCGCAAAAACGGCCTGATCCTTGTGCGCCCCAATGGCATAATCTTTGGCCTGACCGGACATCACCAAACGCCCGTAAACATCTAAAATCATGCCCATTTCGTCGCGCTGAAAGGCAATTTTGAGCGTTTGAGGGGTTTTTTTCAGGGGTGTAATTTTGCTCATGCAGCTCGTATTCGTTACAGCGCCAACAGGTGTGACGCATTTTTAATACAGATTAGGGCAGATTTGCCCCATTCGCGCCTTGCAGCGGTCACCGATTAGCATCAGTTTGCAATTGTCGGGCGGCGAAGTCTAGCAGTCTTTCCGGACCCATCAGCCCCCCCAGCCCCCCGGGGCGACTGTTTTGAGCCGCTCGACACTTACCTCCCACATATTCGGATCAATGCAATCGGATGAAGTTCGTCGCGAAGGTTCGCATGAACAGAAATTTAGCTGCACCCTTTTGGTGATCCCTTTACTGGCCTGCGCTAGCGAATAGGCCTAACCGGTAACCGGAAGTAAGCTGCGACACCCTGATGCTCGATCTGCAACATCTCAGAAAGTCTTTTGGCGACCATATCGCGGTGGCCGATCTGAGCTTTCATTTGGACAAAGGCGAAGTGCTCGGCTTTCTCGGCCAGAATGGCGCTGGCAAGTCGACCACAATGCGGATGGTGGCTGGCGTGCTCGAACCGGATGGCGGCGACGCGCAGATCAATGGCCACTCGATTACTTCTGCGCGCCGCGAGGCCCAGAGCCAAATCGGCTATCTGCCGGAAGGCGCACCGCTCTATCGCGACATGACCCCCGTGACCTTTCTGCGCTTCATGGCCGACGCGCACGGTCTGTCGCGCGTCCAGCGTAAAAACGCCGTTGAGCGTGTGATCGCCGATGCCCGGATTGCCAATGTCGCCGGCAAGCCGATTTCGGCCTTATCAAAAGGCTACCGTCGGCGCGTCGGCCTCGCCGCAGCCTTGATCCACGATCCCGCGATCCTGCTTCTGGATGAACCAACCGATGGCCTCGATCCAGTGCAGAAACGTGCGGTTCGAGCCCTGGTCGCGCGCATGGCGCCAGAGAAAGCGATCGTCATCTCAACCCATACGCTGGACGAAGTCCCGGCCATGTGCTCGCGTGTGATCGTCATCGACAAAGGCGAAGTCGTAGCCGACCAAACCCCGAACGCGCTCGCCGCGAGCCAGCCCGGCGGGCTGGAAGAGGCGTTCATCGCGCTCGCAGATACGCGTGAGGCGGTCTCATGATGTCGCAATGGCAAGGTACCCTGACCGGGCTGCGCGCCGCCTGGCGCCGCGAAATCTCGGCCTATTTCGCAACCCCGCTTGCTTATGTTTTTGTCGCCATCTTCCTGCTTGTTCTTGGTGTTTTTACCTGGGACTTATCCCGCTTTTTTGACACGGGTGCCGCGGATCTGGGTCCATTCTTCTACTGGCACCCCTGGCTTTTCATGATGTTCATGCCAGCCCTCGCCATGCGCCTCTGGTCGGAAGAAACCAGCCAGGGCACGGCTGAGCTTCTGCTCGCGTTGCCGGTCAGCCTACCGGGCCTGGTAATCGGCAAATTGCTGGCCGCTTGGACGGTTGCGGCGCTGGCACTGGCGCTGACCGTACCGTGGTGGATTGCCGTCAATATTCTCGGGCCTGCAGACAATGCCGCGATCGCTGTGACTTATATGATGAGCCTGATCATGGCGGGGGCTTATCTGGCCATTGGGGCGGCCGTCTCGGCGCTGACGCGTAGCGCTGTGCTCGCCTTTGTCATCGGCGTGCTCGTTGCTTTCATTCTCACGGCAGCTGGCTGGCCGCTGGTCTCCGGCGCCGTCGCCGATCTGCTCGGACCAAGTGCCGGAGACGCAATCGCGCAATTTTCGTTCTTAACGCACTTTGAAACCGCCCAACGCGGCGTGTTGGAATTGCGCGGCCTGATCTTCTTCTTCGGCTTTATCGCTCTGTGCGTCGCGCTGAACACGCTGTTTGTCAGCCATCGCCGCGGAGGCGCGCAATGAGTCCGCATCGCTATCTGGTATTGGCGAGTGTTCTGCTCGTGGCGATTTTCGGGGCCGCCAATTTGCTCGCGCAAAGCTGGTTCTCAGGGGCCCGTGCGGACTTTACCGAAAACAATCTCTACACCCTGTCCGATGGCACGCGCGTCACTCTGAGCGAGCTCGCCGAACCGATCGACCTGACCTTCGTTTATACGCGTAGCGTCGGTCAGGAGTTTCCTGCTGTGCGCGCCTATGCCGTGCGCGTGCGGGAACTCTTGCAAGCTTATAAGACGCTCGGCGGGCGCAATATTCGCCTGCGTGAGATTGATCCCGCACCGTTTTCCGAAGCCGAAGACGAGGCGCTGGCTGCAGGTCTGATTGCGGTCGACACGAACGGCGGCGATCCGCTCTATTTCGGTCTGATCGGGCGCAACGCCGTCGATGATGAGCGCGTCATTCCGTTTCTTGCCCCCGAACAGGAAACCAGCCTCGAATATGATATTACGCGGATGCTGGCGCGGCTCGATCGCCCAGAACCCGCGCGCATTGGCCTATTATCGACCCTGCCCGGGATGAACGCTCTGACCGATGAGGCGGGCTACACTATCCGCCGCGAAATGGCGAAAACCTTCTCGGTCGAGCTAATCGAAGAGAATTTCACCGAATTGCCGCCAGAAATCGACGTCTTGATGATGGTGCACCCGCCGCGAATGACCGATTGGCAGCTCTGGCAAATCGATCAGTTCATCCTGCGCAAAGGTCGGGCGCTGATCTTACTGGATCCAGCGGCCAAAACCGCCCAAGGCACGGGCCCGTTCAATATGACGAACCGGCAGATTCGTTCGGACCTGGATCGATTTGCTCCGGTCTGGGGCGTGCGTTTGGATGAGGACGCCGTGGCCGATACCGAGACGGCCTTGTCAATCGAAGCTGACGCTGGCGAGGGTCGCACAACTGTCTTGCAACACCCCCTCTTTCTCGCTGTCCCGCCGGGCCTGATGGCGCCAAACAATATCATCACCGCGGATATGTCACGGACCGTCAATCTCGGCGCGGCGGGTCGGCTGATCCTGAATGATGGCGCGCCGGGACGACGTGAGATCCTGATGCAAACCGGGCCAGCCCCAAGCGCCATTCCGGCGGATCGCGCTGCCGTCGAATTGTCCGCCGGTGACACAGTTGGCTTATACGAGGCGGGTGACACGGGCCCGGCGCCGCTTGCGGTTCGCGTCACCGGGGCATTGGTCAGCGCGTTCCCGGACGGTGCCCCAGTCCCTGACATTCCGGACGATCCAATCTATGCTGAATTGGCGCGCGCCGCGGCTGAGGAAGCGCCGCCGCATCAGAGCACCAGTTCTGTTGACGCTGATATCATCCTGCTGGCAGACGCCGATATGCTTGATGATGCCCTGCATCTCGACCTTCAAACCGGTGTTGCCTTTGCCGACAATATGACCTTCGTCTTGAATGCGCTGGACAGCTTGTCTGGGGGATCAGAACTGATGAGTCTTCGAGCTCGAGCCCCCGGACGTCGACCGATGGAAACGGTTGATCGTATGCGTGAAGCGGCGCAGACGCGCTTCTTCAGCGAACAGGCCCGTCTGGAAGCGCGCCTAGCGACCTCGCAAGCGCGGCTCGAAGAATTGCAGTCTGTGGGGGCGACAGGCGGCTTCTTCGATGGCGATGTCAGCGCCGAGCTGAATGATATGGAACGCGAGGAATTGGCGCGCCTGCGCGAGGATATCGTCACCACGCGGACCCGCCTGCGTCAGATTGAACGTGATTTTCGACGCGACATCGATCAGCTGGAACTCAATTTACGTCTGTTTACAATACTCAGTGGCCCGCTTTTGATCGGGGCTTTTGGATTGCTCCTGTTTCTACGCAATCGTCGGAGGGCGAAGCCATGATTGCGGCGCACGCGGAGAAACGAAAGCGGCGGATTCTCATGCTGACCGGTCTCGCGGTCGGACTTTGGGCCATTCTCGGTCTGACCAGTCTGACACTCGCCCCGGCCAGCGCCACGCATGGCCAAATGGGGGCACCGGTGCTGGCGGGTTTCAGTGAGACCCGAATCAATGCCGAACGCATCCGTTTCACCCTGGCCGATGAGCGTTATACATTGCTTCGCACGGCGACAGGTTGGACTTTGGAAGAGACGGGCGGCTATCCGGTAAGACCGGACAGACTGGCTGGATTGGCTGGCGGACTAGAGACGCTCAGCTTTGACGAAAAACGCACCGATGATCCCTATAAGCATGACCGAATCGGACTGGGCGATCCGCTCGAAGGCGGCAATGGCGCCTTAATCGAAGTCACGGACTCTGATGCGAACCTGATTCACAGTCTGATTATTGGACGCAAAAATGAGGCGATCTATGTGCGCGACCCGGAAGACGCCCAAACATTTCGCGCAGAGGGCGATTTGCCACCCTTCTATAACCGTCGCGGCTGGCTGGATCTCGATATTATCGATATTGATCCCTCGGCGATTCGCTCCGTTCGAATAACGGACTCTAACAGTCAAACGCTCTATCTGCGGCGCCAGGAGGGGGGCGATGCACGAAGCTTCCGCCCGGCACCACCCAATCAGGATGATCGTCTGATCTCGCGGCTCGCCGCGTCGACCACCGCGCTGGCGGTGACGCGACTGACGCCAATTGATGTCAAACCCGCCGCGGATCTCACCACCGCTCCGATCGCGGAACATATTAGCGAGACATTTGACGGGCTCGAAATTGATCTGAAAGCCTATCGCGAGCCAACCGGACTATGGGTCACATTGCGCGCTGTGGAAGCCGGCGAAGGCGCGCGCCGGGCCCAAGCCATCAACGAAAAAGCCGAGGGTTGGGCATTTCGGATCTCCGATTATGACTTCCAGGATTTCACGCCCGACGTCACCAGCATTGTCCAGCGCAATTTCTAGCGCGGCTTGAGCCAAAGTCCGACGCGCATCACAGGCAAAGCCAGCTCAATCATCAAGCGGTGCCAAGGTCCTCGAGCAAACTTCCGAAAATATCGGGCAAGGCTGTCCGCCTTGTGACCTGCCACGATCGCGCTGGGTGCGTCAGAGGTTGCGCCATAATGCAGCGCGCCAGCGTTGGGCTGATACATCACGCGCCCGCCGAGCCGCCAGCAACGCTGGCAGAGATCGACATCTTCGACATGCAGAAAGTAGCCTTCATCAAAGCCATCCAGCGCCGTCAGGCTTTGCTTGTCCGTGAGAAAAAACGCCCCTGAAATCACGGGCATTTCAACTGGGCCAGCCGGCGGGGTCGTGGCTTCCAGCGTCCAGGTATTCCAGCCGATCAGACTGGTCGCAGCACGCCAGAGCGTCAGCTCTCGACGCCGCGGGCCACGCTCTTCGCGGCCATACAGATCATAGACCTTTCCGCCAATGATCCATGGCACGGGCTGGCGGCTGGCCACCATTTGCATCGGCTGCAGGGACTTTTGTCGCAAAACCGCATCCGGATTGATGATCAAGAGATCCGGTCCGGCGGCTGCCTTTGCGCCGAGATTCACCGCGGCACCAAAGCCAATATTGCCTTGCTCATCCAAGATCTTGATATCGCCATGGCCGTCGGCGAAGTGCGCCAGCCAATTCCGCATATCGGCCGGATTGCCGTTATCGACCAAAATGATTTCCGCCACATCCGGGTCGGCCCGGAGCGCATATAGGCATTCTTTCAGACGCGGCCCGGTCTTGTAAGAAACAACAAGAGCCGAGATCTTGGGATAAGTCATTCTTTTACCGGCCCGTCATGACGCGCTTGCAGCAGAATAATCGCCGCCGCGAGGATGACGCTCGCCCAAAAAGCCTCGTTCCACATACTGTAAGCAAAGCTGGTAATTGCGACACAAACGCCGACCAAACCGGCCCCGCCATAGCGCGCAATTGGCGACCATTGTGTCGGTGGTTTGAGCCGCCATCCGACCAGAAACAGGAATGCCGCGGCGAGCAATGCGCCTACCATTCCCGTCTCGGCCCAGACTTGCAGGGGCATATTGTGCGGGTGGATCGGGATCACGGGATAGACTTCCCAGGCATAAGCATCACCATAGCGCGCCGCCGCATCATCGAGCCAGGCCGGATGATCTCCAAACGTGTCCCGCCAGGTATGTGAGGCTTCCGGACCATGCCCTATTATGGGCGCCTGACCAATCTTCGTACCGACCAATTCCCAGCTATGGGTTCGCGAGAAAAAAGACTTTGGCAACGGTAGGCCGGCCAGACGCAATTGCGTCACGCCCCAGCCAACCAGGGCGGGCGCCGCGACGACGTAAAAAGCAAGACTGGTGAAAATCAATTTAAACCCGTTTTTGGGCATGAGTTTCACAATCCCCATGCAAATCAGCATGAATGCAGCACCGGTCAGGGCAGTCTGCGTCCCGGTTTGGGCGAATGCTCCAACCGCAAGAACGCCAACCGCGATCGACACGAAGGGCCAGTACTCCGCCTCGCCGCGAAACCAGATCCACGCCAGCAGGAAAGGCAACAGCAAGGCAAATGCGTTGGCATTGCGCATCAAATTTTGCGGCATCTCGGTCACTGGGTCGCTGCGCGGGGCCATCGCTTCGAGAATTTGCGGCATGAATAGAGCCGTCACGATAACGCCGATGAATTGCACAATCGCGGCCGCGAGAATCACTTTCAAACTGAGATCCGCCCCGCCGGGTCGGGTCAAACCGACGGCCACCAGGACCCCCAATCCGGCCAAGGCTGTCAAACCAAAGCGAACGCCTGGAATGTCCAGGGAAAAGGACCCTTCGAGCAGATCTCCGGTAAGAAAGCCTTGGGCCTCAGGCGCCCAAAACGTCGAAATCACGACCCAGGTCGCAAAAGCAAGTCCGGCCGCGGCATAGATCTCAACCCGTCGGACCCGCACATAAGCGAGTCCGATCAAGGCTGCGACCCCGACCGAGCCGGTAAAGCCTTGGGCCCCGATATAGGCCATGATCGGCCAGACCACCAAGGCCGTCGCTAGAAATGGCGCGAAACTCTTCGGGCCAAGAGACATCTACTAACCTACTCTGCGTTTTTGGTCAGGCGCCAGCGCCTCATGCGCCAGCATAGACATCCCCTCTTCCAAGGTCACGATTTCCTGTGCTTTTGATCCAAACCGGCGCAAGGCGAGCTTGCGCTCCTCGGCTTCGCGGGCCCCGACCACAGCAATGACCGGGACTTTTTGCACAGAATGTTCGCGCACTTTGTAATTGATCTTTTCAGATCGAAGATCGGTCTCAACGCGTAGACCAACCGACCGCAATTGCTCGGCGACCTCTTCAGCATAAGCGTCAGAGTTTTCAGAGATCGTCGCCACAACCACCTGAACCGGCGCCAGCCAAAGCGGGAAAGCCCCCGAGAATTCCTCAATCAGAATGCCAAGGAACCGCTCCATAGAGCCAAGGATCGCGCGGTGCAGCATGACCGGGCGAACTTTCTCGCCGCTTTCCGCCACATATTCTGCGCCGAGGCGTTCCGGCAGCACGAAATCAAGTTGCAGCGTTCCGCACTGCCAGACCCGGCCAATCGCGTCTGTGAGCTGGAACTCAAGCTTAGGTCCATAGAAGGCGCCTTCGCCCGGCATGATCTCATACGGCAGACCGGTGTGCTTGATCGCTTCTTCGAGATCGCTTTCCGCCCGGTCCCAGACCGCGTCTGAGCCTGCCCGGACCTCTGGGCGCGTGGAAAGCTTCACCGCAACATCGGTAAACCCAAAATCATCATAGACACTCTGCAACAGGGCACAGAACCGCTCTGTTTCCGAGATGATTTGCGCTTCTGTGCAGAAGATATGCGCATCGTCCTGCGTGAACTGGCGCACCCGCATAATGCCATGCAGCGCGCCATGCGGCTCGTTGCGGTGGCAACAGCCAAATTCGGCGAGCCGCAGTGGCAGGTCGCGATAGGATTTTTGACCGGATTTGAACACTTCGACATGCGCCGGGCAGTTCATTGGCTTAATCGCCATCAGTTTGGCATCAGCCGGCACGGTGACATCACCCTCGCCGTCCGGGACAAAGTCCGGCACCACGAACATGTTCTCGCGGAACTTGCCCCAATGGCCGGATTTTTCCCATTGGGCGCTGTCCATGAGCTGTGGCGTCTTGATCTCGTCATAGCCTTCTTCGGCGAGCCGGCGCCGGATATAGGCCTCGACCTGCAGCCAGACCTGATAGCCCTTCGGGTGCCAGAACACTGACCCCATAGCGAGGCTGTCGAGATGGAACAGGTCGAGCTGCGTCGCGAGTTTCCGGTGATCGCGTTTCTCAGCTTCTTCCAAGCGATGCAGGTGCGCCTTGAGATCTTTCTCATTAGCCCAGGCCGTGCCGTACATACGCTGAAGCATTTCATTACTGCTATCGCCGCGCCAATAGGCGCCAGCCAGTTTCATCAGCTTGAACGCTTTGGGCAGCTTGCCCGTGCTTGGCAGGTGCGGACCGCGGCACAGATCGAACCAATCGCCTTGCTTATAGACCGTGATCGGTTCGCCCGGTGGGATGATGTCATCAATGATCTGGGCTTTGTAATCCTCGCCGATCGATTTGAATGTCTCGATCGCCTGGTCCTTGTCCCAAACTTCACGAATGATCGGATAATCGGCGTCGACGATCTCCGCCATTTTCTTCTCAATCTTCTCGAAGTCTTCAGAAGAGAAGGGCTCTTCGCGGGCGAAATCGTAGTAGAAGCCATCATCGATCACAGGACCGATTGTGACCTGCGTATCGGGATAAAGCTCCTGAACCGCCTGCGCCAGAACATGTGCGGCATCATGCCGGATCAGTTCCAGGCCTTCCGGGTCTTTCGCCGTAATCAGGGCGAGCTCAACATCGCCTTCGAGCGGGCGCATCAGGTCATAGAGCTCGCCATCGACTTTCGCAGCGAGGGCTTTTTTGGCCAGTGAGTTGGAAATGCTCACGGCCACATCATAGGGACGCGCACCGTCTTCATAGTCTCGGACCGCGCCGTCAGGAAGCGTGACTTTAATCATCTTCTTTGTCTTTTCATTTTGTATCTGGCCCATGATCAGGAAATGGGCGCTCTGTCAAAGCCCAATCTCCGTACCGCCATGGAGCCCAAAAGGGTGCAGATTTCGTTTCCAAGGGCACCGGGTCATAGCCGCGAGAACCGCCGGGGCGACAGCGCTGGAATCGCGCCAGCGTCATCCAAAGGCCCCTCCAGACGCCATGTCGCGACACGCATTCGGCGCCATACTGGCTGCAGGTGGGCTCATGCCGACAGCGGATCCCGAACACCATGAAGACCGGTGACAGGGTCAGCTTATAGACTTTGAGCAATCCATAGGCGATGGAGCGGCGAAGGCCGGACATGGTGGAACAGTCCCGAGAAACTCTTGAAAACAGGTTTAAACGCTTTGACCTCAGGCGAATAGGGCGATGGCCCTTGTCTGCGCTGAGTTAGGCCGCGGGCAGCGCGTCAGCTGCCGCAGCCCGGCTGGTTCGGGCGGTCTCGATGGCTTCGAGAATGGCCTCATAGGCGAGCATGGTCGACGCATGGCGTGGGGGATAATCCCGGACGCCTTCGAGGTGCCGCAATTCCCAGAACCGGCCTTTGGGAGGCTCGCCGCCTTGTTTCAGCATCGCACTTAGTTCGTCACGCACTTGCACAAGCTCATCATAGGTCGCGCCGGCCGCATGTTCGGCGAGGATCGCTGTCGCCGCCTGGCCGAGGGCACAGGCTTTTGGGTCCACAGCAATGGCTTCGACCGTATCGCCATCGTCCGACAATCTGACATCGACGCGGACCGTCGAGCCACAAATCCGGGAGACTTTCGTGGCCGACCCATGCGCATCGTCCAGCACGCCGACATGCGGAATGTCAGCGGCAAGTTCCAGGACGCGATTGTGATAGAGATCAACCATGAGGCCCATGTCGCGCTGAAACGCGGGAAAATCAAGGCCTAGACAAAGGGTAGAGCCGCCCAAACCCGCATCAGGATATAGCAGGCCCCGACCAGACTGGCGCCAGCTAGGACCAGCACAAAACCATCGCGCGCCGTGATCGCAAGCCCGAACAGCAAGACGGCCAAGCTCGGAATCACCGGTCCGAGCGGCACGAAGGACAGTGGCAGCGTCACCAAAGCTGCACCGACACAAGCCAGGGCGACAATTTGAACAAAGGGCGCATTGGTCAAAAAGGTCAGGCGAGGTTTCAAAAAGCGATCGACTTGGGCGACATATTTGTCCGCCACGGCAACACCCTGAACCATGTGTTTGCGCGGGAAACTGAACTCGAGCGCCGATTTCGGGATCCAGGGATAGGGCCGCCCAATCACCATTTGAAGCGCAAAGATCAGGGTGACCAAAGCCACCAAGACATTGGCGCCCGGAATGATGGTCAGCGGGCTGATGGCGATGAATCCCAGCAGCAACAGAACAGGCCCATAAGAGCGCCGTCCCACCGCATTGAGCAAGTCGCCGACCGAGACGGTTTCCCCGTCGGTTTCCGCGCACAGCGATTGCAACAAGGTTCGCAAATTTCGGACTTGAGCCATGTCGCTGTCTAAGCCAAAAGCGAGCCTCCTGACAATTTGTTTGAGCGCCAAGGGGGTATGGAGCGTTGAAACAGGCCCGTGCACTTTTTGCAGAGTTTCTCGGCTCGCTCTTCTTGAGCGGCGTTGTGATCGGTTCGGGCATCCTGGCGCTCGAGCTGAGCGGCGGAAATATCGCCGTCGCCCTCCTTGGCAATACCGTCGCGACCGGTGCAATCCTCTGGGTTTTGGTGGCGACGCTCGGCCCGATCTCTGGGGCCCATTTCAATCCGGCCGTGACCCTCGCCTTCTTCCTGCGGCGCGAGATTTCGGTGCCGACGAGCCTGATCTATATCGCGCTGCAAGTGGCCGGTTGCATTGCAGGGGCGATCTTGGCGCATGCAATGTTCGAGCTGCCTCTGCTGCAAATATCCGAAACGGATCGATCGGGGACGGCAAAAATGCTGGCCGAAGGCACCGCCACCTTTGCCCTCGTCTTTGCGATTTTCGGCGCCATCAAGCATGCCCCAAACGCGGTCCCGGCTGCCGTCGCTCTGGTCATCACGGCGGGCTATTGGTGGACGGCATCCACCAGTTTCGCCAATCCGGCAATCTCGATTGCGCGGGCCTTGAGCGATACATTCGCCGGCGTCCGCCCAGCTGACCTGCCCGGATTCCTAAGCGCTCAATTCATTGGCGCGGCGCTCGCCACCGGATGCGCCTATTTCCTGTTCCCCAAAGAAGAGAGCTCCTGAAATGACGGACTTCCCGGTAATCATTCATCATAATCCGGCTTGCGGCACCTCGCGCAATGTTGTGGCGATCACGAAAGCTGCAGGCTACGAGCCGGTCATTATCGAGTATCTCGACGCAGGCTGGACCCGGCCGCAATTACTGGCTCTGTTCGCCGCCGCCGGTCTGACCGCGCGCGAGGCGCTGCGCGAGACAAAATCTCCCGCCGAAGAACTCGGTCTGCTCCGGGAAGGGGTGCCCGCAACGGAGTTAATCGAGGCCATGATCAAGCACCCGATTCTGGTCAATCGCCCCCTCGTAGCGACCCCAAGAGGCGTGAAGCTGTGTCGACCGAGCGAAACCGTGTTGTCGCTATTAGAGCGCGAGCCGTCAGAACCGGTCGTTAAAGAGGATGGCGAACAAGTTTGGCCAGTTAAATCAGCGCCTTAAATTTGTATTTTTTGCATAAACTAGACAGATCTTCGTTTCTACGGCCAAAGTTTATTGGACGTTACGATATATCTTTCCTGCAATTATTTGCAAAAACATGTAAAAAGTGGATTTCCCCTCATACGGGAACCCTGTATCGCGGCGGGCGCAAGAAAGGCCAACCTCCTCGCCAAAGGACGTTCAATGAACAATCAAGAACTGAGTTCGAACGATATTGAATATATCGCCGACATGCTGCGCGCCGTGGTTTGGGCCAAAGACGATTTATTGCCGGTATCGACGGAAACACTGGTCGATATCGAAGTTAGCTTGTCCAAAGCCGAAGCTGCTCTTCGACGCGCGGCCGCCGAATTGCGCCGGATGAGCGCCTAGGCTTTGTTCGCCAAGTAATAGTGTGTGCCGTTCTCATCGCGGCGGCTATCAATTTGAGTAAATCCAGCTGCGCGGAAAGCTGTCCTATAGGCGCTTTCGCCGAGCGATCGGGAGCGCTGCCCTGTCAGAATATCATCCCATTCGCCGGTTTCTATCGGCGCGGAACAGAGGAAAGATCCGCCGGGCTTGAGTGCCCGCGCAAACGTGTTGATCAGTACTTTTTGGGTCGCTTCAGGCAAAAGGAAGATCAGCCCGATCGCAACCATGCCATCAAATCGTTCGCCGAAAAAATCGCTCTCCTCGACCGGCTCGCAAGCAATGCGAATATTGGGAAACCGCAGCTTGAATTCAGCGACCATGGCTGGCGCGGCCTCGATGGCGCTGACCTCACAGCCTGCTTCGATCAGGGCTGATGTGATCGGCTCGCCATAACCGGCCCCGAGATCCAGCACGCGCGCGCCTTTTGGGAGGGCTGCCGCCCAATCCAGAACCACCTCACGGCCACTCGAGGATCGCGCGAGAATATAGTCGTGGACAATCGCGTTATAGCCATTTGACGGGTCGCCTGCCGAACTTGCCATCGCTGCCCTATACCCGGCGCCAGGTCGCCCCACTGGCGCTGTCCATGATTTCGATGCCTCGCGCCGCGAGCTCGTCTCTGATGCGATCGGCCTCTGCCCAATTCTTGTCAGCGCGCGCCTGAATGCGAGCCGCGACAAGCGCATCGATCTGGGCATTCTCGTCGCTGTCGCCGCCTTGCTCCCATTCGGCTGGGCTTTTTGTCAAAAGACCGAGTAAACGACCTGCCGCCAGTAAATCGGCTTTGGCTTCAGCCATCCCGGCTTCGTCCTTACGATCAGCGGCGCCATTCGCGGCCCCCGCCAGGCGCGACAATTCTGCCAAGGCGATCGGCGTGTTGAGGTCGTCGCTCAAGGCCTCGCGCACGCCTTTGTCGGCGGCAACACCGCCCTCGGCATCCCAGACCCGACGCAGCGCGCCATAGATTCGGTTCAGCGTCGCTTTGGCTTGTCCGAGCAGGTCGCCCGTCCAGTCAAGCGGGGCCCGGTAATGGCCGCTCAGCATGGCAAAGCGGATCACCTCGCCATCCCAATCGTTCAGCAGGTCATTAAGCAGGACGACATTGCCCAACGATTTCGACATTTTCTCACCGGCCATATCGAGGAAGCCATTATGCATCCAATAGTTGGCCATGGTCTGCCCGTGCGCGCATTCGGATTGCGCGATCTCATTCTCATGATGCGGGAATTGCAGGTCGATGCCGCCGCCATGAATGTCGATCGTCTTGCCGAGATGCTTGGCCGCCATGGCCGAGCATTCAATGTGCCAACCGGGCCGGCCCCGGCCCCATTTGCTATCCCAGATCGCGTCTTCCGGTTCGCCTTCTTTGGCGAATTTCCAGAGCGCGAAATCAGCTGGGTCACGTTTGCCAAGATCAACATCAACCCGCGCACCCGCCTGATTGTCTTCAAGACTGCGTTTCGAAAGGCGGCCATAATCGGCCATTTGCGGGACGTTGAAAAACACGCCGGCCTCGGTCGCATAGGCATAACCTTTGCGCTCCAGGGCTTCGATCATGCTGAGCATCTCGCCAACATGTTCTGTCGCCCAGGGAATTATGGTGGGTGGCAGGGCATTCACCGCAGCGGCGTCGGCGTCGTAAATCGCGGCATATTTTTTCGTAATGGCCTCGATCGACTCGCCCGTCTCCTGGCTCGCCGCGATGATCTTGTCTTCAATGTCGGTGACATTGCGTGCATAGATCACCGCCTCTTCGCCATAGGTGTGGCGCAGCAGGCGAAACAGCGTGTCAAACACGATGACTGGACGGAAATTGCCAATATGGGCGCGATTATAGACTGTGGGTCCGCAGACATACATGGTCACACGGGACGGGTCTTGGGGCTTGAAAACGCGTTTTTCGCGGCTCAGCGTATCGTAAAGGCGGATGGGCATCTCAGGCTCATTTGTCTTGAAAAAGGATCACAGGCGAAGGCTGGCTAAGGCGAGGACCTTAGCCGCAAATACAAACGCAACAGATGGCGCGAGCAGGCATCGCGGGCTCCTTTAAGCTGGCGATGCCTTAGGCCTGTTATCGGGATTTGGCAATGGCCGGTTAGAGTTCGCCGAGGTCAATCAGGGAATTAGTGCTCGCGAGAATCGCTTCTTTGGCCGGGATATAATCGATGCCGAGGACCCGCCGGGACTTCTCGTTAGAATAGGAACGCTCTTTGCCGAGCTCCGGAACGATCTGCTTCAGCGTCGGATTGACCAGGGTCAACATTTTGACCAGCCAGCTCGGGAGCTCCCCCTTGGGCAGTTTCCGATCCGGATAGGCAGCGCGTAAAATGTCGCCAATCTCGGTGAATTTCAACACCGCATCGCCGACCAGGAAGCGCTCGCCAGCGGCTTCGGGTTTCTCCATGGCTGCGACATGTGCCAGCGCCACGTCGCGCACATCGACAATACCAAAGGTCAGTTTCGGGAAGGCCGGGACCTTGTTCATCATTGGCTGGGTGATGAGTTCGAGCGAAGCCGAGACATCCCCGCTCATCGCCGGACCGAGCACGGCGACAGGGTTGATCGTCGTTAATTCAAGCCCCGCGCCATCGCCCTGGACATAATCCCAAGCGGCTTTTTCGGCGATCGCTTTGGATCGCGTATAGGCGGTATTGTCCTTGATATTGTCCGGATTTGACCAATGGCGCTCGTCCAGGACCGATGGACGGCTATCGCCCCAGCCATAGCCAATCGAAGCGAAAGAGGACGTCATCACAGCGCGCTTCACGCCCGCCGCTTTCGCCGCTTTCAGGGCTCTGAGCGCGCCTTCCCTAGCAGGAATGATCAGTTCGTTCGCATCCTTGGGAAGATTGTTCGGGATTGGCGATGCCAGATGCTGGAGATAGGTCACGCCGTCCATCGCCTCAGCCCAGCCCTCATCTTGGGTCAGGTCAGCGCTGACCAATTCAATCTCAATCGGCTTGCCAGCATACTGGCTGAGGGTTGCATTGAGTTTCTCGGCCTTACTGGCGGATCGCGCGGTGCCGCGGACCTCATAGCCTTTATTGATCAGAGCGAGAATGGTGTGAGAGGCGATGAAGCCGGTGGCGCCGGTGACGAGAACTTTGGTCATTGGAAACTCCCTTTCGCAAATACTGAACGATTTGTTC
Source organism: Hyphomonadaceae bacterium (assembly GCA_024743315.1). Taxonomy (GTDB): domain Bacteria; phylum Pseudomonadota; class Alphaproteobacteria; order Caulobacterales; family Hyphomonadaceae; genus Henriciella. Next base: position 570,003 of record JANSWU010000001.1, read on the forward strand.
GATATTCACAAGAGCTCGGGCGATCACGATTTCCCTTTCGCCTTCCGACGCTCCCGCCAGCCAATATAGAAGGTCGAGACGACAATGATCGCAGCGCCGATCCAGACGCTAAGGCCCGGGATCAGGCGGAACACCCAGAAATCGGCCACCGCCGACATGGGCAAACGCAAGTAATCAATCGGCGATAAGAAGGAGGCATCGCCAATACTCATCGCGTAGATGAAGCAAAACTGCGAGGCGAAGCCAAACGCGCTCATGGCCAGGATCAAGCCCCAATCATGCAGCGAAACGTCGGTCCAGAAAATATAGAGAAATGGGGCCAGCAAGATGCTTGAGAACAGGTTGGCATAGAGCAGCAGGACCATGGAGGGCAGCTCCGCGCTCAGGAACTTCACCATGACGATGGCGGCGGCCAGGCTGAAGGCGCTGATCAAGGCGACCAGGCTGCCGAGGTCAAACCCGGTCATGTCGAGCGCGCCAGGCTGCCAGAAAAAGAACAGGCCCGGCATGACCATGATCAGGACGCCGAGAAAGCCGACTACCAAAGCGCCCCAACGGTGCGGACCGACATATTCGCGCAAAGCCAGCGCCGCCAGAAGGGTGACAAAAAGTGGACGGGTGAAGCTGATCGCGTTGAACTGCGCCAGGGTGAGAGTGAAGAAATCTGAGACGGCAACAATGGCCAAAGTGAAGCCGAGCGTCCCGAACAGGCTGCGCAAGATCAACAAGCCCGGCCGTTTGGTCTTCATTTTTGAGAACCCGATCATGGCGACGAACGGGATCGCCATGCTCATGCCCAAAAACGCTCTCCAAAAGGCCAGAAAAACCGGATGAACTTCAGAGGACAGCAATTTGTTGAGAAGGAGGTAGAAGGTGAACCCAACACCTGACATGACCATTAACAGCGCGCCCTGCAGGTTTCCCGACAGTTTCGGCCGCTTAACGTCTTGGTAACCGGATGCTTCCTCCTTGTCTGACATGACCCGTTTCTCCGCAGCCGATTTAAACGCTATAGACCGCCTCTGGCGATCAATTCCAGCTGATCATGTCTGGACCGGCTGGTCGGCCACCGGTGAGGAACCTGAAGAGATCACTCTCTACCGCACTCGCGCGCACTGGCGCCGATTTCCCTTACGCAAGTCAAACGGTGAATTTGTCTTGTTTGATGATCGCGGCACTGAAGTCGCACGATCCGGGACGCCTGAAGATTTGCTGAAACAAGTCGAAGCGATCCCGGGCCTGGCGGCTTAACTCCCCTGCCCACCCCGCATGGCTTCGGCCATTTGTTCGGCTTGTTCGGGCGTGATCCCAAGGGCATCGAGGATCGGCCCCCCGAGCTCTTCATTCCAGCTGTGCGGGGGACCGACCGTGATCCCGCCATCGACGACGAACTCACCGCCAGTAATAAACCCAGCTTGGTCTGAGCTGAGGAAGGCCGCCATCTGGGCAATGTCTTCGCCCTGACCCGTCCGTCCGGCGGGCTGCATGGTCGCGCCCGCCTGTGCGATCATCTCCGCCATCTGGTCAGCCTGTTCACGCGGCAGACCAAGCGACGCGCCGAAAATCGACGTGGCGATAAAGCCGGGTAAGATCGCATTGACCCGGATCTTGTGCTTGGACAGCTCAGCCGCGGCGAGTTTGGAAAAATGCGCCACGGCTTTCTTGGCCACCGAATAAGTAATTGGCGCATAGCCCGCACAGATCGCCGAAATAGAAGATGTGTTGATGACGCTGCCACCGCCGCGGGCGACCATATGCGGCACGGCGAAATGCGTCCCGGCAAAGACCGACTTCAAGAGCAGGTCCATGGTGAAATCATACCCATCAAGATCCAGCTCCTCCACGGTGCTTGACGTGCCGCCACTGCCGGCATTGTTCCAGAGCACGTCAAGCCCGCCAAACTCGTCTGCTGCGGCCTGCATCAGGGCTTTGAGCTGATCGGGATCGGTCACGTCGCAATGCCGGAAGGCAACTTTGTCGGCACCGAACCGAGTAACCAGAGCCGCGCCTTTATCGTCCTGGACATCGCCTGCAACGACCTTTGCGCCGGCTTCAACAAACACCTCCACGCCGGCCGCACCAATGCCGCTCGCCGCGCCTGTGATCACTGCGACCTTGCCTGTCAGATCAACCATGCTTTCCTCCCGATTTTTCGATTTCAGGCATGGGGCGGGAAGCAAGGCGGATCGTCAAGGCGGTCCGCAACGTCAATATCCGTCAATTCGAGTGTGCCGCATGCTTGACTCTTGCCCGCTCTTCCTGTTTTAGACGCCGCTTTAGGACGGGTCGGTGTGGTGCTGCCGTTGCAATCGTCACTTTCATTCGGAAAGCGACCAGCCCACGTCAAAAATTGAGGTTTCATATGTCACGTCGTCATTCGGCGAAGTACAAGATTGATCGCCGTGTTGGCGAGAACATCTGGGGTCGCCCCAAATCACCAGTTAATAAGCGCCCAAACAAGCCAGGTCAGCACGGCCCGAACCGCCGTGGTAAAGTTTCTGACTATGGTATGCAGCTGATGGCCAAGCAGAAACTCAAGTTTCACTATGGCGATATCACTGAGAAACAGTTTCGCGCGACGTTTGTTGAAGCGGCACGCCGCAAGGGCAACACGGCTGAGAACCTGATCGGCCTGCTCGAGTCGCGTCTCGACGCGTTCGTCTACCGCTCCAAGTTCGTGCCGACCATTTTTGCCGCGCGCCAATTCGTCAATCACGGTCATGTCACCGTGAACGGCGTCAAAACCAATATCGGGTCTTACCGCCTGAAGCCGGGCGACGTTGTCCAGGTTCGCGAAAAGTCTCGCAACATGGCGCTGGTCCTGGAAGCCCTCGGCTCACCAGAGCGCGACTTGCCAGAATATATCGAGGTCGACCCGAAAGCGATGACCGCGACTTTTGTCCGGATGCCGGAATTGTCTGACGTACCTTATCCGGTGCAAATGGAACCGGCCCAGGTCGTCGAATACTATTCGTCATAAGCAGTCTTCTGCTTGCCAAAATCAAACAGCCGCGCTGTCATGGCGCGGCTTTTTTATGTCTTATTGTCAGGAGGATAGTGCGTGACCCATCCAAAGATCTTCGATGTCAGGAAAGCGCTGCTCGCCCCACCCGGCAAGGCCTTCAACCTCTCAGATCGCGACAGTGGCGACCGATCCCTGTTCCCGGATAAGAAAGAAGCCCGCGTCTCGCTGAAAAAGGACGCGGCGATGATCAATGAATTGCAAGACAAGCTCTATGCCAATCGCGACCGCGCACTCCTGGTCGTGCTGCAGGGTATGGACACGTCCGGCAAAAGCGGCGTGATCCGCAATGTCTTTGCCGATACCAGCCCGCTCGGCCTGCAAGTCGAAGCGTTCAAGGCGCCGAGCAAGACCGAACTCGCCCATGACTATCTCTGGCGCATCCATGAAGCGGTGCCACGCAAGGGGCGGATCGGGATTTTCGATCGCTCACATTATGAGGACGTGCTGGTGGTCAAAGTTCGCAATTTCGCGCCTGCCGATAAAGTCGAGCAGCGCTATGAGCAAATCAATGCGTTCGAGAAACACCTGACCGAAAATGGCGTCACAATCCTAAAATTCATGCTCAATGTTGGCTATGAAGAGCAGGGCATTCGCCTGGCCGAGCGCCTGACCGAAGAGCACAAGCTCTGGAAGTTCAATCCGGCAGACCTTGAAGACCGTAAGCTCTGGCCGGACTTCATGAACGCTTATGAGGTGGCGGTGAACCGCTGTTCGACCGAGCATGCGCCTTGGTATATCGTCCCTGCCGACAGTCGGACGCGGCGAAACGCTATGATTGCCCGGATCGTTCGCGGCACCTTGGAGGATATGAACCTCTCCTGGCCAGATCCGGGCTATCGCTTGGAAGATCACCCGATCGGTTAGCCGCGAATGGACACCGATCCGCCGCTGGATTTGTCGGTGGTGACATCGGTTGGGCTGCCATAGACGTCGACATCGGCCCCACTGGACACGTCTGCATTAACACTGCCAGTAACGTGGATGGAAATGTCTGAGCCACTGGACGCGTCGGCTTCACCATTTTGACAGATCAGATCGCGCGCTTCGATGTCGGATCCAGAAGACGATTCAGCGCGCACCGTCGTGCATGAGCCCGAGATTGAGGCGTCTGAGCCGCTCGAGGTTTCAATCGACACGACGCCGCCATTGACGCCGGTGACCGTCACATCCGCGCCAGAAGAGACGTCGATGAAGATGCGCTCGCCGGACATGCCGCGACCAGAAACATCCGAGCCAGACGAGGCTTCAACGCCGCTGATCGTTGGTGCCGTCACGGTGATGCCATAACGCTCACGTCGATTGTTCCAGCCCCAATTATTGTTCTTCTTGCGTTTCAGGACGAGCGTGTCGCCTTTGACCAAAACCTCGATATCGCTGAAATCGCCCTTGGTATTTTCAACCGTGACGGACTGGGTGGCGCCTTGCTCAAAGGTCAGATCGAGCCCGGCGGAAATATCGATATTGGTGAAGGCCCCAACATCATAGGTTCGGGTTTCTGCACTGGCCGTACCTGCCAAGCCAAGCGCAACCAGGCCTGCGGCCGTAAATGTGCGGATCATGAGGGTCACTCCGTATAAAAGTTGCTGTCGATCCTGAACGCCCGCTTTCTGTACATATCGAAAAACAATAAGTCAACAGGTTTTGACTACATTTGTGGTCAATCCTGATTGGCGGCTGCGGCGGAACAAAAAAACCCGCTTCGAAGGAAGCGGGTTTTCTATCTGTTACGCCATCAGGCGAAAAGCTTACATGAAGCCCTTGAACTTGTCTTTGAAGCGAGACACGCGACCGCCGCGGTCAAGGTTCGCGTTGCGATCCCCGGTCCAGGCGGGGTGCGAGCTGGAATCAATGTCGAGGACGAGCTTGTCGCCTTCTTTGCCCCATGTGGAGCGGGTCTGGTACTCCGTCCCGTCGGTCATGACGACAGTGATGAAGTGATAGTCTGGATGGCCTTCGGCTTTCATCGCGGGTGCCTCTTTGATCTGCTGTGGGACGATTGCTGACCGGCCCGGAAAATCTGGAAAGCGCGGACATACAGGAAGGGGCAGATGTGCGCAAGCCAATTGAGTCAGATCGTTCCGGTCGAACCGGTCTGGCAGATCTGACAGTGGCGCTCGGCAATTTGGCTTGGTCTGATGACCACAGATCCAAAAGGACTTTTACATGCGTTACCGAAGCCTCGCCAGTCTAGCCTTCCTTGCCAGCCTGTTCGTCGCACCCGCCGAGGCCCAATGCGACATCTCGCAAACCATCTGCGCGCTCGACGGCAAAAAGTGCAATATCAAGTTTCGCAACATCACTGACGAAAGCAGCGGCTCAGGGGCCGGCACGGATTATAAGCAAGGTGCGTCGGCGCAAACAATAAAAGTCAAAGCACGCAAGGCGAACGGCAATAATGCCGGCAATGCGCTGACCATCGATGCCGGTGCCAGCAATACGATGAACGTGGACAATAAGGCGAAGAAAGCCTTCGCCGATATCCGCATCAGCGCCTACACGGTCTCGTCCGTCAGTGGTGTCACAATGAAATGCGAGGATGTGGTCGATACGTTGAACGGCAACGGGACTTGCAAGATATTCAATGGCCAGGAGCAGGGCACCAAAGGACAGCTCGTCTTTACCTGCGATGGTGGCACGGTCACCGGACCTTAGCGCGCTAGGCCCCATCCTCCGCAACGCCAGAGGCAAGTTCAGGGTCGAGATAATCGGCGGTGATCCGTTTATCGGCCTTTTCCAGCCGCCATGTATAGAAGGCAAAAACCATCCAGCTGAAATGGAACACGATCCCCGAAGACAGCGCCAACCATCCCGGGATGGGTCCAATATGAGCGCGATAGAGGAATTCGCCCCAAGTGCTGGCATCGGTTGGATGCATTCCAATCTTGGCATAATAGGCCGCGCCTTGGATCGCAAAGAGCCAACCATAATTACGGCGCAGCCGCCGCCCAATCGCCCGCATCGTGGAGATGCGATGACGCGGGCGCAAATAGTCGTCTGACAGAGCGGTGCCTTTATCGAGGGGGATTTGCGCCCCCTTGCCACGCAGGATCGGAACATAATTGGTGATTTCGATCATCCGCGCGCGAAACTTCCAGACATAGAAATAGCGATAGCGACGCGCTTCAAGGATCAGGAACATGGCCGAGAGCAAGCCGACCAATACGATTGGGAGCGGCGAAGCTTGTTCATTTGCGAAACTGACGGAGAAGGCAATGCCGGTCGAAACCACTGCCCAATTGGTGGTCATATCGAGACGTTGCCGCCAGATGGTCGACCGATAGACTTCGGCGCGATACAAGTGGGCGAGCGCGCCGACTTCCGGGCCACCGCAAATGGCTTCTGGCGGGTCCTGATCCGGGTCCATCATTTCAATAGGTATAAGCTGAATCGCTCAGCCGCCAATCTCGCTTTTGCGCGCAGGGCAGTAGCCATATTCCAGGATGGCGCGGTAGCCATCGAGAACACGGCGCACTTCGCGTGTGTCATCTTCAGTGTCGATTGCCCGCACACGCGGCAAAAGCGCTTGCCCTTTGCCGTCAATTCGTGCCCGCCAGAACGCGTATCGAAGATTATCCGGCGCATCCGTGGCGGCCATGGCCTCCGATAAAGCGCCTGCATCGCATCGCGCCATGGCAAGCTCGGCGGCAGCGTGAGCCAGGTTTGGCCGCTCGAACTTGGAAGCCGAGCGCATCATTTGCAGCATGGCGCGATTGAGCCGCAAGGCCTTGTCTGGCTCGGAGATGCGATAATGCTTGCCAGCCGCCAGCAAGACATCGGTCCGGCCAAAGCTCAGTGGCGCCGCGCGCTGCTCGGCGCGTGCGATCAATCCATCAACACCTTCAGCCTCGAGCAAAGGTTTGGCGGTTTGCCAGCCATAGTCGGGATAAGTCGAGACAATGTCGCGCGATTGCTCGAAACGAGCTTCCCAGAATGAAATCAGCGCCTCATCGTCTGTGAGCAATGCCAGCTCGAGGAATGGGGCGGCCAGGCGGGTACGCTTCTCCTCGGGCAAGACGAGCGCTGCCGTCCACGCCGCATCGAGGACGCACGCCGTCTCGGACTTATCGCAGTCCTGAGCCTGCGCCGAAACGCTGATCACCGCGCCTAATAGAAGACAAACCAACCATTTCATCAGGCCCACTTAGCCCGGGCAACCTGAACCCAAGCTGAGTAAATCCCGGACTTTCAGGGTCTTAGCCGCGGCCTCGATAGGGGGCGACGCCCGTCTCCGGGACGTAGAGGCCCTCCGGGATCGGCCCGGTTTGCCAGAACACATCGATCGGAATGCCGCCGCGCGGATACCAATAACCGCTGATTCTTAGCCAACGCGGGTCGAGCAGGTCGGCGATCTCTTTGCCGACGCGGAGCGTACAATCCTCATGAAAGCCGCCATGATTGCGGAAACTGGTGAGGAAAAGTTTCAAACTCTTGCTCTCAACCAGCCAGTCGCCCGGCGCATAATCAATCACCAGATGGGCAAAATCCGGCTGTCCAGTGACCGGGCAGAGCGAGGTGAATTCCGGCGCCACGAACCGTGCGAGATAGAGCGTGTCTGGATGCGGATTGGGCACCCGTTCGAGCTTCGCCTCGTCAGGCGAGTTTGGCGCCGCGATTTGCTGCCCGAGCTGGTCCAAGCCTGTATAGATATCTTTGTCTGCCATGCATCAGAGCCCTATGCTTGGAATCATATCAAACCGCACGCCAATATAGAGGAAGTAGGCCGCCAGCAGCACAGCCCCTTCCCAGCGCGCAATCTTGCGGCCGGTAAAGGCAAAAACGAAGAGTAGGAAGACCGACAGGAAGATCGCGCCCATATCGGCCCAGGTGACCATGCTGGCTGCCTGTCCAAACTGCATCGCCGCGATTTCTAGAGGCACGCCGACCGCACCCGTCTCAATCAGCGAGAATGGGAAGACGATTGCAGACACGCCCAAAATGCCAAGAATATTGAAAACATTGGATCCCAGCACATTGCCGAGCGCGACGTCAGCTTTGCCTTTGCGCGCGGCAACCACGGAGGTCACCAGTTCCGGCAGACTGGTGCCAATGGCGACAATCGAGATCCCGATCACCGTCTCCGACACGCCGAACAGACGCGCTGCGTCCGAGCCTCCCTCAACGAGAAAACGCGCCCCGAAAATCACGCCGACAATGCCGCCCAGCGTCATTACAATGGCCAGCCAGAGCGGGTCATCGGCGTCAAACTCTTCCGCTTCCCCGCCATGCATTCCGCCCGCCGCACTATTGGATCGACGGTCTAGGATGACGGAGGCGACGAGATAGGCGATGAGCAAGGCGGTAAAAGCGATCCCTGTCAGGCGCGTGAACCCATCTATCCAGACAATCACCGCAAACAGGGCCGTCACGGCGACCATGAAGGCGCCGTCTCGCATCAATGCTTTCGGGTTGGTCATAATCGCGCTGACAAAAGCCGCGGCGCCGATCACGAGCAAAATATTGGCGACATTTGACCCGATCACATTGCCAATCGACAGGCCCACGGCACCCTCACTGAGTGCTTGCAGACTGGTCACCATTTCAGGCAGGCTGGTGCCAAAGCCGACCAGGGTCAGGCCGATCACCAATTCCGACATGCCGGCCTTGCGCGCGATACCGACAGAGCCTCTGACCAGCGCCTCGCCGCCTATGAATAGCAAAACGAATCCACCAAGGATCAAGACGGCCATCATCATCAAAAAATCGCTCCCAGTCGCTTGGCGGTGATATGGACCCCCTTGCCAAGTTTTCAAAGCGGGTAAATGATTTTGGTCCCCACATATAGCCCCCGAAGGAGGTTGGCATGCAGTTGCGCACACTCTTGTCCGGATTGGTCTTGATCCTCCTCGTCCCAGCTTGCACCCTGAATGGTCATGTCAGCGACGCCCAATCGCCTAAGGCCAGCGTATCTGAGGAAGATCGGATCCTGAATGTCCTGGCGACCCAGCAAACCGCTTGGAACGCTGGCGACATAGAAGGGTTCATGCAGGGCTATTGGCAATCCCCAGACCTTCGCTTCGCCTCGGGCGGATCGGTCACCAAAGGCTGGCAGGAGACGCTCGAGCGGTATCAGACCAATTACAGCGATCGGAGCTTGATGGGCACGCTGTCCTTTGATGAGCTTTATGTCACCCGGCTTGGCGATGATGCTGCGATCGTGCATGGCGCCTGGGCGCTGCAACGGAATGCAGACCGCCCGAGCGGTCTGTTTACCCTGGTCTTTCGCAAATTCGGGGATGATTGGAAAATTGTCAGCGACACCACGACATCGGCGGATCGATCATGACCCTGCCACGCATCCGCCAACTTGTTTTCGCCTCCAATGATCATGCCGATATAGAGCGATTGCGCCAGATCCTCGCGCTCGGTCCGGGCTTTATAGATCCCGGCGTCAATGTCTTTGGCCTGACCAATGGCGTGTTCGCGCTCGGGGACCAATTTCTCGAAGTGGTGGTGCCGACTGAGGCCAATACGGCGGCCGGACGCTTTATCACCCGCACTGGCGGCGTGGGCGGCTATATGGCGATCTTCCAAACCGATAATCTGGCGCGGGTGCGCGCCCATGCTGACGCTGAAAAGATCCGTCGGGTCTGGGACATTGATGTCGAGGATATCTCCGCCACACATTTCCATCCCGCCGATATCGGTGCAGCGATCGTCTCGGTGGACGAGGCGCGCCCGGCCTCATCCTGGCGCTGGGGCGGTCCGGATTGGCAAGGCGCGGCGCAGCCAGGCGCGATTATCGGTCTGGATGTGATGGCGCGAGATGCGTCAGCGCTGGCAAGGCGTTGGGGCGGGCTTCTCGAGAGTGCGCCCAATCATCTCGGCCAAGACGTATGGGCGCTCGAAACGCAGGACGGGCGCGTTCGGGTCGTGCCAGGTGACCGCGATTTTCTGAATACCTATACTTTGGCGCACCCTGACCCGGCCGGCTGCCTCAATCGCGCTCGTGAGGCAGGCTGCCATGCAGACGAAACGAGCTTTCACTTCGCAGGCGTGCAGGTTTCTCTGTTGGCGAATTGATCCCGACGCATTCGGCGCTAAAACCCTTCCAAGGGATTCGCCTGAACGGGGCGCCAGGTTAAGGGTGTTGCAATGAAACAGGGTACGCTCGATCTCGAGACCAGCAATTCGCGCCTCGAAACCTTCGTCGAAGGCAAGCTGTTTCGCAATTTCATTACCACATTGATCATCGTCAATGCGATTATTCTCGGCATCCTGACCTATGATCGCATGATGCCGCCAGGTTTGGTGGGCTCAATGAGCTGGTTTGACCAGGCGGTCACAATCATCTTCTGCGTCGAGATCCTGCTGAAGCTGTTCGTCTACCGGCTCAACTTTTTCCGCTCGGGCTGGAATTGGTTCGACTTTCTGGTCGTCGGGGTCTCTCTCATCCCAGGCGGGGCGGCTTTTTCGGTCCTGCGGGCACTCCGGGTCCTGCGTGTGCTACGCCTGCTCCACATTGTTCCAATGATGCGGCGGATCACAGAAGCGCTGCTCAATGCTTTGCCCGGCATGGGCGCGATTCTCGCCGTGCTCGCCCTGCTGACCTATGTCGGTGCGGTCATGGCGACCAATCTGTTTGGCGATACGGACAATCCTGAAGTTCTGCAATTGTTTGGCGACCTGCCAAGCTCTGCCTATTCGCTGTTTCAGGTAATGACCATGGATGGATGGCGCTTCGAAGTGGTTCAGAAAGTTGTCGATGATGGCAATCCGTACGCGCCTTTCTTCTTCCTGATCTTCATCTTCATTGCCAGTTTCGCGGTGCTCAACTTATTCATCGCCCTGATTGTCGATGCGCTCGCCGCTGAGCAGCGCGCCGCAACTGAGGAACATCTTGATGAGATTGAGGAAGAGATGGACGAAGAGTTTGATCTCGCTGACAAGGAGCGGGATGAAATCCTGATCCTATTGCGTGATCTTAAGCAAGAGCTTGCCGAATTGCGCGCCTCGAAAGCCAATGACGCACCCTAGAAAAGGTTGTCCCGCCAGTGGGGGAACTGGCGGGACGGTCTGGGAAGCGCGGGGTGGGGGGACGCTTCGCCTCCCAGTCTAGGTCTAACCCGAGGCCGTTTAGCCAGCAGGCAAGAGCACCGTATCAATCACGTGGATCACGCCGTTTGACGCAGACACGTCAGCCGTCACCACGGTGGCGGTTGATCCCGGTGCGGTCAGAACAACACCATCTGTGCCATCAACTGCCAAATCACCATTCAGTGTGGTCGCTGTGATTTGCTGACCGGCCAGGTCTTTTGATTTCACTTTGCCAGCCACAACGTGCAGCTTCAGAACACCTGCGAGGGCGTCTTTGTTTTCAGGCTGCAAAAGCGTTTCAACGGTACCAGCTGGCAAAGCAGCAAAAGCTTCGTCGGTCGGCGCGAAGACGGTCAAAGGACCGTCTGCTTTCAGCGCATCGACCAGGCCAGCCGCCTCAGCAGCGGCGAGCAGAGTTGAGAAAGAACCAGCTGCAGCAGCCGTGTCGACAATGTCAGCTTTGGCTTTGCTGTAGCCTTCACCTGCAATCGTGGTGGTGTAGCTGGCATTTGTGTATTTGGCTTTGTTTTTAGAAGTGCATTCGGCCAGTGCTGGAGCAGCAAGCAGACCGGCAGAAATCAAAAGCGTAGCAAATTTCACGGGGAATCTCCGTAATCAAATTACGACCCGAACCATATCGGTGTCATATTCAATACGATATCGTATATAAAATAGTTTTCGAAATGACTCGATTTTAATGATTGCGCATCCGACCGCTTAACAAGCGTGTCAGAATCGCTCACTCACACTTTTCATATTTACGCGCTATAGGTGTGCTCATGAATCTTTGGCAACGCCTCATTGAGAGCGGAAAACGCTTATTCGACGTTGATGTAGAGGACGACCCGGTCCCTGCAGACCTTGAATGTGCCCCGGATCCGAATGATGTCGGCTTCACCGCCGCAGTGGTTGGTCTCGGGGCAAAAATGGCCAAGGCCGATGGCCGCGTTACCGATGATGAGATCATGGTGTTTTCACGGGTTTTCCAAACGGCACCCAAGGACGCCGCCGCGGTGCGGCGGGTTTTCAATTTGGCCCAGCAGACCGTCAAAGGGTACGAATCCTATGCCCGTAAGATTGGGCGCAAATATGCGGCGCGGCCATGCTTGCTCGAAGGCGTGCTCGATGGGCTGTTCATGATCGCCACCGCTGATGGCGTCGTCACTGAAGATGAGCTGACTTATTTGAAAACGGTGTCAGATGCGTTCGGGTTCACGGACGCCACTTTCCGGCGGATCAAGGCCAGTCATATGGGACCAGATCGCGACGACCCCTATCATGTGCTGGGCGTCGCACATGATGCAGAATTTGAAGAAATCCGCCGCGTCTATCGCCGCTTGATGGCGGATAATCATCCGGACCGGGTGATCCAAAACGGAGCCCCGCGCGAGTTTGAACACGCCGCGCATGAGAAGGCTGCCACGATTACGAGCGCCTATGCTCGAATCCGCGCCGAACGCGGTTTGATCGCGGCGAATTGATCAACTGTCACAATCAAAACATTGACGGCACCCCTCTTGCACGCCATCTAAAGTGCTCACGAGGATAAAAATGACCGCCACGCATACCGCCCCTTATGGTTTCCCACACAATCTGTTCGCGCTGATGCGCCGAATTGGGAACCTATTTGCGAAAGGTGTTCTCGCAGTTGCAATCGTCTTCATGGCCGGCCTGATCGCTGTTGCCACTGCTGCAGCCGGATTGGCCCTTGCCGCTTTTGCCGTCATCTTGCGCCTGTCCGGGTCCAAGTCAGACGATCACCAGACCCGCTATGAAGAGCGGGCCGAGAATGGCACGATCACGCTGGAAGCGAAGAAAACCCCGCGCGGTTGGACGGTCGAGTAAGCCTTAGGCGGCTTTCTCCCCCATTTTTTCAATGAATAGAGTCTGTGTTGGGTAGGCGAATTCGAGCCCGTGTTCCTGCAATCCACGAAACAAGGCCAACAGGACCCGGGACCGCGCCGCCGCCGAGCGATTGAAATCCGGCTGCAAGGAATAGAACACCAGATCGAAATCCAGCGAGCTTGGCCCGAATGACGACATGGCGCAAAACTCGAAATCAACGGCCGGCACGTCCTTGACAATTTTCGCGACGATTTCTGGAATTCGCTCTGCGAGTTCCGGATCGGTCTGATAGATGACCCCAAACGTGGTCTGCATCCGCCGGCGCGCCATGCGCTGCATGTTATGGATCTCATAATTGAGCAGATTGGTATTGGAGATGATCATCTGCTCGCCTGACTTTGAGCGGATGCGCGTCGTCTTCAGACCGATCTCTTCAATAATCCCCCAACTCTCACCATACCGCACCGTGTCGCCGACCTGGAACGGTTTATCGATGACTATCGAAAGCGACGAAAACAGGTCCTGGAATGTGCCTTGGGCCGCAATACCAATGGCGATGCCGCCAATACCGAGACCGGCGAGCAAGGCGGTTACATCGGCGCCGACATTGTCGAGGATGAGCAAGAGCGCAACCGACCAGACCGCGACCGTGATGAACCATTTGATGATGTTGAAGGCCGAGGCCAGCGCCCGCGCATCACCGCTGGAACGCGCGACATTGCGGCGAATGAACGAGACCGCGAATTCCTGAACCCATTCAGCTATCTGCAGGATCGCGGCAAGCACGAAGAAGATCTTCACGATCACCGAAACCGCCTGTGGCAAGCCCAGCATGGCATCGGTGATCGCGAACGCGATCATGATCATGAAATAAGTATGGAATCGTTGCACGACGCGATGGAACAGGGCGGCGAAAGAATAATCATCGCTCTGGGGCAGCTTCACAATGCCTTTCAGGATGGCCCAGCGCGCCAGCCATTGCAGCAAGGTCAGCGCGACGACCACGCCGAGCGCAATCAAGGCTTCAAGTTCGCCAGACCCGATCCAGTCGAGAAATTCAGTTGCCGCCTCGGTCGCTTGCGCCGTGGTTTCTGTCAGGGCGTCAATCGGATCATTGTTCGGATCGCTGCTCGGATCAGGAGCTGATTCCTGCACACGCGGCCAAAAAGATTGTAAAGATGCCAACCAGGACATCATGTTTCACCCTTTCACACGTCGGATCGGAGCGCCGCAGCGGCGTGGATGACGCGCAGCGTTTCGTCCCACATTTCGAGTGATCCTAGCTCCGAAAGATGAAAAAACCGTGCGTCTGCAGCGTCATCCCCCGCTTGCGGCGTGCCAGAAACCCATTCCGCCGCGAAATCCACCAGCACATAATGGCGGGTAATCAGATCGCCCGCGCGGTTTTCAAAGATCGCGTCGACCACATCGACCAAACCGATCAAACGCGCTTCTACCCCGGTCTCCTCCTGCAATTCCCGCAGCGCTGCTGCGCGAACCGGTTCACCGGGCTCGACCCGCCCGCCTGGCAGCGACCATTCACCTTGCTTGGGCGGGGTGCCGCGGCGGATCAGCAAGACCTCCTCACCACGCAGACAGACCACACCCACCGCTGGAACGGGGCGTAAGTCTTCAACCGGGGTCGCGGGCGCATGCATGGCAGGCAGATTGCACAGAATGTCTTGAAGACCTCGTAAACAGTTTGTGCCATGGGGACCGCGTATCTACGAAAGCCCGTCATGCCAAAACAGAAAGACAGAGAGATCAGCCTTGCCCTGCAAGGCGGCGGCGCGCATGGGGCGTTTACCTGGGGCGTGCTCGATCGGCTGATCGAAGAACCCGGACTCACAATCAAAGCGATCACTGCGACCTCGGCTGGCGCCACCAATGCGGTGGCTTTTGCCGCCGGTCTGGCGCAAGGCGGGGAGGATGGTGCCAAAGCCAGCCTAGAACGTTATTGGCGGACAATCTCGGAAAAAGGCGCCCCCTTTTCGGCCTTTTCCTGGTCAAACTCGCCTTTCGCCGCCCTGCCCTTCGGGCCGTTTCAGGCGGCGATGGCCTTTACCAGCATTGCCAGCCCGTACGAATTCAACCCATTCGACATCAACCCGCTGCGCGATGCCCTCGATGAAGCAATTGATTTTGAGGCCGTCCATGCCGCCCCGATTGATCTTTTCTTATCAGCGACGAATGTCGAAACGGGCCGGGTAAAAGTCTTTCAAGATGGCGAAATCTCGCGTGATGCGGTCCTGGCCTCGGCCTGCCTGCCACAGACGTTTAGAGCGGTTGAAATCAATGGCAGCGCCTATTGGGATGGCGGCTATATGGGCAATCCGAGCCTGTTCCCCTTGATCTATGCCAAGGCGCCACGCGATGTTCTGCTGGTCCTGCTCAACCCAATCTCACGGCTTGGCGTGCCGCGGCGTGTGCCTGAAATCATGGACCGACTGAACGAAATTAGCTTCAACGCGTCCCTGATTGGAGAACTGAGAGCGATCGCGTTCGTCCAGAAACTCCTCGATGATGGCATGCTGAAAGAGCCCTTGGTGAAGAAGTATCGCCGCTTGACCATTCACGCCATTCGCGGCGGACAGGTGCTGCGTGATCTCTCTTTGCAGACCAAATATGACACCAGCTGGACCTTCTTGACGCATCTGCGGGACAAAGGCCGGGCCGAGGCAGAGCGCTGGCTTGGTTCTTGTTCGAAATATCTCGGAACCGGGGATTCCAGCGTCGATCTGCAAAAAGAATTTCTGCACGACTAAGACAGCGTCACGAACCAGAGCTTCGCGGCGCCGATGGCGCGTTCGGAAACACACTCCCAGCCGTCCAGGTCGGGCGTTTCGTCGGCCGCGGTTTCCACCACAATCAAAGCATCCTGCGCGAGCCAGGCGCCCGCGCGTAAAACCCTCAAGCACGGCTCAACCAGACCTTTTTTGTAAGGCGGGTCCATGAAGGCGAGATTGAAGGGCGCACCGAGACCTGCCGGTTTATCGCCAAGCTCCGTGGCACTGCGTCGATGAATGCGCGTCACCCCAAACAAGTTCAACGTATCGATATTTTGGCGGATTGCGCCGCGCGCAGCATGTGCGGTTTCGACGAACAGGCAAAAGGCCGCGCCGCGGGAGATCGCCTCAAACCCGAGCGCCCCCGAGCCGGCAAACAGGTCGATGACCCGCGCGCCCTCAAGGTCCGGCGCCCAGTCGGCATGCGTGAGCATGTTGAACAGGCTTTCGCGCGCCCGGTCAGAAGTCGGGCGTGTCGCATCACTCTTCGGGGCATGGATGGGCCGCCCTTTAAACTGTCCTGCTACGATACGCATGGCTTGCCTTTAGGCGCATGCGGCGCGATGGGGAAGAGATGACAACCATTGAGGATCCCATGCGCCGTGCTTTGGCGCTCGCGCGTCGCGCGGCTGAGCTTGGCGAAGTGCCTGTCGGCGCCGTGATCGTGGATCCAGCGACCGGGGAGATTATTGCAGAGGCGCATAATCAGCCGATCGCCGATCATGACCCAACCGCGCATGCAGAAGTGCGCGCAATCCGCCTGGCTGCAGCCAAGCTTGGAAATTATCGCCTGCCCGGCCTGCATCTTTATGTGACGCTTGAACCGTGTGCCATGTGCGCGGGCGCGATTAGTTTTGCGCGCTTGGCCAAACTCGTATTTGCCGCAGATGATCCGAAAGGCGGCGCGGTTCTATACGGGCCAAAATTCTTTGATCAGCCGACCTGTCATTGGCGACCCGAGATCGAACAGGATCTGGCCCATGCCACAGAGGCGGGGGACTTGCTGACAACATTCTTCAAAGCGCGCCGGTCCAAACGCACCGATTAAGCCCGCTCGTGCAGACCAAAAAATCCGATAACCTTTACGATTTTGCCGGCATCATTGACTTCGGTGACGTCAAATCCGGGCATGATGAGCTCATCATTCAGATGGATCGCCCAGTGATAGCGGCAGAAATTATTCTGCATGTCGACCTCGCTCGCCCGCGAATAAACCGCGCCCGGGATCTCACTTTGCACCTGCGCGACCATCTTTAGAAACGCGTCGCGACCCAAAATATTATGATTAGGGTCGACGAAGTGGACATTGTGTTCGAGCGCTTGCTCGGTCAATCGGCGCTGCTCAGCGGCGTCTTCCGTGTTCCAAATCGCCATCATGCTCGCCAGGTTTTCCATGTAGGACATTGTTTGCTCCAAATTTATAAACCGACCGACGGTTTGTTTACATTTTTTGGCAAGCCTGTAAAGGGGAGCCATGGCGACCCAGCAGCAAAGATCTGATTCAACCCGGCAAAAATTGCTGGCGGCCTTCCGCGCTTCGTTTCTGGAGCGCGGTTATGATGCCACGACGACCCAGCAAATCCTGTCAGAGACGGGCTTGAGCAAAGGCGCGCTTTATCACCATTTCCGCAGCAAGGCGGACATCATCGAGGCGCTTTATGAACACGAGTCCCGAGCCGCGATTGACCGCGCCGTGGCGCGGGTTGAGCGCACCGGTTCGCCGCTCGTACAGTTGAAGCAATCCTATTTAGAGTGGATGCGCACGGTACGGTCACCGGACGTCGCGCGTATCCTGTTCGAGATCGGACCGTCGGCGCTTGGCGAACAGAGATCAAAGCAGATTGAAGAGGAGGCGAGCAATCCACCGATCAAACGGCTCCTGGAGAAGGCAAAAGGAGCCGGCGAAATTGCACCCCCGGATGATGACCTCCTGATCCGCATGCTCAATGCGCTGGTGGCCGAGGCGGCGCTGTATCAGCTGCGCACGGAGAAGGATCCTTCGAAGTCGCTGGATCTGACCTTTTCAGCGATATTTGCAGCGATGAGGCCCTAAGAGTCCCGCGGCTATTGTCGTGACGGGACAAGCCGCTTTTTTGAAAATGCCCGACCCGAATGAGACTTAAGATAGTTTTCAAAATCGAGTGCCTGAAGCTTGTCCCCAAAGGCGCAATACCAAATTAAGTCCCAAGGGGCATATTTTAAGGTGTGAGCAGACTTACCAGAATTGTGGTCCAGTAACCGCTTCCGCAGATCAGCGGTAAACCCCACGTATTCTCGCTCAGGATATTCAGTGCTGCGCAGGATATAGACGTACCACATTGACAGGCTCCGGCCCGTCTTCGCTTTCAGCTTCGCCGGGCACGCTTCGTGTTGGTCGTCCCGCGGCTGTGCCACGCGAAGCCCAACGGGCGAAGCGTGGTGGAGCCAGACGGAATCGAACCGACGACCTCTTGCATGCCATGCAAGCGCTCTCCCAACTGAGCTATGGCCCCATCTTCAAGGGAAAGGCGGGCATAAAGTTTCCAGGCCCGCCAATCAAGTCCTATTTATCATCGCCCTCAGGTTCGATGTCATCCGCATCGGGCTCGCCGAGCTCATTGTCATCGTCAAGATCGATATCGTCGCCAAGGTCGAACTCTTCATCCAGGTCGATATCGTCGCCGTCTTCATCATCATCGTCATCGTCGACGCCATCTTCGCTGAAGCCGGCGGGCATTTTCCCGGGCGCGGCATCATCGTCTTCGTCGCCGCCAGACATGTCGAGAACCACTTCATCCTCATCGCCGCCCAGTTCCTTGGCTTCGTCTTCAGAAGATTCCTCTTCATCATCACCGCCCGCCTCGGCTGCCTTGGTCGCTTCTTCTTCCTCCAGATCCTCGTCATCATCCTCAGGAACCGCTTCTTTTGCCGCCGCCGTGCGGACCTTTGTCTTCGTCGCCTGGGCCGACTCATCAGCCGGATCGAAGGAATGTCCACACTTCGGACACGTCGCAGGGCGCTTGTTCAAGTCGTAGAATTTAGACTCGCAGCTCGGGCAAACCTGTTTTGTGCCAAGTTCTGGATCAGCCATATTTTTCATCCATTGGTGAGAAATTCATTGCAGGCGCGCTTGCCAGAAACGCTTGCGCCTGTCAAAGCGCTTTTCGCTAGGTACTGTAACTAAAGGAAACCCCTGAAACATGGTGTGGACTTCCCGTCCGGTGAAACAGATCGCCGGAACACTGCGTGCGCCTGGCGATAAGTCATGCAGCCACCGCGCGCTCATCCTTAGCGGCCTGGCCTCGGGCACATCTGAAATCTCCGGTCTGCTCGAAGGCGAAGACGTCCTGAATACAGGCCGGGTCATGGCCGCCCTCGGCGCGCAAGTGGAGCGCGTTGGCGACGGCGCCTGGCGCGTCGAAGGCGTTGGCAAGCGCGGCCTGCAAAGCCCGAGCACAGATCTCGACTTTGGCAATTCTGGCACCGGCTCACGCCTGATGATGGGCGTGGTCGCCGGCTATCCCATCCGCGCCCGGTTCATCGGCGATGCGAGCCTGTCAGGTCGCCCGATGGGCCGGGTCCTCGACCCCCTGTCCGAAATGGGCGTGACTTATGAGGCAAGTGACGGCCAACGTTTGCCTTTGACATTGCAAGGGCGCAGCGATTTGAACGCTATCTCTTACACCCCGCCACACGCCTCGGCCCAGGTCAAATCTTGCATCCTGCTGGCAGGTCTGAATGCTGAAGGTACCACGACTGTGACTGAAAGCCGGATCACGCGGGATCATTCCGAACGCATGCTACGCGGCTTCGGGGCTGAGGTAAAAAGCCAACGACAAGGCGCCGGCAACCTGGTGTCGATTGAGGGAGGCCAATCTCTCGTCGCCCAGGAAACAATTGTCCCGGGCGACCCGAGTTCAGCTGCATTTCTCGCCGCGGCAGCCATGATCTCCCCGCGCGGCGGCGTGGTCGTCGAAGGCATGATGTCGAACGAAACGCGCGATGGGTTCTATCGCGCAGCAGCTTTGATGGGCGCGCCTGTTGGTGCCGAAGATATCGGCACCGCGGCAGGCGAACGCCTGATCGATATGAGCTTTGAGAGTGCCGACCTGCGTGGCGCAGCGATACCGGTCGATCTTGTGCCCAGTATGATTGACGAGTTCCCGATCCTTGCCGTCCTCGCCGCCTTTGCCTCGGGCAAGACCGTGGTTAAGGGCGCGGCCGAGCTGCGCGTCAAAGAAAGCGACCGGATCAAAGCTGTTGTCGCCATGTTGCGCGTCAATGGCGTCGCAGTCGAGGAAACCGAGGACGGCTTTATCGTTGAAGGCTGCGCTGGCAATGTGCCGGGTGGCGGCCTGGTCGAAACCCATCATGATCACCGCATCGCGATGAGCGCCCTCATCATGGGCACTGCGGCGCAAAATCCGGTCTCAATCGATGATGCCGCCATGATTGCGACGAGCTATCCGGACTTCATGGCGCATATGGCAGAACTTGGAGCGGATATTTCGGAGGGCCAGCCATGATCATCGCCATTGATGGCACGCTCGCCTCTGGCAAAGGCACGATCGCCAAGCGCCTGTCCGGTTGGTACGGCCTGCCGCACATGGATACCGGCCGCCTCTATCGCGCCACCGGCGTCGCTGCGATGAACAAAAACACGGACTTTGACGATCCTGCGGCGCTGGCGAAGGTCGCGCGCACGCTCGATCTCAATGATTATTCTGAAGACCAGTTGCGCACGGCCGAGGCCGGCCAAGCCGCGTCTAAAGTCGCGGCGGTGCCTGAGGTCCGAGCCGCCTTGTTGGAGCTGCAACGCGCCTTCGCGCATCAGCCAAAGGGCGCGGTCTTAGATGGCCGCGATATCGGCACCGTGGTCTGCCCCGATGCGGACGTAAAACTCTGGGTCGATGCTTCGGTCGAGGTTCGGGCGGAACGGCGCTGGAAAGAACTCCATGACAAAGGCGAGACGCTCTCGCTCGACGAGATGATCGCGCAATTGAAAGAGCGGGATGAACGCGACAAGACCCGCAAAGATGCGCCGATGATCGCAGCGGTAGATTCAGTCTTGATCGACACCACTCATCTGACTATAGACGCGGCTGTGGATAAAGCACGGGCCGCGGTCGATGCCGTTATCGCCCAATCATCTGAGGGTTCTGGGTCCTAAGCACCCAAATCTAACAGCCCTCTCTCGCTTATCCCTGACATCGCAGCGACGTCGGACTGTCAGGCATGGTGCCTGTGGCCGTGAACCCCGTAATGCTGCGCTTTTGGAGACCCCATGACTGACTCAATGAATCCCTCAACTGAGGATTTTGCCTCTATGTTTGAGGACAGCGCTGGCGCCGCCACCCTGCAAGAGGGCAAGGTTGTTCCAGCCACCGTCATTTCTAACAATGGCGATTATCTCGTACTCGATGTCGGCCTCAAAACCGAAGGCCGTGTTGCATCGAAAGAATTCCTGCTCGAAGAAAAGCAGCCTGAAGCCGGTGATATTGTCGAGGTCTATCTCGATCGCATCGAAAACCTGATGGGTGAAGCAGTTCTGTCGCGCGACAAAGCCCGCCGCGAAGAAAGCTGGATCCGTCTGGAAGACAATTACAACAAGGAAGAGCCGGTCAAAGGCGCGATTGTTGGCCGTGTCAAAGGCGGTTTCACCGTCGATCTTGGTGGCGTCAATGCATTCCTTCCGGGCTCTCAAGTCGACATCCGTCCAGTGCGCGATGTTGGCCCTCTGATGAACGAAGTTCAGCCTTTCGCCATTCTCAAAATGGACCGCGCCCGCGGCAACGTTGTCGTTTCCCGCCGCGCCATCCTGGAAGAGAGCCGTGCCGAACAGCGCGCTGAAATCGTTGGCGATATGAATGAAGGCGATACCCGCGAAGGCGTCGTCAAGAACATTACCGATTATGGTGCGTTCGTTGACCTTGGCGGCATTGATGGCCTCCTGCACGTCACCGATATGAGCTGGAAGCGGGTCAATCACCCAAGCCAGGTCGTCAATGTCGGCGATACGGTGAAAGTGCAGATCATCAAGATCAACCCAGAGACCCAGCGCATCAGCCTTGGCATGAAGCAGCTCGAAAGCGACCCTTGGGACGATATCGAGAGCAAGTACACGGTTGGCACGCGCATGTCTGGCCAGGTGACCAACATCACCGATTATGGTGCTTTTGTTGAGCTGGAAGATGGCGTTGAAGGCTTGATCCACGTCTCTGAAATGAGCTGGACCAAGAAGAACGTCCACCCAGGCAAAATCGTTTCAACCTCTCAGGAAGTTCTGGTTGAAGTTCTGGATGTGGACAGCGAGAAGCGCCGCATTTCACTGGGCCTCAAGCAAACTCAGGACAATCCATGGTCTGCCTTTATGGCAGAGCACCCGGTCGGTACCGACATCGAAGGTGAAGTCCGTGGCATCACAGAGTTTGGCCT
The DNA here is from genome assembly GCA_024743315.1 of Hyphomonadaceae bacterium. Classification (GTDB taxonomy): domain Bacteria; phylum Pseudomonadota; class Alphaproteobacteria; order Caulobacterales; family Hyphomonadaceae; genus Henriciella. Next base: position 592,107 of record JANSWU010000001.1, read on the forward strand.
GTTCGTTGGCCTCGGCCCAGACCTCGACGGCATGGTCCACATCAACGATATCTCCTGGGAACAGTCTGGTGAGGAAGCGATCCAGAACTACCAGAAAGGCGACACGGTTACCGCACGCGTCCTCGACGTTGATACTGAGAAAGAGCGCATTTCGCTCGGCATCAAGCAGGTTGGCGGCGATCCAATCGCGGACAATGCCAGCGTCAAGCGTGGGGCGATTGTAACCTGTACGGTCACAGAAGTTGCCTCTGGCGGCATCGAGGTCGAGTTCGGCGATCCGGCTGTGAAAGCCTTCATCCGTCGCTCTGATCTGTCCCGTGACCGCAGCGAACAGCGTCCTGAGCGTTTCGCGGTTGGTGATAAGATCGATGCCAAGGTCACTCAGGTCGACAAATCCTCTCGCCGTATCGGTGTCTCGATCAAAGCGCTTGAGATTTCCGAAGAGCAAGAGGCAGTCGCTCAGTATGGTTCTGCCGATAGCGGCGCCTCGCTCGGCGACATTCTCGGAGCCGCTCTGGCCACGGGTGGAGATGAAGAAGCTCCAGCCGAAGAAGAGAAGCCGAAGAAGAAAAAGACCACAAAGAAAAAGGCCGCTGAGAGCGACGAAGCTTAAACCGGCCCAAGACCAAACCTAACAATCAGGTAATGGTTAAGTATTTTGCGACGGAGGCCTAGTCTCCGTCGCATTTTTCGTTTAGGTTCAAAGACATGCTGAGATCCGAACTGATCGCAAAACTGGCTGACGAGAATCCGGAACTGCGTCCGGAAGACCTCGAAAAAGTCGTTTCCGTCATCCTCGACGAGATTGCTGACGCCTTGGCGCGAGGCGATCGGGTCGAATTGCGGGGCTTTGGGGCCTTCTCAGTTCGCCACCGAAAAGCTCGCAAAGGCCGCAACCCGCGCACCGGCGAAGCCGTCGATGTCGACGCGAAATCCGTTCCCTTTTTCAGGCCGGGCAAGGAATTGCGTGCCCGTGTCAATGACGGGATCGACCCAGAATCCCGCTAACTGTCTGAAAAGACAGCTGTTCTACAAAATTGACGGCGTTAGAGAATTCTAACACTTTATCGGTGAGGTTTTTGGGTCTCACAGGAGAAAAGGGGAATATAATGTTCAACGAATTCAAAGAGTTTGCCATGAAGGGCAATCTCGTCGACATGGCGGTCGGTTTCGTCATGGGCGGCGCGTTTGCAACCGTGGTCACGGCCTTTATCCAAGGCGTCTTTTTGCCAGCTCTCAGCCCGGTCCTAGGCGGCTTGGATTTTGGCAGCTGGATGTATGAAATGGCACCAGCGGTTCTCGCCGAAGATGGCACTGTCGTCACTGAGGCCGTGACGATCAAGATTGGCGAGTTCATCTCTGCCGTCATCTCCTTCCTGATTGTCGCCTTTGTCATGTTCCTGATCATTAAGGGCATGAACAATATGATGAAAAAGGCCGAGGAGGAGGCACCCGCGGAACCGCCAGCCCCGCCGCGTCAGGAAGTCCTGCTGGAGGAAATTCGCAATCTCCTCGCCAAACAGTCGTAATTGATTAACAAAGCGACGATATATCCACCCTCAAGTAGAGTGTGTGGCGTGTTCAGGGGCGGCTTCCGGCTGCCCCTTTTCGTATCTATCGTCTTCGCAAAAACACATACCATGCGCCGCCACCGCCATGCTTTGCATGCGCTGGGGCATAACCACTGATTAAGGCGCGCGCTTCCGGCATTTCCAACCAGTCAAGGAATGACCGGCGCAGAATGCCTTCCCCCGATTTGCCTTTGCCTGTGATCACGATCACGCATTTTGACCCCTTTGCCTTCTCGCGTGACAGGAAGCCGGGTAAGACTTTAAAGGCTGACTCCCTTGTATGCCCGTGCAGGTCAAAACTGGCTGAGATCGCCTGGCGTCCCCGCCGCACGCCGCGCTCATTCTGCCGGTTTTGCGGCACCGCGAACGGTTTCGCCTGGCTTGGGGCCGGCATCGTGAACGACGCCTCGTCGCGCTTCCTTGGACTGCCTGCGGGCGTGCCGCGTCGACCTGATAAGGGCGTGACATTGCGGGCCGCTGCCGACCAGGCACGTTTTTCTTTGTCGGTTAGATCGCGGCGGCTCATGCACCGTGTTCTAGGGCGATAGAATGATCGGTCCAGCACTCTGCGCACGCACCGCGTTCTGCATGCGGATGCGCTCAGCCACCGCACGCGGCAATAAAACCCACAATCGCCCCGGCGCGTTGACCGTATCAGCCGCCGCGCCCGCACGCTCACCCGTGCCGAAATACAAATCGCCGCGGACCGGGCCTTTGATCGCCCCGCCGGTATCTTGTGAGACCAGCATACCGGACCAATCCCCGCCCAGCCCGGGCGCGCTTGTTTGAACAAACATGGGCACGCCGCCAGCATGATAATCAAGATCCACCGCGAGCGAACCGAGCGGCGTCAATGGCACCCCGAACGACCCTTTCGGGCCCAGCCGCGGGTCACCTTCGGATTCGATGTCAAAAAACACAAAGCGTGGATTAGCATTCATTGCCTGGCGCGCGCGGTCCGGCGAGGTGCGGTCCATCCAGGCGCGGATGCCGGTCATATTCGCCTCGCCGCGTTCAATCCAGCCGCGCGCCAGCAGCCAGTTTGCAGTTGATCGAAACGGCTGGCCATTATTGGCCGCATAGACTGCACGCAAGGTTCGCCCATCTGGTAGGATCAGCCGGCCAGAGCCCTGGATCTGCAAGAAGAAGACATCTGCAGGGTGTGCATAGGCCAGCGCTCGCACGCCTCGTTGCGTGATCTCGGCGCGGTCCGGATAAGGCCGGCGCGTTCCGTTGGGCAGCGTCTGATAAACTTTTCCGGAGGATGTGACGAGGTCGCTTGGCCGGCCTGGCACAGGCTCTGTGAAGGGCGGCTCTGGCTGCAATCGCGCTTCATAGGTCGGCTCGAAATAACCTGTGAACCGGGTATTGCCGGCCGGATCAACAATCTCAACCGGCGTGAACAAGGCCTGGAACACCGCGCGGGCACTGCCCTCATCTTCGATCACATCCAAAGCGGCGCAGGACGGGAGCCAGTCATCGACACGGCCGGCCCAGGCGGCCTTATCCGAGAGTAAGGCACCCGGAGCGCGTTTGGAGAACACATCGCAGCTTCGCCGCAGAGCCGCCAGGCCGGGGGCAAGCGATGAGCGGTCCCAACCCGGCAAGGTTTCAAACGCCACGGGTTTGGGCGCAATATTCAACTCCTCCGGAGTCAGCACCGGGGCTTGGGTGACCACAGGCTGCGGCGGCATGCGGTCAGAGCTCGAAACGCAGCCGGAGAGCGCCAACAGCGCGGCGCTAAGAAGGGCAATGATTCGCATAAAGCGAGACTAGGCTGGTTCTAGCCGCGCGCTCAAGTTACGATTGTATGGTTTTGATGCGGCCTAATCAGCCGTATCGACATCATCGAGCAACCAGTTTGGGTCATTCGAGCTGGTCTGACGCATGTAAGTCCACAGCTCCGCCGCCTTGGTCGTGGTCTCGCCATCGCCGAGTTCAGATTCGTACAGGACTGTAACGCGCGCCATACCGTCTTCATCGAGTGATGCGTCGGTGATTTCTGCTTTGCGCAAACGCAAAAGCTGCATGCCTTCAGCACCGGTCTTCTCGCGCTCGGTGATTGCCGCGTCCCAGGCCTCATATACATCCGTGTCGAGAAGCGGCTTGAGCGCGTCGCGATCGCCGCGCGCGAAGGCCCCGACGATCATTTCATACGCCGAACGGGCTCCCTGCATGAACGTCCGTGGGTCGAAGCTGTTATCTGCATCATAAATCGCCTCCATCCCTGCCGCTGCAGGTCCCGTGAAAGACGGGCGCAGCTCGACCACATCGCCGCCGCTCGGTGCACGGGAGGATGGCGTCGGGTTCGGGGCCGGCGACGGCATGCGGTTACGGCCTTCAGGCGGCCCCTCATCCTGGCCGAGCGTGACAAATAATCGCCAGCCAACAAACAAGGCGATTGCCGCCAAAACTAGAAATTCAATCATCGAAGAGGACATTATATGCTCTTTTAACAGGGTTCCTGCCTCTCATATAGGTGCTTTCGCGGAAGTGCCACCCACCGTTGCGCCACTTTGTGGCACATGTTACGCGCCAGTAATCCTAAGCGTTAGAGTGAATTTCAATGACTGATACACCAGACATGGCGACACCGCCTCAAGGCAATGCTCAACAGCCCGGCCCGGCAATCCGGGTATTGAGCCAATATATCAAGGATCTTTCCTTCGAAAATCCGGGGGCGACGGTTCAAGATCAGCCCAATATTGAGCTCGGCATTGATGTCGGCGCGACACCCAAACAGGGCGATGAAGGCGTCTTTGAAGTCACCCTGAAATTGAAGGCCCGCGCGGGCACTCCGGACACGGCATTATTCCTGCTCGAGATGGATTATGCTGGCCAATTCCAACTGCAGGGCTTTTCCGCCGCTGATATGGAACCGATCCTTTTGATTGAATGCCCGCGAATCCTATTCCCGTTTGCGCGCCGGATTATCGCCGATGTTTCATCTGAAGGCGGGTTCCCACCATTGCGGATTGATCCGGTGGATTTCGGTCAGCTTTACGCAACGCAAAAACAGCGCGCCGCGGCCGCCGCTCAGGAACAAGCGGCAGCTTCAACCCCGGCTGAGCCTCAGGCGTAGCGCTTCCAGATCGCGTCTTCGCCGAGCGTTTCAATAAACTCGGCGTGGATCGCGGCTTCATCCTGATCAACACTGACGACCCGTGGTTCGGGGCGCTGCTGCGCAGGCGCGCGGTGACCAGCCAAGGCTTCGCTTTGGCCGCCAAAGTCAAAGCGATGCGCCCGACCGCCCAGCAATTCCAAATAGACCTCGGCGAGCAATTGGCTGTCGAGCAGCGCACCGTGATAGGTGCGCGCTTCGGCATTCACCTCGAACCGTTTGCACAAGGCATCCAGGCTGGCAGGCGCGCCCGGGAACTTCTTACGGGCGATCGCCACTGTGTCGACCCAACGCGGTTCGGGGATCGGCGCCTTGCCGCATCGCGCAAGCTCCATGTTCAGAAAGCCGCGGTCAAACTTCGCATTATGGGCGACCAGGATGGCATCACCAACAAAGTCGAGGAACGCATCGACAATGGATGGATCTTCAAACGGCGGGCGGTCGACCAGATCGGCATCCGTAATCCCCGTGATACGAATCGTCGCCTCTGAAACAGCCCGGCCAGGATTGATATAAGTCTGAAACGTTTTGCCGGTCGGCACATGATTTATCAGTTCGACCGCCCCCAATTCGATGATGCGATCATCCTTGTCCCACTCGAGCCCTGTGGTCTCAGTATCGAACGCAATCTCACGAATACTTTCAGTCATCTACTGGCTCCATGGCGAGCGAATTCATCAGGTCGATAATGGAGTGAACGTGTGCGCGCGCAAAGTCAAAACCAAAAGCCGAACTGATGACGAAATCTGCCCGCGCGCGTTTATCTGCGTCGGACATCTGTTTGGCTTTGATCTGTTCGAACTCTGCTTCGCTCATTTCACCGCGGGCCAATACACGGGCTTTCTGAATGTCGGCCGGGGCGGACACCACGGCGACATAATCACATCGCGCATCACCCCCTGTCTCATAGAGGAGAGGAATGTCCAGAACGGCAAAATGTGACTCTGATTCAAGAGCTTCCTGACGAAACCTCATCTGGCTCAAGCCGACCAACGGGTGCACGATCGCTTCAAGATCTTTCATGGCGTCAGGATTATTAACCACTTTTGCCCGAAGCGCTGCGCGATCAACGGCACCTTCTTTGACAATATCGCCAAACCGTTCGGACAAAGGTCCGACGGCTGCCCCTCCTTTTTGGTAAAGTTCATGCACAGCCGCATCAGCATCATATACCGGTACGCCCGCCTCTCGAAACATATTTGCGGTGGCGGTTTTCCCCATACCGATCGAACCGGTCAGTCCGAGTATGATCATGACACAGCCTCCAAGGCGCTTTGGCACCGACGCATCCCAGATCTAATGTCTGGCATCTCGCCGAACCAGATCTGAAAACTGAAAGCGGCTTGTGCCACCAACATCGAGAGACCGTCCATTGTGCGCCAGCCCCGCTCTTGGGCATGCAGCAATTGCGGCGCTGAGATCTTGCCATAAGATATATCGAAGAAGAGCCGATCTGCACCCGATGGCAAAGACAGGATGTGGCCATCATGTCCCATACTGGTCGTATTGATCACGATCGCTGCGGAATCGATATACTCTTTATAGTGATCTATTGATCCGTACTCAGACTGAACGCCACCGAATTCTTGCGCCAATGCTTGCGCGCGCGCGACGGTTCGATTGAGGATCTTTACCCGGTGTTTGGTCTTCGAAAGCGCATAAATCAAGGCCCGCGCAGATCCCCCAGCCCCTAAGACGACAATTTCGTCTGTATGCGGATCTGTCGAACCTAATGCTGTTAGAAACCCAGGCGCGTCGGTATTGTCCGCCCGCCATTTATCAGCACCTAAATAAGTCAGCGTGTTCGCGGCGCCAATTTTACGTGCCGCTTCACTGACTTCACTCGCCGCCGCCAAGGCCGCCTGCTTGTGGGGCAGCGTGACGTTTAGCCCAAGAACGTTTCGAGATGACAGGGTTTTCAGCGCGGGATCGAATTCCCCGGCTCGGACATGCAGGGCTTCATAGGTCGCATCATAGCCGAGATCACGTAGCCAGCCATTATGGATCAAGGGAGAAAGGGAATGCGCGATCGGATCGCCAATCACGCCGAGCAGCTTGGTCATTGCTCCAAGATCCCCCTCGTCCGCAAATAGTCCAGCAAGGGTAATAAAGGCAGTCCCAGGATCGAAAAATAATCGCCCTCAATGCGCGAGAAAAGTTGCGCCCCGAGCTTTTCCAATTGATAGGCACCGACCGTGCTCAGCAGGGCTTCGCCACAGGTTTCGATATAACGCCCGATAAACGCCTCGCTCAGCGGACGCACGGTCAATTTCGGGCGCGCCAGATAGCGCCAGACGGGCTCGCCATTTTCGGCAATCAGGATCGCGGTCTCAAGCGTGTGGGATTTCCCGGAGAGCCGACGCAAATGGTTGGCCGCGTCATCAAGATTGGCCGGTTTGTCGAAGGCCGCGCCGTCCAGATTGAGCATTTGGTCGCCACCAATCACAAGACCAGGCTCGGCGCGGGACACTTTGATCGCCTTCAATTCTGCCAGCTGCATCGCTTGGTCGCGAACGCTCACGCCCTGCGCTCGCATGGCCTGCTTGGCTGTGTCTTCATCGACATTCGGTTTAATCGACCGGGCTTCGACTCCCGCCCCAGACAAAAGAGCACGGCGGCTGGCGCTGCCGGACGCTAACACAATCCCACTCATCAAACGAAGCCTCGGCGTTCATTTAACTTATTGAGGATGGCGGCGGCGGTTTCTTCGACGCTGCGCCGCGACACATCAATCACCGGCCATTTATTGCGCTGGAACAGGCGGCTGGCCTCGGTCACTTCGGCGCGAACTGCTTCCTCATCGACATAGTCGGTTTTGGAAACCTCATTCAGCGAGCGAAGCCTCTGATTGCGAATCTGCAGCAGGCGCTCGACCCCGATTTTAAGCCCGACCACCATCGGCACCTCCAGCTCCTCGACCAAGCTTGGCAGCGGAATACCAGGTACCAAGGGAATATTGCCGGCCTTAACCCCGCGATTTGCCAGATAGACGCACGTCGGCGTTTTCGAGGTCCGGCTCACCCCAAGCAAAACAACATCGGCATCGACCAGCCCGGTGACATTCTGGCCATCATCATGATTGAGAGCGAAATCAATCGCCGAAATGCGCCGGAAATAATCTTCGTTGAGAGCGTGTTGGCCGGCAATGCGTTCACTCGCCGCAATCCCCAAATGCCGCGACAACATATGGATGGATGGGTCGAGCACTGGCAGGGTCTGGATCCCACGCTGCCGGCAAAACTGCTCCAGCTTACGACGCAGGTTCTCATCCGAGATTGTATACCAGACGACCCCGGGCGCCGCCTCGATCTCCGCCATCACGCGATCAAGCTGGCGTTCGGAACGGACCAAATAATAATTGTGTTCCAAGGGGATGGTGCGATCGAATTGCGCCGCCGCTGCCCGCATCACCGCGTTCAGCGTCTCGCCCGTCGAGTCCGAAACCAGGTGGACATTAAAATAGATTGCAAGCCGCATATTCGTCCTGACACGTTTTAAAAAGTCTCTGCCGGAGCGATACGAATTCGACAAGCCCTGTGGATGTGTTGTGGAAATGTCATTTAAGCCTCGAATCCGACTCTGAATCGCACAATTGGACGAATCTGACTCCCCCTGTTGTTAGCCTGTTCCAAACATCCGTTCTGACCCGAAATTAACTCAAAATTTACCCTTTTTTCAGATGGTTAATGAAGTCTTAATCGTGCGCCGAATTGGGGAATGCCTGTGCATTTCAGTGGGACAATTACACCCAAATGAGATTTTCCACGAGACTCACCGCTTAATAATGATAAGGCCTTTCAGGTAATTTTTTGGGTTGGTGATTTTTCTATGGTTGAGCGCAGTGCATCACGGTTTCTTCAGGTTCTTAGCGGAAAGCCGAGTTCCCCAGTTCCCCTCTGGATGATGCGACAAGCCGGACGGCATTTGCCGGAATATCTGGAGCTCCGATCCCAGGCAAAGAACTTTCTCGACTTTTGTTATTCTCCTTCCATGGCGACAGAGGCGACGCTTCAACCGATCCGGCGCTATGATATGGATGCCGCGATCCTGTTCGCCGACATTCTGCTCGTCCTGGATGCCATGGGTCTAGATGTACGGTTCGAAAAAGGTGTGGGTCCAATTGTCGAAACCGTGGAAACCGAGGCCGACCTCACCCGCACATCGGCCGAGACGTCGGTTCAACGCCTGTCGCCGGTCTATGAAACCGTAGAACGCGTGCGCGCTGGATTAGCAGATGACAAAGCTCTGATCGGATTTTGCGGGGCGCCTTGGACGGTCGCCCTTTACGCTATTGAGGGCCGCGGCGGCACAGATAAAAGCTCGGCGCGTGGCTGGGCCTATTCTAAACCGGACCTGTTAGAGAAACTCCTCGCTCGCCTGGTCGAGATCTCAGCCCATTATCTCGCCGCGCAGGTCAAAGCTGGCGCTGATGCTTTGATGATCTTTGAATCGTGGGCAGAAGGCTTGCCGTCAGACCTGTTCCAGACGCTCGTCGTCGAGCCGAATGCAGCTCTGGTCAATCGCTTGCGCGAACTTGGCGTGACGGTGCCGATCATTGGATTCCCGCGCGGCGCTGGAACCATGATCGGATCTTATGCGGGCCAGGTGCCAATCAATGGCATAGGCTTGGACACAGCCATCGACCCTGCGCATGTGGTCAAAGCGGTTCCAGAAACGATCGCGGTTCAGGGCCATTTGGATCCGGTCCTATTAATCGCGGGTGGCGAAGCTATGGATCGCCGAGTGCGCGAAATCCTGGGCGCCTATAAAGGCCGACCCCACATCTTCAATCTTGGCCATGGGGTTCGTCCGGAGACCCCGATCCCTCACGTTGAGCGTGTGGTCCAATTGGTGCGGGAGCACAGCTAAGCGATGTCGCTTTATATCTGGATCAAAGCCATTCACGTCATCTTCGTGATTGCCTGGATGGCCGGCCTGTTGATCTTTCCCCGCTATAAATTGCATCAGCTCAAATCGAAGCCAGGCGACGAGCTATTTGAAACCATGAAGGATGCGTCAGCGCGGCTGCGGAGAATTATTCTGACCCCAGCGCTCCTCATTGTTTGGGCACTCGGCATCACCATGCTGCTCTTGAATCAAACCCTGCTCTCGAGCGGATGGATGCATGCAAAGCTGGCGCTCGTCTTGATCTTGAGCGGTGTGCATGGATATTTCGTTTCTATCGGCCGAAAAATCGATGCCGGCAGTGAAGCAGTCAGCCCAAGGACCCTGAAAATGCTGAACGAGTTGCCATTTGTGATCATGATTGGCGTCGTCATCTTCGCGGTGGTCAAACCTTTCTGAGCCTTCACAGTCAAGGCTCTTGACCAAAGGGCAGGTTTTGCTCATATGCAGGGCAAGTCGCCGTCCGGCGCACCGCCCGTTCTGGGCCCTACATTTTCCCATACTTATAATTGGATACCGGCACCTCATGCCTGATACCGCACCCGAAATTGATCTCCCGTCCCAAGTCTATCTGCGCGAGCTCAAAGCCAAATCCCCCACCGATCTCCTCGCTTATGCCGAAATGCTGGATGTCGAGAACGCATCTTCACTGCGCACGCAGGACATGTTGTTCGCCATTCTCAAAGAATTGGCCGAACAGGAAGTCGAGATCATTGGCCGCGGTGTGGTTGAGGTCTTGCAAGACGGGTTCGGGTTCCTGCGCTCGCCGGAGTCGAATTATCTTGCCGGCCCGGATGATATTTATGTCAGCCCAAAGGTCCTGAAAAAAGCCGGTGTTAAAACCGGCGATACGGTTGAAGGCCCGATTGCAGAGCCGGGTGAGAATGAACGCTATTTCGCCCTGACCGATGTCAGCTCGATCAATTTCGAAGACCCGGAAAAAGCACGTCAGAAAGTCCACTTTGACAATTTGACCCCCCTTTATCCTGAAGAGCGACTGCTCATGGAAGGCCAGGATCCGACGAAAAAAGATCGCTCCGGCCGTGTCATCGATATCGTGTCGCCGATCGGGAAAGGTCAGCGCGCCTTGATCGTGGCGCCGCCGCGGACCGGTAAGACGGTCTTGCTCCAGAACATCGCGGCATCCATCGAAGAGAATCATCCGGAATGCTATCTCATTGTTCTGCTGATCGACGAGCGTCCCGAAGAGGTGACCGACATGAAGCGCTCGGTCAAAGGCGAAGTGATTTCGTCCACTTTTGACGAGCCAGCCAGCCGTCACGTGGCGGTGGCGGAAATGGTCATCGAAAAAGCCAAGCGCCTGGTCGAGCATGGCCGGGATGTGGTCATCTTGCTCGACTCGATTACCCGTTTGGGCCGTGCTTATAACACCTCTGTTCCAAGTTCCGGCAAAGTCCTGACAGGCGGTGTGGATGCCAATGCGTTGCAACGTCCGAAACGGTTCTTCGGGGCGGCGCGCAACGTTGAGAATGGCGGCTCCCTGACAATTGTCGCAACCGCCTTGATCGATACCGGCTCGCGTATGGACGAGGTTATCTTTGAAGAATTCAAAGGCACCGGTAACTCTGAAATCGTGCTTGATCGCAAAGTTGCCGACAAGCGGACCTTCCCAGCCATCGATATTATGAAGTCCGGCACCCGGAAAGAAGAGCTGATCACCGACAAGGTCCAGCTCCAGAAAATCTATGTCTTACGTCGGATTCTAAATCCGATGGGGACGGCCGATGCGATCGAATTCCTCTTGGACAAACTCAAGCAGACCAAGACGAATGATGAATTCTTCGAGGCCATGAAGAACTAGGCATGGCCTTGCGCCAGGACACGATTTGCGCACTTGCCACGGGACAACCGCCAGCGGCGATTGCGACGCTCCGGATTTCAGGTCCTTCCACCAGTCAAATCATCGAAAAACGTTTATCAATCAAGAGTTTAACGCCAAGGCGGGCGACTCTGGTCGATCTCCGGGATGCCGCCGGAGCCCTTATTGATTCCGGTCTAGCCATATATATGCCGGGTCCCAACAGCTATACGGGCGAAGACACGCTTGAGCTGTCCTTGCATGGCGGCCGGATGATTACCGAACTGGCGCTGCAATCGATCATGGCTGCGGGCGCCCGATTAGCCGATCCGGGAGAATTCACCCGCCGCGCATTCGAGGCCGGCAAGATGGATCTGACCCGTGCCGAGGCCGTGGCCGATCTGATCGACGCTGAAAGCGAAGCCCAATTGGGTCAAGCCTTGAAACAGATGGATGGCGCGCTTGAAGATTTGTATTCTAGGTGGCGCGGGCAATTAACAGACTGCCTCGCTTTGCTGGAGGCGAGCATCGATTTTCCCGATGAAGAAGACGCGCCAGATCGCGTCGATGGCCCGGTCAGCGACCGGCTCGAGGCGCTGGTCGCTGACCTCAATCATGCGTTGGCCGAGGGCAATATTACCGAGCGTATCCGCGATGGCTTCAAGATCGCGATCCTCGGAAAACCGAATGCCGGCAAATCCACCCTGTTGAATCAACTTTCCAAACGCGATGCGGCGATCGTCACCGACATCCCCGGTACGACCCGCGATATTGTCGAAGTGCGACTGGTCATGGGCGGCTATCTGGTCTGGCTGTCAGATACAGCCGGTTTGCGCGAAACCACGGACAGGGTTGAAGCTGAGGGTGTCCGGCGCGCCGAGAAGGCGGCCGCCGAATCGGACTTGCGCATCTGGCTCTATGATGCCCGGGACTCCTTTGATGTCGCACAGGTCAAACCCGGCGATCTGATCGTCGCGAACAAGTCAGACCTGGTCGCACGTCTGGATGTTTCACGTGAAACAATGGTGATCAGCGCAAAGGATGGCGAGGGAGTTGCGCAGGTCGAACAGGCGATTGTTTCGCGCCTCAAGGGCATGACCCAGGGTTTGACCGCCCCGATGATCACCCGGGCCCGTCATCGCCAAGGCATTGAGCGCGCGCGACAACATCTCGACCGTGCCCGTGAACATATGGCGCAAGGTGCGGGGGCTGAGTTTACGGCCGAAGAAGTTCGCCTCGCGAGTCGAGAGCTCGGAACGCTGACCGGGCATGTCGATCCTGAAATGGTGCTCGGGGCTGTGTTTTCTTCCTTTTGCATCGGCAAATAGTCTGTTTCTCCCGCGCACAATATTATATGAGGCCTCGAAAGTGAGGTCTGAGAGATGAGCACGGCTCTGGATTTTGATGTGATCGTGGTCGGCGGCGGCCATGCCGGTTGTGAAGCCGCCTCTGCGGCTGCGCGTATGGGCGCGCGGACGGCTTTGATCACACATAAAATCGAAACCATCGGCGAGATGTCATGCAATCCGGCGATTGGCGGATTGGGGAAAGGCCATCTCGTACGCGAGATCGATGCGCTCGATGGCTTGATGGCGCGCGTCGCCGATCAGGCGGGTATTCAATTCCGGATGCTCAATCGCTCGAAAGGACCTGCGGTCTGGGGGCCACGGGCGCAGATTGATCGGAAACTGTATCGCGAGGCGATGCAAAAAGAGATCCTCAATCACGACAATCTCGACGTCATTGCGGATGGCGTTGAGGACGTGCTCGTCAAAAACGGAATTGTCGCAGGCGTGATTGGGGAATCGGGCTCAACTTACAAAAGCGACGCGGTGGTCATCACGACCGGGACCTTCTTGAAAGGCATCATCCATCGCGGCGCCGAACGCATTCCGGCGGGCCGCGTCGGGGAGAAACCAGCGATTGGCCTCGCCGAGCGGCTCTACGCGCTTGATCTGCCCATAGGGCGATTGAAAACCGGGACACCCGCGCGCTTGAACGGCAATACGATCGACTGGGATCGGTTGGAGATGCAGCCCGCTGATGATGTTCCGATCCCATTTTCTTTCGCGAACAGCCAAATCCATGTGCCGCAGATTGCGTGCGGGATCACCTATACCAATCCAGAGGCGCACGCGATCATCGCTGAGAACATCAATCAATCCGCGGTCTATTCAGGGGCGATTGCCGGGCGTGGCCCGCGCTATTGCCCCTCCATCGAAGACAAGATCCATCGTTTTGCCGATAAGACCCGCCACCAGATCTTCCTTGAACCGGAAGGCTTGGAGGATGACACGGTCTATCCAAATGGGATTTCGACATCGCTTCCACGGGACGTCCAGGATGCCTTTGTCCGAAAGATTGAGGGATTGGAGAATGTCGAGATCCTCGAATACGGCTATGCGATTGAATATGATTATGTCGATCCGCGGGCCCTGGACTTCGGTCTTCAAGTGAAAGTCCTGCCCGGCCTGTTCCTGGCAGGGCAGATCAATGGCACGACTGGATATGAAGAAGCCGGGGCGCAAGGACTTGTCGCCGGTTTGAACGCGGTGCGTTTTACGCGCGGCGAAGACAATGCCACGTTTGACAGAGGTGAAGCCTATATCGGGGTTTTGATAGATGATCTGATCACGCGCGGCGTGACGGAGCCGTATCGGATGTTCACCTCACGCGCGGAGTACCGGCTGTCTTTGCGGTCAGACAATGCCGACCAAAGACTGACTCCGCGTGGCATCGAGCTCGGCTTGGTCGGACCGGGTCGCGCTGAAATGTTTCACGTGAAACACTCAGAACTCGAAACGGGTCGAACCTTGATGCAAACCGCGACTCTGACACCGAACGAAGCGCAGAAGCGCGGTTGGAAAGTCAATCAGGATGGCCAGCGTCGCAGCGCCTGGGACTATCTCGCCTATCCGACCATCTCAATGACTGACATCGAATCAGCGTTTCCGGAGATCGCGGCCCTGTCCGGTTCGATCAAGGCGCAATTGGAAATTGAAGCCATGTATGCCGGCTATATCGAACGCCAGAAGGAAGACGTTGCCGCCTTGCGGCGGGAAGAGGCTTTGAAACTTCCGGCCGATCTCGATTATGCGGCGGTTGGAGGTCTGACCAACGAAGTCCGGGCCAAACTCGAGCAAATCCAACCCGCCACACTCGGTCAGGCTGGGCGAATTGAGGGTATGACTCCGGGCGCCTTGACGGCCCTGCTCGCCTTTGTCCGCCGCCGACCGGATCGAAAGCGCGTAGCGAATGACTGATCGCGACGGATTTGGCCCAGCGCAATTCCAATCCGAGACAAATGTTTCACGTGAAACATTGGAGAGGATCGTCCGGATCGTTGATGAGCTCGATGCCTGGCGGCACAAAATCAACCTGATCGGGCCGTCCGAATTTGATCAGGTCTGGCGCCGCCATGTTCTGGACTCCTGGCAGCTCTTCGATCTGATCCCGGATCCGGGGCTGACCGTTGATTTGGGATCCGGTTCTGGCTTCCCGGCACTGATTCTGGCTGCGGGATTCGCGTCTACGGAGTCCCATATGACCATGATTGAGAGCGTCGGAAAGAAATGCGCCTTTCTGCGCGCGGCGGTTCAGGCAGCGGATTTGAATGCCAAAGTCATCCAGGCTCGGGTCGAGGCGGTTAACCCTGACAAAGCCCATTGTGTCACGGCGCGCGCCTTCGCGCCGCTACCAAAATTGCTAGAATATGCGGCGCCCTGGTTCAAAAACGGGGCTTATGGCGTTTTTCCAAAAGGCCGCCGCTGGCAAGAGGAATTGACGGCGGCGCAGGAATCTTGGAGATTCTCTTATGAAGCGATTCCCAGTGTGACCGGGGATGGGGCTATTTTGAAGATTTCGGAGGTTTCACGTGTCGACTCCTAACACTCGCATTCTCGCGATTGCCAATCAGAAAGGCGGGGTCGGGAAAACGACCACGTCAATCAATCTCGGCACGGCCCTCGCCGCTGTCGGCCGGAAAGTCCTAGTGATCGATTTCGATGCCCAGGGAAACGCCTCAACCGGGCTTGGAATTACCCGTCCGGAACGTCAGCTCACCACGTATGATGTGGTTGTCCACAATGAATTTCTCGGTGATGCGGTTCTCAACACTCTGGTGCCGCGCCTCGATATTGTCCCCGGCGATGAGAACCTGGCCGGGGTCGAAACGGAACTGTCGAGCGACCCGCACCGATCTTATCGCTTGCGCAATGCGCTGCGCACTTATGTCCAGGAAGCGCAGGCCCGCGGCAAAACCGAGTATGATTATATCCTGATCGATTGCCCGCCTTCCTTGTCAGCCCTGACCATCAATGCCATGACGGCGGCGGACTCATTGCTGGTCCCGCTGCAATGCGAGTTCCTGGCTTTGGAAGGCTTGAGCCAGCTTTTAAAAACGGTCGAACTTGTGCGCAGCGGCCTCAACCCGGATCTCGACATCCAAGGCGTGGTGCTGACCATGTATGATCGTCGCAACAATCTCTCCGACCAAGTGGCGGATGAGGTGCGCTCAGTGCTCGGCGCGAAAGTCTACAACACAGTGATCCCGCGAAATGTTCGTCTGTCTGAGGCGCCTAGCTTCGGCAAGCCGGCATTGCTGTATGATTATCGTTGCCCGGGCAGCGAAGCTTACATTCGCCTTGCCTCAGAAATGCTGCAGCGTGAACGCGCGCTTCGAGGATAGATATGTCGCCAGATCCATCCCGGGGAAAACAAAGCCGGCTCGGCAAAGGCCTCTCAGCGCTGATCGGCGAAGTCGAAGGCGTTGGCCTCGCGCCCGCGCCCGATGAACCGCGCACCACGGACGCGCCCTCAGGAAACGTTCCGGAGTTCGCTGTTTCAGACATCCGTCCGAACCCGGCTCAGCCGCGGCGGAGTTTTTCTGAAGCTGAACTTGAAGAACTCGCCGCCTCGATCAAAACGCGTGGTGTCTTGCAGCCCATCTTGCTTCGGCCGGATCCAGATGCGCCGAACCAGTTTCAGATCGTTGCCGGCGAACGGCGTTGGCGCGCCGCTCAGCGGGCCGGCCTGACAACCATTCCTGCAGTGGTCCGCGATATGGACGAGCTACAATTGCTCGAAGTCGGGATTATCGAAAACGTTCAACGTGAAGACCTCAACCCGATTGAGGAAGCCGAAGCCTATGGCGCCTTGATCAAGCGCTTTGGGCGAACCCAGGAGAACCTGGCCGAAAGCGTCGGCAAGTCGCGGGCTCATATTGCGAATACAATGCGGTTGCTCAATCTCGGCGAGTCAGCGCGGGAACATTTGCGTCAGGGCCGAATTTCGGCCGGGCATGCCCGGGCGGCGCTTGGCGCGCCGGATCCGGATCCGGTGGTCGACATGGCGGTTGCGAAAGGTCTGTCGGTTCGTGAAGTCGAGTCCTTGGTCAAGCGTCTCAAAGATGGCGGCGCGCTCGATACGGTCGCCAAAAAAGTGCAACAGCACGACAAGGATGTCGACACGGAGGCCCTGGAGAGCGATTTGGCGCGGGTGCTCGGCTTGAAAGTCGACATTCGCCAGGGCCTTAAGGGCGGCGAGTTGCGGATCAAATATGGCGATCTTGAACAATTAGACGAATTGTGCCGTCGCCTGACGGCAAAACGCTGATAACTGCCTGTTATTATTGAATATTATTACGTTTGTTTTCTGACGAGATGGGTCCCGCTCTGCCGGTCATGGCGCGACGGAACCGTGTGTCGAAGCGCGTTTTCGGTTCCTTCCGCGCCAAAAAATCCATACCCTATCTCCAGACTGCCCGATTTGGGCCGGATCTGGAGGTGATGCACATGGCCGACACAGCCGTTCAATCGGGCAAAACCCTTCTACGCCCCAAATTGAGTTACAAGGTCCCGGCCCATCCGGGTTATCTCGAACGCGGAGACCGCGTGCCTCCGGCGGATGAGCTGTCCCTTGATCAGATTGATTTCGCCGATACCGAGATTTGGCGGCAGAACAAGATGTGGGATCGGTTCGAGCGGCTGCGCAGGGAAGACCCGGTGCATCTGACGCCCGACAGTTTCTTTGGACCTTATTGGTCAATCACCCGCCATCGCGACATTGTTGCTGTCGATTCCGATCATAGAAGATTCTCGTCAGATGCCAGCCATGGGGGGATTACACTCAGCAATATGACCGAGACCCTGGTTGGAAGGAGCTTTATCTCTTCAGATGAGCCGCTTCATTCGGCCCAGCGCAAGGTCGCGCAACCCGCCGTCGCCCCTACCGCCTTGCGCGACTATGAGCCCTTGATCCGAAAACGCACGCAAACGGTCCTCGACTCGCTGCCCACCAATGAACCGTTCGACTGGGTGCATGCGGTCTCGATCGAACTCACTGCGATGATGCTGGCAACGCTGTTCAATTATCCTCAGGAGCGCCGTCGTGAGCTGACCCATTGGTCTGACATTACGACCAATCCGTCGGATCCAGACATTTGTCCGGGGGGTATGGAACAATGGCGCAAAGAGTTGACCGAATGTGGACAGGTTTTCTGGCAAATATTTCACGATCGAAAAGAGTCTGCGCCGGCAGATGATTTGATGAGCTTGCTCGCGCATGGCGAAGCGACCAAGGATTTGGATCCGATCGCGCTGTTGGGGACAGTTTTGCTGTTGATCATTGGTGGCAATGATACGACCCGCAATTCGATGTCGGGCGGGGTCTATGCGCTCAATCAATTCCCAGGCCAGTATCAAAAAGTGAAGGCCAATCCGGACCTGATCCCGAATATGGTGTCAGAGATTATTCGCTGGCAAACCCCGCTCGCTTATATGCGCCGGACCGCGCTTGAAGATGTCGAGATGCATGGCAAATTGATCCGTAAGGGCGATAAGGTTGCGATGTGGTATGTCTCGGGTAATCGCGATGAAAGCTTCTGGGAAGAAGACCCGAACAAGCTGATCATTGATCGCAAACAGGCGCGCAATCATGTTTCCTTCGGTTTCGGCATCCATCGCTGTGTCGGCAACCGCCTGGCGGAATTACAATTAAGGATCCTCTGGGAAGAGATCCTGGAGCGATTTGAGCATGTGGAAGTTCTCGACGAGCCGAGCCGCGTTTCAAGCTCTTTCGTTAAAGGCTATTCTTGGCTGCCCGTCGTCTGCCACCCAAAAAAATAGCCGCCCCGGCGGGAGCGGCTATTTGAATTCGGTCCATAAGACTGTGCCCAAACTCTATTCGGAGCCAAGCTCCGAAAGCAGAGAATCAACCGCCGCTTCAAGCGGCAGGTCACGACCGGTTTGTGCCAGTTGTGGTGGATTGTCGACCAGGATGTCTGGTTGCAATTCCTGGTTTTCCAGCGGGCGGTTTTGTTGATCCAGTGCCGGCAATTGTGGAATGCCGAAGACGAGATCTCCGGAAATTTGCCCTTCCCACCATACGGCGGTGGCGGTGCCAGGCACCGGCATGCCAATCGTCTTGCCGAGTTCGAACAGATCATAGGCATAGGGGAACATGTGGGCGTTGGAGTAATTGCCTTCATTCATGACCACGGCTGATGGTTTGGTCCAGCGCTCCTCTGGGGCGCCCGAGACGATCCGGTCGCGTGCCCGCATATTGAAATAGGATTCCCCATCGAGCAGTGTGATCAGATCATCATGCAACCAACCGCCGCCATTGAAGCGCGTGTCAACAATAACGGCTTCCTTGGCAAAGTTTTGTCCGAACAGGTCCGCGAAGATCTGCCGATAGCCGGCATCATTCATAGACCGAATGTGGACATAGCCGACGCGGCCATTCGAACGCGCTTCAACAATTGCCCGGCGACGATCGATCCAGCGATCATAGAGCTTTCCGGCTTCATCACGTCGCGAATAGGTTCGAACGGCAATCGTCCGACCATCATCCAAGGTCAAACGCACGCGATCTCCCGCCTTGCGATTGAGCAGCTCAAACGCGTTCTGACGTCCGGTGATGGACTCGCCATCTATCGCCGTGATGCGGTCGCCAGCAGTGATATTGAGGGCGTCCCGATCAAGCGGGCCGTCTGGCAGGATCTCGCCAATTCGCAAGCCCTCACCGCCATCCAAGTCAAAGATAACGCCGAGCGCTGCAGTGGAATCATCGGCCATGCCATTGCCGCCATTATAATACATGCCGGTATGGCTGGCATTCAGCTGGCCGAGCATTTCTGACATCAGGACGGCGAAGTCGCGATTATTGGAAACCGCGGCCACTTTGGGTTTATAGGCGGCCTGCATCGCCTCCCAATCGACGCCATGAAAGTCCGGATCATAGAATTTGTCGTCGACCTGGTGCCATGTGTGATTGAAAATATACAGGCGTTCTGCGTCCGGGCGCAGGCGCATCTCTGCCGAAATCTCAACTGGCTTGACTTTGATGTCATCACCGAGCTTGGCCTGGTGGAGTCGGCCATCAGCGAGAATGATCAGCATTTTGCCATCCTCGGAAATGTCGAGCGTCGCCGAGTTTGCGCCAATCGGGGCCACTTTGCTGGCTTCGCCTTTGGTCAGGTCATTGACCCAAAGGTCATACCCGCCCTCAAATGCGGCGAGATAGTAGAGCTTTTTAAGATCTGGCCCGAGCACCGCGCCAGCGAGATCCGCTGATTGAGGTGTCAGGCGCACGGTGCGATTTTCGATGGCGTCAAAGTCAATGCTGATATCGGCATCGTCTTCGCGCATCGCGGCCAGGTTTAGCAGCGCTGTAACATCGACTTTGTCATCGTCCTCGCCCTCATCCTCGCCGTCTTCATCTTCCTCTTTGGCGTCCCCATCGCCATTCTTTTCCAGCACGGAACGCTCCTGGTCGGTCAGGTTGAACCGGGTCCAGCTGGCTTCGGTGAGGAAAGCGGCCATGATGTCGCCTTCCGATCCCCAGGAGCCATGCGTGCGTTCGCCGAACCGGTCGGAATACCAGTACACAACATCGCCGCCGGAATGCCAGATTGGGCTGCCATCATGATAGCCATTGACCGATATATCTTGAGGCGGGGCCGAGCCATCGACTGGGGCAAGCCCGATATCGGCATAGAAATAATAGCCGCGCGGCGAAAAGTCCGCCGCAATCCATTTTGAATCCGGTGAGAAATCAAAGCTGATATCGCCATCGGCATAGGAATAGTTTTGGTCCACCGTGAACAGGGTCCGACGATTGGTGCCGTCACGGTCCATCACGCGGATCAGGTCGCGGTCTTCAATGAAGCCGATTTTCTCGCCGTCCGGACTATAGGCTGGTTGGAAAGCATTGCCCTCGAACGGCTCATACACAGCCTTGGTTTCGAACTGCACAGACATGGAGAAACGCGGCGCATTGTCTTCGGCAATACTGGTCTCATAAATGCCCCAGCCGCCATTTTGTTCGCCGGCATAGAGCAAGGTTTTTCCATCTGGGGAGAACGAGACAGACCGCTCCTGTCCGGGCGTATCGGTGACCCGGACCGTGTCAGAAAATTCCGTGTCCGTGACAAAAATCTCGCCGCGGAAGACATAAGCAATTTCAGACCCATCGGGTGAGATCGCGAACTCGGAGATGCTTCCATTGGCAGGCACCGGCTCAATGTCCCCGCCGACTCGACCGACCGGCACTTTGATCGAGACCGGCTGCGGCTCGCTCCCCGGCATCACCTTATGGATCACGCCATGATAGGTGTAGACGACAGTGCCATCATTGCTGACCGAGGTTTCGCGCGCTGGGTGGGGGCCATGCTGGCTCAGCATTTCGCTCTCGCCGGTCTCTAAATTCACGCGCCGAAGATTGAACGCTCCGCCATCGACTTCTGACTGCATGAACAGGCTGGTGCCATCGGGGGACCAGGCCGGGGCGTGGTCACCGCCCGGTGTATCAGTGACTTTCGTATGGGTGCCGGCCTCGATGTCAAAGATCCAGATGTCGCGTGCAAATGAGCTGACATCGCGCTGGCGCCATTCATTTTCATAGGCCTTTTCGTCACGATAAGCGATCTTGGTGCCGTCCGGGCTGTACCGGGCCTCGTCGCCGGGGACAGTTGTGACCAGGCGCGGCGTGCCGCCAAGGATTGAGACATCGTAAAGCTGTGGCAGCGCCCCGGTCGGGAAATAGCTCGAGCTGACCGATTGCCCGCGCGCGGAGGTGAATAACACACGGGTGCCGTCGACCGAGAAGTCACTCGGCGTATCGTCCGCGTCATGATAGGTCAGCCTTTGCAAGCCGGTGCCGTCTGACATCATGACAAACACATCGAGGTCGCCATTGCGATCCGAAGCAAAGGCGATCCGCGAGCCATCGCGCGACCAGACTGGCATACCATCCCAGCCATTGTCCCGGGTCAGAGCGACAGCTGTGCCACCTGAACTTGGGACGACCCAAATGTCGCCATGCGCAGCAAAGGCAATGCTGTTTCCATCAGGCGAAATGGCCGGGGCCTGGAACCAGGTTTCATCTTCATTGACGAGATCGCTCGCCGTAAACCCCTGGCCGAGCGCCGCGGGTGCGGACAAGAGGGCCGTGGCTAAGGAAAGAAGGGAGATCGATGCGCGCATGAAAGGCTCCTTGCTTTAACTTTTGCTCATTCGGTAGCGAGCCCAGGAAGGAGCCTCAAGCAAAGAATGGGATCTGCGCGTCGATTCTTGCGATCTTGGAAGATCCTTCCCGAAACTGTTGTGTTTGCGGGGATTTATTCCAATTCTTAGCGCCCTATTTACATGCAACAAGAATGTTGCATAACAGGATATGGGCATTCCATTCGATCCAAACCTCAGCAAATTGTTCCGCGCCCTGGGCGACGACACGCGCCTGATGCTGCTCGACCATTTGCGAAAGCGCGATGATCAGAGCCTGTTCGAGCTCTGTGCGCGACTGGTCGAGGATCAGAATGTAACCCTGACCCGCCAAGCCATCACAAGGCATTTGAACACGCTGGAAGAGGCGGGGCTGATCACCACGGCCTGGCGCGGCCGAACCAAGGTTCACTCGCTCACGGCAGGCGCGTTCGAAGACACCATCAATCCATGGCTGACGCCATTTTTCAACGGGGACGAAATATGAAAATGTACATTAAAAGCGTGATGGTCGAGGACCAGAACAAGGCGCGCGACTTTTACACCAAGACGCTCGGCTTCAAGATCAAGCATGATATCCCGATGGGTCATCATAGCTGGCTGACCCTGGTCTCATCAGATGAGCCTGATGGCGTCGAGCTGGCGCTCGAGCCGAGCGAATATCCAGCCGCTCGCGCGCTTCAGGAATCGCTGATGGCGGATGGTATTCCATGGACCGCGTTCAGCGTCGATAATATCGAAGACGAGGTCAAACGCCTTGAAGCGGCGGGCGTCAGCTTCACCCAACCGCCGATGAAAGCGGGCGGTGCGACCATGGCCGTGTTCGACGATACGTGCGGCAATCTCATTCAGCTGATTGAGCTGGAGGGCTAACCCGGCGGGTGCAATCAGAATGGAGACTTTGGCAAGGACCAGTTCCGCAAGATCGCAATCGCACGCAGGATGAACGCTGCCGCAAAGGCGATCCCGAACGCGGTCAGGTGCGACGCGCCGTTGGTCAAGGCGAGATAGTACGTCCCGGCCCCGAGCAAGGCGGCGGTGGCATAAATCTCACTGCGCAAAAGTAATGGGTCTTCATTGGCGACCACATCGCGCAACAAGCCGCCGGCGCTCGCGGTCAGCACGCCCATGATGATCACCACCGGCCAGTCAAAGCCGAGCGCCGTCGCCTTGGCCGCGCCAGTCGCGGCGAACAAGGCCATGCCCACCGCATCGGCCCAGCGCAACGGCTTGAACGCATTGATCGGCCGATGAAACACAAACACGGTCAACCCGCCGAGCAAGGCCAGCAATAGCGTCCAGGTATCCGACAACCAGAACACTGGCTGATCCAGCAACACATCGCGCAAAGTCCCGCCGCCAATTGCCGGCAAGAAAGCGAGTACAATGATCCCGAACAGATCCATATCCTTGCGCACGGCGACCACCCCTCCGGATAAGGCAAAAACATAAACGCCGAGCCGATCGGCAATGGTGATGAGCAGGTCGAGAGTCATGGGGTGGGGTTATAGAGGGTAACGAGGCCGGACAAAACCAAATCACGAATATTTACATTGCCATGACAAAAATTTTTATGCACTCAAAGAATAGTAATAATTAATTCCTGAAAAATTATATCTACTAATTAAAAGAACAATAATACTACAATAGATGGCTTGTATGAGATATATTACTAAATTGCTTAGGAAATTTCGAATGAAGTTCATTGCGAAAATTCCAGACAGGGATCTATTGGGGATTGGCCTGGACGAAGCGCCTTTGGTCGAATTCAGCGATCCATTCCAAAACACTTCAAACAATCGTTGGAGCGTAAGGGTGGCGATTTCGGGTTCAGCGGGTAGCTTCGACAGTGAGATACACGGCGCAACCGCCCTTCAAGCAGCGTTACTTGCAACTCAGTTCGCGGCAAGAGTGCTTGACCCGGATGTCTCGACCAAGTCCAACAATTGAGCTGAGGGGCTAAAAAAGTTGGAGCGGGTACACGGAATCGAACCGAGCTACACAGCTTGGAAGGCTGGTGCATTACCACTATGCTATACCCGCTCAGGGTCCGCGGCTTCTATAGCACGTCTTGTGCAAGTGGTGGAGGGGACTGGATTCGAACCAGTGTACGCAAAGCGGGCAGATTTACAGTCTGCTGGATTTAACCACTCTCCCACCCCTCCGGGGCAACTTACACAACGCCATTTGACGCCGCAGTTTCCGGCCTTCATTAGGGGGCTTTGACACCTCCGTCTTTCAACCGGAAACGGCCTTATAATGAGCAAGCCCCGCCCGCGCAACCGTCCTAATTCACACAGGCGAAAATCATCGCCGCGCCCGCATGGCTCGGGCGAAAACTGGCTCTGGGGCGTGCATGCGGTGAGCGCGGCTCTGGCCAATCCAAACCGGCGTATGGTGCGCCTGGTCGGGACCAAGAATGGTTTGGCGCGCCTGGCCAAAAGTCCGGGCCGGGCCGAGGTCCTGGAGCCCGGGGCGATTGACGCGCTGCTGCCGCGCGACGCCGTGCATCAGGGGCTCGCGGCGAAGTTTGAACCGCTCAGCCCGGTTCAGATCGAGAATGTGATCGGATCCGGCGCGACCCGGGTCGTCGTGCTCGACCAGGTCAGTGATCCGCACAATCTTGGCGCCATCTATCGCTCGGCGGCCGCCTTTGGGTTTGAGGCGCTCATCCTGCAGACCCGCAATGCGCCGCCGATCACCGGCATCGTGGCCAAATCTGCAGTCGGGGCGATTGAAACCGTGACTGAGTGCCGGGTCGTCAATATCGCTCGCGCGCTCGAGGCCTTGAACGAGGCCGGCTTTCACACGGTCGGGCTCGCGGGTGAAGGCACGGCGATGATTGAACCGGCCGTGTCCGGCGCGGCAAAGCTTGCGATTGTTTTGGGCGCCGAAGGACCGGGTCTTAGACCGGGAGTCGCCAAAGCCTGCGCGGAACTCGCGCGCATTCCGATTGCCTCGCAGATGGAAAGCTTGAATGTTTCCAACGCGGCGGCGATTGCGTTTTACGAAGCGGCCCGGGCTAAAGGTTGAGACGCTTCGCCACCGCGGCGGCCATGAGCGGTCCGAGGTCAGGGCCCTCGAGCGGATAAAGATACGGCTCGATCAGCTCCAATTCCATCAAGCGCAGTCCGCCATCTTCGCCGCGCAACATGTCGACACGGGCATAAAGAGGGACCTCTTCCAAATGGGTCAGAACGTTTCGAGCTTCAGCGAGATCTTCCCGTGACGGCGTCACTGGGGTTTCGAACCCACCATAGGTCGACTGAATACGGTAATCGCCAGCTTTGGCCTGTTTCAGCAAGGCATGTGAAAACTCGCCATCAATGAAGATGAAGCTGAGCTCGCCCTCGTCCTGGATCATGGACAAAAAAGGCTGCACCATCATGGGGTGCGGCATGTCCGGCAGCTTATCCTCCGCCGACAGGCGATATTGGCCGTCCGCCCCTGCCCCGACCTGGCGCTTGAAAACCAGATCCTCGCTGCTGAGTTCAGCGAAGGCGTTTTCGAAGGCGGCTTGGTCCACCCGGTCGATCCAGAGCGTCGGGATCAAGCGCACATCCGTGCTTTCGAATTCCCGCAAATAGCGCTTATCACTGTTCCATTTGACCAGGCGGGCGCTGTTAAACAGAGGTGTGACAAATTCGATCTGCTCCAGTGTTTTCAGGAAGTGATCAGCATGATCCCAATAATCCCAAGTCGTGCCGATGATGACGGCTGCGAAGCGGGACCAATCCTGTGTGTCATCGGCCCAGTCGACATCTTCGATCTGCATGCTTTGGGCGGCAAACGGTCCACGCAAAGCCTCCATCATCCGGTCATGTTCGAACGCATCGCTGCGCCTTGTCGGTGAGCCCGGCAGCGTGGCTTTGGAGGCAAGATAAGCAATTGAAGTCATCGCCGCGCCTTAGCTGGCCTTCTTGGTTGCGTCCACCCTGACGATCTGGCACATGCGCGGCGAGTGAAAGCTGAGGATATTTCAATGACAGCAGCGGTTTATGATGTGGTCGGGCTCGGCAATGCGATTGTCGATGTGATCTCGCGCCAGGATGATGCCTTCCTGGAAAGCTGGGGCATCAACAAGGATGCGATGAACCTGATTGAGGAAGACCGCGCAGATGCGCTCACGAGCGCCTCGGTCAATGCACTCGAAACCTCCGGCGGCTCCGGGGCGAACACGATTGCCGGCATTGCAAGCCTTGGCGGCAAGGCGGCCTATATCGGCAAAGTCGCGGATGACCGGCTCGGCAAAGTCTTCAAAGACGATATGCAGACGATTGGCGTGCCGTTCGAGACTGTGCCGCTCACCGACGGCCCGGCAACCGCGCGCTCGATCATTTTTGTCACGCCCGACGGCAAGCGCAGCATGAACACATTCCTGGGCGCGTCGGTTGAATTCTCACCTTCGGATGTTGACCGCACCACCGTGGAATCGGCCGGAATTCTGTATCTCGAAGGTTATCTTTTCGACAAGGAAGCCGCGAAAGCCGCTTTCGTGCATGCCGCCGAAATCGCGCATGCAGCGGGTCGCAAAGTGTCGCTGACCTTATCCGACAGCTTTTGCGTTGATCGTCATCGCGACAGTTTCCGCCAACTTATCCGGACCCAGGTCGATATCCTGTTCGCCAATGAGGAAGAGCTGCTCAGCCTTTACGAGACGCGCGATTTTGAGGCGGCTGTCGAACAGCTGCGCGCGGATACCGGCGTCGCCGCGATCACGCGCAGCGAAAAAGGCTCGGTCGTCATCGGCGACGGTGATCCAATCGCGGTGCCGGCCGAGCCGGTGGCTGAAGTCGTCGACACGACCGGTGCCGGCGATCAATATGCGGCAGGGTTCCTGTTCGGAATTGCCCGCGGATTGCCGCTCGCCACCTGCGCCAAGCTTGGCCACATCGCGGCGGCGGAAGTGATCTCCCATTATGGCCCGCGTCCGGAAGTGTCGCTGGCAACGCTCGCGGCCAAGGCTGGGATCGAGGCCTAGGCCATTAGCGCTTCTTCAACATAATCGAGCCGGTCATGGCCGAAGAACATTTCGTCGCCGACAAAGAATGTTGGCGATCCAAACGCGCCCCGCTCGACGGCCTCATCCGTATTGGCGCGCAGCATGGCCTTTGACTCTGGATCATTGCCAAGCGCCCAAAGCGCATCGGCATCAAATCCTTCGGCGGCGAAGGCCGCTTTAAACTGGGCCTCATCACCCGTATCGATTCCGCCGCCCGGCTTGCCCCAGACATGTTTCCAGGCTGCTTCGAACAGTTTCATTTGCTGTGCGGGATCGTCCTGTAACCGAATTGTGGCGCAGGTTAGCGGGCGCGTATTCATCATCGGGAAGTGTTTGTTGAAATGCAGCTCAATATCATAGCGCTTGCAGATCCGCGCCATGTCGGCGGCCATATACTTGCCTTTGGCGGGCACCATGCCAGGCGGCGAATTTCCTGTGGCCTTCATCACGCCGCCTTGAAACAGTGGGCGTAATTTCAGCTCTGCACCGGTCCGTTCCAGCACGCCCTGAAGGGGCACGCGGGCGATGTAAGAGGTGGGGCTGATATAATCGAAAAAGAATTCTAGGGTCTTGGCCACGTGGCGGTCCTCCTCAGTTTGGATGAGCGCCAAAAAGGGTGCCCAAAGTTCTTATTTGGAACTTACGGCAAATCAGTCTATGCTGGCAAGCATGAAGTGGACAGACCTTGATAATAATTGGTGCCCCGTGGCTCGGACCTTGTCTCTGGTCGGGGACCGGTGGACGCTGTTGATCTTACGCGATTGCTTTCTTGGCCTCTCGCGCTTTGATCAATTTGTCTCAAGCACAGGGGCAACGCGGCATCTGATCTCAGACCGGCTCAAACGCCTGGTTGAGGCGGAGATTATCGAGAAGCGGCTCTATTCAGAGCGGCCCAAGCGCTATGAATATGTGCTGACCGAAAAAGGTCAGGAATTTGCGCCAGCCCTGATGGCGTTCAAGGATTGGGGCAAAAAGCACCTGCCCGTGCGTCGCGCCACGCAGGGCTGAGCGAGGGGTCCGATCAGGACAGCGGAGACAAAGTGTCCGCCGACCCCAGCGCCGGCTGGGGTCCAGGGATGGTTATCAAACCCCGGACTCGAGGGAGCTGTCGTCCATGGGGTCCTGCCTGCGCAGGACCTGTCGGATTTAGGATGGTTGTCTATTACTCAGCGCTCTGCCCAGCTCGTCTGGGCAGTCCAGCACGGGAGGGTGCGGAACGATCGGGAGCGGCAACACCACTCTCGTTCTCCGACACAAGATCGGGTGCTGGGCCCCACGGACAAGCCGTGGGGAGCGCTAGCGCTTGCATTTGGTAGAGCATTTAACCCTCGTCCCGATCCAAATCCCGGGCCACCTCCGCCCGCCGGAACACCGCATTCATTTCAGCGGCTTCGTCATAGGACAGGTCGGCAATGAAGTGCAGCTGCGGGGTAAACTTCATCTCGATCTCGCGGCCCAAGCGCCCGCGCAGGAAGCCCGCGGCGCGATTTAACGCCTTGGCGATCTCTTCCATTTCATCCTTGCCCGATTTGCCAAGAGCGGAGCAGAACACATTGGCATGCCGCAAATCTGGTGAGGAGCGAACCTCGCCGATCGTGATCGCAACGCCTTGCAAGACCGGGTCGCGAAATTCTTCGCGGGCGAGGATTTCGACTAAGGCATGGCGCACCAATTCGCCAGCGCGTAATTGGCGCTGGCTCGGGGCATTGGCATTGTGATTGGCTTTTCGATTGCGGCTCATGCCGCCTTCATGCCTTGTCCGAGGCGTCTCATAAAGATCTCGCACGCAGTTTTTTCACCAAACCAGTCATGCGGGATCATCAGCGGGTCCGCGCCGTCAAACGAGATCAGCGTAAAGCTCCGGGTGCTTTTAATCTCGTCAATCGCGTCCCAATCAATCCGGGTCTCGACCAGGCCGCGGCGCACAATCAGGACCTCCTCGTCGAGTTCGATCTCCGTTTTGGTGTCGATTTCACCGGCCCGACCGTGCTTGTGGCGATACGCCCAGCGCATGAATATCAGATACCAGACAATGCCAGCAAAAGCCGCGGCGAAGGCCGATCCCATGGCAAGCCAGTACGGGCTGACCTGTAAATCGTCCAGAGCCGAACGCGACACCAAGGCCATGCCGGCCCCGATGATGGGTGCGGTGACCCCGGCATAGTAGAGTGTGGTCGGTCCGACTGTCCCACTGCGGATTGCGCTGGTGAGCCGCTTGATATCGCGCTTCGACAATGCGCCGGAAATGCTGAGAGGTGCCGCCATGAGCGCACCATAGACGAAAACAGTTTTTGAATTCGAAAAGCAAATCGATGAAAATGAAAAGACCGCCCCGGTTTCCCAGGGCGGTCTGTATCTTTTTTGAGTTTTTGCGGACTAGTCGAGCGACCGTGCGATCATCTCCACCTCGAAACACTCGATCTTGTCGCCTTCGCGGATGTCTTCGTATTTCTCGAAAGCCATACCGCATTCCATGCCATTGCTGACCTCTGGCACTTCATCTTTGAAGCGCTTCAGCGTTTTCAGCATGCCTTCGTGGATGACGACATCGTCGCGCAGCAGGCGAACACCGCAGCCGCGTTTAACCACGCCCTCGGTAACCTTACAGCCTGCCACTTTGCCAACTTTGGTGATGTTGAAGACCTCGAGAATGTCGGCATAGCCAATAAAGGTCTCTTTCTTCTCTGGCTCCAGCATGCCGGACAGCGAGGCTTTCACATCATCAATCAGCTCATAGATGATCGAATAATAGCGAATCTCGACGCCCTCTTTTTCGGCCAAATCGCGGGCTTGCTTATTGGCCCGGACGTTAAACGCGAAGACCGGTGCGCCTGAAGATTGGGCCAGCAAGATATCGCTTTCGGAAATACCGCCAGCGGCGCCATAGACGACATTGGCACGCACTTCATCAGTCGAGAGTTTCTCCAGCGACTGCGTGATTGCTTCCACCGAGCCTTGAACATCGCCTTTCAGGACGATTGGGAGGTCTTTAACATCGGCAGAGCCATCTTTCAGACTGGTCATGAATTGCTCAAGCGAGGCGCGCTGGGTCGCGACACCTTCTTTCTGGCGCTTCATGCGCTGACGATATTCAGTGATCTCGCGGGCGCGGGCCTCGCTTTCAACAACGTTGAACGCGTCGCCTGGTTCTGGCGTGCCGTCGAGGCCGAGGATCTCCGCTGGCATAGATGGAAGGGCCTCTTTCATTTGCTGGCCGCGCTCATTGACCAAGGCGCGGACCTTACCCCACTGGCTGCCGGCGACGACAATATCACCGCGTTGCAAGCTGCCGCGCTTGACCAGGACCGTCGCTACTGGGCCGCGACCTTTATCAAGCTGGGATTCGACGACGATGCCGTCCGCAACCCGGTTCGGGTTGGCTTTCAGTTCCAGCAATTCAGCTTGCAGCGTGATCGCTTCGGTCAGTTCATCAAGGCCTGTCTTCTTCAGCGCCGAGACTTCGATCGCCTGAACTTCACCGCCCATCGCCTCGACTTGGATGTCGTGCTGCAACAGGTCGGTCAGGACGCGGCTCGGATCGGAATCCTGAAGGTCGACCTTATTGACGGCGACAATGATCGGGACTTCGGCCGCTTTGGCATGGCTGATCGCTTCGATCGTTTGCGGCATGACCGAGTCATTGGCCGCGACCACCAAGATGACAATGTCCGTGACGTTTGCACCACGGGCGCGCATCGCGGAGAATGCGGCGTGGCCAGGTGTGTCGAGGAAACTGATCTTGTCGCCAGATTTCAGTTGGACCTGATAAGCGCCGATATGCTGGGTGATCCCGCCAGCTTCGCCCGAGACAACGTCGGTTGAGCGCAAGGCATCCAGCAAAGACGTCTTACCATGGTCAACGTGGCCCATAATCGTAACGATTGGGGGCCGGCCCTCGAGATCCTTTGGATCATCTTCGACCCCTTCAAGGCCAATCTCAACGTCCGCTTCGGAAACACGCTTGACCGTGTGGCCAAATTCTTCAGCGATCAGTTCGGCAGTGTCGGCGTCGACAATATCATTGCCGCGCATCATCTCGCCCTGCTGCATCATGAATTTCACGACGTCGGCCACGCGTTCATTCATCCGGCCGGACAGATCTTGCAGCGTGATCGTTTCAGGCAAGGTCACTTCGACCGAGACTTTTTCTTTCTGTTCTCCACCCATGCGACGTTCGCGCTCGCGTTCGCGCGCGCGTTTCACGGATGCGAGAGAACGCTGACGGTCACCGTCATCGCCAAGCGCCGACGCGATGGTCAGCTTGCCACGGCGGCGTTTGCTGTCATTGCCACGTCCGCCACGGCCACCGCCCTGGTCGCGGCGATCACGGTCATCGCGATCATTACGACCACCTTTACGGCGTCCGCCGGCAGAACTGGCCGCCGCTTCAAGGTCGGCTTGGCTCGGCGCGGCGCCGCGAGATGAGCTTTTACCGCCACGATCATTGCGACCGCCAGACTTGGCTTCGGTGGCAGCTTTCTTCTTGGCTTCGGCTTCGGCTTTCTTGCGCTCAGCTTCTTCGGCCTTGCGGCGCGCTTCGGCTTCTTCGCGCTCTTTTTCCTGCTGCTGCTTGGCTTCTTGCTGTTCTTGCAGCGCTTTCGTACGGGCCTGTTGTTTTTCCTGCTCGGCTTTGCGGCTCTCTTCGGCCTTCTTGCGCTGCATCAGCACTTTCTGGCGTTGGACAAGCTCTTCAACCGTGATCCCGAGTTTGGCCGCAGCGGCTTCCAGCTTGGACGGCTCTTTGCCGCTCGGGGGGGCTTTTTTCGCCGTCGACTTACCCGCCGCGCTCGGCTTGGATTGCGCCCCAACGGTGCGGCGCTTTTTGGTTTCGACGACCACTTGCTTCGATCGGCCATGGCTGAAGGTCTGCTTCACTGTGCCGGATCCGCCGCCACGTGAAACAGTCAGGGGCTTACGCCCGGTTGTCTTACCTTTATCTTTCGTATCGCTCATGCGTACCCTGGTATTTACCTTTCCTTCGAAGCGCGTGCCAGACGCCCCTGTCTACAAAATGTCCTGTCTGCCGGAGAACCAGCCTGTCTCAGGCGCATCCCGGAATCCAATCAGCCGCCGATAGGCGATTGAAAAAGCGTCCGAGAGAGAACCTTGTTCAAGCAGCGCATGTATCACATGCTCCCGCCCGAAGGCTACGCCCAATTCAGCAGACGACAAAGCGCCCGCGACTTTCACGTCTTCATATATTGCCTTGGCAAGAAAATGAACCTTGTTGCGGCCATCTTCTGCACCATCGCTCGCTTCAATCAGCCAGCCCGGCTCGGTTTTGCGGATATAAGCACGTACCTGGTCAAATCCAAGCACTGCCACGCCGCTCTTTTTCGCCATCCCGAGCAAGCCGGTACAACGTTGCACAAGTTGACGCTCAACTTCTGCGATCAACCCATCCATGGGATTGCTTTGCGCCTTAAAGGCTTTTGCGAAGGCCCCGATTTTGAGGCCTTCGCGCAATACGTCACGATCTGCCTTAATCCAGGCGCCGCGGCCGGGCAGCTTGCCGAATACATCTGGCACAACTGTGCCATCCGGACTGCGGACAAAGCGGATCAAGGCGTCGGGCGCCAGGCGCTCACGCGTCACCGCACACTGGCGAACGGGTCCGCCAGCGCGCTTGTCCTCTCGCGCCTCTAGGCGCTGGCCGCGATCATCGAGGTTCTGCGGCATCATCGCCGCCCTCCATCAGGAGCTCTTCATCAAGATCGAGCCCTTCCAATTCAGCCAGGATATCTTCATCGCTGACATCGATCGTCTCTTCGGTGGCGGCTTCTTCGGTGTCGTCCGACTTGCCGAGTTCACCGAGCGCCAGCAGAGCGCGCTCTTCCTCGGTCAGCTCGACCTGCTCTTCGCCAGCCGCTTCAGCCGCCATTTCGGCTTCGAGCTGTTCCAGTGCTTCTGGTTCAATCCAGCCTGCAATGACGCGGGCTTTCATGATGAAGAGCTGGGCATCATCCTTGCGCATTTCGCCTTTCTTGAGGATGCCTTCCTGCCAGACCGGCTTGCCTTCCTTATTGTTCTCACGCCAACCGGTGAGATCATCCGGCACCAGGCCGGCGACGTCCTCAACGGTTTTGACCTCATTCTCACCGAGCTTCACCGCGAAGCCGGGCGACATGCCATCCAATTCCATAACCGCGTCTTCAACACCCAGCTCTTTGCGTTTGGCGTCTTGTTCGGCGGCGAGCTTTTCCAGGTATTCGCGGGCGCGCTCCTGGATTTCCTCAGCGACTTCTTCGTCAAAGCCTTCGATCTGCATGAAGTCTTCAGCGGCGATATAGGCAATATCTTCGACCGTCTCGAAGCCTTCTGAGGCGAGCAATTGCGCCAGCGTCTCATCTGCGTCGAGGGCCTGCATAAACAGTTCCGTACGACGCTGGAAGTCGATCTGATAGCGCTCGGAATCATCGCTCTCCGTAACCAGGTCGATTTGCCAACCTGTGAGCTGAGACGCGAGGCGGACATTCTGGCCGCGGCGACCAATTGCCAGCGGGAATTGCTCATCGGCAACCACCACTTCGACCCGGTGCTCGTCTTCATCCAGGACCACTTTCGAGACTTCTGCTGGCTGCAGCGCGTTCACGATGAAGGTCGCGTCGTCATAATTCCAAGGGATGATGTCAATCTTCTCACCAGAAAGTTCGCCAACAACCGCTTGAACGCGGGCACCGCGCATACCGACACAGGCACCGACCGGGTCGATCGAGCTATCGTTTGAGATCACGCCAATCTTGGCGCGCGAACCTGGGTCACGAGCGCAAGAGCGAATCTCGATGACGCCTTCATAGACTTCCGGCACTTCAGCCGCGAACAGCTTGACCATGAAGTCAGGATGGGCCCGTGACAGGAAGATTTGCGGCCCTTTGATCTCGCGGCTGACCTTGTACAGGTAAGCCCGAACGCGATCGTTTGGCTGGAAATTCTCACGCGGGATACCGTCATTGCGGCGGATAATGCCTTCAGCCCGGCCGAGATCGACAATCACATGGCCATACTCAACCCGCTTGACGATGCCATTGATAATCTCGCCCTCACGATCCTTGTATTCGTCATACTGGCGCTGACGCTCGGCATCGCGCACTTTCTGCATGATCACTTGCTTGGCAGTCTGTGCCGCGACGCGACCAAAATCGAAAGGTGGCAGCTCTTCCTTGATCTCGTCACCGAGTTCGAGGCTGGCATCGATCTTCTTGGCGTCGGCGAGCGAGATTTGCTGGGCCGGATCTTCAAGCTCTTCGGCATCGACCACGGTTTGGATCCGCCACAGGCTTTGCTCACCGGTTTCGTGATCGATGATCGCGCGGATATCGTGCTCCTGACCATAGCGGGACTTCGCGGCCTTTTCGATCGCCTCTTGCATCGCCTCGATGACGATGGCGCGATCAATTGCTTTTTCTTCTGCAACCGCTTTCGCGATCTGCATGATTTCCAGCCGGTTTGCAGAAACGCCTACATTACTCATCGGCTCAGGCTCCACTCTCTAGGTTATCTTCTATTGTATCGGTTTCGGCTTCATCTGTCTCGAAGCCTTCAAAATCTTCATCGCCGGGCTGCGGCGGCAGGCTGCCCTCGCTGGCCGCGGCATCAATCAGCTCATCGGTCAGCACCAGACTGGCTTTGCTCATCTCATGGACTTGCGCGACCAATTCGCTCTCATCGTCGAGCTCAATCGCGACGCCGTTCTCATCTTCGCGCTGGATGATACCCTGAAATCGGCGACGCCCGTCGAGCGGCATGGTCAGCTCGATCTTGACCAGATGCCCGACCCAACGCCCGAAATCGCCAACTCGGGTCAGCGGGCGATCAATGCCGGGGGTTGAGACTTCCAGGCGATAGGCTTCGCTGATCGGATCTTCGGCTTCCAGGATCGGCGACAGGTTGCGCGAGAAAGTGGCGCAATCCTCGACATCGGTCGGCGCGCCGCCAGCCTTTTCGATCATGATCTGCAGCAGGGGCCGCTTTCCCCCCATGATCCGGATGCGCACGATTTCCAGACCCAGCTCGCTGGCAAGCGGCTCGGCCATGGCAAAGATGCGGTCTTCCTGGGGACTTAGCGTGATCAAAAGGGCGGACTTTCAGACAAAGAAAAGCGGCGGCCCCGTTCCCGGAACCGCCGCCGATATGTTTCGACTTGCTGCCTAAATAGGCGCAAACAGGCCGAATGTCTATAGCAGTTTCAGATCGACCGCAGAGGTCTTGCCCCGGCGCTCATCATGATACAGCTCATATTCGACCTTCTGGTCATCCTGCAGACCTTGCAGGCCTGATTTCTCCACCGCGGAAATGTGCACGAAGACATCACTGCCGCCTTCATCTGGGAGGATGAAACCAAATCCTTTGGTGGCGTTGAACCACTTTACTTTTCCGGTAGGCATGAAAGCCCCTTTCCGTTGATCCGCGCCGAGCCTGCACCGTGCAGTCGGTCGCGGGGGTCGTCGATTACGGAGAGGTAGGGACTAAATTATCCGCCGGTCTGGCGGGGTCTTCTCATTACAGACCGGCCGTATTCGATATTGAGAGCAGGCTCATATTATCAGGTTTTGGTCAAGAGAAACCCGCTTATCTGAGCTGGAATACTAAAGGTTGGATGACATTCGTTCGCTCCAGTGCGCACGTATTGCCAACCGCGTTCGGTTTATCCGCCTTATAACGCCATTTTCCGACAGTTCTCAGCGACTTTTCTTCAAACTGCTCAACGGGGACGGATGCTAGGACTGTGGGATTGACCACATTGCCGTCCTGATCGAATTCCAATTGCAGGATTACGGCACCATACATGCCCTTGCGCGCGCCGCCGGCCGGATATCTAAGTCGCGGCCGTTGAACCAGACTGCCCCGGCAATGCGGCAATCCAGAGCTTTCCCCCGGGCTTTCGATCGCAGCTGCATTGAGGGATGCTTCGTTATATCCATAACTCGCCAGAATGGCATCGATTTCGCCTTCAGCCGGGTAACGCTCACCGGCGCTCTCGAAATAGGCTTGCATGGCCATTCCCCAAGCATCGGCGCGCCAGCGCAGTTTTTCGGCCCAGTCCGGGCGTTCCCCGGTCTCATCCAAATACTGGGTCGTAAACCCTTTGACGTGCGCCATTTCAAGCATCGCGTCCTGCGCCAATTGATCACTGAAATATGCTACGGCGGCGATATATTTCGCTTCGATATAGCGTTGCGGAAGAAGATCGGCGACCGGATCCAGGTGCTCTGCTGTGGCGATTGCCGAGGCGCGGAGTTTGTCTTGGTCTCCGGCTTCGACATCGAACGTCATCAGTTGCCAATAGGCTTTGACTGTCTCTACGGTCGCGGGGCCTCGATAGTCTTGTAACGCGGCAAACAGCGCGTCGCGTGATCCATCGTTTGGCGCGGCCTCGAATGCAGAATGTGCTTCTGCTATTTCAGTGATGTCGATTTCTTCTGCCATTCCGCGCGGCGCGCTCAAAGCCAACCCGACTAACAGGCAGATCGAAATTAAAAACCGCATCAAAAGACCCTCATGACCGACAAGTCTTTGTTATCGCTTATTCGTGTCTGATCAATCTCCCGAACCCACAATAAAATCGAAGTAAACCGGTTCAATATCCCCTAGTCGCTTCATCTGATAGCGCGTCTCGATGTGATCATCCGGTGTGCGGCGCCAGTCATCGGCGCGGCCCGCAGTCCAGTCAAAGGCCGAGTGCGCGAGGAAGCGTTCCAGCGCTTCATCCGCATAAGAGCGCACGTCCGTCGCGAACCTGACACGACCGCCGGGCTTCATCACGCGCGCCAGGGCGTCGAGAAAATCGGGTTGAATGATCCGCCGTTTCTGGTGGCGTGCCTTGGGCCAGGGATCTGGAAACAGGATAAATGCCCGATCAATACAGTGGTCGTTCAGCCCATCGACCAGCTCACGCCCATCTTCTGGCCAGATCCTGATATTGGTCAGGCCCGCATCCTCCACTTGGCCCAATAATTTTGCGACGCCCTCGAAGAACACTTCGCTGGCAAGAATGCCGATCTCAGGGTGTCGCGCGGCCTGTCCACTGACATGCTCGCCGCCGCCAAAGCCGATTTCGAGCCAGATCTCGCGGGCTGCAGGAAAGAGCATCGTCGGATCAAGCCAAGCGTCCGCTTTGATCGGCACTGTCAGCTTTGGCAAGAGTTCGTCCATCAAGGCTTTCTGGCGTCCAGATAAAGGCCGCCCGCCACGACGCCCAAAGGTCTTGAGCGGAGCATCAGGATCATAAGGCTTTCTATCAGGCATCGGTCTGTCTGGTCTCGGGCTGGAGGGGCGCGTTTGGCGCCATCTGCAACAAAACTAACCATTCCTCAATCAAGTTCTGCAAACTTGCGGAAAAGCCGGAATGTGATCCGGATGGGTAGAGTATTAGAGGACGACATGGGCCCATTGCCAGAGTCGGCAGTCCCTGATTGCCTGTCAATCATTGTACCGACCTATAATGAGGAAGAAAGTGTTGCCCTGCTGGCCGAGCAGGTCGCGGACTCTATGGAGTCGATCGGCTGCGCTTATGAACTGATTTTTGTTGATGATGGCTCCACTGATGGCACAGCTGCGGCGCTGAAAGCGCTGGCCGACGCCGATCCACATATTCGCGTCATCGAGTTTCGCCGCAATTTCGGCAAGGCCGCGGCTTTGGACGCCGGCTTTCAGGTCGCCACAGGCGACATCGTGTTCACCATGGACGCGGACTTACAGGATGATCCGGCTGAGATCCCGAACTTCCTGGCCAAGCTGGCCGAGGGCTATGACATTGTCTCAGGCTGGAAACATGTTCGGCATGATCCGCTCGACAAGACGCTGCCGTCAAAACTGTTCAATCGCGTGGTCAGCCGCCTCAGCGGGGTCAAGCTGAACGATTTCAATTGCGGCTTCAAAGCCTATCGCAATGAAGCGATCAAGGATCTGACGCTTTATGGCGAACTGCACCGGTTCATCCCGGTCTTGTTGCACTGGGATGGATTCAAAGTTGGCGAAATCCCGGTCAATCATCGCGCCCGCCAATTCGGTAAGTCCAAATATGGCATGGGGCGCCTGTTCAAAGGCGCACTTGATTTTCTCGGGGTCATGCTGAACACGCGTTATGCGACCCGGCCGCTGCACGTCTTTGGCGGCGTTGGCATGTTGTTCGGCGCCATTGGGGCGACCGCCCTGCTCTATCTCTCAGCGCTTTGGCTGGTCGGAGCCGGCCCGATCGGTAACCGGCCCCTGCTGTTTTTCGGAATGTTGATGGTGATGACGGGATTTCAGTTCATCACGATCGGTTTGCTCGGCGAGTTCATCCAGCGCCAGAGCGCCCAGCCGAAACGCCGCTTCACCATTCGCACGCTGCGCAATCTTGAGAATAACAGCGTGACCACAGACGAGCTTATCACGGAACTCAAGCGCGCCTCGGCGCGTCTGAGAGCAGGAACATCGACATGGCAGCCACAACCATCCGCGCAGACACAACTGAGCGACACGTCAGCAAATACACCAACCCGAACCCGATTCACCGGTTAAGCCTCGGGCGGTTTTACGATGCTGTTGCCAGCGAGCTGAAAGCCATCGCACCTTCGAGCGTGCTCGATTTTGGCTGCGGTGAAGGCTATATTCTCGACATGATGGCTGCGCGCGAGGTGGCGTTTCAGTCTTATGAGGGTCTCGACTTGCGGGCCGATGCCCTGGCCGAAGCGAAAAGCCGGTGGCCGCACACGCAGTTCACCGAGGCCAATTTGTTTGACGCGCGCTATGACCAGAAACGCTATCATACAGTGATGGCACTGGAAGTCTTGGAGCATCTGTTCGAGCCAGAGAAGGTCTTGCGTCGCCTGGCCAATCTAGCCGATGAGTATTTGCTCCTGACCGTGCCAAACGAGCCATGGTTCCAATTGATGAATCTGG
Organism: Hyphomonadaceae bacterium; assembly: GCA_024743315.1. GTDB lineage: Bacteria > Pseudomonadota > Alphaproteobacteria > Caulobacterales > Hyphomonadaceae > Henriciella. The sequence goes on from JANSWU010000001.1 coordinate 630,910, forward strand.
TGAGGGGCCGTGATCTGATCCGGCTTGGCAACCATCCAGAGCATATCAATCATTGGAACAAAAACACGTTCGCCGACTTTGTCTCGCCCTATGCCGAGATTGTCAGCGTGATCACGCGCTTCCCATTTGTCATCCTGGTCGCCAAACCCCGGCCATGATCCTGTCGCGGCTCAAACCCTGGCATGTCGCGATCGGCTTCGCAGCTTTGATTGCTGTCTTTCTCGCCTTATGGCCGCTCGGGGTTGGCCGCGATTACATGAACCATTTGGCGCGGACCTATATCCAGGCCAATCTCGGCTCTGATGCGGTTCTACAGCAATATTATGCGGTATCGTTTGATTTCATCCCAGACCTGACCATGGACCTGATCGTGCCATGGCTGTCGCAATGGGTGGGCATATATGCCGCCGGGGCCTTCACGGTCTGGCTCGCCTTTATTCTGCCGCCGCTGGCCGGACTGGCGCTCGCCAAAACCCTGCATGGACGTGTGACATGGGTGTCGCTGCTCGGCTTCCTGACCATGTTCAACGCGAATATGGATTGGGGCTTTATCAATTACACGGCCTCGAGCGGTCTGGCTCTGTTTGCATTCGTATTATGGATCCGTATGGCTCCGACCTGGCGCCGGACGCTGGTCTTCTTTCCGATTGGGTTGGCGCTGGTCATCAATCACGCAATCGCGTTTCTGATGCTGGGATTCCTGGCCTTGGCCTGGGAGATGATCAGCTTTGCAAGAGGCGAACGTGGCACACTTTCGCGCTTCATCCGCCAGTGCCTGTTTATTGATCTACCAGCCATGCTGGGCGGCCTGGTTTTTCTCGGCCTGTCTATGCAAAGCGCAGCCGACCTGCCGCAAGACGTCGCCCCGCTCTACCATATCGGTCAGAAGGCGAGCAGTTTGTTTGCCGCAACCCAATTCGGACACATCCTCATCGCGCTGGTCGTTTCTTTGTCCGTGGTGGCCTTCTTCTGGCTGGCGCTGAAGCATAGGTGGCTGGCCTTCGCCGACAAAGCCGGCTGGCTGTGCGCGGCTTTCCTGGGCTTGGTTATTCTCATGCCGACCGCAATCTTTGGCATTTGGGGCCTGCATTTGCGGTTCACCGCGCCGCTTTTGATCATCGTCGCGGCGTCGGTCGTGCCGACATTAGCCTTCACTTCCCGCGCCCGTCAGATAAGTCTGGCGGGGTTCGCCGCCCTTGCGGCTTTGTCGCTCACCAATGGCGCCGCACAAATGGCGCAGATCGATCGGGACGCCGATGAATTGCGGACCCTTCTGGCGGATCTCCCGCAGGGCGCAAAAGTTCTGACCGTGTTTGCCGCACCGGAAGTGGATTCCGTTTTCACCTCCCAAGCTTCAACCCTTGCCGTGATTGAGCGCGGCGCCTTTGTGCCCAACCTGTTTACCAATACCTCGCCCGTCAATGTTGCGCCGAACATGGTGGACTTGCATATGCCGCAGGCGCTTCCACTATTGATTGGCGAACTTGATCATTGGGCGGCAAAGTCGCGCCAAGCTTCGGCAAATGGCTACTGGTCGCAAAGCTTTGCCAGCGATTGGCCCGAGCAATGGGACTATCTGCTTCTGTTTAAGGATGAGTTCGCGGTTGACCTTGATGCCCAGCCAGTGTGCGCGGTTTCTGCAACGCCGAAAATCATTCTCTACAAAACCGAGCCCTGCGCCTAGAAACGCCTTAGAAAAAGCTTGCGATTGCAACAAGGCAGGTTCACAACCCGCGCCTTGGTTAATCGCGAGACGGTCCGGTGGAACAGATCAATCCAGACCCTGCATTGGAGGCGCCCAAAGCCTTGCCCATGCCGCAATGGGAATTGGTCATCATGGTCGCCTCCCTGATGTCTCTGAACGCGTTGGCGATCGACATCATGCTGCCAGCGCTGAGCAATATTTCCGAGTTTTACAGCCTGCAGCGCGACAATGACCAGCAATTGGTGATCTTCGCCTATATTGCCGGCTTTGGCGCGCCGCAGCTGATTTTCGGCCCGATTTCTGATCGCTTTGGGCGCAAGGGCCTGCTCAGTCTGTGTTTGATCGGCTACGCGATTGCGGGCCTCGCCTGCATCATGACCAACTCTTTCATGACGCTGCTGATCGCGCGCTTCATCCAGGGCATTTTCGCCAGCGGCGTACGGGTTATCGCGGTCTCCATTGTCCGGGATTTGCTGGCCGGCCGTGCCATGGCCCGGATTATGTCTCTGGTCATGACCGTGTTCATGGTGGTGCCGATCCTCGCCCCGACCATTGGCGCCGGCGTGATGCTGATCGCGCCCTGGCAATGGACCTTCGGACTGCTCAGTCTTGCCGCGATGCTGAACCTGTTCTGGATCCAGGTCCGCCTTCCCGAGACCTTACCGGAAGAAGATCGACAGCCCTTAAGCCTGTCCCAGACCGGCCGCGCCTATTGGCAAGTGGTCACCACCCGCGTCACCTTTGGCTATATGTGCGCCAGTGGAGTGATCTTCGGCGCCCTGTTCGCCTTTGTCGCGGCGTCCGAGCAGATCTTCACGGATGTGTTTGAACAGCATGAGACGTTTGCACTTTGGTTTGCGGGTGTCGCGGCCGCTTTGGCTGGGGCGAACTTCCTCAATTCTCGCGTGGTCGAGCGCTATGGCATGCGCCGGATCAGCCATTCGGTGCTGGTCCTGTTCATCATTCTCGCGCTGATCAATGTGATCACGCTCAGCACGGTGGGTGAGCATCTCTGGCTGTTTTACCCGCTCTTCTGCCTGACATTTGGCTGTTTCGGCATGCTCGGCGCGAATTTCACGGCGCTCGCCATGGAGCCACAGGGCAAGATTGCCGGCACCGCGAGCGCCGCCTATGGCTTTGCCTCTACCACCTTTGCCAGCCTGATCGGTTATCTCGTCGCCGGACAATTTGATGGCACGGTCGCCCCGTTCATGTGGGGCTTTGTCGCGCTCGGCGTCAGTTCCTTGACGATCATTTTCATCACCGAGCGATTTCGCCTGTTTCAATCACGCTAAACCGCTTGCGCTTCCGTTGCGATAGCGGCGCTAGGTCAGACAGAAATCTGAACTCTGAGAGGACAAGTCATGGCGCTGAAGACCCGCATTACGGAGATGCTCGAGATTGAGAAACCAATCATTCAGGCGGCGATGGGCTGGATTGCCCGCTCTCAGCTGTCATCCGCCTTCTCCAATGCCGGCGGGATGGGCATCATTGAGACGAGTTCCGGAGAGCTCGACGCAGTTCGCGAAGAAATCCTGAAAATGCGGGATCTCACCGACAAACCGTTTGGCGTGAATGTCGCCCAGGCCTTTGTTCGCGATCCGGATATCGTCCAGTTCGTGATCGATCAGGGAATCAAGTTCGTCACCACCTCGGCGGGAAACCCCAAGAAATATACCGGCCAGCTCAAGGAAGCGGGCCTGACCGTGTTCCACGTCGTACCGAGCCTGAAAGCGGCGCTCGGAGCCATTGAGGCTGGGGTTGATGGATTGATCGTGGAAGGCGGTGAAGGCGGCGGCTTCAAAAACCCCAAAGATGTCGCCTCCATGGTCCTGATCCCGCAAGTTTGTGAAGCGGTCGACGTGCCGGTGGTCGCCGCCGGCGGAATCATGGATGGCGCCAGCATGGCGGCGGCCTTTTCGCTCGGCGCCGAGGGCGTGCTGATGGGCACGCGGATCCTGTCGAGCGCTGAAAGCCCGGTGCATGAAAATTGGAAACAGGCCATTGTCGACGCCGACGCCACCGATACGGTCTTCCTCAATCGCGATGGCCCAGGCCCGGCCTTGCGGGCACTCAGAACCGAACGCACGACGCGGATCGAGCAGGAAGGCGTCGAGAACATATTCGGTGAGTTTGCCGGCACGCAAAAAGTCTATTTTGGCGGTGATCTCGAGGCCGGGATCGCGCTGACCGGCCAGGTCGCGGGTCGGATCAAGGGCGTGCGCCCGGTAGCCGACATTCTGAATGAGACCATGGACCAGTTTCACGCCACCGTGGCACGGCTCAGCCAGCTACAAGTGTGACAGCTTTGCCCTAGGCGACTGGCCTCGAAAATGGTTAAACACCGCAAAGTTTCTCTCAAAGGTGACCCAATGACTGCAAAATATTACCTGCTCGGCGGTGCCGCAGCCCTCGCTCTGACGCTCGCGGGCTGTGACGCTGTTCGCACCCCAGCGACCGAAGCCCCGGATGCAGCGGAAACGACTGACGCGCCCGAAACCACAGAGGTGGAAACGGCATCTGTCGACGAGGCCGCGATTGCTGACAATCCGCTACTTCAGACCTGGGACACGCCATATGGCGTACCGCCCTTTGCTGAGATTGAAGATGAGCATTACCTGCCGGCCGTCGAAGTCGGCATTGCTGAACTGGAAGCCGAAATTGATGCCATCGCCAACAACCCAGACGCGCCGACGTTTGAGAATACCATCGTCGCGCTCGACCGCGCTGGTGGCACGCTGAGCCAGGTGGCGCTGACCTTCTCCAACATCACCAATACCGACACGAATGACACGCTGGCCGATCTCGAAACGCAGATCTGGCCGAAAGTCACAGCGGTCAGCAATTCAATCAATTTCAACGAAGCCCTGTTCGAGCGCGTTAAAGCGGTCCGCGATGCGGCGCCAACGCTGGATCTTGATGAGCAAGACTTGCGCCTGATCGAACTGACCTATCGCGGCTTCGAACGCGCCGGCGCGACCCAGAGCCCAGAGGTCAAAGAAAAGGTCGCGGCAATCAACGAAGAAGTCTCGGCTCTAACCACCGAGTTTGCGCAGAACCTTCTCGCCTCAACCAAAGCCTTCAAGCTGGAAATCACCGATGAGGCTGAACTTGCCGGCCTGTCAGAGGACTTCAAAGCGGCGCTGAAAGAGGATGATAAGTGGATCCTCACGGTCGACCGCTCCGTTTATGAGACCTTCATGGCGCAGTCGGAAAACCGCGACCTGCGCGCCCAGATGTTCGATGGCTATCGCCTGCGTGCCACGGAAGGCGAAACCGATAATGGCCCGATCGCGATCAAGCTTGCGCAATTGCGGGCCGAACGCGCTGAACTGCTCGGCTATGCCAGCCATGCCGATTATATCCTCGAATACAATATGGCCCGCACCCCGCAGACGGTGGAGGATTTCCTCGTCCGCGTCTGGGAACCTGGTCTCGCCCAGGCCAAGCAAGAGCGTGACGAGATGCAGGCCCTGATTGGCGACGAGTTCACCTTTGCCGGGCATGACTGGTGGCACTATTCGGAGAAAGTCCGCCAGGACAAATACAATTTCGACAGCAATGTCCTGAAGCCATATTTCGAGCTGAGCGCGGTCCGTCAGGGCGCCTGGACGATGGCCGAGCGCCTGTTCGACATTACGCTGGAAGATGTCGAGATTGAAGGCTGGAACCCAGTTGTCACCTCTTATGATGTCAAGGACAAAGAGACCGGCGAGCATCTCGGCCTGTTCATGATGGACATGTATGCCCGCGACAGCAAACGCGGCGGCGCCTGGATGAGTTCGTATCGCGCCTCGACCAATTATGATGATGCCGAAGAAGTGCGTCCAATCATCACCAATAATATGAACCTGATCACCCCGGCGGGCGATGGCCCGACCCTGATGAATTTCTCTGAGGTCGAGACCTTCTTCCACGAGTTCGGGCATGGCCTGCATGGCTTGCTGACACAGATCAAGTATTCCGAATTCTCCGGCGTTGACGGGCCACGTGACTATACTGAATTCCCGGCCCAGATCCTCGAGCATTGGGCTGGCGAAGAAGAGATGCTGGCCGAATATGCGCTGCATTATGAAACCGGCGAGCCGATCCCGGTCGAGCTGATCGAGAAGATGCGCGAAGCCTCTAACCACAATCAGGGCTTCCGCACGACCGAGTTCATCGCCGCCGCCCTGCTCGACCTGGCCTGGCACCGCCTCAGCCATGATGAAGCCATGGCGATCACCGATGCACGGGCGTTTGAGAAAGAAGTGCTCGACAGCTATGGCCTGATCGACGAGATCGAGCCGCGCTATCGCAGCCAGTATTTCGCCCACATCTTTGCGGGTGGCTATAGCTCTGGCTATTATGCCTATCTCTGGTCTGAGATTCTCGATGCAGACGGCTTCACCGCGTTCAAGGAAGCTGGCGACATCTGGGATCCGGAACTCGCCGCGCGCTTGAAAAAGTGGGTCTATGAGTCCGGCGGCCTCAAGCCAGCCGATGAGCTCTACCGCCTGTTCCGCGGCTCTGACCCGACCATCGAACCGCTGCTCCGGATTCGCGGCTTCGAAACCGAAGAGGGCGGCGAAGGCTAGGCTGCCCGCAGGTATCTGAAATAAGAAAGCCGCTCCAGACCGGGGCGGCTTTTTTCGAGGCTTAGACGCGGAGCAGGCGAACATCCTGTGTCGGCTTTCGGCGTCATAGCGGACCTGGAAGATGCGGGGATATGACGCTTATGACGGATTGAGCACGGACAAAGTCACGGCATGTCGCGACAGTGTCGTGTTTGCGCTTTGCGTTCACTGGCATAAGAGGGCCTCAGCGGGAGAGGCAAACCCTATGAGCATTCGCCAAAGACGTCTTGATAAAGGCTGGTCTCAGGAAGAACTGGCGCGGCATTCGGGGCTCAGCACCCGAACGATTCAACGTATCGAAGCCGGGCAGACCCCTGGTTTGGAATCTCTCAAATGCCTTGCTGCTGTGCTTGAAACATCCATCAGCACATTGGTGCAGGAGCAAACCATGTCGACCCCTAAAAGCGAAAAACAAAACCACGATTTGATGATCAATCAGATAGAATTGGAGGCGATTGAGTTTGCGCAATCCATTCTCAACCGGCCCAAAAAAGGGCGTGCAGACCCGCTCTCAAAAATAGAACGAGACGCCATTCAATACGCAAAGAATCTCTTGAAGAAATTCAACGTTTGATTCCGTCAGCGCCAGATTAGGATAGACTCACCCCCCAATCCGACCCACCTCGTCCCACCCTTACCCTCCCCACATCTTCGCCCGAGGAGAAGCTGGTCCGGATCAGCGGGATTGGGGCGGAGAGCGGCAGTCTGGTATCTGCGCCCGGCGGGTCTGAGCCCCGGGCCCGGATCAAGTCCGGGAACACGGGACGTTACTTACCAGACCCCCGCCGGCGCGGGGATGCGCGAATAAAGCGGGCGCGTCCTCCCCTCTTCACCGTTGACCCCAGCGCAGGCTGGGGTCCAGGGACAGAGCTCTTAGATCAGCCCGTGGGCGAATGCGGTCCGTGGATACCAGCCTGCGCTGGTATCTGCGGAGACAAGAGAACAGGGACCACTCTCTCAACGACGCTCTGCTCAGCTGGTCTGGGCAGCCCAGCACGGGATGGGGCCAAGGGCTCGGGAGAGATGACGTCACTCTCGACCCTCGCCGCAAGACCTGGCTTTGCGGCACCAGGTCCCGGATCAGGTCCGGGATTGCGGATTCACGGTTTCGGGCGGGGCAGGAGATCGCGCACTTCGAAATAGCCCGGCGCATTGGCCTCGCTGGTATCGAGCGGGCGGGCCGGGTCACGCTTGGCCTGGCGGTCATAAAGAACGGTGCCAACCGCCATGCTGAGATTGAGGCAGTGGGTGCTCGGAATGGCCACAAATCGATGGCATTGGCCGAGCACGCTTGAGCCAATGCTGCCATCCTCAGGTCCGAACACGTAGAGCGCGTTTTCCGGATGCTCGAACACTGGCAAGGCCTCGCTGTTCGGGCGGATTTCAACCGCGACCGGGGTGAGCTCCGGCAATTTGTCGAACGGACGTTCGATATGTTGCAGTTTGACCGAGCGATAACCGCGCAAGCGTTCCTCGCGGGGCAAACGCTTCAATTCTTTCATCGCCGCGGTCATGCGGTCGCCAGTGAAATATAGATGATTAACGCCATAGGCGGCGCAGGCGCGCACGGACTGGCCGACATTGTGCGGATATTTCGGATCGATGAGGAGGATGGCGGCAGACATGTTAGGCTCTGTGCCACACTTCCGCATGGATGGGCAGAGGCGTGTGGGACTGTGACCCAGCCCTGGCTAATTTTCGGGCCACAAGACTTCCGGATTTTTCATCGTCTTGATCTCAAGCACATTATTGTTTGGATCGGCGATGAAAAAGGTTTCCTGTTCATACTTATCGCCTTTGAAGCGGCGATAGGGATCATCGATATAAGTCAGGCCTGCGGCGGCGATGCGGTCTTTGACTGCGTCGAAGTCTTCCTGGGTCAGGTGGATACCGAAGTGCGGAACGAGCACGGCGCCCATATCGACATCATGACGCACCGTGGGAAGTTGCTCTTCGCTTTGGTGCAGGGTCAGCTCATTGCCCCAGAAATTGACATCCTGCCAGCGCCCCGGCTCGCAATTGCCGAGCTTGCAGCCGAGCACATCGGTGTAAAACTTCAGCGTATTTTCGAGATCTCCAGCTGGAATCGCGAGGTGCAGAATCGCAGACATGGCGATGTCCCCTTTTAGTTACGTTTGCAACTAAATAGCGGGTTTTGGGGGTGGAAGGGAAGCGGAAATGCTCAGACCAGTGCCAATTTGTAATTCCTGCGGGTCAAGCGCGGATCGATGCGCAACGCAGAAATCGCCTCAGCGTCGATGGCTTTCAGAAACGCATTGGCGCGTTTGCGATCCGATGGCAGCATGATTTGATAGGCGTCGAGGGCATCCTGCAAACGCAGGAGCGGGAAAGTTCGGGCCGCGATCATCCCCTCCTTGCCGCCTGTCGTGAACGGCACCATGCCAACCCCGCGCGGCACGTCGGATTTCGCCTCGGCGGTCTCCGCCCATTCCTTGAACCGCTCCAGCGTGGCGAGCAATACCGGCAGGCATTCCCCGAGTTGGGCTTTAAGAATTGGCAGCAAGCTCGCTGGAATATCATCATGCGGAACCAATTCACCCGCTTTGCCGTGGCCTTCGATGACGCGTTCGACATAGTCGGCGACCTTCGGCGCCGTGCGTTTCATATGTTTGCCGGTGAAGCGGTCGCGATATTGATGCGCATAAAGCGGCCCGATCAGGGCGAAGTCGGCATAGCTGGCTCGCGTACCGAGCAGATATGGTAGCTTGTCCAAATGCGCAGAAAAATCGGCTAGGAATTGCTCATAGGCTTTTTCCACGCCGGGTGCGGTTTCCGGCGTAATCCCGAGCATCGGCACGAATCCTTTAAAGCGCTGGCCCACGGCCTTGCCCGCTTCATACTGTTCTTCCGGTGTGCCGTCTGGCGCGGCATTCTTGCCAAACTCGCCATAGATCCAGTCTTCATTGTGATTCCAGCGATAATGCATGGCAGGCAGCGTCATCCATTCATCGGCAATCAATTGGATCAAATAGGTGACCAATGCCTGCAGCGGCGTCTGCGGCAAGGCCTTGGGCGTGCCGGTCCGGCTTTCAAAATACGAGATGATGTCGGCCGTGTCCTGGACATATTTGCCATCGGTGGTCTTCAAAACGGGGATCACGGGCCAACCAATATGCGGCATGATTTCAGTCTTCATCATCGCCGGGGACGGGGCAATCTCGGTGAACTCGATACCCTTCCAGCGCAAATAAGCACGCGCCTTTCCTGAAAAATAGCTCATCTCGCTGCCGAAAAGCGTGTGGCCAGTCATCCGCTCTCTCCTCCTATCCCTGACCGTCCACCTTAAACCTGTAATAAAACAAGGCCAGTGACAAAGAAGTTTACCAAAATCGAGGATTCTTTAACCCAATCGCGGCAATCCCCGAACATTGCAGATAAGACGGCAGATTTGTCACGTTTCCGCCCGATTCTCCGCAGATAGAAGCACGAGCTATTACAAGGCGGCGTGGCCGCTCTTCAGAAGGATGGGAATACGCTTATGGAATCACAAGCGCTGGCCGAGGTTCACTCACCTGGGGCCTTTTCCATGGTTGAATTACTCCTCGCGGCAGACCCCGTGGTCAAACTGGTGCTCGTCGCTTTGGTGATTGCCAGTATTTGGTCGTGGGCGGTCGTTGTTGAGAAGTATTTCGCCATTGGCGGAGCCCGCAAAAAAGCCAACGAGTTTGAAGAGGCGTTCTGGAATGGCCGCGCGGACGATTATGAAATGCGTCCAGGGCAAACACCTGATAATGCCGGGGCGCGCCTATTTGCGTCGATCTCGCGTGAATGGCGTGATGCCCGCAGCATTTCGCCATCTGAACATGGCGCGCTCGTGTCGCGTGCCGAACGGTCCTTGCGGGCCACCGTGGATCGCGAAGTTGGCAAGATTTCCAACGGCATTGGGGCATTGGCTACGATCGGCTCGGCGTCGCCCTTTATCGGTCTGTTCGGCACCGTCTGGGGCATCATGAATGCCTTCCTGAATATCAGTGCCCAGGAAGATACCAGTCTGGCTGTGGTGGGCGGGCCGATCGCAGAGGCGCTATTTGCCACCGGCCTCGGCCTGATCGCCGCGATCCCGGCGGTGATTTTCTACAATAAGTTCTCTGGCGACCTGAACCGTTATGCGGACAAGCTGGATGCGTTCAGCCAGGACCTCCTCGTGCGCCTGTCGCGCCGGGCCAGCGATGGGCCAGTCTGATGGGCGTGCAGCTAGGTTCCACCAACGCACGGCGCGGCCGCCGGTCGTTTAATGCCGAGATCAATGTCACGCCCTTTGTCGACGTGGTCCTGGTCTTGTTGATTGTGTTCATGATTACGGCCACGGCGCTGCAGCGCGGCGTTGAAGTCAATTTGCCAAAAGCCGCGACCGGCAGCCTGTCAGTGCCAAAGACCACGCCGCTTCTGGTCACCGTGACTGAGGACGCCAAAGTCTTCATTTCCGAGACTGAAATTGAGGTCGGAGAGCTCACTGCAAAACTCCTGGCGATTGCTGAAGAGGGCTATGAAGAGCGCATCTTCCTGCAAGGTGACACCAATGCGGCTTATGGTGAGGTGCTGTCTGTCATGACGCAGATGAAGAATGCCGGCTTCACTAATATTGCCCTGGTTACAGATCCCAAGACCCGTCCGGAGCAAGGCAACTAATCGATGATCCGCGGTCTGCCAGCCTCCATTATTGCCCATGCGGCGGTCTTTGGCGCGTCATATCTGACTTTCCCCTATTGGGGCGTGTCGAGCCGCGCGATGATCGATATTGAGGTCGTGGACGTAGAATTCGCGGAAATTGGCGAAATCACTAATATTGCGCCTTTGATCGAGCGCGAGCCAGAGGAAGAAGAAGCGGCGCCGATTGAAGAGCCGGAAATCGTCCCGGAAGAACCGGTAGACGAGGAATTGCCAGAGGCCGAACAAGACGTCACCAATGAGGATTCGGCGCCGGCGGAAGAGGATCCGGAAGACGTGTTGCCGGATTTTGAGCCGCCAGAAGAACCTGAAGACGAGCCCGAGCCAGAGCCGGAGCCTGAACGCGAACCCGAAACTCAGCCAACCCCGCCACGTGATCCCCTCGCTGATTTTCTCAATCAGAGTGAATCGACCTTCAAGAGCGAGATCGAAACGCGCAAGGAGCGCCCGGAGCCGCGGCCCTTACCGCCGGAAGAGCAGCCCAAGTCTGCTTTGGAAGACGCGCCGATCCCGGCCGAGACCCGCAATCGCCGTGGTGCAGGTGAGCGCAATGGCAATACGGCGCGGCTTGAGGCGCTCGTGGTCTCTCGGATCCGCAATGAGTGCTGGGCCGGTGTCGATGATCTGCCCAATCCGGAACGCTACAATGTCCAGATGAAAGTGCTGCTGAACGAGAATGGCACGATTGCGGATCTGTCGCTCGTCAATCCAACACGGCGTCCAATTGGCGCGTCTTATATGGGCACCGCCGTCGATCGGGCATTGACTGCGGTGAGGAAATGCGAACCGTTCCGCCTGCCGCGGGATGATTATGAGTTATGGAAAGAAATAAATGTCTATCTCGGCCTCGGTTATGCCGATAGGTGATTTTGCGACCAGGAGTTTTGCAATGTTGAGAAAACTGATTTGTGCGGCCTTTGTCGGGCTCTTGGGCACGTGGTCAATGGCCATAGCGCAATTGGAAGTCGTGGTGGATCGCGCCGATCTGAAGCCCGTGCCGATCGCAATCCCAAACTTTGAAGCTATCGGCGTCGACCCAGCGATCGCGCAGCAAATCAGTGACGTGGTGCGCTCTGACCTGGAATCGACCGGCCTGTTCACAGTCACGCCGGAAGACGCGTTCATTCAGACCGATCTCAATATTGAAGTCGCGCCGCGCTTTGCTGACTGGAAAATCATCCAGACCGATGCCCTGGTGGTTGGCACGGTCGAGCAGATCACGCGGGATGGCAATGAGCTCATTCGCGGCTCGGTCCGGATGTGGGATGTGTATGGCGAAGAATTGATGCGCTTCGAAGACTCCAATGGTCGCCAGGTCTCGGGCCGCCGGTTTACCACCACGCCGGAAGATATTCGCCGCATCGCGCACAAGATCGCAGACGCGATCTATAGCCGCCTGACAGGCGAAGACGGCTATTTCGATACCCGCATCGTCTACATTGCGGAAACCGGACCAAAAAACGCCCGCATCAAACGCCTCGCTATCATGGATGCTGACGGTGCCAATGTGAAATACCTGACCAGCGGCGCCTTCACTGTGCTGACGCCGCGCTTCTCTCCGGAAGCGCAGCAGATCACCTATATGTCCTATGAGGGCGGCATTCCACGCGTCTATCTGTATGATCTACGCCGTGCCCGCCAGGAAGTGCTCGGCAATTTCCGCAATATGACATTTGCGCCGCGTTTCTCGCGAGATGGCAATTCGGTGCTGCTGACTCAGGCCACAAACGGCAATTCTGATATTTACATCATGGACCTGCAGACGCGCCAGAGCCGCCGGATGACGGACCATCCAGCGATTGATACGTCGCCGTCCATGTCGCCCGATGGACGTCAGATCGTCTTCAATTCTGACCGGGGTGGCAGCCCGCAGCTCTATATTATGAACACGGATGGCACCCCGCGCACTTGCCCGTCGGGCGGCCGCGATATTGCCTGCCGCATAACCTTTGGGACCGGGCGGTATTCAACCCCGGTTTGGAGCCCGCGCGGCGATCTGATCGCGTTCACCAAGCAGAGCCGGGGCCGGTTCCATATCGGCGTTATTGGCGTCGATGGCCGGGGTGAGCGACTGCTCACCGAATCATATCTCGATGAAGGTCCAGATTGGTCGCCAAATGGCCGGGTGATCACGTTCTTCCGCGAATCTGCGCCTGGCGCCTCGCCAACCTTGTGGTCGGTGGATCTGACCGGGCGCAACCTGCGTCCGCTGCCAACCCCAACAGATGCTTCAGATCCAGCCTGGTCGCCGCTGCTCGATTGAGGCAATCGTGTCACAGGATTCCTGACAACACAGTAATCTTCCCAAAAGCGAAAAAAATCGAGTATAGGGACACTCGAAGTTGACAAATAACCCGCCTAATGCACCTGATGTGCGCGTAAGCAAGGAGAGACCCAAATGCGTAAGCTTATGATGACATCTGCGTCAATTGCCGTTTTTATCGGTGTCGCAGCGTGTTCTTCGACCCCAGAACCAGAACCGGTCATCGTAGATGAGCCGGAAGAGGTTGTGGTCATTGAAGAGCCAGAAGAAGTCGAAGTTGTAGAAGACACAATGCCTGCCGTCACCGGTCCCGTTCGTGGGTCGCTGGAGGATTTCCAGGTCAACGTGGGCGATCGCGTATATTTCGATCTGGATCAGTACCGTCTGACTACAGATGCTCAAAACATCCTGAAGCGCCAAGCTGCCTGGCTGGCCTCTTATCCAAACGTGAACATTCTGGTCGCTGGCAACTGCGATGAGCGTGGCACACGTGAATACAACCTCGCGCTCGGCGAGCGCCGCGCGTCGGTTGTGAAGAATTACCTGGTCGACCTTGGCGTCGATCCAGCTCGCATCCAGACTGTGTCTTACGGCAAAGAGCGCCCCATCGCGCTTGGTTCAAATGAAGCTTCTTGGGCTCAGAACCGTAACGGCTTTACACAGCTGATTTCGGGCGCTGTTGGCTAAGCCAACTGTTAAAACTGCAATAGAATCGGCCGGGCGTCACATTTTGGCCCCGGCCTTTTCATATCTCACGCACATTGCGTTACCCTAAACCGGAGCCTGTTTGATATGTTGCGTCTATCCCTGATCCCTGTGCTAACCGCTTTGGCTGTGGCCTCGATCCCCCCGGCGGACGCGCAAAGACGACAGGCGGAGATTGTTCAGGGTGTCACCAGCGGTGAATTGGCTGGGACGGTCGAAGAGCTTCGTGTCAGTAATGCAGAATTGCGCGCCCGCATGACCGGCATCGAGTCTGATAAAGCGCGGCTCAATGGCAAACTGGAAACCCTGGAATTCCTGCTCTCTGAGAGCCGTGACCAGATTAATCGCATGCAGTCAGATGATGCCGAGATCAGTCGCCTGATCACACGGCTCGAAACGCGAATTTCAGAACAAGACGACATGATTGCCGATCTGGAATCGCAATTAGCGGCGCTTCGACCTGAACCGGCCTTCTTGTCGTCGAATACTGCCCGCGATCCCGATTTCAACGAAAGCAGCGATTTTGATGAAGGCTCCGGCGATGAATTGACGGTGACCACCGCCAATGCCTCGGGCCCAACTCGGATTGTCCGTCGCGCCGAACCGTCTGGAGCGATCGGCGATGCCATCACCCAGGTCGGCCCGGATGGTCAGCCTTTGCCTCAAGGCTCTCTTGGCACCTTGTCCGCGACGTCGCTCCCGGGGGACGCCGGACCGCTTTTCGCAGAAGCGAAATCGCGCCTCTTGCAGTTTGATTATGCCGGGGCGGAGATTGCCTTCCGATCCTTCCTGACGGAGTTTGGCGACGATCCGCAGGCCGGTGAAGCGCAATATTGGTTGGCGGAAGTGCTCTACCAGCAAGAAATGTTTGCGGAATCAGGCGCCGCGTATACGGACATGATCCGGACTTATCCGGATGATCCACGGGCCCCGGAAGCACTGGCCAAACTGGCGCGTTCGATGCGCCTGGTCGGAGATACAGACCAGGCCTGCAATGCGCTCGATCTGTTGCCACAGCGCTATCCGAATGCCTCGGGCGTGACGAAAAACCTGGCCGCGGGCGAACGTGTTCGCTCCGGTTGCGACAGCTAGGCTAAGTGCGCCTCGGACCAGAATTCACGGCGCTGATTGAGCGTTTTAGTCTACACACAAATGAGCCAATCGCGATCGCGGTCTCGGGCGGGAGCGACTCGCTTGCTTTGCTGCATCTCATGCACGACTGGGCGCAAGACCACGCCCGCTGTTTGCATGTGCTGACCGTCGATCATCAAATGCGATCAGAGTCCGCGGCTGAAGCAGATACTGTGAAACGGATCGCCACGCGGCTCGGCCACGCGCACCAAACTCTGTTGTGGGATACGCCGCGTCCGAGCCAGTCAGCCGCCCGGCTGGCACGATATGAGCGCATGAGTGTCGCCATGCAGCGCTCTGGCGCACGCTGCCTGCTCACAGGACATACGTTTGACGACGCGATCGAAACGGCTGTCTTGCGACGCAAGCGCGGTGTGCGAACGTCCGCAATCGCTGGAGCGAGCCTGGCCTCACCGCCACCGGTTTGGCCCGAGGGGTACGGCCTGACTTTGTTGCGCCCCCTGTTACAGACCCGACGCCAGGACCTGCGCGAGATGCTGATGGCGCGACGCGAGACCTGGATTGAGGATCCGTCGAATGCGAATCCTGCCTATGAACGCGCGCGCATCAGGCGGTTTCTGGCCCGCCATCCGCGCTTAACCGAGGCGGTGTCTGCTTTCGTCGAGCAAGCCCAGCGCGATCGTGCGGCTGAACTCGTAGCGCTCGCGGCTCAGCTCACGCGCATTGTGGTGTCTCAGGACGGTCTGATCGATACGGCCGGGGCAGAGATCAGCATAGAACTCCTGAGATTGCTCGCCCGCTGTGCCAGCGGCAGCGCCGATGATCCGCGTCACGGCGCAATTGCCCAGATGCAGTCCTCCCTACGCACGCCAGGGGCTCGTCAAACACTCGGAGGAGCCTGGTTTCAAAGAACCGCGACCGGGTTTTTGGTCGGTCGGGACCCAGGCCAAACCCGAGTCACGCGTGCCGCGATCTTCGATGGCCGCTTTAAATGCGATCCGAATGCTGGCTTGCGACCGACGGAGGATTTGGCATTTCTCGTTCGAAACTCGGCGCCACCTGGGACGAATTGGCGTGAGATCATTTCAGAGCGACTTGCTCATATCGCGCGCTGTTACCAGACGCCTTTGGTCAATCCGGTCCAAACATAACCCCCCAGGGTTGGGGCGAAATACTGCTTTGATGGCAAGTCAACGCGATACGGCTTCAGCTCGCCGTTAAGCGCATCTTCGATCGCGGCCACAACAATGTCGCGGCTACCCGCAGCGAGGCGGTACAAATAGGTGTGAAAGTTATCGCTTGGATTGGTTTCGACGCGCGATTGGTACAACACGTCGCCCGTGTCGACCCCCTCATCGACCAGATGCACGGTCGCGCCAAAATGTTCAGGCTCACCATTCGCCAGGGCAAAATAGCCACCATACATGCCGCGATAGGCCGGATTGATCCCCGAATGGTAATTAATGAATGGCGCTTGTACGGCGTCGAGTGTGGCTTTGTTGATCATCCGCGTGGAAACCACAAAAACGGCCTTGGGTGAAAGGGATCTCAGCACGTTGCGGGTCTTGTCACTATTGACTGAAGGGACCTGAATCGGAGTGATGGAAGCGGGCGGTTTAGGATCAAGTCGGTAGTGTTCGAGCATGTCTTGGACGAGCCCCTGGCTGCGGCCCTTGGTCAAGCGTATCGGAATGCGCGCCGCCTGCATGCTGACCGTTTTGAATCGTCCGAGCAGGCGTCGGCGTCGTTGCCAGAACCTATGCGATGGCTCGCCGTCTTCGAGGATGATCGGAAAGTCGCCGAACCGCTCGCGCAGCGCGTTGATCATAATCCAGGCATGCGGTCCGCCAGCAGTTATGGCCACAAGCGGGTGACCTTCCATCATTGCGAGCTCCCTCGATCGTGCTTTAATTCAAGCAAGTCGTGTTCCAGCGGACGGCGTACGCGACTCAACCTAAGCAAACTGGCATGCCACATTGGCAGCTGCAAACGAGGCGAGACAAGATGGTTGAAACGAACTGGGTCTTTCTCGATGGCGATTTTATGCCAGCCGACGCGGCACGCATATCGCCTTTTGACCGGGGCTATTTGTTCGCTCAATCTGCTTATGAGGTGACGGCCGTTTTTGCCGGGAAACTGATCGACATTGGCGCCCACTTGGCGCGATTTCAGCGGACTCTGGAGGGCATTGAAGTGTTACCGCCAGAGTATGACTTGTTGGCGCTGCATCACGAAATCATGGCGCGTAACGCGCTGCAGGAGGGCCTGATCTACCTGCAAGCCTCCGCCGGGAATCAAGGGCCACGAGACTATTACGGGCCGGAAAAGCTGACGCCCTCAGTCTTCATGTTTGCGACGCACAAGACCTTGATCGGTGATCTCGCCCGCGATGGCATCACGACCATTTCATACGAAGACACGCGCTGGGCCCGGCGGGATTACAAGACCACGCAGCTTTTGACCCAGACACTTGCCTATCGCGCTGCCCGGCGGGCGGGCGCACACACCGCCATTCTGCACGAAGATGGTCTGGTCACCGAAGCCGCGTCCGCGAATCTATGGATCGTCACCAAGGAGAATAAGCTGGTCACGCGGGACCTTTCGGCGGCGCTATTGCCTGGGATCACGCGCGGGCGTCTGCTCTCGCTTCTCGGCGAAGCGGAGATGCAGATTGAGGAACGGGCTTTCACATTGGAAGAGCTGGCGCAGGCAAAAGAGGCCTTTACCAGTTCCACCGGTGTTGTGATCGCGCCGGTTTTAAGTCTGGATGGAAGCGCCATTGGCGGCGGTCAGCCGGGGCCCGTCACGCGGCGTGTCCAGGCGGCATATTACGAATTTATCGGCGCCGACCTGCGTCAGCTCAATTGGCTATGAGGGCTGATCGTCCCGGTCGATGATTTCACCCTCAACCGTGAAGGCGTCCTCGTCATTTGATGTCGCCTCAGGACCTGCTTGCATTTGTGAGAACATGCCCTGCATATCCTGCATCATCCCGGCCATTTGATTGAGGCCGAGCCGGGCCGACAACCAAGCGCCAATGACCGCAATCAGGCCTGGGACCACAAGGAAACCAGCATCTGACAAGTTCACGCGCGGTTCAAATTCCGTGGCTTGAAAGAGCGCTGCGATCAATGCCGAAACACCAAACACTAGGCCGAAGCCGAGCACGCCCAACCCAAATCGTTGGCCTATGCCCTTGAACGGGCTTGGTTTTTGGAGCTGCGAGTTCGGATCCAACATCGCTTTAATATCCATGGCAGGAGACGGCGCCAGAAACCGGATCAAAACCGTCGTGCCGGTGCCTGCCAATGCGAGCAGCGGCACCAGCATGATGCTTCGATTCAGGATGCCTGCGATGATCGCAGCGCCAATGAAGGCGAGTGGGCCAGCCAGGCGAAGCAGCAGCGGAAGGAAAAGGGCAGCGGGCATATCCCCGCCCTAGCGCGTTCACGGGCGCGCTGGCAATGGCGTACGTGTTTCGCCCCACACGGACCGAATTTTCAGGCCGAGAATGGTCGCGGCCAAAGCCAGGGTCACGGCATTGGCGAGAATGATGGGTAGACTGCCAACCAAGACGCCGTAGAGCAGCCAGCCAGCGACCCCGGTTGTGAACAGGGCATACATGCACAGCGAGATGCCATCTGTGCGTCCGGTGCGTAAAACCAATAAGGTTTGCGGCAAGAAGGAAATTGTCGTCAGCATGGCTGCGACCAGTCCAATCAGGTCGGTCATTTCGAGAAACTCCAAGAGAGTGCCGAATTTAGCAGGTTTCATCTGACAGACATCGCATAACTTGCCATTCCATGATTGCAAAAATGCATAACCCAATGCGTCTCGATCCTGCTCTTGCGAAGTCGCCGGGTTTCAAGCAGTTTGCCGGCGAACAGGAGGCATGGATGGCCGATACTGAGTACCAACACGCGCCGGACCGACCCTGGATTTTCCGGACCTATGCCGGCCATTCAACCGCTGCAAAGTCGAATGCCTTATACCGCGGCAATCTCGCCAAAGGGCAGACAGGCCTCTCCATCGCGTTCGATCTGCCAACCCAGACCGCGTATGATGCCGATCATATCCTGGCACGCGGCGAAGTCGGGAAAGTCGGTGTCCCGGTCGGTCATCTTGGCGATATGCGCACCCTGTTCGGCGGTTTGCCGCTGGCGGACATGAACACGTCGATGACGATCAATGCGCCAGCGGCCTGGTTGTTGGCACTGTATGTGGCGCTTGGCGATGAACGCGGTGATGACCGGGCCAAGCTGCGCGGAACCACGCAAAATGACATTATCAAAGAATATTTGTCGCGCGGCACTTACGTCTTCCCGCCACAGCCGAGCATGCGCCTGATCAGCGATATGATCAGCTGGTGTTATACCGAGGTTCCAAAGTGGAATCCCGTCAATATTTGTTCCTATCACTTGCAGGAAGCGGGTGCGACGCCTGAGCAAGAGCTAGCTTTTGCCCTGGCCACGGCCTGCGCCGTGCTTGATGCGGTCAAAGCTGGCGGACAAGTGCCGGACGAGGATTTTCCAACAGTATTCGGGCGGATTTCCTTCTTTGTGAATGCCGGCGTTCGGTTCGTCACCGAGCTTTGTAAAATGCGCGCCTTCGTCGATCTTTGGGAAGAGATCGGCCGGGAGCGATATGGCGTCGCGGATGCCAAAGCCTTGCGCTTTCGTTATGGCGTGCAGGTCAACTCGCTTGGCCTGACCGAACCCCAGCCTGAGAATAATGTTTACCGCATCTTGATTGAGGCGCTGGCCGTGACCTTGTCGAAGCGCGCCCGCTGCCGCGCTTTGCAATTGCCGGCCTGGAATGAAGCGCTCGGTTTGCCACGGCCCTGGGACCAGCAATGGTCCCTGCGCATGCAGCAAATCCTCGCCTTTGAAACTGACTTACTCGAATATGAAGACCTGTTTGACGGCAGTCATGTGATCGACGGCAAAACTGACGCGCTGAAGGCGCAAGCGCGTGCGGAGCTGTCAAGGATTGATACGATGGGCGGCGCCGTCGACGCTGTCGCATATATGAAAGAGAGCCTGGTCGGAGCACATATTGACCGGATCAAAGGGATTGAGAGCGGCGAGTTGAAAGTGGTCGGCGTCAATGCCTACACCGAATCCGAAGACAGCCCGCTCGGCGCCGGGAATGACGCCATACAGACCGTAGATCCAATGGTCGAAAGACAGCAAATCGAGAGCCTGAAATCCTGGCGCGCCAAACGCGACATGCAAGCGGTGGACGCTGCCTTATCCGGCTTGAAAGAGGCGGCACGCTCTGGCGCCAATATCATGCCGCCAAGCATTGCAGCGGCGAAGGCTGGCGTTACCACTGGCGAATGGGGGACCGTCTTACGCGAAGTCTTTGGTGAGTTCCGTGGTCCGACCGGAGTTGCAGTTGTGATCGACACCGGCGGCGACGCCGAAATTGAAGCGACCAAGGCCAAGGTCGAGGCGCTTTCCGAGCGCTTGGGACGTGATCTCACTTATGTGCTCGGCAAACCGGGCCTCGATGGCCATTCGAATGGGGCCGAGCAGATCGCCGCCCGGGCGCGCGCTTGCGGGATGAAGGTCGTCTATGAAGGCATACGTTTTACGCCAGCTGAAATCGTCGCCCAGGCCAAGGCGGAAGACGCGCATGTGATTGGCTTGTCGATTCTCTCTGGCAGCCATCTTGACCTGGTCCGTGAGACCTTGGCCGAGATGCAGAGTGCCGATTTAAGCCATATTCCGCTCGTGGTTGGCGGGATCATCCCGTTGGAAGACGAACGGGCGTTACGGCAAATGGGCGTGCGCCGCGTCTATACGCCCAAGGATTTCAAAATCACCGACATCATGGACGATGTCGTCTCTGTCGTTGAGCAGGCCTGGTTGCCCTAGGGCTGGATTACCATCGTCCAAGCCGCCGAAAACGAATCTCGCTCAATTCGATCCCTCGCGTTTTCTCCGGAACCACAGGTCTCACCGCGAGATAATCGAGCGCGACATTGTTCTCGAGCAATTTGCGCGGAACGTCGATCTCGGCAGTGTAAGTGTCCCATTCCGGTTTCAGGTCAAACCGGATCCATCCTGAGTTTCCGGCTTTGCCCGCGGAGTAATTGAACTCAAATGCCTGGGCCCCGGCGCCTTCTGTCGGCCGGACGGTGAGCGAGACCCGAATCTTGTGCCCGGCATAGACTGTTTCGAGATCAGGTCCGAGTTCGAAATGGGCGTTTTGCTGAGGATCGGCGAACACTGCTTCCTGGTCTGCCCGAATCGTCAGAACTTCATCTTCCAGATTAAGTTCATAACCGAGAAAGCCCTGCATCCGGCAAAGATCTTGGCCTTTCAGGATAATTAGGCTGTAATCCTCAGGGCCATTGGCGCCGCCAAACGGACCGCATTGCGGTTGCAGCCACCCGCGATAGAGCGCGCTGACCACCATGACCGCAACAATGGCGACAATCACCGGATAAAAAACGATGTCTTTCAAAGGCATGATCCCTGCAAGTCGGCCAAGCGCACTCAGGCTAGCAATCCTGATCTTGCTCTGATAGCAACGCGCACAGCGAAACGCGACCCTCATCACTGCGTCTGACGCAGCCTATCGATTTTGTAATGGACCCTGACCGATGCCGAAGCTGATTTTGACCCGCCATGGCCAAAGCCAATGGAACCTTGAGAACCGGTTCACCGGTTGGTGGGACGCCGATCTTACCGAAAAAGGTGAGGCCGAGGCGAGCAAGGGCGGAGATTTGATCAAAGCTGAAGGTCTCGCCCCAGTGTTCGCCTTTACCAGCTACCAGACCCGCGCCATCCGAACTCTGTGGCTTAGCCTGGCAGCGATGGACCGGGCCTGGATTCCGGTCGAGAAACACTGGCGCTTGAATGAACGCCATTATGGCGGGCTGACCGGTCTGGACAAAGCTGAAACGGCGGCGAAGCACGGCAAGGATCAGGTCCATATCTGGCGTCGCTCCTATGATGTTCCACCGCCGCCGCTCGCCGCCGATAGCCCATACAATCTCGCAGCAGACCCGCGCTATGCCGGCGTGCCCGTTCCCGAAGCCGAAAGCTTGAAGCTAACCCTTGAGCGCGTGCTGCCGTATTGGAAGAGCGCCATTCGCCCGGTGCTCGAAGCAGGTAAGGACACGATCATCTCGGCGCACGGCAATTCCTTGCGGGCCTTGGTCAAACATTTGTTCCAGGTCGCTGATGACACGATTACCGGCGTTGAAATCCCGACCGGCAATCCGCTCCTGATCGACCTGGACGCTGGTCTGCAGCCAGTCAGCGCACGGTATCTCGATGCGGACCGTGCCAAGGATCTCCCTGACCTGCCATGACCGATCGCCGCTTCATTCTGCGGACGGCTTCGCCGGATGACATCGGTATTCTCGCCGATGTCATGGGCCATTTGGCGAGCCATCGGCTGAATGTCACGGAAAGTCACGATTTTGGGGACCCCGACACCGAAAGGTATTTCATCTGGGCCAAATTCAAAGCCGAGCCGGGCTTCAATGAAACTGCGTTTCGCGATGGCTTCGGTCAGCTAGCCCAGCGGCGCGACATGGATTGGTCCTTACGCCCGGAGGAGAAGTTGCCGCGGGCCTTGGTGCTGGTGTCGAAGGGCGATCATTGCCTGAATGATTTGCTCTATCGCCATCGTCGCGGTCGGCTTGGGGCAGAGATCACCGCGATCGTGTCCAATCACACCAATGCCAAATGGCATGCCGATCGAAATGAGCTGCCTTTCCACCACGTGCCAGTCAGCAAGGACACAAAGCCCGAAGCCGAGCAAACACTCCTAGGCCTTATCGAAGAGACCCGTTCTGATTTCGTTGTCCTCGCCCGTTACATGCAAATCCTGTCCATGGAGCTGAGCCGCGAACTGGAAGGGCGCTGTATCAATATCCACCATTCTGCTTTGCCGAGCTTTAAGGGCGCCAAGCCGTATCACCAGGCGCACGATCGCGGCGTCAAACTGATCGGCGCGACGGCTCACTATGTCACCAGCGCTTTGGACGAAGGGCCGATTATTACTCAAGACGTCACCCCGGTAGATCACCGCCTGACCGCAGAACGCATGGCGGAGCTGGGGAAGGATATTGAAGCGCGGGTGCTGGCCCGAGCTGTCACGGCACATGCCGAAGGACGCGTGTTTCTGAACGGCTCGCGCACGGTGGTTTTTGAATGACCACGCATCGTTTGCATATGCGCCGAGCGCTTGATCTGGCACGATTGCAAGCCGGGCGCACCGGCTCGAATCCGAGTGTTGGCTGCGTCATCCTGGATCGCGACGGGCAGCGACTGAGCGAGGCAGCGACTGGCGATGGCGGACGCCCGCATGCCGAGGAACTGGCTCTGCATAAGCTTCCGATCGGTGCCGCGGCGGGCGGGATCGCCTATGTCACGCTGGAACCGTGCCGGGAACGATCGAACGGTTCGGCATCGTGTTCCCAGCGCCTATTGGATGCCGGATTGGCCAAAGTCGTGATCGCAACGCGCGATCCTCATCCGCTTGGCAGTGGCGGAGTCACGCGGCTGAAAGAGGCTGGAATTCATGTCGAGCTGGGCCTTCTCCAAGCCCAAGCAGATGAATTGTATGAAGATTTCTTCGCCGAGAACGGGTCAAATTCAGCGTGACTTGTGGACAACATAGCCGCCTCAGCAATTGCCGCCCCTGAAAAAACTGACTTGACCTTAACCTTTCTAGTGTCAGCTTCGATGTCTACGCTGCAGAAGTGAAACGGTCGAATGATCGGAATCGTCGTTGTCAGTCATGGAAAGCTTGCCCACGAATTGGTGCGCGCGGCAGAGCACGTGGTTGGACCTCAGGATGCTTTTGAAGCGCTCTCGATTGAAGCCGAAGACGATATTGATGATCGGCGCGATGAAATTCGCGATACCGTGAAGGCCTGCAATAAAGGTAAGGGCGTCATCATCCTCACCGACATGTTTGGCGGTACGCCGTCGAATTTGGCCTTGTCGAATCTGGCCGCGGGGAAGGTCGATGTGATCGGCGGGGTCAATCTGCCCATGCTGATCCACCTGGCGCAGATCCGCTCTGACCTGACACTGACCGAAGCGGTGCAGGCCGCCAGCGATGCCGGCAAGCGCTATATCCGAATTGGGTCTGAAGTGATGAGCCGAACAAAATGAGCGACCAAACCCGTCAGATTGAAATCGTGAATCGCAAGGGCTTGCATGCGCGGGCCTCGGCGAAACTCGCCGAACTGGCCTTGAGCCTGCCGACCATTGTCACGGTGAGTTTTGAGGGCGAAAGCGCTGATGCAAGGTCAATTATGGACTTGCTGTGTCTTGGCGCCGGGATTGGCAGCGTGGTGTCTCTCAGCGCGGAAGGAGACGAGGCCGCAGCAGCGCTCGATGCGGTCGCAGCATTGTTCCAGGATGGTTTCGGTGAGCTTGAAGAAGACGCGGCCTGCGCCTGCAAATAGCCATTACAGCACGAGTGGCGCGAGCCAAAATCCAATCGCGGTGATCACGACAATACCGATTAGATTGACGCGTAATCCACGTTGAATCATTTGTCCGATCGGGACCTTGTCTGTTGCATAGATGATTGCGTTCGGGGCGGTTGCGACCGGCAACATGAATGCGCAGCTGGCCGCCACTGCGGCAGGTGCGAGCAGGCTGGAGGGGGCGGCGCCAATGGCTGCCGCCAGCGCCCCTAGAATCGGGGCGAGGGTCGTCATCGTCGCGACATTGCTGGTCAGCTCGGTCAGGAAAATCACCAGGGCAACCACGGCAGCGATGAAGAAAATCGGCGGCAAGACTGACAGCGCGGTGAGTTGATCGCCGATAAATTCAGACAGTCCTGTTCGCGTCACTGCGTGTCCCAGACTGATGCCACCGCCAAATAGGATCAGCACGCCCCAAGGCAGTTTCACGGCTTCGGACCAGGTTAGGATGGCGCGGTTCTCGGATTTTCCGGCGGGGACCAGAAACATCACAATCGCCCCGGCAATTGCGATCCCCATGTCGCCCACGGCCATTAGCCAAGGCGCGTCAAACCCCTGCGCTTCTGCGGTCAATTGGATCGGCACGCGTGCGACCCAGAGAAATGCGACGACCCCAAAAACCAGAGCCGCGCGCGCCTCGGGCGCTGTGATCGGGCCGAGCCCTTGGCGCTGCTCGCGCACCGTCTGCATCGCCGCGGCGCCATCGCCGAGATCCGGTAAAGCGCGGGTGACCGACCACCAGGCGATCGGAATGAGCAGTGCTACAGAGGGCAGGCCAAAGCTCATCCATTGTCCGAAGCCAATGGTCGCGCCCGTATTCTGGACCAGCCAGTCGATCGCGATCAGGTTGGTCGGGGTTCCGATCGGGGTCGCGACGCCCCCAATCGAGGCGGCATAGCAAACCCCAAGCAGCAGCGCGGTGACGAACCGACCGCTTTGATCGTTTAGCGCCGCCGCCGCCGAGATGGCGATTGGCACCATCATCAAAGTCGTCGCGGTGTTCGAGATCCACATGGACAACAAGGCCGTGGCGACCATGAAGCCAAAAATCAGGGCGGCGGGGTGGGAGCCGACCCTCGAAACGATGTTGAGTGCGATCCGCTTGTGCAGCCCCCAGCGTTCTATTCCGAGCGCGATGATGAAGCCGCCTAGAAGCAGCATAACGATTGGGCTGGAATAGCCTGCGGCGGCTTCTCGCGCGCTACCGGCCCCGATCAGCGGAATCACTGCAAGGGGGAGCAATGATGTGACTGGGATTGGAATCGGCTCTGTCGCCCACCAGATCGCCATCCACACCATCAAGGCGCCAATCGCCCAGCCTGAGAAGGTCAGATCCTCCGGTACGCCAGCCAAAAGCATCAAACCCGCTGCCAAGGGCCCGAGATAGAGACCTATGCGTTTGGTGAGGCTTGCCGATCCGTCCATTCGCGCAATGGGCCGGTCTTGGCACTGGAAGTCAAGCTTTAGCGCTCGAGGACAAGATCGTTTCGATGAACGATGGCCGGGCGACCGCGAAAGCCCAGTTCTTGTTCAATCTGATCCGTCTGCCTCCCCGCAATTCTCGCAATGTCTTCAGAGCTGTAGGCGGTAATGCCTTTGGCGATGATGGCGCCATCGTCCGCTCTGATTTCGACGGCCGCACCGCGGGCAAACTGACCCTCTACGCCGATCACGCCGACCGGCAGTAGGCTGGCGCCTGAAAGCAGCGCGTTTGCCGCTCCCGGATCGACTGACACCGAACCCTCTGGCGACAAATGTCCTTTCAGCCAGACCTCGCGCGCTTTGTCGGGCGATAGGTCTGACAGAATCAAGGTTGCGCGTGCCCCATTTCGAAGTGCGGTCAAAGGTCGGTCTGGCTCGCCCAGCGTGATGATGGTGGCGCACCCGGCGCTTTGCGCAATTTGCGCGGCGGCGAGTTTGGTTGTCATGCCGCCGCTGCCCACGTCTGCCTGATGATTACTGTCGCCCGCCATGGCCAGGTGTTTGGGGGTCAGGTCATGCACAATCGGGATGTGTTCGGCATCCGCATTGCGATTTGGGTCTGCCGTGTAAAGGCCATCGACATCAGAGAGCAGGATCAAAGCATCCGCGCTCATCATTTGCGCGACGCGGGCCGCCAGGCGATCATTGTCGCCATAGCGGATTTCGTCAGTTGCGACGGAATCGTTTTCATTGATCACCGGAACGGCTCCGGCACTGAGCAACGTCTCAAGGGTCGCGCGCGCGTTCAGCCAACGCCGCCGATTCTCCGTATCCTCGAGCGTGAGCAGGGTTTGTGCGACTGTGGTCTCTTGTAAGGCAAAGGCTTGCGCGAGCGCGGCCATGAGCAGAGGTTGACCGAGCGCCGCCGCCGCCTGTTTTTCTTCGAGTTTTCTCGGACGGCCTGGACCAAGATGAGTGCGACCAAGCGCGATCGCACCAGAAGAGACGAGAATAATCTCCTGACCCGCAGCCCGGTGTTCAGCGATGTCGGCGGCCAGTCCATTGAGCCAGGCCTGTCGCGCCCCGCCATTCTCTGCGATCAGCGCGGATCCGACTTTCACGACGATCCGCTTGGCGCGGTCGATCAGGTCCGAGGTCTCCGCAGCCATTATCCGAGGGGGCTCCAATCGTCTTCGGACTCGTCCTCATCGACCTCCGCCGCCGCGATCTGACCAAGTTCTTTATGCATCAGGCCGAGCGCTCTTTTGACGCCTTCGCCCGTCACTGCAGAGATACGCAGAGGCTCTTGCCCACAGGCTGCTTTCAGCAGTTTCGCTTGTTCGTCGACGAGCTCCTTGTCGAGCACATCGACCTTGGACAGAGCTACGATTTCGGGTTTGGCGGCCAATTCGGAATCGTAGGCTTCCAGCTCTTCGCGAATGGTGCGGTAGGCCTCGTCAGGGTCATCCTGAGTGCAATCGACCAAGTGCAACAGCACTTTGCAGCGCTCGACATGCCCGAGGAAGCGATGCCCCAAGCCGATGCCATCGGCGGCGCCTTCGACGAGGCCGGGAATGTCGGCCAGGACAAAGCGCGAGCCAGCGCCGAGATCGACAATGCCGAGACCCGGGTGGAGGGTCGTGAACGGATAATCGGCAATCTTTGGCTTGGCCGCGGTGGCGCGGCTGAGAAAGGTCGACTTGCCAGCATTGGGTAGGCCCAAAAGCCCGGCATCAGCGATCAGTTTCAAGCGAAGCCAGAGCGTAAACTCTTCCCCTGGCTCGCCGGGATTGGCCCGGCGTGGGGCCTGGTTGGTCGAGGTTTTGAAGCGCAGATTGCCCCAGCCGCCATTGCCGCCTTTGGCGACCATCACGCGCTGTCCAACTTCAGTCAGGTCGGCAATCAGGGTTTCTCGGTCCTCTTCGTAGATTTGTGTCCCCACAGGAACCTTGATGACCTTGTCAGCGCCGCCGCGCCCGTGGCGCTGTTTGCCCATGCCGTGGCCACCGCGTTCGGCTTTGTGGTGTTGTTGGTAGCGATAGTCGATCAGCGTGTTCAGCCCTTCAACCGCTTCGATATAGACATGCCCGCCCCGCCCGCCGTCGCCGCCATCCGGGCCACCAAATTCGACATAGGCTTCGCGCCGGAACGAGGCGCACCCGTTTCCGCCATGGCCGGCTTTGACATAGATCTTGGTCTGGTCGAGGAATTTCATCGCGTTTCCTTAGGCGATCATGGGCAGAAAAGCGAGGGAACCGCGCACTGAGCTAGTGCGCGTTTCCCATGGCCAGCTCTGCGGGAGCACGAAGCGCGTATCGCCAGGCCGGCGCTTTGCCACCGCGGGCCAGACTGTACAGTTGCTTTTCGCCGACGCGTTCGAAGCCGAGCTTTTCCAGCACCCGGCCAGAGGCGGGATTGTCCTGAAAGTGCCCAGCGACGAATTGCGTGACGCCAAAAGTGACCTCACCCCATTCAAGCAAGGCAGCGGCAGCTTCGGTGGCGACGCCTTTGCCTTGTACGGCTTTGTCGACCCAATAGCCGATCTCCCAAGCCTCACCGCGCGAGCGGTTAAATCCGACCGAACCAATCACACCGGCCTCAGCATGGGTGATGACAAAAGCATACTCTGTCCCTTGCGCGCGCGCTTTGTCGGCATAGGCGATCCAGTCCAGCGCGTCTTGCGGTGCATAAGGATGCGGCAAGCGGGCGAGATTG
This sequence comes from Hyphomonadaceae bacterium, assembly GCA_024743315.1. GTDB lineage: Bacteria > Pseudomonadota > Alphaproteobacteria > Caulobacterales > Hyphomonadaceae > Henriciella. Next base: position 659,577 of record JANSWU010000001.1, read on the forward strand.
CGAGCCATATCCTTATCATTCACGCAGCAGGCGATCTGCCGTGCGTCTTTTGGTTCTGGCGGTCGCATCAGGAACCGCTCTGATTTAAACTCAAATGATCCACCCATTGAGATCTCCATTGGGAGGCAAAGAAAAAGGGAGGCAGTGGCCTGCCTCCCTCTGGAACTTTTTGGCCACCACCCTGGCGGCCCGACGTGACCGCGCTATTCTGCTGCGTCCGCGAGCGGTGTCACTGACACGTACTGACGGTTGCCGCGCTTGCGAGAAAACTCGACTTTGCCCTCGACGAGTGCGTAGAGCGTGTGGTCCTTGCCCATGCCGACGCCGCGACCTGGATAGGTCTTGGTGCCGCGCTGGCGGATAATGATATTGCCCGGAATCACGTGCTCGCCACCATACTTCTTGGTGCCGAGATATTTAGGATTTGAATCGCGTCCGTTCTTCGACGAGCCGCCTGATTTCTTATGAGCCATAACCGGTCTCCAATCTTTAATCAGCTTATAGCCGAAATCTTACCCTTTCGCGAGCTCTTTAGCCTGGGCGACCCAGTCATTGCTCTCAAACTTACCTGCAGCACCGATCTTCTCTTCCAGAGCCTCAATGTCTGCTTTCTTCATTTTCGCGATTTGCGCGAAAGTGGTGATGCCTTCCGCTTCCAGCTTGCCCGCGAAGACCTTTCCGAGGCCCTTCATCTTGGTCAGGTCATCCGCCTTGGCCGGTGCCGCCTCTTTCTTTGGCGCAGCCTTTTTCGCAGCTGGCTTCTTCTCAGCCGCCTCTTTCTTGGCTGCAGGCGCTTTCGCCTCTGCTTTAGGGGCGGCTTCTTTCTTAGGAGCCTCTTCCTTTTTCGGCGCTGCTTTCTTCTTCGCTGGTGCTTTCTTGCCGTCCGCAAGGATCGACTCAATGGTCACAACGGTCTCGAGCTGACGATGACCTTTCTTGCGACGATAAGTGTTGCGCTGACGCTTTTTCATGATCAGGACTTTGGCGCCCTTGCGTTGCTCAGCGACCGTGCCAACCACGCTGGCCCCAGCAACCACAGGCTCACCAATGGTTACTTTCTTGTCGTCGCCCAGCATCAAAACGTCTTCAAACGTGACACTGTCGCCAGCGTCTGCAGCGAGTTTCTCAATGACGATTTCATCGCCTTCGGCAACTTTGTATTGTTTGCCACCTGTCTTAATGACCGCGAACATGGCGCTCGTCCTTCTCAGAACTCAAAAAATGAAACTTTGGCCGCTGCCGGTTCCGGCGCGGACATGAAGGCGCGGGTAAACACCAAACAGTGCCATGAGTCAAACCCATTTCCGCATGAAATGCAGGGCTTGATGCGTTTCTTCGCGCGCTTTACGGGATGACAGCTCGGAGAGGTGCCGGAGTGGCTGAACGGGACGGTCTCGAAAACCGTTGAGCGCGCAAGCGTTCCGAGGGTTCGAATCCCTCTCTCTCCGCCAGCTAGCCCATTGTTTTTCGAGAACAAGAGTAGGAAATGGCTGGATTTACTGGTATCGACCACCAGGTCGGCTCAGCGCCTCCTGTTATGAGGTCTGATCGTAAAAAGTTTTGTTTTATCATAAGCTTATGTCCGCGCATGGGGGCGCGCATTTGGAAAGGGTGATTATGGAATTTGAGGCAGATTATCTGGTCATCGGTAGCGGCGCGACGGGCATGGCCTTTGTCGACACGATCCTGACCGAAACCGACGATACCGTTCTTATGTTGGATGATCGTGCGGTCCCGGGTGGGCATTGGAATGAAGCCTATCCTTTCGTCCGTCTACACCAGTCCGCGTCCACCTATGGTGTGAATTCAAAAGAATTGGGGCGCGGACGGATCGAAACCTCAGGCTTGAATGAAGGCTTCGAAGAACTCTCCTGCGGGCCCGAAATCACGCGCTATTATCACGAGCTGATGGAAGAGACCTTTTTGCCCTCCGGGCGGGTCACCTTCCTGCCGCTGACGCGTTACCACGAAGATGGCACGATCACCTCAGTGGTCACGGGTGAGACGCATACTGTTAAAGTGCGCAAGAAAACCGTCTTCGCCAATTACATCACCACAGCCATTCCAGCGACGCATACACGGAGTTTTGAGACCGCGGACGAGGTCGCCTGCATCCCACCGAATGACTTACCATTGCGCGTCGGGGATCATCAGCAGTTTTGTATTCTCGGCAGCGGTAAGACGGCGATGGATTGCATCACCTGGTTGCTCGGTCATGGTTGCACCCCGGATCGGATCAGCTGGGTAGCGCCGCGCGACGCCTGGTTCCTCAATCGCGTGAATTTCCAGACGATTGACCAGAAATTCTTCGATGACACGGTCGGCGGACAAGCGCGCGCCGTGGAAGTCTATGCGGCGGCGGAGTCAATCGAAGATCTTGAGAACCGCATGGAAGCGGCCAATCTCTGGCAACGCATCGACACAACTCGGCGTCCGACCATGTTCCATGCGGCAATCATGACCGAGAAAGAGGTCGAAACCTTGCGCCAGATCGAAAACGTCATCCGCAAGGGCTATGTCAAACGGATTGAGCCCGGCCGGATGATCATGACCGAGGGCGAGGTCGAGATGCCCGCCGATACGCTTTATGTCGACTGCACGGCCAGCGCCTTCAAGAATTATGTCAATGTGCGGGTTCCCGTGTTTCAACCGGGCGAGATTCATCTTCAGGGCATTCGGCAATTCCAGCCCTGTTACAGCGCTGCTCTGATTGCCTGCATCGAGGCGCGGATCCCGGAAGTCGAGAAAAACAATTATGCGCGCCCTGTGCCCGGCATCGATACAACAGAAGATGTCTTGCTGGTGCTCGCGGCGGCGATGGAAAATACGCTGGCCTGGATGAGTTCACCCGAGATTAGCGATTGGCGGGCGTCATGCCGGCTAGACGGTTTTAACAGCCTGATCACAAATGCTGACATGAATGATCCAAAAGTGGCGGAGACGCTGATGTCGATCCTTGGAAATGGCGAGACGGCGATCAACAATCTGAAAAAGCTCGCGCAAGATGCAGAAGCGGCGCGAGCCTAGTCGAAAGGTTCGCGCCGCTGATCCAGTTAATCCGTTTAACGCTTAAGGCGCCGCGGACGCGAACTCGGTGCTCGTATTGTCGCCGCCTTCATCAGCGAGGCTTGCGGTTTCCTCGGCGTCTGGCAACAAGCGCTGAATGCGATCTTGCTCGGCGGCTGCTTCCTCTGCATCTCCAATCTCGGTCAACGCCGTGACACGCAACCGGCGAACCGCGATATTGGCGGGGTCCTGTTCGAGCAAGTCATCTGTATATGTCAGGGCTTCCTCATATTTTCCGAGACCGACTTGCACCGCGACCAGCTGGGCGGTGATTTCCGCATCATTCTCTTCGCTCATCTCCATCAATTGGAGCAGGGTTTCTTCCGCCTGTTCCGGATTGCCGGCCGTTTCATGCACGCGCGCCAGCGCGGTCAGAGTGGGTGCGTCATTCGGGTTGAGCGCGACAAAGGCTGTCAGGATTTGCTCGGCGGCTTGATACTCTTCCATGACCAGCAAATGGTCGCTCATTTCGAGCGTCGTCTTACGGCTGTCCGGGTTAAGCTCCAAGGCGCGGGCGAAGGCTAGGAGTGCGTCTTCATTGGCTTCGGCGACCGCGAGGCTGCGCGCCTTGTAGAGCCAGAATAGCGGACTGTCTGGGTTTTTCGTCAGCAGCACGTCGAGGCGCTCATTCGCCATTTCTGGAGAGCCTTGAAGGTATTCATAGCGCGCCAGCGCGAATGCGGCCGGTTGCGCAAAGATCGACGTCGGAGACAGTTCCGTGGCAATTGCGTTCGCAGCTTCGATCTCACCGGTTTCGAGTTGCAGGAGCAGGCACATATAGGTCATGCGCTCACGATTTTCCCGCGCGGCGCAGGTGGCGTCACGGGTTTCCAAGGTGGGTGGGCGGATCACGCCGCTCGCTTCTTGTAGGGCCAGCAGCAAGGCTTCTTGTTCAGCCGACATTTCAACATTTGCCATTCGGCGAATGACAGAGCGCGAGGCCCGCGGACGTTCAGAGGCCAGCAGATTGACGGCGCGCGAGAACAGAATGTCAAAATCATTTTGCGCTTCTGAGCTGGCATTCCGGAACAGGGGCAAGGCGGCTTCGAAGCGTCCGAGAGAGAAGTTAAACTCGCCCCATTCCTTCATGGTGATGGCACTGTCGGGCGACAAAGCCAGGGCGCGCTCATAGTCGGCTTCGATTTCTTCGCTTGGGTACTGACCCGACCGCGCTTTGGCGGTTGCGAACCGGCGCCAGGTTGGGCCGCTATCTGGACGGAACTGGATCGAGCGATCGAAGGAATCAATCGCTTCTTCATAGCGTGCGAGTTCGACTTGCGACTGGCCGAGCAAGGACAGTGATTTGCCTTTACGCGAGCTGCTGGTGATGTCGACCGACCGCTCAAACACGCGGATTGCTTCTTCATGTTGTCCGGTCTCTGCGAGCAGAATGCCGTAATTGACATAACCCGGATTGTGGTTCGGGTTGGCGGCCAAATGCGTCGCATAAGCTTCGATGGCTGCGTCGATCTTGCCCGCCCCGCGGAAGGACAGGGCATAAGAGAATGAGGCGCCATGCTCAATACGCTGCTCCGGCGGAAGACCTTTCAAGACGTCAATGGCTTCCTGGAAGCGTTTGCGAGAGGTCAGCAATTCGCCGACATAGGCGGCAAATTTCGGCTTGTCCGCATCGGTTGCGCGGCGAAAGAATGGCGTGGTCTGCAGCCGATCATAAGTCAGCGGCGCCAAAGACGTATCCTGCACCAGGCGAACCAGGTCGGCTTGATAATCTTCCGACAGATCAGTCGTATCGACGAGCTCAATCTCTTGCTGGTCATCAGATGAAATGGACCGCGCAATGGTCGTGTCCTCATCACTGCGAACAACGAATTCGGCGACGAATGTCAGTCCCGCAATGGCCAGCGCAAGCGCGCTGAGCACCGGTGCGGAAAAGAAAGGTGATTGCTCATGCATGGGCAAGCTCCTTATCGGTCAAGCCTTCTACCAGACCTTTTTGCTGTACGTTCTGAATCTCGATCCCTGGGCGTCCATTGACTTCGAGGATCAGCGGCCCACGATTTTGATCGATGCAAATATCGACGCCAATATAGCCCAGAGGGATTGCTTCTGATGCGCGTTTGGAGATGTCGATGATCTCGCGCCATTTCGGAATTTTGAAGCCAATCAGCTGAACGCCCGTGTCCGGGTGCTCCTCGATCGACGTCCCACGCTGGGCCGCGTTGAGGATCTTACCCGTTTCGATATCAATCGCGAGACCGACAGCGCCTTGGTGCAGGTTGGCTTTGCCGCCCGATTTCTTGGTTGGCAGCCGCAGCATGGCCGATACCGGCTTTTTCTGGTGCAGGATGACTCGAATATCGGAAAGGCCGAAATCAGCCAGCTTGTTCAGCGACTCGTGCTGTTCGAGCAGAGGTTCGACATAGGCCGTATCTTCCTCACCGCCTTGTGAAAATGCGCCATTGAGGATGTCGCCGACATGCCGAGACAGCTGTTCAGGTTTCAGAGTCCGTCCACCTGCGGTGACATAATTCTTTCCTTCGCGCCCGCGCACAATGAGAATGCCATTGCCTTGCGAGCCGCGATTCGGTTTCAGTGCGAAGGCGCCGAAATCATCCAGGGTTTCCATGAATTCCGGCAGTTCGCGGAACGAGGTGCAGGTCGCATAGGTCTTGGCCACGGGTACGCCAGCTGCTTGCAAAGCCTCCTTGGTGCGCAGTTTGTCAGTGGCCAGATCCAGCATCTCTTTGGAGTTGAGCGTATTGATCAATAGACGATTGCGCGCATTCATCCCGAGCACGGGACCGTTTTCAAGGATTGAGCGGAAGCGGAAGAATTCCTGCAGACGCATGCCGGACCACTGGCCAATGGCCAGCTGAATGCCGAGCACCAGCAGGAGCAGTTCCGGCATCAGGGCGAACAAGCCTTTGAGCAGAACCGAAGAGAACACGATGTAACAGGCGACGATGGTGACCAGCGTGCCAGCGCCCGAGACAGCCAGGCCTTTCCAGTCTTCATCATCCAGCATGTTGTGAATGCGCTCCGCCAGGAAGGAAATGATCACGACTGGGAACAGGGCGAGAATACCGAATTGCATATTGGTGCGGTGTCCGAGCCAGAGCAGGACGCCGACAAACAGGACCGTACAGATCGTGATGACCGCCGCGAGGCGCGGAATTTTCAGGACATTGAACCGGTTGAAATAGGCCAGCATGGCAATCGCGAAGGCGATAATGCCTGAAAACGTGATTAGGCCGAGCCAGAGCCCGGTATTCACGCAGGCGGCGGCAATCAACATGGGCATGAAAATGCCAAATGTTTTCAACCCGACGACGCTGCGCAGGAAGATCGTAACGAGCGCCGCCAATGGGAAGAGCAGGAAGACCCCGATCATTTCCTCCGGCAGGCCGGTCAGGCGCATCAATTGCGCGGCGTTGAAGCGGTTCAGCGTTGGCTCATTCTCGTCAAACTCGAACAGAGCCGGCGACTGGCTGACCGGTTTGATCGAGAAGAGATAGTCAAAATTGATATTCCGTGTGTGCCGGAACAGGGCGTGGTCGCCGGTGTACAGGCGCAGATAATTCTCAGGCAGTGTCGCGAAGTGGCCATTGGTCGGATCAAACGGCACCCAACGGCCTTCAATCAGGACTTCCAGCCATTGGTGAGAGGTCTTTTTCGAGCCCTCATTCATGATCACACCGCCAACAAGGCGGGCCGGGATACCATTTGTTCGCGCCAGGGCGACAAACAGGCGGCCCTTGCCATTACAGCTGGCGCGACCGAGGCGCAGGGCTGTCAAAGCATCGGTGAAGCCTTTGAACGGCGCCCCTTCAATGTCTTGATAGGTATAGTTATAGATCGCGTTCAGGACCGGTACGAGCTCACGGCTATCATCCGGCTGGATGCTGGTCCAAAGCTCGCGGATTTCCGGATGCCCGACCTGGATACCTTCCTCTTCGACGAGGTATTGATTGTACTGTTCCGGCAGGAATTGCGGGACCTGCAAAGCCGGGTCGAGACTGTATTGCAGTTCTTTTGACGTGATCAGCGCGTGATAGCGGATCTCCCGGCCTTGGTCGCCGGACCACATGCCACGCCGTCCAGATTGGTCGGTCTGGTCGTCGAACTGCAATTGTCCTGAAATAATGTTCTCGCGGACAATGTCCTGACGCTCATCATCCGACGGCAGGAAGGTCGTGACATCAACGTCGCGATCGTCTCCGACGAAGCTCATCGCCAGAGAGTAATCGTACATCGTCACCGCCCGCAGCTGGTTCAGCAGGGTCGGCGAGCTCCGCAAATGGAGGACAGCCAGAACAAGACACGTTGCTATCAGCCACGTACTCGGATGCCGCGCAATCGACGCCAGGCGTGTTTGCCAAATCACCACAATAATTATCCCACCTTGGATCGTTAACAGTTACGGCACGTCCAAACGCCTGTAATTCTATATGTTTGGGGAAGGACGGTCCGCTTAACAATCAGCAATATTAACCAAGTTCGCCGGGCGTTTATGGCATCTAGGCCCCGCTGGCAATGGTCTAAATCGGATTAAGATAGGGCAATATTAAGGCGGGAGATTGAGGCGCTAAAGGGAATCCTGAAGCTTGCGCCGCAGAATCTTGCCGATTGGGTTCTTCGGCAATTCTTCAATAAAATGCACCTTTCGCGGCACTTTGTAGCCGGTCAAATGCGCGCGGCAATGCTCCAGAACTGCAATTTCAGTGAGCGCTTCATCCTGTTTGACCACAAAGGCGTGGAGTTCTTCAGCCCCAGATTCTGTACGAATGCCCGCGCTTGCGGCTTCTAACAGTCCCGCGCAGCTTGTCAGAACAGCGTCGACTTCATTCGGGAATACATTGAATCCGCTGACCAGAACCATGTCTTTACAGCGGTCGACAATGTGAAGCTCTCCATTTTCGTCGAACCGGCCCATGTCACCGGTCTTGAACCAGTCACCGTGATAGGCATTTTCGGTTTCTTGCTCGCGACCGAGATAGCCTTTCATGACCTGCGGTCCGGCAATCACGATTTCGCCGATGACGTCTGGCATGTCGGTCACGAGATCGTTTTGCAGAATGCCAATCTTGGTGCCGGGCAAGGCCGAACCCGCCGCGCCGGCAGCCGAGCTTTTGGCATGATCCCGGATCGCGATCAGGGTCGTCGCTTCGGTCATGCCATAGCCTTCAACGATATTGGATCCGGTGGCGCGCTTCCATTTCTGGGCAGTGTGATCATGCAAGGCCGCAGCACCTGAAATCGTATTCTTGATGTTGGTGCCATGCTCCAGGAACCAGTCCTCCTCGAGCAGTTTCTCGAATAGGGTATTCACGCCCGGAAAAATGTCGGGCTGAAACTTCTTGAATGCCGGCTTCATATTGGTCAGCGGGCGCGGATTGGGGATCAACACCAAATGTCCACCATTGGTGATCGCAATCACCGAAGCGAGCATGCCGAACACATGATAGACTGGCAGAGCGAGCAACATGGTTTGCCCTTGTGTGTGCAACAGGTCCGGGCAGGCAAGCGCATATTGCGCAATGTTGCTCATCAGGCCCTGCTCACTCAGGCGCACACCCTTCGAAATGCCAGTGGTGCCGCCAGAATACTGGTAGATCGTGTCTCGGTCCGGCGCGAGCGCGGAAACTCGGCTGACATCCAGCGCAACCTGTTTGGGAGCATTGGCCAGTATTTGGTTAAGTCCAATATGCGGACCCTGAAACGGGCGATCCAGTTTCTTGACCTTGCGCAAAAGGAAATTCAGCGTGTGGCGGGTCAGGGACGGGAAGAAATCCGTGACAGAAATGGCAATGATCTGTTCGACGGGCGTGCCGACAATGGCGTCTTCCATCATTTCAGAGAAAATTGTCGATCCGATCAGGCAGCGCGCACCACTATCTTTCAGTTGGCGTCTTGTTTCGGCGGCGGTGTAGAGCGGGTTCACATTGGTCAGGGTCAACCCGGCCAGGAAAACCCCGAGCATTGAAACAATATAAGACGTGCAATTCGGGGACTGGATGGCGACCACGTCGCCCTGCTTCAGCCCCAGGTCCTCTCGCAAATAGTTGGCGAGCTTCTGCGCCGACAGGATCGCGGTTTTGAAATCCGTGGTTTCAGAATGTCCGGTCGGCAGCGCGGTGGTCAGAAACGGATCATCGGCAAATTCAGACAGGGCCTGCTCGACCTTTTCATGCAATCGACCTTCGTTCAGGTCGAGTGAAGTCTCAGGAGCAAAAAACGGATTGGTTGAGCTGTGAAATGCCATTGAGCGCCTCTTTTTGGGGAACGCTCAACAGCTATCAAAACGAGATTGGAATCCCGTTACGGTTGTTCTGTCAATTTTAATGAATTGGCATAGTCTGCAGATACTTTTCCGGCCTGGCGATTGGCCTCCTTGATCCGGAAATAGTCCGATAATTGCCGCATCGCCGTGGGCGATAAGGGCCGCTCGACCACCTCTTCGCCGAGTGCTTCGAGCATGTCGGCGCCGGTCACTTTCTGGCGCTTGGCCTGGGTGACGCGGGTCAGATAGATCGAACGCAGGATTTCTTTGCCGTCTTCATCGGTCCAAGTGTGCCACATCTCGACATATTGATCCTGCCAGCCAACCACCCGCGTATTAATGCTGAGCCTACCGGTCGGAATGTCTGACTGCGAGCGCACCTGGACGGAACTGAGGACGATGGGGATCCAGCCGCGCCGCCGGACAATTCCGGACATTTTCGTCTCAACGAAGAATTTGACCAACGAGATGTCAATGTAGGACGGGATGCGAGACGTAAACAGCTGCCCGTTTCGGTCGCGGTCCCAAGGCTTTGGTTTGAAAGTATAGGTGGTTCCGGTCCACACTCGCGCAGTGCGACGGCCGGAAAACGAGCGGAACACCGTGACGAGAAGGGTGAAGAAAAGATCCATGGAACGCTACTTTATTAAGCTGACGAGTACTGTTTTTCCTGCAGTTGGACAAGCTTAGCATACGGATCGTAAACGAATTCACTTCAATTCGTCGTGGAACAACGAGATAAGAACGCAAATGGGCGAAACGTCTTACTTGATCTTGGGTGGCGGACCGGGCGGTCTGACCATGGCGCGCATGCTGAAAGATCGTGGCGCGCGTGAGATCACCGTTCTCGAAGCCAGTCACAAAGTCGGCGGCAAATGCCTGACCAGTCCGATCGGTGACCATGTCGTTGAGTTCGGCACCTGCTATGCCATCTGGTCGCACAAATACATTCTCAAACAAATGAAAAAGCTGGGCATCGAGCGCAAGAAGCTGAAAGCCCAACGCATCGATAATCGCGAGCTGATGGATTATATCCGTGAAGGCAGTGGACCTCCTTTCATCGCGCAGGTGATCAAATATTCGCGTCTGCGGGGCCAATTGATGGCCCGTGCTGAGAAGGGCGATTCCTCGACCAATCATGTCTTCGCCCAATCCACGCAGGATTGGTTGCGCGCAAATAATCTCGGAAAGATTGAGCGGATGATGCACCGGGTCGTGACATCGATTGGCTATGGTTATCTCAATCGCTTGCCCTTGATTCACGCCTTTCGCTGGGTCGATACGGACATGCTGATCACCGGTTTGACCAAGTTCACGGTGATGCCCGACGGTGGCTGGCAATATTTCTGGGATCGCTTCGCGGAAGGCCTGGATATCCGCCTTGAGCAAGCGGCAACAAAGATCGAACGCGATGAAACCGGCGTATGCGTCACCACGGCAGACGGGACGGAGAATCGTGCCGATATACTGATCAGCACGATCCCGATCGAAGCCTTTTGTGCACTCACCGAGCCTACAGCGGCTGAACAATATGTCGCCGAATCGGTCACCTGGTCGGGTTACACAACCAGTCTAATGTCCGTGGATGCCTGGCCGCACTCGGCGCCGGTCAATGCCTGGAGTGATACCTGCGCGACCGACGAAAATGATGGCAAGCTACTCTTCCATCGCTTTGAATGCGAAGATGAAGACGGGCGGTACCTGTTTACGGTCGGCCAATTATCGACCGCTTATGAGACAGACGAATTGGCCGAGATTGCCGTCTTTGATGCCGAGCAGCGCGGAGCTGAAGACCCGCGTGTCATTCAACAGGCTGTCTGGCAATACATGCCAACGTATTCCCCGGACCGTATTCGGACCGGACTGTTACAGACCATGGCGAATATGCAGGGCGAGCGGCGCACATTCCACACCGGCTCAACTTTTTCGCATGAAGCGGTTTCAACGATCTCAGCGTTTAATGCCCGATTGCTGAAGGCGGTAAGGCCTTGAGCGCTTCGCCCGTCTGGACATGACTTGAGGGCACGATTGCAATCAGGTTGACCGACTTGTCGCCGTCGAGGTCTTCGCGATATTGACCGCCCAGGTTTTCGATATGCGTCGCCGACATATACGAAGCATAGGCGTCGAGCGTGACTTCTTCCTCGTTTTCCGGATGTTCGACCAGCACTTTGTCTTTTGGGGCCGGGGCAGTCTTTCCATAGATCCCGCGCACGATGAAGCAGATCGCGTCAGATCCATCGGGCATAGCGCGGACATAGAGTGACAGTTTCCCATCTTCACCCACAGTGCGCTGCGCCTTCAGGCACATTTGACCGAGGGCGCGGGTGAGTGAGCCGCTGGCAGAATACTTGACCAGCAATTCTTCCGGGATCGCCTGAGAAATAGCGGAAACAGGCTCTGACGACAGCGTCCCTTGGGCCATTTCGGACAATTCTTCATGGAAGATTTCGCGCAGCCGAACCATGTCCGAGTCGACCAGGTATTGATTGTCATCCAGCGAGTGCCGCGTCATCGATGACATCAGGCGCTCCAGGTCTTTTGAAGCGTTCATGATCAGATTGGCGAGATTGCCGAGCTCGTCTTGCTCGAACTTGATCCGCGAGTCTGGCTGCAATAGCCGCGCATAGCGCATAATCGTCTTGATCGGATAAATCACTTCACGCGAGATCGATTCAAAGAAGGCCGATTTGGTTTGCAGCGCCTCTTCGGCTTGCTGACGCGATTGCAGAATGGTTTGCTGGCTTTCGACCAGGGAGCTGACATCTTCGATCAGTTCGATCTTGTCGCCTTCCACCCCGTTATGCTCGGTCCGGCGATAATACCGACCCTCCCAGAACGAAAAGCCATCGCGCGTACGGCCGCCCATGGCGACAGCTTCGCGGTTCTTCTGCATGTTCGCGTTCGAGAACACGACTTCATCATTGCTGTCTTTGATCTCGAGGCCGATGCCGAGAGTCTTCACTGCGGATTCCAGGCGCGCTTTGGACAGCTCAAGCCCGAGGCGGACGCGGAGCTTCTCGACCGTGTCGCGATATTTCAGGTGCGCCATATAGACCATGGTGATGCCGAGCGTCCCGCCCATCGCGGACGTGATGGTCGCGGCGGCACCGTCAATGAAGAATAGGGAAAAGACTGTGACCGGCAAGGCTCCGGCGAGGAAGCGTCCAGACATGCCGGCATTCGACCCCAGACACGCTGCGGCGGCAGCACACATACCAACAGATAATGCGGCGAGGGTGATATTGGCTGCTGGGTCGGGCCCGGCAAAAATTAAGCAGCTTGACGCCCACCACGCCCCGAACAGAAAATTATTCCGCGCGCCTTTGCGTAAGAAGCCGCCTGACAGTTTGGCGTCTTTCGGCACCGCCGACATCAGGACGGCCCCCTTCCACTGGAAGAAAGAGAAGTACATGATCGGCGCCCACCAGATCAGAGCGAGCCACCAGAATGTAAATTGAGCAAAAATCAGCGTGACGACCGTGCTATTAATCGCAGTGATCAAGGCGAGCGGCTTCATCACTGAAGCCAGCTGGTCGAACAATTCCCGCAGAACAGCTTGCTTCAAGCGCCCTTCGGGCAGCTCCAACGTGCCATGCACGATGCTCTTAAAGACTGAATAGGCTGATATCCGCATGCTGACCTACATGACATAGATGTCTTGAAAAACTGGTCGCAGCGATCGTTAATCTCGGTTCATTTTATTGAGAAAGAATCAATCAAGCTTACCCAATCCTTAAAGGGCCAAATTGATCATCTGGAATTTACGGTCTGGAAACAGGATCAATGCTTTTGGCGGCTCTCCACAAGAGTGGAATAATGGCGGACAAGGGACTCAAAACTTACTGCGCAACAGACTGGTTTGTCGATCATTTTGAATCGGCACGATTTGCTATTCATCTGTACTTTTACAAGAGAAAATTATCGCAGTGTCACTGAATATGGCATTTAAACTTATAATCAGAAGATAATGGTTGCCAATTTATTGATGCAGAGGCAGAAACGCGCGGACGAGTGAGTACTATAACGAGGAATGGGTAGAAACCTATGAGCGGTGATACGGATCAAATCTACACTCTGATGAAAGCGTTTTTTGAGCAGAACGTACCTTATGCAAAACATACAGGGATCGAGCTCCTTGTAATTGCAGACGGATATGGTGTGGCGCAATTGCCAGACGTCCAAGAAACCCAGAACCATATGGGCTCGCAACACGCGGGGGCCTTGTTTACGCTGGCTGAAGCGGCGTCTGGGGCGGCTTCTGTTTCGCTGTTTGCGGACAAGATCGCGATCGTTCGCGCGGCCATTGTCGAAGCCAAGATTCATTACAAGAAAGCGGCGCGCGGCGTGATCAAGGCCGAGGGGCGCTTGCGTCGATCAGGGGAGGAATTGATGACAGAATTCTCGCGCGATGGCGTCGTCAGTTACACCGTCGATGTTGTTCTGACCAATGAGCAAGGTGTCGAAGTTGCCACTATGGAGGTTAATTGGCGGATTAAATCCACGGCCAGTTAAGCGCCTTCGGTGCATACGAAGTACGATTGTTGCGTCTCCAGCTATTGCCAGACCAGCGATTTCAGCGAACAAGCGCCCTCACACATCATTTGGAATTTGAGGAGCGCCCAAGATGACAAAAGCCCCGGTAAACGATCACGCCCTGGATCAGATTTGGCGGCACGGTCGATCCTATAATGGATGGACACCACATAGCGTCCCGGAAACCCTGATCCGTGCCACTTATGATCTCACAAAAATGGGCATGACCAGCGCCAATTGTTCACCGGCCCGTTTCGTCTTTCTGCAATCCTCGGAGGCCAAAGCGCGCCTCAAACCCTTCTTGATGGACGGCAATGTCGAGAAGACCATGGTCGCGCCATGGGTCGTCATCATCGCGCATGATCTCGAATTTCATGAAAAGATCCCGCAGCTTTTCCCGCATAATCCCGGTGCCAAGGACTGGTTCTCTGAGGAAGATAATCGACACACGACGGCGTTTCGCAACGGCACTCTGCAAGGGGCTTACCTGATGCTGGCCGCGCGTGCACTGGGGTTGGATTGCGGCCCGATGTCAGGATTTGACAACGCTGGCGTTGATCAGGAGTTTTTCCTGGGCGACGAAGCCACCAAGAACTGGCGCTCAAACTGGCTATGCAATATCGGCCATGGCGATGACTCGACGATCTTCGAACGCAGCCCGCGCCTCAGTTTTGAAGAGGCTTGTTACATCCTGTAAACACGGCGCTGATGATCATTCTTGCTTTTCATACAGCCGGGCCGGCCTGCGACCTCGCAATCGTGCGCGACGGGCAGGTTGTCAGCCAGCGACAGGAGCGCATGGCACGCGGTCAGGATGCGCGCTTACCTGACTTGACCCAGACCGTGCTCGACGAGGCGGGTTTGGGACTGGCCGAGATAGATCGCTTTGCGGTTGTAACCGGGCCCGGAAGCTTCACCGGAATTCGCGTCGGCGTCGCCTTTGCGCGAGGCCTGGCGCTCGCAACAGGGGCGCCATGCATTGGTGTAACAAGCCTGGAAGCGGCGCTACCCAGAGGTCAGCAAGGCTCGGCCATCGTGGCTTTGCCCGCGCAAAAACGTCCCCCGGACATCACCTTCTGGACGCAAACTTTTCGCACCGGAATGGCCACGGATGCGGCACAAGAGCGTCGCGCCTCAGACTTGGTGCAGCTGCTCGAAACGCATCCTCACAATGTGTTCGGGGACCGCGACGCGCTGACTGCCATTCTTGGGGAAGGGATTGTTCACGCTGCCGCGCCGAGTGCGGCTGGCGCCGCTCATCACGCGGCGCGGCTTGATCCGGAGACACGGCGCGCGCGCCCGACCTATGCCCGCGCACCCGATGCCGCTTTGCCGGGATCGAGAACGTGACCGCGCGCCCGGAATTTACACGCCTGTCGCGCGCGCAGGCGGCGGCGATGTCCGCGCTCCACGCTGTAACGTTCCGACCGGAGGAAACCTGGAGTGAGGCAACTTTTGATGCCCTGCTCGCACAGGAGACAACATTGGCCATCGGCCTGATCCAAGATGAGGACTTGTTCGCCATGTTGGTGGCGCAAATGGTCTCCGGCGACGCTGAAATCCTCACCTTGGCGACCCATCCAGCGGCGCGGCGCCGAGGCTATGCCGCCGGCTTGGTCACCCATTGCGAGCAAAACGGGTCAGTTGGAAGCCTCGAGCGCTGGTTGTTAGATGTGGCCGCCGACAATCACAGTGCGATCGACTTTTACGAAAAGCTGGGCTTTCGCCGCGATGGCCGCCGCGCAAACTATTATAAACGCCTTGAAGGTGACCGCGTTGACGCCATCTTGATGTCAAAGCGATTGGCTGGACAGGCCGGTAAGTAAGAGGCTAGAGGGTGCACATGGATCGTTTGGAAAAACTCTGCGCGGAAAAGGGTCTCCGCATGACCGAGCAACGCAAGGTCATCGCGCGCGTGCTCTCTATGGCCGATGACCACCCGGACGCCGAGGAGCTACATCGCCGTGCCAATGCGGTTGATAACAACATTTCGCTCGCCACTGTGTATCGAACGGTCAAACTGTTCGAAGAATACGGGATCATTGAAAGCCATGATTTTGGCGATGGCCGCGCCCGATATGAAGAAGTGCCAGATGAGCACCATGATCATCTGATCGATGTGAAGTCCGGCAAAGTGATTGAATTTCATAATGAAGAGATCGAGCGCTTGCAGGTCGAGATCGCCAAGGCGCACGGCTATAAATTGGTCGATCATCGGCTTGAACTGTACGCCGTGCCGCTCGCCGAGGGTGAAGACTAAAGCGCCGTGAGCCGAACCGGTCCATATCTGATTGCAATGACCGGGGGCTCGGGCTCGGGCAAGTCTACGGTCGCCGACGCCCTCGTCGAACGCTATCAAAAGCTCGGCATCGTGATCTTCGCGGAAGACGGTTATTATTGGCCGATGAGCCATTATGGCTCGGCTGAAACCAAGGCCCAGCGACAGGCCATCATTGCCCGGGTCAATTATGATGACCCGGTCAGCAAAGAGACCACATTAATGGCGCGCCACCTGGCGGACCTCAAAGCGGGCCGGACGATTGAGCAGCCAATCTATGATTATGATCGTCATGATCGCAAAACCGAAACACTGACAATCGATCCCAAGCCAATCATCATTCTCGAAGGCATTCATGCGCTGTCGGTGCCAGAAGTGAAGCCGCTGATTGATCTGTCGATTTATGTTGATACGCCGGATGACTTGAGGCTGGCCCGCCGCTTGCGCCGCGATGTCGTCGAGCGGGGGCGCAGTGTCGAAAGCGTCTTGGCACAGTATCTCGGAACCGTACGCGCCGCACACTATCGTCACACCTATCCGTCTATGTTTCAGGCTGATCTGGTGATCGCGGATGAGGGACTCCCGGCCTATGGCCAGGTCCGCCCCAGCGAGGATGCGATTGACCGCATGCTGGCGCCGATTGAAACGCGCTTACGCAGTGAGGGTGTAATTTAGCCGCATTTCGAGCTAAACATCTCGCAAATGCTGCGTTTTTTCACTTTATTAGGACTGGCCTTTGCGGTCGCGGGTCCCGGGTTCGCATGTGACATGCGCCTCGACGCGCGTGCTGAAACGCTGCCGACATTCTATTCAAATGGGCGGGCATGCCTCGAGACTCCGCCGGGACAATTGCGGTTCGTTCCTTTTATGGAACGGCTTTTCATCCAGCGTATCAATCAGGAGCGTCGCGAACGAGGGCTGAACGCCCTCAAGCTTAGACAGGAAATGCGCCCGGCCGCGCGCTTCCATAGTCTCGACATGGCGAGCAATGGTTTTTTTGCGCATAAGGGGCCGGATGGCCGCGACGCTGGCAAACGGATTGCCGCCTTCGATCGCACTTTATTGGCGCAAAGCACGGCAGAGAATATTGCCCAATTTGGCCCAGCTGTTTGCACCGACCAGTTCGACAACACGGTCTCTTGTTTCAAAGTGCCTGGTTTCGAGCTTCCTTCGGAAAACAAAGTCGTCGACGATTTGCATGATAAACTGATGCAGAGCGAAGGTCATCGCGCCAATATCCTGAACGAAGAGTCCACGCATGTCGCGCTCGGCGTCGCGCGCAGTGATACGGGTTTCTATGTGACCCAACTCTTTGCCAATGAGTTGGGTGAACTCAGTGCGCCGCTGCCACTCTCGCTGACCGCCAAGACGCGATTAAATGTCAAAGCGAAGGTGCAAGGCTGGGACAGCACGAGCTTTGCCGTGACGGGTGCAGACGGCGCGCGCGTCGATCTTCAAAGAGACCGCCTTGGCAGACTATCCGCAGGCGACAAAAGCCTGATTGTCCGCGGCGAGAATATCTTCACCGAAACCCGGAAGAACCGGACCTATACGACAACGCAATGGCTCGACATGTTCGGGCCTGATTTTACCGTCCTACCGGCTACAGAAAGCTAGCAATCTCGCCGAGCGGTTTTTTCACCAAGGCATGATTGGGCACCATGGCATCCTCAGCCGGATAGCCCGCGACCAGGATGAGGAATGGCTTTTCGGTCTCGGGTCGCCCACAAAGGCCATTCAGGAATTTCATCGGGTTTGGCGTGTGCACAAGCGTCGCCAGGCCGGCATTGTGGCAGGCCGCAATCAGCATGCCGGTGGCGATGCCAACGCTCTCATGGATATAGTAATTCTTCTTGTCCTCGCCTTCGCGAATGCCGCCGCGGCGCTGGGCAAAGATGCAGATCAGCCAGGGCGCGATTTCCATGTATGGTTTCTCGGCATCGGTGCCGATCGGGGCGAGCGCATCGATCCATTCCTGTGCGGCGCGGCCGGAATAGAATTCACGTTCTTCGGCTTCGGCCGCGGTGCGGATTTCGGCTTTCTTTTCCGCAGATCCGACACAGGCGAAATACCAGGGCTGATGATTGGCGCCGCTAGGGGCTGAGCCTGCGGTCAATACACACTGCTCGATAATCGCCTGCGGCACGGCTTTGTCAGAAAAAGCGCGCACAGACCGGCGCGATTGCATCTGCTGATGAAAGGCCACAGCGCGGGCTTGCATCTCTGCTTCCGGAAAGTGCGGAAAATCAGGGCTGAGCGGGACATGGGTTTCAGAACTGGTTTTCATCGCCGCCCCGAATCCGCGCCAATATTATAGGCGACTTGCATCCAGGCATTGATCTTGGCTTCGGTCGCGGTTTTGGCGGTGGCGAAATAGGAATAATTGGTCACTTTAACGCCGGTAAAGCCGAGCACCTGTTTGGTAATTCTGTGCTTGTGTGCGTTGCCATACATGAATTTGAGGAACCAGCCCGGCGTATCTGCGGTGACCATGACATCTGCGGTTCGCCCTTTGAGCAGCTTGTCCCACATCGAGCTGTTCTCGCGATAGGCAAAGGTCAGGCCGGGCAGAAAGGTGCGGTCGATCGCGCCCTGCATCTTGGCCGGCATGCCGCCCCACCAGAGCGGATGGAACCAAGCCATGTGCTCGGCCCATTTGATACTGTCCAGAAAGGCTTCAAGGCTGGGCTCAAACTCTTTGCGCTGGTGATAGCCATGCGTCAGGTCTGGATCGAACGCCATGTCGTGTAGGTTCATGCGCCGGATCTCAGCGCCTTGGGATTCAGCCCCGCGCTGATAGGCATCGGCAAGACCGTGGCTCAGCGACGTCTCGCGCGGATGGCCGACCCAGATGAAGAGTTTGGTCGCCACTTAGGCCTCCTCAGGCAGCTCCGGGACGCCGACCGCATGGAACCCGGCATCGACATGCAGGACTTCCCCTGCGATCGAATGCCCAAGGGGCGACAGCAGATAGAGGGCGCAGCCGGCTACGCCTTCCATACGGGTATCTTCTTTCAGGAGCGACCAATCCTTGCCGGTACCCATCAGGGATTTGCCGCCGCGAATACCGGCCAGCGAGAGCGTCCGCATGGCGCCAGCGGAGATCGCATTGACGCGAATGCCCTGGGTGCCGAGATCGCGCGCGGCATAGCGGGTTGAGGCCTCCAGCGCCGCCTTGGCAACGCCCATGACATTGTAGCTCGGCACGGTGCGCTCGGCGCCAAGATACGTCATACAGATAATCGCGCCGCCATCGGGCATGATTTCTGACGCCCGACGTGAGGCATCAATGAAGCTATAGACCGAAATATCCATGGCCCGCCGAAACCCCTCGCGCGATGTGTTCGCGACCATCGAGCCCATCAGCTCATCCTTGCCCGCAAAGGCGATGGAGTGGACCAGGAAATCGATCTTGCCCCACTTTTCCTTCACCGCCGCAAAGGCCGCATCCATGCTGGCATCATCGGTGACATCGGCTTCAAGCATGAAGTCCATATCAATGCTTTCAACCAATGGCCGGACCCGACGCTCGAGGCTTTCGCCTTGATAGGTGAAGCAGATTTCAGCGCCTTGTGCCGCGAGTTGCTGGGCAATGCCCCAGGCAATTGAGTTCTTATTGGCAACGCCCATGATGATGCCGCGCTTGCCCGCCATCAGATTGCCGGTGGGCATGTCTCCATAATCAGCCATTTTGAGGAGGTCCTTGCTTATCCTGTCTTTGCCTGAGAGGGCTATTCGGGCACGGCCAGCGCGTCAAGCGAAGGGACTGTTCGCTGAGCGCTATCTTGGCGGCTGATAGGCCCGTCGCGGCGCTGATTGGCGTTGCGCTGATTGCCAGTTGGGATCGATCCAGACCGGCGCGGGGTCAGGTGCCAATGCAGGCTTTCCGAGGATCGCGTCGGCGGCTTTTTCCGCCGCCATGATGGTCGGCGCATTGATATTGCCATACGGCACGGTCGGAAAGATTGAAGCGTCAACCACGCGTAGACCGGACAGGCCGCGCACCCGGCATTCCGTGTCCGTAACCGCTTGGGGATCATCTTTTCGACCCATCCGTGCGGTGCCACAGGGGTGGTAAGCGCTTTCGACATTTTCACGCACCCATTGATCAATCTCGTCATCCGATTGAACATCGAGACCTGGCTGCAATTCATCGCCTCGAAACGCATCCATGGCGGGTTGGGCGATGATCTCGCGCGTCAGGCGAATGCATTGACGCCACGCTGCAATGTCATCCTCATGCTGGAGATAGTTGAACAGGATGCTGGGATGTGCGCTCGGATCGGCGTCTGTGATCTCGACCCGTCCTCGGCTTTTCGGCTTGTTCGGGCCAACATGCACCTGGAAGCCATGGCCCTTGATGGACGGGGTGCCGTCATAGCGCATCGCCGCGGGTAGGAAGTGATACTGAATGTCAGGTGATTTCAGCCCGGCCCGCGAGCGAATAAAGGCGCAGGATTCAAAATGATTGGTCGCGCCAAGGCCGGATTTGAAAAAGAACCACTTGGCGCCGATGAAGAATTTGCTCAGCGGGTTGAGCTTGCTGTTCAAGCTCACGGGCTGTTCGCAGTGAAACTGGAAATAGACCTCAAGATGATCCTGCAGATTCTGTCCGACCCCCGGCAAATCGTGCTGGGGTCGGATGCCGAGCCCCGAGAGCCGTTCAGCCGATCCGATACCGGACCGTTGCAAGATCATCGGCGAGGCAATGGACCCCGCCGACAGAATCACTTCCTTGCCGGCTTTGAATTCCATTGGCTGGCCATGCCGTGCGCCGGAAACGCCGGTGATCTGTTTACCTTGCATCAAGAGGCGATCGACCAGAACATTCTTTAAGATGGTCAGATTGGATCGGCTTTGTGCCGGTCGCAGATAGGCGCGTGAGGTCGATGCCCGTTTGCCGCTGGCGACCGTCATGTGCATCTGGCCGAAGCCTTCGCCGCAATAGCCATTATAATCTTCGGTTTGCGGATACCCGGCCTCAACCCCAGCATCGATGAAGGCCTGATAGAGCGGGTTGCGGGTCATATTGTTGCCGCCGGAAACGCCAAGCGGACCATTGCCACCGCGATACGCATCTGCCCCGTTCTGCCACATCTCGGACCGCTTGAAGTAAGGCAGACAATCGGCATAGGACCAGCCTTCGGCGCCGAGCGAGACCCATTCCTCAAAGTCGCAGGCATGGCCGCGCACATAAACCATGCCATTGATGGAGGAGGTCCCGCCCAGTCCTCGACCGCGTGGGCAGGTGATCTGGCGATGATCGACATACGGCTCGGGATCAGAATTGTAGCCCCAATTATACGTCCTGGAGGCCATCGGATAGGATAAGGCTGTCGGCATTGAGATCAGGATGTTGCGATCGCTCCCCCCGGCTTCGAGCAAGAGTACGGAATGTTTGCCATCTTCGGAGAGCCGATTGGCCAGCACGCAGCCGGCCGAGCCGGCGCCGACAATTATGTAATCAAATGTCTTGTTCATGGCTTTGAATGTCCGGCGAAGAGAGATCGCTGAGCGCGTCACGCCTGATAAACGTCAGAGCATAAATCACGCAATAGATGCCGATCACCACCAATCCGATCCATTCGATTTTGAGTGGGGTGAATTGGTACATGAGGATCAAGCTGAAGAGCAACGACCAGTGGGCCGCAACATATCCCGCATTGCCCAGTCGGGTCACGGTCAGGCCGAGATTTTCCGAGTAAAGACGGGTCAGGGAATCGAGAGAATTGACGACAAAAATCACGCCCACCGCCACCATTGAAAGCTGTAGGGTTGCAGAGAGTTCAATCGCCTCTGTGTGAAACACGTAGAGCACCGAAAACCACAAAGCGATCGGGATCGACGGCAACACCAAGAGGGCTATCATCAATTGATAGGTCCGCAGCCCGCCGACAAACCGGGCGACGAACTGTCCGATCATGATGCTCCAGGCGAACCACCAGAACAGGTAAAATGCGTGATAGTCTGTCAGCGGGCTGATGAATTTTGGCAGATTGGTGAAATAGCCAGAAATGTTCGCGGCACTTTCAGACAGTCCCAACAGACCCGCGCCACTGCTGATCCAAAGCAAGATGATCAATCCGAGGAAGAGACCGCTGGAGCCGAGCCCAAGCCATTTGACATAGCGAATATCCGTGCTCGACAGCACCGCGGCGAGGACCACAGCGGCCACCAAGCCATAGCGCAATGGCGGGCTGATGCCGTCAATATAGCTCGGCAAATAAGACAGGAACAAAAACCCGGTAAAAGCGCAGGTGGCGATGATCACCGCATTATTGATGAGTTTCACCCAGCCGATTTCGAACAGTTTCAGTTTCGGCTCGATGACACAGAAATAAAAGGTCGTGAGAAAGTAAAAGCCCCAGACCAGGAATCCCCAGAACCCGAACTCTATGGCCAAGGGATTGGTGAAGCCATAAGGCGCTTCGGTTTCATAGATCGGAAACTCGGTCAGCGGAAACATGATCAGCCCGACATCGAGACCCGATGTGAACAAAATCGCCATAAAGGCTGTCAGCGGCAGCGGGTCACTCCCTTTCAGTTTCAAATTCCGAAACAAAATGACGAGCACGAGCGATGTGCAGAGCGTGATCAGAATCGCAATTGTAAGTATCGTGTTCATCAGTATCGGGACCCGCGGCTAGCATGAACGCCTCTGGCGCCGAGATGCAAGCTTAGATGTCGCTTGCCGTCGCGCGGCCAGCGCTGAGCGCGGTCAAAAAAACTCCGGCATAGATCGTGCAGTGCGAATCACATCCTTATCGGCAACGAGACTTGAAGGATGTGGGGATGGGGTTCTTGCGATTGGCTTTGGCTTTGCTGGTGATCACTTTGATCAGCCCTGCCGGGCATGCCGGAACCGTGCATGAAGTTCGTTTCGCTCAATCTGGCAAAGTTCTGGTCTGGCAGGATGGTGAACGCGTCGGGCAAGGCGCCGATGTGATCGTCAATGCCCCGGAAGTAAACGCAGGCAACCGGCTGATCGGGGCTGGACAACTTGAGCCCATCGGGGCGTCGCGCGACCAAGCCTCAAATTCACTCAGATTACAGGTCGCCAGTAATACGGGCTTCGAGATCATCTCAATCGATCCCGTCCGAACGCCAAAGGTTCGGGTCGTGGTGGCGGGAATTGGAGACAATGCCGCGCTGAAGGCCGGGGCGACCAGTTCAGAAGTCTTGTTCCAACAGGCAACGAAGTCAGCGGTTCGGTCGGGATCCGCCCTTAGCCAGGCAATCGCCTTGGACATTTTTTGGGACGGCGATGTGCCGCCAGCGCTACTGGTGCGGGCCAAAAGTTCTTAATCAATTAACCCATCCAGACGGCGCGTCTGCAGTGTTTAAGGGCTTCTTAGCGCTCACGAATTAACCATATCTGCGTGAGGCGGAATTCATCATCCTGGGCATCCCTTGCGGGGGCATTGGCCCTTTGCGCGCTGACCGCGCCATCTGCGTCGGCAGATGTGATTGATCGTCCGCATTTTGAGCGCGAAGGCATTGTGATTGTCTGGGCGGCGGACGCAGCGAGCGGAGCGCCGGTGGTGTCTGACTTTATTCTCGATACCGGCAATGGCGCGACAGCCGCCGGGTCGGGCGATATCGATCTGATTTCTACCGATGTCCATACTGTGGTGACAGGAAGCCTGGTCCCGACCCAGGATGGCGTCGCCAGCGCGACGGGCGGAATGCCGTTCCTGCTGACCAATACGGACCGCGGAACGATCAATACAGATTCGAATGGCGATGGCGTGGTCAGCGGTGATGACGCGTTCACCTCATTTGGCCTGCAGAACATTACCGATGCACGGGTCGATGCAGTGCGCCAGTCCTCGAGCTTCTATGTGGCGTCGAATGTCCCGTTCGCGATAGACGCCCAGGCCTTTACACCGAGCACATTCACGGAATTCATCCTGCTGCTGATCACGCGGGTGCAATTGTCGATGACGCAAACTGGAGATGATGGCCTCGCCTTTGGATCAAGCGCGCAATTGCCCCATTCCGGCGGCAGCAATGCTGGCTTTGCGCCGAGCCTGCGGCTCTGGGATCTCAGAACCCCGCAAAACGTGTTTACGGGTAACCAGCGGACCGCAGCCACGCCGGGATCGATCGCCGACCAATCGGTCCGGTTCGATGCTGAATATGCAATCTCAGCCGCCAATCTGAATGGCTACGACCTCTCCCTCGGCACCTTCGATTTCCAGGTCGAGGTCGTTTACACCGTGTATGTGCCTTAGCTTTTCAAGCCGAGCTTATCGACCAGGCCGACGCGCATATCCTTGGCCGTGTATATCTTCACATCATCGGCAAAAACGCGGCCGTCAGCGATGCCGAGAATAAGCTTGCCGCGGCGCACCCGCTTCATGTCGATTTCATAGCGCACCAGCTTGGTGTCCGGCGTAATCTCGCCGGTAAAGCGGACTTCGCCGACGCCCAAGGCCCGGCCTTTGCCATAGGACCCAGACCAGCCAAGCCAATAGCCGACCGCCTGCCACATGGCATCGAGCCCAAGACAGCCGGGCATTACAGGATCGCCCGGGAAATGGCATTCGAAAAACCAAAGGTCTGGATTGATATCAAACTCGCCGATCACATGACCCTTGCCATACTCGCCACCGTCTTCCGAAATCTCGGTGATCCGGTCCATCATCAGCATGGGTGGGATAGGCAGCTGCGCATTGCCAGGCCCAAATAGTTCGCCCGCGCCGGATTTGAGCAAGTCTTCCTTGCTGTAGGACGATTGCGGGGTGTGAAACTCGTGCGGTCCCTTCATAGAACTGGCCTCGCTTTTGGGTTGTGATCTTTTCTGGCGCCACTGACTTGGTCGCCCGGCCCCATAAACGCTTGTCACCTGCGCCGCAAGGTTTGGCAAATCAGAGTTTTCCGGTGGCGACTTCTGTGCCCCAAAGGGCGGTCTCGGGGAGGTAGCCGGATTTGCGACCAATTTCGATTTCACACCAACCATTGTCGCAGGCGATTAACTCGGCGATCACGCCTTGTTTCAGATGCGCTTTTGACCGCGCCTCAGGATCTGGGGCGCGTTTCAGTTCAACTTCTCCGGTGACGAGGGCCGTTCGCGTCTCGGACAGCATCCGCGCCTGCATCCAGACTTCGTCGCCATCCGGATCGCGCACACGACGCCAACCATGGGTCTCGCGCACCACCAGCATGGGTAAGCCCTCGCGTTCATATCGCCACAATATCTTATGATCGAGATTTGGACCTTGGCGACCGTGGACGGCCGAATAGCGCAGCGATTCAAAGCGCGGCAGAGGCTTGCCAGAGAACCGGCTGATCTTGACCACATCTGCAGTTTGTCGCGCTTCCGATCCAGCCGCGATCAGCCCACCAATCAGGGTCAGGCAAAACACAAGTCGGATAAACAGCGCTGTCATAACTGCTTTTTTGCTCATTGTGGTGAATCGTCCGTAAAACAGCGCATTGGCGATGTGCTTTTGCTCTGCTAAGCGCGGGTCAGAAAGCGAGGAAGCATGTCAGATAGTCGCCTGAAGGTCATTGTTACCCGCCGTCTTCCGGACGCGGTCGAATTGCGCCTGATGGAGCTATTTGATGCCGAGCTCAATCCCTCGGATGATGCCTTCACAGCCGAGCGTCTGAGAGATGCGGTGCGCCGCGCGGATGTGCTTGTGTCGACGGTGACTGATCAAGTCGATGGTCAGGTCCTGAGCGAGGCGGGCGAGCAGTTCAAAATGATCGCGCAATTCGGGGCTGGCGTCGACAATATCGATGTTCAGACCGCCAGCGAACGTGGCATCACCGTGACCAATACGCCTGGTGTACTGACCGATGACACAGCGGATGTCACGATGGCATTGATCCTCGCCGTGCCCCGACGGTTACATGAGGGCATCGAACTGATGGAAGCTGGCAAGTTCGATGGCTGGGCGCCAACCTGGATGATGGGACGACGCCTCGCCGGCAAGCGTCTTGGCATCATTGGCATGGGTCGGATCGGTCAGGCCGTGGCCCGCCGCGCCAAGGCGTTTGGCCTGCAAATCCACTATCACAATCGAAAGAAAGTCTCGCACCTGATCGAAGAAGAGCTCGATGCGACCTATTGGGACAGCCTCGACCAGATGTTGGCGCGCATGGATATTGTCTCGGTCAACTGCCCGCACACGCCGGCCACCTATCACCTGCTGAACGCGCGGCGGCTCGAGCTGATGAAGTCCGACGCCTTTATCGTCAACACGGCGCGCGGTGAGGTGATTGATGAGGCGGCGCTTGCCGAGGCGTTGCGCCAAGGCAAACTGGCCGGGGCCGGCTTAGACGTGTTTGAGCGTGAGCCCGCTGTCAATCCAGATCTGGTCGGACTGCCAAATGTCATCCTGCTGCCGCATATGGGCTCGGCAACGGTCGAGGGCCGCAATGAGATGGGCGAAAAGGTGATCATCAATATCAAGACCTTCGCCGATGGGCATCGCCCACCTGATCGCGTTATCCCAGCAATTTTGTAAATCGCGCAGCGCGCTTGACTAATGCACGCTCACCGCTTGCAATTTATACGCTTCGGCGGCGGCCTCTGCAGCCGCGCGACCTTCAATAATGGCAAGCTTCTGGCCTTCGCCATTGGTCACCACCACGAGTTCTTCGATATCATCGACGCCGCGCAATGCATCGGCGGGCAGTTCCGCGAGCTCGCGCTCATTGATATTGCGGAAATAAACAAACCGGCTGAAGTCAGGCTCGCCGGCGGTCGGCTTTACTAGGTCGTTCATGGTCTACTCCTTCCGTTCTCAGACAGGACCAGAACACGCAAACCTCGCGAGGCCCCATCTTGGCAGCCCCGCCGCTGGAGGATCGGTGTTAGGCTGAATCTAGGTAGCCAGCATGTCACCATCAAGGCGCGGGTGTTCACATTGAGTTGTGAATCCCCTGTTTGGCGCATGATCAGGCACTTATTGCCGAAATGAACCACTCAGAGCCAGCGCTGGACCAAATCCGATCAGCTTTCTATGAGGCTGGCATGAGGTCCGTCACATGCCATTAAAGTGGATTCCAAATGCGCTGACGCTTTTGCGGTGCGGCCTCGCCGTGCTGGTTGGCTGGCTGATTTTGCATGAACCGCGAACCTCGTGGGTGCCGCTTATCGCGTTTATCCTCGTTGCCCTAACCGATTTCGCGGATGGCTGGGCAGCGCGGCGGTTTGACGCGATCAGTCCACTAGGCGCCTTCCTCGACCCGATCGCTGACAAATTGCTGGTTGGGATTAGCCTGGTGGCTTTAGCCCTGCTTGAGGCGGGCGCGTGGGCGATCCTGATTCCGGCCGTTGCGATTGTATCCCGGGATGTCGTGGCCACCGTGCTGCGCCTCTTTCCGAATGTAGACATGCCTGTTTCGCGCCTGGCGAAATGGAAAACCGCGCTCGAAATGGCCGGGATTGGTGCGCTCCTCGCGGCAGAGCCAGCGTCGCTTGCTGCGGTTTGGTCGCTTGGATTACTGGTCGTCTGGGCCGCTGCAGCGCTGTCGGTCTACACGCTCGGTCTCTATGTTGGTGCCTTGATGGCGAAGGAAAAACGACCGCGCTAAAGGGGACAAGCGCGGCCGTTCGTTCCGGTCCAGTCACATCCTCGGGGGAGAGAAGTGATGCGCCAGGTTCCTGCTTCTGTACCGAGAAAGGGGACCCTCGGCACGCTTTTACCTGTGTCAGACCCGGTTTAATTCCGCGTTAATTTTCCCGCCTAAATTGTGCCGCGAACTGATCCGTATTCATGCCGTGATTACTGAGTCTAAGCAAAGACATGAAACGGACTTGGAACAGATATGGACCGGCCTTTTTGCTGCTCATGGCGCTGGTTTTTATGGCGCTGCCGGCATTTGTCGCATTCGCGGAGGGATAGCCGTCACCAATGGTCCGCAATCGGTGCGTCAGCATAGATCTCGCGCAAGCGTCGCTGCGTGCCTGGCGTCGCATCCGCATGTGGCGCTCGCGGGTCACACCAGACAAGTTCAGAGATTTCATACCCGATCGGGTCGCCAAATGGGATCCAGTCTGAGGCCGCAACCCGATACAGAGCGACATGATCGTTGCGCATGATCTTATGGTTGGAGTAGATGCTGAAGAGTTGAGCCGGGGCGGTTAAGCGGACGCCGCCTTCCTCCTCCAATTCGCGGCTGAGTGCCGTCATCATGGTCTCCCCATGTTCGACACCGCCGCCTGGAAATAGCAGACCTTTGCTATATGTCTGGCGTACCAGAAGGATTTCGCCGCGATCGTTTTCGACCACAGCCCGCGCCCCGAGTGTGGTCCAGCGAGACAAACGAAACCAAATGCGAAAAACTTGCGTACGAAGATCTGTCACATTGCTTTCCTTGTATTGTGGCGTTTAGGGGTCGCCAAACCGCAAAAGACCGTTTAACACGTCGCCAGATTTTTAAAGGGCTGTCATCATGATCCACGCTTCAGTATGGGCCATTCTTGCTACTGTTGCCGTATTCGGCATTTTGAACATTATCGATTTTCGGCGTTTCGACTGATCAACCCTGATGAAATTGCCCCAGAATTGATCTGAGGGTTTGCCTTCAGTCCATGATCCGCGCGAGGAGGACTGTATGACCGGACGTGTTTCCAAAGGACCAAAGCGCGCGCTCGTCACCGGGGCAGGTGCTCGATTGGGCAAAGCCATGGCTGAGGCGCTTGGCGAAGATGGCTGGTCCGTCGCGGTCCATTATCGCGGATCTCGAGCCGGTGCCGAAGCAACGGTTCAGGCGATCCGTGCGGCCGGCGGCAAAGCCGAACTGGTTCAGGCCGACCTCACCGATGAAGAACAGACCGCAACGCTCGAGCGCGCCGCCCATGAAGCCCTTGGTGGGCCGCTGACTCTCTTGGTCAATTCTGCGTCGACTTTTGAAGACGACACGGCTTTGGAGCATTCTCGCAAGAATTGGGACTTCCATATGGGGCCAAATCTGCGGGCGCCGATTTTGTTGGCGCAGCATTTTGCTCGGGCGTTGCCATCAGATGAGGCCGGTCTGATCGTCAATATGATTGATATGCGGGTGCTGAAACTCAATCCGCTTTTCTTCACATATACCTTATCGAAGTCGGCTCTTTGGGCGGCGACGCGGACGCTGGCGCAGTCCTTTGCGCCGAACATTCGAGTCAATGGCATCGGGCCAGGTCCAACCTTGGAAAATGTCCATCAAAAACCGGGCGAGTTTGCCGCCGAAGCGGCGGCGACGCTCACGCAACAAGGCTCTAATCCTGGCGAAATCGTCAAGACCCTGCGCTATTTGATCGAGGCTGACAGCATTACCGGTCAGTTGATTGCCAGCGATGGCGGGCAGCATTTGATGTGGCAAACGCCGGACGTGATGCTGTAGCCGATGAATTTTGCTTCTGACACAACCGCCCCGGCCCACCCCGCGGTCATCGAAGCCCTGGCGGCGGCGAATTCAGGCAATGCATCGAGCTATGGCGCGGATGACATCACAACGCGTCTGAAACAGCTTCTCTCAGAAACGTTTGAAACGGACGACTTTGATTTTTGGCTCTGTGCCAGCGGGACGGCCTCGAATGCTCTGGCTTTATCCGTCATGTGTTCCCCGATCGGCGCAATTGCCTGTCACGAGGAAGCGCACATTGAGCGAGATGAACGCGGTGCGCCTGAGTTTTTTACCGGCGGCGCCAAGTTGCGGCTGCTGCCAGGGCACGGCGCACAGATTGATGAAGCGGCCTTGCGGGCGGCGCTGGCGCGAAATGATCCGAGTTTTGTGCATGAGACGCCCTTGGAAACCCTGTCCCTGACCAATCTCACCGAGTGCGGCACGTCTTATCCCGTCGAAACCATCCAGCATTTCTCAGCGCTCGCACAGGAAAGCGGGCTGAATGTGCATTTAGACGGCGCGCGCCTGGCAAATGCGCTCGCCTCGACCAGCGCCACACCCGCCGAGATGTCGTGGAAAGCCGGGATTGATGTCCTGACGCTCGGCCTGACCAAAACGGGTGCCATTGGGTGCGAGATCATCCTCCTATTTGGTGACATGCGAGCAAACTTCGAAACGCTCAAGGCACGCGCCAAACGGTCAGGCCATATGCCTCCAAAGATGCGATACCTGGCCGCGCAAGCCGAAGCCATGCTGACGGATGGCTTGTGGCGCCAACTTGCCGAGAACGCCAATCGCAAAGCGCGCGATCTTGCAAATCTATTATGCGCCCGGCCTGGCGTCTCATTGGCCTACCCAATTGATGGCAATGAAGTTTTCGCCATCCTCACGCCCGAAATCGAAGCGGCTGTGAAAGGCGCTGGGGTCAAATGCTACCCTTGGCCAGGTGGCTCTTATCGGTTTGTTTGCTCCTGGGCGACGCCGGAAGCCGATCTCGATGCCATGCGGGCCTTACTGGCTGAGGCCTGAGGCCAGCCAGCCCTGCATCAATTTGAGAAAGCCTTGGGTGTCGACCGGGGACGCGTCGCGACCGCCGAGCAATTGCTGGTGAAGCGTCATCACCAGGATGGGCGACAACATCATGAAGGCTGAAGCGCGGCGCTCATCCTCTAATTCCGGTTTGCCGGGCGTGGCCTCCATCTTATCGGCGACGGCTTTCAAGGCGGGGTCGAGCAGATACTCAAGATAGGCTTGACCGACTTTCTCGTCCGCCATGCCCTCAATAATCCCAAAGGCGTGCGCTCGCGCGAACCCGCCATGCGTCAGGCCGGCTTCGGTGACGCGGAAATATTCTTCAACGGCGGTCGCGGTATCGGGTGATCCGGTGGCGATCACATTCCAAAGCGGTATTGCCCGGGAATGAATATGTTTCAAAATGGCGATGACCAAGCCCTGACGGTCCTTGAAATAATGCCGCAAGGTCGGTTCTGAAGCTTTGGCCGCGATGGCAAATTGGCGCAGGGATGGC
Organism: Hyphomonadaceae bacterium; assembly: GCA_024743315.1. GTDB lineage: Bacteria > Pseudomonadota > Alphaproteobacteria > Caulobacterales > Hyphomonadaceae > Henriciella. The sequence goes on from JANSWU010000001.1 coordinate 690,570, forward strand.
CGACGGAGATCATCGTTTAGCGCAAACTCAGACAGCGCATCCAGCAGCGCCGTCTTTTTGACCTCGAAATCATGATTACGAACACCGGCGGGGCGCGGCATATTTCCTCCCAAAGCCCTGAAAATCCAAGGTCTTACTTTCTAGACCGCACACGGATGAATTTGCAACGGGTCAGTGTGTATTTGTCAACGCCATTAAAGGTCTGAGGTCTGCTGGCGTGTCCTCAAACGGCTTGCAAGATCCAGGACGGGTCCGATGACCTTGCCGCCTGCCTGGCCGAGGCGCATGGCATTCTGCAATCGGCGCGCGATAAACTGATCAAGCGCAGCACTGTCATCATGGTCGAGCCAATAGAGGACAATTCGAGGAATGACGGCGCTCAACAGGGCGCGCTTGGTTTGGCGATTATAATCCGTCGCTGTGTCTCCGGCGGCTTCCCAGATCGCGTCCGCAATGGCCCATACGCGTTTGGCGGCGGCCCCAGCGCCCCAGGGCAATAGGCCATGGCCGGCAGCCTTGCGGACCGCTTCCTTGTTTAGCTCAAGCGCATCCAGCCAGGCGCGTAGGCCAGCGGCCACCCGTTCATGTGTCCGCAAACTGTCGAGATCTCGAGTCGACAGAGATTCCAGCATTGCGTCAGTGGCACGCTCAAAGAAATGATCAATCAGATCGGTGACACCGCCGGGGGCCGCAAGCGCGCGCTCACCATCGTCGAGCCCGGCGTCCCGGGCCGCCCGACGCGCATTTATAGGGGTCCAGCCCTTTTCGGGGACCAGTGGCAGAAGCGCTTCGAGCCAGCGATCACGCAATTTTTCAGACGGTGTGGTCATATCTGACTCCAGGGATAGGCAAGGCGGTATCCACATGTTATAGGCGCGCTTTGATTTCGGCCCCATAGGCCACAACCGCACACATGCAGCCCGTTCTGCCCCGACTTTTATGGAGAGTTGACCATTATTCAGATTACCGTCCGCGACAATAATGTCGAACAAGCCCTACGCGCCCTGAAGAAGAAGATGCAGCGTGAAGGCCTGTTCCGTGAAATGAAGTCCCGCACTTATTTTGAAAAGCCGTCCGAAAAGAAGGCTCGTCAAAAAGCAGAAGCTGTGCGCCGCGCTCGCAAACTTGCTCGGAAGCGCGCCCAGCGTGAGGGCCTCGTCTAAACGACTTGAGTGCCAATCTGGCTCAAAGACCCCCGTACTGCAACGTGCGGGGGTTTTGTTTTGCCCGAAGCCTTTGATTTAAAATCGAGACGCTAGGAAAAATTTATCGACTTATCAGGACGATGACCCCTCATGGATTTGCCGCCACCCTAGAGCCTGACGGATCGCAGTACGCGATCGAAATCGGGAATGGGGTCAGCAATGGCAATCAGGTTTGCACCGGGTTTGGGTGGACGCTCAGGCGTCGTTTTGGGACTGTTCTGGTCCGCTTTTTCGGGGCTGCCTTCAGCCCATGCGCAAATCCTTGAGCGTCCGGTTTTATCCGAGGTGTCTGCGGTTGAATCGCCGACCAATGCGGCCGAACCGGCCTATGAATTCAGCGCCACGCAATCGGGCATGATTGCTTATGGAGGGGCGTGCACGAGCGCCACGCAAAAGGCACTGAGCGGAACCAATCGCGTCCATTTTAGCGGCCTCGCAGATGGCACATATGCCAATTGTACCATCACCGTGACAAATGCCTCAGGCGTCAATTCTTTGCCGCTATCAGTCTCGCCGTTTACGGTCGATCGACGAGGCCCAGCACTCACCATCACGGCAGATCAGAGCGCGATCGGGCTCGGTGACAGCGCATTGATCACCTTCACATTGAGCGAACCCAGTTCAGATTTTACGCTGACCGATATTCAGGTGCAAAATGGCGGTCTTTCCGGTTTTTCAGGATCAGGAATGACCTATACTGTTCGCTTCACGCCGTTGCCACCAAGCACAGCCGCAGGCGATATCGGGGCCATCATTGTCGCAGCGGGGGCACTCTCAGACCAGCTTGGCAATCCTAATCCGGACACAGTCCGATTTGAGCTCGATCTAACCCCAACGCGGGCCGATCGCGGCGGCGCATTGATCAATAATTATTTGTTGCGCCGTGCCGACCAGATCAGTCTTAGCGGGCCAGATCTAAGCGGGCGTCTGGATCGAAGCGGCGCGCAGTTTCGTCAGGCTCACCTATCGAATTCGGATGTGAGTTTTCGAGCCAGTTTGAAAGATCTCGCCAGATTGCCGGATGGCGACGAAACCAGCGCAGCGCTGGCGACAGCAGCCAAGACAGGCGCCTTTTCCAAGTTCGATCTTTGGGTCTCCGGTGCGTTTTCTCGTATCGAGATGAACGAAGCCCGCAGCACGATGGGTCTGTTTCATGGCGGCCTGGACTATGCGGTCTATCCTGAGCTGGTGCTTGGGCTGATGGGACAGATTGATTTGGGCGAAGAAACGATTGACCGCGACGCGTCCGTCATCTCAGGCTCTGGCTGGATGCTTGGCCCTTATTTCGTCGCTGACCTCTCCAATGACCTGATATGGGACGGCCGCTTTGCCTATGGCCGCTCGACCAATCGGTTGCGCCAAGAGGATGGGCCAAAGGACAAGTTCGAAACCCATCGCTGGCTGGTTTCAAGCCACGTCTCCGGCGGCATAGAATGGCAGGATCTTTCGCTACGCCCACAGCTTGGCCTGGTCTATTTTGAGGAACACCAAGACGCGTTTTCCAGTGCTGACGGTTTGGACTTTCGAGACCAGGACATCACGCTCGGGCGTCTGACCTTCAGTCCAAACGTGTCCCATACAATGCAGGGCCAGGGCGATTCGCTGATCACCACGCATTGGGCGCTTGAAGGGATTTGGGATTTTGAACGCAGCGATTTTATCGATCTTGAAACCGGCTTGATCGCCGATGCCGACATTGATCTACGCGCCCGAACCGCCTTCGGCATTGCGGTCCTGTCCAAACAGGGCGTGACGATTTCTGCAGATGGGTTTCTCGACGGGATAGGGGCGCGCGATTTCAGTGCCTATGGCGGTGCCCTGCGCCTGACCATGCCCTTGCGCTAGGTCGGTGGCGGTGAGACAGGGATTCGAACCCTGGAGACGGGGATACCGCCTACACGCGTTCCAGGCGTGCGCCTTCGACCACTCGGCCACCTCACCGTGAGCCGCGCTGTATACTTCACGAGCGGGATATCGCAAGCCATGTCATTGCAGTTGGCTGCAGAAGGCCCATATTGCGTAGCGAACTCGAACAAAGGACACGTCGACCATGCTGTTCTCTCGAAAACCCGCGGCCTTGCCGACCCGTGAAACCGCCCTGCCCGGCCGGGCCATGGCGATCCCGACCGCCGAGACGCATTTTGTAAACGGTCGCGATTTGAATGGCGATGTGCCCGCAGGGATGAAGGAAATCGTCTTTGCCTTGGGCTGCTTCTGGGGTGCCGAGCGGGTCTTCTGGCAAACCGAAGGCGTCTATCTCACCCAGGTGGGATACGCAGGAGGGTACACCCCGAACCCGACTTATGAAGAGACCTGTAGCGGCCAGACAGGTCACACCGAAGTGGTGCGTGTGGTATATGATCCGAAAATTATTTCGCTCGACGCGCTATTGAAACTGTTTTGGGAGAGCCATGACCCGACTCAAGGCATGCGCCAGGGTAATGATATCGGCACCCAGTACCGGTCTGCGATTTACCCGGTGGATACGGGGGACATGGCAGCGATCGAGGCCAGTCGAAACGCTTATCAAGCGGCCCTGAAGGGCGCCGGTCGCGGCGACATCACAACTGAGATCAAACCGCTCGATGCGTTCTACGCCGCCGAGGATTACCATCAGCAATACCTGGCCAAGAATCCGGCTGGCTATTGTGGGATTGGCGGAACCGGCGTGACTTGCCCAATGCCTGGGGCGCACGCGCTCGACTAGATCGTCGAACCGCCGGTTACTGAAAAGCGTTTGCGATTGGACAACATGGCCTGGCCTTGTTGGACCGCGATATTGGTGGCTTGAGCCAGACGCAAGGTCGGATCGGCTTTCAATCGGTCGACAGCGATTTTGAGGTGGTCCATCGCTTCACGCACACGCACGGGATCAAAATTTGTTTTCGATTGCATCAAGAGCGCGCGACCGAGATCAATCCTGGCCTGAATCTCAAAGGTCGGGTGCATGCTCTCATCTGCGGCCAAGCGGCGCCGACGCATTTCGATCACGCGCTGCAAATGCGCGTCGGTTTCGAGCGCCAGGGCCATTGAGCAATAATCGGTTTCCAAAGTCAGCAGCGTTCGGTCTGGCAATTGGTCGCGGCCTTGCAGACACTCCATGAGCAGGTCCGCGACGGGTGCCAGCTTGTCCGGCCGGAACGCGGTGCCGTCTGAGAGGCCGGGTTGAATTGCCCGCGCCACCAGATAAGCCACCACACGCGACGTGGTTTCCTTGTTGGTTTTGCTGATATAGGGCAACAGGCCCTCGGAATGCATCGCATCGCTCGGGGTCAAGGACCCCCCCAGCGATAAGACTTCAACGCGCGCCGCTTCTGCCTTGCCACGCGGGCGATACCCCCAGAGGACGAGGTCTGTCGATGATTTTTCAAGCCACTCCGTAGCAGCGGCACGCAAGCCTTTTGAGCCCTTGGCGCGCATGCGGGGCGCGCGGACGAGTTCAAACGGCGAGCCGAACGTGAATAAGGAGAGATGTTCCTCAAGTGCTGCAAAAATAGCTTTGGTTTGAGCGTTGCCCTGGGGCCCCATGAGCGGTGAGATTGCAATGCCAAAGCCTTGGGTCGAACGGCGTTTACGGCTTGCCATGGACGTGCTGATCATGCGCACCAGCGCTGCAAACGCTTTGACCACGCGCCAGAAGAGGTAGAGGCCAACCAAGGCCGCCGCCACCAATCCAATCGCGCTCCAGATCGGAGATCCGGCAATGGTGGTCTCAAACCACTCGGTCAGGAAGGATAATTGCGCGGGCATGACAGTGGAGCCTAGAAATATACTGTGTGTTCCCGATACCGCAGACAGGGGCTTTTTCGCAACGCAAAATGACTGTTAGGTCACGATTCAGGGTGCGTTTGGGTAAAGGAGGTCACAGTTGAGCGTCTTTCGCACACGGTTCGCCCCTTCCCCGACCTATTATCTTCACCTCGGGCACGCCGCTTCCGCCTTGCATGTCTGGCGCTGCGCCGAAGAGATGGGCGGCGACGTCCTGCTGCGTATCGAAGATATCGACACCACGCGCTGTAAACCCGAATACACCGCCGCGATCTTTGAGGATTTGGCTTGGTTGGGCCTGAGCTGGTCCGAGCCTGTCCGCATTCAATCGGACCATTTTTCCGATTATCGGGCCTGTATTGACGCATTGCGGGCGCGTGGGCTCGCCTATCGGTGCTTCCGCACCCGGTCTCAGCTTGAAAACCTGACAGACCCCCTCAGTCCCGGCCCGCACGCTAGATCGGATGAGCAAGCCTTTCTCGACGCCGGCCAGGCTTTTGCCTGGCGTTTGTCCCTGAATGCCGCGCGAGAGGTGCTCGGCAGCACTTGGGATGAACTTGCCTATCGCGAGCAAGTGCACGGCGAGATGGTCTCACACAAGGCCCGACCCGAGCGTCATGGGGATATCATTATTGCCCGAAAGGACAGCCCAAGCGCCTATCATCTGGCCGCGACCCATGATGATGCTCTGCAGAGCATGACCCATATCATTCGGGGTGAAGACCTGATTGAGGCCCCCCACATTCAAACTCTCTTACAAGTCCTCATGGGTTGGCCACAGCCGATCTATCAGCATCATCAGCTGGTCTTGGACGCGGATGGAAAAAAGCTGTCCAAACGCCAGAAAAGTCTCACGCTTGCCGACTTGAGAAAGAACGGTATGACGGCGCTTGAGATCAAGCAACGATTGGGGTTTGCCTGATATGTCGACACACGCCGAAAGTCGTCCCATGCCTGTGTGGCTGGGACCGATCATGGTGCTGCTCGGCGGGATATGTATCGGCTTTGCGCCAATTGGTTTGCGTCTGGGGCTAGATGATCTCGGCCCGCAAGCCATTGCGTTCTGGCGATATGCGTTCGCGTTTCCACTGCTTTTCCTACTCGTTCTGGTCGTGGAGCGAAGGCTCCCTGCAAAGCCAAATCGCTTTGTACTGATCGCCGGGACGTGCTTTGCGCTGGACATGGGGCTGTATCATTGGTCGCTGACCTTCACGACCGTCGCCAATGCCACCTTCATCGTGAACCTCGGCAATGTTTGTGTCGGACTGACCGCATGGATCTTCCTGCGCGAGCGCCTGACCTGGATCTGGGCGCTGGCGGTCTGCGTGGCGATTAGCGGCGCTGCGGCCCTGTCTCTTGGCGGCGTACAGGGCAAGGCGGATCTGCGCGGCGATCTCTTGGCGCTCGGCGCCGCGGTCCTGGTCTCTGGTTACATCGTCGCGTCGAAAGTGGCGCGTAGCAGCCTCGGCGGCGCGGACACGATTTTCTGGCTCACCGGGGTTGAGATTGTCGTCGCCGCGGGCTTGGTCATCGGCTTTGGAGAAGCGTTCCTGCCGGACTCCATGTCGGGATTCATCGTGCCGCTCTTTCTGGCTTTGGTTGTCCAGACGGGGGGGCAAGGCTTGATTATTTTCGGGCTCGGCCATACGCCGACGGCGCTCGCCGGGATCCTGGTGCTGGTCCAACCCGTCGTTGCAGCCGCGATTTCGTGGCATCTGTTCGATGAACCCCTCGCCCCGCTTCAGGCTGGCGGCGGAATGCTGATCCTAATTGGGATCTTGATCGCACAGCGTGGCCAGCGGCAAAATGCTTTCGAACCGTCACAAAAACCGATTAAGGCATTCGTCGACTGAATTGACCTGTACAAATGGAGAGCCTCATGCGCTTAGCTTTTTCCCTTTCCGCCGCAGCTCTGGTTGTGGCCTGTGCGGCGGTTTCAACCACAGCTCTGCAAGCGGACGCCCCGATCGTGACCTTGGCGGAGCGCGCCAGCCTCCCATCCCAAGCTGATGATCCTTATTATCAAAAGGCGGAAGGTGCGGTGAACGCGCGCCTTTCAGACAGTTTTGCGCCTAAAGCCAAGAATGTGATCCTGTTTGTCGGCGACGGGATGGGCATTTCGACGATTACGGCGGGTCGGATCTATGCTGGGCAGAAACGCGGGCTAGATGGTGAAAGCTATAAGCTCGCCATGGAAACGCTGCCGCACATGGCCCTGTCACGGACCTATAGCCATGATTTCCAGGTCTCTGACAGCGCCTCGACCGCAACGGCCATGGTGGCTGGCGTGAAGACAAGGTCCGGTGTGCTCGGGGTGACGTATGAAGTGCCGCGCGGCAATTGCGCGAGCCAGGCGGGCAATGGCACCGACACCCTGTTTGAGCTGGCCGAACGCCAGGGTCTCGCCACAGGCGTTTTGTCGACTGCCCGTCTCACGCATGCCACACCCGCCTCAACCTATGCCGAATCCGCCAATCGTAACTGGGAAGACGATACCAGTTTTGGCAGCGCGGATTCCGAGGGCTGCGAGGATATTGCAGCGCAATTGGTCGATTGGTCTGCAGGCGATGGCTTCGAGATCGCCATGGGCGGCGGGCGCCGTCATTTCATGACGGATGAAACCTTCGATCCGGAATATCCTGAAACCTCCGGAATGCGTGCCGATGAGCGCGATCTCGTCGTCGCTTGGACGGCCAAGTCCGACCTGCACGAGGTAGTTTATACCGGCGAGGAATTTGCCGCGCTTGATTTTGATAGCGATGCGCGGGTGCTTGGCTTATTCGAACCGTCCCACTTGCAATACGAATTCGACCGCGCGGAAGACCCCGGGTCCGAACCCTCCCTCGCCGAGCTCACGCGGGCGGCGATCACTCGTTTATCCCGGGATGAGGACGGCTTTGTCTTGATGGTTGAAGGTGGGCGGATCGATCATGCCCATCATGGTGTCAATGCCGCTCGCGCCCTTGAGGATACGGATGCCTTTGACCAAGCGGTTGCGACCGCGCTGGAGATGACCAGCGCCGAGGATACGCTGATCATTGTCACCGCCGATCATAGCCATACGATGACCATGGCCGGGTATCCGCGCCGCAACAATAATATTCTCGGCAAGGTCGAATACCCGACCGGCGCTATCGCCCGCGGCAATGATGGCAAGCCTTATACCACGCTCGGTTACGCCAACGGCCAATCAGCGTGCCAGCGTTTGGAGGATGGCAGCGTCGACTGCACCCGATCCGACTTGAGCGAAGTGGACACCACGACCAAGGATTTTCAGCAACAAGCGCTGGTCTTCATGGGCTCGGAAACCCATGCCGGGGAAGATGTGGCCATCTTTGCCAGCGGCCCGGGATCAGAGCTCGCGCGCGGTGTGATGGATCAGCAGGAAATTTTCCACGTCATGGGTTTTGCCAGCGGCTTGGTGGCGAAGAGCCCAGCTACAGAATAAATTTCGAGAGATCCGCATTGCCGACCAGATCGGACAATTGCGCGGTGACATAGTCTTCGGAAATGGTCACCGTCTCGCCTTTGCGATCCGAAGCGGTGAAGCTGATTTCGTCGAGCAGGCGTTCCATCACTGTGTGCAGGCGACGCGCGCCAATATTCTCGACACTGTCATTCACTTTCACGGCGAGGTCCGCGAGCGCATCAATCGCGGCTTCTTCGAATTCGAGTTTGACCTCTTCAGCGTCCATCAAGGCTTGGTGCTGGCGGATCAGTGACGCTTCCGGCTCGACCAGAATGCGGCGCATGTCATCGCGCGTGAGCGCGGTCAGTTCGACCCGGATTGGCAGTCGTCCCTGTAATTCCGGCAACAGGTCGGATGGCTTCGAAACATGGAAGGCACCGGAAGCGATGAACAGGATATGGTCTGTCTTGACCGGCCCGCGTTTGGTCGAAACGGTCGTGCCCTCAATCAGGGGCAGCAAATCCCGCTGTACCCCTTCACGGCTGACATCAGCGCCAGACCGGCCTGAGGCGCCAGCGACCTTGTCAATCTCATCGAGGAAGACAATGCCGTCTTCTTCGACAGCCCGCACGGCTTCGCGGGCGATCGAATCTTCATCGATCAGCTTGTCCGCTTCTTCGTCGATGAGCGGCTTATAGGCTTCGCGAACCGTTGTGCGTACACGTTTGGTCCGACCTCCCATGGCTTTGCCGAGCATGTCGCTGAGATTGATCATTCCCATCGAGCTACCGCTGCCGGGAATGTCCATCATCTGCATCGGATTGCTCGATTCCGCGAGATCAATATCGACCGCTTTATCGTCAAGCTCGCCCTCGCGGAGTTTGCGCCGGAACACTTCGCGGGTCGAGGATTGTGCATCTTCGCCGACCAAGGCATCCAGCAAACGCTCTTCAGCCGTGTCGCGGGCCTGGGTCTCAACTGTCTTGCGTTTCTGGTCGCGCAGCATACCGATGGCCGCTTCGACCAGGTCGCGGACGATTTGTTCGACGTCGCGGCCAACATAGCCGACTTCGGTGAACTTGGTCGCCTCGACTTTCAGGAAGGGCGCATTGGCAAGTTTTGCCAGACGCCGTGAGACCTCGGTCTTGCCGACACCGGTCGGCCCGATCATCAGAATATTCTTCGGCGTGATTTCTTCGCGTAGGCCTTCCGGGGCCTGTTTGCGGCGCCAGCGGTTTCGCAAGGCCAAGGCGACCGCACGCTTGGCATCCTTCTGTCCGACAATGTGGCGATCAAGCTCCGAGACGATCTCGGCTGGCGTCAATTCAGTCATAGCTAAGGTCTAAGCCAATTCAGGAGGGAACACTCGGCTCCATGTGCCGCCTTTTGGGAAAAATACAAGGACAGCCCTGCGTGCGGTTTTCCATCCGGCCCCAAGCAAAACCACGCCTGTGCCGATAATCATAGTCACCGTAATAAAGATATTGAAGCCGTCGAGACCGATCCGATTCAAGACGAAAACCAGGGTAACGATGAAGGTCAGTAGGCTGGCCGCGATCAGCGCGCGACGGTTCAAAGCCAGGGAGACAATGCCGATGGTGAGCAAGACGAGCAGCAGCGTAATGCCCTGAGAAGCATCATCCGCGCCAGACGTCGAACCGCCAAGCACATTCGATCCAGTGACCAGGGCGCTGATACCCCATATTAGCTGCGGTGCGGCCGCGAGGTGCAACCAGAACGCATTGTCGGACGCTTTGCGGATCCGTTCAGGATCTTGCATATCGAACAAGATGGCGACGGCCAGCGTTGCCGCGCCCATCAGCACGAGCAGCGGGCCGCCGACGACTTGATAAATGTCGCCGAAAAAGCTGGCGCCGACATAGACCGCCCCGGCGGCCGAGAGGGCGCTTAGGGCGAGAGAAAAGGGTAAGCGAAAGCGGAAGAAGATGGCCAGCGAGGCCGCCAAGGCCGACAGAAACACGAACACGCCCAGCATGCCTGTCGTGCCGTACATTTCGCTGAAATCGAGGCGTTCAATATCGGCGCCGAGTATGCTCGCGGCAAAGGACATGGCGGCGGATGTGCAGAACACGACAAAGATTACGGACAGCGCCATGCTTGGCAGGAGCAGCCGTCGGCGGGCACAGAAATATTCCATAAGCAGCCAGGCAAAGCCTGCCACCGGCAGAGAGAACAGGACGCCGGCCAGCAGATTTCCAGACGCCATAGCTGGCGCGGACATCGTTCCGACCAAAGCGATGACACCGACAAAGAGAATGCCGAGACCGAGCGTGATGAAGATGTCATTGAAATTGGCGAGGAAGCGGAGATTTTCCTGACCGACATGCTCATTGCCGACCCCATCATCCTTACGCGAGAGCAGGAAGGCTTCCAGGCGGGCGGCCTGGTCTGCGCTCAGAATATTCGCGCCGACCGCGGCCCGTAAATCTGTCCGATCAAACATCGAGAACCTCCACAGTGAAGTGCGCATTGGTGTAAACACAGATGTCAGCGGCGATCTCCATCGCCTTACGCGCCAACGTTTCCGCGTCTTTTTCATAATCAATCAGAGCTCGCGCTGCAGATAGAGCATAATTGCCGCCGGAGCCGACCGCCACGACTGGGTATTCCGGCTCGAGCACATCGCCGGCGCCCGTAATCACTAAGGTCGTATCCTTGTCGGCGACGATTAGCATGGCTTCCAGTTTTTGCAGGTGGCGCTCCGTTCGCCATTCCTTGGCAAGCTCAACTGCGGCCCGCTGCAATTGTCCTGGAAAGCGTTCGAGTTTTTGTTCCAGGCGCTCAAACAAAGTGAACGCGTCAGCGGTCGCCCCGGCAAATCCGCCGAGAATATTGCCACCGCCTATGCGCCGAACCTTGCGGGCATTCCCCTTCATCACGGTTTGCCCCATCGAAACCTGTCCGTCGCTCAGCATCGCGACGTGTTTGTCCGTTCTGACCGCGAGAATGGTGGTGCCGTGCCAATTTGGCCCGGGCGAAGATTTATCGTTTATCATAAAACTCTAAATGGCGAAGAATTGCCAAAAAGACAAGCCCTGAACTTGATCTGATCAGCCTAGGCAGACTTGCGACGGATCATAAAGGGTTGAGTTTTCAGCATTTCTATAAAGGCCACGGCGGAAACAGGGGGGCTGTATAGGTAGCCCTGCCCGATATCGCACTGCCGGTTTGACAAGAAGGCAGCTTGCTCTTCGGTTTCGATGCCTTCTCCGACAATTGTCATTTCCAGCGAGGTCGCCATGGACAGGATCATGTCAACGATCGCATTGGCTTGTGGGTCGTGAGGTGTGCCCATAACGAACTGACGGTCAATCTTGAACACGTCGAAATCGATTTGTGTCAGCACCGCGAGATTTGAATGGCCGGTGCCGAAATCGTCAACCGCGAGCTTGATGCCGAGGCGACGCAGCGGCTCGAGCACATCGCGCACCCGTTCAGGCTGCTGAATGGCGAGGCTTTCGGTGATCTCGATCTCGAGCTGGCGCGGCGAAAGACCAGACTTGGCGAGCGCGTCGAGAATGGTTTCGGCGAGATTTTCGTCTTCAAACTGCTTGGGCGAGACGTTGACCGCGAGATTGATGATGTGACCCTCATGCGACCACTGCGCCGCTTCCGCGCAGGCCTTGTGCATGATCTGATCGCCAATCTTGCCAATCAGGCCGGTTTCTTCGGCGAGCTCGATAAATACCGAAGGAGAGACCAGGCGGCCATTTTCAAGCTGCCACCGGGCGAGGGCTTCTGCGCCGGAAATACGGCCAGTGCGCAAGTCGATCTTGGGCTGGAACAGCGGTACGAAGCGATCTTCAGCCACGGCCTGGCGCAGTTCTGCTTCGAGTTTCAGCTTGGCGTCACGCTGGCGTTCAAGCTTGGGAGAATAGAAAGCGAAGCCAGGACGAGATTTGCTTTTCAGATCCTCGAGCGTTGCATGCGCCCGGTCCATGACTTTGCTAAGACTGTCACCATCTTGCGGCATTAGGACGATGCTGCCGGACAAGGAGACCGGTACCTGATGTCCATTAACAAGCAGCGGGACGCGGAATTCGCCAAGCAGCTCACGAATGATCGCAGCCACGTCATCCCGGCTGGCACCGCCTTTGATCAACAGCGCGAAGCGTTCCGAGAACAGGCTGCCGAGGATCCAATCCTCGGGATTGTGGCCATGCTTCTGGGCGGCTTGATGGATAAAGACCTGCAGACGATCCGCAGCCTCGGCATAGGCTTCACTGCTCAAGGTTAAGCTGGTCAGATCAGAATACTGGTTTTGCGCTTTGAACTCGATGGTCACGAGAACGGTCTGCGCGCCCGGTAGTAGGGTCTGGATTGAGTCTTTGATTTCCTGATGCACAGCCGGTTCGTTTAACAGGCCTGTTCGCTCATCCAAGCGGGCACTGGCGCGGAGGTTTTCAAGTTCTTTGGCGACCCGACGCGTGGCGCGAGTTGTGGCTAAAGACAGCTGACGGAATTCGGCAAACGCGAACTTTGAGACTTTGCGTCCTCCGGGGCCATCAAGGCTGTAATCGCCCACGACGCGCGTGACTTGGCCAACATAATTGACAACGGTCTGGGCGAACATCCGCATGATCAAGGCTGAAACCGCGGATACGATGAGACAGATCAAGGCGGCGGCCCAGTACGGAATGGGCGGACGGAACGCAAAGCCCGGCGCATAAATCATAGTGCCAAGTGATTCCTCACCGCGCATCAGTGGATACGTGTCCGTGCGGGTTTCAAACGCGGGTGAAATAGAGCCGACGAGCAGCGTGCCTTCGGCGTCGTAGATCGCGGCGCGATCGGTGAGGGATTGCTTGGTTGCCGCTTCGATCGCCCCCAATTCCCCGCGCGCCAATTCTTCGCTGACCAGTTGGGCCACTTGCACACCATTTTCCTGTGCACTGCGCTGATAGGTGGTCCATGCTTGGTTAAAATAGAAAATGGTAAAGACAGACGAGAGCAAGAGCCCGAGCAGCATGGCAGCCAGGGTCAAGACATTGGCAAAGCTCGCTCTGGCCAGCGATCTCGAAAATGCCCGAATAGGTCTCAACGCGCTTACCTTTTACACTCTACTCGTCCCTCTAATCCTGTTGTGACCGCAATTGTTTAGGGAGTCGTGAACAGAACTGTGCTAGTCGACACAGAAATTTCACACTATTTGGACCGCCATGACTGACAGAACCGCGACCGTTTCACGAAAAACCAAGGAAACCGACATCAAGGTGACGGTTAACCTGGATGGCACCGGCAAGACTAATATCTCGACGGGCATTGGGTTTTTCGACCATATGCTGGATGCGCTTGGCCGCCATTCCTTCATCGATCTCGACGTCAAAGCCAAGGGCGATCTGCATATTGATGGTCATCATACAGTCGAAGACACGGGCATTGTTATTGGTCAGGCGATCAAGAAAGCGCTCGGTGATTTTGCCGGGATCACGCGCTATGGCCATGCTTATCTACCCATGGACGAGACCTTGAGCCGGGCCGCTATCGACTTGTGCAAACGGCCTTATTTCATCTGGAAAGTGGATTTTCAGCGCGACAAGATCGGCGATATGGACACCGAATTGTTCAAGGAGTTCTTCCAGGCGCTGGCCGGCAACGGTGGCATGTGTCTGCACATTGAGAACCTGTATGGTGAGAACAATCACCACATTGCCGAAAGCAGTTTCAAAGCCGTCGCCCGCGCCTTGCGCATGGCGGTGACCCCGGACGCGAAACTCGCCGGAGCCGCCGCCAGCACCAAAGGCAGTCTTTAGACCGGCTTTTGCGGGCAGATCAGGTATTTCTGTCCCGTCGTCTTGGCATTGTATTTTGCCACCACATCGGCTTGCAGCGCTTCTGAGAGTGAAATCTCGTCTGTGTAATGGCTGGCAAAGGTCGTTGTCAGTTCATCGGCCACGCGCGTGCGCAGCCGCACCGCGACCTCCTGGCCGGCCTTGGCGAGGAAGTTCGGCAACAGCCAGCCGCCAACGCCCCAGGCCATGCCATAGCCGCGGCTGAGCACGGTCGGCGAGGTGTCGAGCCCGCCATAGAGATAGACCTGCTTGTGTGCGACAGAGCCATAAATGCTGTAGGCCCCTGGCGTTCGCGCGGCGGCGCCTTCCATCGCCGTGAGAATGTCGGAAGCGAGCTTGCCACCGCCCGTCGCATCAAAACCCAGTGTCGCCCCGGTCTCATGCACGGCGTCAATCAAGTCCGGCATGAAGCTGTCCTTGCTGGAATTGACGACATATTTCGCGCCCATGCCGCGCAGCAGGTCTTCTTGTTCCTGCTTGCGCACAATATTCACCAGATCGACGCCATCTGCCTGGCAGATCCGGTTGAGCATCTGACCGAGATTTGACGCCGCTGCGGTATGAACGATGGCGCTGTGTCCCTCCAGGCGCATCGTTTCCAGAAAGCAGAGTGCAGTTAATGGATTTACAAAACTGGACGCGCCTTCCTTTGCCGTATTGCCCTCATGCAGTGGCAGGGCCATGACCGCATCCACGGCGCGATACTGACCATACATGCCGCCGCCCATAACGGCTACGGTTCGGCCCAGCAGGCTCTGCGGATAATCCCCTTCACCCGCAGCCACGACAGTCCCCGCGCCTTCATTGCCAACGGGAAGCGCTTGTCCGATACGGGCTTTCATCACGCGCAGGCCTTGTTCCGGCACCGGCGCGGTCAGAACAGTATCTTTTCCAGACCCAGAGCTGGTGGCGGCGGCCATATTCGACCAGCCGAACATGACGCCATGGTCGGACGGGTTGATCGGCGTCGCCTCGACACGGACGATGATTTGACCGGGTTTTGGGTCTGGCATTTTCTTTTCGACCAATTCCATCCGAAGAACGCCTTCTTCGGTGACGGTCGAGACCATTTGCAGATAGGTTTCAGGTAGGGACATTTTGGGGATCCTTTTAAGTGGGTTGCGTGAAGGATGGCCCTTACCTGCCTTGCGCGTGCAGCCTTGGCCAGACTGTCGTCGCGAAACGCAGAATCGGTACTTTTCCTCGTCGCGTGTCTCCGCTAAGGGCCGGGGCATGAAAACGATAGCCCTGATCGATTATGGCTCCGGCAACCTGCACAGCGCCGCACGTGCTCTGCGGGTGGCCACCAACAATGCCAAAAAAACAAGGGAAATCCGCATCACGGCCGATCCAAGCGCGATTGCCTATGCCGACCGCATTGTCTTGCCCGGCGTCGGACATTTCGCCGATTGCGCGCAAAACCTGCGCAAACATGACGGTCTGGTTGAGGCGTTGAAAGAGGCCGTGATGGACCGCGGCGTGCCCTTCTTCGGAATTTGTGTCGGGCAGCAATTGCTCGCCACACGCGGGCTCGAGGATGGCGAAACACCCGGGCTCGACTGGATCCCGGGCGATGTTGATCGGATCTCGCCGGGTGGGACCTTAGCTGTGCCGCATATGGGCTGGAACGCGCTCACTTTTCGTCAGGATCACGCGATTCTGAAAAGACTGGGCGAAGACCCGCACGTCTATTTCACCCATTCCTATGCGTATCGAAACCCGGCCGACAGCGATGTTGCGGCGACCACAGATTATGGCGAAACCATCATTGCCGCCGTCGCTCGCGACAATATTTTCGCGACCCAGTTCCACCCGGAAAAGAGCCAGCGCGTGGGCCTTCAAATTCTCTCCAATTTCGTGCTCTGGGAGCCCGCATGACCTTCAAGCTCTACCCGGCGATTGATCTGAAAGACGGCCAATGCGTGAGACTGCTCCGCGGAGAGATGGATCAGGCGACGCAATATAATCCGGATCCGGGCGATCAAGCCGCACAATTTAAAGCCGCCGGGTTTGAACATTTGCACGTGGTCGATCTGAATGGTGCCTTTGAGGGTGCCAGTGCAAATACCGAAGCGGTCAAAGCCATCCTCGCGGCGACCGATGTCCCGGTACAGCTTGGAGGTGGTATTCGCACGCGGGCGCACATCGACACCTGGCTAGAGGCCGGGATCTCGCGGGTTATCCTAGGCACAGTTGCATTACGAGACCCAGATCTGGTCAAAGCGGCGGCCAAGGCACTGCCAGATCAAGTCGTGGTTGGCATCGATGCCAAGGATGGCATGGTCGCGGTTGAAGGCTGGGCCGAGACCTCTGACATGAAAGCGGTCGAGCTTGCCAAGGCGTTTGAAGGCTGCGGGGTCGCGGCGCTGATCGTCACCGATATTTCGCGCGACGGCATGAAAACCGGCGTCAATGTCGCGTTTACCGGCGAGATCGCGGATGCGGTCTCAATCCCCGTGATTGCCAGTGGCGGGGTGGCCAGCGTTCAGGACATTCATGATTTGCGCGCGCATCAGGGTCAGCGGCCGATCTCGGGTTCCATCCTTGGGCGGGCGCTCTATGATGGCGATCTGAAACCGAATGAGGCGCTCGTCGCAGCGCGTTAATTGCCACCGGTCTCCGGCCACATTCTGACGGACGCAAAGAAGCGGGCCGCTGCCGCTTCCTCCGCGGCCGACCAGCCACGTTCCTGCAATTGCGGGCTACCATCCTCAGCGACGACAAAGCCTCTGAACAATGCGGACGGATGCGCCGGCGCGCCCTCCTCGGTGAACGTATAAAGCTCGCGTCCATCGCCGATGTGACACATGATAGCTGGCATCGCCATGGCGTGGCAATGGGCATCTTCGCGGCCCATAACTTTCGTTTTCAACTCGCCCAGCCCGCTCGCACCCGTGCGCAGGGTGAGGTCGCTAAAGTCCGGGACCGGGCCGAATTCACTCATATTGATGCGCTCGGGCAGACCTTGCTTGTGCACTCGGAAGACAATCGCGCGGGCGCCATCCGGGCCGCCGCGTGGGGCGTGTTCGGCTTCGGGTGGGATGACATATGCATCGCCGGCGCTGAGAATCTGGTCCGGCTTGCCGTCTTCGACATGCACGGCTGAGCCTTCGATGACATAGACGAACTCTTCGCCTGGATGATAGTGGCGCGGCACGGTCGCGCCGGCCGGGATCACGACATCTGAGATGATCACTTCAAGGCCATCTGAAATCGTAATCGGGCCGCGCAGCATCAGATTGGACCCTGGGGGCGGTTTCGAGGCCGCCGCCTCATCATGGTGATGATGGGGCAGGCTTTCGCACGCGGCGATCAGCGCCAAGGCTGCGAGGGCTCCAAACTGTTTCATTCTCGCTCCACTTTCCAAAATCCGCTGGCTTCGATGGCCAGTTCACGCGCAATATCCTCAGCGCCGAGGGCGATCAGTGTCTCCAGCATGGACGCATAATCCGAGGCGGCCAAGCGACCGACCTCGCCATTTGTGGTCACCAGAACGGTGAGACCTGTTTCAGCGATCGCATTGGCGAGGATGGCGGCTTTCATGCCGATCACCTGGCCTTGTGCGATGCGATCGCCGCGATCGGAGACCTGGACAATGAAATCGCGACCGAGCGGCGACAAGGGCAGGCCGAGCCCCGTCCAGGCCGCAAGAACCAGCGTGGTTTCATCCTCACGCGCGCCGGAATCAACCGCGCCAATTAAGCGTTCCTGTATGGCTTCGAGCGAGGCTGGAGAATCATCTCCGCCGGCAATCACGTCGACCGCTTCGAGCATCGCAACTTCATATGGATCGGGCTGTTCAACGCCTTCAAAATTCAGCGTGCTGAGCCAGGCCAAGGCAGTTTCCCGGTCACCTGCAATCATCGCAGCTTTGGCATAATCTAAAGCATAAATCGCGGTCGCGGGGCTTTGCACAAGATCCTGAATGTCGGGCAGGAACAGGCGGGCTGTGTTACGGTATCGAGTGAGGCTGGTTTGGGCCGCTGATTGCAGGATCCCAGCCAGGCGTTCGGCCCGTTGCTCATCGCTCGCCAACGGATCGGTCAGATCCCACAAGACTTCCTCAATCTCAGTTGATGGCGTGTAATCCATCGCTTCAATGTGCGCGAGCAGGATGTCGCGGCGATCTTCTGCCGTGATCAGGTCCAGCTCACTGGCAATTTCCGCCAGTTGAACGCGGATTTTGTCCGGCACGCCGGGGCGTTTGGCGGCGGCGGCCGCGAGATCCGGGCGGTCGGCCGAAAGGATGACGCGCGTCGTGTCTAGCTCCGCCTTGGACGACAAGGCAATGTTCAAGCCGGTATCGAACCGCGCTGGGGGCGGGTTTGGTGTATCCCCGGAGGCGGCAAAGATCGCTTCGATCAGCCATTCATCCTCGAGCCCCTGCGCTTCTGCGACTTCAATTGCCAGCTGCGCACCGGCAAAATTTTCGCGCAAGACCGCGCAGACGGCTCTCAATTTAAGCCAATACTCGCCGTCGCGGACCGGGCCTTCGAGCCGTGCGCAGGCCGAAGCTTCCTGGCCGCTTGCAAGGTCGAGGTCGACGGCCAGTGTTTCCGCATCGAGACCGCGCGGGTCTTCTTTCAGTTGTGGGGCTAAAGCCGCCGCGGCGCGGGCCTCTCCCAGTTCGAGCATCAATCGCGCGCGTTCGGCGAGCAGGGCTTCGGCGAGCTCGCCGCGCGGGCGCGTGGCTGGCGACAGCACGATACGCCGCAACAGGCGCCGTTCTGCTGGCCCGAGCTGCGATGTACGCACAGACTGCAGCAGCGCAAGCAATACTTCATCGTCAGAAGACCGCCAAAGACTGGTTGGAAATTCAGGTTCCTCTGAGGATAAGTAGCGCTGCCCCCAGGCACTGAGATCCCCCATGCTGTCAGATTCAATCTGCGCGAGAACGTTTGGCGAGAGCGCCAGGCTCGCCATCAGGGACGCGACGAGCGCCGCTTTAGAGAACATGTTCGATCTCCGTCCGCACTTCGCCCGGTTCAGGCTTGTGCGCATTGACGGAGTTTCCAAGCCACCAGAGCGTGGCGAGGACAGCCACGATCAGCAGGGCCAAAAGAATAAGCCATTTTCGCATCAGGGTTTTGCCTTTCGCATGCGTTCGCCAAGGTCAAAGATTGCCGTATCCGCTTCGTCTGTATAGGACAGGTTGGGCGGACCCGAAAAGACCATGGCTGAAGACCGATCTAGTACCTTGAAAACCGACAGAAATGAGGCGCCTTGGGCAGATCGCACAGTTGCTTTGGTGGGACTGATGGGCGCCGGTAAATCCACAGTGGGGCGTCGCCTGGCTGAAAAGCTTAAACGCCCCTTTGTCGACAGTGATGACGAAATTGAGAAAGCTGCAGGCCTCTCGGTGGCAGACATTTTTGCTTTGCATGGCGAAGAGGAGTTTCGCCGGGTCGAACACAAAGTCTTGACCCGGCTCCTGAGCGGTCCGCCACAAGTCCTGGCCACGGGGGGCGGGGCCTACTTGAATGAAAACACGCGTGACCTGATGCGCGAGAAGGCCGTGACCATCTGGTTGAATGCGGACCTCGAAACCCTGTGGAAGCGGGTGTCGCGGCGCAATCATCGCCCGCTTTTGCGCCGTCCGGATGCCAAGGAAGTGCTTTCCAACTTGTTTGATCAGCGCCGTCCTATATATGAGCTCGCTGATCTTACGGTCCACAGTGTGGACGGGCCGCATTCGAAGACGGTCACCTCAATTCTTAAGGCTCTGGAGACATGGACGCCGACACCCTGACCGAGCCAACTCAAGTCCGCGTAGAGCTGGGCGATCGTTCTTATGACATACTGATCGGTGCTGACCTGTTGGCACAAGCAAGCGCGCATATATCGCCTTTCTTGAAACAGGACCGTGTTTTCATAGTCAGCGACGAGACGGTCTGGCGGCTGCATGGTGACGCGCTCAACGCCACGTTTTCAAAGGCGGGGCTCTCAGTCATTGAGAAGATTCTTCCGGCCGGCGAGAGCACAAAGAGTTGGACGCTATTGGGTGAAACGCTGGATTGGCTGCTCGAACATGGTGCCAGCCGAGACGATGTGCTGATCGCGTTTGGCGGCGGGGTCATCGGAGACCTTACCGGATTTGCCGCCTCCATGCTGAAGCGCGGCATGCAGTTCATCCAGATCCCGACGACGCTGCTCGCTCAGGTCGACAGTTCCGTCGGCGGTAAGACGGCGGTGAATGCGCGCCATGGTAAGAATCTGATTGGCGCCTTTTACCAGCCACGCCTGGTGCTTGCCGATACGAGCGTGCTTGCCACCCTGCCCGACCGCGAACGCCGGGCCGGATATGCGGAAATCATCAAATACGGTCTGATCAATGATCGTGCCTTTATCGACTGGCTGTCGCAACATGGCCGGGATGTGCTCGACCTGGTGCCGAACGCAATCGCCGAGGCGGTCGCGGTGTCTTGCCGATCCAAAGCCCAAATTGTTGCTCAGGATGAGCAAGAAGGCGGGGTACGTGCGGTGCTGAATCTGGGTCACACGTTCGGGCACGCGTTGGAAGCAGAGAACGGCTATGGGCCTGATTTGTTGCATGGCGAAGCGGTCGGCACGGGCATGGTTTTGGCGCTGCGCTACTCGGCCCGGCTCGGGCTGATGCCGGAAAGCGAGGCGGAACGGGGCGCGAACCTGATCGCGCAGTCGGGACTGACGGCCAATCTCGGAGCTCTGCCGGGCGGACCGTATGACAGCGCCGCCCTGGTCGAAGCCATGCGTCAGGACAAGAAGGCGCGCGGCGGAAAAGTGCCTCTGATTCTTGCAAAAGGCTTGGGAGAGGCCTTTATCTACCCGAACGCAGACCTGTCAGACGTACAGGACTTTCTACAAGAGGAGCTGCAAAAAAGCTGATGATTATCGGCACGTTAGTCACCATCCTGGTGCTCATAAGCATGTCCGGGTTCTTCTCCGGATCGGAAACCGCTCTCACCGCAGCCAGCCGCGCGCGTATGCACCAGCTGGAAAAAGACGGCGATAAGCGCGCCAGCCTGGTCAACAAATTGATTTCGGACCGTGAACGCCTAATCGGGGCGATTCTGCTCGGCAACAATCTCGTCAACATTCTTGCTTCGGCGCTGGCGACCAGCCTGTTTGTCAGCCTGATGCCGGGACCAACCGGCGTGGCCACGGCAACAGCGGTGATGACGGTCCTGGTCCTGGTCTTCGCTGAGGTTCTGCCCAAGACCTATGCGATTACCCGGCCGGACGCGATGGCGATGTCCGTGGCCCGCCCGATTTCCTGGTTCGTGGCAATTGCCAGCTGGATTGTCACCGGCATTCAGGCGATTGTGAACACCACATTGCGGCTGATCGGCGTGAAACCACCGGATGATGCGGTTACTGCAGAAGACGATATTCGCGGCACGATTGACCTGCACCATTCTGAAGAAGGTCTCGATGCCAAGAATCGTCACCGTCTTGTCGGCGCCCTCGATTTAAAGGACATGACTGTCGAAGAGGTGATGATCCATCGTAAGAACATCACCATGATCGATGCCGATCAGACCGCTGATGCGATCGTCCGGCAGGCCTTGGCCAGTCCGCACACCCGCTTGCCTTTGTTCCGCGGCGATCAGGAAGAGATCGTCGGCATCCTGCACGTGAAAGACCTGTTGCGCGCAATTGTCGGTAATAATGGCAAGACGTCCGGTCTGGACATTCTCGAGATCTGCCGGGATCCCTGGTTCATCCCAGAGACCACTGCGGCGGAAGATCAGCTCGACCTATTCCTGAAAAAGCGCAGCCATTTTGCCCTCGTCGTCGACGAGTATGGTGCGTTGCAAGGACTGGTCACGTTGGAAGATATTCTTGAGGAAATTGTAGGCGATATTCGCGATGAACACGATGTGGTCGTCCGTGGGGTACGTCCGCAATCGGATGGCTCGGTCTATGTCGAAGGTGGGGTTACGATTCGAGACCTGAACCGCGCCATGGGTTGGGAGCTTCCAGACGAAGAAGCGGTGACCATTGCTGGCCTTGTCATTCATGAGGCGCAGACGATTCCTGAACCCGGCCAACGCTTTGCCTTTTACGGCTATCGCTTCGACATTGCCCGCAAGAACCGCAATCAGATCACAGGCCTCAAAGTCATGCCGATGCGCGAGGAGCGCGACGGCGCCGATGCGTAAGTTCGAAGACATTCTGAACCTCGCCGCAAAGCATCACGGCGCGCCGGACCAAGTCCTGGCGATGGCTGAGAATGAGTTTGGTGTCGCAGATGCAAAGGCGGTCAGCGATGACCGCTACCTGGCGGAGATGGCGAAAGCCGTCTTCAGCGCTGGGTTCAGCTGGAAAGTCATCCGCAATAAGTGGCCCGGTTTTGAGACGGCATTTGAGGGCTTTCAGCCGCATCGTGTCGCCTTCTATGCGGACGAAGACCTTGATCGACTGCTGTCTGATGCTGCGATTGTTCGCAATGGTCAGAAGATCACGGCGACGATTGAGAATGCGCGCTTTATCGTCACTACCGCCAAAGACCATGGCAGCTTTGGCGGATTCTTGGCGCAATGGCCGGAAGATGATCAGGCCGGTCTGCTGGCCTATCTTGGCAAGAATGGCTCACGCTTAGGGGGCGCGACGGCGCAATATTTCCTGCGCTTTTCCGGCTATGATGCTTGGATCGCATCAAAGGATGTGTGCGCGGCCCTGATGCGCGAAGGGGTGCTGGACAAGCCAAGCGCGACCAGTAAGACGGCGCTCAAGCAGGTCGATGCCGCGTTCACCGAACTGCACCGGCAATCAGGTCTGCCGCGCGCCACCCTGTCGCGAATTTTGGCGCTCTCGATTGGACCGTCCTGATGTTTCAGGCAAGTTTCATCACGCTCTATCCGGACGCCTTTCCCGGTCCGCTCGGTGTCTCGATCCTCGACCGTGCTCAGCGCGACGGCCTATGGGCGCTGGAGACGGTCGACTTGCGAACCTTCGGTCTCGGCAAACACAGGCAAGTTGATGAAAAGCCAGCGGGCGGCGGCGCCGGACTGGTCTTGAGGCCAGATGTTGCCGCGGCTGCGATCGATTCGGTGAATGCTGGAGATCGGCCGGTGATTTATCCAAGTCCACGCGGCATGCCTTTCACTCAATCCCTGGCGAGAGACTGGGCCGTTGGCCCGGGCCTGGTGTTTTTCTGCGGCCGCTTTGAAGGCCTCGACCAACGGGTGATCGAAAAACGCAATATGATCGAGGTGTCGCTGGGCGACTTTGTCCTTGCGGGCGGCGAAGTGGCAGCGATGGCAATGCTCGAGGCGACCTTGCGTTTGATCCCCGGTGTGGCCGGCAACCAGGCCTCGGTCGAGGACGAAAGTTTCAGTGACGGACGGCTCGAATATCCGCACTACACATTGCCAAGACGATGGGAAAACGAACCCACACCAGAGGTTTTGCTGTCGGGGGATCACAAAGCTGTCAAAGCCTGGAGGAATCAGCAGAGTGAGGCATTGACAAAAGCCCGCCGACCCGATTTATGGGCGGCTTCCCGAAATGGACCCAATTTGCGAGCGTCGGAGACGGACGATGAACATGATTGAACAGCTCGAAGCTGAAGAAGTTGCCCGCGTCACCGCTGGCAAAACCATCCCAGAATTTTCGCCAGGCGACACGCTTTCTGTAAACGTGCGCATCAAGGAAGGCGACCGTGAGCGTGTGCAGCGCTATGAAGGCGTGTGCATTGCCCGCGCTGGCCAAGGCCTCAATGAGAACTTTACGGTGCGCAAGATCTCCTTCGGTGAGGGCGTCGAGCGGGTGTTCCCGGTCGTTTCGCCGATGATTGAAAGCATTGAAGTGAAGCGGAAGGGCCGCGTGCGCCGCGCCAAGCTATACTATCTGCGCGATCGCCGCGGTAAATCTGCCCGTATTGCTGAGCGGACGACCGGCCACGGCATGGAAACCACAGAAATCACAACCACCAAGACCGAGCTGCGCCGTCAGCGCGACGCCGCGAAAATCGCACGTCGCGAAGAGGCGGCGAAGGAGCGCGATGCAGCAGCCAAGGCGAAAGCTGCAGAAGAAGCTGCAGCCGCAGCCGCAGCAGAGGCTGAAGCGGCCGCAGCAGACGCAGCCCCGGAAGGTGACGCCGAAGCATAGTTCAGCTTCTGAACCCAGATTGAAGAAACCCCGCACTTCGGTGTGGGGTTTTTTGTGTTTTCAACTCCGAT
The DNA here is from genome assembly GCA_024743315.1 of Hyphomonadaceae bacterium. Taxonomy (GTDB): domain Bacteria; phylum Pseudomonadota; class Alphaproteobacteria; order Caulobacterales; family Hyphomonadaceae; genus Henriciella. The sequence goes on from JANSWU010000001.1 coordinate 714,928, forward strand.
GCGATCATTTTCTGGAACCTTCTTAGGGATTTGGAAGCCAATTAAATCCCGCAAAACACTATGGATTTTTCTCGTATGGGGCGAATCCGTTTGGTTTGAACTGTTTCATTTCATATACGAAATGGTCGGCGCAATTTTTGCGTCGCGACTGCGGTTGTCCCGAAATGGGTCGGGCCATGGAGATCTGAGAACTCTTGTGGCGATGAGGGCCGCATTAAAGGGGAAGAGGAATATGAAACTTTCAAAGTCGATTTTGATCGGCGCCGCCGCGATCAGTCTGCTGCCAGTATCGGCCTTTGCCGATGGGGACAGCAAGAGCTGGGACGGCCAGGCGGCCGGTGAACGCTACACCGCATCCGGATCATCCACCGCAGACCGCGTCCTGACCGATGATGAGATTCGCGACATCATCACCCGCGCCGGCGCGAATGATGAAAATGCAGATGTCCGTTATCTTGGTGGCCCGGAAGCTGCGATCGAAACCACGATGTGCTGCGAGAATGTCGAAGAGCAGGTTGAGACGCGCACCGAGATTGAAGAGACCACCGAATATATCGACGCTGTCACCCGGCGTGACATCATTCAGCCGGTCCAGCGCACGCTGATCCAGCCGATCACCCGGGAAGTGCTGCAAGGCTCTGTCGAAGACATTACCGAAGATCGGGTTTATGAGACCAATCGCCTCGACACCAGGATTGAACGCGACGATGTACCTGCCGTGGTCGAGAATTATATCCCGCAGGTCACGACCGAAAACGTCGAAGAAGTCACCGAGACTTACTATGACGTGCTGACCAGCCGCGAGATCATCCAGCCGGTAGAGCGCACGACCGTGGTGCCGGTTCAGCGCCGGATTATCCGCCCGGTCACCGAAACCGTGACGAACGAGATTCGGTATGAAACCCGCACGGCACCAGTTCAGCGTGAAACCATCGAGATCCCGGCAACGATCGAGAATGTGACGGAAGAGGTCACGACGATCACCGAAGAGCAGCTGACCGAAAAAGTCATTCCTTACACTGCTGAGCGCAATATCTATCAACCGCGAACGATCACCACGATCCAACCGGTTGAGCGCCAGATCCTGCGTGGCACAACGGAAAGCATTACCGAGCCAACGCGGTACGAGGAAGAGCGTCTCCCGCTCCGGGTCGAAACAGAGGAAGCGCCAAATATCGTCGAGACGATCACGCCAAAAGTGACGGAGCGGACGATTCTGGAAGTTGAAGATGTCTATATCGACAATGTCACGCGCAACGTAATCCAACCGGTCGTGGTCACCACGATCCAGCCGGTGGTCAAGGAAGTGCTGAAGGGCCGGACCGAGACCATCACCAATGCGACCCGCTACGAGACAGAAACCCTCGCGACGATCACCGAATCCGTGATGGTGCCAGATACGGTCGTGAATTACATTCCGCAGGTCACCGAAGAGTATCAGGAAGAGTATTCTGAAACGCATTTCGAAGCGGTGACACAGCGCGATATTTATCAGCCGGTGGTACGTAAAATCATCCAGCCGATCGAAATTCGTAAGATGAACCCGAAACACGAAACCGTAACCAATCCAACACGTTACGAAACGGTTCGGGCCAGTCTGGTGGTGCTGAATATCGGCTCACCTTGTTATTGCGACTGATTTAGTCAGGGCGTTCGCGCGCCCTGATTAAACCCTGAGCTGGTCGCAGAACGCGGCCCGCTCATCTCTCTAGGCTCGCGTATTGAGCCAAATTGCTACGAGAAGGCGTTGGGGTTTTCCCCAGCGCCTTTTTGCTTGCTTTGACGGCTTGCCGAACGGGCATTTGCATGCTGATACACCCGGCTGGAAAGGTCGAAGAATATGCCCGGTCAAACGCTGTATGATAAAATCTGGAATCAACACGTGGTTCGCGAGGATGCCGCCACTGGTGAGGCGCTGCTCTTTATTGACCTCCATCTCATTCACGAAGTCACCACACCGCAAGCCTTTGCCGGGTTGAAAGCGGCGGGCCGCCCGGTCCGTCGGCCAGATCTGACGCTGGCGGTCGCCGATCATAATACACCGACCGAGGGCCAGGCGCGCGGTCTGGACGGGGTTCTTGATGAGGCCGCGCGCAACCAGCTTGCAGCCTTGACCCGGAACGTCGCCGAACATGGCATCGAATTCTTCCCAATGGGTCATATCAATAATGGCATTGTCCATGTTGTTGGCCCGGAACAAGGGCGTACCCAGCCGGGCATGACAATTGTTTGCGGCGACAGCCATACCAGCACGCATGGCGCCTTTGGGGCGCTGGCGCATGGCATCGGCACGTCTGAAGTGGAGCATGTGCTGGCGACCCAGACCTTGCGGGCGCGCAAGATGAAAAACATGGCGGTGAATGTTTCCGGGCTGCTCCCCGACGGGGTCACCGCCAAGGATCTAGCGCTGCATCTGATCGCCAAGATCGGCACGGCGGGTGGCACGGGCTGTGTGATGGAATATCGCGGCGAGGCGATCCGGTCGCTGTCCATGGAAGGGCGGATGACGCTCTGCAACCTGTCCATTGAGGGCGGAGCGCGGGCAGGCCTGATCGCGCCGGATCAAACCACGTTTGACTATATGAAAGGTCGCCCGGCGAGTCCGAAAGGCGGCGCCTGGGAGATTGCTGAGCGGCATTGGCAAACTTTGTTCTCGGATGATGATGCGGTTTGGGATCATGTCATAGAGATTGAAGCGGCAGAGATTGAACCGACCGTGACCTGGGGCACCAGCCCTGAACAAGCCATCCCACTATCAGGCTCGATTCCGAACCCAGCCACGATGAGCGACCCCGTCAAGAAAGCAGCTGCCGAACGGGCGCTTGACTATATGGGGCTTGAGGCTGGAGCAAAGCTGGCCGGGACACCGGTCCAGCGTGTGTTTATTGGATCCTGCACCAATTCCCGGATTGAGGACTTACGCACCGTTGCGGAGGTCGCGAGGACGGGCCATGTCGCTGAGGGTGTGCGGGCGATGATCGTGCCGGGCTCGGGCCTGGTGCGGGCGCAGGCTGAATCTGAGGGGCTGGATGAAGTGTTCCAGGCGGCCGGGTTTGAATGGCGCGAGCCCGGCTGTTCCATGTGCCTCGGCATGAACCCAGACATTCTGGCCCCAGGAGAGCGATGTGCTTCGACGTCCAATAGAAACTTTGAAGGCCGGCAAGGCCGCGGCGGACGAACCCATTTGATGAGCCCGCATCTCGCCGCCCGCGCTGCCATTACCGGAGTGATTGGCGGGTGAACCTGAAGAGCTGGACCCGCCGGGAGCGGCCCGGGCAATGGCCCCTGCCCGGCTCGCGCGTTGTCCTCGAGCCGCTGGATTGGTCCGCGCATCTCGACGGGCTTTACCAAGCCGTTGCTGCCCCGGAAGCTGCTGACACTTGGGACTATATGCCAATCGGCCCATTCAGGGACCCCGCCCATTTCCATGACGTCTTCGATCAAGTTGGCGCAGATCTTGGCTGGGAAACGCTGGTCATCCGTAAGGTCAATGGTGGTACGGTGCTGGGCATGGCAAGCTTCATGCGCATTCGCGAACCCCATGGCAGCGCCGAAGTCGGCTGCGTCGCGTTTGGCCATGCCTTGCGCCGCACGCCAGAGGCAACTGAGGCCATGTTCCTGATGGCGCAGCACCTGTTCGATGAGCTCGGCTATCGGCGCTATGAATGGAAATGCCATAATGACAATGCCGCCTCGCGTCGGGCTGCCGAACGCTTCGGTTTCCAGTTTGAAGGGATTTTCCGCAATGACATGGTTATTGATGGAAAGAACCGCGACACGGCCTGGTTCGCGATGACAGTTGAGGATTGGCCCGCGGTCAAAGCCGCTTTCGAAGCCTGGCTGGCGCCGACAAATTTCGACGCGTCCGGACAGCAGAAACAAAGCTTGGAGGCGTTTCGCGCATGATTACGGCCCTCGATCATTTCGTCTTGCTCTGTCCGGAGATTGAGAGCGCGACGGCGGAATATGAAACCTTGCTCGGCCAGCCGGCGGCGTGGCGCGCTGATCAAAACGGGGTGGCGACCTCGGTATTTGCGACCGGCAATACGGCGCTGGAGCTGATGGCGCCGTCTGGCCCAGGCGAGACTGCGGACAAATTGCGAGACATGACGGCCAAGGGCGCGAAGCTCACCACGCTGGTCTATCGCTCAGACGATCTTGGCGCGGATCATCATCTGATCACTCGGCGCGGTCTGTCCCCAAGTGAAATTACTGATGGGAGGAGCTCGCATCTTGACACCGGGGCGCAGAGATCCTGGGCGAGTTTCCGAATTCCGGATGAGAAAATGGCCGGGATCAAAACCTTCATATTGCAGCCGGAAACGCCCCTGCCCGCCCCTGAAACGGCTGCAGGCGCGGTCACCAATCTCGATCATCTGGTCATCAATACGCCAAATCCGGAGCGCGCCGTGGCGACTTATGGCGCCCGGCTCGGCCTGCGCTTCGCACTCGATCGCACCGCCGAGCAATGGAAAACGCGGTTTCTTTTCTTCCGTCTCGGCGGCCTCACCCTGGAAGTGATCAATCGGCTCGGTGAAGACCATGACCCAGCTGAAAAGGATACGATCTGGGGCCTGACCTGGGAAACCAATGACCTTGAGGCGGCGCACCAACGGCTCTCGGCTGCAGGCCGCGATATCAGTGAGATTCGCACCGGCCGGAAACCAGGCTCTCGTGTCTTCACGCTGCGCGATGGCACGCAAGGGGTGCCAACTCTATTCATTGCACACGCGCCGCGCTAAGGAGGGTTAATGAAAGCGTTCACGAAGCTCCGTTCCACCGCCGCGCCCCTCATGGATAAGGGCAAGCTGATGGTAAATGTCGATACCGACATGATCATCCCGAAACAGTTCCTGAAAACCACGGAACGGGATGGTTTATCGGAAGGATTGTTCCATGAGCTGAAGACGCTGGCTGACGGCTCGCCCAACCCGGACTTTGTCCTCAACAAGCCCCAGTATCTTGAGGCTGGTATGCTGATCGCGGGCGAGAATTTCGGCTGCGGATCCTCCCGGGAGCACGCGCCATGGGCGCTCCTGGACCAAGGCATTACCTGCGTTATTGCCCCGAGTTTTGCCGATATTTTCTACAATAATTGCGGCAAGAATGGCATTCTCGCCATCGCCTTACCGATCGAGGTGTGTGAACAGCTGGCCGAGCAGGCGGGCGGCAGCAATAGCGTGTTCGAGGTCGATCTCGAGACCAAGACGCTAACCACGCCTGACGGTGAAACGCACAGTTTTGACTATGATGAAGGGCGCCGCGAGAAATTGCTCAAAGGGCTCGATGATATTGCCCTCACCCTGCAGGCCGAGGACTCGATCAGCGCCTATGAAGTGCAAAGGAAACTCGCCACCCCCTGGTTGGAGACCGCGTCATGAAACATATTTTTGCCCTCGCGCTTGGCGCAGGCCTTTTGGCGGCCTGTATCCCCGACATTATGAACACTGAGCCTGAAGTTCGCGGCCTCGAAGGCGCTGCGCCCGTGCAAACCTTTACCGATCCGGCCAATGGCACGGACATCACCCTACGCCCCGGCGGCAAGCTCAATCTCAAACTCGAGTCCAATCCCACCACGGGTTATTTCTGGTATCTGAAAGACATAGACGCCTCTCAGATTGATCAATTGAGTGATGACTATTTCGCTGACCCAGCACCAGAAGGCTTGGTCGGAAGTGGCGGCCATCAGATGTTCGTCTTTGAGGCGCTGTCGACGGGCAAGTCCAAGCTGAAACTCTCCTATGAGCGCTCGCCTCAGGATGTCGCCGAAACGCTGACCCTCAATATCAAGGTGCGCGAATGATCATCGTCGAAGGCAGTGCGCGTATCCCCGAAGGGGCCTGGGACAAGGCTGAAGCGGCGATGAAAAAGATGATCGTCGCCAGCCGGTTCGAGGAAGGCTGTATTGAATACGCCTATAGCCGCGATCTAATCGACACAAATCTACTCCGCATCATCGAACGTTGGAAAGACAAGGCCGCTTTGGTCAGCCATTTTGCTGAACCGCACATGGCGGAGTTTCGCCAAGCGCTGGCCGAGATCGGTCCGCAAGATTTGAAAGTGCGAATGTACGAGGCCGAACCGGAACCTCTACCGCTATAAAACCGCGACTCGTGCGAATGGGGCCTGGCCGCGAGAGATCCCACTCGGGACAACTGATTTGTCATCCCGGAAAGCTCGTTAGAGCTTATCCGGGACCTAGGACAGCAGTCATGATAATAACTGGGTCCCGGATCATCGCTACGCGCTGTCCGGGATGACAAATCTGGCTACGACCCCACCAAATCGTATTCTTACCACCCTGCCCGCTTAAGTCGCAGTAGACTCCCACACCACAAGCTGATCTATGGCGCGGAACCAGATTTCGACGAATGAGGATGCTATGAGCCAGACCCTGCTTTTGCTGCCCGGAGACGGGATTGGACCTGAAGTGATTGAGCAAGCGCGCCGGGTCGCTGAAGTGCTTGTGCCAGATCTGGCCTTTGAGGAAGACTTGGTCGGCGGCGCCTCGATCGATGTGCATGGAGAGCCTCTGACCGTCGATGCGCTGGTTAAGGCCAAGTCTAGCGATGCCGTATTGCTGGGGGCGGTTGGGGGTCCGAAATGGGTCGGTGTTGAGCGCCATTTGCGCCCGGAAATGGGTCTGTTGCAGCTCCGCAAAGGCATGGACACATTCGCCAATTTGCGTCCGGCCTTCTGTTTCCCGGCGCTGGTCGATGCCTCTAGTCTGAAGCGCGAAGTGGTCGAAGGGCTCGATATCATGATCGTGCGTGAGCTGACATCTGGCGTCTATTTCGGCGAACCGCGCGGGTTTGAACGCGGGATTGGCGACAAGAGCTTTGGTTATGAGACCTCCCGCTACACCAAAGGCGAGATTGACCGCGTCGCGCGGGTCGCCTTTGATATCGCCCGCGGTCGCCGCGGTGAAGTGGTCTCGACCGAGAAATCGAATGTCATGGAAAGTGGCCAGTTCTGGCGCGAGACCGTGACCGAGCTGCACATTGCAGAAGGTCAAGGCGTTTCATTGCGCCACGTCCTCGCTGATGCCTGCGCAATGGAGCTGGTGCGTCACCCGAAACAGTTTGACGTCATCCTTGCGGGCAATCTGTTTGGCGACATCTTGTCAGATGAAGCAGCGATGCTCACCGGGTCCATTGGCATGTTGCCGAGCGCCTCGCTGAGCTATGAGGGCAAGCCTGGCCTGTATGAACCCGTGCACGGCTCGGCGCCAGATATTGCCGGGCAGGGGAAGGCTAATCCGTGCGCGGCGATCCTGTCTTTAGAGATGGCGCTGCGCTGGTCGCTCGGGCGGGCTGAGGCGGCTGACAAGCTGTTTGCCGCGGTCGGCAGGGCGCTCGAAGACGGTGCTCGCACCGGCGACATTGGCGGCTCTCTGTCGACCCAGGAAATGGGCGACGCGATTATCGCAGCGCTCTAGTTATATTCGCTCTTCCCAGACTTGATCCGAGATCTCATGCCGCAGGTCGGGAAGATGAGATACGGTCCTCAGTCTGATCAATCCGTTTTGCCAATGCAAGTTGGCATCCATGGCGGCTGGGCGAAACATCAATGATTCTTCTCAACCGCCAGAGGTCCTGACTTTCGTCAGGAATACGGCAAGTTCATTTGCAGTGTGCCCTCACTCCGTATTCGCATCCATGGCGAGGATGATCTGGGCATAGCCTTTGGACAGGCGGCCCATATTCTCGACCGTGATCCGCTCATTGGTGCCATGGAATCCGGTGAGGTCTTCCGGCGACATCACCGCCGGCATGAAGCGATAGACACTGTCCGTGATCGCGGTGGCATAGCGCCCATCTGTCGCCCCGAGCACCAGACCGGGGGCGACCGGCGCGCCGCTCGAGTCAGCCGCGACCGCATACAGAACGCCAAAAGCAAGATTGTCCATCGGGCTGACAGGTGAGGCTCCTGCCCCGCGTATGCCGGTCCGCCCATAAGTCACTTCAAGCCCTTCAATATCCTTGGTCACCTCTTTGATATGGGCGAGGATACTCTCTTCAGTATCTTTCGGATGGATGCGGAAATTGATGACCGCAGTGGCGCGTTGGGCGAGGACATTCTCCTTGGCTGAGCCGGTCAGCATGGTTGGGGCCGTTGTGGTCCGGATCATCGCATTGGCCGCTGGGGTCTCGCCAAGCACGCCTTTCAGATAGCCGCCAAACAGCCATTGATTGGCGAAGGCCATACGTTGAACAAAAGGCATGTCCCGGCCGGTGGCCTTGAACAGACCTGAGACCAGAGGATAGTCCAAGTCCGCTTTCATCTGGTTCTCGTCGAGGGACACCAAAGCGCGCGCCAGTCGCACTGTGGCGCTGTTGCGTGGCGGGGTCGAAGAATGCCCGCCTTCAGCTGTGACCGTGAGATTGAACGTGACATAGCCTTTCTCGGCGACCCCGATGAACGCGACCGTACCGCCAGTCAGCGGATTGTTCTCAACTGCCATGAAGCCTTCATCAAGCGCCATAATCGGCGCAATGCCGCGTGACTTTAAGAGCTCAACGCCTGCGGCCGCGCCCGAGCCAGAGACCTCCTCATCATGTCCGAGCATCAAATGGATGGTGCGTTTCGGTTCAAATCCGTTTTCGGCAAGCGCATCCAGGGCCTCAAACAAGCCGACCATGGAACCTTTGTCATCGATCGCGCCGCGGCCATAGACATAGCCGTCTTGGATCGCGCCCGAAAAAGGTGGGGCATCCCAATCGCCTTCGGTGCCAATATTGACCGGGACGACATCCTGGTGCGCCATGAGCAGGAGCGGGTCGAGGCTCTGGTCGCTGCCCTGCCACGTATAGAGCAGGCTATAGCCGCCAGGGATGGTTTCCTTGGCGGCCACGGCGTGGAAAGCGGAATAGGTCTCTTCCATCCAGGCTTGCATTTCGAGCCACGGACCTTCCTGGCCGACCCGCGGATCGCCTGGGGCGACCGTGATCGTGCGGAATTGGATCGCTTCGCTGAGATGTTGCGCTGCGGTTTCGGCGCTGAACTCCGGCACCTGCGGCAAGACAATCTCGCGCACTTCTTGCGGCGCGCCGCCATAGGTGAAGGTTCGCACCAATATCACACCAATGAACAGGATCAGGACTCCGCCGAGCCCGAACAGAACACGTTTGACCATACTGGCCGCCTCCCAAGTCTTTTGCCGCGAGTGTGGCGGGCCCCATTCGGCTTGGCAAGCCGTGCCGCTACGCCATCAACAAGGCTTGATAGGCGGCCATGACCAGAGACAGACCGCGGACATCGCCAGTCGTCCCTTGTTCCATCCGGTTCATGACATAGGAGATGCACAAACGGGCATCTTGATCGATCAAGACGAGCGAGCCGCCATAGCCGCCCCAATAGGCGATATTCTTGTTGGGTCCGATTGGCATGGCCGGATTGTTGATGCCGTACCCCATGCCATAGGTGACCGGGATACCGAGCACCAGGTCGACCCCGCTAGATTGTTGTTCAAATACGCGTCGCGACCCGGCTTCGGACAGGATGCGCTTTCCGAACGCTTCGCCGCCATTGGCCATGGCGGTTTGTACGCGCACGATAGAGCGCGCATTGCCATGACCATTGGCCGCCGGGATTTCTGCCCGCCTCCAGTTGGGGTCCATGGCTTGGCGCGCTTCCACCGGAGGGTTGGCAAACGTGCGCGAGGCAACCGATCCGTTATCGGCAGGGCGAATGGTCTCCGGCGGCGGCTCGAGCGGAGAAATGCGAGATATGAGAGCATCATCAGTGCCGATATGGAAATCCGCACCAAGCGGTTCGGCAATTTCCTGGGCAAAGAATGTCCCGAGTGATTGGCCGGTGACGCGGCGCACGATTTCGCCGATCAAATGGCCCTGGGTCAGGGCATGGTATCCGGATGCAGTCCCGGGCTCCCACCACGGCGCCTGTGCTGCCAGCTGACTGACCATCCATTGCCAATCATACAGCGCATCCCCTTCGACCGTGGCGTCCATGCCGGACAGCCCGGCCATATGAGACAGGAAATGGCGCACCTCGACCCGGTCTTTTCCAGCGGCCGCGAATTCCGGCCAGTATTTCGCTGCTGGTGCATGCAGATCCACTTCTCCGCGATCAGCGAGCAAGAGCAAACACATGGCTGCCATGGTCTTAGTGCTCGACCAGACATTGGTGATCGTATCTTCAGCCCAGGGCGCAGACTTATCCCGGGTTTGATGGCCGGCCCAGAGGTCAACGACAAACGCCCCTTCATGCGTGACGGCAACGCAGGCTCCGATTTCGTCATGATTGGCGAAATTTGCTTCAAATGCGGCCTTTACGGGTGCAAACTTTTCGGCGCAATGGCCCTGGATTTCAGTCATGTTTCCTCCCTCGACCGCGGTATCAGATTTCCGGGCGCCAGTTTTCGTCGGCAAGCTCAAACCCGTCAAACTCAAACCCTGGCGCGACCACACAAGACACCAAGGTCCAAGCCCCGAGGCTCTCTGCGGTTTGCCAATGATCAGCTGGAATGGTGACTTGCGGACGCTGACCGGCGCGCAAATCCGGACCGAGCGTATAGGACTCAGCGCCTTTGCCATCTGGCGGTGACAAGGTCAGCGCCAAAGGCCCGCCGGCGTGCCAGAGCCAATGTTCATCAGCATCAACGCGGTGCCAGGCTGAAATTTCATCGGCCTGAAGCAAAAAATAGATTGCCGTCGAATGAGCGCGTCCGTCACCTTCGCTGCGATGCGTCTCGACGTAATGTCCGCCTTCTGGATGCGGTGTCATCGCTAGCAGACGAATGATCTCATTGGCGCCAAGATCGCCGGACAAAGCGGCCACTAGAACCGGTCCTTGCGTCCACGAATTTCGCCGAAGGTGGCGGCAGCGTCACCCGGGTGCCCCATTGCGGCTTGCAGTTCAGGCACATCCGCACGCAGGAATGGATTGGTTTCAAGCTCACGCGCCAATCCCATGGGCACCGTCCGTTCACCGCGGCTGCGCTTGTCATCAATCTCGGCAATATAGGCTTTCAGCGCTTGATTGTCGGTTTCGATCGTCTCAGCGAAGCGGGCGTTTGATTGGGTATATTCATGCGCGCAGAAAAGCGTCGTTTCAGGCGGCAAGGCTTTCACCGCTTTCATAGAGTTCCACATCATCGGCATATCGCCCTCAAACACCCGGCCACATCCGAGCGCAAACACCGCATCGCCAACGAAAGCTGTATTGGCTTCAGGCATGTGAAACAGGATGTGTCCCAGCGTGTGACCCGGCACATCGATGACGTGTGCGGTTATGCCGCCCAGCGAGACCGTGTCACCACCGCCGACGGCGCGATCAATTCCGGGGATTTTTTCCGCCTCGCCCTGCGGCCCGATAATCGTGCATCCGGTCGCCTCTTTGATCTTGAGATTGCCGCCCGCATGATCAGGATGCCAATGCGTGTTCCAGATTGCGGTGATGGTCCATCCTTTTGCCGCCGCCTCCTCGAGATACTTGTCGGCGTCGGGCGTATCGATCGCCGCGGTCTCGCCAGAAACCGTATCATGAGCGAGATAGCCATAATTATCACTCAGGCAGGGGAATTGATGTATGGTCAGCATGAACCCATCTCCAGGGTAGAATAAGTTTGGAAAGACTAGAGCCATATGCGCCAGCCTGCGGCAACCCTTGAGGCCTTTTATACGTCGCGTCTCGGACAGTGCGCCGCGCGGCATATGTCAGAACGGATGCTGGATTTGTGGGGTCCGTGCGCCGGGCTGCGGGTTCTTGGCATTGGTTATCCGAGCCCGCTGCTGCCGGTTTGGCAGGCCGATGCGGCGACCTGTATCGGCGCGGTCCCGGAAGAGATCGGCGAAGTTCGTCTGAGATCGGAGCGCGGTCAGGCTCTGTGTTTGACGCCCGAACAGCGGCTTCCCTTCACCGAAGGCCTGTTTGATCGGGTGTTCTTGCTGCACGCTTTGGAAGAAGCTGACAGTCCAAGGCAACTGCTGCGTGAAGCCTGGCGGGTGCTTGCGCCGGAAGGTCGGATTGTCGTGGCGGTCACCAATCGCCGCAGCATGTGGTCGCTGGTCGACAGCAAACCGTTTGGGCACGGCCGCCCCTGGACCAAGCGCCAGCTGGTGCGCTTTCTCAATGATAGTCTGTTTCAGGTTACCGCCTCGACCACGGCCGTGCATATGCCACCCTTGGACTGGCGCCTGATCACGGCCGCATCCAAGTCCTGGGAGCGTGCCGGCGAAATGGTCTTGCCCGGATTGGGCGGTGTGGTTTTGGTGGAGGCGGTCAAGCGGCTTTATTCCAAACCCGGCGGCAGCGCGGCTGCTCCAGTGACCAAAGCTGTAAAGGCGAGCAGACCCAAACCGGTGATGCCCAGAAAAGTAGCACCGCAGCCGCCATCGCAGGCAGCGAAAAACCCGAGAATTGACCTTACATCTCAACACAATAGGAGTATGGTCAGAACTGAACTCGGAGGCGGGCCAACATGAAATTAGTCACTGCAATCTTTAAACCCAGTCGTCTCGACGCCGTGATTGATGCCCTCGGTGAAGCGGACGTGTCCGGACTGACCGTATCGGAAGTCCGGGGCTATGGTCGCCAGCAAGGCAAGACGGAAGTCTATCGCGGCGCAGAGTATGAAGTCCGCCTGCTGCCGAAAGTGAAGGTTGAAGTGGCGTGTGCAGCCGCCGAGGCTGACCGGGTGGTTGAGGCAATTACCAATGCCGCCAATACTGGCACGATTGGAGACGGCAAGGTTTTCGTGGCCGATTTGGAAACGATTGTCCGCATTCGCACGGGCGAACGCAACGAGCAGGCGATCGGCAGCTAGGCTGCGATTTCTCTGGGCGCGTCAGCGCGTTGACATAAGTCACGCGCTGAGCGGAGCAGAGAACCTAGATGAATATCGCAATTATCGGCGCGGGACTTGCGGGATCCATCCTCGCAAACCGGCTTTGTGACTTTCACAATGTAACGATTTTTGAAAAAGCGCGGGGCCCTGGCGGACGCATGTCGACTCGGCGCGCTGATCCGTTTGCATTCGATCATGGCGCGCAATATTTCACCGCCGAGAATCCTGACTTTCAGGACTTCCTCGCTGAAATGGAAATGGACGGTTTGGTCGGCGCCTGGCCGGACCAAATCGCGCTGCATGGCGACGTCCGAGTGTCGGAAAAGCTCAAATATGTCGCGATCCCAGGCATGAACGCGATTTGCAAATATCTCGCGATTGATATGGATTTACGCACGCAGATCCACATTGAATCGCTTGAACGGACAGCAGAAGGGTGGCGTCTTGTCGACAAAAAGGGCGCAGCGCATGGTCCATTCGATTGGGTCATCTCAACCGCCCCTTCAGTGCAGACAGCGGCGCTGTTCCCATCGGACTTCTCTGGTCATACCGCGCTTAGATTCGTACAGATGCAGGGCTGCTTCGCACTGATGCTGGGATTTGATCAGCCCTTGACGCTGGACTGGTCGGCTTTGAAATCCGGAGAACCGCCAATCGGCTGGATGGCGATCAATTCGACCAAGCCGGGGCGCCCAGAGCCATATGCGCTCTTGATCCAATCCGATAATGCCTGGGCCGAGGCGCATTTGGAAGACGAACCTGAGGCCGTGATGGATGCGTTGCTGGAAGCCGGATCCAAGCTGGCCGATCTGGATCTGTCTGTCGCGGCGCATCAAAAGCTGCATCGTTGGCGCTATGCGGCGACCCCGAAACCGGCAGGGCAGCCCTTTCTGTTCGATGCAGAGATGCAGCTCGCCGCCTGTGGCGATTGGTGCCTTGGCAGCAAAGTTGAAGCCGCGTTTTCGAGTGCCAGTGCGCTTGCCGATCATATTCTTACCGCGCCCAAGGCTTGATTTTCCACGCTGTTCCCGGCAGGTCACCTAGCGCAATCATGGAGACAGAGATGACCGGCCCTCAAGCGCTGCCAAATATCCTCGAAATCACGCCCTATAAAGGCGGGCAAAAGCTGGTTGGCGCGCACAAATTGTCTTCCAATGAAAACCCGCTCGGCTGCAGCGCGGCGGCGCAGGCCGCTGTTGTCGAGGCCGCCAAGCATCTAGAGCTTTACCCGGATGGATCGGCCAGTGCCCTACGCGATGCCATAGGCGCGAAATACGGTATCGAACCAGATCGCATTGTCTGCGGCGCCGGGTCCGATGAGATCTTTCAATTGCTGGGCCGCGCCTATTTGCGCCCGGGTGACAATATTGTGCAGAGCCAGCACGGTTTCCTCGTCTATCGGCTGATTGCCCAACAAGCGGGTGCCGAGACGCGCAGCGCACCCGAAAAAGAGCTGACCACGGATGTGGATGCAATGCTGGCCCAGGTCGATGACAACACCAAAATTGTCTTCCTCGCCAATCCGAACAATCCCACTGGCAGCTATATCCCGTTTTCTGAGGTGAAACGGCTGCATGCAGGCTTGCCCGAAAACGTCTTGTTGGTCCTGGACGGGGCCTACGCAGAATATGTGCGCAAGAATGATTATAGCGCCGGGATGGAACTCGCCGGGGAAATGCCAAACGTTCTGGTCACGCGTACCTTTTCCAAGATTCATGGCCTCGCCGCCCTGCGCCTGGGTTGGGCCTACGGACCTGAAGCGGTGATCGACGCGCTGCACCGCACGCGCGGTCCGTTTAATGTCAGCGCCGTTTCACAGGCTGCGGGGATTGCCGCGATCAATGATGATGCTTTCCAGGCCAAATCTGCCGAGCACAATGATGCGGAATTGTTGCGGGTCAGCGAAGCGGTCGAAAAAGCCGGGTTCAAGACGTATCCAAGCGTTGGCAATTTCGTCTTGATCGAGTTTCCGGACGAGCCCGGACGAACCAGTTCGGAGGCAGATACATTTCTGCGCAATCAAGGCATCGTCATCCGCGATGTGAATGTCTATGGCCTGCCAACCTGCTTGCGGGCCTCGATCGGCACAGTGCCGCAAAATGACGATCTCATTGCGGCGATTGAGGCGTTCGCGAAGTCCTGATGAGCTCGCCCGTGTTCGATAAGGTTGCGATTATCGGGGTTGGATTGCTCGGGTCCTCCATCGCGCACGCCGTCAAAGCCTATGGCGGTGCGGCAGAGGTCACGCTGTGGGACGTGTCCGAAGATGTTCGCGAGCGCGCCGGAAAAGTGGTCCCCGGCAAGGTATGCGAGACCGCATTGGACGCCGTTTCGGGCGCAGACTGTGTCATCCTGTGTACGCCGGTTGGCGTGCTGACCGAAGTCACTGCATTGATTGCGGAGGGTTTGTTGCCCGGGGCGATTTTGACAGATGTCGGGTCGGTTAAAGCGCGCGCCGCCGAAGATATGGCAGCCGCCTGTCCTGAGACCGTCTATCTCATTCCAGGCCACCCGATTGCGGGCACCGAGAAATCCGGCCCCGAAGCCGGATTTGCCAGCCTGTTCCAGGAGGCCTGGCACATCTTGACGCCCACCAAAGCGGACGCTGCCTATCTCGAGGCGGTTGGGCGGTTGACCGCATTCTGGCGCGGCCTCGGCGCCAAGGTCGAGACCATGGATCCGCTCCGCCATGACCGTGTCCTCGCGATCACCTCGCATCTACCGCACTTGATCGCCTATAATATTGTCTCGACCGCCTATGACATGGAGAGCGTCGAGGAAGGCGAAGTGGTCAAATACTCGGCTGGCGGATTTCGCGATTTCACCAGGATCGCCGCTTCCGATCCGACCATGTGGCGCGATGTGTTCCTGACCAATAAGGACGCGGTGCTCGAGACCCTGGGCCGGTTCAGCGAAGACCTCGCCGCCTTGCAGCGGGCGATCCGCTGGGGCGATGGCGACACGCTGATGAAAGAGTTTTCGCGCGCGCGCGGCATTCGTGAAGCGATTATTGATGCTGGCCTGGATACTGCCGAAGCCGATTTTGGGCGCCGTCACATTGATCCAAAATCTGAAGGTTGAACGGACGGCGCTCCCCTTTAAACGCCGCCCGTCCTCGTGCCGCTCTCGCGCCACCTTCGCGGTGAGCTCGGTGCGCCTACGGACGAACGCTGAGAGCTCTCGCGGTCGGACGCCTGCAAGGTTGAGCGGCATAAAGCCAGCATATCCTGCCCCCCGTCCTGTAATGATTGTTACAGAGCGCAAGCTGAATGAACGCGGTTTAATGTGTTGGCCACCATTCATCCTGGGTTGTGTTCTGTTCATCTCCCTCTTCCTATGGTCTGATATGGATTGAGGCAGGGGAGAGAAATATGAAGCCACAAAGCGTGTCTTTGTTCATCGGACTGGGCGCCATCGGTTTGACCGCCTGTACGACGGCAGAGCTGGAAGCGATATCAGCTGGCTTGGCGCAGGGCCTGGCCGAAGCCTCATATGAGGCGAGCACCTATAATGCCTATACGGGTGCTTATTATGCCCCGAACGGGTTTGCCTCCTATTCGGGCTGGCCATCCTCGTATGCCTATGGCGACTATGTTGGCGCCTATCAATGCAGTCATATTGGCAGTTTCTATACGTGCGACAGTGATGGCGATGGCTATGCCGACATGTATGGCAATACATCGGACGGTTCCTACGCCTCGTCGCATTTGCGGGTGAATGGCATGGGCGAGGCTTTTACCTGGGACAGTGAATGCAGCTGCTGGGTGCGCAACCGTGCTTATGACGGAGAGCGCAAAGAACGGCACTATCACTATAAGGAGTATTGAGATGACCAAATGGATAGCAATCGCGGCCTTGGCCTTGGTCGGCGCCTGCGCCTCGAGTGTTCCATACGGTCCCGCCACCAGCGACGGGGCCAAGGGCTATACGGTTCTGCCAATTGAGAACAACCGGTTCCGCATCACCTATAAGGACAATTCTGAGGAATTGGCGCGGACACGGGCGCTCCGACGTGCAGCGGAAGTGACCCTGGAGCGCGGTGATGATTGGTTCCAGATCGTCACGGCCTATACCGATACCGGCGAACTTGCCGGCGGCGGTGGGTCATCCGTGTCGATTGGAGGCTCATCCGGCTCCAGCGGACGGTCCAGCGTTGGTGTCGGCGTCGGGATCGCTCTGCCACTCGGAGGCGGCTCATCCGGCCCGGTCGAGCATGTGATCGAAATCGTCACCGCTCCCGGCGCCAAACCGGACAATCCAGACGCTTATGCGGCAGAGGATGTGTTGATGAATCTTGGCGGGTTCTAGGCCGGGATTTCCTTGCCGGCCCAGTCGAACGCCTTGCCGCTATCAGCAGCGGTTAAACCGTCTATGACATCGATCAGATATGACGCGGCTTGCTGCGCGCTGAACAATTGCTTGTCCGGGACGGCCGATTGAAACGGCTTTGACAAGGCTGTGTCGACGGTGCCCGGGTGCAGACTGACGGAGATGAATTGATCGTTCCGGCGCGCCTGCTCGATCGCATAATTCCGGATCAGCATGTTCAGCGCCGCCTTGGAGGCGCGATAGGCGTGCCAGCCGCCAATACGATTGTCGGAAATCGATCCGACCCGAGCTGAGAGGGCGGCGAAAACGGCGCGTCCAGACCGCGGCATGATAGGCAGGAAATGCTTGGCGACGAGTGCCGGACCGAACGTGTTGACGGCGAAGACCTGTTCGAACGCGTCTACAGACTGATGGCGATAGGATTTTTCCGGGCTGACGCCAGACGTGTTGGACAAGAGACCAGACGCAACGATCACCAAGTCTGGCGCGCCCGCTTTGGCTACATCCGCAGCGGCCTGCTCGATCGATGCTTCATTGACGAGGTCGAGTCTGCCGAGTGTGAGTTTGGCGCCAACAGGGCCTTCGCCAGATCTCGAAAACCCGTGAATGTTCTCAAACTCATCCTTGGCAGCCAGGCGCTCTATTAACGCCGCGCCTATGCCGCCACTTGCTCCGATCACCACTGCACGCATATCGCTTCTCCTGAAGCGGAGGAGCTAGCGCGAATGCCGCGATAGAAAACCTAAACGCGCAGACCCGTTTTGTCGCGGTAGATGGTGAGCAGGTCGAGCTGGCTTTCGGTTGGATTGCCTTCGGCCTCAGAAACGGTCACCAACATGCCATCGAGATCGACCAGTTCCTTGCTGGTCATGCCCGGCGAATTGCGGATGAAATCGGTCATCTTTGACATCACGACATGGCTGGCACCGCCATTACGCGACAGCCATCCAGCCTGACCGATCAGCTCATTGGCATCGCCTTCACCAAATTCAAAATGATGCATGATCTCACCGCGCACCGCCGCTTCCTGGCGCTCAGTCAGCGTGCCGCGGGCCTGGGCGATTTCGAGCATCAGGATTGTTGCCGCCTCACGTGGATCGTCGACGACATCGAGCCCGCCTTTGCCTGTCTTGTTCTTGAACCGCATCTTGCGCGGCAGATTGCCAACAGTTTCAGCGATTTTACGGCCGTCTTTAGCGACTTCCTGCAAGGCTTTGATGCGCCAATACCAGATTGCAATGAAGCCCAGGAAGCCAAGCAGAGCGACAATGAATTGCATAGGACACGCCTCTTCGAAGTTAAGTTACGGTAACCTCAATTCACGGATCATTGAAGTGAACCATCGGGTCTGTCATGGTCTTTTTATGACTTTGGACGAGTACAATGACTTTTGTAAGGCATTGCCGGCGACAAGCCGCGTGGTGCAATGGGGCGGCAGTCATGTCTGGAAGGTCGGCGGCAAAGTCTTCGCCGTTGCCGGCTGGGGCGATGAGGACTTCTTCGCCGTGACCTTCAAAGTCACGCCCTTATCGTTCGACATATTGAGCGAGCAACCCGGCTTGCGGCCCGCCCCTTATCTGGCTTCGCGCGGGATGAAATGGATCCAGCATTATGCGGCGCCCGGCCTCAAGGATGGCGATCTCAAGGCCTATATTGAAACAAGCCACCGACTGGTCGCCGATGGCTTGTCCAAGAAAAAGCAAAAAGAGCTGGGTCTTTTTGTCGGCTGATTATGGCGCGCCGCCTTCGCTGGCGATCGCATCTTCAATGCCCTCGCTATTGTGAGCTTGCTGAACCACGTAAGCCCGGATGGCTTCGACCTCATCTTCAGTCAGGACATCGGCAAAAGACACCATGCCGATTGATTGCAAATTGCCATCGATCAGAACACCTTTCCAGGCGTCTGTGCTGCTTGTGTAGGCGGACCAGCGTAGGTCTGGCAGGACGCCCGCGCTGACCGCAAACGGACCGTGACACACCGTACAATTGCGGGCGTAGTGAATGAGGCCTTCCGCAAGCTGCGCCTCTGTGCCGAACTCGTCGGCTTTTGGCGTCGGTTCAACCAAAGGCACATCAATGTCAGGCACTTCACCTGTGCCGCCGATTTTGAAGGTTACAACTTTGCCCACCGCGGGCGGGACGGGCTGCGGTGCCGCGACCCCGCCAGCCGACAGCAAATAAGCCGACCCCCAGCCGGTTGTGATGGTGACATATTGCTCGCCCTCAATCTCGAACGTCCCGGGACCAGAGGCGGCGCCGGATTTGACGTCTGCGCTCCAAAGCTCTTCGCCGGTGGCCGCGTCATAAGCCGCGAATTCGCCGTTTAGCTTACCTTGAAAGACGATGCCGCTCGCGGTCGACAGCACACCACCATTCCACGGGCCTTCATGCTCCACGGTCCAGCGCGCTTCCTGGGCCACCGGATCCCAGGCGATCAGACGACCTTTCAAGCCCGAGCGTAGGAACTTGAACACTTCGCTCGGGATCAGCTGTGGTACGCCAGCTGCAAAATCGGCCCCAGTATTCCAATTGGTTGAATTGTCCTGGAACCGCGGGTCCGTCGCATAGGCTTGCGGGATTTCCTGAGCCGGAATGTAAGCGAGGCCAACGTCCGGGTTGTACGCCATGGGATGCCAGTTGTGTCCGCCAAGGGGGCCCGGCGTTTGCAGGAATGGAATCTCTGCGTAACGCGCTTCCGGCACTTCGATCGGGCGGCCATTTTCATCCAGGCCCGTGGCCCAGTTCACGGGGACATAATTGTTGCCGGAAATGAATTCGCCAGTCGCGGCGTCAATGACATAGAAATAGCCATTCTTCGGCGCTTGCATGACGACGCGGCGGTCGGCGCCATTCTCGCCGAGCGGCAAGGTCGCGATGATCAGGGTTTGGGTCGCGGTATAATCCCAATTGTCGCCGGGTGTGGTCTGGAAATGCCACTTATATTCACCGCTATCGGCGTCCACGGCGACGATTGACGACAGGAAGAGATTGTCGAGGCCGGACGGGTCGCGCAGCGACTGGTTCCAGGGCGATCCATTGCCGACACCAAAAATCACGGTGTCATTCTCTTCATCATAAATGATCGAGTCCCAGACGGTGCCGCCGCCGCCATCGGTTTTCCATGCGCCGGTTTCGCCCCAGGTAACATTGCCGACGGTCTCAAACGCACTGTCCGAGGCCGCGCCATCGGGTTGCATGTCCGGGTTCGGCACCGTGTAAAAGCGCCAGACCAGTTCGCCTGTCTGGGCGTCGAGGGCGTTGAGGTAACCGCGCACACCGAGCTCGGCGCCGCCATTGCCGATCAGGACTTTGCCATCGACCACGCGCGGAGCACCGGTAATTGTATAAGGCTTGGACTGATCCACGGTCACTTGCGACCAAACAAGGTCACCTGTCTCGGCATCAAGGGCTTCGACGCGGCCATCGATCACGCCGACATAGACCTTGCCATCATACAATGCGACGCCGCGATTCACGACATCGCAGCAGGCATTGACGCCAACCGCGCGATCGACGCCAGGGTCGTAAACCCAGAGTTCTTCGCCGGTCTTGGCATCGAGCGCATAGACGATTGACCAGGCCGAGGTCACATACATCACGCCATCAATCACGATCGGGGTCGATTCCACTCCGCGTGAGGTCGCCAGGTCATAGGTCCAGGCGACACCGAGGTCCGAGATATTGTTTTTACTGATCCCGGTCAGCGGCGAATGCCGCGTCTCTTCGCGGTCAAACCCGTAGCCAAGCCATTCTGCAGGGGTCGCGGCGGCATTGTTCAGCCGGTCATCGGTAACAGCTGCGAACGCGGTTGTTTCGGTTGGGGTCTCTGACGTTTCAGATGGTGATGTGTCTGAATCCTGGCTGCCTGAACAGGCGGACAGAACCAAGCATGATGCAGCCATTATGGCCGCCAAATTCAGCGGTTTCATGTACGCTTTCCTCGTTTCCTCACTCGTCGTGGCGTCTCACGCGCCATTGATCGTTCTGGACACTAGGCAAAAACCCGCCTCTGTCGAGGGCGGACCTTGCGGTAATCCGCGAACGGATAAAAAGCTGGTGGTCGCGAAAACGCGACTTATATCGCACATGCGAAGACGGGCTGAGAACGGGGTTTTCCATGTCTGATGAGAAAAAACTCAAGAAGAATCTGACCCTGTTTGACGTCTATGCCGTCTCTACCGGGGCCATGTTCAGTTCAGGATTTTTCCTGCTGCCTGGCATTGCCGCAAGCTATACTGGCGATTCTGTCTATCTCGCCTACCTCATGGCGGGCTTCCTGATCATTCCGGCCATGCTGTGTATGGCGGAATTGTCCACGGCGATGCCGAAGGCCGGCGGCACCTATTATTTCCTCGACCGCGCGCTCGGGCCCCTGTTTGGGACAATTGGCGGTCTCGGGTCTTGGATCGCGGTCGTGTTCAAGAGCGCTTTTGCCCTGGTTGGTATGGGCGCTTATCTCAGCCTTTATCTCGATGTCCCGATCCTCGTCCTGGCGGTGATCCTGACACTCGTATTTGGGCTCATCAATGCCGTCGGGGCGAAAGAAACCACGCTGCTGCAGCGCATTCTTGTCGGCACATTGGTGGTGATCCTGGCCGCATTCGTGATCCTCGGCCTCGCCCATACAGGCGTCGCGGATGGTCTGCGGCCAAATGCGGGCGAGCAGCCTTTCTTTACCGCCGGAACCGTCGGCTTTGTGGCCACAATCGGCTTGGTGTTTGTGTCTTATGCCGGCCTCACAAAAGTTGCGAGCGTGGCCGAAGAAGTGCAGAGCCCCGACCGCAACATTCCGCTCGGCATGGTCCTGTCCCTGATGACCGCGACAGCGATCTACACACTTGGCCTGGTCGTGATCATCGCCATCCTCCCGATTGAAGAATTATATGGCAGCCTGACACCCGTGGCAGATGCGGGACGCTATTTTGTCGGCGACTGGCCGTTCGATTTGGGCGTCATTCTGATCGTTGTCTCGGCGATCGCAGCCTTTGCCTCGACGGGCAATGCCGGGATTATGTCGGCCAGCCGATACCCATATGCGATGGCAAAAGACAAATTGCTGCCGGATCGTTTTGCTGCAATCGGCCGCTTCGGCACGCCAGTGTTCTCGATTGCAGTGACGACCCTGAGCATGGTCGCGGTCTTGCTGCTCTTCAATGTCGAGGCCGTGGCCAAGCTGGCCAGTGCCTTCCAGCTCTTCCTGTTCGGTCTGGTCAGCGTTGCCGTGATTGTCATGCGCGAAAGCCGGATTGCAACCTACAAACCTGGCTTCCGATTGCCCTTCTATCCCTGGCTGCCCATTCTTGGGATCCTGATTTCTTTCTGGCTGATTGTCGAAATGGGCATTCTGGCCATCGGCTTTACCGGCATGTTGACGATTGCCTGCGCGCTCTGGTTCCAGTTCTACGCCTCCGGACAGCTGGCACGTCGCGGCGCGATTTATCACGTCCACGAGCGGCTTGGCCAAATGCGCTATGAAGGTCTTGAGCGCGAGCTGATGACCATCATTCATGACCGCACACAAAAGCAGAATCTGACTTATGAGGCCCTGATCGCGCGAAGTGTGGTGCACACTTACAGCCATGGCACTTACTCGCGCGAGATGATCATCGATGAGATCAAGAATATCGGGCACAGCACCTATGAGATCGATGAATCGATTATGGACGCGGTCTTCGAAACCGGCTCGGCCACCTTGCATCCGCTGAGCGATCATGTCCTGCTCGCCTATCGTAGCCATCCAGATCTGACGAGCCCGGAACTGGTTGTCTTCCGCTTCACAAAGCAGGCGCGCATGGACATGGAAGAGGCCAAGGATGTGCATACAATCATGATGCTGATCTGCCCGCGCAAGCCCGCCGGCCTCGATCTCAGATTGGCGGGTCACCTCGCCGAAGTTGTCCAGTCTTTTGATTTCGAACGCCGCTGGTTGTCGGCGACCTCGGACAAGGAAATGAATGAAATCCTGATGCGGGATGACCATTTCCTGCACGCGCCGATCTCGGATCTCGGCTCATTACAGGATTATGTCGGGCGACCGCTTTCAGAAATTGACCTGCCGGGCAGTTGCTTGATCGCAATCATTGAGCGCGATGGCGACATCATCATCGCAGCCCCGAAGGAAACGTTACAGCCCGGTGATCATGTCGCTGTGATTGGTGAACCGGAAGATCTCACGCTATTGGTGAAAGGGCAGGCTTAAAGCGCTTGTTTGAGATCAGCCTGGGCGGTGTCAATCGCGGCGCCAACCAGTTGCTTCCAGGCGTCTATTGAAGACGCCTCATCAGCCCCTTGCGGGAAGGTTAAAGATCGCGATGCGTTGACGCAGCCGCCCTCCCCATCGACAAAACCGGCCACAGCATCTGAAGCCCCCGCGCCTTGCGCGCCATAGCCGGGGACGAGAAACAGAGCGCTCGGTGCCAGCGTCCGTAAATGCCGCGCTTCATCAGGGCCCGTCGCGCCGGTCACCAGCATCAGGCCGGACCACCCACAATCACCTTGAAGCTGCGAGATCATCGGCGCCAGGCTCTCAACCACGCGTGCAAATAAAGGCGCGCCTTCGAGACTGCGGGCCTGATAATCGGCGCTGCCCGGATTGCTGGTTCGGGCGAGAACGATCACGCCTTTGCCGCTGGCTTTGGCGGTTCGCACGTGTGGCTCCAGCGTATCGAGGCCCATATAAGGGTTTACGGTGAGCGCGTCACACGCAAATGGCGCATCCTCAGCCAGATAGGCTGCGGCATAACCTTCCGCAGTCGAGCCAATATCCCCGCGCTTGGCATCTGCGAGGACGATCAGACCGGCCTCTTTGGCCGCTGCACAGACACGCGACAGGGCGCGCATGCCTTGCCAGCCATGGCGTTCAAACAGGCCGACTTGTGGCTTGACAATACCGGCGCGGGACGTGGTCGCTTCGATCACAGCTTTGCCCCAGGCTTCCAACCCATCCGGCGTGTCGCCCCCGAACAGGGCCGGAATACGTCCCGCATGCGGATCAATACCGACACAGAGCGGGCCGTGCGCGCGGGTTTTGGCAATGAAGCGATCGGCGAAGGTCAAAGTCTAATCATCCACGCTGCAGGCGACTTTGACGACCTGCAGATTACGCCGAGCATAGTCGGCTTCGCGGCCATAGGTGCTCGAGGAAAACGAGCGCGGGGCCTCGCCAATCGTTTCGGCCCCGGTCGCCTTGATGAATTCAGCCACGGCTTCGGGCGCAGCTGTGTAAATTCGACCGCGTCGAGCGCTTTCAGCGACAATCACGCCCCGGACCGCGCCGGTTTCATCATAGACTGGGCCACCGCTGAGACCACCAAGCGAGCCCATCAGGCCGCGCGTGCGACCGGTCTCGGCCCAAGCGAGAACGGATTCACTGTTCGAGCGTCGCCCGCGCGAAATCAGGTTTGATCGCGACAGTAGGCGCGAGGCCGCTTCACCCGGGCGCCCCTGCGGGTAGCCGACATGAAACCCATAAGTGCCGACGCGCAAATCATTCTCTGTATTGATCGTGGCTGGGTTCGGACTGGTATCGGTCTCGATCAATGCCAGATCGTATTTTTCGGAAATCACCACGCTGTTGGCTGGATCATATTGTCCAGGCGCAACCAAAAGGGCGACATCATTACAGCCTTCCACGACATGGCGGGCGGTCAGCCATTGCCCGCGATTATTGATCGCAAAGGCCGTCCCGATGCCGCTTTTTGGCGATGTCACCTGAACCAGGACGCGCTCATCGAAGGCGGATGGCGGCGGCAACATGGCGCCTTCTTCCTGGATCGCTTCTGGCGGAGGTGGCGGTGCATCATCCGTGCCGCCGGAAAAGATCGCCCAGAGGACCACGGCCAGCACCAGCGCGTAAATGATCCAATCGGGGATCCACCTCAACACGTTCATTCGCTCCTTTTATACCCGACCCAGATTTGGATCCCACAGCCCGGCCGCCAAAAGCATTGCCACGGCAAGCTTCGAGGCGATCAAGACAATGGCGGCACCCGCTTCGTCATTTTGAATACGACTAGGTATGTCCCGCAAGATCATGTCGATAATACGATAGGTCAGGAGTTGCAGAAGCAAAGCCACGCTGCCCCATAAGAGCAGGTCGACCAGGGTCAGGCTCGAGGCGAGGCAGGAAGCAATCGGAATCGCCAGGCCGGTAATTGCGCCGGCTAGGGCCAAGCCAGCAGCGCCATTTCCACCGCGCACCAGAGCAAGTTCTTTCCAGGGCGTGAGAAGAATATAGATGGTGCTCGCAACGAGGAGCAAAACACCTGCGGTGCCGGTCATCAGGAGAAAATCAGGGAAGCCCTGACGAAAAGATTCAAGCGTTGCCGTCATCGATAAAAATCTCGTCTGTTAAGCCACCCGCATTTGCTCTAACGAAGCCTCGGGATGCACTCAAGATGAAAGGACGCAAAATGCTCAAAGGAAAAACTGCTTTGGTCACAGGATCGACCAGCGGCATCGGTTTGGGAATTGCGAAAGCGCTTGCGGAACAAGGCGCTGATATTGTTTTGAGTGGGCTTGCCACGGATGAAGAAGCCGCGGCCCTGAAGCAAGAATTATCGGAATCTTATGGCGTAAAAGCTGGTTTCTCTGGCGCCAATCTGACCGATCCGGACGCGATTGAAGGGATGATGGGTTATGTCGCGCGTGATTTTGGCGGGGCCGATATTCTGGTCAACAATGCTGGCGTGCAGCACGTTTCTCCGATTGAAGACTTCCCGGTCGCGCGCTGGGACTTGATCATCTCGCTCAATCTATCGGCCGCCTTCCACACCACGCGCATGGCGATCACCGGGATGAAGGAGAAGGGCTGGGGTCGGATCATCAATACCGCCTCCGCGCACGCCCTGGTCGCGTCCCCCTATAAGTCGGCCTATGTCGCCGCCAAACATGGCATTGCCGGTTTGACCAAAGTTGTGGCCCTGGAAGGCGCCGAGCATGGCGTGCGCTGCAATGCGATCTGTCCAGGCTATGTCTACACGCCGCTGGTGGAAGGTCAGGTGGCCGATACGGCCAAGGCGCGGGGCATCACTGAAGAGGAAGTGAAACGCGATGTCCTTCTGGCGGCGCAGCCAACCAAGGAATTCGTGACTACAGAACAGATTGGCGCCTTTGCCGCATTCCTTTGTGGGCCTGGCGGGGACGGCATCAATGGCGCCATTCTCAGCATGGATGGCGGATGGGTCGCCCAATAGGTTTTGCCTATCATTTAGATAGCTGCTTTTAGGCAGGCAAATCTAATCAAGGGTCATTGATATCGGATCGTTAATCCGGTAGCTGGCTAATCAATTCGGCATCAGCCGGGCGAGATCAGGAGCCGCTATGTCCCTTGCTGGTTATGAGATTTTTGCCCTGATTGGTTTCTTCTTTGCCGCCTATGCGGTGATTGCCAACGACTCGATCCAAACGCTCGGCACCTTCCTCGCCTCGAATTCACACCGCCCTTGGTGGCTGCTTTGGATGTTTGCCGCCGGCATCATGGTTGCGGCGCTGATTTTCCAGCTCTTTTTTGGCGGCGGTGATATTGCCGACGGAAAACTGAACAAGATTCCATATCCAGAAGGTGGCATTCAATGGTGGCACGCGCTGCCGCCCATCGTGCTGCTTTTCTTGACCCGATTTGGCATCCCGGTCTCGACCACATTCCTGGTCTTGACGGTGTTTGCCCTGTCGGGTGGGTCGGCGACCGAAGGCGTGATGGGTAGCATGCTGCTCAAGTCGCTGCTCGGTTATGTCGTCGCCTTCGCGGCTGGCGCGGCCGTGTGGCTGCTGATCTCGCGCATGTGGGAAGTCTGGGTCGGCCGGACCCGCGACGATGATGAGCGCCTCCACCCGATGTGGACGGTCTTCCAATGGGGGACAACAGGGTTCCTTTGGTGGACCTGGTTGCTGCAGGATTTTGCCAATATCTTTGTCTTCATGCCGCGTGAGCCGGTTTTCGCTGATGATGGAACCATCACGATGATGGTGTTCAAGCCAGAAGTGATTGTCGGCGGCGCGCTGCTGATGGCAGCGATGATGGCGTATATTTTCAAGACGCGTGGCGGCGAGATCCAGAAGATCGTCCTCTCGAAAACGCATACGACGGATATTCGCGCAGCCACCATTGTCGACCTGATTTATGCGATCGTATTGTTCTATTTCAAAGAAATGAATGATGTGCCGATGAGCACAACCTGGGTCTTCCTGGGCCTGTTGGCGGGCCGCGAAATGGCGATTTCCTTTGTCACCGCCTTGCGCGAACGTGGGGCAGCGATGATGGATGTCGGCTCAGATGCGGGCCGCGCCCTGATCGGGCTTGTGATCAGCGTCATTCTGGCGGTCGGTATGCCATGGGCGGCCACCGGGCAAATGCCAACTTTCTAAAAACCCTTAGCGCTGTTCGAACGGATCGCGCATCAGGATCACGTCTTCGCGCTCTGGCGAGGTCGAGACCAGGGCGCATGGCTTGCCGACCAGTTCTTCCAGGCGGCGGACATATTTGACCGCTTCGGCCGGCAGATCGTTCCAGGACCGGGCGCCACGGGTTGAGCCACTCCAACCGGGCATGGTCTCATAGATGGGCTCGACCGCTTCCTGAGCAGCCGCTGTCGCTGGCAGGTAATCCAGGACCTCATCGCCGAGCCGGTAGCCGGTACAGACTTTGATTTCATCCATGCCGTCGAGCACATCGAGCTTGGTCAGCGCCAGGCCGTCCACACCCGAGACCGCACAAGCCTGGCGCACCATCACTGCATCAAACCAACCACAGCGCCGGGCGCGGCCTGTGACCGTACCGAATTCATGCCCGCGCTCGCCAAGACCTTGTCCGATTTCATCGAACAATTCAGTTGGGAACGGGCCCGTGCCGACGCGGGTCGTATAGGCCTTGGCCAAGCCCAGCACATAGCTGACCGCGCGGGGGCCGAGCCCGGTGCCGGCGGCGGCCTGACCCGAGACGACATTGGAGGAGGTGACAAACGGATAGGTGCCGTGATCGACATCCAGCATCACGCCTTGTGCGCCTTCAAAGAGGATGCGGCGGCCGAGTTTCTGGCTTTCGCCGAGTACTTTCCAGGCGGGCCCGGCAAAGGCGAGAATCTTCGGTGCGATTTCGAGCAGCTCGGCTTTCAGTGCGGCGGCATCCGGGGCGTCCAGCCCGAGACCCGTGCGCAGCGGGGCATGGTGCGCGATCAGGCGTTCCAGCTTCTGGTCCAAGGCCGCTTCGTCAGCAAGATCCGCGACTCGAATGGCGCGGCGCCCGACCTTGTCTTCATAGGCGGGGCCAATGCCGCGCTTGGTCGTGCCAATCTTGGCCTTGTCGCTCGCCGCGCCTTCGCGGGCGGCATCAAGATCGCGGTGCCAGGGCAGAATCAGGCAAGCGGTCTCGGCCAAAAGCAAATCGTCCGGCGTCAGCTGGATGCCGGCTTTTTCCATATTTTCGAGCTCGGAAAGGAGTTGCCAGGGATCGACCACAACGCCATTGCCGATCACCGAAAGCTTGCCGCCGCGCACGACGCCGGAAGGTAGTAGATTGAGCTTGTAGGTCGTGCCGTCGATGACCAGCGTGTGACCGGCATTATGGCCGCCCTGGAAGCGCGCCACGACGTCGGCGCGATGCGACAACCAATCGACAATCTTGCCCTTACCTTCATCACCCCATTGGGCGCCGACTACGACAACACCAGCCATGCCGAAAACTCCGTCTCGATTGAACCCGCGCCAATGACCGCGATTGAGGTGAAAAAGCAAGGCCCTCGCTGGTCAAATCGGGATGGTTAATTCGATCAAATTCGATCGATTGATTTATCCGTATCCGAACAGTGTTTTGCTAGACGGTACAGAATGAGGGCAGAATTGATTTTGAAATGGCCAGCCTTGCTGCGCATGGGCACGGCTTTTATCGGCGCTGGCTTATGTGTGGCGCAACCATCCACGAGCAGTGTGATTGATCGCCCGCATTTCAAGGTCGACGGCGTGGCGATTGTCTGGGCCGCAGATGCGAGCCAAAACACGCCGATCGTATCCGACTTTATTGTCGATGGCGCAGCGGCTGATATCGACCTGATCGGCGGCGATGTGCACACGGTCGTCACCGGGACGCTCGATGCGCTGGATGACAGTTTTGCTGACGGGACCGGCGCGACGCTACGCATTCAGAATATCCAGGGCGGGCCCAATCAGACGACGCGGCAAGGAGACCGGTTCACGTCCTCTTCGGATGTGCTGAACCCCTTTCAATTGCGCGGTAATACCGATGTCCGGACCATACGCAGCGATATTCTCAGCAGTTTCTATGTCGCCACCAACAAAGCCTTCAACATTGATGTGATCGCTGCGCCGGTCGGAGATCCAGCAGATCTCAACCTGATCCGCTTGCGCATGCGCATGACCCAATCGGGCAATGATGCTGGCCTGTCATTCGGCAGCTCGGCGCAGATTCCGCATTCCGGAAACGGCGCGGCGTCCGGCGTGCAATGGGGCGGCTATCGACGCTTGTCGACTCTGACCGGTGGGCGCGATATTTTCCGTGGCAATCGGCGCACCGCCGCGGCTCCCGGCTCTATCGCAGACCAATCGGTGCGCTTTGATCTCGATTATCGCTGGAACACAGGAAACATTGATCTCAGCGACGGCACGTTCGATGTCGAAGCCGAGGTCATCTACACGGTCTATATTCCATAATCAGTGGAAAATGGCCGGTTTGGATTCTTGAAAACGTTTATGTGCGCGCGCCAGCGAGGCCTGCTGCCTTGATGGCGCCATGCCATAAGTCTGCTCGCGCAGGAAATTCATCAATTCCTGGCGCTTACCCGCATTGGCGAGCACATCCGGGGTCAGCGTTTCGCCAATATGGACAGGGATGGCGGTCCCAACCCGGCGTTTCACTTCCCGGAAAATCAGCGCCAGGCGCAACTCAATCGACATATGACTGGCCCACTGGAACAAGCGCGAATTTTGGCCTTCAAAAAAGATCGGCGTCACATGGGCTTCACTATGGCTGATCAGTTTCGCGGTGAACGGTTTCCAAGTGTCGTCAACGGCGCGCCGACTGAACGGGGTCGGCGAGGTCGAGACGCCGCCTGCCGGGAAGACAATAATACACTCACCATTCTTTAGCCGATCCAGGCTCTCGGCGCGTGTTTTGATATTCGTCGCGCGGGCCTCCTTGGTGTTGGCGAAGTCGATGGGCAGCAACCATTCACGGGCTTCCGGCGCGCCATCCAACACCGCATTGGTGAGCACTTTAAAGTCTGCGCGCCGCAAAGAGATCAGCCATGAGATTAGAAGTCCGTCGAGGACTCCGAAAGGATGGTTCGCGACAACAACCAGGGGGCCCTCGGAGGGGATCTGGGCCAGCCGACTGGTCGAGAACTCCACATCCAGGTTCAAGAGCTTGATGGCCGCCGCAAAGAACGGCTCATGAGTAAGGTCGGCCCGATAGGTTTCGTACAGCTTTTGCAGATAGGGCTGGCCCGAAAGCCGCTCGATCGTGCGCACCATGCGCCGCTTCAGCGGGTGCTCAAAATAGGCCGCATACGAAAGCTTCGGGGTTTCCTCCATGCCCTCAAATTGCTCTGATTTTGGGGTTTCAGCAAGCAAACGGCTCAGTCCTTCATCAGGCCGGCCGCTTTCAGCGTTTTTCCGGCCCGAATGACCCGCGCCAGTTTTTCTTCGGATGAGCGGTCGCCGCTATTCGAATCCGGGTGGAAGCGGCGGACATATTCTGCGTAGCGTGCCCGGATCTCGGGTGCCTTGGCGTCGGGATCGAGATCCAGTTCAGCCAGGGCTCTTTTGGCGATTCCGGTGGCAGACCGATTGGCGCGTCGCTCTTCGCGTGCGGCGGCGCGGTCCTGGAAGAAACTCGAGCCCTGCCAGGTATTCGGATCATGCGCTTTATTGGCCTTGTCGCCGCCCATCGGACCGGCGCCGAACTTCCAGGTCTGCTTGAACCCGAAGCGCGCATTCTCATTGAACGCCTTGATCTGTTCTTCGGTCATCGTCTCGAAGAAGTTGAAGCTGCGATTATACTCCGCCGCATGACGCTGACAGAAATAGTGCTTGCCATCGCCGAATTGTTTCGGAGCCGGATACTCACCTGCCAGGTCGCAGCTCTGATGCTCACAAGTCCTTGTTTTCGCGGCTTTTGCACGCGAAGTATCGTCGGCCGGCGGCTTCACCCTTATATCGGTGAACTTGGGGCGGTATTCGTATCCGTCATCCATCAGCGGGGTAACATAGTTGCTTCGGGTTAAAGAGACCAGAACTTATGACCAGATCACAGCGTATTCATGAACTTTTGACAGCGGCCTTCGCGCCGAGCGTGTTGGACGTGGTCGATGACAGCCACAAACATGCGGGGCACGCTGGGGCTCGACCAGAAGGTGAAACCCACTACACGGTGAAAATTGTGTCGGACAAGTTCGAGGGATTGAGCCGCGTGGCCATGCAGCGCGCTGTGATGTCGGCATTACAACAGGAGTTCGACACGGGTCTGCACGCGCTTTCGATTAAAGCGAGTTCATGAAGCAGGATAGGTTTCGTTAAGCCCTGAGCGGTATTCTACATTCAACGGAGCGTAGAATGTCAGCATTAGCGAAATCTGCCGCCGAGCGCGATGATCCCCGAACCACGGTGCGCATCGCCGCGACGCCTGACCAGACTTGGGCGCTGGATGCTGACTATTTGCACGCCCGCCTGGATGTTCTGAAAAAACTCGGCGCCCATTATGCCAATCGCATCTGGCTGCTCGACATGGTCTCGGACATTATGCTCGTAGCTGGCGTGATCAGCACTTTCTTTATTGCCTGGTGGACCTGCATTCCGCTGGTCGGGCTTGCCTGTCTTCAGCGCATTTCCAATCGCCGTATGGCTGGGGAGCTGGCCGGGCGGGCGGCGCAGGAATCGACCGATGCGTTCCTGTATCTCTACAATTCAGGGGTGCTCTGGCTCGAGCGGCCTACCAGCCCGCCAGAGGACCGGCTACGCCATCTTCTGTCGCGCTAGCCTTACGCGCCAAGAGACGGCGCAAGGGTGAGATTTTCGACGCCGCCATCAATCCCAAGGTCCGGATCGGTTTGGTCAGCATCAGATCATTTGAAAACAGCCGGTCAATGCCATCCAGGACGAGCGCCGTTCCGGTGCCATCAAAGTGCCGGGCCTGACTGTAAGCTTCAAGCATCTGGGGCGAGCCGATCTCGCCGCCAAGGTGTATTGTCTCTTGCACCAACTCGATCAGAGCGCCAACATCCCGGAAGCCTTGATTAAGGCCTTGTCCGGCCAGCGGGTTCACGCGCCGGGCGGCATCGCCAATCAGGATTGTGCGCGGGGCAGTCAGCGCCGTCGCAAGCTGCAGGATTAGCGGATAGGAGCCAGGTTTTCCATCAATGCGCATGTCGCCGGCAAAACCGGAAAAGCGCGCATTCAACTCCGCTTCGATCGCATCGATGGGCTGTTTTGTGAGGGTCTCAGCAGCCCCGCGTTTCATATACCAGGCGAGATTGGCGCGATCGCCCTTGAGCGGCAGCGTCGCGAACGGACCTTCCGGGGTAAACAATTGTCGGGCGATGCCCTCATGCGGCTTCGATAAGTGCACATTCGCGGTGAACACCGATTTCTGATAGTCGCGCCCCTCGGTTGCGATGCCAGCTGCGGTGCGGACCGGCGAGTTCATGCCATCGGCGCCAACCAAGAGGCGCGCCCGGACGATCTTCCCGCTTTCCAGCTCGGATTCAATCAGACCAGGCGCCTGGCGCGACGCGATATAGCGTTCATTCGATAAATGCGTGATCCGGGTTTCATCAGACATGGCCAGATCCAAAGCAGCTTGCAGCGGCTCAGCCATCACCATGTGGCCCAGGGGCTCGTCTGGATCTGGGCTTTCCATGTCCTCTTTCATGAACAGGACGGACGGCTGCCCGAAATAATGGGTGCCGCCATCAACCGCTTCAAGGCCATTCAGGGGCTGGCTGGTGTCTTCGAGTGCGCCGGTCACGCCCAGCGATCGCAAAAGCCGCCAACTGCCTGTAACAATTGCAAAGTTTCGCCGGTCGGCCCGCGCTGGCAGGCTCAGATCGCGGGCATCGATGACGGCAATCTCAAGCCCGGCTTGCGCCAATCCAAGCGCCAGAGCCGCTCCGGTCGGGCCGGCGCCCACAATTGCCGCGTCATAGATCTTTTCAGCCATGCCCTACAGGTATGGTCTCAACTGCATTCGGTCCATGCCTGACAGACAAACGGGCGTTTGGGTCGCAGCCTGCTCGAAATTTGGTCACGCATCCGTTCGGCGCAGATGAACATCTTTTTAATTCTGGCGGAAAACAGGGCAGGCGGGTTTTTTGCCGAGGTCAATTAACCAGAGCTGCGGGAGATATCGGGCAATGAGTTCATGGATGAAAACGGCAATGCGGGGCGCTTTGATGCTGCCGCTTGCAGGAATGGCGGGGCTCGCAGCCCATGCCCAAGAAGCGAGCGCCGTCAGCGCTTATGTCGATAGCAGCTACCTGTTCCTGATTGGTGGCCTGATTGTTATGTTTATGGCGGCGGGCTTCCTCTGCCTTGAGTCTGGTCTGGTGCGGTCGAAAAACGCGTCCATGCAGTCCCTGAAGAACGTCTCTCTGTTCTCTGTGGCTGGCCTGATGTTCTGGCTCATCGGCTATAATATTGCCTATCCGGCCTCGACGGCTCTGGGTGGCATTATCGGCATTCCGGGCGCGATCCCATGGTCTGGCGAAGAGTCGCTCGACACTGGATATGCGGCCAGCTCAGACTGGTTCTTCCAGATGGTCTTCGTCGCCACAGCTGCTTCGATCGTGTCTGGTACCGTGGCCGAGCGCGTGAAGCTCTGGTCGTTCCTGATCTTCGTCGTCTTCCTGACCGCGTTCATCTACCCGACTGTTGTCAGCTGGGAGTGGGGCGGCGGCTATCTCGATAGCGAATGGGCCTTCTCTGACTTTGCGGGATCGACGCTCGTCCACTCGACTGGTGGCTGGGCCGCGCTTGTCGGCGCGATCATTATCGGGCCCCGCGCTGGCAAGTATTTCGGCGAGAAAGTGAACCCGATGCCTGGGTCTAACATCCCGCTGGCCGCGCTGGGTACGTTTATCCTGTGGTTCGGCTGGTTCGGCTTCAACGGTGCGTCTCAACTCGCCGCCGGCACGTTTGACGACATCAATGCCGTCGCCAAGATCTTCGCCAACACGAATATGGCGGCTGTTGGCGGCGTCCTCGCGGCGATGATCCTCACCGCAGTGCTTTATAAGGGCAAAGTCGACCCAACCATGGCGTTTAACGGCGCGATTGGTGGCCTGGTCTCGATCACGGCAGAGCCTCTAGCGCCAAGCATGGGCATGTCAGTTGCGATCGGGGCTGTTGGCGGCGTGCTCGTGGTGCTGACCGTGCCACTGCTCGACAAGCTGAAAATCGACGATGTTGTCGGCGCTATCCCGGCTCACCTTGTTTGCGGCATTTGGGGCACGCTGATCGTCGCCGCCTCTTATGGCAACCATATCATGCCGCCAGTGGATGAGGCCGGCGCTCTGACAGGGGATGCCAGCTATGTTGGCCAGCTTGTCGGCATTATCCTCACCGGTGTTGTCGTCTCAGTCTTGTCAGCGATCGTCTGGTTCGCGCTGAAAGCGACCCTGGGTGTGCGGGTCAGTGAAGAGGAAGAGCAACTCGGTCTCGACCGTGCGGATACTGGCGTCGAAGCCTATCCGGAGTTTGCCTCCTAACCAGTTTGCTCGCCCCGGCTTCCCCGGGGCGGGCAATTCCTACGCTTCCTTCAGTTTGGAAGCGTTTCCTCCCGACTTACCCCCGGCGCATTGGCGACCGGGGGTTTCTTTTTGGCAATTTCATGTCTGTTAGCGCCGTTTTAAGGCCGCGCTTGTAATTTCATTTTTGGTTCAGAACGTCCGATACGACCGGAGTGTAGATTATGGCGAATTCAATCGCAGAAGCGGCCCATGTGCGCGAGGTTTCAGATCCGGTCTGGCGGATCATTACTGGCACGGGGGCGTTTGCCCTGGGTGTGTTCATTTGTGGCAGTGTCGGCTCGTACGATCCGCTCGATCCGAGTTGGAATGCGGCAACCAATCGCAGTGTCGAAAATCTGTTTGGCTCCGGCGGTGCCGTGTTTGCAGACATCATGCGGCAATTGCTCGGCTGGTCGGCCTGGGTAGCGGGCCTCGCCTTGATGATTGGCGGCGCCATGCGCGCGGTCCTGATCGGCGCGCCAAAGGTTCGTCGCTGGTTATTGGGAGCCCTTTTTGTGCCACTCTCAGCGGCCTGTTTTGCCGCCTGGCCGGTGCCGACCTCCTGGCCGCTGCGGGCCGGATTGGGCGGCATGGTCGGAGATGGCCTACACAATCTTGCGGCGATGCCGTTCAAGGCTTTGCTTTTGCCGATGCCCGACCTGCTTTCGGGTGTCGTGGCCGGAGCGCTGGCGCTTTTGTGTGCGTTTGCAGCGCTCGGCTTCCGGCGGGGTGATGCGCGACTTCTGCAAGCGGCCGCCAGCCAGTCGAGCGCGCGGGCAGCCCGACGCGCAGGCGGACTTTTGGCCTTTATCAAATCTCGTCGTCAGCCAGCCATCGCGGGTGGCTATGAAGATGCTGAGACCAAGATTACGCGGTCCGACGAACCGACTTATGAACCGGAACGTGCAGATCCGATCGTGCGCGACATGGAGGAAGATGAGCGTGCGCAGCCGCCGGTCGCCGAGACTCAGAAAAAACCTGTAACAGTGACGGCGCCGCGCTCTGCAACGGTGCCTAAGCCTCAAGTCAGACGCGGCCGCAAGGCTCGCGGCGCCAAAGTGCCGCCGCTGGATCTACTGCAAGTGCCGCCGGCACAGCGCAACGAAATTGATGAAGATTCGCTGCTGGCCAAGGCCAATCGACTGGCTGAAGTCTTGCGCGAATTTGGCGTCCGCGGCCGGATCCGCGAAGTCCGCCCGGGCCCGGTTGTCACCCTGTTCGAACTTGAACCGGCCGCCGGTGTCAAATCAGCCCGCGTGATCTCATTGGCCGATGATGTCGCCCGTTCGATGAGCGCGGTCTCGTGCCGGATCGCGGTGGTGCCCGGCAAGAATGCGATCGGGATCGAGCTGCCAAATGATGAGCGCCAAACCGTCTATCTGCGGTCGCTGCTCGACAATGATGCTTACACCAAATCCAAGGCTGCACTGCCCATGGCGCTGGGCGAGGATATTGGCGGCACGCCGACTGTGGTTGAGCTCGCCAAGATGCCTCACCTGCTGATCGCCGGCACGACCGGCTCGGGCAAGTCGGTGGGCGTCAATGCGATGATCCTGTCGCTGATCTACAAGCTGCCGCCCGAAGAATGCCGGTTCATCTTCATTGACCCGAAAATGCTGGAACTCAGCATTTATGAGGGCATTCCGCACCTGCTCTCGCCGGTGGTGACCGACCCGAAAAAGGCCGTCCTGGCATTGCAATGGGCGGTGCGCGAAATGGAAATGCGCTATGAGCTGATGTCCAAGGCCGGGGTCCGCAACCTGGCAGGATTCAACAAGAAAGCGGCTGATTTCCGCAAGCGCGGCGAGCATATGACGCGCAAGACACAGACCGGCTTCGATGATCGCGGCAAGCCGCAATATGAAACCGAAATCCTGCCCCTCGACCATGTTCCGAATCTGGTCATCGTGATCGACGAAATGGCCGACCTGATGATGGTCGCCGGCAAGGAGATTGAAGGCTGTGTGCAGCGCTTGGCACAAATGGCACGGGCCGCGGGTATCCACCTGATCACAGCAACCCAGCGTCCGTCTGTTGACGTCATTACCGGGACGATCAAGGCCAATTTCCCAACCCGTATCTCTTATATGGTGACGACCAAGATCGACTCGCGCACCATCCTTGGCGAGCAGGGCGCCGAACAGCTGCTCGGCATGGGTGACCTGCTCTATCAGGCAGCTGGCGTCAAAACCAAGCGCTGCCATGGCCCGTTCGTGTCTGACGAAGAAGTCCAGGCCGTAGTAGACTGGCTGCGCGAGAATGGCGGCGAGCCAGACTATAATCCGGAAGTGCTCGAAGAGCCCGAGGATGGCGGTACAGGCAGCGCGATCATGGATGCCATGCTCGGCACCTCAACCGGTGACAAGGATGAAGACTTGTATGCGCAAGCCATGGCGATCGTGCTGCGCGACAAGCGGGCTTCAACCAGCTATCTCCAGCGCCGCCTGAAAGTCGGTTACAATAAGGCCGCGACCTTGATTGAGCGTCTGGAAGAGGAGGGGGTCATCTCGGCGCCGAACCATGCCGGAAAACGCACCATCCTGCGACAAGGTGACCCTGAATAACCCCGCGACATAAGCATTTCTACGCAGTGACGCGGCAGGGATAATTGGCTCCTCTGGTCTCAGCAGACCAGAGGAGCTTGATTATGAGCCATACCCCTCACGAACTCGCGGATGATTTTCCAGAGGCGAAAGAGCGGATCAGCGAGTTGAAGCGCACCAGCCCGCATTTTTCCAAGCTCGCGGATCGTTATCACGAGATCAACCGCGCCATTCATCGAATGGAAGAGCGGATTGAGCCGGTTGCAGATGTGACTGAGCTTGCCCTGCGCCGTGAGCGGATCATGCTCAAAGACCAACTCTATGCCATGATGCAACCAAGCGGGTTTTCCCGCGCCAGCTGATTGGCATAGGCGTAGAGCGCGTCGGCGTCACACCCCGCGACCTTCTTGTCATGTGACGTCGGCGCGTAGGCGCTTTCAGGACTTAGAAGCCGCCGCCGGTGCGCCATCCGCCGCGCTTGCCGCCGGAACTGCGTCGGCGCGGCTTCGGAAACGATGTTCGCCGGGATGAGCGGCCGCCCGGGAACCGCCGCGGCAAACCTATAGACTTTCCGAGATCGCTGTGCCGGAAGACTTCCCAAGCGACCTCGCCTAAGACTTCCGGGATGCCGAGCGTATCGCTTCGGCGCGGGCCGCCAAATCCGGAATGGGTGCGCGGCTCGCGGCGTTTCACTTTGCGCTTGAGCTTGCGATAGGCCTGATCTGGTTGGGCTCGGCCATCAAGGACATCGGTGATGGCTTCGTCAATCGCTGCTGGCTGGAAGGTCGCATAGGCGCTGTCGAGCTGACCATTCTTGAACCGCCGCCGCAGCGTTTCCAGGGCTGACAAGTCCTGTTTCAACCGCCGCGGAAGTGCTCGGACATCATCGGCTTCAACCTCAAGGCTGAGCTCCTCTTTCTTGAGATCAACCAGGTCGCTGACCAGGTCGTCATCATCTGGCGTGTAAGTTTCAGCCGCGAGCCGCCGCAAGGTCGGCATATCCAGGCGTTGCAGACCTCGGTGCAGAAGCTGCCGCGCCTCTTGCGCCGGGCCCGATTTAAGCGCCAGCGCTTCGGTGTGGGCGTCTGCCAAAAGACCATGATGAGTTTCGGCCTCAACGATTTGCGTATCAATGGCGCGGATGTCTTCTTGAATGGCATCCGCTTCGAGGCGCACGGCCTCTGCGCCGCTGGCTTCAAGCGCTTCGGTCTCTTTGTTCTCCAGAGCTACTAGCGCGGCCTCGGCCTCCTCGTTTTGCTGCGCCGCATGTTCCTCCAACCAGACGGGGAGATTGTTGAGCCGTGCAAAATTGGCCCGCGCCTGATCATATTTGCATAAATGCGCGACCCAATGGTCGAGCCACCGGATCAGCGGCATGGCTTTATAGTCAAGCGTGCGGAAACCGCGGTCCCACAAATAGGAGAAAAGCGGATCCTCGCGATACGGCGCGCCTTTGGCGTCGAGTTCTTCGCGGGCGACGGACAATTTATGCTCCGCCCGTTCTGCGACTGCTGTGGCCTCGTCGCTGGCCTTTAACAGTGCCAAATAGGCCTTGTCGGATTTGAGGCTGGCTTCGGTTTCCGCGACCAGGGCTTCATAGGTCTCCAGCAACTGCGCGCGTTGCTCAGCCTTGTCTTCGCGCTGAGCCTCCAACGCCGTGATCGCGGTTTCGGCCTCTGCCAGGCGCTGGGCATCTTCAGCCACATAGATGTCATGAGCGTCGAGCAGGCGTTTGGCATCGCGATGCAGCCGATCGAGATCTGACGGATCAGCATCGGCAATCTCGTCCAGACGTATATCGGTCAGCTTGAGGAACCGGTCGATCTGTTCATGTCCGACTTCAGCGGCGCGATGATCAATCTCATCTGCGGCATCAATCGCTTTGGCGACCTTGTCACGCAGCCGGCCAAGCGCACGGTCAAAAGATGAAAGGGCCTCTCGCCCGGTAATCCGAAAACTCATCTCACCACTCCAGGATCGCGCCGCCAGTGGTGTTGACAGTAAAATCCGGGTCGAGGGCGCCGACCGGTTTGGTGCCGATCACGGCATCCTGGATGATCAAATCATCCTGCTTGTCCGCGGCGACCCGATTGAAATCGGCTTCGCTCACTTCCTGTCCCCATTTTGAAGTGCGCCGCGCGCTTGTGTCTTCCTGGTTTGTGATCAGGCGTTCAACCCGGCGACCAGCCGGGTCGACGGCTTCGACGATCAAATAGTAAAGCGTATTGCCCGGGACATTGTCATTCAGCCGGATTACCCCGGAGCGGGGCTCGTCCGGGCCATAGACGACACGGATTTCATAGGAGGTTGTGAGCTCATCGCGGAGCGCTTGCAGCGCCGCAATGGCTTGTTTTGCATCCTCCGCATTTTCATCCCGCAAAGCAGAGCGCGCATCCTGGACATACGTGGCGGCAAGTGCGGTGGCGCGGTCTTGGGTCGCGATGCGTCCGATTTCATTTTCCAGGGCGGCGACCTGCTCCGGCAAGGTTTGCGTGAGTTCGACCCGGGCGGCTTCGGCACGTGCGGTGGCAGGGCCGGCAACGCCAACTTGATAGACCGTTCCAGAGATTCCCAAGATCGCCAGGACGGCGAGCACGGGAAGCCCCCAACGTCCGCGCGAGACATAAATCTTTGCCAACCGAACCGACAGTGAGGGTTTTGGCGGTGTGTAGGCAAAGCGCTGTTCCTTGAGCGCTTTGACCCCTTCCACGATGACCGATTCCGGCACCTCAATGCCTTGAGCATGATAAATGTCCTTGAGACGTTCAATCAGCTCAGCGCGGCGCCCGACCTCGTCCAGCTCACGCATCAGGGTCTGCTCGCGATGGCGCAGCGTATCCACCACGTCCATGGCGAGCAGGACTTCATCCAAAGGTTTCGGTGCAGCCGTCGCGTCGTTCACATCAAGTCCGCGGGATCAAAGCCAGCGCGGCGCCATCATTGACCAATTTGGTGAGACGGCGTTTGCCATCTTCGACCGCTTCTCGGATTTCCTCAGAATTCTTGGTCGAGAGATCGCGCATCTCAGCGATGATCTCCTGGGTCCGCTCCTGATAATTCACCACACTATCGACCAGCATTTTGACTGATGCCGCCGACACGGTTGGGCCATACCCAGCGCGTGTCGCCGCTTCCTGAATTTCGCCGCCAATATCAGCCAGCACTTCGAGGCTCTTATTGACGCCATCTTTCATCGCTTCGAGCGTTTGCGTGCTTTCGTGCAGGCCGTGCATGCCGGTAAAGCTGGCCGTCAGGGCGGTCAGCACCACTTCATTGGTCGAGAAAAAGCTGACCGATTGCGAATAGACCCGTTCCTTGGCCGTGGTGATCTGAACCAAACGCGCCATGATCACTTCGGACGTATTATAGCCAATGGTGATATTGTCGGAGAGGTCCTTGGCGATTTGATAGCGTTTCTCCTCGGCTTGCAGGGCGCGCAGGCTTTCATCGCGCTTGAGCTCGAGCTTGGCGCGTTCAGCCGGGTCTTCACCAATGTATCCCGCTACTTTCGCGACGGCTTCATTGACTGAAGCGCGGGCGTCTTCGAGCTCGTAGGTGGCAAGGTCGAGGACATCCAGGCCGAGCACTTCCGATTGTTTCAGAGCGCCGCGGAAATCGAGATAGGCTTCAAGAATGGTCTGTTCGCGATCAATCTGATTGGCGCTTTCGGTCTGCACTTCGAGGTACAGATCCTTGATCTTGGCAAAGCGGCTGGCAATGTCGCCCCGGGTCATTTTCATCCAGACATTCGAGACCCGTTCCATGGTCGAGATCTTGCCGTCCGAATATTGATCGACGAGGCTGCGGGCATCGTCTCGAATCGAATTGAAGGCCGACGTGATGCCCTCATAGCGCTCGCCAATTGTCACGCCGGAAATCTGTTCCCTGACCACGTCATTGAAAACGCTGGCCTGATCGAGAGTCCGGGCGATGGCCGCAACCTTGTCCGGTTCAAGATCCGAGATCTGTTCCAGCAGTGCGACGATCGGGGCCGATCCGGCGCTTTTATCATCCTTGATCAAACCAAGGTCACGAAGCCCCCCCATTGCCCGATCCAGATATTGCAGTGCCGTCGGGCTGCTCGTTTCGCTCATGTGCGTCTCCCAGTTTCCAGTCTTCTAGATTGGTATCGCAGAGGCAATTGCAAGCGCAAGCACCAAGCGTGACCGAGTTGCGCTTTCAACCTGGACGTAGTTAGCTTTGCAAAACCGTGGGAGGAAAATCGAGATGGCGGATCATGAGCACGATGTGCTCGTGATTGGGTCAGGCGCGGGTGGCGGCATGGCCGCTTATGTGCTGACCCAGTCGGGGGTCAAGGTTCACATGCTGGAGGCGGGCCGGGATTATGATCCCATTGCAGAAACGCCAATGTTCTCCGAAAACCGTGATGCGCCTTTACTCGGTGCGGGCACACCCGACAAGGATTTTGGCTATTATAATGCGACGATTGATGGTGGCTGGGAGATTGACGGCGAGCCCTATTCAACCGGCGAGGATACGGAATTTCAATGGTGGCGGACCCGCATGCTGGGCGGGCGGACAAATCATTGGGCGCGCAACAGTTTCCGCATGGGCGAATATGATTTCAAGCCCAAGACGCGCGATGGTTTGGGCTTTGACTGGCCCATGGAATATGCCGAACTGGCGCCCTGGTATGACCGGGTCGAAAAATTGGTGGGCGTTTATGGCGTGAATTCAGGCCTCGCCAATCATCCCGATAGCGGTGACGCGGTTTTGCAACCGCCGCCAAAAGCCAGGGTGCCGGAATTGTTTGCTGCCGCCGCCGCCGCGGATATCGGCATTCCCTGTGTGCCCGCGCGGCGAGCGGTCCTGACGCGCGACAAGGGCGATGGTCGCTCGCCCTGTTTCTGGGCCACAGACTGTGGTCGCGGGTGTAATATCGGCGCGGCCTTTCAAACCACGACGTCCTTGCTGCCCTGGGCGCGATCGACGGGCAATCTGACGATCACAACCAATGCCATGGTGTATGAGATCACGACTGGCGATGACGGCAAAGCCAATGGTGCCCGCTATATCGACAAGACCACAGGCGAGCATAAATTTATCGGGGCCCGGGCGGTCGTCCTCGCCGCCAGTGCCGCGGAAAGCGCACGCATTCTGCTCAACTCCAATGCCAGGGATACGGGCGGGCTCGCCAATTCTTCCGGGCAAGTGGGCCGCAATCTCATGGACACAGTGGGCTCTGGTATTACGGGACAAATCCCGGCCTTGGAAAACCGACCACGCTACAATGAAGACGGCGCCATGGGCATGCATGTCTATGTTCCGTTCTGGCTTTACGAGGAACAGGCCGCGGGGCAATTGGATTTCCCGCGGGGCTACCATTTGGAGCTCTATTCGCAGTTCAGTGCGCCCGGCATGGGCTCAGGCAGCGGCCTTGATGGGTACGGCCCGAGCATGCTGGATTCGGCCAGACGCTATTATGGCAGTTTCATCCATTTCGCCCAGCGCGGGGAAATGATCCCGAACGAAAACTGCTATGCTGAAATCGACCCGGATGGCAAAGACAAGTTTGGCATCCCGATTCTGAAGTTTCATTACAAGCATTCCGCGCACGAGTTTGCGCAGGTCGCCCACGCGCAACAGGCTTCAATCGAGCTGATTGAACGAATGGGCGGGCGCGTGGTCAGCGATGTGAAATCACCGGAGGAGGCGATCGCGGCGGGCGGTGTGATTATTCACGAAATCGGGACCGCGCGCATGGGTGCGAGCGCCGCTGATTCTGTCACCAATAGCTATGGCCAGACCTGGAATGTGCCCAACTTGTTCATTCTCGACGGGGCGATCTTTGCCTCTAAGGCGCACAAGAACCCAACCTTGACCATTCTCACCCTCGCCATGCGCGGGGCAGATCACATGGTCAATGAAATGAAGCGGGGGGCGATATGAGCTATCTTCCGAAAACCGATCGCCGGACCACCTTGAAATGGTTG
The DNA here is from genome assembly GCA_024743315.1 of Hyphomonadaceae bacterium. Taxonomy (GTDB): domain Bacteria; phylum Pseudomonadota; class Alphaproteobacteria; order Caulobacterales; family Hyphomonadaceae; genus Henriciella. Next base: position 758,294 of record JANSWU010000001.1, read on the forward strand.
CTGGCCGGGATTGGCACAACGCCGGTCCTGGCCGCCTGCGGGGCGCCGGATCATACGGACCAGCCGCGTGCCTTGCTGGGTGTGCCCAAACCGATCTCAGGCGTGCCCTATGGCGCTGACCCTGACTTGATGACCCCAGCCATCACCTGGGATCTGACCCTGTCGCCAGAGCAATTGCAGCTGGTGGCCGCGCTGACTGATATCCTCTTGCCGGCCAATCAGGAGGTGCCAGCAGGGAGCGCGCTTGGCATTCCTGACTTTATCGACGAATGGGTCTCATCGCCCTACGAGCAGACGCAAGACGACCGCGTCGAATTGTTTGCTTTGTTCGACTGGCTGGAAGGCGAAGCCCGGACCGCCGGGGCGTCGAGTTTCGCTTCCGCAAATGCGGCTCTGAAGACCGAGATTCTCGATCGCGTCGCCTGGAAAGACCGGCTGACGGACGAGACGCGCGATCTCGGCGAGGCCTTTGACACGTTTCGGAACCTGTCCGTCTCGGCCTATTTTGCGTCGGAAGCTGGCAGCGCCTGGCTGGGCTATCTCGGCAATCGACCGTCTATGGGCGATTATGCCGGGCCGACCCAGGAGGCGCTTGACCATCTCGATGCGCAATTGGCGTTGCTGGGTCTGCAGCGCCCGATGGACCTTTAGGGAAGGGAGACGAGACAATGACATTATGGCGCAACAGTTTGATGGGGGTCGTCTTCGGCTTGGGCGCCTGCGCGACAGCGCCGGTCAATGCGACGGCCGAACCGCTCTCGCTGTTTGATGGCGAAACGCTGGAAGGCTGGCGAGTTACCACCGAAAACCCGAGCAGTTTTCGCGTTGAAGACGGTGCTATTGTCGCTGAAGGCCCGCGCGCGCATCTCTTCTATGAGGGTGAGCATGGGGCAGACTTCACAGAGTTCGAGCTGAGCCTGAAAGTCAAAACCCGGCCCGGCGCAAATTCCGGGGTCTATTTCCACACCGCCTATCAGGACCAAGGCTGGCCGCGCATAGGCCTGGAGGCGCAAGTGAATGCGACGCAATCCGATTTTCGCAAAACCGGAAGCGTTTATGCAATTGCCGATGTGCGGGTCTATGCAGCGGACAGGGAAGTGCCGGTGCTTGGGGTCGATAGCAATGCTTATGTCACGCGCGCCGCTGCCCCGCACGCGGATGATGAATGGTTCGACTATACGATCCGGGTCGAAGACGGCACCGTGAGCACGCGGGTTAATGGCGAGTTATTGGTGACCTGGACGCAGCCCGAGAATTGGCCGGATGAGGAAAGGCGGCTTTCGAGCGGCACGTTCGGTTTGCAGGCGCACGATCCCGACAGCACCGTCTATTATAAGGACATTCGGGTGACCCGGCTCGACTGAGCTCAATTCATCAACCGGCTAACCGCTTCAATCACGGCATCTGGCGTCGACGGCTTTTCAAGGATGTCGGCATAGCCCGCCAGGATCGCCTTGTCGCGCAGCGTCGCCGAATAATAGCCGGTAATCATAATTGCGGGTGTGGCATCATTTTGCGCCCGCAAGCGACGCATCACCTCAAGACCATCCACGCGGGGCATTTTGTAATCGATCAACAGACAGTCGCCGCCATGTTGGCCGCGCATCATCAGGAATTCAGTGCCGTTTCGATAGGCATCAATCTGGAACCCGCGCGCGCGCATCATCATTGTCATGGAGCGCCGGACGCTTTCATCATCCTCAATCAGCACCAACCTGGACACAGGGGCACGTTTCTCTTGGGGGAGGGGATCCGATATGGCGTTCATGTTTGTGGTGTACACCGTCTATGACAACACGTCTCTAGGTAGTGTTCCTCAGCCTAGGTTCCACTGATGCCAGCCAGAAATGCGATCCTGAGGGCGCTGGACAGGCTGTCTGCATCAAGTTTTTCCATCATGTGTGCGCGGTGGATCTCCACGGTTCGCGGTGAAATCGACAGCGCCTGGGCGATGCCCTTATTGGTCAGGCCATCGACCAGGCATTTCAGGACTTCCATTTCGCGAGGCGTCAGGCTGGTCAGCTTTGCCTTGGCGCCAGCGCTGCGTTTATCGTCGGCAGCCTGATTATCGAGCAAGGTGAATGCATTCTCAATCGCGCCCACCAATGCCTGTTTTTCATAAGGCTTTTCGAGGAACTCGATCGCGCCGCCTTTCATCGCTTCGACCGCCACAGGGACGTCGCCATGTCCGGTCAGGATGATGACTGGCATATTGATGCCACGCTGATTGAGCGCGCTTTGCACGGCTAGCCCGTCCATGCCCGGCATGCGCACATCGAGCAGGATACAGCCATGATTATCGTCGCGGACTTGCTCGAGAAAACTGATTCCATCGGGATACGTCTTCACATTGAAGCCTGCATGACGGAGCATAAAACTCGCCGAGTGCCGAATGGCTTCATCATCATCGACCAGAAAAACAGTGCGATCAGGCATCTTCTTGGGCTCCCTCATCAAGTCGAAGCGTGAATTTAAAAGCGGCGCCGCCTTTATCCGATGGCGCGTATTGGATCACGGTGCCATGCGCATCCATAATGGTCTGGCAGATCGAGAGGCCGAGGCCCATCCCGCCGGGCTTGGTGCTGTTAAAGGCATCAAAAGGTGAGGCATCTTCGCCGCTCGCGAAGCCCGGGCCATTGTCCTCGACAGTAATGATGGCGAGATCTTCATTCCGTTCGGCAGAAATCCAGATTTGCGGGTTGTGTGTGTCTGAAAGTGCCTCGATGGCATTCCGAACCAGATTCACGATTACCTGACGCAGCTGCAATCGGTCGGCAAGCACGCGGGGAAACCCATCCGGGACGCGCGCGATGACCCGCGCCAGCTGGCCTTCAATCCCAACTTTTGCCAGCGAGGCCGCATCTTCGATCAGTTCAGGTAGTGAAACGGGGCGCATATCGAGCTCTCCGCGCGAAACATAATCGCGCAGGCGGCGGACAATCTGCCCGGCGCGGATCGATTGATTGGCGGCCGCATCTAAGGCTTCCTGGACAAAGGCCAGTGTATCCGCATCGGCATTGTTCAGCAGATCTCGCGCCGCTTCGAGATAATTGGCGACGGCGGTCAGAGGTTGGTTGAGTTCATGCGCCATCGCCGAGGCCATGGTCCCGACCGCGCTCAGCCGCGAGAAATTCGCCAGCTCGACCTGCATTTCATTCAGCCGTAGCGCATTGGCCTGTTTTTCCGAAATATCGCGAATATAACCGGTGAACAGCCGTTCGCCGTCAATCTCGGCTTCGCCAATCTTGAGTTCGACCGGGATCACCCGTCCATCCGCAAGTCTGGCCTCCACGATGCGGCCAATACCGATAATTTGTTTCTCACCGGTGATCAGATAATTGTCTATATACTGGTCATGATGCGTGCGATGATTGTCATCCATCAGGATCGAAACATTCTTGCCGGCAATGTCCTTGGCCGTGTACCCGAACAGACGTTCTGCCGCCGCGCTGAAGGCGAGGATTTGTCCGGATGCATTGATCACAATCATCGCATCCGGCACCGATGCCAGAATTGACCGCATCAACGGTTCCAGCGATTTGCGGTCGCCATATAGCCCATTGCTGTCCTGAAGGACCGGATGCTGATCGTCTGTCATCAGCCACCCTTTGTAATGGGCGTTAGGCATCGATCAATCCGTTTGAGCGGCGACTGTGCGTCGCTGGGCATAGGCCCCGAAGGCGGCGACGCCGACCAGGACCAGGCCTGCGCCAAACACATAGCAGCCCCAGCAATGGGCTTGCTCAAACAAGCTCATCTGACCCGCGCTGACCGTAAGGGTTTTCCCCGAACATAGGGGCAAAGAGAGCACCGAAACGCTGCCCATGTGCAGCCAGATCTTGATCCCGCCAATCAATATCAGGGCCAATCCGTAAAGCGCTTGCATCCGTGTGGTCATGCTCTTTTCCGATCTTGTTGAACTGGATTTCCTTCTACTGGACGCGACCGGATCGCACATAAGGGAAACCCCTTATTCAGCCCGTCCACGGGCAAAGATATGCATCGGCTGAGCTGAAACCGCCCCGTCTTCGGGGACCAACGGAGGTGTATATCGGCGATGACGGAAATGATCGGGTCGTTCAGACGAGGGAATAATACGAGCATTATTGGGGTGGGGGCGCTAACCGCGGTCTTTCTGTTCTTTGCTCTGTTAATGGCGGCGTTCGCAAAAGATGCGGGCATGGAATATCAGGCTCTGACCTTCCTGGTCCTGGGCGGAGCGTTTCTGGTTGGAACCGCGCTTTGGGCAGGTGGGCTCGTCGATCGCGATCCGTTCGATGAGTCCGAGTATGAGAATACGCTGGTCAAATTCGGGGTCGCGGCCTCAATGTTTTGGGGCATTGCGGGGCTGTTGGTCGGGGTCGTCATTGCCCTGCAGCTAACCTGGCCGAACCTGTTCTATTTCCCGGAGCTCGGTTGGACCAATTTTGGCCGCCTGCGCCCGCTGCATACTAGCGCCGTGATCTTTGCGTTCGGGGGCAATGTGCTGCTGGCAACAAGTTTCTATGTCGTCCAACGCACCTGCCGGACGCGCCTGGCCGGCGGCATGTGGCCCTGGTTTGTCTTCTGGGGCTATCAGATCTTTATCGTTCTGGCGGCGACCGGATACTTGATGGGCGTCACCCAATCGAAAGAGTATGCTGAGCCCGAATGGTATGTCGACCTGTGGCTGACCCTGGTCTGGGTCGTCTATCTGCTGGTCTTCCTTGGCACGCTGTGGAAGCGCAAAGAGCCACACATCTATGTGGCGAACTGGTTCTACCTGTCTTTCATTGTGACGATTGCGATGCTGCACATCGTCAACAATCTCTCCATCCCGGTGAGCCTGACCGGCTCTAAATCGGTGCAGGTCTTTGCCGGGGTGCAGGATGCGATGACGCAATGGTGGTACGGCCACAATGCGGTCGGCTTCTTCCTGACCACCGGCTTCCTTGCCATCATGTATTACTTCATCCCGAAGCGGGTGAACCGGCCGGTCTATTCCTACCGCCTGTCCATCGTGCACTTCTGGTCGCTGATCTTCATCTATATCTGGGCCGGGCCGCACCATTTGCATTATACCGCGTTGCCACAATGGGCACAGACGCTCGGCATGACCTTCTCTGTCATGTTGTGGATGCCGAGCTGGGGCGGGATGATCAATGGCGTCATGACGCTATCTGGGGCTTGGGACAAGCTGCGCACCGACCCCGTGGTCCGGATGATGGTTGTCTCGCTCGCCTTCTATGGCATGTCGACCTTTGAAGGCCCTCTAATGTCCGTTCGGGCGGTGAACTCGCTCAGCCACTATACCGAATGGGGCATTGGCCACGTGCATTCCGGTGCGCTCGGCTGGGTCGGCTATATCAGCTTCGGCGCCCTCTATTGCCTGGTGCCTTGGCTGTATCGCAAGAAGGGGCTGTTCTCGAAATCGCTCGTCGAGTGGCACTTCTGGATCTCCACGATCGGCATCATTTTCTACATGGTCTCCATGTGGTTCGCCGGGATTATGGAAGGTCTGATGTGGCGCGCTTATAATGAGTATGGCTTCCTCGAATACAGCTTCGTGGAAACCGTCGAGGCCAAGCATATCAGCTATATGATCCGCGCGCTTGGTGGCACGCTCTACTTCGCTGGCGCTGGCATCATGGCGGTCAATCTGATCCGGACAGCGCTTGGTCATGGCGAGGCGAAAGCCTTGGACGATGAAGCCGACCGCGATCCTTACGCAAAACCAGAGCCGCGCGGCGCGCTGGCACCTGCAGAATAGGAGGCCCTGAATCTCATGGGACTGATGAACAATCACGGCATCCTGGAGCGCCATTCTCTGCTCCTCACCATCGGCATTCTGGTCGTGGTCTCGATTGGCGGGATCATCCAGATGGCCCCTCTGATGTACATGGACAATACGATCGAGAAAGTGGACGGCATGCGCCCGTACACGCCGCTCGAGCTCAAAGGCCGTGACATCTATATCCGCGAAGGCTGCTATGTCTGCCACAGCCAGATGGTCCGTCCTTTGCGGGATGAGGTGGAGCGCTATGGCCATTACTCCCTCGCTGCTGAGAGCATGTACGACCACCCCTTCCAATGGGGCTCCAAACGGACCGGGCCGGACCTGGCCCGGGTGGGCGGCAAGTATTCGGCTGAATGGCAGGTCGATCACCTGATCGATCCGCGTGCCTTGGTGCCGGAAAGCATCATGCCGCCCTACGCTTTCTTGATGGACAAGAAACTGAAATATGATGGCATCGAAGATCGGCTAAAAACTGAACGTCTGGTCGGTGTTCCGTACTCTGACGAAATGATCGAGAATGCCAAAGGGCATATTCTCGCTCAGGCCGATCCGTTCGACAAAGGCTTTGATTATTATGACAGCCTGATGGCACTTTATGAGGAAGAAGCGGGGCGCGAAGGCACCGTTGAAGCCCGCGACTGGGATGGCAATCCGGACGAGATCACCGAGATGGATGCGCTTGTCGCTTACCTGCAAATGACCGGCACTTTGGTTGATTTCTCAACCTACCAAGCTGGTGACCTGAGCAATCGTCGATAGGAGGGGACGAAGATGTATGAAATCCTTTCAAGCTTCGCGCAAACCGGGGGCCTGATCTATTTCGTGCTGATGTTCGCAGGTGCTCTGGCCTATGCACTCTGGCCACGAAATCAGGAAAAATTCGATGCCGCAGCCCGTCTGCCCTTAGAAGATGGAGGCCCGCACAATGGCCAATGATGTCAAAGACGTAGATTCCCATAGTGGGACCGAAACCACCGGCCATAGCTGGGACGGGATTAAAGAACTGAACACACCCTTACCGCGCTGGTGGCTGATCATCTGGTACATCACCATTGTCTGGGCTGTGATCTATATGATCTTCATGCCAGCGATCCCGGCCTTGCCCGGCATGGGCACCAATACACCTGGCATTCGAGGGCATTCGGATCGGGCACTGGTCGCAGAAGCGGTCGCCGATCTGAAAGCGGCGCGGACCGAGCAATCGGCCTCGCTCCTTGATGCCTCCCTCGAAGAAATCGAGACCAATCGCGAGCTTCAGCAATTTGCCCTCGCCATGGGCGAAAGCTTGTTCGGCGACAATTGTGCGACCTGTCATGGCGCCGGCGGACGTGGCGCGATTGGCTATCCGATCCTCGCCGATGATGTCTGGCTTTGGGACGGTACGCTGGATGGCATTGAGTATACGCTGCGCCACGGCATCCGCCATGAAGGCGATCCCGACACGCGTTTCTCTCTGATGCCACGCTTTGGCCGCGATGGCCTATTGCCAAGCGAAGAGATCGACAATCTCACGCAATATGTCCTGCGGGTCTCCGGCCAGCCGCATGATGCTGAGGCCGCCGACGCCGCCGCCCTGACTTATGAGCAGCAATGCTCGACCTGTCATGGCGCCGATGGTCGCGGCGATCGCCTACAAGGCGCGCCCAATCTGACCGATCAGGAATGGCTTTACGGCGGCACTGAAGATGCGATCCATGCGACTATCTACAATGCGCGCAATTCGCATATGCCGGCTTGGCAGGATCGTCTTGATGACGCGTCGATCAAAGCTCTGGCCGTCTATGTCCATACATTGGGCGGCGGCGAATAAGGCTGAGCTTCGATGGGACAGACAACCCTCAACATCCACCCTTCGGCGGGGAGCGGCGGTCCAACCCCGCCCCCGCCGAAAGACCTTTATGCCAAGCGCCAGCAAATCTATCCGAAGTTGGCGCACGGCAAATTTCGCTCGGTGAAATGGGTCGTCATGGCGATCACTCTGGGGGTTTATTATCTGCTACCCTGGCTGCGCTGGGACCGCGGGGAAGGTATTCCCAACCAGGCCGTTCTCGCCGATTTTGAGAGCGAGAAATTCTACTTCTTCTTCATTGAGATCTGGCCGCAGGACATTCATTTCCTGGCCGGTCTCCTGATCTTGGCCGCACTGGTCCTGTTCCTCATTACCTCCCTCTTGGGACGAGTCTGGTGCGGCTATACTTGCCCACAAACGGTCTGGACGGATCTCTATATCTGGGTCGAGCGGGCGTTTGAGGGCGATCGGGCGGCGCGGATGCGGCTCGATCATGCGCCCTGGAGTTTCAACAAGGCCTGGCGCAAGCTTGGTAAACATACGATCTGGCTGGTCATTGCCTTCTGGACCGGCGGGGCGTTTATTCTTTACTGGCATGACGCGCCGACCGTGGCGCAAGGCTGGTTCACCGGCGACGCACCGCTTTCGGCCTACTGGTTTGCCGGCATCTTGACGTTGACCACCTATTTCCTCGCGGGATGGATGCGCGAACAGGTCTGCACCTATATGTGCCCTTGGCCGCGCATTCAGGGGGCGCTCACCGACGAGCATGCCCTCAACGTCACCTATCGCTATGATCGCGGTGAACCGCGCGGCCCGAAGCGTAAATCTGAGAGCTGGGATGAGCGAGGCGATTGCATTGATTGCGATCAGTGCGTGCAGGTCTGCCCGGTCGGCATCGACATTCGCGACGGCTCACAACTTGAGTGCATCCATTGTGCGCTCTGCATAGATGCCTGCGATGAGATGATGACCAAGATTGGTCGTCCGACGGGGCTGATTGCCTATGACACAGACGTGGCCGTCACCGCCCGGGCCAATCATCAGACGCCGCCCAAATATCGCGTCCTCCGGACACGGACGATGCTCTATGTCATTCTGATTTCGGCGATAAGTGCCCTGATGGTCTGGGGGCTCGCGACCAAGGCCACAATTGAAGCCAACGTCCTGAAGGACCGTTCGCCGCCATTCGTACAGCTCTCGAATGGCGAAATCCAGAATGGCTACACGCTGAAGCTCGTCAACAAACAGTCGGACCCCCGTACCATGGTGATCAGCATTAGCGGCATAGAGGGTCTGACTTATTCTGTGATTGGCTTCGAGCACGAAGGCGCCGAGCCGCTTGAGCTCCCGGTCGAAGCCTTCGGGGTCGATCGCTACCGGGTTCTGGTCAGCGCTCCGGCCGGTGCGCCACAGCGCCAGATCACGATCTCCGTCCGCGATGCTGAGACCGGTGAAACCGATATCAATCGCGCATCTTTCAGAGGACCAAATCAATGATCCAGGCCAGTTCAGTTGCAAGCCCAGACACAAATGGCAAACCCCTCAAGGGCTGGCATGTCCTCTTGATCATGCTCGGGTTCTTTGGGGTCATCTTCGCCGTAAATGGCGTGTTTCTGTATCACGCGATTACCAGTTTCCCAGGCGAGGATGTGAAGAAATCCTATGTCCAAGGCCTCAACTATAATGACACCCTAGCCGCGCGCGCCGCGCAGGCAGAGCTTGGCTGGACCGCCGAAGCCGGCCTGCAGAATGGCGACCTGATCTTCCGCTTGCAGGATGCCGAAGGCGCGCCGCTTTCCAATCTGGCCGTGATCGGAGAAATCCGTCGCCGGGCCACGCGCGACGCCGATCGGTCCGTCGTGTTTCAGGCAAATGCGGCTGGCGAATATGTGGTTCCATCGGCTGCGCTGGAGCCGGGCCAATGGGCGCTTCGAATTAGCGTCTATGATGCGGCGGGTGAGACTTTGCTGTTCAATGTCGATAAGACTATTATCGTGTCATGACCGATCTCACCTTCTCGCCTGACCAAGGGTGCCCGTCCGGCCTTGAGCCTGCGAGCGACGCACCTGCAGGCGACATGACAGCCTTTGTCCGGCGTAAGAATGGACTCGACACCCTGACTTTGTCCGTGCGCGGCGCAAAATGCGGCGGCTGCCTGTCCAAAATTGAAGGCGCGGTGACCGATATTCCGGGCGTACAACAAGCGCGGATGAACTTGTCGAATGGCAAGCTGCTCGTGTCCTGGTCTGATGGGGACCTCGCCAATCGGATTGCTGAGCGTGTCGCGGGGCTCGGCTATGGCGTTTCGGCTTTTTCGGAGGATGCCTCAGCCCAATCCGCAAAGTCCGAAGAACGTCGGCTGCTCATCTCTATGGGCGTTGCGGCGTTCGCGCTCGCCAATATCATGCTGCTTTCTGTCTCGGTGTGGGGCGGGCATGGTGAGATGGGCGAAACCACCCGCACCGCCTTGCATGCGATTTCTGGCTTGATCGCCTTCCCAGTGCTCCTGTTCAGCGGCAGACATTTCTTCCAATCGGCCTGGAGCGTTCTCAAACACGGCCGTGCCAATATGGACGTGCCGATATCCCTCGCCCTGACCCTGGCTTTTGGGGTGAGTGTTTGGGAAACCGCTATTGGTGGTGCGCATGCCTATTTCGATGCGTGCGTGATGTTGCTCTTCTTCCTGCTCATCGGCCGCTTCCTCGACGCCCGGCTCAGGCGCCAGGCGCACGCCGCCGCGCATGATCTAGCGGCCCTGCAGAACCGGTCGGTCAACCGCGTTTCGGCGTCGGGTCAAATGGAAAGTGTCCGGGCCGAGGATGTTACCAAAGGTGATCTGATCTTCCTCGCCGCGGGTGAGCGCGCGGTCATTGATCTCAAAATCACGTCCGGCACCAGCAGCGTGGATGAAAGCCTGGTCACGGGCGAGAGCTTGCCGCGCGCGATTCAGAGCGGCGAAACGCTATATGCTGGCACCGTCAATCTCGATCGCCCGATCGAGGGCGAAGCCTTGGGCGACGCGTCGGATTCCCTCCTCTCTGACATTGCCGGCATGCTCGAAGCCGGCGAGCAGAAACGCGCCCGCTATCGCAAGATTGCCGATAAGGCCGTCTCGCTCTACGTGCCCTTCGTACACACAACAGCCGCTCTGACCCTGGTCGCCTGGCTGATGCTCGGGGCCTCCCCGCGAGAAGCGATCATGGTGGCTGTTGCGACCTTGATTATTACCTGTCCCTGCGCCCTCGCGCTTGCCGCTCCCGTCGCGCAAGTGGTGGCCTCTGGGCGTTTGTTCCGAAAGGGCACCTATCTGCGCTCCGGCGATGCCTTGGAGCGGTTTGCCGAGATCGATCACATCGTCCTCGACAAGACCGGGACGCTGACGCTTGGCACGCCTGCGCTCGTGTCTGAGCATCGAGATGAGCTCCGACTTGCGGCGCAATTGGCGCGGGCCAGTCGACACCCTCTATCACGCGCCGTGGCCGCGGCCGCTGGAGCTGGTCCGTTAGCGGATGATGTACGTGAGGTGCCCGGCCTCGGCGTCGAAGGCTGGATTGACGGGGCGCGTTATCGGCTGGGCTCTGCTGAATGGGTCGGCGTCGAAAGTGCTGCCAACATGACGGGACCAAGCCTCTGGTTTGCCCCCGTGGAGGGGGATCCCATCCGGTTCGCCTTCAAAGATCAACTACATGAAGGTGCAGACACCGTCATTGCGGATCTCAAAGCACAGGGCCTGGGAATCGAGATCTTGTCTGGCGACACAGAAAGTGCGGTCGCCGAGGTTGCCGCCGCCCTGAACCTTTCGGACTGGCGCGCAAAAGTCTCGCCGCAAGGCAAGGTGGAACGACTGACCGAGCTCAATGCTCAGAACAAAAAAGTGCTTATGGTGGGAGATGGCCTGAATGATGCGGGGGCCTTGGCCATGGCGCATGCCTCGCTCGCCCCGGGCGGCGCCATGGACGTCTCGCAGTCGGCCTCCGATGCGGTCTATTCCGGTGGGCTTAAAGCGATCCGATCCGTGCTGAATGTATCCAAGCGGACCCGGCAAGTCATGGTGCAAAACTTCGGGCTGGCGGCCGCTTACAATTTCGTTGCGGTGCCAATCGCCGTGACCGGTAATGTCACGCCCCTCATCGCGGCGATTGCGATGTCAGCGTCGTCCCTAATCGTCACATTGAACGCGCTACGCATCAACGCTAGTTCATCGGCATGAACATTATCGTATATCTGATCCCAGTTGCGTTGGGCCTTGGTCTTCTCGGTCTCCTCGCCTTTCTTTGGTCGGTCAATTCGGATCAATATGAAGACTTGGACGGGGCTGCGCATCGTATCCTGAATGATGAGGACAAACCGCTTTAGCAGCGCGCGCCAAACTTTCAGAATAGACCAGACATCGACGACGCCGACACTCCGGAACCTTCCTTATACTCGCAACCTTCCGTGCTTCCTAAGTTGATCCGTAACTGATCTTAGGGAGGCAAAACTCATGTCAGTCACGGTCATGCTTGGCGGAAATCTTGAAGAAACCGGTCCGGCGCTCGACACAGCGATCCAATTCGCAAAACGGATCAAGACCACGCTGACCGGTCTGCTCGCTTTGCCCGATCCGGCCAATTCTGTGGTCTATATCACGGGCGCGGAAACCGTGGTGATGGGCGCTGCGGCGATTCAATCCCTCACCGAAGCGCAAGACAAGCTGGTGACTGAAGTTCAGGCGTTTTTCGCAACCCAAACCAAGGTCGCTGGATCCTGGCTGCAAGCTGAATTCCGGAAGGAAATCGGATCCGTTGCGTCACATGGTGCGGCTGCGGCCTCTCTGGCTGATGCGTTTGTCGTGCCGCGCGAAGCGACCCAATCAAATCACCCGCTCAACCCGGTTTTTGAGCATGTCTTGATGGAAGCCAATTTGCCGCTCGTGCTCGCCACAAAGACGCCAATGGACAGCGACACTTGCATGATTGCTTGGGATGGCAGTCCGCTGGCCGCGCGGGCCGTCAAATTGCATATGCCTTTAATCCGATCTTACCAGAATGTGATTATTGCGCAGAACCCGGAAAAAGTCCGGCATCAATGGGCGCATGTCTGTAAACCTTCCAAAGCGCGTTTGATCGAAATGCTGCAGGAAGAGCGGCTTGAAACATCAGAAGTTGAGCTCTCTGGGCCTGTCTCGGACGCGCTGATGAAAACGGCTTCTACAGAGAATGCGTCGCTTATCGTGATGGGCGCTTATGGCCACAATCGCATTGGTCAGATGTTGTTCGGCGGCACCACCAGCAAACTGATTCATAGCGAGACGGCCCCTGCCCTCGCGCTTTGCCGATAGGGAGGACTTTAGATGTCATTGAAGCAAATTGTTCTGCGCCTCGCGCGTAATCCGGACTTCCCAGACGGCGATGATCGCCAAGGCTATGTCCTGATTGCCCCGATTAGCGCTGACGGGAAAATTGATCTCGAAGAGTGGCGCGCGACTCGCGAGAAATGCGTGGTCAAACGGTTCCACCCAGATCCGGACGAGCATGCGGATGGCTGGCTCACCCATAATGGCAGCAAATGGCGCTTTCATTATGATGAGGATCGCGAGGGACCGGATGAAGGCGGGTATCGGCTTGGCGATCACGTGTTCCGGCCCGGCGAATATGTCACCATTGCGCATCATGGCGAGGAAGCGCTGGTCTATCGCGTGACCGATGTGCTGCCGTATCATGAGGAAGAAGCGCGCGCCGCGGAACGCGCTTAGAGGAATTCTCATAGCCGCAAGTTTCGGGTAGCGCTGAGTCTTATTCAGCGTTACCGGGGCGCATGTCGCCTGCGCTCCGCCTCGGATTTCTTTGCTGCCTTGGATGTTACACCATCTGGGGCGCGCTGCCTTTATACTTTCGCGCGCTCGATCATATCCGTCCAGAAGAAATGCTGGCGCACCGGATCATCTGGAGCGTGCCGACCGGACTGATCCTGATCCTGATCGCCCGCAACTGGCAACAATTGAAAGCGGCCCTGACTCGCAAACACGTGCTTTGGTTGTGCGTCTCGGCGCTGCTGATCGGGGTCAATTGGCTGCTCTATATCTGGGCCGTCAGCCAGGAGCGCGTGATGGAAGCGAGCCTCGGCTATTATATCAATCCCCTCATCAATGTTTTGATTGGCGCGGTGTTTTTCACCGAGCGCCTTCGGCCCGCACAATGGGCTTCAGTCGGACTGGCGACTATTGGCGTCGCAGTGATGACCAGTGCGCTCGGCTATCTGCCCTGGGTGGCGCTGGTCTTGTGTTTCACCTTCGCTTTCTATTCCGTCATTCGCAAACAGGTTCAGGTCGATAGCCGCGCCGGGTTCGTGGTCGAAGCCGCCCTGCTGGCGCCGCTCGCGCTAATCTGGCTGGGTTGGTTTGTCGGGCAGCCCGGTGGCCGGATCATCGGAGACGGCGGCTGGGATATTCCCTTGCTGCTCGCAGCAGGCCCGATCACCGCCACCCCGCTCATCCTGTTTGCGCTGGCCGCCAAACGGCTACGGCTCTCGACCATGGGGATGATGCAATATCTTGGTCCGACCCTGCAATTTCTGATCTCGGTGTTGATCTTCAAGGAACCCTTCGGCCTCACGCACGCAATTGCCTTCGGCTTTATCTGGACCGCCTTGATTGTGTTCACCATTGACAGCCTGATGGGGGAAGCCAAGGCGCGTCGCCTGGCGCGCGCTGCCGCTTCGGTCAGATAAAGAAAACCCGGCTGAGGCGCCGGGTTCAAGATAAGCATAGTTGGAGAGATTGGTGAGCTTCCAAACTCGGATCTATCCACGCAAGGCGCGTGCCAAACTCTGTTTATTCTAGCTCTGGTAGATTTGCTGTTACAAACAACCGTATAGGGCCTGAATCAGGCGCGTCGCGCGCGGATCTGCCTGTAAACTGTTCGATTGTCGGTTCATCACATAGGCCGCGCTCAAGTGCCGATCAGGATCCGCCAGGGCCAGTGAGCCGCCCCACCCAGAATGGCACAATGTGTCCGGGTTGGGTCCATACAGGCCGATATTGTTGAGCATTACGCCGGCTGCGAACTCGGTGACATAAGGCAGGACCAGGTCCTGGCCCTTAACCCGACTTTGCGTCAGCGCATCGAAGGCCGCTTCAGAGATCACGCGTTGCCCGTTCAAAAGCCCGCCATACGCATAAATCCCGTAAAGCTGTGCGACCGCAGACGCCGTGCCGATGCCATTTGCGGACGGGATTTCAATCTCGCGCCAGAGTGCGCCGCCGCGGTCCGGTGCCGCCCACTTGGTCAGAAAGGCGGCCCGGGTTGCTTCATTGATCTCGCCAAGGTCCGGGAGCGCGCGCGGGCGCATGATCTCGGCCACCCGGGGATGATCCGCGGCTGGCGTTCCGATCTGAAAGTCAATCTTTGCGGGGCGTGCAATGTCTTCACGCAGGATGGTCCCGAGCGAGCGGCCCTCGATGCGGCGCACCAGCTCGCCAATCAAATAGCCCCAAGTCAGAGGATGATAGCCATGCGCGGTCCCGGGCGCCCAAAGCGGGGCGAGGTGGGCGAGTGCGGCCGCGCAAGCGGGCGGATCGAGCCAAAGCGCCGGATCGATCGGGTCCACAAATCCCGGCAAACCCGCCTGGTGAGAGACAAGCTCGGCAATCGTAATCTCGTCTTTCCCGTTGGCCCCGAATTCCGGCCAGACATCTGCAACCGCAGTTTCATAGCCAGCTGGGAGGGCGTCAATCACGCGCGCCAAAGTGAGCGCGGCGATCGGTTTGGTGGTGGAATAGACCGGCACAATCGTCTGATCGCCCCAGAGCGTTTCCCGCTTGCGATCGGCAAATCCGCCATGCAATTCGACAATCGGCGCGCCATCAAGGAAGGCCGAGAAACCCGCCCCGAGCTCTTTCTCCTCCGCAAAGTTTGCTTCGAAGGCTTCCTGAACCGGCTCAAAGCCAGGCGCAACGAAGCCGGATATCGGATAATCAGTCATGATTGATCCTTAGAGGGTTTTGCTCATCCGTGCACGATCAAGTTGCTGTCCGTCTATGTCCACGGTCTCATGGTAAACCACGTCAAACCCCATGCTTTCAAAGGCCGGCTGCGCCATCAAGCTGGCATGGGTGGACAGTTCAGTCTCTCCCATTTCCACCGCCCGGGCTTCGATTTGATCATAAAGTTTGCGGAACAGGCCGGTGCCCTGCGCCTGCGGTCGAATATAGGCAAAATCGACATATCCACCGGCCTCAATCGACATGAAGCCAAGGGCACGATCCCCTCGCTTAGCGATCAGGATCTGCTTGCCGCGCAGCCGTTCCGCCCAAGCGGGACCCGAGCGCGGGGCCGGGGCCCAGGCTTTGGATTGCGCTTTTGTATATTTGGTTGGTCCGTTGTGAATGGCGTCAAACATCACCTGACCGAGCTCATCAAAATCATCGCTTGTTGCAAACCGAAACTTGATCTCATCCATGATTGACCCCGGGCCAGTGGTTGATTTCACGCGCGTGAGCGGGCACTCGTGTCGCGTTCCATCTGGCGCGTCAAGGAGATCTCATGTCTGCATCCAATCATCGTCCCCGCCGGTCCTGCCTCTATATGCCAGGTGCGAATGCCCGGGCGTTGGAAAAGGCCAAGTCCTTGCCGGCTGATGTGGTGATCCTCGATCTCGAGGACGCCGTCGCGCCTGAGGCTAAGCTGCAGGCGCGCGCGCTTGTCTGTGATGCGGTCCAAGAGGGTGGTTATGGCCCGCGCGAGGTGGTGATCCGGATCAATGGGCTCGATACGGAATGGGGTCTCGATGATCTGAAAGCCGCAGTGGCGGCCGGTCCTGATGCCATCCTGGCGCCGAAAGTCATTGATGGCGGCGATATTGATCGGCTTGATGATGCGCTCAGCCGCGCCGGCGCTCCTGATAAGATGGGCCTCTGGGTGATGATCGAAATGCCGAAAGCGATTCTCAACATTCAAGACATTGCTGAAGCGGTCGGGCGCACCCGGCTGACCGCTTTTGTCATGGGGACTAATGACCTCGCCAAGGAGCTGCGCGGCGTTAATGATCCACCTGTGCGGACAGCGTTCCAAACCTCGCTTGGGCTATCCGTTCTGGCGGCCCGCGCCTATGATCTCCTGGCCATAGATGGCGTCTTCAACGGGATTGGGGATGAGGACGGCTTGCGGGCCGAGTGTGAGCAAGGCCGTCTGATGGGCTTTGACGGCAAGACGCTGATCCATCCGTCTCAATTGGAGACGGCCAACCATATCTTTGCGCCAACGCCAGCCGATGTCGAACAAGCTCAAGCCGTGATCGAAGCCTTTGCCGATCCTGCCAATGCGGGCAAAGGCGTGCTCAAAGTGAACGGTAAAATGACCGAGCTTTTACACTTGGAAGAAGCGCAGCGGACCGTGGCGGTCGCAGAAGCGATTGCGGCGATGGCGGGCTAGGGCTGCCCCTACCCATCATCGACGCCATGCGCGATGCGATCGAAAATTTCTTCATAGGCCTGATCGATGCTTTTGCCGGACGCCACAAGTTTCTCTAGCGCTTCAGCAAAGCCTTCCGTCAATTCACCTATCTGGTTCGGGCCAGCATCGCCGGAGCCGAAATATTGCCGCGCGACAAGCGCGAGCCTTTCCGCATGCGCCTGCACCTGGGTTTTGATATCTGAAGCCTCATCCTTCATCTGACAGGTTAATCATCCCGGAACCGATTGGTGATGGGATAGCGGCGGTCGCGACCGAAATTTTTGGACCCGACTTTTACCCCCGGCGGGGCCTGTCGGCGTTTATATTCGGCAATGTAGAGCAAATGTTCGATCCGGCGCACCGTGGCTTCGTCATGACCGCGCTTCAGGATGTCATCGACATCTTCTTCTTCATCGACCAAGCCGCGCAGAATATCGTCGAGCACATCATAGGGCGGAAGCGAATCCTCATCTTTCTGGTCGTCGCGCAGTTCCGCACTGGGCGGTTTGGTGATAATCCGCTCCGGGATAACTTCCCCGTCCGGGCCGAGCGCGCCGAGCGGAACGCCAGTGTTACGCCAGCGCGAGAGCGCGAACACCTCAGTCTTGTAGAAGTCTTTCAGCGCATTATAGCCCCCACACATATCGCCATAGAGGGTCGCGTATCCCACCGCCATTTCCGACTTGTTGCCAGTGGTGACGACCATGTGGCCGAACTTGTTGGACAGCGCCATCAGCGTAAGGCCGCGTAGGCGCGACTGAATATTCTCTTCGGTCGTATCGGGCTGAGTTTCGGCAAAGGTCTCGCCGAGCATATCAGCCAAGGCGCCGACGCCAGGCGCGATATTGATAATGTCATAGCGCACCCCGAGCGCTTCGGCGCAGGCTTTCGCGTCTTCGAGACTTTCCGAGCTGGTATATTTGCTCGGCATCATCACACACCAGACCCGGTCTGACCCGAGGGCATCGACGGCCATGGCGGCGGTCAGTGCGCTATCAATCCCGCCGGACAGGCCAAGGACCACGCCTGGGAACCGGTTCTTGTTGACATAATCCCCGAGCGCCAGGGTGGCGGCGCGATATTCAGCTTCCCAGCCGCTGGTCAGCTTGGCTGGCGCGTCCGCCGGTACAAAACGGTGCGCCTCGCCATCATACGTGACGAGCGCTGTGCCAGAGACAAAGTCGCCGAGTAATTGGTGCTCCGCGCCATCATGATCAACGGCGTAAGAGGCGCCATCAAACACCAATTCATCTTGTCCGCCGACTTGGTTCACAAACAGATATGGGACGCCGGTCTTGGCCCAGGCCGAGAAGGTCGTGTGGCGCTCGACATTGACCGTCCGCCGCCAGGGCGAAGCGTTTGGCACCAGCAGGACTTCTGCTCCGGCCGCGGCCAAGGCGCCAGGGACGCGCGCATACCAGATGTCTTCACAAATCGCGATGCCGACTTGAATGCCATTGATCTCAACCAGCTCATGCGCGCCTTCGCCAGCATCGAAGATTCGCTTTTCATCAAACACGCCATAATTTGGCAGTTCGCGCTTATCATAGCGCAGGCGGATCTCGCCGTTTTCGAGCAGCAGGACCGAATTGTGCAGTTTGTCTTCGGTGGCCCAAGGCGACCCGATTAGGATGGACGGGCCATTCCGGGTCAGCGCTTTCAAGTCTTCAATCGCTGCCATGGAGTGTTCGACCGCCGCCGGTTTGAGGACCAGGTCTTCGGCCGGATAGCCGAGGATAAACAGCTCTGAAAGGACCAGAAGATCCGCGTCTTTGGCTTTTGCTTCGCCATGCACATTCTCGGCTAAGGCTTTGTTTCCTTTGATATCTCCGACCACAGGATTGAGCTGAGCGACGAGCATTTTGAGGGACTTGGTCATGGCCTTCAGGTAGGCATTTTTTGTCCGGGTGACAATCATCGCGCCGCGTCGCAGTGTGGAAAAATGAGCAGGCGGCTGCAAATTGCGATTGTCGGGGCGGGGATTGGCGGCTTGGCGCTGTCGACATTGTTGACGCGGGCAGGGAATTTGGTCCGGGTGTTTGATCAGTTCGAAGCGCCGAAGCCGATCGGCTCTGGCTTGATGCTGCAACAAACGGGCCTCGCTGTTTTGGAGCAGTTGGGGCTCCGAGCGGAGATGGATGCGCTCGGGACGCCAATTGAACGGCTCTGGGGGCTGACCACGCCCGCGGGACGGCCCGTCCTGGATGTCCGCTATCAGAAATGGCGCCCCGATGTATACGGGCTTGGCGTGCAACGCGGGCTGGTTTTTGACGCGTTACTGCGTGCGGCCTTAGACGCCGGTGTCGAGTTGGTCACAAATGCTCCGGTGGTCACAGTCCGCTCGGCACCGCCTTCGTTTGAGATCGAAGGCCAAGGCGAGATCAAGGGCATGGACCTGATCGTGCTGGCGCATGGAGCCCGTTCCAATTTGACGCGCAAGGATCGCGGAGTCGATCTGCCTTATGGCGCGCTCTGGGCGACTTTGCCGTGGCCAGAGGACGGCCCATTCGATCGCACCGCCCTAGAGCAGCGCTATTTCAAAGCCAGCCAAATGACTGGCGTGATGCCATCTGGTCGTTTGAGTGCAGAATCGCCCGAAACGCTGACCTATTTCTGGTCGATCCGCGCTGATCAGGAACAGTCTTGGCGCAACACGCCGCTCGAAGATTGGAAAGCCGAGGCGATCAAGCTTTGGCCCGAAACCGAAACCCTGATGCCGCACTTTCGAAGCCATGATGATCTGACCTTTGCCCGTTATCGCCATCACACGTCGAAAGCGCCTGTCGAGGGGCCTGGTCTGGTTCGGATCGGGGATGCCTGGCACGCCGCTTCGCCGCAATTGGGGCAGGGGGCGAATATGGCTTTGCTCGATGCCTGGGCGCTGGCGCAAGCGTTACAGACCCAGTCGGATCTGTCTGCTGCGTTTGGCGAGTATCTGCGTCTGCGCCGAATGCATGTCCGGCTGTACCAGTGGATGACTTGGTTGTTCACGCCGGTCTATCAGGGTGATAGCCGGATCTTGCCCTGGTTGAGAGACTGGCTGGCGGCCCCAATCAGCAAGATCTGGCCGGCGCCGCCCCTGCTCGCCGCCATGGTCAGCGGCGCGATCGGCGCGCCCCTGAAACGACTGGGCTTATCCTCGCGATAGGTTTGACTTGGCGCGGTGCACTGGCACACTCAAAAAAAACGAGATCAGGGAGGTCTGAATGGCAGAGCATGATCTGGTGATCCGTGGCGGCTTCGTGGTTGATGGCTCCGGCGCGCCTGGGCGCGAAGCCGATATTGCGATTAAGGATGGCCGCGTGGCTGAGGTCGGCACGGTCTCCGGCACCGGCGCAGAAGAGATCGATGCCAAAGGCAAATTGGTCGCGCCCGGCTTTGTCGACATTCACACCCATTATGATGGCCAGGTGACCTGGGGCGATGCCCTCTCACCTTCGTCCAATCATGGCGTCACCACCGCCATCATGGGCAATTGCGGCGTTGGCTTTGCGCCAGTGCGTACGCATGATCATGACCGCCTCATCCGTTTGATGGAAGGCGTCGAGGACATTCCGTTCCCGGTCCTTGCTGAAGGCCTGCCCTGGAATTGGGAAAGCTTCCCGGATTATCTCGACAGTCTCGAAGATCGTGCGTTTGATATCGATGTGGGAGCGCAGCTCCCGCATGCAGCGCTTCGGGTCTATGTCATGGGCGATCGCGGGGCCAATCGCGAGGATGCGACCGACGATGACATTGCCGCCATGGCCAAGCTCGCCAAGGCTTCAGTCGAGGCGGGCGCACTCGGCTTTTCGACCTCGCGCACACTCAATCACCGGACCTCGGATGGCCAGCCGACGCCGACCCTGACCGCTTCAGAGAAAGAATTGACCGGCATTGCAATGGCGCTCGGCGACGCCAGGAAGGGGGTCTTGCAATTTGTCTCGGATTTCAACGATCCACAAAAGGAAGCGGCCATGTTGCGCCGAATCGTGGAGCGCTCGGGGCGACCTTTATCCGTGTCTCTCGCACAGGCCGATGTCGCGCCGGAAGGTTGGCGGCTCTTGCTCGGTGAGATTGAGAAAGCCGCAGAGCAGGGGCTTGAGATGCGGGCCCAAGTCGGGCCGCGCCCGGTCGGTCTCTTGCTTGGCCTGGAGCTCACGCTCAACCCGTTTTCGGGCCATCCGGTCTATCAGAGCATTGCCGGTGAGCCATTCGAGGCGCGCCTGGCCGCCTTACGCGATCCGGCTTTTCGCGAGCGCTTGCTGAATGACGAACCGGATGCCGATAATCCCTTCGTCAAATCCATCTTGCGCAGCTTTGGCAAAATGTTCGTACTTGGCGATCCGCCCGATTATGAGCCAACCGAAGACAAGACCGTGGCTGCCATCGCCAAAGCGCGCGGGTCCACACCCGAGGCCGTCGCGCTGGACCTAATGCTGCAGGATGAGGGCAGGGGGATGCTCTATCTGCCCTTCCTGAATTATGCCCAGGGCAGCTTGGACCCGGTCAAGACGATGCTGGAAAGCCCGGCCAGCTTGCCCGGTCTGTCCGATGGCGGCGCGCATGTCGGGATGATTTGCGACGGCTCTTTTCCGACCACTTTGCTGACCCATTGGGGGAGGGATCGCACGCGCGGGGAGAAGCTTCCGCTGGAGTTCCTGATCAAGCGTCAAAGCCGTGACACAGCTGCCTGGGTTGGTTTGAAAGATCGCGGCCTCCTCCAGCCCGGCTATCGCGCCGATCTGAATATCATCGATTATGACAATCTCACCTTGCACACGCCCTTTATCGTGCATGACTTGCCAGCCGGCGGGCGCCGCCTGATGCAAAAGGCAGACGGCTATGAGGCGACGGTCGTGGCGGGAGAGGTGATCCAGCGCGGCGGTGTGCCGACCGGTGCGAAGCCCGGGCGATTGGTGCGCGGGGCGCGGGAGGTGGTGACGGCGTAACTAGAGACCGGGGTGGGATCCTGAGAATACGCTCTGCCCAGCTTGTCTGGGCAGTCCAGTTCGAGATGTTGAAACATGATCGGGAGAGACTGGATCGCTCTCGTTCGTAGCCGCACACCCGGGTGATGGACCCCACGGACCAGCCGTGGGGAGCGCCAATTCAAACTCTCTCGGCACCGTTTGTTCGCTCATCCCCGCGCAGGCGGGGATCTGGTGCGGCATTTCAGGAAGCTGTTTGAGAGATCCCCGCCTGCGCGGGGATGAGCGATTTGAAAGGGCCTAATGCTCGGCGGCCAAAGCTTCGCGACGCTTTTCCGCGGCTGATTTTTTGACGCTTTCGGACCGCAACTGGCCGCAGGCCGCAAAAATATCGCGGCCGCGTGGGGTGCGGATCGGGCTGGCATAGCCGGCGCGATTGACCACTTCAGCGAAGGCTTCGATCGTCTCCCAATCGGAGCATTCATACGGGCTGCCGGGCCAGGGATTGAACGGGATGAGGTTGATCTTGGCCGGTACGCCGCGCAGCAATTTGACCAGATCCCGTGCCTCAGCGAGGCTGTCATTGACGCCTTTCAGCATGACATATTCAAATGTCACGCGCTTGGAATTGCCAAGGTCTGGATAAGCGCGGATGGCTTCGAACAGAGTTTGTAGATCGTACTTGCGATTGATCGGCACAATCTCATCGCGCAAATCATCCCGCACGGCATGTAGCGAAATCGCCAGCATGGCGCCGGTGCGCTGCCCGAGCTCTGGGATTTTTGGCGCGACGCCAGCCGTTGAGACGGTGATGCGGCGGCGGCCTATCGCGATGCCATCGCCGTCGCTGATTGTATCGATCGCCTCGGCCACATTGTCGAGATTGTAGAGCGGCTCACCCATGCCCATGAAGACGATATTGGTGAGGCGACGATTTTCCATACTGCTCGGCCATTCCTCAATCGCGTCGCGGGCGATTAGGACTTGGGCAACAATCTCTTGCGCCGTCAGGTTCCGCACCAGTTTCTGCGTGCCGGTATGACAGAAGGTGCAGTTCAGCGTGCAGCCAACCTGACTCGACACACACAGCGCGCCGGATTTGCTGACATCGGGAATGAACACGCTCTCGCCTTCGACACCCGGCTGGAAGCGGACGAGCCATTTCTGAGTGCCATCGACCGAGACCTGGTGATCGGCTATCTCGGGGCGATCAAGATGGTAAGCCTCCGTCAGCTGTTCCCGCAATTCCTTGGCAATATCGGTCATCGCCATAAAATCCTGGCAACCCATATGATGGGCCCAGCGCCGGATCTGCTTGGCCCGCATGCCGGCTTTCTTCGGCGGCACACCGAGTGCCTCCATCTCCGCCTTCAAGGCAGGTAAAGACAGACCAGCCAGCGATTTCGGGGCGGGGGCGGCATCTGGCCGTTTCGAGAGATCGAGCTCAACTTTCATGCCCGCGCCTATATCAGAGCCTGCTGCGAAATGCACCTTATCCTGCTCAGCGGCTGACAGCGATGGTATGCGGGACCGCCGCAAATATGACGAACGCGTTTACTTGAGACCCGATTTTGGGCTGTCAGTCGATTAGGCCACGGCCGTTTTAACGGGCTTGGATTGTTTGACGAACGCGCCGCGCATGTCGCGCGACGGTTTGATCGTGTCGGAAATACCCTCGCCTGTTTCCTTCTGCGACAGGAACAGGAAAGCCTCGGGCAACATTTGTGCGGTGATCGTGTCAACCACCTCGCGCTGCGCCGATTTGGCCAGCCCCGACAAGACATTGCTACACAGGACAAGGTCGAAGGCGCCGAGATCATGAGCGGGATGAAGCAAATTGTGGCGGCGGAACGTGACCGATTTACGCAATTCCTCATTCACTTCCCACTCGCCTGTATTGTGCCGGGTAAAGTTGGTCATCAGGCGGTGAATGGAGAGCCCTTTCTGAACGTCAAAGTGACCATAGATACCGCGCTCAGCGGTTTCGATACAATCACTGGAGATATCACTGCCAACAATTTCAATCTCGGCCTTGGCCAGTGGCGAGCCAACTTGCTCTTTCAGGCGCATGGCCAGTGACCAGGCTTCCTGGCCTGTCGACACGCCGGCACACCAGACCCGCAAGCGGCCCGACTTAGACAGTTTCAAACGCTGGGGCAGGGCGTGACTGACGATTTGCTCGATCACATCCTTTTCATTGAAGAAGCGGGTCAGTTTTCCCGTCAGGGCGGCAGCGACCTCAAGCTCGAAACGTTGATTGGGCCGCGCCTTCAGGCAATGCACAAGATCGTCCAGCGTGGCAAAGCTCTCACGCCGCGAAATGCTACTCAAGCGGGCTTCCATCAAATAAGCTTTTGAGGATGGGATATGCTGTCCGCTGATCCGGAGCGCCAAATCTGCAAGCTCGTTAAATGTGCTGTCCTGCATTTCGCCGTGTGCCTTCAAAGACTGTCAAAGGTTACCAAAAAGCCTGAATTTCTTAAGAATTGCTTCAGACGAGGCCGACTTCTGAGAATTTGCTCTCCACAATCTCAGCATCGAACGGTTTCATGATGTATTCGTTCGCACCTGCGCGGATGGCCTCGCTGATATGTTCTGAATCATTCTCATTGGTGCAAAACACGACCACCGGGTCTTTGCCGTTTTCTTCACGGCGCAAGGCGCGCAGGAAATCGAGCCCGTTCATGACCGGCATGTTCCAGTCCAGCAAGATCGCATCCGGCATTTGCTTGCGGCATTGCTCCAGGGCCTCGGCCCCATGCGCCGCTTCCGAGACCGAGAAAGACAGGTCTTTGATGATGCGCCCGGCTACGGTGCGCACGACTCGGGAATCATCAACAATCAAACAGTGCTTCATAGCGTACCCGCCTAAATTGCGTACGCCATGACTATGGGTGTGTTTGTCTTAACAGGTCGTTAGCCTTCTGCGCGCAGCCCGCTGGCAATGAAGGTGACTTGCTCGTCGGCAGCGGTGGCTGATATCTCGCCGCCAAGGTCGTTTGCGACCATTTTTGCGAAGAGCGGTTGAATTGTGCGCGCGGACCAACCTTCTTCCGGCGTATTTCCCGCCAGAGCAGACTCGGTGAATTCCGATAGCCGCGCTTTCGGCCCTTTGGCCTCTGCGACCAGGCGCAGACCAGCCTCATCATTATGGACTTTCAGAGTCACCACACCGCCGCGCGGAACTGCTGCGGTGGCCATGATCACCATATTCATTAGCACTCGGGCATGGCCGCAGCTGAAATGATCCGTATCGATCTGCCATTCGACGCTTGGTTTATGGCTCTTCATGAAACCATCGACAATTTGTTGAACCTCGTGTCGGTCGGCGGCAGTGTCAGAGAGGCCAGCCGATCCAAACGCGTAACGCAGGAGTTGAATGCGGGCGCCAGCGGATTCCGCGCCATTGTGCAAAAGCTGTTCGGCCTGCGCTTTCATGTCGGCGTCGCCAGGTTCTTCCAACAATTCCAGCGCCGAGTTGACAGATGCCACGGGCGAAATCAGGTCATGGCAGATGCGCGACGCAATGAATGCAGCGAGTCGAGAAGGTTCGATCATATCTCAGCCCCAATAAACCAATTGAGATCTGTCTAACCGATTCGCGCGCCTCTGACGTGTCTAATCGTTCAGGTCTTCAGGACGGTCGATATCGTCAAAGCCGTCGCGAGCACTTTTGAATGTGAGAAAGAAAAGGCCGCTGGCAAGCAGAATGCTGAATACCGCGCCCAGCGCATAGGCGATCCAGCCATGCATGGTCATATGCACGCCGAGATCCGCCCACATGGAAAGAACGCCCCAGGCGGTGAAGGTAAGGCCTAGGCCTGCGAGCAAAATCAAAAGCAGCGTCATCTTCATGCCTTCGATTTAGGCGTGATTGACGGGAAGTCTATAGATGTCGAGACGCGATAACAGCCGCTGCCCCAGCTTTGATCATGACTGAATTGAAATCTCTAACAAGCCGCGAAGATCTTGCCAGATTAGGGAACTGGTTATTAAGTCTTTAACGGCACAATTCTTGAACGGATTCTGCCAGGTGTGTTTGAAAGCGACGCGCTTGGACGCGCTGCTAGGAGTGAAACCCAGTGATGAAATCGATGACTGCCGGCACGCGTAGCCTGATCGCCCTAGCTGTTTTTGGCGTACTCTCGGCCGGGATTGTGCTCAGCGTGGAGTTTCAACCGGACGAAAAGGAAATCCCGGTTCAAGCAGAAGAGTTGCCAAAAGCCAGCCTGGCCTCCTTGCCCATCGAACCTGAAGCCTTTGGCGTCGGCGCCGCGCTGGAAACCAAAACCGCTACTTTGAAACGCCGCGAGACGCTGTCTGATTTGGTCAATCGCCTCGACTTGCCAGGCAATGAAGGCCATCGCGCGCTCTACAGTCTGACCGATTCTGATCTTCTCGATGCGCGCCGGGTCCGACCAGGTCTGGAATTGAAAGCGCATCTGTCCGATGGCGCCCTCAATTCCATCAGCGTTGAGCTTGATCCAGGTCGGCGTTTGCTGGCCAAGCGTACGCTGGATGGCGGATTTCAGGCCATGGCGCTCGACTCGGCCCTCATCCCGCGGCCTCTCATCGTCAAAGGGACAATTGAAACCAGTCTCTATATGGATGCTCAAGCGCTCGGCGCTGAGGATCAGCAGGTCGTCGATTTCGCGCAAGTATTCGCTTATGATCTCGACTTCCAGCGCGAGGTTCATCCTGGCGACCGGTTTGAAATGGTGTTCAACGTGCTGACCGATGAACGTGGCAATGTCATTCGCCGTGGCGATGTGATTTATGCGGCGCTGCATGGCAAGGCCGTCGACAAAGCCTTCTATCGCTTCACGACACCGGATGAAGACGTCACCGATTATTTCCAGGCGAATGGCGAAAGCTCGACCAAGTTCCTGATGAAAACGCCGATCAATGGCGCCCGGATTTCCTCGCGCTTTGGCAAACGGCGTCATCCGATCAGTGGCTTTACCCGCTTGCACAAAGGCACCGACTTTGCCGCGCCGACGGGCACGCCGATCTATGCGGCCGGGAATGGCGTTGTGGAACGCGCCAGCCGTTATGGCGGCTATGGCCACTATGTTCGTATTCGACACGCTAAAGGCTATAAAACCGCTTATGCGCACATGTCGCGCTATGGCCGCGGCATTCGCAGCGGCGTCCGCGTGCGCCAGGGACAGATTATTGGCTATGTCGGCTCGACAGGCGCCTCAACCGGGCCGCACTTGCATTATGAAGTCTACAAGAATGGCAAGGCACTTGACGTGATGCGGTTGAAGCTGCCAACCGGCCGCAAGCTTGCCATGGACCCTGACATCTATGCCGAGTTCGAAATAGAGCGCGATCGCATCGATGCCATTCGCGCTGCTCAGGATGAGGGCGCTGGGACACTGATCACGGCCTCCGTCGCACCGCCCGCCCCATAATCTTCAAAGGAATACCCCCGCTTGGGAGAGAAGCGGGGGCTTTTTGATTGTGCGGCTGGGCCTAGTTCAGCGCCGCAGCCCCTTTGGCGAAATCATTCGGTACACCGTTGATGGTCAGTGCGTCACCTTCGGCATCGACCTGAATGGTCTCGCCATCATGGATCCGGCCTTCCAGCAACAATCTCGCGAGTGGATCTTGCAGCTCCTTCTGGATCACCCGCTTCAAGGGCCGAGCGCCATAGATCGGATCATAGCCGCGTTCTGCCAGCCATTCGCGCGCGGCCTCAGTCAGCGAGACCGACATTTTGCGATCCTTCAAAAGACCGCCCAGACGCGCGATCTGGATGTCGACAATATGATCGATCTCACCTCGTCCAAGTCGCTTGAAGAAGACGGTTTCATCGATGCGGTTAATGAATTCCGGCCGGAAATGCGCCCGAATTGCCGTTGAGACAGCGTCGCGCTGCGCCAGGCTAAGCTCGCCTTCGTCGCCGCTGGCAATCGCATCGGCACCGAGGTTTGACGTCATAATGATAACGGTGTTTTTGAAATCCACGGTGCGGCCCTGACCGTCGGTTAGCCGGCCATCATCAAGCACTTGCAAAAGCGTATTAAAGAGGTCCGGGTGGGCCTTCTCAACCTCATCGAACAGCACAACCTGATACGGCCGACGCCGCACGGACTCCGTCAGCACGCCGCCTTCATCATAGCCGACATAACCGGGAGGCGCCCCGATCAGGCGGGCCACGGAGTGTTTCTCCTGAAATTCAGACATGTCGAGGCGGAGCACTGCGCTGTCATCATCGAACAGAAACTCGGCCAAGGCCTTGGTCAGCTCCGTCTTGCCGACCCCAGTCGGGCCAACAAAGAGGAAGGAGCCGATCGGACGGTTCGGATCCTGCAAACCGGCACGGGCGCGGCGGACGGCGTTTGAGACCGCCTGCAAGGCGTCTTCCTGGCCGACCACACGGGCGCGCAAGGCGTCTTCCATCCGCAAGAGTTTCTCGCGCTCACCTTCCAGCATCTTATCGACGGGGATCCCGGTCCATTTGCTGACGACGGCCGCGATATGATCCGGTCGCACGACTTCCGAGACGAGCCCCTCTTCCTGACCGGCTTCATCCTTGCCCTCGACATCCGCAATCCGCTTTTCAAGCGCCGGAATGGTTGAGAATTTGAGCTCAGAGGCCTTCTGAAGATCACCCACCCGTTGAGCTTCAGCCATTTCGGCATAGGCCCGGTCAAGCTCGTCCTTGGCCGAGGCCGCGCCCTTGAGCTTGTCCTTCTCGGCCGCCCAGGCGGTGGTCAGCTCGTCAGATTTGGTTTGGAGTTCGCCAATCTCACCTTCAATCGTTTTCAGGCGATCTTTGGACGCGTCATCCTTTTCTTTTTTCAAGGCCTCGGCTTCAATCCGGAGTTGCAACAGGCGACGGTCGATCTCATCCAGCTCCTCCGGTTTGGAATCGACCTGCATGCGCAGGCGCGACGCCGCCTCATCCATCAGGTCAATCGCTTTGTCCGGCAGGAAACGGTCAGTGATGTATCGGTTGGACAGCGTCGCGGCCGAAACAATCGCAGCATCGGAGACGCGAACGCCATGATGAGCCTCATACCGGCCTTTCAAGCCGCGTAGGATCGAGATCGTGTCTTCGACTGTCGGTTCGTCAATATAGACCGCCATAAAGCGCCGCGCCAAAGCCGCATCGCCTTCGACATATTTGCGATACTCGTCCAGCGTGGTCGCGCCGAGACAGTGCAATTCGCCGCGCGCCAGGGCCGGCTTGATCAGATTAGAGGCGTCCATGGCGCCATCGGTTTTGCCGGCCCCGACCAGCGTGTGCATTTCGTCGATGAACAGAACAATCCCGCCCTCGGCCTGCTCGACTTCCTTGAGCACGGATTTGAGGCGCTCTTCAAACTCGCCGCGGAATTTTGCCCCCGCAATCAGGGCGCCCATATCGAGGGCGAGCAGGCGTTTATCTTTGAGGCTTTCGGGCACGTCGCCATTAACGATGCGCAGCGAAAGTCCTTCTGCGATCGCGGTTTTACCGACACCGGGTTCCCCGATCAGGACCGGGTTATTCTTGGTACGACGCGACAAGACCTGGATCGCACGGCGGATTTCTTCGTCGCGGCCGATGACTGGGTCGAGCTTGCCGGACCGAGCGTCTGCGGTGAGGTCGCGCGTATATTTCTTCAGCGCTTCATAGCCTTCTTCGGCATTGGCGCTATCGGCCGTGCGGCCCTGGCGCAGTTGCGTGACCGCGGCTTCGAGCAGGCTCGCCGTCACGCCAGCCTCAACAAGCGCCTGTGCCGCCTTATTGTCCTTGAGGTTCGCCAGCGCGATCAACATGCGCTCAACCGTGATAAAGCTGTCGCCGGCTTTCTTGGCGCCGGCTTCTGCGTCAGCGAACAGTTTGGCGGTACTTTGATCGAGTCGCAGTCCGCCCTGACCGCCGCTGACTTTCGGGATCGCGCGCAAGGCCGTTTCGAGACTTTGGACCACACGTTCTGGCTGGCCCCCGGCCGCGCGGATTAGATTGACCGCGAGCTGATCACGATCCTCAAGCATGGCCTTGAGAATATGCTCAGGCAAGAAAAGCTGATTGGAGTTGGCGAGGGCCGCGGTCTGGGCCGCCTGCAAAACACTCTGGGCGCGTTCGGTATAGGTATCAAAATTCATCTCTCATCCCCTTTCAAAGGCAGATCATGGCTCCGCCAACAGCTGTCGCGCGGAATAGGTTTCTGTTGCGAGCCCCGCTCAGCGGCGACCCGTTCAGACCTCATGTGGGAATGAAAAAACAGCTTCGCAAGCTTTAACTTGCGAAGCCAGGATGAGCTGAACTGAGGGAAGTTCAGGTCGTGGGGATCAGTCCGGCTTTTTCCGGGTCGCCGACCATCTTGGTCAGCGTCTTCTTGAGCTTGTTCAAAGCCTGGTGCTCGATTTGGCGGACCCGCTCCTTTGAGATGCCGAGCCGTTTGCCAAGCACTTCCAGGGTCACGCTATCATCGGTCAGGCGGCGCTCTGAAATGATCAGCGTTTCGCGTTCGTTGAGAACCTTGAGGGCCTCTGCGATCCACTCTTTGCGCTTGGCATTGTCGCGCTCTTCCATCACGACCTGATCCGGGGTCGCGCTTTCATCTGGCAAGAGGTCCTGCCATTGTGCATCGCCGTCGACGGCGAGGGGCGCATTCAGGGAACGATCCGACGCCGACAGGCGAGAGGCCATGGTTTCCACATCGCGCTCTGGCACACCCAAATGCTCCGAGACCCATTTCTTGTTCTCGGCGGTCATGATGGCGTCGCCCGTATCATCAATCTTGGCGCGCAGACGTCGCAGATTGAAGAAAAGAGATTTCTGCGCCGCGGTCGTCCCGGTGCGAACAATCGACCAATTGCGCAGCACATAATCCTGAATAGAGGATCGGATCCACCAGGCGGCATAGGTCGAGAAGCGGACCTCGCGGGAAGGTTCAAATCGCGCCGCAGCCTGCATCAGGCCGACATTGCCTTCCTGGACGAGATCAGCGAGCGGCAGGCCATAATGACGAAACTTGGAGGCCATGGAGATAACCAGACGCATGTAGGCCGTAGTCAATTCGTGCAGCGCACGCTCGTCTTCGTGATCGCGCCATCTTCGGGCAAGATCCAATTCATGTTCGGCTTCGAGCATTGGCGCTTTCATCGCCTTTCGAACGAAACGCCGGTCCGGATTTCCGCTGGATTGAACTGAATTCGCCATTCGACCTCCCATACCCTTTAAGAGGGTGTTCATAGGTCTTTACGAAAGGTTTCCGAGAGTGGATCAAAAATTTTCTTGAAAAATTTTCGAGCGCTCTAAAAGCGGAAAACCCCGCCGGTTCGGCGGGGCTTTCCTTAAGTCTCTTCGCCGCTATCCGGCTCGCCCTTTCAGGCGGCTTTCTTCTTCTTCGCGAGCGACTCAGCCAGGCGATCCATAGCCGAGCTGTGATCAATGCTTTCAACCGCAGCCAATTCGCGGGCCATGCGATCCAGCGCACTCTCATAGAGCTGACGCTCAGAGTAAGATTGCTCGGGTTGATCTTCCATGCGGTGCAGGTCGCGCACGACTTCCGCAATTGAAATCAGATCGCCAGAATTGATCTTGGCTTCGTATTCCTGGGCTCGGCGAGACCACATGGTCCGCTTGATCCGGGCTTTGCCGCCGAGTGTTTTGAGCGCATCGTCAACCAGTTTAGAGCCTGCAAGGGCGCGCATTCCTGACGCAATCGCACGATTGGTCGGCACGCGCAGGATCATTTTGTCCTGGTCAAACGAGACAACATAAACTTCCAAGGTCATGCCAGCGACTTGCTGCTGCTCAATCGCGGTGACGGTTCCGACACCGTGCGCCGGGTACACGATTTTCTGTCCAGCTTGGAAATCTAGCTTCGTTGCCGCATCTGCTGTTGCCATGTGGGGACCTCTTCTTCTACGCAAACGAGCCACGTAGCCGGCGAGAGTTCTCGTTCAGTGCCGACTTAAGCATGGCTCGGATATGGTGTTGTGACGATTTTGTATAGCACAACTCGCTCTCATTCTCAATAGGCGGCTTCAATTCTCATGTAGAAAGCGAAACGCCTCAGCTGGCAGGCAATTCGATGGTGAATCGGGCGCCGCCGGACTCGCGGTTTGCAGCCACGACGGTCCCCATATGTGTGGTCACGATTTGCGCGACAATCGACAGGCCGAGCCCGGAATTGTTGCCGAACGCAGCGCCTTCCGGCCGATCAGTGTAAAAGCGGTCAAAGATCTTTTCGAGCTTGTCCTCCGGGATCCCTGGGCCATTGTCCTCGACCAGGATTTTGGCAGTGGTCTGAGGGCCTTGCCTCCCTTGTTCCAGAATAACAGTGACACAGTCGCCTTCGGGCGAGAAAGACCGCGCATTGTCGATCAGATTGCGCAGCACTTGGCCTAAAGGACCCTCGCGACCGCGGACGGTGAGGCCAGCATCCATGGTCGCGTCCTTGAACTCGACTTTGACATTGCGTTGATGCTCGAGCCCTTCATAGGTGCGCACCACATCCCGCACGAAACGTGAAATATCCAGCCGCTCGGTTGGGATTCGCGTGATTTCTGCCTCGAGGCGTGACGCGTTTGAGATATCCGTGATCAGTCGATCAAGCCGCTTCACGTCCTGGGCCATGACCTTGCGCAGCTTTTCCAGCGCCGCCGGATCGTCCTTGACCATTTCCGAGGTTTCAACCGCCGAGCGAATAGAGGTCAGCGGGTTTTTAAGCTCATGCGCCACATCAGCGGCAAAGGATTCATTCGCCGTGATCCGTTCGAACAGGGCTTCGGTCATGGCTTCGACCGATTGCGCGAGATGCCCGATTTCATCATGGCGCTTGGCAATCCGTTCGAGATCAAGCTTGCTGCTCGAGCCGGAGCGGATCTTGTCGGCCTCGCTGGCCAAGCGCCGCAGTGGATTGGCGATCCCGATGGTCAGCAAACCTGAAGTGATAAGTGCCACCAGAATGGCCACGGCAATGAACGGGATCAGCGCGGCTCGTTCGGCGCGGATAATCGCGTCAATATCATTCGATTCCAGGGTCAGGACCCCGACGACGGCGGATACGTGCTGGATCGGCAAGGACACCGAAATGATCCGCTGTCCACGATCATTGAAACGCTGGCTGGCGGCCTCATTGCCGATCAGCGCCTCGGCAAACTCTTCCTCAAAGGTCAGTGTGCGCACTGCATCTTCGCCCTCAGAGGGGCGAAACGAGCCAAGCACCGAAACCGCCCATTCGGACAGGCCTTTGCTCCAGACCGTCAGGCGATCGGGATCCTGTAGCGGTGGCAGGTTCTCGACAATCACCCGGTCTGACAGGAAATAGCTGTCGCCAACCAGATTGCCCTCCAGGTCATAAATCTTGCCGCGCATGGTCGGCGGCAAGGACAAGGAGGCCATGACATCCTTGGCCAGCGTGTCATCGAGGATCGGCTGAGGCTCGCCATAGGCCGCATCATCGCCAATCAGATTGGACAATAATTGCGCCTGTCCGACCAGGTCCTGCTTTTTCGAGACGACGAATGTTGCGCGCATCTCGTTCAGGACCATGGCCCCGATGATCAGAATGATCAGACCGGCAAGGTTGGATGCGAAGATCAGACGCGCGATGCGGGAGCCGAGCAGGCGCCCGCTCCACCATCTCAAACTCCGTCTGTTTTGTGCCGCAGCCATTCGTCCAGTCTCACTGATTGACCCTGAACCTTAGCTGTCTGCAGCAACTTTCATAGAGACAATGGAATCCGGATTGCGCGGCGGCTCGCCTTTGGCGAGTTGGTCAATCACATCCATGCCCTCGGTGACTTTGCCCCAGACCGTGTACTGATTGTCGAGGAAGCGGGCATCGTCAAAGCAGATAAAGAACTGGCTATTGGCGCTGTGCGGCTGGTTTGTGCGAGCCATTGAGCAGATTCCCCGAACGTGCGGTTCAGCGTTGAATTCCGCTTGAAGGTTCGGCTTGTCCGAGCCGCCCATGCCCGTGCCGTTCGGGCACCCGACTTGCGCCATGAAACCATCAATCACACGGTGGAATATGATCCCGTCATAAAACCCTTCGCGGGCCAGTTCGCGGATACGATCACAATGGCCAGGGGCAAGATCCGGGCGCAGTTCGATGGTGACTGTGCCTTTTGAGGTTTCCATGAGGATTGTATTTTCGGCGTCCGCCATAATGGGAAGCTCCTGTGTCTTGAGTTTCCTCATCGCATAAGCGCTTCTGAGATCAGGTAAAAGGCCTGATTAGCGGTTATTGCCCGCAATATCATAGAACAGAGAGAAATCGATCGGCAGGGCATCGCGAATGTATTGCCGGACAAAAAGGTTCTGATCTGCGATCGGCTTGCGGGTGACATAGACGACATCAAACCGGCGCAGCGGCGCCCAATCGGCGAGGCTCGGATCGTAGATGCCCGCCTTCAAATCAAACACAGCCGATTTCACCTCGCCGCCTGGCATCCGCCGCATCAGAATAACCGTCTGCGCCCGCCCCGTATCGGTCACCCCGCCCGCCATGATGATCGCTTGCAAGGGATCGATCAGGCCGGGCATGTCGATCAAGCCGGGATTGGCGACATCGCCGCCGACAAACACGCGTTGAGACCCGGTGCTCGCCAACAAGATATCTATATCCGGATTGTTCAATTCGGTGGCCATGGCAGACTGGACGCCCGCCCGCACCTGTTCGACCGTGCGCGCAGCCGCAACAATGGGATCCGAATAGGGCATCCGGAAGCGGCCGTCCGGCCCAATGGTCACCGTCCGGCTTAGCTCTGGCGCCGTGTGAACAATGACTTCGAGCTGATCGCCGGGCGCTAACAAGTAATAGGCATCTGCGCCATCCTCGTGCCGCCACTCCTTTTGTGGAAAGTGATCGGATTCAATCGGGGCCTTGGCCTGACACGCCGAGAGTATAATCGCGAGCAAAGCGAGGCCGAGCAGAGGTTTCATGGCGCGCATCTATGGTAAATTATCCGTCCATGAGCGTCCGTGTTAATGTTTAAGGAAGTATCAAGCGCGTATGAAGAAATCCAAGGAATGCGCGCTCGGAGCCGACTCGGATGACCGACCTTTCTGACTGGGGCCCGTCTGGGGCTGTTCAGATGGACGCTGGCTTTGTGCCGGCGCGCCCGCGGCTCGGCATGGCCGATATTCTCCTGCAATTGTGGCGCGCCAAATGGCTGATGATGCTGATTGGGATTCCAATTTTCGCTCTGGGCCTCCTCTTGGCGTTTCAGATGCCGAAAACCTTTGAGTCGCGTTCCGCGCTTTATGTCACCTCGGGTGATGAAGTGCGCTCCAGTTCCATATTAAGTGATCCGAGCTTTGATCCCGGTCCTGGTATTCAGGAAGTGATTCAAGGCGAATTGCAGATTTTGCAGACCCAGCTCGTGGCTGAACGAACTCTGGCGCGGTTCCCGCTCGACCGTATCTATCCCGATCTTGCCAAAGCCAAAGACAGGGAAATCGCCAAAACCGATCCGGCTTTGAGAGAGGCCGTCGAGTTTGAGTATTTCCAGAAGGGTGTCGAAGCCCTGCAAAAGAATCTCTGGTCGAACGCGTCTCCGAACTCAAACATCATCGCGGTTGGATTCAAGCACAAGGATCCGCAAGTCGCATCTGAGATCCTGAACGCTGCCATGGCGGTGTACTTGCAACGACGCGCCGAATTGTTTGGCAGCCGCCCGGTGGATCAGCTGCGCGCCGAACGCAAACGGTTTGAGGGAGAGCTGTTGGAGATCGAGGCCGAAATCGCGCAATTCCTGCGTGACAATGACATTCGCGATTTTGCCAGTGAACGCTCTACGGCGCAGAGCCTGTATGCGGCCATCTCGACGGAGCTGTTCAACGTCAATGCCCGCGCCAGCGCGGTGCAGGGTCAAGTCGGCCGAACCCGGACACAATTGCAGGCCACCGCGCCGGAACAGGATCTTTATGTCGAGGATTCCAGCGCGCAGCGGCTGCGCGAGCTGGAGATTGAACGCAATCAAGCGCTGGTCAATTACACGCCCGACAGTCGCCGCGTGCAGTCGATTGACCGGCAGATTGATGAGCTTCGCGAATTCCTCGCGGCGCAGGACAGGCCGGTTGGAACGGTTCGGCGTGGCCCCAATCCGACTTATCAAGCGCTTGAAACGGCGCTCAACACTTCTGAAGCCGAAGCCGCTTCGCTGAACGAACAGCGGGCTGAGCTTCAACGCCAATTGCGCGCGGTCGAAGATAAGCTCAATCGATTCACCACGCTCGAGCCTGAATGGAATGAATTGCAACGCAATCGCGATCTCATCGAAGCCAGCATTCGAACCGTCGCAGAGCGTGAGCAACGCGAAGGCACCGTCGCTGGATTGACCAGTCAGGAGGCCGACAGCGTCAAAGTCACCGAGCCCGCCACGGTGCCGATCGAAGGCAACAGTTTGAAACTACCTGTCGCTGTATTGGCGCTTCTGTTCGCTGGCTTCACAGCCTTGATCGCAGGGCTGATGCGAACCTTCACCCGACGCGGGTTTTCGACCCCTGCATCGCTGCAAAACACAGTCGGCTTGCCAGTTTTGGGGACCGTTCGCGCCGTCTAAGCATTATCAGAACGCAAACTCCCATTAACCAAGATCATGCTAGCGCTGGCGGCTAAGACTCTCAGTATGACGGCAAATGCACGACCTTCGCAAAGAACTAGACCCGGTTTGGCGGGCCGCCACGCGGCTCAGCCCAGCCCCTGGCGGGGCGCGGGTGCTGATGTTCACGTCCGCCCTGCGCGGTGAAGGGGTGACCAGCATGGCCGCCAGCTTTGCTTGTATGGCCGCGCTACGCTCTGAAAAACCTGTTTGGTTGGTCGATTTGGATTTGCGCCGAAACCCGGTCTATCGCGGCTTCAAAAGTGGCTTCGCCAGAGATGTCGGCCAACCTGGACGCGCGTATGATGCCTCCCTCCGTCAAACACCGATCTACACAGTGATTCCGCGCGTGGCGGATGCCCATCAGGACCGGCTGCTCACCGCCCACGATATTGATGGCTTGCCGCTGCTTGTTACCCGATTCCGCGGCGAACGGTTAAAGTCCGGTCAGCGCGTTCTGTTGCAAGACTCTCCAAATTGGTGGCGGGCACTGCGTGAAATGGCGGGGTGGGTAATCATCGATGCACCAGCCCTCGAACAATCATCCGCCGCACTGACCATGGCAGGTATTGCCGATGGGACCATCCTCGTGGTCGAAGCAGATCATACAACCCCGAACGAGATTGATGGCGCGCGACGTGAGCTGGAAGCGAAAAATGGTCGCGTGATCGGGGCGGTACTGAACAGGGTGAAGGCCGATGCCAGGTTCGCAAACCGTTTCAGCGCCTAATTCCTACACTATGGCACCACAGACGCCTGTCGGGCGTCTCGAATTTGCGCTTCTGATCGTCATCCTTTTGATTTTCAGTGAGGGGATCCTTCCGCGCCTGGTCTCCAGTGATCAGTCCTCAGATGGATCGCCGCTGCTCCGCTATTTATGGCTACCCGTTTATGCGGTGGCGTTCGCTGGCATGCTGTGGAAAGTCAAGGATATTGCCCGCGTCAGTTTGAGGCTGCCTTTCCTGCTGGGATTGATCGCTGTGTGCGCGGTGTCTTTCACCTGGTCAATTGAGCCCGGCCTGACCCAAAGGCGGAGCCTCGCCATTTTCATGACGACGATTGCCGGCCTTTATCTCGGTACGCGATATAGCTGGCAGACCATGTTGCGGGCGATCGCATTGACGTGGTTTATTATTGCGCTTTCGAGTTTCTTCACCGGACTGTTGTCTCCCTCGTTTGGACGTATGCAGGAGGTTCATGTCGGGGCCTGGCAGGGTCTGTTTTACGAAAAGAATCAGCTTGGCGGCATGATGGCGCGTGCGGCATTGTTCGGGGCCTTTCTGATCATTATGGACCGCAAGTACCGAGGATACTGGGCCAGCCTGGTTCTGCTCAGTTCGGGCCTGGTCGTGCTGAGTACGTCGATGACGGCGCTACTTGGCCTGATCCTCGGACTTGGCGTGCTCGGCCTCGGGGCCTGGATGAAGCGCGGCATGCTGACAGGTCTCGCCACACTCTGGGTAGGCGTCTTGATGATCGCGGCGGGCCTTGCTGTCCTGATCTTTGCGCCCGAGCTGGTGTTTCAGCTACTCGGCCGAGATATGACCCTTACGGGACGCACCGATATCTGGATTGCCTTGGTCGACTATATCGAGCAGCGACCTCTATTCGGATACGGCTATGGTGCGTTCTGGTCGCCGGACAGTGATCCTGGAAATTGGGTCCGGGAGACATTGCAATGGGATGCGCCGACCGCGCACAATGGATGGTTCGAGGTGACCCTTGCACTGGGCCTGGTTGGTTTGGTGTTGCTGATATTGGATTTTCTTCTGACCGTCATTCGGGCTGTACTGGCTTCGATCGGCACTTGGACCGGCATCCTCGCGCTCGGTTATTGCGCGCAATTTTTTCTGTTCAGCCTGTCGGAAAGCACATCTCTGCAGCAGAACTCGATCATTTGGGTGCTCTATGTGGCGATCGCTGCCAAACTCGCTATGCGCCCGCGTGGGGTCGCAATGATTAAACCTGCTCAGCCTTCACGACGAGCGGTGGTGCGCACTCTGGCTCCGGTTTGACAGGCGCAGCTTTAAGCGCGGCGGCGCCGTAGAAGCGTAAATCGATCCACCAAAAAACTTTTGAAATACCGCGCACGGCTCGATCCAATTGATATACGCGAGCCGGGTGTCGAATCAGGCTGAGGCCGCCCCATTGGGCGCCATGCCAAACGGCCTTACCGGCGCCGATAGCCATCCAAAGTGCAATCAGATCAAGGCGCTTGCGCCCTTGTTTCCGCGCCAGCGTGATCGGCGCCTGTCCATAGGAAAACGCACGTTTCAATGTGTATCGCAAAGAGATGCGGTTGCTGGGTGGATGTTCCCAGACCTTGGCCTCACCGGCCCAGGCGAATTTTTGATTAGCCCGACGGGCGCGTTGGAACAAAAGATCATCCTCGCCACCAATCTCGTTCATTTCAACATCAAACCAGGGCGGCCCGCCCGGTATTTTGGCGAAGTCGACCAGGGCATTGCCGCAGCCATATGAGGCCTCTATGTACCCCGATTCAAAGTGTGGATCCCGGGCAAAGAATGCCTCGAAATAGGTTCGGTGACGACGCTGTCCTGTCGGGAGTTTGGTCAGCACCGGCCCGAATGTAACAGCGGCCGGAAAGGCGGCATAGTTTTCGAGCAAATCTTCCAGCCAAGTGATGGGGGCGGACTGGTCATCGTCCAAGAAAGCGACCAAATCGGACTTTACCGCGCTCATCGCCATGTTGCGCGCATTGGCGACCCCGGGTGCCGGTTCGTGGAGAGAAATGAATGTCACGGTGTCGGGGCAGGCCTCACGAAGTTCAGCAATTGTGGCGGCAGCCGTCGCGTCGGGCGTATTGTCGACGATGATGAGGTCGAACCCAGACCTTACCAGACTTTGCCCAAACAGGCTGCGAACTGCGCGCTTCAGGCCCTCTGGGCGGTTGAAGGTCGGGATAACAACGCTGATCATAGTCGCGCCCCATAAACCGAAGCGCGAAACAATTTCAACGCGATCAGGCGCAACCGGATCGGCAAACTGTGCTTGCGCGTCAGGGCCAGAAAGGCCTGTTTCAATTGGCTTTGGAATGGCAAAATACTG
Source organism: Hyphomonadaceae bacterium (assembly GCA_024743315.1). Taxonomy (GTDB): domain Bacteria; phylum Pseudomonadota; class Alphaproteobacteria; order Caulobacterales; family Hyphomonadaceae; genus Henriciella. The sequence continues at coordinate 797,828 of JANSWU010000001.1, forward strand.
AACACGCGGGCCATGCGATACAGGGGGGTCGCTTCCATTGTATCAGGATGACGTTCCACCAGCCGAACAAAATTGTCGGCTGAGGTGGCGTATTTTTCGATCAGCACTTCATCCTTGTCGAGACCGAGATGCGTGGCGGTATTGTCGATGTGCAGCACTGGGTAAATTGCAGCGACCCGTAATCCCCAATCGACATCTTCCCAGCCCCACCCGGTGAAGCCCGGATCAAACTCGATTTCGGTCAACACGTCGCGATGCACCAAAATATTGGAAGTGAATGTATAACGGCCCGGTTCGAGCGCCCGGTACTCAGCAGTGATGCATTCTGACATCGCCGCTTGCGCGGCGTGAAGATGTGTTTCCTGCGTCGGACGGATATGCTCGAGGCTGAAGCCGCCCGCAACCAGAGCCGGTGATTTGTTGACGTCGATCGCATCGAGATAGCGATTGAGGAAATCCTCGTCATCCGGTTGCATATCGGCATCGAGAAATAGGATCCAATCCGTTTCGGCGAGGGATTTCAAACGATTACGAGCATGGCTGCGCCCGCAATTCTTGGGCGCTGAGACCAAGCGCGCGGGACCGGGATAGCGCAAGATGTGCCGCGCCAACTGCCGCGTTAGATCTGAATCTACCGAGCCATCATCGAAGATCAGGAGCGTGCATTGATCTGCGCCCGGCAAGCGTGCGAGGCTGCATAAGAGGGCGTCTGCGCTGTCTTTCCAGGTCGGCACACAAATCGTGATCCGGGCATCACCGGGCTTTGAGTTGGTCATGACTTCTTCGCCTTCAGACGTCATGCCGACTTTTGAAATCAAATCACATCCGAGCTTTTTTTGGAGGTCTGAACGCAGTCTTCGGGCCGTCATAGTCAGCGCACCCTCGTCGCGTCGCCGAACAGCCGGGGCAGGGTCATCAGCATGATATAGCAATCAAACCAGAAGGACGATCGATTAACATATTCCATGTCAAGCCGGACGCGCTCGCGCACCAATTCCTTGGTGTGGACAGGGCCACGCGAGCCATTGATCTGGGCCCAACCGGTAATCCCCGGCTTGGCCCGATGGCGGTGCGCATAATCGCCGACAATGTTCTGCACCTCTTGTTCTTCACTGGTCATCCCCACCGCATGCGGCCGCGGCCCAACGATAGACATTTCGCCTTTCAACACATTCCAAAGCTGTGGCAATTCATCAATTGAGGTTTGTCGAATCAAACGACCGATTCGGGTAATGCGCGGATCGTCCGCGATCGTCTGTTGCGAAATGCGTTCCGCTGCGAGGGGATCATGGTACATAGATCTGAACTTCCACACGCGGATGATCTGATTGTTGAAACCATGTCGCTTTTGCCGAAAGATAACCGGGCCTTTGCTTTCCAGTTTGATCGCCATTGCCAGGGCGAGCAGGATTGGGCTGAAGGCGACCAGCATCAGACTCGCTAAAACCACATCGAACACGCGTTTCGAGACGGCGCGCCGAGCGTCGTGTGGACTGCCAGACACATAAGCGGCGGGCGAATGAGCGATCTTGGCCAAGCTTTCAGTTTCTGGATCGAAACCATCCAAGTCGAGCAAAAGCACAACGCGTTGAGGCAAAATCCGCAAACGATCAATCAGGCTGCGGACCCGATGCCGCGCATCGGACGTCACGGTCACGATCACCCGGTCAATCTCCGGAAGTCGACCCCAGTCGAACAAATCATCGAGGCGGCCGAGCAGGGGTGCGCCGGACATAGATATCGGGGCGCGCGACAAACGGTCATCAAAGATCCCGACAATGTTTAGCTCGCGGGTTTTGGCATTTCTCTCAATCAAACGCTGCGCATTCTCTGTGGCGCCGACAATCACGACATTCTCGCTGATCCAGCCCGCGCGCGCGAGATGTCGACCAATCACCAGGACATGAATGTGAATGCAATTGACTACCAACCAAGTCGCAAAAATCGCGGTGACCGCAAACGGCGCCACATCCTGCTGATAGATCAGACTGATGCCGAGCCCGAGCACGGCGAGTGGGATCCCAGAACCATAGGCAGCGGTCAAGACATGGTCGAGAATCCCGCGATTAAAGCCCAAATTATAAGCGTTTGCTGTCCTCAAACTCCATGACAAGACCACCGGAATGAGGGCGAATGGTGTAAATTGATACACTGACGCGAACAGGAAGCCTGCGCCTGAGGCAAGCAGAAAATAGCTGGATATCAGTCCTGCCACGATGATATCGAGCCACTTCAGGGCGAAGCGAATACCGGCAAACCGCAATGGAATGCGGCGGCTTGGAAGCCGTGCTGCATTCACGTGAACGGCATTATTGACGGGGATTTTGAGGGTTTTTGGCGCAGCCGCGCGTTCGGCTTGGACAGCGCTCGCTTTTGTTTCAACGTCCCGTATCACACGCGTTGACATAGACTTACCTCATGCACCCACACTTAACCTTGCACAGCAAGTTCAAGATTAACCTTCGCCCACAGAGTAAATTCAATGCAATTCCGAGACCGTATTCGGACGGCATTCGCCAAACGGCTGTGCTGGCTTAACTACAATTTGTCTTTGACCCATTCGCGCGTCAGGAAGCCGTCAATGACATCGCAGACCAGACCGATTTCGGTCAGCGCGCTGACATAGCGATCCGGATCGACCAGAGGTTTCCAAACCGAGCCAGCTTCAAACTGATCATCTGCCTCAAGCGCCAGGGTGAGATGATCGCCTTCAAAAATGCCGCGTAGCTTGCCCCCCTTGAAATGACGTTCGAGGGCGATCAGGCGCTCCATTCTGTCGGGGGTCAACAAGGCGCGCGCCTCAACCTGGTCATTCGAATAGATGGTGAAATTGTCTTCCAGTTCCTTCGCCACCAGATCGACCTTTTGCAGCGTCTTGTCGCCGAAAAAACCTTTCCACCAGCCTTGCCGCGCAATCAGGGTGCGCCCGAGAAAACGCTGGGGATATTCTATATGGAAGAGCAGACCCTGAAACGTTGTCACGGTGCGCCGGTTCTTGCCCGATCCTTGCTCTTCGGTCAGTTTACACTCGACCAGCGAAAAATGAGTTTCGGCACGATCGCCTTCGATCAGGTCTTCAAACTTGCGATTGTCATAACCCGGCAAGAGACGCGCTTCCTTAAGGACTTCGAAAGCGGGAGTCGGTGGAGGGGAGTCGTCCTTGCCGCCAAATAATTGACTGGCAGCTTGGGTTTGCGAGGCTTGGGCCTTGATCCATTCGCCCGCCGATTTCCAGTCCGAAACGCCGCTGACATCCGGGTGCAGGGTCTCATATTTGAATCCGAAGGATTCGGCCGCGGCGCCGACCACCAATTGCTTGGTCTCTGATTTGACCCGGAACAGCGGCACCCAGGCCGCGGCACTGGCGATCGCGGTCACAGCAACCGCGCCAAACAGTGTGAAAAGCGCGGCTGCGCCATTTGTGAACACCAGGATGACGAGCGCAATCGCGCCAATCGCCAACCCGGTCCACATCGTCCGCTGCCGGGCTTTGGCAATGATCGCGCGTCGTTCCCGCTCGCGCGCGGCCAGAGCAGGCTCCAGCACGTCGGTCCAGACTTTCATCGCATTCTTGAACTCAGGCCGCTGGGAAACCAGCGCTGAGAAAATCGCATCCGTAATCCCGCTCGCCATGCCCTTGTCCTTATTCGTCCTCACCCCAAAGAGGCATATCGGGGGATGCCACAGCCGACAATCGGCTTAATAAACGGTGCAGCGTTGCGGCTTCGTCGGGGCTGAGCGCGTCGAGTAATTCGCGTTCGCTCTCCAACGCGCGCGGGAGCACTGCCGCATAGATGGCTTCGCCTTCATCGGTTAGACGCATCGGCGCGCGGCGTCGATCATCCCGGTCTATATGACGCTCGAGAATACCGCGTTCGATCAGGCTGGCAGCGGCGCGACTGACGGTTGGTTTATCCATCAGCGTGCGCTGCGCGACCTCAGTGCTGGTCAGACCTTTGCGTTCGCCAAGCACGGCAATGATCCGCCATTGCCAGATCGAAAGATCGAATTCCTGCTGATAGATTTTCGCGATCTTGGCAGATACCGCATTTGACAACACCGATAATCGGTAAGGCAAAAAGCCATCCAAACGTAAGGCAGGTATATCGCTCATATGATTGGCCTCCAGACGCCCAGACCTAACATGAAGTGGTTATTTTCCGAATAATATTGGGCAGTTGCGCGTCTCCTTGCGCCAGGCCCAAGTTTGAGACACGGTGATAATGAACAAGCTTTAAGTCGTCGTATCTTCGGTATCAAAGAAGAGCGAGGGATGCACTCGCTCCGGGACGAAGAGGAGCTTGAACATGTCCAATCGTGGCATTGAGTCTTTAGAGTACGCCCAACATGATCTTTCGGCTGCCGAATTCATTGAGGGTACCCGAGACGCTTGGAATGCTGCGCCCTTTGCCGGCGATGAAGGTGCCAGTCGTTTTGCCGGACAGTTCTGGAGCGCGGCCAATTGCGTATTTCTGGAATGCGAGCTCGGACCGTTCATGTTCGAAGGGACAAAAGAACACGTCCAGAATGGCGGACCCATGGTCGGGTTCGAGCGCTTTATCAGCGGCAATGAGTATGGTTTGCGCGGCGATGAAGACCATTGCGATGGCCCAGGTGCGATCCGGGTGGTTGATCAAAGGTTGGTCTTCCATTCCATCGCCACACATTCGGTCCGACAAGACATCATGATCCCCAGGGCGGCGCTTGGGCTGGCTGAAGGCGAGCGCGCGCACCATCAGATGTTCCGGCCGCACGGCACGATGGGCCAGCTGCTATTCAAGGAATGGGACGAGCTGTATGCCGGGTTCAAACGTGGTGACCGCGTGGTCGCCACGGATGACATTTTCCGGTTGATCTCGCTGTTGAAAATCGCGATGGGCGCCTCGCCCCAACGCGAGGATGTCAGGCGCCACGCCCGCGAAGCAATGCGCCGCCAGATTTGCCGCTTCATCGAAGCCAATTTGCGGAATCGCGAACTGGACGTGAGCACACTATTGCGCCATTTTGGCGTGTCACGGGCATCGCTTTACCGCATGTTTGAGGACGTGGGCGGGGTCCGCGCGCATATTCGCGATCGCCGTGTGTTCCGGGCCCTGGTCGATATCGCTAATGCAGAGCAGGTGCGGGGCGCGATTCTCGCCGCGTCGGAGCGCTGGGGATTCAGCTCGATGCTATCCTTCAATGGCGTGGTCAAACGCCAGTTCGGACATGCGCCCAGCACGTTGTTGGCCCCGGCCTTTGAAGCACGCAAGGATCAGGGCAATGCCCGCATCGCTCCATTCCTGAAAAAATATAGCGATGAACGCTGGGCGCCGCCCCCTTTGCAAGCGGTTGCCTAATTTGCGGCGCTAGTCACTTCATCAATATCAATCGAGTAGGAGCGGGAACAGAACTGACAGTCGACTTTCAGTGTCCCATCCGGCTCCACCATGTCACGCAGGCTCTCATCGGCCATGCCTTGTAAGGTCCCGACGAGACGGTCGCGATTACAGGTGCAGATATCGTCGAGAACCTGAGCATCGCTGTCCATCGCGACCCCGCCTTCATGAAACAGGCGATAAATGAGATCGGGCGCGGGCAGCGCCGGATCCGTCAATTCTTCATCTGTCAGGGTTGAAAACAATGCCTCGGCCTCGCGCCAACCTTCGTCAGTATCACCGCGCGCCAGGTCGCCAGCAATCTTCTGGATCATCATTCCACCTGCGCGCCACGAACCCGTAACATCGCGCTGAACGGCGAGGCGCAATTTGGTTTCGACCTGCTCTGACTGGCGGAAATAATCCTCTGCGCACTGGGCCAGCGAGCCTTTGGCCAGCGGCACAATGCCTTGATACGGTTTGAGATCGGTATTGGCATAGACAATCATCAAGCCCAGCCGTCCCATGGCGCCGAACAATTGCGGCATGTGCGGCTTCTCGCCCTTATTGACCTTGTCGAGCCAGGCCCAGCGCTCCGGTTCATGCCGGGCATAGCCGCGCAATCCGCCGGCTTTGGTATATTCCCCGACCAGCATCGAGACCGGACCATCGCCCTCGGCTTGTGCGAGGATCTTGCCATCAAACTTCATGCCGGAGCCGACCAAAGCGGACAGCATGACGGCTTCACCGAGGATCTCGGCGAGATGGTCCGGATAGGCATGGCGCTTCAGGATTGGCGATATCGTCCCTTCCGACAATCGGATTACACGGCCACGCACCGGCAAGCCCTGTGGGCTGAAACCGGCGACAAAATCGTCCATCGGGATGTTTGATTGCGTCATCGCGCTCTCCATAAGAAGGAAGGCGGCCATGTGGCAAGCCTGCATCCGACTTACAAGGTTTCCGCGGCAGCAGGGCTCGTCAGGTGCGGCGAGGCAGATTAGCTAAGCCGCATGACTGCTCCCGACCGCCACGCCACCTTTGTCTCGCAACGCCTCACCCTGTCCTATGCAGAATGGGGCGACCCGAACGCCCCGCCCTTGCTCTTGGTGCATGGCGGACGTGATCAGAAGCGCAGCTGGGACCGGGTCGCGGCCCGCCTTGCCACGCGCTATCGGGTCATCGCACATGATTTGCGTGGACATGGCCAAAGCGACTGGGTGAGTGACGGTGATTATGGCGTCATGGATCACGTCTTCGACTTGGCCAGTTTGGTCGAGACCCTTGAATTGGAGTCTTTCACGCTGATTGGGCACTCGCTCGGCGGCAATATTACGCTGCGCTATGCCGGACTGTTTCCGGACAAGATCGAAAGATTGGTGGCGATTGAAGGGCTCGGACCTTCGCCGAACATGTTGGCCGAGCGGCGAGCCCAACCCGTGACCGAGCGCCTGACCAATTGGATTGAGCAAAGACGGTCGCTTTCTTCGCGCCGACCCCGTGTGATGAAAGACCTCGCCGAAGCAAAAAGCCGTATGAAGGCCGCGTTTCAGCATCTGCCTGATGACCTTATCCATCACCTCACCGAAACCGGTCTCAACACGCATCCGGATGGCACGGTCAGTTGGGCCTATGATCCGGCGGGTATGGGGCGCTCGCCATCCGACATTCCGCATGACGAGTTTGTGCATCTCTGGACCCAAATCACCTGTCCGACCTGGCTGGTCTATGGGGCCACCAGCTGGGCTTCGAATCCCGCAAAAGATGGCCGTTTGGAACCGTTCCAAAACGCGACGGTGAGCGTGATTGAGGATGCCGGTCATTGGCTGCACCATGATCAATTCGATGACTTCATGGTCCAGCTCGATACATTCCTTGGCAGTTAAGCATGCGCACTCTAAAATCTGACAAAGACGACTGACGGAGCGGATGCATGAGTGATGAAGTAACCCATCCGATGACCGTCGGGATCGACGGCCTGGCCGACCGTATTCGTGATATTCATGCTGGCGGTGACGGCCTGGTTTTGGCGCTCACCGGATCCGTCGCGTCCGGCAAAAGCACGTTGGCACGGCACCTGGAGATGACGCTCGAGCCTCCGCTTAGTGTCGAGACCGTGTCGACCGATGGCTTCTTGTTCATGACCGATTATCTGCGCGAGCAGGGCCTGTTTCAACGCAAAGGCTTTCCGGAAACCTATGATTATGAGGCCATGCAGAAGGCGATCGCGGACGCGCGCACAGCCCCAACCGACTTTCCGGGTTACAGCCACATCACCTTTGATCCGGACCCGGCCCTGACACGGACGATCTCGCCGTCAGATATTCTCATTCTCGAAGGGTTGGGCTTCCGGCCTCGTGACGGCGAGGACGGCCCGCATCATCCTGACCTTTTGATTTATCTCGATGCCGAGCTGGAAGATATCGAAGCCTGGTTCCTGGAGCGGTTCTTGCGCTTCTGGCGCGCGGCCGAACATGATCCGTCCAGTTTCTATGCGCAGTTTCGGCACATGAGCGAGCCCGAACTGATCGAGTTTGCAAAATCGGTCTGGGCCGGAATCAATTTGCCCAATCTCGAAAACCACATCCTGCCGATGCGCGCGCACGCTGACATCGTGATCAAGAAAGACGCCGATCACGCCATTCGGATTGTCGAGGATCGCTGGATGTCGCGCTAGCGCCGATCGAATTTGTCTTCCTTGCGTTGGCCAAACAACATGCGCTGCTCCAGATGTGCCCGCAAGGCTGCGTAGAAAGCTTCTAGAAAGGCGAGATCTGTTTCACCAGCTTGCGGCGCATACCCGATTTTTGTGGCAATTCGATTGGCCACATTGGTTTTGATTTCCGGCGTAGATTGGCGCAGGACATCTTCCAGGACATGCAATTCGTGAATGCCATAGACCCCGAGCTGTTCGGGCGTAAACACAATGCTCGTATCGCCGATATGAGCCGGGGTGACTGACGCAATATCCTTCAACAAACGCACTTTCGGGGCATGGATGACCATGGTTCCGGCCACCAGGTCGCCAACTCGAAGCTTGTCTTTGTTGAACAGCGGGAAGAGCGCGAAGAGCATGCACCAAAGCAGCAATAGCCAGGTCACCCAAACCGCGATGCCGTCGCCGCCAAAACTGAACACAACCGAGAGCGGCAAAAAGAATTCAAGCTCACGCAGGAAATTGCGTGCGATGACCGCATTGGCGGTTAGCCGCCCGCCTTTCCGGTCGGCGACTCGCAGTCCCAGCGCCCGCTTGCCTGGTGTTGCGGCTTTGCGGCCAATTTCGAAAAAGATGAAATAGAAATTGCGAATGAAGAAAATCAGCACCTGGGCCACCGCCCAGGCAATTTGCCAGCCTTGCATTTGCATGGCGCTGGCAATGAAGCCAATGGCCACAACGACGGCGATCATCAGCGCAAACTGAATGCCGATATCAAGGATGAAGGCGCCAAACCGTTCGCCAAAGGTCGAGACTTTGAGGTTCAGCGCCGCCCCTTCCGGCGTCACTAAAGTACGAATGCGTTTGGCCTCATATTGGCGGGCACGCATTCGCGCGCGGCGGCGCTTGCCTTCTTCAACGGCGGAAACGGGCGTCGCCTCAGTCACGGCGATCGATCTCCCCACGCCGCGGCAGATAGAAATAACCGAACCAGAAGATCAGCGTTGTCCCGGCAATCACATAGCGCGTCACGTCATCATTGATGAGCTGGCGCCCGAAGCCTTCCAAAAGGGCGGCCAGGAACAGCATGATAACTGCCCCAATGATCACCATCGCAGCTGTGTCGCCGGCGTCGCGCATCGATTCCATTCGGGTTTTTCGTCCAGGAAAGGCCACTGCTCCGCCAATCATGAAGCCGGCGGCGCCGGCCAGGATCACCGCAAACAATTCGGTCACACCGTGAATGAAGAGCCAACCGGTGAGTTCATAACCCAGCCCTTTTTGCCAGAACACGGCGTAGAAGCTGCCAAGATAGACGCCATTATAGATCAACAGAATGGCGGTCGGGGCACCAAACGCGAAGCCGAGCGCAAAGGCAAAAATCGCGATCCCGCTATTGTGTGAGAAGAGCTGTGCCGCAAACGCGCCAAGCATGTCGACAATATCGCTCCGGTCTTCATACAGAGTGGCGCGCAACTCGGCATATGTGGCGTTTGGATTGCGCGAGTCCCACCCGCCATGAAAGGTCCAATACCATTCATTGTCACTCAGGGTCAGGAAGAAGGCCAGTAGCGCGCCGCCAAACAGGCACAAAAAGGCCAGCAGGGTTGGTCCTTTCGCAGCGCTGACAGCCGCCGCCCAGTCGCGCGCGAAGAATTGCGCGATCCGTTCACTCATGCGCGAGCGCGTCCCGTAAACAAAGAAATAGGCCCGCGCGCACAGCGTCTCGAGATAAGCGATGACATTCTGGTCTAATGAAATCGTTCGGGCCACGGACAATGATGAGACCGCCTGGCGGTAGAGATGCGGCAACTGTTCCAGTTCCTGGTCTGTCAGCCCATCGACGCCGCGTTTTTCGGCCTGCTGAACAATGCGATCCAGCTCTGACCAATCGGCTTCGCGCTCCTCACGGAAGCGATAGGACTTCATGACCCGATCGCTCACAACATTTCCCTCCGCTTAATATCGAGATAGCGCGATACCAGGTCGGCGCTAAATCGCTCGGGCCGCGTTTCGATGACTTGCACGCCGAGATGCTCGAGTTTGCGCAGAACCAGCTCGCGCTCACGCAGCAAGCCGTCCGCGATCACGGCCCGCGACACAAGGTCGGCCGTGACCGGTTCAGCTTCGATCATTTCAGCGAGTTGCTCATCTTCGAAACAGGCAAAAATCACCAGGTGCCGGTCCATTAGGCGTTTGACATTTTCGAGCATCAGTTCGGCTGAAATCGTATCCACAAAATCAGTGAATAGGACGATCAGGCTGCGGCGTTCCAGGCGTGAGGCCAGCGAGGTCAAAGCGAGTGTATAATTCGCTTCCTCGGCCGAATAATCCAGCCGTGAGGCGAGTTGCTGCAAATGCGGGAAGGCGCCGACACCGCTCAGGACATTGCTGGTCACGGTCGGCTGAGCGTCGAACCCGAACAAAGCCGTCTTGTCGCCGGACCTCAGGGAGACATAGGCCAGCAATAGCGCTGCATTGATCGCGCGATCGATTTTCGGGACGCCGCCGAGCGGTTCGCACATCAGGCGCCCGGTATCGAAGGCAAAGACGATATTATGATTGCGTTCGGTTCGAAATTCCTTGGCCAGCAATTGCCGGTGGCGCGCCGATTGTTTCCAGTCAATCGCGCGGCGATCCATCCCGGTCGCGAATTCCCGCAAGGCATCGAATTCCGAGCCATCGCCACGCTCCAATTGCATCTTGATCCCGAAATCGGCGTCGCGCGTGTAGATCCGCACGGCTTCTTCCTGAACCCAGCGTGTGTTTGGCGTCACCGGCACGTCTATGTTCAAGGGTTCGACCCGCTTGATCCGGATCAGGCCGAGCGGACCGGTCCAATGCAACCAAAGTTGGACCAGCTGCCCGCGCCCGCGGCGAATGGGTTTCAGGGTGCGCGTGAACTGATGCTCGCGATTGGCCCAGCCCTTCAGCACAGTGGCATTTGGCGGCGCAATGAAGGCGTTTGTTTCCAAGAGCGCGTGCACTTGTAACGGCAAAGGACCCCTTGCCGCGCGCAGCGTAATGGTCACAGGATCCTCGCTGTTCATGTACAATACGGGCGGTGCATCGATATGGACCTGCATGGCCGTGCGGCGCGGCGCCAGCGCGAGATCGAGCAGCAAAGCCCCGAACAAGGCGCCGATCCAAACCCCCGAAACGATCCAGAAAGCCGGCGCCAACACGGCAATGGCTAGCATGACCGGCAAGCCGAGCAGCATGAGCCAAATCGCGCGGAGCGTCGGGGCAATCACAGGTCTCGGGTCTCCTTATCGCGGCGCTGCTGTGCGCTCGATAATCTCGCGCAAAGTGTCATCGGTGGTGCGGCCCTCGATTTCGGCGGCCGGAGACAGGATCACGCGGTGCCGCAAAGCTGGTAGGGAAAGCGCTTTGACATCGTCTGGCACCACATAATCGCGTCCGTCCAAGGCGGCCTTTGCCCGAGAGGCGGCTGCGATCGCCGCGGCGGCGCGCGGGCTGGCACCATGCGTCAGGGCCGGGGTTTCACGCGTGGCGCGGACTATATCGACTATATAGGCGACCACATCATCCTGGATCCGGACTTGCTGGACCGAGGCAACTGCATCCGCCAGCTGATCCGGGGTGACCACCGCGTCCACCCCGAAAGAGCGGGTCGATTTCATTCCGGATCGATTGCCATGGCCATTGACGATTTCGAGTTCTTCGTCGCGCGTCGGGTAAGTGAGGACGTGTTTGAACAGGAAGCGGTCAAGCTGCGCTTCCGGGAGCGGATAGGTGCCTTGCTGTTCGATCGGGTTTTGCGTGGCGATGACTGTGAACCGGTCATTCAGCGGATAGGTTTCGCCATCAATCGTCACTTTGCGCTCTTGCATCGCTTCAAGCAGAGCCGCTTGGGTTTTGGGTGGGGTCCGGTTGATCTCATCGGCGAGCAGGATGTCGGTAAAGATCGGCCCCTTGGTCAACGTGAACTCATTGGTCGAGAAGTTGAACAGATTGGTGCCAAGCACATCGCCTGGCATCAAATCGGGAGTGAACTGGATGCGGCCAAAATCGAGCTTGATGGCCGCCGCAAAACATTGGGTCAGCAAGGTCTTGGCGGTTCCCGGCGGACCTTCGAGCAGGATATGGCCGCCTGAAAACAGCGCCGTCAGCATCAGGTCGACCGTCTCGGCCTGTCCGATGACAGCCTTGCCCACCTCGCCTTTGATCTGCGCGGCGAGGGCTTTGATTGCCTCAATGTCCATCTTTCATCTCCTGTCGCCATCGCCAGAGGCTGAGGGCTTTGTCTCGTAAATCATTGCGTCCGGCGGCCGGTGTTTCCAGCGCGCGGCTTTGTTCGGTCCAGGTCTTGTCCAGCTGTTTTTGCTCGGCGAGGCGATCAGCGGTTTGGGCGAAGGTTGGGTCCTTGGTCTGCGGCGGCAGGCCGAGCCGTTTGGCGAGATCACGTTTGACGGTTTGCGCATAATTCGGCGCCATCTGGCCTTCGCGGCGCGCCATAGAGATCAGTCCGGCGGAGCTTTCGGCCAGTGCTTTCTTGCCGAAGGACAGCACCCGATCTTCCGGCAGCGGCGGCCCGAAGCGAATGAACGCACCCCAGGCAATTAGCAGCAATGTCGCGAATGCAACCAGGGTCGCGCCCAGGAAGGGCACGTCAAAAATCGATCTCAGCAGGCTCTCCGAGCGTTCAAAGCCATGAATTGTCGCGTCCAGGGTCACCGACTGATCCGGATAGTCTTTCAGCCAATCGATCAGGCTCAGGGTAAAATGCGCGTTTTCGCGATGCGCGAGACCAAATGTGTTCAGCAGGTCCGGATCACTCAAGATATAGATCGATGAGCCAGGGATCATCGCCAATAGCGTACCGCCCGGGGTTTCAACGATTGAGATCAGGCTGTCGGAGTTCAGCACCTGCATTTGCTGGTCAAATTCAGGACGATGGGTGCCGAAGGGCGTCCGGATCGCGCCCGGATTACGCAGGCGCCAAATCTCAGCATCCGTGTCAAACAATCGGGCAAGAAAAGTCACCTGGTCCCGCGCCAGCAGGTCTGTATCCTTTTGCCAGCTGGGTTTCTCACGATCGCCAAAGCCAGACCATTTCGGCAACACGTAGAGCGCTGGTTGGGCAACTTCGCTGAGTTGAAAATCGCTCGCTCGGTTCATGCCATAGGCCGGGATCGTGAGGATTAAAAGGCCGTCATTATAGTCTAATGTGCTGCGCAGGCGCGACACGGTCACGGCCTGGCCATCGGCTTCCAGCAAGCGCACCAGGCCAGCATAGCCGAGCGCCGATTCAGAATAAGGATGCTGGCCCGCGCGGTTCTTGCTGGCGAGATCGGGCGACCAAGCCAGCAAGGCGAAGATTGCAATAAACATCAAAGTCCCGACGCCGATCAGGATCGCCGACGTCCGCGCCTGAAACGGGTTGTTGGTCTGGGGCAATCTCTCGCTCATCCCCAAGCCTCCCCAAAGGCAAAGGTCTCATACGAAGCCCGGGCTTCCTTCCAGCCACGCTCATTGACGGTTTGCCCGCCGAAAAAGCTGCGCTCGACGACCCGGATAATCGGTGAAAGCGCGTCCCGAACCGTCTCTGGCAAAACGCCGAGCGCACCAATTTCGCGGGCCGTCAGAGATCGCCCGATCACACCGCTTTTCTGTTCCTGGATGTCATCAATCGATTTGAACAGGAGCAAGTGCACCGCCTCTGCAAACCGGCCTTGGGCGGCGAGCGCATCGGCATCCTCCAACAGCGCCCGTGCGCGGCCTTGTTCCGGACGTAAGTCGGTAACAAGTGATGTATCAGGACCAATCGCCTTGTCTTTCTGGCGTCCCCGTAAGGTCAGGCTCTCGCCGAAGACCATGTAAACGCCCGCCAGGATTGCGAGCAGGATGATCAAAGCGAGTAAATAGCCGAGCACGCTGCCTATGGCGTTGAAAAAGGAAGCCAGCGCCTGGGCGATGGGGTTGGTGCCAGACCGGCGTGGTTGCTCGGCAGGTGCGAATTCAGGCTCCCATTCGGGCCTGACCTTTTGCAGACGGTCATCGCCCTCAATCGCTGCGAAGGCCGCATCCAGACGGTCCTCGCTGACCGCCACTGTTTCTCCGATCGCGGGTTCTGTTTCCGCGGCGTGCTGAATGTCGGACTGGCCAAGCGCAGAAATAGTGGTGAAGCAAAGCACCAAGACTGCCAAAACGAAGATCTTGAAAAACAAGTCGGCGCGCACGCACAGGCCTCCACTCACGAACGAACTATTCCAGAGCCATTGGCCCACGTCCATTGCTATCTTGTACAATCTGTCATCCCATCCGATATGGGGCGCTTGTCAAAACAAAGGCAGCAACATGGATCGCACGCGACAATATGCCGAGCTCAAGGCTGAAATCGACAGTGTTGTCGCGGGTGAGACCTATGTCCCGGCCCGCTATGCGAGTGCGGCCTGTTTGTTATCGCAGGCCTTTGCGCCGCGATTCTTCTGGACCGGGTTCTACGTGGTCGATCCGCTCAAACCGGATGAGCTGGTGGTCGGCCCGTATCAAGGCACGCTGGGCTGTTTGCGGATCCCGTTTGGCAAAGGCGTGTGTGGCGCGAGTGCAGCGACGCGCGAGACCATTCTGGTGCCGGATGTCCATGCTTTTCCGGGTCACATTGCCTGCGATAGCCGGACCAATTCTGAGATCGTTGTCCCGGTCTTTGATGCCAATGGCGCTCTGGCGGCCGTGCTCGATGTTGATAGCGAGCTGCCGGACGCGTTTGACGAGGTGGATCAATCAGGGCTCGAGGCTATCTGCCACGATCTCCTGACTGCCTGATCCCGGAGAGAATTCTGGGGCCGGCGTGATCTGGGTTGCAGCGGCGGCGACCCGGCGCACCAGTGTTTCTTCCAAAATATCGAGCTTTTCTGCCCGGACGCCTTGCTTGACCTCAATCGACGGATTGAAGGTCATCCATTCATCTATCGCTGGATCATAGACCGGCCAGGCGGGAAGGCCTGCGCCGTTTGGGTCGCCGGTCTTGGCAAAGTTCGTCCAGTATTTGCCCATCGCTTCGGTCAGGACTTTGTCTTCCTCGGTCAAGCCGGCCAGCGGACTGTGAGAGCCGAAGACAAAGAAGATTTCGGCCGCATGGAAGGCACCGATGGTCTGGGACTTTGACGGCGGTATGCGCGTGAAGTGATAAAGATAGCTCGGCGCGCCTTGGGTGGTGTTCGATTTCGCCAGATAACGCATATGTACGCCAAACAGATCATCTCCGAGCATATCGGTTTCGCCCGTTTGATAGGTCTCTGGATCGTCGAGCCCATACAAATCGATCAGCGTGTTGCCATTGGTCTCGCCATAGATCTCCCGCATTAGATCCAGGCGGTCGTCGAGCGCTTCCGGAAATTCCGGCACGAGAATGGTCGGTTTCTGAATGTCCGAATAAAACAGCGTGGCCTCGTCGGCATTATAGCCCGCCAGGATAGGCACATTATGGATGCTGCCATCGCCAATCGCCTGGCCCATCAATTTCGGAATGACCAGGCCATCAACCGTCGGCAGCACATAGTCACCAAGGTGCATCTTGTTTGGAATATGCGCGATAATCTCCGTGGCCGGAATGGCGCGCAGGTCTGCGGCGCTCGCATCGCGCGGCGCCAGGCCATCCATGAAGGCCAAACCGGCCTCATGCATGCTCATCCGGCCTTCAATCGCTGTGGTCAGGCCATTGGCATTATAGGTCGAGGCGCCGCTTTGCAGGATCGCCTTGTGGAACAGGCCTTCGCTCAAGGGCGTCGACATGATCTCGGTGACCGACTGCGCGCCAGCGCTTTCGCCAAAGATGGTGACATTGTCCGGATCGCCGCCAAAAACTTGGATATTGTCGCGGATCCAGATTAGTGATGCGACTTGGTCAAGCAGACCGTAATTGCCGGATACGCCGTTTTCATCATCGGCGCTCAGCGCTGGATGCGCGAGATAGCCAAATGGGCCGAGGCGATAATTGATCGTGACGAGCACGACGCCATTTTCGACCAGCTGATTGGCCTGATAGATGTCGAGGGAACCCGAGCCGGTCTGGTGGCTGCCGCCATGGATCCAGACCATGACGGGCTGTAGAGTCTCACTGCCAGCATTGGCGGTTCGGACATTCAGGAACAGACAGTCCTCACTCTCAACTGGCGGTGGGCCGTTTTCAATCACCACCGTGGCAAGGTGGCGCTGCACGGCGTTGAGGCCCATGCCATTGAGCAAGTCACTCAAAAACTCGCTGCTGCCCGAGCGGGCCTGAATACATTCGGCGCCAAATTCGGTGCCATCGCGCACTCCCTCCCAATTTGCAGGACGGGTCGGGGGGCGCCAGCGCAAGTCGCCGACCGGGGCCCCGGCGAACGGGATACCATTGATCTGCAGAATGTCCGGATTGTCGCGATCGGTCCCGGCCTGGATCTCCCCTTGCGACAGGGTCAGGACCGGTCCCTTTTCAAGCGGCGGCGCCGGTTGCGTGATCATCCAGATCAGACCGCCATAGGCCGCAGCTGCAAGCGCCATGAGCGCAGCGAGAATGATCAAGATCCATTTCATGTCTGTTCCCCATGTAACCAGAGCGGACGCGTGACGATCAGCTCCTGACACAAGAGGCCCGCATCACGATGCCGCGACATGGCTTTGTACTCGGGATGGTTTAACGTGGCGATAAAGGCCTGGCGGCTCGGAAAGGTGTTGACGAGGACGCCGTCCCAATTGCCGCCGCCGATAAAATAGCGCTCAGTCGTCGCCAGCAGGCTGGTGGTGCCGCCGACCTCTGCCGCCGCTTTGGTGAAGGCTTCTGAATAGCGGATATAAGCGGTCTCGCCAGAGCAGTCTTCGCCAAATTCCGGATCGCCTTTCTGATATTCCGCTTTGACGCGAAACTTGAGCAGATTGACCTGGCTCACCGGTCCCTCATGCGGGTCGTCCCGGAAGGCGCGAAACTGGTCGGCCGTGGGTTGAAAAGCAGGCATGGCGGTCCTCCGAGTATTGCAGGCGATGTCTAAGGGCGTTTGTCCGGGTGTTTGGCGAAGAAACGCTGCAGGTAAAACAATGCCGCGGCGTGATGCGAATGCTGTACCTCCATGGTCTCATATTCGAGATAGTCCGCGAGCGGCATTTCCAAGACCTCAATCTGTTCATTCGCGTCGAGGCTCTGAACGCCGGTCTGCTGGCAGCCGAGCGCGACATAGAAATTGAGTTGATTGGTCTGCGTCGCCGGGTTCGGAAAGCAGCGACCAATATGGTGCATCTCGCGGGGAACATAGCCGGTTTCTTCCAGCAGTTCGCGCCGTCCGATCGCTTCATAATCGGTATCACCCGGTTCGCCGCCCCCACCCGGCAGGCCCGTCACGATGACCTTGCCTGGGTGGCGATACTCGCGGACCAGGACAATGTTGCCGTCATCCGTGAGCGGCAGGACCAATGTCCACATCGGGAAATCGATAACATGATAGGTCGGGATAATGTGCCCGTCTGCCCGCTCGCAGGTCTCGGTGCGCAGCGTGATATATTGATCGCGGATCACCTCTTTCGAAGCGAGGGTGCGCCAGGGTTTGATCACGCGAATTATTCCAGATCCATCCGGACGGTCGGGCAATGCTGCAACGCTTGCCCCAAACTCATCATCATGCGCGGTTGTTCGTCAATCAGGCGATTCCGGAACTCCTGGAGGCCAAGCGTATCACCTGATTCAATGAAGCTCGTCTCTCTCAGGAAGTCGTCTTTTGCCATGTGCTTCGCAGCAGTCTCGGCACGACACTCGCAATTCTCCTGAGATCCACCCAATTCTCGACACGCCTTGATCCGGACCTCTGTCGCGGATTCAATTGTGTGGGGTTGGTTGATCACAAACCCTGGAATCGGAATGTTTATTGGCGCCGCAACGCTGGGTCCGGCAAGTAATAGAATGCCGATCGCCCCCACAATCGATCGTTTCATCTGTTCACTCCTCTTTCAAATGACGGTCCAAAAAGTTCATCCGCGTTTTCATCAGATGGGTCCCCAGCGCTTGTCCGCGAATGCCATGGCGCTGGCCGGGATAGGTCATCAGTTCGAACACAATACCACGCTGTTGCAATTGCGCCATCAGGCGCGTGGTATTGTCGAAAGTGACATTATCATCGGCCATGCCATGGATCAGCATCAGCTCAGGCAGCTCGGTTTGAAGTTTGTCGAGGTGATAAAAGACTGAGGATTTCTCGTAGCCGTCGCCATTGTCCTGCGGTGTATCCATGTAGCGTTCTGTATAGAACGTATCATACAGCGCCCAATCGGTGACGGGGGCGCCCGCCACGGCGGCTGCAAACGTGCCTTCAGGCGCCTGCAGGATGGTCATGAGCGTCATATAGCCACCATAGGACCAACCCTGAATACCGACCCGATCGCCATCGACAAATGGCTGCGATTTCAGCCAATCGACCCCGACCAGCAGATCCTGCACTTCCGGAAGGCCCATCTGGCGATAGATCACGTCCTCGAACGTGCGGCCGCGATAGGCCATGCCACGATTGTCCAGCCGGAACACGACATAGCCCTGACGGCTATAGTATTGATCGGACAGACGTTCCCAATTGCGGTTGACGGTCTGGGCATGCGGTCCGCCATAGGTCTCGACCAAGGCGGGATAGGTCTTGTTGGCGTCAAAGTCGGGCGGCAGTTGGATCGAGTAATACAAGGTCTGACCATCTTCTGCGGTCAGCGTGCCATATTCCGGGACGGTGTGGTTTTCGAGATAGGGCGCATACGGGTGGGTCTCGTCGAGCCTGTTCTCCTCGATCCAGGTGATCAGCGTGCCATCGGCTTTATAGAGACCGGTTTGAGGCGGCTGGGTCGGGCTGGAACTGGTGCCGACAAAGCTCTGACCGTCTGGAGCGAGCGTGACCGACCAGGACTTGCCGAGCGCGGTGATCCGCACCGGATCGCCGCCCTCCATCGGAATGCTGTACAGATGCCGTTCGAGCGGTGTGTCGCCATGCCCGGTGAAGTAGATTTTGCTGTCCGCCTCGATCACGCCAACCATCTTGTCGACGGCGAAGTCTTCAGGGGTGAGGGCGACGAAGTCTTCGCGTGCATCAGCGCGGCTGGCGAGAATTTGCCGGAACCCGCCCGGAGCCTCAGCGCTGAGTGTGTACATGAAGGCGGCGGTTGAAAAATCACTCTGCAGATTGATCCAGGTGTCGTGCGTTTCGGTGAATACATAAGCAGGCTCTGAAGCGACCGTCCCGCCGGGATCGGGCATGCGCACCGTGGTCAAATCATAATCGGTCTGATCGCGATTGATGCGGCCGATGAACAGATTCTCACCGCCGGTTCGACCGCGTCGGAAATAGACCCGTGCGAGATATTGATCGACGGCGGGGCCCCAATCATCCCGCCGCCATTCGATCTCGGTCACGTCGCCAGTCGCCAGGTCGCGCACGAACAGATCAACAATCGCATTCGGGCGTCCGGCACGTGGATAGCGCTGATCGATCACGGTCACATCTTCAGCGGCAATATCGAAGCGCGGAATGATGTCGACCGTGCTTTCATCGACCTTGGTATAGGCGAGATAGCGATCATCCGGGCTCCACCAATAGCCCGTATAGCGGTCCATTTCTTCCTGGGCGACAAACTCGGCGACGCCATAAGCGATGGCCTTATCAGGCTCGGCGAGCGGGGTGAGACGGGATTCTTCGCCGGTGGCGAGATCGATCGCATAGACGGCGCCATCGCGGACAAAGCTGACAAATTTGCCGCCCGGGGAAACTTTGGCGTCATACTCAAACGCGTCAGTCGCCGTCAGTTGGCGCGCTTCTGGACCCGTCTCCGTAAGGGTCACTAGATGCAGGTCGCCGCCAATTGGCACGAGGATCGTGTCCGCGGTGCCCCAATCGTAAGACACAATGCCTTTGCGCCCGGCAATCCGCATGCGCTCGCGAAGGGCTTTTTCTTCTTCCGATAACTCAACTTCATCGGGTTCGAGAATTTTCGAATCGACCAGCAGGCTCTGTTCCCCGCTCGCGACATCAAACTGCCAGAGATCAAAGCGATTGCCCTCATCTTCGCGGGCCTTGAGGAAGGTTACACGCTTGCCATCGGGGCTGTATTTGACGCCACTCGGGGTCGGCCCAGACAGGCTCGGGCTGGCATAAAGACGTTCAATTGTGAGAGGTTCTTGGTCGACCATAGCGCTCGTATCGGTTGGGGTAGTTTGGGCGAGGGGCGCGGCGCAAGCACTCAGCAAGAGGGCCGCCGCGGGCAATAGGATAGCTCTTAACATGGCGAGCAGGGCTAACCCGGAGTTTTCGATTTGTCAGCCTTTATCCGTCGAGCCGCGATAATTCCCGTTCTGAGGATTAAATGATTTGATTATTGTTCAGACTTGCGATAGACCTGTGCCATTGGGAGATTAAACATGCTGAAATGGATGATACGGCTCGGGACGGGCCTGGTTTTAGTGCTGGGCGTGTTGTTTTGGTGGCTGATCTTGAGTGGATCGGACGCGGCCAAGGCGGCCCCGGGCGAGTTTGATCTCAGTGATTGGCGCTCAAAGGCGGCAGCGCCCACCGAGGTGCTGCCGACAGAAATTCGTATCATAGAAGTTGGCCGGGACATCGCACCGCCATTTGCGGCTCAGGCCGGACGCTTTGGTGCGCCCATTTCGATGACCTATAATGCCGTGGAAATCATCTATCCCGACAAGACCATTATCATTGGCGGGGCGGTCGACCGGTCCACCGCTGAAACCATGACGCAATCGGCAGCTGAATGGCGTTTTAGTGACACCGCCTATGACGCCTTGGCGCAGGCCATGCTGACAGCTGATCAGGTGCTGATGACGCATGAGCATCTCGATCACGTCATGGCGATTGCTCGCCACCCCGATCCGGCCGCGCTCGCCCCGAACCTTGTGCTCAATGCGCCGCAGATCGACGCACTCCCGCTATTCGCAATCGGTGATCTCGATCCGGCTCTGAAAGCGCTTCAGCCGCGGCTGAGTGGGCGCGTCGAATCGATCGCCCCTGGCGTCGTTATCATTCCCGCCGCCGGTCATACGCCGGGAAGCCAGAATGTCTTCATCACGCTGCAAAACGGCGAGGAGATCCTGCTGATCGGCGATATTGTCTGGAATATGGGGGCGATTGAGGCGCTCAAGACACGTCCTGTCCTAACCCAGTACCTCGTCTTCCGCCCGAATTATGAGGACCGCGACGCGGTGAAGCGGCAGGTCCGTGCGCTGCACGATATGATGGCCGTCGAGCCAGATTTGAACGTGCTGCCCGCGCATGATCGTGACTGGTTGATCGCGGCGGCAGAGGCAGAGGGGATTTCCTTCCTGCCGGCGAATTAGCCGCTCGCACTTTGGTAATCGACCCACATCCCAGAACCAATGACAGTCACGGTCGCGATGACTAGATCTATGAGTGTGATGAACATCGCGATGAATGGCGCGCGCCAGGCCAAGGCGCGAACGGATAAGCTTCCCTTCATGCCGCGCACATACGTGACGCCATAGGCGAGCATACCGACCAGCATGGTCCCCACGGTATAGACACCGATCATGTCGACCGAGACCAAGGGCAATGGCGCTGCTGATAATAAGGCGACGCTAATGGTAATCGCACAGAGCCCGAAATAGAGGCGTAATCGCGTCGTCCACGATGTGCCTTTGCCCCATAAGAATACCAACGATCCTGCGATCAGGTGGATCAGCATGTAGATGAATGGATAGGAGAAGGAATAGGCTGCAAACCAGCCATCAATCATCTCTTCCACTGGAGGCAAATCCGGATTGGCGTCTTTCAGCGTCTCCAGCTGTGCATAGAGCATTTGATAGAGCGGGCCGTCCTCGGCCGCCCAGAAGAAGCTGAGCAGCATGTAGACCGTCAGCAGGGAGAATGTCAGCCGGATGGTCGGCGTGTGATGATTGTTCCAGTCCGTCACTCGCGCGCTGTCAAACACGCGTTTCGGTCGTGTATAGAGATCTCCGAGCGTTCGCAGGCCGCGGACATTGAGACCAAACACGTCTTCGATAAAGGCGTGAATCCCGGGCCGGGCGACGGTGGTGATCGTGTCGATCGTCTCGCGCATTACGAACCTTCCCCCGTTTCGCTCTTGAACTATTCTAGAGCGTCAGTAACACACGGCAAAATTTATCGATTCTGGAGCAGGACGCCATGGCGGGACCGCAATACGTTTATCACATGCAAGGGGTCTCCAAGACCTATCCGGGCGGCAAGCAGGTGTTTGAAAATATCCACCTGTCCTTCCTGCCGGATGCCAAGATCGGTGTCGTCGGGGTCAATGGTGCCGGTAAATCGACCTTGTTGAAAATCATGGCGGGGGTTGAAACCGAATTCAATGGCGAAGCCTGGGCCGCTGATGGCATCAAGGTTGGCTATCTGCCACAGGAGCCGCAGCTCGATCCGGACCTGACCGTGTTCGAGAATGTTGCTGCCGAGTGTCCGGAAAAGCAGCTGCTCGACCAATTCAACGCGATCTCGATGAAGCTTGCTGAAGATTATTCGGACGAGCTGATGGAAGAGATGACCGCGCTGCAAGAGCAGGTTGATGCCGCCGATGCCTGGGACATTGATTCCAAGATCGAAATGGCGATGGAGGCGCTGCGCTGTCCGCCGGATACGGCCGATGTGAAAGCCCTGTCGGGCGGGGAGATCCGCCGCGTTGCGATTTGCCGCCTGCTCTTGTCTCGCCCCGACATGATCCTGATGGACGAACCTACCAACCATCTCGATGCTGAGACCGTGGCTTGGCTGCAAAACTATCTTATCAATTTCAAAGGCTGCGTCATCCTGGTCACGCATGACCGCTATTTCCTCGATGACATCACAGGCTGGATTCTCGAGCTCGATCGCGGCCGCGGCATTCCGTATGAGGGCAATTATTCGGCCTGGCTGGAACAGAAAGCCAAGCGCATGGAGCAGGAAGCCCGCGAAGATAAAGGTCGTCAGCGCGCCCTCGCCAAGGAACTCGAATGGGTCCGTTCCAGTCCGAAAGCCCGGCAGGCGAAATCCAAGGCCCGGATCCAAGCCTATGAGGAAATGGCCAATAAGGCCGAACGTGAGACAGTGTCCAATGCCACGATCCGTATTCCTCCCGGCCCGCGCCTCGGCAATAAGGTGCTCGAAGCCGAGAAGCTGCGCAAAGGCTTTGGCAACAACCTCCTGATTGATGACCTCGATTTCAAACTGCCGCCCGGCGGCATTGTCGGCGTCATCGGCCCGAACGGGGCGGGCAAATCGACCCTGTTCAAGATGATCTTGGACCAGGAACAACCAGATGCTGGGACCTTGGAACTCGGCGATACGGTCAAGCTCGGCTATGTCGATCAGAGCCGAGACAAGCTCGATGACAAGAAGAATGTCTGGGAAGAGATTTCAGATGGCCTCGACGTGATCAAGCTCGGCAATGTCGAGATGAATTCGCGGGCTTATGTCAGCGCCTTCAACTTCAAGAAGACGGACCAGCAAAAGCCGGTGGGCAAATTGTCGGGCGGGGAGCGCAACCGTGTGCACCTCGCCAAAATGCTCCGCGAAGGCGGCAATCTGTTGCTGCTCGACGAGCCAACCAATGATCTTGATGTAGAGACGCTGCAGGCCTTGGAAGAGGGCCTGGAAAGTTTCCCTGGCTGCGCCGTGGTCATCTCGCACGATCGCTGGTTCCTTGACCGTATGGCGACACATATTCTCGCATTTGAAGGCGACAGTCATGTCGAGTGGTTTGAAGGCGATTTCAGCTCTTATTTGGAAGACAAGAAACGTCGACTCGGCCCCGATGCTGTCGAACCGAAACGCGTCAAGTTCAAGAAGTTCGAGCGCTAGGACAAGATGGCGAGGCCGCTCACCTTCTGGTTCGAGTTTGCCTCGCCCTATTCCTATCTGTCCGCCATGCGGATCGACGCCGTAGCCGAGGCGGCGGGGGTGAAAGTCACCTGGCGGCCCTTCCTGCTCGGCCCGATATTCAAGGCTCAGGGCTGGGACACATCGCCCTTTTCAATCTATCCGGCTAAAGGCCAGAACATGTGGCGGGATATTGAGCGACGGGCCGAAAAGTATGCTGTCCCATTTAAACGCCCCGATTTGTCGCGCGCCGGCGCGTTCCCGCAGAACAGTGTGCTGGCCGCGCGCGCTGCGATTGCTTGTCTAAGTGAGCCCTGGGGCCCTGAATTTTGCCGCAGGGTCTTCCGCGCCGCCTTTGAAAAAGATCTAGATATCTCGCAACCAGATGTGATCGCCGATTGTGTCGAAGCCGCTGGCGGAGTTGATCGCATCTATATGCATATGGCTTATAGCCACACACAAAAAGTGGCGCTGCGCGAACACACTGATCATGCACAACGTTTGGGAATCTACGGCGCGCCCAGCTTCACCGTGGACAGTGAGTTATTCTGGGGCGATGATCGATTAGAGGACGCTCTGGAATGGGCGCTAAGAGACTAAGGAGAGCTTTGGTATGAAACATCTTTTGGTAGGCGCAGCATTGGCCGCGATTTGTGCAGGCTGCAGCACGGACATGACTGCCCCACAAATTGCCGTCGCTGAGGACGCAAAAGAGATGACCTATACCCCTTCGCCCCTACTCGCGCAAACTTTGCCAGAGCTTTCAGACGGTTTGGCCGCTGGAGACATAACAGCGGTAGAATTGGTCACGGCGTATCAGAACCGGATCGAAGCGGTCGATCGCAATGGCCCGACTCTGCAATCGGTGCTGGCGCTCAACCCGAACGCGCTTGCAGATGCAGAGGCCAGCGATGCGCGCCGCGCAGCCGGAGAAGCGCTCGGCCCGCTGGATGGCATCCCGATCCTGCTCAAGGACAATATTGAAAGCCTCGATCCGGTCGCCACAACCGCCGGCGCGCTGGCGTTGAAAGACAATGTCACCGGGCGGGATAGTCCGCTGGTTGCCGGTCTTCGGGCGCAGGGCGCGATCATTCTCGGCAAGACCAATCTCAGCCAATGGGCGAATTTCCGGTCAAATGACTCGATGAGCGGCTGGTCGGCGCTTGGCGGGCAGGTCCGCAATCCGCATATGCTGGATCGCAATCCGTGTGGCTCGAGCTCGGGATCTGGCGCAGCCGCGGCCGCGTCGCTGGCCGCTGGCACCGTCGGAACTGAGACCAATGGCTCGATCATTTGCCCGTCCAATGTGAACGGTATCGTCGGGTTCAAGCCAACCGTCGGCCTGGTGCCGCAAGACTATATCGTCCCGATCTCTTCGTCTCAGGACACAGCCGGACCGATGACCAAATCCGTCAAAGGCGCGGCCCTGATGATGAACGCCATGGCCTCTGGCGACATGGCGACCGATTATGTTGCCGCGCTTGATGCAGGCAGCCTGTCCGGCCAGCGCGTCGGTGTCTTGCGGTTTGCCGAAGGTTCGAGCGCTGACATCCAGGCCCGCTTCAATGCCGCTTTGGAGGTGCTCGAAGCGCAAGGCGCGGTGCTGGTCGAGATTGAGGAATTTTCTCCAGACGGTGACAATTACTGGGGCGATGCCCTGTCTGTCCTGCATTATGAGTTCAAACACACATTGAACGAGTATCTCGCCTCAACCCCGGAGACCGTCACCGCCCGGACATTGGCCGAACTGATTGAATTCAACAAAGCCAATGCAGAAATTGAGCTGGCTTTGTTTGACCAGAGCATTTTTGACGCCTCGGAGGCCAAAGGTCCGATCACCGACGAGGATTATGTCCGAGCGCGCGATGCGATCCAGTCGGCGACTCGCGAAAATGGGATCGACAAGCTGCTGACCGAAAATGATGTCGCTATGCTGGTCTCGCCGTCTGGTCCGCTGAGCCCGCGCGTCGATCCAGTCAATGGGGATACATGGCCAGCTTGGGCAGGGGCTGGTTACCTTGCGGCGGTCGCAGGCTATCCGCATGTGACCGTGCCGATGGGTAGCGTGCATGGCGTTCCGATCGGATTCTCGATCATGGGCGCAAAAGACGCGGATGCGGACATCCTGTCCTGGGGCTATGCCTTTGAGCAGGCGAGCCAGATGCGGGTCGAGCCGCAATATCTGCCAAATGCTGAAGCGCGACCTGAAATTGCCGCGGCGATGGCGGCCAAATGACCTAGCTCACCAATCGCTTCAAATAGGCGCCATATTCATTCTTGTGTTCGGCGGCGAGCTTGCGGACCTGCTTGTCGTCGATCAATTTCAAGTGCCAGGCGACCTCTTCCGGACAGGCGATTTTTGAACCGGTCCGCTTTTCCACGGCATGGACATATTCGGCCGCCTGCAACAAGCCATCAAAGGTTCCGGCATCAAGCCAGGCTGTCCCGCGAGGCAGGACTTTCAAGGCCAGTTCGCCGCGCTCGAGATAGGCATTGTTGACGCTGGTAATCTCGATTTCACCGCGCTTTGACGGCGCAACGCTCTTCGCGATCTCGATCACATCATTATTGTAGAAATACAGTCCGGTGACGGCGAGGTTGCTCTTTGGCTGTTTGGGTTTTTCTTCGATTGAAAGTATCTCACCATCCGGGCCCTGTTCGACCACGCCAAAGCTGGATGGATCCGCCACTGAGTAGCCGAAAATGGTCGCCCCCCGATTGCCCGCATTAATGGCGTGCAATTGTTCGCCCAGGCCAGCCCCATGGAAAATATTGTCGCCGAGGGCAAGCGCGCACGGGTCATCGCCGATAAAGTCTTCGCCGATCAGGAAGGCATCGGCGAGGCCGCGCGGCTGATCCTGTTCGGCATAGGCAAACGCGACGCCCCATTTTTCGCCGGTGCCGAGCAGTTCCTTGAATAAGGGCAGGGCTTGTGGGGTGGATATGATCAGGAAGTCTGTCACGCCGGCCAACATCAATGTGGTGATCGGGTGATAGATCATCGGCTTGTCATAGACCGGGAAGAGCTGTTTCGAGATTCCACGCGTGATCGGATAAAGGCGCGTACCGCGGCCGCCGGCCAGAATTATACCCTTCATGAGCCACTCACTCTTTCTGCCAAAAGCCGGTCCACGGTCTGTTTCACGCTGATTTTCCAGTCTTTCGGATGAATGCCGAACGTATCGGTGATTTTTTGCGTGTCCAACCGCGAATTGCGGGGACGCGCGGCAGGCGTCGGATAGTCCGAACTCGGGATGCGTTTCAAGCCAATCTTGCAGCCGGTCTCAGCTTCATAAAGCTCGAACACATAGGCCGCGAGGTCGGCCCATGAGACATAGCCTGCAGCGGCATAATGATAGGTGCCAAAGGGAACGTGGGTCGGCGCCTGGTCGAGATGTGCAGCGATGTCCAGGATCGCGTCCGCAATATCGAGCGCACAGGTCGGGGCCCCGATCTGGTCATCGACCACAGCGGCTGCGCCGCGCTCGGCAGCGAGCCGAAGCATGGTCTTGACGAAATTTGCGCCGAACGGGCTGTACACCCAGCTTGTGCGCAGGATGAAGTGGGCGTCGAGCGTGTCGCGAACAAACGCCTCTCCGGCTGCCTTGCTTTGCCCATAGACATTCACACCGTCGATCGGATCGGTTTCGTTTAACGGTTGGTCGGACGAGGCATTGAAGACATAGTCGGTCGAAAGGTGGATTAGGGGCAATCCGCGTTCCTTGCACAATTCTGCAAGATGCTTGGGGCCCTCCGCATTCACTGCGAACGCTTCTTCGCGATCAGATTCGGCGCCGTCGACATGGGTATAGGCCGCCGCATTTATGATAATGTCGGCGCGCATCTGATCGAGTGCAAGGCGGAGACTCTCAGGGTCTGTCAGGTCAGTGTCGGGACGGCCGCTGAACTGACATTCAATGCCGCGCGCGGCGCTCTTTTCCCGCAGGGCGCGCGCAACTTGTCCGGAGTTTCCGATACATAACAACTTCATTGAATAGAATTCCGGCGCTCACCCTGGTCGCGTTACTTTTGATCCCCAGCGCGCATCATGCTGCCGATGCGCTAGCTATCATGCTCAGCGCAGAAAGCCAGCCTTTTGCGGCGCGCCCACTAAAACAGGTCTTCCAGAGCGCTTAAGGTGGGATGCGTTTGATCTTTGCCTGAGAGGATGGGTTTTGCCCCGTCCAGCGGCCAGGAGATACCGAGTTCGGAATCATTCCAGGCTAGCCCGCGTTCATCCTCAGGGCTGTAATAGTCCGTGACTTTGTAGCGAACTTCGCAGCCGGGCGTGAGCGTCAGATAGCCATGCGCAAACCCGGTCGGCACATAGAGTTGCTGGCCCGTTTCAGCCGACAGTTCGACGCCAACATGTTGCCCGAAGGTCGGAGAGGCTTGGCGGAGATCGACCGCGACATCATAGATCCGACCACTGGTGCAGGTGACCAGTTTCGCCTGCGCGGTCGGGGCGATCTGATAATGCAGCCCGCGCAGGACATAGGCGTCGGCTGAATAGGCCTGATTGTCCTGAACAAAGGGCCCCACTACGCCAGCGGCCTCAAAACTATTGGCGCGGAAGGTCTCGACAAAATACCCCCGCGCATCGCCATGGCGCTTTGGCGTGATCAGGATCACATCTGGAATGGCAAGGCGTTGGAACATGCATTTGTCCGAGTCAGCGTTGCCTCGCTAAACGATAGATTCGGGCTCGGTTCAATAGGCGGCGATCTTACAAGAAAGAATAAGGATCAATATCAACTGCGACGCGGGCGGCGTTTGGCAGTTTCAAATCCTTGAGCCAGGCGGCCATATAGGCTGATAGGTCAATGTCGCGTGGCGCGGTGATCAGGAAGCGCAATCGATGGCGGCCACGCAGGATGCTGATCGGGGCCGGGGCAGGGCCATAGACGGTGACCCCATCCCCATTCGGGGCAACCTTCCCCGCGACGAGGCCAATCTCCTTGGCCATGCCAGCATCCGGCGCCGACAGGACCATCGCGGCCATCCGGCCGAAGGGCGGCAGGATCAATTCTTCGCGGACATCGCGCTCAATCTTCAAAAAGCCATCACGATCGCTCGCCGCCAGGGCTTGCATGGCTGGATTTTCCGGCTGGTAGGTCTGGATCAGGGCCCGGCCGGGGCGTTCGGCCCGCCCGGCCCGGCCCGCAACCTGGCTGAGCAATTGATAAGTCCGCTCGCCGGCGCGCAGATCACCGCCTTGCAAGCCGCTATCGGCATCAACCACGCCGACCAGGGTCAGGTTCGGGAAATTGTGACCCTTGGCGACAATTTGCGTCCCGACCAGAACATCGATCTCGCCATGGGCCATGCGCTCGACAATCCCGCGGGTCGCCTCGCCGCCCATCGCTGTATCGGAGGAGAAGACCTCGACCTTGGCCTCAGGCAGCAGCACGCGTACCTCTTCGGCGACGCGTTCAACCCCGGGACCGACCCCCATGAGTGAGTCCTTGGCGCCGCAGAGCGGGCACTTGTCCGGCTTTGGCATAGACCAACCGGTCAAATGACAGACGAGGCGGTTGGTGTAGCGATGTTCGGTCAGCCAGCTTTCTGTGCCCGGGCTTTTCAAGCGCTCGCCACAGGCTTTGCAGATCACCAATGGCGCGTAGCCCCGGCGATTGAGGAAGAGCAGGCTTTGCTCCCCAGCGGCATGGGTGTCGACCAGCGCTTTAGACAGAACGGGCGAAAGCCAATTGCCTTTTTCCGGCGTGTTGGCGCGCAGGTCGACCAGATCCATGTCGGGTAGACGTGCGGCCCCAGGGCGCGCCGATAATTTGAGTCGCCGATAGCGCCCGGTTTCCGCATTGACGACGGTCTCCAAAGCCGGCGTCGCCGAGGCGAGAATGACCCCAGCCTCTTCCAGCTTGGCTCGCATCACGGCCATGTCGCGTGCGTGATAGCGAACCCCGTCTTCCTGCTTGAAGCTGGTATCATGCTCTTCATCGACAATGATGAGTTTAAGATTGGCAAAAGGCAGAAACAGCGCCGATCGGGCCCCCGTCACGATCCTTGCGCGACCGTGCGCCACTTCGCGCCAGGTGCGGCGTCTCTGTTGATCACTCAGCGAAGAGTGCCAGGGTGCTGGTCCTGCGCCGAAGCGCGCCTCGAACCGGTCAAACACGGCCTGAGTTAGGGCAATTTCCGGTAACAGGACCAGGACTTGAGCATCGGGATCTTGGCGCAGCGTTTCTGAAATCGCTTCGAAATAAACCTCGGTCTTGCCTGAACCGGTAATCCCATCGAGCAGGAAAGGGGTGTATCCACCGTTTCGCGCGGCCGCCCGTAAATCGGCTGCCGCAGCGGCTTGTTCTGCGGTCAGGTCGGGGCCAGCGCGGTTGGGGTCCGGGTTCGGGAAGGGCAAATCCGTCGCCAGTGTCTTGGCCGAAAGGCTGCCGGCCTCTGCCAGGCCCTTGACCACTGAGGCAGACACCCCAGCGAGGCGCGCCAATTCCGCAGCGCTGGCTGGGCCAGCGTCTAGGGCGGCTTGCAGCACCTTCTCGCGCGCCGACGTCATCCGGTTGGTCCGGTGCCCGGTTGCGGCATAGACGGTCTGGGTCGGCGATGGCGACAGACCGCCGCGCGCGCGCAAGGCCATGCCCAGCACCTGGCCGGGGCCGGCCACGTTGTAGCGCGCACAAAACTCGATGAAGCGCCGCATCGAAGCTGGCATGGGGGGCGTGGGGAAGACGCTGTCAATCGCTTTCAGCTCGCGCGTTGGATCGGTCTCGACAATTTCCCAGACGACACCTGTGCGCTCATACTTGCCGAGCGGGGCACGGACATATGAACCTGATTCCACCTTCAATCCATCAGGAATGAGATAGTCGAACGGTTCTGGCAGCGGCAATGGGAAAAGGATTCGGGCCGTCGGCATCCGCCCTCCATAGCAGAGGCCGCAGATGGCGAAACCCACCGTTAAGCATGATCAGCGATCTTGCCCCCATGTCCCTGATCGAAGGCTTTCTCGATTTTATTCAGCGTGAGCAGCGTCTTGCGACCAATACGGTCGAGGCTTATCGCAGTGACCTGTCCGAATTCATCGGCTTTCTCCGGGTTCACTTGGAAACTGAACCGAGTATGCGGGCCTTTGCGTCCCTGCAGGCCAGGGACATTCGCGCCTTTCTCGCCGCGCGGCGCCGCGACGGCCTAGCCGATGCCTCCATTGCGCGCCTTCTGTCGGCGATCAAAAGCTTCTATCGTTGGCTCGATCGGGCGCATGGGGTTGAAAATCCCGAAATCGCGTTCTTAAGCGGCCCGAAACGCGCCCAACGCTTGCCGCGGCCAGTCTCAGAAACCGCCGCCAAAGACCTGTTGGAACAGGCCGAACAGCTTCAGGAAGAGACCTGGATCGCGGCGCGTGATGTTGCCGCGCTCAGCCTGATGTATGGCGCCGGTTTGCGAATATCCGAAGTGCTGGACTTGCCGGGCGACCTTAAATCCGCACCAGAGCGTCTGCGCATCAAAGGCAAGGGTGGCAAAGTCCGGATTGTTCCGATCATTCCGGCCGTGCGCGACGCGATTATAGACTATGCGGATCTCTGTCCATATGCGCTGAATGCCAAGACGCCGCTCTTTTACGGTGCCCGCGGTAAGCGCTTGCAGGCGCCGATCCTGCGCAAACAAGTGCAGATCCTGCGCGGCGCGCTCGGCCTGACCGATAGTGCCACCCCGCACGCCTTGCGTCATAGTTTTGCGACGCATCTGCTGGCCCACGGCGCTGATTTGCGGGCGATTCAGACTTTGCTGGGCCATGCCAGCCTGTCGACGACGCAAGTCTATACTGGGGTCGAGGCGGGGCATTTGCGGCAGGTCCATGCCAAGGCGCATCCGCGGGGCTAGAACCCGTCAATCCGACCTGGTCGTCTCAGCGCCAAGCTCGCGGGCTTTCCTCCAGAGACAGGACCGACCGGCATGGATTTCTCCGCGAAACTTGTATTGCCCTATCTGCTACCCAACCAGGCGCAAAAACATGTTACATTGAATGAAAGCTTGCGGGCTTTAGACGCTCTGGTTCAGCTCTCTGTGATTTCGCGATCGGAGGTGACGCCGCCCGCCAGCCCAGAAGATGGCGACCGCTATATCGTGGCGGATGGCGGGACGAGCGCATGGGCGGGTTGGGATGGCCATGTGGCGAGTTTTCAGGATGGCAGCTGGCGGGGACACGTGCCGCAAGCCGGATGGATGGCCTGGGTTGAAGCAGACAATGGACAGGTGGTGTTTGACGGGTCGGCGTGGATCAAGCCAACGCTCGATGCCGCCTCCATCTGGGGCATCAACGCGACAGCGGATGCGTTTAATCGCCTCGCGGTACGTGCGCCTGCGAGCCTGTTCGATCATGAAGATGGTGGTCACCAGTTGAAGATTAACAAGGCAAGCGAGAGCGACACAGCCAGCCTGCTGTTTCAAACCGGTTATAGCGCGCGCGCCGAGATCGGCTTGGTTGGGAATGACGACTTTAAGATAAAAGTATCCGCGGATGGGGCGACGTTTTCGAATTCTATTTGCGTCCAATCAGACTCAGGATTCATTGGAATCGGCACCGACTCGCCCACAGCGCATCTGCACTTGAATGGGTATTTGCGGCTCAACGAGGTTGCCCTTACGGACTTGACGCCACCCGCCCAAGTCGGCGCCGGAGCGATCATCTGGGTTTCGGATGAGGGCGGTATCCCATCTCTCGCTGTGTCCGACGGGGCTAATTGGCGCGTCCTGTCGCTTGGCGAAATTATCGCATAAGTGATTTGGGGATGCACTCCAAATGGGACGCCATGCGCGCACCCACATTTTCCAGGCTGGCGAGCTCGCTGATTGTCTCTTTTCCACTTCGACCCAGCCTCTGGCGAAAGGACTCGTCCTCTGCCACTTGTTTCATGAGTTTGGCGGCATGGGATTCATCAGCAGAAGCCCATTTGGTGTCCTCGATCTGATAGACGCCGTATGGGTCGACGCATGGGATCAGGGAATAGTCGACCAGAGCGGCAGACCCGGCATGGGTAAAATCGGTATTGCCCGACCAATTTGTGCAGATCACAGGTTTGGACAAGGCCATTGCCTCAGCCAGGGTCAAGCCAAACCCTTCGGAGCGATGCAGCGAGATGAGTGCGTCTGCGGAATTCAACAGCAACCACAATTCCGGCTCGCTCAGCGAGGCGTCCAGTAGGGCGATATTCTTGGCGTCGCCGATCGCCTGCTCGAGCGCTTGTCTGGCGGCTTCGTGTCGATCAATATTTCGAGTCTTAATGACCAATTTGTGCGCAGGTGAATCACCAAACGCGTGCTGAAAAGCTCTGATCGTCGCGAACGGGTTTTTGCGCTCGAACGAAGACATACTGTCCGCCATGGTCAAAAAAACGAACGCGTCATCCCAACCGAAACGGGCGCGATCGGTTTGCAGATTTTGCGGCGGGGATATGGCATGGCCAAACACACTGATCTTCGGCGCTGCAGGGTGTTGCCGCAGAGCCGCGGCCGCGAAATCGCTGATCGTCCAAATTTCCGATAGGTATTTAAACGCCGTCTCCCACCCAATCGGGAAATTGGGCAACTCCCATGCCCAGTACCCGATCGTGTACCAATTCCGGCCTCTGCGGAGCCCTAAGTGCTGCATCGCGGACATGGTTTCCGGGCCGTTCAACTGCAAGATCAGAGTGCCTTCCTGCTCCGATGGCATCGGCTGACATGGGATATCGGTATTCAGGTCAACCGGCGCAAACGGCGCCGAGAGGTCGACCGCTATGGGATCGAGGCCAGCGGCTTGCAACGCGCGATAGGTGGTTCGAGCGCCTTCTCCGATTCCGCTCGCAGTGTTGAACAGTCCGGCGACGACGAGCGGCGCACGCGGATCGGTGGGTCTGGATTCAGCCGGCCGCGCGATCATCGAACGCGCATAAGCGCTTTGCCAACGTGGCCCTGCCAATGTCCAGAATTGATGACGCCAAGAGGTTGGGAGTAGGGTCCATAAACGCCGAAGAATCGCCGAATTATCCTCCGTCATGTTTCTTGCCCTTCAAGATGAGAACCTTCATGGTCAGGTCACGCTTTGATGTCGCTTTGTGATCTGTTCGATGGCCCATATTGCCTGGGAATAATGGTGTCGAGTGGCATACATTTTCGCCCGATCAAGGAAGATGAGTGCCGGTCGCAGGAATCGCTCAGGTTGATCTCTATGGATTTCGAGAAGTTCGTCCAAATAGGTCGCCGCCCAGTGCCACTGCGCGCCCCCCAAATACTCACTCGAGATTTTCAAACCTTCCAGCGCAACAATGTCTCGTTTGGTTTTTGTAATGCAGCTTTCATGTAGACGCGATTGCGCGAGCACCGGGTCCAGAAAGCCGATTTCGTTGGCGAAGACCCCAAAAGCGCGTACCCAATATTCATAGTCAAATGCAGTTTGGAGTGTTGTGTCCAAATAGCCGAGACGTTCAATTACGGATCTCCGGAAGAAGACTGTCGGTTGGCAGATGAAACACCCAGCCTTAAAACCATCGAGCCCAACCGTGGGCGGTTGCGTAGGATATTTCCCGATGAGATCCCCAGTCTCATCAACATGTTCTGCGTGTCCGTAAACCAATTGCCAGCTTGGGTTGCTGCGAAACGAGGTCACAACCGTTTTCAAGGTTCCAGACAGAAAGAGGTCGTCCGAGTTCAGCCAGCCAACGAACTCTCCGTCCGCGCGGCGTAATCCGCTATTCACTGCTGCACTTGGACCGTCATCATGTTCACTGGTCCATTTCAAGCGAGGATCTTTGGCGCTTATTTCTTGGAGAATCTCAACCGTTCCGTCATCGGACATGCCATCTTGGACGATCAATTCCACATCCTGAAAATCTTGGTTCAGGACGCTTTCGATCGATTGTCTAATGAAGCGAGCCTGATTGAAGGATGGCATTACGATGGAGAGTGTAACGTGGCTCATTCGCTGGATCTCTTTTGGAATAAGCGTAAAATTTTCTCGGTAAGGCTTTGTCGCTGTCCACGGTAATTGTGAGTGTCACGCCACAATTCGTACGCGATCGAAATCGCATCACCATACAATGGTTCGAGGGATTCTGCGGTGTCAGGATATTCCGAGAAATCTTCGTTGAATAGCGGCCCGTCCAGATCCGGAAACGCGATTTCCTTTAGCGTTGCATTATCCGTCTTGAACTGATCGTAGAATGCCTGAGCTTCGGTTTTTGAGATCGGATAATACTTGCCTTCACAGAGTTTCGATACGCTATTTGTAAACCCTCGCCGTTCTTCGTCAATTTTGTGCTCCGCTGAAATGGGATACATCGCGTTGAATGCATTCAGGAATTGAAACCCTCGTCGATCAAGCGATCTGTTTAGCGTTTGTGCCTGCTCGGGTGGCGCTTCAAATCCGCATGTCTCGCAAAAGTCAGCGAGCAGATCGCCTTGGTACCAATGCTCTGGTTCAAACAAGCGGACTTTGATGTTTTCTTGTCCGAAAACCGTCGACCATCGCTCGTAGATCCCTAGGTGGTCATAGTTCCCCGCCGTCCGATTCATGAACGAAATGACGTCGAGATTGTTCAAAGAAGCGTTCGACTTCATTCGAGTAGAAATGAATGAAAGTGCTAACTGATCCTGTCGGCGGAAATATACAATAATTTCAAATTCATCGACCCAAGGCTTTAAGAATTCTTGCAGGGCATAAATGTCTTCGATTGCGGTCAGCCGACTTTGAAAGTGTTCGGAGGATATGAGCAGCGTGTCGGCATTCTTGGCAGCGTCGAATGTTGCTCGCAGGGACTGCACTAGATTTTCGCGGAAACGCAGTTGAGATTCGTTATCAGTGATTGCGAACCTGGCGCCAAAATCGTGTCGCCAAGGTTTAGAATGAACGGCCGCAACAAACTCCCATTGTGAGGCATTTGTTCTGTCTGGCATCACAGGCCTGCAGATATTTTGTTTCGCCAACCATTTTTCGTTGCGATCGAAAAAATCCTGGATGGTTTTCGTCCCGGTCTTAACGGTTCCAATGTGCAGAATACAGCGTCTGAACCGCTTGTATTTCGAACTCGACATTATTGATTGGCCTGCTTGGTTCTATGAAACGAGATATTTGTTTTTGCCGAATGCTTAAACAGTTTTCCTCAGCTGAGGGCCCGCTCGCCCGATTATGCTGGATCGTGCAGCCGAGACAGAATGCCGCCATCTGCATAGATCGTGGTCCCTGTCAAAAAGGAGGCCTGCTCGGAAGCGAGGAACAATGCAATGTTTGCGATTTCTTCGGGTGCAGCGATCCTTTGGAGGGGATGTACGTCCTGCAGGGCTTTGAATCCCAATTCGTTTCCTTCAAAGCCAGCTTCGAGCATTTTGGTCGCGGTCGCGGCCGGAGCAACTGTATTCACTCTGACGTCGGGCCCAAGATCAACTGCCAGCGCTCGTGTCATACCGTGCAAGGCCGTTTTGGATGTCGCATAGGCGGCGAAATCGGGCTTCGTGGCTTGAGCGTGAACTGAACCAATATTTACGATACTGCCTTTTGCAGCGATCAGGTCACTCAAGAACTCTTTCGCCAACAGCATGGGTGCCACGACGTTGACGTTCATGGATTCGATGATTTGAGCCGGTGTAAGTTTTTGCAAAGATCCGAGATGCTGGACCGCCGCATTATTAATCAGGGTCGAGATGGGCTTTTCTTGAGTGAGTGCGCGAACATCTGAAGCGAGCGCTGCGAGCGCTTCTTCATCGCTGACGAAGTCCGAGATGTCCAAGTTGAAAACAGCATCGATGTTCTTAGAAGCCTGCCCAACCCGGTCGATCCCTATGACGAACCATCCTGCTTGATAGAAAGCCTGCGCCAAGCACTCGCCGATTCCGCCATTGCAACCAGTGATGATGACGCTTTTTTTCATTCTGTGAGCATCCTGTTGATCTTTTCAATCGCCAGCAAACTCACACGCCTGACCGCGTCCTTGGAGTTCGAACCGTTGTGCGAGCCAAAGATGCACTGATCAAATCTGCGCAAGGGGTTATCGCTTTGCATGGGTTCGATCTCGAAGACGTCGAGCGCTGCCGAGTGCACGACACCATTCTCCAAACCCTCAACTAAAGCAGCCTGCGAAATCACCGGACCACGGGCCACATTTACAATGCGAATGCCGGGTTTGATCAGGTCTAAGACCGCTCGATTGAACATGTGGTGAGTTTTTTCATTAAGCGGGCAGGTAAACACCAAAAAGTCTAACTCGCTCAGCCGACTCGGCCAGCTCGCGTTTTCAACCTCAATGCCTTCAACTGGATGGAACGCAGGATCGTAAACTATTACTTTGCCGCCGCAGGCGATTACACGTTTCGCTGTTTGCGATCCAATATCGCCGAATCCGACCACTCCAACAGACCGACCGGCAACGCTAATTCCTGCGGGTTTTGGCCAAGTTTTTGACGCGCGAATTTCGCGATCAATCCGATAAGTCTCGCGGGCCAGGCCCAACAAGTAAGTCAAAGCGACGTCGGCGACTTCGCCGCCAAAAACATTTGGCGTGTTGTCAACGGGAATGCCGAACGCATCGAATGCCTCGAAATTTACATTGTCGACGCCTACGCCCCACTTTATCGCAGCGCGAAACTTTCCCTTAGACCCGGCTTCGACGACTTGGAAACTTGCGGGGTCATCTCCCATGATCCAACCATCATAATCGGGCAGCATCTCCATCAGCGTTCGCTCATCGAGGACCTGCTCTACGTCCGCCGCGGTGTATTCGAGGCCAACAGCACTGAAGGCAGCGTCAAACTCGTCAATCATGCCGAGCATAGGAGGGCATGAAACCAGGATACGAGGATTTGGCATATTAAGAACTCTCTGGGATTGGTTCGCCATCGGCGACGCGGCGTAATATCGATTCTGCGATGAACCAGTCGGATGGTTCATCGATATCCACCGATTCCAGCGCTGGTGTTTCGAACAAGATCGGGCGCGTTCCGATCCTGGCATTGGTCGCTTTGAAACTCTGATAAGAAAACAGATAGCCGACGGAGTTTTCCTCAAGATAAGGCGGCAGATCTTGCGTTCGGATCAAATTGTTTGGGTCATGATTAATCGGCTTTCCACCTGGCGTATAGAACCGTGTTTGATGGCGATTAACCGCGAACAGAGAATCGCATTCCCCCTTAGATTCGCCCTTTAGAAAAGATTGCAGCATTGTCTGTACCGTCTGGCGCGACAAGAGAGGATTGGTTGTGTGCGTCATAAAGTAAAAGTCAGCCGGGACGTTCTCAATATCGTCTTCCAAGACCAGATTCATGGAGACGAAGTCGCCGCAAATCTCTGGTTTCCGGTCGCGAATCATAACTTTGCCGTTATAGTCGCCATCCGTAAGACCGTTGTCCGCCAATATGTACCTCGCATCTGTGTTAATCACGACTTGGTCGATTTCTTCAATCGAGCAAAGTGTGTCCAAGATCCACCGGAAGAGTGGTTTCCCCGCGATGTCTCTGAAATTCTTGGACTTAACACGAGCGCTATGAGCCTTCATGGGCAAAAGCGCCACGACGCGCATTTTCGATGCTGTCACGGTAATTGGTCCTTATTAGACTGATAAGTTGGATTTGCCGTTGATAGTACGTTCGGATGGCGCGGGCCTATGGCGCTCACGCGTGCCTTTCGTCGGGCGAGGATAGTAGTAACGTTCTTTCTGTTCGCGCGACAAAACACGGTGTTCATTGTGGCCTTTATATGTGCCCCAATATTGCATCAATCGGAACGTTAGAATTTCGAACGCGGAGCGCGCGAAAACACCTTTCTTCACCGATACCGAAAAATCGTGAGAAACGCTGGCAAAAAAGTAACGCAAGAAATCGAAAATGTGGAAGTGCACTTCCGGCATGATTTCTCTCAAGGTCAACGCTTCGCGATAATATCTTCGTTTGGTCTGCTGGAAGCTCTCTTCGTGAATATGGATTACCGGGGCATCAGAAACATAGCCGATCGTTCCACCGTCTTTCACGATTTCTTTCGCGAGGACCATATCCTCCAAGCCCGTGACGGCTTCGTCGAACTTGTACTTTTCCCAAATCGCTGCCGGAATCGCGGCGTTCGCATTGTTTGCGAAGAATCCATCTTGGGGGATGGCGCTATCGTCTGGGTAATATTGCGAGAAGATTTGATGTTCCGAGAAGCGCGTGACTTCGTGGCCGATTTGCTTGCCATAAGCGTATTGCACTTGGCCGGTTTTAATAGGCTCAATAAGATTGGCTAACCAATGTTGAGAATCCGGAATACAATGGGCTGAGATGAAAACCAGAAACTCTCCTTCAGCCGCCCTGCAACCGTAGTTGAGGGAGCGCCCAAACGTAAAATCTGATTTTTTGATGTGTACAATCTTGCACCCAAACTGTTTGGCAATTTCCAGCGTACGGTCAGTAGATCCTGAATCCACCAAAATGAGCTCGACATCCATGTCGTCTAGCTCCTGCGCTTGGCAGGCCGTTAGCGCTTGCGCAAACCACTTTTCTTCGTTGAGCGCTCGAAAGATAATGCTTACTTTTTGGGTCACGGAATCACTTTGATCGCGGGTTTCGTTGCTACCCACATATGGAGCAGAATCGAGTTATAAGCCAGCCCGATCAATCAAACAATTGGCTGCTGTGTCAACTAGGTCAAGCCATTCGCGATTTGCGTTTGAGCCTACCAATCAAAGTCTTTTGCGTAGCCCGCATCGATCAGGGCCTGACCGTATCGTTCTTTGAACGTATCCCTAATGAGCGTCGTAAATACCTGTCTCCAGGGTCGGCTCTGCGGATTGCTGTAGGTCGCCTCAAAATTGATCCCTGCAATCGTTGGAACCTGCAAAAACTCAGATATGGTTGCTAAGTGTGCGCTCGGGGTCTCCCGAAACTCTTCCAATTTTATGGTCAATACCTTGTCGTCGTCAAAAGACCCGAAGAGCTGATTGTCCAGTATGTCCTTAGAGATATTGTTCAATTCATACATCAGCCCATCTTCAATCGATAACTCGTTCAGGAGCGGCTTGTCTTGCACCAATTGATCCCAAACCCAGCCCGCCTCATGGCTTTCGGCAATGTGGTCACCCTTATGATGAAAGTAATTGGACACTAAAACTTGTCGCGGGTCTCTCAACACACGTATTCCCCGCCAATCGTCGCCAGCCGTGCGATTGATTTTGTCTAATGAGCGGGACGATGCGTTTGCAAACAGAACGATTTCACGCCCGTGTTCGCCAAGCTCCGAAAAGTCGATATTGCACATATCGAGGTCATCGGCACGAGAATAATGGAATGGTGGATC
Source organism: Hyphomonadaceae bacterium (assembly GCA_024743315.1). Lineage (GTDB taxonomy): Bacteria > Pseudomonadota > Alphaproteobacteria > Caulobacterales > Hyphomonadaceae > Henriciella. The sequence goes on from JANSWU010000001.1 coordinate 837,938, forward strand.
CTTGATCTCATATCTGCGAACGTTTGCGCCGGTTGTTTCTGCGACTTGTCCGAAGACGTGATTTCGGAAGAATCGAGATGCACATTTATGATGTCCAAAGAACACAATTACGTTCGGTGGATCGGGATATAGAAGCTGTCCGATTTGTTGCTCGTTCTTTGATAACCGCTCGGAAATTAATCCCGTAGAAAACGCGACTTTATTCAGTTTGTGTCGTGTTGATTGATGGGCCGTGTCCAATTTTTCAGCTTCTGTTGCAAGCTGAGAAACCCGATTAATCGTCCCATCAATTTCTTCTCGGATGTGTTGTTTGGCTTTAGCAACGTCTTGCTCAAGGCTTTGTGACAGAGCCTTCTCTGTGCTCAAAACCTCCAGTTGAAGAGTTGATTTGAGGTCATCGTTACTTGCCAGCACGGCATCGATTCTAGCGCCAAACTCTTGTTCGAACTCAACGACTTTGTTGTTTTGCGTGTCAATCGTTTCCGAGATTTCCGATAGAACCCGATTGAGCTCTTCCAGATCCTTGCTTTGTTGCGCTAAGTCCTTGCGCTGTTGTTCTAAGTCCTTGCGCTGTTGTTCTAAGTGCCTGCTTTGCCGATCTAAATCTCTCGAGATCGCTTGCTTGATGTCGAGAGCTGACCGTTTAAACGATTCCTCTAGGAGCGATTGTCTATCGGCGGAGTGAGACTGTTTTTTCTCAAGATTTCCAATCGTTTGCTTCGTGGATTGTTCAGCCGCTCTTTGTCTCGACTCGAGTCGAGCCAACAGCATGTTCATGCGCCGATGATCGGTCTGAACATTTGAAAACTGGTTGGTTGCTTTCGCGAGATTTTCACGGCTCGCGTTCACCTGGTGCTGGTGTAACTGTTGAAGCTGTTGCGAGAGTGTTGCGGCACTCCGGTACGCTCTGAACGCGACATAGCAAAGCCCCAAAAAAATGCCGATGACCGCGGTCATCAATAGAATGGTCGCGCGATGCGTCTCCATTTGGGGTTGGAAGCTAATGGCGATCAGCCCAATCAACACAATTAGACTCGGTACCCAAAAATAAACGCGCTTCAAAACCCCAACAGATGCACGCCTTAGAATTTGAAGAACGGAAAACAATCGAGGCGATCGTCTGAGAATTTTCTCACCGAATTCAGCATAGAAGGGTCGCTTCAACGCAGGCTGAGCTGCTTTGGGTTGAATTTGAGCTGCTGCAGGTTGAATTTCAGGGCGTTTAACCTTGGTCTGCGGCGTGGCGGTTTTCTGGGGTGGTGCCACATTCTGTGATTTGCTGGCCTTGGGGGCAGTGTGCCGTTTCGCAGATTTTGAAAATGCGCTTTGCAGTTTTTCAATGCCTGGGTCCTCACGGAACGCGAGCAAGTTCCCCCATGAATTGGATGGGATATCGATGCCGGGATACGCCGTAACGCGGCGCCAATCATGCGCTACTCCATACCGAATGATCGGATGCCATTCACTGACATAGACGGTATATCCCCTTGCTCTGAGATAATCCGCGATATCCTGCCAGGTGTGACCCATAGGGACGGTCTTATAGTCTTCGTATTCACACTCGATGACCTCAGGCTTGATACGATCCCAGGGAACGCCTTTGAGCACAGAGAAATCGAATCCTTCAACGTCAATTTTGAGGAAATCGATTTTTGAAATTTTATACTCTTCAACGATGTGCTCAATGGTCGTTACTTGGACCGTATTCGACTTTTCATGAGATTCTCGGAACGCGTGCAAACCACTGATGCCAGAGCTTTCCTCTGAAGTAAAAAAGGCAACACCTTCGTTCGGTTGGTCGCTTACGGCTCGAGGATCGATGGTTAGGTTTGAGCGATCGCCGAACTTTTTCCGAAGGTGGTTTTCACGATTATCTATGTCCGGTTCGAAGCAATGAACTCGCCAATTTCGATTCACAAAATGCTTAGCACTATGGCCCCTGTGGGCGCCAACATCCAACATTATCCGAAGCGTTTTATCATCGGGAAACAGAGTCGAAATGACTTGCGTTTCATCCAGGGTCATGTGCGCGTCACGCTCAAAATCCTTGAGCACCTTCGTCGCCAAGACAGAATGTAGGTCTTTGCGAGCATAGATCCTTGGATGGGGTCCAATATCAGTGTCGAAGATCTCCCGATCCAACTGCTCAAATTTTGTGCGATTGGCAGTGTGCCACTGTTTGATTTGGTGTTCAAAGCTTTGGAGATTGTCAGTTGCGGCAGAAACCGATTGCGAAAGCGCTTCTTCAAGTGTGTTGGTTCCGACGAGATAAATTTGCTGGAACCCTAAATGTTCCGCCAATTGAATTGCGGCATTGACCTCGGAACTTGGACCCGACAATTCCAGATCCGCATTCTCTGGGTCACTACCGACGGTTGCGGAACCTTCTCGGCGTCCGAAATATGAAACGTCTGCACCTTCTCTAATCTGCGTTTTGTTGTCTCTGTGGACGAATAGATGTGATCCCGTAATGCTGTTCAGCGAAACGGCGTGCTCCTTCCTTTCCCCCAGATGCTCAATCACAACATAGTCCGGTTTGCCACCTTGTGATCTGAAGTATTCAGCGTTGCTGCCGGTCACGATTGTGAATTCCGAATCGAGGATGTGCAGGGGTGTGTTTCTCACACTTCTCCCGCTCCCGACTATGAAGACTCGCTTGCCTTTGAATCTGTCTTTTTGCGAGGCTATCGGCGCAACATAATTGCTGATCGAATTCGACGTCGAGCTCGGCGCTCGCCCTGCAATTGAACGTGAGTTTGGGGTTACCTGATTGGCTCGTCTTTCTAACGAGTCAGAATATGCATCTTGCATCAATTGTGCGCTCTTTTTCCACGAAAACTCTTTTGCCCGGCGCTCGCCTTTGGTGCTGAGCCCTTGCGAGACGTGCTCATTTTTCAGGACCGTGGACAGTCCTTTGGCGATCGCATCAATCGATTTGGGGTCGACGCAAATGGCCGCATCTCCGACCACTTCTTTGAGTGGAGGGCGGTCTGAAGTTATCACGGGCACGCCGCAGCGCATTGCTTCTAAAACGGGAAGCCCAAAGCCCTCGTCCAATGATGGATAGCAAAATGCGGACGCATCCGAGTAGAGTGATGGCAAATCTTGATAATCCACATAGCCAGCCTGGATGATCCGTCGCCCAAAGTCGCCAGCACCTTTCGCTCGCTCAATGATTTCCTCGTAAAGCCAGCCTTTGCTGCCAGCTAGAACAAGGTACACATCTGATAATTGCGCATCCTTTTGCAGTTCAACAAACGCATCAATGACCGCACTCATATTCTTGCGCGGTTCAAGCGTATTTACACATAGCACGTAACGGGCATCGTTCGGTATGCCATACTTCGATCTGGTCGTCTGGAGTATGTCTCGGTCGTGCACTTTCTCAAAATGATCCGAGACGCCGAGCGGGGTGACATAAATCTGATCTTCCCGAATGTTTTTAAAGAAAGCCAGCACATCCTTTTTAACGGCTTCCGTGCTCACCGTTATTGAGTGTTGAGCTTGTACGGACGAAAGGAGCGTTCGCAGATACTGGCCGAGAGGGTTAGGGTCGCCGTCTGGCACAAACCAATCTGGGTTTTTCAGCGCTATCAGGTCGTAAACGGTTAGGAATACCTGCGCGCGGGCGTGTTTGGGAAGTGTTTCAGCGCCACGCCAATTTACATGATAAATGTCGTATTCGCCGGAATTATACAATGCGCTTGGTTGATAGCAGTTTGCAAAATAGTCGTGCACGCTTGTTTGCAGCGAGCTCTGCTCAAACCGGCTTGAGTGAAGAGCGCTCGTCAGTCTCGGACTGGAAATGGATGTGTCGGAAGCCGACAGCGGAAACTGTTCGAGGCGAATTTTCTGCGTGTCTTCGATATAGCGAATGGCTTTTCTGTATTGAGATTCCGCAGTGCAAAAATCGACCCGGCCATTGAGCGTATCGTTGAGCGCCAGCCCCATCGCCTCGGTGTGATTGTAAATCCCGGTCGGACTCACTCCTGGAGCACAGTGTATGTGTCCAAGCGTGGTAATGTCATAAAGGACGCGCATGTGTGTATCCTAGAAGAGTGAGTTAAAGTCGACGCGCTGGACTTGATCTAATTCTCCTCCGACCGTGGCATTAAGCAGTTTCCCGCCGCGTTGTTCGATGTAGGAGGCCGCGCGAGCAAACCCAATTTTCATATCTCGCACGTTGGGGCTATGCCATTTTTTTCCAGCGCCAAAATACCGCGGGTCAAAATGGTTTTGGTCATCGTCCTTGGTGCTTTCAAGGTTTAGCTTTACGCCGTCGCCGAAGATATCTTCTCCAGATTGCACAACTGTTTTAGGTACGCTGTACGAGACATCTGTTCCGATTAGGTAAATCTCGCGAAAGCCCATGAAGAATGCAAGCTCAATCGCCATTGTCGCGATGGTGCCACCGCCCCCGAAGCCAGTGAAAGGCACAGTGGGCTCGAAGCAAGACTCAAACCCGTCATAAAATCCTTTGGTGTGGTGCCAATAATGGTTCGGTTTTTCCCCCAGAAGTTTCTTGTATCGGGCTGAGAAGAACTTGTACTCAATATCAAGATTTGCAAATTCCTCTTGATTATCAGGGACAACCCTCACATCAAATGCTGTGAAGAATGTTGGTCGCCAGCTCACGCGCTCAAAGAGCAGGGATATTCGGTTCAGGCCGAAAACAAATTCACCCTCAAGCTTTTCAAGCGGGGTTTTATTGAGGCTTGGCCCATTCCCCATGACGAAAATTCGCTCGCCCGAAAACTTGTTTTGAAGCGAAGTTAAGCGGTCAATGTCTATCAAAGTAAGAGGCTCTCCGGTGACCGGAGTGAAAATGGGTTTCGTGGCTTTCGTGCGTTCTTGTCTGAGGATTTCGGCGAATGCATCTATGAAACTGGTTTGGGCATCCGAAGGGAAGAGGCTTATCGACTTGGATTGGTACCAATACAATGGCTCGGTCGTCGAGCGATTGATGAGTCGAAATCCTATGCGACATGTATCGGATTTTTCTGAAAGATCGATTTCGGTATTTGCAAATCGATTAAAACCTGGCTCGAGGGCTGTATGATTTAAGATTATGCCCGAATCCAGATCGCAAATCTCAATTAAATCATTGCTTTCGGAGACTTTGTCATACTCTGAGGTTATGAGGTATTTACAACCAGGAGCGAGTGTCAATTGGCCGAATTCAACCACCTCTTGCTCTGAATCCCCGACGCATGGGGTCACCTCAATTCGCTGCACAAACTTTCCATCGATGAGGGTGGAATCAACATCGGTCTCGCTGGGCAAAAGCGTTGATATCATTTTTGCTTCCGCACTCGCTTTGGACTTGGCGAGGTCTATGGCGCCGGCGACAAGCTCATAATCTTCCGGGGACCATGACCTGGAAATGCGGTCAAAGTTTTCGACCAAAGTCAAAACGGCAATGGTCTTTTCCGAACTCGTGGCAGAATCGTCGGTAATGCGCGAAAGCAGAAATCTGCCCCAATCGTTCTCGCCGCCAGATTTAAAAATCGATAACCGTTGATTTGTGATGTCTGAATTCAGCGCATGGTCGTGTGTTGATCTTCTATCTTCATTTACTGTCATCTTAATTTCCAATCCGGTCACACTGGTTCTCAGTGCCGCTATTCTTCTAAAAGTAACCCAGAACTGACCCGTCAACATCAATATGCATTTTCGGCAGGGGCGCTCCGCGAGACAATGACTCAATCACAGTATTCCAGAGCTCAGCCGTCCGCGACCAAGTCGCATCATTTATCTTTTCTCTGGCGCGTTTGTTTCGCTCGAACCATTGAGCTGGCTGGCTTTCGCATAAAGTAGTGATGGCAGACTGCACATCAGCAATATTGTGAGCATCAAACCAAATCACTTCCGCGCTCACAGATCTGAGATGCATTTTTGCCGCTTCGATTGAATTTATCGCCACAGGTTTTCCTGCAGCAATTGCCTCCAGTGCGACATAGGCGCCTCCTTCTGCAAGAGAAGGAATAATCACTCCATCACATTGGTGATATTGCTTTATGAGCTCACCATTGGCCAGTCTTCCAAGAAACGAGATCCGGTCAGCGACGCCAAACTCGTCGATGAGGCTGAAGAGCTCCTTTGAAAAATTGGAGTCTGAATCGGTGCCTGTGCATAGGATTTCGAACTCCGGCGCAGCATCCCCGAACCGGCTAATCGCTTGTATTAGCGCCTTGTGGTTTTTGTGCTCCTGAAGCTGCGCTGGATAGAGGAGAGTCTTACGCCCTGTTTTGTTAACAAAGCTCGCGGTCTTGAATGTCGTATCAAGCATCAGCGGGCTGGGTGTCAGATACAGGTGACTCAGTTTAATCTGGGCGATGTGCTCCACGCCATAGAATGTTCTTGGAAAGTGGGTCATCACGACCGACGCTTTGGTGAGGTCTTCTTTGAACTGACGTTGGAGGCGTTCTGCGTTTGGGTATTTCCATGGGATATCAAAAGCATGGGTGTCATGGCAGATCATTATCGAGGTGTCGCAAATTTCGGAGCGCTGGAAATGATGGGGCAGAATTTCAATCGCGTTCCGGCCCTCGGCTTCGCTGCTGCGTCGGGCTTCGTCCATCGAGATAATCGAATGAGCGTGGTCTTTTAGGAGATCAACAGATGAGTTGCGTTCAATCGCGTCAATGTCTTTCGCAACGAAGATAATCTCGTGTCGAAGCCTCAGCTGTGCGCAGATCTGCAATAAGAAATGCGGCACGCCTAATGCGTTGCCAAATGAGGTTTTGCTGCAATTGACGAATAGCTTTGCCATGTTGTCCCGAAGCGCTAGAGTCTAAAACCATAATTGGCGCCGTTTCCGTGCCGGGTTCTGAAAGCGCAAACCTTCAATGCTTTCAACCATTCTACTGGGTAATTTCGAGCTTTTTTTTGCATCGCTGTAAATTGGGCAACCAATGGCTTCGTTGGGTCCTTTTGCGGTCGCTACAGACAGTTGCATCGCAGAGACCGATTTTTCTTGTTAAGCGAATGCGTCAACGATAATGACAACTACCCGGACACTACCAGCCCCCAAAAGAATTGCCAATTTGGGCGGCATGCTTGCCTTTTATCAGCGATTTTCAATGCACTTCCACTATCCACCCAAAATTGTGAAGGCTGGCCCAGATACAGTTTTTGTTTTGGGGAATGGACCGTCTTTGAAGCAAGTGGATTTGCTCGACCTGTCTGGACATCGCACCATTGGCGTGAACGCGGCATATCGCTACTGGAGAGAAATTGACTGGCGCCCGACCTATTATGCCTGCTTGGACGAAGTCGTGGGCATGTCCCATATCGAGGCCATTGAGGAGCTCATATGCGAAGGCAGGATCGAAAAATTCCTGTTAAGGGACAATCTCATTCGGGCGTTGGGGACGATTGGAACTGCCCACCAAGTTTCATCCTATGAAGCCCTTGCGAAGCGCGATCTTTTATTTAGTGATCCGCTCATAACAACGGGAAGCGGGGCAGCGCTCTGGGGCGCCCACTTAGGGTTTCGGACCATTATCATAGCGGGAGTGGATGCTGCTTATTCCGAGGTCGTGGAAGGGGCAGCTATTCGTGATGGAATCGAGCTGGAGATCGTCCGCTCCGGTCGCAATCCAAACTATTTCTTCGATTCCTATCAGCAGCCAGGCGACCGGTATAATCGACCTAATCCAGCGCCAGATTTGCATATTAATGCTTGGCACTCCGCGGCCTGCAAAATATACGCGCACACTCAGACAAATGTGTTTAATGCCAATCATGGCTCAGCGGTGCGTCATTTCCCTTATGTGACGTTTCCCGAGGTTCTCAGTGAGGGGTCAGCCGTCACGCCTCCATTAGATCCGATAATGGACCCAAGAGAAATGAATTCTGATCCATTGAGCGAAACAAGCATATCCCTTCGCCGGAGAGTTCTGAACAAGGAAAGCAAACGAATTACATTGATAATCGTTGCGTTCGTGTTTCTCATTTTGCTCTCCTTGTGGGCCTTTGAGCTTGAACGCTCGACGGCGGCAGCGTTCAGTCTGCTGATGGTTTTGGTCGCCTTCTTGACGCTGGGACTGGTCTATACGCGGCGGGCAGTTGCGATCCATTTGGGTGATTTGCAGAATGGGCTGGTCAATCTTACACAAGGCATGTCTCGCACACGTCCAAGCAGGGTAAGCCGGCACTTGGGTGTCGATCTTGCCAGCGATTTTGTGTCACCGCTTTCAGCGAATGGGGCAGGTGCCGTCGAAATAGATCTCACGGGGTTCTTTGGTGGAGATGGCTGGCACTTTGCAGAACCTCACGGGCGTTGGGCGGGCAAAGCGGCGGTCTCGCGTATTTGCCTTGGCAACTTAGAGCCTGGAACATATGAATTTGAGATTGTTGTTGTTTCAGCGGAGCTCGAAGATTGGACAAATCAGATCGAAATCAGAGTCAATGGTTCTGCACTGCCGTTTCGTCATCGAAGCGACGAACATTCCACACGCAGCATACGCAGACTAATTCGTCCGCAGGCCATTTCGGACAGTGCAGTGTTCCCGAGCGTGATATTTGGTCAGTTCGACGTCACTAAACGCGGATCAGAAAATCGAGAAGTTTTGCTGGAAATTACCCAGAAACCCGGTCAAGTGGACGCCGAAGCGCGCGGTCTGGATGATCGCAATCTCACGATTTGCGTTTCAAAAGTCACCCTTTCTCGCAGAACATAGTTAGGCACCGCAGGGGTATTATCCATTGATTGAAAGTCGTCCAAACACTTCCATGCGCCCGAACTTCATGGCTGCGATGCGTGATATCTGGGGCGGCCTCCGAATGCATAGAATTTGGTTCTCGCTCGCGTGGTTTGAATTCACCAGCACGTATCGCCGTTCTGCATTAGGTGTGCTGTGGATCGCTATGTCTTTTGCTGCCTTTATTTTCGTCAAGTTGATCATTTTTTCGTCCTTACTCTCGTCGGACGATGCCAGCTTTTACGATACTTATTTGGTCTTGGGCTTTTTCATCTGGATATATCAGATGCAGTCGATCACTAATGCGCCCGATACATTTGTGGCGGCAAAAGGATGGATCATTAGCGAGAACTTACCCCTTTCGCTTTACATATATAAAAGTATTTCGAGAGAATTATTCAATCTCGTTCTTACCTTTATAGTCGTTGTTGCAGCAATTATTTATATTGGATATCAGATCGGTGATGGTGTTTTGTATTCGATTATGGGTCTGCTGTTTTTGATTATAAATTCGTTCTTTGTGAAACTCTTATTGGGGATCATTGGAACACGAATTCGAGATATCACGCACTTCGTCAGAGCGGTTATGCAGGCGATGTTGTTTTTGACACCAATATTTTGGCTTCCCGAACAAATGGGCCGATTGATGGATTACCTTTGGTGGAATCCACTATTTCACTATTTGGAAATCTTCAGAGCGCCGCTCTTAACCGGCGCGTTCCCAACCCAAAGTTGGATATTTGTGCTGAGCTTATGGGCGATCATTGTCGCTTTCGCATTGCTCATGTTCATTCGGTTTAGGCAACGAATTGTGTTTTGGTTATAGAGCAAATGGCGCGCATCCTAGTCGAAAATTTAAATCTGCATTATCCGCTTTCGGCGTCGCGCCCCGGTGGAAAAATGTCCGGTGCGACAGTCGCTGAGAATTTGATCCACATTAACAACAAGGCCTTCGTTTGGGCGCTGCGAGACCTGACGTTCAGCATTGAGCGTGGTCAACGTGTAGGGTTGATAGGTAGAAACGGGTCGGGCAAATCGACTCTGCTGCGTGCATTAGCCGGCATATACTCCCCAACGAGTGGTCGTGTTTTGCATGAAGGCAAAATATCATCGATGTTCAATCTTAGCCTCGGGATCCAGCCTGATGCGACCGGGATCGAAAACATTATCATTCGTGGATTGGTGAAAGGTTGGTCACGCGCAGAGATTAGACGAAAGATTCCCGAGATCACAGCATTTAGCGAGCTCGAAAAAGTTATTGATTTGCCCGTCAGAACATACTCGGACGGTATGCGAATGCGCCTGCTTTTTGCTATCGCGACGTCGTTCTCTCCAGAAATTCTTCTTCTTGATGAATGGATTGGTGCCGGCGATGCACAATTTCAGAAAAAGGCTGCTGAACGCATGGAGGCCCTGGTAGATGAGGCTGGGATCACTGTTATCGCTAGTCATAATCGCAATTTGATTAGGCGAGTTTGCGATTTGGGCATTTGGCTGGACAACGGCATTATGCGAGCAATGGGCCCGATCCAAGACGTTTACCAGCAAATGGACCAGTCCCAATAACGCGCTATCGATGTCTTTATGCGCTTAAGAGCGCGAGCGAGGTAACCGCGTGATACAGCATACTTGCTGGAACTTTATCTGAGATTGGTTGGCCATCCGCGCCAAGCTCATCAAGCCAGCCCCCGATAGGACCGAGTCCCAGATATCCATCGAAAACATCATCCGCGAATGCTGCGCTCTGACTCGGCGAATATTGAGTTGGATGAATCAATTGTGACCTGAACCGCTCCAATTGATGCCAAAGTCGACTTTTGGCGTTCAAAACCGTCCCGTCGGCCTTCAATTGATTGATCAGAAAGCCCGTTTGGGAGTTCATGCCAGAGATATCTGCCTTTCGGTTCAAACGACGCCGCCAGCTGACGGAATCATGTCCCGTTGCTTGATCGAACATGGCCAGCAAGGTCGCCCATTCATAATGATGGCCGGGTTCCCAGATCGTTTCGGCTTCGCTGGCAATTGGTGACCAGTCCTTGTTGAAAAACTCCGCCATAATGTCCGTCGCTGGATTGAAGAACTTTGTCTCGAACAGGCGGACGATTTCGGCGGCATGGTCGAGGGCCGCATCTGACCCCGTGGCGGCATGGTATTCCAGCATCGCCTCAAGCATATGCATGTGCGGATTGGCGCGGCGTGGGAGCTCGAATTGGCTGGATTCGAACCAGCCGCCCCGTTCGGTGTCTTTCAAATGCGTATCGACATAAGCGAGCGCATCGTTGGCAATGTTTAGGGCGGTCTGGTTTCCGGTTGCGCGATAGGCGGCGGATCCGGCGAGGATCATGAAGGCATGATCGTAGAGATCGCGGCGATCATCGATAACGCTTCCGTCCGGATTGATCAGATGGACAAAGCCGCCCTCGGCATGCCGCAAACGGGTGTCGATATACTCAATCCCGCGCGCCACCAAGTCGGATGCCGTGGCGGGGTCTGGCCATCCCATATCAATCGCCTTGGCGAAGCTGAACACTTGCCGGGCCTGGACTCGCACCCGTCGTGTCGCCTCTCTGTCGGGGCTGCCATCCATGTTTAGCTGCTCGACAAATCCGCCATGCGTGTCGTCCCAGCCGACCTTCGACCAGGTCTCAAAGGCGGACCAAAGCCAGTCTTTCGCGCGCGCACGTAGGTCTGGCGAAATCCCGAGCGCATGCCGATTGGACTGGACAGCGGCGCCAAGCGTTTTGACGGCGGCATCATCTTCCATCGGTGTGATCATCACCTCATCCGGCGTTGCCACGATGACCAGGTTGGACACGCCATTGACTGAAATGGCTGGTCCTTCGGAGCGCACATACAGCCCCTCTGCATTTTGCAGGACGACCGAACCGCTGGTGCAATTCTCAGACGGGCTTTGTGTGAGTAATTCGTGCAGGGCGCGATAGCCACCAACATCGCTCCAGCCCATGCTGACGGGCACAGTCTGGACGTTGGCGGCGTTTTCCATGACTGCATAATCGATCGAAATGCTTGGTGTCTCAGCAAACGCGTCCGGATCGAGATGCACCGTATCGGAGACGGCACCGGCCATTGCTCGCTTCACCCCGGCCAAGACATCCGGGGCATGCTCGGACAGAGCGTCGAGCATGGTACGAGCCTTGAACAGGAAAATGCCAGCGTTCCAGAGATAGGTGCCGGTGGCTAGGTAGGCTTCTGCCGTCGCCAAATCAGGTTTTTCAACAAACGCTTCGACCGCATGTGCTGCCCCGGCAGCGCCAGGGATCGATTTGATATAGCCATAGCCCGTGGCCGGGTGGCTGGGCTCAATCCCGAACGTCACAATGGCGTCGTTTGCAGCCGCCTTGGCGGCAATTTCAATTGCGCGATGAAACGCCGGAACATCGCGAATATCATGGTCAGCGGGCAGGATCAGGATGAGGTCTTCGGGGTCGTAGTCGAGACTTGCCGCGGCGACGGCTGGCGCAGAATTACGGCCAAAGGGTTCAAGAATTTTTTTTGCGTCGGGCAGGGCCGTGGTCAGCAGCCGCGCATGCCGTTTCGAACCGACAACCAGCGTCTCGGAAAACTGCAAACTTGTCACTTCGGAGGTCACAAACCGCGCCGCCGTCTCTTCGATCATGCTTCTATCAGACGTCAGCGCGAGGAACTGTTTGGGACGCTCTGGAGTTGAGAGCGGCCAAAGCCGTGTGCCTGAGCCACCACAAAGAATGACCGGATGAATGGTGTGCGTCATGGATTCCCCACCAAGTGTCGAATTCGAATTCTTTTGTATGAATGCAAGTTCTTTGCCCGACGACGGTCTAGCTCAAACGACACCAATCGCAAGACAGTCATGAACATGGATGAGCCCGATCGGTTCGTGCGCATCATTGACGATAAACAAGGCTGTAATCTTGAACTCACTGAGCAGGGACAAGGCTTCGGCGGCGAGGCCATCCTCGTGAATCGTGCGCGGATTTCGGGTCATGATAGCGTTCGCCTGGAGACTTTCGGTCGATGTCTTCAGGGCGCGCCGAATGTCGCCATCGGTAATGATACCCGTGAGTTTGCCGGCTTCCACGACCCCGCAGCAACCAAATCCTCCGGCCGTTACGGTGTCCACAACCTCGTCAAATGGCGCATCTGGGGTGAGCAATGGCATTTGCTTGTGATGCATCAGATCGGTGACGCGTTTCAATGCGGCGCCGAGTTTGCCGCCTGGATGGTAGGTGTGGAAATCGCGCTCGCTAAACCCTTTGAGGCGCAACAAGGCGACGGCGATGGCATCGCCAAGCGCCAGCATTTGCGTCGTCGAGGTGGTCGGCGCCTTGGTGATTCCGCATGCTTCGGCCGTTTTTGGCACAAGCAGAGCGATCTCTGAGCCCTCAGCCAAGGTCGACTGGGCTCCGGACGTCATCCCAATCAAGGGGATACCGAAACGTCCGCAATAGCCAATAATATCCCCAAGCTCTGGGGTCTCACCGGAATTCGACAATGCCAGTACAACATCCTCATCCGCGATCATGCCGAGATCGCCATGACTGGCTTCGCCGGGGTGGACATAAAGCGCTGGCGTGCCCGTGGAGGCGAGGGTTGCGGCGATCTTGCGCGCGACATGCCCGGACTTGCCCATACCCGTGACAATGGTCCGGCCCTTGGCCTTCCGGATGGCATCAATTGCATCCTTGAATGCGATTGCCAGCGGAGAGTCGTCGTGCGCCAAAGCTTCGATCAGGGCATCGATCCCTTTTTGCTCCGTTTGCAATACTTCGAGGGCGGTCAGCCGAGGCGAAGACATAAGCGCTATCCTTGATTTGAGGTGCCGTGCGTCTAATCCGTTTGGCGGTATCTCGTCCAGTAGTCTTTGAACCAAGCGGTGAAGCGGGTCAGGCCTTCTTGCAAACCAACCCGCGGGTCAAATCCAAGTTCGGTGCGGGCGCGCTGGATATCCGCCCAAGTCTTTTCCAGATCGCCCTTTTGCATTGGCCCAAAGTCTTTTTCGGCGACCTGTCCCATGCCTTGTTCGGTCAGACGGATCAGGTCCATCAGGGGTTCTGGGCGATCATTGCCGAGATTGTAAACCCGGTGAGGGACCGAGAGCCCCAGGCGGCTTGCTGGACGATCCAAAGCCGCGATCGTTCCGTCGACAATATCGTCGATGAACGTGAAGTCGCGGCTCATTTTGCCATGATTGAACACTCGGATGGGCTCGCCACGCAGAATCTTCTCGGCAAAGATCCAATAGGCCATATCCGGGCGCCCCCACGGGCCATACACAGTGAAGAAGCGCAATCCGGTCAGAGAAAATCCATAAAGTCGGGCGTAGGACTGCGACATCAATTCATTCGATTTCTTGGTCGCACCATAAAACGAGACCGGATCATCGGTCTGGTCGGTCTCGGCAAACGGGATCTTCGTATTGCCGCCATAAACAGAAGAGGAGGAGGCATAGACCATGTTCTCAACCTCGAGCGACTTCGCCAATTCAAGCATCGCGAAGTGACCTTCGAGATTGGATTTTGTATAGGCGGCAGGGTTTTGCAACGAGTATCGAACGCCGGCTTGCGCCGCCAAATGCAGGATCTTGGTCGGTTTGCGATCCGAGAGTGCCGACCGCAAATCTGCCGGCGCGGCGACATCAACTTCTTGGAAGCTGAAATCGCCTTGGGCGCATAGAGTCTCAAGGCGATCACGCTTCAATTTTGAAGAGTAATAATCATTGAGATTGTCAAACCCGATCACCGAGCGGCCTTCGGCCAAGAGCTTTTGCGCGACATGCGCGCCAATAAAGCCTGCAACTCCGGTAATAAGGATGGTCATAAAATTCTTTCTGAGGCCCATCAACGCGGCCATTTGCGGTGTCACATAAGGCCTTTCACGGCGCTAGAACATATACGCGCTGTGATTTAATGAATGTTTCTGGAGTCAGCCATTTTCAGGCGCGCGCTTGGAAATTATGCCGCCCCCGATTAGGAGCAGTCGAAAGGCCAACCCAGTCCAAGCTCAGAGGTCGTGTTGAAGACGCTCATTGTTATCCCGTCGCGCTATGCCTCGACTCGGTTTCCGCAGAAGCCGTTACATTTGATCGCGGGGGTCTCGCTCTTGTCGCGCGTGGTTTCGATTGCCCGGCACTGTGCCGAGAATGCGGTGGATGTGTCATATGTCGTGGCCACGGATCACCCCGAGATTGAAGCGCACGCAAAAGCAATTGGGGCGCCGGTGGTGATGACGGATCCGGATCTGCCATCCGGGACCGATCGCGCCCTCGCGGCGGCAAATATTGCGGCACCCGAGGCCGAATTTGTCGTCAATCTCCAAGGCGACGCTCCGTTCACACCACCGGATTATGTCAGCGCGATTATTGCGGCCGGTCGGACCACACAGCTCGATGCGGTTACACCGATCGTGCAAATGTCCTGGGCGGCGCTCGACGAGGTGCGTGCACAGAAAAAAGTCACACCGTTTTCCGGCACATCCTGTATCGTCAATTCACAGGACGAAGCGCTTTGGTTTTCCAAGAACATTCTGCCTGCGATCCGCAAGGAGGAACAATTGCGCGCGGCGGGCGACGTATCCCCGGTTTGGCGACATATTGGGCTCTACGGGTATAAGCGCGACGCGTTGGAGCGGTTTGTCAGCTTGCCTGAGGGCCATTACGAGCGCCTGGAAGGACTCGAACAGTTGCGTTTTCTTGAGAACGGGATGCGTATCCAGGCCGTCAAAGTTGCCGCGTCTGAGAGCGCAATGTGGGGCATTGATACGCCCGAAGACGCCGCTCACGCCGAAGCGTTGATCGCCAAGCATGGCGAGCCGCTTTCAGAGGTCGCCACATGACCGACATCTATATCGTTCGGCACGGGAATACGTTCGATAAAGGCGATACGGTCACCCGAGTCGGCGCCCGCACGGACTTGCCTCTATCCCGGTCCGGACAGGTGCAGGCCGATCTGCTGGCAGTGCATTTTAAAGAGACTGTGCCGCACGGGTTCAGCGCCGCTTTCTGCAGCGAATTACAGCGCACCCGGCAAACCGCTGAAACAATACTGGATGGATATAAGCAACGCCCTGATTTGACCGTTCTCGATTTCCTGCGCGAGGTCGATTACGGCCCGGATGAAAATCAGCCCGACGACCAGGTGATCGCGCGGATTGGCGAGGCTGCGCTTGCCGCCTGGGACGCGCATGCCGTGCCGCCCCCGGGATGGGACGTGGCCCCGGACCAATTGATCAAGGAATGGGCGAGTTTGTTGAACACGCTGTCTGGACCGGACGAATGGCCGCCAGTCTTGATCGTGACGTCCAATGGGGTCGCGCGCTTCGTGCTCGATTCAATCGTCCGGTTTGCGTGCGAGCCAGAGTCGATCAAACTGAAAACAGGCGCCTATGGCTTGATCCGAACCGGTGCCGAGGGGGCAACGCTCCTGAACTGGAACGTCCGGCCTTAATTGACGATCTCGTGGATCGCTTTCAGGTCCTTGAGCAAATGTTCTGCGGCCGTGAGTGGCAAGCAGCTTGGGCCATCGCAGAGCGCCTTGTCGGGGTCGGTATGGAATTCCAGGAATACGCCGTCTGCCCCTGCTGCGACCGCTGACTTTGCGATCGTACCAACGCCTTCGCGACGGCCGCCGGTCGAGGCTCCGGCCGTGCGTGGGTCGGCGCCTGGCAATTGTACGGCATGGGTAGCATCAATTGTCACCGGACAGCCCAGCGCCTGCATTTGTTGAATCCCAAGCATGTCGACGACAAGATTGTTATAGCCAAAACTCGCGCCGCGTTCGCACAGGATGACCCGATCGCCCGGCAGCACTTCGCCAATTTTTGAGACGATATTCTTGGTATCCCAGGGCGCGAGGAATTGGGCTTTTTTGACCTGGATGGCGCTGCCGCTTTCGCCCGCGGCTTTGGCTGTGGCCACGACCAGGTCGGTTTGGCGGCAAAGAAAGGCCGGGATCTGAACGATGTCTGCAACCTTGGCGACCGTATCGGCCTGGTATGGCTCGTGTAAATCCGTGCAAATGCCGACGCCGAGTTCTTGCTTGATCTCGGCCAGCATTGGCAAGCCTTTCTCGAAACCGGGCCCGCGATACGACGTGATGGACGACCGGTTGGCTTTGTCAAAGCTGGCCTTGAAAATGTAGGCTAGCCCGAGTTGGTCGCAAATCGCTTTCAGCTCGCGCCCGACGGTCAGAGCCAGCTCGATATCTTCCAGCACGTTCAAGCCAGCAATAACCGCGAGTGGTTGGCCGGCGCCAATCTTCCAGTTTTGGGATTCGAGGGTGACCACAGTCATTGTCCAGTCTCCGGTGGGCAGCGATTTGACCCGCTCATAGTCAAAGCCAAACAGAAAGGCCAGAGCCTCGCGACACGCGTGTGAAGGCGGATTTTGCGGATGTGCGGAATTCGCCGCTGTACAAAGCCACTTTGCATGTTATAGGCCTCTCAAAGTTCATATAAAGGATCGTTGATATGTCTCAGGACTATGCTGTTGCGGATATCAGCCAGGCCGAGTTTGGCCGGATGGAAATCGAGATTGCAGAAACCGAAATGCCAGGCCTGATGGCCGCGCGCGAAGAATATGGCGCCTCCCAGCCACTCAAAGGTGCGCGCATTGCCGGCTCATTGCACATGACCATCCAGACCGCCGTCCTGATCCAAACTCTCGAAGCGCTCGGCGCTGAAGTGCGTTGGGCGAGCTGCAACATTTACTCGACGCAAGATCATGCGGCGGCTGCGATCGCAGATGCCGGGACACCCGTCTTTGCGCATAAGGGTGAAACGCTGGATGAGTACTGGCAGTTTGCAGACCGCATTTTCGAATGGCCGAACGGCGAGACGGTCAACCTGATCCTGGATGATGGCGGCGACGCGACCATGTATCTGATCCTCGGCGAGAAAGCCGAAGCCGATCCCTCTGTCCTCGACAATCCAGGCTCTGAAGAAGAAGAAGCCCTGTTCCGCCAAATCCGTAAGCGGATGACGGAAACGCCGGGCTGGTTCGCACGCATTAAAGCAGGCATTCGCGGTGTGTCAGAAGAAACCACCACCGGCGTCAACCGCCTCTATCAACTGGCCAAGAAGAACGAACTCCCGTTCCCGGCGATCAACGTCAATGACTCGGTCACCAAGTCCAAATTCGACAATAAGTATGGCTGCAAGGAATCGCTGGTCGACGCGATCCGCCGTGGCACCGACGTGATGATGGCGGGCAAGACCGCTTTCGTCGCTGGTTATGGCGATGTCGGCAAGGGGTCGGCGGCCTCGCTGTCCGGTTCGGGCGCGCGCGTGACGGTGTCAGAAGTTGACCCAATCTGTGCGCTACAGGCGGCCATGGACGGCTATGACGTCCAGACCATCGATACGATGGCCCCGAAAGCCGACATCTTCGTCACCGCCACCGGCAATAAGGACATCCTCACCGTCGACCACATGCGGGCGATGAAAGACATGGCGATCGTCTGTAATATCGGTCACTTCGACAATGAAATTCAGGTCGAGGGCCTGCGCAATTTCAAGTGGACCAATATCAAGCCACAAGTCGACATGATCACCTTCCCAGATGGCAAGCGGATCATTCTTCTATCGGAAGGGCGACTGGTAAACCTCGGCAATGCCACCGGGCATCCAAGTTTCGTGATGTCGGCCTCCTTCACCAATCAGGTTCTGGCGCAAATTGCGCTGCACGAGAACCAAGGCGAGTACAAGAACGAGGTCTACACTCTGCCCAAGCATCTCGATGAGAAAGTCGCCATGCTGCACCTCGCCAAGCTCGGCGTCGAGCTGACCGATCTGTCGAATGAGCAGGCCGACTATATCGGTGTCGCGCCGCAAGGCCCGTTCAAGCCAGAGCATTATCGCTACTAAGAAAGCTACAGGAGAAGAGCTATGCCGCTACAGCATCACGAGTTTACATCTGAAAGCGTTTCAGAGGGGCATCCGGACAAGGTCTCAGACCAGATTTCTGACGCTATTGTCGACCTGTTTCTGAGCAAGGATCCAACCGCCAAGGTCGCAGTCGAAACGCTGACCACGACCAATCGCGTGGTGTTGGCCGGCGAGGTTCGGACCAATAATGGCGCTGTTATCACCAAGGATGAAATGAACCAGGCGGCGCGCGATGTCGTCAAGAAGATCGGCTATGAGCAAGACGGCTTTCACTGGGAAAAGATGAGTGTCGAAAACCATGTGCACGGTCAGTCGGCTGAGATTGCCCAGGGGGTGGAAGCCGGCCAGGGCCTGCACCAGGAAGAGGGCGCCGGCGACCAAGGCATTATGTTCGGCTATGCCACCGATGAGACCCCGGAATTGATGCCAGCCACTCTGGTCTACTCCCACAAAATCCTGCGTAAATTGGCAGAGCTTCGTCACAATGGCACGCACCCCGCGCTTGAGCCAGATGCGAAAAGCCAGGTAACTCTGCAATATGACGGCTCCCGGCCCGTCGGCGTCAATGCGGTCGTTGTCTCTCATCAACACAAGGACTCGGCGACGCTTGAAGAGCTGCGTGAGATCATTCGCCCGGTCATCAAAGACGTGCTCCCGGAAGGCTGGTTTCCGGCAGAAGAGAATTTTTACGTCAATCCGACCGGACGCTTTGTAATCGGCGGGCCAGACGGCGATGCGGGCCTGACCGGGCGTAAGATTATCGTCGATACTTATGGCGGCGCAGCCCCTCATGGTGGCGGTGCTTTCTCGGGTAAGGACCCGTCAAAAGTTGACCGTTCGGCAGCTTACGCAACGCGATATCTTGCCAAGAATGTGGTTGCGGCCAAGCTTGCCAAACGCTGCACGATCCAGATCAGCTATGCGATCGGCGTGGCCCAGCCTCTGTCGATCTATGTCGATACCGAAGGTACCGGCGCCGTCGGCGAAGACACAATCGCCCGCAAATTGCGGGAATTGGTGGATCTCTCGCCACGCGGTATCCGCAATCACTTGAGTCTCGAAGCGCCGATCTATTCTCCGTCGGCATCTTACGGGCATTTTGGTCGTACGCCGACGGATGACGGCGCGTTCACTTGGGAAAAAACCGACCTTGTCAAGGAGTTGGGCGCGCTTCTGGGATGAACGCATAGAGCTGCTCAAAGCCCGGTCATTTATGATGAGGCGCTCGTATGAGTGTCTCAATCTGCAGGCAATCTCCAAAAATACAGTTGTCGCCGCAATACGATTATGCATACCTTGGTGGTTGAATGATCTGGGTGAGAATTTGACTTGAGGGAGTCATTCTTGAGTAGCGTACAACCGTTCTTTTCTGTGCTTGTCGTCAATTTCAATGCTGGCGAAATGCTTCAGGACGCATTAAATTCTTTGAAAAAACAAAGGTTTAAGGATTTTGAGGTCATCCTCGTGGACAATGATAGCCAAGTTCAACCGCTCGGCGATCTTGATCTTGAAGGCCTTTCAGAGATTCGCGTCCTACGCGAAAAAGCGAATCATGGCTTTGCGCGTGGTAACAATCTCGCAGCCAAGCATGCGCGCGGAAAATGGTTGGCGCTTCTGAATCCGGATGCCACGGCTGATGAAAATTGGCTGGCAGAAATTCACAAAGCCACAGAGCGCCATCCAACCTGCCGCGTCTTCGCCTGCGGGCAGTTGAATATGGACCAGCCTGAGCTGCTTGACGGCGCGGGCGACGCTTATTTTGCGTTCGGCATTCCATGGCGGGGCGGGTTTGAGCGCCCGATCTCAGAATTGCCGAACCAGGACAGCCACTGCTTCAGCCCTTGTGGGGCCAGCGCCGTTTACGAGCGGCAACTGTTCCTGGAAATCGGCGGCTATGATGAGCGGTTCTTCTGTTATTGCGAAGATGTTGATCTCGGGATGCGGCTCCAGCTGAGCGATGAGAAATGCGTGTTCTTACCGGACGCGATTATTCATCACAAAGGCAGCGCCACGAGCGGCCGATATAGCTATTTCACCATGTATCACGGCTTCCGCAATCGGACTTGGACATATCTCAAAAATATGCCGCTTTCAGTCTTAGTCTTAACCCTGCCGGGGCATCTGGCGTTGATGCTTTACATCTATTTCCGGAACATGGGGCACGCTGATCTAAAAGGGATGCGACGCGGCATGTGGGATGGCTTGAAGCAGGGTTGGGCCATGCGTTGGCAGGACGATTACAAAGTCAAACCCTCACAACGCGCTGTTTGGAACCTGATCCGCTCCATGGCTTGGAACCCTGTGCGCTTGTCTCAGCGCGGTGTGCATGTCTGGGCGCTGCCCGCTTAAGGCAAATCCCAGGCGCGCTGATGGAATTTCCAGGCCGACGAGACAATCGTATCCATGTCTGAATGCTTCGGTTCCCAGCCGAGAATGGCTTTCGACTTTGAGGTATCCGCATAGAGCGCAACGGCGTCGCCGGCGCGGCGCGGGCCAATTTCAACCGGAACCGGCTTGCCAACCGCGCGTTCGACCGCGTCCAAGACTTGTTTCACAGTAAAGCCATTCCCCGTCCCGAGATTGAGCCGCAGGCTCTCGCCGGTTTTGTGGATATGTTCGGCTGCGAGAATGTGCGCGGTGACCAGATCGGCAATGTGAATATAGTCGCGAATGCAGGTCCCGTCCGGGGTCGGATAATCATCGCCGAACAGTTTCATCCCTTGGCCAATGCCGGCCGCGGCTTTTAGCGCATTCGGAATGAGGTGGGTTTCCGGGTCATGCTCTTCGCCGACCTCGCCATCGAGGTCCGCACCGGCAGCGTTGAAATAGCGCAGCGCCGCATAGCGCAGCCCCTCGGCCCGCGACAAGTCTTCCAAAATGGTCTCCACCATGAGCTTGGAGCGACCATAAACGCTGACCGGGCGCTTTGGCATATCTTCGACCAAGGGCAGGCGTTCCGGATCGCCGTAAATCGCGCAGGTCGAGGAGAAGATGAAGTTCTGCAAGCCGAGCTCGAGCATGGCACGGACCACATTCAGGGTCCCGGCGACATTATTCTCGTAAAAGGCTCCGGGTGCTTTCTCACCTTCGCCGACTTCAATATTTGCGGCAAAGTGCATGACCGCATCGGGTTGCACCTGTTCAAGCGCCGCGCGAATCTGATCCTCGTTTCGGATGTCTCCCTCAATCAGCTCGCCCCATTTCACAGCGTGGCGATGACCGCTTGAAAAATTATCAAAAACCACCGGCTCGCGGCCACTCATCTTGATTGCCTTGCAGGCATTGGCGCCAATATACCCGGCGCCGCCAATGACGAGAATCTTCTGGATCATCCACGTGGTCCCTCTACCGTTTCCCACAGTCTTGCGGCATGCAGCTATCAGACCAAAACTTCAAGGTCCGCAGCACAAGCCCGTCTAGGTGTCACGCTTTTTTTGATCGAGCTCAGACGATTGCCGATCTGCGTTCAGCTTGTCGCGGGCTTTTTCGGCTTTGGTGCGACCATGCTTGATCCGGTTTTCCTGGGCGCGCTGCTCTTTTTCAGCCCGCGCCCGGGCTTTGCGGGCTTTGTTCAGATTGATCGGCGCGACCAAATCAGTCCCCGCGATGCGTGTTGCGCCATTGCTCCATGGCGAGCGAAATCGCGAAGGTCTCGCGATATTTCGGGCTGGACGCCGGGCGCGGCGCTTTCGCCGAAGTCAGGGCCATGATTTCGGCCAGCTTATTGTGGGCAGCGCCAGCCTGTCCGGCACCGATATAGGCATGAAGCTCGACCAGCGCGCTGGATAATGGATCATTGGCGCGAATGACGAAATAGGGTTCATCCTCGGCCAGACGAGGCATGACATCGAATTCAGAGGGATTGGCTTTCGAGCCGACAGGCGCTGTGTTCATCAGGACTACCCTTTTCATTTGTGATTCTGATGTCGCGATAGACCGATTTCCCAAAAAGGTCAGGCCCGCGCGTGCAAGAAAAAATGTCCGCGAAAAGCGACTTGGTTGACGTGGCGCTTAATTGCTTCAGCCCGGCCCAATCATCTTTTCTGGCCGGACGATCGCGTCAAAGTCTTCCGCCGGTATGCCGTCCTTGATCGCCTCTTCGCGCAAGGTGGTGCCATTCTTGTGCGCCGTCTTGGCGATCTTGGCGGCGCGGTCATAGCCGTATTTCTCTTTCAGCGGCGTCACCAGCATCAGCGAGTTTTCAAGCCCGCGCTGGATATTGTCGAGGCGGGGCTCAATCCCGACCACGCAGTTCTCGGTAAAGGACACTGCGGCATCCGCCAGCAAGCGGATCGATTGCAGCAGATTATAACTCATCATCGGGTTGAAGACATTGAGTTCGAAATGGCCTTGGCTGCCAGCGAAACTGATCGCGGCATTATTGCCATGAATATGCGCGCAGACCTGCGTCATGGCTTCGCATTGGGTTGGATTGACCTTGCCCGGCATGATCGAGGAACCCGGCTCATTTTCTGGCAAGGCGAGCTCGCCGAGTCCCGAGCGTGGGCCTGAGCCCAAGAAGCGAATATCATTGGCGATCTTGAAGCAGGACATCGCGGCGGTGGTGATCGCGCCATGCGCAAATACCATCGCGTCATGGGCTGAGAGGGCTTCGAATTTATTTGGCGCGGTGACGAAGTTCAGGCCGGTGATCTGGGCAATCTTGTCGGCCACGCCTTCGGCAAATCCGATCGGCGTGGAGAGGCCGGTTCCGACAGCCGTGCCGCCTTGGGCGAGTTCAAGCAGGGCTGGCAGGCTCTGCTCAATCCGTTGAATGCCCATTTCGATCATTTTGGTATAGCCAGAGAATTCCTGGCCGAGTGTCACAGGCGTGGCGTCCTGCGTGTGTGTGCGGCCGATCTTGATAATGTCCGTCCATGCCTGCGCCTTGTCATTCAGCGCATTATGCAGCTGCTGCAAAGCAGGGATCAGTCGATGCGAGATCTCCTCGGCGGCGGCAATATGCATGGCCGTTGGGAACGTATCATTTGAGCTCTGGCTCATATTCACATGATCGTTCGGGTGCACCGGGGTTTTCGAACCAATCTCGCCGCCAAGGATTTCGATCGCGCGATTGGCGATGACTTCATTGGCATTCATGTTGGATTGCGTGCCTGAGCCCGTTTGCCAGACGACCAATGGGAAATGGTCATCAAGCTTTCCCTCGATCACTTCATTGGCGGCAAAGACGATGGCTTCGCCGAGCTTGGTATCAAGTTTGCCAAGCGCCATATTGGTTTCGGCTGCGGCGCGTTTGACGATGCCAAGCGCGCGGACCAGCGGTAGAGGCTGCTGCTCCCAACCAATCTTGAAATTACCGAGGGAACGTTGGGCCTGAGCGCCCCAATACTTGTCGCCTGGGACCTGGACCTCGCCCATTGTATCGGTTTCGATCCGCGGTTTCGCGTCCTTGCTGCCGAATTGACTCATGCCGAACACTCCTCAAGCTTGGCGAAAGCCGCGAGGTAGCATGCCAATCTGAAACCGCAAGCGCTAAGGGCGCTCGAGGCCTAATTCGTCGCTGATGCTTGCAAGGCTTCTGGCGCTTCTTGCCAAATCTGGGTCTGGCAGATCGGTCCGATACAGCCTTTGACCTGCAAACGGCCATCTTTCATTCGCTTTAGCCGAGAGGCATAGGTTTTATCATTCTCGGGGTCATAGATGGTGCCGCCCCGCCAATCGCTGCGGCGTTTATCAAACCCTTGCAGCATGAGCAGGCCGAGTACGGGTTCCCCGGCCTGGGTCATCGCCGTCTCGGGCGTCTGGCCGGGTTGCATCGCCTCCGGGTCGATCCACGATACGCGTCCGCAAGGGCTGCCATTGCCGCAATCCTCAATCGTCACGGTTGACGTACCTGCCTGGGTCAAGAACGTACCGAACACATCATGTCCGTCTTGCGCCTGCGCTGTCAGTCCAAAAAGGGCTGCGCTCGCTGCCATCCCCAACACTTTCCACATGATCCATTCCTTGTCATTGCACCGCCACCAGACTGTTATGACAAGCTGTGACAGATTTTCCACCTTCACAGACATTAATCCTCGTTTACCTTCTAGGCCATGATTCACATGGTGAAGCTTTGCGTCGGGGCGGACGATGTCGCCGATCTGGAGAACTGGCAAAAACGCGTGATGCAGTCTTATCCGCGACCGGTTCACCATACGCGGATGATCCCCAAACGCGGTGACGAACTGGCTGACGGCGGGTCGATCTATTGGGTGATCAAAGGTCTGATCCAGGTCCGTCAGGAGATTGTCGAGGTCAAACAGATCACCGATCGCGGCGGGCGCAAAGCCTGCGAGCTGGTCTTCAATCCAGAATTGGTGCCGGTTGAGCCGACCCCGAAACGGCCGTTTCAGGGGTGGCGCTATTTGAAACCAGACGACGCCCCAGCCGATTTGCGCGCGGGCACCGGGGCGATCGAAATGCCGGCGAATCTTCGGGCTGAATTGCGCGAAGCAATGGTGTGGTGATGATTTAGTTCAGCTTGAACATGACCGCTTTTGGATCGGCCGCGCAGGCGGTTTTCAATGTCGTCGCAACCCGCCCAGTGGTCGGCGACCGGCGTTGCGCGGCGATGGCAATCATCTCGGCATCTGCAAACATGGCAGCCAGTCGACGCAAGCTTTCGCGGCGTTGCAGCGCGTCATGCTTTGAGTCCAACGCGATCAGCTGGTCTTCAGATTCGTTCGCCATGCCTCGAAAAATACAGCCGAGATCGTTCGGGCCGTTGGCCGCATCGATCCACTTGGCAAGATCGGCTGAGGTGCGACCAAATCGGTAAACATCAAGGGCGAAGGAGTCCGAGATCTCAGCCGTCTCTCCCATATCGAGGGCATAGATGAAACTTGTTGTCTCTACGGAGAGTCGGCTCGCCTCATGTCCCCATTGGCGCGCAAGATCCGAACTTGCATGCGCGGAGAGCGGCGCAGCGGCAATGAAGAGGCAAGCCAATAAGCGTTTCATGACGGCACGGTCCCGAGTTGGTTCGCCACAAAGGCGAGCAAAGCCCGTGCCAAGGCGGCTATTTCTTCATGAAGGCCCCGATACGCGCCTGCATGTCGGGCCCGACGCCCTCATTTTCGGTGATTTCCCATTGCAGACCCGCATCCATCGGACCCGCATCTGTTGCCTCTAGCAGACGCTTATTGGCCGCATGTGAGAAAGGCGAATTAGCCATGATTTGCGCCGCAAACCCACGCAAATCTGCTTCGAAGCTCTCGTCCGCAAAGACGGCCTCGCAAAGCCCCATATCGAGTGCTGCCTCCGCATCGATGGTCTCAGCCGTGAACATCAGGCGTTTCGCGGTTGCGATTCCGACCCGGCGTGGCAGGCGCTGGCTCATGCCCCAGATTGGAGTGAGCGCCCATTTGGCATGCGTGTCGGCGAATTTCGCTGATTGCGCCGCAAGGATGAAATCGGCCGCCAGAGCAACTTCTAGGGCGCCTGTATAGCAATGGCCATGGACGGCCGCGATAACCGGTTTGGGAAGCTTTTCCATCAGGCGCAGCGTCTCGGAATGCCAGCCTGGAGACGGCACATGCTCACCCTCGGCAATGTCACCGAGATCATGCCCGGCCGAAAAACATTTACCGGCGCCGCGCAAGATGACGCATTCAATGCTGTCATCCGTCTTGAGATCGATCACATGATGCCTCAGCTCTTTGAACATGCTGACGGTCAGGGCATTCAGCTTGTCGGGTCGGTTCAGGGTCAACCAACACAGAGCCCCCTCATCTTGCCGTGTGACCAAATTTGCCATGTCTCATCCTCCAGAACTGTTTGCGCCAGTGATCATGCCTCCCCCAGGGTCCGCATAGACCCTATTCCAATTCTCACCCTAGGCTTTCGCGGCGACAGGCCCTTATGTAAGGCTGGGATAAATTGCGCAGGAACCGAGAAGGAGAGCGCCCGTGGCTGATACTGAATACACCCCGCCAAAGGTTTGGACCTGGGACAAGGCAAGCGGCGGCCGCTTTGCCAATATTAACCGCCCGATTGCCGGACCGACGCACGACAAGGAACTGAAGGTCGGCAAGCACCCGATCCAGCTTTATTCGCTGGCGACGCCAAACGGGGTAAAAGTCACGATCATGCTGGAAGAGCTGCTGGCGGCAGGGCATTCAGGGGCGGAATATGATGCCTGGCTGATCAATATCGGCGAGGGCGACCAGTTCGGGTCTGGCTATGTCGAGATCAATCCGAACTCGAAAATTCCGGTCATGGCGGATCATTCGACCGATCCGGTCACGCGCGTGTTCGAAAGCGGGTCGATCTTGATTTATCTCGCTGAAAAATTTGGCGCCTTCATTCCAGACGATCATAAGGGTCGGACCGAAACCATGAACTGGTTGTTCTGGCAGATGGGCTCAGCGCCTTATCTCGGCGGTGGCTTCGGGCATTTCTATGCCTATGCGCCGACCAAAATGGAATATCCGATCAATCGCTTTGCCATGGAGGTGAAGCGACAATTGGATGTTCTCGACCGTCACTTGGCTGAGAATGAATACATGGCCGGGAGCGAGTATTCGATCGCCGATATGGCGATCATGCCCTGGTACGGATCGCTGGCGAAAGGCTTACTCTACGATTCTGCGGAATTTCTTGCCGTGCACGAATACACCAATGTGATCCGTTGGAGCGACATGTTGATGCAACGCAAGGCCGTTCAGCGCGGGCGCATGGTCAATCGCGCTTTTGGGGATCTGGCGAGCCAGCTGCATGAGCGCCATGATGCCAGCGATTTTGACACCAAGACGCAGGACAAGCTGCAGGCTCATGAGAGCTGATCGGGGGCCATTCAGATCGGCAATGCCGGTGTAAAAAACGCCTGCCGAAGCAAGTTCGGCAGGCGCATTCGGATCATCGGTTAGCTGGGTGGGGGGACGCACGCGAGATCCGAATGTAAACAAGTTTACATATTATGTTGCGGAT
The DNA here is from genome assembly GCA_024743315.1 of Hyphomonadaceae bacterium. Taxonomy (GTDB): domain Bacteria; phylum Pseudomonadota; class Alphaproteobacteria; order Caulobacterales; family Hyphomonadaceae; genus Henriciella. Next base: position 865,453 of record JANSWU010000001.1, read on the forward strand.
CGCAAATAGTATTTGCGGTTCATTCGGTCGCAGGCGTGCCGAGTGAGGTTCCAAAACGGTATTCGCCTCAGGCTTTTGATTTTAAAGCAAATCACCTCCGGCTGCCGCAGCTGTCGTGCCGTCTTTCTTGAACGCGCGGATGACATTCTTGCCGGTAATCCACTTGTGCACTTCATCCGGACCGTCGACCAGGCGTTGTGACCGGATGTGCGTGTACCAGGCCGCCAGCGGCGTATCGGTGGAATAGCCGAGCGCGCCATGCAGCTGGATCGCTGTATCGACGACTTTGTGCACCATGCCGGCCAGGAAGACTTTGGCGATGCCATTCTCCTGGCGAATGTCGAGCCCGTTCTCTGCCTTATAGGCAATATGCATCAGCATTAGCCGCGCAATATACAATTGGCTGGCGCACTCTGCGAGCATGAACTGGACGCCCTGGCGTTCGTCGAGGCCTTTGCCAAAGGTTGAGCGCTGGGTCACATGCGCGGTCGCCAGATCCAGCGCCCGCTGCGCCATGGCAACATTGTGCATGCCATGCCGGAGGCGCCCATATGCGAGCCGGTGCTGGCCCATCGCAAAGCCTTGGCCTTCGCCGCCGAGCAGGTTTTCTTCCGGCACCACCAGGTCTTCAATCGCGATTTCGCAATGCGCCGCGCCCATCGCTTCTTGATAGTCCTTGTGGATCGCCATGGTCGGAATGTTGCGAAGGATCCGATAGCCGGGATTGGGCAGCTCGACGATAAAGGTCGAGAATTGTTGATGGCGCGGCGCCTCTGGATTGGTTTTCGCCATCACTACGGCAATGTCTGCGACATTCGCGGATGAGGAGTACCATTTCTCGCCATTCAGGACATAGTTGCCTTTGCCGTCCTTTTCAGCGCGCGTCTGCATGCCGGTGGCATCGGCGCCGGCGGCCTTTTCGGTCATCGAATAGCAAATCCGCTTTTCACCATTCAGCAGCGGCTTGAGGAATTTCTCTTTCTGAAACTCGGTGCCGTGCGCCAACAGGGTCAGCATGGTGGCATCATCCGGACCCTGGCTGTTCATCGACAAGGCGCCGAGATGGCTTTGTCCAAGTTCCATCTGCACCAGCGCATTGGCCAAAGGCCCGAGCCCCATGCCGCCATGCTCTTTCGGGATGAAGGGCAGCCACAGCCCTCGGGCGCGGGCTTTCTTGCGAAGATCGCTGAGTACGTCATCTAACGTCTCGCCGGCAACCAGCCGCTTCTCGGCTGGGATACACTCGTCCTGCACCCATTGGCGCACACGCGCACGAACCTCTTTGGCATCGTCCGGAATGGTAAAATCGACGGCCATCTTTCTTCCTCCCTTTGTGCTCTTGATTCTGACTATAGCGCTTGCTCGAAGATCCGTTCATAGTCGCCTTGCTCGGCTGGGCGGGCATTGCCGCGATGGGCGAGATCATTCAAGGCAAACTCGACAATACCGGGGCCGTCCGAGGCTTCGACGCCAATCGCGCCCAGTGTCGATGGGATGCCAATGGCTTCGTTCAGTTTGGCAATCTCATCGCCAAGATCCGCGTTTTGAGACAGCCCCATGGCAAATTTCAGACGCTCATATTTCTCCGGCGCCGCACCTTCATTGAACCGCAAAAGGTGCGGCAGGAAGATCGCATTGAGCGTGCCGTGATGAAGCTTCTTTTCTTTCAAGCGCCCGGCAGCGTGGCTAAGCGCATGCACCGAGCCAAGGCCTTTGGTAAAGGCCAGTGCGCCTTCATAGCTCGCCATCATCATGTTCCAGCGGGCATCCTTGTCGCCGCCATCCGCGACCGCACGCTTCAGGGCGCCGCTTTTGATGGCGCGATTAAGCCCGTCATAGCCGACCCCTTCGGCGGGCGGATTGATCGCCGGGGTCAGCACCGCTTCCATACAATGAGTGACAGCATCCATGCCGGTGGCCGCCGTCAAAAGAGGCGGCAGGCCGAGCGTCAGGTCCGGATCACAAATCGCGGTGGCCGGGATCAGATGCGGCGAGGCAAAGGTTTCCTTGCGGCCATTATTCATTGTTGTGATCATGCCGACCGAGACTTCAGAGCCCGTGCCGGCCGTGGTGGGGATGGCAATCAGCGGCGGCAATTTGCCAATATGTTTGGCGCCGCCGGTGATCGCGGCATATTTTTCCAACGGCCCGCCTTGGCTTGCCAGCAGACCCACGGCCTTGGTCAGGTCCATGGCAGACCCCCCGCCAAGCGCGACCAGTCCGTCGGCTTTGGCAGCATTGTATTGTTCGGCAACAGCGATGGCCTGATCTTCGGTTGGATTGGCGACCGTGTCGGTAAACACGGCGGCGGGCTCCATACCGAGGTGATCAAGAATGGTGTCGAGCAGGCCGACCGCTTTGATGCCGGGATCGGTGATCACCATCGGCCGTGAGACCCCGAACCCGGTGAGAGTCGGTCCGAGTTTGGCAACTGCACCATGGTCAAAAATACAAGTGGTGAGAAAGTTCATGACAGGCATGGCGCGCCCTCCGGTCTGGCAATTTTCGATTTGCCACCTAGAAAGCCCAGAGACGGAGCGAGAGCAATCGCTCCCCTTGCGGCAGCATAACTTGGGAGGCGCGACATGTCTGGAATTGGGATTGGGCTATTGGGTGCAGCGCGCATTACTGAGAAAGCTCTGGTTCATCCTGTCCAGGTCACGCCGCAATGCCGATTGGCGGCGATTGCCGCACGAGACAGATCCCGAGCCGAGGCTTATGCCAAACGGCACAAAGTGGATCAGGTCGTTGATAGTTACGCGGCGCTAATCGATTCGGATGAGGTCGATTTGGTCTACAATCCACTGCCCATCAATTTGCATGCTGAGTGGACGATCAAAGCGCTCGGAGCGGGCAAGCATGTCTTGTGCGAGAAACCGTTCGCCATGAATGCACAAGAGGCGCAGGCCATGCTCGCCGCCGCTGAGCGCAGCGGCAAACGCCTGATTGAGGCCTTCCATTACCGCTATCACCCGGCCTTTGAGACCTGTCTTGATTGGCTCGCCGCGGATGAAATTGGCGAGCTGAAAGAGATCCGCGCCAGGTTTGATGTTCAGATCAAGGATAATGGCTCTGAGATCCGTCACCGTGTCGAGACCGGCGGTGGGGCGATGATGGACCTGGGTTGCTATCCTCTGCATTGGGCGCTGACAATTCTCGGCGAAGCGCCCACCGAAGTGACCGCGTCGGCCACGTTGACCCCTGTCGGGGTCGATGAAACCCTGCAAGCAGACCTCACGTTTGGCTCTGGAGCGGTCGCGCACTTAACCACGGATATGGCGATGGGCACGCCGTTTCAGGCCGATATGAAACTGATCGGCAGCAAAGGCGAGATCGACTTTCTCAATCCCTTAGCCCCACACGACCTGCGGGCCCCTGGCAGGCTGACCAGCTCGACCGGGCGGGACGCTGAAATCAGCCCGATCAGCACCTATACGTATCAGCTCGCCACCGTGTTGCGGGCGATTCAGCTGGGGACGCCAGTGCCAACCGAAGGCGACATGATCTTGCGGCAGCAGACTGTATTAGACCAGATTTATGAGGCTGCGGGTCTTCGGCATTTGCGCTATCTCGACGCTTAGATAAGGTGGTGTTTTGGGAGGAATAAGATGCGCAAAGTTCTCATTCCGATGGCTCTAATCGCCGCCACGTCGTGCGAAACGCTGCCGACTGAATCCTCGCCCGGCGAGATCCGTCACTATGTTAAAGACGCCTATCGCGACGTCGGTTTCCCGTTTTCGAGCGCAGTCGAGGCCGATGGCTGGATCTTTCTTGCGGGCGAGCTTGGCACCGGCGCGGATGGCCGTCTCGTGTCGGGGGGAATCGATCCCGAAACCCGCCAGACCATGGACAATATTGAAGCGACCCTCAGCGCCAATGATCTGAGCTGGTCCAATGTCGTCAAATGCACGGTCTTCCTCGCCGACATCGCCGAATGGCCAGCTTTTAACGAGGTCTACAAAACTTATTTTGATGGCACATACCCAGCCCGAAGCGCCCTTGGCGCGAACGGGCTCGCCCTCGATGCGCGGGTGGAAATTGAGTGTATCGCCCGGCGTTAGGCGTCGATGAGCTCTGACAAGTGACCGGTTTTCACGTAGATGAGGCAGCCTTCATCGGACCATGGCGTGTGCTTGGAGCCATGCGGACTGCGTAGCCAGGTCCCGGCGGGATAATCGCCATTCTCATCCTGGAATGTGCCTTCCAGGACGAGGATCTCTTCACCGCCCCAATGCTGATGCGGCAGGAATTTGGTCCCAGGTGCCCAGCGCACCAAGGCCGCGCTCTCGGTGCCGTGACTGTGCAAGGGCAATACGGTGAGCCCCGGGACCTGGCCGGGCAGAAACTCAGCTTCGCGCGTGTCGATCACTTTCTGCTCGGTATCGGCCTCGTCGAATTGGTGCAATTTCACAAAAATCGTGCAGCCGTCTTTCGAGTGTGGCGTATGTTTGGAGCCAATCGGATTGCGGACGTAGGTGCCCGCCGGATAGTCGCCATGCTCATCCGAGAACACGCCCTCGAGGACGAAGAATTCTTCGCCGCCGCCATGGCTATGCTCACTGAAATAGGAGTCCGGGGCATAGCGCACGATCGACGTCGCTCGCGCGACTTCCTCACCAATCCGGTCGAGCATTTGCCGATCGACCCCGGCCATGGGAGAGGCAACCCAGTCCCGGTCTTCAGGGCGCAGGACGACGCGTTCATTAAAGTCAGCATTCAGTCTCATTGGCCCTAAGTGGTACCCATGAGATCGCGCTTCAAGAGCGCTGATCTGGTCGCTTGACAATTGCCCGGCCTTACCGCCCTGTGCCTGTGAATTTTTATGGAAGGTGACCGCCTGTGACAGCCCCAATTCTGACGGTTCGCGACCTGAAAGTTGAGTTCGATACGCCAGATGGAGCTGTGCATGCCGTCAAAGGCATCAGTCTCGAAGTGGCGGCGGGGGAATGCCTCGGCATCGTCGGAGAATCCGGCTCTGGAAAAAGCCAGACCGTGCTGGCCGCGATGGGGCTTCTCGCCGATAATGGAACCGCCACCGGCTCGGTCATGTTCAACGGCACCGAGATGTTGACAGCCGACGCCAAGACCTTGCGCGACATTCGCGGCGATCAGATGTCAATGATTTTCCAGAACCCGCTGACCAGCCTGACCCCGCACATGACGGTCGGGGCGCAGATGCGCGAAGTGCTGCGCCTGCACAAAGGCTTGAAAGGCGAGGCCGCGAACAAGGTGTGCGTCGACTGGCTTGAACATGTCCGCATCCCGGAAGCGCGCCGCCGCATGGATCAGTTTCCGCATGAACTGTCTGGCGGGATGCGCCAGCGTGTCATGGTCGCGATCGCCATGTTGTGTGGGCCGAAACTGCTACTGGCCGATGAGCCGACCACGGCGCTCGACGTGACGGTTCAGGCCCAAGTGCTCGACCTGATGGATGAGCTGAAACGCGAAACCGGAACCGGTATTGCGCTGATCACGCATGATATGGGCGTCGTCGCCCGCATGTGTGACCGGGTCGTGGTGATGCGCCGCGGGGAGATTGTTGAAACCGGCAGCATCGATGACATTTTCTACAATCCGCAGCACGAATACACGAAAATGCTGCTCGACGCGGTGCCGCGGATTGATCAACCGAACCGTCCAGGGCGCCCAACCCTTGGCCCGGCGCCTGGCTCTGACGTCGCGCCGATCCTGCGCGCCGAAGACCTGAAAGTTCATTTCCCGATCAATATTGGCGGCGGTCTGTTTGGCAAAACCAAACCGCTCAAAGCGGTTGATGGCGTGAGTTTCGAGCTCAAACCTGGAGAGACTCTGGGTGTGGTTGGCGAAAGCGGTTGCGGGAAATCGACTTTGGCGCGTGCGGTTCTGAAACTCGTTCCGCAGACTTCGGGCACGATTGCCTGGATGGGGCGCGACATTTCCAGCGCAGATCGCAAGACGATGAATGCGCTGCGCGATGACCTGCAAATCGTTTTTCAGGACCCGATGGCGAGCTTGGACCCCCGGATGACAATCGGCACCTCGATCGCTGAACCGCTGACTGTACATGCACCGCAGCTCGACAAGGCCGGACGCGAAGCAAAAGTACGCGAGATTATGCCCCGCGTCGGTTTGGACCCGGCCCTGATCAATCGCTATCCGCACGAGCTTTCAGGCGGTCAGAACCAGCGCGTCGGCATTGCCCGGGCGATGATCCTCGACCCCAAACTGGTGATTTGCGATGAGGCCGTCTCAGCCCTGGATGTCTCGGTCCAGGCGCAGGTCGTGGATCTGCTGATCGAGCTTCAAAAGGAGTTTGGCCTCGCGATGATTTTCATCTCGCATGACTTGTCCGTCGTGCGGGAAATCTCGCATCGCGTCATGGTGCTGTATCTTGGCAAAGTGGTCGAATTGGCGGGCCGCGAAGAGATTTATGAAGACGCCCGCCATCCCTATACCAAAGCCCTTATTTCGGCGGTACCAAACCCGGATCCGAAAATGGAACGCGCGCGGGAGAGGGTCAAATTGCAGGGCGATTTGCCCAGCCCGCTGGATACACGTGCGCCCCTGCGATTCCTGAAATCTGAAATCATTGATGATCCGGACGCTCAGCAATATGCCCCGAAGCTGATCGAAATCGCTCCGGGGCATTTGGTGGCTGAGCATGACCCATTTGAGGGTTCGGGAGGACTACGGGCCTAAGCTCGCCAAATCGATTTTCAGGACTGGCCTATTTGGCGCACAGCACATCGGTCAGGTTTCGACGACCGCGATCAGCATAGACAACCTGGCCAAGGCCCATTTCGCGGCAGAACTGATTGGCATTCCCACGCCCGACGGGAATTCGGTCGCCATAAGCATCGCGGGGACGCGGGAAGAAGACGGTGTGGCGTCCCTCAATGCCTTGATTGTGCGCGCGATAATCGCCGCTGCGATTGCCTCGATTACCGCCATAACCGCCATGTCGATTGTCGCGTCGACCGCTGATGTGTCGGCGATTGCCGTTCAGGGGGCGCAGCGAAGTGATATTGTCATTCATCCGGATCCGGCTGAGGCGTTCATTCGGTTGGTCAATCACCACGCAGCGTCCACGAAAGTCCGGATCGACGCAGATCTCCCAGGCACCGCGCACGTCGATTGAGGACACCGTGTCGTTAAAGCCCAGCTCGCGTAGATTGTAGACCGGGCCTTGTACCGCCAACGCTTCTCCGCGGAAGTCCGGGTGTTTGAAGATGACCGCTTCATCGCCACCGCCACGCTGACCATAATTGGCCGCAGCGGGCAGAGCGGTGGCGAGGCAAACAGTTGTGGCGAGGGCGAGAGCTTTCAGCGCACGGGTCATGTTGAGGTCCTTTGTTCAGTCTTGAACGGACCTCTAGGACAGGCAAGCTGAACGCCTCAGGAGGGAGATTTTCAGCTTGCGTTCACCTATTCGGCGGCGCGCATCAGGCCTTGCATGCGATCGATCCAGGTCAGCCAGGCTTTCCGTCCGGTTTCGGTCAGGAATACCCGAGTCTGAGGGCGCCGTCCCACAAAGCGCTTTTCCTGTCGCACATAGCCGGCATCTTCGAGCTTACGCAAATGCGTTGAGAGATTGCCATCGGTTGCTCCGACCTTGTCTTTCAACTCGCCAAAGATCGCCGGACTGACAGTGGACAGATAGGCCATGATGCCGAGCCGTAACCGACCATGAATGACATCATCGATCTGGGCGTGATCAAAAGGGTTCTTGTCTTCTGACATAATGATCTCCCGCGTTCTTAGACGACGCTTTTGGGTTCGTTCCGCATCAGGATCAGGCCAGGGACGAGGACAGTGAGGAATGCGCCCAATGAGGCAATCGCCCAAGACGTGACAGCGCCCTCAAACCAGATCGACAAAGCTACCATGCCGAGTGCGCCATAGCCCGCATAGGTCAGAGGTTTCACATTGCCCATGATTCCGGACGTGATCAGGCCGGTGCCATAGATTGCAAATACGATTGGCAGAGAGGCCTCAAACCCCGGAGCCGGACCTCCGACGATAATGGATTTGACGATCAGCGTTCCAAAGTATGCGAACAGTGCAAAGCCACCGGCCATCCAGACCGTGCCCTCGGTGCGATTGCCCACCGAGTTGCCGCCGGGCTTGTTGCGAATGGTCGAGACCAGGATACCCTGGCCAATCCCGCCGGCAATGATGAACGCCCCCCAGACCCAGGCATAGGCCGTGTCCGGCCAGCCAAACAGACCGTCAGCGATTGCGTAGTGGAGGAAATAGGCAGTCGTCGTCAGTACGCCCCAAAAGGTCAGGAAGCGTCCGCCAAGCAAAGGTGCGTGTTGTCCAGCCTCGGCGAGGTCGCGCACATAGGCCAAATCGTCCTGCAGCGTGGTGTCGTTCATTTTGCAAACTCCAATAACTTTGAAAAACAAAGTACTCTATTGAGATAAATTGTCAAGCGGTCGATTTTGCTTGGCGCGGCGGGTCAGCTTGGTAAGCTGGTCGAAACAACAAAATCCATCCGAGGAAACGACCATGCCAGACGCTGCCAGTCAGCCGCCTTTTCGCCCGCTTGCGCAAAAACAGCCGGACATTGAGTGTCAGCGAAAACCCGATGGCACCGTCTATCTCAAACAGCGCCACGCGCCCGGCGATCGGCCGCGTTCCGTGCCACATGCCCTGGCATTGCGCGCCGGGATGCATCCTGATCGCGACTGGTTGAAACAGCGCAATCCAGAAACCGATCAATGGGAAGCCATCACCTATGGCGAGGGATTGCGTCGCACGCGGGCCCTGGCTCAGGCCTTCCTCGATATGGGCGCCGGGCCGGATGCTCCGGTCATGATCCTGTCAGGCAATTCGATTGAATCGGCTCTGGTCATGGTCGCAGCAATGACGATTGGTGCGCCGGCGGCCCCGATCTCGGTGCCATACTCGCTGATGTCGACCGACTTTGCCAAGCTCAAGCATTGTTTCAGCGCGGTCAAACCGAAAGTCTTGTTTGCAGCGCAATTGAAGCCCTTCGAGCCCGCCATCCAGGCGCTTGGTGATCATGGCTGCACGGTGATCACCGCCGATGGCGCGAATGAAGCCGTCTCCTATCACGGCTTGCTCGAAACCACGGTGACGCCAGCGGTTGATGCCGCGCTCGATGCGCTCACCGATGACTCTATCGGCAAATACCTCTTCACCTCAGGCTCGACCGGCATGCCGAAACCAGTGCCGACGACGCAAGGGGCCATGTGCTCGATGATTGGCGGCGTCGAAGGCCTGCGCGATGATGCGCGCGATCCCGAATACGACCCAGATACCGTCGATAATGTGCTCGATTGGCTGCCCTGGAACCATATTTCCGGCTCGAACGTTAATTTCAACGGCGCGCTGTGGAACGGCGCTACCTTCTGGATTGATGGCGGCAAGCCGACCCCGGCTCTGTTCGGTGAGACCATTCGCAATGTCATGGATTGCAAGCCCTCGACCTTTGGCACGGCGCCGATTGCGCTCGCCATGTTGGCCGAAGCGATGGAAGAGGATGACGCACTGCTCGCCGCGTTCTTCGAGAATATGCGCTCGATCGGCTATGGCGGGGCGACGCTCTCCGACGATCTTTATGATCGGATTCAGAATCTCGCGATCAAAGCGACGGGTCGGCGTGTGCCAATCATCACCATGTATGGGGCGACCGAGACGCAAGGCATCACCGTCGTGCATTGGGAAGTTGAGCGGGTTGGCCTAATCGGTTTGCCGCTGCCCGGACTGACGCTGAAACTCGTACCGACCATGGGCAAGCTTGAGGTCCGCGTCAAAGGTGAGACGGTGATGCCGGGCTATCACAATCTACCAGACAAAAATGCCGAAGTGTTTGACGAAGAGGGCTATTATTGCCTCGGCGACGCGGCGAAATTTGTTGACGAGGAGGATCCGAACAAGGGCATCATCTTTGATGGCCGGGTCGGCGAGGATTTCAAACTCTCCTCCGGCACATGGGTCAGCGTCGGCGTCTTGCGTCCCGACCTGGTCGCGGCCTGTTCACCGCTGGTCTTTGATGCGGTGATTTGTGGCCAGGATAAGAATTTTATCGGCGCCATGTTCTGGCCATCACCTGTCGCTTTTGAAGACTATGTAAAACAAGCAGGCGGTGACCAAATGGCGGCCTTCATGCAACTGAACAAGGACCTCGCGGCCAAAGTCGCGGCGTTCAACGCGGCCGAGCCGGGCTCATCACGGCGGATCAAACGCTTCATGGTCATGACTGAACCGCCAAGCATCGATAAAGGCGAAATTACCGATAAGGGCTATGTCAATCAGCGCATGACCCAAGACTGTCGCGCCGATCTGGTCGCCAGCCTGTTCGTCGACAGTCCGCCCCCAAATGTGGTGCAACTCTAAACCGCGATGGAAACCGGCAAGCCTCGACAGACAGGACTTCGGCTGGGCCTGATCAGTTTGACCGTGGTCAGTCTCGGTTTTCTGGGGATGTTTTTGCTGGCGCCTGCAAAGCCGGTAGCGCCAATTCCGCCCGCCGCTGACCCGGTGACCATCCTGGACCTGCTTCCGGATGCCCCGACGCGGCGCGCGGTTGAAGCGCTGCAGTCGGCAGCACCAGCGACCGCTGCCGAGCTGCAAGCGGCTGTGGTCTTTGCCCATGGTGATGGCGCCAACGCGCAGGACCTGTCGCGCCTCGTTCTGGAGGCCTTGTTCAGCCAGTTTCAGGCCCAGGCCCTGACCATGCGCGGGGCATCTAGTGGTAATTATCACGCGATCATTGCGGGTCTGGCAGACGGAATGGCTCAGTTGAAAGCCAATCAAAGCCCCTGGTGTGATGGCCTGACCATTGCTGACTATCTGACCCAGAATGAAGATGAGCTGGTGCCAGCGCTCTTGTCAGAATTCACCTATGGCAGCCCGCAATATGTCTGGGCCATGGACTGGATGACGACGGTGCTGACGACGCTGAAACAGGCTCAGGACACGCCCCAGAGACATGCCCGCCCTGGCTTTCGTGACGAGGCTGTGTTGCAGCAGGAAGGGCTCGCGCTCGGGTCGGAGCAATGGGCGCTGGCGCTCCAGATCGCGGCCTTTGCGAATGCCGAGGGCACGTCATATGGACAAATGCAGGAGGTCATTTCCGGCATGGATGTGTGCGAGCTTGGGATCGCCGTCGAGACGGTTTCAGCGCGTCTTCCAGGTGACGTTCGGGGCCGGATCTGGGCCGACCTGATGCCGGAACTGATGGTTGGCAACACGCCTTATGTGATCTGGCGTGTGACCGATTATTTTTTCATCGGCTAGACTCGTTTGAAACGGAAATTCTGCCTTTCAATCACCACAAGTTCCCGCTTAAGGTCCGGCCATGGCGATGGATGAGACCCTCAAGTCCTTCATGGACAAATTCAAACTGCCGGACTTTTCCAATATGGATTGGAAAGGCTCGACCGACGGATTGCGGCAGAGCTTCTACCGGGCCAGCCGGTCGGTCGAGCGCGATCTTCCGGATCTCGCGGAAATGTCAAACCTGATCGTAGACGGCGCCGATGGTCCCCTGAAAGCCAGGCTTTATGTGCCACTGGCGGCCGGGATCGCGCCGGCCCCCGCCATTGTCTTCTTTCATGGCGGTGGCTTTGTGCTCGGTGATTTGGACACACATGATGTGATTTGCCGGCGTCTCGCCGCGAGCTCGCGCTGCCGGGTGCTGTCGGTTGATTATCGGCTGGCCCCGGAAAGCCGGTTCCCGGCGGCGCATCGCGATGCGCTTGCAGCCTGGGAATGGGCAACTGATCGCAAGAATATTCTCGGCTTTGACCCCGACCGGATCGCGGTCGCGGGCGACAGTGCGGGGGGCAATCTCTCCGCCTTCATCGCGCAGGAAACCGCGCGCGCTGGCAAATTGATGCCGGCCTTCCAGCTCCTGCTGTATCCGCTGGTTCAGTTCGTCGACATTCGCGCCAAGCGTCTGACCTTTCAGGAAGGGGGCTTCTTCATTTCGCCCAACCTGTTCGATTATTTTCGCGACAGCTATGTCGAAAAAGCAACTGACCGCATGGACAAACGCGTCTCGCCTTTGTTCGCGCCGGACGAAGATTTTGCCGGTCTGGCGCCCGCCCATATGGTGCTGTGCGGCTGGGACCCGCTCAAGGATGAAGGCCGTGCCTATGCCTCGAAACTGGCCGCGCATGGTGTGCCGGTGACGATCAAGGAACATGCCGGCATGGTTCATGGCTTCATGAATATGACGGCCGTCTCGGTGCCAGCCCGGAAAGCGATTGAAGAGGCCGGGCTCGTGGTCGGCCGGGCGCTCGGATCACGCGAGTGATTTCCTTCGCCACGAGATTGACATATGGTTAAGATACTCAGGTCCAGTCAGGTAGATTAGGGGACGCAGTCCATGGCTAGAACAGCGAAATGGGTGAAACGAGCGACGCTCACAGCCAGTGCACTTACATTGATCGGCCTCACCGCCTGCGATCGCCAGCAAGAGCGGATTGATCGCCTGGGTGAGCTGGGTGATGCCGTGCTCGGGCAGCTCGGCGGCGAAGATGTTACCGACAATGATCGTCAGCGCTTGGCGCGCGTCCCCGTCGAATCCCGCGCCTTTGCCGGGACGATGATGGAACGCGTCGTGGCCTCAAGTGAAGATGAAGCGGCCCCGCGCTTCGTGATCGGATCAATTGTCGCCAAACCGTCCGCATTGCCGGCCTCCGTCGAGATGTCTGAAGTTATGGCGTCGCCTGAAATGGCTATGGACGTTGTCGTGGATGAACAGTCGGAAGCCAAGATTGTCATCCCGGACCAGAAAACCGTGGACGAAGCTGTTTTGGATCCTGGCGTAATTGAACGGATCGAATTGCCGCGCACCAATAAACGGTCGGTCACCGTGGTCGATCCGGAAGCTCAAACCCAGGTCCGAACCCGATCCCTAACCGTGGACGATGGTCCGGCGCTGCCGCGGGCGCCACTGAAAGAGACCTTACAGCAAAAGCGAATCGAGCGCGGGGTTGTGAGTGAAGAAGATCAGCCGATCCTGTCGCGCTCCATGGCGTTGCGCCTGCCCGCCACGCCTGAAGAGCGCATGGCGCAACTGCCAAAGCTTAATCCCAAAGTTGCGGAACGCGCCCTGATCCTGCCCAACGCAGCCCTGCAACGCCAATTGATCGCCGAAGAACGAATGATCGAAACCGCGACCAAGTTCAAAGTCGCCGCCAGTATCCAACGCTCTCGTTCTGGACAAATGGTCATCGAAATCGGGTCTGATGCACTCAACCCGACCAATTTTACCGAAGCGGTCTTACAACAAGGACGGATCGCCCTGGATCAGGGGATTGAGTGTGATGAAGTCGCCGCGACGGCGGAGAATGCCAATCCGCTGGTGGCGATGGAATGCGTGATTCAGGATCTCAAAGCGTCTGGTGAGTTCGAATATGTCGAAAAAGACTGGTTCTACGAGCATCAGATGATCCGCCGTCCTGGCCAGAACCAGACCCCGGTCCTGGTCACGCCGAATGATCCACTCTTCGGGCTGCAATGGCATTACAAGTCACAAGGCACCGGTACCGGCCAATCGGCGGGCGGCGCGGGCTTTGTCGATTTCTGGACCGATCAGGACAGCCAGGGCTCATCTGAAGTCGTGGTCGCCGTGGTCGATACCGGCCTGCAGCTCAACCATCCGGACATTGTCGGCTCACCGAATGTCGTCGCTGGATGGGACATGGTTTCAGATATTGAAGTCGCCAATGATGGCGACAGCCGCGACAGCGATCCGAATGATCCAGGCGATCTTTGCCCAGAACGCAATGTTTTCGCGGATACGTTTCACGGCACGCACGTCGCCGGGATCATTGGAGCGGGCGCAACCAATAATGCTGATGGTGTCGCGGGTGGAGCCTGGAATGTGAAAATTGTCCCCGTTCGCGCGCTCGGAAAATGTGGTGGCAAGCTGTCTGATATCAACGATGCGATCCGCTGGGCGGCGGGCACAATTCCGGAATTCAATGAGCTTGGCGAGGAGGTCTGGAATGAAAACCCGGCCGACATTATCAACTTGTCGCTCGGCCTGTTCAAAACCTGCCCGGCCTCAATGCAGGATGCAATCAACTCTGTGACCGAACGCGGTGTCGTAGTCGTGGCAGCAGCCGGTAATCGCAGCGTTCCGACAGAATTCTTCGCGCCAGCTGGGTGCCAGAATGTGGTGACCGTGGCGGGCGGCGATGCCCGGGGACACCTTGCGCCTTACTCGAATTATGGCGCTGCCGTGGACGTGCTGGCACCGGGCGGAGACCTGACGCGTGACGATGATGGCGATGGCAATCCGGACGGGGTATTGTCGACCAAGACAGCTGAGAATTGCGCCGACCCTCTGACCGGTGCGGCCGTGGAAAAGTGCTATTATGCCTATGAGCAAGGCACCAGCATGGCGACCCCACATGTCGCCGCTGCCCTTGCGCTGATCAAGTCCAAACGGCCCGAGCTCACTTCCGAGCAACTTGTCTCAACCCTCTTATCTGGCATAAGCTCTATCCCAGAGAGCCAGTGCACAGGCCCCTGCGCGCAATTCCCGGGCGCAATCCCAACCGCGGATGATCCGGATATGTGCCTACGCCCATGCGGTTCAGGTCTGCTTAATCTGGCAGACATTACGCTGCCGGATTGATGGGAGAAGGGGAGAGGTGATGGAGACGAGTCAGGCTTCACCGCATTATGGCGGTCAGATCGGATTTTTGGCGCTCTTATGCATGCTGACCGTGACGGGCTGCGTCACGTTTACCGAGCATGGCACGAGCGTCAGCTTCTTGCCGGGCTGGGCGCAACAAACCAGTCAAGTCCGCCCCGTCTTACCAGCGGAAGCCGTGCAAGTCAGTGATGCCGCGGCAACCTTTATTGTTCGCTTCAAGAACGAGCCTGAAGTTGACCAGATGGCGCGCAATTTCCGGCGCGATGAAGCTGGCTCGCGGGCTGCATTCCGTAACTGGGCCAACGCTCATAAGCAGCTGGAGGGGCTCCATTTGGTGCGCGCAAGTTATTCCGGTGAACTGATCCTGGCATTGCCGATGGACGACCCCGCCGGACGATCGCCTGCCGATGTGATCGCATCGCTCGAGACCATCGACAATCTCGCCTATGCCGAAATCGACGAAATGGCGACGACGAGCAGAAGGAACTAGATCATGCGTGCGATCATCATACCGGCGCTCTCAGCTTTTATATTGGTCGCCTGCGACCAGGTCTCCGAAATCGTCTCGCCCGAGGTCGAAACGCCGCCCGCTGAGACGACCGAAACCGAGCCGCAGGCGGCTACACCAGAAGCACCAGAGCGCAACGTCGCTGAGCGCAAGACCGCGACGATTGACTGGAACGCTGCGCGCGCCGATTTTGCCGCCCGCGACATGGATGATGGTGCGATGGCGCAAGTGGCCAGTGGAGGCTCGCCGGCGGTGCCGATCCTGTTGCCGGATGAACCGGTTGGTGTGGCCTCCGCTGGCGGGGAAGATGCGCTGCAATTCCGGCCGCTCGCAGATGGCTATTTCGCCGTTAAGAAGGGCGAAGTTTATGACATGATCATCAATGGCACAGATCGCCTGGTCGCACAGCCCGGTGGATCCGGGGCCGCCATTGATACCGAACTAGATTTTGAGGAAACCATGACCGGCGCGCAGGTCTCGTTCAGCCGTTATGGCGCCTCTTACCTGGTTGAATTTATGTGCAAGGACCCAGCAACCGCGATTAAAGGCAGCTGTATTACAGAGGCGGACGCGGTTGCTGAAGTAGAGAAGCTACTGATTGCGGGGACGCGATGATAAAGAAACATTGGGGGCTGATGGCAGTATCGGCTCTGGCCTTGGCGGCGTGCGATGTCGTGCGGGTGCCCGGCGATGGGCGCGAGCCGCCACAACCAGGGCCGGTTGTACCGGACGGCGCGCCGGGTCCGGCGCCACCAACCGTACCCGTCAATGATCCATGGGACGAGGATCAGGATGGTGATGTCCAGGATATCCCGGTCACCAATACAGATATTGAAGACTCGACCGATCCCGTGGACGCTGACGCCCCGATTGATGACCCGGATGCTGACACTGTTGATGACGCGGTCGATAACGACCCGGTCGACCCAGATCCGGACGTGACGGATCAACCCGATCCCGGCGAAGATGATGCAACCGACACACCGGATCCCGATGTCTCTGCTCCCGATTCAGATGAGCCATCGACAGATGTCAGCGATACGACTGTGGATGAGCCGGAAGATGAGACACCAACCGTTTCTCCTCCGCCGCCGCCTCCACCCGCGCCGGTAAAGTTTGAATATTACGCGCCGGGTAGCTTGATCCCGGGTACGGGCTTTGGTCTCGTTGATGACACGATTTACGCGCCGGACATGTTGTTTCCGATCAAGTCGGCCCCGACCTTCCCGCAATCCATGGTCTATCGCCTCGGCGGGGCGGTTGGCGGCGATCAGTGTGACCCTGAGAATTACAGTGTGCCGTGGCGGGATAATTTCTGCGAAAAACGCACATCAAATCGAAACACACCGCTTTGTCCGACCAATAAGGTTCACCAAGGCCAGGATATCCGCGTCGGGTCGGCAGCGGACTGCAACGCTTTGCGTCAGCAATCACCGAGCGAGCGCGGGTTGCACGAGGTGATCGCCGTCGAAGATGGTATCATCCAGCATATCGGCACCTATTCGGTGAAGCTGAAAGGCACTGAGACCGGGAATATCTATTCCTATTTGCATTTGAACATGCGGCGGCTCAGAGTATCGGCGCTCGATACAGTTTCAGCGGGCGACACAATCGGCTTTGTCTCCAATGATTTTGGCGGCACGCCGACCACGTTCCACCTGCATTTCGAAATGAAAGCGCCGCTGGAGGGCGAAGGGATCGTGCATGTGCCGCCCTATATGTCCCTGGTCGCGGCCTATGAGCGCCGCGAAGGCGGGATCGGAAAAATCGTCGAGGATGACCTCGTAGCGGTGGCCAGTGCCCCGGTCATTGTCGATGAAAGCAAGCTGATCGAATAAGCTGCAACTGTAATTTAATCTACAGAATCCTGCACAAAATCAGGGTACGGACTTAGTCTTGCCAAAGTTTAAAGTCTTAATGACTTGTAAATGGCGCGGATTTTGCGCCTTAGTGGCTGAAACCAATTTGTCTGTGAGTGTCCCATCCAATGAAAGTGGCTGAAAAGCTTCCCGTAGAGTACGTCGATCCAAATAATGAAGATGGGAAGCCAGTGGTCACACTGATCGGGGCAGATATCTCTGAAGCTTATCTTGATGATGCTGAGCCCAGCCCGACCATGGAAGCTTTGTCGCGCTTCTGGCAACGCATCATCGGCCTGTTCAAGCTCGGCCTTGTTCTGATCCTGGTCGGCGGATATCCGGCTCTGGTAGTGATGAACCATAAAGTTGATTCAAGCGCTGTGGTTCTGTCCTCTGCCGCGCCCTGGTATTCAAATGATACCGGCACCGCGATGACTCTCTTGGGACGTGAACTTACCGTGGCGGGGTGGGCAGCGGATCGCTCCTGGTGGCATCCTCAGGCGAGATTGACGGCTTTGCCGGCCTGGCAAGATGGGATTACGGGAGCCTTGTCCGATTACACCCTGCTTGCTTCCGAGCATGCTGCCCGCGAACCGGGGGCGCCGGACTCAGATCTCTTAGCGGCCGCGCGCCTGTTGGTGCCGTCACAGGAAGCCGAAGCGACGCCGCGTCTGAACGCTGCTGCTGAAGCCTTGCAAAGCTATGAGGGGCGCCTGTCGCGTGGCCTGGCCGCTCAGCCGAAAGGGCTTGGTGTGCTGCTCGATGAGCTTGCGCTTTACAAGCGCTGGGCCAGTGATTCCGAAACCCGCCTGCGCTCAAGTGCAAATCGTGCTGAAGCCTGGCCGGCTTCGCGGGAAGATATCGAAGCGCTTTACTCCACCCGGGCTTATGCTCAAGTGGCCTCGCAGCTCATCATGTCCTCGCTGATCCAGGAGCCTGAACTGGTTCAAACGCGAGATGCGCGCGAAGCCCGTGATCAGGCTATTTTTGCCTGGCGCCGGGCCGCCACGTTTAATCCGATCATGGTGTCCAGCCAGGCCGGCACTGGCAGCATCCTCTCCGATCACCCAGCGGCGATGATGTACTATCTCAGTGAAATCCAAGCGACGACCACGGCCTTTATCGATGCGCTGCAGGCGCAAGAGGCAGAAATGGTGGCCGTGGCCGAGTCAGGCACTGCCGAATAAGCGTGCCTACGACATCTTGAATCCCGGCCGGGGCCTGCTCATTTAGATGCTGACGATTTGCACTGAAAGAAAGGCTGCGGCCGATGTTTATCCAAACGGAACCCACGCCCAATCCTGACACGCTGAAATTCTTGCCGGGCCAAGAGGTAACCGGCACAACCGGACCGTATGATTTTGCCTCGATCGAAGAGGCCGGGACCAGCCCATTGGCGCAAGCTTTGTTCGCGGTGCAAGGTGTGGTGCGGGTCTTCCTGGGCGCCGATTTTATCTCTTTGAGCAAAGACCCGGACGCGGATTGGAAACATGTCCGCCCGATGGCGCTGGCCGCGATCATGGATCATTTCGTCGCCGGGCTACCCGTCATGGCGACCGGCGCGGCGTCAGCTCCGGCGGCATCTGAAGGGGCAAGTGCAGACGATTATGAAGGTGAAACGGCCGAGATTGTCGGCGAGATTATCGAACTAATCGAAACGCGCGTACGCCCTGCTGTGGCGCAGGATGGCGGCGACATTGTCTTTCACGGCTTTGATTCCGAGTCTGGCATTGTCCACCTCGCCATGCGCGGCGCTTGTGCCGGCTGCCCATCCTCGACCATGACCCTGAAACAAGGCATTGAGAATATGCTCAAAGCCTATGTGCCAGAAGTCACCGCGGTCGAAGCCGCCCTGTAAAAAACCCGCCGCTCGCTTGACTTCCGTGCCGCCGATGCGCGACGCGGCAGGATGAGTTCTGGTCTGTTTCCGATAGCTTTGTGCTTGCTGTCCGCGATCACGGTCGCGGCGACAAACCTGTTCGTGAAACGCGGCGGCGATGTTCTCTCAACCCGGATGATTGTATCGATTGCAATGGCGCTCAGCGTTGTACCGATCGCTCCTTTCGTGCCGATGCCAACACCGACCATCTGGGCCGCCTTGTCGATTTCGGTGGTCGTCCACTGGTTTTACCAATTTGCCATGATCCGGGCGCTGCATCGCGGCGACCTGTCTTTGGTGTTTCCGGTGATGCGGGGACTCGCGCCGCTGCTTACCGCGGTAACGGCGACCATCGCCTTGAATGAAAGCCCCAGCCCGTTGGGTTGGCTTGGTCTAATCATCGCCACCGGCGCGCTGATCGTTTTTGCCATGCCCGAGGGCAAAGGCGCCAAACACCCACCGCTCAAACAGGCCGCCCTGTTCTGGGCCATGGTCACGGCATTGGGCATTGCCTTCTACTCCGTCGCCGATGCCAATGGCGCGCGGCTGGCAGCAAACACCGAGACGGTGCTGACCTTCGTCGTCTGGTTGTTCTTGCTCGATTGGATCGGCATCACCACCGCCTTGTTCTGGATCCGCCGCGGCGCCGTCTGGTCTAATATTGCACCACAAATCCGAGACGGGACGATTGGGGGCTTGCTCGGCACGGTTTCATACGGGGCGGCGCTTTGGGCGTTTACTCTGACCGAAGCGGCAAATGTTACCGCCATTCGCGAAACATCTGTCGTCTTTGGCGCGATTTTCGGCGCCGTGTTCCTGAAAGAAGCCTTCGGTCCGAGGCGTGTATTGGCCGCTAGTATCCTCGCGATCGGCCTGATGTTGTTGGAGTTTGCGCCTTAACCCTGTCTTGGCACGCTGCATGCTAAGGGTTTGGCATGAAACTGCTGCGTCATCTCGCTGGATACTTGCCGGTCAATATTGCCAGCGGCATCGCAGCCTTTGGCGGTGTCTATGTTTACACGCGTCTGCTCGGACCCGAGGATTATGGCCGCTATGCGCTGATGTTCTCAGTCATGTCGCTGGTCCACATGCTGTCCCTGACATCGGCTGAGGCGGCCGCCTTCCGCTTTGCCGGCGAGGCGCGCGAGCAGCAAAAGCTGCCAGACCATTTTCGCACGACATTGTCTCTGACAATGCGGTCATTGATCCTGGCGGCCATCCTGATCGGGGCCTTGGCCATAAGCCTCGGCCGGTTGCCGGAATACCTGAAAATCCTGCCCTGGCTGGCGCTCCTGATCCCAATGAATTCGCTGATCCAAATGGCCCTCGAAGCGCATCGCGCGACCGAAAATGTTGGTCGCTATGTTCTGATCGCAAGCTCCAAAACGCTTGGCGGTTTCGTCTTCGGCGCGTTGATCGCCTGGCAAACCGGCTTCGGCGCTGCGTCTCCCTTTATCGGTATGATCCTGGCAGGATCGATCTGGGTCGTGACCGAAACCCGTTGGATGGTTGGCCAAGCGAGAACCGGAACAACCAATGCCACTCGGCGCCGCGCCTATTTGTTCTACGGGGCGCCAATTGCTGCCGCCCTGGTGCTTGATCTGATCCTGTCTGTCGCCGACCGGTTCTTGATCGCGGTATTTCTTGGCGAAGCCGCGGTTGGCGAATATGCCGCTGGTTATGGCGTCGCCGACAAGTCTGTCCTGTTGATTTGTGCGTGGGCCGCTATGGCTGCTATGCCCCTGGTCATGGCCGCTTATGAGCGCGGTGGCGCGGTCGCCGCCGCCGAAGAGTCGCGCGGGTTGATCCGCACGCTGCTGCTGATCGGGGTGCCGGCGGCCGCCGGGTTGGCTCTGGTCGCAACGCCGTTGTCAGAAGCCCTGATTGGCGAGGCGGTACGCGAGGGCGCGCGTCAGATCATTCCTTGGATCGCCTTTGCCGGCCTGCTGAATGGACTGACCATTCACTATTATTCTGAAGTTTTTCATCTCGCGCATCGGACCGGGGAGCTGGCTTTGCTGATGCTGGTTCCGGCTGTGGCGAATATTGCCCTCAATCTCATTCTGATCCCGCCACTCGGCCTTCTAGGCGCCGTCCTGGCCACTTTGCTCAGCTATGCGATCAGCATTGGCGTGTTGGCGCTGGCTGGGCGTCGACTGATTGCCTTACCCATGCCGCTTGCGGATCTGTTCAAGATCTGTGTTGCCGCCGCCGCGATGGCACCTGTGATCTGGCTCATCCCGGCTTGGGGGAGCTGGCCGGAATTGATCGTCAAAGTGGCGGTTGGGGCTGGAGTGTACGGGCTTATGGCGTTTCTGCTTGACGCTGGCGGCGCTCGCGGCTTTGTGAGCGAAAGACTCACATCCAGAGGACACGCATCTGCGTAAACCGCCATATGAGCGAGCAAAAAAACGATCTCGGAACGGCAGCCGATAAGGCCAATCAGATCTGGGCCGACCTTGTCCCGGTGATTGGGTTTATTCTGGTCTATAATGTGATGCGCAACATCACCATTAATGACACCTGGGCGAGCCCGGATACGGCACTTTACTGGGCCACGGGCGTTCTGATCATCGCCACACTTTGGGCGGTGTCGAATTATTTGCGCAAGGGCGAAGAGGTTCCACTCTTTCTGGTGTTCACCGCGACGATTGTTGGCGGCTTCGGTCTGCTCGGGATTGTCTTGCAGGAAAAATCCTTCCTGTTCATCAAGCCCACCATTCAGCAGCTATTCCTGGCCAGTGTGATTTTCGGCAGCCTGGCCATGGGGCACAACATCTGGAAAGTGATGTTCGACAAGGTGTTTGACCTGCCGGATTTTGCCTGGCGCACCCTGGCTATTCGCTGGGGCCTGTTCTTTGTCGCTATGGCGGTGTGGAATGAGTTCCTCTGGCGCTATTATGCGCCAGGTTTTGAGGAACCGCTGAAAGTACTCGGTGCGACGGTCGCCCCGGCCGGGTCCTATGAGTTTCTCGGCCTAACCTTTGGCTCGCGCGACGCGGAAGACGTCTGGGCCAATTGGAAGCTCGGCAATATGGTCATCACATTCATCTTTGGCGCTGCGAACGTCCCGTACACGTTAAAGCATTTGCGCGAACCGGTGAGCGCCTAGCGCGTCAGAGCGTCGGTGCCCGGCGGATTGGCAAAGGGCGCAAACGCCTGCTGTTCGCGCGTTTGCGCATAGTGGGTCAGCGCCCAGACCACCGTAGGAAACGCTAATTCGGACCAGGGAATATCTTTCCACTCGACCAGTTTCACCTCTTCGCTTTCTGGACCGACGCCATAATCACCGATCAACCTGGCGCGAAACATGACCTGGACCTGGCCAATGCGTGGAACGGAATAGACGGCCAACACGCGATCAATCTCGATCTTGGCGAGCGCTTCTTCATGGGCTTCGCGCTGGGCCGCTTCCTCCACGGATTCGCCAAGCTCCATGAAACCGGCGGGCAGAGTCCAATAACCTTTGCGCGGCTCAATCGCGCGTTTGCAAAGCAAGATCTTATCGTCTTTGAGCACAACCGAGCCCGCCACGATCTTCGGATTCTGATAGTCAATGAAGTCGCAGCGCTGGCAGACTCGGCGTTCTTTATCGTCGCCATCCGGCACTTCAAACGCAAAATTGGGGCTCGCTTTGACTGTCATTTTTCTGTCAGCCTCTCGCTTTATGGGAGAAATGAATTGATCTGCACACGGTATGTTTGCTTTTAAGGGTGGCGCAGGGGCTGTTTGAGGAACTAAGGCGGGTGTCATGAGCAAGCAAGAGACCAGCACGGAATTTACGCTGTCGCGTTCCGTTACCCATTTATTGCATCGTGCTCAGCAAGCCGCCGTCAATGAATCCGCCAACGGATTGGCTGATAAAGGGCTGACCATCCGCCAGTTCGCGGTCCTCGCCGCACTGAATGATGAGGACGGACAAAGTCAGTCCAGCCTGGTCGACGTCACCGGAATCGACCGATCCACGCTTGCGGATATGGTCTCGCGGATGGAAAAGACTGGCCTGGTGCAACGGGTCAAGTCGACCGAAGATGCTCGTGCCAAAGCGGTTTCCCTGACCAAAGCCGGCCGTGAGGCCTTTGAAGGGGCCGCCCCGGAAGTCATGGAAGCCGACGAAATCCTGACCGAGGAATTGCGCAAATCACGGCGCGAGAGCCTGCTCCTCTCTCTGGCGATTATCTCGGGCGATTACGAGGAAGAGGAAGAAGAAGAGCCTCGTAAGAAGAAGAAAAAGAAGAAGAAGAAAAAGAAGAAGAAATAGGCTCAGGCCTGGTCTTCGTCTCGCTGCAGGCGTTCCAGACGCGCTTTCGACAAATGCACTCGCAACAGGCTGAGCCCGATCATCAGGATGGGCAGCACGATCCCGAGCACGGTGATCGACCAGACATAGATCGCATCATCCCCATAATCCGGCATGATCAGGCCGCCTCCAGTTTCAAGGCGAGCGCGCGCTCGGATTGCTGGCTGTACACTTCCGCCCGCATCAGCATCATGATCATCGCCGCCGCCAGCAGGCTGTGACCCCCAAAGCCCCACAATAATTGCTGCAAATAGATCGGATCCATGCCGGTGCGCTCTTCAGCCGGGGCCGGATTGCCGATGCTGATCACGCTCGACGGCTGGTGAATGGTTGTCGTCTGCCACATGTCGACGGAAACTTTGATGATTGGGACATTGACCATACCGACCATGGCCAGGATCGCGGCGGCCCGAGCTGCCTTTTGCCGGGTCTCAAGCGCGGCGCGCAGGGCCATATAGCCGAGGAAGAGGAAAAACAGGACGAGCACGGACATCAAACGGCTGTCGCCCAGGATGAGATTGTGCCAGCCCGCGCCCCAACCTTTTTGCCCCCAGATCGATCCGGTGATGAAGCACAGCGCCGTATAGCCAGCGCCGATCGGGGCAATCGCCCGGGCCGCAACATCGGCAAGCTCGTGGCGCCAGATGTACCAAACGAAACTCGCCACCGCGAGCGCCGCATAGAGCCCCATACAGAGCCAGGCCGACGGCACATGAGTGAACATGGCGCGCATCAGGTCACCGCCTTGCTTCTCGTCCGGGGGGACGACGAGCAGACCATTATACAGGCTCCAGCCAATCATCAGCGTGCCGAGCGCGAAACTGATCGGCACGGCCCACCGGGAAAAGCGCATGAAGCGGAGCGGATTGGCGAGATAAGACAGCATGGTCATCAGATAGCTCGCCTCTACTCTGCCGCCAACCGCAAAGCCGCCCCCATCGCAGCAGGTGCGACACCAAGGGCAAACAGGCTGCAGGCGGCCAGGAACAGGAAATTCGGGCCCTCAAGGCCAGTTTCGATCATCTGGACGCCAAAGATCAAAGCCGGGACATAAAGGGGCAAGGCAATCAGGGCGATGAGCAGACCGGCCCGCGAGACGCTGGCGGATAAGGCCGCCGCGACCCCGCCCCACAGAAAAAAGACTAGGCCGCCCATGGCATAGCCAAGCATGGCCGGCAGCATCTTCTCAAATGGCACACCGAGCATGTAGCCAATCAGCGGCGAGAGCAGCACCAAAGGAAATCCCGAAACCAACCAATGTGTGATGGTCTTGATCGCGGCAATCAGAGAGATTGAGCCGGTATCCTGCAGCCACAGATCAAGCGCGCCGTCCTGCAGGTCGGCCTGGAACACGCGCTCCAAGGTAACCATGGAAGAGAGCGCCAGCGCCAGCCAGAGAATGCCGGGGCCAACTCGGCTCAGTAATTCGGCCTCTGATCCAAGCGTGAAGGGCACCATGGTCGCTGTGCCCGCAAAAAAGCCCAGCGGCAGCAATAGACCCGCTCCACCGGCCCAGGCTTCGGACAGCGAAGAACGAAAGGCGGAGGCGAGCGGGGCGGGGCTCATAGCACCACCTCACTCGTTGGCTCGATTGGAGCCGCGCCGTGCAAGGCGGCAATCACGGCGCCACCACGCGCGCGGTGCGCCGCGATCAACTCGGCCAATAATTTCTGCCCTTCCGTGTCCAGGGCATTGAACGGTTCATCGAGCAGCCAGAGGTCACGGTTTTCGAGCTTCAGCCGCGCCAGGGCCGTGCGGCGCTTTTGTCCAGCCGATAGCATCCGGCACGGTACGTCGGCAGGGCGCGCCATGCCCATGTCGTTCAGAATCGGGGTGACCTCAGCGCTGCTGCCCCAAACCCGAGCCCAATGGCGAAGATGACTGCGTGGCGTTTCGTGCGCTTTCAGGCCATTTGTATGACCGATCCAATGATGCAGACCGGCGCGCTCAATCGTGCCGGACTGCGCCTCGGAAAGCCCGGCCAATTGCCGCAAGAGCGTGGTTTTGCCCGAGCCATTGGCGCCGCGCAGCAAGATCAGATCCCCGGCATTTGCAGTGACCGAAATGTCCCGAAATAGGACACGTTCGCCCCGGATCGCGCCCAAGCCGCGGCCAGCAATCAGTTCCGGTGGGCTCAAACGTGATCTCCCGCAGCGACACATAGTCCAAAAGCCGCATATACACGTGATTGCGTCTTTTCCACACCCGGTATAGGAAGCGGGCGAGATGCGCTGCTCAACCCGCATGCGCTTGAATTCAGATGTAAAAGAGAGGTCCGTTCGCCCATGCCTTCCCTCGACAGTTTCAAGGCCCGCCAGACCCTGACCGTAAACGGTAAGGACTATACTTACTACTCCCTCGATGCCGCAGCCGAAAACGGCCTCGGCGATGTCTCCCGGCTCCCGGCCTCCTTGAAAGTGTTGCTCGAGAACATGCTCCGCAATGAGGATGGCACCACGGTCACCAAGGACGATATCACCGCGTTCAAGACCTGGCTCGACAATGGCGGCAAGGTTACCCACGAGATCGCATACCGCCCGGCCCGCGTGCTGATGCAGGACTTTACCGGCGTGCCAGCCGTGGTGGACCTCGCAGCGATGCGCGATGCGGCGCAAAATCTTGGTGCCAGCGCGGATGCGATCAACCCACAAGTGCCGGTCGATCTGGTCATCGACCACTCCGTCATGGTCGACAATTTTGCCGGCCCGGACAGCTTCAAGAAAAATGTTGAGGTTGAGTATGAGCGCAACCAGGAGCGCTATGAATTCCTGCGCTGGGGCTCGACTGCGTTTGAGAATTTCCGCGTTGTGCCTCCGGGCACCGGCATCTGCCACCAGGTGAACCTCGAATATCTCGGCCAGACGGTCTGGACTAAAGAGGTGAATGGCGAAACCATCGCCTACCCAGATACCTGCGTCGGCACCGACTCGCACACGACGATGATCAATGGCCTGTCTGTCCTCGGTTGGGGCGTGGGCGGCATCGAAGCAGAAGCGGCCATGCTCGGCCAGCCGGTCTCGATGCTGATTCCGGAAGTCATCGGCTTCAAACTGACCGGCAAACTGCCTGAAGGCGCAACCGCAACAGACCTGGTTCTGACCGTCACCAAGATGATGCGGGATTATGGCGTGGTCGCGAAGTTTACCGAATTCTTTGGCCCAGGCCTGTCCAATCTGACTTTGGAAGACCAGGCGACCCTGTCTAACATGTCGCCAGAGTTCGGCTCGACTTGTGCCTTCTTCCCAGTCGACCAGGATACGATCAAATACCTGACCAATACCGGACGCGAGGCCGACCGCATCGCGCTGGTCGAAGCCTATGCAAAGGCGCAAGGCTATTGGCGCCCAGACATGGCTGATCCGGTTTTCACCGACACGATTGAGCTCGACCTGTCGACGGTGGTGCCAAGCATTTCAGGACCCAAGCGTCCGCAGGACCAGGTGCTGCTATCGGAAGCCGACAGCAAATTTGCGGAAGCCATGGTCAAGGAATTCGGCACCGCAGCGGAAGATGACACCAAGGTCAAAGTCGAAGGTGAAGACTTCACCGTCACGCATGGCGATGTCTTCATCGCCGCCATCACCTCATGCACCAATACCTCCAACCCGAGCGTCTTGATCGCGGCAGGCCTGGTGGCACGCAAGGCTGCTGCGCTTGGCCTGAATCGCAAGCCTTGGGTGAAAACCTCGTTGGCGCCAGGCTCGCAAGTCGTCACCGATTATCTCGACAAGGCGGATCTGACCAAGGATCTCGACGCGCTCGGCTTCAACCTGGTCGGCTATGGCTGCACCACTTGTATCGGCAATTCCGGTCCGCTGCAGCCTGAGATCGCCAAGGCGATTGCCGATGGCAATCTGGTGTCTTGTTCAGTCCTGTCTGGCAACCGCAACTTTGAAGGTCGCATCGGTCCGGACATCAAGGCCAACTATCTCGCCTCGCCGCCTTTAGTTGTTGCCTATGCCATCGCTGGGTCGCTGAAAGTGAACCTGACCACAGACCCGCTGGGCCAGGACAAGGATGGCAATGATGTGTATCTGAAAGACATCTGGCCGACCTCGCATGAGATCGCCGAAATCATGGCCGAATGCGTGACCCCGCAAATGTTTGCAGAGCGCTATTCTGACGTCTTTAAAGGCGATAAGCAGTGGCAGGAAATCGAAGTGTCTGGCGGCAAGACTTATGGCTGGCCACTCGGCTCAACCTATGTCCAGAACCCACCTTACTTTGAGGGCATGACCGGCGACGTCGAAGCGCCTGCTGATGTCCACAAGGCCCGCGTGCTCGCTCTGTTTGGCGACTCGATCACGACTGACCACATCTCACCGGCCGGCTCGATCAAAGCCTCCAGCCCGGCTGGGGAGTATTTGCAAGGCAATCAGGTCAGCGTGCTCGACTTCAATTCTTACGGCTCGCGCCGCGGCAACCATGAAGTCATGATGCGCGGCACCTTCGCCAATATCCGGATCAAGAACCAAATGGTGCCGGGCGTTGAAGGCGGCGTCACTATCCATCACCCAAGCGGTGACCGGATGGCGATCTATGACGCGGCGATGCGCTATATGGAGCAGAATGTTCCGCTCGTGGTCTTTGCCGGCAACCTTTACGGCAATGGCTCATCGCGCGACTGGGCCGCAAAAGGCACGGTCCTGCTCGGCGTTCGCGCCGTCATCGCCGGCTCTTTTGAGCGTATTCACCGCTCAAACCTGATCGGCATGGGTGTTCTGCCGCTTGAGTTTGATGAAGGCGTAACCTGGGAATCTCTCGGCCTGAAAGGCGATGAGGAAGTCACCATTGAAGGCATCAATGACATCAAGCCGCGTCAGCGCGTCGAGGTACAGATCACCAAAGCCGATGGCTCGAAAGTGACTGCAAATACGACGGTGCGCATCGATACGGATAATGAGCTCGACTATTATCGCAATGGCGGCATCCTGCATTATGTTCTGCGCAACCTCGCTAATGAGGCCGCATAACGCAGCCTTCACAGCCAAGTGAATTGAACAACGGGCGGAGAACCGGTTATGAGGCCCTCATGACACGTTTCTTCGCCCTTTTTGCACTCAGCCTCTCGCTATTCGGGACGGCTATGGCGGACGCTGAGCGCCCGGTTCTGGTCGAGCTGTTCGCCAATCAGAATTGCCCGGCCTGCCCAAAGGCGCATCGGACGATGAAACAGATAGAAGCCGAGCGCGATGACGTTTTCATCCTGACCTGGACGGTCAATTATTGGGACTATCTCGGCGAGCCCGATCCAATGGCGATGCCCGCCGCCAAGGATCGCCAAATGGCCTATACGGATCGACTGTCCATCCGCGCGCCTTACACGCCGCAAAGCTTCTATGATGGCGCCAAGGAATGTCCTGGCACGCGCAAGCGGGATATTCGTCGCAATATTAAAACCCGCCTTGATGTTCGAGATGAAGCTGCGCCGCGCCTGAACTGGGATGGTGAAGTGATCCGTGTGACCGGTAAGAGCGCGGACACTTTGGAGATCAAGCTGGTTGAGTATCTCAGCGGAGACGCCAATCAGACCGGCATGGTCAATCCGGTCACGCATGTCGAAT
Organism: Hyphomonadaceae bacterium; assembly: GCA_024743315.1. GTDB lineage: Bacteria > Pseudomonadota > Alphaproteobacteria > Caulobacterales > Hyphomonadaceae > Henriciella. The sequence continues at coordinate 894,186 of JANSWU010000001.1, forward strand.
CCCTCGGGCTTTGGATGCAAGCGGAGGAAGCGTTCGAGGTGTCCTGTAACGGCACCTGCGCGGTGTTGCTACAAGAGCAGGACACCGGCGAAGTGATCGCGGTCAAAGCCCTGAACTAAATTTGTGCTCATTGCTTGCGCGCGAGGGCGTCGAGCTGTTCCTGCATCGCTGCCAATTGCGCCTGCAACAAATCCATTGCGTCATCAGACTTGCTGGCGGTTCCGGATTTGCCGGTGCGCTTGGACTTGCGTGACGGGACGCCAGGCGTGAACATGCGCATCGCGTTTTCGAACATTTCCATATTCGCACGCGCTTGTTTCTCAAACATGGTGAACGGGTTGGAGCTGCCCATGGCCGATTTCCAGCGTTCCTGGCTCTCGGCAAAACTATTCATGCTCATTTCGAGCCAGGCCGGCAGCAGGCTTTGCGAACCAGCCCCATAAAAGCCAATCAGCTTGCGCAGGAAATTCACCGGCAGTGCGCCTTCACCCTTATTCTCTTTTTCAAAGATGATTTGGGTCAGCACCTGCCGTGTCAGGTCTTCGCCGCTTTTGGCGTCAACAACTTCAAAATCAACTTCGCGCCGGACCAGATCCGAGAGGTGATCCAGCGTTACATAAGACGAGGTCGACGTGTCATAGAGACGTCGATTGGCGTACTTTTTTATAATGACGGTATCTGACGCCCCGTTCCCTTTCGCCATGTCTTGCCCTTTCCTCGTTCAGGCCCAAAAAATCTGCTCGTTTCTTTATCGGACTTTGTTATGGTCCCCCCGACCGACTAAAGTCCGATTGCGATTGGTATCCGCAACGTGCTTACATCAAATTGAGCAGACGCAGCAAATTTAATGCTGCGCAGCATAACGGGAGGGAGCCGCATGTCCAGAACAGCCTTAGTCACAGGGGGAACCCGCGGAATCGGGCAAGCCATCAGTGCCGGATTAAAGCAAGCAGGCTATAAGGTTGCGGCCAATTATGGCGGCAATGAAGACGCGGCCAAGGCCTGCGAAGAGGCGCTCGGCGTGCGTTGTTTCAAATTCGATGTCTCGGACTATGATGCTGTCGGCGCTGGTATCACAGACATTGAAAGTGAACTCGGTCCAATCGAGGTCGTCGTCAATAATGCCGGCATCACCTGGGATGGACCGTTTCACAAAATGACCCAAGAGCAGTGGCAGAAGGTCATCTCAGTCGATCTCGATTCAGCGTTTAACGTGACCCGCCAAGTCTGGGAGGGGATGCGTGAGCGCGGTTTTGGCCGAGTCATCAACATTTCCTCGATCAACGGCCAGAAGGGCCAGTTCGGCCAGGTCAATTATTCGGCGGCGAAAGCCGGTCTGATTGGTTTCACCAAGGCGCTGGCCCAGGAAGGGGCCAAGAAAGGCATCACCGTCAACGTGGTCTGTCCGGGCTATATCGACACAGAAATGGTGCGCGCTGTGCCGGAAAATGTGCTGGAAAGTATCATCTCGACCATTCCGGTCGGACGGCTCGGCAAGGCCGAAGAGATTGCCTCCATGTGTACTTATCTCGCCAGTGACGAAGCCGCTTTCATTACCGGTGCAACGATGACGGTGAATGGCGCCCAATACATTGCCGGCTAATTTTCGCTCAGGATTTCGACATGCCAGGGATGGGTGAGATCGATCTCGCCTTCCGACACCCAGCCGCGGATGAGCACGCGCGTTCCGACATCGAGCCCGCAGGTTGAGGCGGCGGCGCGGCGTACAGACACAATGAGGTCAGACTCCGCCAGCGTTCTGAAACAAGCTGGCGGAAAGGGCTGATTTGGTGCCAAGGGTCGAGCCGGTCCAAGCGTGGCCGAGACCAGAACGAAACCGTCCGTCTCTGGTGCCAAGGTCGCGGCGTCTTGCACCGCATAAGCGCGCTCGCGCCACAAACCTTCGCGGGTTTCCCGAGCGGCGGCCTCGAGTGCCAACAAGTCCTGCCCGCGTGCCGCCGTGCTCGGATAGAGCCGCACTCGCGCCGCCCCGCGGACGATCATCGCCTGATTGAGCCACAATTTCGGGCCCGCGCCATCAATCGTCACGACATGGGCAAGCGCCCGGTCATAGCGGTCGCGAGTCAGCCCAGGATAGAACAGTTGCACGCGCCTACCGAGGGTCAGGTCCTCCAGCACCCGCGCGCTTTCGCCGGCATAGGGCTCTGGCGCTCCGTCGCGCGGATACATGGCAGGCGCGAGGATCGAGACCAGACGCACGCTGAGCCCGGTATCGAGCACGATCGCATCGCCATCAATCACCCGCGTCACGCGGCCGGTTTCGCCCGCCTGCATATCTGGCAGCGGCGAGGGCGCGCTGCAAGCAAAGCAAAGGAACACTGCGACGCAAAATGCCCAACGGGCCATGCTGCCTCTTCAATCTGTCCCCTTGAACCGCTAAGCTGACTATACGGTCCCGTAGCTCAGCAGGATAGAGCAACAGATTCCTAATCTGTAGGTCGCGCGTTCGAATCGCGCCGGGATCGCCGCTTAATTTGACTGAACCACCTTCAACTGAGGCTTCCCGACCGCGAGCGGGCTGATCTGATTGTCATTGGCGACCATGACACAGCCTTTGCCATTCTGCTTGGCGCGGTAAAGGGCGGCGTCGGCTTCTTCGAGCGCGGTCTTGATCTGATCCGGTCCTTCAAGCGGAAAGGAAATGCCGACACTGGCACCGATGATCAATTGTTCGCCGCGCCAAGACACCGGTTCTGACAAGCTGGAAATGATGCGTTGGGCCAAGGCGCTGACATCTTCCCGTCGGGTGCGCGTCTGGCACAGAACAACAAATTCATCGCCGCCGGTTCGGAACGGCGTCGCCTCGGGCAGGCAGAGGTGACGCAGTCGCCGCGCGACTTCCTGCAGAACAAAATCACCTGCCGCGTGGCCATAGCTGTCATTGACGGATTTGAAGCCGTCCAGGTCGATCTGCATGATTGCCAGCGGGCGGTGGCGGCCAGACTGGCTCTGGTCGATCGCCTCTTCAAACCCGAACCGATTGAGCAGGCCGGTGAGCGTGTCATGCACGGCGCGGTATTCTGACTCAGCATTCTGGCGGTGCAGGGCCCAAATGAAAGCAATTGCCGTGAGCGTGCAGAAGACCGGCAAGGCGAAATGATTGATTTCGGTATACGGCACCAGTTCGGCGGCGCGCAGGAAGATCCAGAAGGCGCCGAGCTGATTGGGGATCCAGCTCAAGACCACCAGTCCAGCCCCCTTCACGCGCTTGCGCCAGAGCAAAACAATGCCAGCAAGGATGGCAATCGGACCGACAGTCAAGGACAGGCTGAAGGCGACGATGGCGAGTCCCATCGGGATAGGTGTTGTAAAACAGGTCAGCAAGGCCAGGCCGGTTTGTGCCTGCAGCACAAGATGCAGCTTTGGTGCGTGGCGTTTGGTGTTCAGGAATTGCGTAACAAACAGAGCGGTGGCAGCCATAGCGAGGCCCTGGAACACGAAGAGCAGGAACAGGTAATCGCCGGTCCGTTGCGGCCACAAATATGCCTTGTCGATCCCGGTCGCGGTGAGGATGTAACCCGCTGAGGCCAGACAAAACACAGCGAACCAAAGTGAGGACCAGCGCCGCACGCCGGCAAAGGAGACCAGCCCGAGAATGGCCATGGTCACCAGGCAGCCAATCAACAGGCCGAAGATCAGGACTTCCATGGTCGACCAGCTCATCCAGGCCGCAGTGGAATAGACGCGAATGGGGAGGATCAGAACGGTATCGGAGCGGATCCTGAAATAGACATCCCGGCTGGTATTCGCCGCCAGTTCAGTCGAAACGATTGGAAACCGGCTGGCCAGGCGGTCCTGTTCCAAGCGGACGAACTGCCCGCCAGCCTGATGGCTGATTTCGCCCGCTTCAGAGACCACGTACCAGTCGATTCGATCCAGCTGGGGATATTTGATCACCACGCTGAGCGCTTTGTCCATGCCGCTGGCATTTTCGAGCCGAAGACGTCCCCAGACTGTTTTATCGTAACCTTGAAGCGATGGCACCGCGTGGTCGGGCGTCTCAAAACGAGCCTCAAAATCTCCACGCAGGACATCATCAATGGTGGCAAAATCGGGCAGCTCAGTCGCGATTTCGATATGCGATGTCTTGGCGGTCCAGGACGTTGTGTCGGAATGAATGATAATCGACTCCGGCTGCGCAACGGCGCATGAGACTGCCGCGAGCAGCGTCAAACTCCAGAGCGTCCAGATCATCCTGATCCAGGCAAACGCAGATATCGGTCCCATTGCATCCCCTAATGACCAGAATCTGCTTACGCCGTCAGGGTTGAAATCACCTTTCTTGCATTGGGCGGATATGTACGAGTTTACTTACGCTTTCTTAGGGCGGACCATGGGGCGAAGGCACGCAATCGATACGCACCCTGCAGGCATCGGCAGATCATCAAGATAAGCGCTTCCCGGTTTTAATATACGCCGACAGCGTGCGATCTGACCGGTTTCTCATTCTGGGCGAATTTCAGAATTTAGTTTCAATTGCTGGACGCTAGACGCCCTCGATTGCAACCTGTTCAAACAAAGTGGGGGCGTGGTTTCTTCCGGACCGGTAAACCAGGTGAATTCCGACCGCGTGAAGTCTCCCCGCGTAGAATGAGTGGAGGACAGAATGTCGGGTCAAATTTTTCTCGAATCAGGCGAGCTGAGTGTCAGCGAAACCGGTGGCACCATCCTTGTCGCGATTGTCAGAACCGGTGATCTCTCGCAAGCCGCGACCGTCACGTTTGGCGTGACTTCGGATGAGGCGACCGAAGGCGAAGATTATGTCGATGCAACCGGGTCGGTCACGTTCGAACCAGGACAATCGCGTCTCCTGGTGCCGATCTCCATCCTTGATGATTTAATCGGTGAACCAACGGAAACGATCACCCTGTCTTTGATCAGCACAGATAGTGGCAGCCTGCTCGCACCGCGGACCGCCAATATTGCCATTCTGGATAATGAAATCCCTGCCACCGACCCACCCGAGCCGGGCCTGATCTCGAACTATGATGTTCAGGAAACAACCGTGATCGACGATTTGAGCCTGCCAATCGCGGTCAGGTTCAGCCCGACAGATCCGGACATTGCATACGTGGCAGAAAAAGCGGGCGTCATCAAAACCGTGAACATGGCCACGGGTGAGACCTCAGTCTTTTTGGACATTTCGGATCAGGTCAACAATACCGCCGATCGCGGCTTGATGAATTTCATCCTCCACCCGGATTTTGAGAATAATGGCATCTTTTATCTCTTCTATGTCGCCGATCCAGCCGATGGCACAGGCAATGCGGGTCCGGATCTGCCGAACAATCGTTTTGCTTATGTGAGCAAGTTCGAGGCGGATCCAGAAACCGGATTCACAACCGCGATTGAAGGCAGCGAAGAGATCTTGATTGGCGGGGCAGCGACGTCTGCCGCGGACATTATCGGTGGGCAGGGCGAGGTGCGCTCGGACGTGCTTGATGGCATCGACATTCCGCCATCTGATTACGACCCGGTCACAGGTGAGGCGATCCAGGACTATATCAAATTGGATTCCTCATCGCATGCAGGCGGGGGCATGGCGTTCGGGCCGGATGGTGCGCTCTATATCGCGATCGGTGACGGCATTGCCTTTAACTTTGTTGATCCCCGCGGGGTGAGTGTGCAGGACATTAACTCCCTGTCGGGCAAAGTCCTACGCGTCGACCCGATGACCGGGCTCGGCTTTTCAGACAATCCCTTCGCGACCGACGATCTCAGCGAGAATGCGTCAAAAGTCTATCAGCTCGGATTGCGCAATCCTTTCCGTCTGGCCTTCGACCAGAACGGGCAGATCCTGATCAGCGACACGGGCTGGAACTCATATGAGGAAATCAATACCGGACCGGCGGGTGCAAATTATGGTTGGCCATTCTATGAAGGCGGCGACAATGGCGTGATCGTTGAAACCGGGGGGTATAACGATTTGCCGGAAGCGGATGCGTTTTATGCCGCCGTGGCCGCGGGCGAGATTATCATCACTTCTGCGTTCCGGGCCTTTTCTCACAGTTCCAGCGATCCTGGATTCCAGGTCCAAGCGATCACTGGGTCGTCCACCATCTATACGGGTGGTCGGTATGAGGGCGTGTTCGACAATCATTATTTTTTCGCAGATTTCTCCGGCAATGAAGTCTATGCGGTGGACACGAATGATCGTCGCGACATCACATTCTTGGGGTCGATTGATGGCTTCCGTGGCCCGGTAGAATTTACCCAGGACGGCCAAGGCTACCTCTATTATGTGGACATTGTCGGGGGCCGGATTGTCCGGATCGATGATATTATCGAAACCGGTGGGGCGACGATTATTGCGACGCCGGCCACCGAGAATCTCGAGGGCAGTGCCGGCAATGACATCTTCATCTTCGCCCCAGGCTCATCGACCACAACCTTCCTGGATACGATCATCTCGTGGCAGCTTGGCGACCTGATTGACCTGACCACGCTTGGCCTGACGCTGGATGATCTTGAGTTTCGCTTAGTGGCCGGTGGGTCGCGGATGAACATCGCGGCCGGGACCGGACCGGATGATTTCCAGGTGGAGATCAATCTTAACGGATTCACGCAGGAACAAATCATTCAGGCGCTGATCTTTGATCCGGCTGATTTGCCGGATGACGCGAACGTGCGCCCGCCCATCGCCTCAGATGATGTGGTCGAGGTACAAACCGGATCAGAGGTGATCTTCAATGTCTTCAGCAATGATATTGATCCCAATAATGATGCCTTTTCCCTGATCAGCTTTACCCCGCCAAGCAATGGCGTTTTGGTCGATCTTGGCGACGGCGACTTCACCTTCATCTCGGCAGATGGCTTTATCGGTGAAGCCCTGTTCACCTATACGATCGAAGATGAGACGGGACTGCAAGACAGTGCGACCGTGGCGGTCCGCGTCACGCCGGACGATCCTAGTGTGATCAACCATATCTTTGCCGGCAAGGATGTCATTGAAATTCTCGTTGGCACGGACGGCCCGGACAATTTCTTCTTCCTGCCCGGAACTTCCACGTCCAGCCAGACCGACACCATTCCGAACTTTTCTCCCGGCGACACGATTGATCTCCGGGCGCTTGGAATTGAGGAAGGCGATCTGGAAGTACGCTTGGTTGGAGGCGGCTCAATCCTGAAGCTGATCGAGGGTTTTGACGCCGAGCAATTCCAGGTCAAAATCCCGCTGAGCGAGGTTTCATCTGAGCAGGTTCTGGCGTCGATTCTGTATGCGTCAGAGAGCCCACCGCCTCCGCCTCCGCCGCCTCCGCCGCCAACGGCGCCCGAAGCTGTTAATGACGAAGTCAGCACCGAGCAGAACACCGCCGTGCAATTCGACGTCCTCGCCAATGATAGCGATGTAAACGGAGATCCATTAAGCGTTGTTGCCGTTACCGAACCGACAAACGGATCCTTGGCCGATCTTGGGGGTGGCGTGTTCGAGTATACGCCCGATCTGGAATTCACCGGGATTGATACGTTCACTTATACGGTCAGCGACGGCGCACTCACCTCGGACGCGACAGTGATGATTGATGTCACACCGCCACCGCCCCCGCCACCACCGCCGCCGCCCCCTCCACCGCCACCGCCGCCTACCGCGCCGGTAGCCGTTGACGATACGGGCAGCACGACCATTGAAATGGCAACGACAATCGATGTGCTGGCCAATGACAGCGATGTGAATGGCGATGAACTTTTTGTTTCTGACTTTGGCCAGGGTATGAATGGGGCGGTTGTCGATCTGGGAGACGGCGTGCTGCAATACACCCCGAATGTCGGCTTCGTCGGCACGGATTCGTTTATGTACACGGTCTCAGATGGTGGCCTCAACTCTACGGCCAGCGTGACGATTTCCGTCACCGATCCAGATGCGTTCAATCTGATCATTGCCACGCCATTGACGGAAACGCTGGTGGGGACGGATGCGGCGGATGCCTTTGTGTTTGCGCCGGGGACGTCTGTGAACGGGTCGATTGACACGGTGCTCAATTGGCAACCTGGTGACGTGATTGATCTTTCGGCGCTGGGCCTGGCGGCTGAGGATTATGAGATCCGGACAATTTCCGGCGGCACCACGGTCAAGCTGATCGAGGGCTTCGGGGCCGGTGAGTTCCACGTCAAGATCAACTTGAACGGCTTCAGCCAGGAGCAGGTTCTGGCCTCGGTGATCTATGATGATGGCACCCCGCCACCCCCGCCGCCGCCACCCCCCCCGCCGCCGCCGCCAACCGCGCCGGATGCGGTCGATGATGCTGGCAGCACGACCATTGGCACGGCCACGACGATTAATGTCCTCGCCAATGATAGTGATGTGAATGGCGATGATCTGACGGTGTCAGGCTTCAGCCAGGGCAGCGATGGCTCTGTCATTGATCTTGGCGGTGGCACGCTGCAATACACGCCAAATCTTGGCTTTGTCGGCACTGACACGTTTACCTATACGGTGTCAGATGGCGGTCTCAGCTCAGATGCGACGGTAACGGTGACGGTGACCGATCCAAGTGCCTTCAATATCGTCAATGCCAGTGTCGGGACCGAGCTGTTGCGCGGCACCGATGGGCCGGACGCTTACACGTTTGCCCCTGGCACGTCGGTCAATGGCGCGATTGACACGGTCTTCGATTGGCAGCCCGGCGATGTCATTGATCTGAGCCAGCTGGGTCTGAGCGAAAGCGATCTCGAGGTGCGGACGATTTCCGGCGGCACCGTGCTGAAACTGATTGAGGGCTTCGGGGCGGGCGAGTTCCACGTCAAGATCAACTTGAATGGCTTCAGTGTCGAAGAGGTGCTCGACTCGGTGATCTATACATCCAGCGCGGCGAGCGCGACCACCAGCTTGGCCACGACGAGCTTTGCGACCACGAGCTTTGCCACGACCGAGACCACGAGCCCTGAAGCCTCGTCGTCAAAAGTGCCGGTCTACGAGCCTTACTCGCCGCTCAAGCAGATCGACGAGACCAGTGATGGCGGCAAGGATGCGGGCGTGATCATGACCCCGATCAAGGCGTTCGATGTCGAAACGGACATGGTCACGACCGTGGTCAGCGA
>JANSWU010000008.1 GCA_024743315.1 Hyphomonadaceae bacterium
AAAAGTGCCGGTCTACGAGCCTTACTCGCCGCTCAAGCAGATCGACGAGACCAGTGATGGCGGCAAGGATGCGGGCGTGATCATGACCCCGATCAAGGCGTTCGATGTCGAAACGGACATGGTCACGACCGTGGTCAGCGAAATGTTCGTGCCAATGCCAACGCAGCCGACCATTATGGAAGACTGGTTTGCAACCAATCCTGATCAGGGCTTTGGCAATCTCCAGGCTGACATCATGCCGGCCCGGATCTTCGATGAGTTCGCCCAAGGCGTCGGCCCCGATGACAATTTCATCACCTCGGCGGATTGGGATATCGGGTAAACCCGCGCATCGTATTTGCGGATCATCGCTCCGCGAATCTTTACACCATTCAATCAAAGCCTGCCGCTTTCACGCGGCAGGCTTTTTCAAACCTCTCGATGAAATCACATATTGCTGGGATCGTAATAGGTCTGCGCACCAGGCCCGACCGGTAGATCCAGTCCGAACGTCCAGAGCACAAAGAATCCCGACCAGAACAACAAGAAGAAGATCGTATATGGGAGCATCATGGCGATCAGGGTGCCGACCCCGAGATTCTTGTCATAACGCGTGGCCCAGGCCAGGATCAGTCCGAAATAGCTCATCATCGGCGTGATGATATTGGTGCTGGAATCGCCGATCCGGTAAGCCGCCTGAATGGTCTCGGGCGCATAACCGATCAACATCAGCATCGGCACGAAAATCGGCGCTGTGACCGCCCATTGCGCGGAGGCCGACCCCAGCGAAAGATTGATCACGGCGCACATCAGGATGAAAAAGATGAAGACTTCCGGACCGGTTATCCCGGATTCCTGCAAAAAATTGGCTCCGGCCACAGCACTGATGGCGCCGAGATTTGTCCAACCAAAGAAGGCCACGAATTGCGCCGCGAAGAAAACCAGGACAATGTAAAGACCAAGCGAGGCGAGCGCATCCGACATGGCATCGATCACATCACGATCGCCCTTCATCGTGCCTGCAACCCGGCCATACGTGTACCCGGTGACCATGAAGAAGATCAGGATCCAGACAACAAAACCGTCAAAGAAAGGTGAGGCCATCGCATCCTGTGTGTCGGGATCTCGCAGCACGCCCCAGCCGGGAATGAATTCTCCGCCGAGCACCATGGATGTGAATGGAATTGGCAAACCCGTCCGGGGCAGGAGAGAAAAGGCCATGACGGCGAGCACGCCGAGCAGGGCAATGCCGGCCCAGAACAGGCCGCGTTTTTCATTCGGGCTGACCTCATCCATCATCGATTTGTCGAGAATGGTCGCGTCGGCCCGAGAACTATCATACGGCCCGAGTTTCGGCTCGACGATGAAAATGCTGACCAGAGAGCCAATGATCGTGATCAGGAAAGTCGAAGCGACCATGAAATACCAATTATCGGTCGCGACGACGGTATAGGTCGGGTCGATCAATTGCGCGGCTTCCTCGGTGATGCCGGCCAGTAGCGGATCAATCGTGCCGACCAGGAGATTGGCGCTATAGCCCCCTGATACACCCGCAAAGGCCGCGGCCATCCCGGCCAGGGGATGACGATCCAGGGCGTAAAAGATGGCACCTGCAAGCGGAATCAGGACGACATAGCCGACTTCTGACGCGGTGTTGGAGACGATGCCGGCGAACACAATGGCCACGGTTACCAAGTGCTTCGGCGCGCCGAGAACCATGCTGCGAACGGCGGCGGAAAGCATGCCGGACTTTTCCGCCACACCCACCCCGATCATTGCCACGAGCACCACACCGAGCGGGGCAAAGCTGGTAAAATTATCGACCAGATTGGTGAAGATCCGGCGCAGACCATCGCCATTCATCAGGCTGACCGCGCGGATCATGCCGTCTGCAGCAACGCCGGGCGCATCGGCGGGACGCGGATCGACCACGGCCAGTCCCATCCATCCAAACAGGCCTGACAGCAGAATAATGCCGCCGGCCAGCACGGCGAACAGCGTGACCGGGTGCGGCAGCAGATTGCCCAACCATTCGACCCCATCCAAGAAGCGGGTAAAGGCATTGCGCTTCGCAGCGCTTGTTTGCACCGTGTTTTCCATGAGTTTCTTTCAAAGATGTGTGACCGTTTCGCCTAGAGACAGCTAGGGCGGTGTCGCGATTTGGAAATAAGCGTTTCTGGATTGATATCAGTCCCATCCAGCGCTGCAGATCAGCGGAAGGATGTTCGCGCGCATCGCGCTCCGTTGACGAGACGGCTTACTGACCGGTCGCGCGCTCCAGCTCGGTCACAAAAACGTCGGGCTGGTCGAGCATGATGAAGTGAAAGGCGTCTTCGATCGCCACCAGTTGATGGTCCGGAAGCGGGGTGTAGAGATCCGTATAGAAGGCTTCAATCGCATCCATATTCGGGATCGCGTCATCCCTGGCGTAAATAATGGTTGTCGGAATATCTATCGCGGTGATTTCGGACCGCAGATCCGTCACGAGAACTTCAGACATAGCCTGGGCCATCACAGCGCGATCGCTATCGATCGACCAGGCCAAAGCCTGCTGCAAGTCCGCATCGCTTTTGACCAGAGTTTTGAGTGCCTCGGCTTGGCTGAGTGCGAACACATCATCCGATTGTCCGAGCAAAGTGGCTTTCATTACTGCGGCCACGGGGGCGATGCTGTCAGCCGTCGCGGCTGGATCCATCAAGACGGAAAAGAATGGAAGCACGTCGACAATCACCAACTTGCTCAACGCTGCTTCAGGATCGAGCGCGGTTTTCATGGCCACCAGTCCGCCCATGGAATGGCCAACCAGGATCGCCGGGGCGTCGAGCGTATTGGAATAAGCCGACAGGCCTGTCGCCAGATCATCCAGAACCGTCTGATTGCCAGCATTGCCGGTGGCTGGCGCGCCCGCAAACCCGTTGACCTGCACGACATGTAGCGTGAAGCGATCGTCCAGGGCATCGACGGTGCCGTCCCATACCGCGGCATTCGACGCAAGGCCTGGCATCAGGATCATATCGGGCCCGGTACCGGTAACCGTGACCGTAAAATACGGGCTTTCAAAACTGCCCTGCGAGATTTCAGCATCGTACTCCGGCGCTGCATTATGACATGCGGTGACGGCGAACAGTCCAATGAGGAGGACGAAGATTCCAGGATATCGCATTTAGTTCACCTGCGCAGCGCGGGCTGCGTCCCTTCCATACGTCCGTGCTGACATGACCAGAGCGAAGACGCTGAGCAAATTCAAAATCAACATGATTTCAAGGGCTGATTTAAGTGGCATGGCGGTTCCTGACCGCGCGAACGTGTCGCTGAGCCAGCCGACAATGGTGGGACCGCCGCCAATCCCGATCAGGGTCAGGCAGAACAGCATGAAGGCTGACGCAAAGGCACGCATTCTCAATCCGACCAACTCTTGTGACGCGGTATAGGCAATGCTGGCATAGATCAGGCCGATAAAGCTCGGGATGAGGTTCCAAGCATAGGCCATATTGATCGTCTCGGCTTGCAAAAACAGCCAGGCAAAGGGCAGGGCGATGGCGGCACAGATCGCGATCATCAAGGGCCGCCATGCGAGACTGCGCTCGGATAAGCGATCGCAAAGGCGGCCCAAGACGATCGCCCCGACGCTCCCTGCGCCGCCAATCAGCAAACCGAGCGGCACGGCGATGTCTGCAGGACCGACACTGTAACTCCGCTGCAAATGACTCGGCGTCCAGGCCAGGAAGGCGTTGGCCGAGATGCAGATCAGGCAGCATCCTGCCAGCAGCCACAAAAAGGAGCTTTGTTTGGCAATGAAGGCCATGGTTTCGCCGAAGCTTGATGCTGGTTCGTCACTTTCGCGTTGTTCGATCGCCCCGCGTTTGGGTTCATGAATGGTGAGCCAGACAATCAGAGCGAGGAGAACGCCGGGAATGCCGGCGACAAAGAAGGCAACTCGCCAACCAAAGGCCTGATAAACGTAACCGCCGATGACAAATCCAGCGAGAATGCCGAGGCCGATCCCTGACGTGTAGATGCCGAGTGCAAAGGCCCGCTCCTTAGGGGCATATAGATCTGAAATGATCGAGGTTGCTGGCGGCGTGCCGCCCGCTTCGCCAATTCCAACGCCCATGCGCGCAATCAGCAGATGCCAGAAATTCAGCGCCAATCCGGACAGAGCTGTCATTCCTGACCAAGTCGCGAGCGCGAGAGACAGGATGTTCTTGCGATTGCCGCGATCGGCCCACATCGCGATAGGAATGCCGAACGTGGCGTAGAACACGGCAAAAGCGAACCCGGTTAGTAGCCCAATCGCGCTGTCACTGATCCCAAGCTCGGCTTTGATCGGTTCGACCAAGATGAGCAGGATCTGCCGATCGATGTGATTGAAAGTATAGACGAGGGTCAGAATGGCGAGCACGTAAGCCCGCCCGCCAAACTGACCCCCGACCTGGGAGGAACTCACTGCGGTCATCTCCGTCTCGTGAGCTTAGAAATCGACAGACAGAGAGGCAGTGACTGTCGATGGTGCGCCGTAGAAGGCGGAGTAGGCACTGTCGATGCCAAGCTGGCTTGGCGTGACAAAATTATAGGCGGCGACGCGATACTCTTCATCGGTCAGGTTGCGCCCATGAAGACCAAGTCGGTACTTTTCACTTGGTGAGGTCCAGACGATGCTCAGATCTGCAAGCGTGTAACTGTCAGGGTCGAGCGCCGGTCCACCAGCTGGAAAGATCGGGTTCACGCCCGCCCCAAAGCCTGGATTCTCGACATTGAAGAGGAAATACTCGTCCCGATAGGACAAGGCGCCAGTGACCGAGATCTCACCATTATTGCCAAGATCATTGGTATAATTCAGCGATACCTGACCTTGCAGTTCTGGCGTATTCTGCGTCACGAACTGGTCGGCAATATTGACGTCGGCCGAGATGATCTCTGTGATTTCCGCATCGATGATACCGAGATTGCCGGACAGGGTGAACAGGTCATTGATGAACCAAACCCCTTCGAGCTCCAGACCGGTATACTCGGATTTACCGGCATTGAAGACAGAGGAGACGAACGTATCATTGATGCCGTCATTGTCTGAATCTGCGCCGCTTTGAACCGTGATCTGTTGATCGCTGTAATCGGCGAAGAAAAGCGCTGCGTTCAGATTCAAGGCATTGTCAAAGAAGCTGCCCTTCATCCCAATCTCGTAGCTGTCCACGGTTTCTGGGCCAAACCCTTCTGCCGACAATCCAAGCGGGTCGAGGTCGGCGCGCGCCCGCGGATCGAACCCACCCGCTTTGAAGCCTTGCGCATAGGTCGCATACAGATTGATGTTGTCCGTCGGCTTGTATGAGACCGATAAGCGCGGCGTGAACTCTTCATCCTCACTGTTCAGACCAAGCAGGCTGGTCCGCGTGGCGAGCAGGATAGAGGTTGTGTTGGACGGATCGAAAGAGCCGGTTCCTAAACCGAGCCAAAGCTCATTGATCACGTCAGCCGTGGTTTCATCTTGCGTGTAACGGCCGCCAAGTGTGACGCTCCACTGATCGGTGAGGTCATAAGTGAAATCGCCAAAGACCGAGAAGTTCGTCTTTTCCTGCACACCTGATTGAAAAGCCGAGACACCGAGGCCGCCAAGAATGACATCGAATGCGCCACTCGCCTCACCATCAAGATAATAGATTCCGGCGACGCCATTTAACCGCTCGCTTGAATATAGCAGCTGGAATTCCTGACTGAACTGATCGTCAAAATAGACGGCAGGTACATCGAAGTCGGGTTGTGGAAGGGCATCAAAATCGATCGGCGTGGTCGTTTCCCCTTCACGATAGGCGGTAATCGATTTCAACGTCACCATATCGTTGACCGTCCACTCTGCGGTCAGCGAGTAACCCTCGGTTTCGACGGAATTATCGTCTCCGATCCCGGCGCGCGTATCAAAGACATTGCTTGTGACCGGGAGGGTGCCGTCCGCGCTTGGGAGCAAGCGGTGACCATGTTTGGCGTTAGAATCATCCTCGGAACGGTCATATGATGCGCGCAGGAAAAAATCCTCGCTCGGCATCCATTCGGCGCTCAAGCGGTAGGCGAGCACGTCCTTATTGTAGTGCTCGGCCCCTGTGTTCAGGTTTTCCCCATATCCATCTCGGGTGTACTTGGCGATGGCGCCGCCGACCGCGAAAGTCTCCCCAATCGGGGTGGATCCGGACACGATCAGGTCTGCTTGGTTAAAGGTTCCGAGATTCACCTTCGCGCGAAGATCCGGCTCATCGCCAATGCGGCGGGTGACATATTTGATCGCGCCGCCAATCGTGTTGCGCCCGTACAGTGTGCCTTGCGGGCCCCGCAGGACCTCAATCCGGTCAATGTCGAAAATATCAAGGATCGCGCCTTGTGGGCGCGCGATATAGACATCATCGACATAGAGACCGACGCCCGGCTCAAAGCCCCAGAGCGGGTCTTGCTGACCGACGCCGCGAATGAAGGCGATCAAGGTTGAGTTCGAGCCGCGTGCGACTTCAATCGTAGCGTTCGGCGTCGCCCGCTGGATCGAGGTGATGTCGACCGCACCGGTGGCTTCCAAATCCTCGCCGCTAAATGCAGAGACCGAGAGCGGCACATCAAGCGCGCTTTCTTCACGACGCTGCGCGGTCACGGTGACGGTGCCAAAGCGGCGCGCCTCTTCGTCCGTCGCTTCGGTATCCTGGGCGCTGACCGCGCCGTGACCGAGTGTCAGGGCGAGCGTTGACGCCAAACCAAGATTGAGCAGCGTTTTGGTTTTGAAACTCATATTATCCTCCCACGGAATTGTCCGTTTTGAGAACAGGTAGGCTCGGTTGCGCCAGCTCGCCTATGACACAATAGCTTTTCTTGAGTGAACAGTTTCGCTCACGCGTTTTGTTTTTGGGCCGCATGACGGCGTGCATATTGCGCCGGCGTTTCCCCTCGCCAACGCTTGAAAGCACGATTGAAGGCGCGGATGTCGGAATAGTTCAACACGTCACTCACGTGGGAGACGGAGTGGCCTTTCTGAAGCAGCTGCGTGGCCTGCTCGACAAAATGCGCACTGATCAATTCCCGGAAATTGGTGTTCTCTTGTTCGAGGCGCCGCCGCAAGGTTGCAACACTCACTGACAAGCGATGCGCGACCGAGTCTTGTTGAACCACGCCATTGCGAATGAGGTCGAGCACTTTGGACGTATACGAAACATGCGCCTGAGACGGATCGAGCTGGTCCAGATAGTCAATCACCCGGCTGAACACGCCCTCAGCAGTCAAATCGATCTTGTCGGGCGGCGGCATTTGCGAATGCGCCAGCTCATGATCGAAACAAAGCTCATAATTGCTCTGTCCGAACGAGACGGGCGCCTGCCAGAACCTCAAGTGTGACGGCAGCGATGCCGCTGACGGGCGTTTCAGCGTCACGCGCCGTAACGCTTTTGCAGCAAGGCCGCCGCTGAGACTATCCAACAAACAATGGACTTTGATCAGAACGCATTCGCCAATAAAGCGAACCATCTCGACATCGTCTCGCATTGTGTACGGGAAGGCACTATCATCAATGATCAGGGACACGGTGCGGCCAGTTGTGCGCACGGTGTTGTAATGCTCCCCATGCATCATGTTGAAGTATTGAGCCAGATTGTTCAGCGCTTCATTCAGGGTCGTCGAGCGTCCCATCTGCGCAGTGACGAATGCCCCCGTCTCATAGGTCAGTTTTCGTTCCGACAGATGCGCCGTGAGATCATCCAGCTGGCGGGCAAGCTCACCCTCTATGCGGAAATAATCGGCGAGCCGAAGCTCTGCTTGCGCACGTTCAGCAGGCGACCCCAGAGCCTCGAAGCCCAGGCTCTTCAAGACCTTGCGTGTGGCAATGCCGGAGCGCTCCGCTTCCTGCAGGAGCGGCTCCAATTGGCGACCGGTAACAAGTGTTGCGTCTTGCAAGCGATATCTCATTCTTATTCAGGGACAACAGCCCTAGCGCGTCGTTGCTCCGTTTAGCATAGGCCTGATTTTCGGAACAGAGCGGGAGCGAGGGACGGCAATTGGCGGATGCCTGGCCATTCGATCCAGCATCCGCCAACCTGCATTATGGGGCCTGTTTCCAAGCCTTGGCTCACCTATTCTGCCGGTTATCGATCAGGTCCTGGACGACTTCGGGTTCGGCGAGGGTGGAGGTGTCGCCCAAATTGTCGAAACTGTCCTCGGCGATCTTGCGCAGGATGCGGCGCATGATCTTGCCGGAGCGGGTCTTG
>JANSWU010000003.1 GCA_024743315.1 Hyphomonadaceae bacterium
ATAAGAACGCTTCTCCGCGCCCGTGACATCTGCCAGCACCATCGTGATCGCTGCGGTCAGCGTCGTCTTACCATGGTCCACGTGACCAATCGTGCCGATGTTCACGTGCGGCTTATTACGCTCAAACTTTGCCTTGGCCATATCAGGCCTCCTTTTCTCAGTGTCCGGCCCACCGGACGTTGGTCCTTTCTCAAAGCGGGCCAGAAGAGTCCCGTTGAAGCGGGCCACATACACATGCCCGCCGCAGGTTTCAAGCACCATTACTGCTGACGTATGCGAACATTTTTGCGCCAGCTCGGAAAGCGCTTGACAAAGGCGGCCAATAAAGGCCCTAGCCTGCTGCCATGACGCAAGGATATGTCTTCAAATCATTCGAGAACAAAACCACTTTACAATCGGCTGCCGCAAAGTGGCTGGAAGTGGCTTTGAAGGATGCAATCGCGCGGCGTGGCAGCGCCGTTTTCATGGGCTCCGGAGGCACCACGCCTGGCCCGATCTATGAAACCCTTTCCCACGCTCGGCTCGATTGGGAAAAAGTGCATGTCGGACTTTGCGATGAACGCTGGGTCGATGACCAGCACCCGGCGTCGAATGGCGCCATGCTGGAGCGCACGCTCTTGCAAAACTCGGCCGCGCTGGCGAGCTATATCCCGATGAAAGTGGATGGCGATGATCCGTTCAAGTCGATCGAAGTGGTCAATGAGCTTTACCAGGAAGCCGGGCTGACTGATGTCATGTTGCTCGGCATGGGACCGGACGCGCATACATTGTCCTGGTTTTCCGGTGCGCGCGGGTACGAAAACGCGATTGATCCCGATACATTGTCGCTCGTGACGGCGATCGAAGCCAAGCAAAGCGCCGTTACCGGGCCAAACTTGCTGCGCATGACGCTGACGCATCCTTGCGTGGCGTATGCTCGCAAAGTGCTCCTGTTGATCACCGGCAAGGACAAGAAGAGCGTCTTCGACTCAGCGCCGGATGATGCGCCGGTCAGTATAATGCGCCGCGCTGCCGGTGATGCGTTGACCGTTTATTATTGCGATTAGGGGAAGGCACCATGTCGATAGAAAAACTCCGTAATCTTGCTTCATCCATCGTAAAACAGGATTTACCGGCCTTAGCGGCAGATTCCCCAAATCAACCGATCGCGGCGGCCGGGTGGTGCGCCGACCTGAGCCGGCACTATGTCGACCCCTCGATTGAGGCAGCCCTCCTCTCCCATGCCGACGAGATTGGCTTATCAGACGCCATTAGCGCCCTCTTCTCGGCCAAAATCGTTAATCCGTCCGAAGACCGTCCGGCTCTGCATTGGGCACTGCGCCTACCCCCGGAGTCCGAACTGACCGCGGCGGAGCATCAAACCACGGTCGACGCGCTCCTGAAGGCATCGGAAATCGTCGCCGCAGGCCGGTATTCAGCCATCGTACATATCGGTATTGGCGGCTCAGATTTCGGCCCGCGGCTCTATGCTGACGCCTTCGCTGATCTGCGATCGGACACGCTTGACTTGCGCTTTTGTGCCAATGTCGACCCTCTGGACCTGGATCTCGCGCTTCACGGGCTAGATCCGGCAACGACCCTGATTATTGGAATCTCCAAATCCTTTGGCACCGAAGAGACGCTTTACAATCTCGGCCGCGCTCGGACCTGGCTCGAGCAGAGTTTGGATCCGGAACAGGCCGCGAAACACCTGTTACTGGTCACCGCCAACCCAGAACGGGCGACGGCATGGCTCGATGGGATCCCGGCAACTACATTGAACATGCCGATCAGTGTTGGAGGACGTTATTCAATCTGGTCCGCCGCCTCTGTCGCGGTGATGACGGCGTTTGGCGTCGATACATTCAAATCTTTCCTGGCGGGCGCAGCGTCCATGGACCAGCATGTCAAAAGCGCCCCGACTGAATCGAATCTCGCGGCGCGCCTGGCGCTTCTCGATTTTTGGAACACGAGTTTTCTTGGCTTCACCTCACGGGCCGTCTTGGCCTATTCGCGCCGCTTGCGCATGCTGCCGACCTATTTGCAGCAATTGGAAATGGAATCGAATGGCAAATCGGTCGGGCCTGACGGGGCCCCTGCTCCCTTGGCGACCGCACCTCTTCTCTGGGGCGGAGAAGGTTCGGTCGGGCAGCACTCTTATCACCAATGGCTACATCAAGGCACGCATATTGTGCCGGCCGAGTTTATTCTGGCCCCTGGCGCGCATAGCGATACCGCCGGGGTTGAGGCCTTGACGGCGCACGCTTTGGCCCAGGCAGAAGTCATGGCGAATGGTCGCAGCCTGGCAGAGGTTAAGTCCGAAGAACCGCACCTGGCGGATCATATTGCGCGTCAGAAGGTGCATCCAGGCGGACGTCCGTCAACCTTCCTGAGCACACGCGAAATGACGCCAGAGCGTCTTGGCGCCCTGATCGCGCTCTATGAGCATCGCACCTATCTGGCAGGCGTGCTGTGGCAAATAAACAGCTTTGATCAATGGGGCGTCGAGCGCGGGAAAACGATGGCGACGCGCCTAAAACCCGCGCTCACGGGGCGTGAAAAAGCCGACGATCCGGTTACCCAGAGAATCATCGGCCAAATTCAATGAAATCAGCGATTAAGCGATTTTGTCGACTTGCGTGAAATCAAGGTCGACCGGCGTTGCGCGGCCAAAGATTGAGACGTTCACTTTCATGCGGCCAGTGTCTGGATCGAATTCCTCAACTGTCCCCTCGAAGCCCTGAAACGCGCCTTCATTAACGCGGACTTCCTGACCGATCTCATAAACGACGGTAGGCTTCGGACGCTCCTCAATCGGATCCTCAGAGGTGCCGAGAATGCGGTCGACTTCGCGTTGCGGCACAGGCAAGGGCTTCTTTCCACCGTCAGCGCCGAGAAAGCCGGTTACTTTTGGCGTATCCTTGACCAGGTGATAGACGTCATCGGTCAGCTTCGCCTTCATCAGGACATAGCCCGGAAAATAGCGCTTCTCGATCGTTTTTTTCTTACCGCGAACAACTTCGACGACTTCTTCCGTCGGAACCTCTAGATCTTCGATCATATCCTCCAGGCCCTTCATGGCGGCCTGGTCGCGGATCGCCTGAGCGACCTTCTTTTCGAAGTTCGAATATGCGTGAACGATGTACCATTTTGCCTCAGCCATGGGCGAAGCTCTCCTTATTGTTCTTTAGCTTAGCCGCCGAGACCGGTGATCCAGCGAATCACCATGGCGATGAGTTGATCAGACAGGAAGAGAAACAAGGCGACGATGATCGACATCACCACCACCATAATGGTCGCCTGAATGGTTTCTGGCGTCGACGTCCAGGTCACTTTTCGACCTTCGGCTTCCACCTGTCGGGCGAAGGTAATTGGACCAACGCTTTTCTTTTTGTCCTTGTCGGCCATTCTCGTGCGTTCCTGACTTTTTGGGATAATCCGGCTCCATACTGCGCAAACTCACGCTTGTGAAGTCACTTGGGTGCAAACTCTGTTAATCGCAAGCTAGTTGCTGCGTGGTTGGCCGAATTCCGGCACCGGCAAGCCCGGCGTATCGACGTCCAGCGCGAATAGACTGCCGGCCATGGGTTGCCGGTCCAGCGCAGCGTCGCTTAAGCCAACCCGAGCCGACGTGATGTAGAGCGTCTTCAGGTCCGGACCGCCAAAGGCGCAACTGGACGGCCTTGAAACCGGGAGCTTTACGATCCGATCGATTGAACCGTCCGGGGCATATCGGACCACCCGAGAGCCAGCCCATTGCGCATTCCAGAGATACCCGTCTGCATCTATGGCCGACCCATCTGGATAACATCCGGCCTCCAAAGTCGAGGCGAAGACCCGTCGATTGGAAAGCGCCCCTGTTTCCCGATCATATGTGTAAGCCAGGATCATTTGCTCTGCACTGTCGCTCGTATAGAATGTCGTACCGTCCGGTGAAAACTGAAACGTATTCGTGACCAGCACTTCGGGAAGGCCAATACGATCCAAGGTCTGGTCGGGCGCAAGACGGTAATACTGACCTTCGGGCAGCTCTTCGGCATTGTCCATGGTGCCAAACCAGAGACTGCCATCCGGCGCTATGCCGGCATCATTGGTACGAAACCCCGGCTGATCATTGATCTTGGTAATGCATTCGTAATGCTCGGTCGCCGTATCGTACCGACCGACTTCGAGATCACCGATCATGATCAATCCGCCTTCGGCCAGGGCCAGTGCGCTGGCATGAAGCGGCAGATCATAGCGCCGCGTGTTGCCGGTTTTTGGATTGTGGCGATGCAGTTTGGCGCGCTTGATATCGACCCACCACAGGAAGCCTTCAGACGGGCTCCATAGGGGCCCCTCGCCTAACATGCAGCCGGTTGGCGCTACGCAAACCGCTTCTTTCATGCAGATTCTCCACCCATGACGTGTTGGCGCGATCTCATCTGACGCGGCGGTCTTGTCAATCGCCTGCGCGTCAGGCCTTCAAGCCGTTGAGAATCAAATCGACATGCGTGTCGAAATAGGTATCGAGGTCAATCGGTTGAAACCGGTCGAAAACCAGCTTCCAGATTCCCGCGACGAGGGCCCCGGCGGCGATGTTCTGGGCGAGCCCGTGCCCTTCCATCTGGCGAAACTCTCCACTCGCGACTCCTTGCTGAATGATCGCGCCAATCATCGCCTGGCCGCGATTGAGAATGTTGGCGTGATAGAACTCCGCAAGGTCTGGAAAATTTGGCCCCTCCGCCATAATCAAGCGCATGATTTGTCGGCGATCACTGTTCAGGACCTTTTTGTAAAAGAACTTCAAGTGTGCCTTCAGACGTTCCGTTGCAGACATGTCAGGATGGCCGAGCACTTCAGCGACGTCAGTCAACATCGGCGTCATCTTGGCGCGAACCATTTCTTTGAACAGCGTCTCCTTGCTGTCAAAATAGAGGTAAACCGTCCCTTTTGAGACCCCGGCCTCATGAGCCACATCATCCATCTTGGCCGCAGCGAATCCAACACGTGAGAACACTGCAAGCGCCGCATCGAGGAGTGCTAAGCGTTTGTTTTCTTTCTGTTGTTCGCGTTTGCTCAGCGCTTCTTTTGACGTATTGGCGTCGATTAGTTCGCTCATTCAGCCGGTCCTCCCAGTTCCTCCCGTCGCTGCATGAGCGATCGGATGTGACCCGGCAGGTTTCTTAAATCTTCGATCACAAGGGTGACCGCCGGTGTCACAAACAGGACCATAATCCCTGAAATGACAATCCCAAAGCCCAGGCTGACCCCCATAGGGATGAGAAATTGTGCTTGCGGACTGGTTTCAAGTAGCAAAGGGCCTAGTCCCAACGCGGTCGTCAATGTGGTCAGGAGGATAGGTCTGAACCGCCGCGCAGATGCATCTGCCGCCGCAGAGATCATGTCCATACCGTCCTTGCGGTATTGATTATACAGATCGACCAGAACCACCGAGGCATTAACCGCCACGCCAGACAAGGCCACGATCCCAAAGATTGAGACGAAAGAAAGCGCATAACCAAGCACAAAATGACCGAGCACCGCGCCAGCCACCCCGAGCGGGATCGCAACGATGATCGCCAAAGGTTGAAGATAAGAGCGCAGCTGCGTGGCGACCAGGGCGAAAATAATCAACATAACGACGATAAAAGCTTGGCCAAGACTAGCTAAATCCTCAGTTTGTTCCCGGCTCGATCCGGCCTGGGCCCAGTTCAAACCGGGATAGGTCCGTTCCAACTCAGGCAGGATCTGCGTCATCAAAGCTTCATTGGCGATAGCGGGGGTGCTGATCGCTTCATCAATGTCCGCTGTCACTGTCACAACGCGCCGGCCATTGATGCGGTTGATTGATGAATAGGCTCGGCTTTCGGTGGTTTCTGCCACTGTGTAGAGTGGAACACTCGAGCCATCCGCGAGCCGGATGCGCATATCATCAAGCGTTTGCAGCGATTGCCGCGCGCTTTCAGGATATCGGACAAAGACCCGCACCTCTTCGCGTCCGCGTTGGATGCGCTGGACTTCTTCCCCGAAGAAGGTTTGGCGCACCTGCCGCGCAATATCGGTTGGTGTGAGTCCCGCCGCCAGGCCTGCATCGGTCAATTCGAACAAGAGCTGGCGCTTACCGAGGTCAAAACTATCCTCTATCTGATTGGCACCCGGCAAGCGCTCTATCTCGGCCTTGAGGCGATCAGATGCGGCAATCAAAGTCGCTTCATCGGCATGCGCGAGCTCGAATTCTATGTCTTCTCCAAACCCGCCAATGGAGGCGGCGAACGTCAAACGCTCAGCACCCTCAATCTCACCAAGCTCCTCGCGCCAGGCGCGTTCAATCTCGGCCGCTGACATGCGTCGCGTCCCGAATGGGATAAGTTCGATTTGCACTTGGCCGACATTTTCAGATGCACTGAAGCCCGAATTACCGACAGGGCCGCCACCTTGCGCTGTGTTTCCGCCAACGGTTTCGGCAACGGATAGGAACAGGTCTTCTCCGCGTTCTTCCTTAGCGCGTTCGGCCACAGCGAACGCCGCTTCGGTGAGGCGATCCATAGCCGCCTCGGTGCGCTCAAACGGCGTGCCCTCAGGCATGACCAGCGTCGCCGAGATGTCATTGCCTTCAATCGAGGGGAAGAAAACAAATTTAACCAGGCCGCTGCTCATCAAGCTCATGCAGAGGATGTAGAAGGCCGTGGCCGCGCCAAGCGTGGCATAGCGCCATTTGCCAACAAACCGGACGCCTTTGCGGATAATGTTCTCGCTGACCCACCCGATCCGTTTAGCGACGCGCCCTTGGATGGCGAGCACTGGCCCGCGTGACCAGGGACGCCCATGGCTCAAATGGCTCGGCAGAATGAAAAAGGCTTCGACCAGTGAGACGATTAGAACGCAGATCACCACCAATGGGATCGCCTGTGTAATGTCGCCAAACGTGCCGCCGACGAAGAGCAAAGGTGAGAATGCGGCGATCGTCGTCATCACGCCAACGAGCACGGGCGAAAACACCCCGCTGACGCCATCAATCGCGGCGCGGGCACCGGTCTTACCCTTGGCAATTTCGGCATCAATGTTTTCACCAATCACGATCGCGTCGTCGACGACGAGCCCGAGAACGATGATCAAGCCGAACAGAGACACCATGGTAATCGTTACGCCCGCGGCGCCGAACAGCATGAAACCGCCCATGAAAGCTGTGGCAATCCCGATACAGACCCAGAAGGCCAGTTTCAGGTCAAGCATCAGGACCAAGAAGAGAAAGACCAAGGCGAACCCGAACAGCGCATTGCGCAGCAAGAGATTGATCCGCTCTTCCAACACGCCGGTCTGGTCCCGAAATTCAATGATTTCGATCCCCTCAGGTGGTGAATACGATTCCATGAAGGCATCGACGACCGCCTTCACGGCGATGACATCTTCCGCCTCGGCGCGCGCAACATCAACAAAGATGGCTGGTCGGCCATTATAAGTGTTCTTCAGCGCTTCGCGCGTGAACCCATCGCGAATATCGGCGATGTCGCTCAGCAGGATTTGTGAGCCGTCCGGGAGGTTGCGAACCACGATGCTTTCAAAGCCTTCACCTGTCAGACGCCGTTGATTGGTGCGTAGCAGATATTCACCTGACTGGGTCTGAATGGAGCCGCCAGCAAGATCCAAGGAGCTGGCCCGAACAGCCCGGGCCACGTCGTCAATTGAGAGTCCGTATTTCTGCAGCGTGTCCTCAGTCACTTCGATCGAAATTTCATAATCGCGGTCGCCGGAAAGGCTAACTAGGGAAATCCCATCTTGCGTGAGCAATTCACGCTCAAGACGTTCTGCCGCGAGGCGCAACTCCATTGGCGTGACATTGCCGACAACCACGAGTGTGACCACGCTGCCGGTCGGTTTCGGGGCACGAACCGTTTCGCGCTCGGCATTCTCCGGCGGGAAATCGGCAAGCCCTTCCACCGCGGTTTGTACATCATCCTTGACGATTTGCTCATCAGCAAAATCGGCAAGTTCAATCGTTACGGTACCGATGTTTTCAGAGGCCACCGAGGAGACGCGCTTTACGCCGTCAATTCCGAGCACAGCCTCTTCGACGCGCCGGGTCACTCCCTCTTCTACCTCAGCCGGGGTCGCACCAGGATAAGGGACAGAAACCGTGACGATCCCCGGTTCAATGGTTGGAAAGACCTGCGACCGCAGATTGCCCGCCATCAGGAGCCCGCCAATTAACAGCACGACCATGAGCAAATTCGCGGCAACCGGATTACGAACGAACCAGCCGATCAAACCGCCACCTTGGGTTTCCGGATCATTGGGTGCCATCGATGCGCCCTCCTGTTGCCGCTGAGATGTTGTTTTGATTGCGCAGGGTGACTTCTTGCCCATCCACCGCCTCGAGTGGCGGCAGGGCGACGACACCATCGGCCACGTCAAACGGCGCGGTGATGATCGTGCCACCATTATCGGCCTCGCCAATCCGGACCACCGCGCGTTTCTCCAGCTGGGTGCCGTTGACCACCCAAACCTCGGATTGTCCGGCAAGCGCCATCGCCGGTAATTTTAGAGCCCCCGAAACCGGCTCGGAATGGATCTGCACGTCGACAAAGTCGCCAATCCTCAACCCGGTTTGGTCGACCGGCACCATATACAGATTGGAGAGGCGGGTGCGCGCATCCAGTGTGGCATCTACTCTGACGATTTCAGCCTGTTGCGGAGCAGTCGCATTCCCACGACGCTGATACGTGACAAGCCGTCCGATCGGTGGCTCGATCAAGGCCAACTGCTCGAGTGAGACTGGAACCGCAAGCTCAATACTGTCCAATGCCACCAAGCGGCCAACCACCTGCCCGGGGGATACAATCTGCCCGATATCCAGAGAAGATGCCATGACTCTGGCGTCCACAGGGGCATAGACGCGAGTACGTTGAAGAGACAATTCCGCCGTACGCTTATTAGCCACAGCGCTGTCGAGGCGCGCTTTGGCGGCTTCGATTTGCGGGACTCTTGCCGCCAATTCATTCACCTCGCGGCCGGGAAACAGTTCCCGCCACTCCTGAATGGCAAGCGCCGCTTCGGCTTCGAGCTGTTGAAGGTCACTCCTCGCGGAGGCTATTTCGGCTTCAGCGCGCTGAACCGCGAGGACGTAATCTGCCCGGTCGATTTCAAACAGAAGCGTCCCTTTTAAGATCTCTGTCCCCGGTCGAAACTCAGCGCTAACCCGTTTGATCTCTCCGGAGACTTGCGGACTTACCGAGACTTCTGCCGTCGCCTGGACGGTTCCGTTGACTCGAATTTGTGGCGTATAGGTCATAGTCTCCAGATCCGCGAGGCGAACGCTAATCGCTTCATTGGCTCTCATGTCGGCAATCCGCGGGGCATTATCTGAGACCGACATTTCCAGCGCTCGGGACAGCGCCACGGCCGTGAAAATCACACCAATCACAAAAACCAGTTGAATAACGCCAATCATCATCGCGCTGCGCGACGATGGTTCCGTCGGTTGCTCAATCTCGGTCATTCGGGACTCCAGTAATAAATGACTGACTGGTCAGTTATAATATTTTCGGAGAATTTCAAGCGCTGTTTGATGAAGTTTTTGTCGCAAAGCCCTGACGACTCTGTTCAGGACGTATACGTCTGGAATCTCAGCTCAGATCGAAGGAAGACCGAATGTCGACCCAACCGCTCACCTCGCCCTATGGTTTTGAAGATTTGCTGGAAATTATGAAACGTCTTCGGACCCCAGAAACCGGTTGTGAATGGGATTTGGAACAGAGTTTTGCGACCATCGCGCCTTACACGATTGAAGAAGCTTATGAAGTCGCAGATGCGATCCAGCGGGGCGATATGAAGGAGCTCAGTGAGGAATTGGGCGACCTGCTCCTGCAAGTCGTCTTCCATGCCCAAATTGCCCGCGATGAAGGCCACTTCACAATTGCCGATGTGACCCAGGCGATAAGCGATAAAATGATCCGGCTCCACCCGCATGTTTTTGGCGAGGCGCAGCAACGCTCCGCCGATGCCCAGACCCGCGCCTGGGAAGACATCAAGGCGGCCGAGCGCGCAGAAAAAACAGAAAAAGATGAGAGCGCACTTGCTGGCATCGCCCTCGCCCTTCCCTCTCTGATGCGAGCAGAAAAGCTTCAGAAACGCGCGGCCCGAACCGGGTTCGACTGGGACGATCCAAAGTCCATTTTCAACAAGCTCGATGAAGAGATTGCGGAAGTCAAAGAAGCGATCGATGAAGCAGATCCGGCCCACATCGAAGAAGAAATTGGCGACTTGCTCTTTGTCGTGGCCAACCTCGCGCGACGGTATCGAATTGATCCGGAAGTCGCTTTGCGAAAGTCCAATGAAAAATTTGAGCGCCGCTTTCGTGCCATGGAAGCCAATGCCGAGAATGGGAGCGCAGGATTTGCCGAACTCTCTCTCGAGCAGCAAGAGGCCCTTTGGCAAACCGTAAAAGCTGAAGAGTAAGACCGCACCACACCGCGGGTCTGCAAGCACGAAACAAAAGCACCGGAGCCTTCCAGCCCCGGTGCCTTGGCATGCGTCCGATCCCCCAGACGTGATGCGGTTCGGTCTTAGACCTTGTAATACATGTCGAACTCGACTGGATGCGGATGCAGTTCGAGCCGCATCACTTCTTCCATTTTGAGTTCGATATAGGCGTCGATTTGGTCATCATCGAAGACACCGCCTTTCTTCAGGAAGTCGCGATCGGCGCTCAGGGCGTCAAGAGCTTCGCGCAGCGAACCACAGACCTGAGGAATAGACGCAGCCTCTTCCGGCGGCAGGTCATACAGGTCCTTGTCCATCGCGTCGCCCGGATGGATCTTGTTCTCGATGCCGTCGAGGCCCGCCATCAACAGGCCGGCAAAGGCGAGGTATGGATTGGCGGTCGGATCCGGGAAGCGGGTTTCGATCCGCTTGGCCTTTTCGCCGCTTCCGAACGGAATACGGATTGAGGCCGAACGGTTGCGGGCGGAATAGGCCAGCATGACCGGCGCCTCAAAGCCAGGCACCAAACGCTTGTAGGAATTGGTCGACGCATTGGTCAGGGCGTTCAGGGCGCGCGCGTGCTTAATGATCCCACCAATATAATGCAGGCAGGTCTCAGACAGGCCAGCATAGAGATCCCCGGCAAAGGTCGGCTTGCCGCCAGACCAGATCGACTGGTGCACGTGCATGCCAGAGCCATTATCGTTGAAGTAAGGTTTCGGCATGAATGTCGCCGTCTTGCCATAGCTGGCGGCGACATTGTGGATCACGTACTTATACAGCTGAAGATTGTCCGCCATCGTGACCAGCGTGTTGAATTTCATGCCGAGTTCGTGCTGTGCGGGTGCCACTTCGTGGTGGTGTTTCTCTGGCTCAAGGCCAAGTTCGCCCATGACTGACAGCATCTCTGAGCGCATATCCTGCTCTGAATCCACTGGCGGAACCGGGAAGTAACCGCCTTTAGGACCCGGACGGTGGCCCATATTGCCCATTTCGTAGACTTTGCCGGTATTCGCCGGCAGCTCAGTCGAGTCGAAGCTGTAGCCGGTCATGTGCGGCTCGGTGTTCCAACGGACATCATCAAATACGAAGAATTCCGCTTCCGGGCCGAAATAGGCAGTATCTCCGACACCTGTCGATTTCAGATAGGCCTCGGCTTTCTTGGCGGTCATGCGTGGATCGCGATTATAGGCCTGGCCGGTAATCGGATCGAGAATATCGCACATCACAGCGAGCGTGGTTTGCTGGAAGAAAGGATCGATTTTGGCCGTGGCCAGATCCGGTTTCAGGTTCATGTCGGATTCGTTGATGGCTTTCCAACCGGCAACCGACGAACCGTCAAACATTTGACCGTCTTCAAAAAAGTCACCATCGACCATGCTCTTGTCGAATGTGACGTGCTGCAGTTTCCCGCGCGGGTCGGTAAAGCGAAGGTCGACGAACTCGACGTCATTATCCTTCATCATTTTCAATACACTATCGGCCATGTCGCCCTCCAGTTTGTGTCCTGTCTTCCATTTTTTCGGCGCTAAAGGGCGCCGTCACCTGTTTCACCGGTTCGAATGCGGACAGCCTCGCCCACATCGGACACGAAAATCTTGCCGTCCCCAATTTTACCGGTCTGAGCCGCTTTCGTGATTGCATCGATGGCGCCTTGAACGCCCGAATCTGCCACCACGGCCTCGACCTTGAGTTTCGGTAGAAAATCTACTACGTACTCTGCGCCGCGATACAACTCTGTATGACCACGCTGACGTCCGAAGCCTTTTGCTTCAACAACCGTCATTCCCTGAACGCCGACTTCGTGCAGCGCTTCTTTCACATCATCCAATTTGAACGGTTTGATGATGGCTTCAATCTTTTTCATACCCTCAACCCTTCGCTAAGCTAACAATTGCTTCCGCATAAGATGCCTCCACATGGAGGGCGATAGACGGAGGACGGCTAGCCCTGCGTGTTAACAGTCATGCTCAAAGCTTCATCAGACCTGCTTCATTCTTGCGCAGGAGAATTTTGGCAAAGGTGACGCATGCGTCATTGTTTGATTAAGCTCGCTCTGCTATCCTGCAGCAAGAATTAGAGGAAGCAGCAAATGACGCGCCCCGTTCCATTCATTGATCCCGCTCGGCCAAAACCGAAACGCCGTCCACTGAAAGCGTGGAACCATATGCAAAAGCTGATCGCGGATAAGGAAGACACGACACAAGTGTTTCACATCATCCAGGCGCTCAATGGCGATTCGGCGCGTCGCGACTTTCTTCGCTTCATGCGGTCGCCGCAAAGCCGTGAATTTCTCGCCCGAAACACGTTTCTCCCAGACATTCTTGATGACCATGCGCCCCTAAAGGCGCTGCCAAAAGGCACGGTTGGCCGGACCTATGTCGACTTCATGGAACGCGAAGGCCTGACCGCGCATGGCCTGGTGAAAGAAAGCCTAGAGCAACGCAAGCAGTACGAAAAATTTGATGATGACTTACTCTGGTACGTCAATCGGATTCGCGACACGCACGATATGTATCATATCCTGACCGGCTATGGACGCGACGCGCTCGGCGAGGCGTCTCTGCTTGGATTCACGCACAGCCAGCATGGCGGTATGGGGATCAGCTTCATCGCCTTTATGGGACAGCGACAGATTTCCAAATCAGCCCCAAGGGAGGCGCAAATCAAAGAGGTCCTTGCGGAAGGACGACGCAATGGCAAAGCCGCCAAGCGTCTGATTGAGGTCGATATTGAAGCCATTCTCGACCATCCGCTGCAGGACGTGCGCGAGCGACTGAATATCTCTGAGCCGCTCCTCTACAAACAGGCGTTGAAAGTGTTTCAGACCCATCAACAAGACCCCAATCTCGTCGCCGCATGATCTATCTTATTCGACACGGCCAAGCCGCGGCGGGCTGGGGTGAGCATCCTGATCCCGGCCTGTCAGAAGATGGTCGTATGCAGGCTAAAACTGTCGCCGAATGGTTGGCGACGGAGCCCGTGAACACGGCGATCAGCAGCCCAATGGCGCGGTGTCAGGAGACCGGGCGCTTTTTTGCCGAAAGAGCCGGATTGTCTCTGGAAGTTGAGCCTGCGGTGACTGAAATTCCAACGCCGGGCGATGTTTCGGACCGCGTGACCTGGCTCCGAGGTTTGATGTCCGGTGAATGGGAGGCAGCACCGGCGCTTGTCAAAGATTGGCGCGCATCCTTGCTTGAGACGCTCGCACGGCTTCCGGATCAAACCGCTGTGTTCACGCATTTCGTCGCGATCAATGCGATTGTCAGTCATCTGGAAAAGAGCCCCAGCGTTACCGTTTTCCGACCGAACTATTGTAGCGTCACGAAACTTGAGACAGACGGCTCAAACATGCGATTGATCGAACGGGGTCAAAGCTTCGAGACAAAGGTCCTCTGATAAGACTTATCTCAATCCAATCTGTCGGCCGGCCGATAAATGGTTTGCCGCGGCGACAATGGCATCTGCGTCGATCATGAAATGCTTGTACAGATCTGAAATCGTTCCGGTTTGTCCGAAATGCTCGACCCCCAAGGGCGCGGTGGGGTGGCCTTTTACGCCACCAATCCATGCCAGCGTAGCGGGGTGACCGTCGGTCGCTGTGATCAGGATCGCATCGCGCGGCACACCGGCCATCAAGCGCTCAATCTGACTGGTTGCTCCGCTCTGACCTTTTGCGCGAGCGCGCCTCGCGGCGGTCCAACCCGAATTCAGTCGATCGGCGCTGGTCACAGCCAAAACACCAATGTCACGGCGGTCATTGCCGATCCGCCCGGCCGCCTCGATCGCCTCCGTGGCGACGCAGCCCTGATAAGCGATCACGACTTCACAATTCGGCCCGGGTTCTCGCAACCAATAAGCGCCATCAATGACGCCTCGCACGAAGTCGTCATCATCGCGGGCACGCAATCCCAATTGTTCAAGCGGCCGTGTGGTCAGCCTGAGATAAACAGACCCACCGGTTTCGTCCCGCAGCCAGGTACGCTCATCCGGGTCCCCTTCCCCATCGCGTTGCAGATAATCAAACGCCCAATCCATAATGATCGACAGTTCATCAAGATAAGCCGGCTCGAAACTGACCAGACCGTCCTGGCTCATCCCGATCAGCTGCGCCCCGATTGATTGATGCGCACCACCTTCGGGCGCCAGCGTCACCCCGGACGGCGTGCCTGCAATAATGAACCGCGCATCCTGGTAACAGGCATAATTCAACGCATCGAGCCCACGCGCGACAAAGGGATCGTAAACCGTCCCGATTGGAATCAATCGTTCGCCAAACAGGCTGTGTGACAAGCCTGCCGCCCCGAGCAACAAAAACAGGTTCATCTCGGCAATGCCGAGTTCAATATGCTGTCCGTCTGGCGAGAATTGCCATTTCTGCGCCGAGGGAATGCGTTGATCGCGGAACGTATCGGCTTTTGCATTGCGCGCGAACAGGCCGCGGCGATTGACCCACGGCCCGAGATTGGTTGAAACCGTGACATCTGGCGAAGTGGTCAATATGCGTTGTGACAGCTCGCTGTCACTTTTGGCAATAGCGTCGAGGATTTTTCCGAAGCCCGCCTGCGTCGACAACACTCTATCTTCAAGGAAAATGGGGCCCGGACTGTCGAGCACTGACGCTGTAAAACGCCTTGGGCCTTTGGCAAAGAAAGGCACACCTGCGAGAAACGCGCGAAGATCATCATGATCCTCAATCGCGGCCAATGGGTCCCACTCCGATCCAGCGGCGATCCCCATACCGGCTTGAAACTCTGCCATTTGAGCCTTGGTCATGAGACCGGAATGATTGTCTTTGTGACCGGCCAGCGGCGTGCCCCAGCCTTTGATCGTGTAAGCCAAAAACACAGTCGGTTGATCATCAGTGACGGCTGCAAAGGCGTCTGTCAGAGTATTCAGACATTGTCCGCCCAGATTGTTCATCAAGGCGGCGAGCTCCTCGTCAGAACGGCGATTGAGCAGCTCGGAAACATCACCCTGATCGCCAAGATCATTCATCAAACGCTCGCGCCAGGCCGCACCGCCTTGATAGGTCAGGGCCGAATAATCATCATTGGGACAGGATTGGATCCAGGTTTTCAGGATCTCGCCGCCCGGTTCTTCAAAAGCAGCGCGTTGCAGGACACCATGACGCAATACGACGGTGCGCCAGCCAAATGCAGTGAAGATCGCCTCGATCTTCTCCCACAAACCCTCATGCACGACGCCGTCCAGGCTCTGGCGGTTGTAATCGATGATCCACCAGGTATTGCGCAGGTCGTGTTTCCAACCTTCCTGCAGGCACTCATAGACATTGCCTTCATCGAGTTCGGCATCGCCCACGAGAGCTATCATGCGCCCCATTGGACGGTCGCCCGCCCAGGATTTGGCCGCAAGATAATCCTGGATGGTCGAGGCAAAGGCCGTGATAGCGACGCCCAAGCCGACGGATCCTGTCGAAAAGTCGACATCATCTATATCCTTGGTCCGGCTCGGATAGGATTGCGCGCCGCCAAGACCGCGAAAATTCTCCAGTTTTTCCTGAGTCTGATTGCCCATAAAATATTGCATGGCGTGAAACACAGGCGAGGCGTGCGGCTTGACGGCGACCCGGTCCTCGGGCCGCAGAACATTGAAATAAAGCGCCGTCATGATCGATACCATGGAGGCACAAGAGGCCTGGTGACCGCCAACTTTGACATCGCCTTCCTCTTTATCGCGCAAATGATTGGCATTGTGGACGATCCAGGCTGACAGCCAGAGCAGGCGTTGTTCGATTTGTTTGAGTGTTTTCAGGGTCGAAGCATCAGTCATGGGTCGTCCAGCCAGCGGGTTTCCGCGTTGATTAGAACAGCTCTGGCACAAGCGAAAGAGCGCGCCGTCATGACTTTATGTCGAAGTGGAAAATGGTGGGCGGTAACGGGCTCGAACCGCTGACCCTCTCGGTGTAAACGAGATGCTCTACCAACTGAGCTAACCGCCCTTCCGGGACGCTTCCTTTGCCTTGTCTGGCGCAGAAAAGCAAGCGGCCCCTGTCAGAAAAAACAGGGGCCGCTGATGTTTTAAGGCGCTTCTTTAATGACGGACAGATGCGCCGCCATCATTCGGCGATGGGCGACCGGCAAGCGTCGCTGCCAGGGCCTCTTCATCGGCTTCAGACCATTCAATCGGGGTCAATGGGCGCACCAGGGCGCGTTCCAGGACCTCATTGATGTCCGACACAGGAATAATGGTCAGGCTTTGCTTCACATTCTCTGGAATGTCGGCGAGATCTTTCTCGTTTTCTTCCGGAATCAGCACCGTCTTGATGCCGCCGCGCAAAGCTGCGAGCAGCTTCTCTTTGAGACCGCCAATTGGCAGCACTTTGCCGCGCAGTGAGATCTCCCCCGTCATCGCAACATCGCGGTGCACAGGGTTAGACGTGAGCAACGAAACCATAGCTGTGGTCATCGCAATGCCCGCGCTCGGACCATCTTTTGGCGTCGCGCCATCGGGCACGTGGACGTGAATGTCCGTCGTGTTGAACGCGCTTGGCTTGATCCCGAGCAGAACCGCCCGAGATCGGACCAGAGATTGCGCCGCCGAGATCGACTCCTTCATGACATCCCGCAGATTGCCGGTGACCTTGGTATTGCCGCGGCCCGGCATCGAGACCGCCTCAATTGTGAGGAGATCGCCGCCGACTTCGGTCCAGGCAAGGCCCGTAACGGCGCCAACTTGATCTTCCTCATCGGCAAGACCGAAGCGGAATTTGCGCACGCCAGAATAATCCGCGAGATTTTCAGGCGTCATGACCACCTGGGTCACGCCTTCATTACCGAGCTCGCGTACGCCTTTGCGGGCGAGTTTCGCCAGTTCACGCTCAAGCGAGCGCACGCCGGCCTCACGCGTATAATAGCGCAGCAAGTCGCGGATCGTGTCGGACTGGATTACCCATTCAGCCTCTTCCAGACCATGATCGGCGCGAATCTTGGGCAGCAAGTGCCGTTCCGCGATTTCCAGCTTCTCATCCTCGGTATAGCCCGCGATCCGAATGATCTCCATCCGGTCGAGGAGCGGCTGGGGCATGTTCAAGCTGTTCGCCGTGGTCACGAACATGACATCTGAAAGATCATAGTCGACTTCCAGATAATGGTCGTTGAAGGTTGAGTTCTGCGCCGGGTCGAGGACCTCGAGCAGAGCTGCCGACGGATCGCCGCGATGATCCATGCCCATCTTGTCAATCTCATCCAGCAAGAAGAGCGGATTGCCCGTCTTGGCTTTTTTCAGGCTTTGAATGATCCGGCCTGGCATCGAACCAATATACGTCCGGCGGTGGCCTCGGATTTCGCTTTCATCGCGCACACCCCCAAGGGACACACGCACAAAGTCGCGTCCGGTCGCTTCCGCGATCGATTTTCCGAGAGAAGTTTTACCAACCCCTGGCGGTCCAACGAGGCACAAGATCGGCCCCCGCAACTTGTTCGTGCGTTTTTGAACCGCGAGATATTCAAGGATCCGCTCTTTGACCTTTTCCAGACCATAATGATCATCGTTCAGCTGCTTTTCAGCCGCTGCGAGATCGGTCGAGATATCCTTGCGCTTGTCCCAAGGCAGAGCCAATAACCAATCGAGATAGTTCCGCACGACCGTAGATTCGGCTGACATCGGGCTCATTTGGCGTAGTTTTTTGACTTCCTGCTCGGCTTTAGTGCGGGCTTCTTCGGAAAGACCGGTTTCTTTGATCTTCTCCTCAAGCTCGGCCACTTCATCGCGCTCGCCTTCGCCCTGGTCGCCCAGTTCGCGTTGGATCGCCTTCATTTGCTCGTTGAGATAGTACTCGCGCTGGGACTTCTCCATCTGACGCTTGACGCGGTTTTTGATTTTCCGCTCCATCTGCATCATGCCCATCTCGCCTTCCATGAGCGATAGGACCTTTTCCAGACGGTCTTTGACGTCAGACAGTTCTAGCAAACCTTGC
Organism: Hyphomonadaceae bacterium; assembly: GCA_024743315.1. Taxonomy (GTDB): domain Bacteria; phylum Pseudomonadota; class Alphaproteobacteria; order Caulobacterales; family Hyphomonadaceae; genus Henriciella. The sequence continues at coordinate 18,380 of JANSWU010000003.1, forward strand.
TTTTCAGACAGTTTCACCTGCAGCTGCGAGGCGACGGCGTCCGCGAGCTTACCAGGCTCGACTATGTCTGAGATGGTCGACACTGATTCCGGCGGAATCTTGCGGTTGAGCTTGGCATAGCTTTCAAATTGTTCGGTCACCGCCCGCATCAGGGCTTCGAGTTCACTGCTGCTTGCATCAATCGGTTCAATGATCCCGATTTCAGCGACATAGTGATCGCCGCGATCCTCAAGTTGAGACAGGCGTGCCCGGCTGCCGCCCTCGACCAGAACTTTTACGGTCCCGTCGGGCAGTTTCAGCAATTGCAGAATGGTTGCGGTGGTGCCGACCGCGTGCAAATCATCGGCGCTTGGATCATCGGTCGAGGGATCCTTTTGCGCAACCAGCATGATTTCATTCTGGTTTTCATCTACCATTTCGAGGGCTCGCACAGACTTGTCCCGGCCCACAAAAAGCGGCGCCACCATGTCTGGGAACACAACAATATCTCTCAGCGGCAGAACTGGGAGGATTTTCGTCGTCATTATCGACTCCTTCTTTTCTGGCCCCGCTCAGCGGCAGCCATCACCTTCACCCAAGTGTCGGATGATTCTGGCGTCTTCATCATTTGATAATCGAGGCCCCGCACTTCAACCACTAAATAGTAGTGGAAATCTGCGAAATTAATCTTATGCGACGGCCCGATTTAGGAAGCTTCGTTCGGCTGAACCTGCTTTGCGTGCACATATAGCGGCTTCGCATTACCTTCGACCACTTCGGCATTGATCACAACTTCGTCAACGCCGCGCAATCCTGGCAGTTCGAACATCGTGTCGAGTAGGATGGATTCCATGATCGACCGAAGACCTCGGGCGCCGGTTTTGCGGATTATCGCTTTTTTGGCCACAGCCGTCATCGCATCCGGGGTAAAGGTCAGGTTCACGTCCTCCATTTCAAACAGTTTTTGATACTGTTTGACGAGCGCATTCTTTGGCTCAGTGAGGATGGTGACCAGCGCGTCTTCATCGAGATCTTCGAGCGTCGCCAAAACCGGCAAACGACCGATGAATTCAGGGATCAGGCCGTAACGCTGCAGGTCTTCCGGCTCCACCGTGCGGAGGATCTCGCCTACCCGCCGAGCTTCAGGATCCTGTACGTCAGCGCCAAAGCCGATTGAGGTCGACTCTCCGCGCGAGGAGATAATCTTGTCCAGGCCAGCAAAAGCGCCGCCGCAAATGAACAAGATATTGGTCGTATCAACTTGCAGGAATTCTTGTTGAGGGTGCTTACGCCCGCCTTGTGGCGGGACCGCGGCGACCGTGCCTTCCATTAGTTTCAGGAGCGCTTGCTGCACCCCCTCGCCCGACACGTCGCGGGTGATCGACGGGTTGTCTGATTTGCGGGAAATCTTGTCGATTTCATCAATGTAAACAATGCCGCGCTGAGCGCGCTCGACATTATAATCTGACGCCTGGAGCAGTTTCAGGACAATGTTTTCAACGTCTTCCCCGACATAACCTGCTTCTGTCAGCGTGGTCGCATCGGCCATGGTGAATGGCACGTCGAGGACGCGCGCCAGGGTTTGTGCCAAGAGCGTCTTACCGCACCCGGTTGGGCCGATCAGCATGATATTGGACTTGGCGAGTTCCACCCCGTCAGCGCCGCCTGGATTGGCGAGGCGCTTATAATGATTGTGCACGGCAACCGAGAGAATGCGCTTGGCATAGCCTTGCCCGATCACATAATCGTCGAGCACGTCGCAAATCTCTTGCGGGGTCGGAACCCCTTCTTTAGCCTTGAATCCAGAGGCTTTGTTCTCTTCGCGGATAATATCCATACAGAGTTCGACGCATTCATCACAGATGAACACGGTTGGCCCTGCAATGAGCTTCTTCACTTCGTGCTGGCTCTTCCCGCAGAATGAGCAATAAAGCGTATTCTTTGAATCGCCGCTGGAACCGTTTTGCTTTGCCATGGGCAACCTCTATGACACGCATGCCTTAACATGCGATTTACTGAGACCGAATCCCAGCCACTTCTACTAACTTTAGACCCCTCACGGGCTCGTGCAAGCCTTAGCTCACATTCTCAATGCATGAAGAATGCCGCTTAGTCTTCACTCGCCTCCGCGCGGCGCTCGTAAACTGTATCGACGATGCCGAATTCCTTGGCATCCTCGGCCGTCATGAATGTATCCCGATCAAGTTTCTTCTCGATCGTGTCATAGTCCTGACCGGTATGTTTTACGTAAATATTATTCAGCCGCTTTTTCAGGTCGAGAATTTCTTCGGCATGACGCTCAATATCTGTCGCAACGCCTCGATATCCGCCAGACGGCTGGTGCACCATGACGCGAGAATTTGGCAGCGCGATCCGGTTGCCCTTATCCCCTGCTGCCAGCAGCAGGGAGCCCATGCTCGCGGCCTGGCCGATGCACAGCGTCGAAATCGGACAGCGAATATATTGCATCGTGTCATAAATCGCGAGGCCAGCCGTGACGTAGCCGCCCGGGCTGTTAATATAGATACCAATATCCTTCTTCGGATTTTCCGACTCCAGGAACAGCAATTGCGCGCAAACGAGCGACGCGGTTGTGTCGTCAATCGGTCCGGTAATGAAAATCAGGCGCTCTTTTAAAAGCCGCGAGAAAATGTCGAAGGCGCGCTCACCCCGGCTGGTTTGCTCAATAACAGTGGGGACCAGGTTTACATCGGTCGGGCGCGGATCGAACATAAGAATACCTTCAAGCGGAAATTATGGGGCCAGAACTGGCAGACGAGGACATATTTGTCCATTCGCAAAGAGATACAAGGTGTGGATGTCGCTTAACCCTCATAAACCTCAACTTCCACGAGGCAACGCGGTGCCAAACTTGGCGGCAAAATACCTTGCAATCTGACGAGCAGAATTCAGATGCGAGACGCCATTATCTGTCTTGATCTCATAGTCGCCAGAGACCGTTTCGGGATCTGCAAGAATGAGCGTTGGCGCGTTCCAACGCCCCGGCCCTAATACTGCGCAGATCTCCGCCCTTGGATGGTCAATGCCAACGTAGATTATGTCGAGAGATTCCTTGATTGCGGGATAGTAATTCAACACGCCCCAAAGCTCCGCACATTCGGGGCAAAACTCTCGGCGATCATTATCCTCAAAGCCCGGCGGCAGAAGGAAAAGCGTGTCTTTCTTCATCGGCTTCAATCCATATGCTCAAATTGTGACGCGGCTGCGTCCGGGAATTTCGCCGCAAGGCGACCAAATTCGTCTTTGGTCAAACTCACTTCCAGCTCCGCCTCGCCGACCTCGCCAAAGGTTTCCTGTTCAACTTGCGCATGCTCATGCAGCCAGGCTCGTAAAGCGCCGTCTTTATTGGATAAATGTGCGCGAAACCGCTTTCGCCCCTGATCCAGCACCGCTTCGATGGCGCCAATGAGATCATTCACCCCCTCCCCGGTGACCGCTGAAACAGGGATTGCCACCAACTGGCCCGACAACCGCTCAAGTTCAGCATCAAGGCCGCCTCGAACACTTGCATCGACCAGATCGATTTTGTTCCAAACTTCAATCATCGGCGGCAGCGGCGTCTCTGTCAGTTCGGACAATTGGCCCAGAACCTTCAGAACATCCTGTTTTTGCTCTTCATCTGAGTCGCTGGACCGATCGCGGACATGGATCAGGAGGTCCGCCGACAGCGCCTCTTCCAATGTCGCCCGGAAACTGTCGACCAGATGCGTTGGCAGATCCGAGATGAATCCAACTGTATCGATCAGGCTGGCTTCTCCTAGGGTCGGTAAATCCAGCTTACGGATGGTCGTATCGAGCGTTGCAAACGGCATGTCCTTGGCCATGACATTAGCCCCGGTCAGGCGATTGAACAGGGTCGATTTACCGGCATTGGTATAGCCCACTAAGGCAATGATCAGGCTTTCGCGCCGCGTGCGGCCTTGGCGTTGGACCCGTCGGGTGCGTTGCACATCCGCCAAGTCGCGGCGCAGCCGACCGACGGCGCGGTCAATCATGCGCTTGTCCGCTTCGAGCTGGGTTTCACCGGGACCACCGAGGAAGCCTCGACCCCCACGCTGGCGCTCCAAGTGCGTCCAGGTGCGCACTAGGCGCGAGCGCTCATACAACAAGCGAGCAAGTTCAACCTGCAGCGTTCCTTCCTTGGTGCGCGCACGCAGGCCGAAGATTTCGAGAATAAGGCCGGTGCGATCAATGACTTTGATGCCGAGCCGATTTTCGAGATTTCTCTGTTGGATCGGGGTCAGCGCCGCATCAATGATCACGATCGAGCAGCCATGAGATTTCACATCGGCTTCCAAACGCTCCAACAGGCCGCCGGACAATAAATAGCCCGGCGTCGGTTTGCGGACATTTTCAGCGCGCAAGAATTCGAGCTCGCAACCCAAGGCTTCGACCAGACCAGCGGATTCTGCCATCCGGTCCTCACTCGGGCGCTCGCTAACCTGCGTCCACGGTATGATTATGCCGGCCTTTTCAGGCGGCAGTTCGAGATCGATTGGTGTTTGTTTCAACTGTGTTTAGCTATCTTCTTCGTCGAAGAGCTGAACGTGCGCACCTGGGGCAATCGTCGAAATTGCGTGCTTATAAACCAGTTGCGGCGGACGACCATCGCCCCGCAACAACACACAAAAGTTATCGAACCAAGTGACGACGCCTTGCAACTTCACGCCGTTAACGAGGAATATCGTAAGTGGAGTCTTGGACTTACGGACTGCGTTTAGGAAAGTATCCTGGAGGTTCTGCTTTTTGTCTGAAGACATTGTTTGCCTGTCCTTCTTTTATAGTGCAGGCGCTATAACGATTGCTGGAAAATGGCAAGCGATCGGCGAATTATCTTTGCCAAAATGAGGAATTGAGCGCTGGAAGCAGCGCCACAACCTCTAATCGCCCAAGAATCATGCCGAGAATGACACATAATTGGGCCGCACCTTCGAGTTCCGCATTCATCTCAACGAGAATATGACCGGCATTCGAAAGGCTTCCGATCCCGGCTCGGATCGCGTCGTCGAATGACAGGCCGGTCGCACTCAGCAGCAATGTGCCGATCGTGCAGGCGACGATGTAACCGACCAGATAGACCCAGACGCCCATGATTGTGCGATCCGACTGGCGACGCCCGCGGAATGTGAAGTGCTTGATGCTGCCGCGATAGCCGAGCTGAGCGAACTCCAGGGTCACTCTACGGCTGAGCACAATCAGACGAGCCAGCTTGAAGCCGCCCGCAGCCGACAAGGCCGATCCCCCGATCAGGACCGGAAACAGCACAAGGACGATGGGCAAACGGGCAAATTGCTCTGGATCGCTCAAGGCGATCCCGCTGGTCGAGATCGATGATGTTGCCCAGCCAAGACTTTCCAAGAGCGGCAGTCCAGCGAGAAAGGCCAGAAGCGTGACCAAGAGCAAAGACCCAACCCATGCCAGGACTTCTGGATCAAATGGAACCGAGCGCATACGACCCCGCCCTGCCCCATCCACGGCAATCAATCCCATCGTTCCGACGACCAACCCGATCCAGAGCAACAGCGCGTGCAAGGTGCCCGCTTGCGGCGCGATATCATGCGATTGCGGATCGACCAGGCCGGTCGTGATGGCACTGACAGCCCCTGCCAGGGCATCACGCGGCGCTAGCCCGAGTGCCAACAGAAGCGCAGCCAGCACCAATGAACTGCTCAGCACCAAGGCGGAACTGACCCGGACCACGCGCAAAATCGGATCAAAGAAACTGCCTTCCGGTTCGCTAAAGAAGCGGTTTCGATGAACCCCGGGCCCGCCGAGGTTCAACCCAGAAAAGACAGACGCTGCAATTGTGATACTGGCAATCGCGCCGATCAGATGCAGCATGGCGCGCCAAACAAAGATGCTGATCGGCATCGGATTGGCGGCGGTGTCCAAGCGACTGTGCCCGGTCGTCGTTAGGTTGGAGACGGCTTCATAAATTGCGGCATGGAAATCGGGCGCGCCCAAATAATCAATGAATGGGACTGCCGCGATCACGCCGCCAAGCGTCCAGAATAGCACAGCGACCGCCAAACCATCGCGCGCATGGGCTCGGCGCGTGGGCTTGTCAGTAAGGAGAATGACCGTGCCGCCGAGGCCTCCGATCGCAAAGGCGCTGCCCGCGAACACCATTAATTGATCTTGCTCCCCCGTCGCCAGGGCCACCAAAAAGCAAATCGCGAACAAGAGCGAAAAGCTCAGGGCAATGGCAGACAAAATCCGAACGATTGCGAGATGGTTCACTGGTGCAGCCTCGCCTAGAAGAAGTCAGCGCTAACCCTGAAGAATTGTTCGACCTTTCGGGTCGCGCTAGATTCATAGAAAAGAAGCAGGCGGTCATCCGTATTCACCACTGTGCTCGGCCCTGGGAACAAGACTTCACCATCACGGATGATGGCGGCAGCCGTGACGCCATCCGGCAAATGCGCATAATCGACCGGCTTGCCGATTAGAGGCGATGAATCTAGGGTCACCCCTTCCGCAATCTCGGCGGCGCCATCTTCCAGCGATTGTACCGACAGGATGCGTCCTCGGCGCAACTTGGTCAGGATTTTCGACACGCTGAGCGCGCGAGGATCTAGGACAGCATCGATATCGAGGTCCTGTGAAATCGCGACCAGTTCATATGCGTTCACCAGCGCATGCGTCCGCTTCGCGCCCAATTGCTTTGCCAGTTTGCCAATGAGCATATTCGTCTTGTCATCATTGGTGACCGCAATCACGATATCCGCTTGATCCGCGCCGGCCTCTTCCAAGACGTCGCGCGCCAGGCCATCACCATGGATGACAATGGTTTGCTTCAGCGCCGAAACCGCGAGGTCTGCTTTCGCCGCGTCTGATTCAATTATGCGGACACGCACACGGCCATCGCGCTCCAGGTGACTGGCGACATAAGTCCCAACATTGCCACCACCGACAATCACCACGCGTTTGTGCTCTTCGACGTCACGATTGAACAGTTTGTTGAGGCGCGGCGTAGCCAGGCGGGTCACCGCGACATAGGCAATATCACCAGGCTGAAGCTGGTCACTGCCGCGCGGAGCGAAGACGGAGGCTTTGCGCTTGATGCCGATGACGCGGGCCGACAGATCCGGAAAGATACCGGCTATTTGATCCAGCGCCGTTTCGAGCAAAGGACTGTCTTCCTGCACTTTCATACCGAGAATCTGCAGCTCGCCCTCCTCGAACGCGATGCTCGACAAAGCGCTCGGCGCCCGTATCCGTCGCAGGATCGCTTCGCCCACTTCGATCTCTGGTGAAATGATCAAATCAATCGGCAAAGCGGTTTTCGAAAACAGCTCCGAATGCCGGGCATCCAAATAGGCCTGGGCCCGTACGCGCGCAATCTTCGTCGGAACGGAGAAAAGCGTATCCGCGACCTGGCAAATCACCATATTGATTTCATCGAAATGCGTCACGGCGATCAACATATCGGTGGCTTCAGCCCCAGCAGCGCGCAACACGTCCGGATGCGCGGCATGGCCTACCACGCCACGAACATCAAAATCGATCTGTACCTGCTCAATCAGAGCATGGTTCTCGTCGACCATAATGATATCGTGATGCTCCTGCGCGAGTTGGCGGGCAATGCCTTGCCCGACCCGACCAGCGCCGCAGATAATGACGCGCATTTAACGGGTTTCCGTTCGACTCGCTGACGCGTTTACCCCAAGGGCCTTTAATTTTCGGTGTAGAGCCGAGCGCTCCATACCGATGAATTCCGCCGTCCGGGAGATGTTGCCATCAAACCGGGTAATTTGAAGCGTCAAATAATCCCGCTCAAACTGTTCTCGCGCGTCCCTCAGAGACAGCCCTACAAAGTCTGCTGAAACGCCCATGGCATCCTGGCTATCGCCGGTGCCGCGATCGAGCGGCAACTCTTCGACGGATACGGTCTTACTATTGCTATCGCGCGACAGAATGAGAACCCGTTCGACGACATTGCGCAATTGGCGAACATTTCCAGGCCAATTCATCGATTGCAAGACCGCGATCGCCTCTTTGCTGAACTCCCGCGGCGTCAGACCGGATGAATCAGCAATACGCGCGCTGAAATAGTCGACCAATGCCGGAATATCGTCTCGACGTTCGGCCAGCGACGGGACTGCGAGTGGCACCACATTCAAGCGGTAATAAAGATCCTTGCGAAATGCCGTGGCTTCTATTGCTTTTTCGAGATCGCGCGTTGAAGACGACATTACCCGCACATCCACCCGTACGTCTGAGCCACCGCCAACGCGTTGAAAACGCTGCTCGGTCAAAACGCGAAGAATCTTGCTTTGCGTTCCGAGTGGCATGTCGCCGACCTCGTCCAACAAGAGCGTACCGCCATGCGCTTGCTCGAACACGCCAATTTTGATGGGCATGCCGGACGAGTCTTCTTCGCCAAACAGTTCGCGTTCCATCTGCTCGGGTGCAATATTGGCGGCATTTACCGCCACAAAAGGTCCGCCAGCGCGGCGCGAATGCTCGTGAATCAGCTTCGCGCAGAGCTCCTTGCCGACGCCTGCCTCTCCTGAGACCAGAACGCGCGAATTTGTTGGCGCGACTTTTTCGATCTGGGCGCGCAGGGCCTGAGCTGCTCCGCTCGAACCGATCCATTCCGAGACTGAGAAATTATGCGTGCGAAGCGCTTCGTTTTCACGCTTCAGTTTGGCCGACTCGATGGCACGAGAGACCAAGTGCAACAAGCGATCGGCCTTGAATGGCTTTTCGATGAAATCATACGCACCACGGCGGATGGCAGCGACCGCCGTTTCGACATTGCCGTGCCCGCTAATCACAATCACCGGCAGCAAAGGATCAATGGCTTTGAGGTATTTGAGCACGGACAGGCCGTCCATATCGCTGCCTTGAAGCCAAACATCCAAAACCACCAAGCTTGGGGTCCGGGAACGAACCTCTTCGATTGCCTTTTCAGCCGTTGCCGCCGAGCGCACGCCGTGGCCATCATCCTCGAGCACGCCCGCAATCAATTCGCGGATATCAGGCTCATCATCGACGACTAGAATGTCAGTACTCATTCGCATACTCCAATGGCTGGTGCTCTGCTTCTGACGCATCGGTCAGGCTCAGTGGCAGAACGATTCTTACAATGGCCCCATCCAGCCCATTTTTTGGTTCTAACAATTGCACGCTGCCGCCGTGATCCATGATCACGCGATTCACAATCGCGAGACCGAGACCGGTGCCACCCTCACGCGCCGTGACATAAGGCTCGAGCAATTGCTCGCGTGCTTCGTCCGGGAAGCCAGGCCCATTGTCCTCGATCTGGACGACGATGAAGCCTTCATCTTCAGACATTTCGACGGATATGGTGATAACCCCTTGAGTTTCCTCGGTTTCTGAGCGCCGAGACAGCGCTTCCGCGGCGTTTTTCACAATATTGGTCAACGCTTGCCCCAGGAGCCTCTCATCGCCAAGAATGGACAGGCCTTCCGGCGGCAAATGCAAAGAAAACTTGTAGTCCGGGTTCACCACTCTCTGGGCAAAGACGACATCTGTAATCAAAGCCGCAAAATCGAACCGGCTGGGCGTTGGTTTCGGCATCCGCGCAAAGTCGGAAAATTCCTGCACCATTCGGCCAATATCCGAAACTTGCCGCAGGATCGTGTTGATGCAGCGCTCAAACACGCCGTCTTTGTCCTCAATCTGGCTGCCATAGCGGCGCCGAATACGTTCAGTCGACAATTGAATCGGTGTCAGCGGGTTGCGGATCTCATGCGCAATCCGGCGCGCGACATCCCGCCAGGCCAGTTGGCGCTGTGCCGAAATCAAGCGTGTGGCATCGTCCAGCGTAATCAGATAGCCACCGACCGTATCAGACGTCACTTTCACACGGACATGGCGCAAACCATCGCTGGTCATTAGATTGATGAAGGAATCCTCCTGGCTTCGCAGCGTCTGCGCTTCTGTCACGCGTTGCCATATCTCCGAGCTGATATCGGCCAATACGCAGCCTTCGAGTTGGCCCATATGCATGAGCGTTTCAGCCGACCGGTTCGCAATGGTGACGATACCCGCCGCATCAACCCGGATGACTCCGGCACTGAGCTCAACCAGCAGCGTTTCCAGAAATCGCCGCCGTTCCTCCGCTTCTTCCCGCGCTGAGACGAGATCATCGCGGCGTTCATCCAATTGCCGGGTCATGACGTTGAACGAGTTTGACAAGACGCGGACTTCGTCTTCCGCTTCGGGCAGCGGCACCGACACGCCCCTTTTGCCTTCACTGACTTCCAGCGCCGCTGTCGCGAGTCGGGAAATCGGCCGCGAAATTCGATCGGCAATTTCCTGGGCTAACCGCACAGATAAGAGCAGCGCGAGCGCCACGACTTGCAAATATGAGATCACAAACAGGGTTTGGATCATATTGCTCTGTTCTTGCGCGATCCGATAGTCGGAACCAGCCTTTCGCGCCCGTTCCAGACGGGCGAATAGTTCCGGATTAATCGGACGGGCAAGATAGAGATAGCTGTCCTGAAAGTTTTCCAGCTTCTTCAGAGCAAATGTGTAACCGAGTTGCTGGCGCAGGACCGCGACTGTTTCGCCCTGGTCCGCGGCCTCGAAGAAGCTGTCCGCCGGGCGTCCATAGTGTTGAGGCGCCGGCATATTCTCAGCCCGTGCAATCGGTACGCCGTCTCGGTCAATGATGTAAGCCGCCGAAAAATCTCGATAGGTGGCAAGCAGCCCGAAAATTGGCTCAAATGCATCAGGATTGGTGGCGAAACTATCGACGGAGGCGTCGATATCATCCGCCACGGCAATCGCATCCGCCTCGAACCGCAATGCAAACTCTTCGCCGCTTTCTGACGTGATGGTGGCAATTTCATCGACGAGCGTGAGCATGGTCTCGCCAAGCCAGGCATCGATCCCCCGGGTCGTGGTCAGCCAAAGAAACAGCGACACAATGATTGCGGGAATGATTGCGACAAAGCCAAACAGGAACATGAAGCGACGCGTAAGGCGTCCACCCCCAGCACCGCCGCGCGACTTACGGATCGCTAAGTATCGCGTTACGATCATCCATGCCAGGATGACCAGAATAACCATATTGACGACGAGCAGCGCCATCAATTCAGCTGGTACGTCTTCGGTCGGTCCGCTGCGATCGAGCATGATCACAGTCGCCGCGGCACAGAGTACAGCGGCGAGGAAGAACAGACTTTGAAACCAAAGTCCGCCATTGCGACGAAGAGTAGCCAACACGCTGGATGTCAATTGTGGGGCCTCTAATTCACACTGTCGCCAATCAGCAACACTGGGACTTTAGAGCAACACTTTGACGTCAGGTCAATCAGTCTTCTGTCATTCCGAGAACCGACATGCGAGCCCTCAAAGTGTTCCTATTCACACCCAATAACGCCGCTGTCCGCAGTTTATTTCCGGAGGTGACACTGAGCGCAAGCTTGATCAAAGGCCGCTCAACTTGTTCGAGGACAGATTGGTAAATCTTCTCACCTTCCTCTCCCCCCTTGAGCAAATCGGCCATAACATATCGATGCAGAAGTGCCTCAATTTCACTTTCGAGTGATGCTTCTGGCGATAATTCTTTCAGCGTTTCGGCGCGGAGTTCGCGCTCGATATCTCGTTGAGAAATTGTGCTGTCCGGCGACAACGCCGCGAGGCGAAAGATGAGGTTTTCGAGTTCACGGACATTGCCTGGCCAGTCATAGGCCATCATCAGGTCCATTGCAGGCTGGGCAATTTGCTTCTGCGCGAGGCCACGGGACTCGGCCCGGATGAGAAAAGCTTTTACGAGCTCCGGAATATCTTCCTTGCGGCGACGCAAGGGCGGCATTTCAATTCGGACAACATTCATCCGATAATAGAGATCTTCGCGAAATTCGCCTGACTCGACCAGTGCCGAGAGCGGTTGACGTGTTGACGCAACAATGCGCGCGCCACCATCTTCTCGCATAAGCTTGACCAATTGAGTCTGCGCTTCCTGGCTCAGATCTCCGACTTCATCGAGATAGATGGTGACTTCGGAGTCATAAGCGATACCGGGTTTGTCGGGCGTCCCAAACAATTCCGCGCTGACATCCTGTGGCTGGCTGGTGGCGAGGTCGAGCGAGTGGAATGCGCCATTTCGCGTTTGGCCAAGATCATGAATCGCTCGCGCGGCCAACTCTTTGCCAGTGCCAGATTCGCCTTCGATCAAAACCGTCAGATCCGTATTCATAACCCGAGAAATGATCCGATAGACATCTTGCATAACGGCCGAACGCCCGACCAGCGGCAGACCACTTTGACTCGCATCGCCATTTGTTTTTCGGCCACTCATCGCTGGCGACGGTTTGGCGTCGGACAAAGCCCGACCAACCAGATCGGTCAGCTGGTCAATGTCGAATGGTTTCGGGAGATAATCATAAGCCCCGTGCTGTGCTGCAGAAGCGGCCGTGAGGATGGTGTTCTGACCACTCATCACGATTACCGGAAGTTCTGGCCGCACCAGTTTAAACGAGGGCAGCAATTCGAATATCGGTGTGTCCGTCAGATAGACATCAGTGACGACAATATCGCCCTCGCCATTGCGCACCCAGCGCTCCAGCGCTTCGGGTGAACTTGTTGCGCGGACTGTATAGCCCGCTGTGACCAGTGTTTGGTTGACGATCAATCGGATGCTGGCATCGTCTTCTGCGAGGAGAACCGTTTTTTGACTCATGATTTTTTCGTTCTTGGCAACGGGAGGAAAATGGAAAATCGCGTGAGGCCGGGCTTGCTGTCGACTTTGATACGACCATTATGCGCCGACATAATTTCATTGACGACACTCAATCCGAGGCCGCGCCCGCCCGATTTCGAGGACATGAACATATCAAACATGCGCGCTTTCTTTTCCGGCGGCACTCCGGGGCCATTGTCCTCGATGGTGACGCGGATCGCCCGCCCTAGGCGCTCTGATCCATCTTTGCCGGCGATCGCAAAGCTGGTTTCAAACGCTGTTTCGACTTGAATCTGTGGACTTTGCGTATGCGAAATCGTCGCCTCGACCGCATTGCGCAGGATGTTTTGAACAGCCTCATGTAAATGGTCCTGATCCGCCATGATTTCTGGCAGCGATGGATCATACAAACGGATGATCGAGACCTTTCCGCGATGCGCGGCCTCTTCGGCGGCAATTACCCGATCGAGCAGCTCATGAATGTTTAACGCCTCTTTGACGGGGGCGGAGAACAACTCAAAGGCTGACAGGCGCGACACCAGCCGCTCAATCCTGCGGGTTTCGCTCTGGATAATGTCAATCATCGCCGATTGATCGTCGCGCGCATTCCGCGACAATAACTGCGCTGCTCCGGAAATTCCTGCGAGCGGGTTCTTCACTTCATGACCAAGGATTCGCCCAAAGGCTGCAACGCCGGCCGGATTATTGTTCACCACCGCCGTTTCACTCGCTTCGATCATGCCGATCACGATCCCGCCATCATGCAGCGGGCGTAACCGCAAATCGAGGACCCTTTGAGCCCGCAATGATGGTCCGTTCACTGGAATGGCATGCGCCGAAACATCACCCTGCAGCGCCATCGCTTTGTCAATCAAGTCGAATACAGGAGAGTCGTGAAACAGGATTTCGCTCAAAGGCTTGCGATACATGGCCCGTTCCGAATGGCCGAGAAAGGCTTGCGCTTCGGGATTGGCCGCGGTCACACGGCGACGCTCGTCCAAGCCTAGCAGCGCGAACGGGGCGAGACCAACGAGATCGAGCGCCGTCATCATGCAGCCACCTTCAAATCCTGGCCGGCATAAAGAGCAGAAAGATTCGCAATCAAACGCGGGCCCTCATCGATCTGACAAAGTTGCGCGCGTAGTGACCTACGAAGGTGATGGTCGAGGGGCAAGTTGACCTTATCGATATGAGCCGCGACATGTTTCCGAACCATCCGGATCCCGAGCTTATCGCCATACAAAGATAAGCTGTCTTCAATTTGTTCACACAGTCCATCGACCTGTTCGGCGAGCGATGGCGTTTGGTAGTCCCTACCTTCCATTGCGGCGGCGATGGCTCCAATCAGCCAGGGCTGCCCCATGGCTGCACGTCCAATCATCACTCCAAATGCTCCAGACGCTTGCTGAGCAGCTTTGGCGGCTTCGACAGAGGAAATGTCGCCATTCGCGATCACCGGCACCGAGACTGCCTCGACCGTGTTTCTAATCGCCGCCCAATCAGCTTCGCCTTTATAGAACTGGCAGCGCGTGCGACCGTGAACCGTAATCAAATCAACGCCGAGATCGACCGCAGCCTGGGCAATCTCCGGCGCGTTGAGCCAATCATGATCCCACCCGAGGCGCATTTTTAATGTTACAGGAACGGCGCCCGCCCCCTGCAGCGTCGCTTCGATAATCCGGACAGCAAGGTCCGGCTCCCGCATCAGCGCAGACCCAGAGTTTCCGCCCGTCACTTGCCGGGACGGACAACCCATATTGATATCGATCACATCAACACCGGCAGCGGCCAGGATCTCAGCCCCGCGCTGCATGTCCTCAGGACGCCGCCCAGCAAGCTGTACGATCCAAAGTCCGCGTCCTTCATGACGGCAGGTTTTGCGCACAACGTCAGGACGCGCGGCGGCCAAGGCTTCCCCCGCCACCATTTCAGACACCACAGCAGGTGCGCCATAGCGTACCGCCTGGCGGCGAAAAGCGGCATCTGTCGATCCTGACATGGGCGCTAGCCAAACACGTTCTGCTTGAAATGAAGGCATTTTTCTCATCTTGTTTGTCAAATCACATTTTTGCACTGCACAAAAGTGGGGCAGTGAAATTCATGCATGCATTCCTGCAACACTTGTGGCTTTTTTATCGCAAGAGGTTATGCAGCCAACATGCGAAATGCTGTGATCATAGTCGCCGCTGGACAAGGCACGCGCGCGGGTGGTGAAACGCCCAAGCAATTGCAATTGCTGGGGGGGAAGCCTGTTTTTCGATGGTCGGTAGATGCAGCGCTCAGCCATGACGGTATTGAGACCTGCATCTTGGTCGTGCCGATCGGAGACGAGCAAGTCTATCGGGAAATGTGTCCTGAAAGCGTGATCGTGGTGGCTGGTGGCGCCAGCCGGACGGCTTCTGTTCAAGCTGGTCTCCAGGTCTGCGGCCTTGATGACGAGGATATCGTCCTAATTCACGATGCGGCCCGCCCTGGCCTGACACCGTCCATTATTGAGGAGCTGGTAGAGGCGCTCGCAACCGCAGATGCTGCGGCACCCGCTCTTCCGGTCGCTGATGCGTTGAAGAAACGATCAGCTCAGACCTTGGAGACAATCGATCGAACAGACTTATTTCGGGTTCAGACGCCGCAAGCGTTTCGGCTCGGGATGATCAAATCCGCTTTGGAGACGCATAATGATCTCGTCGACGATCTCGCTGCGATTGAAGCGGTAAATGGCCGTGTGCATTTCACGACCGGCCACGAAACGCTGTCTAAGTTCACCTACTCTGATGATTTAGAGAGATTGGAGAAACTGCTTATGCCGACCGTTTCTATCCCACGTTTTGGGAGTGGTTACGACGTTCACGCCCTCGAGCCTGGCGATCAAGTGACGCTGTGTGGGATCTCCATTCCTCACACGCATAGCCTGGTTGGGCATTCGGACGCTGATGTTGCCTGGCACGCCCTCACCGATGCCATACTTGGGGCCGCGGCGCTCGGTGATATTGGCGACCATTTCCCGCCCACTGATCCGCAATGGAAAGGCGCTGATTCAGCGCTTTTCCTCGAACACGCGGTGAAGGTCGTCGCAGACCATGGCTGGCAGGTTTCGAGTTGCGACCTCACTCTGATCTGCGAGGCGCCGAAAGTGAAGCCACACCGCGAGGCGATGCGCCAACGCACAGCCGAGGTCACCGGCCTTCCGCTTGAGGCCATCAGTATTAAAGCCACGACCACGGAAGGACTCGGCTTCACTGGGCGCCGAGAGGGAATTGCGGCGCAAGCCAATGCCGTCTTGGCTCCCCTCGCGTCATCCAACTAAGTCACTCTCATGTTTCCAGATCGTATCCGTAATCTTGCCCTTCTCGTCATGGACGAAGCCATGCAGCGGCGCGTTAAAATCGTCACTGCTGAAAGCTGCACCGGCGGCCTGATCGCCGGGCTTTTCACCGAGTTCGCAGGGTCATCAAAAGTGCTGGAGCGCGGTTTCGTGACATATTCTAACCAGGCGAAGGCTGAAATCCTTGGCGTCGCTGGCGATGTGCTGGCCGATTATGGCGCCGTGTCTGAACCGGTCGCGCGACTAATGGCGGCAGGCGCCATGGAACAAAGCCGCGCTAATCTTGCGATCGCCGTCACCGGCATTGCCGGGCCAGGTGGCGGAACACCGATGAAGCCAGTGGGAACCGTCCATCTCGCCTGCGCCAGAGAGAACAAGGCGATGATGCACGAAATGCTCATGCTCGGCGATATAGGCCGCCATGAAATCCGGATGGCGACCATTGAGGCCGCCCTGAATATGATCCGGGCGCAGATCTAAAATCGCGACTATGGCTAGGCCCGTAGCTGTGCTACTCTCAAAAGAAAAAAATGGGAGGAAGTATGGCTTACGACGCCAATACAGAGTTCACACGATTTGAACCGCATCTCTTGTCACCCGCAATTGGGGCGGAGTTGATCGGTGCCGATCTCGCGAACTTTGACGACACTCTGATTGAAGAAGTCCGTGCCGCATTGCTTAAATACCAAGTCGTCTTCTTTCGCGACCAGCATGATCTGACACGCGAAAAGCATATCGAATTTGCGAGCCGTTTCGGAGAACTCGAAATCCACCCCGCCACGCCAAAAGATCAACCGGATCCTGAAGTCTTGCGGATCGCGCATGGTCCAAATTCCAAAGGTCAGGAGAATAATTGGCACTCGGACGTGACCTGGCGGGCTGAACCCTCGCTCGGCTCGATCCTTAGAGCGATCGAACTCCCGGAGATTGGCGGCGATACGCTGTTTTCCAACATGGTCATGGCGTACAATGATCTCGACGAGGATTTGAAGAAGCGGCTGTGCAGCATGACCGCGATGCATGATATTGCCCGCGTGTTCGCGCGGCGCCTCAACAAAGATGCCTCTGCGCTGCACGAGAAGTTCCCGCCACAAGAACACCCGGTGATCCGCACGCATCCTGAAACCGGCGAGCGCGTGCTCTATGTGAACATCGCTTTCACCGATCATATTGTTGGCATGGATCGAACTGAGAGCGATGAATTGCTCAATTTCCTCTATCGCCGTGCCTGGCTGCCAGAGTATCAGTGCCGGTTCCGCTGGGCTCCCGGTTCTCTCGCCTTCTGGGACAATCGCGCCTGTCAGCATTACGCAGCGAGCGATTATTTCCCGCACGTTCGGATCATGGAGCGCGTTACCATTGCCGGCGACCGCCCCTTCTTTACGGCTTGATCTGAATTCAGGAATGGCGTTTGACGCCCGGATGCCTATATAGGCGCCAAACCATCAGCTGCTGCGGGCCTTGAACCCGTTTGGAGACGATTATGACTGATTTGAACGCGCTGACCGCGCGCGAGCCCGATCCTGCGCCAGGTGCCCTGAACAGCCTCGGATTCGCCAAACCACCCTCCGAAACGCGTGTTGTTGCGGCGATGTCGGGTGGTGTCGACTCCTCTGTGGTGGCGGCGCTCCTAAAAGCCCGGGGTTATGATGTGATCGGCATCACGCTGCAGCTTTATGACCATGGCGCGGCAATCGAGAAAAAAGGCGCCTGCTGCGCGGGTCAGGACATTCATGATGCGCGTAATGTCGCCGACCAGATCGGTATCCCGCATTATGTGCTGGATTATGAAAGCCGCTTCAAAGAACAGGTCATGGAAGATTTCGCCGACACTTACCTGTCCGGCGCGACGCCGATCCCGTGCATCCGTTGCAATCAAACCGTGAAATTCTCCGATCTGTTGCGAACCGCCAAAGACCTTGGCGCTGATTGCCTCGCGACAGGCCATTATATCCGGCGGAAGCACGGCGAAGTCAGCGCCGAACTGCATCGCGCCGCAGATGCCAGCCGCGACCAATCCTATTTTTTGTTCGCGACGACCCGCGAGCAATTGGACTATGTCCGCTTCCCGCTCGGTGACCTGCCGAAAACAGAAGTGCGCGCGCTGGCGGATCACTTTCAGCTCCCGGTCGCGGCCAAACCGGACAGTCAGGACATTTGCTTTGTTCCGGAAGGCTCGTACGCCAAAGTCGTCGAGAAATTGCGGCCTGGGTCAGGTCGCGGCGGTGATATCGTTCATCTGGATGGTCGCGTACTCGGCCGGCATGAAGGCGTCATCCACTACACGATCGGCCAGCGCCGCGGCCTCGGGGTCGCGACAGGAGACCCACTTTATGTGGTCAAGATTGATGCGTCGGCCCGGCAAGTCATTGTCGGGCCCCGCGAAGCTTTGCTGACCGCAGGTCTCACAATGGAAGAGCTCAATTGGCTTGGCGATGGGTCGCTCGAGCAAGCCTGCGAGCGTGGCGAGCCAGCCCTCGTAAGGGTCCGCTCGACGCGCGAACCTGCACCTGGCCGACTCGGATTTCATAATGGCGCGCCGGCGGTCTGGTTTGACACGCCCGAAGAAGGAGTCGCGCGCGGACAAGCGAGCGTGCTCTATGATGCGGCAGGATCGACCCGCATCCTTGGTGGCGGCTTTATTGCCTCGACAATCGCGGCCGACGAGCGGCTGCGCTAAGGAAAGATCCGCATTTTCAGCATCATGCGATTGTCGGTGAACGACTGAACATCAGAGGTCTGGTCAATCACCTCATATCCGCCTTCGAGCCAGATGTTCGGATTGATCCGCCAATTGGCCCCGACGCGCAGGTCCAGACGGTCATCATCACGATCAATGGTTTCGAACGCATATTGCGAGAATCCAGCCTCACCGCTGAGATAGAGTTTGGAGGTCAGGCCTTGTTCCAGGCGGACGCTGGCACCCGTTTCTATTGCCGCGTTGGTCAGGGCGACACCTGGATCAATCACAGCGCGCTCGGCGGCCGCACTCAACGTCGTGCGCGGCGACAGCATCCAATCAACATGACCGGCAAAAGCAATATCGCTGATGTCTTCAAAGGTCGGGTCGTCATAGGTGTAATATTGATAGCCGAGGCCAATATCACCGCGGACCCGGTCACCTAACTCGAAATCCGTTCCTGCAAGCAATACTGTACCTGAATGGTCCCTGTTGAACGCGTTGAAGAACCCTGCCGGTGTATAGTCGGCTTCGGTATGTTCCGCTGAAACATAGAGCGCGGTCGCCCGATTCATCGCATAAGCGAGCCGTGCCGACGCCGTGAGCTCGTCGCGATCCCGGAAATCCTGATCCTGGAACAAATCGTCTTCAAGCTCGGTATCGTCATAATCGTAAGAGGTTAGCCCCAAGCCCACCGAAAAGAGCATACGCCCCGCTTCATGGTCGAGCGCAATACGTCCACTCGCGGACGTGTATTCATTCGGTTCAATCGACGTCGGCACATTTGACAGAGCCGTGCGATCTTCGGTTTGGTCAGTACCGACAAATGACAGCGTCACGGCGGTCTGTTCGCCGAGATCAAGCCGCCCACGCAACTTGATTTTACTGTTGGTGCGACTTTCATCAGACAGGTCTGAAAATTCGCGGTGATCAACCTCGATATAGGCGTTGAGAGCGTGGCGCAGCCAGTTTGAATCCAACGAAACCGCAGGGGTAAATCCCACATACGTGTCATCGACCTCATTCAATTCAGTTGCCAAAACGTTAGAATTTAGTCCCCCAGAGAAAACCGCTTCGGGGCGAAGCTCAAAACTGCCGAGTGGGATAGGCTTAGGATCATAACGCGGATCCGAAGCCTCGCTGACCGGTTCAACATCATTACGATCAAAAAACGTGCCCTCATCCTGAGCCTGAATAGCCGGACTGAAACAAATCGCAGCCAATGCTGCCCCGCTGACCGAGGTCAAAGTCTTGGAAATCATGAATTTAACGCCCACACGCAAAGTAACTCGACGGAGATTATCGTTCGACTTTGTGTGGAACCGGTTAAGACGCCCAGTGAAATATTGGTCACCAAGCTAAACGGATCGTTCACGTTATCGGAGGCGCCACAGATTACACGAAGCGGCGATCTGCCTCTATTCTGAAGGCATCAATTATTTTCTCGACCGCCAATCGTGAATTGGTTCTTGCGAGCAAACTCAAGACCGGGTTTTTGAATTCATAATCAATGAAACAATGAACGCGGGTCTTACCGTCGTCGCGAGGGTCGAATTGCCAGCGGTTGCGCAAATGCCGGAATGGTCCGCGCGCCAGCTTAACATCAATTTTCCGCGCTAAAGGGTCGGCCGCAACGTGCGTGCTGAAGCGTTCGTCAAATCCCTTGAAGTGCACCGATGCCGTGCCGAGGCATGTATATGGCCCATCGGCATCGCCCTGCTCTTCCGCGACTTCAATCTTGGTGATCCAGCGAATAAATTCCGGATAGCGACGAATATCTCGTACCAATTCGTACAAAGCTTCGGCCGGATGCGGGATCAGGACTTGCTCAGAGACGCGAGGCATCAGCACCGATTTGCGTATCACGGGCTTGTCGCAGCCGCGCAAAATCTTCACCCGCATGATAGCTGGATCGGGTCAGAGGCGAGGCCGAAACCATCAGGAAACCCTTTGACCGCGCAATTTCTTCGTAGGCGGCAAACTCATCCGGGCTGACATAACGATCGACAGCCGCATGCTTGCGCGTCGGCTGGAGATATTGCCCAATCGTAAGGAAATCGATGCCAGCAGAGCGCATATCATCCATGACTTGCATGACTTCTTCTTTGCTCTCTCCCAGCCCGACCATCAGGCCCGACTTGGTGAATTGAGACGGATCCCGGTCTTTCACCTTTTCCAGCAGACGCAGCGAATGGAAATAACGCGCGCCGGGGCGAATGGACAGGTAAAGACGCGGGACGGTTTCGAGATTGTGATTGAACACGTCGGGTTTCGCATCAATGACCTTCGCTTCCCAGCCATCCTTGCGCAGGAAGTCTGGGGTCAATATCTCGATCGTCGTGCCGGGTGACGCGGAGCGGATCGCCTCAATCGTCCGCACAAAATGCATCGCGCCGCCATCCTCCAGATCATCGCGGTCCACGGAGGTGATGACCACGTGCTCCAGCCCCATTTCGGCGACGGCCTGCCCAACGCGCCGAGGTTCGTCCGTGTCGAGCGGCTGCGGTTTACCGGTAATCACATTACAGAAAGAGCAAGCGCGCGTGCACGTATCACCCATGATCATCATGGTCGCGTGCTTCTTGTCCCAGCACTCACCGATATTCGGGCAGCCCGCCTCTTCACAAACTGTAACCAGGCCCTTGGATTTCACGATTTCTCGCGTTTCCGCGTAGCCTTTGGAGGTCGGCGCCTTGACCCGAATCCAGTCCGGTTTTCGCAATAAAGGCGTGTCCGGACGATTGCGTTTCTCCGGGTGTCTGAATTGCGGCTTATTATCAATGATCGTCGCCATGCCCAATAAATGGAGTGGAACGCGGAAAACTGCAAGCGACAGAGCGACATAGCTCCTTTGCAAGCTGCAGTGGATCGCAGTGAAAACACTTGAACTGATCACTGAGTGTGACACTTTGTTGCAAACGTTTAACCAAGTGACGCATAACCAAATCATGACCGAGACAACGATCCCTGCTCCGCTGCCTTGGCGGGCCAACCGCGCAAAGACTGACATCTTTTCCGCGATCATTCGCGCCTCTAAGCAATTTGGCGGCAAAACGGTGGCCATTGTTGATGGTGATGGCACTGAAGTCGATTACAAAACGGTCTTGCGAGGCTCCTTCGCGCTCGGATCGGCCCTTGGAAAGAAGTTTCAGAAAAACGAAACGGTTGGCATCATGCTGCCCACTGGCGCGGGCGCTGTTATCGCGTTTTGCGCCGTGCTCGCCTCAGGCCGTTTGCCGGCTATGCTCAACTTCACGGCTGGGTCTGCCAACATCAAATCGGCGATGAAGGCGGCGAAGATCACGAAGATTGTCACAGCCCACAAGTTTGTCGAGCTCGGCGGCCTGGAGCCCCTGATTGCCGAACTCGAAGACGCGGCTGAATTTATCTATCTCGAAGATGTCCGCGAGGGTCTCGGCTTGATGGACAAGGTTGCAGGCGGTCTTGGCCCCATGCTCCCCGGCCTCTTCCATCGCAAGCAGAGCTACAAGAAACCCGGCGTGGTGCTGTTCACGTCTGGCACGGAAGGCGAACCGAAAGGCGTTGTCCTCTCGCATCACAATATTGTCGCCAATGTCGAACAGGTCCGCTCGCATATAGGGCTCGATCCCAAATCGGATAGTGTGTTCAACCCGTTGCCGACCTTTCACTGCTTCGGCCTGACCGTGGGCGCCATTCTGCCGCTCATGGCGGGCGTCAGAGCCGTGTTCCATCCAAGCCCGTTGCAGCCACGTGAGATTGCCGGCCGGATTGAGTCCACCGGATCCACCATCCTGCTGGCAACGGACACGTTTATCGGCCAGTATGCCCGCGTGGCCAAAGACGGGGCGCTCGATTCTGTTCGACTCGCCGTCTGTGGCGCAGAACGGGTTCGCGACGAGACCCGTGCCTTCGTCCGCAAGAAATTCAATATCGAGATCCTCGAAGGTTATGGCGCAACGGAAGCCTCGCCCGTGGTTGCCGCCAATCAGATGGAATTCAACAAGCCCGGGACGGTCGGGCGCCTGATGGCGGATATGGAGTTTGAATTGGTGCCGGTCGAAGGGATTGAAGAGGGCGGCAAGCTCCGCATTCGCGGCCCGAACATTATGATGGGCTATATGCGCTCTTCGGCACCTGGCGTGATCGAGCCACCGCAGGATGGTTGGCACGATACGGGCGATATTTGCGTTGTGGATGATGATGACTGCATTCGCATCATGGGACGCGTGAAACGCTTCGCAAAAATCGGCGGTGAAATGGTGTCGCTGGCCGTGGTCGAGAATTGCGCCAGCGCGATCTGGCCGGATGATATGCATGCGGCCGCGGCGATCCCGGATCCACGCAAGGGCGAACAAGTTGTGCTTCTGACCACAGCCAAGGATGCCGATCGCAGCGCTTTGCTGGCCTGGTGCCAGTCGCATGGTGTGTCTGAACTGTCCGTGCCGCGCAAAGTCTTCCATGTCGACGAGGTCCCGGTCCTCGGGACCGGAAAAACCGATTATGGCGCCGTCAGCAAAAAGGTTCTGGAACTGACAGAACCGGCTTAAATCGTGGTCTCATAGGTCCAGCTGTCATATCCGGGCTCCACGCCGGCCGGCAGCTCTCGCAACAGCGTGGCATAATCAAGATCGACATGAAGGTTCGTCAGCACAGTGCGGTTGGGCTTTAACGCGTCGATCCATTCAAGCGCCATATCCAGGTGGGCATGAGACGGATGCGGCGTGTAGCGGAGCGCGTCGAGCACGAGCAAATCAAGGTCGCGCAGGGACGTCATGGTCTCATCCGGGATCCCATTTAGATCATTGCAATAAGCGATATCCCCAAACCGGAACCCGAGGGAGCGGATATAGCCATGTTCCTGATCGAGCGGCAAAAATGACAAAGCGCCCCCCTGCCCCTCAATCGTCACCGGTTGATACGCCTGTATCATAGGTTTCAACCTATACACTGGCGGATAGCCGTTCTCACCATGAAACGCGTAGTTGAATTTCCGCACCAGCGTATCGGCGGTGGCCTGGTCCATATAGGCGTCAATCTGGGCGCGATTGCGGATGGCGAGCGCTCTGACATCATCAATGCCATGTGTCTGATCGGCGTGGTCATGGGTGAAAATGACGGCATCGAGCCGTTTCACGTCTGCCCGCAGCAACTGTTCACGAAGATCAGGTGAGGTGTCGATCAAGAATGTGCTTTGGCCATCGGCATCGACTTGCCAAAGTTCTATCAAGGCCGAACACCGGGTACGCCGGTTCTTCGGTTCAGTCGGATCGCAGGCACCCCAGTCCCCGCCCACCCGTGGCACGCCGCCGGACGATCCCGTTCCGAGTAACGTAAACTTCAGACGACGCTGGCTCATGACACCCGCTGGAACAGGCGCAGCGCATTGGCTTCACAAATCTCGCCAATCTCTTCGCGGGTCTTGCCATGCAAGTCCGCCAAGGCATCTGCAACATAAGGCAGATAGGCCGGTTCGTTGCGGCGTCCGCGATACGGCATTGGCGTGAGATAAGGACAATCGGTCTCAAGGATGATGCGGTCGAGCGGGACATCCGCAATCACCGCGCGAACTTCTTTTGCGCTCTTGAATGAGAGAATGCCCGACACGGACACATAAGCCCCGAGAGCAAGCCCACGCTGACACAAATCCGGTCCGCCCGTATAGCAATGTAACAAGATCGGAAACGCCCCCTTAGACGTTTCATCCTCAAGAATATCGGCGGTCAAATCATCTGCCTCACGCGTGTGCACGATGAGTGGCAAGCCGGTTTCACGTGCAGCCGTGATATGCGTGCGAAAGCTTGCCTCCTGCTGGTCTTGCGGGCTGTAACCGTAATGCAGATCCATCCCGGTTTCCCCGATCGCGACAACCTGAGGATCCTGCGCGCGCGAGATCAAATCGTCGGCGACCGTATCTGTAAAGTCCTTGGCGTGATGCGGATGGGTACCGACGCTACACCAGATATCGGCATTTGCATCGGCGATGGCTTTCACCCGCGGAAAACTGTCGAGGCGCTCACAAATCGCGAGCATACGCGTCACCCCCGCCGAACGGGCCCGGCTGAGCACCTCGTCGAGATCCTCCGCATATGCCTCCGCGTGCAAATTCACATGTGTGTCAAACATCGCGTCAGGCGCTTACAGCCTTCACGCCATCTTGCAAGACCGCAAACAGCTTTGTCGCGGTTTGCAGCGGGGTCAGGTTGAACTCAACTGCGGTTGCGCGAACCTCGTGCATGCGCAGCCATGTATGGCTGAGCTCAGGATCTGCATCCGCCTTCTCGGCCACCCATTGCATCAGCGTATCGCAAAAGGCCTGAAGCGAACCTTCATCCGTGAGTGTCGAGGTCAATGCTGCCGACACAACACCGCCCGTCGGTTTGCGTACATTGCGTAATAGCGCGCGTGCGGCCTGCACGGCTTTCGCCCCTGCCGTTTTTGATAGCTCCAAACCATATCCCGGGCGTCCTGGCGCCAATTCCATGGCGAGATCAATATTCGTGTCATGCTCTGAAAGCACACTCCGTGTCTCCTCTTCGCTCAGAGGATACAGCCGCAAGACCTGACAGCGCGACCGGATGGTTGGCAAGATCGGCTGCTTTGAGTGCGAGATCAGGAGCAGGAGCGCATTGTTCGGGGGCTCTTCGAGCGTTTTGAGCAGCGCATTCATGCCAGACACATTCATTTCATCGAGCGCATCGATCACACCGACGCGCCAACCCGATAATGCCGGACGTAAGCTGAAAAACTGATTCAGATCGCGAATTTGGTCGATCGTGATGTCCTGTCGAAGCTTGCCCTTCTCGTTCAGGCCACGCTCAACCCATTTCAGGTCCGGATGCCCACCCGACTGAATCAGGCGCATGGTCGAGTCTTCGGCACCGGCATCGAGACTGTCCGCGCCCAGCATCAAGGCCGCGATTCGACGCGCCAGAATGGACTTTCCGATTCCCGAAGGACCTTGCAGGATCCAGCCATGATGCAGCCGCCCAGAGGCGCGCGCATCAAGAAACCGTTGCGCTTGCTGATAATGCCCAACGAGTGGAAACGCCGCGCTCATTCTGACACTACCCGCGTATCGATCGCCTTCAGTGTTTCCTTCAGCACTTGAGCCGGCGACTGCAGCGCATCAATCACTACGCATCGATCGGGTTCTTGTTCTGCAATCTCCAAGAAGGCGGCACGGACCTGTTCGTGAAACGCAAGTTGCTTGTTCTCAAAGACGTCTTGCGTTCCGCGCGCCGTCCGACGTGCGGCCAAAGCTCTCGGATCCGCGTCCAAGATTAGGGTCAAGTCTGGGACGGTGCCTGCGAGCACGGCTCGCTCAATCGCCAGTAAGACGTCCGGCGCGACTCCATCGATACTCTGATAGGCACGGGTCGAATCAGCAAAGCGATCGCATATCACCCATTGCCCGGCCTCGAGGGCTGGACGGATCTTCTTTTGCAAATGGTCTTCGCGGGCTGTGTTCATTAGCAATGCGTGCGCCAGTGGCGACCAGTGTTCGCTTTCAGGTGGCGTCAGGGCCAATGCCCGGACGTGTTCTGCCAACACCGTTCCACCCGGTTCCCGGGTTGTGATGACCTCATGACCGCGCGCCTTGATTGCTTCGCTCAGGCCCGCGATCAGAGTCGACTTGCCCGCACCTTCTCCGCCTTCAAGCGTGATGAACCGCCCATACCCCGCCAATAATTATGCTCCGCCATCCATCATTCTGCTCAGGCCTTCGATTGCGCGCCCGACGAATCCAAGTCGGGCGACCGTTTCTGTCGCGACCAAAGGTAGCTCGATCGGCTCCTTGCCTTCAATCGTGACAATCAGTTTCGCGATCTCGTCGCCTTCGTTGATTGGCGCCTCAATCAGGCGGTCATAGACGATCTCTGTCTTACCGCGCGAGAAAGCGCGCTTATGCGCCGTAACCTCAACAGGGCTCGCTACACGCACGCCCACAGTGCGGGCTTCTCCGTTCCAGACATCGAGTTCCGTCAAACGCTCGCCATTGGCTTCGATGGTGCGCGTTTCAAAGGCACTGAACGCCATACGCATCAGGCGCTCCGCCTCTCTTGCGCGGGCTTGCTGGCTGGGCAATCCATTGATCACGATCGTGCGTCGCTTGCCGTCGCGGATCGCAGACGCCGTCAGGCCATACCCCGCCGCGTCCAGATGCCCGGTCTTGAGACCGTCGGCCCCATCCATGGTTCCGAGCAGCGGATTTCGGTTGGCTTGTGTGTACTCCCCCCATGTATATTCATCTTGGCTATACCACTGATAATATTCCGGATAATCATCAATGATCAGCTTTGCCAGGCGCGCCAGATCGGTGGCCGAAACAACATGCCCGTCGCCCTCAAGCCCAGTTGTGTTGACGAAATTGACACTGGTCAGGCCGAGCGACTGCGCCCGCTCGGTCATTTGACGTGCAAACGCCTCTTCTGATCCAGCAATGCCTTGCGCCAGCACGATACAGGCATCATTCCCGGACATGACAATCATACCCTGAAGCAATTCTCTCACGGTCGGGCGTTCTTTTGGGCGTAGACCCATCGTCGACGTGCCGGACGGGAAACCGCCCCGCCGCCAGGCATCTTCGCTGACCACCATTTCAGTATCGAGTGTGATTTCACCTTCGCTGATCAATTCAAAGACGAAATAGGCCGTCATCATCTTCGTCATCGACGCTGGGATCATCGGCACATCACCGTCTTTCGACCAGAGAATTTCCCCCGTTTCATGATCCATTATCACGGCATATTCCGCATCCGTTTCGATGATCTGTGCGACCGCCAGGCACGGCGAGACGAACACGACCAAAGCGAGAAGAAAATTGCGCCAAACCTGCATCACTGGAACCTTTCGCCAAATGAAAAAGTAGCCCTTTTTCCTGCAGCGGAAAAAGGGCTAGTTCGTGACGATGGTCAATCTTTGTCAGGTTGGCGTGTCTAGCGGCGAGTCAGGAACCCGTCCACGATGCCTGCGCGAGACAGTTGTGCACGCTGCACTTCGGCCGCATCCATGGTCTGATACGGTCCGATCAGGACCCGGAAGAAGTCGCCGCCATTCACGCGCGCTTCCTCGATTTTGACGTTCATCCCGCGACCAAGCGAGGCGGTCAGTTGTTGGGCATTGGCAATGTCCGCAAAGGCCCCTGCCTGGATGTAGACATTTCCAACCAGTGTCGGAGCCGACACGCTCATCACCGAGATTGGAGCGGGCGCCTCATAGGTGGGCGTTGGATCGGTCGGTGCTTCATAACTCGCCACGTCTACGCGCGGGGCTGGTGCCGGCTCGGGCAAACGGACCGGGGGTAAGGACTCGTTCTCGATCTCCTGAGACGCATAGCCCTGATCAGTGCGTTGGACCGGTGCAGGGCCGAGATAACGTACCTTCACATTCGCCGTTCGGCCTTTGCTCATGCCGAGCACCGAACCGGCACGCGGCGAGAGTTCCAGAATCCGCTTGCCGTCAAACGGGCCACGATCATTCACGCGGACGACCACTTCACGCCCATTGTCTTGATTGACGACCTGAACCAGGCTCGGCAGCGGCAAGCTCGGATGCGCGGCCGTCATAGCGGCCTCGTCAAAAATTTCGCCATTCGCGGTTGGTTGCCCATCAAAGCCGTCCGTGTAAATGCTCGCCGGGCCAGTCTCTTCGCTGATCTTGGCGGCACGATCTGCGCGCACCTTGCTGAGATTGAGGGGCTGTCCGGTTCGCGCGACGGTTTGCGGTTGCACAGCTGCAATTCGAATTGGCTGATGCGGCGCTTGAGCGGGCGACGAAACCGGATCGGTATTTACCGGCGTTTGGCTCACCACACCCCTTGTGGGGGCAAACGATATTGGCTGATCATAGACGGGTGCAGGGGTCGTTTCAGGCACGCTCGTAACCGTGCTGGCGGCATCCGGGTAGCGGAATTCAACACGCCGCTGGTCATTGATCATGGCCGGCGCCGCAGAGGCACGTGGCTGCGTGACAGCAGCAGAGTTTGAGGCGCCCGATCCCGCATATACAATCGGCGCGCGCTTGCGATCAGCATGCGCTGATCCGGCTGCGGCCAAGGCCATTAAGCTTGCACCTGAGAGCGCCATACAAAGCGCGCGGGAGACTGACGTCTTCATCTCTTACCTCTTTCTGCGGTTCCCGCCCCTTGCGAGGCGAGCAGAGCATTCAGCTCTTTCTCGATGGTGTCATGTTTACCATAGCAAGCTGCATGTATGGTGAATGCGAATAGAAACTTGCGTACATCCTTGGAAAGATCCGATTAACCATAAACGGACGCAATGCAGGCAATTTCATGACGGGACTTGCAATCTTGCGCGGACTGTAGAAAAGGAAGCGTCCTGCTGCGGAGGAGTGGCAGAGTGGTTGAATGCGGCGGTCTTGAAAACCGTTGAGCGTGCGAGCGTTCCGGGGGTTCGAATCCCTCCTCCT
Organism: Hyphomonadaceae bacterium; assembly: GCA_024743315.1. GTDB lineage: Bacteria > Pseudomonadota > Alphaproteobacteria > Caulobacterales > Hyphomonadaceae > Henriciella. Next base: position 47,453 of record JANSWU010000003.1, read on the forward strand.
CCGCCATCATACTCAGACAAATGAGTTCCACGATGATCCGTAGAGTTCGGCATGGCCTCGCCGCGGAAAAGCGGAGCACCGCGCTCAAAGCAACCCGATGCAGTTTGCTCGATAAGATTGCGATAATTCGATGCGGTTCTGAGTTTGCAGATGCTCAAGAAGCATCTGATAATAAGTCTGGGTAGAGCCCGGCCATGACGTTTTTGGGCTTTCGGTCCAGGGTGAACAATCCCCAGTGTTTTTCTGGCTCCATCGGATCAGGCGAGCCTTTCCAGGGTTCATCAAACGCTTCGAACACAAACGTCAAAATCTGCTCTTCTGTCACCCACGCCATCAAGCGCTCATAATAGGTCGCTTGCAGGTCTTGAGATGCGTTCCACGGTTCGATGCCCCGACCATTGGACGCCGTGGTCCAGCCCGCTTCCGTGATCACCACCGGCTTATTCGGATACCGACCTTTGACCGCATAATAATTTTCCTGCGTATAGGCGAGCGCTTCATCAATCGTCTTATATTCCCAGACGGGATAAGTATGGACGCTGATTAAATCGAGATGCTCGACCAGAGCTTTCAGCTTACCCGTCCACGGCACGTAATTCTCACAGAACGTGATCGGATGCACAGTTTCCGCACGCAGCCGCTTTGCCATTTCGATGAGTCGATCCACCGGCACCATATGGTCATTCCAGTCGACGCTGGCTTCATTGCCAATCGACAGCGCGAGCACTTGCTTCGGAAAGCGCTTGGACAGATCAACCATGCGCTCGAGTTCCGCCATATTCGCGATCCGGTTGGCGCCTAGCGTTTCGTCACTATAAACGCCGCCCCAGGGACAATTGTAATTGCTCACTTCCGCAGTGAGCCCCATGCCCAGCATAACCTGAAAAGGCAGCGCCTCGTCGCGGATTACATTCAGCACGATCTCGGCATGTTCTGTGCAATCATAGATGCGCAAATATCGCCAATGCCGCTCGAGAATGAGCAAATCCTCTTTGATCTGTTCATAGCTCGGGAAAATACCAGACAGCGGGCTCTGACCTTCACGATAACCTGAATAACAGATTGCGTTGCCATATGGCGGCGCGAAATCCTGTCGTTTGGATCGAAACAGATCAATCATCTTGTCTAATAATATTTCGGGTGCCCGTCCTTGTCCCAAAGCCCCCAATAAGCACCGACATCACCCTCTTTCTCGATCTTCCAAGCCTCATCGAAGCCGGCAAAATAAAACAGGTCAATATTTTCTGCTTCGGCCCATTGCACGGCATCGACAAAATACTTCATGGCGTTGAGCCGAGACGGTTCAGCCGACATTTCGGAGGTGCCAATATTCGGCCAGCCCGTTTCAGCAATAATCACCGGCTTGCCATTTGCGACACGTTCTACCCGTCGATACATTTCACGCATATAGATATGCGCATGTTCGATCGGATACCCTTCCCAGAACGGGTAACAATTGACCAGAATGACGTCACACGCAGCCGCTATGCGTGGATAGTTTTCAAAGATGAAATAGGCATCGACATAACCAACCGGCACATCGGTTTCAGCTTTCGCGCGCTCAATATAGGAGATCATCTGGTCTTCGCTAATCTCGCCGCGGAGCAGAACTTCATTACCTATCGCCAAAATCCCGGCTTCACCTCGATTGGCAATCTCAATCGCGTTGGTGAGCTCGGCTTCATTATAGTCCAGATCATAATCAATCCAGGCGCCGACCATGGATTTTAATCCCATTTCCTTGGCAATGCCGGGTGCATGCTCGTTTCCGCGCGTGCATGAAAACGTCCGGATCCATTCAATATGCGGCGCCAAGACGGCCAGCCTGGCCCGAACCTGCTCGGCTGAAATGTGAGACAGGTTACTTTGACCATCCATCACAGGACTGAATGCAAGCCCGTGAATCTTGTTTTCGAGAATCGTTTTGATCAGCTTTGATAAATCTGCATCGCTCAGGTGGGCGAGGTTAAGCCCGGATAGTGACTGTTTGCGGTTGTACGGGTTCGACATGGTTTCCTCTCACATCGCGAAAACGACGCGCTTATGACAGCGTTGTCAATATTTGTCCAGATCTGCTTGATGCTTTACTCGCAAGGCGAGTATCCCGTTGATTTCATGATCGTAATCTCCCTAATCCTGCATCATATAGAATACAAAGGGAGGTGAGGTATTGGCTTTGGGTCTTCGGAATGGAACATTGCCGTGGGCATGTCTCGGTGCTGTGATCGTAACCACAGCCGGGTGTTCGACGACGGCCAATCAAGCGCCCATGGCGGCGGACTTGGTCGCCTATCCGACCTATTCGGGCGCGTATGACGGCTTCACCCTGACGATTGATGAGCGCTTTGATAGTTTCGACGAGACCTTGTGGCGAACCGGAGACGGCGCCGTTGGCGGTGAATCTATGTGCCGCTTTCATCCGGAAGGCGTCGCAGTTGAAGATGGAAAGCTCAAACTCTTTGTTCGTGAGAAATCCGTTCCGGGCAGTTGGTCATTCGATCATGAGCAGGAAAAAGGTCCCTACGATTATGTCTGTGGCGAGCTGCGCACGCGCGATGACGTGACCTTCCATTATGGGCGGATCGAAGCGCGTATGAAAGCGCCGAACCGCGATACGGCCTCAGGCTATATCTCTTCCCTCTTCACTTACCGGTTCGACAAAGACCCTGGTTCTTCTCAACCTGACTCAACTGAATGGGAAGAAATCGATGTCGAACTCGAAGGCGGCCGACCGGACAAATTTCAGGCCAACCTGATTTATGGAAAAGACACATGGGAATGGTGGCGAACGCGCGTCTATGGCGCGTGGGAAGACAAAATCGAAGTCGGTCCCGTGGATGAGTGGCGTGTCTTCGCGATTGAATGGCTACCCGATCAAATCCGCTGGTATGTTGATGGAGACTTGGTGAAGACCTTGAAGGCGTCCGATATTGATTGTGATCCGGAATGCGTTGCGCCGCAGGAATTGCCAACGCCCATCCCCGACAACCCAACCACAATCTTTATGAATTTCTGGATTCCGGTTGACGACGTTCAGGACTATTTCGGCGGCAACAAGGTGCGCAATCAGTATCCCATGACCGCGGAATATGACTGGTTTCGATATTACACCTGGGACGGTTCGACCGCAACCGAACCGTCTTGAGGCGTTGACGAAGCTGCCCCTGACTCGATTATTCCGCGGGCACAGCTTCCAAACGGCGCTTTTCCAACGTGTCCCGGATTTCAGTTGCGCGCTCCTCGGTCACATCATAATCGCGCATGAACCAGATTGCGAGCAAGGCGCCGATGATGGGAACGATGCTATAAGCGATCCGCATCCCATCCATCGCGCCTTCGACCTGCACCGAGGCGCTGGGTGAGAATCCTGTCCACGCCATGATCAGTCCGCTCAAACCGCCCGCAATCGCAACGCCGAACTTGACCATCAGCCAGTAGATCGCCCCAAAGGTGCCCTCGCGCCTAAGACCGGTATTCATCTCGTCGAGATCGCAAACATCGGCAGTCATCGACATCATCAGCGTGAACAGACCGCCAATACCGAACGAAAAGAATGGAATCGGTGCCAGCATCAGAAGCGGATTGCCGGGTTGGAAGAACCACCAGAACATCGCATAGCCGATCAAGGAGATTGCTTGCGTGAGGATGAACGTGTTTTTCTTGCCAAGATGCACGGACATGAAGGTGATGACCGGGATCACCAGGAAACAGGTCGCGAGCGCGCTGACGGTGCCAAACCAGGCCGGCCAGTTTCCAGCGGCGGCGGCATCCCCGGCGAACAGATAATGGACTACAATGAAGAAGGTAAAGGCCCCGACCGTTTGGAATGAACTGAACACCAACAGGGTTGCCGCACAGAGCTTTCGAAACGGCTTCAAGCTGAACGCCGCACCAAACCCGGTGAGAAACGATTTCTGGTTCCGGCCCAAATTCTTCAAGCTGAGATCTTCGAGGTCTTCAGCATTCTCTGATGATGGGCTTTTGACAATCAAAGCAGGGATCGCGGTGAGAACCATACAGGCCAGCCCGATCCAAATCGCTAAAGTACGCACGCCTTCTGCCGGAGACTCGAAAAGCTCAGGGTTATACAAGAGCGGCCAGAACCATGGCACGATCACCCAGGCCCACTGCCCGATCCATTGCGCGACCGCCATCAATCGCGTGCGCTCGTGGAAATTGTCGCTCATCTCATAGCCCATCGCGATATACGGCGTCGCGAAGATGGTCAGGCCGACATAGAAGACCAGGGATCCGATGAGGAAGTAAGTGAAGTTGAAGCTCAGACTATTGGTCTCGTAGAGCTGCCACATCACGATGTAAGAGAGGCCCGTAATCACCGCGCCAATCATGATATAAGGTTTGCGACGCCCCCAGCGCGAGCGCGTATTGTCGGTAATGAAGCCCATGATCGGATCCAGAACCGCATCGAGCAAACGCGGCAAAAAGAATAAAAGCCCCCACAAGAGTGGTGGAAACCCCAATCCCTGCACCAGGACGACCATGAAGACACCGAGCGCGGCCGGGAACATTTGATTCCCGAGCATGCCAGCCCCATAGGCAATTTTTTCGATCAATGGCACGCGATTGTGCTGAGCTGTTTCCTGCATTTCCTCTCCCCAGACGAATTTTTTTGACCTTGATACAGATTTTGTAGCCAGACAAGCACATGCAGCTGTGACGTGAATCAGAAATTGACAGCGCTCGCCAACCGCGCTCTGTTCCGGCCGCGATAAACTCTTGATCACCGGATAGGAAAATACGAGCAATCGGCGCCAAATAATAATGACCATTACGCATCCGCCGGAAACCGTGCTTGCCTTATGCAAGCCGGTCGATAACCGAACGCCGGTGCTCATGGGGCCCTAATTCTATGTTGAACAAATCCAACACCCGCACGGATACGCACGACACCGAGGCGCGTATCACAGCGTTGCTTTCGGAGATGACGCTGGAAGAAAAAATGGGTCAGCTGACGCAATTCTCGGGTTTCTATGACGTCACAGGACCGCCGCCTCCAGGAGATCGTGAAGCGCAGAAGCACGCGCTTCTGCAACGCGGGTTGATTGGGTCAATGCTCAACGTCGTCGGCTACGACGATGTTCGCGCGTTTCAAACCTATGCAGTCGAGAACTCTCGTCTCGGCATTCCGATGATGTTCGCCTACGACGTCATTCACGGCCACAAGACAATGTTTCCCATTCCGCTCGCCGAGGCTGCAAGCTGGGATCTGGACCTCATCGAAAAGGGTGCGCGCGTGGCAGCGACAGAAGCGGCCGCTCAAGGTCTGAACTGGACCTTCGCGCCAATGGTTGATGTTACTCGAGATGCCCGTTGGGGTCGTGTGATGGAAGGCGCCGGAGAAGACCCTTATCTTGGAGCCGTCATCGCTGAAGCACGCGTCAAGGGTTTCCAGGGAGAAGATCTCGGCAGCCCCGACACAGTTCTGGCGACGGTAAAGCACTTTGCGGGTTATGGGTTCGCCGAGGCAGGTAAGGAATACAATGTCGCCGAAGTGAGCCAGGTGACCCTGTTCAACACCATTCTTCAGCCTTTCCGAGACGTGCTTGAAAACGCCAACCCACGTTCGTTCATGAATGCCTTTAATACTATCAATGGGATTCCGGCGACCGGCGATGTTGAACTTCAACGAGGACTCCTCAAGGGTGACTGGGGATTTGACGGCGTGGTGGTTTCGGATTGGGGATCGGCGATCGAAATGGTCAGCCACGGATTTGTCGAGGATGGTCGAGAAGCTGCACGCGTCGCCATGACAGCCGGTTCGGACGTCGACATGGAATCCTATGTCTACTTGGATCACCTTAACGACCTCGTCGAGACGGGTGACCTCGATCTGGAATTGATTGATGATGCGGTCCGACGTGTTCTCCGGACCAAGTTCGAACTCGGACTGTTTGACGACCCATACAGATACCTGGATCGCGATCGCGAATCCGAGACGCTGATGACACAAGCGCACCTTCAAGCATCAGAAGAAATCGCACGTAAATCGATCGTGCTGCTGAAGAATCATCACGGCGCCCTGCCCCTTCAGCAAGGTGAGCGCGTGGCGCTTATCGGCGCTTTGGCAGCGGATAAGGATGCGCCACTTGGCAATTGGCGCGCGCATGCCGAAGCCCATTCCGCGATGTCTGTTTTGGAGGCTTTTGAAGAAGCCCAATTGAACTTCGAATATTCCCATGGCGTACATGTCCAATGGGGTGACGCAGGTTTCGAATATCCGGTGCACATCAACACAGACAACTGGGAAGGATTTGATGAGGCCGTCGAGGCCGCACGCCAAGCCGACAAAGTGGTGCTCGTGCTCGGGGAAACGGCGCGACAGTCCGGAGAAGGACGAAGCCGTGTCGATTTGGGCTTTCCAGGTTTGCAGCAGCAGCTCCTAGAGGCAGTCCATGCGGCGAACCATAATCTGGTGCTTGTTGTGATGAGTGGACGACCGCTTGTCCTATCTTGGGCGGATGCGCATGTACCCGCGATAGTCCAAGCCTGGCATCTCGGCCACCGGGCGGGTCGCGCGATCACGGATGTGCTCACGGGCAAAGAAAACCCGAGCGGAAAATTGCCGATGAGCTTCCCACGTTCCGTCGGACAATTGCCACTCTACTATAACCACATGAACACCGGGCGTCCCGGGCCCAAGGAGACGGTTGTCTGGGCGGGGTACAGTGATGTTGAAACCACCGCCCTTTACCCGTTTGGGCATGGGCTAAGCTACTCGCACTTTGTCTATTCGAATTTGGCTGTCGCCTATCATGAAGGTCAAATTGAGGTGCAGGTCGCCGTTCAAAATGTCGAAGGTCCGCCGGGCGAAGAAGTTGTCCAGGTTTACGTGCATGATCGCGTCGCCAGCATTGCACGCCCAGTCCGGGAACTTAAAGCCTTCAAAAAGCTCAGTTTGGAGTCTGGCGAGTATCAAGCGCTGACTTTTAAACTGAAAGCGAAAGACCTGGGCTTTTACAAAGCCGATGGTACTTTTGCGGTCGAAGCGGGCGAGTTCGATATCTATGTGGGTGGCTCGTCTTGTGCCCAGCTGAGCGCGCGCATCCGCTTATCCAGCGAAGACGTGGAGTCATTAGTCTGAGGGGTGCGCGCTTGTTCTAGTCGAAGCTTTGATTGGGATAATTAATCGCCTGTCGGAAGCTTGCCAGCACAATGGATTCTTCATTCTGCGAGAGCGGATCGCCGGTCGGCGAGACCAAGGCAGAGACGCCCATAATTGGCGGGAATTGATGACTGAGCACTTGGCTCAAGACAAAGTCATCATCGGCAGAATATGTGCGCAGAACGGGCACCAAGCCCACCAGATTATCGTCAAACACATTGAATTTCAGGTAGTAGGCATCGTCGACCTTATCCGGAAGGCCAATGTCCCAAAAGCCAAGAACAGAGAAGTGCCGCGCAATATCGTGATGATCTGCCGTTTGAACTTCGTCTAATTCAACGCGTGGCCGTGTCATGAGGCAAGAGAAGCGGGATTCGGCTTAATGCGGAATTAATTCGCATTCCTCTCAGCCCAGCGCCTCACATCACCCGCCAGTATCGGCCGGTCGATTATGCGATGCCTCACATATCTACGGTGCAGCGCACGGGACTTTAGGATTGTCAGGCGTCCTCGCCTTGGCGATACCGGATCCTATGACAGATCTTGCAACCGTCACACGCCTCCTGAGTGACCTGATAGGCTTCGACACGACCTCCCGCTATTCCAATCTCGCGCTGATTGACTGGATTGAAGCGCAACTTGTGCCGCTCGGGGGGCATCCTATCCGGATTGAAAATTCTGAGGGGAACAAGGCCAATCTCTGGGTCAGGTTTGGACCAGACTTGCCAGGCGGTTTGGTGCTTTCCGGGCACACTGACGTCGTCCCCGTCGATGACCAAGACTGGCACACTGATCCATTCAGTATGACGGAGAAAGACGGCAAACTGTTCGGCCGCGGCACCTGTGACATGAAGGGCTTTATCGCCCTGTGTCTGGCATTTGCCCCGTTCATGGCGAAACGTCCCTTAACGCGTCCCGTTCATTTCGCCTTCTCGTTCGACGAAGAAGTCGGCTGCCAAGGCGCGCCGCTGATGATCCAGAAGATGATTGAAGCTGGCGCCCGTCCCGATGCCGTTTGGGTTGGCGAACCGACCCTTTGGCAAGTCGTCTCCGGTCATAAGGGGATCATGCTGACCGAGGTCGTCGTAACCGGACGCGAAGCTCATTCGAGCCTTCCTCAACTTGGGGTCTCGGCCAATTGGGAAGCCGTCGACTTGCTGAGCGCATTGCGGGCGTTGGAGCGAGACCTGGCCCGTCATACAGATCCCGAGTCCCCGTTTGATCCGCCCTACCCGACTCTCACCATTGGTGAGCTCCAGGGTGGCACGGCGACCAATATTCTGGCGCGCGAATGCAAATTTCTTTTCGACCTGCGCTGCCCACCTGGCTTCGATCCTGATGCGATCCTGGCACCTTTCATCGAGCTTGCAGCAAGGACAGATAAAGCGCTTAAAGCGAAGTATCCCGAGTGCGGCGTACGGGTCAAAAAGCTGACCAATGTGCCGCCATTGACGCCTGGTGAACATAATGCAGCTGAGGCGCTGGCACGCGCTTTAACCGGCGATAATGCCCTACGCGCCGTCGCGTATGCCACTGAAGCGGGCCAATTCCACCAGGCTGGCATGCCGGCTATCATATGTGGTCCCGGGTCAATTGATCAGGCCCATACCCCGAACGAATTCATAGACATTGCCCAGCTTAGCGAAGGTGTGACGCTGTTTCAAAAACTGGTCGCACGCCTCAACTAGCTCCCTGATTACTCGAATCCCTTCATGTCTTCGAGTTCCACGCCTTTGGTTTCACTTACCGCTTTCGCGACGAAGAAGATCGAAACCACGGCCCCGAGGAAATAAATCGCATAGGCCCCGCCAAGCGAAATCGTGACCAGAAGGATTGGGAATGTCAGCGTCACGCCAAAATTGGCGAACCATTGGAAAAACCCTGCCACGCCAAGACCTGATCCGCGGATCTGGTTGGGGAACATCTCACCCAACATCACCCACATAACCGGTCCCCAGGACAGGTTGAACATGGCGGCATAAGTGACGCCAGAGAACAAAGCCAACGGCCCCCAGAACCCAGGTAGAACGAGGTCACCCGCTTCATTTGTCGTTGCATTGAAAAAACAGATCATCATCGTCCCGAGCGTGATCGCCATGCCGATCGACCCGATGATCAGAAGGGGCTTACGGCCAATCTTGTCGATCACCGCAAGCGCGACCATCACCGCGCCGATACTGACGACGCCCATGATGACATTGATGAGCAGCGCATTGTCTTCGGTAAAACCTACCGATTGCCACAACACGGCGCCATAATAGAAGACGATATTGATGCCGACGAGTTGCTGGAAAACTGCGAGCCCGATCCCGACCCAGACGATCGGGCGAACCTTTCCATTGTCAAAGAGATCTGCCAGTCGTGGTTTATGATCGGTTGCAATCGACGCCTTGATCTCGGTCAGCTTGCGCTCTCCCGCAGCACGGCCAAACAAGCGCTGAAGCACCGACATAGCTTGTTCGTCGCGATCCTTGATGACGAGAAAACGCGGACTTTGCGGAATCGCAAACAACGCGAAGAGGAAGATTGCAGCCGGCACCATTTCGATCCAGAACATCCAGCGCCAGGCTTCAAACCCGAGCCAGAATTCGCTGGTCGAAGACCCAGCGGTCCCTGCCAGCACATAATTGCTCATAAAGGCTGCTGTCAGACCAACGATGATCGCAACCTGTTGGATGCTGGAGAGACGCCCGCGAATACTGGCTGGCGTGATCTCACTGATATAAGCGGGGGCAAGCACGCTGGCTGCCCCGACAGCCAATCCGCCAAGAATGCGGTAGAGGATGAACTCGATGGCGCCCGTCGAAACGCCAGAGCCCCAGGCGCTCACGAAAAAGAATACAGCGGCGACCATAAGTACCCCGCGCCGGCCAAAAATGTCCGCTGTTCGCCCGGCAATCATGGCGCCCACAGCGCATCCAATCAGCATCGATGCGACGCTAAAGGAAATTACCCACTCGCCGTCTCCAAACTCAGCGCGCAGACCGTCTATCGTGCCATTGATCACACCGCTATCGAATCCGAACAAGAATCCGCCAATCGTCGCGATGACACTGATCAAAATGATTTGTCCGAGATTGGTATCATCGGTTTGCATTGAAGCTGTAGCTTCCATCAGGTCGTCCTCCCACGACGATTATGTTTTTTGTTTTCTGGAACTTATGCCCTGTGAACGAGCGCTGCCCAGGCTTCAGTTTGCTCAGCGTTAGCACGAGCGAGAAGAAATTGATAGCGCTATCATAATTTGCTGATATACAAGATCCCAAGCTGGTTTTACGCAAGACCGCAGACAGAAGCATGACCAATAAAGCGTGCCACTGAGGGAGATTTTTTCACGGCGTCGATGCGTCAGCGCCGACCACGATCTCGCACAACTTTTAAACAACCTGTTCCGCTTGTGTGCCTCGGAACGCCCAGACTATTTCAAATCGGAGCCAGATCTTGAGACTGACATACCGCACCTCTGCATCCACCCTCGTACTGGGCGCTGCTGCCCTCTTGTCCGCCTGCACTAGTATCGGCGCCATTCAGACAGAACCGGTTACAGCAGATGTCCCGCCAGGCGCCGCGGAAGAGGTCGCAGAAACGATCGGGGCCCCCACCGCCGATGCGAAGGAAGTCATCAATCCGGAGAATTGGCCGATCGTTGAAACACCGCCTCTCGACCCGGCGATTGAAGCGCAGATCGATGAGATCATGGCGAAGATGACCCTGGAACAAAAAGTCGGCCAGGTGATTCAAGCCGATAGCGGGTCGGTGACACCCGAAGAAGTCAAACAGTATCGACTTGGGTCCGTCTTAAGCGGGGGTAACTCGGCGCCCGGCCCCGAGCCATACGCTGATGCTCAGACCTGGCTCGACGCGGCGGACGCCTATTTTGAGGCCTCGATCGACCCCGAAGGCGTAGAAATCCCGATCCCCACAATCTGGGGCATAGATGCGGTCCATGGCCATGCCAATCTCAGAGGTGCGGTCGTGTTTCCTCACAATATCGGCCTCGGGGCAATGAATAATCCTGACCTGATTGAGGAGATCTATCGTGTCACCGCTCTGGAACTACGTGTTTCCGGACATGATTGGACATTCGCGCCGACATTGGCCGTGCCACAAAATGATCGCTGGGGCCGGACCTATGAAGGCTTCTCAGAAAGCCCTGACATCGTCGCGTCTTATGGCGACCGAATTGTCTACGGATTACAAGGCCGGTACGGCGATGACGATTTCCTCAATGAGGAACACGTGCTGACCAGCGCCAAGCACTTTGTCGGTGATGGCGGCACCAAGGATGGGGTCGACCAAGGCGATGCGGTGATTAGCGAAGCCGAGCTACGGGATATCCACGCCGCCGGTTATGTGACCGCCATCGCCGCGAACGCCCAAACCGTCATGGCCAGCTTCTCAGCCTGGAATGGTGAGCGCATGCATGGCCAGAAAGAATTGCTCACGGACGTCCTCAAAGGGCGCATGAATTTCAAAGGATTCGTGATTGGCGATTGGAATGGTCACGCGCTGATCCCCGGATGCACAACAACCGATTGCCCGGAATCGCTGAATGCCGGGGTCGACATGTTCATGGCACCGGACAGCTGGGAAGGCCTGTGGCAATCGACTTATGAACACGTTCAATCAGGACGCATTCCGATGGAACGCCTTGATGATGCGGTGCGTCGTATCCTTCGCGTGAAGATAAATGCGGGAATGTTCGACAATCCGCTAAAACCAAGCGAGCGTCCGCTGGCCGGTGACGAGAGCCTGCTCGGCAGCCCTGAACACAGAGCGGTAGCGCGCCAGGCCGTACGCGAGTCACTCGTGCTGTTGAAAAACAATGACAGCTTGTTGCCGCTCGACCCGGGTCAAACCATTCTTGTCGTTGGCGATGGGGCAGACAGCATCACCAAAGTTGCGGGCGGTTGGACCTTGTCCTGGCAAGGCGGGGGCTATCCGAATGAGGAATTCCCGAATGGTGAGACCGTGCTTTCAGGAATCTCGAAAGTTGTTCGCGAGAACGGTGGAACCTTGATTTTCGATCCTGAAGGCACTGCGGATGTTGACGCGGACGTCGTGATCGCCGTCTATGGCGAAGACCCCTACGCGGAATTCCAGGGCGATGTCCCGGATGTGGACTTCCGCCCCAACGGTTTCGATACTGAATTGTTGAGCAGTTACCAGGAGGGCGGCGCTAAAACCGTGTCTGTCTTCCTGTCGGGGCGGCCATTATGGACCAATCCTGAAATCAATGATTCTGACGCATTCATCGCGGCGTGGCTCCCGGGCTCAGAAGGCGGCGGTATTGCTGACATGCTGTTTCAGACCGATCCGTCTTTCGATTTTACCGGGCGACTGTCTTATTCCTGGCCGAAGCTTGCTACTCAGGTTGAGCTAAACGTACACAAAGAGCCTTACGATCCATTGTTCGCATTCGGATATGGCTTGTCGTATGGCGATAATGGCAATCTTGAACAGCTTCCCGAAGAGTCTGGATTGTCCCAAAGCACGGCGGCGAACAAGAGTGTCTTCTTCTCGAAAGGTGAGCTCCCCGCACCCTGGGAAATCATCCGCTACGGCTCGCCCGTGACCTCTCTGCCGTTCGAATCTGCCGGGCTCATCGTCACCGCTTATGATCGCGCGGCACAAGAAGACTCTCTGAAAATCGAGTTTAAAACCGGCGAAGAGGATTTCCTGATCGCATCCAGCTATCCGGTTGATCTGTCACGCGAAGCGAATGGTGCAATGGAGCTAGTCTTCGAGGCCAAGTCTCTAAATGGCGAATCCTCCGTTGAGATTGGCATGGGCTGCGATGCAGAGGCTTGCGACGCCTTTTTGCCTGTTGATCTGAATGAAGACTGGAGTGAAGTGCGCCTCAGTTTGTCCTGTTATGCGGACCTCGGCATCAGAATGGATGTGATCAAACGACCGCTGATCATTTCTGCAGAGGCGGGTCAAACACTGGGCGTGTCAGAAATTCGCCTCGAAGAGGATCAGGATGCCGCTCCAAATTGCGACTAAGATGCACAGTCCGCGATCCGTTCTGGCTTCAAAACCAGGCATGATCGCGGACGGGTTGCAAACTGTCAGCATCTGGAACGTCACAAATCGCAATTTTCACGAATGAGTCGCAATTGGCTCATAGTTTGCGACAAGAAAAGATCCGTTTAGGATGGACGAAGGGGTTTTGAACTCTTGTTGATGAATAAGAAACAGACCGCCACGATTAAGGACGTTGCAGAACTCGCACGTGTGTCCCAAATGACTGTGTCGCGCGTGCTCAATGATCAGAGCGCGGTTAAGGAAACAACGCGTAAGCGCGTGCAAGCGGCCATGCGCGAACTGAACTATCGCCCCAATATTATGGCGCGAAACCTGGCTGGGCGCGCGGGTCTGTTTATCGGGTTGATCTACAGGAACCCGAGCTATGGTTATCTTAGTGAATTCCTGCTCGGGGCCCTCGATACGTGTCGCAAGCTCGGCCACTATTTGATCGTCGAAGAACCCCTGGTCGACGATAACATGGTCGATCTTGAGCAGATCGAGAAACGGTTTCTGGACACGAGCATACAAGCACTGATCGTCGTACCGCCCTTGTCCGACGATCCAAAACTGATTGATACGCTCGAGCGCACCGGAATTTCTTTTGTCTGTGTCAGCCCCAAACTCGATGCCTATACCGGGCCGAGCGTCCGTATGGATGATGTAGCGGCAGCAGGAGAAATGACCGGCTACCTTCTCAACCTTGGCCACAATCAGATCGGCCTCATCAAAGGTCCACCGGACCATATGTCGAGTGAATTGCGCCTGGCCGGTTACCGCAATGCTTATCGCGAACGCGATAAAGTGGTCGAGGAAGACCTCATCGTTTCGGGCGACTTTACTTATGTTTCGGGCATGCAGGCCGCGAGCAAGCTTTTATCCCGCCCAAAGCCACCCACCGCGATTTTTGCTTGTAATGATGATATGGCCGCTGGCGCCATCGCCGCGGCCCATCAAGCCGGGTTGCGCGTCCCTCAAGACGTTTCAATCGTCGGCTTCGATGACACTGCAAACGCTTCAGCGCTTTGGCCGCCATTGACGACCGTACGCCAACCCATCCGGGATATGGCTAGCTCGGCGATAGAAATCCTGGCGCGGCGTGTGGCGCAAAGCAAAGCAAAAGTCCCGACGCGAACCGAGAACTTGACCCTCGACCATGAACTCGTGATCCGGCAATCCGCGGCGGCGCCTACACAAATCGATTGAGCAAGTTTTCCAACATCTCTTGTCGTCCGGAACGTGGCGACGGTTCGATTCCGCCGGCTTCGACCTTGGCCGCGATGTCTTCGAGCGACGCATGCTCGAATATCCACTTACCAAAAGATTCTGACCAGCCATTGTAACGTTCTGATAGAAACGCTTCATACGTTCCATCTTCGAGGATCGCGTCGGCGGCGAGCAGACCGCGTGCCAGGGCATCTACCCCCCCGATATGACCGTGGAACAGATCTTCTGCATCAATGCTCTGACGTCGAACTTTGGAGTCGAAATTGAACCCGCCTGTTGTAAAGCCGCCATGCTTCAGAATGTGAATCATTGATCGTGTGATTTCCAGCGGCTCCATCCAGAACTGATCTGTGTCCCAGCCATTCTGCGGATCGCCGCGATTGGCGTCGATAGATCCAAATATGTCATGGGCGAAGGCCATTGCGATCTCATGATCCATGGCATTGCCTGCCAGTGTCGCATGATTGGTCTCGATATTCACTTTTACATCGTCCAGAAGGTCATAGCGTTGCAGAAACCCGAAGACGGTTTGTGTATCTCGGTCGTATTGGTGCTTGGTCGGCTCATGTGGTTTTGGCTCAATCAAAAGCGGTCCTTTGAACCCGATCTTGTGCTTGTGTTCGACCGCCAAAGAGAGCATGCGCCCCAGCTGGTCCAGTTCCTGGCCGGGATCCGTATTCAGCAGCGTGTCATACCCTTCGCGGCCACCCCATAGAACATAGTTCTCTCCGCCCAATCGATGGGTCGCTTCAAGCGCCTGACGAATTTGCATCGCTGCGCAGGCGAAGACTTCTGGATCCGGATTGGTGGCAGCGCCCGCCATATAGCGTGGATGACTGAAGACATTTGCAGTTCCCCAAAGGAGCTTCATCCCAGTGCGTTCCATCTGCGCTTGCAGCGGATCCAAGATGCGCGCAAAGTTTTCTGTATGCTCCGTCATCGTCTCAGCAGGCGCCATTACATCGACGTCGTGAAAGGCAAAATAGGGCCACCCCAGCCGGGCGAAAAACTCAAACGCTATTTCGAGCTTGGCTTCCGCCATTTCCTGGCCCGCAAGGGCGTGCCAGGGGCGATTGAACGTGCCGGCGCCAAATACGTCGAACCCGTCCCAACAGAAGGTGTGCCAATAACACGTGGAGGGACGAAGGTGATCTTCCATGCGTTTGCCGCGCACCAATCGATCTTTATCATAATAGCGATACGCGAGTGGGTTCGCACTCTCTGGGCCTTCGTAAGCGATGGGGCCGATCCCCTCATAAAAGCTGGTCGTATCAAACATGGTCTAATCCTTCAGAGTATATTTTGGGTGCCGCGATAAAGCGCCCGATAGCGCTCAAGCTGCTCCGCCATAAAACGTGTTTCGCTTGGCTTGGCTTCGATTTCATATTCAATCTCTGGCGCGTCAAAGTCGGGTTTCCGCAAACCCTGTGCACCCATCTGAGCCAGTCGCGCGGCGCCGAGTGCCGGTCCGATATCGGCATTCTTGCGATAGATCAGAGTCTTATTCAGCGCTGCGGCAAGGATCCGTCCCCAATAGGCGGAGCGGGCACCGCCACCAATGACGCTAATCGCTTCAATATCATTTGCGGAGGCCAACACATCCAGGCCATCTGCGAACCCAAGCGCCACCCCCTCCAAAACGGCTTGCGCGACCGTGCTTGCATCACTTTCGTGCGTGAGGCCGAAGATAACCCCCTGCGCGTTGGGATTGTTGTGTGGGGTTCTTTCCCCAGACAGATAAGGCAAAAATAGCGATCTCGACCTGCCAAATTCGTCCGCGGCGTCTGCAGCAGCGATCAATGCCCCGACATTTGCGAGACCGGTCAGCCGCACTGCCCAATCAAGGCAGCTGGCCGCCGACAGCATCACGGACATTTGGTGCCAGACGTCCGGCAGAGCGTGACAAAAGGTGTGAACGCCGCTGCTCGCATTCGGGCGATACGAAGCATCCGCTGTAAACAAGACGCCAGAGGTGCCGAGCGAGAGAAAGGCATCCCCTACCCCGAACACGCCAATCCCGACCGCACCAGCTGCATTGTCCCCTCCGCCTGCAATCACAGGCGTTGCATTCGGCACGCCCCATTCCTGCGCCACGCGATCGCGGAGTTGGCCGGTAATCTCAGAGCCCTCATATGCGCGTGGCATCTGCTCGATGGTCAGATCACAGGCTTTGAGCAGATCCTCAGACCAAGCGCGTTTTTCTACATCGAGCCAAAGTGTGCCGGCGGCGTCAGATACGTCCGTCGCATAGTCGCCGGTCATTTTGAACCGAATATAGTCTTTTGGCAGCAAGACCTTTTTGACACGGCTAAAATGCTGAGGCTCATGGGTCTTCAGCCAGATCAGCTTGGGCGCTGTGAACCCGGGCATGGCGAGGTTGCCAGAAATATTGTGCAGCTGCGGGCAAGCGCTTTCCAAGATTGCGCACTCATCTGCGCTGCGCCCATCATTCCAAAGTATCGCTGGGCGAATGACCTGATCGGCCTCATCCAGCAGTGTGGCGCCATGCATCTGCCCGGCCAGGCCGATTGCCTTTACGGCGCGCCGATCATGGTCCGGCAAACGTTGCACGGCGACGCCTGTCGCGCGCCACCAATCTGCAGGGTCTTGTTCAGACCATAATGGTTGCGGCCGCGATACCGGCAACGAGGCCGTTGCCTGAGCAACGACCTCGCCGGATGCGTCAATGATGATCGTTTTGACCCCGGATGTACCGATATCAATCCCGAGATACATGCCGGAGCCCCTTCCCAGCGCGCGTTATTCAGTGCTCGCGCCGCGCGTGACCGCGAAGAATGGCCCTAATTGAATGGTTTGTTTCTCGAACGCTAAATCGAACCCCATATCTGACTCAGAGACTTTGAAATCGCTCTCTGCCAGACCCGAGACCTTGTACATTTTCCAGTCTTCACCAGGCATAATTTCCTGATTGATTACTGTGTCATAAGGCTCAACATTCCGCCCCAGCACAACGCCGATTCTACCCGCATCTTTGCCTCTCGGGATCTTTTCGGCACGGGCCCAGAAATAGATCTCAATCTGCTCGCCTTTTGAAACATCTTGCTCATACGGAGCTCGCATGCGGATATTCCAAGGTTCTTTGATGTTTCGGCGTCTGATTTGGAATTGGATCGCCTGTCCGCCCGGAACACCTTCCGCTTCTACAATAGATACGCGCTTATTTCCGCCTTCTGGATTCCATTTGATCGCCAGAGGGTTATGCAGCAGGTCCCCAGGCACACTGACATGGCTGACGGGTTCCACTTCAAAATTTGGATCTGAGAACGCGGTTGGCGCGAATGCCAGAGCAGCCGCAAGCGTGCTCATCGCAATTACGGATTTTACAGTTTTCATCGGTTTCTCCTCCCTATTTCGTCGGGCCCAGTTCCCGGACATTTTTTTCGCGATGAGTATCACTTTGGCGTTATTCGTTGAACTCTCACGGATAATGTTAGCGCTACCATAGCTTGTCATAAATGGCCATTAAGCAATTGAAGTCGGATTGCGATTTTTGACAGTTTTAAAGCAAGAGATCCCAATGATCGCCTATTGAAGTTTGACTTCGCCGCTCAGCGCCATGCGCAAATGGTCACGGCGTTCGACAATTTCTTGTTTCGCTTCACAATCCCGGCACCTTTTCAAAATGCCTTCGATTTTCTTGAGTTCAGATTCTGCGGTTTTTGAGTCGCCGTTCAGCAATTTGATCAAGGCGATCTTATAATGGGCGTCGTACAGGATTTTACTGTCGCTGGTTGCGCGCTCGAAATTCCGCAGGGCTTCGTTCGTTTTACCCAATTGGATTTGAGACAATCCTGCAAAATAAAGCTGCCGCGCACGCTTCTCACATGTGCGGTCATATGTGCTTTCTATATTCCGCGCTGCAACGTCATCGAAAGCACCCACACCGGTCGGCGTTTGCTGACCGCTACCAGCGCTGGCACCGCGCGAGGACGCCCCTGAGTCGACATTATTGCTGGCCGTCGCGAAGAGATCGGCCCGAACCGAATTGCTCTGTGCCGTTCGAATTGAGCTCGTAAGGTTACGTTCGCGGCGCAAGGCACACATGGCGTTATCGAGAAACTCGACCTCAGCGGTCTCAAAATCGCCAGCCCGGAATGCCGCCATGGCAGCATCGTTCTGGACTCCCAAGACTTCTACCGTATCGAGCACACGCTCGCCGGAGGCTTCAGCTTCCTGCTCCTGCGCTTGCGCTAGACCCATACTGCAAGCCAGCAATATGGTTGAGAAAAGTATTCTATTCGCGTTTTTCATTGTAACGGCCTTTGACTGACAGATCCCCACTTCTCCCAAGGAGAACTTACGCGCTTTGCACCAATCTGTGAAGGTAGGTGGCGTGATCTTCGAACGCATCGAGACACTTATACATCGCGCGCCGAATCTCCGACATCCGCCGATCCAACATTTCGTCAGACATATTATCAATGACTGGGTGATATCGCTTTGGTCGTAAATTCTGGCCTTCAAAGACGGCAAACCAGCTGTTTTCGCTGAACAGTTCATTATTCTCTCTGTAGAGGCGACCATTTTCCATATAAATGTCTATGCGTTGTCTGAGCGACTCTGGCAGCTCCATCGTACGAACATAATTCCAAAACGGGCTGTCAGTTCGTTGCGTGGCGCAATAGTGCAAAATTAGGAAATCTCGAACCTGCTCATACTCCAATAGCGTCTTTTGATTGTAGAAATCGATGTCGTATTGATTGAAATTCTTGTCCGGGAAATTGGTCATTAGCCGTGCCACTGCGGTCTGAATGAGATGGATGGAGGTCGACTCCAATGGCTCTAGGAACCCGCTAGCCAGCCCCAGGGACACCACGTTCTTGTTCCAAGCCTTCTTCCGCACGCCGGTTGTGAAGCGCAGGAATTTTGGCTCCTTCAACGGCGCGCCATCCAGCCCTGATTTGAGTTGGGCATAGGCCTCATCATCGCTGATATATTCGCTGCAATAAACGTGACCATTGCCGATCCGGTTCTGCAGCGGGATCCGCCATTGCCATCCCGCTTTATGTGCAGTCGCCCGCGTATAAGGGATTGGCGGGCCGTCGGATTCACAGCCCTGCGCAACCGCGCGGTTGACCGGCAGATAATGCGACCAGTCATCATATCCAGTCTTGAGCGTTTGCTCGATTAACAGCCCCCGGAACCCCGAGCAATCAATGAACAGGTCGCCAGACACGGCCTGACCAGACTCTAACACGACGCTGTCTATAAAGCCGTCTTCTGGTCGTTGTTTGACCTCGACCACCTTGCCTTCGATCCGCTCAACACCACGCGATTCGGCAACACCGCGCATATATTTGGCATACAAGGCAGCATCAAACTGAAACGCATACTCAATCGAACTCAGAGGCGACCCGCGCATTTCGGGTTTTGGATGCGCAAATTTACTGAGCTTAGATCCCAGACAATGCAGGTTGTAATCATCTGCAGGTGGGGCACCTTCCTTGCGAGCATGGCGCAACCAGAAATGATGGAAATGTACGCCTTCCATGTTCACGCCATAGGGGCTGAAGGAATGGAAATAACGGTCGCCAATTTGGCCCCAATTGACGAATTCAATGCCCACTTTGAATGTCGCATTCGTCCGCTTCAGGAAGTCGTTCTCATTCAGACCGAGCAACTGATTAAAGTACCGGATATGCGGAATCGTCGCCTCGCCGACCCCGACGGTCCCGATCTGCTCGGATTCGATGAGGCGAATTTTCACGGACGGATTCCGCAACAGGATTGAAATCGCGGACGCGGCCATCCAACCGGCCGTTCCGCCTCCGACAATCACGATATCTTTGATGTTCTGGTCGTTCATATCTTTACATCCATCAACTCAACATGGGCTCGGCGGCCCACGCATATTTTCTGAGAAAGGCTTCATGCGTCGGCATTTTCGCCGTTGCGGTGTCCATTGCCCTTTGCATAGAATTCAAGCTATTCGTTATCTGCGCTTCATCGATCGTATTGACGATCGGATCGACCGAGCGCGGCACGATATTCTGGCCCAACATCACAGCCACCCAACTTGGCTTCGAAAACAATTCGTCTTCATACCGAAAGAACCGACCCGCCTCTTCGAATAGTTCAATCTTTTCTGTGAGGCTGTCTGGAACATCCATGTTCCGGCATTGAATCCAGAATTCGGAGTCATCTCGTTGCGTGGCCTTGTAGTGCAGGATGATGAAGTCCCGCACCTGTTCAAACTTCTTCTCTAACAGCCGGTTATATTCCCGGGTCACGGTCGCCGGCATGTCGGCTGTCGGGAACAAGGCAATGAGTTTGCTGATGCCTTCCTGGATCAGAAACAGAGACGTCGATTCCAGTGGCTCAAGAAAGCCGCTGGAGAGGCCAATCCCGATACAATTCTTTTCCCAGAATTTGGCGCGATGACCAGTCCGGAACTTGATCTTGCGCGGTGTGCCAAGCGCCGCGCCATCCAGGTCTGCGAGCAGGCTCTCAATCGCCTCATCATCGCGCATGAACGCACTGGAATATATATGCCCATTGCCGGTGCGATGCTGAGTTGGGATACGCCATTGCCAACCGGCTGTCTTGGCGGTCGAGACCGTATAGGCGCGCAATGGCCCAGATCGCTCGCACGCAACCGTCTGCGCTGTGTCGCAAGGCAACCAGTGCGACCAATCTTTAAAATCGACGCCCAGCGCCTGCCCCAACAACAAGGCCCGGAATCCGGTGCAATCGAAGAACAGGTCCCCCGGTATGCACTCGCCACTTTCCAGTGTCACGGACTTAATGAAACCTGTCTCTGGCACTTGCTCTACGCTGGTGACCTTGCCTTCAATCCGGCGTACGCCGCGCGCTTCGGCATAAGACCGCAAATACTTGGCATAGGCGGTTGCATCGAAATGATATGCATAGCGGATTTGCGAAAGAACAGAGCGCGGATCATTCTCAGGCAATGTGAATTTATGGTGCTTGGCTGCGACCGCGCTGAGACTGAAATTTTGAATTTCACTCTCTGGATGACGGGCTTTGTACCGCATCCAGAACTGGTGAAAATCAACCCCGTTCATATCGACGCCGTGCTGACCGAACGGGTGGAGATAAGATTCGCCGATCCGACCCCAATTGACGAATTCTATGCCGAGCTTGAACGTGCCATTCGTCGCTTTCAAAAACTCCTGCTCGGGGATGCCCAGCATGGCGTTAAAGTTGATCACATCCGGGATCGTCGCTTCACCAACACCAATCGTCCCGATCTGCTCCGACTCGATCAAGGAGATTTGAACAGCGTGCGGCGGCAATAGGCTGGAGAGCGCCGCTGCCGTCATCCAGCCTGCGGACCCGCCGCCAACAATCGTGATCTGTTTAATCGCTTCAGGCATAATTTCGTTTCTCAAAATACTTTTTCATGTTGGCGACATAAAGATGATGCGGCGGCATACGCGGCACCATCTGCTCAATCGCTTGTCGCATTCGCGCTAGTTCAGTGCGCGCTTGCGCCTCAGACAATTGTTGCGCTTGTAAATCATAATGCCTCGGCCGACGCCCCAGTCCAAAATGGAGGATGGTCCAGTCTTCGTCATTGAACGGCTCAAGATCGAAGCGTACTAAAACCCCGCGATTCTCAAATTGTGCCACTTTACGCTTGAGCTTGGGGGATTGCGCGGTAGTCGCAGCCAGCCTCCAGAAGTCGCTTCGAGGCTCCTGTTCAGAACAGTAAAACGCGCCCTGAAACAAAGCTGCGTGATCAACATCATCTTTGAAACGGCGATTGAACTCTCGCCGCTCCGCGTTCGAATCGTCAGAAAGCGGGATAAGCTCCAGCAAACGCTCTATATCACGTTGCAGCAGAATCATCGGAGCCGGCGTGAGCGGCTCAAGCGCACACGCCGCTTGACCGATCGCCACACAATTTCCGATCCACGCGACATCAACAGATCCGAGCGCAAACTCTATGCCTGGCATATTTCGAGGTGCATCAATGGACTGAACCCGCACGGTATCAATCGCTTGCTGCAAATGAGTTTTAGAGGTCCAGCCGAAAGGGTCCGCTTCGACAATGCGGTGCGGCCATCCGAGCTCTGGCGCCGCGGCGCGCGTCGAAGATGAAAAGACGGATCTGTTCTCAACAAATTTGCCGCCAAACTCACTCAAGGCCCGTCTCTCTGGACCTGTGCAATCCACAATCAGATCAGTTTTTAGCACCTCGCCGGACTCAAGCCGCACAGCTCCATGCCCGAAATCGTCAAAATCAATGCGGGCGAGCGGGGTGCCGTAAGTTGTAATTGAACTTTTGGCGATTTCTGCCTCAAGCAAACGCGTCCAATCCGCGACCGAAAACTGATATCCATACTCGGCGCGCGATAGCGGCACATTTGGATCCTCAGGCGGGTGCGCAAATCTTCCCTTCAACGCGGCTTGTGCAGACACTAGAACGGGTTCCAATGGCAGCTCTGCCCGCGTCAGATGATGCACCAATGGGACGCCCGCGATATTTTGAAAGGGTTGCGCATAGCCCTGCATCCAAGACCGTCCGCCGAGCCAATTTTGATACCACGTTCCGTAGCAAAACGAGGTCCCGGACCGGGTGAAGAGTGCCGGCTCATCCAGCCCCAATTTTCTAAGAAAGTCATAGGCTGAAGGGGCTGTTACACTCCCGTATAGAATATCTGCCTCAGTCGAGTTGCCAGAGCGCACGAAATGTATCGCATAATTTGACGGCAATTCCCGGAGCAAACTCATCGCCGTCATAGCGGCCGCGAAGCCGTCGCCACAAACAACAATATCAAATCGTTCAGTGCGCATGGGGCTCTACCATTTAAGACGCTGCGCCCGCGACGAGCTGCGGCGATTGTGACGCTGCGCCATAACGCGCAAGAAAATCGCCTTGTCGCGGCGTTTGCTCAACTGCATGCATTGTCCTGGATTTTATATCCTCTAGCACCCGCTCCAATTCTGATTGGTCCGGGCGATCGGCACGAGGATCATGTCCGGTCGGGATAAGATTTTGCCCGAGCATGACCGCCACCCAGCTCGGCGGTAGAAACACGCCAAACTCATATTTCAAAACATAGCCCCGCGACATCCAAGCCTGTGTCTTTTCTTCCAGACTGTCGGGCAGTTCCATGCTGCGGAAGTATCGCCACATCTCACTGTCATCGCGTTGTGTGGCAACATAGTGGAGCAAAAGAAAGTCGCGCACGCGCTCGAAATCCAGCCCCATACGATCATTATACTCCTCCACGTCCAGTGGATCGACATGCTCAATCGGAAATAGCTCAATCAGGGCGGTGATTCCCTCTTGAATGAGGTGGATTGAGGTTGATTCCAGCGGCTCCAGGAAGCCCCCGGATAGACCGATACTGACAACATTCTTATTCCAGAATTTCCGTCGGCGCCCGGTTTTGAAGAAGAGCTGCTTCGGCTCTGCCAAAGCCGGTCCCTCCAGCGTGCTCATAAGCTGATGCGTGGCTTCATCATCGGAGATGAATTCACTCCAATAGACGTGCCCATTGCCGGTTCGATGCTGTAGCGGAATGCGCCATTGCCAACCTGCTTGGCGCGCCGTGGCACGTGTATAAGGAACCATTTCTCCACGCGCTTCGCACGGCACCGCGACGGCACGATTACAAGGCAACCAATGGCTCCAATCGTCATATCCGGTTTCTAGTGCCTGCTCGATCAGAATGCCGCGGAATCCGGAGCAATCGATGAAAAGATCCGCTTCAATTTCGGCGCCACTTTCAAGCTTTATCTTGTCCACGTTGCCGGTCTCTGGATTCAACTCGGTGTCGGTCACGCGCCCTTCCGTGCGCTTGACGCCATTACCCTCGCAATACGTGCGCAAAAATTTCGCATAGAGACTTGAATCGAACTGATAAGCGTAGCCGAAATTAGAACCGATCTGATTCAGGTCTTCACCGGGCATCTGAAAACGCCCCTGTTCCGCAGCGATGATCGGATAAGAATAGTCGTCAAGGCGAGACACGAGCCCTTGCTGATTCAAGCGCAACCAAAACTGATGGAAATCCAAACCATGCAGCGGAATCCCGTAATCCCCAAACGGGTGGATATAGTGATCCCCCAGCTTGCCCCAGTCGCAAAACTCGATTCCCAACTTGAACGTTGCTTCGGTGGCTTTCATGAAAGAACGTTCGTCGATTCCAAGGGCCTGATTAAAAAAACGAATGTGTGGCAAAGTTGCCTCACCGACACCAATCGTACCGATTTGATCGGATTCCACGAGTTCAATATTCAAGCCTAATGCGCTGAATTTATTAGAAAGTGCCGCTGCGGTCATCCAACCGGCAGTGCCTCCTCCCAGAACACATATTTTGGATATGCGGCTCACGTTTCCTCCCTCGCTGCCTTTTATATCTCAGTTTTATGACTCGCCTCTTGCCTAAAAGGAAGAAAAAATGATAGCGCTATCAAAACTAAAAAACATGCTCAAAACCTATTGGTGTGAGACGTGAAACAAAGGCGAGGAAAACGTGTGGTCGTTCCGGCGATCCAACTTCAGGGGAAGGTATCAGTTCAATAACAGTTTGGGCGGTTGTCATGGCATCCTTTTTGCCTGTTCACCGCGCACATACAAGAGCGCACAACTTACGGGTTTGCTCTTTTGAAAAATGTCACTGAGTTCGATTTAGGGAGGTAAATCAGTGAATTCGAAGTCGAGACTTGGTCGTAAAGGACCAAACAAATTTATGCTTCTTGGGACTACCGCCATGGTTGCCGCATTCGGCCTACCAGGCGCGATGGCTCAAGACGACGCAGCCGACGAAACGCCGGTTGAAAATGTTAGCGATAACACAACTGAAGACGAGGCCCGTCAGGACGTGGTCGTTGTTCAAGGGGTCCGCGGCGCTCTGCAAACCGCCCGGAACCTAAAACGCGATTCCGACACGTTCGTTGATTCGATCACTGCCTCTGACGTTTCTCAGTTGCCAGATCTTTCTGTGGCTGAAGCGCTCGCGCGTGTTCCTGGGGTTGTAACCCAGCGTTTTGAACTTGGCGGCAGCGATGGCGACTTCCCATCCCCTGAGGGCTCGGGCAACATCGTTCGTGGCCTGCAATATGTCCGTTCTGAGTTTAACGGTCGTGACGCCTTTTCTGCGAATGGCGGACGCGCTCTGGAATGGGCCAGTATTCCACCAGATCTGATTGGCGCGGTTGACGTTTTCAAAAACCAAACCGCCGATATGATTGAAGGTGGCATTGCTGGTACGGTGAACCTTCGTACTCTTGAACCATTTGATCGTGACGGGCTTGTTGCCGTAGCGGTCGCAGACGGTACGTTTACGGACCAACGTGAAGAGTTCTCTCCCGGCTACAGTGTCATTCTCGGCAATCGTTGGGATACAGACTCTGGTGAGTTCGGTCTCTTGGGCTCTTTCTCAACCTCCGAGCTACAGTCCTCTGTACAAGGCTTCCAGTATGGTCAGTTAATGGCCATTCCGCATCCGGATATTGACGGTCAAACGATCGCGCTTCCTGGCGGCTGGCAGGCGCGCGACTCGCGCATCGATCGCGAGAGAGACAGCTACTATCTCGCTGGACAGTGGCGTTCGCCAGATGGCGATATGGAGCTTACCGTCAAAGCCACGCGTGTTGAGAACGACATCCTGACTCAGGAAAACACGCTTGAATTCTTTACCGATGCGGAATCCTGGGCGAACTGGACCATCCTCGGTGGCCCTGCGACCCGCAGCATCGTGCCGTTCACATCAGCCGGCATCCCGCGCTGTAACGGCAACGGAGAAGCGGCCAATGGCGGCGACGGCATCTGTGAGCAATTGTTCGCGATTGATGGCGGTCTTATGGAATCAGGTCTTGTCTCGAACAACCTTCGTGACTGGCTGGGCCAGACCGGCAACTTGCAGACCCCGCTTCAGTCGCTTGCGATCAATCAGCGAAATGAATCAATCACACAAGATTTCAGCGCAAATCTGAAATGGCGCGTGAACGATCAGTGGTTCATCGAACTTGATGGTCAATACACAGACGCGGAAGCCACACTGGAGCGCCTTTGGGCCGGTGGTAACCACTTTGCCGATTACGCATTCAATTTCTCAGATCCAGAAGATCCCCGGATCAATCTGTTCATCTCTGACGAAGTTCGTCTCGCGGATTGGGGCGGCACCTTCCGCGGCGCTGATCCAGGCGTATTCGGAAACCTGAGCGATCCTCGCTTCAACTTCCCGCTCTACGCAGCTGACCAGTATGAAGACAATACGGGTGACCTCGTCGCATTCCGTGGCGATGCTACTTATGAGTTCGAGAATGACGGTTGGTTTGACTCGGTCAAATTCGGGGCGCGTTACTCGGAGCGCGAACAGCGCAACCGCAGTGCAGGCCTCAACTGGGGCGGCATCGCGCCACCATGGGCCGGCGGCTACCTGCCATATGCAAACCTTGAGAACCAAGACTTCTACGAAGAATTCGATTACAGCAACTTCCAGGGCGGCGGCGTCTTTGTGGGTGACATCACATCTGTGATCTTCCCACGCCAAGCCCTGATGTCGGACATTGATGCCTTTGTTGACGGTCTCTCTAACGAGCCGCTCTTGGGCTCTGGCATCAATGCGGATGGCAATTTGCAAATTGGTGACTGGGTACCGTTGCGCCAGAACGGCGTGATTGACTATGCCGGCCGCGGGATTGACGGCAACGTCAAGGAAGAAACGATCAACCTCTATGGTATGATCAATTTCGGCCAGGAGTTCGACAACGGTCAGGCCCTTAGCGGTAACGTTGGTCTACGCTATGTCCGTACGGAGAATACCGGCGGCGGCGTCCTAGGATATGCGGAGTTCGCTCCGGATGATCCGACGGACAACACAGAGCCTCGTGACTTCTTGCCGCAAATGGCAGCCTTGTTCGACACGCCAAACGCGCCAAATGCGGTGGATAGCAGCTATGAATATGTCCTGCCATCGCTCAACCTGAAGTATGAGCTCAATGATGAGATGATCATCAGATTTGCGGCGAGCCAGGCGATTACGCGTCCTGACATCGCAGCGATCAACGCTTCACAGACCGCCGTTGGCGCCCTCGGCTTCGTTGTCGACAACACGGTGGCACCTCCTGTGATCCAGGGTGTTGTGCCTGATCAGATCAATCTGTTCGGCGGAAACCCATTGCTGGAGCCAATCGAAGCGACCAATTTCGATCTATCCTACGAATGGTACTTCGGCGATGAAGGTCAGTTCTCTGTGTCTGCCTTCTATAAAGACCTGAAGAACATCATTGTGTACGGAACTGAAACGATCGACGTTGTAACCTTGGATGGGTTCGAAGTTCCGATTGTTGCTAACAGCAATCTCAACTTGAATGATGGTACCGTTGAAGGTGTCGAATTTGCTTACCAGCAATTCTTCACAGACCTTCCAGGACTGTTTGGAAACCTCGGTGTTCAGGCCAACCTGACGCTGATCAGTTCCGAAGCAACGCCACTGACCCCGGTCTTTGATACGGACGGTGACGGTGTTGAAGGCTTCTTGACGGTTTACCGTTGGGGGATCGATGAGCTGCTTGGTTTGTCGGACACGTCCTACAACATTATCGGTATCTATCAGGATGATCGTTTCGAAGCACGTCTCGCCTATAACTGGCGGTCTGAGTATTTCAGCTCTTATCGTGACTTCGTAACCGGTAACCCAATCCTTCAGGATGATATTGGGTTCCTCGACGCATCATTCCGCTTCGATCTGACTGACAATGTCGAGCTACGTTTCCAGGCAGCGAACCTGCTGGACACACAAGCCACGGCACGTCAGCAAGTTGATCAAGCCGGGCAGACATTTGCCCGCTCGGTCTTCGACAATGATCGTCGCTATGAGATTGGTATCCGTTACCAGTTCTAAGACGCTGAAAAATCGTCAAATGAATAAGGGGAGGCTTTATCAGCCTCCCCTTTTTTTCATCCCGAGTTTTTGCTTATTGGGCCGCCAGCCACGGCACGACAAAGAAATGCGCGATCAAAGTCAGGACAATCGCGCCAGCGCTCGCCCATAGAATCTTCTTTTTCAGCATTGGCTCTTTCGGCGCACCTTCTTCGGTCCCTTCGACGACATGCCCATCATCTTCAAACTGGCCCTGAACACCGATCGGCAGCACGCAAAAGAAACTCAGCCACCAACAGATGACGAAAACGACAATAAAACCGACCGGGTCCATTTAGTGGTGCCCCTCTTTCGGGCTTTCCATCAATTCGACAAGGACGCCATTTGAATTCTTGGGATGGACAAAGATGATCATCGTGCCGTGCGCGCCGATGCGCGGCTCGCCTAACACCGTCGCACCACGGGCTTTCATTTCGGTGACGGCAATATTGATATCATCGACTTCGAAACATACATGGTGCTGCCCGCCACGCGGATTCTTTTGAATGAAATTGTGGATCGGGCTGTTTTCATCCAACGGCTCGATCAGTTCGATCTGACTATTCGGAAGATTGACGAAACAGACCTTCACGCCCTGAGCGGGCATGTCGAAGGGTTCCGTAATGTCAGTCGCCCCGTACAAGGTGCGATACGTGTCCATCGCCGCCTCGATATCGGGCACGGCAACGCCGACATGATTGAGTGGGCCGATTTTGAATGATCCGTCCATGATCAAAACTCCTTTGATCAGACCCTTAGCACACTCACATCGACAATGGGTTTGCGACCGAACGTCCGCTCGCAGGCTTTCTTGACGGCGCGGGCCAGGACACGCTCGACTTCTTCTTCATCCTGACGCTTTCGCCGCTTCATGCCGTTCATCGCGTCTTCGACCGCTTCGTCTACCTCGATCAGGCTTTCATCCGCCGTACTGCCATCCGGCTCGGAGAGACCACGCGCGGTCAGCAAAGGCCCATCCACCACCTCGCCATTCTCATCAATCGCGACCGCAACACTGACATAGCCCCAATTGGAGAGCGCACGACGTTCCTTGATCCCTTCACTTTCAGCCGGAACCAATCGGTTTCCATCGAGATAAAGCCGTCCATTCGGAACTGTGTCGATCACCTTGGCACTACCTGGCGCCAGTCGAATGAGATCACCGTTTCTCGGCGTCACCGCCTCACTGACTTGAAGGCTCTTGGCATAGGCGGCGTGTTCAACAATATGTCGCCGTTCGCCATGTACGGGCACGGAAATTTTTGGCCGCACCCATTGATACATCCGTCGCAACTCATCCCGGGCCGGATGCCCTGAAACGTGAATGGGGCCATCCGTCATCTTATCGGTGATGATGCGCACGCCTTTCTCGGCGAGCGCGTTCTGCATGTCATAAATGCCCTTCTCATTGCCAGGAATAACCCGGCTGGAGAAGATCACCGTGTCGCCCTCACCGAGGCTGATATGACGGTGATCATCGCGTGCAATCCGTCCCAGTGCCGCGCGTGGTTCGCCTTGCGAGCCTGTGCACAGAAATAGCAGATTATCATCCGGCAAGCTCCCAGCCTGGTCTTCGCTGATCAGGTCCGGCAAGTCTGCAATCACGCCTGTGGCGACGGCGGCATCCGTAATCTTGTGCATGCTACGCCCCACCAGGCAGACACTCCGTCCCGCCAGGCGCGCCGCTTCAATGACGCTGGCAACACGGGCGACATTGGAGGCAAAGGTCGTCACCGCGACGCGGCCCTTCAGGCTTCCAATGAGCTCAATCAGGTTCTGGCGCACAACCCCTTCCGAACCGCTTTCGCCCTCGACAAACACATTGGTGCTGTCGCAGATCATGGCCAGCACGCCGGACTCGCCCAATGCCGTCAGCGCTGCTACATCGGTTTCTGAGCCCAGTTGCGGATCAGGATCAATCTTCCAGTCGCCGGTATGAAGGATTGTGCCGAGCGGTGTTTCGAGCGCCAATGCATTCGGCTCCGGGATCGAATGCGTCAGTGTGATGTATCGGACTTTAAAAGGCCCCGCTTCGACTTCCCCGCCTAAAGGCAGGACATTGATACTGGTCTTTTTTTGTCCGCGTTCGATCAGTTTGGCCTGGGCCAGGTGTGCGGTGAACGGTGTTGCATAAATCGGCGCCTTGGTCTGCAAGCGCGGCAATATCAACCCGATCGCACCGATATGGTCTTCGTGGGCATGGGTGAGAAATATCGCGTCAATCTTATCGCCCTGGTCTTCGAGGAAGGCGGGATCGGGGGTGATCAAATCGATACCCGGCGTGTCATCGCCGCCAAAAGTCACGCCAATGTCGATCAGGATCCAGCGCCGGTCATGCTCTGGTCCGTAGCCATAGGCGTTCAAATTCATTCCGATCTCGCCGCATCCGCCGAGTGGCAGGAACACGAGTTCATCCATTGTCTTGTCGATCATATGCCCCGTTTAATCTTTCGTGTTGCGGCGATAGACCTCGAGCAGGCCGACCTCCATCAAACTCTGATCAAAATGATCTATGGTATCGCTTGCCCCTTCAAAGAGTGACGCAACGCCACCTGTGGCAATTACGGTCAGTGGTGCTGCATATTCAGCCTTCACCCGACGCACTAAGCCATCAATCAGGTCAACATAGCCCCAAAATACGCCGGACTGCATCGCAGAGACCGTATCTTGGCCAATCGTTTGCGGGGGGCGCTGAATCGCAATGCGCGGCAACTGTGCGGCGGCGTCATGCAGGGCGCGCATCGACAGGTTGATGCCGGGCGAAATAATCCCGCCCTCAAACCCGCCATCGGGTCCGACGACGTCAAAGGTTGTCGCCGTGCCGCTATCAATGACCAGCTTGGCGCCCGGATAGAGTTGATGCGCGCCAATCGCCGCCACCAATCGGTCGGCGCCCACCTGTTCAGGACGGCGAATTCGGATCGGAACGTGCAATTTGGTTTCGGGCTCTCCGACGAACATGGGTTCGGCATCGAAATAGCGCCGCGAAAGATTTCGGAAATTGAACTTGGCCTGCGGCACCACAGACGAAATGATGCAGCCAGTGATCCTGGAGAGCTCCAGGTCTTCCATGCGCATCAATGTACCGAGCCAGACTGCATAATCGTCGGCCGTGCGCGTCGCATCAGTCGCGCTGCGCCAGCTCGACACCCAATCTTCCCCACTATGAAGGGCAAACACTGTATTCGTGTTGCCGACATCGATGACCAAAAGCATCAGTTTACCCGTTTCACCAAATCTACGTCTCCGGCCCTTATGGTGCGTGTCGAACCATCGCGCAAACGCAAGATCAGACCCCCATCTGGCGCCAGACCTTCAAACACACCTTCGATCCGGTCATTCACAGGCCCGGCCTCGACCGTCTCTCCGAATCCTTCAGCGTGGTCCAGCCACGCTTTGAGGAGCTCTGCAAAGTCCAGGCGGGCTTGTTCCACGCGACTGGCAAGCGTCATTCTGAGGTCCTCGAGCACATGTTCAGGTTGGAGCGCACTCGACGCGCCTTCCTTGATGAGGCTTGTCGCATCCTGCCCTACCCCTTCGGGGGCGTGCTGAACATTAATCCCCATCCCCAGCGCGACCCAGATCACGCCATTGGTTTCACCCGACTCGGTCAGGATGCCGCTGATCTTTTTGCCCGATATCCGCACATCGTTCGGCCATTTGAGCTTTGCTGGCAGGTTTGGAATAGCGGCCACACAGGCGTCACGCACAGCTAAGGCTGCGGCAAATGGAATGCGCGCGGCCATCGCCAAGCCACCTGGCTCCGGGAACAGAACCGTGCTGAACAGATTGCCAACGGGAGAGGCCCAGATTCGCCCGAGCCGGCCTTTGCCCGCGCTTTGCTGGCGCGCGGCGATCCAGACAGCGCTGGTCTCCCCCCGGCGCGCCCGGCGCTTGGCTTCTTCGCTCGTGCTATCAATGTCATCATACCAGTAAACTGGCGCGGATTGGATCACGAGATCAGACTCGCCGCGGCTGACGCTGCAAGCTCGCTCAGCGGATTGATGAAGATAAGCAGCGCGACGCTGACCAGAGCTGTGACATAGACGGTCAGGGTCACCCAAGCATCAACAGACTCGAAATCTTCGGCCTGCTCATCGAACCACATGATTTTGACGATGCGCAGATAATAATACATCGCGATCACCGAACTGAGCACCAGGATTATAATCAGTGGCATCAAGCCCGCATTCCAGCCGGCTTCAAGAACAGCCAGCTTACCGAGGAAGCCAAATGCGAGCGGGAAACCAGAGACCGATACCAACAGAATTGTCAGCGCAGTGGCCAGACCGGGCTGACGCCGGATCAATCCGGATAGCTCATCAATGTTTTCGACCATGCCGCCTTCGCGGCGCATCGAAAGCACGCCGCCAAACAGGCCGAGCGAAGCGATCACATAGGCGGTCATAAAGATCAGCAAGGAGCCAGCCCCGAACTGCACGCCGGCAGCCACAGCCACCAAAGCGTAACCCATATTCGCAATGGATGAGTATCCAAGCAGGCGTTTCAGATTGGTCTGCGGCAACGCCCCAATCGCCCCAATCAGCATCGACGCCGCGGCAATGATGCCGATGATCATCTGCCAATTGTCGAACGCCATGGCCTGCGGGAAGGCGGTGTACATGACGATGGCAAACACCACCATGCTCGCCATTTTCGGCGCTGTCGCAAAGAACGCGACGACCGGGCTTGGAGAGCCCTCATAAACATCCGGAGTCCAAACGTGCATCGGCGCCGCGGACACTTTGAACGCAAGCCCCGTAATCATCAGCACCATGCCGAACATCAGGCCCATTGAAGCGTCTGAACTGGCGATGACTTCATAGCTGGTGCTGCCGGTAAAGCCGTAAACCAGTGACATTCCGTAAAGCAGCAAGCCCGAGGCCAGCGCCCCCAGCACGAAATATTTCAGGCCGGCTTCGGCTGAACGCGGGCTGTCACGATGGAAGGATGCGAGCACGTAAGATGACAAGCTCAGCGTTTCGACTCCGAGATAGAGCGTCATGAAGTTCGTCGCCGACAGGATGATGCCCATGCCGAGCGCCGCGAAAATTACCAGCAATGAGTATTCATAACGCATGGTCCGATGGCGACGCAGGAAGCCTTCCGCCATCAGCAAAGCCACACCGCCCGCGACAAAGCTCACGATCTTGGCAAAATTGGCAAAGCTGGTGGTTTCGACCAGGCCATCAAACGCCCGGCCACCTTCCCAATAGTACCCTGCTAGAACGGCTGCCGCAAAAAGAACCAATGCGCCGAGCTTAAACGAAATCCCGTTAAACCGGTCGCCGAAGATGGCCCCGATGGTCACACCGAGCAGGCCCGCAGCCGCGAGCAGCATTTCTGGCGCGATTGTGGTCAGAATAGCTTCAAGATCAAACATGAGCCTTACCCTCCCGCCATCTGAGCGAGGGCGTGAAGTGAGGATTCACGCGTAATATCGAAAATGAGATTAGGCAGAATGCCTAGCAGGATCGTCCCAAACGCCAATGGCACGAGGCAAATCAGCTCTTTTGTGTTGACGTCCTGGATGGTGTCCAATTCGGGATTGGTAATCTCGCCAAACACCGTGCGCCGGTACAGGGTGAGCATGTAAACGGCAGAGAAGATCACGCCGAGCGCGGCCCCCGCAGCAGCCCAGGTATTGGCTTGGAAGGCGCCAACCATGGTCAGGATCTCGCCGACAAAACCGCTGGTTCCGGGCAATCCGACATTGGCCATGGTGAACAACATGAAGAAACTCGCATAGACCGGCATGCGATGCACCAGACCGCCATAGGCGGAGATATCCCGTGTATGCATCCGGTCATAGACTACGCCAACAATCAGGAAGAGCGCGCCGGAAATCAGACCATGGCTGAGCATCTGGAAAATCGCACCTTGCACACCAATCTCGGTGAAGGAGAAAATGCCGAGCGTGACAAACCCCATATGCGCCACGGATGAATAAGCAATCAGCTTTTTCATATCCGTCTGACGCCAGGCCACCAGCGACGCGTAGACGATCGCCACAACCGACACCACAAAGACAAAGGGCTGGAAGAACAGGCTGGCATCCGGGAACATAGGCAGGTTGAACCGCAGGAAGCCGTAACCGCCCATTTTCAAAAGCACGGCCGCCAGGATGACCGAGCCCGCTGTCGGCGCCTGAACGTGCGCGTCGGGCAGCCAGGTATGGACCGGCCACATTGGCAGCTTCACAGCAAAGGACGAGAAGAAAGCCAGCCAGAGCCAGATCTGGGCGCTCTTGGAGAATTCAAACTGTTCCAGCACCACCACGTCTGACGTGCCCGCAGTGAGGTACATGTAAACCACCGCCGCCAGCATGAAGAGCGAGCCGAGCAGTGTGTAGAGGAAGAATTTGAAACTCGCATAAATCCGATCGACCCCGCCCCAGACGCCGATGACGATAAACATCGGGATCAATCCAGCCTCGAAGAAGACATAGAACACGACAAGATCGAGTGCGCAGAACACACCGATCATGAAGGTTTCAAGGATCAGGAAGGAGACCACGTATTCGGTCAGGCGGTGTTTGATCGAGCCAATGCTGGCAATCAGTGCGATCGGGGTCAGCAATGTCGTCAGCAAGATCAGCAAAACGGACATGCCGTCGACGCCCATCTTGTATTTAACGCCCGCAAACCAGTCGACTTCCTCAACCAGTTGATAGCCGGTCCCGGACGTATCAAAGCTCAGGAACATCACCACCGAGACGACAAAAGTCGCTATACTGAACAACAGGCCGGCATAGAGAACGCGATCATCTTCGCTACCATCAGGACGCATTTGTGCGCCCGTGAGCGCACGGATCAAGAGGATCAAAATGGCACCAGCCAGCGGTAAGAACGTGACCGCCGAGAGAATTGGGAAATCCATTAGCCCGCGCCTCCGCTGCGCCAGAACAGGATCGCGCCGAAGACCAGGGCTGCCCCAATGATCACGAACGCATAATGATAGAGATAGCCGGTATGCATGGCTGAGAGGCGCCGTGAGCTCCACCGAACAAGCGACGCCACACCATCTGGCCCGATGCCATCGACAACTTTCTTGTCGCCGATTTTAAACAGGTCGCCGAGCCAGGCCGAACCGCGCACCAAGGTCGCATTATACAGCTCGTCAAAGTACCACTTATTGGCAAACAGGCCGTGCAAGGGGCCGCCACTGTCGGCGATGCGCTGGCCAACACCGCGATTGAACAGGTATGTAAAAGTCGCGATCACAAAGCCAGTCACGGTAACGATGAGCGGTGCCCAGAACACCCATTCCGGGACATTATACTTGTCTTTCAGAACCGTATTTTCTTTCGCAGCGTAAATCGCGCCGTCCCAGAATTCTTTATAATCGTGGCCGACAAAAGCATCATAGAAATACCAGCCGCCAAACACGGCCCCGACGCTCAACACGCCAAGCGGTATCAGCATGACCAGGGGCGACTCATGCGGATCGCCATGATGATGGCCGTGTCCGTGATCATCATGCGCGTGTGCTTCATCATGATGCGGCTCAGCGCGCGGACCGTGGAACGTCATATAGATCAGGCGCCAGGAATAGAAGCTGGTCAGCAAGGCCGCGACAATCCCGAACCAGAAAGCCAGCTGCGCAAACGGCACACCATTGGTGCCCGCCGCAAAGGCCGTTTCAATGATCGCATCCTTGGAAAAGAAGCCCGACAGGCCCCATACATGCGGGATACCCAATCCGATAATCGCAATCGTCCCGATCATCATGGCGCCATAGGTCAGCGGCATGTAGCGGGCAAAGCCACCCATGTTTCGCATGTCTTGCTCATGATGCGCGCCATGAATGACCGAGCCTGCGCCGAGGAAGAGCAAAGCTTTGAAGAAGGCGTGCGTGAACAGGTGGAACATGGCCGCTTCATAGGCGCCAATGCCTGCTGCAAAGAACATGTAACCGAGCTGTGAACAGGTGGAATAAGCGATGACCCGTTTGATGTCGTTCTGCGCCATTCCAACGGTTGCAGCATAGAGCGCTGTTACGGCGCCGATCAGGGCGATCATAGAGGCTGCGAAAGGTGCGTACTCGTAGATCGGAGAGACCAGGCAGACCAGATAAACGCCCGCGGTCACCATGGTCGCGGCGTGGATCAATGCCGACACCGGGGTAGGGCCTTCCATCGCATCCGGCAACCAGACATGCAGGAAGAATTGAGCCGATTTGCCCATCGCGCCGATGAACAGGAGGACGCCGATCAGTTCCAGCGCCGGGATGTCCCAGGCAAGGAATGGCACCACAACCTCGCGAACCGCGCCAGCTTCGGCCAGCGCCAGAGGCACGACTTCAGCATTCTCTTTGATCGCGGTCAGAACCGGGCCGAATTCGACGGACCCAAAGACCAGGAAAACCGCCATGATGCCAAGTGCGAGACCAAAATCGCCAACCCGGTTGGTGACAAAGGCTTTAATCGCCGCATCATTTGGCGCGTCCTTGTGATACCAGAAACCGATCAGCAGATAGGAGGCGAGGCCGACGCCTTCCCAGCCAAAGAAAAGCTGGATGAAATTGTCTGCGGTGACCAGCATCAGCATCGCGAAGGTGAACAGCGACAAGTATGAGAAGAAGCGCGCCTTGTGCGGGTCGTCCGCCATATAGCCCCAGCTATACAAGTGCACGAGGCCGGAAACACCCGTGATCACTGCCATCATCACGATTGACATGGCGTCGACGCGGATCGCCCAATCAGCTTTGAAACCGCCAACATCCATCCAGGTTATGAGATGGATAATATGCTGGCCGACATAACTTGTGGCAGCGCCTGTATCGGCGGCGAGCGAGGCGTGCTCAACATGGCCCGCGCCGCCTGCGCCAGCCGCATATGCGAACAATTGATAGAGCGAGAAGATCCCGGCCAGACCGACCGTCGCCGTGGTCACAACCATGGCTCCGCGATCACCGATAAATCTCTGGAACAGCCCGGCAATCAGAGCCGCAAGCCCCGGTCCAAGCACGATAAACTGGATAAACTGATCAGGTAACATCGTGCCCTACCCCTTCATCAGGTCGACGCTCTCGACCGCGATGTCTCCGCGATTGCGGAAGTAAACGACGAGAATGGCGAGCCCGACAGCCGCTTCTGCGGCTGCGACGGTGAGCACCAGCATTGCGAAGATCTGGCCCTCAATCGTGCCGGAATAGACCGAGAAAGCGACCAGGTTGATATTCACCGAAAGCAAGATCAGCTCGATCGCCATCAGAATGACAATGATGTTTTTCCGGTTCACAAAAATCCCAACAACCCCGATCGTGAACAGGATCGCAGACACGGTGAGGAAATGGTTGATCGTCAATTCCATGCCTAGATCCCCCGCCCTGGTTCAACGGCGACCTTCTCGATTGCGTCTTCACGCCGCCGTGAGGTTTGCTTGGCGATATTCTGGCGCTTGACGCCTGGGCGCTCGCGCAACGTCAGAACAATCGCCCCGATCATTGCCACCAGCAGGATCAAGCCGGCCAATTGGAAGAGTAGGAAATAATCGGTGTACATGACCTGACCGATCGCTTCGGTATTGGTGTCTGCGCCCGGCGAGGCATCGAAGCTGGTATTGGTGCTCGCCTGACGGGCGAAGCTGGCCAGCGCGATCTCGGCAATGAAGGCCAGGCCGATGAGCCCGGCAAATGGCCAATATCTGAGCGTACCCTGTTTCAGCTCGACAAAATCGACATCGAGCATCATCACGACAAACAGGAACAGCACAGCGACCGCCCCGACATAGACGACGACCAGGAGCATCGCCAAAAACTCAGCCCCAATCAGGACGAATAGGCCCGCTGCGGTGAAGAAGGTCAGGATCAGCCAGAGCACCGAATGCACCGGGTTCTTGGCCATAATCACAGCCAAGGCCGACACGGTCACAATGGCCGCGAATATATAGAAGGCAATCAGTTCCACTGTTTTAGCCCCAGTTCCTCCGGCGGTGACCCGCCCCTCATTTTGCGGCCGCTACCGGTAAGGCGCGTCCAGTTCCAAATTCTTTGCGATGAGTCGCTCCCAGCGATCCCCATTCGCCAGCAGTTTCTCTTTGTCATAATAAAGTTCTTCGCGCGTCTCGGTGGCGAACTCGAAATTCGGCCCCTCGACAATCGCATCCACCGGACAGGCTTCCTGGCAGAAGCCACAATAGATGCATTTCACCATATCGATGTCATAGCGCGTCGTGCGGCGCGAGCCGTCCTCGCGGGGTTCCGCTTCGATCGTGATGGCTTG
This sequence comes from Hyphomonadaceae bacterium, assembly GCA_024743315.1. GTDB lineage: Bacteria > Pseudomonadota > Alphaproteobacteria > Caulobacterales > Hyphomonadaceae > Henriciella. Next base: position 85,917 of record JANSWU010000003.1, read on the forward strand.
AGCCGGACAGATCGCCTCGCAGAGCTTACAGGCAATGCAGCGCTCTTCGCCATTCGGATAACGGCGCAGTGCATGCTCTCCGCGAAAGCGCGGGCTGACCGGGTTCTTCTCAAACGGATAATTCACCGTCGCCTTGCGGCGGAACATTTCGCGCAGGCCAAGGCCGAAGGCGGAGAGAAAATCCGTCAAAAGCGCGCCGCGAATGGTTTGGACGAAACTCATGCCTGAACTCCCGCATAAACAACATAACCACCAACAATTACGACGGCCGCGAGCGCTGTTGGCAGGAAGATCTTCCAGCCAAGCCGCATCAGCTGGTCATAGCGATAGCGCGGCACCACCGCTTTCACGAGCGCGAACAGGAAGAAGAAGAAAACCAGTTTGGCCATGAACCAGGCCAGGTGCCCGAGATTCACGATCCAGGCTGGGAACATGTTCACAAAGTCGGCCCCAAGCGGCACCGGACCATGCCAACCGCCCAGGAAGAGCAAAGTCATCATCGCGCACATCAGGACGATGTTGAGATATTCGCCGAACATGAAGAGCAGGTACGGGGTAGAGGAGTATTCAACCTGATAGCCCGCGACAAGCTCGGATTCGGCTTCCGGCAAATCGAAGGGCGGGCGATTGGTTTCCGCCAGCGCTGAGACAAAGAACATCACGAAGGCGACGACCATGACTGGCAACATCAGAATGTGCTCAAGGGTCAACAAGTGCCAGGTGAATAGGCCGCCATCTTGGGCATTGACGATCTCGGTCAGATTCATTGAACCCGCCAGCAGGATAACAGTAATGATGATCAGGCCGATCGAAACTTCGTAAGAGACCATTTGTGCGGCGCTGCGCAGCGAGCCGAGGAAGGGGTATTTCGAGTTCGAGGCCCAGCCGCCCATGATTATGCCATAGACGCCGAGCGAGGAAATCGCGAACAGGTACAGGATACCGACATTGATATCCGAGATCACCCAACCTGGCGCCACCGGGATCGCCGCCCAAGCAGCGAAGGCGAGTGTTAGCGTCAGGATCGGTGCCAGCAAGAAAACGGTTTTATTCGCCCCAGCCGGAATGATAATCTCTTTGAGAAGGAACTTACCGAAATCGGCAAAGCTCTGCATCAAGCCGAAGGGGCCGACCACATTCGGCCCTTTGCGCATCATCACAGCCGCCCAAACCTTGCGATCCAGCAGCAACAAAAAGGCAATCGACAAGGACAGGATCAGCGTGAAAAGGCCAATTTGGCCGAGCACAAGTAGCCAGCCCGTCAGAACGCCATGTTGTTCGATCAATCCGCTCATCGCGCCGCCCTACTCCGCTGCTACCGCAGTTTCAAGACCCTGTTTCTGTAGAGAACACTCGGCCATGGTTTTTGATGCGCGCGCGATTGGATTGGTCATATAGAAATCCCCAATTGCGGCAGTGAATGGCGCCTTGCTGACTCCGTCAGAGGAGACGCTTATTTTAGCTTTCAGCGCATCAGCGCCTTCGTGTCCCGGCGCGTAACCGAGCCCGGCAAAGATCGGATTGGCCTCCCGCAAAACCTCGCGCAATGCGTCGGCCGAATCATAGGGCAGCGTCTTGCCGACCACATCTGACAGCGCCCGGAAAATTGCCCAGCCTTCGCGCGCTTCCCCTTTCGGCTGCACGGCCCGCCGGGTCATCTGTACCCGCCCTTCCGTGTTGACATAAGTCGCCACCATTTCAGTGTAGGCCGCAGACGGCAGGATGATATCAGCTTTACTGGCCCCGGCATCGCCATGGCTACCAACATAGATCATGGTCGCACTGCTGGTCTTGGACAGGTCGGCCTCATCAACGCCGAGCAAGACAAGGGTTTCCATATCCCCACTCAGCATCGCCGCCGTATCGGCGCCGCCCTCTCCCGGCACAAAGCCGGTGTCGAGCGCACCAACGCGGCCTGCGGCGGTGTGCAGAACTCCGAAGCCGGCCCAGTCGTCTTTGATCGCCTGGATTTCCAGCGCATAATCATGCGCCGCCGCCAGGATCGCGTCGCCATCTTCACGCGCCAAGGCGCTTTCGCCGACAATCACCATGGGCCTTTCAGCATTACGCAAGGCTTCCGCGATGGCGCTATCCTTATTGAACAGGCCTTTCAGCGCGTCAGGGCTGTCGCCTAAATGCTCATAATCATAGGTCAGGTCTACGGCCTCACCGATGACACCGACCTTTAGATCGTTCCACAGCCAGGCTTTTCGGATCCGGGCATTCCAGACCGCGGCTTCGAGGCGCGGATTGGTGCCGATCAAAAGCAACGCGTCGGCTTCTTCCACGCCGAGGAGCGTTGGATTGAGCAGATAATGCTCCCGCACGCCGCTCTTGCCATAATTTGCGCCCGCGGGGCGGCAATCCGTGTTCTGGACGCCAAGTGCCCGTGCCAAATCGAGCGCCGCTTTGGCTTGTTCAACCTCGATCAGGTCACCGGCGACAAATCCGATCTTCTCAGGCGCGACTGAGAGCGCCCCCTTGGCCGCCTCGAAGGCTTCACCCCAATTGACCGGAGTCAGCTTTCCATCTTTTCGAACGTATGGCTTGTCGAGGCGCTGGCGTGCGAGACCGTCCCAAATGAAGCGCGACTTGTCCGAGAGCCACTCTTCATTCACTTCTTCATTGATCACCGGCATGATGCGCATCACCGCATCGCCTTTGGCGTCGACGCGAATATTCGCCCCCATTGCGTCCATAATGTCGACGCTTTCGGTTTTCCGCAGCTCCCAGGGCCGCGCATTATAGGCATAAGGCTTCGAAGTCAGCGCGCCGACTGGGCACAAGTCAATGACATTGCCGGACAATTCCGAGGTCAGGCTTTCTTCGAGATAGGTCGTGATTTCAGCGCTCTCACCGCGCGAGATCATGCCAAGCTCTTCAACCCCTGCCACCTCCGCGGCAAAGCGGACACAGCGCGTGCATTGAATGCAACGGGTCATGATCGTCTTGACCAGCGGGCCCATATTCTTGTCTTCAACGGCGCGCTTGTTCAGCTCATAACGACTGTCGGCGCGGCCATAGGCGACCGCCTGGTCCTGCAAGTCACACTCGCCGCCCTGGTCGCAAATCGGACAATCGAGCGGGTGGTTGATGAGCAGGAATTCCATCACGCCGTTACGAGCTTTTTCGACATAGTCGCCCTTGGTCGAAATGTTGGGCGGCGTGCCGTCCGGGTTCATTCGCATATCACCGACCGTTTGCGCACACGAGGCGATCGGCTTCGGGGCGCCGTGCCACTGGACCAGGCACATGCGGCAATTTCCAGCCACGGACAGGCGCTCATGATAACAGAAGCGCGGGATCTCGGCGCCCGCTTCCTCACATGCCTGCATCAGCGTGTAAGAGCGCGGGACTTCGACTTCCTGGCCATCAATATTCAGTTTGAAAAGATCGTCAGACATCTCTTTTACTCCGCCGCCACTGTGTGGCCTTGCACGAGCGCGCGCGGGGCGCGGTATTGCGTGATCCGGTCTTCGATTTCGTGGCGGAAATGGCGGATCAGGCCCTGAACCGGCCAGGCCGCCGCATCGCCGAGGGCACAGATCGTGTGACCTTCCACCTGTTTCGAGACATCGAGCAGCTTATCGATATCGTCATGGTGGGCCTCGCCTTTGACCATTTGTTCCAGCACGCGCCACATCCAGCCAGTGCCTTCCCGGCACGGTGTACACTGGCCACAGCTTTCATGCTTGTAGAAATAGGCAATCCGTGAAATCGCCTGGATCAGGTCCGTTGACTTGTCCATGACGATAACCGCCGCCGTGCCGAGGCCCGATTGCAAGTCGCGCAACGTATCGAAATCCATATGCGCGTCCATGATCTGATCCGCTGGCACCATGGGCACAGACGACCCACCTGGGATAACCGCTTTGAGATTATCCCAGCCGCCGCGAATGCCGCCGCAATGGGTCTCGATCAGGTCGCGGAAGGTGATCGACATCTCTTCCTCGACATTGCACGGCTTGTTCACATGGCCGGAAATGCAGAACAGCTTGGTGCCGGTATTGTTCGGGCGGCCGAAACCGGCAAACCAGCTCGCACCCCGGCGCAGAATGGTCGGCACGACGGCAATCGACTCGACATTATTGACCGTGGTTGGGCAACCATAAAGCCCGGCATTGGCGGGGAATGGCGGCTTCAGGCGTGGCTGGCCTTTCTTGCCTTCAAGGCTCTCGAGCAGCGCTGTTTCCTCGCCGCAAATGTACGCCCCAGCGCCATGATGCACATAGAGGTCAAAGTCCCAGCCGTTCACATTGTCCTTGCCGATCAATTTGGCCTCATAGGCTTCCTTGACGGCTTTCTCGAGCGCCTCACGTTCGGCGATATATTCTCCGCGCAGATAGACGTAACAGGCATGCGCGCGCATGGCCCGGCTCGCAACCATGCAGCCTTCGATCAAAAGATGCGGATCGTGGCGCATAATCTCCCGGTCTTTGCACGTTCCGGGTTCAGATTCGTCAGCATTTACAACGAGATAATGCGGGCGGTCGCCAACGGATTTCGGCATGAAGGTCCATTTCAGCCCCGTCGGGAAGCCCGCGCCGCCGCGACCGCGCAGACCGCTTTCCTTGACCTGATTACAAAGCCATTCCGGCTCTTGGGCGAGCATTTCACGCGTCAGGTGCCAGGCCCCACGCTTCTTGGCCTCTTCCAGGCCAGGATCATGCGCTCCGTATAGATTGGTGAAGATACGATCTTTATCCTGAAGCATCTTTTTGCTCCTTAATCTCACGCATGGCCGAGAGGATCAGCGGCAAGCTCACAGCCGCCCCGATCGCAATCGCGCCAAAAATCCACATCATGCTGCCCGATGTCACGAACAGGGCCACACCCAGCAAAAGGATGATCGAGTCCAAAGCCCCAGCGAGCAGCAGTTTCTTTCGAGGGTCAGGCTTCTCCACGAGTGCCATCATGCCTCCCCCTCATCCTTGGAAGACTCCACTTCGCCAGCATCGACGCGTTTGGAAAACTCGGTCTCTGCCCCTTCGGCCAAAGTCTTGGCCTGAGCGATCCAGTCTTCGCGCTCAATACGCCCCGGGAAGGACATGAAGTCCTCGACCCAGTCGACATTGGCCGGGGTCCAGGCGGCGATTTGGCTGAACTTGAAGATTCCAAGCTCGTTCAAGGCCTTCTCATTCACCGGACCGATGCCCTTGATCCGCTTCAGGTCATCTTCTTCGCCATCGGCGACTTCGATGATTTCAGGCTTGTCCTCTGGCTTTGGCGTCGGCTTGGAGTCCTCGATTAGCGTGGTCTTGCCATTCTCGCGCTTGGTATTGGTCGGCGGCGTTTCTTTTGGCAGGGCAGCAGCATCCGGCGCGGGCTGATCCGGCGCCGCGCCCGGCAGGTTCGGCAGAGACGCAATCGCATTGCGTGAGCCATCGAACAAGTCCGCCTCTAGAAGGCTGGTCGCCCCACCCTCTGGCGCGGAATTCAAGCGATCGACAAACGGACCCGGCTTCACGTCCGCACCGTTCTGCAATTTGCTCAGGACCTCTTCGAATGTCTCTGGAGTGAGATCTTCGTAATAATAGTCATTGATCTGAACCATTGGCGCGTTCACGCAGGCGCCGAGGCATTCAACTTCTTCCCAGCTCAGACGGCCATCATCAGTGACATGCATCGGCTTGCCGATTTTTTTGGCGCAGACCTCTTTCAGGTCATTTGCCCCGCGCAGCATGCAAGGCGTGGTGCCACAGAGCTGGATATGATGTTTGCCGACCGGCTGAAGTCGAAACATCGTATAGAAAGTCGCGACTTCGTAGACGCGAATATACGGCATTTCGAGCCGATCCGCGACTTCCCGCATAGCCGGCTCAGACAACCAGCCTGCATTATCCTTTTGCGCCAGCCATAGCAGCGGAATCACCGCCGAACGCTTTTTGTCCTCAGGATATTTGCCCAGCCAGAACGCGATGGTCGGCTCGGTTTCCGGCTTGAACGCGAAACTGTCGCCGCCGGCCTCTAAATCAAATCGTCTCAGCGCCATTACGCTGTCTCCCCGGTCGGCAGGACCACACGGCCGGCCTCATCAAATTTCCAGAATGGGTTGAATGCGACTTCCCAGGCATTGCCTTCAGGATCCGCGAAATAACCAGAATATCCGCCCCAGAACGCCTTGTGCGGCGGGGTCGTGACTTCAACGCTTGCCGCTTTGAGGCGATCAAATATGCCATCGACCTCTTCGATCGAGCGCGCATTGTAAGCCAACGCCACATTGCGAAAGCCGTCCGCCGGGCGCGGCGCCTGGCCAGCATCTTCCGCCAGCTTGTCAGCCTCCCAAAGCCCAAGCACAAAGCCGCCCATATCGAACATGGTCATACCTTCTGGGCCGACATTCTTGAAGCCGATCACGTCTTCATAGAAATTCGTCATCGCCGCGCGGTCTTTGACGCCCAGCGTGATGATGGAAAGGCGATGTTCTGGGAAAACCGTCATGCAACTTGCCCTTCCAACGCGATAAAAGCGACGATTAAGGCGCCGATACCCGCCAGGATATGCGGGAGGACGGCGGTCTTGGCGCGGGCATACGTGGCCGCATCAAAGAAGGCGACGCCGGCCAGCCCTAGAAACACATAGGCCAGTTGTTGCAGGGTCCCGGTCAGGGCGACGCCAACCGCGACCAAAACCATAAAGAAATAACGCCCAGCCATGATTGTCGGCAATTGATCTGCACGGTGCTTGGTTATCGCCAAACCACGCGAGGGCGAGAGCGCAAACACGATCCCGAGCACAGCCAGGAACCCGCCTGTGACATAAGCCAAAAAGGTGGCTGAGGAGGCTGGGATGGGCAGCACTAGCGGTCGACCTCACCAAACACGATATCGAGCGAGCCGAGGATCGCGGACGTGTCGGCCAGTTGGTGGCCCTTGCACATATGATCCATGGCCTGCAGATGCGCAAAGCTCGGTGCGCGCAATTTCACGCGATAGGGACGGTTCGAACCGTCAGACACGAGATAGACGCCAAATTCTCCGGCGGGCGCTTCGACGGCGGCATATACCTCGCCTTCTGGCACGTGAAAGCCTTCCGTGTAGAGTTTGAAATGATGAATCAGCGCTTCCATGCTGGTTTTCATCTCAGCCCGGCGCGGTGGCGAGACTTTGGTGCCTTTCGCCAGAACGGGGCCCTTTGGCATATTCTCGATGCACCATTTCATGATGTCGCAAGAGACCAGCATCTCTTCCATGCGGACAACATAGCGATCGTAATTGTCGCCATTCTTGCCGATTACAACCGGAAAGACCGAAGACGGAATTTCGGAATAGACTTCATAGGGCTGCGACCGGCGCAAGTCCCAGGCGAGACCGGAGCCACGAACCATAGGGCCGGAGAAGCCGAATTGCATAATCGTCTTTTCGTCGACGACGCCAATATCGACATTGCGCTGCTTGAAGATGCGGTTCTCGGTGATCAGGCTTTCCAGGCGGTGCATGATGGCCGGGAATTCCTCGCACCAGGTCATGATGTCATCGATCAGATCCTGCGGCAGGTCTTGGTGAACCCCGCCCGGGCGGAAATAGGCCGCATGGAGCCGGGCACCACAGGCCCGCTCATAAAAGCCCATCAGCTTTTCGCGCTCTTCAAACGCCCAAGTGATCGGGGTCAGCGCGCCGACATCGAGAATGAATGTGCCAATGTTCAGCAGGTGCTCGAGAATCCGGCCCATCTCGCAATAGAGCACACGAATGAAGCTGCCGCGGCGCGGGACTTCGAGGCCCAAGAGCTTTTCAATGGCCAGACACCAGGCATGCTCCTGGTTCATCGGCGCCGAATAATGGAGCCGGTCGAAATATGGCAGGCCCTGCAAATAGGTCTTGTATTCCAGCAGCTTTTCCGTGCCACGATGCAACAGCCCGATATGACAATCGATCCGGTCGACCAGCTCGCCATCCAAATCCATGACCATGCGCAGCACGCCGTGCGCAGCCGGATGCTGAGGCCCGAAATTCAGCGTAAACGTGCGATCTTCGCCCGGAACAGCTTTGATATCATCGGCCATTATGCGCCCTCCTCTTCGGTGGTCGCTTTTTCATCGCCCGGGATTTGGGAGGTCATCCCTTCCCAGGGCGAAAGGAAGTCGAAGTTTCGATATTCTTGGGTCAGCTCAACCGGCTCATGCACGATGCGTTTTTCCAGATCATCATAGCGCACCTCGGTAAAGCCCGTCAGCGGGAAGTCCTTGCGCAAGGGATGCCCCTCAAACCCGTAATCGGTCAGGATCCGGCGCATGTCCGGGTGCCCGGAGAAGACAATGCCATACATGTCGAAGGCTTCGCGCTCGAACCAGTCCGCGCCGCGATGCAGATCGACAATGCTCGGCACGGGCGTGTCTTCATCGGTCGATATCTTGACCCGGATACGCTGGTTCAGGCGCATGGACAGCAAGTGATAGACGACCTCAAATCGCTGGCTACGCTCGGGATAGTCGACCCCGCAAAGATCGATCATCATCTCGAACATGCACATCTGATTGCGCTTCAGGAAGTCCATCAGCGGCACGATCTGATCGCGCTCAGCATAGACATTGAGTTCGCCGACACGGACTTCAAATTTACGCACCGCGTCCGGCATCTGGCTCGCAATATGCTCGCCGAGTTCGGTCAGCGCTTCGGTTTCAACAACCATGGTCAGAGCCTTCTAGCGGTCGATCGAGCCTTCGCGGCGGATCTTTTTCTGAAGTTGCAACAGGCCATAGACCAACGCTTCTGCGGTTGGAGGACAGCCTGGAATGTAGATATCGACCGGGACGATCCGGTCACAGCCACGCACGACGCTATAGCTATAATGATAATAGCCGCCGCCATTGGCGCACGAGCCCATCGAAATCACGTAGCGCGGCTCCGGCATCTGGTCGTAAACCTTGCGAAGCGCTGGCGCCATTTTGTTGGTCAGTGTGCCGGCGACAATCATTACATCCGATTGGCGCGGCGAGCCGCGCGGCGCCATGCCGAAGCGCTCAAGATCATATCGCGGATTGCCCGCTTGCATCATCTCAATCGCGCAGCAGGCCAGCCCGAACGTCATCCACATCAGCGAGCCGGTTCGCGCCCATGTGATGAGATCGTCGGCTTTCGCAGTGAAGAAGCCCTTATCGGCAAGCTCATCCGATAAGCCCGCGTAGAATGGATCATCCGGGCGAACATCAAAGCCACCCTCAACGCCAGCCCGACCGCTGCTCAATGCATAAGGTTTGAATTCCCCTGACATAGGTCGTGATCTCCTAATGCCACTCAAGCGCGCCACGGCGCCACTCATAGATGAAGCCAATGGTCAGAACGCCGAGGAAAATCACCATCGACCAAAACCCGAAGACACCAATCGTTCCCAGGCTCACCGCCCAGGGGAACAGGAAGGCGACTTCCAAGTCGAAAATGATGAACAGGATGGCGACCAGATAAAATCGTACATCAAACTTCATCCGCGCATCGTCAAAGGCATTAAACCCGCACTCATAGGCCGAGTTTTTCTCCGGATCCGGATTGCTCGGCGCAAGGATCGCGTTGCCGACAATGAATAGAAGCGACATGGCTAAGCCGATCCCCAAAAACAGGATGACTGGCATGTAATCGAGCGCGAGGCGTTCTACTTCAGACATAGCGCGCACCCTCCCAGATTAGCGTGGCGAACTGATATTTGCGCCCGGATAAGACGCTTTCCGTTGCAGCGCAATATTCGGACTTCGGTTTATCCTACCCTTTTTCAGTGTTAATGCTTCCCCTTCTCTGTGCGGCGAGGCGTCACGGCTCTGAGAACGATTTGCAACTGAGTGCTAAGCACTTGTTTTAGCTGCACAGTCCATGTCTTGATGCTCGCCGGAATGTCTGTTTTTTGGGAATGACAGTTAGACTGGGCAAGACCTGATGAGCGACCCGAATTCAGCCATTGAAAAAATTGTGATTGTCGGCGGCGGCTCGGCCGGATGGATGACCGCCGCCGCGCTTGTGAACGACCTTGGCGACAGCTGTGAAATCACGCTGATCGAGTCTGAAGCCATCGGCACGGTGGGGGTCGGCGAGGCAACCATCCCTCCTATCCGTTATTTCAATCAACGCCTGGGCATTGATGAAGCAACTTTTGTCCGAGAGACGAACGGTTCTTTCAAGCTTGGCATTGAGTTCATCAACTGGTCACGAAAAGGGCACGCCTATTTCCACCCATTTGGACACTATGGCGCTGAATTCGACAGTGTCCCGTTCTATCAATATTGGATGCGCGAGCATTTGAACGGGGATCCCACACCAATTGATGAATATTCGATGGGATGGGTCGCCTCCAAAGCCGGAAAATTTGTCCACCCATCTCGTGATCCGCGAAACGTCCAATCGCGCTTTGATTATGCTTATCATTTCGATGCGACGCTCTACGCTGGCTATTTGCGCAAATATGCCGAAACGCGCAGGGTCAAGCGCGTTGAGGGCCGCGTCACAGATGCCTCAATCGATGCAGAGACTGGATTTCTTTCAACCGTCACTTTGGAGGATGGCCGCACTTTTGCAGCAGACCTGTTCATTGATTGCTCTGGCTTCTTCGGATTGTTGATCGAGCAGACGCTGCAGACTGGTTATGAGGATTGGTCACACTGGCTGCCCTGCAATCGCGCCGTCGCTGTGCCATGCGAAAAGACGTCCGAGATTTTGCCATACACCAAATCGACCGCTAAAGATGCTGGTTGGCAGTGGCGGATCCCGCTGCAACACCGCACTGGCAATGGCTATGTCTATTGCAGCGAGTATCTCGACGAGGAAGCGGCTGAGGCCGAACTCTTAAGCTCACTCGACGGTGCGCCAACGGCAGACCCGAAACATTTGCGCTTCGTCACAGGTCGACGGAACAAATTCTGGAACAAAAATTGTGTGGCCATCGGGCTGTCAGCGGGGTTCATGGAACCCCTGGAATCGACTAGTCTGCACCTCATCCAGTATGGCATCATGCGCTTGCTCGCCCTGTTTCCGGACCGCAATATGTCGCCGCTTTTGGCCGACGAATACAATGCCCTGACAATTGCAGAATATGAGCGCATTCGCGACTTTCTGATCTTGCACTATACGGCCACCCAGCGGGAGGACACCGCGTTCTGGCGCTATTGCAAAAACATGCCGATTCCTGAGCGCTTGGCGTACAAGATCGAGCACTTCAAAACGCATGGCATGGTGATTTCAGACGAGCGGGAACTGTTTCACAATCCGAGCTGGATCGCCGTCTATCTCGGCCAGGATATTTTTCCACAACGCGCGCCTGCGATGGCGCGGCACCGCAGTCACACCCCGGTTCAGGAACGGATGCAGCAGATCCGGTCCGCCATGTCAGAAGCCGTCGCCGCCATGCCATCGCACGAGGCGTTCATCGATCGCTATTGCAAATCGGCTTTGCAGTGAGCATTGATGAAATCCTGATGTGTCGGCAGATCCTTGGTTGCGCGTTGGATCAGTCTTTGAACATCATTTAGAAAACCGGATAGCTGCTCGGAACTTAGCCGATTGGCCATTGCGTGGAAGTTTTTCGGCATCAGCCCCTGCCCGACCATGACCTGAACCCAGCTCGATTCCCGGAACAGATCATCCGCGTCCTTATAGAGCAGGCCATTGCCTTCAAACAACGCCATTTTCTCGGTCAGCGATTCCGGCACGTCCATGTGTTTGCAATACCGCCAGAATTCTGAATCTTCACGATCCGTCCGGTGGTAATGCAGGATCAGGAAATCCCGGATCAGCTCATACTCGTGCCCGACCTGGCGATTATATTCGATCTCATTCGAGGCATCGAACGCCTTGTCCGGAAACAGCTCGATCAGTTTCGACACATTCGATTGAATCAAATGAATCGAGGTCGATTCCAATGGCTCAAGAAATCCACTCGCCAGCCCTAAAGAGACACAATTCTTATGCCAGAATTTGTCGCGTCGCCCGGTGGTAAACCGTAAGCGTTTCGGGTCGGAAATCGGCGCGCCATCAAGATTAGCGAGCAGCGTTTCTGTCACGGCTTCTTCAGTCGTGAACTCCTCGCAAAAAACATGACCATTGCCGGTCCGGTGTTGCAATGGGATCCGCCACTGCCATCCCGCATCATGCGCCGTGGCCTTGGTATAAGGCAGTAAAGGCGCTGTGCTCTCACACCCAACCGCCACCGCCCCATTACAGGGCAACCATTTCGACCAGTCCTGATAGCCGACGCCAAGTGCGTCACCGATCAGCAATCCACGAAATCCTGAGCAATCGACAAACAGGTCACCGCTAATGGTTTCGCCGCGGTCGAGCGTGACTGAGTCGATGAACCCTGTTTCAGCCGCGAGCGCGACATCGACAATCTTGCCCTCGACCCGGGTGACGCCGCTCGCCTCGGCGAGTTTGCGCAAATAGCGCGCATACAGTCCCGCGTCGAAGTGAAAGGCATAAGCCAGGCCCGTCATGGACGTGTTGCCGACCCGATCCAGGCGCCCGAATTTATGATTGTAGGCAGCCTTATGGTGTAAGGAATAATCCCAGAGACCGTTCGGGTTTCCTTCGGCGCGGCTACGCAGCCAATATTGGTGGAAATGCAAGCTCGCCAGATTAATCCCGGCATCGCCGAAAGTGTGCAAATATGACTCACCGAGATGGCCCCAATTATTGAATTCGATGCCGAGCTTGAACGTGCCATTTGTCTCGCGAACGAATTCGTTTTCGTCGAGCCCGAGCACGGCATTGAGCCGGCGAATCTGTGGAATGGTTGCTTCACCAACGCCAACTGTGCCAATCGCGTCCGATTCGATCAGGGTGATCTTGACGCCTGCACCGAGCATTTTCGACATCGCAGCAGCCGCGATCCAGCCTGCTGTTCCGCCACCGACAATCACTATGTTTTCAATGTGTTGGCTTTCCATTCCTTCGTCCTAGCCCGGAAGTTCATTGTCGCCTAGCGTCCACAACCTGGAATAAGAAAAGGCCTGCACCAAGGCAGGCCTTTCCCCATTTTTCTAACTCTCACTCAAGACTTAGAACTTCTTAGATACCGTAATATTGTAAGTCGTTCCATACTCTTCGTGACGGCTTGGGAAAACAACGCTTGGGTCCGTTGTTTCTGCTTCCGTAACGAATGGCTCATTGGTCAGGTTGAAGACCTCAAAGTTGACGCCAACCCCTTGCAGCGGGCCATCGTCCCACTCATAGCCGATTTGCAGATCGACAATGGTTTCGTCCTGCGCTTCCGCACCGGTCAGCGATCCGTCAAACTGTGGTACTTCTGACAAGAAGCCAGAGCGATGACGCGCACTGATCCGAGAGCGCCAGCCATGGTTTTCATAATAGATGTCACCCGACCAAACATTATCGGAGTAGCCCGGGATACGGATATCATTACCCGTCACTGCGCCAGACAGGTTGCTGTCTGCATAGGTGTAGCTGGCATTGAAGCCGAAGCCTTCGTATCGTTCCGGCAGGAAGTCATCCAGGCTCATACGAAGTGTGGCTTCGAGACCGGTGATCGAGCCATCAGAGATATTCTCTGGGAAGCTTGATACCGCCGTTGCGACTTCTGGGTTTGCCGCAACGAACGCGTCGAGCGCCGGAATGCCGATATCTGACAACTGGCTAGAGATATCGACGGTCCGCGTGGCTGTTTCGACCCAGTCTGAAAGCTCTTTGTGGAACACAGCGACAGACAGAGCTGTGGTTGGCCCAAAGTACTTTTCATAAGAGACGTCGAAAGACGTCGACTGATATGGCTCGAGTTGCGGATTACCACCACCAATGTTGAAACAGGCATTCGTCGGCAATGTGAAGCCGACCAGAGAATCCGGAACGAAGTCACCATCGGTATCCGCACAGACCTGGTTGTTGATGTTCACGTTCTGATTGGCCGCGAGATTGTCCAGGCGTGGACGAGTCACCGTTTGCGCCGCTGCGAAACGCAGGAAGGTATCTGGAGACACTTCGAACGAAATATTCGCACTCGGCAGGAAGTAGTTATTCGATGCACCCAGCGTTTGCTGACGCTCACCACCACCCTGAAGTTTCGCCGTCGAAGATTGATCTACATCCTGGTATTGGAAGCCGAAATTACCGAACATCGGCACACCGTTAAAGGTGCTGTCGATCTCAGCCATAGCATAATAGGTGGTGATCTCTTCTTCCACGACCCACTCAACGTCGAAGGTTGCTTTTTCGAGCGTGTAAGTGCCGTCGGTAAGGAAGCTCGAAGGATCATAAGCGATGATATCGAGACCGATATTGCCGCTATTCGTAGACCCGACAATGCGGTTTGATGGAATCGCGAGTTCGCCATTCACGAAGCTCGGACCCGCGCGCAGGAAGTCTTCGTTCGAGTCGAAATTCTTCTCACGATCCGTGAACAAGACGCCAGCTTTAACACCGCTGATGAAGGAATTGTCGAGGTCATATTCTGCTTCGAGACGGAGCTGGTTGAGCTCATCGTCAATTTGTGGACGCTTCAAGAAGCCGACCTGCCCCCAGCCACCTGGGTCGGTCAGAACAACCACACCTGGATCGGTATAATCAAGACCGGCCAGAATGCCGTATTCGCCATCATCATCGAAACCGAAGCCAAGTGTGTCCGTTGGGCCTGATCCGGCAAAGCCGGTACCAGCATACGACTCATAATCGATGTCGCTGCGCTCAAGCGTTGAACGGGCATAGTCACCGGTGAGCTTCAAGCGATCTGAGACTTGGTAAGACGAATTCAGGCCAATCGCGAAGATTTCTGCCGTATTTCCTTCCGTATCGGTCCGCAGGAAGGTTGTGACATTGTTATATGTCGCAGCGTCTGCAAATCCGGAAGTACCTTCTGCGCCTTGGAATTGCGCGGTGGACCAGGATGCGATCGGCGTCTCAACACCGCGGAAGATACCTGCATCTTCGGTGTCGGTGTAGAAAGCATCGATTGTGGTCTGCCAACGATCATTTGGCTCAAACTGCAACGCACCGGCAACAGAAGTCCGCTCAAACTCACGAGACACGACACCGGTCCGCGGATTGTCTGATGGATAGACAAGGCCGGTCACCGGATCGATTGAGGTTTGACCACTATTGGTTTTCAGCTCGCGAGACGTGAACTGAGTTGGGTTTGACTGAATGGTTGCCGCCAGAGACCAGCCAACCGTACCATTCTCGTTCTGATCAATGTAAGATCCGAAAAGACGGTAGCCGTCTTCGTCAAAGTCTGGGTTTGGCTGATCATTATCATTAAAGACATACTTGCCGGAGACGTTCAGCTGACGCTCGGTATAGTCAAGCGGACGCACAGTTCTCAGGTCGATCGCACCGGCAATACCGGTGGCTGCCAGGGTCGCGTCCGGGGTCTTGTAGACCAGGCCTTGAGAAACGAGCTCAGATGGGAATTGGTCGAACTCGACGCCGCGATTGTTGCCGGCGGAGACGACTTCACGGCCATTCCACAGCGCCAGAGAGAAGTCTGGGCCAAGGCCGCGGATAGAGATTTGCTGCGAGCGACCACGAACACGCTGCGCGGTGACACCCGGCAGACGTGCGAGCGAGTCGGCAATCGACAGGTCTGGCAGCTTACCAATGTCTTCCGCTGAAATGGCTTCAACGATCGAGGTTGCATTTTTCTTGGCGTTCAGGGAGTTCTGGATCGAACCGCGAATACCCGTGACCGTAACTACGTCGAGGGTCGCTTGCTCGTCTTCTTCTTCGACAGCCGTATCCTGAGCATAGACTGGCAGGCTCGTCGCAAGCGCCAGGGCCGCGGTGCCGAGCAGCCAACTTCTCTTATTGGTAAATGATGGTTTCAATTGTTCCTCCCTGAAACGCAGTCGATGGCACTCCGCCATCATGTGACTCGTTTGTCTTATTGCAAATTTATGAAAACGCCAACCCCTGTCGCATACTTGTCATGCCTTTTCGCAGACAAGTTGTGACGAATTTGCACCATTTCTGCTTGTTATTAGGACCAAGTGGCCATTTATGCTGCTTGAAATTCAATCAGACGACGTGTTTTCGGCGCTTTGCAGGATTTTGCAAGTTTATGCAAACCTGATCGAAATAATTGCAAACAGGCAACACTTTACCCGGGGTTCGTGTGCTACAGCGCTCCGCAGGACGATCGCACGATCAACTCGGCTGGGATACGGTCATTGTCTGGCCCGCGCTGGCCGGACGAGTCGAGCAGTTTCGACACCAATACCCGGCCGGCTTTGTTTGTGTCCTGATCTATCGTGCTGAGCGGAACTTCTGCGTACACCCCGAACGGGACATTGTCGTAACCGACCACAGCGATGTCGCCGGGCACCGAGAGACCGGCGCGTCGAATGGCTTGAATCGCCCCCAGAGCAATCAGGTCACTGGCGGCAAAAATCGCATCGAAATCGGCCTGCTCCGCGATCAGGGTCTCAACGACAGCGCGCGCAGAGGCCACCTGGAAATGTGAAGGCACGATCAGCCGATCATCATAGCTCAGGCCGGACTGCTCCAACCCTTCGCGATATCCGCGCATCCGTTGTCCCGCCTCTGGCGCATCTGAGTCCCCGAGAAAGATGATGCGTTTACGCCCGAGACGCGCGAGATGTGCCGTGGCGCGTCGGCCGCCAGCAATATTATCGCTACCGACCGAGCAATAGTTCTGATCCGGCAATGATGCCCCCCAGACGACAAATCGGTCTTCAACTTCAGACAAGCGATTGAAGGCATCGTGCAAGGTCGATTGTCCGAGGAAAATGACGCCATCCGATCGACTGGTCGACATCGCGGAGGCCAACTCTTCATAGGAGGATGGCGCAATATAGCTCAGCAGGATGTCACATCCTCGCTCGCGCGCGGCATCGCCAATACCCGCGAGCAATTCGAAAAAGAACGGGTCTGCCATCCGACCGCCGCGGCTTTGAGGGCGCGGCACAACGATGGAAATGGTCGCATTCGCCCCAATCGGCCCCGCTGGCATATAATGGCGGAACGGATAATCGAGCTCTTTGGCCAGCTTCCAGATTTTCTGTTTCGTTCGAACATTAACCGCTGGACTGTCATTTAGCGCGCGAGACGCCGTTGAAATCGAAACGCCTGCCAATTTGGCGAGGTCCTCCAAACGAGTTGTTGGCTTGGTCTCCATTTCAAGGCCTTTCGATAATTAGATCGCGCGTACCCACACCCCCGAACGGGGCGGTAAGACCTTGGTGCTTAGAGGATTTTCCTTAAGAGGCCTTGAAGACAGGACAACATCCCCAGACAAAGACGGGGCGCTCGGAATCTGCATCGCGGCATGTCCGAAATTGAACAGTGCAAACACTGCCTGATCCTGCAATTTTCGTTCAATGATCAAGATATCGTTTGAACCGGCATCGAAGAAACTCATCTGACCCGTCAGCAGAGCGTCATGCCGCTTGCGGGTGGCAAGGGCGTCTTTGGTGAACCGCAATACGCTGTCATTTCCTTGCTGCTGATCGACGGCCAATTTCGCATGCTCTGGATCGACCGGTAACCAGGGTTCGCCGCTGGAAAACCCAGCATGCTTTTCAGCCTGCTGCCAAGGCATCGGGGTGCGCGCGCCATCCCGTCCCAGCGTCTTCGGCCAATTCATGATCGCCTCAGGATCCTTAAGATGCGAAAACGGCACATGCGCTTGTGGCAATCCCAGCTCTTCGCCTTGATAGATGATCGGGTTCCCGCGCAGCGTCAGCAACAGCATCATGTAAAGCCGGGACATCTCATCCCGGTGCGCTGGGCTTGCCCAACGCGTCACCGCTCGTGGTGCATCATGGTTTGAAAAGGCCCAGCTCGGCCAACCTTCATCGGCAGACTGATCCCAGAGATTAGCTGACTGCATCACTCTCGGCGCGTTCAAATTCGGCGCATACAAGAAGTCGAAATTGTAGGCCGAATTCAAACGCTGATCGCCTGTCGTGAAAGCCTTCATCTCTTCGATCGGATTAGGGCCCCCCACTTCAGCGACCGTGAAGGTTCCGGGATAGGCATCCAGCATGGCCCGGAACTTTTCGATAAACCCAACAATCTCCGGCTGGGACATGTTGTATTTATGGATCTGCATGTCGAATGGACGCGTCGCCTCATGCGCCGATACGCCGGAGGGCGGATTATCCCGCAGACTGCGATCATGCATTGAGAAGTTCAGCGCATCGAGGCGGAAGCCATCGACACCGCGCTCCAGCCAGAACCGCCCGGCAGCAATTAGCGCATCCTGCACTTCTTCATTATAGAGATTGAGGTCCGGCTGCTCTTTCAGGAAGTTGTGAAAGTAATACTGACCACGGCGCGCATCCCATTCCCAGCTTGGACCACCGAACACCGATTGCCAATTGTTTGGCGGGGATCCGTCGGCCTTTGGATCGGCCCATACATACCAATCAGCACGGGGGTTATCGCGGCTCGAACGGCTTTCTATGAACCAGTCATGATGATCCGAGGTGTGCGAATAGACCTGGTCGATAATCACTTTCAAGCCCAGGCGGTGGGCTTTCTCCACCACGTCATCAAAATCCTGGAGCGTTCCAAAGATGGGGTCGACCCCGCAGAAATCGGCGACATCATAGCCATAATCAGCCATTGGTGACGTAAAGAATGGCGAGATCCAGATCCCGTCGACGCCGAGCGACGCGATATGATCGAGCCCTGACAGAATGCCCTTTAGATCGCCGATGCCATCGCCATTCGTATCGAGGAAACTTCGCGGATAAATCTGATAGATCACCGCGCCTTTCCACCATGGGAGCGCTCCCATTGCTGTGCCCGTCACAGCGTTTGCTGAATCCGCAAGGTCAACCATTAGTCGGCTCCAAATTCTGACTTACAGACCACGACATCCAGCGCTGGCACCTTCATGGCGTAACTGGTCGGTGCCGTCGCGCTCGTCGCGCACTGCCCCAGCAGAGCTGAAAACGTTTCGGATCGGCCATCCACAGCCACGTTCAATTCTTGCGCTGTATCTTCAGCATTGATCGCCACCAGGATTTCGGTGCCGGCATCATAATCGATCCTAGAGAAGACAAAGACACTGTCTTCGCGATGCGCGAGACGGGTAATCTGCTCGCCGCGACGCAGCGCTGGCTCGGCGGTACGGATGGCCGCAAAGTTGCTGATCGCTTTGTATAGCGGGTGTTCCGTGTCGAAATTGCTTTCTGCCGTTGTCGCATCGGTGCCGATCAGATCATTGTCATTGTAGAGATCAGTCTGGCTCGGAAACATATTCTCTCTAGCGAGACGATCACCGCCATCGGACACAAATCCCTGTTCGTCGCCATAATACACCGTTGGCACGCCGCGCCCGAAAAACATCAAGGCATTGGCCAGCCGCACTCGCGCCAACATGTCCTCATCACTCATGTCAGGATCGCTTTCGCGCAGGAAGCCAGCGAAGCGGCCCATATCGTGATTGCCGAGGAAGGTTGGGAGTTGCCGCGCGGTTTCCGTGCCATTCTCATAAATGACGTCCGCCCGATACAGTTCGTCCATGAACAGACCTGGCACACCATCGACGATCAAGGCGCGAGCGCTGCCCTGAAACGCGAAATCCAGGACCGTGGGCAGCTCTGCATTGGTCGTGAATTTGGCAAGATGCTGTGGCTTTTGCCCGTCCACATAGACCTCACCGAACATATGGAAGTGATCAATGCCGAGCCCAGAGGCGTGTTCCAGGATGGCAGGTGCAAATTGCTGCCAGAACTCGTCGCGCACATGTTTCGCCGTGTCGATCCGGAAGCCATCCACACCATAGGCGGTGACCCAATCCTTATAGATGTCGATCATCCCCGAAACGACGCGCGGATGCGCCGTGTTAAGATCGTCCAAGCCAGCGAAATCCCCATACAGGGAATCTTCGTCAATGAAGTCGGTATCGCCGCGATTGTGATAGTAGATTGGATCATTCAGCCAATCCGGCACTTTGACCCCTTCAAATTGCTCCGGCACAAACGGCGTATAGGCCCAAGTCGCCTCAGTAAGATTGGCAAAATTTTCCTCAGTCTGGTGAACCGCATCATCACCCAGAAAACCGTCATTGATCGCAGCCCCATCGCTGGCGCGGCGGGTCCACGGATAATCGCCAATATAGCGATACTCACACCGGAAGGTCGGACCACCCGTCACTTCCGGATCATGACACTCACGATAGGCGATGATGTCGGCGGTGTGATTGGTGATGATGTCCATATACACCTTCATGCCACGCGCATGCGCTGCGTCGACAAAGGCTTTGAAGTCTTCGCGCGTGCCAATATGCGGATCGACATTGGTGAAATCGGTGATCCAGTAGCCGTGATAGCCGGACGATTCGAGCCCTTCCGGGCCCTGCACCGGATTGTTCTCAAAAATCGGGGTTAGCCAGATCGCCGTCATGCCAAGCCCCTGGATGTAATCCAGTCGATCCGTCAGACCCTTCAGATCCCCGCCATGATAAAAGCCGAAATCGGTGGGGTCGTACCCGTCTTTCAAGCGTCCGCCGTCAATACCGCCACGGTCATTGGACGGATCACCATTTTCAAACCGATCTGGCAAGACGAAATAAATGATCTCATCCTCGATCCGCCGGTCGCCAAAATCTGTCGTTTGGGCTGTCGCTGCTGGGAGAACTTGAAGCGCGTCACCTGCATCACCTGCGCCAGCACAGCTTGCCAAACTGCCGACGCTCAATAAAGCCCCCAGACCTATTGAAACCGATGTTTTGCGAAACCGCATCAAGACCTCCCTATGAGCTGTTTTCTTATCTGCTCACCAGCACTCTTTTCATTATTTTGCAGAACTGACAAGCGCCTTATGCTTAACATGCATGATGATATCGAGGATTCTTGGACAATTTGAATTTCTGAATTGCAATGATTTGCAAAACCCTCATACTGGCCCAAATTCTACAGGAGACACCTGTGAAAACCCGCTTTGAAAGGCACTTGTTAAAGTACGCAAGGATCTCAAATGCTCGAAACACAGCGCCCGCCATCAGTTACGGTTTTATCACCGAAGCGTGGGTTCATCGCACAGCCCCGCCGGAATTATCGCTCATCTTCGGTGGCGGACAAATGTACGAATCGTTGATTAACCAAGATCATGATGTTGCCCCCAAGCAAGCCGCAACCAAGTCGGACCCGGCGGCATCAAGCCCGTCAATTCCGGCGATGACCTGCGCGTCAGCGAGGCGCTGATGAGATTGCCTCCCCCTCGTCCAAACCCGTCAAATAACGGAGACTCGAGATTTTGCAAAAAATGATGAACAGCCTTTCCGCACTTCTCCTCTTGGGCGCCTGTGAGCTGTCAAATTCGCCTGAAACGGGAATTGTACAAAAGTCCGAATCGGAGAGTGGGACTGTCAATGTGCAAACACTTCCCAGCCGTTCGCAAGCTCAATTAGTCGAGCACGTGAGTTTTAATTCTGAATTCGTTGAGGCTCGGAATATATCGATCTGGCTCCCGGAGGGGTATCTGCCCTCTGGTGGCGAAGACTATCCGGTCATTTACGCGCATGACGGACAGAACATGTTTCATGCTGGGCACGCTTATGGCGGCGTAGAATGGGGCGCCGATGAAACCGCGCAACGGATGATGGCGGAAGGCCTCGTCCGCCCAGCAATCATTGTTGGCATCTGGAACACGAGTGACCGCTGGCAGGAATACGCACCGCAAAAGGCACTCCAATTGATCCCGCAAGACACGCCGTCAGACTGGCTCGGGCCGGTGATCCCTGAATTGAAAGCGGATGCGTATCTTCGCTTTATCGTCGAAGAGCTAAAACCGTTCATTGATGCGACCTATCAGACGCGAACGGGGCCGCAGGATACGTTCATCATGGGCTCGAGCATGGGCGGCCTGATCTCGCTTTACGCCATGGCGGAATACCCCGACACATTCAGCCGCGCGGCCGCCGTCTCTATTCACTGGCCGCTGACCGAACCCGATGGCGCGATCGCTCAACAAGCTGACGCCGCAATGCAGACCTATCTCGCCGCGAGCGCGCTCGATCCAGAAAAGCACACAATTTGGTTCGATCACGGCACCGAGACGCTCGACGCCGCCTACCCACCACATGCAGACGCGATGGAAGCCTGGTTTCGCGCTCAAGGGTGGGCGCCGGATCAGGCCGTTTTTAGAGCTTTTCCCGGTACCGATCATAGCGAAGCAGCCTGGGCGGATCGCTTCGATCAGATCCTGACTTTCCTTCTCGAAGAGTGATCAATCCGGCAACGCATTGCGCGGCGAGGCGCGATAACGATCCTCGACGATCTCGTAGCGATCCCAGACCTTACCGTCCGAGACAGAACGCAGCAGTTTGATGTATTCGGCATGGGTCCAGGCCAACGGTGTAGCTGAATTCGTGCCTTCACCGATTTCGTATCCAAACGGATTTGGCCCGACGCCGTCCCAGACTTGCTCAGGCAGACTGAGCCCCGGATTAGCGAACGCTTCCATGCTCTTGATCAGGGTCCGCAGCATCGTTTTGGTGACCACGAGCTCGGGATGACGATCCCCTCGCGTGTGTTCCAGATCCTGCAGCTGCGCAATCAAGGCATGTCCGCGCTCACCCGAGAAGAAGGGCCAGACACGCCCTCGCTGACCGGGCGTGTTGCCGCCATCAATCTCGTGATAATTGGTGCCGCCTTCCCCATCTTCGCCATAGCCATCATTGCCATAGCGGCGCCATCCCGTGAGCGTTTCCCAGGGCACTTCTCCCTCGCCAAAAGTGTATCGCACGCGCAAATTGTCTTCGTGTTCAGCGTCAAATTCTTCGAGCGTTTCAAGGATGCTCGGGGCATTCCAGGCCCGCACGCCATAGCGAACGAGCTCGAGGAAGCCGCCATCCAGAATCTCATCTTCAGGCAAGCCGGGGCGACCATTATTGTCGCCGAGCGGCGCCTTATTGTTCGGGTCTTTATCCCGGCTGATGCGAAGAAAGTATTCGCCGTCCCCGAGTGAGCCCTCAGTGGTGAAAGTCCAGGCTTCGAGATTGGCTTCGAGTTCATCGGCCGCAGCGAGATAACTCGCGGCATCGGCTGCGTCGCCGAACCGCTCCGCCAAGTCCGCAGCCGTCACTAGGCCTGAAATCACCGCCGCGATGGTGGAGGGCGAATAGCCCTCCTGCTCTTCCCAACGCTCTTGCTGGGTGTACCCCAGCGAAGCCTCGAATTCTGTGTTCCAGAGCAAGTTGGGCCGGCCGCCTTCGACCAGGAAATCCGCCGCGGGCTTGAGCATGTTTTGATAGCTTAGCGCCATCTCTTCGTCGGAAATGACCCCCGTTTTCCAAAGCTGCCAGCCGAGCATGATCGGCATCGCGGTTTGATCCTGCTGGATGGCAACCCATTCCAGCGCGCCATCAACATGCGTCTTTTGCAGGAACCATCCTGTTACACCCGAATTACCCGGCGTGTCCTCAGTCACCTGCACGGTTGGAAGGTACCGGTAGGATGCGCGTGCGGTTTCTTCGTCGCCCATAGCCACAAACGCCGATGCGACCTGAAAGAAATCCCTTGGCCAAACCGCCTTATAACCCGTCTGCGGTTCGATGGCGGGGGCGGTCTCCCCCCACGGATTAGACAGAGACGCGATCAACGCCCCGGCATGCGTTTTGTCTTCCATGATCTTCAGATTAAGCGCCGACATGTATGCGAGCGCACCGCCATCTTCAGCGGCTTTAGCGAGTGCTGGCAGGTGTTCCAAGCCGGCGAGATAGTCGATCCAGCCGGCACGATAATCCTCGAGAATGACGTCTTCGCCGCGCGCTTTGCTGGCACGCGCTTCAGCGAGCGCCGCTTCTGCTGTGGCTCCGAAACCAACATATATGGCGGTGCTCACATCACCCGTCGGAATGGGCAGCTCCGTCCATGCGGCTACGTTTCCAGCATCATCACCTGTTGTCGCATGAACCGATCCGTTGAGCACTGCGTCCAACGAATCTGAGTGTCCGACAAATCCGACCGATTGCATAACATCGCCCGCATGTTTCAAGGTCACTGAAAGCGCTGCGCCCTCGGTCTCTGCGTTCAACACGCCTTGATCCACCCAGGCCCGATCCCCGATCCCAGAATTGCCAAGCGCGGGATCAATATAGGCGAACACCCGCAAGTCTTCGCGCTCGCTCAACAGGCTAACCTGGGCGACTAAAGTCTGATGATCTGGATCCGTGAAAGTGACAATTTTCAAGACACCAAATTCGGGACCATAATCCTGCTTGATGACGTGCAGAGGCGCCTCAATGCTGCCACCTGAATTTCCGCGGGTCACCGGCAGAATGTCGATATTGAGTGGCGCGATGGCGCCATCGTCTCCGACGAGTTCAAACTTGATCTCTCGAAGCTGGGCTTCATGGATCAGCCCCGACATGACTTCTGTGATGCGATCGCGGCCGAGTGAAAACCAGACTTTGGAGATCGGCGCGGTCGGGCTTTGCTCCGAGAACTGGCCTGACGCATCATAGGCTTCATATGCTGTTCCGATGCCGGCTTTCTCGGCATTTGACCAGGTCGGCAAATCGCCTGGGGCCCCGGGCGCGACTTGCGGTGTCGTATTGATCTCAGGGCTTAGACAGGCGCTCAAAGTCAGCGCCGCAATTGCGACCATTGGCAAGCCCAAGACTTTCATTTCACTCTCCCGCAAGTTTTTGCAAATCGGCGAACACCTTCTCGTGTTCGCAAAACCAGGTCAACTGGATTTTCTCGCGCTCAGAAATTGCCAAAGAGCTCAAAATAGGATTAGGTCCCTCATAATAACGGCGCAGTGGTCATAAAGCGCTCGTGGGAGGAATAAGAAATGCTGATACGCGTATTCGCGGCGGTCACGCTTGGCGTCTTAACCGCTTGCTCCACCCCTCTGCCAGTTACGCAAACTCTTGCAAATATGCCTGAGACCGCGCAAAATTTTGCACCAAAACCCTACGTGCAGGTTGCACATCCCGACTGGGCGCAAGACGCGGTGATTTATCAGATCAACACCCGTCAGTTTACGCCCGAGGGGACCTTTAAAGCGGCTGAGGCACACTTGCCACGCCTCAAAGACCTTGGAGTCGATATTCTCTGGCTGATGCCGATCCACCCAATTGGCGAGGTTAATCGCAAAGGCTCGCTTGGCAGTCCATATGCGATCAAGGACTATTTTGGCGTCAACCCAGAGTTTGGCACCGAGCAAGAGTTTCGGGACTTTATCGACGCCGCCCACGCGCAAGGCTTCAAAGTCATTCTCGACTGGGTCGCCAATCACACCGCCTGGGACAATCCACTGGTTGAGCAGCACCCGGACTGGTATGAGACCGATTGGAAAGGCGATTTTCACCCGACGCCCTGGACCGATTGGGCCGATATTATCGATCTCAATTATGACAATGCGGACCTTCGCGCCTACAAGACCGCGGCATTGAAATACTGGGTCGAAGAGTTTGATGTGGATGGCTATCGGTGTGATGTCGCGGGCTATGTCCCGCTCGATTTCTGGGAGACGGCCCGCGCTGAATTGGATGAGATCAAGCCGGTTTTCATGCTCGCCGAGTGGCAGCAGCGCGATTTGCACCGCAAGGCGTTTAATGCGTCTTATGGCTGGGCCTGGAAAGAAGCGGCGCAACGGATCGCGAAAGGGCAATCGGATGCCGGTGACCTGCGCGGATTTCTCGGCGACCAGATTTCAACTTGGCCGCTCGATGCTTATCGCATGCTGTACACGGAAAACCATGACCAGAATGCCTGGGATGGCTCGACCGGTGAGATTTATGGCGACGCCTATCACGCCATGCTGACGCTCTCCTTTGTCACGGAAGGCATACCTCTGATCCATAATGGCCAGGAAGTCGGCAATCAAAACCAGTTGGAATTCTTTGAGCGCGACCCGATTGACTGGGGCGATTTCAGTCATCCGGATGGCGACCTGATCAAGCGCTTGATCGCAATCAAGAAAGCTAATCCAGCGCTGCATAATGGGGCGGCTGGTGGGCGGATCATTCCAGTCTCGACAGATAATCCAAGCCAGATCCTGAGCTTTGCCCGGGAAAAAGATGGCAATCAGGTTCTGGTATTTTTCAATCTCTCAGATCAACCGGCAGAGTTTCAGATCACTGACGGACCTGCGGCGGGGGCGTGGACGGATGCGTTGACGGGGAACAAAGACACAATCCGGCTTGGGGTCACGCGGACCTATGGACCGTGGAGTGGCACCGTCCTGGTTTCAAACAAGAATTAGCGGAGGAAGACGATGGCTGTATCAGGAGGCGCCGCCACTGCGGACGACAATATCCGAAAGCCGGAACTAAACCTGTTCCAGATCATCAATATGTCGTTTGGCTTCTTCGGCATTCAGATCGGCTTCGCGCTGCAGAACGGCAATGTCAGCCGGATTTTCCAAACCCTTGGCGCGGATATGAGCACCCTGCCCCTGCTTTGGTTGGCGGGGCCGATCACCGGCCTGATCATGCAGCCTATTGTTGGCTATTTCAGCGATAAGACCTGGGGGCCACTCGGGCGACGTCGACCCTATTTCCTGGTTGGCGCGATCCTGACCACAATGGCGCTCTTCATCATGCCGAACTCGCCCTATCTCTGGATTGCGGCGGGCACGCTCTGGATTCTTGATGCCAGCCTCAACATCACAATGGAGCCGTTTCGCGCCTTTGTCGGCGACATGCTGCCCAGCAAGCAGCGCCCGTTTGGCTATTCCATGCAGACCATTTTTATCGGCGCCGGAGCTGTGCTGGCATCTATCGCCCCATTTGTTTTCAACGCGCTGGGTGTGTCCAATGAGGCGCCCGAGGGCGTCATCCCGGACAATGTCAAATGGTCGTTCTACATTGGCGGCGCTGCCCTGTTCATGGCGGTGATGTGGACGGTTTTCTCAACCAAGGAATACTCACCCGAAGAGCTCGAAAAGTTCGGAAAGGATGAAGACAATATCTTCGAACAGGAAGGCGGCTTTGAAATGGATGAGCGACCGGAGTCCGGTTTCTTCTCCAAATGGGGTCTGATCATTGTCGCACTGGGCGCAGCCTTTACAGCAGCGGTCTTCTATTCAGGTGGCGACCAGCAATTCTACATTCTCGGTGGCGGCTTGATCTTTCTTGGCATTCTGTATCTCTGGAATAGCACGCTGGTGAAGTCGGATCGAAACGCGCGAAACTTCCTCTCTGATGTGCTCGGCGACCTGACGACGATGCCGAGCGTCATGAAACGCCTGGCCTTTGTCCAATTCTTTTCCTGGGTCGGCCTGTTCATCATGTGGATCTATACCACGCCAGCGGTTGCGCTCCAGGCATGGGGGACCGCAGATGCCACTTCAACGGCCTATCAAGATGCAGGCGACTGGGTCGGCATCATGTTTGCCGTCCAAAATGGCGTCGCAGCCGTTTATGCGCTGGTCATCGCAAACATCGCTCGTACCGTGGGCACGCGCAGTTTGCACGCTTTCAACTTACTCGCCGGAGCCGCAGGATTTGTTGGCTATCTCATTTTCGGGTCTCAGTATGGCCTGCTGATCCCAATGATTGGTCTCGGCATGGCCTGGGGCTCGATCCTTGCCCTGCCCTATGCCATCCTGGCCGATGCGCTGCCGGTGCGAAAAATGGGGATCTATATGGGCATCTTCAATTTCTTTATCGTGCTGCCACAAATCCTGGTTGGCGGAACCATGGGCCCTATCCTACGAACGCTCGAGAACAATGTCGCGCCTCTGGTCGGTGGCGTTCCGTTATTGGCCGTTCTGTTCGGGGCGGCCAGCTTCTGTCTCGCCGCATTCGCCATGAGTTTCGTGAAAGTGCAGCGCGCATAAATTGCCACATTAAAAGTATTTATGCTGGTTTCTCTAATTATTGAGACACCAGGACAATGAATGTGCATCGACTCCCGGTCGATTACTCCAATACACTTCACCTTGTCTTGAGCTGATACGGGCGCTCGTGAGCGGAGCGGTCCCAAATGCGATTGAGGGGTGCATGAAGCCGCACGTTTATGCCGCGAACCCGGCCCGAATTCCGGTCTATGAACATATTCAGAAAGGTCCGCTGGATCTTTGGCTGAGTGCCTGCGCCGCAATTTTTGGATTGTCCCCGATCGAACGCGAAGACGCCAGAAAGGATTATGCGGTCGCCGCCTGGTTTGCCGAACCGATTACCATCATCAATTCGCAATATCACGGCATGGTCACCCAGCATTCACGTTGGCATGTCGAAGAAGCGGGAAACCAAATTCACGTTCACCGATACGCTAAGGGACGCGCCTCGGTCGAAACCGCCGGTTTGCCGATTGAGTGCGAACCGGGCGCCATCACCCTGCTCGATTATTCGCGTCCGTTCACATCGCTGCACACCGAAAATGATTGCCACAGCTTTTTCGTACCGCACACCGCAATTAATTATCAGCCCTCGGACGCTTTGC
The DNA here is from genome assembly GCA_024743315.1 of Hyphomonadaceae bacterium. Classification (GTDB taxonomy): domain Bacteria; phylum Pseudomonadota; class Alphaproteobacteria; order Caulobacterales; family Hyphomonadaceae; genus Henriciella. Next base: position 114,211 of record JANSWU010000003.1, read on the forward strand.
ACGCGCCCGTCTATGGTCCCGACAGCCTGATTGGCCAACTCCTCGGGGCTGAAATGGATCATCTTATGGGGCTGATGAAATCCGGCGCCACGTCAATTGATCCGGAGGACATCAAACGCTTCCTTGGATGCGTTGAGGTTGCCATGTCACCACAAGCTGCGTCGATGAGCGCCCGGGCGCAGGCCCGGGAAAGCCTTAAAACCGCGATCAAGGCCCATATCGAGCAAGACCTCGCGTCGCCCAAGCTCGACGTCACCCAGATTCTCCAGAATTTCGGGGTGTCACGGGCATCGCTATATCGCATGTTTGATCAAGAAGGCGGCGTGCGCACTTATATTGGTCGCCGTCGATTGTATCGCGCCGTGATCGAACTGTCGGCGACCCCGCATCAGCGCGGTAAGATCCATGAGGTCGCCGATCGTTGGGGCTTTACCACCGACGCCAATTTTAATCGGGTCGTGCGCCGGGAATTCGGGGTCGCGCCCGGATCGCTGTTCCGCATGCCGGTAACACAAGTGCAGGATTTTGCGCCGCTGTCTCAGGTGCATATCTTGATGAACCGCGCAGCACGGCCAGGGCGGCTCCAAGCCTGAGTAAGCCAAGGAATGGTGCGGATGGAGGGACTTGAACCCCCACGCCTCGCGGCGCCAGAACCTAAATCTGGTGCGTCTACCAATTTCGCCACATCCGCATCAGTAGAACGCGGCATTTAACGACCGATTGGAGCCGCCTCAACCCCTTTGCTCGGTTTTCTCTGCAAAAGGTCGCTGACACGGCGTGGACACAGGCGCTGCCCTGCCCTATAGGACGCCGTTTCAGATCACAAAACGCCAAAAATGGCGCGGGTTTTTGCTCATCCTAGCCAACCCGACCCGCAATAAGGAATGACCAGTATGGAATGCGTTGAAACCTCCGAGGGCCTCAGCCGTATGTATAAGGTCAGCGTACCGAAAGCTGACCTGCAGAGGCGGTTCGATGAGCGTATCGAGGAAATCCGTCCGCAGATGAACCTCAAGGGCTTTCGCCCGGGAAAGGTTCCAGCCTCTCACGTCAAGAAAATGTTCGGCAAGGACATTATGGGCGAAGTGGTCCAGGCTTTGGTACAAGAGACTAGCCAAAAGGCCATCGAAGATGCTGATGTGCGCCCGGCCGGACAACCGGAAATGCACATGGAAAGCGACATGGAAAAGGTCCTGTCAGGGGACGAAGACCTTGCCTATCACATGCATGTCGACATCATGCCCGAATTCGAGCCCGTCGACATAAAGAAGCTGGCCATCACTAAGCCTGTCGCCGAAGTGAATGATGCCGAGATTGACGAGCGTCTCGGACAGATTGCAGAAGCCAACCCGAAATACGAAAAGCGCGCCAAGACGGCGAAAGCCCGCGACAAGGATGCGGTCGTCATCGATTTCCTCGGCAAGCTGGACGGCGAGCCGTTTGAAGGCGGCGCCGCGGAAGAGCATACGCTGGTTCTCGGCTCTAACTCTTTCATCCCTGGGTTTGAAGATCAGTTGATCGGATCGAAGGCGGGCGATGAAAAAGACGTGACCGTCACCTTCCCAGAGAATTATCAGGCGGAGCACCTGGCCGGTAAGGAAGCTGTCTTCGAAGTCAAAGTGCACGAAGTGCGCGCGGCCAAAACGCCGGACATTGATGACGAGTTTGCCAAAGGCTTAGGCCTCGACGACCTCGCCAAGCTGAAGGAATTGGTCACCGAGCAGATCCAGAATGAGTTTGGCGGCGCCTCTCGTGCCAAAGCCAAACGCAACTTGCTCGACCAACTCGACGAAAAGCATGATTTCGACCTGCCCCCGAAAATGGTTGATCAGGAATTCAATCAGATCTGGCAACAATTGCAGGCTGAAATGGACGCCGGTCGCACCGCTGAGGAAGATAAAGGCAAGTCAGAAGACCAGCTGAAGGAAGAGTACCGCAAAATTGCCGAGCGCCGTGTGCGCCTCGGTTTGGTGCTGGCTGAAATCGGTCGCCTGGCCGAAGTTCAGATCTCTGAACAGGAAGTCCAGCAAGCGCTCATCCGCGAGGCGCGCAACTTCCCTGGCCAGGAGCGCCAAGTCATCGAATTCTTCCAGAAAGATCCAAACGCGATGGCGCAGCTGCGCGCCCCGATCTATGAAGACAAAGTCGTCGATCACATTCTGGAAACCGCCAAGGTCAAGGAAGAAACTGTGTCCAAAGAGGACCTTCTGAAGGAAGACGACGAGTAACCCACTCTCGTCTCACGGAAATTCGAAAGCCCGCATCTTCGCTGATGCGGGCTTTTTTTTGGGATCAAATTTGTCCGAATAGCCAACTGGTTCCGGAAACTAATCCGATGATCAGCGCCACCAAAACGATGGCGAGCCCCAGAGCCAACCACCACCGCGTCTCCCCTTTTCGGAAGAAAAACCAAAAGTACAGCCAAAGCGAAATACCGAAAATCGGAATCGAATTGAGGCTATAGAGCAAGAAGCCCATCTCCTGATTTCCACTGTTTACGCGATAGGCATCGATGGCGGCGCTCGATAATAAGATCCAGCAAATGGTCACGCCAACTTGATAGAACGCTGCCCGCACCGCAATCCGCATGGTCCACCAATCGCCAATCAAGGGACGTAGGATTTGCGAGGACAATGCGATCACAATGGCAATGGCATAGATCGGCGCGATCAGAGAAATCGTTTTCCAGATGTCGCCCTCACCCGCTGCTGTTGCCACCGAAACCGCCAGTGCAGGACCGATGGCGCCACCATTGCTGGCGACAGTTTCAGACGTTGTGACTGCCGCGGCAAGCAAGAGAACGACCGTCAGGCCGAGCGGTAGAAACGCCCCTGGACTCAAGATCATGTTCTTATGCCCGTCAGGTTCGTCGCCCTGGATCAGAGGCACCAGCTTCCACGGTTTGATCAAGGCAATCGCCAGGGTCGGAAACACCGCGATTGCGGCCAGGGCGACATTCGTGACCAGGCGATCCAATCCTCCGACCGCATTCTTTTGTTCAAAATCAACGTCCATGACCCCAGTGCTAATCCGATTGAGGCGCACAAAACAGCCCTGTCAGCCAAAAAGAAGCCCCGGCTTTCGCCGAGGCCTGTAATACGCGCGTCAAGGTTCCCCGAGCACGCCAGCAGAAAGATCAATCCCCCCGCCTTTGTCGGCGAGGTCCGGCGGGATCGGGATGGGCACGATCGCGAACGGAGACTCACCGTCAATTGTGATATCCTGGACAACAGGCTGCCCGGAAATCGTTGTCTTCAGTGTGTAGTGACCAGGCGCAACATTCTCGAAGCCGTATTGGCCAAATGAAGCCGAGTGCAAGGTCTGTGGCTGGCTGTCTTCATCCTGCGGGATGAGCGAGATCCACTGTCCTTCCAAACGGCGTTCGCCAGCATCGGCTTGGCCATTGGCATTGTCATCGACAAAGATCGCTCCACGCACCTGGCCCGACAGGATCAGCGGGATGTCAACATCGGTGCGGCGGCCGCTGCCGACGGTGACCCGCGGTTGCGCATTTTCGGGCACGAGATAGCCAAGCGGCAAGGTTTCGCGACTAACGGTCACCGCATAAAGTCCTTGCTTGATATTTTGAATGGTAAAATAGCCTTCGCGCGACGTGTTGAGCCCGAGGCGGGTGCCAATCAGCATAACGCGAACGCCGGGGATGCCCGGTTCGCTGTCCTGACGAATACCATCCCTGTTGCGGTCGAGAAACACGCGTCCGTTGAGCACGCCCTTCCCCTCATCCGGCAATCGGCTTGCCCGCGGTGGATTGAACCTCAAGGATCCCCGCAAACCGATTGAGAGATCTGACCGCCCCTGAAGGTCATCGGTGTAAATCGCGGTGAGCAAGGCATTTTCCGAGATCCGATAACGCGCTTCAATGGCGCCGAGATAACGTGTGCTCTCCGCTGCCTCATCATCCGCGGTAAAATCCGAAAAGGCCGAAAACCGCGCCTGGACAGAGAGTTTGGCCCCAAAAAGACTGCCGGCATCCGCGAGCGCTGAAACGCCTGCGTTCACGCGGGTCTTGTGGCCGTCCCAATTCACCGTCGCATTCGGACCCACCTGCACCATCGCGCCTTTTTCGAAGCCTTTACGAAGTGGATTGGCCTGCGCCGTGGCAACAAATTGCTGGATCGCGGGCTCTTCCCCAGTCTCAGAATGCGCGTAAGAGGCCGTCACAGAGCCATGCTTAAATCGCTGAACACCACGCACACGAACTGTTTTGGTGTCGATCCGCTCGCCGGAGCTGTCATCACTGTTTTGCTGCGCGATCACAGAGAGGGTTGGCCCGGTCTCACCGAGCTGCGAATTGACCGCAACGCTGAGATTGGTCGCGGTTTGAGGTTCTTCGCCGCCGGTGTGTCGGCCCGAGACGCGAGCACTCAGGGCAAGCCGATTGAACACGCCGATCTTTTGGTCAGCCCGCCAATTCGCGCCCAAAGAGACATTTGTGCGGGCTCCATTGCGCTGATCGAAAACCCCCTCGAATGATGGACGATCAGCACCGCCAGCAAATTTCGCACCTTCATAATTGACCGAGCCCGTCAGACCGCTCTGCCGGTCAATCGCATAGTTTGCTGAGCCTCTCAGCCTCAGGTCTGCGCCACTGGCGTGGCCGGAGAAGAGCCCTAGATCGCCGGCGATATAGGCGGATTGCAAACCTCGCTCACGCTCATCGAAGTAAAACGCCTTCTGACCATTTGCGACCAGCGACGCGTTGCTGCCATCTTCCGAAATCGCTGCCGCGACGCCAATATCCTGTGCCTGGTCTTGTGAGACCAAGCGACCGCCTGCAGCGAAGCCACCGAATTCCGGAACAGACACCTCAGCGCTGTCCTGGCTCGCGCCCGTGAGCGGGGCGCCTGCAGCAATCGCAACGATCGAGCCATCTTCGCGTTGGGTTCGCCACGATGCGCCGCGAATGCGGCTGGCGCCAACGCCGGACAATTCCCGGAACGCAGACGAATAATCGCCAACCGTTGCGTTCCAACCCTCAAGCGAGGCAATATCAACCGACGCCCATCCCGGTTGCTGGGTGGCCAAATTGTCGATACCGCCGGCCGTTTCGACCTGGGCGCGGAAATTATACGTACTCCAGTGGCCCTGCAGCTCAGCGCGCAAGGGCCCGCGATCGCTGAGAAAATAAGTCAAAGTTTCAAGCGTCAGCGGCGTGTCCTTGGCTTCGTCAGCGATATCGACTCCGGGCAAGGCCGTGCTGGTCAGGCGATTGTCTAAAGTAACCTCCACCCGATTGGTCATTGGAACCAGTTTGATATGCGTGCCGGTCAGGGCCTCAACCGCACCAAAAGGCAGGATTAGAAGATCGCGTTCAGCGAGCTGCATATCCGGCGTAATGCCTCTCGGCGTCGTGTTGACAGAGACAAGACCCGTTGCGAGCTCAAGGTTGATATTAGCCTGATCCTGCTGTCGCCGGACCGTAATCGTCCCACCTGTCACGTTCATTTCATGCCCCAACGCGTCCACAACCGGCTGTAATGGCACGAGCAAGACCGGTCCCACTGTCCGTGGCTCATTGCCAAACGTGTCGATCGGCACGCCATCGACCCAGAGTTCCAGCCCGAATTTCGGCTTCAGACGCTCATCCAGTGCGAGCACCGTCCGGCCTTGAGCATCTTCAGACGCATGCGTGCCAGTCATGATCGTTACGGCATTGAGATTGATCCATGGATCGGCAGTCTCACGTGGTTCAAACCCAGGAAGTTTGCCAAGAACGGTCTTGTTGGAACGCACCTTGCCGTCCACCATATTGATGGACATCAGAGCGCCATCCTGAACACGATGATATCCAAGCAAGGTCTCGTGCAGCTCCACCCGACTCTTAAGCGGTGCGGCGATATCCGTCAGGTTGAACCAACGTTCCGAGTCACTGATCTGCCGGGCCCGGACTGAGACCAGCTCCCCCTCGATGATCATATCTTCATGTTCAATGCTGATCGCGCTCTCTGGCGCTGGCGCCAGCACGACTTCATCGGAGGAGCTTTCAATTTCAATCCGATCCGGACTTTTGGTCTCGGTGAGTTCAGTATGTGACGCAGGTGCAACCGACTGCGCGCCAGCGCTCAACCAAGCACTGGCAAAAACGGCAGCCGCCGCGATCAGAAGACCGGTCCTAAAACGCATCGAAACCCGAAACGGGGCGCTTTAGCCTTGGCAGGCCTGCTGCGAAGCGATCAGAGCGGCGCAGACGCCGCCTGTCTGACACGCCCGGTCGATCTCTGCGGAAAAACGCTGCACGCCGCCACGTCCATTTGACGTCACGGTAATTGTCGGCGACGCCGCATTGGTGTCGATTTCGAACAATTGATCCAGCGTCGCGAGCCCGCGGCCGATCGAAACCAGTTCAATCGTGTGCGAGACCCACGTTGTCCCGGTCTGGACGGCAGGATCGAGCGCTTTCAGGCACGGCCCGGTCATCCACAGCGCGCCTGTATCTTCGTCGAGCAGAAACCCGCTCTGATTGTCTGAAAATCCGATCCATAGGTCGGAATCGCGCAAATCGGCGTACGCCGTTTGCGTTTGAGCCACCGCCAGCGCGGCAAGCCCAGTCATAGCCCATCTCATTTAAACCACCATCGGTATTTTTTGTTATGAGCAGAGCTTAGGCGTTTATGGTTAATATCACCCTTACTCAGCCAGCCACGACTGCGTTTGGAGGACGGTGCAGCTTACAAATGCGTGCTTTCCATCGCATGGGACAGATTTGCCGATTGCCTCAGCTCCAAATTCACGCATTATACTCTCGTTAATTGGAACTAAAGGACCGTTTTTAAATGATTTTTTCTGCTAGATATGTCGTTGCATCGAGCGCTGCACTGGCTTTGGCCGCCTGTGGCGGCGGTGATGCGGCTGATCCAGCTCCAACCGATAGTTCAACACCTGCTCAAAGCACCACGGAAACCACTTCAACAGAAACACCAATTTCAGCCCCAGCAGAAACAGTTGAAATCTCTGTTTCAGAAGCGTTTGCAGCGCTACCTGAACCGTACAAAAGTGCAGATTATGATCGTGGACGTCGAACCTACAAGCTTTGTCAGTCCTGTCACACTCTGAATGAAGGCGGCCCCAACCTGGTTGGACCGAACCTGTATGGCATGTTCGGGCGCGGAATTGGCGCGGTGGAAGGCTTCAACTATTCGAAAGCCGTGCAGGACTCAGATATTATTTGGACCCCCGAGATTCTGGCTGAGTGGCTGGAAAGCCCGCGCAATTTCCTACCGGGCAACAATATGAGCTTCGCAGGGGTTCGAAAGCCAGAAGATCGGACAGCCGTGATCGCCTACATCATGTCGGAAACTGGGTACTCGAGCGAATAAATTTGCCTGCTCAAAACTGATTGGCGACGGCCAGGAAGATGCTTTCTTCCTGGAATGCGCCGCCGACTTCCTGGCGATAGCCAAACGAGAAATCCGCAAGATCCGTGCGCCACATTAGCTCGGACTGGATTTTGTAGGATTGCGCATTCGGCGATCCGCGCTCGATCCAGACCTGCGTGATGTTCCAGATATTCTCTGAAACCTGGCGCCCAAATCCAGCGTCAAAGCGCTCACGTTGACAGGCATCATAATACCGCCCGGCGATTTCGCCGAAGGCATACGCTTCTCGATCGCGCCACATCCCGGACCAAGCCAATCCGGTTCGGGCTTCTAGCCCAAGCGAGTCACACCCATTTCGCCCACCAATCGCCGCGCCCTGCAAGGCGCCGACCTCACCCGCGGCCGTGAAGGATCCGAAGCGCCAAATTTGGCGCCTGACCGTGGCGCGCCAACCATCACTGTTGAAATCAGGCGCGTCGCCATATTGGATACGTTCAGTCTTAAAGGTCAGTGTCCAATCCGGACGGGCGCCATATTCGGCATAGGCGTCGCTGCGAATGCCGCTCAATCCCTCGACGACCTCATCGGCGACCGAAACCCGCGCATATAGCGATCCCTCCTCCTGAATCCATGGCGCTGCCGCAGCCTGAGGCCACGACAGCGCGCATGATAAGAGAAGCAGGGTTTTGCTCATCCCAAATATAAATAAAATATTCGGGACGAGGTAAACTTATCTATAGTTGAAAACGGATTTGATCTGTCCAAAACCTTTCGAGACGAGACACCGTCTTGTTCAGCTGACTAAGATCATCCTGACGCACGCTCGCGGTTGGCTCGAGCGCTGTTGCTTGACGCTCAAACAGATCCACCACGCGCTGGCGGACTTTGTGACCGCGCTCTGTCAATTTAAGGCGCACGGTGCGCTTGTCACGCTCCGAGCGCGACTGGATGAGATAGCCACCCTCTTGCAGTTTCTTGACATTATAAGACAGGCTGGTGCCTGCGAATGCACCGCGAGACCGCAGAGCAGAGGCTGGGGTTTCGTCTTCGCCAATTTCATAAAGCAGAAGCGCTTGCACACCAGTGAGATGACGTTCACCGCCACGCTCAAGATCGTCTTTCACAACATCGTGGAGACGGCGATGTGCCTGCTCCAGAAGCGAAAGAGATTTTACGAAAGATTCAGCGACGCTCACAGGCTCGCTCACGGCCTCAGCCGCGCCATAGGACATTGTCATTACCATCACCACTCAACTTTTGTTGTAGTTTGAGTAGATTTACAGGCACGAACCTTATATATCGTTAAGCACATCTTGTTTTCGACTTGTTTTGGTTAACAAAACCGGCGAAAAAGTTACTTTTGGGGACCAATTCGCGAGAAATCGCGAGAATTGGAGTCTCCATGCTTAAAAAATCTATTGCGGCCACAACCATCAGCCTTGCCATTGCTGACACCATGATGTTGGCTTTTGCTCAAAATGAAGCCTCTTTTGACTCCGGACATGGAGCGCTGCAGCGTTTCGATGCAGCAGGCATAGCGGCGACGCCGCTCTGGGTGCAGATCTGGCTGACCTTTCTTGCCATCACCTTCCTTTCCAGTCTCTTCTTCATCAGAAAACACGCCATCGCGCGTTGGGCCATTGGCGGCATACTTCTGTCTGTCCCGCTCACGCCGATCATCGCTCGATCGCTTGGATTCCCGTTTTTGGGCGGCGCCATCGCGATTGGGCACATCGTGTTCTGGAGCCCCGCTTTGGTCCTGCTGCTGATAAAAAGGCCCTTCCTCGATGAGACCAATAGTCTGCCTTATCGAATCTGGTCAGCTGCGATGACCTTTGTCATCGCCTTCTCTTTTATATTCGATATCAGAGACTCGATCATCTATATCGGGCACTTTGCCGCCTGACGCGTCTCCTGCCTAACCGCCGAGTGGGGTTCCTCGCGCAGCCCAGGCAGCGACCTCCCCATCGGCGACGGCAGCGACGGCTTTCCAGCGTCCGTCAACCCGTTGCAGAATGTAAGCCGCTGTCCAACCCGCAATCTGAGCGCCATGCTGGTCCAGCATCCTGTCTTTTACGGTCAGACTAATGGCTGTCTCGCTCATCGGGAGCACGGCGTCGACCTTGCGCTCAACCGTCTGCACATTCTGGTTTTGGTAGAAGCTGAGGAGCCGCGCCGTGTTCTTTTCAAAATGCTCGGCCGATGTGAAGGCGAAGGATTTGCCCGCTTGCGTGGTCAAAGCTGGAAAGGTCCAATGCGCGGCAATGCACGCCGCATCCCATGCCATGAAGGCACTGATATAAGAGGCGCACCAGTCTTCGAGCTCTGATCTGAGATCACTCAAAACTCAACTCATCCTCACCCAGGGGCGCGAAGTATCGGTCCACGTCCGCGTCGCTGACGCCTTCCAGTGTTGCCGGAGACCAAGCTGGTTTGTGATCCTTATCGATGATCACTGCGCGAACGCCCTCAATAAAGTCCGGCGACTGCACCTTGCGCCACCCAATCCGGTATTCCATCTGCATATTGTCTTCGAAGGTCTCACACTTGGCCCCTTCGCGCACCTGGCGGAGCGCGACCTTGACCGTTTCCGGGGATTTCGTGCGGATCGTTTCGGCTTGTTTTGTGGCCCATTCAGACCCGTCTTCTTCGAGGCGCGCGAGGATATCTTCAGCCCGATCGCCGGAGAAACACACATTGATCATATCCATCTGCACTTCGAAACTGCCTGCTGGCACCGAATGGGTCAGGCGCGACAGGATTTCGCCGAGCATTTCGGCAGCGCCGGCCGAAAAATCGGCTTCTGCAATTTGCGCTTTCAAATTTGGGATCAGTTCTGACGGCAGGAAATGGGTGGCCACGCGTGCCGCCGCGACGTCGACGCCTTTGAGCCTTGCACCGGTCAACGCCAACCAGGTCCCCAGCTCACCCCGCAGCCTAGGCAAGAACCAGCCGCCGCCAACATCCGGGAACAGGCCAATCCCCGTCTCAGGCATCGCGAACAAGGTCCGCTCTGTCGCGATCCGATGCGATCCATGCACCGACAGCCCGACCCCGCCGCCCATGGTTACGCCATCCATCAAGGCGAGATAGGGTTTCGGAAACGCCTTGATCGCGGCGTTCATTCGATACTCTTCGGCAAAGAAGGCTCGGGCTTCTCGGCCATCCCCCATGCCGCTTTCGCGCAGCATGGCGATATCGCCGCCGGCGCAGAACCCGCGTGTACCGTCGGCATGATCAATCATCACCATGTCGACGCTCGGATCCTGCGCCCAGACGCGCAGCGCGGCGAGAATGGTTTCACACATTTCTAGATTAAGTGCATGCAGCGCCTCGGGCCGGTTCAGCGTGATATAGCCCACGCCCCCTTCCGATCTTGTCAGGACAGTCTCAGTCATCTGTCCCCGGTAAACTGCGTACGAGCAAGGGTCTAGGGGTGACCTAGTGTCCGCCGCCAAAGATCCCCGTGCGAACATTATAGTCTGCAGCGACTTCATAGTCCGGGTCATCAACGCTATCGATCATCAGCTGACCGGCCTTGCTGAGCAGCGTATGGCAATCTCTGGAGAGGTGACGCAGTTTCAGGGTTTTGCCTTTCGCCTCATACTTAGCGGCAAGGTCCTCAATCGCCTGCAAGGCGGATTGATCAACCACACGCGATCGCATGAAATCGACAATCACCACATCCGGGTCATCATCCGGGTGGAACAGTTCGGCAAAGCCTGCCGTCGACCCGAAAAAGAGCGGACCTTCGATTTCATAAACCGTGGCCCCCGGCGTTCGGATGGAATCCCGCTGAAGAATCCGAATACGCTTGGCATTATTCCAGGCATAAGCCAGCGCGCTGACAATAACGCCGACCACGACGGCGACGGCGAGATCGTGCCATACAGTCACGCCGGTGACCAGAATGATGACAAAGGCATCCGTCCACGGGATCTTGGACATGATCCGCAAACTGTTCCAGGCGAATGTCCCGATCACGACCATGAACATGACCCCGACCAGAGCCGCCAATGGGATCATCTCGATCCATTGCGAGCCAATCAGGATAAAGGCGAGCAGGAACATGGCTGCCGAAAATCCGGACAACCGCGTCCGACCGCCGGATTTCACATTGATCATGGACTGGCCGATCATTGCGCAACCGCCCATGCCGCCAAAGAACCCGGTGACTACATTGGCTGTGCCCTGGGCGACACATTCCTGAGACGCGCCGCCGCGCTGATTGGTGATTTCGCCGACCAGGTTCAGGGTGAGGAGACTCTCGATCAGGCCAATCGCCGCGAGGATGACGGCATATGGCAGAATGATTTCGAGCGTTTCCAGATTGAGCGGGACAACGGGAATATGGAAACTCGGCAGACCGCCCTTGATGCTCGCGAGATCGCCGACCACGGGCGTATTGATGCCGAAGCCAATGACCAAGGCGGCGACCACGGCAATGCCCGCAAGCGGGGCCGGGATCACTTTGGTTATTTTGGGCAGCCCCCAGATAATTAGCATGGTCACACCGATCAGCGTCAGCATGATCGCCATTTCCGGGCCAGGCAGCCATTCGCCATTTGGCAGAAAGCCATGCCCATCTGGTTTGGCTGTGCCGGGCACCTGGAATTGCCCCAACTGGGCCAGGAAAATCACAATCGCGAGGCCATTGACGAAGCCCAGCATTACCGGATGCGGCACCAGCCGGATGAACTTGCCGAGTTTGAACACCCCTGCCCCGACTTGCAGGATTCCCATCAGCACGACGGTTGCGAACAGATATTCGACGCCATGTTGGGCGACCAAAGCGACCATGACGACCGCGAGCGCGCCAGTGGCGCCGGAAATCATCCCCGGGCGCCCACCCATGATCGCGGTGATCAATCCGACCAGGAACGCCGCATAGAGCCCGACCAGCGGCTCCACGCCGGCAACAAAAGCGAAAGCAACCGCTTCAGGCACCAAGGCCAGCGCCACGGTCAGGCCCGCCAAGAGTTCCACGCGGATTCGATCCGGCGTGAACGTGGCCCGCTGGGTTTGCGCCCAAGTGCTCAAATTGATGCGGTCTGCAAACGCAGAAAAGGTCGATTGGGCCATTCGGGCTCTCAGTTTTGCTGTTCGGGAAACGCCGCGTCCGTAGGCGAATTCATCTTGAGGGGCCACCCCTCAGGCTCAGAAAGCCTCGATTTGTCTGCAGTTCTCGCGACGGCGGTCATGGACAAGGCAGGCCTGGTGTTTCAGCGTGCAGGCAGAGCCAATCAATGGAGAACACGGATGAAGGCGCTTTTCGACGTATCGGGGAAAACAGCATTGGTGACCGGCGGGTCGAGCGGAATCGGTGCCATGATTGCCCGAGGCTTCGTTGAGAACGGCGTGAAGACCTACATCTCCGCTCGCAAGGAAGGCTCGCTCGGCGCCAAGGCCGAAGAACTTTCAGAACATGGGACTTGTATCGCCATTCCAGCGGATCTCTCGACGGTTGAGGGCATTGAGGCGCTGATCGCTGCCATCTCGGAACGCGAGAGCCATCTTGATATTCTCGTCAACAATGCCGGCGCCAATTGGGTCGTGCCGATCGAGGAATTCCCGGAAGCGGGCTGGGACAAAGTGATGAGTATCAATATCAAGTCGATATTCTTTATGACCCAAAAAGCGCTGCCGCTATTGCGGGCCAAAGCCTCGCATGAAGACCCGGCACGGGTGATCAATATCGCCTCGATCCACGGCTTTGATAATCCCGGCATGCCTGCCTATGCCTATTCGGCGAGCAAGTCCGGCGTCATCCATTTGACCAAGCACTTGGCGACCGATCTCGCCGCCGATCATATCAACGTCAACGCCATCGCGCCCGGCTTCTTCCCGAGCAATATGACCAAAATGGCGACGAGCAATGACACGATCTACCAGCACACCGTCGCTCAGATCCCGCGCAAACGCGCCGGCGAGCCTGAGGATATTGCGGGCACGGCGATTTATCTCAGTTCGCGGGCCGGCGCCTGGACGGACGGGCATACGATCGTGCTTGACGGTGGCATGATTGCCTGAGGCAGGGGCTTCATACTCATAACATCCTGAATCACTTGTAATATTTAGATTTTGTAATTTGCGCTCGCAGGCCGAAACGCCTAGCGGGAAAGCACTGCGTTACAACCCTTTGCAGAAAGGCAATGTGTAATGCAGGCTTTAAAACTTCTCCTCCCAGTCACCCTATTCTCAACCTTCCCCGTCGGATTAGACGCGGTGGCGCAAGATTTTTACGTTGAAGGAAACGCGGGCGCCGCCTCAATGGGTGGTCGCTATTACGGTGATGATGATTATGATGCCAATATTCTCGGTCTACGCGCGGGTTGGAACATAAATTCCTACTTCGCCATTGAAGGCGAATATCTTTTCGGCCTCAACGATCACTCAGAAACAATTGGGTACATCAATCCTGAGACGGAAGTAATTTTCACGGGGATTGAGGAATATGGTCTGGACTCCATACAGGGTGTATTCGGCAAAATTTCTGTTCCTGCGGGGCCGAAGCTCGATGTTTTTATGCGATTGGGATATGTCACCATCAACCAAGACGGGACCGGGTATAACGTCTCATTGGACGGCACAGAGTTCAGCTATGACTATAGTGATGCGGATCCTGGCACGGCGTTCGGCATGGGTGCTGCTTACAACCTAAATGACACGTTTTACCTGCGCCTGGATGCAACGCGCTATGACGCCTTTGACAATGAAAGCGATAGTTTGACGATTGGCGCGGGATTCAAATTCTGACCCGCGCCATCAGGCGCTCAAAGGGCAGCCCTCAATCGTGATCCGATGCATGACCCGGCGCTGGCCGTGATAATCATTCAGCGCCCAATGCCAGGTCGAGCGATTGTCCCACATGGCGATAGAACCCGGCTCCCATTTGAAGCGATGCTGGAAATCGTGGCCAGTGAAGACGTGCGTATAGAGGTCCGAGAGCAATTCATCGCTCTCGGCCTTGTCCATGCCGACCACCTCCCGGGTGAAGGCCGGGTTCACGTATAAGGCCTTTTTGCCGCTGAGCGGATGCGTGATCACGATGGGATGGATCGGATCACTCAGCGTTTCAGCGACTGCCGCATTACCGATCCGCCCGGCGCCCTCGCCGTCCTTGCTGGTATCGGTGGTGTTGTAATAGCTGTCCGGACCTTCGCCGAAGATATGCTTGCCGGAATGCAACGCCTCGCGCCCCTCGATTTTGTCTTTCAAGTCCTCCGGTAAAGACTCATACGCCTTGTACATGGACGCAAACATCGTGTCGCCGCCACTTTCCGGGAGTTCTCTCGCGACCAGAACCGATCCGAGCGCTGGCTCATGGTCATAAGAGTGATCAGTATGCCAGCCGCCGCCAATATTATCCTTCTGGTCCGGCTCCTTGGCCACTAAGGCAATCTGCGGATAGTCTGGATGCGCCGCGAAAAAGCGGTTGATATTAATCTCGCCAAACCGTTCCGCAAACGCGATATGATCGGTTTCGGTCGTCTCCTGATCACGAATGAAAATGACGCCGTGCTCGGCAAAAGCGTCTCGAATCTGCGCAAACTCATTATTGGTCAGCGCCTTGATGTCGACGCCAGTAATCTCAGCGCCCAACCCGTCAACGGGTGTGATTTGCATCGCCATAATATCCTCCCGCGCTCCGTCTTTGGGAGCTGCCAGAAAGCTACATGATTTTGTTGAGGTTCGTCAAAACCCTTATCGGCTGGGGTTAGGTTCGAAGCATGTCTCGGCTGATAATGACGCGCATGATTTCGTTCGTGCCTTCAAGAATTTGATGGACCCGCAAATCCCGAACAATTTGTTCGATCCCGTATTCAGAAAGATAGCCATAGCCGCCATGGATTTGCAGCGCCTCATTTGCGACCTTGAACCCAGTATCCGTGACGAAGCGTTTTGCCATGGCGCACCAGCGCGTCGCATCCGGGGCCTTGGCGTCGAGTTTCGAGGCCGCTTCATAGAGCATCACGCGGGCAGCCTGCAGCTCGGTTTCCATATCGGCCAATTTGAATTGGATCGCCTGGAAATCTGCAATCGCCTGGCCGAACTGTTTCCGCTCTTTGGCATAATCGAGCGCCTTATCGATGGCGCGCTGGGCGCCGCCGAGCGAACACGCCGCAATATTGAGTCGTCCGCCATCGAGACCAGCCATAGCAAATTTAAACCCGTGCCCTTCCTCACCGATCCGATTGTCTGCAGGAATGCGGACATCGTCCAACAAGACTTGCCGCGTTGGTTGCGAGTTCCAGCCCATTTTCTGTTCATTGCTGCCAAAACTCAGACCCGGTGTTCCTATCGGGATGATGAACGCAGAGACACCGCGAGCGCCTTGGTCGGAGGTTTTCGCCATCAGCACATAGACGTCGCTGGTTCCGGCGCCTGAAATAAATTGCTTTGAACCGTTGAGGACATACTCATCGCCATCACGGACCGCCGTCGTCTTCATCGCCGCCGCATCAGACCCGGAGCCAGGCTCGGTCAGGCAATACGAGGCGACAAGCTCCATGCTTGTCAGTTTGGGCAGCCAGGTTTTGCGTTGGTCGTCGCTGCCGAACCGGTCAATCATCCAGCTCGCCATATTATGGATCGAGATGAACGCCGCGGTCGAGACATCGCCATAAGAAAGCTGTTCGAAAATCAGCGCCGCGTCCAGGCGTCCGAGTGCAGACCCGCCGACATCTTCGCCCACATAAATTCCGGCAAAGCCAAGTTCAGCGGTGTCTTTGATGACATCCACTGGGAAGTGCTTGGTCTTGTCCCATTCGGAGGTATGCGGGGCCAAACGATCAGCGGCAAATCGCTTCGCCATATCCTGAATCATTACCTGTTCTTCTGTCAGGCGAGTGGTCATGGTAATTGGCTCTCTTTGTGCTTAGTACGCGGCAGACATGCCATAGGGGATTTGTTCGTCAATGTCTGACCTTCCGGAAGGATATTCCATCACAGCTGGGAAGCCAGATGATATCTCTGCGTTGATCGCGGTAGATAAGGCAGCTTCTGCCCTTTTTGGCCCGACTGGTCTATTGTCCGAAGACGCCTTGCAGGATCACGTACCAGCAGATGTATTCGAGGCAGAGATGCCGCTGGGCAACGTATTTGTCGCACGCAATCAGCATGGTTGGCCGATCGGGTTTGCGTTGATCCGCCCGCGCGGCAATGGGCTTTACCTGGATCAGGTCAGCGTTCATCCGGATCATGGACAAAAGGGAATCGGGCGGGCGCTGGTGATCCGCGTCCTGTCAGAGGCCGAAATACGCAAACTGCCACATGTCAGCTTGTCGACTTTCAGGACGATCCCCTGGAATGGGCCTTTCTATGGGTCGATGGGATTTCGTGAAATTCCGCCTGATAAGCTCGATCCATATATGCGAGAGATTGAAGATGCGCAGAGACCGTTTATGGACGTAACCAAGCGGTGTTTCATGCGCCGTAAAGTGCGCCGCGCTCTGTTTCGCTTCGGCGCCCCAAAGCCGGAGCCGGAATGAACATCCCTTTCAATCAGTCTTTTCCCGCCACCCGCTTGCGCCGATTGAGGCAGGCTGGATGGATCAGAGCACTCACTGCCGAAAACACGCTGACGCCGTCTGATCTGATCTGGTCCATGGTGGTGCATGATGGCAATGAGCCAAAAATACCAGTGGAAGCGATGCCGGGGATGAACCGATTGAATGTCGCAGAGGCTGCCGCCGCCGCAAAACGCGCGAGCCAACTGGGAATTCCGGCAATCGCCATTTTCCCGCACATCAATCCTGCGGTGAAAGATGAGGAGGGCAGCGAAAGCCTCAATCCGGACGGCCTAGTGCCGACTGCGATCAAAGCGATGAAAGACGCGGCGCCGGATGTTGGCATTATTTGCGATGTCGCTCTCGATCCCTTCACCAGTCACGGCCATGACGGCCTGATCGATGAAACGGGCTATGTCCTGAATGACGAGACCAGCGCGGTCCTGATCGAACAAGCTCTGGTGCAAGCCGAAGCTGGCGCTGATGTTGTCGCCCCGTCGGACATGATGGATGGTCGGATCGGCGCCATTCGGGCGGCCCTGGAAGATGCAGGACACATCAACACCCTCATCCTGTCTTACGCCGCCAAGTATGCCAGCGGCTTCTATGGCCCTTACCGGGAAGCGATTGGCTCGGCCACGGCATTGATTGGCGACAAGAAAACCTATCAGCAAAACCCGGCCAATACAGACGAAGCCCTGCGTGAAGTCGCCATGGATATCGAAGAAGGCGCCGATATGGTGATGGTCAAACCAGGCCTTCCCTATCTCGATATTGTCCGGCGCGTCTCAGAGACATTCAAGATCCCGACCTACGCGTTCCAGGTTTCTGGCGAATATGCGATGATCCAGGCCGCAGCACAGAATGGCTGGATCGACGGTGAGCGTGTGATGATGGAAACCCTGCTCAGCTTCAAACGCGCGGGCGCCAGCGGTATTATCACATACTTTGCAGAGACCGCCGCGCAAAAGCTCGCTTAGTCTTTTAGCGCGCGACGCCTGATGCTATGACGATGGAAACCTTGAGGTGCTCATGACCCGACCACAAAACGTCGTCGCCAGAAAACTTGCCAACGCCTTAATGAAGGATGCCGAAATCGGCGACCGCACACAAATGATCCTGGGCCCAGGCGGGCGCTTGGGGACCAACGCGGTAAAGAAACTCATGGGCGGGTTATGGGTCGGCGGCACGGCATATTTAACTGATGATGCCGTAGAGTTTCATCCCAATGGAATGAACCGCGCCATTCATAAGGACCCTGAGTCCCTGAGTGTTGTTTTACCCTTGCGGAGTATCACTTCCGTTGAAACCCGATTTGGGATCGCAACCCAGATTATCGATATCAAAACGGCGATCGGCACGCTGTCGATCCGCTGTTATGGGGCCCAGGGCTTTGCTCGAAAAATCGAAGCCGCTCGGGCCCCCTAATCCGAGCCCAAAAAGAAAGTCTCGAGCGGGCGCCAGACATGGAGATCCGCATGGCACGTGATGGGCAGCTCCACCGACATGGCGACGATGTGATCGAAGATAACCGGTGCGCTCAACAGATCCTTCACCTTCTGAGATGCTCTGGCCCCGATTGGGGCCGCGCCATAACACAAACTGATATGCGGATCGAAGTCCCGACCTCGCCGGAACGCTGGACTCGTCTCAATCACAGCACGCATTCGCTGCAAAGCCTTAGACGGTCGGAAGCGGACAAAGAGCGATGTCGTAAACGCCTCTGTGCCATCTATGCTGACTGGCTCAAGCGCCAACTCTTGCATTTGTCTCAGCATCATTGCTGCGTCTGTCGACGCGACCGTCAAGGTGCCGAGCGTCAAATGGGGTGCGAAAGCTGCGACGCCCTGCTGCGTCGTCAATCCAGCAATCACCTGCTCAAAAGGCGCGGCACTTTCTCGGCTTGGCACTAGCCAATAGGAAACAGCGCGCTCGCGCTTCATTCATCATAGGTCGGGTAGTTTTTGTGCATATAATCGACCCCGTCGAGCACGATTTCCTCGAGCACATCCATATCCACATCCGCCAGCTTGTTGATATAGAGACAGGATTTTCCAAGCTTGTGTTTGCCGAGCCGGCTGAGCTTTTCTTCCATCTCACCATAGCGATAACCCGGCATCACATAGACCGTCAGATTGGCTTTGCGGGGGCTAAAGCCCGTGAGCATGAATTCGCCTTCCCGGCCACTTTCATACTTATACTCGTAACGCCCATAGCCAATAATGCTGGGCCCCCACATTTTCGGTTTCAGCCCGGTGACCCGATTGAAAAAATCGAGCAATGCCATGGCGTCGGTTTTTTTCTTCTCGGGCTCGACGCCCGCAATAAAGTCTTTTGGGTCAATTTCGGTCGCCTTGGTCTTATTATTCGCTTTGGCCATTTTGTCCTCCCTCTCAATATCCTTATCCCAGGGAGACCGTGGCTCCAAGATCCAGCACAGAAATCAACACGATCGCGATCACCAAGAGGAGTGCTGACAGCACAATATTGATCGCGACGGCGCGGTCCGCATCCTTTTTTTCGAGCCACCTGCGCGGTCGGATATCGCGCAGTCGAAACACTACAAGTGCCGATAGAACCAGGCTCGCGACATTCAGGCTGAGCAACAGCGCTGCGCGCGATGCCAGTGCCCATTCGCCCGATCCCAAGAACAATCCAACGGCTGCCCCGGGCGGTAACAAAGCAGCAGCCACCATGACCCCTACCAAAGTCGAATTAGCGCCGCGGGTGAGACTGAGCGCAGCTGCAGCGCCAGCGGCAATCGCCAGTGCCATGCCGTCCAGTCGAACCTCAGCCCGGGAGATGAGCTCGCGACTGGTGAAATCGACATTGATCATGAAAGAAATCAGCACCGAGCAGGCCAGCGCAGCCAACACGCCCACGCCAAGTGTTTTCAGAGCGCCATAAATCAGGTCTCTGTCGCCCAAGGCGGCGCCAAGTGAAAAGCCAAGAATGGGTCCGAGCAAGGGTGCAATCACCATGGCCCCAATCACGCCCGCGACGCTATTAGAATGCAGTCCGATCGCCGCGACAATCGTCGATAGAATAACGAAAATGATAAAGTCTCGATCCAGTTTCGCATCCGCCGCCACGTCCTGATAGATTTCCTCGCGCAGTGCCATTTTGCGCTGCGACGCGCGGCGCGACAAAAGTTCCTCATCTTCCGCGATGCTGGGTACTGTTGCTTCAATCGATACGATTGAAATGCGCCAGTCTTTTTCGTTCTCAAGGCAAGATTGAAGATTGTCCACCAGCGTCTGCCGGGTGCCATCGCGCAGGAAAACAGAAATGTATCGCCGATCTTTCTGTTCCATTGGAACAACAATGTAATCGATCGGATCAGCTGCACGGATGGCTTTGAGCGCCGTTTCGAAAAGCGCCCCGTCGCGCATGTGTAAATCTAGGCGCCGCATCTATTTCGGTCCACGTCCCATGCGAGCGAGCAGACTGCTCGTATCCCAGCGCTGGCCACCCATGGCCTGGATGTCCGCATAATACTGATCGACCATGGCGGTGAGCGGAAGGCTGGCGCCGTTCTGCCGCGCCGTCTCGAGCGCGATCCGCAAGTCTTTGCGCATCCAGTCGACCGCGAAGCCGTGTTCGTACTCGCCCTTGTCCATCGTCTCCCAACGGTTTTCCATTTGCCAGCTCTGCGCTGCCCCGCCACTAATCGCGCCGATGACTTTGGAAATATCGAGCCCGGCCTGATCGGCAAAATGCAGACCTTCTGCGAGCCCTTGCAGAATGCCGGCAATGCAAATCTGATTGACCGATTTTGCCAGCTGCCCCGCGCCACTTTCTCCGATCAGAGTCATGCGTTTGCCATATGCCGACATGATCGGCTGCGCTTGCGCGAAGGCGCTCGCATCGCCGCCACACATGATCGTCAATTGTCCCTTTTCTGCGCCGGCCTGACCGCCAGAGATCGGCGCATCAATGAAAGCTGCGCCCTTTTTGCTGGCGCGCTGGAACAAGGACCGGGCCAGATCTGCGCTTGCCGTAGTGTGGTCGATGATCACCATGCCGCCGCCGACGCTCGGCTCCAGCTGTTCATATACAGCGGCAACATCTGGATCATCGCCGAGGCAGAGCATGACATATTCGGCGCCAAAAACTGCATCCGCCGGTGTCGACGCGGCTTCCCCTTTATGGGCGCCCGCCCAAGCTTCGGCTTTTGCAAGCGTCCGGTTCCAAACCGTCACTTGATGTCCGGCTTTGGATAGGTGGCCTGCCATCGGATATCCCATGACACCCAGTCCTAAAAACGCCACTCGCGCCATTCCATCACTCCTCAACTGTTTCATGCCGACCTGATCGGGCAAATTTCAACTAAATCAATCGACCAGCTCTCAACCGATATTCACCCTGATGCCCTATGGGAGAGCACTAGGCCAGAAGGGCCTGTAGGGAAAAATATGGCGATTGCTTATTCATCCCGGCGCAATAAGGGCAGAATGCCCGCTGCGTCCGCCCGCAAGATGGGCACTTGGAAGTTGGCCTATGCTGACTTCCTGACCGCTCTCTGTGCGTTTTTCCTGATCATGTGGATCATTCACGGCGTCTCCGCCGGAGAACGCGAGCACATCGCCCAGCAGTTCGGGGCCGATACCGAACCGAATGTCACTTTTGCCGTACCGACTGAAAACGCCGTTCATTCCATCGCCGATCAATTGCGCTCAGATATTGCCCTCATGGCTTATGGATCGAGCGTAACGATCACTGAGGAACCGGATCTGGTCCGAATCGACCTCTCGGACATGGCAGAGCGTCCCTTGTTTGAAACCGGCGATGGACGCCTGAACGCGTCGGGCGAACGCCTAACCCGGTTGGCGGGACGGGCCATCGCCCTGATTGATGCGCCCGTCATGATCGAAGGCCATACCGATTCACATCCAAGTTTGACCGAAGGCTATTCGAACTGGGAATTGTCGGCGGATCGGGCGAATTCAGCGCGGCGCCTGTTGATTGAAGAAGGCGTCCGTGAAACCCGGATCCAAGGCGTCGCCGGGTTGGCACATACCCGTCCGCTGCTTGAAAACGCTCCCGAAGACGCCGCCAATCGCCGCATCTCAATTGTTCTGGTCATCGCTCCGAAGAGCGCCTAAGACATTACAGAGCTGATAAGACTCGTGGAGGCGGAATGACGGCAGATATTTTGGCTCATTGGCCCATGTGGGCGAGCCTGGCAGCCGTTGGCTTCACGATTATTCTCTACATGCTTGATCGCTGGTCGATGGAGTCGGTGTCGGTCAGCATTATTGCCGCCTTGCTGCTCCTCTTCAGCCTGCCCGGGGCGACCGCATATGACGGGTCAGAGATTTCGGTTTCGCTACTCCTCTCGGGCTTCGCCAATCCAGCCTTGATCACCATCATGGCGCTATTGGTGGTGGGCCAGGGACTGTTCCAGACCGGAGCGTTGGAAGGCCCAACCAAAGCGCTTGTGCGGTCCTATGACAAAAGACCGGCGCTGACCCTGATCGGGGCGTTTCTGGCCGTGTTCGTGATCAGTGCGTTCACCAATAATACGCCCGTCGTGATCATGTTCCTGCCGATCATGTCGGCCATCGCAGCGCGCATGGGCGCTTCGACG
This sequence comes from Hyphomonadaceae bacterium, assembly GCA_024743315.1. Lineage (GTDB taxonomy): Bacteria > Pseudomonadota > Alphaproteobacteria > Caulobacterales > Hyphomonadaceae > Henriciella. The sequence continues at coordinate 136,647 of JANSWU010000003.1, forward strand.
TCTCGATTGATGATGCCGCTAAGCTTTGTATCGATCTTTGCCGGCATGACGACCCTGATCGGGACCTCGACCAATCTGCTCGCTGCCGACGCCTATGAGCGCCTGACGACGGATCAGCTCGGATTCTTCGATCAATCGATTTTCGGCTTGATCCTCGCCGGGGTCGGCATGACCTATTTGCTGCTGGCGTCTCGCATTCTGCTGCCCAATCGCGAAGATTTCACTGAGACCATGGTCAAGTCCGGCAAGCAATTCGTCGCCCAATTTGAAGTTACACCCGGCCATTTTCTCGATGGCAAACAGGCGGTCGCAGGCATGTTTCCCGAACTCAAGGACATGACAGTGCGCATGATCCAGCGCGGCGAACGCGCTCTTCTGCCGCCTTATGATGAGGTTCGCCTGATTCCAGGAGATCTGGTCATTGTCGCCGCAACCCGCAAAGCGTTGACGGATCTGCTTTCCGACAAACCCGCCATGCTGCAGGATATTTGGCAAAGCGGCGTGCCAGAGACAGACGATTCCGGCGAAAGCCAGCTCGGTCTGGTTGAGGCGGTGATTGCGCCTGGCTCCAGAATGGCGGGTCGCACCGTCGAAATGCTCGGATTTCGGCGTCTGACGCGGGCTGTCACCCTCGGGATCCAGCGCCGCAGTCGGATGATTCGCACCAAGCTCGGTCAAATCCGTCTGGAAGCCGGAGATACGCTCTTACTGTGCGGGCCCGTGAGTGCATTTCGAAACCTCCGCACCAGCCGCGACCTGATCCTGCTGGAATGGTCGCAAAGCGAGTTTCCGACCACCACACGAGCCCAGGTGGCGCGCCTGATCGCGCTGGGCATGGTCATCGCTGCGGCGACCGGCCTTGCCACCATCACCCTCGCTTCAATCGTCGCGGCGACCCTGATGATTTTGCTGCAATGCCTCAATCATCGCCAGGCCGCGCGTTCCCTGGATTTGCGGATTTATCTGGTCATCGCTGCCGCCCTGACCATGGGGGTTGCCCTCGAAAGCACGGGCGCCGCGCAGATGATCGCGGAGATTGTTGTTCTCCTGGCATCTCCATTTGGCACTTTGGCGATCTTGTCTGCCATCTTCCTGGCGGTCGCGATTTTAACCAATATCCTTAGCAATGCGGCCACGGCGGTTCTGTTCACGCCGATTGCAATATCCGCCGCAGAACAAACCGGCGCGGAACCTTTTCCGTTCCTTTTGGCCGTCATTTATGCCGCCAACTGTGCCTTCGCGACACCCATTGCCTATCAGACAAACATGCTAGTTATGGGACCAGGACACTACAAATTCGGAGATTTCTTACGATTTGGCGGGCCGCTGGTAATCATAATGTGGGCCGCATTTACGATCATAGCCCCTTGGCGCTTTGATCTTTAAATGCGTAAAATGCGAGCATGAAGTTAGATGAGTCGCTTTTTCAACTGCCGGGGATACGGCATGGGCTCCGGTTCTATGTGACCGGCGCGAGCCCGTGCCCTTATTTGCCAGGACAGATCGAGCGCAAAGGCTTCACCCATCTCACCCAAGACAATCCAGACGCCTTACATGACCAATTGAGCCGTGCCGGGTTTCGGCGCAGCCAAGGTGTTGCTTATCGCCCGGCCTGTCCGACCTGCAATGCCTGTCGGTCCGTGCGCGTTGATGTCCCTCAATTCGTGCCGAGCAAAAATCAGAAGCGCGTGATCCGCGCCAATCAGGATCTTGTCCGCCGCCCGGTCGAGGCCCGTGCGACGCGCGACTATTTCCGTTTGCTGAAAGCTTATCTCAACTCGCGTCATGATGGCGGCGGCATGTCGGACATGGCTTATCGCGAGTTCTGCGCGATGGTGAATGATAGCCCGGTTCAGACTTTGCTGTTCGAGTATCGGATCGGCGATGCCGAAGATGCACCCCTGGCCGCTGTATCGCTCACCGATGTGCTGCGCGATGGCTTTTCCATGGTCTACACGTTCTTCGACCCGACCCTGCGCCGTCGTAGCCTCGGCACGTATATGATCCTCGATCACATCCAGCATGCGGCTGAGCTCGGATTGCCGCACCTGTACCTGGGTTACTGGATCAAGAATAGCGAAAAAATGGACTATAAGCGGCGCTTCCAGCCGCTCGAGGTGCTTGAAGGTGGACGCTGGCGCCCTCTGGAGAACGACGAATAACCCATCGGGAGAGACCGGATGATTGACCGCCGAAAACTCTTAGGCGCGGCCACGCTTGGCGCCGCAGGCCTGGCCACGACGGCTTGCAGCCAATCGACCAGCGAAGGCGACGGGGTCGCGGCCCCAGCCGTTCGGCGCAGGAAGACGCGCCTGACTATGACAACGACCTGGCCCAAGGACCTTCCGGGTCTGGGCGCCGCGGCGCAGCGGGTCGCGGACCGGATCAAAACGCTGTCAGATGGTCAGATGGAAGTACAGGTCTATGCCGCGGGCGAACTCGTTCCCGCTTTTGAAGCCTTTGATGCCGTGGCTTCGGGAAACGCCGACATGTATCATGGCGCTGACTATTACTGGCAGTCCAAATCCAAAGCCTATAATTTCTTTACTGCCGTGCCAATGGGGATGACCGCAGCTGAAATCATGGGCTGGATCGACTTTGGTGGCGGCCAGGCCCTGTGGGAAGAACTGTCAGGCCAATATGGCATCATTGCATTCCAAGGCGCTAATACAGGCCACCAGATGGGCGGTTGGTTCCGCAAGGAGATCAACAGTCTGGATGATTTTCGCGGACTCAAAATGCGGATTCCCGGCCTTGGCGGGGATGTCATTCGTGAACTTGGCGGCGCGGCCGAAGCGCTCCCAGGAAACGAAATCTATCAAGCGCTACAGACCGGACGGATCGACGCGACTGAATGGGTCGGGCCATGGAACGACTATTTCCTTGGCTTCCATCGCGAAGCCCAATTTCATTATGGCCCCGGCTTCCACGAACCCGGTAGTGCGCTCGCCGTCGGCATCAATCGCCGCAAATGGGATAGCTTCACGCCGACCGAACAGGCGATCATCCGCACCGCCTGCAATGATGTGAACCATCTCTCAGTTGGCGAATTTACTTATCAAAACGGCGTCTATCTTGAAAAACTCGTCAATGAAGAAGGCGTCCAGTTGCGTCGCTTCCCTGACGAAGTAATGGCCCGGGTGCAGGAAATCTCGGCTGATATTCGCAGCGATGCTGGATCGGGTGGCGATCTGGAACGTCGCATCTATGAAAGCTTCGAAGACGCGCTGAAAAAGATGCGGGATTGGGCCGCAGTTTCAGACGGACCGTATCACGCAGCGCGTGAGCTCTAATACCACGATCCCGGTTTGACGGGGCATAGAGGGCGGGCAGCATGGAAGAGTTTGTTTCAATCGTCGGCACGGGTCTGCGCTATGCAGGCTACGCCCTGCTCCCGCTCCTGATCCTGCCGCTTCTGGTGCTCGCAGTACCCCGTCCCCTGCACTCTGTCGCAACTGTCATCAAGGGCCTGCTGGATCGGATCAGCGGCTTCGCCATGGCTTTTGCTGTGACGGCGGCTTTTCTGATCATCCTCATTCAACTTGCCGCAGTCCTGCTGCGCTATGTCTTCGGGCTCAGTTTCAGTTGGCTGAACGATAGCGTCATCTTCTCCTTCGCGATGATCTTCATGCTCGGCGCCGCCGCGACTTTGCGGGATGATGGCCATGTCCGGGTGGATATTCTGAGGCCGCGGTTTGGCACCAAGACCCGGGCGGGGATCGAACTATTTGGCGCCCTCGCCTTCATTGTTCCGATTGGTGTCCTAATCCTCTATTCCGCCTCTGGCTTGATTGCGCGCACCTGGATCGATCTTGAACCGTTTAATGAGAGCGATGGCCTGCCGATCCAGTATCTGTTCAAAACCCTCGTCCCGGTCTTCGCTGTATTGATGATTGGACAAGGCATCAGTCAGGCCCTGAAAGCCGCACTGATCATCCGTGGCCTTGAGGAAGAAGCCACGGAAGAGCAACAGGCCGGGGGCGCCGTCTGATGGAAATCGAACTTGTTCTCGCGCTCGGCATGTTCTTGTGCGCCATCCTTGCCTTGTTGGCGGGGTACCCTGTCGCTCTGACGTTAGGCGGCGTCGCCTTGATCTTTGGCTTTATCGGCGTTGAACTTGGCCTAATCCCACTCCCAATCCTGCGAAACCTGCCGAGCCGGATTCTTGGTTCGATGGAGAACCAGGTGCTGATCGCGGTGCCGCTCTTTGTCCTTATGGGCGTCATCCTCGAACGCTCGCGCGTGGCCGATGATCTGTTGCAAACAGCCAGTCGTTTGCTGGCCCGGGTGCGCGGCGGGCTTGGCTATGCGGTCGTGATCGTCGGTGCCCTGCTCGCCGCCTCGACCGGAATAGTCGGCGCCACAGTGATCACGATGACCCTGATCGCGCTGCCGACCATGTTGCGCCAAGGCTATGATCCTAAACTCGCCACAGGGACAATTGCCGCGAGCGGAACGCTCGGCCAGATCATTCCGCCCAGCATCGTTCTGATCCTGCTCGCCGATGCCGTCTCAAATGCCAATCAATCGGCCGCCATGCGGTCTGGCGGCGGCGCGGGTGTGGTGTCTGTCGGCGACTTGTTTGCCGGCGCCCTGCTCCCGGGCTTGATGCTTGTCGGGCTATACCTTCTCTACCTGGTGATCACCGCCATCCTGCGTCCGAGCGCAAGCCCCGCTGTGACCCTGGAAAATGACCAGGATCCGCTGACATTCGCCGAAATCGCCCGCAGCCTTGGCGCGCCCTTGCTGCTCATAATTGCCGTCCTTGGCTCCATTCTTGGTGGCCTGGCCTCCCCCACTGAAGCCTCCGCAATCGGCGCCGGCGGGGCCCTTCTCCTGGCTGGCCTGAGATTGGCGAAAGAGCACGGGAAAACAGGCGACCTCGGCAGTATTTGGGGGGCCTTTATCAGCCTCCTGGTGCTCGGCGTTTTGAGCAATATGATGGACCTCACAGTCAATCGCGAAACGCTGCCGACCGGCGACCTGGTTGGCATCATTTTCGCCGCCCTGCTCAGTCTCGTCTTCTTCGGGGGACTGTTATCGGCCGCGCGCGTCCTCATCCGCGCAAATCAGTTCGGCAGCGCCCTCACCTCTGGCGTTCAAATTACCAGTATGGTCTTTCTGATCCTGATTGGCGCCAGCTTGTTTGCGCTCGTGTTCCGCGCCTATGGCGGCGAGCATTATGTCGAAGCCCTGCTCACCAGCATTCCAGGCGGCCTTTGGGGGGCGCTGGCAATCACCATGCTGGTCATGTTCATTCTCGGTTTTTTCCTCGACTTCATTGAGATTGTCTTTGTCGTGGTCCCCATCGTTGCGCCGCCGCTGATCATTCTCGGAGCCGACCCGATCTGGCTTGCCATTCTGATGGCGCTGAACCTGCAGACAAGCTTCCTGACCCCGCCCTTCGGGTTTGCCCTCTTCTATTTGCGCGGCGCGGCCCCAGATGGCGTGGAAACACTCGATATCTGGCGCGGCGCGATCCCGTTTATCGGCCTCCAGCTGATCATGATTGCTCTGGTTGCAGCGGTCCCGGCCCTTGCCACCTGGCTTCCGACGGTCGCAGGGTAGACCATGACAGATGTCCTCCTGATCGAAGAACGTGGCGATGTCGACTGGGTGACCATGAATCGGCCCGAAAGCCTTAACGCGCTCAACCCAGAACTGGTCGAAGCCCTCGCGAGTTATTTTGAAGGGCTCTATCGTCGCCATGACCGGCGAGTGGTTGTCCTCAAAGGCGCTGGGCGCGGCTTTTGCTCCGGACTGGATTTGACCAGCGGCACCGCAGATCCGGACTGGGCCAAAACCGCGCCGCTGCAGGCTGGGATGGCGACGCAGCGACGGATTGGCGATATCTACCGTGCCATGCGGCGCTGTCCGCAGCCGATCATTTCCTTGATCCAGGGCGCGGCAGCTGGCGGCGGTCTATCCTTGGCCCTGGCCTCCGACATCCGAATTGCGGGTGCGAAAGCCAAACTCAATTGTGCCTATATTCGCATTGGGCTGACCGGCGCGGATATGGGCTCGAGCTATTTCCTACCGCGTATCGTCGGCCTGAGCATGGCCTCCGAACTTTTGCTGACAGGACGCTTCGTCCACGCTGAAGAGGCCTTGCGGATTGGATTGGTGTCACATCTCGTTGAAACTGATCAGCTCGATCAAACCGCCGAAGGTCTGATCCAACACATGCTGCGGACCGCGCCGTTCAGCTTACGCCTGACCAAGGAAGCGCTCGGTTATGCGGTTGATGCACCCAGCCTTGACGCCGCGATGGCGATGGAAGACCGCCAGCAAATCCTGACCAGCCAGAGCCAGGATCACATAGAAGCGATGACCGCGTTCCTGCAAAAACGCGATCCCGAATTTGGCGACAAATGAAAAAGGCGCCGCAGCGCCCTTTCCGAAAGTTTCAGTCTTGAGTTGGCTTAGAACTTCACCTCAGGTGGCGTGCTCATGGTCACCCGATCTTCGCCGAGGTCGAAGAATTCACGCGGTTCGAAATTGAAGCTGCCCGCGACCAACGAGCCGGGGAACTGCTCCCGCGCTGTATTATAGTCCTGAACCGCAGAGTTATAGAACCGGCGCGCCGCCGCGATCTTGTCTTCGATGACGGCCAATTCGTCCTGAAGGTCGAGGAAATTCTGATTGGCTTTCAAGTCTGGATAGGCTTCAGCGAGCGCAAACAGCCTGCCAAGGGCTTGCCCGAGCATGCCTTCCGCGGCGCCCATCTCACCCGGCGTATTCGCGCTCACAGCGCTTTGCCGGGCCTGAATGACTGCATCGAGCGTTTCTTTCTCGTGCGCGGCATAGCCTTTGACGGTTTCGACCAGGTTGGGGATCAGGTTCTGACGCTGTTTCAGCTGGACATCAATGTCCGCAAAAGCCTGATTACACCGTTGGCGCTTGGCTACGAGGCCATTGTAAATGCCGATGACGAAAACAGCGAGCAGGACGATCAGTCCCAGCACGACGAGAAGCGGCGTCATTTCAGAAGTCTCCCTTTAATCCGATCCAGCTTATTAGCTAAGCGCGCTCGCGCGCCCGCGCAAGGCTCAAGCCTCGCAGAGCGCTTGTGCCCGCGCAAACACGGCCTCGAACATCTCGGTCGTCAAACGTCGCGTATTGGTGTTGTAGCGCGAGCAATGGTAGCTTGAGAGCAAGGTCAGACCGCCGAGCTTATACTCTGAACCGTGTCCAAACGGATAATCCTTGAGCTTCAGCCCGAGCGCGCGCACGGTTGAGTCATGACTGATTTTTCCCAGACATAACAAAACTCTAACATCTCCGAGCGCCGCTATGCGAGCTTTGAGAAATGGTCGACACTGATTGATTTCGGCGCCGATAGGTTTGTTTTGCGGCGGTACGCACCGGACAGCGTTGGTGATCATCGCCCCTTCCAAGCGCAAACCATCGTCAGGGCGTCGATCGTAAGTGCCTGAAGAAAATCCATATTTTTCCATCGTGGCGTAGAGTAAGTCGCCCGCCCAATCGCCTGTAAACGGACGCCCGGTTCGATTAGCGCCGGTCATTCCGGGTGCAAGTCCAATCACCAGAAGCCGCGCCGCCTCATCGCCGAAACTCGGCACCGCCCCGTTAAACCAGTCTGGTTCTTTCTTGCGCTGATCGAGAATGAACTGCCGCAAACGGGGACACAAATCGCACTCTTTTGGCGCTTCAGGCGGGGCATTATTCGTCATAGTCATTTTCTTGCGGGTGGCGGTCTTGCTCATCCTCCTTGCGAGGCCGGGCGATCAGCTCGGCCATTTCGTCGAGATCGATGAAAGCATCGGCTTCTCTGCGCAATTCATCGGCAATGACTTGCGGTTGAGATTTCACCGAAGAAATGACGGTCACACGGACACCCTTTGCCTTGACCGCTTCGACCGCCCGCCGGAAATCCCCGTTTCCCGAAAACAGAACAAGATGATCGAGGCTCGGCGCCAGCTCGAGCATATCTGTCGCCATCTCAATATCCATGCTGCCGCGAAACCGGCGTCGTCCGTCCCGGTCAGTATATTCGCGCGCGTTTTTCACGATCGTGTTGAAGCCATTATAGGATAACCAATCGACCAATGGCCGCACAGGATTGTGCTCGTCCGTTTCTGCAATCGTCGTGTAATAGTTTGCCCGCAAAAGCCGCCCGCGCTTGCGAAACTCCTGAATTAGCTTGCGAAAATCGATTTCCAGCCCCAGCCCGCGCGCGGCGGCGTAAAGGTTGGTTCCATCGATAAACAGGGCGAGTTTCTCGTCCTTGTAAAACGCCATTTTTAAATCCGAACGCTGAAATCATATTTGCAATGCTGGATTGAGTAATTGAGCCGTTTTTTCAATGCAAGTGCGGGTTGCGCTCGCCTGCTGCACTGCATATAAGGGCGGGCTACAGGAGATTTATATGGCCCGTGTGACCGTTGAAGACTGCGTCGACAAAGTTCCAAACCGTTTTGATCTGATCCTCTTAGCGGCTCAGCGTTCGCGCATGATTCGTGAAGGCTCGCCGATCACGGTAGATCGCGACAATGACAAGGATCCAGTCGTGTCTCTGCGCGAAATCGCGGATGAATCGATCGATTTGAAAGTGGTCAAAGAGTCTCTGGTCGCGGACCTCCAGGAAGTTCGCCCGGGCGAGGAGGAAGAGCGCGAGGCAGATCGTCTGGCCCTTCAGTCTGGCCCAGCAGCCACCGAAGAAGACGTCATGCGCGCGTACCAGGCCGAACTGGAATCTGGCCGCGACGACCGAATGTAGGTGTGAATGGCAATAGCGACCGTCAAAACCGAAGACCGGTCGCGCGCTTCAAAGCTGCCGCGCGGCACACGTGATGACGAGCCGTATCTAACCAAAGAAGAATTGGCGGGCATGGTGCTCGCTTATCAGCCAGACGCTGATCGGGCGCTCTTGCATAAGGCCTATGAATTTGCCCGCGAGAAGCATGGCGATCAATTGCGCCAATCGGGCGATCCATATTATTCACACCCGGTTCGCGTGGCGACCCTGCTCGCCTCGATCCGACTCGATCAGGCAACGATCATGGCGGGCTTGCTGCACGATACGGTCGAAGACTGCGATGATGTTGATCTTGAGCAAATCGAGACCCTATTCGGCACCGATGTCGCTGAACTGGTCGACGGCGTCACCAAGCTCGGACAGCTCGAATATCAAAGCGAAGCGAGCAAACAGGCCGAAAACTTTCAAAAATTCATTCTCGCCACGGTCAACGATATCCGCGTCTTATTGGTGAAGCTGGCCGATCGCCTGCACAATATGCGGACCCTGCACTTCAAAAAGAAAGAAGAGTCGCGCCACCGGGTCGCGCGCGAAACAATGGATCTCTATGCCCCGCTCGCGCGCCGGGTCGGTCTCCACTATGTCGCCTCCGAGATGGAAGACCTGTCTTTCAAACATCTGAATCCGGAAGCGCGCGGGCAAATCCTCAGCCAGCTTGAAACTCTGGAATCGAGAAACAAGGATGACCTTGAACGCATCCGCCTCGCCATCCGCCAGGTGATGGAGCGCGAAGGCATCGAATGCCGGATCAAGGGGCGTCGCAAAGAGCCTTATTCGATCTGGCGCAAGCTCGAGAAGAAATCGATTTCTTTTGAGGATGTTGCGGACATTTTCGGCTTTCGCGTGATCGTCAATTCAACGCCCGAATGTTACAGAGCGCTGGGCGCGTTTCATACCGAATGGGCCTGTTTGCCGGATCGGTTCCGGGATTTCATTTCTGTGCCCAAGCCTAATGGATATGCCTCTCTGCACACGACGGTGCGGGCCAGTGGCAATCGCCTGGTGGAATTGCAGATCCGCACCGAAGAAATGGATGACACGGCCGAGCGCGGGGTCGCGGCGCACTGGACCTATAAGAATAGTGCCTATGGGTTCGACATTGATAGCTCACGCGCAGCGGGCCTCGATCCTTCTGCCAACCTGCGTGCCTTTGGTGAACTGCTGACGCATGGCGGCGATGCGAATGATTTTCTCGAACATGCGAAGATGGAAATGTACCGCACGCATGTGTTCGCGTTTACGCCGAACGGGCGTCTGGTGCTGCTGCCCGCTGGCTCGATGCCCCTCGATTTTGCTTATGCCGTTCATACCGCGATCGGCGACACCTGCGATGGTGCCAAGATCAATGGCGTGCCACGCAATATGCGTACACCGCTTCAAAACGGCGATGTCGTCGAGATCATACGCCGCGAGGATCCGCGCCCAATGCCGGGTTATGAGGCGCTTTGCGTCACCGGTCGCGCCCGCGCGGCCCAACGCAAGCTCCGCCGCGAACTCGAAGCCCAGCAATTTGCCAATCTCGGGCGCAACATGCTCGAGCGGGCGATGCGACAGCATGAGATCGACCCGGTGGGAGTCGACATGCGCATGGTCTCGGAGCGCGCGGGCTTTGATGGTGTACAGGCCATGTTCGAAGCTTTGGGGCGCAGCCATGACGAAGTGGTGCGCATCCTCGATGTCGCCTTCCCCGGCCTCGATGTTGTCGCCGATGCTGGAGAGCCGAAAGTCGTGCTTGATGATGATCATGTCTCAGGCATGATCGCTGGCGAGAACCTGACGCCCGGCGTGACATTGCATCTCGGCGAATGCTGCCATCCGATCCCGGGCGATCGGATTGTCGGCGTTCGGCAACCCGACAAAGGATTGGTCGTCCACACGATCTATTGCGGCAAAGTCGCGGAGTTTGATGATCGCCCGGAACTCTGGGTCGATTTGCAATGGACAGAGCTTGCCAAGTCGGGCGTGCGCGCGATTGGACGGATTTCAGTCAATGCTGCAGACAATAAGGGTGTTCTGGCACAGCAATGCAGCGTCGTCGCGCAAGCTGGCGGGAATATTACCGGCGTCTCGACGCATGCGCGCGAGCCCGGCTTTATGGAGCTTGTCTTTGACATCGAAGTCGACGATCTACGCCATTTAGAGCAGATCAAAGCCGCCTTACGCGCTCTCGCTGTGGTCGAGCGGGTTGAGCGGCTCGAGGAGAGCGAATTTGAATAATGATCAGGTCCTGCAAGTCTTCCGTGATGCAGGCGCCCTTTTAGAAGGCCATTTTATCTTATCTTCCGGGCGCCGCAGTCCGGTGTTTTTGCAAAAGGCTTTAGTCTTCTCTCAGCCTGAACTCTCAGCAAAACTGTGCGCCGCGCTCGCCGAAAAGGTCAAAGCGAGGCTCGGCGAGATTGATGTCGTGGTTGGACCCGCCATGGGCGGTGTCATCCCGAGTTATGAGCTTGCCCGGCATCTGGGCTGCCGCGCCGTTTTCGTGGAACGCGTCGATGGCCAGTTCGAATTGCGCCGTAGTTTTGAGCTTGGCGAGAATGACCGCGTTCTGATCGCGGAAGACATTGTCACGACCGGATTGTCTTTCCGAGAGACAGTCGATGCGTTGAACAAACTGCCTGGCACGGTCGTCGGCGGCTCCTGTATTATTGACCGTAGCGGCGGCGAGGCGGATGTCGGGTGTGAGCTGGTATCGCTCGCTGCGATCAAGTTCCCGGACTATGACCCGGAAGACCTTCCGCCGGAGCTAGCGGCGATTCCGGCCTATAAGCCCGGCAGCCGAGGCCTGAAATAGATGACCAATCGTATTCGTCTCGGCGTCAATATCGACCATGTTGCCACCATTCGGAACGCTCGCGGCGGCGCCCACCCGGACATTGCTCGTGCAGCTCAGGTCGCAACTGAGGCCGGGGCTGACGGCATTACCTTTCATCTGCGGGAAGATCGCCGCCACATTATGGACCCCGATCTGCAAGCGATCCGCGCGGCCACGCATCTTCCGATCAATATGGAAACCGCCGCGACCGATGAAATGCATGTCATCGCCATGGATTTCAAACCCGAGACGGTCATGTTCGTGCCCGAGAAGCGTCAGGAACGCACGACCGAAGGGGGCCTCAACGCAGCCCGCGAACACAACAAACTCGTGCCGATGATCCGGATGTTAAAAGATAATGGCAGCCGGGTATCGCTATTCATTGAGCCGGATCCGGTTCAGCTGATCGCTGCGCAACGCATGGGCGCGGACATAACTGAATTTCATACCGGTCGTTTCGTGGAGTTGACCCTGGCGGGAGAGAAGGAACTTGCCGCCGCCGAACTTGAACGCATTGCTGACTGCGCCAAACGGGCTATCGATCTCGGCATCGAACCGCAAGCTGGCCACGGCTTGACCTATGAGACGGTTCAACCCGTCGCCGCCATCCCGGAGCTCACGGAATTGAATATCGGGCATTTCCTCATCGGCGAGGCCGTCTTCGTTGGACTGGAAGCTTCCATCAAGCGGATGCGCGAACTGATGGATGAGGCCCGCGCATGATTATCGGGATTGGCAACGATCTCTGTAATATTGAGCGCATTCAAGGCTCGCTCGACCGCTTTGGCGAGCGGTTTGAAAAGCGGTGTTTTACCGAAGGCGAAATTGCCAAGGCGCGCCGTCGCCGCTTGACCGCCGAGACTTATGCCAAACGCTTCGCCGCCAAAGAAGCGTGCGCCAAAGCGCTGGGCACCGGTGTCCCGCGCCGCGGCGTGCATTGGAAGATGATGGAAGTGGTCAACCTGCCATCCGGCAAGCCGACATTGAAGCTGACCGAGGGTGCGGAAAAACGCCTTTTGGAGCTGACACCAGAAGGCCATATTGCGCATGTCCATTTGACGATGACCGACGACCACCCTTGGGCGGAAGCGCAAGTGATTATCGAGGCGCTGCCGGCATGAAACGTCCATCCCGCCCGAAACGCACCCGCCATCGCGCCGCCGCCAAGTCGCGCAAGCGTCCCAGCTTGGCGCCGGATCAGCGCAAGACCCTGGAAAGCGCCATCGGATATCGCTTCAAGGATGAGGCGCAGTTGACCCAGGCCCTTACGCATCCGAGCCTGATTGATGAATATCATGGCCGGGTCGGCTTCTCCAATCAGCGTCTCGAATTCCTCGGCGATCGTGTGCTCGGTCTGATCATGGCTGAAATCTTGATCAATAAATACCCAAAGCATCGCGAGGGCTATCTCACCAAGCTGTTTCACAAATTGGTCTCTGGACCGACTTGCGCCACGGTGGGGGAACGCTTCAGTCTTCGAGATTATCTGTTCATGGACGCATCGATGCGATCCAATCAACAAAGCCAGTATGACAAGGCCGTCGCCGACGCCGTCGAAGCCTTGATCGCCGCCATTTACAATGATGGCGGGATTGATGCGGCCGAACGGTTCATCAAGAAATGCTGGGTGTTTGACGATCTCGAACAAGGCGATGCGGACCCTGATGAAAACCCGAAAACCAGATTGAGCGATTGGTGCGGGGCCAATCAAACCGCCTATGCGGTCTACGAGACGCTCAACACGAGCGGGCCGGACCATGCGCCCGTCTTTACAGTCAAAGCCTCTGTTGAAGGACGTGGCGAAGCGACGGCAAAAGGTGGTAACAAGTCGGAAGCTGAGCGCGCCGCCGCCAGCGCCCTTCTCGACCTCCTGGAAAAGACATGAGCGATACAGACACCCCCCTGCCAACCGAGGCCGACATCACCCATGCCGGCTTTGCTGCCATCATTGGCGCTCCCAATGCCGGCAAGTCGACCCTGACCAATCACCTGGTCGGGACCAAAGTCGCCATCGTCACGCATAAGGTCCAGACGACACGCTTTCCCATTCGCGGCGTCGCCCATCATGGATCCGCACAAATAGTCCTGGTCGACACGCCCGGGATATTCCGCGCCAAAAAGCGCCTTGACCGCGCCATGGTCAAAGCGGCCTGGTCAGGCGCCGAAGAGGCGGATGCCGTGGTTCATTTGATTGATGCTTCGGCGTGGGTCGCTGAACAAGCGGGCGAAGCCACGGGCGCGCAGAAACTATCGGTCGAGGATGATCGCAGAGTCATGGAAACGCTCAAGGAAACCAGCCGAAAAGCCTACCTGGCGCTGAACAAGATTGACCTGTTTCCGCACGAGAAAGTCTTGCCGATTATGGCTGAGCTGAATGAGGCCGGAGTCTATGAAGAGATCTTTATGATCTCTGCCCTGAATGGAGATGGCATCGCACCGCTTTTGACAAAGCTCGCCGAACGGATGCCACAAGGCCCGGCTTTGTATCCACCAGATCAGACCGCAGACCTGCCTATGCGTCTCTTGGCTGCCGAGGTGACGCGCGAGAAATTGATGCTGCGATTGCATCAGGAATTGCCTTACCAGCTCATGGTCGAAACCGAGAGCTGGGAACCGTTCGACAATGGGTCTATCCGCATCCGCCAGGCGGTGATCATCGCGCGTGAACAGCATAAGGGAATGGTACTCGGCAAAGGCGGAAGCGCGATCAAGGCCATTGGACAGGCAGCGCGTGAAGAGCTTACGGAGTTGCTCGGACAAAAGGTGCATCTTTTCCTGTTCGTCAAAGTCGATCCCAAATGGATGGAACGGCGCGAGGCCTATCAATCGGTCGGCCTGGAGTTTGATGCCTAGGGAGCGTCAAAATGGAGTGGCGTGATCAAGCGCTGATCCTAGGCGGGCGGCGTTTCGGAGAAAGTGGCTTAATTCTCGACGTTTTGACCGCCACCAAAGGACGACGCTCCGGCCTCGTTTATGGCGGCGCCAGTCGCAAGAAGCGCGCCCAGTTTGAGCCCGGAAACACTGTCGAATTAAGCTGGTCTGGTCGCCTTGAGGAACAATTGGGCCGGTTCACCGTCGCCGAGGTGGTGACCAGCCGGGCCGGACGCTATCTCGATCGACCTGAGGCCTTGAGCGCCATCAACACAATCGCCGCCTTGCTACGCGGCGCGGTCGATGAAGGCGATGCCGCCGGGTCGGCATTGTACAAACCCACTAGCCTATTGCTCGATGCGCTGGAAACCTGGCCGGTCTGGCCGGCGCTTTATGCCAGGTGGGAGCTTGGACTGCTTTCGGCGCTCGGATTCGGGTTGGACCTCGACAAATGCGCGCTGTCCGGCGCCAATGATGGCCTCACCCATGTGTCTCCGAAGACCGGTCGCGCTGTGCGCGGATCGGAAGCCGAAACCTATGTTGATCGCCTTTTCTCCCTACCCGCTTTCCTGATCGACTCGCGGGCTTTGGCCATGGCGGAAGATATTGAAGCGGCGCTCAACCTGACCGGATATTTCTTGGAAGAACGTCTGTTTTCGGCAGTACACAAGCCGATCCCAGCCGAACGGGCGCGTCTGGTGCCTAAACTAATTGGCTGAAATCGCGCGCTATTCAACTTTCGTTCAGACAAAGCTGCGCATGGGTGACACGTGTTCAGGGGAAGAGAGCTTTTAGAGGCTGATGATGAAAAACACAGTGTTATTTGGCGCCATGAGCGTCGCGCTCCTAGGACTTGTCGGTTGCATTCATGTGGATGAAGGCGACTGGTCGGACTCTGAGGAAATTGCTCGCAATACAGAGACTGCTCTGCGGGTTTGCGGCGGTCCTGGAACCGTCGAAAAGGTCACAGAGAACGGCTATACTTGTAAAGCTGAGTAAGCTTAAGCTCTTGTTTTAACGACAAGTTTCAACGCTGCCCATGTCGAGATGAAAATGATCGGCATGGGCAGCGTCATAATCCGGGCCAAGCGTGGTTGAAAATAGGCGACAAGCCTTCTTGTGGACGCGCCCGAGATACTTACCGGCATCACTGCGCTCGCGCCAATGCCTTTGCACGCTGATCTGGGTACCATCCTCAAGCACAAACCCCGAAATATCGATGGCGTTGGCGTATGAGTGCTGAGAGCGCGTCCGCGTGCCGGAAATATTGCGACAACTGAAAGAGCCATAGGTCTCGATCTGGCGTAGCGGAGAGCCAAAAATCTTCTCGGCTTGCGGTCGCAAGACATGTCTCTCCCAAATGTGAAGCGCCGCCATTTGATGACAGGTCATCCGCAGGGGCGCCGCATTAAACGGCGTCAGAGACCGCTTCAATCGCAAAGTCTCATCAAGCGGGCATTTTTTCTCTGCCCCATCCGCCCGTAGGACTTCAAACTCTACTCCCGCCTCGATCAGTTTTTCCCGGCACAGCTCTTCGTCATATTTCAGCGCCGTTAGCTTGCCATAAGTCGCTAATCCGATCGGTTCGATCAGGCTGGGTGGACGCAGCGGATTATGTTGCGGCGGCAAGAATCGGTGCACTAAATAGCCCAACGCAATGACGCCCAGTCCCAATAAAATCAGTCGCCAGTGGCGCATGGTATTCCTTCGTTAACCAATCGGCGTTTTCTGTTAACCTGTACACGAGTGTGGCGATTCTACGCCACCACAGACTTTAGAGGTGCGTATGACCGATCTTTTGGACTCAGAAGACGATCGTATTATCAACGAGCCGCTCAGCGAGGCGCTGACTAAGCGCTACCTTGCCTATGCGCTCTCAACCATTACCTCGCGCGCCCTGCCGGATGTACGAGATGGCCTGAAACCGGTGCAGCGCCGCATTCTTTATGGGATGCGTGAGCTTCGTCTTGCGCATGATGGGTCGTATCGAAAAAGCGCCAAAGTGGTCGGCGATGTCATGGGTGACTACCATCCACATGGCGACGCTTCGATCTATGACACGATGGTGCGCCTGGCGCAGGACTTTTCTGTTCGTTACCCTTTGGTCGATGGCCAGGGCAATTTCGGCAATATTGACGGCGATAATGCTGCGGCCATGCGCTATACCGAAAGCCGGATGACGGAAGCGGCTGAGCTGTTGCTCGAAGGCCTCAATGAAGATGCCGTCGATTTCAAAGACACTTACGACGAGAATAAGACCGAGCCGGTTGTCCTGCCAGCCGGGTTCCCGAACCTGCTCGCAAATGGCGCGACAGGGATCGCTGTCGGCATGGCCACCAGCATACCACCGCACAATGTCGCGGAAGTTATCGATGCCGCCCTGCTCTTGATCGACCGCAAGACGACCTCGACCGAAGAATTGCTTGAAGTCATGCCCGGGCCGGACTTCCCGACAGGCGGCGTGATCGTTGAACCCAAGGAATCGATCCTCGAAGCCTATGAAACGGGACGCGGCAGTTTCCGCATGCGGGCCAAATGGCAGGTTGAAGATCTCGGCCGTGGCACCTGGCAAGTTGTGGTCACGGAAATCCCATATCAGGTCCAGAAATCGAAGCTGATCGAACGCTTGGCCGACCTCATCGAGACCAAGAAAGCCCCGCTCCTCGCCGATGTGCGGGACGAAAGTGCCGAAGATATTCGTCTGATCCTCGAGCCGCGTGCCAAGACGGTTGAGCCCGACGTGTTGATGGAAAGCTTGTTCCGGATCTGTGATCTGGAAACACGGTTTAGCCTGAACATGAACGTCCTGCACAAAGGCGCTCCGCAGGTCATGGGGCTGCGCCAGGTCTTACGGGCCTATCTCGATCATCGCCGGGAAGTGGTGATCCGCCGGTCGCAATTCCGGCTCGATAAGATCGAGAAGCGCCTGCATCTGCTCGATGGCTATCTGATCGCTTATCTCAACATTGATGAAGTGATCCGGATCATCCGCGAGGAGGATGATCCGAAACAGGAAATGATCGACCGGTTCGGAATCACCGAGATCCAGGCCGAAGCGATCCTCAACTTACGCTTGCGGGCTTTGCGCAAACTCGAGGAAATGGAAATCCGCAAGGAACACGAGACCCTCAGCGAAGAGCGCAGCGAGATCATCGCTCTGCTCGGATCAGAGGGGCGACAGTGGACCAAGGTTAAAAAAGAACTGAAAGAAGCGCGAAAGGTCTTCGATCCTGAGACAGAGCTTGGGCGTCGCCGGGCAGACTTTGAAGAAGCGCCTGTGATTGATGTCGGCGCGGCGCTGGAAGCCTCCATGCCGAAAGAACCGCTGACGGTTGTGCTTTCGACAAAGGGTTGGATCCGCGGCATGAAAGGCCATGGCATCGACCTCTCTTCGGCGAAGTTCAAGGATGGCGATACCCTGCTCTACTCTGAAGAGGTCCACACCACTGACAAATTGATCCTGATGTCGTCGGATGGCCGAGCTTTCACGCTGCCGTGTGACAAGCTTCCAGGCGGGCGTGGGCATGGCGAACCGATCCGGATTTCCATCGATTTGGAAGACAGTGTCGAGATTGTCGGCATGTTCAAGCTCGACGGAGCACGCAAACGCATCATGGCTTCGGATGCCGGGTATGGGTTCATCGTCCAGGAGAGCGAGCTGGAGTCCAACCGCAAGGCGGGCAAGTCTGTCGTCTCGGTGCCGGATGGCGGCAAGCTGCTCGTGGTGGATGTTGCCAAGGGTGACCATATCGCGGTGATCGGGACGAATAAGAAACTGCTTATCTTCCCCCTCGACGAATTGCCGGAAATGTCGCGCGGTAAAGGCAATAAGCTGCAAAACTATCGTGGTACGGACAAGCTCGGCGACGCGATCGTGTTCCATGCAGAAGATGGTCTGATTGTGACTGACAGCGCCGGACGCATGCGCGGGTTCCCAGAATGGCAAGACTGGCTTGGTAAGCGCGCCCAGGCGGGCAAGGCCGCGATGCGTGGATTCCCGCGTTCGGGAAAGTTTACGGGCTAGACTGATCCCGCTAAGATCAGGCCATGATCACTCCTGGATATCTCCAGCGCATGGCGCGCTATAATCGCTGGCAAAACGAGAGCATTTACGGGGCCGCAGACAGCCTCAGTGACGCTGATCGCCGCTTGGATCGTGGTAGCTTCTTTCAGTCCATCCATGCCACGCTGTCGCATATTTTATGGGCCGATGAGCTCTGGATGAGCCGTCTGTCTGATTGGACCGCGCCGGAAGGCCCTTCGCGTGAAGTCCCACTCTACGATGACTGGGGCGACCTGAAACAAAGACGAGCGGCGGCCGATCAGCGCTTTCTCGATTGGTCAGCTGAAATCCACCAGGCCGATATTGATGGCGATCTTGAATGGTATTCCGGATCGCTCAAGCGCGGCATGACCAGCCCGCGCGCTGTGTGCATGATGCAAGTGTTCAATCATCAGACGCATCATCGGGGTCAGGTCCATGCCATGCTGACCGCCGCCGGCGCAAAGCCTGAAGATACGGATATTCCTTTTATGCCGGACGCTTATCTATAGGCCGATGACATCACTCATATCATAGAGACCGGGTTCCTGACCCGCTGCCCATTCGGCTGCTTTGATCGCCCCGTATGCAAAGACGGCACGGTCGAGCGCGGTATGTCGGAGCGATAAGACTTCCATTTCTGAGCCGAACGTGACGTCATGATCGCCAATGACACCACCGGAACGACGAACAGAAAAGCCGATCTTTCCTGACTCGCGTTTCGCATCAGGGCCATCATATGGCTTGGCCTTCAACGCGCTCAGGGGGGCTCCTCGCCCCTTCGCGGCGGCGTCTCCCAGCATCAAGGCTGTGCCTGACGGTGCATCCACCTTGTGCCGGTGATGGGTCTCTGCAATTTCAATATCCCAATCTGGTCCCAAGCGTTCAGCGGCTTGCTTGACCAGGGCTTCCAAGAGGTTGACGCCCAAGGAAAAGTTTCCGGCTTTGACAATCGCGAGCGATTGACTGGCTGCAGCAATTTTCGCTTCTTCGGCCTCACTGAACCCGGTCGTGCCAATCACCGCCGCCGGAACACCGAGTTCAGGCAAATTCGATAAGGCTGCAATCGTCGCATTCGGGACTGTAAAATCAATCCAGACGTCCGCCCCTCGGGCCGCGGCGCCAAGATCGCCGACCGCCATGATGCCGATCGGTTCTATCCCCGCCAGCGTACCGATATCACGCCCGATATTGGGCGAGTTAGGGGCTTCGCTGCCACCATTCAATGTATGCCCAGCAGATTGCGCCGCCGACACCAATTGGCGCCCCATGCGGCCCGCCGCTCCGGCGATTGCGATGTTCAATTGCTTACTCATGGGCGCCTTATACTCCGGTTTGGACGCCTGACCAGCACTCGGATCGCTGCCAATGACAATCACGGTCTAGGCATCACCATGACGCGCTGGTATGGCCCGGCCATGTATCAAATCTCTGCTCGCGGGCCGCGCACCGCCATCGAAACTGCATGGGACACTCTGGCTTGGAGCGATCCGTCGCCAGCCGGCGCCGTCGATGCCAAGGAAGACACCCGATTGACCTGGCGGCTCGACGCCTATGCCGAAACCCTGGAAGACGCGGAAGCGAGCGCAGCCATCATCCGCGAGGCAGCGCCAGAGCTCAATCCGGTCATCGAAGCTCTCGAAGATCGAGACTGGGTCACCTTGTCCCTGGAAGGATTACCGCCAGTGCGTGCTGGCCGATTCATTGTTGCGGGCAGTCATGCGCTGACCCAGACCTCACCAGGAAAGGTCGGCATCCTGATTGAAGCCGGTCCAGCTTTTGGGACCGGTCATCATGGCACCACGCTGGGCTGTCTGTTGGGCTATGAGCACGTGCTGAAGTCTGGAGCGCCGCGCTCAGTGCTGGATGTTGGCACCGGATCCGGCGTGCTCGCCATTGCCGCGGTCAAAACGGGTGCGCTCAGAGCCATTGGCACCGAGATCGACGCTCAAAGTGTCGCTGTGGCGAATGAAAATGCCGCCAAGAACAATGTGGCCGATGCATTCAAGACATATCATACGCGCGGGGCAACCAACCAGACAATTCAGTCCGCGGCCCCTTATGATCTGATCTTTGCGAACATTCTCGCGCGGCCATTGACGCGACTGGCGCCAAAACTGGTGCCCTTAATGGCACGACGCGGACACATTATCCTGTCGGGCCTTCTAACCCGCCAAGAACCATTGGTCCGCGCCGCTTATGCAGGACGCGGACTCTCTCTGGTGAAACGCATCCGCAAAGACGGATGGTCAACCCTGGTGTTTCGCCGAAACTAGTGGGCCTGACGGCGCGCGAGACGAGCATTACGCTGCGCCAACAAACGAGGCCGCGCGGCGTCCAGCGTCTCTGTGTTGGCAGAGATCGACACTTTGTTCATTGGGGCAAC
Organism: Hyphomonadaceae bacterium; assembly: GCA_024743315.1. GTDB lineage: Bacteria > Pseudomonadota > Alphaproteobacteria > Caulobacterales > Hyphomonadaceae > Henriciella. The sequence goes on from JANSWU010000003.1 coordinate 157,537, forward strand.
TTCCTGCACATTCTCAGACAAGCTCGGGAAGAAGGCCTGCAGCCCGGCATAGCCGCGCATAATATTGATGGTTTTCATTGTTCTATTCCTGGGAGGGTTTGGTTTTTTGTTATGCCCGAGACATAGTATCGAAAGGTTGCAAAAAAACTCACAAAAGCTTGAATTTCCATGTTTGTTTGCATAGCTCGATTTCGTCTTTGCACCGGACGGGCAAGACCATTACCTAAGCCGCATGAAACAGAATTTTGACGTTAAAGGCGGCCCTCAAATCGGCCGCGATAATCTCCCCAAACTTCGCCAGGTCATGGCCGCACAAGGCCTGGATGGCTTTTATGTACCGCATGAAGATGAATATCAGAACGAATATCTTCCAGATGCGAATGAGCGGCTGGCCTGGGTCAGCGGCTTCACCGGATCTTTCGGCTCTGCCATGATCCTGACTGATCGGGCAGCTCTCTTCATTGATGGTCGTTACACGATCCAGGCAGCGGACCAGACCGATCCGGCGCTATTTGATCGCGTCGCGGTGCCGGACCCTGGTCCCTTTGGCTGGCTCGCCGCGCAGGATCTCGCGGACCAGTCAATTGGTTATGACCCAGCTTTGATGACACCCAATGATGTCGCTCAGTTCGCCGAAGCCGCTCAAAAAGCTGGCGCCAACATCGTTGCGGTCTCTGAAAACCCGATTGATCAGGCCTGGCGGGATCGGCCTGCCCAGCCGTTACAACCGATCCTCCCGCATGATCTTAAGTTTGCAGGTCAAGCGGCGGACGAAAAGCGCGCAGAGATCGCTGCGCAATTGCGTGCCGACAGCGCAGATGCGGTGGTGATCACCTCGCCCGCGAGCATCGCCTGGCTGTTCAATATTCGCGGCGGTGACGTGGCTTGCTCTCCCCTTCCCCTCGCGCGCGCCATCCTGCGCAGTGACGGCAGCGCCACCCTGCTCATGGACCCGGCGAAGGAAAGCGAAGGCCTACGACAGCATCTTGGAAATCAAGTGACGATTGCGGATCTGACCCAGCTGGAGCCGGAATTGGCGGGTCTGAAAGGTCAAACGGTCAGCCTCGATCCGGCCTTGGCCTCAGCCTGGTTCTTCCAAACCCTTGAGGCGGCGGGCGCGCGCATTCTGCGCCAGCAGGACCCCGTACTGCTTCCGAAAGCCTGCAAGAATGCTGCGGAACTTTCTGGCACCGCCGCTGCGCATCGCCGGGATGGCGCAGCGGTCACGAAGTTCCTGCACTGGCTCGATACAGAAGCCCAATCAGGGTCTTTTACCGAGATCGATGCGGCGCTGAAATTGCTGGACTTCCGAGCCGTAGATACTTCAATGCAGGACATGTCTTTCGAGACGATCTCAGGCGCCGGCCCAAATGGTGCGCTGCCTCATTACCGCGTGTCATCAGCGTCCAATCTGACACTTTCACCGGGCACGCTTTACCTCGTCGATAGCGGTGGACAATACCCGGATGGGACTACTGACATCACACGCACGGTTGTCATTGGACCCCCGAGCCAAGACATGAAACGTCACTATACGCTTGTGCTCAAAGGCCATATTGCGTTGGATCGCGTCCGTTTCCCAGAAGGCACAACCGGCACCCATCTCGATACACTGGCACGCCATGCGCTATGGCAGGCCGGGCTCGATTATGATCATGGCACCGGGCACGGTGTTGGCGTTTATCTTGGCGTCCACGAAGGGCCACAGCGAATTGCCAAAGCCTGGAATGCGACGCCGCTTATGCCCGGCATGATCGTCTCCAATGAGCCAGGATATTATCGCGAGGGGGCGTATGGGATACGGATCGAAAATCTCCAATATGTGACGCCGGCGGAAGACATTGACGGCGGTGACCGTCCGATGCTCGGCTTCGAATGCCTGACCTTTGCGCCTCTGGCGCGCGACCTCATTGAGCCTGGTCTTTTGTCTCCGGAAGAGCGAGATTGGGTCGATGATTATCATCAGCGCGTGCTGAGCGAGATTGGTCCGCTGGTCGACGGTGACGTGGCAGATTGGCTGGCACGGGCTTGTTTGCCGCTCTAGGCGCCGCTGACAAAATCAATCCATTCCGCTTCGGTCATGACTTGGACGCCGAGCTCTTGCGCCTTTTTCAGCTTCGATCCGGCCCCCGGTCCCGCCACAAGAATGTCAGTTCGTTTCGACACTGAGCCGGAGACTTTGGCGCCAAGGGAGGTTGCCCGAGCCTTGGCTTCATCGCGTGTCATCGCTTCCAGCGTGCCGGTAAACACAACCGTCTTACCAGCGACAGGGCTCTCGCTGGCGGGCGCTTCTCCGTCTTGGATCTCGAGTTCTTCAAGCAATTCCGCCATCATGTCCTGATTGTGCGGCTCAGCTGCAAAGGCTTTAAGCGCGCCGACCGCCGCCCCGCCAATCCCATCAATCGCGGTCAGTGCCTGCTCAGCATCGCCTCCGGGGGCATCCCTCGCTTCTTCCACGGCCGCCCAAAAGGCACGCCATTCGACAAAGGTCCGCGAAAACAGGTCCGATGTCGTCTGCCCGACATGGCGAATCCCGAGGCCGTTCAGGAACCGCGCGAATGGCGCTTTGCGTCGATCATCAATTGCAGCCAGCAATTTGCCCGCCGAGACGCTGCCAAACCCCTCCCACGCATCCAGCGGCTCAAAGCCGGCCGCGGCGATCCGGGCGGGCAATTGGAATATGTGTTGAGGCGCCGTCACAATACCGCGATCATAGAACAGTTCGATCTGCTTAGCGCCGAGGCCATCAATATCGAGGGCTTTGCGTGAGACAAAGTGTTTGAGCCGCTCCTTGACTTGCGCTGGGCAGATCAGTCCGCCTGTGCACCGCCGACGCACATCTGCCTTGCCTTTATCATCCAATTCGCGCACCGCGGCAGACCCACATTCCGGACAGACATCCGGCATTTCAAACGGCCCAGGCCGACCTGCTCGATCAGGATCGATGACACGCAAGACTTGCGGAATAACATCTCCAGCACGCTGGATTTCAACCTGGTCACCGACCCGCACATCAAGGCGCTCAATTTCTTCTTCATTGTGCAAGGTAGCATTCGAAACCACGACGCCGCCAACCGTAATCGGGTTCAATCGCGCGACGGGTGTCAAAGAACCGGTGCGCCCAACTTGAACATCGATCGCTTCCAGGGTCGTGATCGCCTTTTCGGCTGGAAACTTGTGCGCAATGGCCCAGCGCGGAAAGCGGCTGACTTTGCCCAAGCGCTGCTGCCAATCGAGACGATTGACCTTATAGACGACGCCATCAATGTCGTAGCCGAGGCCCGCCCGCCGTTCGACCATATCCCGATACGCAGACAATAACCCGTTCACAGTCTCATGCGCCTGGAACAGATCATTGGTCTGAAAGCCCCAAGATGCCAAAGCTGCAACCGCTTCAAGTTGGGTTTCAGCGAATGGCTCTGAGACGGCACCCCAGGCATAGGCGTAAAACTTCAAGGGTCGCTGCGCCGTCACTGCGGGGTCTTTCTGCCGCAATCCACCGGCCGCGGCATTGCGCGGGTTCATATATTGCTTGCGCCCGGCCGCCGCTTCCGCCTCGTTCAACGCCGCGAAGTCGGCATTGCTCATATAGACTTCGCCGCGAATTTCGATCCGGCGCGGCCAGCCCGTCCCGGCTAAGGTCTTTGGCACATCGTCAAGCGTCCGGGCATTTGCGGTCACGTCTTCGCCCACCGCGCCATCACCACGGGTTGCGCCGCGGATCAGCTTGCCATTTTCATAGGTCAAGCTGAGCGAGAGACCATCAATTTTAGGCTCTGCGGTGATCTCGACCACCTCATCGGCAGCCAAGCCCAGGAAGCGACGGACACGTTCAGCAAAGTCCTGAACATCCTCATCGGTGAACGCATTGTCGAGTGAGAGCATCGGCACGCCATGCTCAATCTTGCCGAAGCCATCACTGATCGGGGCGCCAACCCGCTCACTGGGGCTATCAGAGCGCTTGAGATGCGGAAATCGCGCCTCAATGGCGAGGTTGCGCAGGCGTAGGGCATCATATTCCGCGTCCGACAAGTGCGGATCATCCTCGCCATAATAGCTGGCATCTGCCAGCTTCAATTCGGTGACCAGACGCGCCAGCTCCTTGCGCGCTTGAGCTTCGGTCAGATCGTCAACCGCTATGTCGCCATTCATGCCGCCTCCAGCAATTTCAATGCGGCGGCGCGCGCCTCATTGGTGATGCTGGAGCCTGACAACATTCGGGCGATTTCTTCAAGCCGCTGACCGTCATCTAATTGGGCAACCTGGCTGAAAACTTGCCCTTGATCATCACTATCCTTCATGACACGCCATTGCCGGGTGGCGGCGGAGGCAACTTGTGGACTGTGGGTGACAGCAAAGACCTGGCGATCTTCAGAGAGGCGCGCGAGCCGCTCTCCAATCGCCGCGGCAACCGCGCCGCCAACGCCTTGATCGGCCTCGTCAAAGATCAAGGTTCCGGCGCTCCCAGTTTGACTGAGGACACATTTTAGGGCGAGCGAGAAGCGCGCCAGTTCACCGCCGGAAGCAATCGCCTTGAGCGGACCGAAACCGGCGCCGGGATTGGTTTCAACCTCGAATGAAGCCCGCTCTAGACCGCGGGCCCCGCTCTCGCCCTCAGCAATCGCATCGAACACGACCTGAAGACTGACCCGACCAAGATGCAGGGGGGTCAATTGATCGCGAATTTCTGATTCGAGCGCTTTCGCCTGTTTGCGCCGCTTCTGACTGAGCTGCTCGGCGACTTGATGCCATTTTTCGTAGGCCTTTTGCTCTGTCGCTTTGGCCGCGTCGAGCGCATCTGAATCGGCCTCGCACAGGGCCAAATCCCGCTGGAAGCGTCGTAAAGTCTCTGCAAGGTGCTCCGGCTGGGAGTCGTATTTGCGCGCCGCCGCGCGAATGGCAAACAGCCTCTCTTCTACCATTTCCAATTGCGACGCATCATGCTCGCTATAGCGTGCGAGCGCATGTACCGTCGATTGGGCTTCGGCAAGTTCGATCAGTGTGCGCTCCAACGCCTCTGCTGCCGCTGACGCCGTATCCGAAACCCCGTCTTCGATCGCCTCTAATTCCGGAATACGGACAATCCGCTCCACCGCCTTGGCGGCCTGGGTCAGCGCTTGCTCAAGTTTTGGCTCGCGCAGAGCTGTGACAGCCTCTCCAATGGCTTCGGTCACCCGTTCTGACTGCAGTAACGCGCTGCGCTTGGTCACGAGCACCTCAAGCTCGCCTGCTTCAGGCGTCAATTTCGACAAATCCTCGACGGCAAAAGCCAACCAGTCCTGTCGATCTTGAGCGGCTTTGACTGACGCTTCGAGATCGAGCCTCGCTTGCCTCGCCGCCTCATATGTGCGCCACATCTCCCCGCACGACCGGACATGTTCGCTCAGACCTGCATAGGCATCGAGCATTTCCAGGTGCCGCGAAGGTCGCAGCAATTGCGACGCCGCGTGCTGGCCGTGAATTTCGACCAGGCCCTCGCCGAGCTCAGCAAGGACCGAGGCGGCAACCGGTTGCCCATTGATAAAGGCCCGCGATGGCCCTTTGCGCGCCACCACGCGCCGCAAGAGCAGCATTTCCGTTCGGTTATATGCCAGGCCATGCGCCTCTAGCGTGGACCATGCCGGATGGTCTTCCGCGATCAGAAACTCGGCAGACAGGTTTGCCTGGTCCGCGCCAATACGCACCTGTTTGCGGTCTGCCGGCCCGCCCAGGATCAAGCCGAGCGCGTCAAGAATGATGGATTTGCCCGCACCTGTTTCTCCGGTGAGAGCGGTGAATCCCGTCGCCGCCTCCAAATCGAGACGATCAATCAGGACAAAGGATTGGATCGATAGCGCATATAACATGCGCCTTCTTTACATCAGGAACAAAATGAGAACAAGCGCTATTTTCCACCCGGGATCAGACGCTCGAGCCAGGTCCGCTTTTGGGTTTCTGTCGCGCCTTCCGGATCAAGTCCTTGTCCGCTTAAGAGCCGGTAGGAATAACGATACCAGATGCTTTCCGGATAATTGTATCCGAGCACCGCACCCGCTGCGAGCGCCTCCTGCTTCAATCCCGTTGCCAAATAGACTTCCACCAGACGGTGCAGCGCCTCTGGCGTGTGGCTGGTCGTATCATAATCGCTGACCACGGTCCGGAAGCGATTAATGGCTGAGAGATGTTGGTTGCGCCGCAGGTACCAACGCCCAATTTCCATCTCTTTACCGGCAAGTTGGTCTTGAACCATATCGAGCTTGACCGTCGCGTCCCGAGCATAATCGGTTTCTGGATAACGGCGGATCACATCTCGCAAAGCATCACGTGCCAATTCAGTGGTTTTCTGGTCGCGACCGACATCGATAATCTGATCGAAATAGGAAACAGCAATCAGATAATAGGCGTAAGATGCACCCTGGCCTGCCGGATTCAGCGACAGGTAACGCTGCGAGGTTGAGATCGCTTCATCATAATTGCGCGACTCATATGACGCAAAAGCCGCCATCAACGAAGAGCGGCGCGCCCATTCAGAATACGGGTGCTGGCGCTCGACCTCATTAAACAAAAGGATTGCCTGGTCATAATCACGATTATCGAGCTCTTCCGTCGCACGGGAATAGAGCAGCTCGACGGGTCGCTCGACATAGGCAAGCTCCTGCCGGCGGTTCGAGTTTTGACACGCTGTCAAAACTAACGCGGCAGCAGTAGAAGCGAGCAGAGCAAGGTGGACTTTACGCATGAGATTCGGTGGCCATTTCCTGTTTGGGTTCAATTTCCCTAGACCTTACGGTTTGTAAAGTCTGGCACTGTTCCTAGGCAAGGTGTGCATGTGACAATAACGGACTTGTCATCAAGCGACTCCGGCCTAATTCTCTATCTGATGTAGTATGTGCTATTCCGCACCACTCTCAGAGGAAGTCATGACCGACCTTGAAACCACAACATTGACTGCCAGCGAGGTAGACCGTCTTGTTGGGGATCGAATTCGACGCCGTCGTATCTTGATGGGTCTGACGCAAGATCAGCTGGGTGAATCACTCGGCATTTCGTATCAGCAGATCCAGAAATATGAAACTGGCGCTAACCGTGTTAGCGCGGGCCGCCTATATTTGATCGCCAATCGCCTCGAAGTCTCGCCGGGCTGGTTCTTCGATCCTGTAAAATCAGACGCTTCCAGCGATGATTTCGACGAGCTGGGATCATCTCGCCTGCTCATGGAGTTTGTACGAAGCTTTGCCCGCATCAATGATGAACGCCTGAAAACCGTTCTCGTTTCCCTCGTCCGCGCGATGGCGGAGGAAGAAGATGAAGATGCCCGTACCGGCAATGGCGAGCTGCACGAGCAGAATCAGATTAGATAAGTATGCGGCACCGTAGGCTTGGACCTGCGGGAAACGTTATAACCTCATTAAACCTCTGTTTTATTTGGTTTTATTGATCGTTCACGGCTTTGCACTTATGTTGCAAACATGCACAGTCACAATGATTCGCATCATCACGATCACAGCGCTCACCTAAGCGACACCCGCGACGGTCGCAATCGGGTGGCTATTGCTGCACTTTTGACCTTTGGCTTCATGATTGCTGAGGTCATCGGCGGGATCGTTTCCGGCTCTCTCGCCTTGCTCGCAGATGCCGCCCATATGCTCACAGACGCTGGATCTCTGGCATTGGCTTGGGTGGGGTTCAAACTCGCAGAACGCCCGGCTGATCCGGCGCGGTCGTTTGGCTGGGCGCGATTCAAAGTGCTCGCCGCTTTTGTCAATGGCCTGACCCTCATACTATTGGCGGCTTGGATCACCATCGAAGCGGTGCAAAGGCTGCTCGACCCGCAGCCCGTCATGGGCAATCTTCTGCTCGGCGTCGCCGTGCTCGGTTTGTTGGTCAATGTGATCGCCTTTTTCATCCTGCATGGTGGCGATCATGAGGATCTCAACATGCGCGCTGCGCTCTGGCACGTTGCTGGCGATCTGCTTGGATCGGTTGCGGCAATCGGGGCTGCACTCGTGATTATATTGACGGGTTGGATGCCGATTGATCCGCTTTTGTCGGTCTTGGTGGCGTTGATCATACTATGGGGTGGCATTCAAGTCGTGCGGCGAACCAGCCATATCTTGATTGAAGGTGTTCCGACGGGCCTGTCAGTAGCAGCGATCAAGCAAGATCTTGAGACCCATTTGGACGACGCTGATAAGGTTGAGCACATTCACGCCTGGTCTCTGAATGAAAACAAAGTTCTGGTCACGTTGGACATTGAAGCCAAACCCGGAGCCTGTATCGAATCGCTGCGTCGAGCCACGAAAGCACGCCTTAGACAACAGTTCCATGTTGATCATGTGACGGTAGAGATTCGCAGCGAACCATTAGAAATCACGTGATTTTTCAGGACCTTGCGGCACCAGAACTGGAAAATCCAGCAACGAAAAAGGGAGGCCAAAAAGACCTCCCCTCAACACTCTACGCATACTCTACTGAAATTTGACTATACTGTCTGACAGGCTTTTTGCAAACCCGGCCATTCCAGTGTGAGCAAAGCGTAACTTAACCGGTCACCCGCTTTGCCAACGCGCGGGCTTGGGCTTTCCAGTTATCACGGGTCATGCGACCCGGGAAACGCAGAACCGCTTCCAGTGACTCCATCTGGGCTTTGCGCAGGCCAGCAATCTGCCAGTAATGGAAAATCCCGGCGTCATTCAAACGGCGTTCGAGCACGGCACCCACGCCTTTGATCAGTTTCAGATCATCAGCTTTGCCGAGAGGTTTTTCCAGACGACCATTCTCATCCGTCTTCGGTTCGGCTTTTGCTGCCGTTTTTGGCGCTGCCTTGGCTTTCGCTTTTGGCGCCGCCTTCACCTTCTTGGCTTTTTTGACTTTCTTTTTGCCGCCAACAGATGCGATTTCTTGGCTTAGGCGCTCAACGCGAGCTTTCACCTTGTCATCAACACCGTCTGCGTCGGCTTGCAGCTCTGCAACTTGCTCTTCGAGCTCGTCGAGCTTGCTGTGCAGCTTTTCGGCTTTCTTGGCTTTCAACGAAAACTTCTTCAGGCCGAGGGCCTCACGCATCCGCTCCATACGAGCTTCCAGGCGCTCGCGCTGCTCAGATTGAAACTTGGTCACCGCTTCGGTGGCTTCTTCAGTTGCTTCAACAACCCGGCCACGAACCTTAGAGGCCTCTTCAGCTACGCGGCTCATCTGCGCGGTCATCTTTGAAATCGCAGCGTTTGAAGACAGACGTGCACGCACGTCGTTTTCAATCTCTTCACCGCGGGCCACGAGATCCTCGAACAAGACCTCGCCTTGTCCGCTGACTTTTCCCATGCCGTCGGCAGCGACGTCATAGGCTTTGCCGTAAGCGCCAACGCCTGCGAGCCAGATCTTGTGCGCGACATCAAAGCCTTTCGCTTCGATAGCTGCACCAAGGAACTGAGCTTTCGCTTTTTGCTCGACTTTCTTCTGCTTTTTGTCTTTCTTGTCTTTCTTCGCCATAGTCTCGGCTCCGTTTCTGATAGGGGATCAGCCCTGTGCTTTTCCTCATTGCCCATTAAGATAGGGAACTTGTCTAGAAACCGCATACTAATCGTTCGGTTCGAAATATTCGCCTTGCGCGCGAGTTTTTGATTAGCTTCGCCTTCGAATTGAGTTAAACTATGTTTCATGAGGTGGATATTGGTTGCGTTACTTATGCCCTCGAGCTTTGCTCTCGCGGAGCAAGAGGCGCATCTCATCGCCTTCACAGAAGGTCGTTATGAGGAAGCTGCGACGCTTGCCGAAACCACCCATACCGCTGACAGCCTCGCCTTTGCCGCGCGCAGTATTCTCGCTGATGCCATCAGCAATCCCAATTACGAACCGCCAACCCATTTGCTAGATCTCGCCGAGCTCAAGACCCGCGCCGCGCTTGATCTAAATCCCGACCATATAGAAGGCCGGTTGCAGCTTGCGATCGCACTGTCGCTGAAGGCGCGTCCGCTATCCAGCCGCGAAGCGATGAAGACTGGCGGAAAAGAAGCCAAAGCCCTTGCGGATGCGGTTCTCGCAGATGATCCCGGAAATCCTTACGTTCATGGCTTTCTCGCGGTCTGGCATCTGGAAGTCCGGCGGCGCGGCGGATCCATCGGCGCATCGGTTATGGGCGCATCGGTGCGCAAGGCCAATGAGCATTATCAAGCGGCCATCTCTATTGCGCCCGATGATGCTTCAATTCATTGGCAGTATGCCCGCGCCCTCGCCGCTCTGAACGCAAGGAAGTATAATCAAGAAGCGGTCACGGTCTTACAGACCGCCCTCGCCTGCCAATCCGACTCGACCCTCGAATCCGTCATGATGGAGCGCGCCCGGACCTTGCTGACATCACTCGAGCAAGACAGTCGGAAACACGCTCAGCGCCTAGCGGCCAAAATGCTCTGACTTATTCAGCCGCAACCGCTTCGAGCGCTTTGCTTTCTTCAAGGAATTTCTCTGCTTCGAGCGCCGCCATACAGCCCATGCCGGCCGCAGTGACCGCCTGACGGTAGATTTCATCCGTGACATCACCCGCAGCAAACACGCCGGGAATATTGGTCGCAGTCGAATCTGGTGCGGTGATCAGATAGCCATTGGCGTGCATGTCCAGCTTGCCTTTGAACAGTTCCGTCGCAGGGGCGTGGCCAATCGCGATGAAGACACCATGGACTGGAACGTCTTCTACGTCACCGGTTTCGACGTTTTTGAGCCGCGCGGCGGTCACGCCTAGTGGATTCTCGTCGCCGATAACCTCTTCAAGCGTCGTGTTCCAGCGTACTTCGATCTTAGGGTGATTGAGCAAGCGATGCTGCAAGATCTTCTCAGCCCGCAGCGAGTCGCGACGATGCACGAGAATAACCTTGGAAGCAAAATTGGTCAGGAACAGTGCTTCTTCGACAGCCGTGTTCCCGCCGCCGACAACAACCACGTCTTTCTGCCGATAGAAGAAGCCATCACAGGTCGCACACGCCGAAACACCGAATCCCTGGAATTTGCTTTCGCTCGGCAGGCCCAGCCATTTGGCTTGTGCGCCTGTCGAAATCACCACCGCATCGGCCGTGTAAGCGGTGCCGCTATCGCCGACCGCCTTGAACGGGCGACTGTCAAAATCGACAGAGATGATGTGATCTTCGGCCAGCTTGGCGCCCATTTTAAGCGCGTGCTCTTTCATTTTCTCCATAAGTTCCGGGCCCTGGATTTCGGCAAATCCCGGATAATTCTCGACCTCTGTCGTGATGGTCAGCTGGCCGCCGGGCTGCGAGCCCGCCACAACCAGCGTGTCGCGCATGGCGCGCGCGGCATAGACAGCCGCCGTCCAACCCGCCGGGCCAGAGCCAATAATCAGAATCTCCGCATGACGTGAAATGTTCGCCGTGTCCGCCATTGCTGTCTCCATCTCCCCTGAGGGCGTATTAGAATTCGATCAGCGCTGGTTATGGGGATTCGCAGCGAGAGAATAAAGGGGGCAATCACGTCACAGGAGCGTGAAGCTGTGCTTAACTCTGATCTTCGACGCCCATTTCCCAGGCCCATAGGCCCTCACCGCCCCGCCACATCGCATATGTCACCGGTCCGGTCAGAGACGCCGTGCCCATCAGCCGGCGCGCCCAATCATCGCCGGGCTCCATCTCTGCAGAATTGACGCCCCAAAGCAATTGCGCCTGGCGCAAGCGTTTCTCATCGAGCGACCCATACAGGATCGGCTGGCAGCCGCGCACCCGGGAGAATTGCGCCAGACGGAAAATATCCCCGGTCCGCAAGGCCAGCGGCGTGTCATTGCGCTCTGCGATTTCCATCACGGCGCGGGCGGTTGTGTCGACATCATCATTGCAGGCGCCGCCGCCATCATACTGGACGAGCGCCGTGCGGTAATCATCTGCTTTTTCCACCGCGCGAATGATCCGATTCATGATCGCAACTGCCGTAGCTGGATGCCGCCCGACAGCGGTTTCCGCCGATAGCATGACCGCATCGACACCTTGGTAGACAGCCGTAGCCACGTCACTCGCTTCGGCGCGGGTCGGCGCGGCATTCTCAACCATGCTTTCGAGCATCTGCGTCGCCACAATTACCGGCTTGCCCGCATTGCGCGCAACCCGAACGATCCGGCGCTGAATCAATGGCACTTCTTCGGGCGGGAATTCCACCCCGAGATCTCCACGCGCGATCATCACGGCATCCGTCGCTTCAATGATTGCATCGAGATTATCAATTGCTGCGGGCTTTTCGAGCTTGGCGACAATCATCGCTTTGTCCCCAATCAAGCTACGCGCTTCTTCAATATCTGCAACCGTCTGTACGAAAGACAGGGCAATAATGTCGACGCCCATTTCAAGCGCGAAGGCCAGATCGCTGCGATCCTTTTTGGAAAGTGCGGGGACCGGCAGGACTTTGCCCCGGACCGTGAAGCCCTTGCGATCCTTGAGCACGCCCGGCAGTTCAGAGCGCACCCGCGGGGCGTCACCAGCTTCGATCACTGTGAAGATCAACAAGCCATCGTCCGCCAGGATGGTATCGCCTACTTCCAGGACTGACAGGATTTCCGCCCGGGGCACAGGGATCGTGTTTTCTGCCTCGGTCTCGGCGCCAACCACAAGGTCATACTCCCCGCGCATTTCGAGTTTCAGCGCGCCTCCCGGAAATTTGCCAACCCGGATTTTTGGACCTTGAAGGTCTGCAAGCACGGCGATCGGGCGACCGAGCAAGTCCTCGGTCATACGGATCGCGTCACAGGTTTTCTTGTGCTTTTCTTGTTCGCCATGACTGAAGTTCAGGCGAAAGACATCGACACCAGCCTCAGCCAGGAGCCGGATGGTTCCGGGCGCCGAACTTCCCGGCCCCAGCGTGGCCACGATTTTTGCACTACGCCCTCTCAGCCCCGCTGCTGTCCTGCCCATGCTATGCGCCTTTACCCAGTTCCGCCGCTTCGCGCACTTTGGCCTCGATTCCAGCCCAATCGCCAGCCTCCATCTCGGCGGGCGATGCGATCCAGGTTCCGCCCGCCGCAATCACATTGGGCAAGCTCAAATAATCCATGGCATTATGCGGCTTGACGCCACCAGTTGGCATGAAATCGATATGCGGAAGCGGCCCGGCAAGAGATTTCAGGAAGTTCGCGCCGCCAGCCGCTTCTGCCGGAAAGAATTTCAAGACACCATAGCCTTCCTCAAAGCGTGCCATCGCTTCGCTCGCCGTTGAGACGCCTGGGAGGATCACCCCATCATGATAAGCCAGCGCTTTCATCAATTCAGGGGCCGCGCCCGGGGAGACGAGAAAGTCGGCCCCAGCCTTCAAAGCAGCATCAACATCGCCCTCTGAGACAATCGTGCCAGCGCCCACAACCAGGTCAGGTTCTGCCGCCTTCATCTCCGAGATGACGTCCAAGGCGACCGGCGTGCGCAGCGTGACCTCCGCGCTCTTCAATCCGCCAGAAATGAGCGCTTTCGCCAATGGCGCGGCGTGTTCGACGGCGGTCACGGTTAGGACGGGAACGATCGGCGCACCGTGCAGGGCTTCTCGGAACATGGCGAGATTGATCATGCGTCGACATCCTCATCAAAATGCAAAGCTGCGGCACCGATAAGCGCCGCGTCGCCCTGCATCAACAAACGAATTGGAATAGGCTCCATGTAATGGCTCATGGGTCCACGCTCAAAGAAGCGTGACAGGGCTGAAGGCTTCGCCAGCCAGTCGACGAGCCGCTCCGCGACTCCGCCGGTAATCACCACCCCTCCCCGCGTGCCATTGATGAGCGCCGCATCGCCAAGCGCATCAAGCGTTGCGCCGGCACGGATTTCACAAATATCGCGGCAGATCCGATCCCCCTCATTAGCGCGCCGCATGATCTCCGCGGGAGGCGTCAATCTCCATTCGACGCCATCAATTTCACACAGCGCCTCATGAACCGCGTTCAGACCTGATCCGGACAGGACCAGCTCTTTCGACACGTAACCGTGTCGCTGCTGCAGGCGTTTGGTCAATTCCCACTCGCGGTCCGATCGCGGGGCGAACGCGGCATGCCCGCCCTCGCCCGTCATCACGCGCCAACCGCGTTCGCCTTCTGGCAGGAGGGTCGCCATCCCGAGACCGGTCCCCGGCCCCGCCACGAGGATCGGGGCGCGTTCGTCTGGGGTTCGACCATTATGTAAGAGCCGAAAACTCTCATCTCCGAGTTCTGGAATTGACCGCGCCATGGCCGCATAATCATTTACCAGGCGAATGCGCTCGAGCCCGACCTTGCGCGCCAATTCGCGGCTGTTCACCGTCCAATTGCGATTGGTCAGACGAACGACGCCGTCTCGCACGGGTCCGGCAAATGCGAACAGGGCCTGCTCCGGGCGATTATTCCCCAACTGGCCGAGATAGACATGAAGCGCATCGTCAAAACAACAAAACTCATCGCCGGGCATGATGGCGATATCTTCGACTTCCGGATGCCCGGCAAAGCCGAGCCGCGCCCGACCAAAGCGGACATTGGTTCCACCAATATCGCCGACCAAAACACTATCTGGCATTATGTTCCCCCCAACATAGAAAAGACGCTGCCGCCTTGCTCAGAGTTGCTAACTGCCGCGCGGAAACCGCCAAACATTTCTCGTCCCAATCCCATTGACGATAAATTTGGTCGAAAAGGCACGGGTTCGCGCCCTTCAAATTCCCGCGGATCTACTTTGACGTCCAAACGACCGGTCGTGGCATCCAAGCGAATAATGTCGCCATCTTGCACGCGCGCGAGCGGACCGCCACGACTCGCCTCTGGTCCTACATGGATCGCGGCCGGAAACTTGCCCGAAGCGCCCGACATCCGTCCATCGGTGACCAGAGCGACTTTATGGCCTTTGTCATGCAACGCCCCGATCGCGCCGGACAGACCATGCAGCTCCGGCATGCCGTTTGCGGCAGGTCCCTGGAACCGCACAACAATCACCACATCGCGATCCAGCTCCCCGGCCTGGAAGGCCGCTTTAACCGCTTCCTGGCTTTCGAAGACGCGCGCGGGAGCTTCGGTGACGTGACGCTCCGGTTTGACCGCCGAAATCTTGATCACCCCGCGCCCGAGCGGGCCATCCAGCATTTCAAGTCCGCCGGTCGCCGAAAATGGGTCGTCGATGGGGCGGATGATTTCAATATCACCGCTTTCGCTTGGCGCCTCACGCCATTTGATCGCATCTCCATCAAGCCAAGGCTCCTGCGAGTACAGACTGATCGGTCCGGCAACGCCTTGCGCATCACCCTGCAACAATCCGGCTTTCAGGAGCTGAGCGACAACGAAACCCATACCGCCCGCGGCGTGGAAGTGATTCACATCCGCCGGTCCATTCGGGTAGATCCGGCACAGCAAAGGCACGACGCTGCTGACATCGGCGAAATCCTCAAGCGTAACTTCATACCCCGCAGCGGCGGCCATGGCTGGAATGTGCAAAGCATGATTGGTTGACCCGCCCGTCGCCATCAGTCCGACCAAGGCATTGACGAATGTGCGGGCATCGACGAGTTCGCCCGCTGGTTTGTAGTCGCCTTTGATCGAGTTTTGCAGGGCCTGGCGAACGGACGCGCGCGTGAGCGCCTCTCGCAATGGTGTGCCCGGATTTGGAAAGGCTGCCCCCGGCAAATGAAAGCCCATCACTTCCATCAGCATCTGGTTTGAATTTGCCGTGCCGTAAAATGTACAGGTGCCTTGGCTGTGATAGCTCTCCGCCTCGGCCCGGAGCAATTCCTCGCGCCCGACATTGCCGAGCGCGAACTCCTGGCGAATGCGTTGTTTTTCAGGGTTTGGCAGACCGGACGGCATGGGTCCTGCTGGCACCATCAGGTGAGGCAGCCAGCCAAAGCGCAGCGCCGCAATGGTCAGACCGGGAATAATCTTGTCACAAACCCCGAGATTGAGCACGGCGTCATAGGCGTCATGGCTGAGCGAAACTGCCGAGGCCATGGCGATGACATCCCGCGAGAACAGCGATAGCTCCATGCCTTCCTGGCCTTGCGTGACCCCATCGCACATGGCCGGCACACCGCCAGCAACTTGCGCGGTCGCCGTATTCTTGCGGGCCTCGTCGCGGATCACGTCCGGGTAGGATTCAAACGGCGCATGCGCCGACAGCATGTCATTATAGCTCGTGACAATGCCAATATTCGGCCAGCCACTGCCGAGGATCTGGGTTTTGTCCATCACCGCGCAGCCCGCCGAAGCATGCGCGAGATTGCCTTCGCTCAGTTTGTTGCGCGCAAATCCTGTCGGTCGGCGACCGCGGATCATTTCCAAATAGGCGGCGCGACTATCTTTGCTGCGCGCCTCGATACGCGCGGTCACGTTGGCAATCGTGTCGTGTATCTGGGTCATCTTATCAGGCTTCCCACCAATCTCGTTCGTCCCTGCGAAGCATCAATCGGGCTTCGACCGGACCGTCCTCCAAGCCAGCCTGATAGGATTCCATTGGCACTTCGGCCTGCTCCCAGGCTTCAAGCAAACCATCAACCCATTTCCAGGCCGCTTCGACTTCTTCCCGGCGCATGAAGAGTGACAGATTTCCACGCACCACATCCATTAAAAGACGCTCATACGCATCTGGATAACGCACCAGGAAATTGTCGGCATAAGCGAGGTTGAGCGGCAAAGACTTGATGCGCAGACCACCCGGGCCGGGTTCCTTGATTTGCAAATACAGGCGCACGCCTTCGTCTGGCTGGACATTGATCACCAGGCGATTGGACTGTGTCCCGGCATCACCGAACATGGAATGCGGGGTCTCTCGGAACTGGACGACAATTTCCGAATGGCGATCTTTCATTCTCTTGCCGGTTCGCAAATAGAATGGCACGCGCGCCCAGCGCCAATTATCAATGGCGGCTTTGATCGCAACAAAAGTCTCAGTGCTGCTATCTTGACCGAGTTCTTCGAGATAGCCCGGCACCGGCTCACCTTTGACAGCCCCCGCTTTGTATTGCGCCCGGACCGTGTTTCTTTTGGCGCGCTCAGCCGTGATCGGACGCAACGCTTCCAGAACCTTGATCTTCTCGGTGCGAATTGCGTCACCATTGATCGAGTTTGGTGGTTCCATTGCAATCAGGCAAAGCAATTGCAGCAAATGGTTCTGGACCATATCCCGCAACGCGCCGGACCCATCATAATAGCCTGCGCGATCTCCAACCCCATAATGCTCCGCCACCGTAATCTGGATGTGATCAATCGCGGTTCGATTCCAAAGCGGTTCGAACAGCGAATTGGCGAATCGCAGCACCATCAAATTCTGGACTGTCTCTTTGCCGAGATAATGGTCGATGCGGTAAATGCATTCCTCTTTGAACACCGCACCAACACCGGCATTAATGGCGTGAGCTGACGCGAGATCCGTACCAATCGGCTTTTCCAGTACAACGCGCGCCGATGGCGTGTTCAGACCTGCGGCGCCAAGCGCTTCACAAATCGGGACATAAATCTTGGGCGTGACCGCCAGATAAAAGACCAGCGGTCGGTCATCTGACAGTTTCAGATGTTGCTTAAGGGCGCTCCAGTCGGCATCCGACTGAGTTGCATCCATAGCGACATAGTGCAGGTGCTTCTCGAACTTCTTCCACTCGGACTTGTTAAGCGCATCCGGAGTCGCCTCTTCGCATGCTTCGAAGGCAAAGGCCCGAAAGCCCTTATCGTCCATCTCGGACCTAGAGATGCCGACGATGCGGCAATCCTCGGGGATTTGACCATCCGCCCAACGATGATAGAGCGCAGGCAGTAGCTTACGCTGAGCGAGATCGCCCGTGCCACCGAAGATAACTATGTCGAACGAGCCGACGGGAATAAACTCCGCCATACCGCTCCCTTTTAATGCAAATTTCTCCCCGTCCGTATGCGCTGACGTGACAGCGGTGTCAACTTTCCTCTGACGCCAATCCTTCGCGCAATTACCCGCCTTCAGGCACAGAAAAACCCCGACTGCGGCGCAGTCGGGGCTATTCTCAACTCAACACGCCCTCAATTGCGCGATTTGTCGACCAAACGGTCATTCTGCGCCCAATGCATCATGCCGCGCAGCTTTTCACCCACCTCTTCGATCAGGTGATCATTTGTGCGCGCGCGCATGGCATGGAAAGACGGCGCACCGGCCTGATTCTCGAGCACCCAGTCACGCGCGAATTTTCCCGATTGGATGTCGTCGAGCACAGCCTTCATAGCCTTCTTGCTTTCGCTATCGACAACCCGCGGACCGGAAACATATTCGCCATATTCAGCAGTGTTCGAGATTGAGTAATTCATATTGGCAATGCCGCCCTCATAAATCAGATCGACGATCAGCTTAGTCTCATGCAGGCATTCAAAATAGGCCATTTCGGGCGCGTATCCGGCTTCCACCAGGGTCTCGAAACCGGCTTTGATGAGCTCGACGATTCCGCCGCAAAGCACCGCCTGCTCCCCGAACAGATCGGTTTCAGTTTCTTCCTTGAAAGAGGTCTCAATGACGCCAGCGCGCGTATTGCCGATGCCTTTTGAATAAGACAGCGCGACATCCTTTGCGGTTCCGGTTGCGTCCTGATGGATCGCCACCAATCCAGGCAGACCGAAGCCCATCTGAAACTGCGCGCGCAAAGTGTGTCCTGGCCCTTTAGGCGCCGACAGAGACACATCCACACCTGCCGGCGGTCGGATTAGGTTATAGTGAATGTTGAAGCCGTGCCCGAACATGATGTGTTGACCGTCGCGCACGTGCGGTTCGATTTCATTGGCCCAGAGCACCGCCTGCTTCTCATCTGGCACCAGGATCATGACCACATCGGCCCATTCTGTGATCTCGCTCGGGCTCATCACTGTCAGGCCCTCAGCTTCTGCTTTGGGTTTCGACCCCGACGTCGGCTGGAGACCGATGCGAACATCGACACCATTATCCTTCAAGTTCAGCGCATGAGCATGTCCTTGGCTGCCATAGCCCACGACGCCAACTTTCTTGCCTTGGATGAGCGCGAGATCGGCATCCTGCTCATAGTAAATATTCATTGTTACGTTACTCCTTGAAGGTCCATCTGAGCGGCTTTCAGCGCCGACTGTGTTTGTTTTGAAGCGAGAATTTCGAGGCGATTGCCACGGCGCATGAGGCATTGCTCAAACATCCGCATCTGGCCAAGCGCCGAGGCATCGATTGCGCCGACCTCGGTCAGATCGAGCGTGCAATCGCCGGGATATTGAGCAGCATTCACCAGCGCCGATTTAAGGCTAGCGCGGTGCGCGAGGATCAAATCACCGGAAAGTTTTACCGCACCCACTTTTTGGGAGGCGGCAACAGCTCGTGGTTCTGCGTGAGGAACAGACGCCTTTTTGAGCGGCCCGAGACGTCGATTGACCAGTCCGATCAGATCGGTGCCGTCATTCCAGTAGCGACGCCACAAGGCGGGATCGGCAAAGATCCTCCACACCCATTCCAATCCGGATCTCGACACCCAGCGCGGCGCGCGTTTGATCGTTCCGGCGGCAAAATCAACAACTGCACCGAGATGCGCGATCACCGGCGCGTCGAGATGTGCCTGATTATGTTCGATCC
Organism: Hyphomonadaceae bacterium; assembly: GCA_024743315.1. GTDB lineage: Bacteria > Pseudomonadota > Alphaproteobacteria > Caulobacterales > Hyphomonadaceae > Henriciella. Next base: position 177,045 of record JANSWU010000003.1, read on the forward strand.
AGGCCTGCCCCTTGGCCGCGCCGAGCGATACAATCACGAAGTCCGCCTTGGCAGCATTAATCTTGGTTCGGATCTCTTCGGTGCTCATACTTTCGACATCGCCGAAACCGGGATTATGCCAACCTGCAGCTACCAGACGTCCCTGCTCCCTTAGCAAAGCCTCGTGCGCGCCTTTCGCGGCGCCTTCCCGGCCGCCAAAGAAAAACACGCGAATGGGCAGGACGCCTTGGCGCGCATCGGTGCGCAACCGCTGGAATAGATCGGCGCCGGCCACGCGCTCATGGATCGGCATACCAAGTTGTTTGGCGAGCCAGACCACAGGCGCGCCGTCGGCCAGGCTGAGATCAGCATTTATGATTTGGCGCATCGCAGCATTATCTTTCAGCGCCCTCACCATCCAGTTCACATTCGGCGTCACGAAGGACAGTCGGGACCGGGTCTCGACCGCGCGCTCGATCAGGCTCGCCGCCTGATCCAGCGTGACATTGTCCAAAGGCATTCCAAGAATGGCCCAGACATCGCGGTCGAATGGGGACATCATCCTTTTTCGGCCCCTCGCTTGATGGAAAGCACGCCCGTGCGGCTCACCTCGACCAAGCCGAGCGGGTCCATAAGCGCGCAGAATTGATCAATTTTATCGCTCGCGCCGGTGAGTTCGAAGATGAAGCTCTTATTCGTCGTATCGATCACCCGGGCGCGGAAGATCTCAGAAATGCGCAGCGCTTCGACGCGCTTATCACCTTCGCCGGCAACCTTGATCAAGGCCAGCTCGCGCTCGATTCCGCGTTTCGATTTTGTGATGTCCGTGACACTGGCAACCGGTACCAGGCGCAGCAATTGCGCTTCAATTTGTTCCAGCGTGTGGGCCGTTCCTGCCGTTACGATCGTGATGCGCGAACGATGACGGTCACGGTCAACCTCGGCAACGGTCAGACTTTCAATATTATAGCCACGGGCTGAAAACAGCCCGACCACGCGGCCGAGGACGCCGGGTTCATTGTCGACGAGCACGGCGAGGGTACGTCGCTCTTCAGCCTCATCGACGTGGCTCATATCATAGGCGCTGGCGGGACTATCGCTCACTGCACGGTCTCCTTCCGCTCACCGAGCGTGATGCCGGGGCGTCTTGATTTCAGGATTGTTTTCAGCGCGTTGGCGCGATCTACGGCGTCTCCGCGGTGATCCATACGCTGATCATCATATCGATCGATCACCAGGTCGCGGCGACGGGGATCAAGATGGGCCTGGAGTTCAGACACCAAGAGGCGTCGACAATCGTCGATGAACTCAGCGCTATTATCAGCGGTCGGACCGCCTTGCCGGGTCAGCGCCTCGATTTCGTAATAGGCAAACATCAGCGCATCGAGGATGGGTGGGCGAGAGCCGCGATAGGCGCCTTCTTTCTCACCGCCTTTGCTCTCCGGATCAATGTTCGGAAAGAACAAACGGCCGCGCTCGACCAAGGATGACATGGCCAGCATGAGATTGACCCGTTGCTGAAAGAAGCTCGCATCATTCGCCTGGTGCTGACGGGTCCGCGCGAACATGGCGGCACGATTGAGCACATCGATACAGGCATTACCCCAGCCGAGACTTTGCGCATCGACGCTATGGCGCAAGTTCTCCAATTGCAGGGCACGTTGCTTGCGGGTTTCGTTTCGACTGACCAGCGCGCCAAATACGGCAACCGCTGCGGACAATAATGCGACCGCAATTTCAATATGATTCTGTAGCCAGGCGAACAGGTTTTCAAAGCCCATGGCGACCCCCTTGTCCAAGGAGACGCTTCTGCCAGAGCCGGCGGCGGTGGGAAAGACACCAGATGACATCAAACGAGCTTTCTTCCCGCCTCATCGATTTCGTCTCCGGTTATTTCTGATAGGATCATCTCATTATGGGCCGCCCCCGATGGGATCATTGGCAGGCAATTCTCGGCCTTGGTCACCCGGCAATCGAAGACGACAGGACCATCATAATCGATCATTTCCTGGATCTTCGTATCCAGCTCGGTCGGATCGTCGCAAACCAAGCCAAGCGCGCCATAGGCTTCGGCCAGTTTGACAAAGTCCGGGAGGCTTTCGGAATAGGAATGTGAATAGCGCTCGCCATGCAGTAATTCCTGCCATTGGCGCACCATGCCCATCCATTCATTATTGAGAATGAAAATCTTGATTGGCAGCTTGTGCTGGACGGCCGTCGAGACCTCTTGCAGCACCATCTGGACCGAGGCTTCGCCGGCAATATCGATCACGAGGGCCTCGCGATGTGCCGCCTGAATACCGACCGCTGCCGGCAAACCGTATCCCATGGTGCCGAGCCCGCCGCTGGTCATCCAGCGATTAGGCTGTTCAAAATGATAGTGCTGCGCGGCCCACATTTGGTGCTGCCCTACCTCAGTGGAAACATAAGTTTCGCGATCCTTGGTCAGCTCATACAGACGTTCGATCGCGTATTGCGGTTTGATCTCGGTCTTGGATGGCGCATAAGCGAAGCAATTGCGTGCCCGCCAGGTCTCGATTTGAGCTTTCCAATCTGACAAATCCTGCGGCTTGGTTTTACCCCAGGCCGTGATCAACGCCTTTAGCGCTTTGCCGGAATCAGCAATGACCGGCACGTCCGCGCGGATCACTTTATTGATTGAGCTGGGATCAATATCGATATGGATCTTCTTTGACCCGGGTGAAAAGGCATCAATCCGCCCGGTGACCCGGTCATCGAAGCGCGCGCCGACGCAAATCATCAGATCGCAATCATGCATGGCATTGTTCGCTTCATAGGAACCATGCATGCCAAGCATGCCGAGCCAGTCTTGGTGGCTGGCAGGGAACGCACCAAGCCCCATGAGCGTGGAAGTGACCGGGATGCCGGTCATGGCCTGCAATTCACGCAGCGCCGCGCTCGCCTCAGGTCCGGAATTGATGACACCGCCGCCCGTATAGAAAACCGGACGCCGTGCCTTCTTCATGAGCGCAATCGCCTGTTTGATCGCCTTTGGATCCGGCTCGGTCTGCGGTTTATATGTTGCCTTGCGAATGCCCTCTTTGCCAACATAAGTCCCGGTCGCGAATTGAACATCTTTGGGAATATCGATCACAACCGGACCTGGGCGCCCGGTGGTCGCGATCAGGAAGGCTTCATGAATGGTTCGCGCGAGATCTTCAACATCCATGACCAGATAATTGTGCTTGGCGCAGCAACGGGTGATCCCAACCGTGTCGCATTCCTGGAAGGCGTCCGTACCGATCAAATGGGTCGGCACCTGTCCGGTGATGACCACCATCGGGATCGAGTCCATCATCGCATCGGTGATCGGGGTCACCATATTGGTCGCCCCCGGTCCGGAGGTCACAAGCGCAACGCCGGCTTTGCCTGTTGATCTTGCATAGCCTTCGGCCGCGTGCCCTGCCCCCTGTTCATGTCGCACGAGAACATGCTGAATGGCCGGCTCGTTGAACAAAGCGTCATAGATCGGCAACACCGCCCCGCCCGGATACCCGAACATCACTTCCACGCCCTGTTCCTTCAGCGCTGTAATGACAATTTCCGCGCCAGTCATTTGGCGGGCTTTGGTCTTGGCCTTAGGTTTGGTCTGCATGTCCATGATCTTGGTCCTTGAAGATTTGCAGGGGGTGACGGGTGGGGTGAGGTTAAAAAAAAGGGTCTCTGGTGAGAGACCCTGTTAAAAGCACCTGCGGCTGACGGTGTGTGGAACGTCAGCGCAGGTGCCTAATAACGAGTACGACTGTTGGACGCATGAAGCGTTTCCTCCCAAAAGTTAATTGGGGCATATCTTACCAATTAACCCCCGTCAACCTCCTTATAAAGGGCATGAATTACCCGTAATCGGTCTTCGATGGCGAGACTTGGGATGCGCGGCCAGAACGGGAATTGCCGGCCGATCCAGGTGAATTGTCGCTTCGCATAGCGCCGTGTGTCGCGTTTGGCGTTCTCGGCTGCAGCCTCGGCGCTCATTTCGCCGCGCAAATAGGCGATTAGCCAGGGAATGCCATGCGCCTTCATGGCAGGTAAGTCTTCGGGCAGGTTTTGCCCGGCCAGCCCGCGTGCTTCTTCCATGGCGCCTTCCATCAGCATGCCTTCAAATCGGCGATCGATGCGCGCATAAAGCCGCGCCCGCGCCGGCGTGAGCGCCACGCCAATCCATTCGTCCGGCCCGAGAATGGGACGGCCTTTCTTGCCCTGGAAACTGGCAATCGACTTGCCTGTCGCCAACCAGACTTCGAGCGCGCGCGCCAGCCTTTGGCGATCCCCTTCGCCCAAACGTTCAGCCGTTTCGCGATCGACTTGTTCTAGCTTTTCGCGCAAAGCCGGCACGCCGCCCGCCTTGTGGAGCTCATTGACCTCTGCGCGTATATCTTCTGGCACGGGCGGGATTTCAGAGAGCCCTTCAATCAAAGCGAGATGGTATAATCCGGTGCCTCCGATGACGATTGGGACTTTGCCGCGTCGCTGGACTTTCGCGATCACTGGCTTGATGTCTTCCAGCCATTTGCCGGTCGAGTATCGCTCACCGGCCGCAACATGCCCGAACAGATGATGCTCTATCCCGTCCATTTCAGCGGCCGCTGGCCGTGCCGAGATGACGCGAAGATCGCGGTAGACCTGCATCGAATCCGCGTTAATCACCTCCCCGTCCAAACGCTTGGCGAGCGCCACGGACAAAGCCGACTTACCACTCGCGGTCGGACCATGAATTAGGATTGCAGGCTTCATGTATTCAGTCGTAAGAAGCGGGGCGCGAAGCGTAAAGTCAGGAATGCTGCGATGACGGCCAAAACCCTCCGATCCTCTCATATTGCGACCGCCGTCGCGCCGGTCTCCTTCGGCTTCATGAAGTTGGGCTCTGTACTGGAGTCGGCGTGCGACGCCGCAGGCTTGATCCAGACCAGCCATGTCCGCCTGCTTGGTACCGAAGAAAGATGGGCCGCGGTCGAAATCGCAGTGGCGCTCGGCGACGCGGATATTAAGGTTGCCAGAGGGGTCCTGGCAAAAGCCTTCGAGGGGCGCGCCGACATTGCTCTCATCCCAGCGCGAAACCGCAAGAAGCGCCTCCTGATATCGGATATGGATTCAACCATAATCGAACAGGAGTGCCTCGATGAGCTCGCCGCTTATGCAGGGCTAAAAGACGAGATTGCCGCGATCACCGCCCGGGCTATGGCTGGAGAACTTGATTTCGAAGGCGCGCTCACCGAGCGCGTCGGCAAACTAGTGGGATTGCCCCTGACAGCGCTGCAACAATGCTATGATGAGCGCATCACGCTTATGCCTGGCGCTAAGACGCTGACAGCAACCATGGCCGCCAATCGCGCCTATTGCCTGCTTGTGTCGGGGGGCTTCACTTTCTTTACCTCTCGGGTCGCGGAAGCCGCCGGATTTCAAGGGGATCGCGGCAATGTCCTACTCGATAATGGCACTGCCCTTACGGGTGCTGTCGCTCGCCCCATCCTCGGACGGGAAGCCAAGCTCGACGCCCTGGATGATGCGGCTTTCGCCAATGGACTGAACCGACATGATGCGATCGCCATGGGCGACGGCGCCAATGATCTCGCTATGATTGAAGCAGCGGGCATGGGGCTAGCTGTGCACGCCAAGCCGATTGTTGCAGAAGCGGCAGATGCGGCGATCAACCTGACCGATTTGACCGCAGCCCTGTATTTCCAGGGTTATTCGGACAGTGAGATCGTCTGGCGGGAATAATTACCCGCGGACCTCAATATCGATGGCCTGGAACATGGTCTGAGTTTGGCGGTAGATACGCAGCAACAAGGGCTGACCTTCCCGGCGGGTTGCTTCATCCATCGCGATTAAAGCTTCCTCCGGCGTTTCGACGGTTTCGAACGCCATTTCCATCACCACATCACCTTTACGCAGTTTGCCGAAACTCGGACCGCGCGGTGATACGGAGCGCACCAGAACGCCATTCACATCATTTGGAATGCGATAGCGCCGACGGTCCGTTTCTGACAATTCCACAAAGTCGACGCCGAGTGGATTGTCGGTCAGCGTGCTATCGGTTTCGATCGTCTCATCGTCTGCCTCATCTTCATCCGAGGTCAGCTCACCAAGCTCAAACGTAACGGTGCGGCGACGTCCGTCACGCACAAGTTCTACATCCACTTGTTTGCCAATCTCGGTGTCAGCGACGATCCGGCTCAAGGCCCGCTCATTAACCACGGGCCGGCCATCAAACATCAAGATCAGATCGCCGACTTCGAAGTCTGCTTTTGAAGCCGGTCCATCATCTGCGATACGGGTCAGGATCACACCGGTGCCCTCCTCAAGGCCATAAGCCTGGGCGAGATCGCGATCGGCATTCTGGATATTGACCCCGAACCAGCCGCGGCGGGCTTTCCCGAACTCGACGAGCTGATCACTGATCTGGCGCGCGAGATTTGATGGGATCGAAAAGCCAAGCCCTACAGAGCCACCGGTGGGCGTGATGATGGCAGTGTTTACTCCGAGAACTTCGCCATTCAGGTTGAACAGCGGTCCACCGGAATTCCCCGAATTGATTGCCGCGTCCGTCTGGATGTAATTGTCATAATTGCCAGATTGAATGTCGCGATTGCGGGCTGAGACGATCCCGACCGAAACCGATCCGCCAAACCCGAACGGATTGCCAATCGCCATGACCCAATCACCGACCTGCGCCTGTTCGCTATCGGCCCATTCGACAAACGGGAATGGCTCATCCTGCTCGACTTTCAAAACGGCGATATCGGTCGCCTCATCGGTACCGATCAGTTCGGCCCGCAGGGTCCGTCCGTCTGAGAATACGGCATTGATTTCATCGGCGCCGCTGATCACGTGATCATTGGTCACGATCAAACCTTCCGGGGAGATCACAAAGCCCGAGCCCAGCGCCCCTTCCTGGCTGAAGCCTTCCGGATCGCGGCCAAAAAACGGGTTAAACTCGCTCAAGGGTTCACCGTCTTCAAACATCGGTAAATCATTGGCGATGACTTTCGATGTGGTGATGTTGACCACGGCGGGCATCAACCGCTTCGACAAGTCAGTGAAGCTTTCGGGCCGCACCTGCTGGTCAACCCGTTCCGTCTGGTCGGTCAGCGACTCCTGCGCGAGGACAGGACCCGTCCCGAGCATAACCAAGGCGATTACAGACAGTGAACGGCGCATCTAGATTCGTCTCCTACAGATGTAACCTACATCTTATTCGTAAGTACGGCCTTATCTGGGCAAGGCGCAAGCCTTTGTCACCCACCGAATCTTACCATCACATAAAGTAATAGGCCGCCAATCGCCATTGACCACAATCCAGACTGTCGAATGGTCGATTCCGGCATCTCGGCGAGCCAAGCGCCAAATTTCTTCATTGCATCCGGGGCACCCGCATAGATGGCCCCTTCCAAAAGAAACCAAAGCCCGATGCCCGCTAGAATAATCGTCAGCATAATCCGCCAACTCCCGAATCAACAACCCCGCCGCAGCTTACGCTGGACGGGGTTGTTTGGATATGGCGGTGGCGCTATCGACGCGCGACGCCGTTGGCTTGGGCCTGCTCGATAAACTCGTCACAAATGCCGAGATTATCAGGGCCAACCACCAGCTGAGTGCCTTGCGTGAAGGCCTGCTCGCAAGCGATCAGGGCGCGCTGGAAGCGGAAGAATTCGCGATCACGCTCATAGGCTTCCGCATAGATTTCATTCCGCTGCGCATCACCTTCACCGCGGATCTGCTCTGATTCCCGACGGGCTTCGGCGAGCAGGACGGTCCGCTCACGTTCAGCTTCAGCGCGCACCAGTTTGGCCCGTTCGTCGCCTTCCGCGCGGATTTGTTCAGCTTGCTGGTTCCGCGTCGCGGCCATCCGGTCGAAGACCCGTTGGGATACATCTGGCGGCAGGTCCACGCGCTTGATCCGCACATCAATAATGTCGATACCTCGGCCCGATATCGCGGCGCTGAGATCATCACGGATCTGGTCCATCAGCTCAGACCGCTGACCAGAAATAATCTCTTCGGGAAGCTGGTTGCCAAGCGCGTTACGGATTTGTGTATCGGTAAAGCGCAGCAGCTGATTCTGGGCTTCGCGCTGTGTTCCCAAGCGCTGATAGAAGGCCAGTGGCTCTGAAATCCGCCAGCGCACAAAGGCGTCGACAATCAGCTGCTCCTGGTTAGACGCAAACACCTCAATGTTCGGCACGTCGAGTCCGAGGTTACGCTTATCATATGTCACCACCGACTGCACAAACGGGATCTTGAATTTCAAGCCCGCTTCATCAGTGCCTGGCTCATTGTAAGCCTCTACAGCCGCACCAACTTGCAGGACCAAGGTCTGCTCACGCTGATCGACGATGAAGAAAGAATTGAGCAGTGCGATCAAGGCTCCAATCGCAACGACAATTCCGACAACTCCAAATGGTTTCACGTCTAGTTTCCTCCGCTGCTGCGATTAACGCGATCAAGCGGCAGGTAAGGCACCGCGCCTGAATCGCTGTCGAGGATGAGTTTGTCCGTACGGTTAAGCACGCGTTCCATCGTCTCAAGATACATCCGCTCACGGGTCACTTGAGGCGCCTTTTGGTACTCAGCAAGGATCTGTTTAAAACGATCAGCCTCACCGGTCGCATCAGCAATCACACGATCGCGATAGGCTTGCGCGTCTTGCAGGATTTGCTGCGCTTCACCTCGAGCCCGTGGAACAATGTCATTGGCGTAACGATTGGCCTCTTGCACCAAGCGCTCTGCGTCCTGACCGGCATTAATCACGTCAATAAAGTCTGCCCGAACCGGCGCTGGTGCCAGGGCTTCCTGGATCTCGACGTTTTCAATTGTTACGCCAGCGCCATAGTCTGACAATAAGGCCTGCAATTGTTCACGCACCGTGCGGGCAATTTCGCCCCGGCCTGTGGTCAGGACAGCATCAAGGGTCGACTTGCCGACCACTTCGCGCATGACGCTTTCGGCCGCGGCCTTCACCAAGGGCGTGCCATTGTCGATATTGAGGATAAAATCTTCCGGATTTTCACCGTCATAGAACCAGAACACCCGGAATTGGACATCGACAATATTCTCGTCCCCGGTCAGCATCAGGCTTTCGCCCTGGTTCACACCAACTTGAGTTTCCTGTTGGCGTTCAGATGGCAGGATTTCATGTGTCTCAATCGGCGCTGGCAAGTGCACATGCAGGCCTGGCGTAAAGTTCTTCTGATACTCACCGAACCGGAACACAGCTGCCCGCTCGCCTTCGTCGACAATCACGACGCCGGTGGCAAGCCACGCAACCAGCGCGACCACGCCGAGCGCCAGGAACCCGCCGGGTCCAAGGCTTGGAGGTCGCCGGCCACCGCCGCCACCGCGTCCGCGACGCGAGAAGCGCTCCTGCATTTTGCGCATTTGCTCTTCTATATCATTTCCGCCGCCGCCTTGGCCGCCGCCACCGCCGCCGGGTCGTCCCCACGGAGAACCGCCATTACCATTGCCTCCAGAACCACCGCTGCCCCAAGGGCCACCATTGGCTTTTGGAGGCTCATCGCCGTTTCCACTATTATCGTTCCAGGGCATTGCCCCTCCTTATGGTCACACCAGGTCACTGGCTTTTTGAATGCATGGAGCCTATTTGCGATCGAAAGGCCCCTTCATCAAGGACATAGCCCATGTTTTGGGACAAGAAAGACCGTAAAACCGTGACAGATGCGACAATCAGGACCACTCTCGGTAACCCCGAGTGGCTCTCTGGCATCCGAATCACGGACTCCGGCAGCGTCACTTTGATCATTGAAACCGAAGGACTCGATGTTGAGGCGGCAGAGCGCCTGCGCCTGGAATCAGAAGCAACCCTAATGCGGCTCGATGGGGTGACGACCGTTCAATCCGTTCTCACCGCTGAGGCACCAGCCGGGACAACTTCCCGGTCGACCCCAGGTCTCGAGACGCATGCCAGCCCGCGCCGGGTTCGCAAAGGTGCGCGCCTGTCCGATGAGGCCCTGTCACAAGGCCAGCCCGACCAAAATGCTCAGATCCCATCCATCCCCGGGATCGCCCGCATTCTCGTCGTGGCCAGCGCCAAGGGTGGGGTTGGAAAGTCCACGGTTTCGGTCAATTTGGCCGCAAGTTTCGCCAAGCAGGGCTTGCGTGTTGGCCTGCTCGACGCAGATATTTATGGCCCCTCGATTCCCACCATGCTGGGCGTGAGCGATGCCAGTCCGTCCACCACGCCAAGTGGGAAATTGTTGCCGATCAACGTGCATGGCATAGAGACCTTGTCCATCGGCTATTTGACTGATCCCGATGCGCCCATGATCTGGCGCGGTCCGATTGTGCAGTCGGCGATCACGCAAATGCTGAATGATGCGCAATGGGGCACCCCGGAAGACCCACTTGATCTCCTCATTATCGATACACCACCAGGCACGGGCGAAGCCCAACTAACCCTGGCCCAACGGGTTCCGGTCGATGCCGCCGTGATTGTCACCACGCCGCAAGAAGTCGCCTTGGCTGATGTTCGCAGGGGCGCTGCCATGTTTGCCAAGACCCACGTTCCGGTGCTGGGCATTGTCGAAACGATGAGCTGGTTCGAAGACCCGTCTGGGGTGCGGCATTATCTGATGGGCGAAGGCGGTGGTGCGCATATGGCGCGAGCCCTGGGACTACCCCTTCTGGCGCAGATTCCAATGCTTCAAGCGATCCGCGAAGGCGGAGACAATGGCGAACCCGCAGCACTCGCAGACCCAATTTCCGCGCAGCTGTTCACAGACGCAGCGCGTGAAATTGCTCTTGGCCTCGACGCCATTCAAACCAAACCGGCCCCAATCATCATTTTCGATGATTAAAACGCCTGTTCGATAAAATTTGATCGATCCCTTGAACCGCGATTTCGGACTTTTCCTGTACGCGTGAGACAAGGGACATTAGTAATGCTGAGTACGTCATCACGCCTTCATACGTCTGTGTACGCGACTTTATTGTCGGTCGTACTGATTTGCGCGACCGTGCATTTCACGCACTTTGTGGCGCCGTTCCTGGACGGCTATAGCACCAACACAGTGACCTATACCGCATTGATCGCCTCTTGCATTCTTGCGCCGCCAGCCTCCATTCTGATGGCGGTCTATTCCAGCAAACTGATCAAGATCCAGGAACAATTGCTTGAATTAGCAACAACAGATCCGCTGACAGGCCTGCTCAATCGCCGCGCCTTTGCGCATCGCTATGAACGAGAGTCAGCCCGATACAGCCGGACCAATCGCCCCCTCTCCCTGCTCTTGATCGATCTCGACTATTTCAAACTGATCAATGACAAGCATGGCCATGCCGGCGGCGATGCTGCGCTGAGAATTCTGTCGCAGCATTTGCGTGAAACCAGCCGGTTCGGCACCGACGATGTGGCCCGTTGGGGCGGTGAGGAATTTGCGGTCCTCCTTTCCGACTCAGGGCACCAGAGCGCAATGCGCGCGGCAGAGCGTTTGCGCCGCCAAATCGAAACCTTAAAAGTCACTTTCAATGATACGCCCATTCGCTTGGAAGCCAGTGTGGGTGTCATCGTTTGCCGCAAAGGCGAGTCTCTCGAACATGCGGTGCAACGTGCAGACCTGTGTTTGCGTCAGGCCAAGGATCAGGGCCGCAATCGCGTCATGGCATTTCCGGAAGACCTGCCAGCCGTGGACTCAGACGAAGTGTCGGTCGCCTAGACAAGCATTCGCAGCATAAAGTCGCGGGTCTACGAACTGGCGCAAGCCCGTGAGCAGCGTTAACACGCCGTGATGACCCTACAGCGCCCCACACCAACATCTCGTGCCCATACGCTTGATCCTGACGATTGGTCAGCCTTCGAAGCCGCGGTTTCGAAAGTGTTGCGCGCGGTACTCGAAAAGTATCGCGCAGCCCCGGATGGGCGTGTTTGGACGGCACCGTCTGAAGACTTGAAAAACCGTCTACGCGCCCCGGCGCCCAAAAGAGGTCAGTCGCTAGAAAAGGTTGCGGAGTCTCTGATCGAGTTTTTGCCCTATGGAGTGGGCAATACGCATCCGCGTTTCTTCGGTTGGGTCCATGGATCAGGCGCGCCCGGCAATCTTCTGGCTGAGATCATCGCTTCAGCGATGAACGCCAATTGCGGCGGGCGGGATCATGTCGCGATCTATGTCGAGCGCCAGGTCATAACCTGGTGCAAGGACCTGTTTGGGTTTCCTGAGGGCGCCAGCGGACTGGTTGTTTCAGGCACCTCTATGGCCACAATCATCGCGGCCAAGACAGCGCGAGATGCCGCATTGAACAATGCCAGTCGCACGGAAGGTGTGAGCCAGAAGCGCTTGGTTGGCTACACATCGAGCGAAGCGCACAGCTGTCTCGCGCGCGCCTTCGATATGATCGGTCTTGGCACGAACGCCTTGCGAAAAGTGCCAACGGGTTCAGATTTTAGGATCGACACGGCGGCCCTCGCCGCGCAGATTGTCGCTGATCGCGAAGCCGGTTTGCAACCTTTCTTTCTCGCCGGCACGGCAGGCACTGTGAATACAGGCGCGATTGACGATCTCGCCACCCTGGCTGAGCTAGCGGAGCGTGAACGGCTCTGGTTCCATGTTGATGGGGCCTTTGGGGCTTGCGCGATTACCAGCGCACAGCTTGGTCCGCGCCTGAAGGGCATAGAGCAAGCCGATTCACTCGCCTTCGATTTTCATAAATGGATGCACGTGAATTATGATGCAGGCTGCGTTCTGATCCGGGACGCCGACCTGCATCGAAAAGCCTTTGCGTCGCGACCCGACTATCTCGCTGCCAATGGCGAAGCACTCGCCGGTGGCGACCCTTGGCCGGTCGACTTTGGCCCTGAATTGTCCCGCGGCTTTCGCGCCTTGAAAGTCTGGGCGCATTTGCGCGAGCACGGCACCGACAAGATTGGCGCGATGATCGACAAGAATTGCGCTCAGGCCGCCTATTTAGGCGAACGGGCGGCCTCCGAAGGTCAGCTTGAGCTGCTCGCCCCTATCACGTTCAACATCTGTTGCTTTCGATATGTGCCCAGCACCAGACCAGATGCGGATCTCGACGCGCTCAATGCGCGCATCGTGGCAAACTTGCAGACAGACGGAATTGCGGCTCCTTCAACCACCCGCATTGGCGGTCAGCTCGCAATCCGGGTGAACATCACCAATCACCGAACATCGTTTGAGGATCTGGATGTGCTCGCCGATGCGGTTTTGCGCATCGGCTCTGAATTGGCAGAAACGACCTAGCTGGCTTGTTTCTTGGCTTCGTCTTCCAGTCCATATTCACGGACTTTGCGATAAAGCGTGGACCGCCCAATACCGAGACGTCGGCTGACTTCACTCATGTGACCGGCATAATGCTCGATCGCATAAGCAATCAGATCCCGCTCGACATCTGACAGGCTGCGCACTTCGCCATCTTCCAGCACCGAAACCGGGCCGGTTCCGGCAATGGCGCCCCCAGCAGGCACATCGTCATTCGCAGGCGCTGGCCGTGCCGGCACTTCCGGCAGCGTGGCGATTTCCGGCATGATGCCGCTGATTTGCGGGAAATCATGGGGCTGGAGCAGATCCCCTTCGCACAAGACGACGGCGCGGAAGACAGCATTCTCAAGCTGGCGAACATTGCCCGGCCAATCAAAGGCGCACAGCATTTTCAGTGTCTCTGGCGCAGCGCCGACAATCCGTGTGCCTTCTGAGGCGTTGAAGCGCTCGATGAAATGATCGACGAGCGCGGGTACATCTTCCACCCGCTCACGCAAGCTTGGCATTTCGACCGGGAAAACATTTAGACGATAGAACAGGTCTTCGCGGAAGGCGCCTTCCTTGACGCGCTGTGCCAAATCCCGATTGGTGGCCGAAATGATCCGGACATCAACTTTGACCGGACGGCGAGCGCCCACGGGATCCACTTCCCCTTCCTGCAAGGCCCGCAGCAATTTGACTTGCATATCAAGTGGCAGCTCGCCGACCTCATCAAGGAACAGAGTCCCGCCATCGGCTTCGACAAATTTGCCCGCAGACCGCGCCACCGCGCCGGTAAAGGCTCCTTTTTCATGACCGAACAGAATACTCTCGACCAGGTTTTCCGGGATGGCCCCGCAATTGACTGAAATGAATGGCTTTCCGGAGCGATCCGAGGCGCCTTGAATACAGCGCGCAATCACTTCTTTACCGACCCCACTCTCCCCGAGGATCAAGACTGGAATATCCGACGCCGCGGCGCGCTGACCCAGCCGCAAGACCTGACGCATGATCGGCGCACTGGCGATCATATCGTCAAAGCCCATGCCGCCTTCCGCTTTACGGGTCAGGCGTTTCACTTCCCCCGTCAGAGACGATAATTTCAGCGCATTGCGGATAGACACGACGACACGCTCTGGATTGGCGGGCTTAACCACGAAATCGACAGCGCCAGCGCGCATGGCGGCAACAATTGTATCAATCCCGCTGGTTGCGGTAAGCATGATCACCGGCAGATCCGGGCGCCGCTCGGTCAACATTTCAAGGGTCTCCATGCCCGACAGGCCAGGCATGGTCAGATCGAGCAGGACGACATCAGCCCCTGCATTTGCATCGGTGGCGATCGCAACACCGGTTTCGCCGTCAGGCGCTGTTCGGCACGCGAAACCGGCCTTTTCCACCGCAGCGGTCAGCAGACGGCGTTGTGTTGGATCGTCATCAATTACCAATACAGTTTTGGCCATTCCCAAGTCCCTCATCCAGGCATGCGCATGACGCACATGGTTCATTTCGCTACGCCCCGTTATGGCACATAGAGATGAGGTTATGGTTCAGCTGATTGATTGAATTTTATGCAGTTTTTCTAGATCTGCGAGGGGTCTTTGAAGACATATTCGCGCCAGCCTGAGCGATCGAAAGGTACCCATTCGTCCTCAGGTTGGGCCAACCGGTCTGCCACGGCGACCATGACCAACGGATTGACCCCGAGCCCAACATGGCTCGCCGGCACCACAATATTTTCCGTATCTTCGCCCTTGGTTGGACACTGAACTGACCCGCGCCAGGCCACCACGCCATCGGTTCTTGTTAAAATCGATGTCGTCGGCACGGGCGGTGCGGCTTCCAGATCACGATAACGCCCTTCTGCCTCGGGTTTGGTTTCTTTGCCATTGATGGCTTCAAACAGACGGCTCGGCGCGGAATGACGACGATTATTGCTGATCGGACTGCCCAGCGAAATCACAAAGCGGATAATATCAGGGTGCATTTTCGCCAGCTCGCGCGCGAATACACCGCCAAGGCTCCACCCCACGATGGAGAGCTTCTCACCATTCTCCTCGTAAATGCGTTCGACGAGGTCTGACATTTCTCGTTCGCGCGTTTCATTGAAGCGAACGTTGCGACCCAACCCCCAAGCATAGGACTTGTAATCGAGATCATTGAGCAGGCGACGCATCGGACGGGTCGAATAATCGCTCGCCATAAACCCTGGCAGGACTAGGACGGGATGGCCGTCTCCTTTCGGCAGATTGCGCATTTGCCTGCGAAATAGACCGAACGCGCCGAGCTCGAAAATTGCCCGACCCTCGGTCAGAGTCCAGAACGGATGTGGCGGTCTCGCCATCGTCGCTGAAGCCATTATTTCCTCCCGTCTACCGTGTTTTCACGGCTATTTTCACAACCATGCTCTGTAACGGCTTATGTGACAAGACTAGAAATAGATGCCTAATATTCTCAGCTGGCTTTGGCCTTTGCTTTACTCGACCCAGCTTTTTTTGCTGTAGTTGCGCGCGGTTTGCGTTTTGTTGTGCCCCGCGACTTGCTCGCCGCAGCCGTTTTCTTCACCGCCGGCTTTGGGGGGGAAAGATCTAATCCGGCCGCATCTGCCATTTCCTCGAAACTGTCCTGCAAGCATTGGCTGTAGAATTCC
This sequence comes from Hyphomonadaceae bacterium, assembly GCA_024743315.1. Classification (GTDB taxonomy): domain Bacteria; phylum Pseudomonadota; class Alphaproteobacteria; order Caulobacterales; family Hyphomonadaceae; genus Henriciella. Next base: position 192,903 of record JANSWU010000003.1, read on the forward strand.
GGATCCGGCATGACATCGCGATCCGCCGTAAACGTGATCGTCGCTTCATTGACATAGCTTTGCACAACATGCCCAAGCGCCATACCGTCCAGAAGACAGAGCAGACCTTGCATGCTGACCAGTTTAGCCCCCGCGGAATAAATCGGCACAGGCGGGCCTGGCACATTGGTGACCACGGTATTGATCACGGGTCGAACCATGTAATTTGCGACGCCGAGGCGTGAATAAAGCTGCGCCCCGAGCGCCATGAACAAAGCCGGCGATACTTTGCTTGCTTCGGTCATCTGACGGGCGCCAAGCGCGCTGGTCATTTCTTTTGAGCGACTGGTCTGGTCATAGACATAGGCCATGCGCTCTGATGCATCGGCAATATGGGTGCCGAGCGGCGCGATCATCGCAGAGACCTGATTGCCCATTGTGTTCTTTTCATTTTCCGAGCGCACAGAGATCGGCGCCATCGCCGTCATGGTCGTCTTCGGCAAATCATTGTGATGCTTGAGATATTTGTGCAGTCCGCCGCCAATAATCGTGAGCATGACGTCATTAACTTTAGCGCCCTCGGCCAGGGTGCGTAGCGCTTTGATATGCGCCAGCTCAAACACGCGTCCTTCAACGACACGATGCGGTGAGATCTTGGTATTGAAGCGCGTTTTCGGAGCTTCGATCGCAGCTTTGAGACCGAAATCGCCTTTGATCATACCCTTGGCGGCGCGATAGAGGCCTGGAACGGCCTGCGCGGAAACCCCCATCTGCCGGATCGGGTTGAGCCAGGCGCGGACATATCCCTTGGCAAACATACCGACCCGGTTCGGGAACTTGTCGGGCTTCCAGGTATCCGGCTCATTCGGTGGCGACACGCTTGGCGTCGGCGTGTGCAAGGCCTGCATCATGTCGATGCCAGACATGCCATCAATTGCGGAATGGTGGACCTTGGTGACCACCGCATATGAACCTTTCGGCACGCCGGGAACATTGTCGAGCCCTTCGACCACGGTAAACTCCCATGGCGGTCGGGACAGATCTAATGGCCGCGCAAAGATCCGCGCCGCCTGGATACAGAGCTGGCGCCAGTCTCCCGGTTTCGGCAGCGCGACGTGCCGGACATGATATTCGAGGTCAAAGTCAGCATCCTCGACCCAATACGGGTAATCGACATTGAACGGTACTTTGACGAGCTTCTGACGCATCGTCTTGGACAGCTGCATCCGCTCTTCATAGAATTTCAGAATGTCCTTGAACCGAACAAAACCGCCGGGTGCGGTGGATGGATCATAGATCAGGATTGAGCCGATATGCATCGGCGAGCTTGGTGTTTCCAGCGCCACAAATGAGGCATCCATGCCTTGTAGCTGTTCCATACTTTCCTCCCACACCAGCTCAGTTTGAGACCTATAACATCCCCTTAGATTGAACTGATTGTGAAAAGTATGACGCTTTGTGATCAATTTGACCAGTCACGCTCGCCTAATACGAGAAAGCGTGGTCGCGCGTGCTACTTCACGCGGTGATGCAATTCGGCCACGTGACGTCATTTAAGTAAAATTACGAATAAACAGAATTGCAGGATTTGTTTCACGTTGTACGGCTGAAACAGAAGTTGCAGCGAAAACGAATCTATAAGCAACTCGATTTGCTCCGTGGGGGAGGAATATAATGGAGAAGACCCCGAACAGCGGTCGGGTTTTAGCCTTTGTTTGCGGCGTGGTTTTTTTGGACGCCGTTGGCTTGGGGCTGATCATGCCGATTATGCCGGCCTTGCTGGACGAAGTCGCGGGTCTGTCGATTAGTGAAGGCGCCACAATCGCGGGTCTATTGCTGACGACATTCGCGATCATGCAATTCATTTGCGCCCCGATCCTGGGTGGTTTGAGCGATCGGTTCGGACGTCGGCCCGTCTTGTTGCTGGCTCTGCTCGGCTTTGCGATAGACAGTTTTATCATGGCCTGGGCGCCGACCCTGACCTGGCTGTTTATTGCCCGGATCATTTCCGGCGTCTTTGGCGCGACCTATGCCGCTGGCTATGCCTGCATTGTCGACGTCTCAACTCCGGATGAACGCGCCAAATTGTTCGGCTATGCTGGGGCCGCGCTTGGCCTCGGCTTTATTTTTGGGCCAGCCCTCGGCGGGCTGCTCGGGGAATATTGGGTCAGACTGCCTTTCATTGTCGCCGGTATCTTGATCTTTTTGGTATTCTTATGGGGCTATTTCACTTTCCCGGAAACGCTGAAACCCGAAAATCGGCGAGCGTTTTCGTGGGCTCGTGCCAATCCGCTTGGCAGCCTGATTTCAATCGGCCGCTATCCAAGCGTGCTGATTGTCCTCGGTGCCCTCTTCCTGATCCAGCTCGGCAATCATTCCTATTCGAGCATCTGGGCATTTTACGTCTCTGAAGTTGCCGGCTGGACCCCGTTTCTGATTGGCCTCTCAATCAGCGTTTATGGCTTTGGTGTTGCCGGTGTTCAGGGCGGATTGACCGGGCCTTTTGTGAGCCAGTTTGGAGAAGTTCGCGCCGTCTATTTTGCGCTCATTGTTGGCTTCATCTCGTTCCTTATATTGGCCTTTGCGCAGAACGGTGTGCAGATCTATGTCGCAATCATCATTGGGGTGTTTGCGGGATTTCTCGGCCCATCACTGCAAGCCTTGATGACCGAAAGAACGCCGGCTGACTCGCAAGGTGAATTGCAAGGTGCGATCACCAGCCTGTATAGTCTTTCCTCCATTCTCAGCCCGTTGATGATGGCCTTCCTGTTCTCTGCTTATACGGATACAGACGGGGTGTACCTGCCCGGCGCGCCTTTCCTGCTGGCTGCCGGGCTCGGCCTTTGTGCGATCGGGATTTTTGCCTACGGCGCGAAGCGGCTAAAGGCTCAACCGCTTCCCGCCGATCAGGCAACCGAAACCCAAATGGAAGTCTTCGATTAGACGCGCTCGATGATCACTGCTGGGGCCATGCCGCCGGCCGCACACATGGTGATCAGACCGTAACGTCCGCCGGACCGCTCCAGTTCATCGAGGGCAGTGCCGATCAGGATTGACCCTGTGGCCCCGATCGGATGACCGAGCGCCATCGCCCCACCATTGATGTTCACTTTCTCGCGGTCGAGATCCAAGTGACGAATGAAGCGCTCGGCGACGACCGAAAAGGCCTCATTGATTTCCCAAACGTCGATATCGTCTTTTGAAAGCCCTGCTTTCTCGAGCACTTTTTTCGCGGCATTGACCGGCGCGTTGAGCATCAGCGTTGGGCAGTCCCCCATATTCGCCGTTGCGACAATCCGAGCGCGAGGCGTCCAACCATTCTTGTCGACCGCATTTTGAGACGCAATCAACAAAGCCGCCGCGCCATCAACCACACCCGAAGAATTGCCCGCATGGTGGACATGATTAATCTTGCCTTCGAGCTCTGGATACTTCTTGGTCACCATCGTGCCATACGTGTTGCCTTGATCATCGACCGGAATATCCATGAACATGTTGAACACGGTCTTCAGTCCGGCAAGGCTTTCCATCGTGGTGCCAGGACGCGGAAACTCTTCCTTATCGAGCGCCAGTGAGCCATCAGGATTGTGAACGGGGACGACAGACTTGTCGAAGCGACCTTCTTCAATCGCACGGGCCGCTCGTTGCTGACTGACAACCGCCAATTGGTCGACGGCTTCGCGATCAATCCCTTCCAGGGTCGCAATCGCATCTGCGCAAACGCCTTGCTGCGATTGTGGGTGTTTTTCGCGCAGGCTCATATTGCCTGCATCAAGCATGGGCGGGACTTTCGGGTCCGCCGTGGCCGACGTGTAGCTCATCATCTCCGTACCGCCAGCAATAACAATGTCTTCCATGCCCGACATGACTTGGGCGGCTGCAAGATTGACGGTGGTGATCCCAGAGCCACAAAACCGATCCAGCGTCACGCCCGAGGCTTTCACATCATACCCTGCATCCAAAGCGGCCATGCGGCCGAGGTCGGCACCCTGTGCGCCGCGTTGCGAGCTGGTGCCCCAGATGATGTCATCAACTTCCGATGTATTCAGATTGTTGCGATCACGAATGGCCCCAAGCACTGTCGCGCCAAGATGCTGAGGGTGGAGGTGGGCGAGCGCGCCCTTGCCCTGTTTGCCAATGCCACGTGGTGTGCGGCAGGCGTCAATAATGAATGCTTCAGCCATCGGTCTGCTCCCATAATCTGGTCTTTGATCCAGATATGCTTGACGCGCACGTCAACGACAAGCCGTGACCCAGCGTGATCGGGCCGGGATAAACTCTTGCTTGTCACCCGATTGCCGTTGCGGCAAACTCGTTGACCATGATCTTGCAGCGGAGTGGGAGGACCTCATGCGCGGACCACGTACAGCAATTCTCGGGCTTTCAATCAGTCTGGCGTTCGCCGGCACAGCCCTTTCAGAAGAAGTCGCCAGCCCGGAGCTCGGCACCGGCCTGATCCCGCTGAGCGATGAAGAGTACGAGGCGCTTGAAGAGCGCGATCCTTTGTTGCGTGGAGCTCTGCCGGAATATGTTGATCTCAGCAGTTTCTTCCCGGTGCCGGGACATCAGGGCGCGCAAGGCAGCTGTGTCGGATGGGCGGTCGGCTATGCGCTCAAGACCTATCAAGAGGCCAAAGAGATGCGCCTGGTACGGCCCGACGAATATTATCATTTCAGCCCGGCTTTTGTATTCAATTCCATCAAGGAGGGCGACAGTTGCACGGCAGGAAGCCGGATCAGTGATGCACTTGAATTTGTTCAGACCACTGGCGCGGTCTCGATGAATGATTTTCCATATCTCGAAGATGAGTGCCCTGCCCCACCCGAAGAGCTGCTAAGCCGCGGCGAGGAGTTTCAAATCAAGAGCTTCAATCGCCTCGAGCGCGGCAGCCTCTTCGCCATTCAGGAAGCCCTTTCGAACGAAAAACCCGTGGTCGCCGGCATGTACGTCTATCCAAGCTTTCAGACCTGGCAAGGCGGCGGTGATTATGCCCCGGATCCCGATAATGAGCGGATCAAGGATTATCACGCAGTCACGATTGTCGGCTATGATGATGAACGTGAGGCCATAAAAATCATCAATTCTTGGGGCACCGCATGGGGCGATAATGGCTATGTCTGGATGGATTATGACGCGGCCGAAGACCTGATCCGCGAAGCGTATGTCACCACTGACGTCTTGATCGGCGACTTCGACACCGAAGATCCGGGCATGGTATTTGCCTCAAATCCAATCGAAAGCTCCGAAAGCGTCGCCGCATCAGGGGCGCCCGAAACTGTTGAACCCGAAATCATCCCGCTCACCGAAGCGATCCTCGCTGCGGCCGTCACCGGCCATGTCGGTCGCGATTCAGAAGGACGTACGCCCGGCGGTTATGATTATTATCCGGCATCGGTCTGGCTCAGCCTCGAAGAGCCGATGCTCTCGCAGATCGAAAGCGTCGAGTATTATTTCTACCACCCGACTTTCTTCAATCCGAAGCGCCCCGTGGCCGACAGCAATGTCTTCCTGGCGACTTGGAAGGGCTATGGCTGCATCGAGAATGCGGAAGTCAAAGTGGTCTTGAAAACCGGCGAAGAGCTGAGCGCGCCGTTCAATCTGTGCACGATTTGGGATCGCTTCCATCCCGGCGCGTTCCGCAAGGACGGCACGCGCTCAGGGTCGCAACCATTGAGCGAAGAAGAATCGTTCCTGAAAACGGCAAATGGCCAGCAAAATCAAAAGCCCGAAAAGTGGGTGCCGCCGGCCAATGATCCGAAATAAAACCTATTTCTGATCAGGGTCTGCCTTTCCTCCGCGAAGGATAAAGCGTCGGTCGCAATACTTGCACTCAACCATGTCATCATCGCCCATTTCGTACCAAACGATCGGGTGACCAAGGGCGCCACCGCCACCGTCACACGAGACTTTCGGGCTCTCGGTCATAATGATTTCAGGTTGGTCAAAAGATGGGGCTTTAGTCATGGTTTGGCTCATTCGTCCCTCACACTAATCGCGTTCACATGAACCTTCAAACGAAACCGGTTCCATAAAGAAATCATTCGGCCCTGAAAGATCCGGAATGCAGGTCACGGTCCTTTGCAACACGCTGTAATAGAAGACAACCTCAAAAGAGTAGAGGCAAGTGCGAGGCTCGCCAGATTCGTCGGGGCAGACGACTGAAAAGAAAACCCGTTTCACCTTGAGCTGCTGTTGCAAGCCCGGGACAGGGACCCACTCGGTTGCCGTATGCAATCTGCAGCCATCATCACATGCGGGGGGATTCTTGCTTTCGAGATAGGCCTTAAACTGGCGTTGCGCCTCATAATAGGTCTCGGCTTGCTTGTCGGCATCATAGTCAGGGCACCCTTCACCGGTGACGCTTACATCGGTGATGATATTCGCATGGTCATATTGAAACTTGTATTGGGTATTTGGGGATTTGCAGGCCACCTTGACTTCCTTTGAAAGTAAAAGTCCCCTTCGATCCCTTATACACGAGTAAACGCCCAGTCACCAGCCACACCGCTGCTGAGCTAGCCCGCGACGATAGATTCGGGCATAGATCCGTCTCAAAACTGACTGGGGAGCTCGATGCTAACACTTTATCATTGCGCCGATGCGCGATCCTTGCGGGCGCTCTGGTGTCTGGAAGAAATGGAGCTCGATTATGAGCTCATCAATCTGCCCTTCCCGCCGCGCGTCTTCGCCAAAGAGTATAAGGAGATCAATCCGCTCGGGACGATTCCTTTCTTGATTGATGGCGAAACCCGGATGAGCGAGAGCTCCGGAATCTGCCATTATCTGACACAGAAATACGGCCCGACCGACATGGCCTTGGACGTGGACCATCGCGAATATGGCAGCTTTCTCAATTGGCTTTATTTCAGCGACGCGACCCTGACCTTTCCGCAAACCCTGGTCTTGCGCTACACCGTGCTCGAACCGAAAGAGCGCCGTCTTCCGCAAGCCGCTGAGGATTATGCGGCCTGGTTCTCTGGACGGCTGCGGCATGTCGAAACGGCCCTGGAGGACAAAGAGTATCTGGTCGCAGACCGATTCACGATCGCGGATATCGCGATCGGATATGCTCTGCACCTGGCCGAAAGCCTTAAACCGCTGAAGGAACGTCTCGGTCCAAATGCGCGCGCCTATTTGGCCCGGCTGCAAGCCCGCGCGGCGTTTCAGCGAAGCCAGGAAAAACAAAAGACTTGAGCGAATCCGCGCACCGAACCTATATCCAACGCCTTAAGCGCACGGAGCCTGCATGAGCACACCTGACTATGCGATCGAAGCGATTGGTCTGGAAAAGACCTATCGCGCGTCCGGCAAATTGCCGGAAATGCGGGCCTTGAAAGGTATTGATCTGAAAATCGAGCGCGGCTCCATCTTCGGGCTCTTGGGGCCGAACGGCGCCGGCAAGTCGACTTTTATCAACATCCTCGCTGGTCTCGTCACAAAAACGGGCGGCACGGCCAAGATCTGGGGCCTCGACATTGATCAGCACCCGCGATCCTCACGCGCCGCGATCGGCGTCGTGAACCAGGAAATCACCATGGATCCGTTTTTTACCCCGATCCAGGCGCTGGAACTGCAAGCGGGATATTATGGGGTCCCCAAGTCCGAGCGGCGGAGCCTGGAAATCCTTGCGGCGGTCGGTCTTGATGACAAGAAGGACGCATATGTCCGCCAGCTCTCAGGCGGCATGAAACGTCGTCTGATGGTCGCCAAAGCGCTCGTTCACAATCCGCCGGTCCTGATCCTCGACGAACCGACCGCGGGGGTTGATGTTGAGCTGCGCCGCTCTCTCTGGGCCTATGTCCGGGAACTGCACGCCAATGGCACGACCATCATTCTGACCACGCATTATCTCGAGGAAGCCGAAGAGCTGTGCGATGAGATCGCGATCATCAGTCACGGCGAGGTGCTGGCGCAGGAACCAACGCCGCAATTGCTCGCCCGGCTGGATCAGCGCCTGTTGAAAATCACCCCTAAAGAGGCCCTCAGCGCCATACCTCAGAGTTTGGGCGACCTGAATGCCAACCTGTCGGATGATGGCGGGCTGAACATCACCTTCCATAGCTCAGAGACCGGAATCGGCCGGCTCCTCGAACGCGTTCGAGAAGCCGGGATCAGTGTCGCCGACCTATCGACCGAACAACCCAATCTGGAAGACGTCTTCGTCGCGATGACGACGGAAACGGCTTAAGCGGCTTTCACAAGGCGCAGTTCAATCCGCTTCAGCTCACGCAACACGTTGAGATGGTTCATGCGCATCCAGAACCAGATTTTGATCAGGCCGACAGAGAGGCTGGAAAAGCCGACCAGCGTTCCCCACAAGATGACATATTTGACGCTCTCGGCGGCGAACATCTTAGTCACGCCCCAAACGCCTAGCCCAAAGAAAAATAAGCTGAAAACAAAGGCGAAAGCGGTCCAGTAGCGTAAGGGGCCGGTAAAGGTCATGCCCATTTGCTGGAATAAGCCAGCATCCTGCTCTAACTCTTTCAGAAATGCCTCGTCCTCAGCATTCAGGCTCGTCAAAAGACGGTCTTCAAACGTGCTCATCAGGTCTCTCCTTTCAAGCGAGATTTCAAATGTTGCCGCGCATTGAAGATGCGCGATTTGGCCGTACCGACCGGGACCCCGGTCACTGCGGCAATTTCATTCAGGCTCAGCCCTTCCCCGAAATAGAGAATGGCGGCGAGCCGGTGATCATCGCTCAAGCCCGCCAATGCTTGATCGATTTCGACTTGCAGTTCGCCGCGCGCCGGTTGGCTCGGTTCCGGCGCGGTCTCCAGGGGCGCAGAGCGCGCACGATCTGTTTGTACCTTGCGGATCCGATCGACGCATTTGCGCCGGAGAATTCCGAACGCCCACCCAGGAAACATGGCCGGGTCTGACAAACGCGGCCAACCCCGACAAATCCCCGCCCACGCCTCTTGCACCGCTTCTTCGGCTTCGCAGCGGTCCTGAAGCAAGCGCAAAGCAGTCCGCATCAGACGCGGATACCACCGCGCGGCAAGCCGGTTCGCCGCCTTATGATCGCCCGAACGCGCCAGCGTGACGAGAAGCTCGTCATAGACCCGTTCGGTTTGCTGCCCCGCCATGCTCGGCCTCCTATTGGCTTGCATACCTATAGTCGCGTGCTCTGCCAAAAAGGTTCACTTCACGCTGAGACACGGCTTCACGCCTACGCGAAGTGCGGTACGTAGAGGGCGGACAAAGTTTCGGGAGATTTAGCGTGGACTATAAAGACGTGGTGATGGGTCGCCGCAGCATTCGTGGCTATCTGGATAAGCCAGTGCCGAAAGAGCTGATCACAGAAGTGCTCAAAATGGCGATGCGCGCCCCGACCTCGCTGAACACGCAACCTTGGAACTTCTACGTCGTGACCGGTGAGCCATTAGATCGCATTCGCAAAGGCAATGTCGAACGCAACCTTGCAGGCGTTCCGGACACGCGCGAATTCCGACGTGGCCCCGGCTATGAAGGCGTCCACCGCGAGCGCCAGATTGGTATCGCGATCCAACTCTTCCAGGCCATGGGGATTGAGCGCCATGACAAAGAGAAGCGCCAGGATTGGGTCCTTAGAGGTTTCCGCCAATTTGATGCACCGGTTTCGATTGTCGTGACCTATGACAAGTCTATCCATGGCTCGGACATCGCGCCGTTTGATTGCGGCGGTGTGGTCAATGCGCTGGTCAATGCCGCCTGGTCGAAAGGGCTCGGCTGCGTGATCAACTCACAAGGCATCATGCAATCGCCTGTGGTTCGCGAGCATGCCGGTATTCCGGACGACCAAGTCATCATGATCTGTGTGGCGATGGGCTGGCCTGACGATAGCTTCCCGGCCAATGCGGTGGTCTCGACACGTAAGCCCGTTGAAGAAGGCACGGTATTTGTCGGATTTGACGACTAGGCCTGTCAAACCTGACAGTACGAACCCGAAAACTTCCCCGGTATGGTCGCGAGGTGACCGTATTGGAGACCGTGAATGGTGCGCAAATTCTTACCGTCAGTTCTAGCCGCGATCGCCCTGACTGGCCCGGTGGCCGCAGAGAACTACTCGATCAAAGCCATCAAATATAAGAATAATGGCGCCTATAACGCGTTTTTCGGCATTGAACTCCAAGGCACTAGGGGAACCTATCCCTGCGAAGGCTCGAACACCAAAGGCTCAGGGATAAAAAGCGGCAAGTCGATCACCATCCAGCTCGACAATTCCGATGGCAGCCTGATCAGCACCGCCGACGATGATTGTACACCACATCTCGGCCAGGAGATCTGGGGCGTTGTGTACATTGATCGCGGTGCTGGCTGGAGCCCGGCTGTGAACGAGCAAAGTTGTCGCAAAGACAATACCAAATTCTATTATGACCCGGCCGGAGGCACGCTCGTGGTCAAATCCAAAGGGACGACGGAAAACGGCAATCGCTGTCGTTTAGTCGATAAAGGCAATGTCCATTATATCGGTCCGATTGAATAGGCGTCGGCTCAAACTGCGCGCACGATTTCCTCGATCCATGGCAGGTGTTCGCGCCCGACAAAGATCTGATCATCAATCACATAGGTTGGCGCGCCGACAATTCCGGCGGCTTCGGCGCCCTCCTGGGCCTGATCAAGCGCCATCCTGGCATCCGCTAAGTTGCCGGTGAGGCGCACGCCGCTTTCTTGAACAAGCGCCTGCACCACAGCCATATCGTCGAGATTGGCGTGCGCGTGCCAATACGCGTTAAACGCGCCGCGGAGAAATGGCAGCGGATCGTTATCAACGAAGGCAAGCACGCCCAAAGCAAGATCTGTCGAGCCTTGGCGGGCCGGAAACACGAGATCGATGCCTTGCAGCGCAGCGTATTTGATCGCGAGCTTGCGCTGCGATTCCGCTCTCACCCGGCGATGGCTTTCGCCGACTGTTTCTTCCGTGCCGAGCTTCGGAATGTCGCGTTCAACCGTTCGAAATGGTTTCCAGTCGATGGCAAGGTTCAAGCGCTCAGCGAGCGCCAAGGTTGGCGCCATGGCGAGATACGCGGCAGGTGATTTGAAGTCGATAAAGACGGTCAGCATCAGTCGATCTCGTAAGCAATGTCCGGCGCAGGGCCGACTCGGCCGCTGATCGCCCAGCGCAGATACGGGATGTGCTCTCGTCCGAAAAAGATTTCCTCCTCGAGCACATAGGAAGGTACGCCGTAAATGCCGTTCGGGTGAAATTGTGGCTGTAGTTCGTCGTGCAATTGTCGCCCCGCCCCGGCAGCGAAGTCGGCAAAGCCCGTAACCTCGACCCCGGCGGATCGCAAACAGCCTTCGACCACAGCAAGATTCTCAATATCCAGCTCTCGTCGCCAGAACGGCGGATAAACCGCCTCGAAATAATCCTCCAGACGATCTCTTGCCGTCTGCATTACCCAGAGAATGCCAATATTCGGCAAGCTTGAGTCCCAAATCTTTTCGGTGCCTTTCAGGATCAGACCCTGCCGTTCGGCATATCGGCGCGCATCCCGATAGGAATATCGAATAGCATTCCAGGTGCGCGGGCTGCGTCCTTTTGAGGAAACGACCTTGCCGTCTTTTTTCTCCGCAGAGCCGAGATAGCTGGGAATGTCGAGGGTCAGGGGTCGCCAATCGAACTTCACGCCGAGCTCACCCTCCAACGCCAATGTCGGCCGGATTGCGACAAACGCATACGGGCTCTTGATGTCGACATACACAATGAGAGGCGCTTCGCTTTCAAGCACGTGCATCGAAATATGGCCTCCCGCGAGAGTTTGTTACGATTTGAGCAGGCTAGCCCTAAATCAAGCGCGTTCGCTTCGCCATCCCTCATTGCGCTCGCGAATATTCACGACAAGGCCTGGTGTCGCCTGCGAGGCATTGATCAGATAGCGTTAATCCTAAGGGAGAAATTGGATTCCCGGTTTTTCATGATCGTTGACACATGGGTTCTATCGCTCGTTGCATGAGTGGCGGATTCTTGCAGGGGACCAAAACTCGCAGCGTTGAAGATCGTGGTCGGCGGATCGCGTTTTGGATCGCTTTGGTTGGATGGGCACAGACCAATACGATTTATGGTCTGTACGCTTATCATAATGAATTCACCTGGCTGCATCTGGTCCGGTACCTTTTCTATACCGTAACGCTTGGCGGGATTGCGGTTTCTGCGCACAAGAATTGGAATTTCAAGCTCATCAGAGCGCTCGGGTTTGGCGCGCTTTATTTCCATATGTGGGGCGTCGCCTTTTATGATGCCTGGCAGGGCAATGGCTCTTTGATGAGCTTTCCGCCCTTGCTGTTCACGCCAATCTTCCTGGTCCTGATCTTGGGCTATCGGGCCCTGCTCTTCTTTGCCGCGGCACAAGCGGCCATGGTCTATATCTATGCCCGGGTCTACGTCGCGGATATTTATGGCTTCGATAAATCGGTCGTAAACACCGCTGAGCTGGGGGCGATTTTCGGCCTTGCCTCTGGTGTCTCGCTCATCATCCTCGCCATCGTCTCATATGCCCGCGAAAAAACCGATAAGCGCTTGTTGAAACTGATCCAGGAAACAGAACGCTTGGCGGCGGAGGACCCTCTAACCGGCCTATCGAACCGCCGATCCTTTATCCAAAGGGTCAACGGATTATGGAATGACCGTGTGCCGTTCACGGTGGCTTTCTTCGACCTCAACAAGTTCAAACCGCTGAATGATGAATATGGCCATGCGATTGGGGATGCTGTGCTGAAAGCCATCGGGCAACGTTTGCAGCGAAATCCCAATGTCATTGAAGCAGCCCGGTTTGGCGGAGATGAGTTCGCAGCGATCATTGAGGAAGACTTGCAAAGTCACGATCTCGATGAACGGATCAGGTGCTTGCACGCGGAGATCACCGCGCCGATTGAAGTCGAGTTCGGACAGGTCAGTGTCGGTGCTGCCATGGGCTTCGCCCGGGCCATGATTGACGCCAAGAATGTCAGCAATCTCTTGCACGCCGCAGACACCGCGATGATGCGGTGCAAATCAAGTGGCGAGACGATTGCCAAGTTCGACCGCGCGCATGATCAGATTGGCTTATCAACGAATGTGATCTGCGAGAAGTTTCGCAAGGCGATAGATGAGGGCGAAATCAAGCCTGCCCTGCAACCCGTCGTGGACGCTACGACAACGCGCGTCGTGGGGTATGAACTTCTGGCGCGCTGGCCGGACAGTGGATTGCCACGCGACCCCGGGCCTTTGGAATTCATTCCAATCGCTGAAAAACTCGGTTTGCTGAACCAGCTCTTATGGTCAACGATGGACCAGGCTCTGGCCTATCTGCAAGGCAGCAATGGCTTTCTAGCCATCAATGTATCGCCGTCGCAATTGTCCAATTCCAAGTTCCTGATCGACCTCTTCAATATCGTTGATGCACACGCGTTCTCGACATCGCAGGTAGAGCTTGAGATCACCGAGCATGTCGCGTTTCGTAATCTTGAGGAGAACATCGTCGTCCTGACCAAAGCGCGCGAGCTTGGATTCCAGATCGTACTGGATGATTTCGGCTCCGGTTACGCTTCGCTGTCGCTGCTCGAACGATTGCCGCTGACCAAGATAAAACTGGACAAGAGCTTGATGGGCAATCTGAAAGAAGGCGGCGTGCTTAAAGCGGCCATTGATCTCGCCTCAACCCTTGGTTTTCAGAGCTGCATTGAAGGCATCGAAACCGAACGTGAAGCGCGCTTCGCCACAAAACAAGGTTGCGACCAAATGCAAGGCTATTGGTTCGGTCATCCTGAAATCATTCAGCTGAAAGATCCCTCGCTGCGCGTTGCCTCATGACCTTGAAGGCGAGCACGCTGCGAGACTGAAACTGAGCGCTTGCCATGATGCGAATGCCCCTCCTATTTAACCCAAGCTTGGAGGTCGCAGCATGCTCGAAACCATTCGCAATTTCGGACAAGATGGCGCTGTGCTGCTAATGGGAATAGCGGTTGGGGCGGCCTGGATCGTCGCAATTGTCGCTCCAAATACATCTTATGATCACCTCAATGATGACGAAGCCGAAGATCATGTCCGGGAGCTGCTCAAGTCGGCCTCGGATCCGATTGCGGTTCTGTTGCTGGTCGCCGCCGGGCTGGCCATTCTTGGCAGCGCCCTGATCGCTGGCATCAGTGCTCTGATCGCAGCTTTTGGCTTTTTCACCAATCGCTGGACGCTCGCTGGCATTAAGGCAAAAGATGGCAAGACCGATCACCAGAAACCAGGAAAAACTCAGCGTATCCTGGCGGTCAGCCTTACCTTGATCTTCAGCTTGGTCGCAGCAGCAGGCGCTGGGCTTGCCGTTTTCGGACTTTAGGAGTCCGGTTGCGATTCAGCTGGCTCTTCAACCGGTGCCCATGGCGCCGTCAATTCTTCCAGCACTTCCAGATCAGCGCGCTGATTGGACAGTTTGCGCAAAGCCTTGAGGAAGTCTCCGCCTGCGGTCACCCCATCGGCACTGTATTTCACCGACAGTTCGACCGCTTTGGCATAATGACCCTGGGCGGTTTGGAAGTCCGAGGTCGCTTCGGCACAAGCGCCAAGATTGTGAATCACGGCAGGCGCTTCTGGATACTCTTCTGCCATTCCCGTCCACATCGCGCAGGAGGTGAAGGGGTCTTTTTTGGAAATATCCAGGGCTTGTTCGAAGCGTGGATCGGCCCGAACCACCGGATCCAGCGGTTCCGTCACGAAGGTTGCGCGAACGGTAGCATTGCGCGGCGCGATATCGCGGCGGATCGGCCCGAGTGTTTCAAACAAAGCATCACGGACAAGATCGGCCGGCGCGTCGAGACCCGCGAACCCAATCGAATTGTACCCTGCCAAGCCATGCCTACGACGCTTCTTTTTCAACTTCTTGTTGAATTCGCCGTCATAAACCCCCGTTTCATAACAGGTTTCCCGACTCGAGGCGCCGCCATAAGAGCCTGAGAATACGACTTCGCCTGTATCGGCATCGACCAAGCGCGGGTGTGCGCTGACGGACACACGTTCTTCGACACACAATTCCTCAACATCGACGCGCGTTTCGCAATCGAACAAGCCATCCCATTCGATGCATTTGCTGGTCGTGCGGTGATATTCGCTCCAGTCATAGCCGTCGATATCGACATGGCCGGTATAGGTGCCTGCCGGAGTTTCTCCGGGCACCCCATAAGAGAAGTCAGCGAGCGTAAACCATTGCTCGCCATCAAACACCGTGTTGGTGATCATCGCTTCGAACTGGCGCGCGTACCAGCGGCCGGCAGGACCCCTGAAACGATCAACTTGCACAGTGCGGGTTTCAGCGGCCGCGATGCTTGCAGGCATGAGCCGGGCTTCATAATTGATACCAGGCGTGGTGCAGGCGGCGGCGCCGGTGAGGGCGAGCGAGCTTGCAATTAGCGACTTCTTCATGGCTTTCATCCCTTTAGCCTGCCTCGCACCTAAAGCCGAAACGCCTGAATAGTGTCTGAATACATTAGGAAAATTAAAGGGCAGAATCTTGCCGCAGGGTGAGCCTTGCGAGCGCGCGGTCGAACTCGCACATAGCTGAGCAACTGAATAAAGGGATTACTCCATGTCCGATACAGCGCCGCTTTTTGAACCCTATACGATGCGTGGCCTGACCATTCCGAACCGGGTGGTCATGGCCCCAATGACTCGGTCCTTCTCTCCCGGTGGGGTCCCCGGAGAGAATGTCGCAGACTATTATGCGCGCCGCGGCGAAGCAGATGTCGGCCTGATTATTACCGAAGGAACAACTGTGGATCGGGGCGGCGCGTCAAACGATCCGAAAGTACCAAACTTTCACAAGGACGACGCGCTCGCCGGATGGTCCAATGTGGTCGAGGCGGTGCATAAGACGCCCGGCAAGATCGCCCCGCAGCTTTGGCATGTCGGAATGATGCGCAAGCCGGGCACAGGTCCGGATCCTGACGCCGTTTCGGACAGTCCGTCAGGTCGCACCCACAAAGGCAAGCAAGTCCAACCCGAACCGAGCGAGAGCGAAGTTGCGGATATGGTCATGGCCTATGCCAATGCGGCCGGCGAAGCGAAACGGCTCGGCTTCGACGCTATCGAGATTCATGGTGCGCACGGCTACCTGATCGATGAATTCTTCTGGAACGTGATGAACACGCGCGAAGACAAATATGGCGGCGACCTGCCTGAGCGGGCGACATTTGCGGGCGAAATCATCAAGGAATGCCGCAAGCAGGTTGGAGATGATATGCCAATCATCTTGCGCTTCTCACAGTGGAAGCAGCAAGAATACACCGCCCGCCTGGCCGAAACCCCGCAAGAACTGGAAGCCTTCCTACAAGTCTTCGCTGATGCCGGCGTTGACGCCCTGCATGCAAGCCAACGTCGCTGGTGGGAAGCAGAATTCCCAGAAGTCGACGGCAATGAAGGGCTCAATCTTGCGGGTTGGTGCAAAAAGCTGACAGGTCTGACCTCGATCACCGTCGGATCTGTCGGTCTGTCATCAGACTTTATCGGAGCCTTCCAAGGACAAGGCTCGAAGACCCGCGCCATTTCGGATGTGATCGAACGCTTGGATAAGGGCGAGTTTGATCTTGTCGCGGTCGGACGGGCGCTCCTACAGGATCCGTACTGGGCGCAGAAGATCAAAGACGGTCGCACCGAAGAGCTTACCGACTATGATGCAAAAGCTTTGGCCACGCTGTACTAGAACCGTCTAAAAGTGCGACAGTTTTGTAAGTGAACCAATTGGGGCCTCGGCGCGTAGACAGAGCAAATAAGAAAGCTCTCTCCCATGCGTTTGTCTCGTCTCTTTGCTCCTACATTTGCTGTCGCCACCAGCGCTGCGGTGGCAACTGGATGCGTCTCCGGTCCGGAACTCCAGGAATTTGACGACGCGCCACGTCAACTTGTCCTGGAGGATTATTTCCTGGGTCAAACGACGGCTTATGGCGTCTTTGAAGATCGGTTCGGCAAAGTGCGCCGCAGCTTCAAAGTGGACATTACAGGCACACTGGAAGACGGCGTCCTGACGCTGGATGAACGCTTCTTTTATGATGATGGCGAGCGCGACACGCGCGTTTGGGAGATTGAAGTCCTCGGTGATGGACAATATCGCGGCACCGCTGGCGATGTTCCCGGGTATGCGCAGGGCAGCGTCGTCGGAAATGCCTTTAACTGGAAATACAAAGTCGATCTGAAGGTCGGTGACAGCACCTGGAATGTCGGGTTCGATGACTGGATGTATCTTCTCGAAGACAATGTCTTGCTCAATCGCGCTTATGTCACCCGGTTTGGCGTTCGCATTGGCGAAGTGACCATCGCGTTCCAGAAATAGACACAGCGACCGCCTCGACCTAAGCTGGTATCAGCGAAAGGGAGATGCTCATGCACCGCTCACAACTGGCAGAACTATTTCGGACCGCTGTGGGCCAATCCATTGATGTGACTCAGCTCAAACAACTGACCGCTTCGATCAAGGCGGCCGGCACCAGAGCGTCACCGGAGACGCGGATTGCTCTGGCGGCAGAGCTCGCGCACGCCGCCTTTATGGCCCCGGACCGGGTCGCGCAGGTCTATGATGCGATCACGGAAACCTGGCTAGACCGCGTGCTTGATGCTCCCCCAGTCAACACACTCGATCGCCCAAGCGAAGTCGTTCCGGCGGGCCTTTGGGACTCATTCTGGGCGATTGTCGAAGATGCTGCCGACGGCAAATTGGATGCGCTTGCAATCACCGAGCGGACGGCGGCGCTCGGCGGAGAGATGTCACCGGCATTCGTGCAACGGGTGGCTGAAATGTCCTACACGTATCCAGGCATCAAGCAGGCGGCGGCGCAGGACATGCCGAGCAAGATCGAGCTGGGTACTCTTGCACAGCAACCACCTGGATCGCTCGGCGGCTTGTTTCACCAGCTGATTGTTGAAAACAAGTTTGATCTCGAAGTCCTCGACCGCAGCGAAATCGGGCTCTCGGAACTGCCCGTGCCCTTGGCCTATCTCAATACGCGAATTCTACAAGCGCACGATCTCTGGCATATCACGGCTGGATACGAGACAACTGCGTTGCACGAAATCGCCTTGTCGGGATTCCAGATGGCGCAGTTCGGGCACAATTACTCAGCGCAATTTCTGGCAATTGTTGCTGCCGTTGGGGCGATCTCCCCGGCTGCCGGATATCGAGTTTTGATCGACACCATAACGACATCCTGGGCGCATGGCCGGGAAACTTATCCAATGATGTTGATCCCCTGGGAAGCCGTCTGGCACAAATCCGCCGATGAGATACGCGCGCTTTACAATATCAAAGAATATGAGCGCCCGTATCGGGCCGACTTAATTGAGCGGACCGCTCCGATTGCCAAACTCATGCGTCAAGCGAAAGCGCTTTTGGCTCGGTTCAGGTCGACACGGACACACGTACCCGGATAAAGTTGACGCCGGCGTCATTTTCTGAGATGTTTCAGCATGATCCAGGTGCTCAAGACAATTTTCTATTTCGGTCCCTTGCTCTTCGGGTTCGGGTTTCTGACGCCTTTGGTCAGCCAATCGATTGTTGCGGTCGGGTGGACGCCGCCCTTCGGACTCACGCCGCTGGTGACAGGCTTGCTGATCGGCGGCACACTTGGCATCATCGCCCAAATCCGAGGACGCTGGATATGAGTCCGACCCAAGACCTGTCGCATATGTCCGAGGCTGAATTGCTGCGCATGGAGCGCGAAATCGCCGCGCGCCATATCGACAAGTTCCCCTATTTCGCGGTGTTTTGGGCATTCTCAAATTTCTTCGTCTGGCTCAGCCTGTGGCCGCTCGTGTTTCTTGGCATCATCCCGCTCTGGCTTGGATTCATAATCGCCACGGTCAATATCACCCTGTCCTATTTGCCGAGCCATGAAGCGCAGCACGACATTATTGCCAAGCCGGGGACGAAGCTGCGCTGGCTGAACCAGCTGGTCGGACATATTTCCATTATCCCGCTCGTGTTGCCTTATCGTGTCGCCAAGTACACGCATATGGAGCACCACAAGCACGCCAATAATCCTGAAAAAGACCCTGATTATGCGACGCATGCGAACGGGCCGCTCGATGCAATCTGGAAGAGCCTCTATTACCGCCAGCCCCGCGCCAAAGGCGGGTTGAATGCTTATGGTGAGGCGCTGCATCGGATTGGACGTTCTGACGTAGTCCTTGATGGCGTGATCTATCAGATCGTGCATTTCGGGATCTTGTTTGCGCTGGCTTGGTCCGGATATGCACTTGAGGCTGCCCTGCTCTGGTGGCTGCCCCGGCATATCGGTCTGACTTATATTCAATACTATCTGAGCTGGGCACCGCATCATCCCGGTGACAAGAGTGGCCGCTATCGCGATACGCGCAGCTTCCGGTCGATCCTTGGCAATATTGGTTCGCTCGGTATGCAGTATCACATCGTGCACCACCTGCACCCGCGCATTCCGCTCTATCGAACGCCGAAAGCCTATTGGGAAATGAAGCCGATCCTCGAAGCGCGTGGCTGCGATGTTGAGGCGCTCTAGGCCTTCCTAGCTTTCCGCTAGCGTGTCCGCGATGATTCGCCAGACTTTGGCATTGGCTCCAAGCGCCATATGCGTGCTGCGAACCTCGACGTGCCGGGCTTGCGGATTGTAGACATCCTGCGCTGCACGCCAACCCACGACGCCGTCCGATTTGCTGAAGATCACTGTCAAAGGTTGGGTCAAGCCAATTGAGTTGCGAGCATGAACCTCAAGCTCAAACGCATCCAAGTCGAGCCCTTCGCGCATCGCATAGATCTGGCCGACAGCGGTGTATTTCGGACCGCCAATCAAAGGCGTGCCCATTGTGATGACTTCTCTCACCGCATCGCCGTGCAGCCGCGCCGTTTCACGCGCGATGACGCCGCCGAGGCTCCAGCCTATCAGGGTCACCGGCTGGCTCGAGGTGTCGACCATTTCGAGCACGCGCTGACCGAATTGCTCGGTCAGGCCATCGACATCGCCGCCATTAACGCCAAGCCCCCAGGTCGCGGCATCATAACCGAGAAACTTCAAATAGGTGGCCAAGGGCAGCAACGCCATTTCGGGGGACGTGAAACCGGGCAGCAAAATGATCTTGCGACCATCGCCTCGAGGTGCCGTTGCCAGCTCAGGCGCTTTGAACGGAAACTTCAGGAATTCGAGCGGTGTCCCGAACTCGCGCAAATTCGACAGCAGGCTGGGTTTTTCACACCCGGTTGGCAGTTCTCGCGACATGGTATTCTCCCGCTTCACACAAGAGATACGCACGTCAGACGCGTCTGGATCCGTCGCGCTACCAGTTTCCGGTGTTTTCCATACTCGCCCAAGGCTCAGCGGGGGCGAGCGGTTTGCCTTTTTGCAAAAGCTCGACCGAGATCCCATCCGGCGATCGGACAAACGCCATACGGCCGTCCCGCGGCGGCCGGTTAATCGTCACGCCCAGCGATTGAAAGCGCTCACACGCCGCGTAGATGTCGCCAACGCGATAAGCGAGATGTCCAAAATTCCGCGCCCCGCCATAGACTTCCGGATCCCAATTATAGGTCAACTCAACCATCGGAATGTCCATTTCGGTTGGACGGGTGCCTTCCGGAACGCCACCGCAGCGTTGAATGTCATCCGGTGAGGCAAGAAAGACCAGCGTAAACCGCCCCTCTTCGCTCTCGTAACGCATCAACTCTTCCAGGCCGAGGCCCTTACCATAAAACTCCAGGGCCGCATCAATATCCGTGACGCGCACCATGGCGTGCAGAAACTCAACGCTCATTTATACCGCTCCTCCAAACGACGGATTTCAGATTTGAGGCTAGGCGGCCGGTTTCGGTAATAGAAGAAAGTGACCGCCGCGAGCAGCGCAACATTGACCGCCATGACAATCAGAATGGTGATGAAGTCACCGAGAATGCTGCCGACGCTCTCCTGGCTGACGGTCAGCTGAATATTGTCCTCCCCCCAATTGTTCATGCTCTGGCTCATGCCGTAAAAGCCCGACACGATCATCGGAAGGATCACCAGCGCAAACAGCGCCACGCCGCACTGATAGATCCCTAGTCGCGGACGTTCTGCATTGGCGAAGCTGCGAATGAATTCATCGCGCGGAATTTTCCCGCTGATTAGGCCCTTTTCGACATTTGAATCATAGACTTGTTCGCCCAGTTCGGGGGTTTTCCACCAACGCCAAGCAAGCACACCCGCCCAAATCAAAATGGGCGCAAACATCAAATAATAGATGGGGGTGAAATTATCGACGAACATCTTTCCACTCCTTTTGGTGGACAAGAAGATCGTCAGATCGCCGTGTGCACCTTTTCATAGGCCAGCATGGCACGTTTGCGCGCCGTACCCCAATGGTAATTATGTAACCTACCGTCAGATGCAAGCGCGCGATGACAGGGAATCAACCAGGCAATCGTGTTGGCACCAATCGCCGTTCCGGCAGCCCGTGCCGCTTTCGAATTGCCTGCCGCGCGGGCCACTTCGCCATAAGTCCAGGTTTCTCCGGTCGGAATCTCAAGCAGCGCCCGCCAGACCTGACGGCGAAATTCGGTGCCATAAAGAGCCAGCGGGATCTCTCCGCCCGCGCCAAATATCCGCCGAGCCCAATCGGCGGCGACCGCATCGTCGCGTTGGATGTCGGCGTTCTTGTAACGGTTGGCCATGTCCGCAAACACTTCATCCTGACCATAGCCTGGATGCTCAAAGCCGGTTTTTGGCCCGACGCCATCATCGGCAAAGCCGAGACCGCAAAGCCCGCGCGGCGAACTCAGGAACACCCCGGTGCCAAACGGCGTCGGAGCTTTGCCGATCGTTAGCTGCGCGTCCTGCCCGCCCGACTTCGCTTCACCGGGCGACAGGGCCTCATGCGCAATGAACAGGTCATGCAAGCGCGATGGAGACGAAAGGCCGGTTTCATATGTTGTGTCGAGGACGCTCGCACCTTGTCGTAACAGGTCGCCGGCTTCCGCGTGCGCGAGGCTGGCCTGGAACTGTTTCGGGCTGATTCCCGCCCAGCGCGTGAACTCCCGCTGGAAATGGCTGGGCGAAAGGCCCATCGCGCTGGCGCAGGTGCGAAGATCCGGCCAGTCCCGCCAGGTTTCACCCAAGTGTTCCAAGGCATCGGCCATGCGCTCATAAGCGGCGCAGCGTTCGTTCAGAGGCATCAATACAGTCGTCATATGCCCTATGTGCCAATCACAACCCGACCGCGCCACCCGTTTCTTGCGGGAGAAAAATACAAGCCAGTTGAGAATCGTTCTTGACAATCATTCTCACTTACTGCAAATCATTCTCATGATCATTTGCATCTGCCGCCGTATCAATGAAAAAGGAGTGCGCGACGCCGTCGAAGCCGGTGCCCGTTCGCCCGAGGCTGTGCAGGCGCATCATGGCTGCGAATTCAATTGCGGCAAGTGCCGCTGCGCCATGGGTGAAGTGATTGCAGACACACTTGAGTCGCACGGTACAGAGCTGCAGCTCGTCGCGGCTGAATAGCCCCTATTTCAAAAACTCTGGAAGGTCGCCCGACTCGGATGCCGTTTGAGCGCTAGAGCCGTCACGATTTTGCTCCTGCACCGTTTCGGTTTGCGCTTGAAAGCCGCCTTGTAATTCGAGCACCGTGACTTTCTGCCAGATTTTACGAGAGAGTTCGCCCGTCAGGCTCTCAAAATCATTGACCGAGGCAATCACGACAGGGTCCTCAATATATTCAAGATAGACCGAAGCGAGTTTTCCGGTGAGCGCGAGCAAGTCCGCGCAATAATCAAGATACCGCACGAGGTCATAGCCATGCAGGTCACTCTCTGGCGCTGATTCACTCTTCGCCCCGGCATGTAAGTCGGACATCGGGTCTTTCGACAATTGATGCATGTCGATGACGTGCGCGATCGAGCGCAATTGATTGATCCGCACCAACACGTCATGGCGTTTCATGCGGGCTTCGAGATTGAGCAAAAACCAGATCCCGGCGCTGAGCAGGATGAGCAGGTTGATAAAGGCTTCGACCCCTTCGAACATGTCGAGGCTAGGCGAGGCCTGAATATCGATCTTCACGGTCCAGGCGATATAGGCGATCACGGCGATGCCGCTGGCAATGAAGAGATAGACCAGACTTCGAACCAGAAAGCGCGGTTGCGCGATCCGTTTGGCGAGCCCCACCTCTTCCTGCGCAAACTTGGTCAACTCCTTGGCGACCAGGGTCAAACCACGATCGCCAAACCGAGCTTCCATCCGAGCGCTGAGTCGCGCCGTTGTCTTTACGATCAGATCTGGATTGAGACTACGATACGGCACTTAGAACCCACACAGTCCCAAGCCATTTTCGCACGTCGAAAAAACCTTTTCGATCCAGTCCTCATAGCCCCGCAGATTGGTATAGCGCGCGCCATACATCCCGTCGCAAAAAGCGCCAGTTTCCAGGTTTTGTTCGACCACCGAGAGCACACCGACGACCACAGACGAGCCATCCTCCTCCATCACCAGCAAAGGCCCCCCACTGTCACCGACACATGGCCCGGCCCCGTCTTGGCTCACCACGCTGATTTCAGCCGGGCCTGTTCCCGATATTGTCAGCGCCGCCGACAGCAATGTGTCTGAAAGCCGTCCTTGAAAGACGGTCAGCCCCCACCCCGCCATGCGCGCCTCACCATAATTGTACGGCACCAGAGGTTTGTCGGTTGTGCCAAACTTGACGACCGGCACGCGGCTCAAACCTGCCAGCGCATCCTCTTCAACGCGAACCAAAGCGATATCATTATTGAAATGACTTCCAGCGCCATCGTAAGATGCATGACACAGCGAAGCACTGGCATTGACCCGGGTCGCCAATGGGCTGGACAGCGTCTCCGACCCTGCAATCAGGACAACCTCATCAAAATCATCATCAAGGCAATGAGCAGCGGTCACAAACCATCGCTCAGCGATCCGCGTAGCGCTGCAATGACCGGACGCGATCGCGCCACTGGGCAGGAACGCGCGGGGTTCCATTTTGACCAGGCCTGGAAAGTCCATCAAAGACGCCGCAGCCCCATTGATCGTGGCGGTGCCAAACAGGTCTGGATCAGCTGGCCTGGCACCGGTACGCTCGGCCAGCGTCGGGCTGTCATCCAATGGCTTTACCGGCAAACCGCAAGGCACGGCGTTCACTTCGGCCAGATCCTCCACCAAGGGCGGCAAAGACGGTATGTCGGAACGCTCATCATAAACTTGCAGACCATCGTTCGCGATCGCGCTATCCGCAACCACGGCTTGCACCGCCACCAGCTCTTCTTCGCTTTCGCCCGCCGGTTCTGCAGCCCGGCCTTCCGGTTCTGCCGCAACCTCGATTGTCTCATCCGCCAGAGAGATATCTGCACTTGGCAGTCGGACTTGGTCGCAAGCAGCTAGGCAAAGCGCCGCGAGCGTGCCCCATACGAGCGTCTTCGACATCGGTGATCTCCCCAATCCGACCAGATGAAGTAAACGCCTGAAAGTCTGACTGTCGTCAAGCCGGGCGTCTATTCGCCCTCTTCCTCATAGCCGACCAATCGAAGCGGCCGCGCCTTTCGGCCTTCCAGTTCAGCCCACCGCACCAATGCATCCTCACGCCCATGAGTGATCCATAATTCTTCCGGATCGACGTCTCGCACAGTGTCTGTCAATTCATCCCAATCGGCATGATCCGACAGGATTAGTGGCAGCTCGACACCGCGCTGCTTGGCGCGCTGGCGTACGCTCATCCAGCCGGATGCGAAACACGTGACCGGATCTGGAAAACGTCGTCCCCATTTGTCATTGAAGCTAGCTGGCGGGCCGAGGACGATTTCGCCGCGAAACTGCTCACTTTCTCCCCGCTGGCCTTTTTCGAGCGTTGCAGGTCGTAGCTCACCCAGTGCAACCCCGTTCTGTTCGTATAGGCCATTGAGTTTTTCGAGGGCGCCGTGCGTGTAGATCGGCCGGTCATATCCCGCCTCTCGCAAGAGCGCGATAACGCGCTGCGCTTTGCCCAAGGAATAAACGCCGACCAAATGTGTGCGATCCCCAAACAGGTTGACGCTATCTAGCAATTTCGACATCTCACCGCGATCATCTGGATGGCGAAAGACAGGCAAGCCAAAAGTCGCTTCGCTGATGAAGACATGGGTGTTTGGGACGACTTCGAATTGCCGGCAGGTCGGATCCTGGCGGCGTTTATAATCGCCCGTACAAACCATTCGCAGGCCGCGCCACTCGACCACCACTTGCGCCGACCCGAGAATATGCCCGGCCGGCGACAACCAGACGGTTACCCCATTAATCTCAACCGTCTCACCAAATTCCAATGGTTGGCGCGACGCGGTAAAGGCATCGCCATAACGCGCCGCCATGATGTCGAGCGTCTCCGGGGTCGCGAGGACCGCCCCATGGCCTGCGCGCGCATGATCCGCATGGCCATGCGTGATCACAGCTCGGCCGACAGCTCCACGCACCGGATCAATATAGAAATCCCCAGGTGGGCAATACAGGCCCTTCGGCGTCTCGTGGAGCAGCAGGTCAGGACGGATCATGCGCTACATATAAGCGCTTCAATTCATTCGCACACTGCCGCATTTCCGCCGCTTGCCGCAATTACCCAAACCTGACTAAGTGTCCGAAAGCGTATTTCGAGGAGAGTATAATGCGTCGTCTTGCTGCCCTGGCCGCCAGCGTGGCCTTTTGTTTTGGCCCGATTGCAGCTGCTCAATCCAACCCGTTTTCCGAGACCACCGAGCGTGCGCTGGCCGCGGGCTACAAAGCTCTGTTCACGTGCAGTGGCTATTTCACTGCTGGACAGACGCTGTCCGAAATTGAATCCAATGAACTGTCAGGCATCTATGTCGATTACCGGCCAGTGATGGAGCGCGTCGACGATGCCGTCATCCTCGAAGCCCAGAAAACCATCCTGGTCGGCTTCGATGGCGCCCTGCCGCCACGTGCGGCCGTATGGCGTCCCGGCATTGGCTGCTCGCTTCTGCCGATTGGCGCGAGCGCCGATATGACGGCCTGGTTACCGCGTTTCTCTGAGACCGGTGACATGCAACAACCCGACCGGACAACCGCCCTTGGCGATGCCGTTACCCTGACCGACAACACGTTCGCACTCGACCTGCTTGGCATTCCTGTAAGCTTTGCCTTCGATGGCAGCACATATGGCGAAGGCACACGCACCAGCGCTCTGATTGTCCTGCACAAAGGCCAAGTTGTCGCTGAGCAATATGCGCGTGGCATTGACCATACGACCCCACAGCGCACCTGGTCGGTGGCCAAATCCTTGACGTCGACCATCGTCGGTGCCGCGGTGCATCAGGGCATTCTCGGACTGGACAATGAAGCGGTGATTTCTGATTTCAATAAAGGCGGGGATCCGCGTCGGTCGATCACGCTCCGGGATGTCCTGAACATGGCGAGTGGCCTTGAAGCCAACACGCCGGGTTCACGGACGGATCGCCTTTATTTTGGGGGCGCGAGCATTGTCGATACGTTGGCGGCTCGCTCGCTCGACGCGATGCCGGGCACCCGGTTCAATTATTCGAATATTGATACCCTGATCGCGATGCGGGCCTTGCGCGAAGCCCTCAATGATGATGCCGCCTATCGCGCATTCCCGTATCAAAATGTCTTGCACAAGATCGGGGCGCGTCACACCGTGCTCGAGACCGACTGGCATGGCGATTATATGTCCTCCTCACAGGTCTGGATGACGGCCCGAGACATGGCGCGACTCGGTCAGCTCTATTTGCAAAACGGCATGTGGGGCGGCGAACGGATCCTGCCGCCATGGTGGGTGGATTTTGTCACCAAGCCGACCTCGCCGCAGCCGGATGGCGATTTCGGATACGCAGGCTCATTCTGGCTGATTGGCGGCAATGATGGCGCCCCGCGCGATGCGTATGCCGGGCTCGGCAATCGCGGCCAGCACATGGTGATCGTGCCATCACGCGAATTGGTCATTGTCCGCCGCGGCTTTGATGTGGCGGGTGAGCCTCGCTTCGAGATCGCGCGGTTGGTCGGCGACATTGTCGGTGCTTTTGACGCAGCGGAACGCGCCAGACTGGCTGCAGAAGCGGCCGCCGAATTGGAGACTGAAGGCGCGAACTAATCGACCGGGTCGAGCAATTTGGTGATCCGCCGCGACACGGATTCGTCAAAACTCTGCATCATCGCAGAGCCGGAAATATCGAAATTGAAGCGCTCGATAAAGGTCCGGCCATCCGGCGCGCGGGCGCATGAAACATCCATTTCAAACGCGTTGATCTTGGCAACCATGGCGGGTTTGTACGGCTTTGGCAGGACCATTTGAAATGCCAGAACCGCCCCATCCGTTTTGTCCACCACGACGGTGCCAACCAGCTGTTTCATCATTTTCTGCTCATTCCGGTCTGCACCCGCTTCCGGTACCGGCGTAAATACATAAGTCGACGTTTCACTGTCTGACGCTTGCAGGTCTGGAGCATCCGGGACCATTTCAGCGAACTCGTTGCACCAGATGTCACCTTCAGTTTCAGCGTCAGCTTTTTCCAATTCCTGCCGGAATTGCTTGCTCCAATCGGTTTCATCAGGAGAAAAGATCTCGATACGTTGTCCTTCAGGTTGGCTCGGATCGACCCGCCCTGTCGCCATCTCCCCAGCAAGCGTAAAGCTGGTTTCATAAGCATAACGCGGACCATCATTTGAAGCCGCTCGCATCTTTTCGATCAGCGGATCGGACGCGGCAGTTGAACTCAGTCCAAAAGCGATTGTCCCTAAGACGAGAGATCGAACCATGCTAACTCCTCTGTTCTGCGTTCTAGAAACGCGAATGCACCTGAATGTCAGATGAAATATCTGCAATCGCAACCCGGAATGCGCTAGATAAACCAAATGCCAGATACGCTGCCCCCTGCTTTTGCTTTGCCGGACCGCTTCGAGCAGTGGTTCGCGGGGCGCGGCTGGGCGCCCAGAGCACACCAATTATCCTTGACCCAGACCGCGTTGTTAGGCGACAGCGCGCTCCTGATCGCCCCAACCGGGGGTGGCAAGACGCTTGCCGGCTTTCTCGCCAGCCTGATTGAGCTATCGAAAAAGGATCAGCGCAATTCAAACCGCCCGGCCCTTCACACGCTGTATATCTCACCGCTCAAGGCCCTCGCCGTGGATGTGGCCCGCAACTTGATGACCCCCGTTGAGGAGATGGGGCTCGATATCAAAATCGAAACCCGGACCGGCGACACCCCGACACATAAGCGCCAACGACAACGCAAAACCCCACCAGACATATTGCTCACCACTCCAGAACAACTCGCCTTGTTCATTGCCTCGGATCATGCCGCAGAATTCTTCGCTGATTTGAAATGCGTGATCATTGACGAGATCCACGCGATCGCACCGAGCAAACGCGGTGATTTGCTCAATCTGGGGCTGGCAACCCTTGCGAAATGGGCGCCCGCGTGTCGCTTTCTCGGGCTCTCGGCAACCGTGCATGATCCGTCTGTCTTGCAGACCTGGCTTGGTGTGCGCGGTGATCAGCCAAACCTGATCATCGCCGAAGGCGGCGTCCATGCGGATGTCGATATCCTGATTTCGGATGAACGCATTCCCTGGTCGGGCCACTCCGGACGGTTTGCGGTCGGCGAAGTCTATGACCAGATCAAAGCGGCACGCATGTCGCTGGTTTTCGTCAATACGCGCTCACAAGCCGAAGTCTTGTTTCAGGAATTATGGACGGCGAATGAAGATGGACTTGCCATCGCCTTGCACCATGGCTCGCTCGCCAAGGAACAACGTCGCAAGGTCGAAGCTGCGATGGCCGCAGGCCAATTGAAAGCGGTTGTCTGCACCTCGACGCTCGATCTCGGCGTAGATTGGGGGGAAGTCGATCTGGTCATCCAGATGGGCGCGCCAAAAGGGGCGGCACGTCTCGTTCAGCGCATAGGCCGTGCCAATCACCGCATGGATGAGGCCAGTCGCGCCATGCTGGTGCCGACCAATCGGTTTGAAATCCTTGAATGCCGGGCAGCAGAAGCCGCCGTCGAGGCCGGAGAGATTGATGGCGAGCCTATCCGCCAGGGTGCGTTGGATGTGCTCGCTCAGCATATTATGGGCCGCGCCTGTGGCGAGGGTTTTGACTTGAGTGATCTGTTCGATGAGATCCGCGCCTCTGCGCCCTATCGTGACCTGGATTGGGAGACCTATGAGCGCGTGGTCGATCTGGTTGCGACTGGCGGCTACGCCTTGAAGACTTATGACCGGTTCAAGCGGATCACACGCACCCGGTCAGGTGAGTGGCAGGCCCGCACCGCGCGCGATCGCCAACAGCATCGTATGAATGTCGGCGCGATTGTCGAAGCGCGGGCTTTGAGTGTCCGGCTCGCCAGCCGTGTTGGCAAAGAGAAGGCGGGACTGGCGACCGGACGCCCGGCCCTTCGCGCTGGGCGCAAACTGGGGGAAATTGAAGAGTACTTCATCTCGACGTTGACGCCCGGGGATACGTTTCTCTTCGCAGGCGAGATTCTTCGCTTTTTAGGCGTGCAAGAAACCGACTGTCTGGTGATGCGCGCCCCGGTTGATACCAACCCGGCCATTCCAAGCTATAATGGCGGCAAATTTCCTCTGACCCAATTCCTTGCGGGACGAGTCCGCGCAATGATCCATGATCGCGACAATTGGTCGAGCCTGCCAGATCAAGTGCGCGAATGGTTTGAGATCCAGGACCTGCGGTCGACCATTCCGGGGGCAGATGAGCTGCTGATTGAGACGTTTCCGCGTGGCGAGCGTCACTTTCTGACCTGTTACCCGTTCGAGGGGCGATTGGCCCACCAAACACTTGGTATGCTCCTCACCCGCCGTTTGGAACGTATGGGCGCCAAACCACTGGGCTTTGTCGCCTCCGAATATGCCATGGCCGTCTGGGCCATGGAGCCGATGGGCCAGGTCAACATGGCTGATTTATTCGCGCCGGATCTGTTGGGTGACGATCTCGAGGAATGGCTGGAAGAAGCGGTGCTTATGAAGCGGCATTTTGCGCATTGCGCGCAAATCTCTGGCTTGATTGCGCGGCGCATGCCCGGCTCAGAAAAGACTGGACGGCAAGTCACCTTCTCGACCGACCTCATATATGACGTCTTACGCAGTCACGAGCCCGATCATATCCTGCTCCAAGCTGCCCGCCACGACGCTGCGACCGGGTTTCTGGATATACGCCGCCTCTCTGACATGCTGATGCGGGTTCGCGGCAAGATTGTCTTGAAAGACCTCAAGAAGATCAGTCCGTTTGCTGTGCCGGTTATGCTGGAGGTCGGCAAGGAGCCGGTTCATGGCGCTAGCGTCGAGGAAGCGATCCTGAGAGAGGCAGAAGCGGATCTCATCGCCGAAGCGATGGGACAAATCTAGGCGCTGGCCTTCAATAAACGACGGCGCTGGACCGAGCTCGGAATGCCGAGGCTTTCGCGATACTTGGCCACCGTGCGACGGGCGATCTCAATCCCGAACTCTGTCAGGATTTCGACGATCTTGTCGTCCGAAAGCACCTTGTCGCCCTCTTCATCAATCAATTGTTTGATACGATAGCGTACGGCTTCCGCCGAATGCGCCTCGCCGCCGCCGGTCGATGGAATGGCCGCGGAAAAGAAATATTTCAGCTCAAACAGGCCGCGCGGTGTGGCCATATACTTATTGCTGGTAACCCGGCTGACCGTCGACTCATGCATCTCGATCGCGTCGGCAACCTGTTTCAGGTTCAGGGGCCGCAGATGGGCAACACCATGCGCAAAGAACGCATCTTGCTGACGAACGATTTCGCTCGCTACTTTCAATATCGTGCGCGCGCGTTGATCTAGCGATTTAATCAACCAAGTGGCGTTGGCCGCGCATTCAGAGATAAATTCTTTTTCTTGATCGCGCATCGGCAAGGCGCTGACTTCAGCGTAATAGGCCTTGTCCATCAAGACACGCGGCAAGGTTTCGCTGTTCAACTCGACCGCAAACATGCCGTTCGGCATTTCTCTCACGAATACGTCCGGGGCGACGGCGATGGTCGCTTCAGTGGCAAAGCCTGAGGCCGGACGCGGGCTCAGCGTGCGCAGCTCCGCCAGCATGTCCATGACGTCGTCTTTGTCGACACCGCAAATCTCGCTCAGCGCTTTGATGTCATGCTTGGCGACCAGATGCAGATTGTCGAGAAAAGCCTGCATGGCCGGATCCAGGCGATCGCGTTCTTTCAGTTGCAAGGCAAGACACTCAGTCAGATCACGGGCCATAACGCCGGTTGGGTCGAACCCCTGGCAAACGTCCAGCACGGCCGCGACATTGGCTGGATCTGCGCCCAGGGCGGACGCCACCTCATTCAAATCAACCTTGCAGAAACCGGCATCATCAGTCTCATCGATCAAGCGTGCACCAATCAAACTGTCGGCCTGACTGAGGCCTGCCATGGCAAGCTGATCATGCAAATGCTCATGCAAGGATTTCTCGCTCGACAGTGAACCTTCGAAATCGAAATCATCACTCACGCCCCGGCCAGAGCTAACCGAAGACCAATCGGTGCTCGCGGATGGACCCGACTGACTGTTGGCAGTCCGGGCTTCGTCTGACCCTGTGCCCGCCTCATACATATCGCTGTCGGAGGCATCGACGGCGTCCCGCGCATTGCCCATGCCTTCAGAGCCGTCTAGCGAAAGCTCGTCTCGGCCTTTCGCCTTGTCGACATCGCCTTCAAACTCTGAGGAGTCGGCTGACTCGCCGCGCTCCAAGAGCGGATTGCGTTCGATCTCTTCAGCGACGAATTCTGCCAGTTCGATGTTTGAGAGCTGCAGGAGCTTGATCGCTTGTTGCAGCTGCGGCGTCATCACCAGGGATTGTCCCTGGCGCATATCTAAGCGTTGATAGGCACTCATAACTCAGCCCTCTACGCCGCAAATCTCTGGCCGAGATAGACTCGCCGGACATCGTCATTCTGGAGCACTTCCTGGGGCGCACCTTCGAACAAGACGGCACCTTCATAGATGATCGAGGCGCGGTCTACGATTTGCAGGGTTTCGCGCACCTGGTGATCTGTGATCAGAACCCCGAGGCCACGGTTCTTGAGGTATCCGACCAGATCCGAAATGTCGGATATCGCGAGTGGGTCGATCCCGGTAAAAGGCTCGTCAAGCAGCATGAAGGCCGGGCGCGAAGCCAAAGCCCGCGCAATCTCTACGCGACGTCGCTCGCCGCCAGACAGGCTGGTAGAAGGCTGTTTGCGAAGATGCGAAATATGCAACTCTTCCAGGAGCGAATCGACCTGGTTCTGTCGTTCGGACTTATCTTTCTCGACCAACTCGACCACGGCCATGATGTTTTCTTCGACATTCATGCCGCGGAAAATACTGGCTTCCTGTGGGAGATATCCCAGTCCCAGGCGAGCGCGTTGATACATTGGCAGGGCGGTCACGTCGGCGCCATCAATGTGGATCATGCCATCATCCGCCCCAATCAGGCCCATGATCATATAGAAACATGTGGTTTTCCCGGCCCCGTTCGGCCCGAGCAGTCCAACAACTTCGCCCCGCTGCAAACTCAACGAAACATCATGGACAACCTGACGCTTGCCAAAAGTCTTAGCAAGTCCGGTTGCGACGAGGCCTTGGCCGGTCTGATCCATATGTTCCAGCTCCCTGGTGATTAGCCCTAAGCTTAACCACTTAAAATAACAGACTTAAAATCCGTTTAGGCCGATAGATGGAATTTTATCGACCGTCGCCTTCACCAGGCACAATCACCATATTGACCTGGCTGCCGCCGCCATCAAGGGTGGTGCGTCCAGCTTCCAGCTCAATCGTCAGACGTTCGCCTTTAGCGACATCCTCACCGCGCACTAGAACAATGTTGCCGGTCAATGTGATCGTGTCGGCCGAGGCGACATAGACCCCGAGATCGCCATTCACTTTCAAATCCGGCGTTACGTAAAACACATTTCCGCGCGCGGTCATGGTCCGGATGTCACCAAAATTGGAGCCAAGTCCCGACGTTGTCGTGTCTCCGCCGCCGCCATATTCAATCGTTACGATGTCCGCACGTAAGCGCGCCGTGCCCTGCGTGATGTCGACATTATCGATCAGAATTACTTTGCGCTCCTTATCGAGCACTTCGGATCTATCCGCATTGACGCGGATCGGACCGCCTTCACCGGACACTTGCGCAACCGCCGAGCCGCCTGTGAACAGAGCCAGAGCTCCGATTGCCGCCATCACTTTTATCTGCGCCATATTCTACTCTTCAGTTTCTGCCGGATCGTCTTTTCCATCCGGGTAAATCGTCAGATCGACGTTCCCACGGAAGATAACCCGATCACCTTCATCCTCAATTTCATACGAGTCTGCGCGGACATCGCCAAGAGGGCCAATGCCGTTGAGGGGTTCGAGCCCCTGCACACGCCCTTCCTGCACAAACACACGCGCCGCTGTTGTGGTGAATTCGTAGCCTTCGCGATCGCGGACTTTCACATCCTGAAACAGGTCGAGATATTCGGTATTCTGATAGAAGACGCCGACCGGCGCGCTCACTTGCGTGCCTTTATCGTCAACCAGCCGCGGATTGGTCAGATTGATCACGCTCGGATCAGCCCGGCGCCGGCGCGCTTCTTCGGCCGTGATCACATAGGCATCGCCGACCACGTTTCGTCCGGTGAACCGGGCATTGACCATGGTCACCACTTCGTCCCCGGCCAATTGGTCAATCTGCTGGCCGGCTCCATTCAAGGTGGTCGCGGCAATCGGCCCGATAATAACGCCAGCCGAAATCGCCGCGCCGGCGACGAAGGCCATGCGCAACAGGCCGATAAAAGAAGAGCGCCGCCGCGCTTGCGCCAGCGTCATCTGGCGTTGCGGTGCCCATTGGGCCAACATCTCTGTGTGTGCGGCGTTCATTACACTCTACTAAGCCGAGAAAAATAGCGAGAACAGGGCTTTGACATGACAGTTCCGTCACACTCTCGCAAGCCTCAATCAGCTGTGGGCGAAGATATCCGTCTCCCCCCAGCCTTGCAGATCGAGCTCGGCGCGGATCGGCAGAAAGTCAAAACAGGCCTGCGCGAGATCAACCCGCCCTTCCCGCTCGAGCATGGCCATCAGGCCGGTTCGAATGTCGTGCAGATGCAGGACATCGCTGGCCGCATATTGCAATTGCTGATCGCTGAGCTCGGCGGCGCCCCAATCCGAAGATTGCTGTGACTTGTCCATGTTCAGGCCAACCAGCTCACGGGTAACGTCTTTCAAGCCGTGGCGATCAGTATAGGTGCGGGCCAGTTTGGAGGCAATCTTGGTGCACCAGACGGGGGCGCAAGTGATGCCCAGCCATTTCTTCATCATCGCCACATCGAACCGAGCGAAATGGAAGATTTTCAGCACCCTTTCATCGGCCAGCAAAGCTTTGAGATTCGGGCAGTCAAAGTCGCGCCCAAGCTGGACCACGTGCGCCGCCCCGTCGCCAGACGAGAGCTGGACCACGCAGAGCGCATCGCGAGACGGATTAAGGCCCATCGCTTCTGTATCGACGGCGATCATATTCCCGAGATCGAGCCCGGCGGGCAGATCGCCCTTGTGAAGAGTGATATTATTCATGCACGCGGCATAGGCCCGCTCATCGGGCCTTGCAAGCCTATCTGCGAAAAGCCAGCCGCCGGACCACATCCATACTTGCCTTTGCGATGTGATATTATTAGGGGTTTGACGCTCGCGGAGAGGTGGCCGAGTGGCTGAAGGCGCTCCCCTGCTAAGGGAGTATACGTGATAAGCGTATCGAGGGTTCGAATCCCTTCCTCTCCGCCACCCAGTCTCGGGTTTTTCTCTAAATTCAGAACCACCCAAATTGTCCCCGAAAATTCCGCGACTTAGCGCGATTGGTTCAGGCTAATCGCCGCCGAAACGCAACCAAACCGTCTCTGATTTCCACTTTCACTGCGCAGTGTGGAAGACCTCTTGCACGAACGCGGAATCGATATTTGCCATGAAAGCGTCAGGCTCTGGGTCGGCCGTTTCGGTCCAATTTTCGCCGGCAAGATCCGAACGAAGCGAGCCTCCTACTTGCGCCAACACACTCAATGGCAGTGGCATCTCGACGTGGTTTTCGTGAAAATCAATGACGTTCAGCACTATCTTTGGCGGGCGGTCGATCATGAGGGTGAAGTGCTTGAATCGTATGTTACAAAAACCCGGGATAAGCAGGCAGCACTAACGTTTCTGAAGAAGGCGATGAAGCGATACGGAGCACCAAGAGCCCTTTTAACGGACCGGCTTCGGTCCTATGGTGCCGCTATGAAAGAGATTGGAAATCAGGGCCGCCAGGAGGTCGGTCGCCATCTCAACAATCGAGCCGAGAACAGCCACCTTCTCTTTCGACGACGAGAACGAGCAATGTCCAGGTTCAGGCCATATCAGAACTCCTATTTCGTTCGATGCTAGAGTCGGAGTCGCATGAAACGACCGGCACCCGAAAGACGGGGCTCAACTTTTCATATGCACATCTCGCTGCGGGAATGGGATTTCTATGCCCGCCTCATTCAGAGCGGAATTTATCGCCAGATTCAGCTCGTGCCGCACGCGGAAACGCTTACGCGGGTTTGAGATGAACACGCGAACTTCGAAATCCAACGAGCTGTCGCCATGATTCATGAAGAAGACTTTCGGTTCGGGTGATTCCAGAACATCGTCTTCGTCCTGCGCAATTTTTAGCAGCAGGTCCCGGACCGCCACCACATCTGAGCCGTAAGCGACGCCAATTGGCACGATGATGCGCATAATCGAGTCGCGAAGCGTCCAGTTTGTGACATTCTCGGTGATGATGGTTTTGTTTGGCAACAACACTTCGCGATTGTCGAAATCCTTCACTGTGGTGGCGCGAATCGCCACGTTCGTGACCGTGCCTTCCAGCTCGCCGATCGTGACGGTGTCGCCGACGCGCACCGGGCGTTCGAACAGGATGATCAAACCGGAGATAAAGTTCGCCACGATTTCTTGGAGACCAAATCCCAATCCGACCCCCAAAGCGGCAATGATCCATTGCAAACGAGACCAATCAACGCCCAATTGAAGAAAGCCCGCAACGATTCCCGCGCCCACCAAAAAGTAGCCGATAATCGTATCAATTGCATACCGCGAGCCCGGACTGAGTTTCAGTCTCTGGAACGGGCCGATCTCCAGCGCCCCCCGAATATTGTAGGCGGCCACAATGCCCGCCGCGATGAAAGCAAAGAATAGGAACAGGTTCCAGAGCGTTACCGGTCGGCTTGTCCGGACCCCATCAACGACCTGCGATCCTGTCCAAAGAGTGATATCGTTGGCGATCCCCAAGGCGGGCAATACAGCCGCCCAAACCGCGAGAATGCCAGCAATCGCGGCGACCCCAGTCGCGTAAAGCAGAAGACGGCGCGTTTGCTCAGAGATTCTTTCGCGTTCAGCAACGAGCGTTTCGCTTTCGCTTTTCATCTCTGAGAATTCATCATCCTTGTGATCTTCTTCGCCGCGTTCCTCTCGCTCAGCACGCTCCGCCGCGCGTTGTGCGCGCAACTCTGCCGCCCGTCGCAAAGCCAGGCGTCTTTGTGCGACCAAGAACAATCGCCTCAATATGCCGAACAATAAAGCAAGCCCCAAAAGCAAGATTGCGCTCTGTAGGACCCGCCCCTGCAAGGCAACAGCAGTGTCATAGTACCCGAGCAATGGAATGAGGCCGACAATCCCCGGCGTTAGCGCGAACACAAGCATGCCCAAAAACAAGATGCCGTCATTCATGCCTTCGGAGATCACTTCTTCGACGACTCCTCGGTCAAACTGGAAAACGATATACCCGACCAAGGCGATGATGAGTGACGCCACGCAAAACGCTGGAAGCCCCAATCCGTGCTGAACATCTGGCCGATACGTGGCGTGTGATGCCGTGAACACGAACACGGAAACGATCAGCAAACAAATCATCCAGAAAGGCATTCGCCGCACCGCGCGCAAAGCGCGATCATTCCAATCAAAGTGTGTTTGAAATACGCCGCCCTCGCGGCTCAATATCTCGAGCACCTTCACAATAAGGAGTGTGATCGCAGCCCCGCAAATCCCGGCAGCCAATGCGGTCGCAAAAGCGTTCTCATTGCCGGCGCGAAAAATGGGCAGCGCAATTGCAGAAAGCAGCAATGGCACCGGCAGCGCTAATGCGAAGCAGACGAGAAATGCGGAGGGGGTTGTCGCGTAACGATCTCTCGGGATTTTTCCAACACTGTCATTGAGGTCAGACAAGGTGGTGCTCAGGCGCGTTCTGAAGAATATCAGTGCGCCGGCAAAGGCGAGCGGCACAAGCCACCAGAATGGATACGACAGCATAATTTGTTGGTAAGAGCTTGGCACAGAGGGGATCAGCCCCGGCGAGCTCATCCAAGCAACACTGCTGGCAACTTTCCCTGGCCACCCCGTAAGCGCCGGCACATTGGACGGCAGCCAGAGCAGTCGTCGGTCGAGCGTTTGTCGAAGTGATTGCGTCTCGGTCAAGGTTTCACGAACCGCAATTTCCTTATCAGTGAGCCGGTCGAGCTGCGATCGGCCAGCGGTTAGAAGACTGGTCAGGAGTTGCTGACGATGTTCCGTTAGATCTGCAATCGATACCTCAACCTGGCCATTGGGTTCCATATCGACTTCATCCGGCTCCGCATCCACCTGCGAGTTCAGATATTCATCAAGATCCTGATCGCCCGCGATCCGCAATTCGTCCTGCCAAAGAATCAAATTGAGCTGAATTGAGGTTCTTGCTTCGACCGTTTCGTTGAGTGCGACGCGCAGCGATTGGGCATTTGGGAGGCTCATTCGAAGCTGACGCAACAAGTCGCCGACTTCATTTGTCACGCGCCCTGTCGCCAGGATGCGTTCCACAGTGTCACTCTGTTGTCTGATCTGCAGCGTTTGTTGGCTGCTCTGTTTAATATCTTGTTCGACGGATAAAGCCGTCTCCGCCAGCGATTTCAAAGTTTCTGCCAGGTCAATATTGGCTTGTGCCAATGCCTCCATGTCTGTCATGCCTTGCGCGGCAATTGCGTTTCGTGTGGCGCGATCGAGGGCAGCTTCAGCCCGGTCCATTCGAACATCAGAGAGCTGACGCTGGATCAGGGCGATTTCCTCATCAAGCGCGCCAATTTCTTCATTGGCGACCGCAATACGCGCAGACACAATCGATTGTCGATCCGGCACCGTTTGCAATTCACGTTGAAGTTCTGAAATTTCCGTCCGCCTCGCAAGCGTGCGCGCGCGCACGAGCAGAGCTGCTGCGCGTTCCTCGACGCTTGGATTCTGCTCCTGCTCTGTTGTCGTTTCAACCAGGTCGGTCAAAGCTTCGCGTGCCGCTGCGAGTTCCTCTGCGATTTCAGAAACCCGCGTCGATAATGCCACACGTTCGTCCAGTAGAGCGTCTCTCGCCTCCGCCAGGCTGCGACGTTCCGATTCGACAACGCTGAGGCGATCCTGGAGCGCTCGACTGGTTTCGGGGAGATCCAGAAGCTGGTCTTCTGCTTGCAGAGCCGCGAGACGCGCATTCAAGTCAGCGACAATCTCGGATCGATTAGACCTTTGCTCAACGAAGGTTTCGACGCGCTGCACCAATTGCTGCGCCGCCTCGACCTCAGAAGTGACTTCTTCAAGGATCGCATCAACACGGAGTTGTTCTTCCTCGCTAAGCCCGCTGACCGTTTGCAGAGACTCAAGCTCACGTTCGATCTCGTCCCATGATTGCGCGAAAACGGCCGCGGTCGTCATGATAATGAGGAGCGCGGTCGCAAATACGACCCTCAGATATCGCAGAACGAAGCGCGTCACATTGATTTCCGAGCAGTAAGCAATTGAATGCACATGACATAATTGTCCGGAAACTCGCCCGGAGATCAATCATTTTCCCTTTTTTTATTGTCCCGATCCGTTCAGGCAATTTATAGCCGCGTTTCTCGCTTTCACCGATCGCGATGATCACCAACGCTAAACCCTGGCTGTCAGAAGCGCCAAATCGCTGCTCTGGATCCAAGCACGAGTGACGACCGCTCGCTCAAGCATCTATTGGTGTGAAGAGTTTTGGACGGAACAACCACACAACCAACGCACCGCCCCCAAGCAGAATAATCGTCAGCGTTCCAACCCAACCCAAAACCGGAATTCGCGAGATCAACGTTGCCAAGAGAGCGCCCGCCCCCGCTGCAAGGACACGGCCCGATATGCCGTCTTCCCCGCGTCTCCCGATGATAGAAACGGCTGCGCTCCCAAGCACGTAGACGCCGATGAAATATCCAACGAGCGCGCCGAGCGCGGCGATCAGGAGCGATACGGGCACGAGAATGAATGCGATCCCGGTCATTAGAAGCACGATGGCAGATCCGATCGCTGCGGATAGTGATAAGAAGCCAAGCCAGAAAGTCGAAAATGGACGTTCAAATGTGACGTCGCGGGTGTGCGTGACCGGCCTCGGCAGCAAGGCCGCGACCAATCCGACGACAATCGCGACGAACGCCAAACGCTTGAAAAACTTCATGACAGGATGGTCGCCATCCCAGATCGAAAGGTCTTCAGACGCCGCACGCGATCCGGCGGCTGGGCGTCGTTCGATACGATCTTCCGAAATCACGGTTGTGGGGATCTCGGTTGCTCCAATCGCGTCTTCGAAGACCAACAGATTTCCCTCAATCACAGCGGCCTCGGAAAACGTTACATTGCTGGCGGAAAGGCTGACATCGCCTTTGACCTGAGCATCAAATGTCACGCGATCGCCTGTGATTATGGTGTAGCCATCGACAATGCCATTGAGGGAGACTTTTGTCGCCGTCGCGCGTAGGTCTCCGCCAACATTCCCGACATTGATATTATAGCCGGCGAGCGTTGCGTCGCCGGACACTGGAGCCATAATCTCTATGTCCATACCAGCGGCGTAAAGATCGCCGCCGACTGCGCCATTGACGGTGATATCGCGCCCCGCGAAATGAGCCGAGCCTGAGATTGGACTTTCACTCCGAACAAGGTTTCCGGACATGAATAAATCATCCACGCCATCGGTGTTGTGAACAGGGGTTGGACCACCGAGGAAGCGGTCTGAACCGACTTCGAAAGAGGTCTGAGCCATGGCGATCGGCGTCACCAGCAAAGCCAAGCATATCAGAAACATTAAGCGGACGCCGACAAAACTGACTCGTGGCGGCAAGGGGTTATGGATAAGCATGGGTCGCCTCCAAATTTCGACTGGAATGCAATTGAGAAATCGCCGCATCGTCATGTGACGGTATGATCAAAAGATCTGGGAGGTTGGCTTTCAGTTGCCGGACCTTGGCATATGTGGACCGCAATTGCTTGGCGTCGCCCGTCCCTGGAACGCGGTCCTGGACGATGGCATCGGCACTATAAGCGAGGTCCCCGACCAGCAAGAGTGGCGGCCCCAAGGACGAACGCACAAGCATTGAAAGTGAGCCTGGCGTATGTCCGGGGGTAGGCAACAGGATCAATGAGCCATCCCCCATCACATCATGGACGCCGGTGAAAGATGAAAACAATGCATCGCCGCTGGATTCAAAACTAATGGGACACCAGTTCGCTTCGGGACGTTCAATGTGTTCTCGTAAGATCCAGTCACGCTCCGGATGGGGGCCAGATAGCTGGTCCCATTCCCGCTGACTCACCAACAGCTCTGCCTGCGGGATATCGTCGATGCCGCCAATATGATCGAAGTGGAGGTGTGAGATAATTGCCTTTCTCACCTGCCGCGGATCAAAGCCGCTTGTTCTGAGCTTATAGCCAAGCTTGTCGTCTGGGTTGATTTCAAACCGAAAGATCCGTTTCAATAAAAAGCGACCAATCGCCTGAGAAATGTATTCAGGGTTTGACACGATCGCTGGGTCGAGCCCGGTGTCAAAGAGCACCAATCCGTCTTTGTGCTCGATCAGAAAAACGCTGATCGGCAAGCCAACCCAACTTTGGGAAGTCAGCACCCACCATAATTGTGGCAGCACGCTGCCATTACGATGCTCTTGGTGCTGAAAGGCCCGCCCCGTCGAAAACGCATGTACGGCACCCACAGCGTGCTCATCATAGCTCGCAGAGGCGGCCGGGAGGGTATGCACGGTCGCCGTCACGACCGCCTCGCTCGAACTTTAGGTCTCTTTGATTTGTGACTGATCATGATGCCTCCCGCGTTACATGCCCCTCTGCCACGGCTCTGACCTACAAGCTTTGTTTCGGAGGGCTTTGATCTTGATCAACGTGACAGGGACGAGGGCTTGATCACGGTCAAAGCGGCATCGCGCGGCGACGGCAGACTGAAGGGCAACGCAAAAAAGGATCGAACTGATGACCCAGGGATTTGAAACCATCGTGGCCGCTGTCGATATCGATGACGATCTTGGCCATGCCGTCTTGCAAACCGCCGCGGACATGGCGGGTCGCTACGGAGCGCAACTGCATGTCGTAGACGCATGGCCGAAGCTGGTCGATATCGGCTTCCCCTATGCACGGCGGGCCGAGATCGCAGAAATCAAAAAGCATGAAGCTGAGCGCCAGGAGCGTCTATCAACACTCGAAGCGCGGGTGGCGCGCGTGTCGACGAATGCGATTGTCATGGCGCCAGTCGGCGACAAGACGGACACATTGGAAACCTATCTCGAGAACGAGAAGGCAGACTTGCTGATCATTGGCTCGCACCAAAAAGGCCCGCTGGAAAAATTGTTCAGTGGGTCCGTCTCGACCGAGATGCTGCAACACGCGCCATGTGCTGTCTTGGTCGTGACCAAGCCTTATGCGGACCGTATCGCTGCACCGTGATCCGGCGCGACAATCACTTCGCCCGTCGGGGTGCTCAGTATTTGATCAGGTCGCTCTATGTAGGCGGCTCGTCCCGTTTGCTTGGCGAGGGCGCGGGCGAGTTCGATCGGATTTTTAGGTACGGGCGAAGTCGCATCCAAAGACGCCTCACAGGCGTTCAAGTCTGAGAAGACCACAGCGCCGTCTCGCTCCGAAGCGGTGACTTTTCGATACACCGTATGCACAGGAACCGGCACATCGATATCAACGACGTCCACCAGTCCACAAAAGTGTTTTCCGGGGGACAACACGTGCGCCGGACGGAGCGCTGCAAATGTGACTGTCAGTGACGCTTTGAAACAAGGGCCGAGCGATCGCGCCGTCAGCCCATCCAATCCGGAAGGCACATCTATTGAAACAACCGGGCCTTGAGACGCTGCAGTCAATTCGGCGCAAACGCCCTGAAGCGGTCTCGACAAGCCACCACCGAACATGGCATCGAGAGTGATATCTGCGTCATGTGAAAGCGCGGCTGCGAGGGGCTCAACCTTGCCCGCCCAGCGTTGTGATGCCGTTTTCGGATCGCCGTTCAGCGCATCAACAGGTCCGAGCAGGAAAACAGAAACCTCCCGCCCGAGCGACTTCAATCGGGCTGCCGCGATGAAGCCGTCTCCGCCATTTCCGCCTGGACCACACAGGACGCGAATGGCGCCCTTGGGAAATCGATCGTGGAGCAGATCAGCAACGCCGCGACCGGCTTGTTCCATCAGCTCGAAACTGGGGCGCCCCGTCGAGAACACGGCGCGTTCGGCCGCATACATTTCCTGTGGGGAGATAATGTATCGGGTCATCACCAAACCCTAACTGACGAGGTTTGAAGATCAATTCTTCGGTCTGAGTAGGGCGCGTCCTTGATTCCGATCAACGCAGATCGGTCACGTATTTGAGACAGCTCTGACTGGCGATTGGTCAAATCAGGAGCTCGTACCATGAAATGCACACTTCGATCACCTCTCATGCACGCTTTGGCCGTCGGCGCGGCTGCGCTGGCGCTCACTGCCTGCCAGCCCGGTAGCGGCACCTATACGTTCCCAGAAGGGGATGTCGGAAAGGGGCGACAGACATTTATAGAGGTGGGGTGTGTTTCCTGCCATACGGTGGATGGCGCAAGGGGCTTGCGAGATGGTCTCAATGAAGCCGAACGGACCATTGTGCTCGGCGGGGAGAAAGAACGCACCTACACCTATGGCGAGCTGATGACCTCGATCGTGAACCCAACTCATAAAGTCTCACAAACGCGTCTTGGAATGATGGTTCAGGAAGACGGGGACACGTTGATGCGTGATTATAATGACATCCTGACGATCAACCAATTGATCGACTTGGTCACCTTCCTCGAACAGCACTACACGCTAGAGCCATTTGATCGCACGGATTACCGATCCTACGCGCCGCTCTAGAGCCACACGGCAGT
This sequence comes from Hyphomonadaceae bacterium, assembly GCA_024743315.1. Lineage (GTDB taxonomy): Bacteria > Pseudomonadota > Alphaproteobacteria > Caulobacterales > Hyphomonadaceae > Henriciella. The sequence goes on from JANSWU010000003.1 coordinate 236,049, forward strand.
GCATTAGCCCGTTGGGTGAGATCAATTAGCTCACCCAACAAACTTACAGCGCTAGACCCATTTGCCCTTGATCGGGATCCGCTTCGCGGCGGAGTCAGACGTTTCGGGTTTGGCTATTTTCACGGTTAACACACCCTTCTCATAGTGCGTTTCGACATCATCTTCCGAGGGCGCAAAGGGTAACCGCATGGCCCGCTGGAAGCTGCCATAGCTACGCTCAATCACGCGTTTGTTTTCGCCTTCGCCTTCTTCGGTTTCCTGGTGACGCTCGCCTTTTACGGTGAGCAGGTCATCCAGGAGCTCGAGATGCAGATCGTCCTTTTCGACGCCGGGCAGATCCGCTTTCATGATGATGTGCGTGTCTGTTTCACTCACATCCATGCTCGGCGCGAAGTCTGCAAAGCGCCCCACTCGGTCAGCTGCATCCAGCTCGAAAAAGCGATTGAACCAGTCATCGATATCGGCTCCAAAAACGGAGCGCGGGCCGTTGCCAGATCTCGTCATGGCGCTTGATCTGAACGGCACTAAAGGATTGAAACGCATGATGTATCTCCTTTCTTGCGATTGGTTTTGGGCGAAACATGCCCAGCATAAGAGATAGGAAACATGCGCCGCATGGTTATAAGGAAAACCCCGCATTTGTGGGTGAGCCTCACACGGCGAGCGAGGCCCAAACATTTGCCTTATTCCGATTGCAGCTGTTCGAGATAGTAAAGAAGCGCATCGACATGGTGCGGCTCAAATGCCCATTCCGGCATATCAGGATGCCTGGTGACGATTCCTTCCAAAAGTGGCGCGCGCAAATCTTCGAGGGTCAACCGTTTGGAAAGATCGCGCAATGGCGGTGCCGCTGGGTGCGCGCTCGCATCATCGGCTCCAATTGCGTGGCACTCGACGCAGAGATTCTCGACCATCGCCTCGCCCTGCCCCATCAGCTCCTCGACGGGCGTTTCGAAATCCGGCTCAGACGTTTGTTCGGCACACGCAGCGATGAGGAGCGTACTGATCAGTGCGCTGATCCCCCAATATGATTGCTTGATCATTCAGGCCTCCATTATACGCTCGTAACATGATTGATCATATCCGGGCTTTATTCGCGAACGATCTGATCTCGCAGCTGTTCTTCTACCTCGCGTGCGGCATAAGCCAAATCCTCACCCACCGGCGGCTCGCCGTGGTGCAGGGTCATGAAAGCAACCGCTTCATACCGCTTGGTTTCCTGCAGTGTTCCTGAAGGATTACAGATATAACCGTAGCCGCAATATGGAAACATTTGGCCATACTCGCTCCCGCCTGGGCAATCCTGATCCACCGTGGTGTGATACTCGGTGTGACACTCCGTATTCATGTTGATCACTTTGAAATAGTCGTAATCCTGCTCGAGCGTGATTTCGGCCATGCGATAGAGCAGAAAATTCTCTACCGAGGCCTGAGACGTTGAGTCATCACCATTATAGGTCACGCGGTAGCGTTCTGGTTCAATTTGTTGTTCGGAGTATCCAAAATCATTCCGGTCGGACGCGGGCTGATAGATCGGGACGGTCGAACACGCAGCGATCGCCAAGACCAAACTCGCCAACAAAACACGTATCAACATTCTGATCTCCTAAGACTGCGTAGATGTGCCAGCACTCTGGCGAACGCCCAATATGAGGAGTTCACCTCAAAGCGATTTGAGCCAAGTCAAATTCAATCCTTTTGAACAGCTTAATCCTCCGCACTCGGAGGATTCATGCTTGATCTCAGCACACTCTTGGGCCTTACCACGGCGCTCGGCGTAGGCTTGTTGATTGGCCTTGAGCGTGGCTGGAAAGACCGCGCGGATCCGGAAGGAAGCCGCATTGCCGGCTTTCGCACCATTGGCTTGATCGGCCTGTTTGGCGGGCTTGCCGCCCTGGTCGATCAGGGACAAGGACTTGTCATTGCTGGCGGGCTCGTGGCGATCGCCCTGCTCTTGCGACAGGGCTACAAGGGCCAGCTCGAGAGCTCTGACGAAGTCAGCGTCACGACCTTGATGGCGGCGCTTCTGGCCTATGGACTGGGGGCCGTTGCCGTCCATGTCAGCCCTCAAATTGCGGCCATGGGCGGCGTCGTGACCACGTTCCTGCTTTGGATCCGGGTGCCGCTACACGCGTTTCTCGACCGTTTGAGCGAGGAAGAGATCAGTGCCTTCTTGCGCTGGCTGCTGATCTCCATCGTTGTCTTGCCATTGCTACCAGACGAAGACTTTGGGCCGTTCGAAGCGCTGAATGCGCGAACGATTTGGCTTATGGTTGTCCTGATCAGTGGATTGAGTTTCCTCGCTTATGTCGGCACCAAATGGTTCGGACAAAAAAGCGGTTTGTTGCTAACGGCTTTTCTCGGCGGCTTGGTCTCCTCGACCGCCGTCACTTTGGCCATCGCGCGGATGGTGCGGGAGCATAGAGTCGAACAAGGCGTCGGCCTATCCGCGATTTGCCTCGCCTGGACCATGATGTTGATCCGAACCGGGTTCGTGATCACCATCATCGCACCAACGGTTCTTATCACTTTGGTCCCGACTTTGGGCGCAATGCTTGTTGTGCTGGTGATCGGGTTTCTAGCCTCCCTCAATCGTGCCTCTGATACGGCTGAGCAAGGCGATGTCGCGCTGAAGAACCCATTGGATCTGTCCGAAGCCGCGACATTTGCAATCGTCTTAACGCTTGCCCTGATGCTTTCAAAGGGCGCAGCGATCGTGTTTGGTGATCAGGCGCTTCTATTGGTCTCGTCCCTGACTGGCGCAATTGATATTGAGGCGGTGTCACTCACGGTCCCGAACCTGCTTGGATCGGTCGTGTCTTCGCGGACGGTGACCATCGCAATCACCTTAGCGGTTTTCTCGAATACACTGTTTAAAGCCGCCTTGTTTTTGATCGTGTCAAAGGGTCGGCATCCTTCTTGGATCATCGCTTTAACGGCAGCAACGATCGTGGCGGGTGGGATTGGCCTATTGTTCAGTCCGGTCTAGGCGCTGGCATGCCGGTTCAAAAGCGCCTCGACGTCAGCCACCGTCTCGTGGGCAAAATCGCCGACGATTTCTTCACAAATTGCGTCCCCGGTCCGCTCATTTATGTGCGCTCTCAACTGCCCAAGTGTTTTAGGGTCTGCGACGAGCACCATTTTCCGGATCGAACCGGATTGCACTTTGCCATCCAATTCGTCTGCGATTGAGTGGACAAATCGAAATTCCGCAATGTCCTCGACAGATTGAGACTGCGCGCGCCCGACCCGCGCCCGCGTCCCGTCGGGCGACGGACCGCGACTCTCGCGTCCGGGGCCGGCTTGAATATCGAGTTTCTCGTGCGCAATTACGTGAAGATCCAAATAGTCCGTATCGCCGCGATTCTGGAGGAGCAGGAACTTGCCTCCATCACAAACCGCGACCCAGGTTTCATGCTCCAAAATCATCCGGCTCCTCCCTTTCATTATCACTCTGATCGATCGCTTGGCGCCTTGAATTGATCCTCCTCAAATCGAACCAACAATTCGCGGCTAAGACTTAGCCGGAAAGCAGGAGGCGAGCATGATTACGACATCAATCTTTCCGGGGCGATACGTTCAAGGCGCAGATGCCTTGCACAGCCTGGGCGAAGAGGCCGAACGACTCGGGCAATGTCCATTGGTCCTGGCCGACCCGTACGTGACTAAAAACCTGAAGCCGCAAATCATTGATCCGCTCAATCACCTCAATCCGATCTTGGAAAAATTCAACGGCGAATGCAGCCAGGCCGAAATTGATCGCTTGCTCGAAATTGCAACGGCGACGGGTGTTGATGTGATCATCGGAATCGGGGGTGGCAAAACCATGGATACGGCCAAAGCCGTCGCCCATGCGCTCGGTCGCCCGGTCATGATCGTTCCCACCATCGCGTCGACAGATGCGCCCTGTTCCGCGCTGTCAGTGATCTATACCGAGAAAGGCCAATTTGAACGTTACCAATTGCTCCCCAACAATCCGGACACCGTTCTGGTAGATACCGAATTAATCGCCAAAGCCCCGGTCCGGTTCTTGGTGGCAGGCATGGGTGACGCACTCGCAACCTGGTTTGAAGCCGAAAGCTGTCGCATCCGCCGGGCCGCAAATATGACCGGTCGCCTCGGTACCATGACCGCTTATGCCCTCGCCGAACTATGTTATGATACGCTTATGGATTATGGCCGTATCGCAGTGACCGCTTGTGAACAGCAGGTCGTGACGCCGGCTCTGGAACATGTTGTCGAAGCCAATACCCTGCTTTCAGGTCTCGGTTTTGAATCCGGCGGCTTGGCGGCCTGTCATGCCATCCATAATGGCTTGACGACAATCGAACACACGCACCGATACTGGCATGGCGAGAAAGTCGCGATCGGTGTGCTGGCCGGTCTGTTTCTCACAGATCAGGACAGCGCTCGAATTGATGAGGTTTATGATTTCTGCCTCGATGTTGGGCTACCGGTGACGCTAACTGATATCGGCCTCAAACCCGTGACGGACGAGGTGCTGAACACGATCGCCACAGCCGCGTGTGCGCCAGACGAAACCATCCATAATGAGCCGCACGAGATTTCACCGGAGCGCGTGGTTTGGGCGCTCAAAGTGGCGGATGCAGAAGGCCACCGGCGCAAGGCGCTTCATCACCCCCTCGATCGTTCAGCAGAGACGGTCGCCGCCTGAACATTACAAAACATTTGGAAGAATATCAGGCGTCTAAGTAGTTTACCGGACTCAAATCCGTCCCCTCGGATGCTCACCTGAATAGGAAGGAGCAGAAACAATCATGTCCACTCGCGGGCGACGGAGTATCAAATGACTGGACAAGAAATTCGATCATTCGAAACCAATTCTGGGATCCGACACGAGCCTTGTCGGCGCGACTTGAATGGTAGCCGCTCGACCCCGATGAATGTGCTGAAATACGCGCCGCACGAACACGTTTTCATGCAGGGTGATCGCCCGAAAGGCATTTATAAAGTGCTCAAGGGCACCATCATTTCTTATCGTTTGATGGCAGACGGGCGCCGGCAAATCCAATCTTTCGTGTCCGGCGGTGAATATCTCGCCATCACCTTTGCCGAACGCCATGATGTCAGCGCCGAAGCCATCACACCTGTAGAAGTCCTCTGCACGCCTCGTGCAACCTTTGACCGCCGTCTCGAGACAGACACTCAGTTTCGGCGCAACGTCCTAACCATGATGGGCGACAAGCTGCAACGCGCCCGCGAACAGGCGCTGCTTCTGGGTCGCAAGAATGCGCTCGAGCGAACAGCCTCTTTCCTGATCTTCCTCGATGAACGCTTTCGTCAGCCAGAGACCGGATATGTCGAGATCCGAATGAGCCGCTGTGACATGGCCGACTATCTCGGCCTGACCTTGGAAACAGTCAGCCGCATGATGAACAAGCTGAAGCAGATGGGCATCATCGACTTACCGCAAGCCACGCGGTTTGCCGTCTGCAAACGGGCCCAGCTCATCGCAATGGCTGGGGAGATTGATGTCATGGAGCCTATGGCGGCGTGACCCAAATCAATCGATGAGCCGATGGCTTTTTGCCTGCGCCGTCAGCTCAGCTCTGTGATCAGGATGCGCCAGAGCGATAAGCGCTCGGGCCCGGTCCTCCGCGCTCAACCCAATCAATCGTGCGTGGCCGTACTCGGTGACCACGGTATCGACGTCATTGCGTGGTGTGGTGACAGCGCCCGTGAGCTCAGGGACGATGGTTGAAACCGTTCCATCTTTAGCCGTCGAACAAGTGGCGATGATCGACCGGCCATTCTTTGATCGCCGCGCGCCGCGAACAAAATCGAGTTGCCCACCTGATCCGCTATATTGCCGCCGCCCGAGGGCTTCAGAATTGCACGCCCCTGACAGGTCCACTTGCAAGGTCGCATTCACAGAGACGACATTGTCATTCTTGGCGATATGGCGAGGATCATTGACGATATCGACCGGGTGACTGTTGATCGCAGGATTGTCATGGATGAGGTCATACATGCGCCGATTCCCCAGCGCGAATGTGAAGACGGTGCGCCCCGGGAAGGTTTTCTTTCGGCGATTGTTGACCGCCCCGCAATCGATAAGATCGACTAGCCCTGGCGATAACAGCTCCGTGTGAATGCCAAGGTCCTGGCGGTCTTTCAAGTGCTCGCAGACAACGTTTGGGATCGCGCCAATCCCCATCTGCAAACAGGCGCCATCCGGGATAAGCTCAGCAACGATCTCACCAATTTTTTCTTCTTCGGGCGATGGCGGACGGGCCGGCATTTCGAACAGCGGCACATGGTTCTCCACGATCGCATCAACCTCACTGACATGGATCATCGAGTCGCCGAAGACGCGAGGCATGTGCTGATTGACTTCGACAATTGTGTGCTTCGCTGCGCGCGCCGCAGTCGAGGCATAATCGTTGTTGGCACCGAATGAAAAATAGCCGTGCCGGTCCATCGGGGACACAGTGGTGACGAACGTATCGATCGACACGTGCTGGCTTAACAGTTTCGGTGCATCTGAGAAGGCAACTGGCACAAAGTTCACGACTTTTCGGCCGTCCTGTTCACCGCGTTTGACAAGCTCGCGTTCGGTCGGCCCCATGAACATGCAATGCGGCGTGACCCGATCCATCAGCTCATATCTCAGAATGGTCTGCGCCGCCTCGGGCATGGAGTGAAAGTACCAGATTTTCAGATCTGAAACGTCGCCGGCAGAGGCGCGCTCAGCCAATGCTGCGAGCAATGCCGGAGGTTCACCGAGCGCCATGCCCATGGAAATGTTTTCGCCTCCGCGAACCGCCTGCATCGCGTCCATGGCTGATCGCAGTTTGGCTTTATACTCATCAATGACGTTTTGGCTCATCTGACTGGCTCACTCTCGAGATCCCGGCGTTCCTGCTCAATCGCAACGACCACCAGTATCGCTGCAATCGCGGCGAAGAAACACCAAATTGAGATCAAGGCGGTGCGTTGCACAAGCAAAGCGAGCACCAATCCGAAGCCTGAGGCGTAACCGAACCAGCGAATGCTCGGCCGCGACGCGAGTAATAGCGTTGCAATGGTGGTTAAGCCGTATGGCAACACCAACCACGACAAGCCGCTGACCTGAATCGTTCGAGCCATTGAAAACGGGTAGAAGCTGTATCGCGACGACCATTCAAAGCAGATCGAATAGCGAATGCAGTCGCCTTCAATCTCGGCGACATACAAACCATTCAGGGCAACGACGGAGAAGGCGATGAAAAATAGCACCCCGAGGATTGCCAATCCGACCATGGCGTAACGACGCAGAGCGCCTGGTTCGATCAACAGCACGCTGATCGGGATGAGCAGAGGCCATAAAGCTTCAGCAAAGAACGCATACACCGATGGCAAGCCGCCAACCGCATGCCCAGCTTCTAAGCGCAACCAGATCAGCCCCTCAACCAACTGCTGAATACCGAAAATCATTGGGATGGTGGCAAATGGAGTATGGCGAACCGAAGGCACTCGGCTCAAGGCCACCAACCCGATGACCCCAGTCATGCCAGCTGCTATAAAGCTTGCAGTCGCCGAGAAACACATCCCCTACGGCCTCCTCTCCGGTTGATTTCCTTGAGTGTCTTCCCCCTCCACCAATCGGGATGGGTCGAGCGTGTTCTCAAGGGCAAAGGCATCATTCAACGTGTCGCAAGGATCGTATGGGGTGACTGGCGGCGTGGTTTCACCGCTTACCGGACGCTCGGAAGAGTTGGCTTCTTTGGAGGCTTCGCGCGCTTGCACTTTTACGCCGTCTTCCAAAGCTGAAGAAGGGTGTTGTACCACCATATCGCCAGCGCCTAATCCGTTCAAAACTTCCGCTTGCCGTCCATTCATCCGGCCAAGCGAAACAGGTCTCAACTTTGCTCGGCCGCGCTCTATCTTGTAGACCGTCCACCCTGACGTCGTCTTGAACAGGGCAGACATCGGTACGCGGATGACATCACTCGCCTCCCAGATGAGTATATCCGCGCGAACACGATACCCGTGTCCCAATCCCGGCATGGCGAAGTCAAAACGGACAATGACATTCGTGCGCTGTTCTTCGATGCCGAGCGCAGAGACTTTGGTGAACGCGTAGGGTTCAACTCGCTCTACATACGCCCATTGCGGATCGCCACCCCACCCGCGAACACGGACCTTGGTGCCAGTCTGGATGCGCACGGCATCTTCCGACAGGACGTCAACCACAACTTCAAGATCAGTGGACGCGCCGATCTCCATGATCGGGGTCCCCGCCGCGATCGGACCTTCACTGTCGCGCATCACGCGCAACACCACTCCCGTCACCGGCGAGGTGAGCGAAACCACGCCATCGCCGAAAGCGGCATTAGCAGGCATCAACGCCGCTTCGGCGCGGGTGACTTCGAAACGTGCCACATCACGGGCGGACGTGGCAGCAGCCAAAGCCGCCATATGAGAGGTCGCGTTTGCTTCCGCACGCTCAAGTGCTTGGGTCGAAACCGTGCCTGTTCTCGCGAGGCGGCGCATCCGCTCTCGATCCGCTAGAACTTGATCAAATTCAGTCTGCCGCAACCGCACGTCCGCGTCCGCCATGCGCAAAGCGGCGCGAGCTGAATCCACGGCGGCGCGCAGCTGTGCCTGGGTTCGGACATCTTGAATGGTTGCCGTCGGAGAATGAATATCGGCCAAGCGAGATGTCCCGGCTGTAACGCATTCGCCAGGATCGATTTCAATGCGATTGAGATAGCCTGTCGCTGGTGCAGAAACGACAAAGAGATCACGGACCCGCGCCTCGCCTTCCTCGGTGATGGAAACTTCCATCGGCCCTCGAACGACCTCGGCTGTATCGACCATAACCGCACGCGGCCAGAACGCCCAAACGCCCGCCAGAAAAGCGACAAATCCAATAATCGTCCAAATCACAAGTCGTGAACGTGACATGGTCTACTCCCGGGTTTTCAGGACCTCGATCAGGTCCAGATTGCGAATACGTTGGGCGACGAGCCCGGCCGCGCCAATGGAAGCGAGAAGCACCACAAGGGCCGAGAATCCGCGCGTGGCTGGCGATAGCGCATAGGGCACACGGTAAAGATCCGTGGACATGCCAAGCACGATGAGATGGGCAAATCCCGCCCCCAAGACAGCGCCGATTGGAATGGCGAGCAGAACCAGCAGTGCCTGTTCGCCCAATAGGATGTAGGCCGCCTCGCCGCGGGTAAATCCGAGCACCCGCAAACTCGCTAATTCACGCCCGCGCTCAGTCAGCGAGATCCGGGCCGCGTTGTAAACCACCCCGGCCGCGATCGCGCCGCCAATCAGGGAATAGATCGTCATCATGATCGTGATCGTGTCCTCGAGCGTTTCATTGAACGTGTCGATGACCGCTGAGCGCAGCGCCACGCTGGCGACTTGCGGCCGCTTCAGGACAGCATCGCTGAAAGCCTCCGCGCGGTCCGGATCAAGCACCAAGTATGCGCCGGAAAACACACGCGTTTCGCCAAGCAGTCGGCCGAGCGTGTCGAGATCCATATAGGCAGAGTAGCCAATATACTCATCGGTAAGAGCGGTGACGAACACTTCCAGTGTCGGCCGGTTCCCCTCCAACACGTCGACGATCAATTCGTCGCCGATATCGACGGCGAGCATTTCGGCGAGCTGGGACGACAGTGTCAGGCCAGCCTCAGCGACCCCTAGAACCTGGCCATCATGATCCAGTAATCGCTTTGCATTTGAGTCCGATGGTATCGCGGTAATCGATCCGCGTTCAGTGCGAACACCATTGCGAAACCGCACATAGACCCCGCGATTGGCCTCAATATCAAGGACGCCGGGCAAGCGCTCCAATTCCGTGACCGCATCATAGCCTTTCACCTCAGCAAAGGTAACAGCGGCATCAAAGACATCGGTGCGATAATAGATCGTATCGATCATCTCGTCGGTGGAATCGAACGCAAATAAGGTCCCAACCAAAAGCGACATGGCAGCAGCAACGCCAAACACGGTCATCAAGGCTCTGGCCGGCCAACGCGTGATATGGCGAAGGATCATGCGCGTGGGTTCATCCAGACGATCGAGCAACCAGGCGGGCAGCAATCCGCCGCGTTTATAGACCGTGGGCGGGGCGGGATTCATGGCTTCGGCTGGCTTCAGGCGCGCCGCTTTCAGGGCCGCACTCATCGCGCCCAGCACGGCGGCGAAAATGGCCGCGCTGGTCCCGCTGGCATAGGCAGTTGAATCGATGACTTGAACGATTTCGGGAAACCGCATCGTGTCTGAATAAATATGCGTGGTCAGCCGCGCCAATTGCCGGCCGATCAAAAGCCCACCGATCACACCGAACAGGCTGAGCACAATCGCCATTTTGATATAGTGGCTCGCCACCTCGGTATTGGTGAAACCAAACGCCTTTAACAATCCGATCTGTTGGCGTTCCACGGCGATCAAACGCGACAGGATTGCATGGATCAGGAAAGCCGAAACGATCAGAAAGACCGGCGGGATGATTTGCGCCATCGCCACCAATTGCCCCATTTCCGATTCCACGAAGGCATTCGAGAATTGGGTGTCGCGGCCATAAGCGCCAATCGCACCATAGGGCGCTAAAAGCCGATCCATTTCATCTATGACGTCTTGCTCAATCGCGTCAGGCAGCAAAGATACAGTGACATTGTTGAACGCTCCATCCAGGTCGAACGCGCGCTCCAAAGCCTGTCGCCGCATCCAGAACACGCCAAAGCGTTTATCGTCCGGCAGTAGGCTTCCGATCCCCAGTGTCCAAACATATTCCGGACTGTCGCCAATCCCGACAATCTCGATATCGCGCGCGCGCCCGTTAAGGACAGCCCGCACTATATCCCCCGGATGATAATCATGCGCTTCTGCGAAGGCCCGACTGATGATCGCTTCTTCGGACCGAGACGGGTTTGGCCATCGTCCTTCATAGATAATGAGATCATTCAGACGCGGCCGCCCCTCATCTGGCAAAGACACCAATTGCGCATTCGCCGGCTCGCGAAGATTTTCGATATCGAGGGTCACGATCCGGGTGATGCGCGTTTCTGCCGATTTCACGCCAGGGATCTCGCGTAGGTCAGCCAGCATGCGATCCGGCGCGCGTTTTACATCGGCAAACACTTCGGCAAACCGATAACGATCATAATAAGTGCTGCGGCTTTCCTTTAAGGAGGCAAGCGAGCCCAGCGCCATGATCATGATCCCGACACCGCAGGCAATAATAATCCCGACCGCCAGCCCCTGCCCGCGCAATCGCCAAAGATCTCGCAGCAGTTTCCGGTCGAGCGCAGAGAAAAGGGCTACCATGATAGCTCCGAAGGGTTCCGGCGGCGATGCATCGCCTGCTCTTCTGAGATCATGCCGTCAGACAAACGGATCACCCGGTCCGACATTTCGGCGATGCCAACATTGTGGGTGATGATGAGCGTGGTTGCGCCCAGTTCCTCATTGACCGTCTTAAGCGCCTCCAAGACTTGCACACCGGTCCGGCTGTCCAAGGCTCCAGTCGGTTCGTCGCACAATAATAGGTTTGGACGTTTGGCAATGGCCCGGGCGACGGCGACGCGTTGCTGTTCGCCGCCTGATAGTTGCGCTGGAAAGTGATGAATACGCTCGCCCAACCCGACCATTCGCAGTGCTTCTTCGGGGGCGATCGGGTTTTGCGAGATTTCCGTCACCAGCGCCACATTCTCGCGCGCGGTCAAACTTGGAACGAGATTGTAGAATTGAAAGATGAAGCCAACATGGGCTCTGCGAAACTGCGTCAGCCCTGAAGGGCGCAGGTCCGTAATGTCTTCACCCATAAATGTGACCGTGCCCGTGGTCGGCGTATCGAGCCCGCCAATGATATTCAAGAGAGTCGATTTCCCGCTGCCCGAGGCCCCGAGCATGACGATCAATTCGCCGCGCTTTACGGTTAGATCGATACCGCGAAGCGCATGCACTTTGACTGCGCCCGTCTGATACACTTTCGTTAACCCGCGCACCGATAGGAGCGTGTTGGCATCCGCATCGTTGGCGCGAAGAAGGGCTTGCGCGTCGGACACGTTTTAATGCGCCAGAAAAAGCGCGCGCTCAGCGTGTTGTAACATATGTCGAGTGGTGCCGCCGAGCAGTGTCTCGAACAGTCTCGCGTGTGAATAGCCCCCCATCACGATGAGATCACTGTTCGTGGCTTCCGCCTGATTCAGCAGTCGCTCAGCGATCGGACGTTTCGGCCAATCAACAGTCCGCGCTTCAGACCTAATCCCGTGACTGGTTAAATAATGTGCGACGCTGTCTGCGGACGGCATCCCGAAATCAACCTCTCCGACCGTCGCGACATGGACTTTTTCGGCCAGCTTCATCATCGGCAAGGCGGCTTGCAAAGCGCGGGTCGCTGGCATGCTGCCATCCCAAGCTAACAGGATGTGCTTTGGCAAATGGATAAGACCATTTTTCGGCACAACCAGGATCGGACGGCCAGATCCCATGAGCAAACCCTCAAATAAGGGCGTATCCCGGGGTTCATGCGTTTGGTCAGGCAGCGTGACGACAGACAGGTCACACACGCGTGCGAAGTGTGCCATGGCCTGGATCACCAAGCCCGTCGTATCGCTCCAGCAAGCCGTTTTCTTGGGTTTCGCGCTCGCTTCGGAAAACGGCATGATCCGCAAGCCAGCGGTTTCGCAGCAGGCTTCGAAGATTGCTTTAAGTTTTTTTGCATTCTCGGCGGTCGCAGCGTCGAACTGTTCGGCCACGGCCACAGGCGCCGAGGACATGCTGATCGTGTGATAGGCATATGGCGCATATGCGACAAAAGGCGCTCGAACATGTTTGGCATGAATGTGCGCTCCAAACGCATCGGCGACCATAATTGCACTCTCTAGGATTGGCTTTGCTGTCTCTTCGAATTGCACCGGCGCGAGTATGGTCTTGTAATCCATCATCATGACCTCCGTATTTCTTGAATAGGTTTTGCGGGAAAATCGAAGGGCGGGATTTGATCCAGTTCAAAACCCGACGGAAAAGGTCGCCATCGAACAAGCACGCATTTCGAACATTTCAGTCATTTGATGCGCATCAAATACGGATCGGATCAGGGATGGTTTGAAAAGATCAAACGCCAACCTGATCTTTGACCATGACAAAACACGCCCCTTCCAGAAACGACGCAAACTTGACGAAGACGCGGTCGAGATCCCATCGAGTTGAGCAGCAAGACCTTCGGCGTGCGTGTGATCCGTCCAAACTAAAACTCGATGCGCCAATCGCACCTTTTGTTGGTCAAGACCGGGCACTTTCAGCCATAACGCTCGCCACCGAGATGCAGCAGAAAAGCTACAATCTTTTCGTCGCCGCGCCGAAAAATGTCCCGGTGCGTGATGGTTTGAAACCAATCTTATCGGCAGCGAGTGAGGCTAAAAAGCCAAAGTTCGATTTCGCGTACGTTTATAATTTTGAAAATCCGTCAGCCCCGAAACTGTTAGTGCTACCTGATGGTTCGGCGCCAATGGTCGCAAAGGCGTTCGAAGAACTTGTCGAAGATTTGCGCGAAGCCATCCCGGCGGCATTCGAAAAGCCCGAAGTGCAAGCCCGTCGCCGCGCCCTCGAAAACACGTTTAAGGAACGACAGGAGAGCGCCTTTGAAGCGCTCGGCCAAGAGGCTGAAGAACGTCATGTCGCGATCATGCGCGGCCCAATGGGGTTTTCCCTGGTCCCGACCAAGGACGATGAGGTCTTGCAACCATCCGATCTGAAAGAACTTGATGAAAATGAGCAAGAAGAGCGAAAAGCCACGCTTTCAGAGTTTCAGGAAAAGCTCCAGGAGATCGTACGGGCGATTCCAGAATGGGAACGCGCGCTTCGATCGGACCTGAGAAAACTTAAGCAGGAGACCATCGAAGCGGCCATTACCCGATCGATTGAGGCCGTACGAAAAGACCTTTGCGACATTGACGCTGCATGCGCGCATCTGCAATCGGTCAAGCAGGATCTGATCCAGAATGGTGAATATATTTTTGCCATCACCAATACCGATGGTGCTGAGTCTGGGGCTTTGTCGGATGTGCTAGATTCGCAGAATCCATTTGAGCGCTACAGCCTCAATGTCCTGGTGACGCAATCGCCATCGGAACCTGGCGTGCCGGTGGTTGAAGAACCCAATCCAACGCTTGCCCATCTGGTTGGCCGGGTCGAACATCGCAGCGAGGGCGGCTATCTCACAACCAGTTTCAAACTGATCAAGCCAGGCGCACTGCATCATGCCAATGGCGGGTTCCTCATCCTCGACGCGCGCAGCTTGTTATCAGAACCGATGAGTTGGCGCGCCTTGAAACGAGCCTTGCAGAGCGAGACCATCAAAACCGAAAACCTCGCTGAAGCGCTTAGCCTGACCAGCACGATTACGCTGGATCCGGAACCCGTTCCACTGTCGGCGCGGATCATCCTGATCGGCGACGCCTGGATCTATCATGTGCTGTCGACCTATGATCCGGAGTTTAGCAGTTTGTTCAAGCTGTTCGCCGATTTTGACGGATCGATCGAGCGTACGGAAGCCAATGAGAGCTTGCTTGCGGCTACCCTGAAGGAACTCGCGCACGCCCACCATTTGATCGAACCAGACCCCAAAGCGCTGGCGTTTCTGGTTGAAGATGCCGCCCGTGATGCGGGCGACGCCAGACGACTATCGGTTAAGACAGAGCGATCATTGGAAACCCTCGAGGAAGCTCATCATTACGCCGCCACTGCCGCGCGACAAAAGATTACTCAGGGCGATGTCGAGAAAGCCCGGGCCGAGCAAACCTATCGTGCGAGCCGAGTTCGTGATCGCATGCAGGAACAGTTGATACGCGAGATCGCCCTGGTCCAGACCGAGGGACATCGGGTCGGTCAGATCAATGGATTGAGCGTTTACGAACTCGCAGGGGCTGCCTTTGGAAAGCCAAACCGGATTACGGCCCGAACGCGACCCGGCAATGGGAACATCATCGACATCGAACGTGAGGCGCGACTCGGCGGCCCGATCCATTCCAAAGGCGTGATGGTTCTGTCAGGATTTTTAGCTGGCCGATACGTCTTACACGCGCCGTTCTCCTTGCATGCCTCAATCGTTCTGGAACAGTCTTATGGCGGCGTTGAAGGCGATAGCGCCTCGCTCGCAGAACTTCTGGCCATTCTGTCCGCGATTGCCGAACAGCCGATTGATCAGTCGATTGCCATCACCGGGGCGCTCAATCAGTTGGGGGATGCGCAAGCCATTGGCGGCGTAAATGAGAAAATTGAAGGTTTTTTCGATCTCTGCCGGGAGCGCGGTTTGACGGGCGAACAAGGCGTCATCATTCCCGCCAGCAATGTGCAACACTTGATGCTGAGACCGGACGTCGTGCGCGCATGTGAAGCCAATCAGTTTTCAGTCTATGCGATCGAACATCTCGACGAAGCCATTCCGATCCTGTTTGGCCTATCGAGCGGGGAGCTCCATGATTTGGTGGAAGCCAGGCTGCTCGCTTTCGCAGCGGCACTTAAGGGGCGTCAAGAGCAGAGAGACGCCCCTGCTCCGCCAATCGATCCACCGCCTTTTGCGCTTCCGGACGAGGCACCTCCAGAGCCACCCGAAGAAACCCCACCGAAATCGCCGCCGAGCAAATCGAGCGGTGAAAGACTTAGTGATGGCTGATCAACTTCCTTCAACCGACACCATTCTGATCAGCTTCTTGTCGCAGGACGACGAGCAATCCGAGCTTGCCACGCTAGCACTCGTGCGCCGGATGTCGCATAATTGCAGGATCCTATTAATCGAAGACCGCGACAGCGAAGTAGCCTCTCAAGCCGGTGCAATTGCGCAGGAACGGGCGCGACGTCTTAGCCTGATCGCCGACCGCATGGACCTCGCTCTCAGTGTGACGATCTGTGAGTGGCGAAACAGTCTCGACGAGCTGCGCAATCGATCGGTTGATGAAGTGATCGTGCTCAACCAACCAAAGTCCGCACTTGAGCGTCAGACTCTCGTGTTTCGGCAGATAGAAAAGCTCCTTCATTCTCTGCCGAACGATGTGCTGTACGCGCCCGCGCAGGTCGCGAATGAGGGCGGTAAGATTATCGCCTTTGCCAACTCGCTCAGCGTCGAAAATACGAAACGACTCGCGCAATTGGCCGGTTCCGACAAACAGCTCAGTACGTTCAAATTCGAAGGCTTGGCGGAGATAACTCAACCGCACAGTTCGATGCGGCTCGATCTGCAAGCACACCCTCCTGCAATACTGTTCATTGAACATGCCGTCGCACGACAAACCACGACAGCCTATTCGCGCCTCGCTGCAGTATTGGAGGTGCCGGTATTGGTAGTGACGACAGGCTCCAACGATGGCCGTTCGACTTGATCCTGATCAAGCGCATGCCAAGGCAAGCTCTGATAATGATGTTACATCAGAACCTTGGTAGGAAGCGACCGCATGAGTTTATCAGTTCGATTTCTGGGCGGCGCTGGCACGGTGACAGGCTCAAAGTTCTTGATCGAAGCCGAGGGTCAGCGTGTGATGATCGATTGTGGTCTGTTCCAAGGCTATAAGCAGCTGCGACTTCGCAACTGGAAACCATTGCCCGTTGATCCAAAGAGCATCGATGCGGTCGTCCTCACGCATGCTCACATTGACCATTCAGGCTATGTGCCCGTGATGGTCGCGAATGGATTCTCCGGTCAGGTCCATTGTACCGAAGGCACACGAGCGCTTTGCGAGTTGCTTTGGCTCGATAGCGGATACTTGCAAGAACGCGAGGCCAAGGCGGCCAATCGCGGCGGGTATACAAAGCACAAACCTGCGCGCCCGCTCTACAACAAAGATCAAGCCGAAAAGGCGCTACCAAACCTCTCGCCGCATCCCTTCAACGAATGGGTGAAAGTGACCACTGACATAAAAGTGCGGTTCCAAATCGCTGGCCATATCCTCGGCGCGGCGATTGTAGAGGTCGAGGCTGGCGGTAAGCAGCTGGTGTTCTCGGGGGACCTGGGCCGGCCAGACAACCCGATCATGCAATCACCGGCGCAAATAGATCATGCGGACTATCTCTTCCTGGAATCCACCTATGGCAATCGGGATCATCCAGATACCGATCCTGAAACGGCCCTGCGGGATATCATTCTGCGGACCGAGAAACGCGGCGGCTCAATCATCATTCCCTCCTTTGCCGTTGGACGCGCGCAATCGCTCTTGTACCATTTGAACAATCTGCTCACGCGCAATGAAATCCCGGACCTTCCTGTCTATCTGGATAGCCCGATGGCCATTGATGCCAGTGACATCTTTTGTCGACACACGGATGGGCTGAGGCTGACCGCAAATGAAGCGAGGGCGGCTTGTGGTCTCGCAACCTTCACCCGCAGCACCGAAGACTCAAAAGCCTTGGATATGGACCGCCACCAGAAAATCATCATCTCCGCCAGTGGCATGGCGACGGGAGGACGTATTCTGTTTCACCTCAAAGCCTATGCGGGTAATCCGAAGAACACGATCCTGTTTGCCGGATTTCAAGCCGGCGGCACACGGGGCGCTCACATGCTGGAGGGAGCACAGGAGATCAAAATCCATGGCCAGTATCATCCGGTCCGCGCCGAGGTCGCCAATCTGCATATGCTATCCGCCCATGCGGATCGGAATGAAATCATGACCTGGTTGGACAATTTCGAAACCCCGCCAAAGGAGACGTTCATTATTCATGGCGAGCCCGATGCGGCTGACAGCTTGCGACATCGCCTAGAAGAGCAAAAAGGCTGGTCCGTGACCGTCGCAGAGCACAATGAGCAGGTGGAGCTCTGAATGGCAGACCTGACGGGAAAGCCTACTCTGCTGGCGCGCCGACTGGGCATCGACTCGCAACACGAGGCCATCGCGTTCGTGCAGAAGGATTGCGCCGCGTGTAAATCAGAAGGCTTCTCAGCTCATTCCCGCGTGCTTTTGCAAAACGGGTCATCAGAAATCTTCGCCACGCTACACTATGTAACGGGTGATCTTATTCGCCCGGAAGACATCGGACTATCTGAAATTGCCTGGCAGCGCCTGAACCTTTCAGAGAGCACTCTGCTGACAGTTTCTCACCCTGCGCCGCTAACCTCTTTCGCTGATGTACGGGGCAAGATCTTTGGCCAACGCCTTACCGAGAGCACCAGCCACCAGATCATTCAGGACATTGTCGAGGGTCGCTATTCCGACATCCAATTATCGGCCTTCGTCACCGCTTGTTCCGCGCGGGTGCTGGACGGCGATGAAACCATCGCTTTGACCCGCGCCATGGTCGATACAGGGCGCAATCTGGATTGGGGCGCTGAAATCATTGCCGACAAACACTGTGTCGGCGGCCTCCCGGGCAATCGAACAACACCGATCATTGTTTCAATCGCGGCCGCGAACGGCCTGATTATGCCGAAGACCTCCTCCAAGGCGATCACTTCCCCCGCCGGCACCGCAGACACAATGAGCACAATCACAAATGTCGCCCTGTCAGTCGACGAGATGAAGGCTGTCTTAGCCGCGCAGAAAGCTTGCTTCATCTGGGGCGGCAGTGTCGATTTCAGCCCCGCCGATGACAAGCTGATCCGGGTCCAGAAGGCCCTGGATCTCGATAGCGAAGGCCCGCTCATCGCATCGGTCCTGTCCAAGAAAGTTGCAGCCGGCGCAACCCATTTGGTACTCGACATCCCGGTCGGCCCAACCGCAAAGGTTCGCAGCATTGAAGCTGCCGACTCGCTGCGCAAGCATTTCGAGAAAACTGCCGCTCATTTCGGCATTCGTCTGCGCGTCCAGGTGACCGATGGTCACCAACCGGTTGGACGTGGCATTGGCCCGGCCTTGGAAGCACGCGACGTGCTCGCCGTACTTCGAAACCAACCCGGCGCGCCACCTGAATTGAAAGACCGCGCCTGTTTGCTCGCAGGCGCTCTGCTGGAATTGACGGGAGTGGCCGAGCCGCAGTCCGGCACGCAGAAAGCTCGAGAAACGCTGGAATCGGGTGCAGCCTACAAGATATTTGAAGCGATTTGCCTAGCCCAAGGCGGTTATCGTGAGCCCCCCGTGGCAGCGCATTTGCGCGCGGTCACGGCCCCTCACAAAGGCCGCGTCGCGCAATTTGATAATCGGCGTTTGGCTAAAGCCGCCAAGTTGGCTGGCGCGCCCGAGGACGCAGAGGCGGGAATCGACCTGCATGTCTATCTCGGCGACATTGTCGAGCAAGGCGATCCGCTGTTCACCTTGCACACCCAATCCCCCGGCGAAATGGCGTATGCTCTGGACTATGTTGCGTCCAATCCGGGCATCGTGGAGCTGACAGCGCCATGAGCTCCATGATCTTTTCCACGCCGAATGCGCACGACCTTGCCAGCAAGATTGCAACGCGCGTCGGGCTCCGGCATGGCCGCGCGGATCTGCATACGTTTCCAGACGGAGAATCGCTGTTTCGCATTCTCGACCCGGTCGAAGACCAGCATATTCATCTGGTCGCGCGGTTGGACAGACCGGACGACAAAATCATGCAGCTCCTCTTGCTGGCAGACGGCCTGCGTCAGTACGGGGCGGCGTCGGTCAAACTTGTTGCGCCTTACCTGCCCTATATGCGCCAGGACATTGCGTTCAATCCTGGCGAAGTGATCAGCGCGAAAGTCTTCGCGGGCCTGATTTCTCAGCATTTTGATGGCTTGATCACGGTGGACCCGCACCTGCATCGCTTCGCGACGCTCGATGCGGTCTATGAAGTTCCGAGCAGAGCCCTGTCGGCAACCAAGGAAATGGCCCGCTGGATTGCACAAAATACGACGTCTCCGATCATTATTGGACCCGATAGCGAAAGCGAGCAATGGGTCAGAAAAATCGCTGAAGCATTACGCGCGCCATATGCAACGCTCCAAAAAGTGCGTCACGGAGATCGAGACGTTGAGGTCTCGATCGATCATCTTGACTTCGACAACGTCCAGTCGGTTGTGCTGGTGGATGACATCATCTCATCCGGGACAACTCTGCTAAGATCCAATGAATTCGTTAAACGCCTTAATGCAAATATCGAGCTCAACATCTGCGCTGTGCATTGCTTGGCCACACTTGAAACGATCGATCAGCTGCGCGCCGCAGGCGCTCGCAAGATCGTGGCAAGCAACAGCATCGAAAGCCCGATTTGCGGGTTTGATATCGCCGACACGATTTCCGGTGCCCTGAACGCGAATGGGCTTATCAAGGCTTAGGCATCGCTCTCAAAGATCTGCCGAATCCGCCGCGGCAAAGCGTGTTGCACATGTTGCATCTCGCCTTCCGAGATGTGGCTTTTCATCGTTTCAAATACGGCCTGAGCGACGCGTTCTGCGTCGACTCCAGGATAGTTCCGAAACGCGTCTTGGATCGGCTTCGTGAAAGACTCCACGTCCCGATCCAAAGCCTAGGCCCGGCCAGGCCGCCACCCTTCAAAGAACACGCCCCGCAGCAGCGTCGGCAATTGCGCTGACAGGTGGGCCGCCGTTTCTATCGGGATGTGATCGCGAAGCGCATGCAGAGTGACGCGCAGCGCGCGATAGGCATCTTGTCGCTCAGTCCAATGACACGCGACCATAATCTGCTTCAACCAGATATTCGTCGTGTGCACCGTATCATCGATTTGACTTAAGCCTGTCACACTCAAGGCGTTCTCCCATTTCCACTCAACTCAAATGCCTCGCGCATATGAGAGGGCGGCATATGGTCAATCGACGCCTCATTTTTTCGCTTCGTGGACCGAACAACCATATGCGTCCTCATTCGCTGGCTCTCAGGTATGACATTCACGCCCCGCCGCGGGCCGGGATTGTGGACTCGACGGAGAGAGCCAACTGTCGTGGACCTTACGCACTGATTGCGACGCATAGTTTGATCGACATCAATTCAGATACTAAGCGCATGACGGACAGTGCCGATTGAAGCTCATGCTTTGCGCTCGGAATACGGATTTGACCAAATGTCGTCACCACTCGATTTGGACCCCAAAGAGGCGCACTTACGCCGCCGCCTGACGCTTCCCTTGCTGGTCCTTTATGGGTTGGGCGTCACTGTTGGAGCAGGCATCTATGTGCTGGTCGGGACCACTGCGGCGCATGCCGGAATTTATGCGCCGGTTGCGTTTCTGGCAGCTGCGATTGTGGTCGCATTCACCGGGTTTTCCTATGCCGAATTGAGCGCGAGATTTCCGGTCAGCGCGGGCGAAGCGGCCTATGTGAAAGCCGGGCTAAGATCCAAGCGCATTGCTTTGATTGTCGGTTTGGCTGTTGCAAGCGTCGGAATCATCTCGGCCTCTGCAATTACCGTTGGCGCGAGTGCTTATTTGCAAGACCTGACGGGTTTGGACTCACGCCTTCTAACGGTCTTTATCGCCTTAGTCCTATGCGGGGTCGCCGTGTTGGGTGTGTTGGAATCCGTTGCGATGGCCGCGGTCTTCACGGTCGTCGAAATTCTCGGACTGCTTCTGGTCCTGGCCTTT
Organism: Hyphomonadaceae bacterium; assembly: GCA_024743315.1. Lineage (GTDB taxonomy): Bacteria > Pseudomonadota > Alphaproteobacteria > Caulobacterales > Hyphomonadaceae > Henriciella. The sequence goes on from JANSWU010000003.1 coordinate 257,499, forward strand.
GGATTGGGCGGTCATCCAGAGCTGCTCTCGCAGCTCAATCAGCTCATCCCGCCCTTTGATGGCGAGGTCTGGCTCGGCATCGGCGCCGCGAGCCTTTTGGCCTTCTTCGCTTTTGTCGGGTTTGAGGACCTCGCCAATATTGCCGAGGAAGCCATTGATCCCGATCGCAACATGCCGAAAGCAATCATTTGGACGCTGATCCTTGCTACTGTCTTGTATCTCGCGGTCGTATCGGTGGTGGTTTTGACCGTCCCAATCGATGATCTGGCAGTCTCGGCAGCCCCGCTCAATTTGATGTTCACGGATGCCTCGCCGACACTGCGCGCGAGCTTCAATCTGATTGCGTCTGTCGCGACTTTGAACGGGGTTCTGATTCAGATGATCATGTCGTCGCGCGTGATTTATGGATTGGCCAAACAGGACCAGCTACCGGACACATTGGGCTATATTTATCCACGCACCAACACACCGGTCGTGGCGACAGTTCTCGTGACGGGCGTGGTCTTACTTCTAAGCCTGTTTTTGCCGATCGAGCGCCTGGCCGAACTCACGTCTCAGATCGCCCTCGCGATCTTTGCGACTGTGAACTTATCCTTGATCTTCCTTAAGCGTCGATACTCTGAACGTGGCGTCGGCTTCACCGTGCCAATCGTGGTGCCAATGATCGGCTTCGTCACCTGCCTGCTCTTATTCGCGTTCGGATTAATCTGAACGTGTCGGCTATGGGTTGAGCCACCCGTTCAACCAAGCATTCAAATCTGACCAGTTGGTGTACTCCCGGTCCTGATTTGGATCGGCATCGGGATCCTTCTTGGCGAGGATGCGCCGCATCAGGAATTTGGTAAGGATATCATACTTTGAGGGCCGGTAAGCGCCAGCCACGTGCATGATATCCGCCGGGATCCATCCGGTCGCTTCACTAAAGTCTTGAGTGATATGATCCAGACCGCGCCAATCCTCGGCGTCGTATCCGGCCGCGGCCAGAGAAACAGAGACAAACCGCGTATCTACCTCGGTCAATTGCGCCTGATTGAACTCGACAAACTGGCTGAGTGATTTGGGGTAATGCCCAACATGAATGGGGGCGACGAGTACGACAGAATCAAAACGCCTGAGATCAAGTTCGCTGGCATCGTGCAAGGCACAGATCTCAAATGAATGGCCCGTGTCGAAGGCGAAGTCACCGATGTGTCGCGCGATCTTTCGCGATTGTCCTTCTTTCGAGGCATAGCCAATAAACAGCTTCATGAGGTCAGTCCTGGTTATGGAATTCTAATCCGTAAGCGCCGGCATCACCGCCAATCTAAAACGGTCCATAGGGTGAATAATGTGTCCGTTGATATGGCTGGAGGGTGTAGTACTGCTCCAGGAACGTCACCAGATCGGTCATCTCGGTCACCGTCATGATGTCATTGTAATTGACCATTTGAGAGTTGCCCTCCGTATCGACGACATCGCCAAGCTCGGGCTGAGAAATCTTGTGCGATGGATTGATCACGGAGGTGACGAGTTCTCCATAGGTGTATACACGCGGCTTCTCACCGCCGAGCACCACAGTGCGCTCAGGATTGGTGACATTATCGCGTAAGCCCTCGACGCCTGCCACGGTGTGACAATACCCGCACCCCAAGTCCATAAACGTCTCCATGCCGCGCTCGGCGTTTCCTTCGGGTAGTGTAAAGCCCGCCGATTGCGACCGCTCACACGCCGTTGAAGCCAGGGCGGCAATGGCGATTAAGCTGGTTGAAATGACCTTTGAGTGTCGTCGAAATAGCATGGCTGCCCTCCATACGCTTAGATGCAAGCTCGCCCAAAAGCTTACAGGCGCCACAAAGGCGCTCGCGTTGATTCAGATCAAGCTGAGAGAACTGGTTCTAAGGGCTGTCCTTGATAAGGGCGCCGCTCAATCACCAATCCCGCTGATTGCCGGGGAGCAGGTATAGTGGATCGGGAGAAGTGCTGCACCGATCGCCGTAGTTCGAGGCCCCGCTTTAGACGTGCGAATTTTCATCGCCGGCATTTCCTCATCCGGGAGATTGACGTGAGGACGCAATCTATCAGTCACTTGATCCAAAATTTCATTGGGGAACGGCCCGCCAACAACGAATTCATCAGGCGCTAGCCAGTACTTCGCGGTTTTCGCGAGATCGGATATTTGGTGAGCTACTCGAATAATCCAGTCCTGAACCGCCGCCTCTCGCGACACGGACTCGAAATCAATATCCGATAGGGTCGCATAGCGTTCTGCGCGAGATGCATTGAGCATATTCAGAAAATCCAGACCCGATGGCCGGGGGCCGTCACCTGGAAAAAAAACACCCACCTCGCCAGCGTTTCCACCGCGCCCACGATAAAGTTCGCCTGAAATGATGATGCCGGCCCCGACCCCATAACCGATGTGAAGAAAGACAATGTGACGTGGATCGCTTTTGGTTGGGCGGTACAGTTCTGTGAGCGCTCCCGCCGATGCGATATTCTCGACCCAGGTGGGCAGTCCTGTTTCGACCTCAAAAATAGCGCTCATATCAACGTCGCGCCACGATTTCAGTTCCTCAACTGTCCGCAGCGAGGCTTGATGGCTGGTCAAGTAACCAGGTACCGCGAGGCCGATGCCCAAGCACTTTTCCATATTAAGACTTTTCCGCGCCTTGATCATCCGCCGAATGAAGCGCCAAGCGAGCTTCGCCGTTCCAGCTGGGTCAAGATCATCAAAGGCATGACTTTCCTGTGCAATTGGCACCCCGGCAAAATTCGTGATCGCGATGTCGAGTTGCTTGGGATAGAACGCCGCGCCGATGGAAAATGCGCCTCTGGGATTAATCAGAAGGGGCTGCCGAGGTTGTCCGCGATTGCCGCCAACGGTTTCGCCAATCTCGACAAGATCTCTTAGGATCAACTCGCGACTAATCCTGACAAGGGCGCCACTCGAGAGCCCACTCAACGGCGCTAGTTCAACCCGGGAGATCGGGTTGTGCCGTCTGATCAGATCGAGCACGGACTTCTGATTGAGAGATAGATTTGGGACCATGTCACATTCTCTTTTGAGTCGCAAAGTAGCGTGTGATGCGCTAATTTCACGATATAAAAAATACTTTTACAGTTTAAGTCAATTTGTAGTTGCGTGGCGGGGACGCGCGATCGGCGTTTATGTCGTGATTGGTCAGGCGATGTTTTCACACGGTGATGACCTCGATGAAGAACGCCGACAGCCAGCTCCGATGGGTTTATGGAATCTCCCACTTCGGAAAGAGCCTCCTTTGGGCCGTAAGCGGTCTCGTTTTCGCGTTTTTTCTAACTGAGGTGGTGGCGTTTTCTCCGCAACAGATGGGCCGCATCGTCGGGGCGTCGCTTTTATTTCAGGCCGCTCTTGATTTGATAATCGGGCGCGCCATGCGAAATAGAGTGCAGACAGTTAGGCAAGCTGCAATCGCCCAATTGTATGGCGCTGTCTGTGCGGCGGCAGGCTTTGTTTGCTTTTCGAGCGCCGGGTTGATCCCGGATAGCGCTAAAGCGTTGTATGCGCTTGCAACGTTGTTTTTGTTTCGGCTGGGGTGTTCGATTTATGACATTCCCCAAAACACGTTCATGGCCTTTGTGACGAAAACCGACACTGCCCGCGCGCAATATAGCAGCATGCGCTACATCATGTCCGGTCTCGCTGCATTACTGATCACGCTGGTGGTTACACCACTTGTCCGGAGTGATCCCGGTATCGATAACGGCATTCGGTTCGCTCAGCTGTCGGTGATCATCGGAATTATTGCGGTTTTGGGCTCATATTGCTTGTTCGCGATTGCGCGCCATCACCCACCGCAACAGAAACGAATGACGCCCACCAGATCAACCGCATCCAGCCCGATAGGTCCTCTTAACGTATTGTTTTATCGACCTTTCTTAAGCGTCGTTTTCCTTATTTTCGTATTGAACTTGACCGCATCCGTGTTCTCAAATCTCGAGGCTTATTTCGTCGCATACTCACTTCATAACGTTCCTGTGGGCGCCATCTTCTTAACCTGTGTCTCAGTCGGTCAAGTTGCCTCTCAGCCCGGATGGGCTTTGATGGTGACTAAGTGGGGACTCAAGCCTGTTTTGATGTTCGCCAGTGTGGCTTATCTGGGCTCGGGTTTGGCGTTTGCTGGACTAGGGCACTTGGGCGGCGTCGCAACGATTTCATCAGCATTGATCTATGGTGCCGGGTATGGAGGCACCGCAATGTGCATCTGGGGTCTGCTCGCCAAAGTGGCCGCAACAGACCCCTCTCGCGCGACCCAACGCTATGGTCTTTTCACTTGTTTTTCCAAACTCTCCCAAGCAACCGCCATCCTTATTGTCGGCGCGGCTTTGACAGATATCGCTTATCGAGATTCCGCGATTGGGCAGACGCAATTACAATATTTCATGGCGCTGGCGCCGGTTCTGGGAGGTCTCATTTTACTGACCTTCATCGCGATTTCACGCATGCCAGCCGACACATCACAACGCCCCTCTAATACTGAGTCCTGACACGGATTAGATTGGCTTTCATTGAGGGATCCAACGGAGATGGCGCGTTCAAATCCATGCGCGAAAATAAGAGGATTGGAAAAAGAGTCCTTGTCTTTATTAAACTGACATCGTAATCTTAATAGGTGCTCACCGGGGACGAAGCATAGATAAATCACTCCGGGAGGGTATAATGGAGTCCAATAAAAAATTAGTGCTCATAAGAAGCTGCGCAGTCGTATCATTGTTTGTTGCGGGTGCTGGCGCAGCGCTCGCGCAATCAAACGATGCAGCAAATCCATCAGCATCAGAACCAGAAGAAGAAGTAGCCGTGTTAGACACAGTGACCGTCACTGGATTTCGTCAGGCAAATTCTGCGGCAATCTCAGACAAACGTGAGGCCACCGGCATCACGGATGGAATCAATCAGGATACGATTGGTTTGCTGCCAGATCTCACTGTGTCGGACATTGCCCGCCGCATACCGGGCGTGACGTCCGTTTCCTCGCAGGGCGGGTCTGGAGTCCGATCTTTGGCGGGCGCGGAGAATATCGTCATTCGCGGCTTATCTCCCGACTTCAATCTGTCGACTTTTGACGGGGCGCCAATTGCAACCGCGAGTGAAAACAATCGCGCGGCGAACCTCAGCCTCTTTCCTCCATCCATCATCACGCGCATCGAGGCGGTGAAAACTTTGACCGCAGACCTCAACCCGCATGGTCTTTCCGGTCAACTGAACTTGAAGACTATGAGCGCATTTGATTTGAGCGATTCCGCAACCACGCTGCGTGCGTCTGTCGGTCAAAACTCAACAGCTGGCGACATTGTTGATGATCAAGGCGATAACTATCGTCTCTCAGGTCTCCACGCACAAACATTTGGAATGAATGATCAGTTTGGCTTGATCGTTTCCGCATCTTCTGAGAAATTTTACTCAACCACTTTTGATTTCCGCCCGGCCTCGGTCAGCGCGAGCTACTTGTTCTACACAGAAGATCCAAGTGACAACACATTCGTCAATACGTTCGAAGATTCGAACGGATTTGTTGCGCCTGTTCAGCCCCAACTCTTCCTGTTTGAAAATGAACAAGAGCGTGCATCTGCGGCCGCCAAGCTAGAATGGCAACCGGATACAAGGACTTACGCGTCTCTTTTTGCAGGTCTGTTTTATCAGGACGAACAGGAAACGCGTCATGAGCATCTGGTCTTAGCTGATCGCAGTCAACGCCCGGACAATCAGACGCAGAATACCGGAGACTGGGCCCTTGGGAAAATTGAAGCCGGGTTCGTATACCAACCCGAAGAGACGACGACGACCGCGATCACAGGAAAACTGGATCATGAGTTTGACAATGACAATGCGCTGCATCTGACGGGCTCGTTCTCGTCAGCGGAAGTCGATGTCATCCGCAATATGTCAAAGTTCTTCCCTCCCTATTCGGACCTGACGTCGTTTTCCTATGATATCAGTTCGGGCAATCCGGTCGTATCATTCGTTGACGCTGAAGCGAGTAATGATCCATCGACATCATCCATTGGATACATTCGAGAGCGAACGCAAAAAATACAGCAGGATTTGACCTATCTTGATGCCTCATTCGAGCACAATTTTGAAGCACAGGATCGGGGGCTCGGTTACCAAATCGGCGCCGCCTTCACGGGACGCGATCATACATTTGATCGCGAGTATATTGAAGGTGATGTCTTCGACACGGCCAATTGCTCCGAGGCGGAAGTTACTGATTGTCCGCTGGTGACATTTGATCAATTCATCGAGGATGTGACATTCCCAACGACTGATCCGGACGTTTTCTTTTATCTGATCGACGATGCGGCTTTGCGGTCCGCGTGGGCTGCCCAGGGTAAGCCGATCACAAACGATAGAACCGACAATTCAATCAATTCTGACTACATGATCGATGAGCAGATCCTGGCCTTCTATATGCAAGCGACGTACAAGACCGATCGTTTCCAGGTGCAAGGCGGACTGCGCTACGATGCAACTGAAGTCGATGTCAATCTGTTCGTACGCGACCAAAGCCTGCCAAGCGATCCGGACTCGGCTCAATATGTTGCGGCCACGAGAAATTACGAATACGACTTTTTGTTGCCTTCGTTGATTGCAACTTATAACGCGACGGATCAGTTGCTGCTGCGGGGCGGTTATTCGCGCACAATTGGACGCCCAAATTTTGCGTTTCTCAAACGCGGTGAATCATTCGGCATCCCGAATTTGGATGACCCCTCCAATCCCACCATATCCGTTTCGATTGGCAATACTGACCTCAAGCCATTGGTGTCTAACAATTTTGATCTCTCGGCGGAGTACTATTTCGACAATGGCGGATCGTTGATTTCAGTCACCGGGTTTTACAAGGATGTAGCAGACCTGATTTACATCCGGACGACCGAGGTCCCTGATTACGAGTTTGACGGCGATCTCTATCAAGCCACCGTGACACAACCACTCAATGCGACTGACTCCACGGTCTATGGCGTCGAGTTCGCTGTGCGAAAGGACTTCGCAGGCACCCTGCCCGCTCCGTTTGACGGCTTTGTTTTTGATGGAAATATTACCTGGATCGGAAGCGAGTTCACTTACATTAATGCTGAAGGCGATGAGCGCGATCCTGGGGGATGGCTCAATCAACCCGAACTATTGGCAAACGCACAGCTCTCATATGAGTACGGACCATTCGGTGCCAAGGTGGCGTATAGTTGGGTCGATGAATATCTTTCCAACATCCTCGCCGATCAAGGTGACTTGTATGACATGTATTCAATGCCGAGAGGGGTCATCGACTTACAAGCCCGGTACGATATTTCCGAGTCCGTGACGCTGCTCGCAGAAGTGCAAAACCTGACTGAGGAAGGCTTGGAGTTTAACCGACGCTTCCCTGTTGGCGACTATTTGGGAGTTGGAGCCGACCGTGGTCGTGTGGCCTGGCTTGGTGTCAACGTGAACTTCTAAAAGCAAACGCCATCGCGCGCCCCTCGTTCGCGCGATGGCCGTAAACTGCCATAACATTCAAGTTGGATTGACGCGCACCAAGCGGCAATCGGAGAGAACGTTTCCTCATGACACGACCCATTACCGCACTTTTGGCCAGCTTGTTGTGTGTCGTCTTCCTCGAAGGGTGTGCCCGGAGCGAGACGACGAATGAGCTCAGCCCTCGCATGCAAGCTATTCTCAAAATCGCTCATGATCCAACGCACCCCGCCATTTTGGTTGAAGCACATCGAGGATCCTGGACCATGGAACGTCCGGAAAATTCAGTGCCCGCCATCGAACACGCTATAGAAATCGGAGTCGATTGGATCGAACTCGACGTGTCGATGACGCGGGACAAGAAGCTTCTCCTTATGCATGACGAAACCCTCGATCGAACCACCACACTGTCTGGCCAGGTGGAGGATCACACGTTCGCGGAAATACGGGCCTCGAATTTGAAGCAAGAGAATGGCGTTGTAACGGAGATGCATCCTCCGAGCCTGGACGAAGCGCTCGACTTGATGGCGGGGCGAAGCTTTTTTCGGCTCGACCTAAAATGCACTCCCGCATGTGAAGACCAGGTCTATGATTTGGTAGAATCCAAAGGGCTCTTGTCACATGCGGTGCTCACGCAAAAACTTCGGTATCGTGCCTTATCGACCGGTCTTTCCGATGATCAGATCATCGTCGTTGGTGACAAAATTGAAGATATTGATCACCCTGACCTCATTCCGAATGGGGTCGACTATGTTCAAGTCAAAGATTTCCCGGTCGGGGCTCCGCCTCGCGATCTGATGGCGGCGTTCGCGACACGAGTTCGCCTTGTCGTCTACCCTTATGATGATGAACGCTCCGGCGGTCATGGAGATCGGCTCTCAATCGAGCATCCTGATGCTGGATGGGGCTGGCTTCTCGAATCCGGAGGCAATATTTTCCTGACTGATCGCGCCGAAGCCCTCATCGATTATCTGGACGAACGAGGGCTTCGCGATGCTGCTCAATGAGCGACACCTATCGGCAGTACCGAGATGAGCCTTTTGGAATTGCGGAGGCGAAGCCAATGAACTTTCTCTCTACATGCCTGCGGTCGCCAATCCGTATCGCATGCATCCTGACACTTGTACTGAGCTCGCCTTGGCTCTGCAAAGCAGAGGACCTACGATTATCAAACATCCTCACGAACCATGCTGTTTTGCAAGCTGATAACCCGATCCGGATCTCTGGCAGGGGCAAACCTCGGCAAGAAGTGACAGTGTCATTCGCCGAGCAGCATGTGACAGGCATAATTGATGATCATGGCACCTTCTCGATCACGCTTGCGCCAATGCCGCCAAGCTTCCAGCCGTATCAATTGCTGGTTTCGTCAGCCGGGCAGTCCGAAGTCCGAGATGACATCCTGATTGGAGACGTCTGGCTTGCCGCCGGTCAATCCAACATGGTCTGGGAACTCGAAGACGCCGTCGGCGGACGAGCTGCGTCAGTCGAATCTCAGGATCCTATGCTTCGCTTGTTCGAAGTAGGCGAAGCAGAAAGCCTTGCGCCAAAGACAGACATCGAGGGGCGATGGATCCGGGTACGTCCGCGTAGCGCACGGCGTTTTAGCGCAATCGGATATTTTTTTGGCAAAGACCTCCGCGAAGAATTGGATCGACCAATCGGGATTATTCAAGTTGCTTATGGTGGAACCCGGATCGAGGCTTGGGTTTCGGGTGAACAGTTGGATGCTGAAGTCGAATTCCGATCGGCAAGATCGGAGTTGGAGAAAACGTCTGCTCAAAACATCACCGACCGCCGCCATTGGCTTGATCGGATGAAAAACTTGACTCGGGTCGAAGAAGTGGACGCGAGTGATGCCTGGCTGCTGAGTTTGGATCCGCCCGATTGGCCTGGACACGATATCCCGAAGAACACGCCGACCAGTCTATACAATGCAATGCTGCAACCTGTGCTTCAATTCCCAAGTCTCGGTATGATCTGGTATCAGGGAGAATCCAACCGCGGCGATGGTCGCGCCTATGAGAATAAACTGAACAGCTTTATCGCTATGCTTCGCGAGGCGTATACGACTGACTATCCCATCGGAATTGTTCAAATTGCTCCTTATGCCCAGGTAGAGGGTTTTTCGGATATCCAGGATGCTCAAAGGCGCGTTGCACAATCACATGATGATATCGGATTGGTAGTCACCACCGATATAACCGAGCTATTGGATATCCACCCGCGGCGAAAACGCGAAGTCGCTGAACGCCTCGCGAATTGGGCGCTTTCGAGCGTTTATCAACGAAGTGATATCCGGCATTCGGGCCCTCTGGCGCGAAACATAACGGAAACCAAAGAGGGCATTGAAATCAATTTCGACTTTTCCGACGGCCTCACGACGATGCAAGGTTCGCCCATCTCCGGCTTCGTCTTACGCGACAAATCCGATCGGCGCATTGTTCCGACTGCGACGATTTTCGAGGATCGGGTTGTGCTACATTGGGATCAGAATTTTGAGCCATGTATTGTCGAATATCATATGAGATCTGACGCATTCCCAACATTGACGAATTTGTCAGGATTACCGGCGTCGCCGTTTCGTTTGTTCATCACAGAAGAGTGCGAAACGCGATCGCGTGAATGATAACGTCTCTTTCGAGTGAGCCAGATCTGCTTAATTCACGAGCAGTAACGATATTTGCGGCACGTAGGTGACCAGGATCAAGCACAAGATCAGCGCCATGTAGAACGGCCACATGGTCTTTACGGTATCTTCCATGCGAATTTTTCCGACGGCCGAGCCGACGAACAGCACCGTACCGACCGGCGGAGTGATGGTTCCGATCCCGAGCGCGAGCATCATGATGATGCCGAAATGAACCGGATCGACACCGATGGATTGCACCACAGGCAGGAAGATTGGCGTGACGATGATAATCAGGGGCGCCATATCCATAAAGGTGCCAAGAACCAACAAACAAATCAGCACCAAGGCTAAAATCACAATCGGTGAATCCGTCGCCCCTAAAATGAGCTGAGACATCATCAAAGGCGCCTCAAGCAGGGCAAGCAGCCATCCAAACGCTGCCGCAGATCCGATGATCAGCATAATCATTGCCGTCGTCTTGGCAGAGTTCACGACCGCTGCTTTGAACTCTTTCAAGCCGAGCGACCGATAAACAAAAACCCCGATCACCAGGGTATAAACGATCGCCACCGCGGAACTTTCAGTTGGCGTGAAAACACCGCCCAAAATACCGACCACGATAATCACAGCCGTCAACAAGCCTGGCAGTGCGCCAATCGCAGACAGAATCAAGGCTTTGAACCCAGGGAATACGCCCTTCGAATAGCCTTTTATACGCGCCAGGATCGAGACAGCGACCATCAGCGCAAACCCGCACAGCATGCCGGGCAGAATTCCGGCGACGAACAAGTCACCGATTGAAATCGAGACGCCGGCTGCGGCGGCATAAATGATCATGTTGTGGCTAGGCGGAATGATCAGTCCAAGCACGGCGGCCGAGCAGGTCACATTGACCGAGAAATCGCGATCATATCCCTTTTCTTCCATGATCGGGATCATGGTCGAGCCAATGGCTGAAACGCTCGCCACCGCCGAGCCTGAGACTGCGCCAAACATCATAGAGGCACCGACATTGACGTGCCCGAGCCCGCCGCGGACCCTTCCGAACAGGCCCTCAGCGACCCGGATCAACCGCGCGGCAATGCCGGTCTGAGTCATCAGATCTCCCGCAAACACAAAGAAAGGAATCGCCATCAACGTGAAGACATCGATCCCCGCGGACAGGCGCTGCACTGCGATGAGCGGGTTAAGCCCCAAGAGCGCAAAGACGAGCATGGAGGAAATCAAGAGGGCGAATGCGACCGGCACGCGGATGGCAAGCAGGCCAAGCAGACTCAGTAAAAGCGCGATCAATTCCATTATCTTGTCTCCTCTGAACGGTCAGAGAAGCTTTCGAAAAGCTGCGCCGTTGAAAACAGAGCGATCAGACCGCCAGCGATTGGCAGTGGCAACAAAGCCAAGCCGCGCGGCAATCCTAAGGATGGGATATCGAACGCCCACAAGGTCGTCGTAAGCTGCATTCCGGCGATTACCATCACCACTCCGGCAATCGCGACGGCCAAATTGGCGACAATGTCAAAAGCGCGACCGACGCCGTCTGGAACGGCATTTCGTAGAGCGTCAATGCGTATGTGGAAGCGTTCGTGCACACCGACCGCCGCGCCGAAAAAGACAAGATAAGCAAGCAGGACCAGAGACAGGCGCTCGGACCAGGCTGGGCTCGAATTGAAGAAATATCGCGCCACCACCTGATATGAAATGATGGCAGTCATCACGGTCAGGCAAGAAGCGCTGATGACCAGCGAAATATTGCTCAACGTGTCGAGGAGCTTCTTCATGCCCCGGCCTCCCCGATGCGGTCGATTTCTTCGAGATAAGGCGCAAGATCCGGTGTCACGAATTGCTCATAGACCGGTCCCATCAAGTCCCGGAACGGATCCGTATCGATGTCCGAGAGGATTTCACCGCCGCTTTCCAGCAGCGTTCTTTTGGAGTCCTCAACGCGTGCGTCCCAAAGACTACGCATCACACCAACCGATTGCCGGGCGGCCTCTTTCACCAACGCTTGATCTTCGGATGAAAAATTCTCCCAAGTCCGAAGGCTTATGATCAACATGTCCGGCGTTCTGAAATGTCCGGTTTCGGAGAAATATGGCGCCACTTCATAATGGCGCGTGCTGATATAGCTTGGCCAATTATTCTCTGCCCCTTCAATGACGTTCTGAACCAGCCCCTGATAGACCTCACTGAAATTCATTGGTGTTGGATTGGCGCCAAGCGCCCGCATAGTGGCGAGGAAGATGTCTGAATTCGGAACCCGGATTTTCATGCCGTCCAGCGCGGATGGGTGCGGTATGGTCCGTTCCGTAGTGTAGAATCCGCGCCCGCCCGTATCATAGATTGCCAGGCCTCTAAGGCCGAAGGCTTCCAGGGATTTCAGGATGGTCTCACCGATTTCACCGTCTGCCACTTCGCGCTGATGAGCGGTGGAGCGAAACAGAAATGGCAGGCTGAACAGTTTGGTAAGCGGTGCAATATTGTTCAACGCTGCAGCAAAGGTGCGGGTCATATCCAACCCGCCAAACATGGCAATCTCCAATGTGCTTCCCTCAGAGCCAAGTTGACCACCTGGATAGGATTTGACGCTTAAGCGACCATCGGTCTTCTCGGACAGGTATTGACCCATAAATTTGACCGCTTCGACGGTCGGGTAGCCATCTGGCTGCGAGTCGGTCGAATATAAGATCCGCGTGCCGCCACTTGAGCTGTCTGAGCACCCCGCCACCGCCAAAGATCCGCCCAATAAGAGCGCACCAAAATTTCGCCGGTTCGGCTGAAACTGAATATTATCGGTCATCATCTTGCCTTTCAGCGCGCGGGCGCGCTTTATCGACGGAGCCGCCCGGTTCCATCACTATCCATAAGCGCCTTCACTTCATTGGTGGTGACCATATTTGTGTCGCCCGCGATCGTGTGTTTCAGAGCATTCGCGGCAGCCCCGAATTGCAGCGCGGCTTCATCCTGCATCTCGGTCGCTAAGCCATAAATCAAACCGGCGGCAAATGCGTCTCCGGTTCCGACGCGGTCGACGACATTGTGCAAATGATAGGTTTTTGAAAAATATGAACCCGAGCCCGTTCGCAAATGGGCCGCCCATTTATGACATTCTGCCGAGCTTGAATTTCGGATCGTGACGGCAATGCGCGTCAAGTTGGGAAAGCGGTGAAGCACATCTTCAGAAAGCGCCTCATACCAATCATTCGTGCTGCCATCGCCTTCCGGCGAGAACCCGAGACAGGCTCGACAATCGCCGCGACCAGCAATCAGTGTGTCGGCATAAGCGGTTAGCCCTGGCATGACGTCAGTTGCGCGTTGTCCATATTGCCACAGCCGTTCTCGATGATTGAGATCGAGCGAGATGTGCAGCCCACGGGCCTTGGCTTCTTTCATCCCTGCTTCGCACAGATCTCGGGCGGAGGCAGAGATGGCCGGGGTAATGCCGCTGACATGAAACCAGGTTGCGCCATCAAAGGCACTATCCCAATCCACTTGATCGGGGGTCAGCGCGCAAAAAGCCGTGTCCTGACGATCATAAATGACACAGCCTGAGCGCACGTCAGCACCGTCCTCGAGAAAATATATCCCCATGCGTCCAGGCAGGCGTGCAACGTGCCTTACATCCACACCATTGGCGCGGATTGACATCAATGCTTGTTCGCCAAGCTCGCTCGCCGGCAAGGCCGAAATGAACCGACTCTGCAGGCCAAATTGCGCCAGACTTCCGGCGACATTCGCTTCCGCGCCGCCATGACAAACCTCAAATTTTGCGGTTTGACGCAAGCGGAGTTTGCCCGGCGGTTTTAAGCGCAGGATCAACTCTCCTAGCGTCGCTATGATGGGCTCTGTCGTCACCGTCCTGTTTCCTCTTTCTGTTTAGACCGGTCACGGAAGCCCGCGCCCGCCGCAACGCGTTCTATTTTTTCAGACCAACGAAATAGTCGTAGATCTCAGGAACATTTCCTTCGCCCATGCCAGCCTCCACGGCCGCTTGCAAACTGGTCGAGGTGCCTTCGGCCACTAAAGACCGCGTGCCCATATCCGACATCATCTGAACGAAATAGCGCAGATCCTTATTGGCATTATTCATCGAAAAGCCGAGATCGCTGACACCATCAACCGCGTAGTTCTTACAGAACTTCATAAAAGGTGAGTTTGATGGACCAGCAGACATGATTTCATATAATTGCGCGCGGTCGACCCCCGCTAACTCAGCGGCGGCAAAGGCTTGAGACATCGCCGTCACTGTGGTCATGCCCATGAAATTATTGATCAGCTTTGTAACGTGGCCCGAGCCGAGCTTGCCGAGATAAAAGACATTCTCGCCCTGCTCTTTCAGGATCGGCTCATATTTATCGAACGTCGCCTTGTCTCCCGCGGCCATGATGTTGAGCAACCCGTCCTTGGCATGCGCTGGTGTTCGACCTAAGGGCGCATCCAACATGCCTGCGCCTTTTTGAGCGAGGTCGGCACCAATCTTCTGGGTCGAAGCTGGGATCGAGGTGCCAAAATCAATTAACACCGAACCCTGCTTGATGCCCTCCAGAATACCGTTATCGCCATAAACCAGTTTTTCGACCACTTCCGACGTCGTGACACAGAGCTGAACGATGTCGCTCGCCGCCGCCAACTCCTTGGGTGTGCTGGCTTCCGTCGCATTGCCGCGGGCCAGAACCGTCGCAACGGCGTCCTTGTTCAAGTCCATAACATTGACGTGGAAACCGCGCTTCTGCAGGTTCTCCACCATGTTGCCGCCCATCAGTCCGAGGCCGATGAAACCGATCACTGGTTTTGACATTATTGAGGCTCCTAATTCAGTCGTATGCGATGTGCACTAAAAGGGTGGTCGAAAAAGACATTCATTTCGTCATCTCCGGCGCGTTATTATTGGGCCGAACCGCATCTGATGCATGGCGTTCAACCCGCAGAGGCTGCCGTGTCTGACCGCTATTGGCGAGTTTGAACGTTACCGCATCAGCTGCTTCAGAGCTGACGGTGATCGAGGTGATTCCGCTGTCACTCGAAATATCAATGTCGGCGACGGACCCGCCATTAAACACGGTCACTTCATTATCAGAATCATAGCGACCATGCCGTTCATAGACCGAAACAAAATTGACCGCTTGTCCTTCGCCGCGCAGGATGAAGGCCTGCTCGCGACGCAAATTGTGGTTCGGGTCATTGGCTCCGAGCTCAGCAAAAACAATGCGAGTGTCCAAGTCAGATGCGAAGGTCAAAGTATAGAACTGGTCTCCAAGCAGCCAGGACACGTTCTCGGTGCCGGACAAGAGATCTGACTCGCTGCGTTTCCAGAGATGTTGATAGCCATTCTCGCGACCCAATGGTTCCAATCGATTGGTCGCGTGCGCCATGTCAAAGCTGGTCTCGATCAGCTGGCCTTTGAAGTGCACCGGAAGATCAAAAGCGTGGGTCTCGGTTCCAATCCCCCGCATGATATCGATTATGTAATCACGTCCATTCACATCAGGCACGATCGCAATAAGCCGCTGCATATTAACGCCCTCATAGGCCGTATCGATTTCAGCGAAGGCGACCTGAATGCCATCAAACGTGTCGAACGCGATGACACGCGGCGCATGCTTCTGCCCTTCTCGCCAATCACCGTTGAAGTGGCTGGTTCGATCTACAACCAATGTGTTGTGCGCGATGGTTTGCTTGGCCCAGGTCTCGTTCTCGGGCAGGTACCGACCGCCGAATTTTGGCTCGACATTTAGAAAACGTGCCGCGCCATAATCGGCAACAATCTCATCGCCATTATCATAGTAGAGCAGTCCCAATTTATCGTGGTGACCATGTCCGAGACCTTGCGTCGTGGCTTTCATCAAGACGGCGGCATCGTCTCCCTTTGGTCCGGAGCGCAGCACCATAAGCGCACCTTGGTCGCCATTTGGCCCGTCGCGAAATTGCTGCGAGCGAAACGCGAACGGCTCGGCTTGCCCGGCTTCGATCGCCTCCAAAGCAGCGCGACCACTTGGTGTTGGCACGACGCCGTCCTGTAAGGCGATCGCGCCAAGCAAAGTCGGGTCTTTCGTCCGCTCATAAGCGATCGCCAATCCATATTTCAGCTCAACCGTATTGATGCCTTTCTCGCGGATCGCATCATTGATCGGGAAGAACAGTCCGGCATAGCTTTGCTCCATCGTGGAGCGGATGGCCTTCAAGACGATGCCATCGCGGTAATCGAAGATTCCACGCTCCGGCTGATTGCGATCAATGGCCTGGCTGAACAGCACAAACGGCATCAGGGCATAACGTTGATAATACGGCCCCTCTGCATAATAACCGTCGGGAGAGAACAACTCGTCCAACTGCTTCAGAAACCCGGCTTCACCGGATGTGTCCAAACCATAGAGCGCTTGTTCTACGCGCTCCGGCTGCCCGAGAACATAGCCCGTCATGCCAACCGCAGCGTTCGCCCAGGTGGCGTGATTGTGGATGCGATCGAATGTCTGAGGCGACCCTGTCGACAGAAAGTCGGCCATTGGGTTGAGCACACCCGTTTCAATTTGATCCCGGTCGGTCGGACTCAGATCGGGTCGAACGGTTTCGTAGCCCTGAATCACATAGACGAGCCACCAAGCTTCGTTCAGGCCTTGCCAGAACAGCTTGCCCTTATTCGAGCTTCGTTGCTCCGGATGAATATCGAGCGTCGGATAAAGCGCGGCATAGTCGAACAAGATGTCCCGGACTGCATCGCGATATCGCGTCTCGCCGGTCTGCTGATACAGCATTCCGGCTTCGTAAATCGTTTTGGCATTCTGCTTATGCTGCTCGTGCGTATAACCGCCGCCCGCATCAACTGGCACGGGCACCGGAATGCCTGCATCAAGGCGCGCGTTCAGGTCATCCGCGAGCGTTTGCATCATGAGGTCAAACCCGGGGGCCTGCAACATGGTGGGGGCATCCTCACCTCGCTCAATGGCATCCGGCGTAATGGTGCACGCTGCACCGAACCCGGCGATCAATGCGATTGAGGCAGAGACGAAGATTCGTTGCCGGCTCATTTGCGCAGATCCTCTGTGCTCAGCGCCGAAACCTGTTCACCATTTGAATCCGTGTTTCCGGCGTGCGCCACTTTTGGAATGCCCGTCGTAATCACGAAACGCACCGGTTGTGATTGAACGAGCTGATTATTCTCAATTTTGATGTTCTGCGCGCCATGCAGCACGGCGAGCGGCGCACTTTCCGCGCCAATGTTTTCGAATCTCGATCCGGTTATGAAGGCGTGTGGACCGAACGTGCTCTCGTCACGCCCGCCGCGATAGATTGATGCTACGGAGCCGCGCACATTCTCGAATGTGCTGTCGGCGATAATCAAATACTCGACGTTATAGATCCCGAAATCATCGGTTTCCCCGTCGAACTTAAACGGCACACCGGACACATTTCTGAAACTCGAATTGCGAACTTCTACACGATCAAAAAATGTTCCTTTTGCAGCTGTCACAATCGAGAAGGCTCGATTAATCTCAAAGTCCTCAAACGACATGTCGTGAAGTTCGACGATATGGTTTCCCGGACCGCCGCGTGTGGTTGAGGCGATGAAACTATTGCCGACATTGTCAGGCGCTGACGTTCCCGAGACAGCCAAGCCGGACAGTTTCAGCGCTCCGTCTGCGGACAGTAAAAACAGATTACGTCGCTCAAAGCTGAGTGACACTGTACCCGCCTCAGCCGCTCGCACGGTTACGGGCATCTGCACCGCGATTGATTTCGCTTCATTGTAAGCGCCGGGCTTGAGGACAATTTCGTCGCCCGGGGCCGCTGTAGAAATGGCCTCGAACAACTGGTTTTCACCCGGCCCAATCTCGATCGTCCGACCGCCTTCAAATGGCGAGGCGGCATTTGGCTTTGGGAACCATGTCACGCCGGTTTCGGATTTCAGGACACCGAAAGTATCCGGTGAGCTTGTGACCAACGGTACAGAATCCCCTTGGGCGAGGACGACAAAGCCGTCTGAGAGCTCCGCTGGAGGTTTCAGATTTGTGTAATTCTCGGAAAAGGCAATGCCGCTCATGTCATCATAGAGGTTGAAAGGAGTGACCTCTCGACTGCCGATGACAATATTATTCTTAAAGCTCGAATTGATCGGAATCGCGCTACGCTCTGCATCCGAACCCTCGCCAAGTTCAATCGTGCTCACCTGCTCGAATCGGTTTCCGACAATCGCCGCGCCATCGACTTGATGGTACCGATTTATGGGTGAATCCGGCACCCCGTTCATGACCACTAATGCGCCAGAGAAGCGCGTGCCCGTCAGGTCTCGAAACAGATTGTTGCGGATCGTCTGGTCCGCATTGATCACCCGCACCCCGCCCGTATATGGCGCACCATTTCCGTCAAACAGATTGTCTTCAACCAGAGTGCCATTGCCATGGCGCAATGTGAGCGTCCCGCGCGACTCATAGAAAGTATTGCCACGATAGGTGTTGCCGCCCGATTTGTTCGAGACGATCTCAACTTCACCGCTGCAGCGATCAAAGAAGTTGTTCTCCACCAAGGTCCCCGAACGCGTCAGTGAATAGTGACTGGTGCCGATGCGCAGCGTTTCACCGCCATTAGAGCCAAAGACGGGACGCGGCCCGAAATAGTTATGGTGGATGTGATGATTGTTGTTCTGGCTGTTTTCGGAATTGAGACGAACAGTCATGGTCGGCCCAGAGTTCAGCTTGCCAGATAGGTGATTGTGATCGAACTCATTGTTTTGACCATACATGACCACCCAGGTGTCACGCTGGACGCGATCAGGATTATTGTAATTCTCAATCACCGTATTCGTGACCCGCGAGTTGAATGCGAGACGCTCAGCATCGACCCGGAAACTGATCACTTCGTTGAGGGGTGTGTAGCCATCCTTAAATACCAGCCCGGACACAACCAAATGTTGCCCGCCCAGCCGCAAACTCGATTGACCGCTTAAGACAACCTGCCCGGGTTGCTCGGCGAGCAGATGGATCGGAGCCGACTCCGAACCCTCGGCATCGAGCACCAGGTCGAAGTCACGCCAAACCCCGCTCGCCAGAATAATCGCATCGCCGGGTTGAGCGGCGCGCGCTGCGGAATTGTATTCGTCTTGCGTCGAAACAAGAACTTGCCTCGAAATGCGACCTTCGAATTCGCCGAGCGAAACTGTTGCGGGAGCCGTCACCGTGCAAGCTGGCGCCACACCAATTGCAATGACCAAGACTGCCAAACCGATGGCCTTCATGTTTCTCCTCCCGAACCGCTCTTTCTATGGAGCTTTGCGCTTACGCTATTGAGGCAAGAAATATTGTCAACCATTAATGCATACCAATTATAAGAATATATCTAGTCCGGTTTCTCGCAAGTTCGGCTGCCGAGCCGCGACCGTCATCGACGTTTGAAGAATCACCAGGGTTGGGACGTAATGCACCAATTTCGAATGCCTTGACGACGCCCCACCAACTGGACCGACCAAAACCGCCATCTACAGCACTGTAATAAATATATATTTTTCCTGTTCGGAGAGAATGTCCTTGAATTGGTAGGACAATTTGGTAACTTATGTGCTGTAGGTTGATGTTTTGTCGAGGAAATCCCGCATGGCCGAAAAACGTCTGTATCAAAAAATTGCCAGCCAAATCCTCAAAATGATTGAATCCGGAGCCTATCCGCCTGGCACTCGGCTTCCTGGCGAACGCGAGCTTGCAGAGACGCTCGGCGTGAGCCGTGTGGTCGTTCGCGAAGCGGAAATCTCTCTCGAAGCGCTTGGTCATGTCGAGATCAAGGTCGGATCCGGCGTGTACGTGAAACGCCGAGACCAACAAGACCATAGTCGTCTTCCTAAAGTTTCAGCGTTTGAACTCACCCAAACCCGCTTATTGTTCGAATCGGAATCTGCAGCCCTCGCAGCCACTGAGATTACGCCCGAACAACTTGCCGAGCTGGAGCGGACAATCGAGCGCATGGAAAACTCACCTCAAGATTCGGAAGAGGCTGATGAGGCGGATCGCGTGTTCCACCTTACGATCGCGAAAGCCAGCGGCAACCGCGCCAATTACTTCATTATGGAAAACCTCTGGCGTATGCGGGTTGAACTTCCGGAAGTTCGCGAAATGTATGCCGCCGTTTGCGTCGAAGACTCTTACAAGCGTGTTGACGAGCATGCCGCGATCTTGAATGCGCTCAAGGAACGCAACCCAGATAAAGCCCGCAAAGCGATGCGGGCTCACTTCTCGCGGCTGATCGAGAACCTGCTCGTCGCCTCTGAGCAGCATGCCATTGAAGAAGCGCGGCGACGCTCGCACGCAAATCGCGAGAAATATCTGAAGTCAGCTCTGGCCAGCTAGGCTTCGACGCCCCTCTTTTTTTG
Source organism: Hyphomonadaceae bacterium (assembly GCA_024743315.1). Lineage (GTDB taxonomy): Bacteria > Pseudomonadota > Alphaproteobacteria > Caulobacterales > Hyphomonadaceae > Henriciella. The sequence goes on from JANSWU010000003.1 coordinate 277,950, forward strand.
CCGGCCCCAGTGACGCGCGCGAACGCGAGCAGCGGCAGCGTGATTGCGCCATTCCACATCCAAACAATCTGCCCCCATCGCGTGTCACATAAACGCAACAACTCCCCCAAGAAACCGAATTGGTCCTACCAATTGGTTCGAATTTAATCGCCAAATTGGTTGACACATTGTTTGGCGTGCGTATGCCTGTCCTCACTTCGAGCTAAAACGAAGACATATCTACCGGGAGGAAATTGGTATGCACGGTAACAGACAGGACAAGTCCATCCGCTCGCTTTGGCGCGCAGCACTGCTCGCAGGCGTGGCCTTACCTTTGGGCGTAACCGCTTTTGCGCAAGACGCTGGCAGCGAGGCCGAGGAGGAAGAAGCCCGGCAGGATGTCGTGGTAGTCCAAGGCATTCGTGGATCGCTGCAAAGCGCCCTTAATGAAAAGCGAAATGCCGACAATCTAAAAGAAATCATTCGCGCCGAGGATATCGGTAAACTCCCAGACCAAAACCTGGCGGAAGTTCTCGAGAACATAACCGGTGTGCAAATCACCCGGACAGCTGGCGTCGGTACTGGTGTGCAAATCCGCGGCACCAATGCCAACCGGGTGGAGTTCAACGGCGTATCAACCGTCGGGTCTGGCTCCGGCCGAAGCGGCATCGACTTTGAAGATGTCAATGCAGCGATCATCTCGGCGGTCGAAGTGACCAAGACTCCGGAAGCGAAAACGATTGAGGGGTCGGTTGGCGGCACAGTCAACCTACGCACCATCCGCCCACTCGAGCTCAATGACTGGCTCGGAAATATTCGGATCCAAGGTGAGGATAGCAGTCTCAGCACAGAAGACATCCAGCCCCGTATCTCAGGCGCCATCGGCAATCGTTGGGACACCGAAATGGGCGAATTCGGCTTCGTAATTAGCGGTAGCTACACTGAGCAGGAATCAGTTTCCTTCCGCCCGCGTACGGACCGCGACAATGTCGCCTCGCCAGCTGGCGCAAATCCGGCCGAGTTTTTGGGCATTCAGTTCTTGGTTCAGGAGCAGGAAAACTTCGATTACGAGACAACCAATATCGCCTCGACCTTCGAATGGGCCCCTAATGATGAGTTCAAGTTCAGCCTTGATTACATCATCAATGAGCAAGAACGCAGTCAGGACTCCTATCGCCTTCAGGCTTCCGGCGTCAGCACGCTTCGGCAAATCAGCATCCCGACGGATTTCGAGATTGTTGATTTCGGTGTGACCTCTACCAATGGCCGTAACCTTCGCGCGTTCCCAGCCGCCCTGCGTGGCACACTGGAACCCGATCTCGCGAATGATGATGACGATCCGAATCTTCGCTTCTCGAGCGACACCGGCGCACGCGTCACCGATAGCGAGATCTTTGCACTGGCTGGTGAGTGGAACAAGAATAACTGGAATGTTCGCGCAGAGCTTGCCTCAACAAGCTCGGAAACTTTCAATCCGAATCTCAGCACGACGTTGAACTTCATCAACCCGAACTGCCCCCTCGACGGCGCAGCCACGGGCGACCCAAGCACGAGCAATGATAATTGTGTGCCGTTCCGTTATGATCTCAGCGGTCGCTCTCTCGCATGGGGCATCAATTTCGACTCACCGTTCGCACCGTCCGTAGCGGACCTGACAAACCCGGCCAATGTTGTGCTCGACCAGGTCGATATTTCTCGAAACCAACGCGAGAATAAGGAAGACGCATTCCGGATTGATGTCTCTTATGACTTCTCAGACAATGCTTTGCTGGGCGACTATCTGACGTCTGTCGATGTTGGATATCGCTACAATGAATCTTCCAGTAAGTTTGACGCCGTCCGTGATCGGATTGGCGGATTTAGCCGACTGGAAGACAGCCCGAACGGCACCCTGTTTCAGGAGCTGCTCGTCCGGGGGCCGTCTAATTATGGCGATGCAGATGGACGCGATCTGTTCATTGCAAACTTCTTGCTGATCGATCCAGATCGCGCCTTTTCTGACCCGAACGGCGTCCTCAGCATTCTCGAAGGCGCGCTGGCCCAGCAACGTTTGCTGGAACCTCAAGCCGACGGAGATCTGGTGGCTGTACTATCGTCAGATCAGAACGCCTTCTTCGATGTCAGCGAAGAAACCAATGCGCTCTACGCGCAGGCCAATTTTGAGCATGGCATCTTCCGAGGCAATCTCGGCGTCCGTTACATCGAATCCGAAATCGCTTCGGTCGGCTTCGGTCCTGAAGACGCTAACGGTACGCGGTCACTGCAAACCACGACTGGCAGCTATGATTTCCTCTTGCCGCGCTTCAACCTGGTGGCCCAGCCGCGCGATGATGTGATCCTGCGGTTTGCCTATGGCTCTGATATTCGTCGTCCTGACTTTGATGACTTGAGCACAGGGTTCACATTCGGTCCGCAGGAGAACACTGCGGTGGCGCTCGGAAATCCAGGCCTTCTCCCTGAAGAAGTCGATTCGATCGATATTTCAGCGGAATGGTACTTCGCGCCGGCAGCTGTGGTCAGTCTTGGCTACTTCACAAAAGACCGCACCAATATCTTCGGGACCGACTTTGAAGGCGCTTTGCTGATCAATGACCCGAACAATACAACGGGCGGACTGTCGCGGGAAACCGATCCAACCTGTCCCGGCGGTGGTATCTTCAACCCGGAAGTCATTCCAAACGTGCTCGGCGACCCGAACACGCAAGGCCTGTGTGTTGACTTTACGCGTCCTGGCAATGATCCGGACACGACGACTCAATCAGGCTGGGAATTCGCGTTCCAGTATGACCTTTCTAGCTTTGAAGATCGTCTCGGATGGGCCTCTGGCTTCGGTGTTGTCGCGAACTACACCATTCAGGACTTCTCCGGTGGGTCAGTCGTCGACACGACATCAGGCCGCGGCCTCAACGTGCTTGGCGATGTCAGCATCCCACGCGGCCTGCTCGATTTCTCTGAAAACGCTTACAACATCACAGCGTTCTACGAGAAGTATGGCCTGTCTGCCCGCGCGCGCTATACTTGGCGTGAAGGCTTCCGCACCCAGGACTTTGGTGGCGGCGCCAACACCTCTGGTAGCTCTACGTTCAGCTTCCCGGTCAACACACTTGATCGTGGCCAGCTAAATGCAAGCATCAATTACGCCGTGACGGAGAACTTCAATATTGGCTTAGAAGCGGTGAACATCACAGAAGAGCCGATCTATCAGCACTGTGTCAGCGAAGAAGGGCCACTCTGCTTTGTCGGATACCCTGATCGTCGCATCACCTTCGGTGGCAGCTATACGTTCTAAGCCGAAACACCGTCACGCGCTTCGGCGCGTGGCAGTTCCTCCAACTAAAACGCCCCACAATCTGTGGGGCGTTTTTTTGTCTTGTTTTTTTGGGAAACTGTCAGCGAGCGAGCCAGCCGCCATCAACTGGCAAGATGCTGCCATGAACATAGTCTGAGGCACGCGAAGCAAGAAATACCGCCGCTCCACCAAGTTCTGCGGGCTGGCCCCAGCGCCCTGCCGGGATGCGGCCCAGGATTTCCGCACTTCGTTTCGGGTCGGCCTGCAGCGCCGCCGTATTATTCGTGGCGAAATAGCCAGGGGCGATTGCATTCACATTGATGCCCTTGCTCGCCCACTCGTTTGCCAGCGCGCGGGTCAAACCCATCAAGCCAGACTTGGACGCTGTGTAGGATGGCACGCGAATACCGCCTTGGAAGGATAACATCGAAGCGATGTTGATGATTTTGCCGCCTTGCTCGGCCTTCAAACAGCTTCGTGCAAAGGCCTGGCTCAGAAAGAACACGGTTCGCAGGTTCACATTCAGAACACTGTCCCACTCATCCATGGTAAAATCGATGGCGTTATTACGCTGAATGATGCCTGCATTGTTGACGAGAATATCGAGGCCGCCAAGTTCAGCGCGCGTCGTATTTATGATCTCGTCCACTGTCTCAAGCGACGAAAGATCAGCTTGAACCACGGTGCTGTTGCCGCCGATGGCCTTGATCTTCTCAACTGTCTCATCCGGCGCCGAACGGCCGACCAAAGCAATTGCCGCCCCGGCTTCTGCGAGCGCCAGCGCAATTCCCTGCCCGAGGCCTGTATTTGCGCCCGTGACAATCGCCGTCTTGCCGCTCAAATCAAACATGGTGCTCATTGTGCTAAGCTGCCAGAACTGACTTCAAATAATCGGACATGGCTTCGTCTTGTGAATTGGCGAAGAAATATTCTGAGAATTTCTCTCCAGAAATGGCGGCCTTGAGCAGGTCCTGATCGACCGTTTTCAATACGGTCAGCATGTCATGACAGGCTGCAGCCTTTACGGCGCCCAGGATACCCCGGTTCTTGGCCATGATCTCTGCGCGCTCTTTCGGGTAACCGACGCCGCGTTCAACCTCGAAAAGCTTGCGATAGCAGTCCTGCAGATTGAGCTCGGCCGCCCAGCCGAAACCTTTCGCATAGGGCATAGAGATGGCGTTGCCATCGTTGATTTGGCCAAACAGGAACGCATCGGTTGGATCAATCACCAAGCCGCAAATCACGCCCGGCATGGCATTGCAACCGAGCATCGACCCCATGCCTGTTCCGCACCCTGTGACGACAAAATCGGCGGCTTTCGAGTTCAACAAGATGCCAGCGAGCAATCCGTTCATAATGTATGTGAGCTGCGCCTCATCTTCCGGGCCGTACATGCCATAATGAAACACTGAGTGACCAAGCGGGTCAGCCACCGTCTTGAGTGCGTCGTGTACAATTTCACTTTTTGCGGCCTGGCTGTTCTCGATAATCAGCGCAATTTTCATTGGAGTGTTCCTTGTCATTATCCGGCGCGAAGCGCCCCTCACTCGATGGTGGGAATCTCGTAATTAGGTAACCGGTGTCATAGCACCTAGCAATTCGTGCATCAAGCATGCAAGTTTAAGCCAAAGATCGGGTCGACTCACGCACAATGATCTCTGGGTTAAAACTCTGATTTTCAGTCACTTCTTGTCGCGCGATCAGCTTTAACAAAGCGCGCGCTGCCTCACCGCCCATATCCCGGATAGGCAATCGCACCGTCGTCAAAGCGGGCGCGATGCGCGACGCCATCGGCGTATCGTCAAATCCGACAATGGAAAGGTCGTCCGGTATTTTCAATCCAAGCTTGCGAGCTGATGAGTAGATCCCAATGGCCATCTCATCATTACCCGCAAAAATTGCAGTCGGGCGTTTTGATCTAGAGAGCAGATTATCGGCTGCACGAACGCCGGAGTCGAACGTGTACCCCGCCTCGATGGTCAGCGCGTCGTCCAGTTCCAATTCGAACTCTTTCAACCCGTCTTTAAAACCAGCCAGTCGCTCATGCGCTGAGCGGAACGATTTAGGCCCATGTATGTGCGCAATGCGCTTGTGCCCCAAGCTGGCCAAATGGCGCGCGGCCTGCGCCGCGCCGTCAGCATCATGCGTACGCACCATATGGGCGGGCGTATCGAGATCACGCGATGCGATGCGCACATAGGGACAGCTTTGGGATCTCAACATCTCACAAAGCGCTTCATCTTCAGACACAGATGGCGGCATGATGACTCCCGCCGGGCGGTGCCGCTCGACGAAGCGTTCCAACTTTTCGGAAAAATTTGCGGCGGATCGATCCACCGGGTGCAAGACCAGTTGATAGTCACTGCCCTCCAATTCGTCGAGAATTCCACGCTGCATATTGACGACATATTGTGGGCTTGGATTGTCATAGGCGAGCGCAATCAAGAATGACCGCCGAAAGGCCAAGGCCCGCGCCTGCGGATCTGGCGCATAGCCCTGCTCCGCCATGATCTGTTTGACTTTCGCGCGGGTCTCAGCGCGCACGATCGGATGATCATTCAGCACCCTCGAAACGGTTTTCTTGGACACGTTTGCAAGGCGCGCAATGTCATTAATCGTGACTTTTGCGCGTCCCGCCGAGAGCGGAGATTGTTCTGCAGAATCACTTTTTTTTGTCGTGTTTTCAGGCATTTGATTTTCCGCAACGATCGCAATCAAGGCACCGTACATAGCGCATCGATATGAATCCCATATCAAAATCTGACCAAGATTACGACTTGCTCAGTCTCCGCACTGCAGCGCAGTGATCTCGATCTCGATCTCGCCAATGCCATCGAACACCACTGTGGAATGCTGCCCGACCAACACATCATGGATGCCCGTAAGCGCCCCCGAAGAAACCCGCAATCCGGGCGGGATGGCGTGCCCCCGACGTTTCAAATTCGACACCAGGAAAGCGGCCGCTCCCATCGGCCCGGCCGGCGGTGCTGGCGGAAACGCCGTTCCGACCCGCTTGCCTTCAACATAGGTTTTGACTTCGATCGAAGACAGGATCTCGGGCGACCATTGCTGGATTTCGCGACCGACAATCATACCATGATTATTGCCAAAATCGCTGATCACAGCGAGCGGACCAATCTTGTTGATATCGGGCATTGGGCTACTCGCGATCTCAACACCGATATAACATCGGGCAATATAAGGCACGATTTCAGCCGCGCTTAGAGACGATGATGTCAGTTCGCGCAAATCACCAAACTCGAGAATAATCTCTGCTTCTACAGCGGCGAAACCACCTTCAAAAACTGGCATTCTAACCGGCGCCTGGGAAGCGGTTTTCTGACGCTTGGCATAGATCGGCCCAGTCACCCAATCTTGCCCCAGAACGGGCCGCATTTCCGGTGGAATACCGCCGACCTTCCACGCCACAACCTGATCATCCCAAACCGATATCGAACGGTCTTGAACCGCATAAGCTTCATCGAGATCGGCGGGAAGCTCGCCTGGAAAACTGTCCAAAACAGTTCGTGCCCAACGCGCTTGAGTGAGCGTGTCAGATATATGCTGCACACGGCTTTGCCGCGAGTCGAGGATAGCATTTGGGGCTTTAATTTCAGAGCTCATCTTGCACTCACAGACTTGAAGTGACACCGGTTACTTAACGGTTTCGCTGTTTCTCGCACTGAAACCCCCTGGCAACAAGCCATTTTCGCTGGATTCCATCAATATTTTCGCGACTATGTGCAGTTTCAATTGCCAAAATGACACCGGTCACCTAGACCAAATTGGACTCGAATTCGGAAGGCCTAGGTATGACGACGCGACTAATTGCATCCGCAGCGATATTGCTTCTACCGGCATGCTCAACGCTGTCTCTGGCGAACGCGGACGACAGTTTTCTAACCAGCGAGGCCGCCGCTGATCTGCCGGACTTCTCTTATGCCGGCTATGAATTTGGACTCGGCACGATCCCCACATCACGGGGAGAACTTCTCGATGCTGGCGACTTCGGAGTTGTCGCAAATGACGGACTGGACGATTCCGCCGCGATGCTGGACGCGCTGGCCGCCGCCCATGCCATTGACGGACCGGTGACGGTTCAACTGCCGGAAGGAAGGATTATCGTCTCGGAAATTCTTCCAATCACACGGAGTGATCTCATTTTGCGCGGTCAAGGTGCCGGCGCTCAAGGTACGGAACTTCATTTCCCACGCCCACTAAGCGATATAGATGCATCCACACGGCTTGATGAGCTTCGCACCTATCTTCGCAAATATGAAAAACGGCAACGCGAACCTGCACGCAATATTGATGAGCTGTTTTCTGAGTACTCGTGGACAGGTGGCTTTATCTGGATCCAGAAAACCGGCACCCGCGCGGCGGCTTATCTCGAAGAGTATGATCCGGATATTGAACAGCTATCCATAATCGAAACCGGCATCCGCGGACAAAGGCAGGTAACAGTTTCATCGGCGGACAGTCTCGAGATTGGCGATGCTGTTCAAATCCATTGGTTCAACCGCGCTGGCGAGACCGGCCCGCTTTTGCAGGAGATCTATGGTGCCACAGATCTCGCAATTGGGTCGCATCATTGGACGTTTGCCGACCGTCCGCTTGTCCGGCAAACAACCCGAATTGTGGGCATATCTGGCAATCGCGTCGAGATTGGCGACCCCCTGCTCCATAATATCTCTGACTCTGTCCCCGCTCAGTTTTCAAAATGGGATCATCTTGAACAGGTCGGCCTGGAAGACTTTTCCATCTCCTTTCCGGATAGCCCCTATTTCGGACACCATCTCGAGCGCGGCTATAATGGGATCTACGTGTCCAGCGTGATCGATGGCTGGGTCAGAGATGTTCGATTCACAAATGCCGACAGTGGTATCCTGACCTATAATAGCGCCAATCTGACGATTGAGAACATTCGTTCGCTGGGCGACCGGGCGGCGCATTATGCCGTTCATCTTGGAAATGTTCACAATGTCCTGGTGCGTAATCTGACGGTCGAAAACCCCGTGATTCACTCGCTCACCTTCAACACCCAGTCGACCAAAAGCGTCTACCAGAACGCAACCGTCCTCGCCGCGTCTGTACTCGATCAGCATGCGGGCGCGAACCATCAGAACCTGTTCGATAACATCACGCTTCATGTGCGCGCACAGCGGCGTGAAGGGGCTCCGTTTTATGCGGTGTGGGATGGCAGCGGCGCCCCTTATTGGCAGCCGGGCCACGGCCGGTTCAACACAACATGGAATCTCAACGTGATCGTCGATTCCGGTGCGAGCCGAAATGAAATTGTGACACTCGAAGGCCTCGCGGAAGGTCCGGATGCCTTTATCCTCGGCGTCCATGGGAACCGCGAGTTTGAGGTCGACTATCGTCCTGCACCAAAGTCCCTCGGCGTGAACAAAACGCCTCAAGTGCGTTCGCTTTACGAGTGGCAATTGATGAAACGAAAGCAGCGATAGCCGAATAAATAGACGCATGTTCGGATCGATTGTCCCAAAGGCGTGAGCAAAGACCTCTCGCCTTCGCCGCGTCATTCAAGCCGTCGAGCGACACGACACTCGAATGGTGTTACGCAAGCGTATGATGATATGTTTCGCGAACGTCGCAAAGTCCCTGCTGCTCCGATCGATTGTGATCTTTTTGATTCTCTCGGGACTGTCCGCGTGTGCAGGCGGACCGTCCGCGTCGAAACTTTCAACGATGCAAGACTCGCATCCGAAACGCCCAAATATTGTCTTGGTGCTTTTCGAAGACATGAGCCCACGGGTGGGCGCGTTCGGCGATCCAATCGCCCATACGCCTAATTTTGACAGGATCGCGAAGGAAGGCGTTCGATACACGAATGTGTTCACGACATCAGGTGTATGTGCGCCAAGTCGAGCCGCATTAATCTCGGGTCGGTACCAACACACAATTGGCGCCCAGCATATGCGGACCATGGCACCAGCTGGCGGCACCGGTGGCGGCCCCCAAGGATACCACGCAGTCCCGCCTCCACACGTCAAAGCATTTCCGGAGCTACTGCGGCGTGCCGGTTACTATACTTCCAACAACTCCAAAACGGATTATCAGTTCGGCCAGCCCTTCACGATTTGGGACACGTCAGAGCCGGGTGCGGATTGGTCCGGCCGAGCTCCCGATCAGCCCTTTTTCCACATGGTTTCGCTGTTCAACACGCATGAAAGTGCAATCTGGCCCGTCGACCTTGAACAGACGCCGTCGAACGCGGCCTTTTATGGATTGGTGTCCAGAAACCGCCAAGCGTTCGCAACGCGGGAAGCCCGAACGGATCCAAGCGACATTATCGTTCCGCCTTATCTTCCCGACACCCCGCGCGTGCGGCGCGATATTGCGACCCATTATGACAACATCGCACATACAGATGCAGCGCTCGGCTTGCTTTACGATCGTCTAGACCGCGAAGGCCTGCTCGATCGCACGATTATCATTGTTAGCAGCGACCATGGCGATGGCCTGCCGCGCATGAAACGGTCGCTCTATGATAGCGGCCTGCACGTTCCTCTGGCGATCCGCTATCCTGACGGGCGTGATGCAGGATCAATCAATCAAGACCTAATTAGCTTTGTCGATCTCGCGCCGACCATCCTATCTTGGGCCGACGTCAAACGACCCCCAGATTTGGCCGGGTACGATTTTGACGGCCCAGATCGAGACCCCGTTCGCGATTACGTATTCGCCGCGCAGGATCGCATGGATTTTGACCCCAACTGGCGCCGTGCGGTGCGGGACAGGCGTTATAAGCTGATCCAGAACTTTATGCCGGACGATCCCTTTTTCGTGCCGCTCGCGTTTCGCGATGTTCAACCCACTATGCAAGAACTTTGGCACGGTCTGGAGCGTAAAACGCTACCCGACGCCGCGAGCAAACTCTTCCTCCCGATTCCTGCATTTCAACTCTATGACACGATCAATGACCCGCACGAAGTTGACAACCTGATTGACGATCCCGAGCATGTCGAAACCAGAAAGCGACTTAATGCGGTTTTGGAGAACTGGCTCGCGCGTTTTCCTGATATGTCGCGGATTGCGGAAGCAGACATGATCGAAGCGATGTGGCCTGGAGGCGAACAGCCCGCCACCGCCCCGCCGAGTATTTCTGATCGCCAGTTGGGAGGCCGGAGAATGATCTTGCTCGCTTCCGAAACCGAAGGGGCGTCGATAGGGTATCGAATAGATCAGTCCTCAAACCGCTGGAACATATACACTGAGCCATTTGTCGTCCCGCAAGGCGTTACCGTTCAGGCAAAGGCGATCCGGTACGGCTATGCCGAGAGCGAGATCTCCTCGCTTGATCTGAAACAGTAAGCGCATTCGGATCGTCGTCCGAAAGCCCATGCCAAGACGGTCAGCGGCCATGGATCATCGATTGGTGAAGAGCGCGTTTTGATCACCGATCAGACGCACCCACCGGTCACTGCCGACATTGTCGTAAAAGTTGGTGCAACTCTTATTGTTAAGCAGACAGTCTTGATACCAAGCGGATGCCGCCTTCCGGTCCCAGCCATTCATGAAATCGCCATGCATACTGTTTCCGGGACGACCATCCCCCATCATGTGATCGCTGCTCAGGACCCAGTCGGCGTTCCCCGTATCATCCACTTTGTAGTAAACGGTATAACTCAAAGTCGGGATCCGGACCCACGTGTCTTCGGCAGTGTCAGACGGACAGCCATCCTCGTTCAAACGATTCTTGGCAAAGCGCAGCCACTCATACTGGCCATCCGCTGAGTAATTCGATGCATTCGTGCTTTCCTCAGCCGTGCGCGGTTGCTTTTTGGTGTTGAGGCATTGAGGGAACCACATTTGCACGCGCAACGTCGAGTTGGGTGCACAATCCAACGGCATGAAATTCGTGGTCTTACTTGTCCCACCAGATTTGCGTGGGCATTCCCACTGCGCATTGTTCCCTCGTTCTACATTTGGATTGTCTTGATAGCTGTAGGAGATCATTTTCAGCTTGTACCACGCCTCTGGCAGCGCCTCTGGGAGCGCGCGCCTGATCAGCGTTTTGCTGGGAATGCCCTTGTTTGCGCTGAAAATTACCGGTTCTGTTTTGCCATAAACATTCAATGAATTCTTGTAATAGGCCAAGAAATTGGTTGGCTCGACGACCGTGTGCGTGCCATCGCTCTCGGTGCGCAACATGGTCGGAACCCAATAGAGAGATCGATTGATCGTGCCTCCAGCGCATGTTGAGCCGGTGCCCTGAGCGGTCAAATCTGCGAGGTCTGTCTTGTCATCGGTTTGCACATCGCCGCCAAAATAGGTGTGCATGTGCGACATTGGGTGCGAGTCATTTCGATTTAAAATCGGATCGGTTCGAACATAATATGAAACGCCGCATCGCACGCGAAAGGCCCCATTCAGATTATTCGCATCATTGATCTTGATTTGACTCTGCACCGATGTGTTTTGCTTCGTCCTGTTCCATGACGGCGATAGCCTGGAAAACGGCGCCGGAACGTTGACAATTTCAGGCCGGTGATCATGCGTTTGCGGAGGCGGTGCTGGATCCGGGGTCGAAGTTGGGTCAGGCGTTGGCGGTGTCGTGGGCGGTGGCCCCACCGCGACACTCGTATCTCCAGGCAGTGTTCCAGAATCTGTCGCCCCACCGCATGCGGCAAGGGCGAGCATAGCGACAAAAAGTGTAAGGCCGTTTTTTGGCAATGGGCTTCTCCCAATAGACGGCGCCCGCGGTCCGGGATCCGTCTAGTCCTGTTAATTACTCAACTCAAAAGCACGGGGCTTTACGCAGTTCTTCGGCTCGGTTCCGGTCGCGCGCTTGTGGGGATCTGATGGCGACGTCCTGCGATCCAAAGTTGGATTTCGTATACGCAGCCCCGATTTCTTCCACACGTGAAAAAGTGCTTAGAAACAGCAGCATGAGGACTTTTTAATTTTTAAGCTCTGGCTGGCACACGTTTGGCGGTGCCTGAACCTCAGTATCGTCGAACCGATTCAAAGCTTCGATCAGCTCGATACATCTCGATCTCTGGCGCGCTTCGGCCCGTCACAATTTCTTTCGCCACGAGTTCTCCGACGATTGGCGCGAGCGAGACGCCGCTATGCATGATCGCGAGATAGGCGGAGCTGCGACGCGGGCTGCGACCAATGACTGGGTGGCCATCAATCGGTAGCGGTCGCCAGCCAATAAACACATCTTCAATCTCAGCCGATGACATACCAGGTACGAATTGCTCTGCGAGATCCAGGATCCGAGCAGCATGCTGGACAGCAAAAACTGGGTCTGGGAACCGATTTGGACGATTTCGAAGGCGCTCCGCGTGAGCGGCCGTTTCGGGGGCACCATCTTGTTCCCCTAAGACGATCCTGCCATCGTCGCGTTGATGAATATGGACACCGGGTGCAACGATGATCCGATTGATTAAACGTTCGGAAACCGGTTTGGTCACGACAATCACACCTGGCGTCGATCGTTGCGGAATATCAATGCCCGCAAGCGCCTGCGTAACCCGGGGCGCGGCGCCGGTTGCCAGGACAAAATCATCAACCACCAGGGAGCCGCAATTTGTCTTCAACTGGGCCCGGCCATTTGCGGTGTCAAAGACGGATTCGACCTCACACGCCTCTTGCACAGTGGCGCCGGCTGCTCGCGCGGAGGCGGCCAATATATGCGTCGCCAAGACGGGATCGACGGCGCCATCATTTGGCGAGAACGCGACCTGATCAGTTTCTCCAATTTCGACATTGGGTTCGAGTTCCGCGAACCTTCGCGTACTGATCATTCGCGCGGGCTCACCCCACTCAACCTGTTCAGCGATTTGTTCCGCCAGACGCGCCTGTCGGTCAGCAGATGGAAACCATTCGAGCGATCCGCCCCATCGCACCGGTATGTCGAGATCTGCCTGCAATCGCTTCCAACCGGCAAGGCCGGCCTGATTGAACGCATGATAATGCCTTGGCTGTTTCGCCCAGGTCGCATTGATCCAGGCAAACGTGCCTCGACTGGCGCGCTCTGCCAGCTTGCCGCGTTCCAGCAGAGTTACCTGTGCGCCTTGCTGCGCCAGATGATAGGCAATCGAAGCCCCGATAATACCGCCTCCGATCACCGCGACCGATTTTGGCTTTGAACCAGAGCGCGGCGCGCAGGACGCAAGGGAGGCCGCCGCCGCGCTGAGCTTGAGGAAGACGCGGCGATCGGGCCTCGAAACTTGGCTCAAGGCGCGACCAGCTCTGGGGCGTCGGTGAAGGGCCTGATCCCGAATGAAGGATAGATCTCGCTCGGGAAATAGACGGTGCCATCCTTGACCACCATCGAAATCGTCTTGATCGCTTTCAAGTCTTCCGTTGGATCACCCGGAATGAGAAAGAAATCCGCCAATTTGCCAGCCTCAATCGAGCCGAGCTCGTCGGCCTGGCCAACATAGTCCGCCATGCCATAGGTCGCCCAGGCAAGGATTTCTGGCGCCGTCATTCCGACTTGTTGGTAAAGCTCCAATTCGCGGTGATAAACGAATGAGCCGCCCATATCGGTGCCAGGCACCAACATGATCCCGGCCTGGCGCATGGCGGTGACAGTCTCGATGATTTTGTCAAAGGCCTGATAATAGGCCTCAGCATCACCCGGGGCAGACACATCCGCCCAGGCGGTTTTGGCCCCGCGCTGTTCGCCAACCGGCATATGATCAATGTAATCAACAACGCCAGCTCGAACTTCGCCATTGCGCGAGCGCAACAGCGCTTCGTGAATAGCCAAGGTGGGATCAATCGCCGTTCCGCGCTCCGCCATTGCCGTGATGGTCGCCTGGACGCGATCATCCGCCACGTCGAGCTCCGGCAGGCGTTTCAGCGCGGTCAAACGCAGAAGGGTACGTGTGTCCTCGCCTTGCTCGAGCACCCAGCCGAGCATGACTTGATTGATATGGGTCATCTCATCATAACCGGCCGCGATCATCTGATCAGCATTGGAGAACGCTGGCACATGTCCCGCGACGCGCAAGCCCAAGGCGCGCGCCTCCTCAATCATCGCTGGAACCCATTCGCCCTTCATGGAATTGTAGATCTTGATCTGATGGAACTCGCCATTGCCATAACGACGGACCGCTTCAATCGCCTCTTCCTGGGTTGAAACGAGTTCGCCATTATTCGAACTGAAGGGGCTTTTCCCCTCGATAAATCCGCTGCGAATGATGCGCGGGCCGGCCAGACGACCACTCTCGATCTTATTGTTGAGTTCGCCGAGCACTTCATTCGAATTGCCCATATCGCGAACTGATGTGACCCCTGCCGCAATGTTCAGGAGCGCGCTGTTTTGGCCGAGATGCCCGTGCATTTCATACATGCCGGCAACCAGCGTTCCGCCTGCCCCCTCAATTACGGTCTCGCCCTCCTGCCGGCTGCCCGGTGCCTCAATCGCGGTAATCCGATTACCCTCAAAGACGACCGAAGCCGGATCGGTCAAAGCCTCGCTCTGCGGGTCAAATATGCGCACATTGTCGACCCGTACCGGGCCATCAAAATTTCGCGCCACCTGTGCCTGGATGTCCTCGAAGCGTTGCGCAGAGTATTCCACGGCACGTGCCCGCAACATTTCGTCTGCCCCTTGGAAGCCATCCCTCAGGACTGAAAAGCGAGGCGTGATCAGACCGACATACGCGCCGTCCGCATCGAGCAGGATATAGGTCGGATTAAGGCTGATCCCGGACAGGGCATAAGCCGTAATCGGCTCTTCACCGTCCGCGCCCGCGGCGCTGAGCGTTTCCATTTCCGTCAGTTGCAAAGTCCCGCCCGGCAAAGCCGCAATCGCTTGATCCTCATCGGCCAGCAAAGCCCGGGCATACAGCCACAAGCCGTACGGACTGGCATTCTGCGCAACATAAATTGCGGGCGCGTCAAGCTCCGCAGACCCCGACCCGGTTGCGTCTGTCCAATTCGCAGTTGTCCCGTCGAGCAAGAAGGACTCGTCAACTTGGTTGCCGAACGTGGTCGCGCCTTGCACGCGCCACTCGTTCGGAAAGCCGGCCTCGTTCAGACGAATGGTTTCGTTATAGGTCGGGCCCCGACCATTATTGCGATACTCATACGCGATCGCCGTCTGGCCCGATGTATGATCCACTGACAGAGCGCCAATCTCTGTTCCTGCAACCTGCACGACAAAATTCTCGGTGCCTGAAAGGGCTGGCAAACTGGTTTCTGGAGCCGCCGTCTCGGGCGGCGGCGAACAGCTGGCAAGGGCCCATGCCAATGATCCCGCCGCAACCAGCGCGTAACGAATAGCCATCAAATCCTCCCATTTTCTTATGGCTTAGGGCGAAACCGCGCTGCTGTACAACAAGTTTCATGTGACGGGCTTCTTGCCGGCTTGATCGGTTTTGCTCGCGGCAATTGACTTCCCCAGCGTCCATGCCGACTTGGATTGAGAAACAAATAAGAGGGCAAGAGTATGAAAGTCGCAGCAGTCAAAAAACCAGGTGGTCCCGGCAACCTGATCATCGAAGAGCGGCCAGACCCGGTGGCAGGACCTGGTGAAATTCTGGTGCGGATAAAAGCCTCCTCTTTGAATTATCATGATTTTGTCGTCGTGATGGGCGGCATTCCGACAGATGATGGCCGCATTCCAATGTCCGACGGGGCGGGCGAAGTGGTAGCGATCGGCGAGGGCGTCACACGCTTTAAGCCCGGCGATCATGTGCTCAGCCTGTTTTTCCCGGACTGGCAAAAGGGTACCATTGACGCATTGGGTTTTGGCGGCGTCCCGGGCGACGGCGCGGATGGCTTCGCGGCGGAACTGGTCGCTATGCCGGAAACCGCATTCACGCGCATGCCGGAAGGCTACTCCTTTACCGAAGCCGCCACCCTGCCCTGCGCCGCTTTGACGGCATGGCGCGGCATGTTCGTAGAAGGCTCTGTCAAACCCGGTGATTGGGTCCTGACCCAGGGCACTGGCGGTGTTTCCGTTTTCGCACTTCAATTTGCCAAAGCGGCTGGCGCGCGGGTGATCTCAACCTCGTCTTCAAATGACAAGCTTGAGCGCATGAAAGCCCTCGGCGCGGATCATGTCATCAATTACAAGGAAACGCCGGAATGGGGTCGGGCGGCGCTAGAGCTCACGCGCGGGCGCGGTGTCGACGAAGTGGTCGAAATTGGGGGCCCCGGCACAATGGCACAATCCATCCAGGCCTGTCGGGTCGGTGGTCATATCTCCCTAATCGGGGTCTTGACTGGCGTCTCGGGCGAAGTGCCGACAGCTGCCTTCTTTTCCAAAAATTTGACCATGTCCGGCATTACGGTCGGGTCGCGCGAACACCAGGAAGACATGATCGCCGCGATTGAAGCCAGCAATATCAAGCCGGTTCTCGATCAGGATTTCCCGCTCGACAAAATCGCTGATGCGTTCGCCCATCAGGCCAGTCAAAAACATTTCGGGAAAATTACGCTCAGTCTCTAGCGCGTAACTCATCGGCTTAAATCATCGGTACGTCAGGAGCAAAAAACATGACAAAACTCTTCTCCCTCCTATCCCTTATGTTGCTGGTGGGATGTGTCTCGCACGCCGAAGAGGTCATGACACCCGAAGCGGTTACTGAGGCCGCAAGAGCTGGTATTGTGTTTGTGGACAATGAACATATCCAGGCCCGCCAAGCGGCGAATGCAGACCTGGTCCTTGTCGATGTGCGTACGGAGTCCGAATTCAGTATGGCGCATATTCCGGGCGCGACATGGATCCCGCGCGGTAAAGCCGAATTTGTCTTCGCCGAAACGGTCAGGGATGCCGAGACAGAAATAATTCTCTACTGTCGGACCGGTAGCCGCGCCGCACTCGTCAAAAAAGCGCTGTATGCCCAAGGCTACAAAAACGTATCTGCACACGAGGGCTTCGTGACCTGGGCTGAAGCGGGATTGCCCGTTCAAAACGATCTTGGGCAGTTCAAAATGCTAAACCACCAAGCACAATAGACTCAGCGCGGTGCCATTCGGATCGCGCCATCAAGACGGATGGTCTGGGCATTGAAATAGGTGTTTCGCGCGAGTTCCAGCGCGAGCGACGCAAACTCTTCCGGTTTTCCCAGTCGTTTTGGAAACGGCACCGATGCGGCAAGACTGTCCAATACGTTTTGCGGCGCACCGAGCATGAGCGGTGTTGCGAAAATCCCCGGCATGATCGAATTTACTCGAACACCAACATTCATCAGATCCCGTGCCATTGGGAGCACCAGGCCATTTACGCCCGCCTTGCCAGATCCGTACACGACTTGTCCGATCTGAGCGTCTTGGGCGGCGACGGAGGCAGTCAGAGTAATGCACCCGCGCTCGTCGTCCGCCATCGGATCGGCATTGGCCATGCCGAGCGCGGCAATAGAGGCGACTCGATAAGATGCCACCAAAACGCCTGCGATCCCTTTGGCATAGGTCTCTGTATCGAGCCGCTTATAGCCCCCGGCTTCCTTGTCATAGGCGAGCGTTTTGCCGCGTGTGGAGGCCATGGCACAGTGAACGCAGATGCGCTCCTGTCCTTGATGATCTCGAGCCGCTTCAAAACCGGCAAGCACGGAGTCTTCGTCGAGGATGTTTACATGGTAATAGCTACCGCCAATCTCTCGGGCGACGGTTTCGCCAAGCGCGTCATTAATGTCGAAGATCGCCACCGGCACGCCCAAGGCTGCAAGCGCCCGTGCTGTTGCCTGCCCGAGCCCCGAAGCGCCGCCAGTTACGATGGCTGGTGTGTCCTTGGATAGTTTCATGCTGGCCTCCCGCGACTTGTATCTCGTGAGATATGTTCCGAACCAATCGGTGTTTGGCAAGCGCCAGCCTCAAGCTTCAGGCGGGCAAGCTCGCTTAGAGGCGAAGATCTGGCGCGAATCGATCCCAATCGCGGCATCGGTCAGCATGTTGCGACCGATCAGCAGCGGATAATTGAAATTACTTCGATCGGCGAGATTGACCTCGCCAGAGACCCGCCGGCCTGCGATACAGAGGTCTAGCTTGACCACCGGGCGCACGATCGATCCGCCGCCGCGTCGGCGGATCGAAACCCAGCGCTCCACGGGGCGTGTCAGGATCACCTTGCGCCCGCCTTTGCTGGTCAGGCGAAAACGGATTTTCTCAGGCATGAATTCTGAGACCACACCATCCGTAATATTCTCAACCTCATCTGCCGGAGGATCGTCGGGCATGGTAGCGCTCGTTTCAGCCGCACTTAAGGTCTCGCCTTCCATTTCATCCGAGCCATTGGACCCTTCCGACGCATCGTTCTCAGCCGGTTGCTCGGTCTGGGTCAGGATTTCGGCGTGAATGGATGTGGTGCGCGCGCCGCTATCGAGCTTTGCCGTCATCAAGAGATTCGAGGGCATCACCCGCGCATGCTCCAGCCAGCCGCGAAGATGGGTTTCGTCAGTGTTGGCGTGCGCGCCTAAGGCGAACAAGAAACAGACTGAAAGAAGAATAAATTGGCGCATCATGTGTCCCGGTAATGTGTGACCTATCGCGCTGAGCAGGCAATGCAAGAGCGGAATTTTGCGCGAATTGATCTTTTCTGTGTGGTCTTTTCATGGCTAAAATGATGCAGCTCAGCGGCAGAAAGCAATTGAGCCGGGGATTGCCGGGGAAGGCCAAAAACCTAAGTCGCGCAGCAGGCCGAACACAACAGAACCGCAAGCGCTGTTACAGTCTGCGAACCGGCGGCATCAAATGGGTGGATGATGACCAAGTTCGATAACCTAGCTGTATCTGTGGGCGGTGTCTCAGATGATGAGATCACTTACCTCGCTCGCCAGCTCCAACAACAAGTGATCGCGTGCAGGTCTCAAACGTCAGGAATGGCGACCGCGATCTCAGCGGAACTCGCAACCGCGCTCAACGCTTTGGAATGGACGCCAACCCTCGGCCAGCGGTCCGGCTCAATCAACATTGGTCCCGCCAAAGCCGCTACGGGTTCGGCCGTTAAAATGAGCGCGCTTGAGAAAGAAGAATCACCGCGCGTCGAATCCCTGGTCTCGCTCGGTGATTCGAACATTACCTTTCGCGTGATGCTCTATCGCGGGCAACCCTCACACCTGCGCCCTTTGGTGATCCTCAATTCCGTCGAATATGCAATGCCCCCTTCGATCGCCTTTTGTGAACAAATGTGGGCAAATGGACTGCAGGTCATCTTTGTCGAGCGACCGGGCTTTGGAACCTCCACCCAACTCCCTTCCAACCTATTCGCTGATGACCTCGTTGCAACTGGCGCGACAGCATCCACGGAAGCGGTGCTGATCCACACACTGCTGACACAGCTGCAATTAAAGAATACGGTTTTACTCGGTATGGGGAGCGCCAACCCAGTCTGCTATCGCCTCTCCATGATGTCGCCCGATATTGATTTGTCGCTCTATTCCAATGTCGTATTTAACAAGGACATTCTCGACGTGTTTCGACCAAAGTGGTTGCAGCAAATGTTCCGTCAAATGGTCCAATCAAAGTCTGGCCTCAAGATCGCATCGGCCGGGATCAAATTCCGAATGAGACGGAAACCCTTGGAGTTTTACCGGCTTCTGATGCATCAAAGCGACGGCGATGTCGCTTATATCAATGCCAACTCCGCCGACTTCATCGCTGCCGGCCAGCGCTTTCAATCGGTTGACCAGCATACCATAGACTACGATTTCCGGATGTCTCTGCAGCCAGACAACTTGCTGAAAGACAATTTGTTCGCGGGCTGTAACGCCATCGCCTTTTCCGGCTCTGAAACGCCAGATCATTGGCAGAAACAATTGAACTCAGAAGCCGACCGGCTCGCCATTCCCGTCGCGTATGCGCCTCAGGGCGACTTTCTCGCACCTTACACTGCCCCCGACTTCTTGATTTCAGTGATCCGTGAAAACACCACTGCCCAAAGGTCTCGCCTTTAGTCGAGATCAATCGTCTCACGCGCCGCATCGCTGAGATAGCTGAAAGCCGAACAGCCATCATCGCGAATACCATAATAGGTCAATTGGCTGCCTTTCTTTGCGCCAGTTTGAAAAAAGTCGGAGCTGAGCAAAAGAGTCGTCAGCACCTTGCGTTCGAACCAATCGACACGGTGCGGTTGGAACATTTTCAATACACTGCCACCAAAACCACCCGCGAAAGAAGCAAGACGTTGTTTCGTGTTGGGAGCCCAGGCGACTTCAAGATCTCTTGCAAACTGGTCAAGTGTCTTTGGATCAATCTCGATATATGGCAGGCGGCGCTCGATGATGCGTTTCACATAAGTCCGAAAGGGTGAGCCGCCCATCAGCGTTTGCGCCAAAAAACCCGTGCCAATTGCGGTCGCGGAGGCGACGGCAACACAACTGGTCAGCAAGGTTCGACGTGACAGGTTCACAGATCTAAGGCTCTAACTCGTTAATTGGTCCGCGGCTCTGAGAGACATGGCTGCGATCGTCAAGCTTGGGTTGGCGGGCGGACATGTCGGAAACACGGAACTACCAACGACGAGCAAATTCCGTACCGTGTGGTGCAAGCCGATATGATCAACGACGGATGCCTTCGGGTCTGTTCCCATTCTCAACGAACATTCAAGGTGGTGCTCGGTCTCACGCTGCCCGTGCACGACAATGTCTTCGACTGGAAGTGCGCTGAACAGCTGCTCCATTTTTGACATAGCGTGCTCAAAGCCTGCTTTGGCATAGTTGGAATAATCGTCGAACTCGACCCGCGCCTTGCCCGCCTCGGTCACCGTGACGCGGTTCTGATCCTGCGGAATATCCTCAGTGTTTAGGATGAGCGGCAAAGAATGCCGCCACCGGCCATATTCGCTTCGCAACCCAAATTTGGCGTGGTTCTCAACTTGAATGAGCGTTGCGCCGGCATGTTTGCGGTGTTCGCCATCGTAAGCGCCAAAATGCCATCCAGTCGTATACGTGCCACCATCAAAATTATCCACGTTTTCAAGCTTGAGCTCGACCCCATAAGCGAGTTGCTCGCAAAGCCCGCGTCCAGTCTTGGGCAATTGGATGTCCGAGCGGAGCAATATTGCGGGTGACTGAATCGCATTTGCTCCCAGTACGACAAGGTCTGCCTTGAGCTGCTCTTCCCTTGTGCCCTGTCGAAACACAACTCCTGTCGCAACACTACCGCGATGCTCGATCCGGCGGACCTCGGCGTTCAAAAACAGATCGACGCGCGGATCGCGGATCACATCCATCATACCGTTATAGGCGTTGAACTTGGCGTTGACCGGACAGAAGCTGCACGCGACACGTGCGCAGCAAGCATTACGATTTGCAGTGGCTTGCGAGGCGCGCGCGGTCGAGACCGGAAAAAACGCCTCAGGACACGCCTCCGCCATTATCCGATCGGGTGTGCTCAGCCGATGCGGTGGGAGCGGGAAGGGTTGCGATCGCGGCATAATATGTTCAATCGCTTGAGCTCCAGCGACCTGCATGATGGCCTCGGCATCGCAGTAATAGGGTTCCAGATCATCATATTGCACCGGCCAATCTTCCAGCACGCCATATGTCGAACGCATTCTGAAATCATTCGGCAGAAATCTCGGCGTCTGGCCCCACCAACAATTGGTGCCACCGCCCAGGCCGACTGTGTAATCCCAGCTTTTACCACCGACCTCATCGTGGCATTGATCGAGCGAGCGACTGCTATTGCTGTTGTCGCGTGTTTGTTCGTCCGGTGAACGGTCCGCCCCCCATTCAACCAGTGCAACCCGCACATTGCCGCTGCGCGCTAGGAACCTCTTGAGAAAAAACAGGCTGCCAAACCCAGACCCAACAACAATTACATCATAGTCCCGCTGGGTCATTTCTTGACACTCTCAATCCGCAGCGCAGCCATCGCTTCGCTAACAGCCCCCCATCAATCCTCGCTTCTGTGAAGACCAAATGGCTCAGGCTTTCCTAAAAGCAAGAAACACGCCTAACCGCAATCTCTATTACTGTTCGTGCGACAACAGATTTCGGCGAAGGATCACTGGTACAGTCAGCGCAAGCACCACGCTCGCGGCCATGCACCAAACGCTCATGGCGATCATCTGGTCGGGAAGCGGTACGCCTTGATCAATCAGGTATCCGGTTAGGCCTGGCCCGATAGCCGTAGCTGCGACCCCTGCGGCGACCGCAATGGCGCGCACGGACCCCAAATTGCGAATGCCATACACCTCTGGCCACAGGGCACCAATCAAGGGTGCTGTGAAGCCGTAGCTGACGCCGACCAGAAACATGAACGCATAAATGCCCCAAAGGGGCGTGAGCACACCAACGGCCAAAGACGCGGCACCGAGTGGAACAAGGTAGAATGGCAATAATTTGATTGCGCCGTAGCGGTCGATCATTTGACCACTCAGCAAAGAAAACCCGATTGTTGTAATGGCCATAATTGGAAAGGCTCCAGCAAAAGCGAGCGGATCATAGCCTCTCAACTCGACCAAATAATCCTGATGAAAAAAGATCGTCGTACCAATGAATGGGGGCGCCAACACACCGGTCAGCAGCGCATAAAACACAGGGTCAGCCGCTACTTGAGCGACCGTCTTGTCTGGCCCGAGACGCGCACTGGTCAAATCCGGGTCCGCGCTTTGCGACGCGCGCTCAACGCGCCAGAGCCGGAGAATGACAGGATATGCGACGTTGCTGAGTAATATGGCGGCGATGACCCATCCGGCTTGCCACCCCAGAGCGACAGCGATGAGCGTAAACCCGATCGGCAATAGCGCCTCACCCGTTTGATGCCCCGGCACAATCAGCGACGTCGCTCGCCCACGATTGGCGACGAACCAACGCCCAATCTCGGTATAAGCGATATGCGTCATCATACCCTGCCCAAGCAGGCGCAGCGCATATAAGGCAATCACCAAAATGATCAGGTTCGGTGCAAAGGCGATCAACAGGCAAGCGAGTGCCAGAGCCGGAATCACAAACCGCGCGACTCTCCATCCCGGCATATGATCCAGAACTCGCCCGAGAAACGGCAGGGTCAGCGCACTCCCAATGGTCGCAATCATATAAATCCCACCAAATTCACCATCGCTGAGATCAAATTTTTCGCGCAATTCTTCGCCGGACAACCCAATGAAAAAAGTTTGTCCGAAAGAAGAAAAGAAGGTCAGCAAAAAGCCACCCGCGATCCAGCGGGAATTGTTTCGGAAAAACGCAATCATCTCTGCGCTATGACGGATTCATTCCCGGGAAGGAAGCACGGAATCGCGACAATTGCGGATCAAGCCAAGACAACACTACCAAGTGTCCAAATAAAGTGACATACTCGCTATAAGAGCATTTGGCTGAACGGTCAGGTGCTGGGATGAAGGCAACAGACGACGCAGGAAGAGCCTTGAGCATGAATGTCTTGCTAACTCTCGGTCGCTTGGCGAAAGGCCTGGAACTGGCGCGGGCACTGTCTCGTGCAGGCCATCGCGTGGTGATTGCAGAACCGTTCAAGTGGCATTTGGCCAAACCGTCATCGGCCATCGCTAAATCGTATCAAGTCACAGCGCCGGTCGAAAACCTTGAGGCCTATCTCGACGAGCTTTTGGAAATTGTTCGGCGGGAACAGATCGACCTCGTCATTCCAATCTCGGAAGAAGCCCTGTACGCGTCACGGATCGGCCCAATGCTCCCCTCCGGTACGAAGTTGTTCGGCCCGCAATTTCAACAAATGGCAAACCTGCACGATAAGCTCAAATTCGCTCAGACTTGCCGCGCGCGGGGGCTCACCTCACCCGAGACGCATCGCGCAAACACACCCGAGGCGCGGGCGCTCGCGCAGCGTACAGATTATGTCGTTAAGCCCATCCATGGCTGTTCTGGGATTGGTCTGAGGCTATCCGAACAAGGCGCTCAGCTTGAAGTCGCCGATCAGTCGCCAGACAATCTCGTCCAAGAGCGCCTGTATGGGCGACAAATCAGTTCATTCAGTATTGTCAAAGACGGCCAAGTCCTCGCCACCGGCTTATATGAAGGCGACATTTATCTCGGTACGGTTTCCGTCCGCTTCAAACGGGTTGATGATCTGCCGGTTGTGAATGACTGGATTTCAAAATTCGTCGCATCAGAGAACTATTCCGGATTCATCTCCTTCGACTTTTTCGTCACCGAGGACGGCACGCCGTTCGCGATCGAGTGCAATCCAAGACTGACCAGCGGGATCCACGTGCTCAATCCCAAAGCCGTCGCTGCCATGGTCGCTGGAGACGCCTTTACCGGGGCGATCTATCGGTCTCGCGCAAGCTTCCAGGACGCGCATTCCGCGCTGACGGTTGCGATCGGCATGATCACCAAACCGCTAAGCTATTTCAAACTGCTCGGGAAAGTCCTGACGACCAAGGACGTGATCTTTGACTGGCGCGATCCCCTGCCCTTCTTCCTGATGACGCCGATGTCTTGGGACACGCTTCGTCAGGGCCTGTTTGAAGGAATTCCGCTCGCCGATGCGGTCACGCGGGACATTCTCTGGCACGGCCAGGACCAATTACCCGCCATTCAGGCGCCAAGGGAGGTCAGTCTCGATGACGCTTTACCCGAACGCTGATCTCCTGGGCGGGCCGCGTGGTCAGGCGCGCGACTGGACGCACGGCCTGCTCGCCAACCACTTCAAATTCAAAGTCCCGGATCAGGCTGGCAATAATCAGCGAAGCTTCCAAAGTGGCAAATCCGGCGCCAATACAGGTGTGCGGGCCTTGTCCGAACGGGATATACGTGCCGGGCTGAACCTCACGCTCCCGCGTCCCGAGAAACCGTTCCGCATCGAACCGATCCGGCTCAGGCCAATAGGTTTCATGCCGATGCAAGGTCCACGGCGCAATCATCACCAGCGCACCACGGCGCAGCTTCTTTCCCCCCAGTTCCGTCGCTTGTTCGGCAACGCGCGGCATGAAGGTGATCGGCGGATACAGCCGCAAGACCTCTTTGAAAAAGCTGCGCACGAAAGGCAGGTTTCGCGCCGCC
This sequence comes from Hyphomonadaceae bacterium, assembly GCA_024743315.1. Classification (GTDB taxonomy): domain Bacteria; phylum Pseudomonadota; class Alphaproteobacteria; order Caulobacterales; family Hyphomonadaceae; genus Henriciella. The sequence continues at coordinate 303,126 of JANSWU010000003.1, forward strand.
TCAATCGTAATCGGCCCATCGCCAACGCGCTCTTCCACTTCGGCCCGCACGCGCTGACGCAATTCAGGACGCACCGCGAGAATGTAAAACGCCCAGGTCAGCGCGCTGGCACTCGTCTCATGGCCGGCAAGAAAGAAAACGCCGAGCTGATCAATCAATTCGTCGCGCGTGAACGCCTCCCCGGTGTCGGCATCGCGGGCCGCAATCACGGCGCTGGCAATATCATTATAGCGGCCGGTCTCATCGTTCAGGTGGGTGTCGGTCAGATCACCAAGATGCTTGCGAATGCGTTCACAAGCCGCCAGCACTTGCGGCGATTGATCCACCGCAGTCCAGGCCGGATCAACAATCAGACGCCAAATTTTGACCTGCGCGACGTCGCGCTCGAAAATCACGAAATCATCGAACACATCCTTGGCGACGTCGCTGTCGAGCGAGACAGAAAACACGGTACGACAGATCACATCGGCGGTGAGATGGCTCATCGCCAGATCGAGCGAAAAGGGCGTGCCGTCTTGCGCCATGTCCGACAGCCAGGCCGTGCGATCCTCGACTGCGGCGGTCATCGACGAAAAGGCGAGATTGAGCCGCATATGCGAAAAGGCGGGATCGATCATCGCGCGCTGGCGCCGCCATTTTGGTCCATCCGTGACGAAGATCGACTCGCCGATCAGTGGCTCCAACGCGTTGACCATCAAATCACTCTTCGGAAACAGCGAACCATCATCGAACAGGACCTGTTTGATCAGGGCTGGATCATTCAACAAGTAAATCGAACGACGCGAATATCCCAGCGTGCCGATCCCCATTCGAAACGCCTCACCCGGCAACAGACTGAGCAAATCGCCATCGCCCTGGCGCAGGGTTCGCGCCAAGGCCGCCACCGACCAGAGCTTGGACGGACGCGGTGGAACATAAGGCGCAGCGCTTGGCCGTTTGTCCGTTTCCAGCATTCCTCAACTCCTCCAGCCCGGTTTGGTTAGCATAGCCATGTCATATCTGCATCTGTTTGAAACCTTTATCCTTATTCACATCATTTTCGGGGCACCTGGACTGATCAGCTTCTGGGTTCCGGTGATCGGCAAAAAGGGATCCCGCATCCACAAATTGTGGGGCAAAGCCTTTGTTGGCATGATGCTAGTGACCGCCAGTTGCGCCGTCGCCATGTCGACCATGTCGATCATTGACCCTGTCGCCAGCCACCCGGAACTGATGCATATTGAGGAGTTCGCGGATCCAGTCCTGATCCGCGGCATTTTTGGCTGGATGATGCTCTATTTGGCGATCCTGACCATCAATCTGACCTGGTATGGCTGGCTCTGCATCCGCAATCGCGAACACCATGCGCGTAATCGCAACTGGTTCAATATGGCATTACAAGTGATCCTGTTCGTCGCATCCGCCAATTGTGCCATTCAGGGCGTGCTGATTTCGCAGCCAATGATGATTGGCATTTCCATGGTCGGCTTTGCCACGGTTGGCACCAATCTCTGGTTCATGCTGCGCACCGCCCCGGGGCCTCTGGAATGGTTGACCGAGCATATCAAGGCGTTGGTTGGAACGGGCATCTCGGTTTATACGGCTTTCTTCGCTTTTGGTGCGGTTCGGTTCATCCCGGAACTCGCGCTCGCCCCAGCGCTCTGGGCGATCCCGCTGGTGACCGGCCTGACCCTGATCATCTATCATCAGCGACAAGTGACCCGGCCTTTGCGCCGGGCGCGCGCGGTCAGAGCCACATGAGTCCACCGAAAAAGGTTATCGTCATCGGCGCGGGTGCTGGTGGTTTGGCCGCTGCCACGGATCTCTCTGCGGCTGGCATGGATGTCACCGTTTTGGAGAAAGAAATCGCCGTTGGCGGAAAGATGCGACACTTGCAAGTTGGCGGCGCGGCAATTGATGGCGGCCCGACTGTGTTTACAATGCGCTGGGTGTTCGAAGGCTTGTTTCAACGCTCCGGCCGTTCGCTCGAGGCCGAGATCAAGATCTCACCCGCAGAGCGCTTGGCGCGACACGCCTGGCGCGATGGCAGCCAGTTGGATCTCTGGACGGATATTGATCAGTCTGCAGAAGCGATCGCGGACTTTGCTGACCAGGATAATGCCGACGGGTATCGGTCTTTTTGCAAGGACAGCCAGGCAGTGTTCGAGACGCTTCGGGACTCCTTCATTGCTGCCCAAAAACCAAATCCGATCAGTCTCGGCCTGCGGATCGGGCTTCATCGCTTCGATAAGCTTTGGCAGACCCGACCATTTGAAACCTATTGGTCGAAATTGCAGCGCTATTTCTCCGATCCAAGATTGCGGCAATTGTTCGGGCGCTATTCGACCTATATCGGCTCCTCGCCATATTTGACGCCCGCGACATTGATGCTGATCGCGCATGTCGAGCAGGATGGCGTCTGGCTGGTCGAGGGCGGCATGCACGCTGTCGCCTTGGCGATGCAGCGGGCAGCAGAAGGTAATGGCGCGCAGTTTCGGTTTGGTGCGCGCGTCGCGCAAATCGAGACCGATGGCGGCGCGGTCAGCGGCATCACGCTTGACAGTGGCGAGCGCCTGCCTGCCGACTTGATCGTATTCAATGGCGACCAATCGGCCATTGGCGAGGGCTTGCTCGGACCCCAGGCCCGACCCTCGGCGACGAAGATCGAGCCGGGTCAGCGTTCCCTCTCAGCTATTGTCACATGTACCCACGCCAAGACCAGCGGCTTTGAGCTCGACTATCACACCGTGCTTTTTTCAGATGATTACAAGCGCGAGTTCGACCAAGTTTTTGAGTCTCGCACCCCCCCGCAAGATCCGACCATCTACATCTGTGCTCAGGACCGTTCTGGCGAAGACCCGCCAGTTGATCGCGAGCGCCTCCTGATCTTGGTCAACGCCCCGGCTGATGGAGATCATCCATCAGATCGCTTGAACTGGAGCGAAGCCAAAACCCGCGACTTGCTTGCACGATACGGTCTGCAACTTGAACCGGACGCACCGTTTCAGACAACCGATCCTATGGGGTTCCACACCTTATTCCCGGGCACGGGTGGCGCGCTCTATGGCGCCGCCAATCACTCGCCTTTTGCCACGTTTGCGCGCAAACCGGCCAAGAGTAAAATCAAGGGGCTGTATTTTGCAGGAGGGTCCATCCACCCGGGGGCCGGGGTGCCCATGGCGACCATGTCGGGCCAGCTCGCGGCTCAAGCCATTTTGGCGCGATGAGCCATCACCTCTGCTGCATCCGGGATCATATCAGCGACGACTTTTGCCGACATCAGAACACTCGGCACGCCAGCACCAGGATGCGTGCCGGCACCAACCATATACAAGCCATCGAGCTCCTCGCTGCGATTGTGAGGACGAAACCAGGCACTCTGGAACAGTTTCGGTTCCATTGCGAAGGCGGCCCCGAGATGCGAACTGTAGCGGTCCTGGAAGTCTTGCGGCGTGATGTAATGCGAGGTGACAATATGGTCGGAAAAACCTGGTAGCAGGGTTTCTTCAAGACGCTTTTGAATGCGCGTTTTGTAGCCCTCCGCAAGTGCGTCCCAATCATCGCCCGAAGCCAGGTTCGGCACTGGGCTTAGCACATAGAATGTATCACACCCTTCCGGCGCCAGAGACGGATCATGCTTGGTTGGTCGATGCAAATAGAGGCTGAAATCTTCGGTCAGGTGCTTGCGCGTGAAGATATCGTCCAAGAGCCCCTTATACCGGGGGCCCAGAACGATTGAGTGATGATCCACATGCTCATACTTCCGATCGGTTCCGAAATACCAGACGAATAGGCTCATCGAAAAATCTGACCGCGCAATCTTTCGATCGGTCCAGCGTCGCCGCGATTTTTCGCCGAGCAGCTTGCCATAAGTCCACGCCGGATCGACATTGGACACGACGAGATCAGCCGAGATCCTTTCTCCCGATTCCAATTCGACGCCAGTCGCCCGATTGCCTTCATGCAGGATGGTCTTGACCCGGCTATTACATTTTAGCTGCCCGCCATTGCGTTCCAGCAGATTGACCAAGCCGCGCACCAAGGCCCCGGTTCCCCCCACCGCATAATGCACCCCAAATGTGCGCTCCAAATGGGCGATCAAACAGTAAAAGGCGGTGGTCGAAAACGGGTTGCCGCCAATGAAGAGCGGATGAAAACTGAAAGCGATCCGCAATTTCTCGCTTTTGAAAAACTGGCTTACGCGTTGATAGACTGATCGATAACCACCCAGGCGCACTAGGTCTGCCATGTTTGCCAGGGTAAACGTGAGGCTATGAAACGGCTTATCAGCGAGCTTGTCGAAGGCGATGTCATAAATCTCGCGGCTCATATCGAGATAGCGTTCAAACGCCTCGGCATCTTCGGGTGATACCCGCATCACCTCAGCGCGCATCTGTTCGTGGTCACCGCTACACGTAAAGGTGTCACCATCATCAAAGCGGATCTTGTAGAAGGGCAGACAGGGCTTGATCTCGATGTCATCCTCGAGGCGCCCACCACCAGCCTTCCACAAATCTTCAAAAATATGCGGCGCCGTTAAAAGGGTTGGCCCGGCATCAAACACAAAGCCATCCTGATGGTAGGTATAGGCACGACCGCCTGGGGCATCGAGCTGCTCGACGACTGTGACGTGATAGCCTTTCCCACTTAGCCGGACGGCGGCGCCGAGCCCGCCAAAACCACTTCCGATGACCACCGCACGGGGGCGTTCGACGGTTTTGTTCATATCCAAAGGCGGCGCGTTATCTGTCAGCATAGGAAGACACTGTCTACTGTCTCCACCATTTGCGCAAGCATGGAGCCGGATATTTTTCTGCGGCAAATCTTTCCGGCAGTGGCGGCAATTGGAGGCATATCCGGTTCATAATCCCGACAGTTCGCCGTTCGTGATTGCCAGAAATGCGGTTTAGGCCATATCAGACCCTAAACGCCCTGTAAGAGAGAGGACACGCATGCGCGCGATATCACAGAGTTGGAAGAGACACACCTTGGCCCGAGCTGCGACCAGTCTGGTCGCGCTAAGCTTGGCGGCCGGATCAGCCATCGCAGAGGATGTGGTGATTGTGCAACCTGGCGCCCCTGGCGAACCCGCCAAAGCCTTGACGGCGGACGAAGCTGCGACCATCGCCGATACGAGTTACTCGATCGACGATGTCCGCTTCATGCAGGACATGATCCCGCATCATCAGCAAGCGGTCGAGATGTCTGCCCTGGTGGCAGATCGCACCAATAATCAGGATATTGTCGACATTGCCGGGCGCATTGATGGCTCTCAGACAGATGAGATCGAGTTCATGACCGGCTGGCTGACCGATCGCGGTGAGGCGGCGCCGGGCGAGCACGCGCATCATGGCACACACATGTCGCATGAGATGATGGGCATGGCGACGCCCGAACAGATGTCACAACTGGCCGCATCCGACGGCGTCGCCTTTGATGAGCTGTTCCTGACCCTGATGATCCGTCACCATGAAGGGGCCGTGACCATGGTCGAGGATCTCCTCGACAAGCCCGGCTCGGCCTATGACCCAGTCTTGTTCGACTTCGTCAATGATATCACCAATGACCAAACCGCCGAGATCGAGCGCATGAACGCCTTGCTCGAAGGCCTGTCACCGGATCCACGCGCGGCTCTGTCTGCCGGATTCCAAGACGCCGGAGAAGCGATCTCGAACTTGACCAAGATTGCAAGTTTGCCCAAGCCACCCGGCTTTTTCGATCCCAACAACCCGGCTGGGTTGCCTCCCATCAAGCCCGCGGATGAAGACACGGCAGATGATGGCGCAATGGAAATGGCGGAACACGAGGGTCATGGCGAACATGGTGCTCATCAGATGACAGCTGAGATGCCCGAGGCGGACGCCGCACCCTCCCGCGACCCGGAAGACGATCAGTCGAACGAAGAAACCGAATGGGGTGAACGGTCGCCGCTACTCAGCTTCTCGAATACGGACATGGCCTTCTCAGGCGACATGCTGATCGTCGGCAACTATCACGGTTTCAACATTTACCGGCTCACCGAAGCGGCCGAACCGACCTTGATTTCCTCAGTGGTTTGCCCCGGGGGCCAAGGCGACGTTTCTATTGTCGGTGATCTCTTGATCATGTCGGTGGAACAAACCCGTGGACGTGTTGATTGTGGGCGCCAGGGCGTTTCTGAGGATATCAGCGAAGAGCGGTTCCGGGGGCTGCGCATTTTCGATATTTCAGAACCAACCCAGCCAGTTCAGGTTGGGCAAGTTCAAACCTGCCGCGGATCACATACGCATTCAGTCGTCTCCGGCCCGACCAGTGATGGAAAAATCATCGTCTATAATTCTGGTACGGCCTCGATTCGGGACGAAGAAGAGCTCGAAGGCTGCATCGGCGACGTCCCCGGTGACGATCGCACGGCGCTGTTCCGCATCGACGTGATTGAAATTCCCGTCGATGATCCGTCGCAAGCCAAAATCGTCGATAGTCCTACCGTATTCATGGATACTGAGTCAGGTCAGATGGCGGGTCTTTGGCAAGGCGGTGACCATGGCGAAGACACGCAGCGTAGCGCCCGCACCGATCATTGCCATGACATTACGGTCTTCCCTAGCAAGAACATCGCCGCTGGCGCCTGTTCCGGCAATGGTGTGATTTTCGATATTTCTGATCCCTATAACCCTGTCCGGATTGACGCCGTGCTGGATCAGAAATTCGCTTATTGGCATTCCGCCACGTTCAATAATGATGGCACCAAAGTCCTGTTCACGGATGAATGGGGCGGCGGCAGCCGACCGCGGTGTCGCCCTTCCGACCCGATGGATTGGGGCGCCAATGCGATCTATGACATTGTCGATGGCAAGCTGGAATTCCGCTCTTACTTCAAGATCCCTGCGCCGCAAAGTGAACAGGAAAACTGCGTCGCGCATAATGGCTCCATTGTGCCGGTGCCGGGACGGGATATCTTTGTTCAGGCCTGGTATCAGGGCGGCATGTCGCTCATCGATTTCACCGATAGCGCCAACCCGCAGGAGATTGCCTATTTCGATCGCGGACCGATCCACGAAGAGCGCCTCGTTCTGGGCGGGTACTGGTCGACTTATTGGTATGATGGGCGGATTTATGGCACGGAGATCGTACGCGGGCTCGACGTCTTTGAACTCGCAACCAGTGATCATATCAGCGCCAGCGAGGTCGCAGCCGCTGAAGTCGCTGACCAAGGCGAACTGTTCAATCCGCAACAGCAATTCGAGGTGTCCTGGCCAGAGGCCGATCCCACGGTGGCGCGCGCCTATGTCGATCAGTTGACCCGCAGCGCCGCGCTTTCGAGCGAGGACGCTGACAGCCTTGAGCAATTGCTGATCGATGCCGAAACCGCCATCGCAGCTGGCAATCGTGACCGCAGCCTGCGCCGCGGTCTACGCCGGGCGGCTTCAGATCTCGACACCTCCGACGCTGATGCAATTTCAGCGGCCCGGATGGATAGTCTGGAAGCAACACTTAGGGACATTGCTGGTCGTCTGTAGTCCGAGTGAAGTTGGCCCCGATCAAGCGGCTTGATTGGGGCCAGCCGCAGCAAAGTCGCTGTTCGCCGCCTGACCTTTTGGCAGCGCGTGGATTGTTCGCGAATTTTCAGGTTCAGGGTTGCGCAACACCCGCTGATCCGTACAGGTCGAGGCGACAAGCCATATAGGACGCCACCAAAGACCTCATGCTCGACCTGCGCCACAAACCAGACGGCTTGAGTGTGTCTCAGCGTGCACCATCAGATGGCCTACGCATTGCCATCCTCTCCTATCGGTCTGATCCGAAAGTTGGCGGGCAAGGCGTCTATGTTGACTATCTTGCGAGCGCACTGGCGAAAGCCGGCGCCAAAGTGGATGTGATTTCCGGCCCGCCCTACCCACATCTGAGCGGCGATGTCCGCTTGATCAAATTGCCGTCGCTGGACCTCTATGCGCAACCCAATAACGGACATTATGCGCTTCGCCCAAAGCATTTGCTAAACCCGACCGACACGTATGAATATTTCGGGCATCTATCCGGCAAATTCGTTGAACCTTATACGTTCGGCCAGCGCGCTTTTGCTCATTTGAAACGCTCATTGGTCAATTATGATATTGTTCTCGACAATCAGACCTTGGCGACTGGCATCACCAAAATTGCGACGCGACTTGGCATACCGCTGGCGACCACCATTCATCACCCGATCACGCATGATTTGAAACTGGCTTTGGAGGCCGCGCCCGATTGGAAACATCGCTGGCTGGTTCGGCGCTGGTATGCGTTCCATCATATGCAAGTCCGAGAAGCGCGAAAGCTGCACACCATCACCTGCCCTTCTGAACTGGCCAAGGCTGATATTGTTTCCGAGTTTGGCGTCGCGCCGGAGCGCATTCAGCCCATCCCACTTGGCGTTGATCAAGATACGTTCCGACCGGACCTGACCGTAAAACGCTCGGCGCGTCGAATTATCACAACCGCCAGCGCCGACACGCCGCTCAAAGGCTTGCACATCCTTTTAGAGGCATATCATCAGCTCTTGCAGTCACATCCCGAGACCGAGCTCATCGTTATTGGTAAACTTCGTAATGGTGCGACCAAGCGTACGATCAGAGACCGTCAGCTTGATCGACATGTGCAATTCAAAAGCGATCTCAGTCGCGACGCGCTGGCGGACGAGTTCCGCCGTGCCTCGGTTGCCGTGACGCCATCCCTGTATGAAGGATTTGGCCTCCCGGCGGCCGAGGCTATGAGTTGCGGGACCCCGGTCATTGTCACTGATGGCGGCGCTTTGCCCGAAGTCGCCGGAGATGCCGGGATCATTGTCCCCAAGGGCGATGCCGGCGCGCTGGCGAAGGCGATCGGTGACCTCTTTGATGACCCGGATCGCAGCGCGGCGGTCTCGGCCGCGTGCCTCAAACGCGCACAAGACAAGTTCAATTGGGAGAAGATCGCGCCAAGATATCTCGCTTTCTTCGAGCAAGCGATTGCGGACCAATGCTGACCGCCAAGCTGGAACATCTCGGCCTGCGACGCGGCGATCGCGTCCTCGATCTCGGATGCGGTGAAGGGCGCCACGTGCACGGCCTGTACATGCTCGGCGAATTTGAGATTTTCGGCATTGATCTCGACGAACCATCGCTGGACAGAGCGCGCGAAGGCCTCGCAACTCTTCCCGTTTCAAAAAGCCAGGTCACCTTCGAGACCGGCGACGCAACGGCCTTGCGGTTCGAGGACGATTTCTTCGATGCGATCATTTGTTCAGAAGTTTTGGAACACTTGCCCAACTATGATGCCGCCCTGGTCGAGATGCGGCGCATCTTGAAACCGAGCGGTCGTCTTTGTGTTTCCGTGCCGCATGCCTGGCCCGAACGGATCTGTTGGCAGCTGGCGCCACCGCCGAACGGATATCCCTATCAGCCGGGCGGTCATATTCGAATATTCGATGAAGTCGACCTCAAGACATCGATCGAACGGCGCGGGTTCAGGATAATCAAGCGCCATCACGCTCACGGCATCCACGTTCCTTATTGGTGGTTGAAATGTGCGTTCTGGGAACGCTCGGATGATCATCCCTGGGTAAAAACCTATCATGATTTTCTGGTGTGGGATCTGATGAAAAAACCCTGGATCACGCGCGCGCTCGACGCGGTCCTATCGCCAGTCATGGGGAAAAGCCTGGTGATGTATTTCGACGCGAAGGCACCGCGCTGATGGATGGATCATTTAAATCCGATCTGACCCTGGCTCTGCCCGATCTGCAGCCTGCGCTGAAACGGATCCGCGACGTCCAGACCTCCGACGGAGCTATTCCCTGGTTCGAAAACGGGCCTTGGGATCCATGGAACCATGTCGAAAGTGCCATGGCCTTGACCGTCATGGGGGCGCGCGAAGCGGCTGTCGCAGCGTTTGACTACTTGCTCCGAACGCAACGCGACGACGGGGCCTGGTTCGGTGAGTATGGCAATACGCTGCCTATGGTCGACCGCGATTATCTCAGCCGCGAACCGGCACCGTCTTTTCTGGATTCAAATTTCTGTGCTTACCCCGCCGTCGGCGTTGCGCACTATTTACGCGCGACTGACGATTTGGACCAGGTGCGTACCTGGTGGCCGATGATCCAAGCAGCGCTCGATTTTGTACTTACGCTGCAACGCACGGATGGCAGTTTCTCCTGGTCTTATGAAGCGATGGGCACGCGCGAAGATGATGCATTGCTGGCGGGCAACGCTTCCATCGCCAAGAGCCTGGATTGCGGGATTTACCTTGCCACACGCCTAGGCGTACCTTGTGATCCCTGGCGCGGAGCATTGCATAGGCTCGACACGGCGCTGCGGCACCATCCAGACGTTTTTGATGTACGCGGGCATGGCGCGCGCTTTGCGATGGATTGGTATTATCCGGTTTTGTCCGGCGCGTTCGCTCGAGTGGACGCCAAAGCACGCCTGGTCGGTGAATGGGACCGTTTCGTCATCGAAGGTGAGGGCTGTCGCTGCGTTTCTGACCAACCCTGGGTGACCATGGCGGAGTCGGCAGAACTCGTGCTAGCTTTGTTAAGTGTTGGGGAAAGAGATCAGGCGAGCCGCGTCTTTGAAAGCTTGCACAAGAGCACCGATATGAACGGTGTCTACTGGATGGGCTGGCAGCTTGAAGAAGACATTTTCTGGCCGAAAGAACGCCCGGCCTGGACGCAAGCCGCGATCATTCTCGCAGCAGACGCTTTGTTCGAATATTCTGGAGCGAGTAATTTGTTGACTGAGCGCGTTTCAAAGTCGGCGTAGGATCCGCAAGCTCAGAACCGCCTGTTCCTCGACAAACAGGCCCGAGGCGACCGCGCGCTGATAAATCTCATATGGCGGACGCCCACCATCGGCCGGATCGGGGAAGACATCATGGATGGCGAGCACGCCCCCCGGCATCAGATGCGGCGTCCATCCCCGATAATCGTTCAGTGCATGCTCCATTGTATGGCCACCATCAATGAACAGGAAACTCAGGGGCGTATGCCAGCGCTTGGCAATGTCGATCGAGCGTCCAACTACCGGCACCACCGTATCTTCCAGACCTGCGCGCCGGATCGTGTCGCGGAAAAAGGGCAGCGTATCGACCGCGCCAGCAGCTTCGTCCCAGACCTCTGGATCGAAATATTCCCACCCGGGCTGGTTCTCTTCCGAGCCGCGATGATGATCGATCGAAAACAGGATCTCATCGGCTTCGACACAAGCTGCTCCGATATATGTCGCCGACTTTCCACAATAGCCACCGATCTCCAGGCACGGCCCGCGCGGGGCGCATTCGAGCGCCATCTTGTAGAGGAGCGCGGCTTCCTCATGCGCCAAAAACCCTTTGATTTCGGTCGGATCGATCTTGAGCTTCATGTGCATAGGGCCTCGACGTCTTGTCGCTGGCTTGATGATCGAGATTGCAAACAAACTCAAGCATACCGCGCCAGATTTGCTGGCTCTGATGTATTGACATTCGACGTGCCATTTATGATCCTCTTACTTGGGAGGACTTTGAACAATGCCATCAAACCGACGCTTGGAACTCACCGGCGCGCCAGGATCGCCATATACGCGTAAAATGCTTGGTGTCCTGCGGTATCGGCATCTGCCGTTTTCAGTTTATTGGGGCGCTGATCGCATCCCGGAGGGCTATCCAGCACCGAAGGTGAGACTGTTGCCGACCTTCTTCTTCCCCGATGGTGAGGATGGCGCGCTGGCGCCGGTGACCGACTCAACCCCGATCATCCGACGCCTCGAAACCGAGCATGCAGGCCGTTCCGTGATTCCCACAGATCCGGTTCTTCGGTTCCTCAATGATCTGATAGAGGACTATGCCGACGAGTGGCTGACCAAGGCCATGTTCCACTTTCGCTGGGCCCATGAAGCCGATTGGCGCAACGCCGCGCCGCTGCTGGTTTATTGGAGCACCAACACGGCGGCGCCTGAGCAGGCGGAACAATTCGCCGACTATTTCGCCAAGCGCCAGATTGAACGCCTCTATGTGGTCGGGTCCAACGACATCACGGCAGAAACCATTGAGACCTCATATGAGCGACTGATTGCAATTCTCGACGCGCTGATTGGCGAAAAAGGCTTCGTTCTCGGTGCCCGCCCGTCCTCGGCAGATTTCGCGCTATTTGGGCAATTGACCCAACTCGCCATTGTCGAACCAACTTCCGCGGCGATCACGCAACGGGTGTCTTATCGCGTTCGGGCCTGGGTAGATTTGATGGATGACCTGTCCGGTTTGACCCCGTCCGACGATGACTGGTTCACGCCTGACGAGGCGCGTGCTGCCATATCACCTTTATTGTCCGAGATCGGGCGCACCTACGCCCCGGCCATGGTCGCAAATGCGCAAGCCGCGATGTCTGGTGAAACCAGCTTCGAAACCGAGATCGATGGCCGCGCCTGGACGCAACCGGTGTTTAAATACCAGGCCAAGTGCCTCGGCTGGTTACGCAACGATCATGCGCGCCTGACAGATAATGAGCGCGGCGCCGTCGATGCCATGTTGGCCGGCTCCGGCTGCGAAATCTTGTTTGAGTGAGGCAAGCGCAATGTGGAAAAAACTCATCCCGGGGTTGTTGCTGGTCCTGATCGCATTGGGCGTCTTGGCCTGGTTCAACCGCGCGGCCATCCTGACTCAATTGGTGCTCAACCGCGCGGCCGCAAACAAAATTGACGTTGCCCCTTTCCAGCCGGTGGCATGGCAGGCCGGTCCTGAAACGGCGCAGATCCCGATCGAGGATCGCCCGCCAAACATCGTTTTCATTCTGTTGGATGATTTCGGCTATAATGACCTGACCACGTTTGGCGGCGGCGTTGCGGATGGCCGCGTCCCAACCCCGAATATCGATCGCCTTGCCGCGCAAGGCGCAAATTTCACACAGGCCTATTCTGGCACCGGCACATGTGCACCGTCTCGGGCCATGTTGATGACTGGTCGCTATCCAACCCGAACAGGGTTTGAGTTCACCCCCATGCCCGCCGGTATGGGGCGGATCGTTTCAACCGTCGCCAACGGTATGAACCGCGGGGCCTTGCCGGATATTGTCTATAATTCGGCAGCGAGCGAAGTGGCGGTGCCATATCAGAGCCAGGGATTACCCGGCTCGGAAGTCACCATCGCGGAAGTCCTGCAAGACCACGATTACCACACCGTCCATATTGGCAAATGGCACCTCGGGCGCGGTGATCAATTTAGTGCAAATGCGCAAGGCTTTGAAGAAAGCCTGCTCATGCATAGCGGCCTGTATTTGAACGAAGACGATCCGAACGTCGTCAATGCCAAGCTCGACTTCGATCCGATTGACAAGTTTCTCTGGGCGAGCATGCAATATGCCGCTTCCTTCAATGGTGGCGCACCGTTTGAGCCCGGCGGCTATCTCACGGATTGGTGGACCGATGAGAGCCTGAACGTTATCGAGGCGAATAAGAATCGCCCCTTCTTTCTCTACCTTGCGCACTGGGCGCCACATACGCCCTTGCAAGCAACCCAGGAAGACTTCGACGCTGTTGGCGACATCCAACCTCATCGCTTGCGGGTTTATGCGGCGATGATCCGCGCCTTGGATCGCAGCGTCGGTCGCGTGATGGATAAGCTTGAACAAGAAGGATTGGCGGAGAACACAATCGTTGTTCTCAGCAGCGATAATGGCGGCGCAGGCTATATCGGCCTGCCTCAGGTCAATGATCCGTTTCGCGGCTTCAAAATCACGTTGTTTGAGGGCGGCATTCGCGTTCCGATGCTCGTCAAATGGCCAGCCCAGATCGCACCCGGAACTGTTATCGACACACCGGTCGCACATATCGATCTAATGCCAACCCTGGTAGCGGCAGCCGGGGCCGCCCTACCCTCCGATCTCATCATTGATGGCCACGACATGCTGCCACTGGCGACCGGCACCGGTACGATTGAACGGCCGAATGACGCTATTTTCTGGCAATCTGGCTTTTATAGAGTTGTTCGTGCGGGCGGATGGAAACTGCAACTCAATGAGCAGCAGGATAAGGCCTGGCTGTTCGATCTGGTGAATGATCCGACGGAGCAGGACAATCTGGCCGAAATCCGCCCAGACAAGCTCGCTGAGCTTAAAGCGCTCATTGAAACCCATCAAGCGAGTGCCGTCAGCCCGCTTTATCCACATACGATTGAGAGCCCTATTCCGATCGATAAAACGGTCGTGCAAGGGATAGAGCCGGAGGATGAATATGTCGTCTGGCCCAACTGAGCAAACCGCGCATGGCGTCTAATTTGCAAACTTCGTATACAGATCAAAACAGTGGGACGAATTCGATTGTGTCGACCAAAAAGCAAACTCCCTGGCCTGAAATAACGGATACATCTGACGACGGGCGGCGCATGCGCAGCGGGCGCAGTCGCCGACAAATCATCGAGGCGATGTTCGATCTCTTGCGCGAAGGAGATATGACACCGACCGCGGCGGCGGTGGCTGACCGCGCGGGTGTCGGCCTGCGGACCGTCTTCCGGCACTTCGAAGACATGGAAAGCATCTTCGAGGAAATGACCGAAGAGTTGAAAGCAGTGACCATGCCGAAAGTTGTCGCCCCGTTCGACGCATCGGACTGGCGTGACCAATTGATCGAACTTGTGGACCGCAATGCTGAGCTTTGGGAATCGGTTTTCCCGATGCAAGTCGCGCTTGTCTTACGCCGGTTCCAATCGGAATTTCTGCAAAAACAATATCACAGCGAAGTGCAGCTATTGCGGTCTTCCTTGAAAACCATCTTGCCGAGGAAAGTGGCGCAGAACCGGCACTTGTTCGCGGCCTTTGAAGTCAATTTTACCTTTGCGACCTGGCGCCGCTTGCGAGAAGACCAAGGGCTCTCGGTCGACAATGGCAAGAAGGCGCTAAAACTAATCATCCGTGCCCTGATCAAAGAAGCCGAAGCGCTGTGATCCGACCGCGTTTGCGTGGACGATTTTAAGACGGAACATGGAGCAGAACATGGCTTATGCAAAACTGATCTGGAGCGCGGTTCTGATCGTTGCATTTATAGCTTTCTCCGTCTGGTATGGCGGCAATGGAAAACCGATCAGTGCGGCGGAAGGCGCCCGGTTGATGGAACAGTTTGAAACGATCCACGGGGCGCCCGCGGATGGCGAGGAAAGCTTTGTTCCGAATGTCCGAGAGATGATTGAGAAGGATGATGGCAAAGAGTTCTACGCCGTCAATCTGGAACGCCTAAAACCCGGACCAGAAGCACAAGCTGCGGATCGAACCTATGCCGGAATTGTCATGCCGCTCCTGTTTAAACGCGCCAGTCATCCGGTCTTTGTCTCAAATCGTGTCGGATTGATGCTCGGGGATTATGGTGACCAAGTCGATCGCGTGGCCGTCGTCCGCTATCGCTCCTTGCGCGACATGATCGAGATGGCGTCTGAACCGGCAATGGTCGAGGGCGGCAGCTATAAGTTTGCTGCGCTTGAGCACACCGAAGTCTTCGTGACGCGGCCGTTTATTTCGTTCATGCAGATCAGGCTGCTAATGGCCCTGTTTTTAATCGTCATCGGTTTCATGGGGTGGAAAGCGATAGACCTGATGACCGCGAGGCGTCACGCAAACGCTTAGAGTCCTTGTATTTTCTCTATTTGGTCGCTCCCCGCAGGCAGACTGAAGATGAGACCATCCCTTCCGATCGTGATCGGGCCATCAAACTCGGATGCGGCCGTTCCGATAAACACGCTTTCGAGCAGTCGCACCGGCAGCGGCGGCACCAGATGGTAAAGCACCAGGTGATCAACCCCGGCCTCTTGTGCGGCGCGTGCAGCGTCTTCTGGAGACGCGTGATAGTCGAGAATGTCTGCAAAAATCTTGGCATTATTCGTCTGACCACGTTCGCCCAATCGTTTGCCGATCATCGACACCATCTCTGGATCCAGAGCTTCATGTAGCATGAGGTCAACGCCGGTCGACGCGGCAACAAAGGCTGGATGATAAATCGTGTCGCCACTGATCGAGATCGAGCGATCCTTGTAGTCGATGCGATATCCGAAGGCGGGATCGACCGGCGCATGCTCAACTCGCATCGCCGTGATCGTGAGGTCGCCCTGTTCGAAAACAACTGCCTGCCCAGCCGGCCCGGCCGGAAGCGTAATCTCGCGCGCGGCGCCGCCAAATCCGCTCGGATTGGCGACAATCGGTCCGTGATGTGCGGTGCGATAGGTGCTGTCGATCTGATAGGCCATGTTGAACCCGGTGACGATCTGTTCGGTTCCGACCGGTCCGACAATCGGCGTCGGCTCTGTCCGCGCGCCGCCTACCCATGAGAAGACCAAAAGCTCACCCAGCCCATCAATATGGTCAGAATGCAGATGAGTCAGGAAGACTGTATCAAGCCGGTCAATCGGAAACCCCATCGAGCCCAGGTTTCGCACCCCGCCCGAACCAACATCAAAGACAAAAGCTTGATCGCCGGCGACCACGCCAAGGCACGGCCCGGCGCGCGAGGCGTCCGGCATTGGCGACCCGGTGCCACAGAGATAGACATGCAAGCCATCGCCAAGCGCTGCACTGCGATCGACGCCGATGCGTTGATCAATCACACGTTCAAAAACAGTGCTCGCAATTTGCGTTTTGAATAGATTGAAACCAAGAAATCCGAGCATCAGGACAAGAACAATCCCGATCAACCCCCGCACGGTCCAGCTCATCCCGACACCTCCTTGAAAACCATATCCAGCCAGGGCAGCGCTTTAATCTGGTCCGGCACCACCGTTTCAATATTCAACTGGCCTTTTAAGCCGGCAGCTCTGTGCACGGAGATGGCCTGCCATTCAGGTGATGTCGACATGCGAAACAATGAATTGCGGTCAGGATAGACGGCGATGGCAATCTCGTCCCAAAGCTCCTCGACCTGCCCCAGGGATAAAAAGGTCACGTCCGCCATAAAGAAGAAACGGCCGCCATATTCGGGGATCAGGCCCGCTACGCCGGCGCCATACAGTTGATAAGCCTCGCGCCCCGTCAGATCCGTCTCGCGCCCATCCTCATATTCGGCCTTGTCCTTAAACTTCAGCAAATTGATCATGAACACAGGCCCTTTCGGACCGGGTTCTGCCATTTGTGCCATTTGCTCTGGGTTGGATGGCACAAGCTCGTTGATCACCTGCATCTTCAAATCTCCTGTTGCTGGCGCGCATGCGCGTTCAGGGCGTCTTCAATCACCCATAACCTGTCCTGCCCCCAGGCGGCGACGTCGCCGACGCGAAAGCTCGGCACGCCCCAAAGTCCGTAGTCGAACATTTCTTTTTGATTGGCGTCTGCTTCGGCGCGCCAATGCTCACCGCCGAGAAAAGACCTCATATTTGACCAGTCGAGACCCGCGCGTTCCGTGATCTTTTTGAGCCCCGAATTCGAGCCCGCATCCAATCCGTCCGCCCAAACGCCCGACAGGAAGGATTGGGCAAACTCAAAGCCCTTCCCTTCGCGGATGGCGGCATGAAGGATGGCATACCCCCGTTCGACAGGTTCGCCGACAGGGTCGACCGAATTGCCAAATGGGATGCCCTGCCGTTCTGCCTCCCGCACCGTATCTTTCATGATGTAAAAGCCTTTTTTGCGCGGCACCTGCATCCCGCGCATGACCATGGGCAAGACATATCGAAGCTTCAGATCTACGCCAAAGGCGTCGGCGATGGCTTTGACGCGCGCGGCGACGATCCCGGTATAAGGGCTTCGGAACGACAGATACCAGTGAAGCTCAGGGCGTTCCGCCGAGGACGCCTTTGGGCTGAGACGTTCAACCTCGTGAGGTGGAAAGAGAAATCGCGTCTCTTGTGTCTTGGCAGCGCCGAGTTCGCGCAAACGTGCTTCCAGAAAGTGTAAGCGATCGACCCCCCAATACCATTCGCCCGCATAGTAGAGCGTGCCCCCAAGATAATGACCGAGCTCATCGCGATGCATCGCGGCCTGATTAAGCGTAACATCCAACGCTGGCTCCGATAAAACATCTTTTTGAGCAACGGGATGGGCCCAAATGCTTTGGCCGATCTCAAATGCCTGTCTCAAAAAGGTGCCTTCTCGTGCAGCCTTTGTGAGCCCCAGATTCGCCTCGGTCAGGACTGAAGCAGAAGGTTGTTGACCGGGGTCGTTGAATGAGAGCCCGCCACGCTGCGCCAGCCGTTCAGCATCCTTGCGCGCATAGGCGTTCAATCGTTCGCGATCTGGCGCCGCCCAGTCTGGTGGCGGCGCTGTAACATGGATCCGCAAATCGATGTCATAACGCTCACAGACTGCCGGCAAGAGCTGAACAAGCAGGTGCGAGTACGGATCGCCGGCCTCGTGAAAATACTCGACCACGTGCTCGCCGTTTTGCTTAAGGCGGGCGCGCTCCGCCTTGGCGCGCGCTGCGTTACGGCGTTCGATGCTGAAAAGCGACCGTGCGACCTTATTCTGAACTGCCGCTTTGATCCGCATGTTTGAGGACTCCTATCATGTCGGCGCTGACGCCCTCGACATTAATGGCATTCCGAGTGTCATTACAATAAAATTCTTTTTGTGAAAGATCGCGCGCTGCGCCGTTAGCCCCAAGCTCACGCGGTCATTTTTTTTAAGATCCAGCGGATCGACCAGACGAAACCGAACAAGAGGATGACCAGCGCCAGAACCAGCGCGATCACCAAACTGCGATTATTGGCGTAGAAGCGCTCCGTCGCATTCTCGGCAACCGCTTCTGCTGTGTTGTAGCCGGGCGGCATTTCCAGGACCCCGACCGAACGTGCATAATCGTTATAAGCGGAGAGCAAGTCTTCAAACACTTCGGGCGCTTGCGCACGTAGATCAACGGTTTCACCCGGATCCTCAACCATGTTGAACAGGCGCCACTCGCCAGTGCCTACTGGTGGCATGCTGCGCGTGATTTTATAGTCACCTTTGTAAAGCGCGCTATTCCCAGACACTTCAATCGCGCGAACGTCATCCGGGCCGTAAACGCTTGTCGCCTCCCCGGTGAGGAGCGGCATGAGTGAGCGCCCTGTGACGGGCTTGGCATTAGCTGGCGCGTCAGGTGCCCCAACCCAATCGAGCAAGGTTGGCGTAATGTCCGTCACCATCGCCGGCGACGAAACCTGGGACGGACTTATGCCCGGTCCGGCAATAATGAGAGGCGCACGGATGCCGCCTTCCGTGGCGTAGAACTTATATAACGCACCGGGGGATGCGGCCGCCGCGGCCCATTCTGGCCCGATGAATCCCCAAGAGCCTTCAAGGCCAGCGCGATCCGGATCAATATTATAGCCATTCATCGCCTGCCAGAGCGTGATTCGCCAATCATCATCGCCGCGATTGTATTCGGGACCATTATCAGACGTGACCACAAAAATGGAGTTTTCATACCGGTTTTGGGCTTTGAGATACTCGACAAAACGTCCGATGTGAAAATCCATCGCCTCCATCATTCCGGCATTGACTTCCATCATGGAGGTATAGAGCTCGCGCTCGTCCGGGCTAAGGCTCTCCCAAGTCCGTGACCCGTTCGGCATCGGCGCAAGCGCGGCGCCGGGAGTGATCAATCCAAGAACTTGTGCGCGCTCATAGCGGGCTTGCCTCAATACGTTCCAGCCTTCGTCATAGACCCCGTCATATTTGGCCGTGAATTCTGCGGGTGCCTGGACGGGAATATGGATGGCTTGGAACGGCAGATAGGCCAAAAACGGTTTCGAAGGATCCGTCGCCTCTATGTATTCGATCATCTTGTCGACGATGAATTCGGACGAATAAAAATCGTCAGGCAGCGCCGCTTCGACCCCGTCTTCCCACCAGGGTGCGTCCTGATAGTAGGGCATGTAGGATTTATCGTCCCAATTATCGGCCCCGGACGCGGCAAGCGCAAAAGAGCGATCAAAGCCATGATTTTGCGGCATCTCTTCGGCAGTTTCACCAAGATGCCACTTGCCGGTCATCAAAGTGCGATAGCCAGCAGCGCGCAGCCGATCTGCCAGCGTCAGCACGCCGGGCTCAAACGCCATCGTATAGCCCGGCTGCCCCTTATGTTCTTTGGGCAGGACTTCCGGGATGGTGGCGACCCCGGTCATATGATTGTCGAGACCGGTCAGCAGCATCGCCCGAGTTGGTGAGCAAAGCGGCGAGGTGCGATATTGCAGGAACATTGCCCCGCGTGCCGCCAAGGCATCGATGCTCGGCGTGTTCGCTTCACCGCCATATGCGCCAATATCCATCAAGGCGGCGTCATCGATGAGGATGATGACAATGTTGGGGGATGATTGTTCTTGGGCATTCAGCGCAGAGAATGGCCCGATCTGGACCAAGACGATTGCCAGCAAAAACCTCAACATTCTCTTCCTCCGCACCCCGTTTAGTTCCCTGGTCCTCATTCGGCGATGGAGCTCCCTGATCTGCGTCAGTTTGGCCCGGCTGCTCTGGACCGGTCCACAGCGGGTATTGGCACTTGCAGTGCCTGAACCTCTATGGCACGTCAAGCGCAAACAAAACCCCGGCGCATTCCGCGATTGGGGACTTATGGGAGGAATTCATGCGTAAACCTGCGAACCCTAAAACCTGCCTTGGATTCAAGTCAGCACTCTCATTGAGTGTCGGTTTGACCGCCCTCGTGGCGGGCGCCAGCTCCACCGCTGTGGCGCAAGAGGAGGTTGAGGATGAAGTCGCTCGACTCAACACAATCACGGTTTCTGCGACCAAACGTGAGCAAACGCTGCAGGATGTGCCGGTCGCCGTCTCGGTTGTCGATAGCGACGTGATCGAGAAAGCCGAGATCCAGGATCTGAATGATCTGCAATCCGTGGTTCCATCTTTGCGCGTCGGGCAATTGCAGTCTTCGGCCAACACAAACTTCATCATTCGTGGATTTGGTAACGGCGCCAATAATGTTGGAATTGAACCCTCCGTCGGCGTCTTTGTTGATGGCGTCTACCGGTCCCGTTCTGCCGCCCAGATTTCCGACCTGCCAAACTTGCAGCGCGTCGAAGTCTTGCGCGGACCGCAATCTACCCTGTTCGGCAAAAACGCCTCTGCCGGTGTGATTTCAATCGTCACGCGGAAACCACAATTTGAAACTCAGGGATCGATTGAAGGTACGGTCGGCAATTTCAATGCGCTTCGCCTTAAAGGCGATGTCACGGGACCGCTTTCTGACACCGTGGCCTATAGCTTGGCAGGGAACATCAACCAACGCGACGGTTACGCCGAAGACATAGCGATCGGTGAAGAAACCAATGAGCGCAATCGCTGGGGTATCCGCGGCGAATTGCTGTTCACGCCGAGCGAAAACCTCGAATTCCGCCTGATCGGTGACTATGACACGATTGATGAAGTCTGCTGTGTCGCGGCCAACCTGATCAATGGTCCAACCGGCCCGATCATCGGCGCACTGGGCGGCGCCATCAATGCGGAAGATCCATTCTCTTATGAGGTCTTCGGCAATTTCCCATCTGAAAACGAAATCACCAATTCGGGTATTTCCCTGCAGATTGATCGGGAGTTTGAGGGCTTCGATGTCACCTCGATTACGGCTTTCCGGAATGTTGAGTCGCTGACCAATCAGGATTCTGATTTCACATCTGCCGACCTCATCGGCCTGAATGAGAATGATGGGAACATTGATACATTCACGCAGGAAATCCGCCTGACATCAAACAATCCAAACAATCGCGTCGATTGGATGATTGGCGGATTCTATTTCGATGAAGAGGTCGAAGTCTCTTCCGCCTTTGCGTATGGCGCTGATTATCGCGGTTATGCTGACTTCCTGTCTGGTGGCGCGATTGGCGCAGTTGAAGCCGCGCTGGGGCTCCCGGTTGGCACGACCTTCGGTCAGAATGGCCAGGGACCGTCGGCTGAATTCGGTCAGGACAACACGGCCTGGTCGATTTTCGGAACGCTTGATTTCCACATTAGCGATCGACTGACCGCGACGGTCGGCCTGAACTATACCGAAGACGAGAAGGACGCCTTCTATCGTCAGGTGAATACCGATGCCTTCTCGGCGCTCGATTTTGTTGAGATCGGCTTTGGCTCAATTCTCGCGGCCAATGGCATCGACCCGACCGACCCGGTCGCGGTCGGCACGTTCGCGCAGGCAAACCCAGCGACCTTCGGCGCCTTTATCGCGGCTGCTCAGGATCCCGCCACCAATCCATTGCTCGGATTGCAGGCTTTGCAGTTCCTGCCACCTTTCCTCGACTTCCCGAATTCGGTCGAAGACGGCTCGAGCAGCGATGACAATACCACCTATACGTTGCGCCTCGCCTATGACGTGAATGACAATATCAATGTCTATGGTTCGTGGGCGACTGGTTTCAAAGCCACGTCCTGGAACTTGTCTCGCGACAGTCGTCCTTTCCCGGCCGATTTCATTCCAGGGTCGCCGATCACCAACCCTCCGGCATCTCCGATCCGGGATGCAGGTCTGGCGCTTCCAAACCTGACTGCCGGAACGCGCTTTGCCGGGCCTGAAGAATCTGAAGTCTTCGAATTGGGGGTGAAAGGCGCCTTCTCGAACTTCGCGTTCAATCTGGCAATTTTCGACCAGACGATTGAAGGCTTCCAGTCAAATGCCTTTACCGGCACGGGATTCGCGCTTGCCAATGCCGGTGAGCAATCGACCACCGGTCTCGAGCTGGATCTGACCTGGAACCCAACCGAAGCCTTAACGCTGACATTTGCTGGCACCTTCCTGGATCCAGTCTATGACAGCTTTGTCGGGTCCGCCGCCGGAGATATTAGCGGCCAGACCCCGTCCGGCATCCCAGAAACGGCGACATCGGTTGGCTTCAATTACGACTTCACCTTGAACAATTGGGACAGCTTTGTTCGTGCGGATTGGCAATATTCGGCGGACACTGATTTCTTCGATGACCCAACCAATAATGCGCTCATCGCACCGGGCAATTATTCGCGTGAAATCAATGAAGTGAACGGCTCTATGGGCTTTGTAACGGATGGCGGACTGGGGGTCAGCCTCTGGGCCCGGAACCTGTTTGATCAAGAGCGGATCACCACCGCCTTCCCGTCTGTGGCACAGGCCGGATCCATCTCTGGATATCCAAACCAACCTCGCACTTATGGCGTTACGGTACGCAAAACTTTTTAAGTTGAAGAACGTACCGAGTCTGTGAGCTTTGCTCACGTCTCCTCAAACTCGCCGATGTTGTCATGCAGCGTCAGCATCGGCGATTTTTTCTGGCCGGGATACCGGCCTTTTTCTTGTCAATTCGCCCTGGTTTTCTAGCGACTGGCGTGACCTTCGTCACAGCCTGCGCCGAGTTTCTGCAAAATTCTGACAGAGAGGAGAGATCGGCCGTGGCTGCCAGGCCAATCCACATCGTCTCCTCGGGATAATTCAGCGTGTTAGAGGTACTCGCGCCACCAAGAAGAAGATTGGAGATCATATGGCTGACAAATTAGACGTCGCAACGCTCGAAAAACTAATGAAAAAGGCCGCACCGAAATGGAAGGATATGGCCAATCCACCGACCGACAAAACAGTGAGTGAATTTCGTCAGTTCGCCGCATTGGTCATCCTCAAGCAAGTCAAGGAAGCGCTCATGCAACATGGTAATCCGGATGATGCAACGACAGCGAAAGTTGCGCTTGGGTTTGACCTGGAAATCACCGCTGCGCCAAGCACAGCCACGACGAGCACGGCTGACGCCGCTGGTTCGACAGTGACCTTGCGATGCACACGATATGGCTGGCCAGAAGCGCTCGAAAGTTCGTGGACCTTCTAACCTGCCAGAAACGGTGAGCGATTAGATCGGACAATCGAGTTCATTTGCCATGTCCTCAGCGTCTGTGTCGGTGAGAAATTTTTCCGGCCAGGCGCGAATGGCTTTCTCAAAATGCGAACACGCGAGCGCAGAGTTGCCGCGTTGTTGCTCAACCATGGCCAATATGTACCAATTGAAATATTCCCGACTGGTCAGTCCCTCGCGTTCGGCGAGGTTGCGAACGATCCCAACATGCCGCTCAGCCTCGAAGAGACTTCTTTCGTCTGCTTCATCGCGCTGCTTAGACCAAGCGACATGCGCATAGGCCAGGTTTGCATGGATCGCCAGCATGCGAGATGGGCGACGCAATGTGGTTTCAATTTCAAGCGCATGTTTGAGGTTCGCAATTGATTCCTCATAATCGGAAATGTGGTTCTGCATCGTACTCAGCGTGGTCAGCGTATCAGACACGTCATAAAGCAGGTCTGCTTCTATTTGAGCTTGAGCGATCGCCTTGGTTTCCTCGATCTGATCACTAAATCGAGACGCCGGCATTTGATCAGTCGCCGTCCTCGCCAGTGCAAAATATTCTCGACGCACTGCATTGTAGCGCGCTTTGTAGGCGACATCTCGCAGCCCTAAGGCCAGCGCCTCTTCCGCGATCGATCTAAACCGCTCAGCCCCTCGTCCTGGCTCAGCATAAACGCTGTCTAAGCTGACGCGCTCGATTTCGATGCGCAATCGTGTACGATCTGATAAATCCGGATCAGTCAGGGCCTTGGCTAAATTTGCCGCCGCGATGCTATCGAAATCACGCTGTCGCAGGATTTTTGACATTTCCAACAGCGCCTCGGCGTCGAAAGGGTCCAGTTTCAGGATTTCCTGATAAATCTCTTCGGCGATTGCGGCATTTCGATTTACCGCAATGGCAGCGATCTGGTGCAGCAAGTCCAGACTTTGAGCGCGACTTAACTGGTCTGATCGTGTCGCATACTCCTGCCTCAGATCAGCAACCGCACGCTCAAAATCGTTGGTGCGGATCAAGGCCGAGACCATGTCGTCGACCGGACGGTTGGCTGCAATAAGAGGTTGCAGCGACGCGCTGATCGCCGTGCGGTCGATCGGCCCGAGGTCAGGGTCGGGCTCCGTCATCAGCACATGCACCCCCATCCCCATTGCCACCAGGATGGCCGCAGTGCCCCCAAACAAACGGATTGGCATGGTCGACGCAAGGTCTCGAAGCGCCATGACCAGACTGCGCTGATCGCGAATATTGAAAGCTGTAACTGGGCGTTTGATATTTTTCAGCGAAAGCTTGCGCTTTGACCAGAAGCGCCCTCGCTTTTGGGACAACGCATTGATCAGGTTGCTCGAGGCAAGAATGCTGCCGGGATCAGCCTTTTGTTGCAGGCGTGCGGCGACATTGACGCCGTGCCCCATCAGATTTCCGCTTTCTTCAACCTGCACATCTCCGAGATGCATTCCAATCCGAATGGACACAGCGGCGAGCGCTGCCAGCTCTGAATCTTGGGAGACAGTGATCAACATGCTTCGTGCTGCCTGCATCGACTGATTGGCGCTTGCAAACTCAAAGAAGAAACCGTCCGCAGCTTCATGAAAAAGACGCCCTTCATGCGCCTGGGCCGTTTGGTTCAAAAGCGCGCTAACCCGGCGCACCACCGCCAGCGCAGTGTCTTCATCTCGCTCGGCCAGCGTCGAATATCCACAGATATCGGCGACCAGAACGCTGGCGAGACGACGTTTCTCACCCTCAGCTTGAATTGGTGCAGACGGATCATCACTCATTTTGTCCGGCCTTGCTTGAGGGTTGGTGTTGAAGGTCACTGCTTATGGGAGCGATTAACATGAAACTCATATGGTGACATCTCATCTCAATTGGATGCCCGCAAAACGCAATCAGGTCCGGTTTTTGTTTAGCGGCGGCTTGAGCACAATTTTGGTATCATACTTCTCGATACCCCCGCGCTTGACGAGTTGCGCGAACGCTCGAGACGTCGCCTCCCGACTGGCATGAATGCGCACCGCCAGTTCGGATATGGTCGGAGGTGGAGATATCCAAGCTCCAGATCCTCCTTCCCCTGGAGTCGCCAACGTCTTTAAAGCGTTGAGCAAGCGGTATTCGATTTTCAGGGCAACATGAGACGTCAGGCTATTGGATGTATCTGCGATACGTTTGGCCAGCATTCTGGCGATTGCGATTGCCAGCCAACTGCTACGTTCCATCGCCTTTAAAAAAATCGATTGCGGGGTCGCAAAGACCTCTGTTGGTTTTGCAGCCTCGACATTCGCGGAACTCAAGCGATCGCCAAGCGCCGAGATTTCGCCAACAATCGCGCCCGGCTCAAGGTTTGCGAGCCAGACCTCCGATCCTTCAAACGAAACAAACTTTGCCTGTAACAGGCCACTTCGCACGAGATATACGTGTTCAATCCTGGAATCTTGATGGATCAGGATTTCACTTTTATTGAGTTTAGACAGAGTTGTATTTTCGTTCAGAAGCTCAACCCCAGGGTCAGTGGGGTCTACGTCCAGTAAATCGGACCAGTTCATTTATGCCCTAACTTGCGTTTCCTTTGTAAAACACAGGTACGACAAGAATCCATGCAATGGCAATCGCTCCGGGGAGGAATTGCATTTCAGGTGGAAGGAAATTTGGAAGTTCCAGCGCGAGAATCCACAAGAAGACCGTGAAAACCGCGATACAGATTGAGCGCCATTGAACCCGTCCACTGAGCACGTTTCGCGTGGCACTATAGCGGATCAGGGCCGTCAGCAGCATACAAAGCCCGCCAAACCCGGCAATGAGTCCGACCGATTGAACTTCGTAATTCGTCAGGACCGCCGACCCGATCCCAAACAGGGCCATGGACTCCCCAGGCAACAGCTTGATCGCCCGGATCAACCAATTGTCGGGACAGGTTTGGGAAATCGCGAACCCAGTCGAAAGACCGTTTTCATCGGAGACGGGACTGATGACTCGCAGCGTCATGGCGAACCTCCACTCTTTCAATCGATGTATAGGTGGCGTGGCTGGCGCGCTGTGATCACGATCACGAAACCCCACCCAGAAGACTTTGAGATGCTCGGAGGTCCTTTAATTGCAACAGCTGCAGGACGATTTGACAAGATCTTCCGCTTGCTGCACTGGAGCAAGCAGATGGTGCTGCTTTAGTCGGCAGCTAAGAGGGAAGCTGGTGTAAATCCAGCGCTGTACCCGCAACTGTCAGCCCGGAGCGACCGGCCGAGACGCCACTGAGACGATCCAGTCTTGGGAAGGCGGCTGGAAGCTAGGATGGGCGAGCCAGGAGACCTGCCATCGCGTCGTTCGTCCGGAGGCCGGGAAGAGTCTCAGCGGTCGGGAAAGGGTTCTACCTCTCCTTTGAAACGACAGGAAAAGGCCTGGCCGCCCGGAAGTGAGCAATCGCTTCGGCCATGGTGTCGTTTAAAACGCGTCAACTGCGGGCGGCAGGACGCTCAAGGGGTTTATCCCATGACTTTGAAAACAGCCTTGCTTGGCGCGGCGGCCATTGCTTGTTTCGGGCCAGTCTCTGCACAAGCCAGCGATGATAATGCAACCACATTGGATACGGTTATTGTCGAAGGGTCGCGTCTCGACCAAGCCGAAACTGAGATCGGATCCTCGGTCAGCATTATCACAGCCGACGAGATTGAACTTTTGGGCTTCGATTTCGCGATTGATGCCATTGCCAGCGCGCCCGGCGTTACCGTCAACCAGAATGGCGCTTTTGGCGGCGTCGCGACGGTGCGCATTCGCGGCGCATCTTCGGCACAAACCCTGGTGGTGATTGATGGCATCCCGGTCAATGATCCCAGTCAACCGAGCGGCGGTTTCGATTTTGCAAGGGTCGATACCGAAAACATCGAACGGATCGAAATTCTCAAGGGGCCACAATCCACGTTGTGGGGCAGTGATGCGATTGGCGGCGTGGTATCGATCATCACCAAGGATCCGGAACCCGGCTTTGGCGGAACCGCCT
The DNA here is from genome assembly GCA_024743315.1 of Hyphomonadaceae bacterium. Taxonomy (GTDB): domain Bacteria; phylum Pseudomonadota; class Alphaproteobacteria; order Caulobacterales; family Hyphomonadaceae; genus Henriciella. Next base: position 330,815 of record JANSWU010000003.1, read on the forward strand.
TTGCCGAATATGGCTCTTTCAATACCCTGCGCGGCGGCGCTTCCGTCGGCAATGCCAATGAAGTTGGCGACTTCCGTTTTGCCGTGACCGGTACGTCTTCTGACGGCATCTCCAAAGCTGATGAGAATAATGGCAATTCGGAAGAGGATGCATATGAAAGCGTGACGGTGTCCGCGAAAGGTGGCCTGAATTTCGGTGACGCGCGGGTCTCTGCAGACCTTCTCTGGTCGGAAGCTGAGGCAGAGTATGATGCTTTCACCTTCGGCGCTCAAGGCAATGTCGGCGATGGGGACCTGTACAGCAATACCGAAGAATTATCCGGCAATCTTTCCCTGTTCGCGCCGGCCTTCGCTGGCAAACTCGAAAATCAACTGACCGTCGGTTATGCCGAGATCACACGTGACAATTTCTCCAATGGAAGCTTTTTCTTCGGCGGTGAGGGCGAGCGAACAACCCTGCGTTATCAAGGCACCGTCGATCTTGATGCCGCCAATACGCTGGCCTTTGGTGCAACCCATGAAGCGGTTACAATACAGGACGAAGACACCACGCTCGACGGTCTGTTCGGCCTGTATGAATTCAAACCTATTGAATCATTGACTCTGACCGGCGGGTTCCGCGTCGACGATCATAGCACATTCGGATCAGAAACAACTGGCCGGGTCGCGGCGGCTTACAATCCATCGCCTAGCCTGACATTTCGCGCCAGCTGGGGCCAGGGCTTCAAGGCGCCGACCATCAATCAGCTGACCGGCGGTGGCTTTGCCGCCCCCAACCCGAACCTGCAGCCTGAAACTTCAGAAGCAATTGATTTTGGCATTGATTGGCGATCTGCGACAGGCAAAGCCGAGTTCAGCGCTACCGTGTTTGACATGGAGATTGAAAACCAGATCTTGTTCGCCACGACGGGTTATTTCAATGAGGCCGTCACCGAGTCGACGGGGCTGGAGCTCGCGGGTCGATATGACCTGAATGATTGGCTGAGCGTATCGGCCGCTTATGCTTACATTGATGCGAGCGATACCAATGGTGATGCCTTGATCCGGACTCCTGAACACTCTGGTGATATACGTTTGAGCGTCGACCCTGAGGGTCCGTTCTCCGGGGCCATCCTTATTCGCTACAATGGTGAGGAAGCCGATTTTGGCACCACCCAAGTCGATGCCTGGACACGCGTAGACCTAACTGGCAGCTATGCTTTGAGCGAGACGGTCGAAGTGTTCGGGAGGATCGAAAACCTGTTTGATGAGGAGTATCAGCAGATCCTTGGCTATGGCACGCCGGACATTTCCGGATCTGTCGGAATCCGATTGAGGTACTGATGAAATGTTCAGGCTGACTATTCTCATCGGACTGTTTGTGCTCGCCGCTTGTGGTCAACCTAATTCGGTTAGCCCCGTTTCTTACGACCGTCCGATGCGCATCGTCAGCCTGGACTACTGCGCAGATCAATATGTGCTCAAGTTTGCAGACCCGGATCAGATTTTGGCAATTTCTCCTGATGCCGTGGCTGACTTTTCTTACATGCGTGATCACGCCGACGGCATTCGTACGGTCCGTCCGACCGCTGAGGACGTGCTCGTGCTTAAACCCGATCTGATCGTCCGGTCCTATGGCGGTGGCCCAAATGCCACCGCGTTCTTCGAACGCGCGGGCGTGCCGGTCTTGCACGTTGGATGGGTGAACCAAGTGGTCGGCACTGAGGATGGGTCGGTGTCGGCGCTGGTGCAATCCATGGCGGATGGCTTGGGACAATCCGAAAAAGGTCAGGCTGTGGTCGAGGAGTTCCAATTGCGATTGTCCGAGCTTCAGAGCCAGGCAAGCGGCATCGAAACCCTTTACATGACCGGCGCTGGCGTCTCTTCAGGCTCAGGAACGCTCATGCACGAAATGCTGACTGCCGCAGGCTTGAAAAACTATAGCGACGCTGTCGGATGGCATAGCCTCCCGCTGGAGCAGATGGTCTATGCGCCGCCGGAAATGATTGCCGCAAGCTTTTTTCTGATCGCGGACGAAGCGCGCTATCGCTGGAGCGCGTCGCGGCACCCGATCGCGATGACACAGTTCGAACGCGCCAACACAGTGAGCATAGACGGCGCATGGACCGCATGCGGTGGCTGGTTCATCCTGGAGGCGATTGAAGCCTTAGGTGCAGGCGCCGCGCGCGTCGACTAGAACCGCATAGCGCGCATGGTTTCATAACTCGTCGCGACGGACTGCTGGAATGGCCGTGGCGGGTTGTCATGTTCTGCGATGAAATATTCCAGACCCGCCACATCCTTGGCGGCAAAATACGTCTCGAACGGCAAATCCCCTTCCCCAACATTCGCCATGAGCGCCTGTACGATGGCCGGGAAATCCAGACTGTTGCGATATGGCGCGGCGTCGCCGGACAGGTCTTTGACGTGACACATTTTGAACCGGCCCGGATTTTGTTCGAAGAGCCCGACAATGTCGGTGCCCGTCAGCGCCGCCCAGAACAGATCGAGCTCGAACGTGACCAGCTCCGGATCGGTCTCGCTCAATAGGATATTCATCCCGGTCTCGCCATCACCGAGATCAAAGAACTCAAACTGATGATTATGATAGCCGACCTGAATTCCTGAGGCTTTCAGCGTTTCGCCGGCCCGGTTCAGCATCTCGGCATGCCCCTTATACTGATCGAGCGCTCGTTGATCGTCCGAAATCCAGGGGAGAATCAGATAATCGCACCCCAATACGGAGGCGAGGTCCGCAAGCTCCTCCGGACGATTGGCCAGGCTGTCATAATTGACATGCGAGATGGGTGACGGCAGGCCATGATCGTCGAGGATTTGTTTCAATTCTGCGGGCGTGCGCGTGGCAAAGTCACCGCCATTCAGCTCGACATAGTCATAGCCGACATCCTTGATCATCTGGATGGTCCCGACAAAGTCCTCACCAAGCGCTTCCCGCAACGTATAGGTCTGGATGCCGATCTTCTCGAGACTCCGCGAAGCCGCTGCCGGTTTCGCCATGGGCACAGCAGAGCAACCGCCGAGCAATGCGAACGCGCCTGTCGCGCCGAGAAAGTGTCGTCTGTGCAGGGTCATGTGTAGAGACTCCTTTGAGATTGATAGGGCGAGGCCCGCTTTAGAGCGCGCCCTCTTTCAACAGTTCGGCGGCGTGATTGGCGGCGCGCGCTGAGAAGGCCATGTATGTTAGTGATGGGTTTTGGCAGCCACCTGAGGTCATGAACGACCCATCTGTCACAAACAGGTTCGGAATGTCCCAGGCCTGGTTCCATTCGTTCAGCACCGAAGTCGATGGATCACGCCCCATGCGGGCGGTGCCCATTTCATGAATGCCGATCCCCGGCGGCGCCGGTTCCGCAGTTTCTGGGTCATCGGTCTGGATATCAATCCCGCCGGCGGCTTCGAGCATGGCCCGCGTATCCTTGATCGCCTGGCGCACCATATTGCGCTCATTATCGCCCCAGGCAACGTCAAGCACGGGCACCGGGAAGCCCCATTTATCGGTCTTGTTGGCGTGCAAGCGAATGTGGTTCTTCTCATTCGGCAGCACTTCACCAAAGGCAACCATACCAATCCGCCATGGCCCGGGGCTTTGGGTCTCAGACTTGAGCTCAGCGCCGACGCCTTTCTTGCCCATGGCCGACCACCACCGCTCGCGCATCGCCCCGCCTTGATAGCCAAAGCCGCGGACAAAACCTTCCGCTTCTTCGGTATGATTGCGGAAGCGCGGGATGTAGAACCCGTTCGGCCGGCGCCCGAATGTATGCTTGTCGAGATGGCCTGGTAGGATCGCAGAGCCGCGGGCACCAGAATGGTGGTCCATCATGTTCTTACCAAGCTGGCCCGAACTATTCGCAAGCCCATTCGGGGCGGCGCTCGTCGCCGAATTCATCAGGATCATGGTCGATGGAATGGTCCCGGCATTGAGAAAGACCACACGCGCTGTAACCACAATTTTCTCGCCAGTATTGACGTCAACGGTCTCAACACCTGTGGCACGCCCGGTCGACTCATCGACAATCACCTTATGAACGGCGCGATCCGGGATCAGCGTGAAATTGCCGGTCCGACGCGCCGCCGGCAGCGTGGCCGAGTTTGAACTGAAATAGGCCCCGAAGCTGCAGCCCTGAAAGCAATGATTGCGTGCCATGCACTTGCCGCGTCCGAGTTCAATCTGTTCCTGTGTCGGTTCGGTCAGGTTGGCAACGCGCCCTGGAATGACGCGGCGTCCCGGAAAAGTCGATTCTACCGCATCCCGGAAATCAAGTTCAGCGCAGGTCAGATCATGTGGCGGCTGGAAGACCCCATCTGGCAAGATGTCGAGGCCTTCCATCGAGCCGGAAATGCCGGCGAAGCGCTCAACATGGTCATACCAGGGTTTGAGGTCCGCATAACGCACCGGCCAATCGACGCCATGGCCGTCCTTCTGGTTCGCCTCGAAATCGATCTCAGACATTCGGTAGCTTTGCCGCCCCCACATGATCGATCGCCCGCCTTCGTGATAGCCCCGATACCAGCGGAATTCGGTACCTTCAGCGGTCTCATAGGGATGATCATTATCATTTACCCAGAATTGCCGCGTATAGGTTTGGAACGCATAGACATTCGATTGGATCGGATGGTCCTTCCGGTCCTGATCCGTCTTGCGATTGAGATGTTCGGCATCCCAGGGATTGATAAAATCAGTATAGTCTTTCTGCGGTGACACGGCGCGGCCGCGTTCAATCACAGCTACTTTGAAGCCCTGTTCGCACAATTCCTTGGCGACCCATCCACCGGACATGCCGGATCCCACTACAATAACGTCAAAATCTGTCATGGTTTATGTCGCCCATGTTTTTGGAAAATCTGCCAGCGGCACACACCCGATCCACTCTCCGGGGACGGGTTCATAGGCGAGCTCTTCCGTCGCGCCCGGCTCTGACATGTAATAGGCCTGCACCACGGTCGCCTTGAAATCCCGATAGAACCTGTCTTGGATGTCGCCATCGAACACACTGGCATCGTGCGCGGTCAAAGCGGCAAGGCGTTGGTCCTCGTCCGCCGAAACAAAGTCTCCACCGACATGTGTGTTCAGCGCTGAGCCAAGGGCCGTTAGGCCATTGCGCCAATAGGTGCGGAAGGCGTCATCTCCCCAATCGGTGGCGAGGCTCTGCACCGTATCTGGTACGCCGGCCGCGACTGCACCCGCCGTATCCGTGGCTGGAATGATCGTGTCGGCAAGCGCAGAGATTAAAGCCAGCTCTTCGGGACCAAAAAACCCGCCTGTCTCAGCGCGTTCAGCGGGCCCGTCGCTCGAGGATTCGCTCGGCGATACTTCCGCACCGCCGCATGCTGCCAGCGCGCTGGCCGCTGAGATGGCCAGCAGGCTTTTGAACATGTTGCGACGATCAAAGATCAAGTCTGTCATTGACCCTGCTCCTCTCAATGCGCCGCGGTGACGTCTTCACCCGCCGTCGCTTTCATCCAGTTTCGGGCCATATACAGCGCCGCGAAAACAACGATCAGGACAACTGGGAAGAAGACCAATTGTGACAGAGCGCCCTGCCCCGCCGCCACTTCGACGGCCGAACCCTCAAGCCCGGATGCTTCAGCCTCAGCCCGGGCACTATCGATCCAGCCACCAATAATCGGGTTCCAGATCGTCAGGGCAAACATGCCTGCGGCACCAACAAGGCTCATCCCGAGCGCGCCGGAGCGCGGGACATATTGCGCTGTCACGCCGATCATGGTCGGCCAGAAATAGCAGACCCCGATGGCGAAGACGATGGCCGAAACATAGACCATGGCACCCGAGGCAGTGGACATTAAGAACAAGCCAGCCGTCGTCAGAACCGCGCTCAAGAGCAGCACTCCGACAGGATTGAGCGCGTGGATCAATGGCCCGGCAAAGTAACGCCCCACAGCCATGATGCCTGTAACCATGCCAAGCACGATCATCGCTTGTCCCGGAATACCGCCAAGCTGCGCGCCCAGGATCCGGTCAACCCATTGTTGCGTGCCAAGCTCGGAGGTCGCAGTGATGCTCATAATCCCCATCAGGATGATGAGCAGCGCCGCATCGCGCATCCGCCCGGCTCTAAACAGCATCAGCAGGAATGTCAGGCCAAGCACCAGAACCAGTGGCAGGATGAATGTTCCTGGCAGTCCAGCGACCAGATCATTCGGCGTACCGATCAGCACCAGAAGACCGAAGATCGCCGTCATCAGGATCAAGCCCTTGGCATCGAGGTCCACGATTTTCTCGATTTCAGGAATGTCCGGGAATTTTGTGGTGAACACCATGTAGCCATAGATCGCGGTCGGGATCAGCATGACGGCGATTTGTGGCTGCCAACCAATCCCGGCATTGGTCATGACGTAAGAGACGACCGCACCAATCACGATCCCGCCTGGGAACCAGACGTGAAAGCGGTTCAACCACTTGGTTTTGTCGTCTTTGTAGAGGTCGGCAACGAGGGGGTTACAAGCGGCTTCCACCGAACCATTGGCGAACCCGATGAAAAACGTAGAGATCAAAAGCCCGAGGAAGCCCCCTGCGGTGATGGTCAAAACGAGCCCGAGCACATGACCGACAAAGGCAAGGATCATGATCAAGCGTGGCCCGAGCTTATTATACAGGAAGCCAAATACGACCATGGCCAATGGAAAGCCGAGAAAGGCCATGGAGTTGACCCAGCCAAGCTCCGTATCAGAAAGCTGAAATTCTTCCGACAATTGCGTCAGGATGCCCGCGCGAATGGCAAAGGTCATCGCCGTGACGATCAAGGATAGGCAGCTCAACCAAAAGAGCTGGTTGCGATTGATACCGGCCTCCAGTGGGGCCGTCTCCGTCATCGTACTCATGTTTCCTCCCGTGAATTCTTATCTTAGGCCAGCCCGAGCATTTGCCGGTTCGCCTCTGTGCTGACATCACCGCCAGCGAAGTCATCAAAGGCTTTATCCGTGACGCGAATGATGTGGTCGGCAACAAATTTCGCGCCTTCGCGGGCGCCATCTTCCGGATGCTTCAGCGCGCACTCCCATTCGACCACTGCCCAGCCATCGAAATCATAGCCCGCGAGCTTGGAAAAGATCGCGCCAAAATCGATCTGGCCATCACCGAGTGAACGGAACCGACCGGGCCGCTCGACCCAGCCCTGATAACCACCATAAATGCCGCTCTTACCATTTGGCCGGAACTCGGCATCCTTCACATGGAACATCCGAATGCGGTCATGATAGTGATCAATGAAAGCGAGATAATCGAGTTGCTGCAGGATGAAGTGGCTTGGATCATAGAGAATGTTGCAACGGGCGTGCCCGTCGACCTCCTCCAGGAAGCGCTCGAACGTCACGCCATCATGCAGGTCCTCGCCCGGGTGGATTTCATAACAAATATCGACCCCGCACTCATCATAATAATCGAGAATCGGGCGCCAGCGTTTGGCGAGCTCTTTGAAGCCTTCCTCAACGAGGCCAGCCGGGCGCTGCGGCCAAGGATACATGAACGGCCAAACCAGCGCCCCAGGGAACGATACGGATCGGTCGAGCCCGAGGTTTTGCGACGCCTTGGCGGCGAACATGACTTGCTCAACCGCCCATTCCTGACGCGCTTTCGGATTGCCATGCAGCTGGGTCGGCGCAAATGCGTCAAAGGCGGTGTCGTACGCGGGATGCACCGCGACCAGCTGGCCTTGAATGTGCGTTGAGAGTTCTGTGATCTCGACCCCCCATTCGCGGCATTGGCCTTTGAACTCATCGCAATAGTCTTTGCTTTCCGCCGCCAGTTTCAGGTTGATGCAGGTCGGATTGTCAGACGGCACCTGGACGCCTTTATAACCGGCCTCGGCCATCCAGCGGCAGGCATTTTCCATCGTGTCAAATGGCGCATCGCCCATGAACTGAGCGAGAAAAATGGCTGGGCCCTGCATCGTCTTCATGGTCTGATCTCCGTCCAGGCTGACTGATTATGGCTGCTCTCCACGAGCGCTTCGACAAAGGCCATACCGCGTAGGGCGGCATCCATCCCCGATTTGACCCCGCCCTGTGTTTGCAGCGCGTGGGCAAATTCGAGATAGATATTGGCAAAAGCTTCAATATAGCCTTCCGGGTGCCCGGGCGGCGTGCGGAACCCTGCCGCGACTTCATCTGGCAAATAGCCTTGCGCGGCCCGCAAGATTTCTGTCGGGCGATCGAGATAGGTCCGGATCAGCGTGTTCGGCTCTTCCTGATGCCATTCCAGCCCACCGGTCTCTCCATACACCCGGATCGACAAACTGTTCTCGTTTCCGACGCAGACCTGGCTAGCGCTCAGCACGCCCTTCACCCCATCCTGCATTCGAAACAAGGCCGAGCCATCATCATCCAGCCGACGGCCGTCGACAAAGATCGATAAATCGGCGGCCACATGAGTCATGATCTTTCCGGTCACGAACTCAGCGAGATTGTGCGCATGCGTCCCGATATCGCCCATGCAACCTGAGATGCCGGACCGGGATGGATCAGTGCGCCAGTCGGCTTGCTTATTGTCGAGCGGCTCCGCCAGCCAGCCTTGGATATATTCGACAAAGACCTTGCGGACCTTGCCAATACCACCCTCGGCAACAATCGACCGCGCCGCACTGACCATGGGATAACCGAGGTAGGTATGGGTCAGACCGTAAGCCAGCGTGTCATGCGTCTCGACAATCTTGGCAAGTTCGCGTGCTTCTTCCAGGTTGAGCGTCGCTGGCTTATCGGACAGCACATGGAAGCCCGCCTCAAGCGCGGCTTTCGCGACTGGAAAGTGGACATGGTTCGGCGTCACGATGGCAACAAAATCCATGCGCTTATCTTCGGGCAGCGCAGCTTCTGCTCGCATCATCTCATGATAGTCGAGATAGCAGCGCGATGGATCCAGGCCGAGCTTCAGCCCAGTGGCGCGACTATTATACGGATCTCTCGAAAAAGCTCCGCAAACAAGTTCGATGCGACCGTCGAGGCGCGCGGCCAATCGATGAATGTCGCCGATGAAGGCGCCTTGGCCACCTCCGACCATGCCCATTCGGAGCACACGTTCCGTCACGCTTTGAGCCTCCCTGCCCAAATCTGAATAATGTTTTTTTATTCTTGTTTCTGTTAGCGCTAACAGCTTGCGCGAAGCGGTGCAACCGATGCGAACCAAGAAAATTGATAGCGCTATCAAATTTTCTGGACAGGGCTGCCATCGAAAGCTAGGCCAACCGAATTGAAGCGGTCGCGTCGACGTCAACGATGATCGCAAACGGGTTGGGAGGCCTGAACCGCATGCGTCTTAGTCTTTTGCTCGCCGGCACCGCGATGACTCTTATGCTTTCAGCCTGCTCGGTTTCGGTCGAGATGGATTCGACAGAAACCATTGGCAGCATCGATCGACGGACAACGGCGATGGATAGTATCGTCGCGCCAGACGCGCAGATTGAAGTCTTGGCGCGTGGTTTTACGTGGCCCGAAGGACCCGTCTGGGTGGAAGAAGACCAAGCGCTCTTTTTCAATGATGTGCCAGAAAACAAAATGTATCGTTGGACCGCGGCGACGGGATCAGAGCTCTTCCTCACGCCCTCAGGCGGGGCAACCGAGGAGATGGCGAAAATCATGCGAGAGCCCGGCGCGAATGGCATCATCGAATGGTCGGGCGCGCCCGGAAAACTGCTGCTTGCTGACCATGGCGCACGCGGCCTCTCAGTGCTGGATCCGGACACGCGGGAACGCGAGACCATCGTCTCTTCGTTCGAAGGCCAATCATTGAACAGCCCAAACGATATCGTCGAGCGCAGCGATGGCGCCCTCTTTTTCACGGATCCGCCTTATGGCTTGAAAGGCTTGAATGAGGCACCTGAAAAGGAACTGCCACACAATGGCGTCTATCTTTTGCAAGATGGTGAACCCGCACAGCTGGTGATCGATGATTTGAGTTTCCCGAACGGGATCGGCCTGTCGCCGGATGAGTCGACGCTCTATGTCGCCGTCTCAGATCCCGAAAACGCGGTGATTATGGCGTATGATACGGGTCCGGACGGGACGGTTGCCAATGGGCGCGTGCTATTCAATGCGATCCCAGAACTCAAGGAAGGCGGCGGTCTTCCTGATGGGATGGACATTGCTCGCGACGGCACCATCTTCGCCACCGGTCCGGACGGCGTCTATGTGATTGCCCCGGACACCGGCGAAATCATCGGCGTCATATCAACCGGTATGGCCACATCGAATTGCACCTTGGATGATGCTGAAGAGTATCTCTACATGACCTCCTCTTCCGTCCTTGCTCGGGTCCCATTGAACCTCGACTAAGCGCCAGGCAAGACGCCTGCCCGCATTGATTTCCTGTGTGACTGTTTTAAGCACCGGTCGATGAGACACGGGAAGCGACCATGCGCTTGAGCGATTGCCATAATTTCAAAACTTTCAGGGCCTTGGCTAAGCAGCGCCTGCCGGATCCGATCTTCAATTATATCGATGGCGCGGCGGATGATGAGGTCACCTATCGCCGCAACACGGCGTCCTATGATGATGTCGATCTGGTGCCGAATGTTCTCAATGACGTCGAAAGCGTTGACCTGTCCGTTGAGGTGATGGGGCAAAAACTCGATATGCCTTTCTACTGCGCGCCAACCGCGCTTCAGCGATTGTTCCATCATGATGGCGAGCGCGCGGTTGCCAAAGCCGCGACGAAATACGGGACCATGTTCGGGGTCTCGTCTTTGGCCACTGTAACGGTCGAAGACATCGCCAAGCTCGCGCCAGGTCCAAAAATGTTTCAGTTCTACTTCCACAAGGATCGCGGACTGAATGATGCGCTTCTGGAACGGGCGCGCGCGGCGAATTTCAATGTCATGGCGCTCACCGTCGACACGATTACGGGGGGCAATCGCGAGCGCGATTTGCGCACGGGATTTACCTCTCCGCCCAAGCTGACACCGAGCTCACTTTTTAGTTTTGCAGCGCACCCTTCCTGGGCCTGGAATTTCCTGACCAAGGAAAAGTTCGACATGCCGCATCTCTCCGGCCATGTCAGTGAAGGCACCAATCTCGCCGTATCCGTGGGCGAGTATTTCTCGACTATGCTCGATCAATCGATGAATTGGGCAGACGCCGAAAAACTGTGTGCGCAATGGAACGGGCAATTTGCCCTCAAGGGGATTATGAGCGTTGAGGACGCCAAGCGCGCGGTCGATATAGGCTGCACCGGGATCATGGTGTCCAACCATGGCGGTCGCCAGCTCGACGGCGCGCGGGCACCGTTTGATCAATTGGCAGAGATTGTTGATGCCGTTGGCGACCAGATCGACGTGATTTGTGAAGGCGGCGTCCAACGCGGCACGCATGTTTTGAAGGCGCTCTCGATCGGCGCCAAAGCCGTGTCAGGCGGGCGCTACTATCTCTACGCGCTGGCGGCGGCCGGGGAAGCCGGTGTGGATCGGGCGCTTGGAAATCTCAGGAGCGAAATCGAGCGCGACATGAAGCTGATGGGAAAAACACGGATCGATCAATTGTCGCGAGACAATCTGCGTTGGCGCTAAACAACCACTTCGGCTTGTTTGGCATAGCGCTGTGCGAGGATCGCGCAGATGACCAATTGGAATTGGTGATAAAGCAGGACTGGCAACAAGATCACACCGAGGAAAGGTGAGCCTGCAAACAGGATTTGTGCGATCGGCGCGCCATTGGCCAGGCTCTTGGTCGACCCGCAAAAGACCACCGCGGCCTCATCAGCTCGTGACAGCTTCAGGCGACGCGACAGGAAGATTGTCGCGCCAAACGCGACGGCCAGAAGCAAGAAAACGAGGACGAGCATGAGCGCGAATTCAGCTGCCGAAAACCGGGTCCAGATCCCGCTTGCCGTCGATGACGCAAAGGAGGTGAACACAATCAATAGGATCACCCCGCGATCCATGAATGAGACGACGCGCTTATTGTTCGCCAGTAGGTCCTTGATCAGCGGACGCACAAGTTGCCCGAGTGCGAAAGGTGCAAGCAGGATCAAGGCAATATTGATCACCGCATCCACCAACGAGAATTGCGCCGCGCCCGTGAGCGTCACCAGCGAGATCATGGCTGGGGTCAAAACTAGGCCGAGCAATCCCGAGAGCGTGGCGTTGAACACTGCCGCTGGCACGTTGCCCCGCGCCAGAGCCGTCATCGCGACCGAAGACGAGATCGTTGACGGTAAGGCCGCAAGAAAGAAGAAGCCGAGACGCAACGGTTCTTCGACCCGTCCCTCCAACGCGAAAAACAGGATCAAACCGACGGTTGGAAAGGCGATAAAGGTCGTCGCTTGGATCAGCGCATGAACCCGCCAATTCTTGACCCCTGCCACCAGGCTTTCCGGCGCTAGGTTGGCACCATGCAAGAAGAAAACAAGCGAGATTCCTAGTTTCGTTACCAGGCCCAGATTCAATGGCCCGTCACCGGCGCCCAAGTCAGGCAGAACGAAACCCAACAGAGCGCTGGCAATCATCAATGTGACAAAGGCATCGGGAAGAAATCGCTTCATCCGCTTCGGCTCAGGCATGGCATCATCATGCATGGCTGTTTCCGTCCATCCGCGCCTGTGCGCAAGCGGAAAACTGTTGATCCAAGCGCGCTTTGCGCTGCGGGACGTCTTGCGATTTCGCGCGGCTCTGGCGCATATGCGAGAAACCAAAAAATCACGGGAGGATGGTTATGGGTGCATTTGACGGGAAAACCGCCTGGATCACAGGAGCCTCATCCGGGATCGGCAAAGCCCTGGCGATCGCGCTTTCCGAAGCCGGCGCAAACATTGTCCTGTCAGGGCGGCGCGTCGAAGCCTTGCAAGCGGTGGCGGATGAGTTGAGCACCAAATCGCTTGTTTTACCGTTCGAAGTCACGGACTATTCCGGGCTCAAGGACAAAGTGGATGAAGCGTGGGGGTTTACCGGCCGGGTCGACATTCTCGTCAATAATGCGGGGGTCAGTCAGCGCAGCCTGGCCATCCACACCGACCCGCAAGTCTATACCGACCTGATCAATATTGATCTGATCGCACCGATTTGGCTGACGCAGCTGCAATTGCCGCGCATGGTTGAGGCGGGCGGCGCGCATATTGTCGCCATCAGCTCGGTCGCCGGGCGCATCGGGCCACCGCTTCGCACCGCTTATGCCGCCGCCAAGCATGGCTTGATTGGCTATATGGACTCGCTGCGGACCGAAGTCTCGGAGCGCCACAACATTCATGTCACGAATGTGTTGCCTGGATCAGTGGCCACAAATGTCTCGCGTAATGCCCTAACCAAGGATGGCAGCAAGCGCGGCAAATCGGATGCGAATATTGATGGCGGAGACGATCCGGCAGATCTCGCCAAGGAGATCATGACCGCGATTACCGAGAAGACCCCGGAGCTGATTTTCGCAAAGGGTATGGAATATGATGCCGCGAAGCTCCGACAGTCCGATCCGGACGCCCTGTTTGCTATGATGAACCAACTCGGCGCCCAGATCGCGGAACGCTATGAAGGCGGCGACGACGCCTAAAATTCGCTTTTCGAGCGAAATCGGCACCGGTCTTGCAGGACGGGTGCATGGCTTCGAACGTAATTCCTTTCCGCCCGCGGGCCCAACAGCAGCGACCTCGGTCTGTGCGTGCCCATATGAGTCCTCAAGAGCGCATCAAGGATCTGCCTGAATGGTTGAAAGAGCGCCAGATTGATTGGATCTTCGAGGAAGCCGCGCGACGCGAACGAGACGCCAAGGAATAGGCGCCAAACGGCAAAACCGCAAAATAAAAATCGCACCTAAACATCTGTTTTTAAACGAGTGATGCGCGCGATGAGAGCCCGCGACAGTTGGTGCGCTCACATTCCGAGTAAAAGTAAATTATATACGGTTGAGATTTAACCGGTCGCCGTCTGGATTTTTCAGATTTGAAATCTTTCACTGGTATCGCGGTTAACCATAAATAATAGTGTGGGCCGCTCCCACATGCTTGTGAAAGGCACGCTCCCAATGCCGTCGTTTCCGGCCTCCGTCCGCACAGCTGGCTTCATTCTGCTCGCCCTACTCGCCTATTTTGTGTTTCGAGGCCTGACCCGCGAGCCGACCCCACCGCCTGAAACCGGATCGACCTTGAGCGAAACGGTCAAGGAAGAGACGCTTCAGGAAGTGATCGTATCTCCGGTCACGCTAAGTCCACATCAGGTCATCGCCTCGCTGAAAGGCAGCACTGAGCCGGATCGCGAAGTGATCGTTCGATCAGAAACCATGGGCACGGTCAGCAATGCCAGCGTGCGCGAGGGCCAACTGGTCGGTCAGGGTGCCGTCTTGTGCGGGCTCGATATCGAAAGCCGCGCCGCCCGGATCGCTGAAGCGGAAGCCGCAGTGGCGTCGGCCCGGCTCGAATATGATGCCGCCAGCCAATTGGAAGAAAAAGGCTGGACCACGTCAAATCGGGCGGCGGCAACCAAAGCGTCCCTGGACGGCGCTCAAGCGGCGCTGGCAGCCGCCAAGATCGAACTTGAAAAGACCCGGATCAAAGCGCCGTTTCAAGGAATATTCGAGACTCGCATGGCGGAACGCGGCGACTTCCTTTCGGTTGGCGCCCCGTGCGGACGGGTTGTCGACCTGGATCCAATCATAGTTGCGGTCGACGCCACCGAAGCTCAGATGGGCGCAATCGATCCAAGCCAACCGGTCCAGGTCTCACTCTCAACTGGGATTTCCGCGACCGGCACTGTGCGATACCTAGCAAGCACGGCAAGTACGCAAACACGGACCTTTCGGGTGGAAATCGAAATTCCCAACCCGGATTATGAAATTGCTGCCGGTCTGACAGCAACCGTCCGTCTCGGTCTGGGTGAAGTCCCGGCTGCCCTGATGACCCCCGCCAATCTTGTCCTCCATGATGATGGCCGCGTTGGGGTTCGGTATGTAGACGATCAGGACGTCGTCCAATTTGCTGAAGTCAGTGTTGTCGATGACGCGCCGAACGGAATCTGGGTCAGCGGCATTCCAGAGGGCGTGAACCTTTTGGCCGCGGGCCAGGACTATCTGCGTGAAGGGGTGAAGGTCTCATCCCGCCCGGCTGAAGGGCTATAGCGGATGAACAGTCTCATTGATGGAGCGATTGGTCGGGCGAGGATGGTTCTCGCGATCCTACTGGTGGCCCTGATTGCCGGGACGCTGACATATATCAATCTGCCAAAAGAAGCCGACCCGGATGTCCCGATTCCGTTTGTCGGCGTCACGATTCCGCTGGAAGGCGTCTCGCCCGAAGATGCCGAACGCTTGCTCGTGCGGCCGGTTGAACGTGAAGTGATGTCGATTGAAGGCGTCAAACAGGTCGACTCCTTTGGTTTGGAAGGCGCAGGTCAGATTATCATCGAATTCGATGTGTCTTTTGACCAGGATCAGGCGGTGCTCGACGTCCAGGAAAAAGTCGATCTTGCGCAGCGCGACTTCCCCGAAGAAGCGCGTGAGCCGATCATTACCGAGATCAATGCAGCCCTGTTTCCAATCCTCGCCATCAATCTCTATGGCGACGCCCCGGAGCGCGCGCTTTATGATGTCGGCCTCAATCTGAAGGAAGAATTAGAAGGCCTTGAAGGCGTTCTGGAAGCCAATTTGAACGGCGATCGTGAGGAAGTCCTCGAGATCACTGTCGATCCGGCCAAACTCGAAACCTACAATATTTCCTATCAGGAAATCTTTGCCGTCGTGGCCAACAATAATCGCCTCGTCCCAGCCGGGCGTATTGATATGGGCGAAGGTCGCTTCCCGGTAAAAGTGCCTGGACTGATCAAGACCGCACAAGATGCGTTCAATCTACCGATCAAAACCGATGGCGATGCGACCATCACACTGGCCGATGTCTCTACCGTTCGACGCACCTTCAAAGATCGCGAACAATACGCCAAGTTCAACGGCCAGCCGGCTGTCACGATCCAGATCGTGAAGCGCACCGGCGCCAATATCCTCGACACCGTTGCTGACGTTGAGGCGATTGTCGCGCGCCAAAGCCAGACCTGGCCGACATCTATTGATTACACGCTGACCTCGGACATGTCTGAAATGATTGATGAGCAGCTGGGTCAGCTTCAGGCCTCCATCGCAGTCGCGGTCGTGCTGGTCATGATCATCGTCGTTGCAGCGCTTGGCCTGCGGTCCGCTGGCATGGTGGGCCTGGCCATTCCTGGCTCCTTCGTCATGGCTTTTCTGATGCTCGGCATGTTCGGCTATACCATCAATATGATGGTCATGTTCGGCATGGTCATCGCGGTCGGGATTCTGGTGGATGGCGCCATTGTGGTCGTCGAATACGCGGACCGAAAAATGGCCGAGGGGCTGGATCGCAAACAAGCCTATGGCATGGCCGCGAAACGCATGTTCTGGCCAATTGTCGCGTCCTCTGCGACGACGCTGGCGGCTTTCTTCCCGTTCTTGTTCTGGGATAGCCTGGTCGGCAAGTTCATGTCCTATCTGCCGATTACGCTGATTTTTGTGCTGGCGGCATCCCTGGTCATGGCATTGATTTTTCTGCCTGTGCTGGGCTCGGTTGTCGGCGGACGTGGGACCGATGGAACCGAGAATAATGGCTTGGTGGAAGTCTCCGGCGTATCGGGCGACCCAACCGCGGCCTCTGGCTGGTTTGGCCGTTATGCGCGCGCCACGTCGGCGCTGATTGAGCGTCCTTTGATCGTGACCGCGGGCGCCGTCGCCGTCATCATCGCGATCTTTATGTGGTTCGGGTCTACCCAGCACAAATCAGAACTCTTCCTCGATGTCGAACCGGAACAACTCTACGTCTTTGTCCAAGCGCAGGGCAATCTGTCTGCCGACGAAGAATATGAAATCGTCGACCGTGCGGTGACCCGGCTTTTAACCGTTCCTGGCATCGAATCGATCGCCTCAAGCTCTGGCAGCGAAGGCTCGGGCTCATTCAATTTTGATGGTGTCAGCTCGCCGCCGCAAGACACAGTGGGGCGCGTCCTGATCAATTTAAAGGATCGCGACGATGGCTATGACGGACGCGTGACAGAGCAACGCATTCGCGATGCCCTGGTTGGTCTGCCGGGTCTCAGAACCGAAGTCCAGAAACTCGAACAAGGTCCGCCCGTCGGCAAGGATATTCAGGTTGCCGTGCGTTCTAATGATGGCGCTGCGCTGATGCAAGCGGCGGCGCAGGTTCGTGGCCTAGTCGACTCGATGGAGGGCTTGCGTGAGGTTGAAGACAGCCGTCCCCTGCCCGGCATCGAATACCAACTCGAAGTGGACCGAGCGCAAGCTGGCAAGTTTGGCGTCGATGTCAGCCAGGTTGGCGCTGCAGTTCAATTGATCACAAATGGTATTCTGGTCGGTCGCTATCGCCCGGATGATGCATTCGATGAGATCGACATTCGTGTGCGTTTGCCCGAAAGCGAACGCAGCGTCCAAGCGCTTGACCGTCTGCGCATTGCAACCCCGAACGGGCAAGTGCCGCTCGCCCAGTTCGTCGAGCGCAAACCGGCCCCGAAAGTGACCAAGATTGAGCGACGTGACGGCAAGCGTATCGTGCTGGTTCGGGCCAACGCCGTTGAGCAAGGGGCCGGCGCCGCCAAAGTCGCGGAACTGAAAGACCTGATCGCGGGCGCCAATATCAATCCTGCCGTCGATATCCAGTTTGAAGGCGCCGACGAAGACGCTGCTGAAGCTGAGGCCTTCTTCCAGATTGCCGCCCTCGCCGCGTTATTCCTGATGGGCATCATCCTGCTTTGGGAGTTCAACAATTTCTACCATGTCGTGCTGACGCTCTCTGCCGTGATCTTATCTACGGCGGGCGTGCTGATCGGCATTCAGCTGGTGCTGCCTTACATTTCGATCCTGATGATCGGCACCGGGGTCGTCGCCCTGGCCGGGATTGTGGTGAACAATAATATCGTCCTGATCGACACGTTTCAGCGGCTTCAAAAAGATGGTCGCACGAGCGAGGATGCGGCGATTGCCGCCGCGGCGCAGCGCATTCGCCCGATCCTGTTGACCACGCTGACGACAATTTGCGGCCTCCTGCCGATGGTGTTCATGATGAATGTGAACTTCCGCGAAGGCGCCATCAGTTTTGGCGGAGTCACGGCAGAATGGTGGGTTCCGCTGGCGACAGCGGTGGTTTTCGGGCTTGGATTCTCGACCATGCTGACCCTGATTGTGACGCCGGTTTGGCTGGCGGCTCCGGCCAAGATGGGACGCTGGCGCAAGCGGATGGTCGCCCGCATTACAGGGCGCTCGTCGGAACCGGAGGCGGCAGCTGAACCCGATCTTGGCCTGTTCGAACCCGACCGCGACTACCGCCCGGCAGCGGAGTAGACGGACGTCACTCAGCCGTGCGCGCGGGCAATCGGCAATTCCGAAATTCACGCTCTGCCCAGCTTGTCTGGGCAGCCCAGCATGGGAAGTTTCCGCAAGATCGAGAGAGATCAGATCGCTCCCGTTCTCAACTGAAAGATCCGGTGCTGAGCCCCACGAACAAGCCGTGGGGAACGCTTGTTCTGAGGGTGAGTCTATCTTTCCCCCCGCCTTGCCAACGCAAGGTGGCATCCAGGGCGGCTGGCTGAGTCTTCCAAAATCAAGCTCAACCGCCATGGGTCCTGACTTCCGTCAGGATTGCGGACACATAGTGGCGCCGATCAATGAAAATCCCGGCTGTAGAAGAGTTTCTTGGCCTGTTCGCGGGGGTGCCGGGCGCCTGAAGCAATACGGGCGCGGTGGGCTTCTTGCAGTTCGGCGGTAATCGCTTCGGCCATCTTGCGCCGCTTCTCGCTTTTCGGGCCCGTGCGCTGGTCTGGCACCGGGCGCTTGGCCTCATCGGCATTGTCCCGCGACGGATCGATGCTGTCGCCAGCAAATTCCGGGTAGCCGAGCCCGTCCAGAAGGTAGGAATAATCGACAATATGGGTCGCGATCACATGCGTGACCGTGCCCTCGCGCTGCAGCTTGCCGCGCACATGCAGAAGCCGCCCAGCCATCACCTCCTTGCGGAACTTCTCAAACACTTTTGGCCAGACCACGACATTTGAAACTGCCGTATCATCTTCCAGAGTCAGGAAGATCACCCCGCTCGCCGTGCCGGGTCTCTGCCGCGTGATGACCAGGCCAGTGACCGCGAGCCAGACCCCATCTGCGGTGGTGCGATGGGCCTCTGCCGGTTGAAATTTCGGCATATGCTCGCGCAAGAGATTGACCGGATGATCGCGCAAAGTCAGCCGCGTCGCGACATAGTCCTCAAACACACTCTCATGCAGGCTGAGGCTCGGCAGATTGGCCGCCACCTCTGGCAGCCCTTCCCCGGCTTGTTCGAACAGCGGCAAAGGTCGGTCAGCGCCAAGCCCCTTTACGGCCCAGAGCGCGTCGCGGCGTTCCAGGCCATAGACTGCAAAGGCATCTGCGCCCGCCAGCCGGGTCAGCGCCCCGCGGCCAATCCCGGCCCGGCGCCAGATCGTCTCAATGCCGCCATAGCCTGCCCCGCGCGCCGCCGCGATCCAGTGCCCGTCTTCCTCGGCAAAGCCCTTGATCTGACGAAAGCCGAGCCGTACCGCGAGCCCGCCATTGGGCAGCGGCTCCAGCACATTGTCCCAGAAACTGTTCTCAGCGCAGACCGGCAGCACCACCACACCATGCTCCTTGGCATCGCGGACGATCTGCGCGGGCGCATAAAAGCCCATGGGCTGCGCGTTCAAGAGCCCACAGCAAAACACTTCCGGATGATGGCACTTGATCCAGGACGAGGCATAGACTAGCAGCGCGAAACTCGCGGCATGGCTTTCAGGGAAACCATAACTGGAAAACCCCTCCAGCTGTTTGAAACAGTTCTCGGCAAACTCCGGCGCATAGCCGCGCTCCAGGCAGCCAGCGATGAAGCGCTCCTTGAAATCCTCCACCGCGCCCTGGCGGCGAAAGCCGTTCAGGGCCCGGCGCAGCGCATCGGCTTCGGTTGGGCTGAACCCAGCCGCGACGATGGCGATCTGCATCGCTTGTTCCTGGAATAGCGGCACGCCATAGGTTCGCTCCAGCACCTCGCGCAAGGCTTCAGACGGATAGATGATCTCTTCTTCACCGCGCCGCCGCCTGAGATAAGGATGCACCATATTGCCCTGGATTGGCCCCGGCCGGATGATCGCCACTTCGGCGACGAGATCCTGATAGGTCCGCGGGCGCATGCGCGGCAGGAAGTTCATCTGAGCCCGGGATTCGACCTGGAACACACCGACCGTATCGGCCTCGCACAGCATGTCATAGACGGCCGGATCTTCCTGCGGCAGCGTCGCCAGCGTGTAGCTCTCGCCCTTCCACATTTCGAGCAAGTCAAAGCACTTGCGGATACAGGTCAGCATGCCGAGGGCGAGAATGTCGATCTTGAGCATGCCGAGCGCCTCAATATCATCCTTGTCCCATTCGAGCACCGTGCGGTCGGCCATGGCGGCATTCTCGATCGGGCAGAGCTCATCCAGCCGCCCCTTGGTGATAACAAAGCCGCCAACATGCTGCGAGAGATGGCGCGGGAAACCGATAATCTGCTTGGCGAGATCGAGTGTCTGGCGCAGGCGCTGGTCTTCCAGATCAAGGCCGGCAGATTTCGCGCGCTCATCGCCAAGATCCGAACTCGACACGCCCCAGACCTGGCTCGACAGGGCCGAGACGACATCGACCGACAGCCCCATGGCCTGACCAACCTGACGGATGGCGCTGCGCGAGCGATAATGGATCACGGTCGAGCACAGGCCGGCGCGATGGCGGCCATATTTCTGATAAATGTGCTGGATCACTTCCTCGCGCCGCTCATGCTCGAAATCGACATCAATGTCGGGCGGCTCATTGCGCGCCTCAGAGATAAAACGCTCAAACACCATGGTGATCATGTCCGGCGAGGCCTCAGTGATGCCGAGCGCATAACAGACCACCGAATTGGCGGCGGAGCCTCTCCCCTGGCACAGGATGCCTTTTGAGCGCGCAAACGTGACAACATCATGCACGGTCAGGAAATAGCGGGCATAATCGAGCTCTGCGATCAGGCGCAGTTCTTTTTCGACCATGCTGCGGACCTTGAGCGGCACCGCATCCGGATAGCGCCGGGCAAGCCCCTCTTCGGTCAGCTTGCGCAGCCGCTCATTCGGTTCGAGCCCGTCGGTAATTTCGTCCGGATATTCATAGCGCAGCTCATCCAGTGAAAACGGACAGGCCTTGGCAATCCGGGCGGTATTGGCAATCGCATCAGGATAGGCCTGGAACAGGCGTCGCATTTCGAACTCGGACTTGATCCGCCGCTCAGCATTCGGCAGCGCCCGGCGCCCCAGTTCGTCAATCGTCGTCTTCTCACGGATACAGGACAAGACGTCGGCCAACCGTAACCGTCCGGCCGCATGCATGATGACATTGCCAAGCGCCACAGTCTCCAGCCCGACCCGGTCGGCGAGCGCCTGACGTCTGGCAAAGCGGGCCGGGTCCTGGCCATCATATTCCGGCAACAGGCCGACAAAGACATGATCATCAAACCGCGCCCGCAAGGTCTGCAGGCTCGCTTCAAAGTCCGGACCGGACAGCCCGATCAGAATGCAATTATCGGCATAGTCGAGCACATCTGCGAGGCCGAGATCACATGCGCCTTTCACGGTCCGGCGTTTGCCAAGCGTCAGCAAGCGCGAGAGCTGACCAAAGGCTTTGCGGTCGCGTGGATAGGCGAGAATCTCAGTGCCGTCCCGAAGTTTGAGCCGGGTCGCGACAAGATACGGTAAGCCCAGCTCCTTGGCGGCGGTGTGCCCACGGACAATTCCGGCAAATGTATTGGTGTCAGCAATCGCCAGTCCACCCAAGCTGAGCTTGCGCGCCCGGGTGACCAGTTCTTCAGCGTGTGAGGCCCCGGTCAGGAAGGTGAAATTGCTGATCGCTAACAGTTCGACATAGGTCACGGAAACTCTCCCGCGACATACCAGTCCTCGGTTTCCTCGCCGGGATAATTGAGCAACCAGAGCCGCCGGCCCTGATCGGTCTGCACGGTCCAATAATCGCGCGTGCGTGGGTCTTCCTCGCGATACCAGCGCGGGGTGATCCGCTCTGGTCCATGCGCGCGGTCGGTGGCGAAGGACATGCGCCGCCATTTGAAATTGAGTGGCGGACGCCCGGGCGTCTCGACCTGAACAAATTCCGGCGGGGTGAACAGCCGGATCGGGCGCGGGCGCGGCGCCGAGTGCCATTGAGCTTCAGCTCCGGCCGCCTCGACCTGCCCAAACTCCAGTTCCGGGACATGATGATCGCGCGGCCGAAACACCCGGACATGATCAAAGCCCAGCCGGTTACCAAGCGTTTCAATCAGGATCAGGCGCTGGTCGGCGCGCCTGGCATCCTCGCCAAAACTCCCCTGTTTGAGCCGGATCGGCTCAATATGCTCAGCCACCAGGCGGAACCAGTCCGCGCCATATTCGATCTCCAGCTTGGACAACGGGTGCGAGAATTGCAGCAGCACTGCCTCCGGATCAGAACAGGGCCGGGCAAAGCCAATGCTGAGCGGGTGGTCACCAGTATCAACGCAGCGCACAGTCAAGTGGAACCGCCGCGCACCGCGCTGGTCCTCACTCAAACGGCCACAGATCTGGGTGGCGAGCCGGCGCAACACATTTTCCAGATCCTCAAGAAACCCGATCGGCTCGGGCAGTGTCATCCGCGCCGCATAGGTTGGGTCTGCCGCCTTTGGCGTGACCGGATCAGGCGTCACCCCGGTCGCGGTTTGCAGCGCCTGCGTCAGATGCAAGCCAAAGCGACGCGCAAGTTCGCCAGACTTTTGCTGATAGAGATGCCCGATCGTGGTCAACCCGGCACGGGCAAGCTCCGTCACCATCTTATCTGGCACATCGAGCGCGGCGATGGGCAGCTCGGCCAGCGCCCCGGCCAGATCCCCGGCGGGCGCAAGCGAGACCTCTTGCGGCCCGAACCGGGCGAGCGCCCGGGCCCCACCTTTGGTGTCGGCGATCCCAATCTGGGCCTGGATCTGCAGATCGTTTAACCGGGTCAGCGCCTCGCGGCCCATCTCGGCCTCGCCGCCAAACAGATGGGCACAGCCGGTAATGTCGAGCAGCAGCCCATCCGGGGCGTCGAGGGAGACCCGCGGCGACAGGCCATCGGCCCAGCGCCAGAGCGCCCGCAGCAGCAAGTCTTCGCGCACTGGGTCACTCGGCTCCGTCAGCAAGTCGGGGCAGATGGCCCGCGCATCGGCCAGCGCTTGACCCGCCACCGTACCAGCTTTCAAGGCGGCATCATTGGCATGCGTGACACGCCAGGCATTCTTCTCCTCAGCGATGATCGCAAATGGGCCAGACAGGCGCGGATCGTCCTGCCGGGTCAGGCGATCAAGCGGGAGCTGCGGGAGCCATATGGAGAGTATCCTTGGCATTCTGCCCTCCGAGAGATCCGCTATCATGATGCACGCGCCAGGCGCCGACCTCGCCATTCTTGCCTTTCACGCAGGTCCAGTCCCAGGCCGGGTGATCGGCATGCACAGGGGCACAGTCCCAGCGCGTCTGCGCCGCCGAGGTGCTGACCCCGCCGCGCAACAGGATCAGCCCAAGGCCGCCGCCCTGCTCTGCCGCGAGCTGCAACCGCCGGCTCTCTTTCAGAGACAGCAAATCCGGCATTTCCAGGATGACGCAGAAGCCGCCATCAGCCCGCAGCGCCTGATCCGCAGCCCATAAGAGCTCGCCGCGTGACACGGCTTCGACCAGGATCAGGTCTTCAACCTTGAGATAGGCTTGCAGGCCGGTCGGACAGAGACTGGTCAGGTCGCGATGCAGCCCGATCCAGAGAATGCCTTGGTCCTGCTCTGAGGCGGCAATGGCGGCAAACACATCTGCACCCGGCCCGGTGACTTCATGGATCCGGCCTTTACGCAAGGCAATGCGATCGCCTACGGCCAGCACATTCTGTGCGCGCGAGAGGGTCCCTGCCGTCGGCAGGTTGGAGAAATCGACTCGTCCCATATGTTCTGTTTTTGTTCTTTTTTGGAGGAGAGTCAATGGGGCGAATGCCTTGGGAATGACCAAGCGAGTTCTGAGAAAACAATCTTTGATCAGGCGCTCCCCACGGCTTGTCCGTGGGGTCCAGCACGGGATATTGCAATATGATCGAGAGAGACCTGAACGCTCCCAGTCTAAAAGAACGATCGGGTGATGGGCTGCCCAGACAAGCTGGGCAGAGCGTAGAACATCAGTCCGTGCCGCAGCCGATTTGTCATCCCGGAAAGCTCGAAAGAGCTTATCCGGGACCCAAGGAAAAGCCCTTGAACGCTGGATTCCGGATATTTCGCAGTGCGAAATTCCGGGATGACAACTTAGCGATCCCTAATCCAAGTAGCCCGGAAGCGCGGGCAATTCGGCGCGATGGTCTGGCACGTGCTGGATCACAAGGCGACCATTATCCGCCTCAATCCGGGCCTCAATCGCTGCCATCGCTGCCAGCGTATCCGGCTTGGAGAAATTGAAGGCCGGGACGATCTGCTCAGTCCGCGACTGGACGAAGTGATAGAGATCACCGCTCAGCCAAACCACACCCGAATTCTTCAGATCAAGCCGTAAAACGGCGTGGCCCGGCGTATGTCCGGTTGCCGGGACGATCGTGACACTGCCATCGCCGAACACGTCATAGTCACCCTCAAAGGTGACGATATTGGAGTCCCGCATCGGCTCGACCAGTTCGGCAAAGACCACACCTGACTCAACGCCTGCACCGAACATAAAATCGACCTCAGCCTGTTGGGTCAAAATGGTTGTCTCGGCGAACAGATTGGCATTGCCGACATGGTCGAAATGCGAATGTGAGAACGCAAAATACTCGACTTCTTCCGGCGGCACGCCAAGATCGGTGAGCTGGCTTTGCAAGGTCACCGGCACCATCAGCTTGCCGCCCGGAATGTCCTGTCCGTTCGGCAGCAGGGAAATCATATCCGGCAGGCCCGCATCCCAGACAAGATCACCATTGGGATGGCGAATAAGGAAACAGGTAACGACCATATCCGCCGTCTGCCCGGCATACTCACCTTCGCTGCCAAACGGGGTCTGGTCCGCGACGAGTTCGCCGCAATCGAGCGTATAGAGACGGACCAGGTCAATCGCCTCAGTCGGCGCCACGTCGGTTTCCGCAGTCGCCGTATCGGTGCTCGGCGCCGGCGTCTCTACTGAATCGCTCGTTTCCGGTGCCCCGCACGCTGTCAGAATGGCGGCCAGGGCCGCGCTCATCATCGTCTTCTTCATCGTCTCCCCCGATGCTTCTCTAGTCAGGTCTTTAGACCGTTCTATTGGCGATCGGCGAGGAGTCCAGCTCGGCGCCTAGTAGCTCTTTGGCAAACCGAGCACGCGTTCGGCGATGAAATTGAGGATCATTTCGCGGCTCACCGGGGCAATCCGCGCCAGCATGGCTTCACGCATATAGCGCTCAACATGGTACTCGCGGGCATAGCCCATGCCGCCATGGGTGAGGACCGCGGTTTCACATGCGTTGAAGCCGGCTTCCGTACCAAGATACTTTGCAGCATTGGCTTCGGCCCCGCATTCCTGCCCTTGATCAAACAAGGCGGCGGCTTTGTAAGCCAGTAATTCCGCCGCGCTAAGCTCGGCCCAGGCCTTCGCAAGCGGATGTGCGATGCCCTGATTCTGGCCGATCGGACGGCCGAACACGACCCGCTCATTGGCATAGGTCGTCGCTTTCTCCAGCGCCGCAAAGCCAAGCCCGATGCTTTCGACCGCAAACAAGACGCGCTCCGGATTGAGGCCCTGGATCAGATATTTGAACCCCGCGCCCTCTTCCCCGATCAAGTGCTCTTTCGGGACTTCCAGCCCGTCAATGAACAGCGTATTACACTCGACCGCCTTGCGGCCCATTTTCGGGATCGGGTTCGCTTCAATCTTGCCGCGATCGAGGTCGGTATAGAAGAGCGACAGGCCGAGATAAGGCTTGGCGCACTGATCTTTTGGCGTGGTCCGAGCAATGATCAGGATCTTGTCCGCCCGTTGCGCACCCGTAGTCCAAATCTTCCGGCCATTGATGACATAGCCTGAATTGGTGCGCTCGGCCTTGGTTTCGAGGGATGATGTATCGAGCCCGGAATTGGGTTCGGTCACGGCGAAACACATCTTTTCTTCGCCGGAAATGATCTTGGGCAGGTTTTCCTGCTTCTGTTCAGCATTGCCGAATTTTTCGAGCGGTTTGGGCCCAAAAATGTTCAGGTGGATGGCAGAAGCGCCGGAATAACCGGCCCCGGACCGCGTCACGGTTTGCATCATCAGCGCCGCTTCGGTCAGGCCGAGCCCGGCTCCGCCATACTCTTCGGGAAACGCAATGCCGAGCCAGCCACCTTCAGCCATGGCGTCACAGAAAGCCTCGGGCCAGTCGCCCGTCTCATCTGTTTTCGCCCAATATTCATCATCGAATTGCGCCACGGTGCGTGCGACGCCGTCCTGAATGGCAAGTTGATCTTCGCTGAGCGGGCCAATCGTGTGCATGCATAATCTCCTGTCGGCGAAGACTTATGCTGCAATTCCAGACGCGTCCACTCTGACGAGGCGTCACACCCGTGCGGCGATCTGGTGCCTCGGAGAAAAGGCCTGAGAGAGCTCGGATGGATTCTGATCGAGTATGAGATCGGCCATGATTTGCGCTGTGATCGGCGCCAGAAGTATGCCATTGCGATAATGCCCGGCCGCGACGAACAGACCCGGCACGCGCGTTTCTCCGAGCAAAGGCGCAAAACTCTTCAATCCCGGTCGTACGCCGGCCCAGCTGTCCAGCACTGCGGCATTTGCGAGGCTCGGACAAATTTCAATCGCTTTGGCCCGAAGGCGCGCAATTTGTTCAGGCACGGGTTGGCGGAGCACCTGACCCGGCTCGCTGGTGGCCCCGATAATGATCCGGTCCGTTTTTGGAACGATATAGAGATGACCTGCGCGTATTGTGCGGTTTGGGCCATCTGAGATCGGAGCGACTGAGAGCATCTGCCCGCCAATCGGTTCAATCGCCTGCAAAGCTGGATCGAGCTTGCCAATTTCGATATTGCCCCGGTCTGTGGCGACCATGACGCTGCCAGTTTCCCACCCCGCGGTGAGCAGAGTCGCATCATGGCCTGCATGATCGAGCCCGCCATTCTGAAAATGCAGAGAGGCAGCTTCAACGCGGATCTCGATGCGAGGATGGCGTTCCGCACACGTAACCAATGCCGCTAAAGTCAGGCGGTTATCGACTTGGCCATCGCTCGGTAGAAGCAGCCCGGTCACGGCCATTGAGGTCAGCGAAGGCTCAATATCGTTCAACCGATCCGTGCAGGGTTCAGGCGCGAAAGCATGATCCTTCAAAGCCAATTGTAAGGCCGTCAGCCGTTCCGCTTCGGTTGCATCAAGTGCGAGCGCGAGCGAAGGACCTGGATAATAACCTGCGGTCTGCTCGCTTTCTCGCTCGAGCGCGTCAGCCCAAGCTGGCCAGAGCCTGACCGCGCATTCGCAAAGCTCGAACAGGTTTGGATGACCGCCTTCAACCCCCACCGCCTCAAAGGCCGGCGCAAGCATTCCAGCCGCCGCCCAGCTGGCGCCGCGCGGAGGCCAGGCGGTTTCGTACAAGGTGACATCCGTGCCACGGTTGGCCAATTCGAGCGCACAGGATAGGCCAATAATACCTGCGCCGATGATGGCGATAGACTTTGGGCGAACCGTGTCGGGCATCGCTGCTATGTATCAAGAAGCGTACAAAGTGCCAGCGCATTCACGCATAGCTGATCGGCTCAACCGGCGGCGCGCTCGCGTTCCCAGAACCCCATAAAGGCCGACGCCCATTCCTGTTTCTGAAAAATGACTGATTTTCGCAGCGTTCCGGTTGGATCACACACCGTTTTGATCATCAAGTCCGGCGCATCGCGATCTTTGCTCGACAAAGCATCGCGGGCTTCGTACCAAGCGGCGAGCCGCTCTATGGCTTGCGCAAAGGCAGTTTCGTCAACGGAATTGACTGGTCCCAAGTCGAGTATGATTTCTGTCATACGTTCCCCCACACACAAAGACTATGACCTCTCGCTATTTCTGCGAGATGGGCTGAGGTTAACCGGAAACTGGTGCCTGTCTACCGGCCTGTGGTAAGATTAATGCAAAGTTTGAACCAAATGTCGCAGCGAGGGCACAAAATCTTCTAGTTGCGAATGCTTCTCATTTGTGTGAAGAAGCCTGCATGACTTTCAAGACCCATCTTGTCGCCGGCTTTAGCCTGCTCGTTGGAGCAGTCGCAGCTTGTTCCGATCCCGCCACCCCCCCGGCCGAAGATTCCACTGCTGAAGCCCAGTCCGTGCTGACGATTTATAGCTCACGTCACTATGATTCCGACAAAGAGCTTTTTGCAATGTTCGAACAAGAGACTGGGGCGCGCTTGGATGTGCGGGAAGCGGGCGCCAGCCAGCTTCTCGAAACGCTTCGAGCCGAGGGCGACCAGAGCCCGGCAGATGTGGTCATCGCAGCCGATGCGGGCAGTCTTTGGCGGTTCCAAGAGGCTGGGCTGACGCAACCCCTGATCAGCGACAGCCTGAATGGTTTGGTGCCGGCCAATTATCGCGACCCGGACGCGCATTGGTACGGCGTCGCCCGTCGTCTACGCGGCATTGCCTATGATCCCAATCGCTGGACACCTGAAGATCTTGCTTATTGGGACAGGCTAGCGACCGAGGATAAGGCCGGTGAGATCTGCGTTCGTTCATCCTCAAATATCTATAACCTATCCTTGATGAGCGAACTGATTGATCGTTATGGGGCTGAGGCCGCACAAAGCTGGGCCACGTCGATCGTGGCCAATATGGCCCGCAGCCCCCAAGGCGGTGACACCGACCAAATCCGCGCGATTGCAGCCGGTGAATGCTCGATCGCCATCGTCAACCATTATTACTGGATCCGTCTGGGTGCGAGCGAAACTGAGGCCGACCAAGCCGTTGCCGCAGCGACGTCATTCTTGCTGCCACAATTTGAAGAGGGCTCAGGCTCTCATGTGAATATTACGGGGATCGGCCTGACCAAAACCGCCGATGATCCCGCCTTGGCAGAACAGTTCATCACCTTCTTGCTCACCGAATCCGGCCAATCTTATCTCACGCGTGACACCAAGGAGCTGCCGCTGCTCGACACCACGCCATTGCCGGACGGCGTTGAGAAGGTTCCGGCATTCGTGGCCTCGGACACCCAATTGGGGCTGTACGGGGAGAATCAAGCCGAAGCGCAGCGTTTGTTTGATCTTGCGGGCTGGAATTAGGTCTGAACGCGGCTGATCGGGGGCCCAAAATGCCGCGCTTCCTGCCTTCACTTCGATCCCTCCCATCATGGCTTTTGATTGCCATGGTGGGATTACCAGTATTCATGGCGCTGATTGCAGGAATCGCGGCGGGGGATGGCGCAACCTGGGATCACATCCTGCAAAACCGGTTAGTGCCGTATACGCTGACCACGCTCAGTGTGCTCCTGATCGCGGCGACAATTATGTTGGGCTTGGCGGTGCCAACGGCCTGGCTCATTTCGCAATATGATTTTCCTGGGCGCTCAGTGTTCAACTGGGCCATGATCCTGCCGCTCGCCATGCCAGGTTATGTCATGGCCTATGCCTGGGCCGATTTGATGGGGGTGGCGGGCCCGTTGCAGACACAAATCCGCGACATGACCGGACTTTCGGCGCGCGACTATTGGTTTCCAAACCTGTTCAGCGCGCCAGGACTCGCCTTTGTGCTCGCTTCAACCCTGTTTCCCTATGTCTATATCACGGCCCGTGCGGCATTCTCGATGCAGTCCCTGACGACACTCGAAGCAGCCCGGAGTCTCGGCTCCTCTCAACTTGATCTGTTTTGGCGCGTGGCCTTGCCTGTCGCCCTGCCGACGATACTTGGGGGCCTTTGCCTCGCCTTGATGGAGGCTGCTGCCGATTACGGAGCGGCTGATTTTCTCGGCATACAAACTCTCGGGGTTGGCATCATCCGATCCTGGACTTCATTCGGCGAGCCGAATACCGCCGCACGCCTGGCCCTTATGCTGATCTTGATCGCGGCGACCTTTCTCATCGCGTCGCGGATGCTTCAAGGACAGCGCGGCACGCAGCAAACCAGTTCAAGGTGGCAAACACCACGACGTACAGAACTCCCCTCTCAGGCTGCGATTGCAGCCACCGCGACCTGCATGCTTATTCTGCTCATCTGTTTTGTGGCACCGGTCGCGCGCTTGCTCTGGTTGGCGCTTGAAAATCGAGCACAGGCAGTTGACCTCGCCCCACTCCTCAGATCCTCCTTAATCCTGGGCGCGCTTGGCGCTGGCTTCGCCTTCATCACCGCTCTGGTTTTTTCTTTGTCCTCGAAGCGGAACGAGACCGTGCGCATGGGCGCGCGATTGATCGCCGCCGCAGGCTATGCTGCGCCAGGCGCCGTTCTGGGACTGGGCGCTTTGTTTATCCTGCGCGAGACGGGCCAAGCCCTGTCAGGTGCAGTGGCGATCGGCTTCCTCGTCTGGATTTATGTCAGCCGTTTTACCTCTGCTGGCGTAGAGCCGATCCAAGCCACATTAGCGCGATTGCCCAAATCCCTCGATCAAGCGTCTCAAAGTCTCGGCACGACCGGGCTTCGCCAATTTTGGCGCGTCGACCTTCCGCTTATCGCGCCGGGTGCGCTGGCCGCCACTTTGATTCTATTCGTTGAGATCCTCAAAGAACTGCCAGCGACTCTGATGTTACGGCCATTTGGCTGGGACACGCTGGCAGTCCGCGCCCACGCTTATGCAACCGATGAGAGATTGGCACAGGCGACCTTGCCGTCACTGCTGATCGTGCTTGCCGGGCTTGTCCCGGTCTTGCTCTTATCCTGGCGGCTGAGCCGGACTGAGAGGAGTTAAGGCGTGACAGAACATGCGGCCTTGATCGCTGATCAAATCAGCCGGCGGTTTGGCGATCGCGCCGCCGTTGATGGCATCAGTCTCAGGTTAGAGCCTGGACAGATCACTTCGCTGATTGGACAATCTGGCTCTGGAAAGACCACGCTCCTCAGGTTGCTTGCCGGGATGGAGCGCCCGGATTCAGGGCGCATCTTGTCTGGCGACACGGTTTTGTCCTCCACTTCGCAGCACGTTCCGATTGAGAAACGGAAAATCGGTCTGGTGTTTCAAGATTTCGCCCTGTTTCCGCATTTGACGGTGCTTGAAAATGTCATGTTCGGATTGCGCGCCTTACCAAAACTCGATCGAGAAAAGCGAGCGACCGCGTGGATTGACCGGCTGGGACTTTCGCACCGTGTGTCCGCCTATCCGCACCACCTCTCGGGCGGTGAGCAGCAGCGCACCGCAATCGCTCGTGCGCTGGCGCCTGAGCCCGTTGCAATCCTGCTTGACGAGCCCTTTTCGGGCCTCGATCCGTCCATGCGGGACCAAGTGCGAGACGTCGCTTTGCAAGCGATCCGCGAGTCCGGTATCCCCTCACTTTTGGTCACCCACGATGCCAGCGAAGCTTTGGTTCACGCGGATAAGCTGGCGGTCATCGATGCCGGGAAACTGCTGCAAACAGGTGCGCCCGAAGAGGTTTACCGCGCGCCGAACAGCCTCGGCGTCGCCAAAGCGCTCGGACCAGTTCACAGCGTCGAAACGGCGAACCTTCCCGAGACATGGCGCAATATGCTGGCGCCATCCGGCACGTGGCTACATTATCGCCCGGAAGCCCTGACAGTGGCGGCGGGGTCTGACTTTGTGATCAAGCGACTGCGCTTGGCCGGACCGATCAGCGAACTTGAACTGGACCTGACTGGCGCGCAGAGCTTGTTTGCAGCCAGTCAGCTGGGCGCGCCATTGCATTCAGGCGACCGGGTCAGCCTGTCGATTAATCCGGATCTATTCTTTGATTTTCCAGAAGAAACGACCTGACAATTCCGTCATCTTACAGATCTTGCCCTCGCCAAGACACAATCGATTGCTTAGCTTGCCGGGACATTAGGGATCATAACATCCATGAGACTTGTTCAAGCTTTCCTCCTCGCCAGCACGCTTTGGCTCGCAACTGCCATGCCTGCATTGGCGCAAAGCCTTATCCGCGACGCAGAAATCGAAGAAACCCTGCGCGAATGGACAGACCCAATCCTCGAAGTCGCGGGCCTGGAGCCGAACGATGTCGGGCTCTACATCATCAATGATCCCAGCTTGAACGCTTTCGTTGCGGGCGGTCAGCGCATTCATTTGCATACCGGCCTGATCATGGCCTCGGACAATGCCCGCCAAGTCAAAGGGGTGATCGCGCACGAGACTTGCCACATTGCCTGTGGTCACACCGTGACCCGGACTCGAGCAGCCAGTGTGGCTTCACGGCCAGCCCTGGTTTCAATCGGGCTCGGTGTGCTTGCCATTGCCGCAGGTGCTCCTGATGCCGGCGCTGCATTGATTGCAAGTTCGCAACAATTCGCGGCCCTAAATTTCTTCGTTCACACGCGCGCCGAAGAGGCCATGGCCGATACGATGGCGGTTCAGTACCTCATTGAGCTTGAGCAATCGCCGATGGGGATTGTCGAGTTTTTCGAGAAGTTCCGGTACCAGGAAGTCCTGTCAGAGGCGCGCCGTTATCCGTATTTCCGGTCTCACCCCTTGTCGTCTAATCGGGTTCGAACCACACGCACCTTGGCCGAGGAGTCCGGCCTCGCGGACAAACCTGAAGACCCGCGGGTCGTCAAACAGTTCGAAATGATGAAGGCCAAGCTCGTTGGTTTCCTTGAGCCACCCGCACGCGTGTTCCGCGACTATCCCCCCACGGACTTATCGCAACCAGCTCGCTATGCCCGCGCCATCTCGGCGATGCAGGTCGCGGATTTGACCACCGCACTGTCTGAAATCGACTCACTGATCGAAGAAGAACCTGAGAACGCCTACTTTCATGAGTTGAAAGGCCAGATCCTGTTCGAAACCGGAAAGCCCGTCGATTCTGTTGAACCCCTTCTGGAGGCCAATCGGTTGCTGCCCGGGAACGCCCTGCTGCAAATCTCGCTCGCACGCTCATTGCTCGCCCGCGCCGAACCCGGCGATATGGAAATCGCCGAAAATGCCTTGCGCGATGCGTTAATCGCCGAACCGAACAATGCCTTTGCCTGGACGCAGCTCGCCATTGTTTTCGAACAACAGGACAACCGCCCAATGGCGCAAGTCGCGACTGCAGAAGCGGCTTACAATATCGGCAATTATCCGCGCGCCTATTCATTTGCAGAGCGCGCCATTCGAGAGCTGGAACCGAACACGCCAGCCTTCCGTCAAGCCAGTGATATTCGCAATGCCACTGACCCGGCGCTGCCCGAAAACGAAGTGTTTTGGCGGCGTCGACGTTGAGCCCTTCACGCAATTGTCAGCATTAAAGGCTTGTTTTTCACCAGAAACAAAGCATTTGCGTGCCATATACCGATCCACAAGATGAATCAGGATTCAGTCATGACCCGTACACTTAGTTTCGCGCTCGCCGCTACGGCCATCGCTCTCACTCCGGCTTGCGCCCAAGGCCAGGTCGAGGCGTCGGACAAGGAAGCCATCGAGAAGATCGTTTACGATTATATCCTCGAAAACCCTGAAATCATTGAAGAAGCCCTGATCGCTCTCAGCGAAAAGCGCGCCGCCGAAGAAGCCGAACAGGCCCGACTGGCCATCGCCGAAAACCAGGATGCGCTGATCAATAATCCAGGCGACTATTATGTCGGCCCGTCAGACGCGCCGGTCACAGTGGTCGAATTCTTCGATTATCGCTGCGGTTTCTGTAAGCGGTCGGCGCAATGGGCGGTCGAGCTGCCCGAAAAATATGACAATAAAGTCCGGGTCGTGTTCAAGGAATTCCCGATCCTCTCGACCGAGAGCGAACGCGCGGCTTTGGCCGCGATCGCGGCAGGCAAACAAGGCAAGTATGTTGAAATGCACATGGCCCTGATGGAGCTGGACAATGGGTCAGGCTTTGGGCCCGAGCAAATCAATGCGGCCGCCGAGTCCGCGGGCGTCGATGTTGAGCTTATGCGCGCGGATATGAAATCGATCGATGTTCAAAAGACAGTTGCAGATGCCAAAAGCCTGGCACGGACGCTCGGCATCACTGGCACGCCGAACTTTATCGTCGGAACCGAATCCGTCTCCGGTGCCGACATTCAAAGCGTCGAAGCACTGATCGAATCGGCTCTGGCGGAGAGCTAGATCAAACCGGCCAAAGGCGAAGACGGGTCGGCATAACGTTTCCGACCCATACGCCCTGCCAAATAGGCTTCCCGGCCCGCAATGACCGCATGCTTCATCGCCGTTGCCATGCGGATCGGATCCTTGGCTTCTGCAATCGCCGTATTCATCAGTACGCCATCGCAACCAAGTTCCATGGCCTGCGCCGCATCTGACGCGGTGCCAACGCCTGCATCCACGATCACAGGCACGCGCGATTGTTCGACGATCAGGCGAATATTGAGCGGGTTCTGGATGCCGAGGCCGGATCCGATCAGGCTGCCGAGAGGCATGATCGCCGCGCATCCGACATCCTCCAATTTGCGAGCATAGACCGGGTCGTCCGAGCAATAGACCATCACTTCAAACCCGTCAGAGATCAGTTCCTTTGCGGCTTTCAACGTCTCTTCCATGTCGGGATAAAGCGTTTTCTGATCGGCCAGGACTTCCAGTTTGACCAGATCCCAACCGCCCGCTTCGCGAGCCAGTCGCAGGGTGCGCACCGCCTCGTCCGCCGTGAAGCACCCAGCGGTGTTCGGCAGATAAGTGAACTCGTCCGGCGAGACATGGTCCTGCAACCGGTCTTCGTCCGGATTGGACAAATTTACCCGGCGTAGGGCAACCGTGACCATCTCTGCCCCTGCCGCGCGAGCGGCATCTGCATTTTGAGCGTAAGAGGCATATTTTCCGGTGCCCACGATCAGGCGGGAATTGAAGGTCCGTCCAGCGACGGTCAAAGCTGTATCAGTCATGTCGTTCGCTTAGCGCTGGCCGATGTGTGGGGCAAGATGGTGAATGGCGCAGGCGCGGCGCGCTTAGCCGCCGCCGACAAACTGTACGACTTCGAGTTTGTCGCCGTCCTGCAGGACCGTGCTGCCATGCTCAGCTTTCGGGACAATTTCGAGATTTCGTTCGATTGCGACACCGCGTGGATCGTCCGCCAGGGTCAGCACCAGCGCCTCGACGGTCGTCCCCTCTGGCAAGTCTCGGCTTTCGCCATTCAGAATGATCTGCATATGCCTGCCTCCAATTGCGACAATTGCACTTGCCAAGCCTCGCGATCCGCCGCAAGAGCGTGTTGCAATGACGCAACAGATATATGTTCTCAACGGACCGAATCTCAACCTTCTCGGCACACGAGAACCAGAGATTTATGGCGCGACCACGCTGGATGATATTCATCAGCAAATGGCCGCCGCCCAACCCGATTCGCAGATCACGTTTCGTCAAACAAATTCGGAAGGCGAATTGATTGACTGGGTCCAGGAAGCATCCAAACAGGCAGATATTCTGATCCTGAATGCCGGGGCCTACACCCATACGTCCGTCGCGCTTCACGACGCTTTAAGAGCTTGCGAGGCGCGCATTTTCGAAGTCCACATCTCTAACCCTGCGGCGCGCGAGCCGTTCCGTTCCACCAATTATGTGGCCGCATGTGCCGAAGCCTGCATTGCAGGATTTGGCGCACGCGGCTATTTGATGGCGCTAGACGCCGCTCTTGATAAATAAAAAGACTGAGGAGCCTCACCCCGATGTCCACAAGCAAGACAAAACTCGATGCCGGCCTGGTCCGCGAACTCGCTGCAATCCTTCGCGAAGCAGACCTCGGCGAAGTCGAGGTTGAACATGAAGGTCTGCGGATCCGAGTCAGCAAGGCCACATCCATGGCGCCTGCTGCCCCTGCGATTGTGCAAGCGCCGGTCGCTGCCCCCGTAGCAGCTGCCCCGGTCGCCGCGCCCGCCGCCCCAGCTGCAGCCCCTGCAGCTGCGCCAGCGGCCGCCCCATCCAATGCCACGACCAGCCCGATGGTCGGCACCGTCTATCTGTCACCGGAGCCCGGCGCCAAAGCATTTGTGCAAGTGGGCGATAAGGTCAAAAAAGGCGACACGCTGATGCTGATTGAAGCGATGAAGACCTTTAACCCGGTCACCGCTGAATCCGCAGGTACTGTCAAAGAAATTCTCGTCGCTGATGCTCAACCGGTTGAGTTTGGCGAACCTCTGATCGTTGTCGAATAAGGACACGAAACGATGATTGAAAAGGTCCTCATCGCCAATCGCGGCGAGATAGCTCTGCGCATCCATCGCGCTTGTAAGGAAATGGGCATTGCCACAGTGGCGGTTCACTCGGAAGCGGACCGGGACGCAATGGCGGTCCGCCTGGCCGATGAAAGTGTCTGTATTGGCCCGGCTCCGAGCGCAAATAGCTATCTGAAAAAGTCGCAAATTATTGCGGCTGCTGAGATCACGGGCGCTGATGCCGTCCATCCAGGCTATGGCTTCCTGTCGGAAAACGCGCAATTCGCCGAGATGGTCGAAGCGCATGATCTGATCTTTATCGGGCCTACCGCAGAGCACATTCGCACCATGGGTGACAAGATCACCGCCAAGCAGACTATGATCGATGCCGGCGTCCCCGTCGTCCCCGGTTCTGATGGTGGTGTGACGTCGATCAGTGAAGGCAAAAAGGTCGCCAAGAAAATCGGCTATCCGGTCTTGATCAAAGCCGCTTCCGGCGGCGGCGGTCGCGGCATGCGGGTCGCAGAAACCGAAAAAGACCTCGAGAATGCGATCAAGTCGGCCAAGACCGAAGCCAAAGCCGCGTTCGGCGATGATGCGGTCTATCTCGAGAAATACCTCGGCAAGCCTCGTCATATCGAAATCCAGTTGATCGCCGACACGCATGGCAATGTTTGCCACCTTTGGGAGCGCGATTGCTCGCTGCAGCGGCGCCACCAGAAAGTGTTCGAAGAAGCCCCCTCTCCGGCCCTGAACCAGGCGCAGCGCGAAGAGATCGGGACGATCGTCGCCAAAGCCGTCAAGAAAATGGGCTATCGCGGCGCCGGCACAATGGAATTCCTGTATGAAGACGGCAACTTCTATTTCATCGAAATGAACACAAGGATCCAGGTCGAGCACCCGGTCACCGAGATGATTACCGGCATCGATCTGATCCGTGAGCAGATCCGCGTTGCAGATGGCAAAAAGCTGTCTTTCACTCAAGAAGATGTCATGCTTGTCGGGCACGCGATTGAGTGTCGGATCAATGCCGAGCATCATGAGACATTTGTGCCGTCGCCGGGTCAGATTACCGACTTCCACGCGCCGGGCGGCCCGGATGTGCGCCTCGATAGCGCCGTCTATGCCGGCTATAAGATCCCGCCGCATTATGACAGCATGATCGCCAAGCTGATCGTCCATGGTCGGACCCGCAATGAGTGTATCATGCGCCTGCGGCGGGCCCTCGACGAGATGGTTGTGCTCGGGGTCGATACGACCCTGCCACTACACCGCAAACTGGTCGAAGCGCAGGATGTGATAGACGGCAATTACGATATTCACTGGCTGGAGCGTTTCCTCGGTCTGAAGTAAACGGTCAACAGGATTTTTGGACTTTTTCTAGATGCCCCGTGATTGTTACAGATCGCGGGGCTTTTGCTTGTCTTTCCGACACTTCATTGTGTGACGGACGTGTGACGCAGTCGAGGGGCAATTCAGCGAGAATGGCTTCACCCGCTTCATCAAGTTGACGCCGAAATCCGTAGCGTTACCAATCATCGCGCTGGCTAGATCAGGGTCATACTATGAAAGTCAAAACCATTTGTGCGGCGACGTTGAGTGTTTGGACAACAGGTTCGGCCTTTCCTGCACTCGCAGAGGGATACTTGTGGGCGAACAAAGATCACGCGTGCATCGTTGAGAGTGCGAAGTACACATCAGCTGATGGCACCGCACACGGCAACTGGTCAAATGCGCCAAAGACGTTCTTCGTAAAATTTTCAAGCTGTGCGGATTTTGCCCAATCGAAGGGCCTAGAACCGCAGCTAGATGCAGGCATCTCACTGGAACCGGTTAATGGACAATGGGAAGTAAACCGATGCGCGGAGAAGGCTTCTGTCAACAGCCAACGATATCAGGTAATCGAAGTCGAAAACAACGTACTACTTGGAAGACTTGATCCTCAAGACGCAAGTTGGCTATCCATCCGTCCACTCGCGACCGGAGCGGGAGATGCCATCAGTTTCTCGGAGAATGGACTGGTAGATGTAAGCAAGTACGCTCGAACAGGCGTTTCTTCGGATGCCAATTGGTTCACTCTGCGGGCTCGATGCACGGTCTTGGAGCGGTAGTTTCATGGACTAGGTAATCGCTCTCTTGGTAGCAAACTTCGTGATGCTGATGGTTATCGTGAACCGGCAGAAGTATCCCGAATCTAAGGACCTTAAAGCGGGAACGGTACTAATCGCCTTAACAGCGTTGGCTGCCGGGCTCATGTTTGGATATGCGTTCGCGAACAGCGCGGGCATTTTTGGCTGGATCGATTGAAGTTAGGCGTCTTGCCTCCCTGCTGATCCTCGATGCTGGCTTGGCGTTCCTTAACAGTTTCTACGGGTGACTGAAGCCTTTCTGAGTCTTCGACCAGAAGAATTGCCTACGAACTTACTCCGTCAGACGACCAATTCCTTGCTGAGCTTTTGCGACATGCTATCTATCGCCCTCAAACCAGTGCCCTGGGTTGTTGAATGGCCGAATATCAGGATCCCACTTTACGTTTATGCCCTTTATCTTTCCCGTCATCTGCATACTTCTGGGTAAGATAGAAATCCCAGCAGAGCTCGATGAATCGGTGTACGGGTAGTGTGAAACGTCTGTTCCAAACAGTTCGGTGTCAACGGAGAGCTCCACAACTGCACCTTCTTTGAAATCTGCGACGGCTCGGCGAACACCTTCGAATACATCCACCGGCAACCTGATGTAAGATCCAACAAATCCCTCTGGGCCATCAAGGTAATGTTTGTACTCGTCACCTCCTTGCACCACCTCAGGCCAGCAGTACAGCCGCTCTCGTTCTGGCAATGGCTTGTCTGTAGGCCACCGGTGCTCCGAGTAAGCCATCAGTTCTGAGTCTATGAACTCTCTAGCGTCTTGTGCGGAAGCGAATAGCTTAGCCGGGGAGCCTTTAAAAAACTCCTCACGGTTGTCATCCATCATTATGTGATCAAGTTCTCCGAATTCGGCATCGCCATAAACTCTGGTTTCATAGCCAGCGATGTGAAATGAGAACTTTTCGTATCCTCTTTCCACTTGTTCATCCGATGACTCAAAAAACATTAGGACAGGATCTCGGCGACCCTGCCATATTCGTGTGTAAGCAATGAGTTCTTCGAACCATCTACCGTCAGGACTGCGATAAACACCTCCCGTCCAATGTCCCTCAAAAGTGACGTCTGTAAGCTCTATCCTGACAGTAGTTGTGTAGCGTTCAAGATCCTTCCAGTTACCGTCAACCTGTAAACGCGGCTTATCAGCGTCGGTAAAATCGACGTCTGTAATGTTGAACCGTTTTGCTGCATGATATGAAGTCGAAAGAATTTCTTCGCTCAGTTTGACACGCTGCGGCGGAGCTGTTTGTTGGGGATCCTTTTCCTGCTCTGAAAGGGTCGTCGTCGACTTTTTTGACTTCTTACGAAACATCACAAAAGCCCTTCTCGTCTCATCTGTTCGATCACCGCAATCTGCAGTGCCTGTATGTTAAAACAATACTGAAAGCCTGCTTCGTCCATCTCACCACGTTCGACAAAAGCTGCTTGATTTACCCACTCCAACTCTATGAAACTGTCGATCTGTTGCTGCCGATGGTTTAAGGCCTCGGGAAACTCCTGAGATCCCTTTTCGGCAGCTTCTGACGCAAGGTACATCGCGTAGAAAGTAGCTACAGCCTTCGCGCCGCGTGCCGTGCCTGCATACTCTTCTGCGGTGGCGGGTTGTTCTGCATCCGTGGCGACGGCAGAGGCGATTTCAAACCTGACAGAGCATCTGCTGAACTCTTCCATAGCCTTGAAAGGGTCATTGCCAAGTTGCTCAGCCGGAGGACGGATTTGTGCCACCGAAACCTGATTCGCAAAAAGCACGGGCATCGCCACGGCAACTAGCTTTAAGAGCAACTTTAAAGTAAGCACATCAGGTTCCTATCGCTTCTGGGTGCCTAGTTGCTCGGGCATCCTGAAGCTCCTGCTCACATAGATAGCATCGTCTAACTCTCGCTCGGTCCCCCAGCTGTTGTAACCTGTTTCCCACCTGAAAAAATGTGCCCCTATCGGACACGTTACTGTCACGCTGATGAGCCAAGTCTCATCAGTAAAGTTGCCCTCTACAGTTAGCTGCACGCAAAGCAGATTATTCGAGTCTATCAGTTTGATTTCATCAATCTCGTAGGTCCCGAATCCAAGAAAGCTTTCGTTGAGATCGCGGACCGTTTGTTCCGCTCCCACTCGGGCTGACGCCATAAACTCTTCTCGTTCTTCATCACTCAGAGCTTTCATGTCAGATTGCGTTAGTTCGACACCGTCCTCTAACTCAAGGTAAGTCACGAACAATAAAGCTCCTGCTTCTGCGGTGTCAGATGAGGAATACAAAGTTAGGACGTTTCCGGTTGCTTGTGAGTATTCACGGGCGCGGCCTTCTTCTTGTCCTGCAGACAAATATCCAAGCATTGCTCCCAATGCCAGGCTATCCACACCCGTTGGGGTAACCCAATGCTCTGGGGCCTCGAAAGTGAAGCCAGAGTCGTGAGAGAAGGTTTTCATCTTGCTAACCTCGGCGGACACCGGAGTAGACACAACACAAAAGGCTAAGAGTAGTGAGGTTGTCTTGAACAAGCTTCGTCCCCCAGAGCTATAAGACTTGAAGAACTACCACATTAACTGGAGCGGTCTTCAGCGCAACCGGTTCCTCCAAAAGCAATCCGTTCGAAGATACCGGTGTGTTTGCGGCAGGCCTAATTCTACCAATATGCGGGGTTTGTATATCTGGCCGCAGGGTTTTGTGAATTCTGTGGATCGTCAACCAGCATTCACGAGTGAACCTGAGGACTTGAGAGCCGCTCCTTAGGGTGCCTCGTGCCTACCAACTTATGTTGGGGAACACGACGATGCCTATGGCTGCAGATAGAACACCATTGGTGGGGTGAGTTCGTGCTCAAACGAACCCCTCCTATAGCATTTACCTTAAGATTAATTGTGATCATCTCATGGATACCTTCAGCCTTCACAATGCCTCTTAAGGCGCAACCTCATAGGGGTGGTGTGTTAGAACACCCCCACCACCCATCTTAGGTGGTCCTATAGGTGAGCTTAAACATGGCCTAAGGTCTCCCGACATCTGTTGGGCATCCTTAGGTAGGCCTAGTTCTTCTCCCCCTATTCTAATGGACACTTCATGTATCTTCCTCTGTTCTCTGGGTGTCCTGAGGGAACCTTATTGATGTTTGGTGGTCTTTCCTCCTTTAGTACGGACACGAAATTTCCAAAGCTGCTCATTTCGCAGCCGTTAAAGGATTTCCATACCTCGATCCAGGTTGTGGATAAGACTTGATCGAATGTGTTCTCCCGGTTGTGGGGTCCCTCCTCCCGTGTATGTTGACATTACTATTTCGTAACCCGGGGCACCAAATGAAACACCTTGCTATTGCCTGTAGCGTTATCGCCTTGTCTGCATGCTCTACAATCACAAGAGGAACTACAGAGGCCTTTAGTGTTGAAACAGACCCTCCAGGGGCTAAGGTGACCACCAGCCTTGGAACAATGTGTGAGCCCACACCTTGTGTCATTCCTAAGGTAAGTCGAGAAGCTGACTTCACCGTCACCATCGAACTTGAAGGCTACGAAACAACCACGCACAACGTAACCCATCAGACTGCTGGAGCCGGTGCTGCTGGCATGGCTGGTAATGTCATCCTTGGCGGTGGACTTGGAGCAATCGTCGACGCCAACACTGGGGCCACGCAAGAGCTCGTCCCTAACCCGTTGGTGGTTAAACTGAAGGCCATCGATTCCGACGATGCTGAAGAGGCCGATGATCGCTTCCAAACAGCCAAAGACCAATGCTCGGAACTTGGTTTTGAAGAGGGCTCAGAGAAATTCGCAGACTGCGTCATGCAGATGTCGGTGTCGTAGAAGGCGAAGTGCTTCGGGGTGAATTGAGCACAACAAAAAAACAGTAGACTAGACGAACAAGCCAGAACCAAAGCAAGCCGGTGGACACCCTAGCGCCCGCCCGCCTCAGTCTTTAGGAGACCTTCAGGTTTCCCCGTGGTTGCTGGCAATCCAGCAGCACACCTCTTTAAGGACGTCACACACACGTCACACATTGGAGCCTGAGGGTGGCTTAGGGTAGCCTTAAGCTATTCTGAGGAAATCTCGGGGGTATACGGGGGAAACCGGCCGTGATCTGTTACAAATGAGGTGGTCAGATTTTTCTGCCAAAATCCAAGCCTACACCAAACTTGTTTTACAATGCGGCCACTTGAGCCATGAGGGTTTGCTTGCTGGCATCGAGCTTCGCTGGGTTGGTCTTAGCAGAGCATGCAGCTGCGCTTTTAGCTCCCACGAAGTATGCGATCCGCTCGGCGTTGGCCCCACTCGGATGCGGCAGCCCAAACAACGCTCGATCTCTGCGCACCAAGCCCAAATTGACGGCGTATTCCAAGACCTCGATAGCTGGACGCCCTAGAGGCAACCAAAGCGCATCTTGAAGCTCATGGAACTCCTTGAAGAAATAGCTCTCCACGAACTCTGTGAGCAGCCTTGTACGTAATATCTTCGGGTTTCCACTGTAGTTCTTATGGTTCACAAACACGGGGTAGCGGAGAACGGACGTATAGTGGATTTGCTTCTGACCTGGTTCAAACATCGCC
Source organism: Hyphomonadaceae bacterium (assembly GCA_024743315.1). Lineage (GTDB taxonomy): Bacteria > Pseudomonadota > Alphaproteobacteria > Caulobacterales > Hyphomonadaceae > Henriciella. Next base: position 373,677 of record JANSWU010000003.1, read on the forward strand.
GCCGCAGACGGCATTCCAACTCTCTCAGGGAGTCCTATGGCATCTATCAACCTCAATAAGTTGCTACGCATAGCCCCTCCAAAACTCGCGTGACGTTTGGCAGCCTCTGAGGCAGTCTCCCAGTTGTCTCCGTTGATCAACCTTCTACGCATCTCTTGAATCGCAAGCTCAGCCTGCGTTCGCCCGGGTGTCAGCCCAACAATCGCCAAGCGCGCTCCCTGCTGAATAAAGTCGAAAGGCGCCCACTCGACGCTGAGGTCCCCCTCAACAGCCATCTCTAATTCTGGTCGGTGCCCCTTGAGGCCCCCTAGGGTTTCGAGCGTTTTGATGGTGGGCTTTGAATGCATGAGTAGTAGGTCCTCGCTTTTTGTAGGCTTATAAGCTTCACATGTGACACAGCCCGGCTCACCACAACCCATAATCATTTGGCTCCGTGACTTACTATTAAAGGCGTTCTCACCAAGGCGAACATCGAGCAGCATTCGTAAGCTCTCTCTTGGCCTTCAAACGGGCCCTGCGCTCCACGTCTGGAAGTCTCTACAGGTATGCCTAGGCCGTCTGTGGTGAGCCCAGGGGTCCTCTGGAACTCCGAGAGAGACTTGGTAAATCCACGGATTCTGCAGGTCTTCGAAGTACGTTCACCCGCATGTTGCTTCTTTGCAATTGAGAACGATGACTGGCCGATCGATCCGCTTCAGAGCTATTTTGGTGGATCGTATTTACTGGGTCGTTGGATTACTCGCCCATCTGGATGCTTAAGCGACGCAGGAAGCAACGACGCATCCAATTGCTTTCGCGTCATCTTACGCTTCCCATCGCAAACTCCCAGCATTTCTGTGCTGTGACCCGCGCCAAAGGGGGCCACTACATAGAGTTCCTTTTTAGGGAACATCTGCTTGAACGCCGCCGCCGCGGGCACCAGGTCCGAGTCACGTGAAACAATAAGCGCTCGGTCGAACCGATCCTCGAACCCGTGTTGGAGTAGCTTAACCGCAATCCTCACGTCGGTCTCTTTTTCTTCATGCCCTTTCCAGCGATGCCTACAACTCGGACATTTTCGGTCCTTGTCTGCGAAGCGCGCCATATGCGCCTCCACTCCGGTGGCTTCGAGAGCTCCAACATAAGCGCGGTGGCGTTGCTGCTCAGTCGGCAACCAATGCGCGTAGGCGCTAAAATAGTGAACCTCTACGAGCTTAGCGGTTTGGGACGGAATGAATCTTTCGCAGATCTTCCAAAGATCTAGCCACTTGTGATGGTTGTCAGCGCGGCGCTTAACAGCATGGTATACGTTATAACCGTCTATATATGCCGCAACACGCAATCTCGCCCCCTAGATATGAAAAACCCCATGAGCCGGAGCCCATGGGGGCCGATTAGTAAACTAACCGGGATTATGGTGTGTATATGGTAGGAAAAACCCTATTGGTCAATTAACCCGAGAACAAAAAATACTAGCTTTTCCGAGGTTTTTGTTAACGAGCTTTAAGCTCGTTAACAAAAATTTTCTTTCCTGTCAATCTTAGAGGTGATCCAAGGTTACGAATCACAACTGTTTGGCTCCCGTTCTGATCCCGCTTCCCCACCACGCGCCCAGCGCCCAAAGCACCGTTGATGCGTCCGCCGCTAATCCTTGATTCTGAGAGGGATCTTAGAGCATTTGTAAACGCCTATCCAAGCCGAGCTCGCAAGCGTCAGAGAGGTCAATACTCGGCAGGTCGGATAGGCTGTGGAGGTTTGTAGCTCTTTCCACAAACGAACGGCCACATCCCTGTCCAGCGCTTGCCCGAGGTCGTGGAGACGTTCAGGAAGTAAGCCTCGATGTCATCTTCAGTGAACCAGTGCACCCGCAGGTGATCACCAACGGTTTGCCCTGTGGCTGAATACTTCTCGGTCAGAGCAGCCTCCGCGCACAACTCTGCCATCAGCTCATACTCTCGTAGAGATTTGCTCAAGGCTTTGCGCATGATGTGCCGCACGGTGTTCTTGAGGTGGTCCTCAGGCGTTCTAGTAGGCGGACTGTAGTTGGTAGGCTTAGACGGGGTGCCGTACCGCTTAGAAGCCTTCGCCCGGTCCCTAGCGGCCCTCTTGGCGACGTAGTGTTCGCGCATCTCTTCGACGCTCTCAAAGCCCATGCGCTTAGCCTTCGTCTCGTCGCCCTTGCATTGCTTACAGGGCTTACAAATCTTCTGAGGCTTACCTTGATTGGTCTTGCCGAACTCATCGGGTCTACGAAGGACACCACACTCAGGGCATTCTCTACCATGCGCCCAAAGCTCAGCCTTGGCCGCCACACGGACGGCCTCGGCATCTTTGCGCATCCGGTGAAGCAGCCGGTATGGCTCATCGCGTTTGCGTCGGGACTTACTCAACGTCGTACCCCGGGATACGCGCTCGCTTAGTCCTGCGCTCAGCGTTGATGTGGTCTTGTGGTGTGGCCCGACGAGGGTCCATCCCTAGTTCGCTCAGTAGCGCCCAGCGTTGAGCATCGGTCAGATTGCCGTTCTTGTAGTCGGCCTCACGCTTGGCACGTGCTGAAGCCTCTCGTTTCAGGCGGGCTTCAGTAGCAATGGGGCGAGCGCCGGGGTTCAGCGCTCTATTGAGTTTGTCTAGTCCGCTCATTACCAGCCTCGCTGATTCAAGAGGGACTGCTTCACAGGATCGTTGATCCATGCTGCGCGATACTGGAAGTCACTCACGGCAGCCCACGCAGCTCCGGCAGTTGGAAGCTCTTCATCGGCTTTAAGGAGCCCCTTGGCTGTGCCTTTTGGGAGCACCGATTCCAATTCGGGACTGTTGGCCACCATGCTTGCCATAGCGCCTACCGAGTGTAGTCCGTAGAGCCAGCCGGTCGTGCTAGAGCCTTGCGTCACGTACTTTCCGGTGCGCGGACTCTTGGTGATGAGACGGTAGCCATCCGGGCTAATCCGCAGATAGGCGTCGTTGTTGATTTTCTTCACGAGCACCGACCTGTAGCCTGCCCGCGTCATCGCAAGGGGTGCATTGGGATCGGTTAGCTCTGATCCTGGACGGGTGCTAACAGGGTTATCCGCATAGACGTTCTTAGCGTTGTAAGCAGCGCCCGCATTAGGGTTCCGGGTGGGTTCGGTTGTATTGATTTTGTTGATCATAGGTTGTCTTCCTTTGTTTGTTTAATGGGAGGATGTCTTCCTTGGGGTGCGTGCTCCACTCCCACGACCACAGCGGCACTAAGGCTCAAAATGCGGCTTCCATGATCGTGGGGTTGTCCTGCGAAGCGGACGGAGCGCCTCGAACCACCGAACGGAAGACAAAGGGTGCGGCGGGAGGCATTGGGAGTGGCAGCAAGTTGATAGAATGGTTTCCCCAGGCTTTAGCCGTGGCGGATCAACTCGCTGCCAAGATTGTGAGATCAGTCGTGAACGAACACGTCGCCGGGATGGTGACCGATAGTGATACCATCGTCACCGTCAGGATACTCGATGCAGAGCATAGAGCGCTCTTCGTGCTGTTGCAGCTTGGCGAGCTTACGAGCCATGTCGGCGATACCTATAGTGATTATGTGACCGTCGAAAGAGGCTCCCGTAGTCACATCGATCGATGGAGAGGTGTGGTGTTCTGGGAGGTCCAAGCCGATCTCTCGGGCTTGCGCGACCTCTTCGGGGGTAAGTTTCATATTATTTCCAATCGATGTTAAGCTCCAAATCAGGCCGCTATAAAGTGGCAGTAGCTCTAAGGTTTGAGCCACGGGATGGGAGGATTTTTGTTTGGGTGAATTGGAGGGACGGCGAATATGACGCGTTTTTTATTGTTGGTGATTACCAGTCTGTTGTTCGCGTTGATGGCGTACGCCGAACAACGGCTTGCACTTGTAATACACCAAAAGGATTATTCTGGTGACCTGTCAGTCGTACGGTTGGCCGAAACAGAAGCTGATCAGATCGCAGACGCATTGAGAGCTACCGGGTTTGAAGTCACCCGAGCTTCTAACCTCAACAAAAGCGAGCTAGACACTACCCTGGATAACTTTCGGATCCGATTGGAGCGCGCAGGAACTGAAGCTGTAGGCGTTGTCTACTATACGGGGCACGGCGCTCAGGATCCGCGGACGCGCAATAGTTACCTTCTTGGCGTGAATGCCAAACTACGAGCCGGATCAGACTTCGCTCGCTATGGGGTTAGCCTTGCCACCCAGCGAGACGCGTTTGGTGCCACAGGCGCAAAAGCTGTATTTTTGATTTTTGATGCTTGTCGAAACACTCCTGCAATTCCTGGCTTCAAGGCGGACCTGAAGGGACTACAACGAGTGAATGCAGCAGCAAATATGCTGATTGCTTACTCGACCAGCCTCGACGACCTCGCCGAAGAGGGTCGCTATGCACCTATTTTAGCGGAAGAAATAAAAAGGCCCGGTCAAAGTGCAGAACTAGCGTTTTTAAATGCACAAAAGCGCGTTGCTAGACAAACGGGAAATCGCCAGCGACCCTGGTCGAACTTTGAGCTATATAACGATGTGTATTTCAATGGCCAAACGCGATCTGCTGAGAGGCCGCGTTCTATAGAGCGACCTTTTGTCGATGCCCCGGGCTTACATGACGCTGCTTTGGCTGCAGTTGGTGAGCAAGACTTCGATGAGGGAAACCGCTTGTATAGACTTGCGTGCCTTGCTGAGTACTATCCGTCATGCGTAAACTTGGGTTGGTCTTACTGGATAGGCCGCGGTGTTGAAAAGACCCCCGAAGAGGCGGTTCGCTTCTTTCAGCTCGCATGCGACGCAAGCAATTCAATGGGGTGTGTGAATCTCGGTCTCGCTTATCAACGAGGTGAGGGAGTTACCAAAGACGAAGCGAAAGCGCTCGAACTTTACGAAGCCGCCTGCAACGATGGACAGGCTTTGGGCTGCAATAATGTCGGTTGGTTTTACGGTCAGGGGGTCATTGTGAACCAGGACCGAGTGAAAGCCCGTGAATACTATGAACGTGCATGCAATGAGAACGTGCCCTTGGGATGTCAAAACCTTGGTAGTTACTACTACTTAGGGTACGGAGGCGCTAAGGATCCCGAAACGGGCGCAGCTTTGCTCAGAGCGAACTGTAGGACTGGACATGAAGGCTCTTGTAATAAGCTGGATGAGTTCGGTTTAAGTCGTTGAACGATATTGCGGCTTTAGGGCTTACTATCGTAAACAGGTGCGGGTAACCGGGTGCGGAATGTGCGAGTTTTGGTTCGGGACTTTCAAACCAAGATTAGTGGTATCAAGAGTCTGGTAAAAGTGAGTATGTGACAGGCCCCGTTAAGGGCCAGCCACGAAGTTTGGTAGAGTCATTAGTACGGACACAAATTCCTAGCTGAAGCAGTACTCAGCATCGAGACACTCCGAGACGTCCCAGTCACCCACAGGATCGGGCTTGGGGAGCGTGTCAGCGGACACCTCGTGAACCATAACAGATTGCTCCACCAGCTCGCTCAAGATGTCTCTGCCGTGGTAGAGCGCCACGAACTTTTCACGCAGAGTTCGCTGAAGTTTCATCAGGTCGCTCGGTCGGCAGTGAAAAGCATCGTGAACGGTCGCTATTGGTGCATCAAAGGCAGCCACGGTCATCGCAAGGTGAGAAGCATCAAGGCTGTGGACTAGGTTCGCCCCTGCTCCGTTTTTTGCTCGTGCCACGTCTAGCTGAGCGCTATAGCCCGGAGCGAAGCGGACGCGGAGACGGAAACCCGCACACCGCGCAAGCAACTTCTTCCCCTCCTTGAGAGACTTTCGGTACTCTTGGTGCATCAGGAAGCCTGTCGGAGTAATGTACTCGAAGGGCTTTCCTTGGGTCGCCATCGAACCTGCAAACTCTCGAAGAAAGTCCAGTGTTTTCACCGCATCAGGTAACGCTGCTCTGGAAGCCTGTTCGATCATCTCGGCTAGCATGCGCGCTGCCGCCATGTCGCCAAGGGCCTTACCTCCCACATGATCAGCAAAGTCTTCGCGAACGAATTCCAGCATGGTGTCCTTAATGCCGTCTGTAGTGACACCATAGACCAGTGTCATGGTGGGCTTTTTGGCTACCTTGCGAAGGAGCTTCTTGTTAGCCTTGAGCAATCTGTGGATGCCAGAAGCTGTCAGATAGGCTTGGTCGCGTTTGTACGCTGCTTCCTCAGCCTTCTGATGAGGCGCTCTCGAACGCGTTTTGGGGCTATCCACCGAGAGGCCAGAGAGATCGCCCTGAGACGCTCTTTTGAGTCTCTCAAGCAATTTCTCTCCAACAGCCTCATAGACGTCCTCACGATCACCTCCACGCAGATTGACCGCTTTGGCCGTGATAGGATCACGCCGAATTGCTGAGAGATGCTGCAGGCCGCTACAGGTCGCATCGACGCTCACAGGAAGACCGCAGAGATAGTCTTCGCCGTGCTCGACGTACCCCGCCCACTCGAAGCAAGCCGCGAGGAACTGCCAGGGTTCATCTTTGGTGCTCCAATCACGGAAGCTTTCAGGGTCACGAGCGATCGCTAAAAGTTCTTCAGACCGTTCGAACGCCCACCGCTTTCGTTCGTCCATGCTGATTTTGTCATTACCAGCACACGCTGAAAGGTGGATAGATAAGGCCTCCGCACCATTAGGACCAAGAGGCGCTGGATCTGCGAATAGAAGCAGACCCTTTGCACGGTCCCCTTTGTCAGGAGCTAGGTCGGAGCGGTAGTAAATCCTGCCTCTGAAGTCATGGAATACCGGAAGGTAAAAGCGCTCCTGAAGAGAGAACTCTACCGCCGTATCCACCAGTGCTTTGATTGAACGAAAACGTCGACGCTTATCCGCCTGAAGATCGTACGCTTCGCGCATAGCTTGCTTATAGGCAGCGACCTCCTCCTCTGTGGGATCATCTGGCAGGCTCCGAATGTCAGCCCCGACCGGACGCGGCGGGGATAGCCCGAGCACATCCCAAGCGCGGCCTGAGTTGGCGCTAATCTTTCGCATCACATCGAGCACCTTCTGGTTCACCTTGAATCCTGTCCATTGGAGGCGGTTGGCGGCCCCGAAGAACTCCGGAGCTTCCTTCTCGATGAGGTCCCAATTGACGCAGAACTTGTTCTTTCCAGAGAAGAACGTGAGGTGCTTGTAGCCAATGTTTGATGAGTATCGGCTGTCCGCTCTAACGACCTGCAATGGAGGTTCTATACGAGGCCTCCGCGCGGCAGTGCGAGTACCTAGCTTCTCAGCAACTTTCTCCAGAAGCTCAATGAGCTCATCAGGAAGCCTCACGCATGCGGCGGGCGCCCTCTTGGCCTTGTATTTACCTGTGGGCGTGTACTTATCCAGAACACCTGCTGCGATCATGTTGGTTACCAGCAAAAGCCCGAGAAGCGCTTCGTCTTCCAGCTCCAACCCTTGGCACTCCATGGTTCTCAACAGTGTGAAAGCACCGTCCACACGGGACTGCATCGAGCTGCCTCGTTTGTTGGCGTTGGAATGGAAGCGAGCCAGAGAAGCTTTAGCCGATCCATCGACACCCCGAGCCATAATCTCTGCTGAGATCACTCGACCGATCCGGCTTGAGAGAGCGGCAATGGATACAGGCTCAGAGTCAGATCGTGCAGAACCAAGCATGTCTACAGCGGTGGAGAGTGCAAGTGCGATGTAGACTTCTGACGGAAGCGCGACACAAGCAGATAGGCTAAGCCTCCCGTTGCGCTTCACCGCGCCACGCTCTTTGGCCTCTACCTCTGCGTCGAAGGCGTCCTTCAGTTGGCCTGCGAGCTGAGAGAGCAGCACTGCAGCTGCGTCGCTCTGACTGGCACGACCTTTTCTCAAATCCTCTCGAACGGAATCGATTGCCTTAGCAACCGACAGCTCTAAAGCGACTGCGTCAAGCTGTGTCTGGAGCACTCGGGCATCTTCGGGGGATTTAGGACAGCGGATAGGGTCCACCGTCCCCATGATAGGGAATGATGTTGTTTGCATTGGGTTTTTCTCTTGAGTTTCGCCAACCCCTTTTGGGGGCTTACGGCTTTTTATGGTTTAGTTGGCGGCCCAGTTGGGGACCGCTGTGTGCCAGTCAAGCAGTTCGACTTCCTCTCGGAGGTCTTGTGCCCGGACATGAGCGTATCTGGCGTGAATATCGCCAGACTGTTTGTGGCCTTGAAGCTTCTCGATGCGATGCCTCTCGACCTTGAAGTAGGACAAGCGGGTCGCGAACGAGTGACGCAGTGAATGGAGTGTCAGGCTTTTGCTCAGACCTGCTTCTTCACGCCAATCACGGAAGGTCCGCTGTAGCGTGTTGAGGATTGCGTCAGAATCCGCGACTACCTTCAAGCTTTCAACGGCTTCGGGATGAACGGGTATCTTTCTGACTGAGCTTTCAGTCTTCACTCGCCCCGCTCCGTGTCCAACGAGGAATAGCATTTGTTCTTGGTTAAACTCACCCGATAGAAGCTCAGAGGGGCGGGTTCCGAGGTAAAGACCAGCACGGATATATGCCGCGACCACTGGATTGGGCGCTTCCACCCCAAACAGCCGCTCCAAGTCTTCAGGATAGAACGGCTGCTTACGAGCGGACTTAGCTCCCTTCACCCTGTGACCCTTGAACACATCATGACGGGCTAGATCGTCGGGAAAAGTCCAAGTCAGGATCATCCGGGCGTTAGTCTGAAGCCGTTTGATGTAAGAATCAGCAAAGCCCTCTCGGGCCAGCTTCCGCAGGAAGTCTCGAGCATCAAGGCGAGTGATCTCGCAAGGCCTGGCTAACTTCATCGCATCGAACTTCTTAGCGGATTGGAGCAACGTCTCCGCCGAGCTCTCAGCTAATGCAGAGTCCTCCTCAACACGCTTCTCAGCTGCCTCAAGCCAACCTAGGCGATTATTGACCCGGTCCAATTCATTGAGGATGCCTTGAGCTTCTTTGTTCTCGCCGATGAACCTTTCAATGTGCGGTGAGTCGAATCCGTAGTGATAGAATTCACCCGCCAGCTTCTCTTGGCCGAGCAGTCGATCCATTTGCTCTTCCAGCAGATTGATAAGGTGCTCCCGTTCGATGTCAGTGAGTTTGGAGGCAACCCTACCGGATTGGAGGGCGTCCCAATCGCGATATGGAAGGGGTTTGCCTTTCTCGACTGCCTCCATCACGGACAACCACTTAATGTTGTCTTCGCGAGCTCTACGATCTCTCCACTCTCGCGCCTCGCGAAGGGAGATTGATCCGGTGGACACTCGAACAGCTCCAGGGGCATCTTTGATGGCCTCTCTGACGGCTGCCGGCACTCTACGGTTGTACGCCCAGACACCGTTCCGTTTGTATAGCGCGTGATCTTTGTTCGAGCGGTCTCTGTCGATCTGCAGACGAAAGGCATCGGATGGTCTGATACGTCTTCGTGTCATTGTTCTGTGCACCTCCCTTATGAAACTACCGATTGGCGGATTGCTTTCTCGGATTGGCTCTGAACTTCAGCGGTGGCGGTGGTTTGTGAATGTAGTGACATTGGGTTCTCTTGCAGCTTAAGGTTATGGGTTTTGGGGAAATCGGAGAGCCGCAGGACCTCGACACAACGGTTATTATTGAGTTCCGTCGCTCGGGATCGATGCGCTGTTCTCCCGTGTAAAGTAGCTATTGCGACGCTGGATTTCCGTATATAGTAGTCATTGAAACGGCCCCTCGCAGAGTGATCCAACACCCCGCGGCTGCCGAGGCTCCCAGAACGCCCCTTACCGCCCAGCGCAGCACTGTGCTGACCAAATAATTGTCCTGTTTGGCCGTTGCCTTTTGTGTCGACACGTATGACTCCTGTATGACAGAAATGAAGCTCAACCTCGACGAAAAACTCCAATGTTCTCAGAGCTGTTGAGGTTGTGGTTGTCTTGTAGGAGGTCTGAAGTAGACTGCGCGCATGTCTGATCGGTTCGACACAACAGATCTGTTGAATTGCTATCGCCGCGGGGTGTTCCCGATGGCGGACTCGCGTGAGGATATGCGCCTCTTCCTGATGGATCCGGACATTCGCGGCGTGTTGCCATTGGATGGCTTCCATGTGCCGCGAAGATTGCGCAGGACGGTGCGCCAGGACCCTTACAAAGTGACCGTGGATACCGCTTTCAATCGCGTCATTGAGGCCTGCGCGGAACCACACCCGACGCGACCGGCAACCTGGATCAATGACGCTATCCTCAACCTGTACAGCGCCCTTCATCGTCAGGGACACGCCCATAGCGTTGAATGCTGGTCAGAGTCCGGCGATTTGGTCGGCGGGCTGTATGGCGTCTCACTGGGCGGTGCGTTTTTCGGCGAAAGCATGTTTTCGCGCGCCACAGACGCGTCCAAGATCGCCTTGGTTCATCTCGTCGCGCGGTTGAAAACCGGCGGCTACAAACTCCTGGATGCGCAATTCCACAATCCGCACCTGGAACAATTCGGCCTGGAAGAGATTACCCGGGATGCGTTTCGCGCCCGGCTCTGGGAGGCTTTGCGCGTGGAGGCGGACTTCTATTCGCTCGGGGCGAGAGGATTGAGCACCGCTGGATCGACTTCGCTACAGGCGATCACCCAAATATCATAGACCGGGTGCTCGAGCGCATTAAGGCCCGGCGATGAGGCAAACATCCAGCCCGAAAAGCGCGTTTCGACGTTTTCGTCTTCCGCCAGCGCAAGCTCTTCTTCGAGCAAGTCCCGCGGCTCGGCCATGGTCTGGACCTGCACCGAATTGGCGGTGGTGATCTTAAGGAAAGCAGCACTTTCCGGCGGCTCTTCTGGTGGCGTCTGGAAGCAGGTTTCAAGATCAATGCGCAACGAACCATAGACTTTGGGCTCGCCAACCACCATTTCGAAATCCGTAGAGCGCCCGGTAATCTTGTCGAGGGCGCGCAGGATAACTGTGTCTTTCTGTTGGAAGGTTTGCTGCTTGGTTGGAACGATCTCCTCCTCGCCAAGCTCACTATCCTCTGTATCTTCAGATGCGGAGGCTTGGTCGCCAAACAGCTCGCGTTCGAGCTCTGTAAGGCCCGGACGGGGCGCCTGCTCCTGCGCGAACACAAAGGCGCTGACACCAAGGCCGAGCGCGCCAATCAGGATCGTCCGGATCACTCCGACTCTCCACCGCCGCCATTACCCGAAGCGAAAGAGGCGAATAGGGTCATCAGATCGACCGAGCCCTGCGCGTAAAGGATTTCGCCGCAACCTGTTTCCCCAAACAGCTCTTCTCCATCGCCGCAGGCCGGGATTTCACCGAAGCCTTCCGCCGGCTCAAGATTGATATAGGCGCCGCCGAGCAAACCTTCCGATTGCACGCGGGCGCTGGTGCCGTCACCGAGCGGCAGGATGGTCGAATCAACCGCCATAACAACCAGGGCTTCCGCCCGTTCACGGTCGAGGGAAACATCACGCACCGTGCCGATCTTTACGCCGGCCATGCGCACATCGGTGCCCCGCTCGATCGTCGCAGCACTCGAGAAGCGCGCGCCGATTTCGACGGTTTCAGCATTATTCGCGGCATCGCCGCCGCGCGCCAGGCCGAACCAAAGGAACACACCAGCGACGATGAGCACCCCTAACCCAACCAGGGTCTCAAAAATAGATTCACGCATTTGGGTCCCAAGCCTCGTAGTCTGCGTCCGCCTCTCGTCTTTCCCCACCTTCACGCAGGCTGCCTTTCGGGCGATACGCAAAAACGGTCCCGGTCATGTTTGGCGTGTGATCGGTTTCCCAATCCTGGCGCTTTAGTGGCGCATCGGTCGGCGGCTCGTCGAACGTATAATGCAGCCATCCGTGCCAGTCAGGCGGCACTTTGGATGGTTCTGCCAACCCCTTATAGATGACATAACGCCGATGCCGGCCTTCGACCGATTTCTTGCGATCTTCGAAATAGCGATTTCCATAGTCGTCTGTGCCGACCAAAACGCCACGGCGCTTGATGTCGAACCAGCCTCCAGGGCTTACGCCGTTCCACCAGGTAAAGAGCTTGAACATGGGACACGTCCTGACAGTGATATTTGGCCGCATTATGGCGCGTGCATGACGCCGAATCTAGTTAGGACAGGCAACACATCATGTCGCGGGCCAGGTCAAGCCCGCTCTGGCTGGAGGGTGCAGATCATGGCAGCAAGCGATCGAAACGCGCAATTGCTCGCAACCGCGATGGAAGAAGGGCTGATCAGCCCGGTCATGCCATTCGGAGAGCTCTGCGCGGTACCGCTTACAAATCTGCAAGATCGTACTGTGGCGGTCGCCGCCGCAACCCGGCAACGGCTTAACCGAACCAGCAAATTGGCCATGGCCGAATTATTGGAAGGTCTTGGCGATACACCACGCAACGCAGAACTCGCCGAAGCGGTCGCGCGCGGTGTGCCGCTCTCATTGATTGAAGAAGCCTTGCAGCAAGGCCAGGGCTTTGAAGCTTTGGCGGCCGAATTCCGCAATGATGCGATCGAATTGCAGGCTCCACCTGCATGTCTGACAGAGTCGGACATTTCCGCGAGTGATCTCAACGATATTCGTCGAACCGGTGTTGGCGCCCTGGTCCAGAAATCAAAACTTCCCGAGCCGATCACGCCTGCCTTGGCGATCGATATGTCACGCTTTGTCACGCCGGACGGAGTTGAGACCGATGTGCTCGATGATCTGATGAGCGCTGCCCTCGCAAATCATGGCGCTTCGCTGATCATCGTGCCGTGTGGATTGTCGGCGGCCTTGATGGGCTTGGGTCAGCCCTTCAATCGAGAAACCGCACCCGCGATTACGGCGCTGCTAAAACTGATCCAATCCGTCGCCAAAGGCACATCTTTTACCAAGAAACATGCTGAGCTGCTCGGCCTCGCACCACGCGGCGCACGAAAGACAAAGCGCAGCGTCGACCTGGCTTTGGTCCCACTATCGGCGCGGGCCCTTTCCTCTTTTCAACCCGCCAGTTTGGGTTTGCGACCGGTGGCGAGCTTCATTGAGCTTCTGGAAGGCGATCAACCCAGTCTCAATCTGATGGCGCGCCTTGGCCTCGCCCGGCGGGCACCAGAGCAGTTGCCGGCCTTACTCGCTGATATTGATAGCGCCGCCGACCTTGAATTGATGCCGCACTTTGGCGGTGACGTGCTGCGCACCCGCGGTTTCTCGACCCAGGCCATCGACAAGGTCAAAAGCGCCCTCGGCGAAGGCCTGCCCTTGAATGCTGCGTTCTCACGCTGGGTCCTGGGCGATGATATTATTTCAAACGATCTACGTCTGGCCCCCGAATCCTTCGATGCCGATGGCCGTGCCCTGTTGAAGTCGATCGGGTTCTCCAAGCGCGAGATTGCAGAGGCTGAAGAGGCGCTTGACGGTCGCCCGGACAAGTTGGCGAGCATCGCAATCGAAGCCGCCGGCCTCACCCAGTCCCTGTCCGGCCCTGAGATGATTGAAATCGCTGAACTGCTCCAGAAGAGCGGCGATGTGTCGATTATTCTGGCGAGCACAAATGTTGACGTGGAACCAGAAGCGCTGTTGCTGGCAAGTCTATCGATCTGGTTCCCGGCGCTCGACACGCAGATTGATCGGCTCACAGCCGACCGGATGGAACATATCACGGCGCTTGCCGAAGACTTGATGGCGGAAGACGCCGCCCCACAGACGATCATCGAAGCCCCGAGCGGCGTCTCGCGCACCCGCCTGCCCGACCGGCGCAAAGGCTATATCCAGAAAGCCACGGTCGGCGGACACAAAGTCTATCTTCATACCGGCGAGTTTGATGATGGATCGCTCGGCGAAATCTTCATCGACATGCATAAAGAAGGCGCCGCCTTCCGCTCTTTGATGAATAATTTCGCCATCGCAGTATCTCTCGGCCTACAATACGGCGTACCGTTGGAAGAATATGTCGACGCTTTTGTGTTCACTCGGTTTGAGCCCGCTGGCGAGGTTACCGGCAATGATCAGATTGCCCGCGCGACTTCTATTCTTGACTATATCTTCCGGGAACTCGCGGTCTCTTATCTAGCGCGCGAGGACCTCGCTGAGCTCGGCGATGTGACCCATGATGGGCTTGGCCGCGGGATCGCCGATGGCATCGAAAAATCACAGGCCCAACCGCTGCCGGATGAAGCCGCGCACTTGATCTCGCGCGGTTTCGCACGCGGTCAGATCCCCGACAATATTGTCATCTTCAACACCAAGCGCGAAGAGCGCGACGCTGAGCTGGCGGAGGAAGACTCGGAAGCAAGCGAGGCAACTCAGGAAATGCCGTCCTATTTGAGTGACGCCTGCCCAAGTTGCGGCAGTTTCACGCTCTATCTCGAAGAAGCCGACGGGGAGACGGCCTGCGATACGTGCGGGCATATTGGTCGGATTGAAGCGACAGAATAACCGCGCGGGCTGGCCCGGCGCTTGCCTTTGGTTAGTCAAAGGTAAATACAAAACAAGGCGCGGTGTCCCATGTTGAAACACGTTGCAGCAAGTTTGACGGCTTTAAGCCTGTTTGCGGCGCCTTCTTTGGCTCAGGATGCAAGCCAGATCTCAATGGTTCAAGACGGGAAGTCTTGTGTGCAGTGCAACCTGTTCCAAGCCAATCTCTCTTATCAAGACGGTCAAAAGATTGACTTGTCGGGCGCGCGTCTACGACAGTCCAACCTGGCCTTGTCGACCTTTGACGATGTGAACCTGACGCGCGCCAACTTGTCTGTGAGCAATCTTTTTGGCGCGCGCTTCAATCGCGCCAACTTCACCAATGCGAATTTCCAACACGCAACGGCGGTCGGCACCTATTTCGGATCGTCGACATTTACCGGCGCGCAATTGGATGGCGCGAACTTTTCCGGGGCCGATCTCTCGATCGCCAAAGGGCTCACCCAAGCCCAGCTCAACCGTGCCTGCGGGGACGCGTCGACCAAGCTACCAAAAGGCAAGACGATCCCGGCCTGCAGCTAGGGCCAATTTGTGAGACATGTTTGCAACAGAAGCGTGCACGACGCAGGCATTACCACGATTTCAGTTAAACGCCGGCCCGGCTTCACGTATGACACGCGATATGACGACACGGTTCGACATACGCGCGATCGCCATTTCCGGGCTCATGCTCGGACTGACGGGACCGGCGTTTGGCCAGGAAGCGCCCAGCCGGATCTCCTGGGCCCCCTCCTATAGCGGATCTTGTGTCGACTGCTCCTTAGTCGGTCGCAATATGTCGGGTTGGAATGTTTCCAAGGCAAATTATCCGGGGGCCGACCTCACGGCGGCAAACTTGCGCCGCGCCCAGGCCCATGACGCAAATTTCAAGGGCGCTCAGGCCGCTGGCGCGGATCTGCGCCTTGGTGATTTTACCGGCGCAACCTTCGAAGAAGCGATTCTCGTCGGGGCGCGTTTGCAAGGCGCGACGTTCAATTCCGGCAAGATGCAAGGTGTGGTGCTGAACGGCGCAAATCTGAGCGATGGCAAATTTATTGGAGCCACCCTTTCAGGCGCCCAAATCCAATCGGCGACCGTTCATAATGCTGACTTTTCGGCAGCCACTTTATCTCAAGCCATGCTCTCCGCTGCCGATCTGACAGGCTCGGTATTTGACAATGCGATCCTGACGGATGCTAATTTTTCGTCCGCCACCATCACCAATGCAAGCTTCCGCGACGCTCGTTTTGCTGGCGCCAACCTGGAAACAGCGATCGGCATTGAGAGCGCAAATTTCGAAGGGGCTTGTGCCACCGAAGACACGAGACTGCCGGCTGTCTTGACCCTGCCTGAGTGCGTCAGCCTTTAAGCGTCTGCAGCGTCTTCTTCAGCCGCTTTGCGCTCCATCGCAGACACAATCCAAATACTGATTTCGTACAATCCATAGACTGGTACGGTCAGCATAATTTGTGAGATGAAGTCTGGCGGCGTGGCGAAGGCGGCGACCGCGAGAATGCCAACAACGGCGTATTTGCGCCCTTTACGAAGTGTGTCTGCCCCAACCAGTCCGGCACGGCCAAGCAGCGCCAGGATCACCGGCAACTGGAAGGACAATCCAAACGCTGTCATCAGCGCGAGAGAGAGCGAAAGATATTCTGAAACCTTGATCTGGGCTTCGATCTGCACCGCATCGAGACCACCGGCCTGCTGCTGGCCTAGCGCAAACACCATGACCAAAGGCATCATCACATAGAACACAAAGAGTACGCCGATTGTGAACAAAACCGGTGCAGCGATCAGAAATGGCAAAAACGCGCCGCGCTCATTCTTGTACAGGCCCGGGGCGACAAAGGCATAGACCTGCCAGGCCATGATTGGAAACGACACAAACAGGCCCGCAAACAGAGCGATTTTCAGTTTCACAAAGAAGAATTCAAGCGGCGCGGTATAAATCAGGCGCGGATCTTCGGTGACGCCGTGCGTCTTGAACGCCTCAATGAATGGCTCGACCAGAATATTGAAAATCGGTCCCGCAACAAAGAAACAGGCAATCGTGCAAGCAGCGAACGCTAAAAGCGCCTTCATCAGGCGCGAACGCAGCTCGTTCAGATGATCAAGCAATGGCGCCCGAGAGGCCTCCATCTCGTCCTCGAGCAGATCGGGACGCTGATCGACCGGAAGATCACTGCTCACGAGGCGGCCTTGTCTTCAGGGTCGTTGGCTGGCTCGGCCTGGGGTTCAGGCGGCGTCAGGGGCTTGTTCAGCTCGTCTTTCACAGCGCGCTCTTCACGCATCACGCTTTCATTAATGTCTTTCTCAGCCGCCTTGAGTTCATCAATCGCTTCTGTGACGGCATTATCGCGTTTCAGCTCTTCGATTTCCTTGCGCAAATCATCAAGCTCGGCCTGACGCGCAATATCGTCAAAGGCGGCGCGAAACTCGTTCGCCATGGATCGGCCCTTGGCCACGAACTGCCCCAGTTTGCGCATCGTCAGCGACAGATCTTTCGGCCCAAGAATCACCAGGGCGATAATCACCAAAAAGATCAGTTCGCTAAATCCGAATTGCGGCAGCATATCTGTGCGCCTTCCGCGCTATCAGGCGGGCTTAGTCGGCCGACTTTGCCTTTTCTTTCTCCGGCGTGATGTTGACCATATCATCACCGTCGACGGCTTTCTTCTCAGCGTCTTCCTCGCGCAGGCCTTTGCGGAAACTGGTAATTCCCTTGGCGACATCACCCATGATGGAAGAAATCCGTCCGCGTCCGCCAAAAATCAGCAGAGCGACCACCGCAACGAGCAAAAGCTGCATCCAACTTGGAGCCATGATTAATCTCCTATCACTCGCTCTGAGATAACGCGCCCACACGCCACTTACAATGGCATGACCGACGTTTCATACGTAGAAAACGCTAATGAATGTCTTCTTCAGGTCCTATAAAATCTGTGACGAAGTCAGCATTTTCTTCAGGCTCTGCCTCTGAATCGAGCGTTTCACCTTCATTGTGCATGCTCGTGCCATCGGCGAAGAAGCCGTCCGGGATCACATCAGACAGCAAGCCTTCGGCTTCCAGTTCCGCGCGTCCAGGCAAGACATCCAGGCTTTCCAATCCGAAATGCTCCAGGAACTTGTCCGTGGTGCCAAGGGTTACAGGCCGCCCCGGGGTCTTGCGACGACCTTTGATTTTGACCCATCCTGCTTCCATCAGGACGTCGATCGTGCCTTTTGACACTGCCACGCCGCGCACGGCTTCGATCTCGGCCCGTGTAACCGGCTGGCCATAGGCGATAATGGCAAGCGTTTCGAGCGCGGCCTGTGACAAGGATTTCTGTTCATGCCGCTCCTCCACGAAGAGGTAGCCGAGGTCGTCCGCGGTCTGGAAACGCCATTTACCGGCCACCTCGACCAGGTTCACGCCGCGCTGGGCATAGGTGGATTTCAGCGTCATCAGCACAGCCGGCACATCGACCCCTTGTGGCAGGACTTCGGCGATCTCAGCTGCTTCCAGCGGTTGTCCGGCAGCAAACAGGACGGCTTCGGCGCGGCGCACGGCTTCAGCCATGGCGTCATCCTCGGCCTCATATAGAGTTTCGGCAGAGCGCTTATACGCAAAGGAAAGTTGTTGCACGGCGCGGCGAATGTCCTCTGGGGCATCCTCGATCGGGATGCTGGTTTCAACTTTTGTCATGGGGTCATCCCCTCTGGTTGTGGCGCGTTCCCGCGCAAATAGAGCGGCCCGAAATGCTGATCCTGGCGGACGTCCACGTCGCCATCCCTAGTCAGTTCTAGGGTCGCTGAAAACACGCTAGCTGTGACAGATCGGGTCGGAACCTCAGGATCCACGTTGATCATTTGCCGGCGAATATCATCCAAGCTGGCCCATTCCTTCAGTTTCGGGCTGAGCGAGCGGAGATTGTCCCGGGCGCTTTCCAGTGGCAGCACGAATTGGTTCTGGATCGTGTGCGGGGCTTCTTTGGCCTTGCGCTGGCGGATCGAGCCGAAAGACTGCATCAAATGGTACAGCGTGGTGTCATATTCGGTGGTTTTCACCACTTTGGGCTGTTCCGGCATACCGCGCAGGAACACATCGCGTCCCAACTGGTTGCTTTCCATCAAAGCCTCACCGGCCTCGCGCATCGCGTCGAGGCGCTTGAGCCGGAAGGCGAGCTTACGCGCATCGTCTTCGGCGCTCTCAGCCTCTTCTCCATCTTTTTTGGGCTTGGGCAGGAGCAATCGCGATTTCAAGAATGCCAACCAGGCCGCCATAAGAAGATAGTCGGCTGCCAAATCGATCCGCTTGTCCTGGGCTTCCTGAATGAAGGTCAGATATTGCGTGGCCAGCTCCAGGATCGAGACATGCAGCAAATCGACTTTCTGCTTGCGCGCGAGGTCGAGCAGGAGGTGCAACGGCCCCTCATAGCCCGAGACATCAATCGAAAAAATGTCTTCGGTTTCGACATCGTCATCGAGTGTGACCAGATCGTTGGAGACCAATTCCATGGCTATGCCTGCGCCTCCATGCTCGACATCAATTCACCGAACCGCGCCCAGGCCCGCTCGCGATCAAATGGCGCTGGCTCAAGCGCAGATGCCTCCGCCGCTTGCGCCCGCTCCAAGGCAATCCCTGACAGAGGTCCTGCGGCCTCGGCGACTTCCTGCATTTCCTTGAGGATCTCGGCTGAGTCCTTCAAAAAACCCGAACAGTGCAAGAGCACATCGCAGCCAGCCGCCAGCGCTTTTGCGCCGCGCGTCGCGAGTGACCCGCCCAGAGCCTCCATCCCCAAATCATCTGTCATCAGAAGACCTTGAAATCCGATTCGCTTGCGAATGGTCTCGGAAATAACGGTTGGCGAGATGGTCGTCGGTAAATCCGGGTCGAAGGCTTCGAAGATCACATGACATGTCATGCCCATAGGCACATTGTCTGCCAATGCCTTGAAAACAGACATGTCTTGCAAAAGCGTCCCGACATCCGCACTGACCGAAGGTAGGTCATAATGGGTATCCGCAGTCGCGCGGCCCTGCCCCGGCATATGCTTCACCACGCCAACAATACCGGCATCTGACAGCCCCAAATAGGCGGCCTCTGTCAGTTCCGTCACAGCGTCGACCGTATAGCCAAACGCGCGATCGCCGATCGCATCATGAGTCTCGGTTTGTCGCAGATCACAACAGGGCGCACAATCGGCGCGAATGCCAAGATCATAAAGCTCAGCGCCCATCAGGCGATGACCGAGAAAACATGCCTCCACGGCCTGTTCTGGAGCCGCCTCATAGAGCGCCCCATAGACACCGGCAGCTGGAAATTTGGGCCATTCAGGCGCTTTCAACCGCGCTACGCGTCCGCCTTCCTGATCAATAAAGATCAAAGCATCACGCCCCAGCGCGTCCTTGATGTCTTGCGTCAGAGCGACGACCTGATCCCTGCTAACACAGGACCGCCCCATCAGGATCACCCCCCAAGGCTGCATATCACGCAGAAAGGCCCGCTCCTCGGTTAAGAGAGCCGGGCCAGAAACACTGGTGATGCAGGCGGATAAGCTCATCCAGCAACCTTTGCGACAACCATACAGTCTTTACCTGCGGCTTTAACGTCGGTGCAAAACCCTTTTGCAGCATCCCGGTCAGCGAAGGATCCGACTCGAAGGCGGTAAAAAACGCCTTTGGCGCCAAGATCCGCGCGCTGAATGTCCAGATTTGCCCCCATGAAGAGATCTGGCGCGGTGTTCTGCAATCGGTTCCAGGCCGACCTCGCCGCCTCTTCCGAGCGCAAAGCGGAGAGCTGCACCTGATAAGCACCATTGTCAGCAAACCGAGACACCGCCTCAGGCGACACGCCAGACAGCTCGCTCACCGCCGGCAGAGTCGGCTCTGTGACCGGCTGCGGCGTGGCAACCGCGATTTGGATAGGCGGGCGAGGCGCGTCTTCTGCGTCCACGACAGAGTCTGCCTCGGCAAAGATGATGGATGGCGTCTCTTCACTGTCCTCGACTGGCGGAACCTGCGACGGCCCGCCCGCGAGGACAGGGTCGCGGCGGCGAATGTCGATTGGATTGCGAGCAGCTGTCTTTTGCAAAGCCGGGTCGCCCAATCCATCCATGGAATCATAATAGGCCTTGTCCTGACCTGCGACCTGAACCCCGCCGCGTTCATCTGGGGAACGCTTATAAGGGGCATCATCTGACGCAATCACTGGAAGTCCGCCCTGGGTTGGACGCACGCCCTGGCGATACGTGTTCCAGACCACGCCGGCGAAAATCAGCAAAACGCCCAGTGCGAGCACCAGAATCAGTGGCCCTCGCCCGGTTTCATCATCGCGAATCTCGAACCCGCGATATTCATCTTCATAAGGCCCAAAGTCATAATCGGGCTCGCGTTGTGCACGGCTCATACCTACCCCTGCCATCTACAGTTTCGTTAACAGCTAGGCTTGTTTTGTTAACGATGCCTGAATCTGGTGACCGAATTGGGGCTCACAGCATGCTTTCCATGCTGAATAGGCGCCGATGCAGCTCAATCGCATAATTGTCAGTCATTCCAGCAAGATAGTCGCACACCAGACGGGCGCGGCGCACCGCCGGCGCCTGTTCCGCATCCCGCCGCCAGACATCCGGCAAAGTCTCTGGTTCGTCCATGAACAGCCCGAACAGTTCCTTCAAGATACGTTTCGCCTGAGACCGCATGCGATTGACTTTATAATGCTTGTACATGCGCTCATAGAGGAAGGCACGCAGGGCGCGTTGATCACGATCCAGGCCTTCGGAGAAAGCGACCAGTGCAACCGGCATGGCCCGCACATCCGCCGCGCTTTGAGGCTTGTATGTCTTGACCCGGCGCAGGGTTTCGGCGGTCAAATCATCGATCCAATAGCCGATCAGACGACGAACCGCCTCATTGACGATTTTGCCGCGATCCAGCGCCGGATAGTCATCTTTCACCGACCGGAAAATATCGCCGACGAGCGGGAGCTCTTCCAGATCCTCTATCGTAAAGAGCCCCGCGGCGATTCCGTCATCAATATCGTGATTGTTGTATGCAATATCATCAGCTAGCGCCGCAACCTGGGCTTCCGGACCAGCAAACTGATCGAGTTCCAACTCTTCCAGCCAGACAAAGTCGCGAAACGCGGCCGGCAAGTCCTGTATCGAATTATCCGGCGTGATGAGCGGACCATTGTGTTTGACCAGGCCCTCCAGCATTTCCCAAGTCAGATTGAGGCCTGGAAAGGTCGGATAGCGATCCTCCAATTTGGTGACCACGCGCAGCGTCTGGGCGTTATGGTCAAAGCCCTCATACGCCTCCATGCACTCGTCGAGCTGATCTTCGCCTGCATGACCAAAGGGCGGATGGCCGAGATCGTGGGCCAGCGCCATGGCTTCAGCGAGATCTTCGTCGAGGCCGAGTGTGCGGGCAACCGAGCGGGCAATCTGAGCGACCTCAAGCGAATGGGTCAGGCGGGTGCGATAATGATCGCCTTCATGGGCGACAAAAACCTGCGTTTTCTGCTTAAGCCGCCGAAACGCCGAGGCGTGTATGATCCGGTCGCGATCACGCTGAAACGGCGTCCGGGTGGCTGAATGCGGCTCTTCAATGAATCGACCTCGAGAATCTTCCCAGCGGGTTGCAAACACTGCCCTCTTTTCAGGAATGTTCGGGGTCACTATCTTATCGCTCATGAGCACTGTCACTTTGTCTGAATCGGCCGCCAATCGCATTAGAGCGATTCTGGCCAAACAACCGGATAAGTCCTACTTAAGGGTTTCCGTCGAAGGCGGCGGCTGCTCTGGATTCTCATACAAATTCGATCTCGATGATACCGCCAATGCGGATGACCTTGTGGTCACGCGCGATGGGGTCAGCGTCCTGGTCGATGAAATGAGCCTCGAATTTATGAACGGCTCGGAAATCGACTTCTCGACCGAGCTGATCGGAGCCGCGTTCAAGATCAACAATCCAAATGCCACAGCGGGCTGCGGCTGCGGCACGAGTTTCTCGATCTAACGCGCGATCGGCGCGTAACTTCCCTTTTCCATCATCCATTCGAGGATCTCCGCCAGCGGCGCGACCCAGATCTGACGCTCGCGCGCTTTGAGATAGGACAGCAAAGCCTTGTGGTCTGTTTCGCTGACCCAAAGATGGTCGCCGCCAACGCCATGAAATGTGATGGAGCCAATCGCGCGCGCCTCGATCAATTCGTCGACATAGGCTGCCATTTCGCTCGCTAGCGTTTGATCAACTGCGAAAGATGGGACAAAGAATGGGTCAAACCGCGCGTTCCGTTCGACGCTTCGCGCGCCCAGGAAAAGCGGCTGCAAATCCGCGATGAAGCTTTCACCACCCACCATCGTATCCCCACATGTATAAGCGAAGGTCCGCTTGGGCTTGCCGTCAATTTCCTCCAGCAATTCATTTGCTTCGCGAAGCTCAGACAATAACTGCTCGCGGGAATATTGGTCGAGATCCCGGTTGGGGGCGACCCACTCACGCCCCGGCAACGAGGCGCGGCATGGATGTACGAGCGTATGGTTACCGAGTTCGTGACCCGCACTGGCCACCTCGCGCCAGGCTCGAACCTTCTCATCTCGCTCATCGAAGCCAAGCGAGACATAAAATGTTCCTTTTAATCCGAGTGCATCAAGGTGCGGCACAGCGGCTTCAAGCTGGCTGTCGAGCGCATCATCATAGGTCAATGCGATGGCCGCGCGTGCGCCATTGGGCCAGACCATGTCTGTCTGAGGCAGCACGAAATCAAAGAAGTCGCGAACACTATCGAGTGTCTCGAGACCGAAAACATGTGCCATTTCTGCCGTGTCTGAGAAATCAAAACCCCCGGCTTCAACGAATGGGTTTACATAAGCGGCTGTCGGATTGTTCGCGTCCGCCAGACGTTTCGCTTCCAACCACATTGGGCCAATTGTTTTGTCCTGCAAAACATGCGGCCAATAAGTGTCGCTCTGGGTCGTATAGCCTGGCGTGCCATTCCCGCGCGCGTTTCCATCCGGGATTTTTCGATAATCCGTCTCGGCCTGCACCAAGGCCAGCTTTCCTGGTGTGGTCACGCTTTCATTCCAGTCGCTATGCTGGACCAGATGCAGGTTCGACGCGTAAGGTAGATCCGGTGCCAGCTCCTTCGCGCGCATGAGCGCATCGGCGGCGATATCTGCCTGCCCCGCGATCATGATCCAGACATGTCCGCCCGAAGTCAGCGTCTCGACCAAGGTCTGGGCTTGCTGCTCGATGGTCCCGGCCCGGTCTGCATGGCCGTCCAGCCAAGCCTCTCCAAACGCCAAATCGAACAAGTCAGGAGAGGGAATGAACGCACCCCCCTGGGTCCCGTACGCGCCCGCCACCCCGATGGCGTCGACGCAGGCAAACTGCTTTTGCTTCAGGAGCGATCCGACCGCAGCAATCGTATGGAGGTCGTCAACATCAGGCTTGGTGTCGAAATGACCGATGAAAACGTCTGTCTGTGGATTGAAATGCCCAATCGGTTTTGCCGTCGCGCACGGGTCCAATACAGGTGGCGCAGGCCGGGACAGACAGCCACCAAGCCCGCATAACAGGGCCATTGCAAAAATTGCTCTGAGCATTCCGATCTCCCGCCACCCGGTAAATCGGAGCATTTCATTTTTCAGCGGATGTGAAAAGCCTGTATCGGATGACCGATTAAACCGGCGGCTCCCATTTCGTGCGCAGGGTTACGATTTCCTCGGCAATGGTTGGGTGGACCGCACAGGTCTCATCGAATTGCTGCTTGGTGGCACCCATTTTTACCGCGATGCCGAGCATTTGGATCATTTCCCCGGCATCTGGAGAAACAATATGCGCGCCGACCACAACTTGGTCTTCCTGGCGCACAACGACCTTCATCGTGACCCGCTCCATTTTGCCATTGAGCATGTTTTTCATCGGCCGGAACTTGGTCTTGTAAATATCGACTTTGCCGAATTTGCGCCGCGCTTCGTGCTCGGACAGGCCGACTGTGCCAACCTCAGGCTGGGTGAATACGGCGGTGGCAATCGTGTCATGATCAAACACCCGTGGATTGCCGCCAAACTCAGTATCCGCGAACGCGTGCCCTTCGCGGATCGCGACCGGTGTCAGTTCCGCCCGGCGTGTAACGTCGCCAACCGCCCAGATATTGTCGACATTGGTCTTCGAGTATTCATCTACGACGATCTCGTGACGGTCCCCCACCTTGACCCCAGCAGCGTCTAAGCCAAGCCCATCAATATGCGGGCGGCGCCCGACCGCCATCATGATCACATCTGCATCGAGCGTCATCCCATTGGTCAGGCTCAAGTGGAGCGGCGCCTCGGTATTATCTGTCCGCTCGATGGACTCGAAAACCGTATTCGTAATGACCCGGATCCCGGCTTCTTTGAGGCCTTCATGGACGGCGGTGCGGACATCCATATCAAACCCATTCAGCACCGTGTCACCGCGATAGACGAGACAGGTTTCAACCCCGAGCCCAGCAAACACGTGCGCGAACTCGCAGGCAATGTATCCGCCACCGGCAATGACAATATGCTTTGGCAGCTCTTTAAGTTGGAACACGCCGTCTGAGGTGATCGTGTGCTCGACGCCGGGCAATTCTTCCGGGGAGGGTCGCCACGGCGATCCGCCGACCGCTATCAGGATCTTGTCAGCGGTGATGGTCTTGCCGCTCTTAGTCAGGTTCAACGTATGGGCGTCGACAAATTCAGCGCGCTCTTCATAGACGTCGACACCGGCATTGACCTGGCCGCTCATATACAGGCCAGACAAGCGATCCACTTCAGCATGCAAGTTCGCCATAAATCCTGGAAAATTGAAGTCGCCGACCTGAACATCCCAGCCATATTTCTTCGCTTCTTCGAGCTTGCGGCCATAATCGCTGGCATAGACCATGAACTTTTTCGGGACGCAGCCGCGAATGACGCAGGTGCCGCCCATGCGATATTCTTCTGCCAGCCCGACCTTGGCGCCATGGCTGGCAGAGATCCGCGCGGCGCGCACCCCTCCCGAGCCGCCGCCAATCACAAATAGATCATAATCGTAGGAATGGTCGGCCATCGCTTGGTCCTTGAAGTATCGTGTGAATTCGCACGCCGCCTATATGGCAACCCGCGCCTAGTATTCAAATATGGTGGCGCCGTCTTCAGATCCGATGATCACGGTGCGCGCGAGATTGATAAACAATCCGTGTTCGACGACGCCGGGAATATTGGCCAGCAAGGCCGCCGCGAGCGGTGGGTCCGGAATCGTGCCACAGGCACAGTCGAGAATGAAATTGCCGCCATCTGTGACAATCGGTTTGTGGCCCGGCCCGGTCCTGACCTTGATCATGGGTTTCAGGACGCCGGCCTTCTTCAGTGCATCAAAAACCTTTTTGGCGGTGATGGTGTAGCCGAACGGCGTGACCTCGACCGGCAATGGGAACTTTCCGAGGGCTTCGACATGTTTTGAACTGTCGGCAATCACCACCATCAGATCGCTGGCATTGGCGATAATCTTTTCGCGCAAAAGCGCTGCACCACCGCCCTTGATAAGCTGCGCCTGTTCGTCAACCTCATCGGCGCCATCGACGGTCAAATGAATGCGATCGACTTGTTCAACATCGACCAACGGCACCCCAAGCGACTCTGCGAGGCGTCTGGTTTGCTCGCTGGTCGGCACACCCCGAACCACGAGCCCGTCAGAAATCTCATCGGCAAGATACTCGACGAAAAACTTGGCGGTCGAGCCGGTGCCGAGGCCAATGGTCATACCGTCTTCGACGAAATCCATCGCCGCCTGCGCAGCATTTTCCTTCTCGAGTTCATTCGCCATTGCCGTGCTCCCTCAACCCTTTTTCCTGGCCGCCTTGATCGCCGCCATTTTATCCCGGAAGGCTGTCGCCCAGCCCGATTTCTGCATCTGCCGCCCGCGCGCCACGGCGAGGGCATTGTCTTCAACATCCTTGGTCACCACGGAACCCGAGCCAACATAGGCCCCGTCACCAATCGTCACCGGCGCGACCAGAGACGAATTCGAGCCAACAAAAGCGCCCTTGCCGACCTTGGTCTGGTATTTCAGGAAGCCGTCATAATTACAGAAAATCGTCCCGGCCCCGATATTGGCGCCTGCGCCGACATCGCCGTCGCCGAGATAAGACAGGTGATTGGCTTTCGCCCCCGCGCCCATGCGGGTTTTCTTGACCTCGACGAAATTTCCGATCTTGACGCCCTGTTCGAGCACCGCTCCTGGACGCAGACGCACATAAGGGCCAATCTCGCAATTCTCAGCCACACTCGCCCCTTCAAGATGTGAAAAGGCGCGGATACGCGTGCCTGACTTGATCGAAACGCCCGGCGCGAAGACCACGCTCGGTTCAATGAGCACATCATTCTCGATCTCGGTATCATGGCTGAAAAAGACCGTTTCGGGCGCGGTCATGGTGACCCCTGATGCGAGAACGGCACGACGCATTTTGACCTGAAAAGCCCGCTCAGCCTGGGCCAGTTCAACCCGCGAATTAACGCCTAATACATCTGCCTCATCACAGACGACAACACCGCAGGGTTTTTCGTCTCCGCGGGCCAGCGCGACAATATCGGTGAGGTAATACTCGCCCTTGGCATTGTCGTTCGTGACCCGCGACAGCAGTTCGAACATGGTTTCTGCATCTGCCGCCATGACACCTGAATTGCAAAGGGTGACATCAAGCTGCTCGGGCGTCGCTTCTTTTGCTTCAACAATAGATTCGAGCGCGCCAGCGCCATTGGTAATCAAGCGCCCATAAGCACCTGGGTCGACCGCGTCAAAGCCAAGTACTCCGACGGTCGCACCATCGCTCAAGAGATCGAATAGGGCTTCGACCGCTTCCGCAGGGATCAGTGGCGTATCGCCATACAAGACGACCATGTCGCCCTCGAAGCCCGCCAAAGCGTCTTTCGCGGCCAGCACCGCATGCCCCGTGCCCAGAGGCGGGTCCTGGATGGCAATCGCCTCGGCCCCGAGCGTAGCTTGAATATGGTTCTGCACGGCCTGTCCGGATGGGCTGCAAACCACGACAATCTTTTCGCAGCCTATAGACCGCGCCAACGCGACCGACCAGTCGACCATGGCGCGCCCCCCGACCTGGTGCAGCACTTTCGGCAATGCCGATCGCATCCGTGTGCCTTGTCCTGCCGCCAAAATCACAGCTGCGCGACCTGCCATGGCAAATTCCCTCGCGAAATCTCTGCGCCTGCCCTAGAGCATGTTGTGAGTCGATGCGAGCCAAAATCGCTGAGGATCCTAGCAATGCAGTATGATTTATCTGATTGGACCCTGGTTTTTGACCTGGATGGTACACTCGTTGAAACCGCCCCGGATTTGCACGCCGCGCTCAATCATACGCTCAAAGCCAAGAAGCTCGGCCCGGTCTCGCTTGACAGCATTCGGTTGATGATCGGCGATGGCGCCAAAGCGATGATCCGCAAAGGGCTGACGCAGCACGGCGTGGCCGTCGACGAAACGGAGATCGAGCAGCATCTTTGGCCACGGTTTCTTGAGCATTATCAGGCCAATATCACTCGCTTGAGCGAGCCTTTCGAGGACAGTGTCGCCTCTCTCGACACCTTTCGAGCGGCGGGCGCAAGAATGGCCGTCTGCACCAACAAAGCGCAACATCTTGCCGCACAAGTGCTGTCAGGCCTCAATCTTGACCGGTATTTCGTATCCTTGGTGGGGGGCGATACGCTGGGCACCAAAAAGCCAGACGGCATGCACGTTTTGGAGACAGTCCGCCGCGCGGGCGGGTCGCCGGAGCGGGCGATCATGATTGGCGATGCCTGGACAGACGAAAAAGCAGCCCGGAATGCCGGACTGCCTTTCATCTTCGTATCGTTCGGATACGGCACCCTCTCTGCCGAACCCTACGAATTTTTGAAGTCAATCAGTCACTGGCGTGACATGCCGCAAGCTATCGCAGAACTTGCTGGATTGATTTAGTCAGGGCGGTACTCGCTCCGCACCTCGTTCACATTGACGAGTTTGCGACGCGGCATGCCGTTGACCATGTTGCTGCGCACGTCAGTCCGTGCACTACGCATGGCTGGAACGAAACCAGCATCTACCAGGTCGACCTCAACTTCATAACCACGGTCGGCCCAATATTCGGCAATTTTATCCTTAAGACGGCGAGCGCCGTCGGTATTACACCAGTCTTTCATTTTTCTCACTCTCCACATCTTGGATGTCGCCAACGCAGAAAAATTACGGCGACTGCTAAAAGATGTCCTTCACTGCATTCCGGGGCTTGCTGCCCGCTCTGAACGCTCCCTAGATGCCTGTTACGAAACCGACATACAAGGTCTTTTTTGGGTAAATTTTCGATTAGGTTTGAAGATGAACAGCCATTCATAATGAACAGCCATTCATCTTGGAAATAGTTTACAGACCTCGTTCATAAAACTGTCTAAAAACCAGCAATCACCTTATTTTTAAGCGCGCCACGCCATTGCCACAATTGTTAACGGGGTTTGACGTAAAATTTCGAGAACGAAGGAATTTGGCAATATTGCATACCTGAAATGCATATTCGCAAAGCAAATTCCTGCAAAATTTGACAGCGTTCGACAAGTGTTCCAGCCGACTCAGCTCTGACGGCCTGGATTTTCCGATCCGAAAACACCGTAATCGAAAACAAACACAGGCAATAGTCCGGAAAAAGCGTCACAATTAATCAGCACACACGCAATTTTCTCATTTTCTCAGCACTCTGCGCCTAGACCCGATCGGAAAACAGATCACATACACATCTATGAGTTTCGATCTTCGTACCTTTCGTGACACGCTCGGCCTGTTTGTGACCGGCGTGACCGTGATCACCACCCGCGATGAAGCGGGGGCGCCCGTCGGGATCACGGCAAACTCGTTTAATTCAGTCTCTTTGGATCCCCCCCTGATCCTTTGGTCGGTCGGTATGAACGCCCTCAGTCTCGCCGCGTTTGCGCAGGCCCGCGCGTTCGCGGTCCATATCCTGAGAGACGACCAGGCAGCGCTATCGCAGAGATTTGCGAGGTCTGGCACCGACAAGTTTGCAAACCTGAAGATCGAATCTGGTTTGCATGATGTCCCGCTCCTTCCAGAGTGCGCTGCGCGCTTAGAGTGCCTTCCTTATGCGCAACATCCGGCGGGTGATCATATTCTTTTCATCGCTGAAGTTCAGCGATTGGCGTCGGATCCGGATGCCCTCCCCCTCGTTTACCATGGCGGGCGTTATGCCGAACTCGCCGACAAGCCGGTCTCAGCCTTCTAATTAATGGTTAATGACAAGCCACAAACTCCGCGCAGGCCTTAGCTTAATATAAGCCATTTTGTGAGACACCAGGATCACGAGGTCAAAAGGCCCGATCCGCAGCATGCTCGCTGCACTGTCATGGAGATTAAATAAATGAGCTTTCGTAAACTGCTTCTTGCAGGTGCCGCTCTGGCTGCAAGCACCGCAGCTGTCGCCCCTGCCAATGCGTCAATCATCGACCGCCCCCACTTTAAAGTTCTGGGTGTCGTCATTGTTTGGTCAGCTGATGACGCAACCGGGACAACCCCAATCGCGACCGATTTCGTAATTGATGACCAAACTGGATCTGGCGACACGGACCTGATCGGTGGCACTAATGTCGACGGACGCACGGTCGTAACTGGCTCATTGACAGCAACCGCGGATGCCAGCTCAACTGCAGGTCTGGGCTCGGTTCTGTCAATCGATGACTCACTCGCCAACAATATCGCAACAGTGAACACAGACACAGCTGCTAGCTTCGCTGCGTTCGACGTTTCAGACGCCACGCTGACCGGCGCTGCCATGACTTATGAGTCTAGCTTCTATGTTGCCTCGAACACCGCTTTCAACATCGACGGTGTCGCCACGCAGACCGCTGCGAGCGGCGACTTCGCGATGACGGATATCGGGTACAATATGGGCGTGACCGTTACCGGCACCGACGGCTCTCTCACCTTTGGTGGCAACGCTCAGGACCCGCAGGGGACATTCGGGTCGTTCTCAGATCTGAGCCTGGTTGATGGCTCGACTCCCGTCTACGAAGGCGGTCGTCGCACCGCGGCAAGCGCCGGGTCGATTGTCGATCAGTCTGTCCGCTTTGATGCCACATACACACTTGGTGCAGGCGGGGTCTATGACCTGTCTCAAGGTGCGGGCGAAATCCAAGCCGACGTTGTTTACACGGTCTATGTGCCGTAATCGATCCGATCGATAGTTTCGATGATCAGTTCGCCCGGCCTGTTAGCAGGCTGGGCGTTTCTGTATGCGCGCTCTAGGCGCATCCTCCAATCATCGTTACAGACAGGCGCCATGAAAGCGATCCTGCGCAGTGCTATTGTCACCAGCCTCCTAGGCTGGATCATCTGGGCGTATATGGCCTTGTGCAATCGCACCATTCGATGGTCCGTGGAGGGTGACGAGGAAGCGCTAGAGACCTGGCTCACTTACCCTAACATCATCGTCGCTGCCTGGCATTCCACGATCCTGTTGCTACCATCCGGCTGGAACCGGATCATTCGCAAATGGCCTCAGCAAAAGACCCGTTCCGCGATGCTCATCTCGCTCTCCAAGGATGGCGAACCCGTTGCCAAGGCAATCAAGCATCTCGGTCTAGAGGCGGTACGCGGGTCGTCGACGCATAAACGCAAGAAACGTGACAAAGGCGGTATGAAAGCCCTCGCTGAAGCCTTGCGAATTCTGAAAAATGGCGGCGGAATCTGTATCACGCCGGATGGTCCGCGGGGCCCAGCGGAAGTGGCTCAAAACGGTCCCATCATCATGGCGCAAAGAGCTGAGGCACCAATACTCCCCTATGCGATCGTGTCGGCACCGCGGAAACGGCTGAACACCTGGGACGGATTTCGCATCCCCTACCCGTTCACCCGCGGAGCGTTGGTTTTCGGTGCCCCAGTCATCCCGAACAAAGAGGAGGATCGCGAGACCCTCAGACTACGCCTTGAGACCAGTCTGAACGCAGCGATGAAACGGGCTGAAGAAATGGCGCAAAAAAAAGGCCGCTAAGAAAGCGGCCAAGGTCAAGCAAGAAGGACGTCGTCAGAGGCATTGTCAAAGAGGCAATTCCCTGTCGACGAGTATGTTTTACCTGAATCAATATGAACGCAGATGGAGCGCCATATCATTTTCCGTTCATAATTCTCTCAATGAATACGGGCGGGATGAACGGCTATTCAGCCGCCCGGGTAAAAATCGCTTCCAGCGAGCGCAGGTTCATGCCGTTTTTGAGATAATTATCGGGCGTCAGGTTCACTGCCTTGATCATCGCGCGCTCGATTCGTGTGTTGCCCTGCTCATCCGGGACCAGATCAAAATCGATAATGTTGATACAGCCCGTATCCTGCTCGAATCCCGCGCTCGCGCCCAGGGGCGCGCCAATCGCCCAGGCGAGGATCATGCGATTGACCACCTCATGCGCCACCAATAGCGCTGAAGCCCAACCCGGGCGGGATAAAAGCCCCTTCAAGCCATCCTCGATCCGATCCATGGCATCGGAAAACTTTTCGCCGCCTTCGAGAAAAGTCGCGCCGGGCTGACCGGCCTGTTCGAACTGGAACGTCATGGTCGCGGCCAAGTGCTCAGGCGATTTGAAGTCAATATACTGTCCGGACCGCAATTCCTGAAACCGGCTTTCGAATTCGAGCTCGGGCGGGTCGAGGTCATGCTGCGCCAAAACGATTTCTGCGGTTTCCTGCGTCCGCCTCAGCCCCGTGTGAAAGGCGAGATCAAGCTTCACATCAGATAAGGCAATCCCGGCCGAAACGGCTTCAGCGCGCCCTTCCTCGGTGAGATAAGCAATTGAGGGATCCTGCGCCGCGCGCACTTCCGGTGAAGTGTAGTCGACGAAGCCATGGCGCATCAAATAGAGCCGCCGTCGCCCTGTTGTTCCGGGAAGTGCGCCCATGACTGATCTCCGCTGATGCTGACTGGACCCTCGCCTTTAAGCGATTCCCCAATCCTTGAGCACCTCTTCCTGATGTTCGCCAATGCCGGCCGGTTTGCCTTGAATAGCGCCCGGTGTTTTGGAGAAACGCGGCGCCGGGCCAGGCTGAACGACCCCGTCAATCGTCTCAAACGTGCCGCGATCGACATTGTGCTTATAAGTCGGGGCTTCTACCATGGACAGAACAGGTGCAAAACAGATATCGGTACCTTCCATGATTTCGCACCACTGATCTCGCGTTTTCGTCTTGATCACCGCCATCAATTTTTCTTTTAAATCCGGCCACTTGGAGCGATCCATTTGCGCTTGGAAGTCAGGATCCGTGAGGCCTGCCTTTTCCACGAGAAGGGCGTAGAATTGCGGTTCAATCGACCCGATTGAGACCCATTTTCCATCCGAACACTCATACGTATCATAGAAATGCGCGCCGCCATCGAGGAGATTGGCTTCGCGCTCATCGGTCCAGAGCCCCATCGCGCGCATGCCATAAAACATTGTGGCGAGGGATGCCGCGCCATCCGACATGGCACAATCAATGACTTGCCCTTCGCCGCCATTCTTGACGTTTATGATCGCCGCCAGCAGCCCCATTGCTAGATACAGGGCACCGCCGCCATAATCGCCGATCAGGTTCAAAGGTGGGCGTGGTCGCCCGTCTTTGTCGCCCATGGCATGTAAGGCGCCAGTGATAGCGATATAATTCAAATCATGACCCGCCGAATGGCTCAGCGCGCCGTGCTGTCCCCATCCCGTCATCCGGCCATAAACGAGCTTCGGATTGCGGGCGAGCACCTGATCAGGCCCCAAACCATTGCGTTCCATGACACCCGGACGAAAGCCCTCGATCAAAGCATCCGCCTTTTCGAGGAGTTTGAGCGCGGTTTCACGGTCGGCCTCATCCTTGAGATTCAGGGCAATTGACCGGCGCCCGCGGCTCATCACGTCGGTGGGGTTGCCC
Organism: Hyphomonadaceae bacterium; assembly: GCA_024743315.1. Lineage (GTDB taxonomy): Bacteria > Pseudomonadota > Alphaproteobacteria > Caulobacterales > Hyphomonadaceae > Henriciella. The sequence goes on from JANSWU010000003.1 coordinate 406,901, forward strand.
GGACGGGGTTTGCCAGCGCGATCTATCCGAACAACATCGGCCCCCATATCACTCAGCAACATGCCGCAAAACGGGCCTGGCCCGATGCCTGCAAATTCCACGATTTTGACGCCTGAAAGTGGTCCTTGTGCCATTTTCCGTTCCCTCCGAGCCGGGCTAATTTTCCTCTAGATCAACCAGACCTTAAGACTCAACAGGGCAAAGAAAAGGCCTGACGCAACGTCGACTGAGGGATGCCCAAATGTTCAATGAGCAAAGCTTTGATGCGCCGGTCATGCACGTCGTATCCGAGAGCCCTCGCCTCGAAATGTTGCAGGCGCGCCTGCGTCAGGTCGGCATTCGACCGGTGCCGGTGCGGGGGAAGTATTTACCACCGGATTCTGCGCCAGCCTTGATCGATTTGCTGACACGCGAACTTGAGATCGCAAACACCGACAAGAGACTGGTTGTTTCGCTTGGTCGCGAGCACCATACGCTTGAGCGAAGCGATATTCACCTGACTGATATTTCTCAGCTGGCCTCCCTGCCCGCACGGATCGCAATTCGTCAGCGCGAACAGCAGCGCCGCCGCGAAATCAAGCTGAGAGCAGAAACGCTGAGCAAGTTTGGTGTATCGGCGCCAAATCCTCAAACCACGCAGCGCCAACGTCTGCTTTGGCTGGGCAATGACGCGCCATTCCTTAATGCGCTCAAATCCAATCTTAAAGACGCCCATATCAATTTGGTCGCCGCGATCAGCCGCCTGACCGCAGAAGACTATCTTGAGAGCGGACGGTTCAAGACCCTGGTTCTTTGTCCGGCAAAACCGGATGATGAAGCCGCGAAATTATTGGCCCGTATCAAGCATTTGCCGCTGGTTCAAACGCCACAAGTCATTCTGCTGGCACGCCCGAAGGTAGCTCCTCAAATGGCCAAGGAGCATCTTTCACAAGCCGATCAAATTTTGGATGTTGGCGACGATATTGATGCCGTTGCTCATCGCTTGCTGGCGTTGTGCACCGAACCCAGTTTGAAAACCGAGAACGTGTTCGCGTTGAATTCTGCGGCACAGGATTCGGCGACTGGCCTGATGTCTCGCGAGTACCTTGAGTCCCATTTGCAAGCGCAGATGGAGCAAGCGGATCAGTTAGCCACGCCCTTATCGATTATTTCCATCGACCTGAAAGATGGTGAGGATTTGAAAGCTGTCGCACGCTCCATCAAGGGCCTGTTGCGCGACACCGATCTCGCGGCGCGTCTCGACGCCAAACATATCTGTGTAACGCTTCCTGATACCCAATATCGCGGCGCCGTTGTGCTTGCACGCCGGATCGAGGAAGCCCTCGAGCGGTCCGTGAATTGGCGAGTCATTGAACGCCGTCAATTTCATACTCTGAAAACCCTGCTTGGCGGTTTGACCGCGCGCTCTGGACTATCAACCAAACGCTCCGCTTAGGCTGGAACACTCGCGGTCGCTTGCAATTCCTTGAGCAAGCCTTTGACCGCGCTGATCCGCGCTTTCGCTTCGACCGGGACGCCCATCACCACCAGCTTGGAATCCGGGCGTAGTTTCATCTTGCCGGGCCGAGATCGCACCAGCATCATCAATTGCGCCGGATCGACGCTCGTATCGTCCCGGAACGTGACGACGACGCCTTTCGGACCGGCATCCAGTTTTGAGATGCCGAGCGATTTGCACATCACTTTCACGGCGGTGACGTCGAGCAATTGCTTGGTTGCTTCCGGCAGAGGTCCAAAACGGTCGATCAGTTCTGCTGCAAAGGCCTCACGCTCTTGTTCAGTCGTTAGATCGGCGAGGCGGCGATATAGGCCAAGCCGCACGCCGAGATCCTCGACATAGCCATCCGGGATGAGAACGGAGAGGCCGAGATTGATCTGCGGCGACCACTCATCTGCGACTTCTTCATCCGTATTGGAGCCTGATTGCAGCGCTTTAACCGCGTCTTCGAGCATCTGTTGATACAGCTCGACCCCCACTTCTTTGACATGCCCCGATTGCTGATCGCCCAGAAGATTGCCGCCGCCGCGCATATCGAGGTCATGGCTCGCCAATTGGAAGCCAGCTCCGAGACTGTCCAGAGATTGCAAGACCCGCAGACGCCGCTCCGCGGTTGGAGAGATCACGCGGTCCGCCGGCGTTGTCAGATAAGCGTACGCGCGCAGCTTGGAACGCCCGACGCGCCCCCTGAGCTGGTAAAGCTGCGCCAGACCAAACCGGTCGGCTTTATGGATGACGAGCGTATTAGCGCGCGGAATGTCGAGCCCACTTTCGACAATCGTCGTCGACAGCAAGACGTCATATTCGCCCTCGTAAAAGGCGGTCATCAAGTCCTCGAGTTCGCCAGACGGCATTTGGCCATGCGCCACACAGAACTTCACCTCGGGCACATTCGCCTTGAGGAAATTCTCAAGATAATCGAGGTCTGTGATGCGCGGGGCGACATAATAACTTTGCCCACCGCGATATTTCTCTCTGAGCAAAGCCTCGCGGATGGTCACCGTATCGAACTCGGTGACATAGGTCCGCACGGCGAGTCGGTCGACGGGCGGGGTGGCGATGATGGAGAGATCGCGAATGCCCGTCAGCGCCATTTGCAGCGTCCGCGGGATCGGCGTTGCGGACAGGGTCAGCACATGAACATCGGCCTTCAGCTCTTTTAGCCGCTCTTTGTGCTTCACCCCAAAGCGTTGCTCTTCGTCGACCACGAGCAAACCAAGACGCTTGAACTCGACATTCTTGGCGAGCAGCGCATGCGTGCCGACAACGACATCGACCGTGCCATTGGCCATGCCGGCTTTGGTCTCACTCGCCTCTTTCGCCGATACGAAGCGCGAGAGCGGCCGCACGTTCAAGGGCCAGCCCGCAAACCGCTCTGCAAACGTGTTGTAATGCTGACGCGCCAGCAACGTGGTCGGCGCGATAACCGCGACTTGCTGCCCCGCCATGGCGGAAACGAAGGCCGCCCGCAGCGCCACTTCTGTCTTTCCAAACCCGACATCGCCGCAAACCAGACGATCCATCGGCTTGCCAGAGGACAGGTCACCGAGCACGTCTTCGATCGCATTGAGCTGATCATCGGTCTCTTCATATGGGAAGCGCGCGGCGAATTCCTCATACAGCCCATCGCCGGTGATCACCGCGTCGGCCTTTTTCATCTCCCGGGCAGCGGCGATCGCCATCAGCTCGGCTGCCATTTCCAGGATCTTCTTCTTGGCGCGGGCCTTGCGGGTCTGCCAGCCGACCCCGCCAAGCGCATCAATGGCGCTCTCAGCGTCTTCACTGCCATAGCGGCTGATCAGATCAATATTCTCAACCGGTAGGAAGACTTTGTCGCCTTTGGCATAGCCAAGCTCCAGGCAATCATGCGCAGCGCCTGCAAGATCGAGAGTCTTCAGACCTTCATATCGCCCGACACCATGATCAACATGCACGACCAGGTCGCCCGGATTGAGGCTGCCCGATTCGGCAATGAAGTTCGCCGCCTTACGCTTTCGACGCGGCGCGGCAAGCCGATCGCCGAGAATGTCCGGCTCGCCGATAATGATCAGGTCATCGGTCTCAAACCCAGATTCCAGGGGCAGTTCGCAAATCGCAATCTCCGCCTTTTGAGCGGCCTCTAGCGAGTACACCCGGGTCGCATCTGGCAGGCCATGATCCTCCAGCACGCCTTCAAGCCGGCTCGCGGATCCGTCTGTCCAGGCCCCAAACACGACCGATTTCCCGCTCGCATGCACGCGCTTAGCGTGCTGGGCTGCGACCTCGAAAATGTTGACCTCGGGTTGGGCCCGCTCCGGGGCGAAGTCGCGTCCTTGTACGCCGCCGAGATCGATCCCGCCTTCACCGCTGCCAGCATGAAAGCGCGCGACGCCCCGACTTTGCAGCGCGGCAGAGAGTTGCTGTTCCGTCAGATAAAGATGCTCTGGCGCCAGCACCCTCGCCTGGCGCTCCTCTCCAGCTGCCTCGAGGCGGGCGGCATAATAATCCTTGGCTTGCGCCAGGCGTTCGCTCGCCGCTTCGGCGGACAACGCCCCAAGCCCGATCAGGGCATTTGGCCCGATATAATCAAACAATGTGTCGAGATGGGTGTGGAAGAGCGGCAGCCAGCCTTCAATGCCGCCGCGCCGGATTTCAGCGCGCGCCGCTTCATACATGGGATCGCCAACCGGAGACCCGAGCTCGGCTAGATAACGCTCACGGAACAGGCCGAGCGTCTCCTGATTGAACAGGATCTCGGAGACCGGCGCGAGCGCGACGCGATTGAGGGGTCGGGTCGAGATCTGCGTTTCGGGATCAAACGCCTTGATGGTTTCGATCTCGTCGCCGAACAGGTCAAGCCGAACCGGCTCCTCACCGGTCGGCGGATAGATGTCGACCTTGCCGCCCCGGATCGAATACTCGCCCTTCTCAGAGACCGACGCAACTCGCACATAACCGTTAATTGACAGGTATGAGGTCAGCTCGTCCTGTTGGATCCGTCCCCCGGTATAAACCGACAAAGAGCTTGCCCGCATGGTTTCTACGGGGGGGACCTTTTGGACCAGAGAACTGGCAGTGGTGATGACTAGGCAAGGCTCGGCATTGGCGGCCCGCTGCGCCAGCCGGGCCAGCGCCGCACAGCGCGCCGCAGCAACTGCCGGCGACGGACTGACCCGATCATAAGGCAGGACATCCCAGCCCGGCAGCCGGACGGTCTCCAGGGCGGGACGAAAGAATTGCGCCAGTTTCAGCGCGGTCGCGGCCTGCTTGTCGTCACGCGCGACGTAGAGCGCCGCGCTACCCCGCGCTTCCAGCGCCTCGATGAGACGCAGAATATCGACCCCGAAGGGCGCGCCATAGACAGCGGCCGGACTGTTGAGATTGGCAAGAAGTGAGGCCGAACTCATGGCAGCAGATTCCAATCGACGAAGCTTCAGGTTGCGCGCGAAGGGCGCTACATAACGCATTGTTGGTGAAAGGCCAGAGATCGCTCTGCGGCTTATTCACAGCGCCCCGGACTTTTGTGGATAAATGGGTTTTTCGCAGGGAGCATCTGCGCCAAAGGACTGCCCCAGCGCACAATTTATGGTTAAGACGGCGCGATGAGCAATGCGATCGCCCCTCTTCATTCTCCGGAAGATGCCGGACCAGAATTACCCCATAACCTGTCCGCTGAAGCGGCGGTGATTGGATCTATTCTGTATGACAATAACGCGTTCCAGCGCGTCTCCGACATCCTGCGCCCGTCGGACTTTTATGCCCCGGCGCATCAGGAAATCTTCGACGCTTGCCAGATGCTGATCCAGAATGGCCGGGTCGCGGATGGGGTCACCTTGCGTGAGCAGTTTGAGAAAGATGAGCGTCTGACCCAGATTGGCGGCGCGCAATATCTTGCCGACCTGCTCGACAGCGCCGCTTTCGGTCCAGAGGTCCAGGACTATGCCCGGATCATCCGTGATCTCGCCATGCGTCGTGAGCTGATCAATATCGGTGCCGGCGTTCAATCGCGCGCCCAGCATCATGACCGCGATGTCGATGGCACCCAGCAGATAGAGTTGGCGGAGCGCGAACTTTTCTCGCTGGCCGAACGTGGTTCAACCGGGCGCGGCTTCTCGACCTTCTCAGAGGCGCTCACTGAATCGCTGCAAATGGCTGAAGCGGCGTTTAAACGCGAAGGCAAGATTGCCGGGATCGCGACACGACTGGATGATCTCGATCATAAAATGGGCGGGTTGCACAAGTCGGACTTGATCATCTTGGCCGGACGTCCCTCGATGGGGAAAACCTCGCTGGTCACCAATATCGCCTATAATGTTGCCGCCGATTATCGCGGGGAGAAACAGGAAGACGGCTCGACCAAGACGATTGAAGGCGGCAAGGTCGCCTTCTTCTCGCTCGAAATGTCATCAGAACAATTGGCGACCCGGATCCTCGCCGAGCGAACCAGCATTAATGCCCACAAGATTCGCCAGGGTGATCTCGACAAACATGATTTCGAGACCCTCCGAGAAGCCACAGAAGAGCTGCAAAACCTGCCGCTTTACATTGACGATCAGGGCGGCATTTCGGTCAGCCAGCTCGCCGCCCGGGCCCGTCGCCTGCAGCGCTCCACAGGGATCGACCTGATCATTATCGACTATTTGCAACTGCTGACCGGCACGTCCGGCAAGTCAGATGTCAACCGGGTCCAGGAAATCACTCAGATAACCACGACGCTGAAAGCCTTGGCGAAAGAGCTGAATGTGCCGGTGATCGCTTTGTCGCAGCTATCGCGTCAGGTCGAACAGCGCGATGACAAGCGCCCGCAACTCTCAGACCTTCGGGAATCGGGCTCGATCGAACAGGATGCCGACGTGGTGATGTTCGTTTATCGCGAGAGTTATTACCTCGAGCGCACCGAACCGCAGGCTGATGGTGGTGACCCGGCTGCGGCAGACAAATGGGCGGCGTGGCGTCAGCGCATGGACGAGGTTTATGGCACGGCCGAAGTGATCCTCGGCAAGCAACGCCACGGTCCGATCGGGAAAGTCGTGCTTTCGTTCGACGCAAATGTCACGCGTTTCGGCAATTTGGCGCGCCCGTCCCAAGGCGGATTTGACGAATAGGCCTTACAAGTGCCGCAAAGCGTTGTAATCGGGCCGGTATGAGCCTCCGTCCGCGCGCCCATATCCATTTGTCGAGCATCGCCTACAATTGGCGAGCCATCAAAGCTGCGCAGGTCACTGGCATCACCGGAGCGGTGATCAAAGCCGACGCCTATGGACATGGCTTAAGGGAAGTCGCCGAGACTTTGCATGATGCTGGCTGCGATCATTTTTTTGTCGCCCATGCGTTTGAAGCCGAAGCCACCCGCGCGACCTTAGGCAGCCATCCGAACATTTACGTGCTCAACGGCCCTTCGCCGGATGAGGAAGCGCTGTACCGTGAGAACGCGCTCATTCCAGTGATCAATTCCAGCTTTCAGTTCCGAACCATGGCCGATTGGCTGGTCGATGGCGTGAAAATGCCGCGCGGTTACGCGCTGCACTTCGATACCGGGATGAACCGATTGGGCCTACCGGCGAAGGATACAAGCGAACTCGCAGATGCCAGTGCTGCACAGGCGCCCGTCCTGATCATGTCTCATCTCGCCTGCTCTGAAGATTCCGGGTCCGCGATGAATGCGCACCAGGCAGAACAATTGAAGACGATATCAGACGCCTTCCCGAACGTACCATTGAGTCTCGCCAATTCAGGTGGGGTCTGGCTCGGCCTGGATTATCACCACGCCCTCACCCGCCCCGGCATCGCGCTCTATGGCGGTGGACATCCGCCAGAAGGCCTGGTCTTGAAGCCTGGGCTGACGCTGGAAGCACCGATCCTGCAAGTGCGCCAACTCGCAGCCGGGGAAACGGTCGGCTATGGAGGCAGCTGGCGCGCCATCGCCCCGACCCTGATTGCGACCCTCGCGATTGGATATGGCGATGGCTTCCCCCGATCGGCGTCAAATAAAGGCTTTGTCAGCCTGGGCGGCAAACGCTGCCCTATTTTAGGCCGAGTTTCGATGGATTTGATTACAATTGATGTCACCCAGGCGTCAGATCTTGCCAGGCCAGGTGTTTACGGCCAATTGATCGGGCCGGACGCGCCGCTAGAAGAACAAGCCGCCCTCGCGGGCACGATTGGATACGAACTCACCACAGGACTCACGCCTCGTGTCAAACGCATCTACCAAAGCTAAAGGGGGCTTCCCCAATCCGCTGCAATGGCTGGGCGCCGCGACGCTCGGCATGTTAGGTGAGGTTGGTCGGCTTTCTATTTTTACCGGCAAAACCATCGGCGCGAGCTTTAGTCCGCGCTGGTATCCGGCCCAGATCATTCGCCAGATGATTGCGATCGGCTTTTATAGCCTGCCCGTGGTCGGCCTGTCGGCGGTGTTTATCGGGGCCGCGCTGGCGCTGAACATCTATTCCGGTGGCAGCCGCTTCGGCGCCGAGCAGTTCGTTCCGAATATTGTGGTCCTCGGCATCACCCGCGAACTTGGCGTGACCATTACCGGCCTGATGCTGGCCGGGCGCGTCTCAGCCGGGATCGCCGCTGAAATTGGCGCCATGCGGGTGACGGAGCAAATCGATGCCCTGAAAACGTTGAGCGCCAATCCGTTCCGCTACCTTTATGCACCTCGTTTCCTCGCCGGTATCCTGACCTTGCCCATGCTGGTCATTGTTGCTGACATTATCGGTGTCATGGGCGGTTGGGCGGTCAGCACATTGGGCCTCGGTTTCGACTCGACCACCTATTTGCGCAACACGCTTGACTTCCTGACCTGGGAAGATGTCACGGTCGGCCTGATCAAAGCGGTCGTCTTTGGCGGCGTGATTGCCATACTCGGCTGTTATCACGGCGACAAATCAACGGCAGGCGCGACCGGCGTCGGCCGGGCGGCGACGTTCGCTATGGTTGGCGCAGCCGTTCTAATTCTCGCCTTCAACTATCTCATTTCAACGGTTCTGGTGGATTTCGGATCATGAGCACGGGCCCGCTTCTCGAACTGAAAGACGTTCACAAATCCTTTGGTCCCAAACAGGTACTGAAAGGCGTGAACCTGGACGTCGCGCCTGGCCAATCCTTGGTGATTCTCGGCGGATCGGGATCAGGTAAGTCGGTCATGCTGAAGAACGCGCTCGGTCTGATGACACCAAATCAGGGGCAAATCCTATTCGATGGCGAAGATGTCACGCACGATCAGGGCAAAACGCGCGAAGCCATGCGCGCTCGGATCGGCATGCTGTTTCAGTCAGGGGCTTTATTCGATTCGCTCACCGTTTGGGAAAATATCGCCTTCCGGCTCCTCAATGCCGATGGTATCTCCCGCAAAGACGCCAAAGAACGCGCGATCGATTCTTTGCGACAGGTCCGGCTTGGCTCGGATGTCGCCGATCTCACACCAGCGGAGATCTCCGGCGGCATGCAAAAACGCGTTGGCCTCGCCCGCGCCATTGTCTCCAAGCCGGAATTGATCTTCTTTGATGAGCCGACCACAGGGCTCGATCCGATTACCGCTGATGCAATCAATGACCTCATCGTCGAGCAAACCAAGGCGCTTGGGGCCGCGGCCATTTCGATCACGCATGACATGGCCAGCGCCCGTAAAATCGCGGATGAGATCGCCATGCTGTTCGAAGGCAAGATTATCTGGCGTGGCCCGGCCAGTCAGATCGACCATAGCGGCAATGATTATGTCGACCAATTCGTCCATGGCCGCGCCGAAGGGCCCATCCAGCCGTCGCTTTAGGCTGTTTCGCTCAAAATTTCGCCTGCGATCGATAAACAATGCGTGCGCGTTCTGCTTGTCATCCCGGAATTTCGCCCAGCGAAATATCCGGGACCCAATCTGGTACTCACAGAAATTCTGGGTCCCGGACAAGCTCTGCCGAGCTTTCCGGGATAACAGAGAGTAGTAGTCTCTCATGCGACCGTAATCCTGACGCAAGTCAGGATCCATGGCGGTTGAGCGAGGTCTCGAACGTCTTCAGCCAGCCGCCCTGGATGCCAACTTTCGTTGGCAAAGCGGGTCAGCAGCGCGCTTAATCCGCTTATGCCTTGGCGGCCGCGATCCGTGCGCGGGCGATTTCATCCGCCACTTCATTGGTCGGACGCCCGGATTCCAGCGCGTCATCTAACACGGTGCCGAGCGTTTCGATCAGCGTGTCGAGCTTCTGGTCGACCCAGGCCCGCGAATAAGAGCCTGAAATCTCGGCAGCGACATTGATGATGCCGCCGCCATTGATGACATAATCGGGGGCGTAGAGAATGCCGGCGCGCCGGACAAACTCACCCATGGCCGGGACGACCAGCTGATTATTTGCCCCGCCTGCAATGACTTTGACCTTGAGCCGTTTCAGCGTGTCTTCATTGATGATGGCGCCGAGCGCGTTGGGTGAAAAAATATCGGCCTCGACATCATAGATCTCGTCCGGCGCGACGATCTTGGCGCCGGTGCGCTTGGCGATATCTGCAAGTGCCTCCTGATCGATGTCGGTGATGACCAGGTTTGCGCCGGCCTCAGCGAGATACTGGCTCGTATATCCGCCGACGGAACCCACGCCCTGCACTGCGACGGTTTTGCCATTGAGATCATCACTTCCAAACGCCCGAAGTGCGGTTTGCTGGATGCCTTTGAAAACTCCGCGTGCCGTCACCGGCGACGGGTCACCGCTCGCCGCAGCGCCCGTGGTCAGGCCAGCGGCAAATTTGGTTTCCTGAGCGGCGATTTCAATATCCGCGGTATCAATCCCAACATCCTCAGCGGTCCAGTACTGGCCCTGCAAGCTGTCCACCGCGCGCCCAAAGGCCCGGAACAGGGCTTCAGTTTTGTCGGTCTTGGAATTGCCCCAGATCACGGCCTTGCCGCCGCCATGCGGGATCGACGCCATCGCATTCTTATAGCTCATGCCCTGACTGAGGCGGAGCGCATCAGTGATCATGGAGACGCTGTCAGGATAATCCCACATCCGCGTGCCGCCAGAAGACGGGCCGAGTGCAGTCGAATGGATGGCGATAATCGCGCGCAGCCCGCTCTTCTCATCATTGAAGAAATGGACCCCTTCATGATTATCGAAAGAAGAATTGTCGAACATACACCATCCATCATTTAGTTGCATTTGAAATTAATTGGCGATGTAGCCCTAGATTGAACCGAGCGCAATGTGCGGGCCTTAACTTCGTCCCGGGACTTCGCCAACCCCGCTCGGCAAAGGCGCGTCTGGATCTTTCAAAAAGGCCAGCACATCCTGAAAGACTGTTTCAGCCTGCAGGTCCCGGAGTAACATATGATATCCGTCTGGATAATACGCGGTACGAACGTGCTCGGGCAGCTTGCGAGCGGTGCGTTTGACGCCGCGCTCGGGAATAACGATGTCCTTGGCGCCATAAGTCATCAATGTGGGAATGTCGCTTGGCAGATCCGGCGTCGCGCGATGCGCGTTTTCCATCAGACTGACCACACCATGAACTTGTTCGATCTTATTCGTTTTGAGGCCCATCGGATCCGCCCAGAGGCGCTGCAGCATCTCCACATTGTCGCTCGGCTCGATCTTTACAAAGCGTGGCGGCCGCACGACCCATCCGGGACGCACCCGCACGCTGGTCCAAAGCGCAATGCGCTGAACCACGGGGATCGCGCCCCAGCCGCGTAAGCCAGGGCCACTTAAAACGACCCGGTCCACGCCTTCGGGCGGGCGGTCGGACCCGAATGCGGTCATCGTCATCGCGCCGCCCATCGAGATGCCGACCACGGCGAGGGTTGTGTCAGGATATTTCGCTCGAACGAGATCAACGGCCGTGCGTAAATCCTCACGCATGGAGTCTTCATCCGGCCATTCGCCGCGGCCATAAGAGCGGCCAAAGCCACGCTGGTCATAGGCATAGGTTTTGACCCCATGCTCAGCCCAATACGGTGCCGCCATATGGAAGGCATTGGCATAATCATTCATGCCATGCACGCCAACGATCACGATTTCGGGCGCCTCCACCGTCTCCCAGACCGTCAGGCCAAGCTCAGCCCCGTCAAAACTGATCAAGCGCTGATTGTCAGGATCAAGCTGCGGCATGACCGGGGTCTCCAATTCAAGGGCTTTCAGCGTCGCCGGGGTAACACAGGCGGCCAGAACGCCAAACAGGCCTGTGATCAAGATAACAAGGACCGCACTCGTTTTCGCAAAACGGGCAAGAGCTCGGCCTCGAACCAGGGATTGCGTTTGAGCCATGCATTATTTCTCCAGCTCGGATGTGGCGTAACGATGACGCCTTGCTCCAGAAACTCTCGCCACTTTTTCACCGTGGCTGTCAAAGTCTTTTCTGTTCGATCGCCAATATGCCAGCGCTGTGCATAGCCGCCGATCAGGATTTTCAGTTCGATTTGCGGCAGACGATCGAACAGTGGCGCATGCCAGATCTCAGCACAGCGCTTCATCGGCGGGATGTCGGCACCGTTTTTGTCATAACCTGGGAAACAGAATCCCATCGGTACGATCGCGACCTTTGAAGGATCATAGAAATCAGCCTCACTGATTTCGAGCCAGTCCCGCAACCGGTCGCCGGAAGGGTCGGTGAACGGGCGCCCAGATTCCATGGCGAGATTGCCCGGGGCTTGCCCAGCAATCAGGATTTTTGCCGTGTCGGACACTTGTAGAACCGGACGCGGGGCCCGTTCCATGTCCCCCGCGCATAATTGACATGCGCGGATCTCGGCTACGAAATCATGGAGATTAGTGGTCATAGATCTATCTGAGCAAACACAAAACGAGACGCAAGGAGCCTGACCATGAGTGATTTGATCGAGCAAATCATAAAACCGCGAGAACGCGATCTCGGAGATGGCTTCGTGGTGCGGCGGATCTTGCCGTTTCACAATCGCAAAATGGTTGGTCCGTTCATCTTCTTCGATCATTTCGGGCCGGTGGACTATGCCCCGGGCCATGGCTTTGACGTGCGCCCGCATCCACATATTGGTCTGTCGACTGTGACCTTTCTGTATGACGGCGCGATCCGTCATAAAGACACGCTAGGCAATGATTTGGTGATCCGTCCCGGGGCTGTGAACTGGATGACAGCCGGGCGCGGTATTTGCCATTCCGAGCGCACGCCAGACGAAGAACGGGCCAATGGCCAGACTATGCACGGCATTCAGACCTGGGTGGCCCTGCCGAAAGAGCATGCCGAGACGGCGCCTGATTTCGTCCACCATCCGGCAGAGACGCTGCCAGAATTCGATCTCGGCGGCGCCCATGCGCGGGTGCTGGCCGGCACGGCTTTTGGTCATCAGTCGCCCGTCGAATTCCCATGGGAGATTTGGTATGTCGGCGCCGATGCTGACAATGGCGCGCGATTCACAATCGGAGCCGATGAAGCCGAAGAACGCGCGCTCTACGTCGCCCTGGGCGAGGCCCATATCGAAGATCAAGTCATCGAAGCCGGGCAAATGGCTATTCTGAAACCGGGTACGGATGTCTCGGTCGCGGTCCCAGAAGGCAGCCGTTTCATGCTCGCCGGCGGCGCGCCGATGGATGGGCCGCGCTTGATCGACTGGAATCTGGTCGCGACTGACAAGGCGCGCATTGAACAGGCCAAACAAGACTGGCGCGAGTCGGCTGAAAACGGTTGGCAAAACACGGTTTTCACGCTGCCCCCGGGCGAGGACGAATACATACCGCTGCCGGGCGACTGATCAGGCGCAGACGGCTGCTTGTCGGCTCAGGAACGCTGTGCCAAACCGGGCGCAGAATGAGACATGACAGGAGCTTCATATGATCCGTCTTAGCCTGGCAGCCTCGGCGCTCGCCCTTATATCCGCCTGCGGGCAAGCCACCACGGAAGTCGACCCGATCACGCCAGAAACACCGCCGGTTGAGGTTGCGGATAGCCTGGACCTTCCGATGCCGCTTCCGGAAGGAACGAGCGTCGCAATCACGCAGGATGATTTGCGGCAGCGCATCGCGCTGCTTTCGGACGATGCGTTTGAAGGCCGTGGGCCAGCGGCTGAGAAAGGCGAACTGACCGCCGATTGGCTGGCACAGGAATTGGCGCGCATTGGTGTGCAGCCGGCTGGAGACGATGGCTCCTGGTTCCAGACAGTTGGGATGGTCGAGCAGACTTTGGACGAGAACGCGTCGAGCCTGTCTTTTGCTGGCGGCGCCTCCGGCGAAGCTTATCCCATGGTGCTGAAAGAAGATGCTGTTATCTGGACCAAGAAACAGGATCGGGACTCGGTGTCTTGGGACGCATCCGAACTGGTCTTTGTCGGCTATGGCGTCACCGCCCCTGAATATGGATGGGACGATTATACCGGACTGGATGTCACCGGAAAAACCGTGGTCATGCTGGTCAATGATCCAGGCTATGCGCGCGAGGATGAGCTCTTCAAAGGCAAGTCGATGACCTATTATGGGCGCTGGACTTACAAATTCGAAGAAGCCGGCCGCCGCGGCGCGACGGGGGCCATTGTTATCCACGAAACCGAACCCGCCTCTTATGGCTGGGATGTGGTCGCCAATTCCTGGTCGGGCGCGCAAGCTGATCTGGTGCGCGCTGATGGCGGCGCCAATCGCACCCTGTTTGAAGGCTGGATCACGGAGGAAACGGCGCGCGCGCTGTTCGCAGAAGCCGGGCTGGACTTTTCGGAAATGAAACGCCGCGCCAAGACCGAGGGCTTTACCTCAGTGGATATGGGAGAGCTGACCGCAAGCGGATCGATCTCACAGACGGTCAGTACGACCGAGTCCCGAAATGTGGTCGGCATGTTACCCGGCAAAACCGCGCCGGAAGAATATATGCTGTTCACCGCGCATTGGGACCATCTCGGCAAGAAATCGGAAGAACGCGAAGGCGAGCCGACCCAGGACTTTTATCGCGACGATATCTTCAATGGCGCTGTCGACAATGCCACCGGAACTTCGGCTTTGCTCGAAATTGCCGAATCCCTCGCCGGGGAAGAATTGGAGCGGTCGGCCCTGTTTCTGGCGGTGACGCTCGAGGAATCCGGTCTACTCGGGTCCGCTTACTATGCCGAAAACCCGACTGTGCCGATGAATCAGATCGTGGCGGGTTTGAACATGGATGGCATGCTGCCAATGGGCAAAACTAAGGATATGGTCGTGGTTGGTTATGGCGCCTCTGAACTGGAAGACCTGCTCAAAGCGCATTTGGACGAGGTTGACCGCGTGATCGTGCCTGACCCAAACCCGCAGGCCGGTTATTTTTATCGCTCTGACCATGTCTCGTTCGCCAAAAAAGGCGTGCCGATGCTGTATGCCGATGGCGGGGTCGATAAGCTTGATGGCGGGGTCGCTGCGGGCAAGGCGATCGCAGATGTCTACACGGCTCAGCGTTATCACAAGCCGATGGATGAGTATGACGAAAGCTGGGATTTGTCCGGCATGGAAGAAGACATTCAGGCGCTTTATTCGGTTGGCTTGCAAGTCCTTAATTCGACGGATTGGCCAACCTGGTATCCCGGGAATGAATTCGAGGCGATCCGCCAGGCCTCTTTGGCCGAGCGCGAAGAGTAGACCTTGCTTTCGTATCAACACGGCTTTCATGCAGGCAATCAAGCGGATGTGTTGAAACACGCCGTCCTGCATGCAGTGTTGCAAACCGAAGCCGAAGCCGATCGTGCGCTGCTCTATGTCGAGACGCATGCCGCCCGCGGCTTTTATGATTTAAACAGTGCTCAAGCAGCTAAAACCGGCGAAGCCAAGCGAGGGGTTCTGGCAATGCCGAAAGCGGACCGGGCCGCAAAAGCGCTGCAACCCTGGTTGAAGCATGTGCAGAGCAAAGGCCCAGGTTCATATCCAGGATCACCGGCGCTGGCGACCCAGATGCTCGGCCCCAAGGCTCGGATCAACTTGTTTGAATTGCATCCGACCGAACATAAGGAACTATCGCAAGCCTTGCACAAGGACCCGCGGGTGCAGATCCGCAAGGAAGATGGCTATCGCGGCGCCTTGCGCCTGCAGCCACGTCGCGGCGAGCACATGCTGGTCATGCTGGATCCGAGCTATGAGACAGATGCGGACATGGATGCGCTGGCCAATTGGGTTCCGCGCGCCATGCGGAAATGGCCCAAAGCGCAATTCCTGATCTGGTTACCGCTTTTCGCGGATGGCCGCGAGGAAGAGTTCGGCGCGTTCCTCGCCTCGCTCGATGAAGGATTTGTCGCGGGCAGTCGCTGGGCCCGACAAAGCGATGATCCGTCCGCGCTGGAAGGCTCCGCCATGATCGGCCTCAGAATCGGCGGCGCCGGCGCAAAAAAGGCCTTCGCAATTGCGGCGGAGCTGGACAAGCTCTGGCGCGCATAATGCATTCAACTTGCTATTGATGCGAGCCGCTGGCCGACTTACTCTGCAGACAAAGATCCCGAACAAGCGCGCGTGTTCCTACTTATTGCAGACGCGGGCCTTGCGCCAGGGAAAGCAAACTCGGGAGCGGATGCGTGAATCTTTTCTTCAGGAAACTGTGGATCTATTTGCGGGCTCAATTTTCGTCCAAATCCGAACCGTTCGATCAGGCATACTGCCTGAACTTCCGAGTCTGGTTGACCGATCAGGACATGTTCCTGCACATGACCAATAGTCGCTACTTATCGATCAGTGACCTCGGTCGGATGAATATGCTGATCCGCACCGGAATTTGGCGCCTGCTCAAGCAACGCAAGTGGACGCTCGGCGTTCAAGGGCAGACCCGAACCATCGCGCGCATGCTGAAATCGCCTCAGACCTTCGAAATAGCGTGCCAAATCGAGGGCTGGACGGAGGATTTAATTGCCATTTGTCACCGGTTTCAGCGCGGCGGAAAAGTACATGCGGAAATCAAAACCCTGATGCACCTGACCGGTGCTGACGGACGGAGAATCCCCGTCTCTGCACTATTAGAGGCCCTCGGCACCACCGCGGCCTCCCCGCCTTTGTCGGAAGGTTTTGAAGAATTGTTGCAATCGATTACTTCAGAAGCCGCGCCGCAAGTATAAATTGATCAACCTCAAAAAGAATTTTTATTCTTACACTTTTTAATTGTTATTCAAGAACAAATATAATATTCGAGTCCACTATTCTGGATTGAGTGTTTTTATGTCTACAAATCATCCACACTGGATTTTCCATATAGAAGTCCTGTCGCGCGCGATCAGTGACCTTGAGGCCACCTGCGCGGCGACTCCAGGAAGTCCAGAATTCATTTTTTTGCGTTCGGAAACGCCTGTCATCATCGCAGAAGCGAAAGAAGCCATCTCGGCCCTCAAGCGCCAAGTCTACGAGTTGGAACGTGCACGCTCATCTAACTTATCGACTGGAACCTGACGAGAGCGCCCGACGTCAAGCTTGATTCTGCTCTGCTCAGCGAACACAGTGTCCTGAGATTGGAGGGAATATGACCCAGCAACATTTGATCTCGAAGTCAGATCTGCGCGCGACACAATGGCGGTCAGTAGAACCGCAACCGCTGAGCGATGGCGACGTCCGATTAGAAGTGGACGCGTTTGCACTGACCGCTAACAATGTGACTTATGCCGCGTTTGGCGGCCCGCCGATGCATTACTGGAATTTCTTTCCGTCTGGCGCCGATGATCAAGGTCGCGTGCCGGTCTGGGGTTTTGCGACCGTCGCCGACTCCAAGGCTGACGGGGTCGAAGTCGGTCAGCGTGTTTATGGCTACTTCCCAATCTCTGAAGACCTCATCGTGAGCCCGATGAAGACCTCACCTCGAGGGTTCTTTGATGGCGCGGCGCATCGACAAGGATTAGCGCCAATTTATAATTTCTACAGCCTCATCGCCACAGATCCGGCCTATGTTGACGGCACTGAAGCCGAACAAATGCTGTTTCGGCCACTCTACATGACCGGCTGGATGATTTGCGACAGCCTGATGCACGGAGATCCCGCTCCCGAGGCAGCAATTATTTCCAGCGCCTCGTCGAAAACTGCGATCGCCACCGCACATGGCCTGCATCGCCGTGGGGTCAAAACCGTTGGCGTCACGTCACCGCGCAATGTTGATTTCGTCAACAAGACCGGCCTCTATTCGACAGTGTTGACCTATGACAATGTTGCCAGCTATCGGGCCGAAGAAAAGACGGCCTATGTCGACTTCGTTGGAAGGCCTGAGCTGACCAAGACCATACATCAGGCCTGCGGCGCGCATCTCATTCGCAGCCTGGTCATCGGCGCGACGGATTGGGAGGATGACCGCGTTCCGGTTCAGGATCTCCCTGGCCCAACGCCTGAATTCTTCTTTGTGCCAGATTATGCGGCGAACCGGGCCAAGCAATTGCCCGCCGGCGAGCTCGACAAGATGACCGGCAAAGACCTCGTCGCCTTCTATCCGATCTCTCGCAGCTTTGTGACACCAACCGACGTGACCGGAAGGGATGCGATTGCTCAGGCTTGGCGCGACACTGTGGATGCAAAGGTTCCAGCCGATCAGGGCCTGATCTGCCGCTTCTAATTGGTGCGCGGACGCACCACAAAGACGGTCCGGCGATTGATAGCGAGGGCCTCCGGCGTGTCGCCGGCTGAGATCGGTCGGGTCGCACCATAACCGCGCGCGACCAGAGACTCAGGCTCGACCCCGTAGGCCATCAAATAATCGCGAACCGCCGATGCCCGGCGTTGTGACAAATCCATATTCGATTCATCGTCGCCTTGACTGTCAGTATGCCCTTCGATCTCGATATTGTGGGACTGACACAAAAGCGCGACACCGGTCGCCGCATCAAGCAGCCGCGCGCTATCATTATTGACGATAGCTTCGCCGGATTCGAATTGTACGTTTCGACCGTTCATGATCTCAACAAAAGCGTCCTGGCATTGCGCCGCTGAGGAGGCCTCATCAAGGCCGATCAAGGCACGGCCGACCGGATCCCCTGCGCCATCCACAGAAATCGCATCGACGACAATATTGACGATTTCGCTGGCGTCGAGATCGGACAAGACCGTCGACCGACCGACGAAATAGGCGGCTTCTTTGGTCTCGAGATCGGGCGCAGTCCCGATCAAGGTCGCAACGTTCCCTGTCATTTCGACTCGCAACCAATCAAATCCATCCTCCGCGATTTCCTGAGTCAGGCGGATGGCGATGGCGGAGGCGGTGTCACGGACATCCATCTGATTGATCACGCGTTGCACCAATGGCCCGGCAATCGGATCGGTCTCGATTAGGGAATTTGCCGCAATGAACGCATCGGATCGCGTATTCTCGTCCAGCGCCAAGCCAGACAAGGTCGCAATCTGTCCATCCCAATCGAGAGACACCCATGGATAGCCCATCGCCGAAAGTGTGTTCTCGATGCGCTGCGCGGTTTCAAATGGCAGCTCCTGGGCATTGACGTCGGCTAGGCTGGCGCTGACCAACCGGCCGTCAACAAATTGAAAGAATTGCCCATTTGGAATGTCGACACAGCGGCTCGACACCTTCGCCGACGTCTCGACAGAAGGTCCACACCCGGAAAGGGCCGCTGACAAGACGAGCAGCGGCAGGCTGAACAGCCGGATCTGCATTCAACGCCCCCGTTTCATGCACTCTAAACTGTGATGAACATTGACCCTTCAGCCAGAAAAGTCAAAGCCTGACCTACGGGCGATACTCAATTCCGCCCTTGATCACGGCGCGAATAGCCCGCAAAGCCGTCACGTCGTCGAGAGGGTCCTGGTTGAGGACAACCATGTCGGCAAATTTCCCAGCCTCGATGGTCCCGATCACGTCGCTCATTTCAAGATGCTCAGACGCCGTCACGGTTGCCGTTCGGATGGCTTCTTCAGGCGAATATCCGGCATCGACCATGAGCAAGAATTCTTCAGCATTGTCACCATGCTTGGATACGCCCGTATCCGTGCCGAACGCGACATTCACACCGCCCTCACGCGCCCGGCGCAGCATGTCGAGCATAAGCGGCCCGACGATCGCGGCTTTTTCGCGAGACGGCTGTGGCAACCAAGGCTGATCGGTCCAGCCAGTGACGGTCACACCCGCCAGCACTGTCGGCACCAAGGTACCACCGGTTTCGCGAAAGAGCTCAATGGTTTCATCATCGAGATAGGTGCCATGCTCAATCGACTGCACCCCATTGCGCAAGGCCGCTTCAATGCCGCCCTTGCCATGGGCGTGCGCGGTCACCTTGCGCCCCATCATGGCCGCCGTTTCGACAATCGCGGCGATTTCGTCGTCGAAGAATTGTTGTTCCAGACCCGCCTTGGTGTTGGACAACACCCCCCCGGTCGCGGTGATTTTGATGACATCCGCACCCGACCGGATGGTCTCGCGCACGGCCCGGCGACAATCATCGGCACCGTTACAGGCATTCGGTCCTGTAAAAATCTTCGTTAGCGCGGGTGAAAAGCCATTGGCATCACCATGCCCCCCGCTCGGCGTGATGGCGCGGCCTGACGCGCGGATGCGCGGGCCCGGGACTTTCCCGGCGCGGATCGCATCGCGCAAAGAGAAGATGGCTTCATTCGGTCCCCCGACATCTTGTACCGTGGTAAACCCGGCCAGCAAAGTCTTATAGGCGTGCGATGCCCCATTCAGAGCGGCATCAACCTCTGAGTCACTCAGCATTCGGGTCCGCGATGTCGGCGAAAACTCGTTTGACAAATGTACATGGCTATCGATCAGCCCCGGCAAGACATATGAATCTCGCATATTGATGACTTCGACATCGTCCGGGTGGTCTTTGAAGCCGCGTTCAACACGGACGATCTTGCCATCTTGAACGGTCACAGAGCGATTTCGAAGATAGCCATCTCCAGGAACTGCGAGCAGATACCCAGCCTCTATCACCGTTTTACTCTCTTGTGCCTGAACTTGCCCAAACGCCGAAAGTGTCAGCGCAATGATGGCTGC
The DNA here is from genome assembly GCA_024743315.1 of Hyphomonadaceae bacterium. GTDB lineage: Bacteria > Pseudomonadota > Alphaproteobacteria > Caulobacterales > Hyphomonadaceae > Henriciella. The sequence continues at coordinate 427,248 of JANSWU010000003.1, forward strand.
GAGTTTTTTCGATAGTCTCATTTGTCTCTCCCAATTCGGCCAACTTGAACGGGCGCGCGCCGCTCGGCAAGGCTTATCCGGCATCCGCCTTTGATTTGCCGAAATTTTCGCCCATATCCCTTAGCAGGAAAAAGGGACCCTTAATGCGCTCACTCTTAATTGGACTGGCAGGCTTATTCATAACCCAAACCACAAACGCACAAGACTCGTTCAGCTTTGATGCGCCAGACCCGGAAACGGATCGTCTGGTCGAGCGATGCCTCGAAACCGAGGGGGTCAACATGCTCGAAGATAGCGATGTCATTTGCTACAATTCGGCGATTTTTCCTGAACAGTTCCTGAAGCTGAATGGCCTTCCCGAAGCCAGTCGGATCATCATTACCAGTCCGGGCGGAAATGTTGCGACAGCCCGCGGTATGAGCACCATTCTGGACAATCGCGGCGAGCCCGCGGTGATTGCCGGTCAGTGCATGTCCGCTTGCGCCATGGTTATCCTGCCAGGTCTCGACGAAGTTCATATTCATCACACGGCTCATATCGCTGTTCACGGCATCACCATGATGAAGTTCCGCCAATGGTGGGGCTGGTTGAAAGAGGATGCGACGCCGCCTCCGATGGCGCTGATGGCGGCGCAGCTCGGCTATGACTTCGGCTATATTCTGCACCATAGCGGCGCGGACCATATGCGCGATCATCTCGAAGGGCAGAAAGTCGACCTCGGATATATTCAGACGATTAGCGACCTGATGCTTGAAGACGCCTTGGCACATCCCTGCCGGGTCGACCCGAAAGACTATTGGGGCATGTTGGACGCGGCCCACATTCGTCGCTTCCTAGGTGACCGCATTGTCCGCATGGAGGCCTTTGCGCAGACTTGGGATGACCCAAACAACCAAGTTTATAAGAGCATAACAGAACCGATCGCCGAAAAGACTTATATTTTCGAGTCGGATCTCGCTGAAGCAGATTGCTAGGCCGCTATCGCGCGCGTCTGGAAAAAATATCTCGCCTGCGGGTTGTCGAACACAAAAGATCATGATCTAAATTGCGAATGATTTGCAATCGCAAGGAGTGATTATGTGCTTTCAGTTCCAAAATCCTGACATGATCGAGTGGCTGCGCTCCCAAGTGCGCGTGCTTGAAGCCTGGCGCGAACAGGTCGCTGCCTCACCTGAGCTTGACCTGGAAATGGTGACACGGCTGGAACAGCATTATCAGTGGCTGACCCGCGAGATTTATCACCTCGAAGCCGGGTCAGATACAGCTTTTCGAGCGGCTTAACCGGTCATCCCGGCCTTGCGGGCGCAGTCAGCGGCAAAAGCAGCCAATGGAGCCACCCGCGCTTCCATGGTCGCGGCTGCTGCGTTGGACGCCGTACCATCGCGCACGCGCCCGACAATGCCCTGGCAAATCGCCGCCAGCCGGAAAGCGTTATAGGCAAAATAATAATCGACCTCAGGCAGACCGTCGCGGCCCGTGTGTTCACAGTACAGCGCGGTATATTCTTCCATGGTCGGAATGCCATAGCTTTTCAGATCTTCAATATCGACGAGCGCGCCGCGAGCTGGGTCTGAGCTCGGCATGACCCAATTCATCAAATGGTAGGTGAAGTCGGCCAGCGGATCGCCAAGCGTGCACAGTTCCCAATCGAGCACTGCGATCACTTTCGGCTCGGTCGGGTGCAGGATCATATTGTCGAGGCGATAATCGCCATGCACGATGGTCGTGGTATCGCCGGGCGGAATATTTTTCGGAAGCCAATCGATCAGCGCATCCATGTCCGGAATCTTCTTGGTTTCCGAGGCGACATATTGCTTGGTCCAGCGATGTGTCTGGCGGGCGATATAGTCCGCCTCCTTGCCAAACCCTTCCAAACCCGCGGCACGCCAATCGACATTGTGCAGGTCGGCAAAGGTCTTGACCTTTGCCTCATAAATGGCGCGGCGCTCGGCTGGCTCCATGCCGGGCAAAGTGCCATCCCAAAGAATGCGGCCCTCGACACAATCCATGACATAGAAAATGGTCCCGACCACGCTTTCATCCATGCACAGCCCATAAGGCCGCGCGACCGGAAACCCCAGCGGATAGAGGGCATTGATGACGCGATACTCGCGATCCACCGCATGCGCCGAGGGCAAGAGCTTGCCCGGCGGCTTGCGACGCATGACATAAGTCTTGCCGCCTGCGAACAGTTTATAAGTCGGGTTGGATTGTCCGCCTTTGAATTGCTTGACCACGAGGGGGCCTTCAAAGCCTTCGACATTTTCCTGCATCCAGGCTTCGAGATTGGCTTCGTTGAACTTATGTGTCTCGGCCACATCCTTTGTGCCGGTGAACATTTCCTGTGCATTGCCGCCGTGAACCATAGCGCGCCTCCCGAGGATGTTTTGTCTCTGCCCCCTGTTTAGCGAGCCCCTCGCGCGCGACAAGTCGGACGCAGGGTTAGGCCGCTGTCCTCAGCGCCTCGATCGCAGCAATCGCAGCGTCGGCTTTCTGTTCCGGGACAAAAATATGGTCATGGTGGAAGGCGGCTACAGCATTGCAGGGCACATCCGCTGCGGTCAGTGCAGCCGCGACTTTGGCAAGAAAACCGACCGCTTGCAGATCGGAAAAGACGCTGAGCTCGAGCCAGGTCCAGCGATTGTCTTGCGGTGTCGTCTTCGTCGCCGCCGTGATGACGGTCAGGCCTTCAGCCTCCTGGAACAGCATGGCGATCTCGCGCACCTCTCGCAGGTTGATAAGCTCCGCCCAGGACGCTTCATCCTTGTCGATCGTCTCAAACCGCCAGACGCCATCACGTTTCAAAACGCTCAGGCTGGCCAGGAGTCTTGAAAGATCAGCCTCGGCCACTATTTCAGCGCCCGCCAACCAATGTCGGTTCGGTTAAAGCCTTCAGACCAATCTATCTTGGCAACTCCGGCATAGGCACGGTCGATCGCTTGTTTGAGGTCATCGCCAACTGCTGTCACGCCGAGCACGCGCCCGCCCACCGCGATGAGTTTGCCGTCACTATCCTTGTCAGTGCCCGCATGAAAAACGGTGACGCCGTCAATCTCATTGGCCGCGCTGACGCCTTCAATGATCGAGCCTTTGGGATAGGATTCCGGATAGCCCTTGGTCGCCATCACCACACAGGCGCTGGGTTGGAAGTCATTGATGCCCATCATCTCGGCAATCTCGCGGTGACCATGGACCAGGCCACCCGTGGCACAGGTGAGCAGCGCGGGCACGATGTCACCCGGTAAACCCGCCATCAGGACCTGACATTCTGGATCACCAAAGCGCGCATTGAACTCGACGACTTTCGGACCGGACGGCGTCACCATAATGCCGACATAGAGCACGCCCTGATATGGCATTCCCTCTTCTGCCATCCCCGACAGCAGCGGTTCGACGATCAGCGTCTGGACCAATTCCATCATGCGGGGTGTGACCACCGGCGCCGGCGCATAAGAGCCCATGCCGCCCGTATTCAGGCCCTGATCGCCATCGCCGACGCGCTTATGATCCTGTGCCGGCGGCAAATAGATCGCGCCATCGCCATCGGTCAGCACAAAGATCGAGGCTTCCTCGCCCTCCATGAATTCCTCGATGACAATCTCAGCCGACGCGTCGCCGAACTTGCCGGTCATCATTGCTTCGACTTCGTTCTCCGCCTGCTCAAGCTCCTCACAAATGACGACGCCCTTACCGGCCGCGAGCCCATCCGCCTTGATGACATAAGGGGGCGACATGGTTTCCAGGAAATCCAGGGCTTCGGTCAGATCAGTGAACCGGCCAAAAGCGGCGGTTGGAATATCAAGCTTCTTCATGATGTCCTTGGAGAAGCCCTTCGAGCTTTCCAGTTGCGCCGCCTTCTCGCTCGGTCCAAACACATCAAAGCCGCGCGCCCGCAGCGCGTCGGAGAGGCCTGCCGCAAGCGGCGCTTCCGGTCCAATTACGATCAGATCGGGCGACAATTGCAGCACCAGTTCCTGCATCTTGTGCACATCGGTCGGATCGACATCAAAGCATGGACCGATCTCATCCATGCCGGGATTGCCAGGCGCGCAGAACACCTCGTCGACAATTTCCGATTGTGCGATTTTCCAAGCCAAGGCGTGTTCGCGGCCGCCTGAACCAACAACAAGTATTTTCATGGCGCCAGCCCATGCCCGTTTGACCGGTTGGGATCAAGCCCTCTGAACCATTTTGCAGTTGTTTGCAAAAACTCACTTAGACCTGCTCGACTTGGCAAAAATGGAATTCACCCATACAAACCATAAATGCGGAGGAAATTGGGGAGTACAAGACATGGCCAATCGCAAAGGGGCCAGTTCAATTTTTGCAATGCTTTTCATTGCCGCTTGCGGCGGGGGTGGTGGCGGTTCGCTGCCATCGAGCAATCCAGCGGTGTCGCCACCGCCGCCGTCCGCCCCAGTTGCGCAATCAACAGATCCTACCCAGTTCTCCGAGGAAGCCATTCTACGCGGCATTTCTTACAGCTCCGGTTACACCACTGATCTGAACGGGATGGTGCGTCAGTTTGCAGGAGGAGGCGCGATCGGCGATGTCGATGGAGATGGCGACCTCGATATCTTCATTGTCCCGGGCAATACTGGGCCAAACCTCCTCTATCTCAATCAAGATGGCAGCGGCTTTGTCGAAGACGCCGCGTCTGCCGGACTGGCGTATACCAAAAGCGCCATTGCGACCCACCGGCAAAGTGGTCCGGTCTTCGGAGATCTCGACGGCGATGGCGATCTCGACCTGTTCCTGGGTGGGCTTGAGGGCGATCCGTCACAAGTTTTCCGCAATGACGGCTTCGGACAATTCACCGACGTAACCTCCGGATCAGGTTTCGATTTCATGTCCTCGCCCTACACGATTTCTGCGGCGCTGGGAGACTATGATGGCGATGGTGATCTCGACCTCGCAATGGCACATTGGGGCACACCGAGAGATCAAAACAATCCAGGCGAAACAGAAACACTCTGGCGCAATGACAGCACGACGTCCACGATCCGTTTCACCGCGGTCAGTCGATCCGCAGGGATTTCCGAGGAGCTCGGTCTCGATCGCAGCGGCGGCGCACTGGGAGAGGATCACGACTATACGTTTGCACCCGGTTTTGCCGACATTGATGGCGATGGCGATCAAGACCTGTTAAGCGTGGCCGACTTCGGATCCTCTCGCGTCTTCCTCAACAATGGCGACGGCACGTTTACTAACATCACCGATCCAACGCGCATCACAGACACAAATGGCATGGGAGCCGCCATCGGAGACTATGATGGCGATGGCGACTTGGACTGGTTTGTCTCCTCAATCGATGGCAATCGCCTGTACAGGAATACGGGCGGGAATTTCGATTTCCCCCCGGAAGCGATTGACGTTGCTCAGGGCGATTGGGGCTGGGGCTCCTGTTTCGCTGATTTCAACGCTGACGGTCGCCTCGACATTTACCAGACCAATGGTTGGGACGCGGAGAACCCGCCCGCAAACTCGACATATGTTGACGATGCCTCGAAGCTTTGGATGTCCAATGCAGACGGCTCGTTCAATGATATGGCGAGTGTCTCAAACATGCTTGACCGAGAGCAAGGGCGCGGCGTGATCTGTGATGATTTTGACGCCGATGGCGATGTCGACGTGTTGCTGCTCACCTTAGATGATCAACAGGCGGCACTGTTTTGGACAAATGAATTGACCGACGCGAAAACGCTGTCAGTCGAACTAAACGGGACGTCCCCGAACACGTACGCCGTCGGCGCCATCATCTCTGCGACGGTCGGCACCACAACGCAAACCCGGCTGGTCGGGGTCAATTCGAATTTTATCTCGCATAATTCTACGATCCAATATTTCGGATTTGGCGATGCAACAATGATCGATACGTTGCGGGTTGAATGGCCGGACGGTGCGGTGACGGAGCAGTCCAACGTGACAACCAATCAGCGCCTGACCCTTCGACACCCCGATCTCTAGGCCGGACATGAATTGACACGTGACGCCCAGCGCTCGCGTGGTTAGACCTAGGCCATGGCTGATTCCTCAAGCTCCAACCTTCCGGAACTCTCGGTAACCGAACTCTCGATGGCGCTCAAACGCACGATTGAGACGGCTTATGATCACGTCCGTGTTCGTGGCGAGCTCGGGCGAGTGACCATTGCGCGCTCGGGTCACATGTATGCCGACCTCAAAGATGACAAGGCGGTGCTCAACACGATCATGTGGAAAGGCCAGGTCAGCCGCCTTCCCTTCCGCCCGGAAGAAGGGCTCGAAGTGATCGCGACCGGACGGCTTTCGACTTATCCAGGACGCTCCAACTATCAATTGATCGCCGACAGCCTCCGCCCCGCCGGCGTTGGCGCGCTGATGGCCTTGCTAGAAGAGCGCAAGAAAAAGCTCGCCGCCGAGGGCTTGTTTGACGAACGCCATAAAAAGCCGCTGCCATTCTTGCCGCAAACAATTGGCGTGGTGACGTCTCCAACCGGTGCCGTGATCCGAGACATCTTGCACCGCATTCGCGACCGGTTTCCGGTTCGCGTCATCCTTTGGCCGGCTTTGGTCCAAGGCGACACGGCGGCGCCGCAAATCACCGCCGCCATTCGCGGCTTCAACGCCATGCAAGGCCCGGATCGCCCGGACGTGTTGATCGTGGGGCGCGGCGGCGGCTCGATTGAAGACCTCTGGCCGTTCAATGAAGAGGACGTCGTCCGCGCGGCGTTTGAGAGTGAGATCCCGCTGATCTCCGCCGTCGGGCACGAGACCGACACGACGCTGATCGATTATGTATCCGATGCCCGCGCGCCGACCCCGACTGGGGCTGCCGAGATTGCCGTCCCGGTCCGGGCAGAGCTGCAACTTCAATTAAATGATCTCGAACAGCGCCAGAAGCGGGCGCTGGTCCGGAATATTCGGCGCGGCGCGGAACGGGTGGACGCCACGCGCCTGCCACGTCCGGAACGCCTGCTCGAAACCAAGCGCCAGCGCTTTGACACGATTGGCGATCGGTTGCCGAGCGCTTTGCGGGCGCTGGTCGAGCGACGCCGTGCTCGGCTTGAAACCATTAGCGCCGGTCTGATCAGTCCGAAACAAATCGTTCGCGAGAAGTCTGGCAAGCTCGAAAACCTCGCTGCGAGGCTCGCAGCCGGCCTGTCCCAGGCCGCCTCGAAAAAGCGGATCGCCTTTGCGCGAACGGCGTCGCGGCTCCGCCCGGAACCTTTGCTCTCCGACGCCCGCCGCGCCCGCAAGACGCTCAGCGACACGGCGCGTCGGGCACGGCCCGCCCTGGATCGTATTCTGACAACCAAGCATCAGGCCTTTGCAGCGCAGGAGAAGCTCCTCGAAACGCTATCCTACCAGGCCACCCTCAATCGCGGCTACGCGATCGTCCGCAATCCAACCGGAAAAGTCTTGCGCACGATCAAACAAGTCGGCGCGTCCGAGGCTGTCCAGCTGACCCTCTCAGATGGCGACATCATGATGAAACCCGACGCGGGCTCGTCATCCTCAGGCACTCTACCCAAGCCAAGCAAGCGCCCGTCAGCAAAGCCCGGAGGTTCCGATCAGGGTTCGCTGTTTTAGGCACATTCCCCGGCGGAGCCCCTACTGAGATCAATTCAGCCTGCTATGGTCGCCCAAACAAATTGGGAGGCGGCATACGTATGGCGAAAACGATCTGGAATTTCGGAGACTTGCTGGACGCGAATGGGGCGCAGCTCGGTTCCAACAATCCGGCGCTGATCCAGGGAAACCGCATCATTTCCTGGCCGGAAATGACGGCACGCTCGAACAATGTCGCCCGCTGGTTGCTGACCAATGGCGCAGCGGTTGGTGACAAGATTGGCTTCTATATGCGCAATCAGCCTGAATATGTTGAAGGTCTGGCCGCAGCTTTCAAGGCTCGCCTGACCCATGTGAACGTCAATTATCGCTATCTCGATGATGAGCTCGTCTACATCTTTGATAATTCCGACAGTGCCGTCGTGCTGTATGATTTCGAGTTCAGAGACAATGTCCTGCGGGTCAAAGATCGCCTTCCCGGTGTCAAAATCTGGGTTGAAATTGGTGGCCAAGGAGATGCGCCTGAATTTGCGGTGAATTATGCCGACTTGGCGACCCGCGGTGATGGCAGCCCACTTGAAATTGACCGCTCGCCGGATGATCTCATGTTTCTCTATACGGGCGGCACGACCGGTATGCCCAAAGGGGTCATGTGGTCCCACAAAATCTGGCGCGATTCCAATTTGGATGGCTTGCGCCGCATCTATGGCGCGGCACCCGAAAACTGGGAGGATCATCGCGCTTTTGTCGAAGAGGTTGGTCAGCACGGCCGGCAATTGCCCGCCTGTCCCCTCATGCACGGCACGGGTCTGTTCACCGCGCTCGGAGCGTTTCTCAATGGCGGGGCGATCGTGACGCTCGAAACCAAAGCCAAATTCATCCCGGAAGAACTCTGGGAGACGGTGGAACGTCATGGTGTGACCGCCATGGCCATTGTCGGCGACGCCTTTGCCAAGCCGATGCTCAATGTGCTGAACGAAAATCCGGGTAAATATGACCTGTCCAGCGTCAACTCGATCACCTCGTCTGGCGTGATGTGGAGCATGGATGTCAAACGCGGGCTGATCGAGCATATGCCTCAAGTTGCCCTGATGGACAGTTTTGGCGCCTCTGAAGCGGTTGGCTTCGGCATGTCGGTCACGACCGCGGAGGGTGTTGTTGAAACCGCCAAGTTCGAAATCGGCGAGCATTGTAAAGTCTTCTCAGAAGATGGCCGCGAAATCGCGCCCGGATCAGACGAGCCCGGCCTGATCGCACGCGGCGGCTCAGTGCCGCTCGGCTATTATAAGGATGAAAAGAAAAGCGCCGAAACCTTCCGCACCATTGGAGGGGTTCGCTACGCGATCCCTGGAGATTGGTGCACCGTCGCCGCCGATGGCACGCTGACCTTGCTCGGCCGCGGCTCGAACTGCATCAATTCGGCTGGTGAAAAAATTTATCCGGAAGAAGTCGAAGAAGCACTTAAGGAGCATGAGGCAGTACGCGACGCGTTGGTCGTCGGCGTGCCGGACGATAAATGGGGCCAGGCGGTGACCGGCGTGGTTCAACTCGCTGATGAGGCCTCCGTTGACGAGGACGAACTTCGCGCCTTTGTCCGCACCCGCCTCGCGCCTTATAAGGCCCCGAAACGCATCCTGTTCGCCGACGACCTCAAGCGCGCGCCGAATGGAAAGGCTGACTATAAGCGCATCCGCATGCTGGCTTATGAGGCACTAGGCTTGGGGGCGGAATAGGCTGTCTCTGCGCGCCGAGGGTCAAAGCTGGCAATCGTCGCGGAGAAACCGCTCAATAGCCTCGAGGGTGATCCGATGATGTTCTGGCCACCACGGTAAAGAGTGCTGCATGTCCTCGACCACTAAAAGCTCGGCCCGGGTTTCGTCTTTGATCGCACGGTAAAAATCAGTGGCATGATAAAGCGGCACGCGAACATCTCGGTCGCCATGATAAATCAGGATCGGGATGTTCGCGTTATCCGTGTTCCGCATTGGGTCCATGCCTTTTACGGTGTGCCCCTGAAAGGCCCTCTGCTCGCGATTGTCGCTCCAATTGTTGCCAAGGCGCGTGAGATTGGACACACCGGCCCCCGCAATCGCACACTTGAAAGGCCCGTTTTGTCGAACCGTTGCAGCCATTGCAGCAAACCCGCCATAAGAATACCCGAAGATTGCTATGCGATCAGGATCCGCGATGCCTTTTGATACGAGCCAAGCCGCTCCGTCATCCTTGTCATCTTGCATGGTCAAACCCCATTGAGCATCACCCGCCGTCCAGAGCCTGTGACCCCATCCGGTGCTGCCACGATACTGGGGTTGCAGCACCGCATATCCACGCGACGCTAAAAATTGGGTCCATCCGGACGGATCCCAGCCTTTGAAGTCTCGCGCCCAGGGACCGCCATGCGGCAATACAATTGCAGGCAACGGATCGTCGCCCTCTTGCCAGTGCTCGGGCAGCGTCAACAGTCCAGGAATCTGCAACCCGTCGCGCGCTGAATAGTAGATCAGTTCTGTTTCCCGCAAGTCGGTGGTATCAAGCCAGGGGCGCTCTTCGCCGATCGGTAAGGTGATCTTCTTGTCCTTGAGCAAGAAGTATTTTGGCGGCGTCGCGGAACTCGAGACCGAAAACAATATTTTGGAAAGATCATAAGTTTGATCGATCAGCGCGATTTGCATACCAGGAAAAACGGATCTCAAGCCGTCGCGTATGGCCTGCATTTCGGGATCGACAAAGAATAAGGTTGGCGCTGCGGCCAAGTATTCTACCGCGATGAGTTGATTGAATGTCTCAGGCCGATCGTCCAACAGGATATTGCTCACATCGAACTCTGGATGCGCGAACAAGGGCTGATCTGAAAAGGTGCGTTTGACTGGATCGTAAAAGTACAAAGCCGCTTTGTCGGTAAACTTGTCTGTGACGACATAAAACTGCCCGGTGCGTTCATCATGGCCAACGATCCGCATGGTCCGGCGATCACGTGTCTCAACCGTCAATGCGTCGTGACGCTCAAAGTCGCTCCCCCCCGATTGTTTGAGCCAGATTTCGAAGTCATAGGTCAGGTTGCCCTTGGCGCGGGTTCGGGATTTGGCGAGTAATTCTCCGTCTCGCGGGTCCCAGTAGAGCGCGCTTTCGGTGCCGGACTCTCGATAGATCAGTTTTTCCGATCCAGATTCCAGGTTCACGCGATAGAACTCACTGATCAGTTTGGAGGTGTCCGTGCGTTCGATCAGAACATCGGTCTCGCTCAATGGAAGAAAAGACGCGATTCTGGCCTCACCCGTAAGCTCAAAACAACGTCTCAGCGCTTCGTCGCGCAGACCAATCGATCGCTTTGCAAAAGGCTCCTCAAAGTCTTTCGCCGTCGTGTCTGTGATATAAACTTTGGTGACGAACGTTTTGACCGAGCCGGCGCCACTCATGCCCTCAAGACACTCATAGCGTCCGGCATTCCCCGTCCACGCTTGGTGCCCAACAACAAAGATTTTGTCCGCTTTCAGCGCTTGGACAAAAATAAACTTCATCCGATCATTGGCGGGCGTGACGATTGGAGGGGCTGAGAGATTATCTGTTTGCCATATCGCCAAAGACTGATCCTCTTCGCCTTCGAGCGTGACAAGGCCTGCTATGTATGAGCCGTCATCAGACATCGAAAGAGAATCAAAAGCTGGATTCTTCGCCAAGTGCTCTATTGGAATTTGCGCGACACCCTGCCCGGCAAAAAGAAACACCGAGGCTATAAACGAACTGAAAGAACTCAGAATTTTCATTTGCATTCCCATTAAAAATCAATCTGGGAATAGCTCTACTTTGTTTATATACCCCCCTCATAAGCACACATTGCCCATATCTCTATATCGAATGGCAATAAATATCCTCTATTGTTGCAATCAGGAGACAGTTATTCTGCTTTTTCAGCAATAATTGGATTCGATCTTGTCTCTGTCTTGGTTTTAATCTTTGTAGGCGGCCTGAGTACTTTTCTCAGGGGACCAAATTGATCTGGGAATGATTAAAGGAGAGGTCCCTAGAAAATGTCATACAAGCCATCTCGAAAGCTGCCGCAGCTTCTATGCGGGGGCGCACTTGCCTGTTTTGCAATCGCCGCTGCTCAAGCTCAGGAAGATCCGACCGAGGCACCTATTCAAACGATTGAAGAAGAGCCGGAGGACGAGGTCTCCGTACAGGATAAGATTGTGGTCACCGGCTCGCTGCTGCAAAGAACCGAGTTCAGCTCAGCTGCGCCTATCCAAGTGCTGACGGCCGAAACAGCGACCCTAGAGGGCTTGATTTCGACCGCGGACATCATTCAAGGCTCGTCAATTGCCGCCGGTTCGGTTCAGCTTAACAATCAGTTTGGCGGCTTCGTGGTTGATGGCGGCCTAGGGGTGAACACGGTATCCTTGCGAGGACTCGGAGATCAGAGAACCCTGGTCCTGATCAATGGCCGCCGACCGGGGCCCTCGGGCGTCGGCGGCGCCGTTGGCGCTTTCGACCTCAATCTCATGCCCTCTTCAGCCGTGACGCGAGTTGAGATCCTCAAAGATGGCGCCTCGACCGTCTATGGGTCTGACGCTGTTGGCGGCGTGGTTAATGTCATCACCAGAACCGCAATCGATCGCCCGGAACTCACGGTCGAAGTCTTCGCCCCATTCGAATCTGGCGGCGAGTCATTTTCGATTGATGGCGCCTATGGGTTCAACTTCGAGACCGGTAGCATCGCCCTATCGGCCCAGTATACAAAGAATGAAGACCTTTCGATAGGTGATCGCGACTATCTCGCCTGCTCGCCAGACCTGATCAAAGGGGCAGATGGCAATTTCATCGATCGCGAGGATCGCGGCATCAATGCCGGAACGCCGAACGAGAATTGCTTCAATATCTACGCCAATACTTATCTAAATGCGCTTAATTTTGCTGAACGCTTCATTCCGTCCCCAGACGGCGTCACGATTGGTCCAATTCCAGGATATCGGCCACGGGCGAATGCGAGCTACCTTACTTCCCCCGATGGACAATCTTATTTTGAAGATGATTTCTACGATGAGCGCGTGAACTCCAGCGACGCGATCAATGGGTTGGAAATTCTATCCTTGTTCGCGACCTCAGACTTTACCTTCGACATCCTGGGCGGGGTCAATTGGAAAGGCGAGGCGCTCTATACCCAACGCACATCGACACGCGATGGGTGGCGACAATTCTTTCCTCTTATTGGCGGAACCGGAACCGGCGTTTTTGAATACGATACACCCTTCGACAATCCATTTGGCGGTCCGGTGATTCCGGTCGCAGTGTTTCCGCGGGGTAGCGAAGTCGAAGTCGAATATATCAGCTTCGCTTCGACCTTCGAGGGTGGTTTCTCAGGAGTTTCTTTCCTGGACGACTGGGCCTGGTCGGTGGATTTGACTCATAGTCATTCCGACGGCGACCGCAGCGGAGTCGAAATACTGAACGATCGCTCTGGCGACTGGGAACTGACCAGTGTCGCACCGACCTATAATCCTTTCACGACCTCATGGATCGATGGCAGCGATACGTCCTGGTATGATGAAGTCTCGTCAATTGAAACGTCGAATACTATCTACAAACAAACAGTGGCAAAAGCTGTGGTCTCAGGGCCTTTGTTCGAGCTGCCAGCAGGCGAGATTCTAGCTGGCTTTTTGATCGAGGGCCGCGAATACTCGATTGATGATCAGCCCAGCGAAAACTCCAGATCAGGAAACATTTGGGGTGCTTCCTCTGCCCTGCCGACCGAAGGGGAAGAAGATGTCTTCGAGATGGCGGCCGAATTCGAGATCCCATTATTGAAAGGTACGCCGCTTGCCGAGGAATTGACGGTCAATCTATCCGGGCGAACATTTAATTATGCCACATATGGCACGGGCGATGTCTGGAAGGCGCAGGCCAATTGGCAAATCGTTCCGGCATTACGCCTTCGCGCGACAAAGGGGACGACATTTCGGGCTCCAGCCCTATTCGAAACCTTCCAAGGGGCGACCACAGGCTTCCGAAGTCAGCTCGCCATTGACCCATGTGTCGATTGGGGAGAATCGACGAATGAGAACCTTCGAACCAATTGCGCTTCAATCGGGATTCCGGAAGACTATGGTGGTGGTGGGTCTTCAGCGACAATTGTGAGTGAAGGCGGCGGTTCGTTCTTGACTCCAGAAACCTCCGAAGCGGAAACCGTCGGCATCGTCGTGACGCCGCCGGATGCTGATTTCTCGTTTGCCATCGATTATTTCAATATTGAAGTTGAAAACCAGATCGCACAGCTTGGCTCCTCTCAAATCGTCGCTGGTTGTTATGTCGGTGACACATTCCCGAATACATTTTGCGACTTAATCCAGAGAAATGATGCCAGCGCCCTGCAGCCGTTTGCGATCACTGAAGTTCGGGACCTTTACGTCAACATCAACAGCCAGCAAACCAGCGGCTTGGATTTCACGCTTTTATATGAACGCGATTTCGATTTCGGAGCAGTCAGTTTTGAGGGCCAGGCGACCTATACGGATACAGATTTGATCCAGTTATTCGACGCTGGTGTTGAAGACGGGTTTGAAGATAATGAGTTCAACGGCACGATTGGCGATCCAGAATGGGTCTGGAATACCAATCTTGCGCTGGAACGCGGCGACTTCACCTATTCCTGGTTCATGGACTTTATCGGCGAAGGCGACAGTTCACGCTTTGAAGGGTCTCAGATCACCTATCAAGGCATTCCGGGGGTGGCGGATAGAAAGGCCGAAGAAGTGCTATATCATGGTGCATCGGTGCGCTGGGAAGGCGACTCGATCGCGATCACAGCGGGTATCCGAAACCTGTTTGATGAGCATCCTCCGACAGTCTCAGAGGCAGACCTGATCAGTCGCCGCGGAACAGTGCCCGTAGCCGCCGGTTATGATCTTCGAGGACGCCGGGCCTTTGTCCGGCTGACCAAAGAGTTCTAGCCTTCGAGGAACACGCAATTTAGATCAGGCGGGCCCAAAAGCCCGCCTTTTTTGAGCGCGCACGTGAGGGCGAGTTTCACGCTCGCCTCTTGGCAATCAATACAAAAGCTGGTTGCTTGATTTTTGTTAACCATAGGGGACGCGTGAAATGAAACGACTGATAGCCGGAACCTCGATCATCAGCGCACTGAGCTTCGCCGTCCTCGCCGCGAGCCAGGCACATGCTCAAGACACGCCTACTGAAACCTCTGCGACGGGGTCAGAAATCATTGGCGAGATTGGCGGCAGTGCGCAGTGTAAGCCGCGCCCGTTACGCGATTATGCCGAGAAAATGGTCGGCGGCGACGTCACCACGGCGGAGCTTTGGCCCGGCATTGTCGCGCTCGGCGCGCAGACCGAGACCGGCTCGCACGCCTATTACAATTGCGGCGGCGTCTTGCTGAATGCCCGCACCGTTCTGACCGCCGCGCATTGTTTGAATGGTTCAGAGCAAGACCCGAACACGCGGGCTTGGTCTGCAGTCTCAAATGATGGGGCGAAATGGCCGATGATCGTGATCAGCAATTCCGATGATCTCGCCAATGACGATCCGGAGGTGGCGGCCCGGGTGATTGATGGCGAGGTCATCTCAGAGCCTGATGGCCGCGCCTATCGGGTCGATCCCGATGCCCGCCAGTTCAATGATATTGCCTTGCTCAAACTCGATCGTGACTTGCCCGGCCCTTATGCCCGCTTGTCCGGATCGCTTGATGCCGACCCTGCCATTGAAGGTCACCTGCTCTGGGCCGCTGGGTTCGGCAAGACGGAAGAGCATGGCAAAGCCTTCTCCTGGTTTAGCTCCCGTCGCGGCGAGTTTCGCACCTCTGCGCCGGCCCAGGTTCTCAGCGACGCTATCCTACAATTCAAGCCACGCAATCAATGTGCGCAATCGATCGATCCATCGATCAGCGACACAATGCACATTTGCGCCGGTTGGGATGAAGGTGGCCATGACAGTTGCCAGGGTGATTCCGGCGGGCCGCTCACCGTGCTGGATGGCGACGGCTGCCCCGTCGTTGTCGGCCTGACCAGTTTTGGGATCGGATGCGGTCAGCCAGGAAAGTACGGGGTCTATACGCGCGTATCCCAGTATCGGGATTGGATCGAAGCGCGCGTTTCCGACGCGAAATTCGTCACCGCTGCGCCCCCGGCCGCCGGTCAGGAAGCATTCAAGAGAATGGTCGATGCGGTGCTGGATGCCGGCGCCGGCTCACAGAACCAATTGTCGTTCCAAATGACGCAGAATGACCGTCCCGTGGACGGGGATTTGAAGGCTGGTACCTCGTACGAACTTCAGGTCCGCTCAGCGTTCGAAGGCAATCTCATGGTCGTCGATCAGAATGAGAGCGGATTCTACGACCTCGTTTATCCGTATTTTGAGTATGACGATGCGGCGATCGGGCCGGACAAGTCGGTCGCCATCCCGCTTTATGCCCAGATCAATCAGGCGGGCGCGCTGCGCGAGTCGGGCGACCTGACTTTTGTCGTCCTGCCGAAAAGCGTGAACATCCGGGAAGTGTTCCTGGCGCCAGCAAAAACCGGGACCAAATCCCTGCGGCCAAAACCCGCGGATTCCGGGCAACAACTCTCAGACGAGTTTAAGCGGATCTCCACGCTGCTGGATCTTGAGACGTCAAATGGCGACGACCAGATCGCTTCCTCGGCATTTGGATATACGATCGTGCGATAGACGAACCGGGATTACTCGGCCGGGACCGGGCTCTGTTTTGATTCCGCTTCCAGTTTCCGGGCCACATCGCCTGGCGAGCCGGAGCCGCGGGCAATCAAGGCATAGGCAGTCGGCACGAACAAGACGGTCACCAGGACCGCCGCGATCACGCCGTAAAGAATGACCACGCCAATCGCGGCGCGTGTTTCAGCCCCTGCCCCACTCGACAATATCAGCGGCAAAGTTCCGGCTGCGGTGGTCAGGCCGGTCATCACGATCGGGCGTAATCTCGCCATTGAGGCCTCTTTCAAAGCCGCGTCAAAGGCCTGCCCTTGGTCACGCAGCTGATTGGCGAACTCGACGATGAGAATACCATTCTTGGCCGCCAATCCGACCAGCATGATCAAGCCGATCTGCGTGTAGATATTGAGGCTGATGCCAGTCACCCAAAGCCCCAGCAGGCCGCCGGCCAAGGTCGCTGGCACGCACAGCATAATGATGATTGGATGGCGGTAACTTTCAAACTGTGCTGCTAAAACCAGGAAGACAATGATCAGTCCGATGGCAAACACGAACAGGATCGAGGATCCAGAGGTTTGGAAATCGAGCGACTGTCCTTTGAAGTCAATCGTCGCTTCAATTGGCAGGATCTCACGCGCCAGGTCTTGCATACCATCAAGTGCGTCTCCGAGCGAAACACCCGGCGCCAGCCCCGCCTCAATCGTGATCGCCCGGACGCGATTATAGCGATTTAGAGTCGGACTATCCGCGATCGCCTCGACCGAGATCAAGCTCGATAAGGGGATCAGATTTCCTGACCGCGATGAGCGCACATATATGTTTTCGATATCATTTGGATTGTTCTGGTCGGACCGAAGTCCCTCGAGGATGACATCATATTCCTCACCGCCATCAATATAAGTCGTGACCCGCCGCGAGCCGAGCATGGTCTGCAAAGTCGTGCCAATATCGGCAACCGTGACACCGAGATCTGCGGCGCGATCATAATCGACCTGAATGCGATATTGCGGCTGTGTTTCCTTATAATCCCAATCGATATCAACCAGACCGAGATCGCTGTTCTCAAGCGCTTCGACAAATGTATCTCGCCATTCGGTCAGCAGTTCATAGCTCGGACCACCGATCACAAATTGGACCGGTTTTCCGGTGCCGCCACCGAGGCCTTGCCGCATGCGCGCAAAGCCGCGAACACCGGGCAAGTCCGACAAGGCACGATTAGCCTCGGCAATGATCACATCCGCGGGACGCCGCTGGCTCCAATCATTCAAAACCACGATGATAAAGGCTTGATTGAACGCCGATGACCCGAAGCCTGGCGCACGGAAGAGAAGTCGGTTTACCTCGGGCGGTTTGCCATCCTGACTCTCTGTATAAGGCAGCATCCGACGCTCAATCTCATCGATATAGCGTTCCATGTAGCTGTAAGACGCGCCTTCGGGACCGCGCACCGCGATAAAGAAGGCGCCGCGATCTTCGCGCGGCACGTATTCTTGCTCCACACGCTGTGACAGCTCCCAAGCGGACGCGAACATGCCAATCAAAAGGATCCCCATGAAAATTGGCCGCGGGATGAGAAGATTGAGCAGCCAGGAATAACCTTTGCGAATGATGCCAAACGCACCGTCGACGAGACGAGGCAGCGTGGATGCAATCGTCCATTTGTCGCTTTGCGGCTTGATCAGCTTCGAGGCCATCATCGGGGTCAGCGTCAAGGCCAGCAGGCTGGAAAAGACAACCGCGGCCGAGATGGTCAGCGCAAACTCGGTGAACAGACGTCCAATGTCACCTTGCAGGAACGTGATCGGGACAAAAACTGAGACGAGGACGAGCGTCGTTGCGACGACCGCAAAGCCGACTTGCCGGGTGCCTTTAAACGCGGCGACGAGCGGCGTCTCACCATACTCCTTCATTCGCCTCGAGATGTTTTCCAGCACCACAATAGCGTCATCGACGACGAGGCCGATGGCCAGGACCATGGCAAGCAAGGTGAGCAAATTGATCGAGAAGCCGAGGGCAAACAGCACGATGAATGTGGCAATGATCGAGATCGGCACTGTGATCGCCGGAATTATCGTGGCGCGGGCACTGCCCAGGAACAGGAAAATGACCAGTGTCACCAGACCGACAGCGATCGCCAGCGTTGTGTAAACCTCACGGATCGAGGCAGAAATGAACACCGAGCTGTCGAAGCTGCGGGCAATGACCATCCCGTCAGGCAGCGTTTCATTGAGCTGGTCCGCCAGGGCTTTGGCGGCATTGGCGACTTCTACTGTATTGGCGGTGGATTGCTTGATGATGCCAAGCCCGACCATTGGTACGCCATTGCCGCGAAACATGTTGCGGTCTTCAACCGTGCCACGTTCGACCCGGGCAATATCGCCGAGGCGAACAAGATAGCCATCATCGCCCTCGGCAATCACAAGACCTGCAAAATCCTTTGGCGTCTGGAAAGTTCGATCAATGCGAACCGTATAGGAGCGGGTGTCAGATTCGATGGATCCTGCAGGCGCTTCGATATTCTCACGCCGCAAGGCTTGTTCTATGTCGGTCACAGTCAGATCGCGAGCGGCCAGCGCGCGGCGATCTATCCAGATCCGCAAGGCATAATTTCGGGACCCACCGACTCGCACTCGCGCAACCCCATCGAGCGCAGAAAAACGGTCAACCAAATAGCGCTCTGCATAGTCAGAGATCTCAGGCGTGGTCAGGTTTTCCGCTGCCAGATTCAACCATATAATCACATCATCATTGGAGTCGGCTTTCTCGACTTCCGGCGGATCTGCTTCTTCTGGCAAATTATCGAGCACGCCGGAAATACGATCGCGGATATCATTGGCCGCAACGTCAATATCAATATTGACACCAAACTCGATCGAGATCCGAGAACGACCATCACTGGAATTGGAATTGATGAAGCGAATGCCTTCCACGCCAGCGATCCGATCTTCAACAATCTGTGTGATCCGGGTTTCGACGACGCTGGCCGAGGCCCCTGGATAACGCGTATCGATCGTTACGATTGGCGCGTCAATGTCTGGGTATTCGCGCAGGCTAAGACGATCAAAAGAGACCAGACCCAGAATGACCAAGATGAGCGCGATGACGGAAGCAAAAACCGGTCGCTTGACGGCGGTGTCCGATAACAGCATGCCCCGTCCTCTTAGTTCGCTGCGCCGGCGGTCGCGGGGCCACCCGAAAGAGTCGGCCCCGCTGCGGGTCCGTCAGGGCTGAGCATGGATTTGTCGCGCAAACGCAGCTCAGATCCTTCGCGGACGCGGATAATTCCTTCCGTGATGACCCGGTCGCCCAGTTCGAGCCCCCCCACGACCTCAATATACCCTTCCGCCCGTTGGCCGAGTTCCACCTCAACCCGCCGCGCGATGAGACTGTCCGCCTCGGGGGTCACCCGCCAAACAAAGGTTTTTGGGCCGACCGGCTGAACCGCCTCTTCAGGAATAGCGAGATTGGTCCGCGGATCTGCCGTGACCGTGACCCGCATGAACATGCCAGACCTGAGCAATTGGTCCGGATTCGGGATCTTCGCCCGGGCCCGGATCGAGCGGGTGACCGGATCAATGCGATTGTCGAGAGTGGCGATCTCACCCTCAAACACCTCGCCCGGCAAATCATCTGTTTCGGCGACAATCGCGGTTCCGGGCTGGATCGAGCGCGTGAAGATCGATGGCACATCGAAGTCCAAATTCATTTCGCTATCATCGATTAGCGTCGCCACCACGTCACCGGGTCGCACAAATGAGCCAACGCTGACTCGTCTAAATCCGAGCACGCCATCAAACGGGGCCACCAGGACGCGATCCTTTTGTCGTGATTGGAGGGCGCGCAAATTGGCCTCGGCGCTATCGAGGTCGCGCTGGGCGCGATCAAGCTCGGATTCTGACACGGCGTCCGCCTCAGCCAGGCGAATGACTCGCTGCAATTGACGCGCCGCTTCTTCAACATTCGCTTCAGCGGATTCCACCAGCGCCAGCTGTTCGCGCTGGGCCAAAGATAGGAGCGTCTTGCCGCGCCGCACGCGTTCACCATCGTCAAAGTAGAGGGCGGTGATGCGGTCAGACGCATTCAGAGACAGTTCGACCTGCTCATTCGGCTCGAGAGTGCCAAGTGCCTCAATGTCCCTGGAAAAACTCCGCTCCTGCACCGGCTCTGCGAAGACATTAGCGGGTCCACCGCGCTGTGCCGTGGCGCTCCAGGACGCGAGCAGAGCCCAAAGGCCGCTCATAATAATCACTCGGACTAACACGTTCTCATTCTCCCTCAACGGCCACATCTGTGGACGCCGCGTCTGGCCAAATTCCCCCTAGTGCTCTGTACGTCGCAATCGCCTGTCTGGTTGTGGCGAGCCGACTTATTTCTAGTCTGTCTTGCGCATCAAGAAGTGTGCGCTGAGCATCAATCACATCTAAGAAGTCATCGAGCCCTTCGTCAAATCGCAATCTCGCGAGCTCCACGGCGCGCTCAGCTGAAGCCGCCGCCGCCTCCAAATCCGCACGACGCGCTTGTTCTTGAACATATCCGATCAAGGCAATCTCGACTTCGCCAAGCGCCTCGACCACCGCGCGCTCGTAATTGGCATAGGCGATACGGGTCTGGGCATCTGCAATGTCGATATCCGCGCGCACCCGTCGCAAATCCGGACCATCCCAGCGTAGACCTGGCCCGATGCCAAAGCCGAGACTATTGTCCAGCGTGCTGTTTTCGCCGAGCAGCGCAAAAATATCGGCGCTGAAGGTCAAAATGGGAAACAGTCGCGCGCGCTCAGCCTCCCCAAAGGCCAGGAGCCTGGAAATCTCCGCTTCGGCAGCGCGAATATCTGGACGCCGACGGATCAAGTCGCTCGGCGTACCGAGATTCAGAATCGGTGGCGGCGTCGGAATCATTTGTGGATTGGACCCGGCCTCAAGACGCTGCGCGATCTCGGCACTGCTCAACTGTCCGGTCAATGTCGCGAGGCGGGTCGCAGCGGTTTGAATGTTGACTTCCAGGAGCGGCAAAGAGGCCAGAGTTGTGCGGTATTGCGATTGCGCACGTTCCAGATCCAGCCGCGTGGCGCGGCCATTATCGAACAGGACTTTAAGCAATTCGACGCTGTCGCCCTGCAACTGAGCATTTGATTGCGCCACGGCAAGTCGCACCTGATTGCCGCGATAGTCAGCATAAGCGAGCGCTGTTTCGGCCGCCACCGTAACCGCAACGTCTCTGCGGCTTTCTTCAATCTGTTCGACCTGAAACGCGGCGCTCTCAATCAAGGCCGCGATCCGGCCAAATGCATCATATTCCCAGCTCGCCCCGAGCTGAGCACCGCCCGTGACTTCGATGTCGGCATCGTCGCGGGCCGCGCGCCCGAGCTCTGCAGACGCGGTCGAACTGGTCGAACTGGCGCGCAGCAAGCCCTGCCGGGCCAGGATCGCACGCGCTGCTGCGATATTGGCTTCTGCGACGGCAAGGTCCTTGTTCTCCTCAAGTGCTTGGTCGACCAATTCGGCAAGCATCGGATCATCGAAACTGCGCCACCAATCGATTTGAACTGGCGCCGCCGACAAGGTCGGAGCATTGGCGGCTTCGAATGGGACATCAGGGACATCCAATTCCTGCCGATCAGGCGCATCCGGAACCGTTGCGCACGCCGCCGTCAGAGCGATCATGGCGAGGCCGAACAGAGAAAGCGAAACGCGGCGCATGACGTTGTAACTAATACGCTTCCGGTAAAAGTCAGTAGCGTGAATAGCTGTTATGCGATCTGTGGAGGCTGGCTGCTTTGTTTTCCAGCGGGAAATGGTGCCCGGGGGCGGATTTGAACCACCGACACGCGGATTTTCAATCCGCTGCTCTACCCCTGAGCTACCCGGGCAGGCCAAACAGGGAAGCGGTGTCTTAGCTCCCCTCTTCGCGCTTGTCCAACCTCGATCTCACTTTTTTGCAGATCAGCTGTAGCGGGCCTCGACTTTGAGTTTTTCTGCGTCTTTGGCGGAGACCACAGCGTGCAGGCTGGCCTCGAGATCGCGGAGATAATCATCAATGAAATCGGCATGTTTGGGCGACAGCATCAGATGCAGGCTAGGCGGTGATTTGGTCACTGAGGTGAACCAGCCGCGGCGATAGATTTCGCCATAGATGGCAAAAGCATGATGCTCAGGGTGTCGAAATGCGATCAGGCCGAGCAATGGATTGCCCAAAACCTCAAACCCCAAGCGTTTCACGCCGTCCTCAACGCGCGCCCGCGTCGCACAGACCTGCCCCTGCAAGCGTTTATACCCGTCTATGCCCAAATGGTTCATCACGGCCCAGGCCGCAGAGATTGCCCCGCCAGGCCGGGTGCCCGCGAGGGTCGGGGTTTTCATCGGCGCCCCCGACCATTGGTTCATATCAAACGGCATGTGCTCGAACAGCGCCTCGGATCTGAACAAAACCGTTGAGGCACCTTTTGCGGCATAGCCATATTTATGCAGGTCAGCGCTCATCGACTGCACGCCCGGCAATTCGAAATCAAAGGCCGGCACCGGAACACCATTCATCCGCGCAAAAGGGGCGAAATATCCGCCGACACAGGCATCGACGTGCAGCCACAGCCCCCGCGCCACAGCAACTTCACTCAGCGCTTCAATCGGGTCGATAATACCGTGCGGGAAATTTGGCGCCGACCCGACCATCATGATCGTTTCATCATCACACGCCGCCGCCATTTCTGGAATGTCCGCTTCGTAAGAGCCATCGGTTTTGACCGGAATGCGCCGGACCTCAATATCCATGAGGTGGGCGGCCTTATCGAAGGCGAGATGGGCAGAGAATGGCAGGACGATATTGGCACGGTCACGCGCCCGGCCTTGCGCGCGCGCAAAATCCCGGGCGGTCTTGATCGCCATTGTTATCGAATCGGTGCCGCCAGACGTCATCGCGCCGGTGCTGCCTTCTGGTCCGTGCAAGAGGCCAAGCCCCATGGAAACGACGTCTTTTTCCATTTGCGCCAGCGAGGGGAATGCCAAGGGGCCGAGCCCGTTCTCAGACATAAAGGCCGCATAGGCCTCTTTCTGGATTTGCGCGATCTCTTCGCCAGCATTGAAGACGTAGACTGCGGTTCGCCCGTCACGCCACTTTGCATCCTTAGAGCCGCGATTTTTCAGATCTTCTTTGACGTCTTGCCAAGGACGTCCCTGCTCCGGCATGATCATCTGGCTTCTCCCTTACGAGGATACAGATTGCGACAGGTTCACTGCAAAAGCGAGAGGGCGCCGCAAATTTCTGCCGCGCCCTCCAAAGTAAAACAGAAATGGGTTTGAGGATTAGCCTTGAGAGTCTTCAAAGGCGAGTGCAGTGACTTGTGGCGAGTCGAGTTTCTCGAGCGCCGATGCGATCGCTTCATCTTCGCAGGATTTGCGCAGCATTCTTTCGCGCACCGTTTCGCGGTTCGCATCAAGCTTGCAGACGGATTTGGCCGCGGCTTCGATTTTGGTCAGAAGAGCTTCAGCGTCGGCAACTCGCGTCAGGTCATAACCAGCAATAGAAATCTCTTTGCTCTTGACGTGCGCGTCAGACTGTGTGGCAGCGACGGCAGGGACCATTGCCAAGGCAACGGTTGAGGCAAAAATAGTGGTGAGTGTTTTTGAAAGGGTCATTGATCTTCCTCCTGTCGAGGTTGGTTATTGATCCCTCTCTTCCCTGCTGATTTTGATACACCAATCGATATCGATTATCAATAACTTTTATTGAAAAACAATATGAACTTTTTGTTACTACAGTTGTAACACGAATTGTGGTATCACCTCTTTCACAGAATCGCTCACCCGGTTAGTCACGGGGTCATGGCCAAATCTCACTTTGTTTGTCAGTCCTGCGGTGCCGTCCATTCCAAATGGTCCGGGCGCTGCGACGCGTGCGGCGAATGGAATACCCTCACCGAGGAAGCCGCGTCAGGCCCACCCGGCGGTTTGAAAGCGACAAAATCGGGCGCACGTTCGTCAAACAAGGCCGAGTTTACCGCCCTGGATGGCGACGCGGCGCCGCCTGAGCGGATCATCCTGGGGGTCGACGAACTCGACCGGGTTTTCGGAGGCGGCATCGTGCCGTCCAGTGCGACGCTAATTGGCGGCGATCCCGGGATCGGCAAATCGACATTGCTCTTACAAGTCGCGGCCCGCCTCGCGCGAAATGGTCTCAAGTCCGTCTATGTGTCGGGAGAGGAAGCCACCGCGCAAATCCAGGACCGCGCCAGGCGGTTGAAGGTTGCGGATAGCCCGGTTCAACTCGCAACTGAAACCGACCTGCGCAAAGTACTGTCCGCACTCAAGTCGGCCAAACCAGATTTCGTGGTAATCGATTCCATCCAGACCATGTGGTCCGATAGCCTCGAGGCGGCGCCCGGAAGTGTCAGTCAGGTCCGCGCCTGTGGACAAGAACTTACCCGCTGGGCCAAGAAGTCCGGTGCCGCACTGATCCTGGTCGGCCACGTCACCAAGGAAGGCCAGATTGCCGGCCCGCGTGTGGTCGAACACATGGTCGATACCGTGTTCTATTTCGAAGGCGAACGCGGGCACCAGTTCCGCATCTTGCGCGCGGTCAAGAACCGCTTTGGGCCAACCGATGAGATTGGCATTTTTGAAATGCACCAATATGGCCTGGCGCCAGCCCGCGAGCCATCAGCGCTGTTCCTGTCTTCTGAAGGCGATGAAAGCGGTGGGGCCGCTGTGTTCGCGGCCATGGAAGGCTCGCGCCCGGTGCTGGCTGAAGTGCAGGCTCTGGTCGCGCCGAGCGCCTATGGGACGCCGCGCCGGTCAATCGTGGGTTGGGACAATAATCGTCTCGCTATGCTATTGGCAGTTCTGGAAGCGCGTTGCGGCGTGTCGCTTGGCGGCCGAGATGTCTACCTTTCCGTCGCTGGGGGATATCGCATCGCCGAACCCGCGGGCGACCTTGCTGCTGCAGCCGCTTTGCTGACATCCGCCTCGGCCAATCCGGGGCCAAGCAAAGCGATTTATTTTGGCGAGGTTGCTTTATCGGGCGCGATTCGACCGGTCGCCCGCATGGAGCAGCGCCTCAAAGAGGCGGCACGGCTCGGATTTGAGCGCGCATATGTTCCCGATGGCAGTCCAACGGCGATAGAAGGCTTGACGATCACCCCGATCAAGCGCCTATCTGACTTAGTAGAGTTGATCGCACCGGAAACCGGCCAATGATGGAAGCCCTTACAGCCTTTGATGCGGTGGCGATCGTGATCGTGATCATCTCAACGCTCATGGCTCTGGCTCGCGGCTTTATGCGTGAGCTTGCGACCCTGGGTGCCTTTATCGCCGCAATTGCCGCGGCCTTCTTCGCACGCAAATACTTTGTCGCCCAACTGGATGCCTTGCTTCCTGCCGAGTCCCCGGATTGGATGCCCGACGCCATCATCTTCGTTGTCGTGTTTTTGATTGTCTATGTCGCCGTGGCCTGGTTTGGCGCCAACTTGTCGAAAACCATTCAGGGCGTTGATGGAATCGGATTGCTTGATCGCGTTGCTGGTGGGCTGTTCGGCTTCGCGCGCGGTGGGGTCGTTCTGATATTCTTTGTCTATTTGCTCAATCTTGCCATGGATCGCGACCAAATCCCAGAATTCGTAACGCAGGCAAGGACTTATCCGATAATCGCCGCCGGCGCGAACTATCTCGGAGAACGCGCCCCCGAACTGGCAGAGCGCACCTCGCAGACATCAAACCTTGACGTCGAGGGCACACCAGAATAATCCGCGCACGAACAGACCGTGAGGGTTAGTCGAATGATCTTTGACCATGATGACGACAAGCCTCGCGAGGAATGCGGCGTCGTTGGCGTCTATGGCCACCCCCAAGCCTCTCTTTTAGTTGCCCTTGGTTTGCATGCCCTGCAGCATCGCGGACAAGAAGCTTGCGGGATCACCACATTTGATGGCGAGAAATTTCATGGCGAACGTCATATGGGCCTCGTTGGCGAAAATTTCGGTGGCGACGTGTCCGAGCGCCTGCCTGGAAGTGCCGGCATCGGCCACAATCGATACTCGACACAAGGCAAGCCCGCCGTTCGAAACATCCAACCGATTTATGCCGACTTGGATTCCGGCGGTTTCGCGATTGCCCATAATGGCAATCTGACCAATGCCAGAGCCCTGCGAAAGCGCTTGGTACGAAAGGGCTCGATCTTCCAGTCGACCATGGACACGGAGGTTATTCTGCACCTCCTCGCTCGCTCCGACCAAGACACAGTTTCAGACCGTTTCCTCGATGCCATCCGCCAAATTGAAGGCGGATTTTCTTTTGTTGGCATGACCAATAAGAAACTGATCGGCGCGCGTGATCCGTCTGGCTTACGGCCGCTCATCCTGGGCCGGATCGGCACCGCTTATGTGCTGGCCTCTGAGACCTGTGCCCTCGATCTGATGGGCGCGGAGGTGGAACGCGAGATCGCCCCGGGTGAAGTGGTGATCATCAACAAGGACGGTATTCGGTCGTATAACCCGTTCCCGTCCCGGCCCGTGCGGCCTTGCCTGTTTGAATATGTCTATTTCGCGCGGCCTGACAGCATTGTCCAAGGCCGTTCTGTCTATGATGTCCGCCGCAAGATGGGGCATCAACTCGCGATCGAGCACCCGGCAGAGATTGATGTGGTCGTACCTGTGCCTGACTCCGGTGTACCGGCCGCGATCGGGTTTTCAGAACATTCCGGTGTCCCCTTCCAACTGGGCATCATTCGCAGCCACTATGTTGGTCGGACCTTCATCCAGCCCACCCAGACCGGGCGGCAACGGGCTGTGTCGCGCAAGCATTCGCCCAATCGCGCTGTGCTCGAAGGCAAACGCGTCCTCCTCGTGGATGACTCGATCGTGCGTGGCAACACGTCTCGCAAGATTGTTCAGATGGTGCGCGAAGCCGGCGCCAAGGAAATCCATTTCCGATCCGCCAGCCCGCCCATCACCCACCAGGATTTTTACGGCATCGACATGGCCGATCGGACCGAATTGATCGCAGCGAATAATTCGCTCGAAGAGATGCGCGAATATCTGCAGGTCGAAAGCCTCGGCTTCTTGTCCGTTCCCGGGCTCTATCGGGCAATCGGGGTCGATTATGATCCGGAAACGCCAGCGTTCGCTGATCATTGCTTCACCGGGGATTATCCGACCCGTCTGATCGATCACGATCAGAATGAAAGCAGCAAGGAAAGGCAGCTTTCGCTGCTGGACTAGCCTGACCAGGTTCGCTACGCCCGGCCCATGAACAAACGTATCACGCTCGTTACTGGCGCGTCGCAGGGCATCGGCCGTGCGGCCGCGCTCGCGCTCGCAATGGCCGGTCATCATGTCATCGGCCTGGCGCGCTCCAAGAAAGCCCTGGAACAACTCGATGACGAGATTCGAGCCGCGGGTGGGTCGATGACCCTCATCCCTTTTGACCTCAAGGACGCGGCAGCCTTCGAACCGCTCGGCACCGCCATCGCTGAAAAGTTTGGACGGCTCGATGGTCTGCTCGCCAATGCTGGCGTGCTCGGCACGATTGGCCCGCTCCAGGCTGGCGGTGAACGCCAGTTCAATGAAACCATTGAGGTCAATCTCAATGCCAATTGGCGCCTGATCCGGGTCATGGATCCGCTCTTGCGGCAGTCAGACAGCCCGCGTGCCTTGTTCGTGACGTCCGGCGTTGTCCCGCGTCCGCGGGCCTTTTGGGGCCCATATCAGGCCTCGAAGGCCGGACTTGAAGCGCTGGTCTACGCGTGGGCGGATGAGAATGAGAAGACCAGTTTGCGGGTCAACCTGTTTGACCCCGGTGCCACGAGAACCCAAATGCGCGCCGATGCGATGCCGGGTGAGGACCCGATGACGCTGCCCGCGCCTGAAGCGGTGGCCGCACATATGGTGCCCCTGCTCGAGGCCAACGAAACGCGCACCAACGCCCGGATCGATGTGAGAGATTTGCTGAAATAGCGGTTGTGGGTCCCACCTTCCCGGAAATGGAGGCCAGGAAATGAAGCTCGATTTCGGCCCTGGCGTGCTGGTCGCGGCCGCCTTTATTGGCCCTGGCACAGTAACAGCCTGTACGCTCGCTGGTGCTAATTTTGGCTTCGCGCTGATCTGGGCACTCGTCTTTGCCACCGGGGCAACCATTATTCTGCAAGACATGTCGGCCCGGCTCGGCGTCGGTGCCCGCCTCGGCCTCGGAGAAGCCTTGATGCAGAGCGCTCCGATCTCGGCGCTGAAATGGGGCCTCGGAGGTTTGGTTTTCGCCGCCTTGGTGATCGGAAACAGCGCCTATGAAGGCGGTAATATCGCTGGCGGCGCTCTTGGTCTGGACGCACTCCTAACCTCTGCCTCTCCCGGGCAAGCGTGGCTGGTCCTGTTGATCAGCGGATTGGCGGCTCTGGCCGTGATCATCGGTCGCTATGAAATCCTCGAGCGCGTTTTGATCGGGCTCGTTGTCTTGATGAGCGCTGCCTTCATCCTGGCCGCACTTTACGTGCGCCCAAATCCCGTCGACTTGTTTGGTGGCTTGATCCCGCGCATTCCGGACGGCGGGACGCTGACCGCAATTGCCCTGATCGGGACCACGATCGTGCCTTACAATCTTTTTCTGCACGCTGCAGCGGCCCGAAAGAAATGGACAGATTCCACTGACCTGTCCGAGGCGCGTAAGGACTCCGCGTTTTCGATTGGGCTTGGCGGTCTGGTCTCCATCCTGATCCTGTCGACCGCTGCCAGCAGCCTGTTTCAAAGCGGCCTCGAAATCTCAAATGCGGCGGATATGGCACTGGCAATTGAGCCGGCCTTTGGGGTCACCGGTCGTTACCTGGTCGGCATTGGATTGTTCGCAGCCGGCCTGACCTCGGCGATCACCGCGCCGCTGGCAACGGCCTATGCGCTAAGCGAATTACTGGGAAGAAAGGACACAGACCGCGCGCTGATATTCCGCGGGACGGCGCTGTTCGTGGTACTCGTCGGCGCCAGTATCAGCCTGCTCGGCATCCGCCCGGTATCGATGATCCTGATCGCGCAATATGCCAACGGCCTGCTCTTGCCGATCGTGGCTATCTTCCTTTTGTTGGTGATGAATCGCAAAGACCTGTTAGGCGATCACGTGAACTCCCTCCGCGCCAATATTCTGGGCGGAGGGATTGTCTTGATCACGTTCGGTCTCGGCCTGCGCTCGGTTTTGCGCGCCGCCGGTATATGGGGCTAGGACAAGCGTCTATTTGGACAGGCCATCCACCGCCTCATTGACCAGGATCGGATCGCCATAGCCAAGCTCTGTGAGCCGTTCGAGCTGCGTTTCCGCATCGCCGACGATGACATAATTCATCGCTCCCGGACGGATATAAGTCTCGGCCAATGCAACCACCCTAGGCACGGTCAGCGCTTCGACTTCGGCAATCTGTTGGGCGACATAATCATTGGGCAGCCCATAATCCGCGATATCCGAAATCACGCTTAGTTTCGCACCAAGCGACTCAAACCGTCGCGCCTGGCTTTTGGTGAAGAAGCTTTTCGTCACTTCAAGGTCTTCCTCGGTGAAGGTCGCGGCATAATCCGACATGATTTCTCGGGTCAAAGCCGCCGCTTCGAGCGTGACATTCGAGCGGACGCCGCTGCCAATCGAGAACGTGCCAACTTGCTCCGTACCGGAAAAGCTCGAGCCGATGCCATAGGTATAGCCTTTCCCTTCGCGCAATTCCTGGGTCAAGCGCGACGCAAATCCGCCGCCGCCAAGGCGGTAATTCATAACACCGGCCAGATTGAACTCCGGATTGGTGCGCTTCAGGGCGGGATAGCCGAACCGGAAGACCGATTGGCTCGAGCCGGGCACATCATAGAAATAGACCGTCGACTCGGTCGGCGCTTCAGGCTGTTCGCTCGTCTTGAGCTCAACCTCGACCCGCTCCCAATGCTCGGTCAGCCCTTGCAGCGCCGCGCTGACATCGGCTTCGGTGACATCCCCGACAACTCGCATACTTGCCAGGTGCGGCGACAGATTCTCGGCCCGCCAAATCTTGAGATCTTCCAGCGAAATCGCGTCCAGCGTGCTGATACTGCCGAGCGTGCTCAGTGCGCGCATACTGTCTGCGCCATAAGTCACATAGTTGAAGGTGCGCGTGGCAATCGCATTCGGGCGCGCGCTGGCCGCCTGGATCGCATCGCGCGTACGCGCTTGCGCGAGCTCAAATTCTTCCGCATCCCATCGCGGCTCCAACAAAGCTTCTTCGACCAAGGCGATCGTTTCGGCGAAATTCCGCGCCAAAGTCTGCCCCGTGATTTCGAAACTCTCATTATTTACATTGACCGATACATCCGCACCGAGCAGCGCGAAGGCATTGTCCAATTCTGCCGGGGTCTTGGTGGCCGTGCCCTTGGTAAGGATTTCAGCCAGCAAGTTCGCGGTGCCAGCCGTTTCCGGCGTATCGAGCAAGTGCCCGCCTTCCATTTGCAGTGAGAACCTGACCAGCGGCAATTCATTGTCAGTAATGCCAAAAACCTTGATCCCATTCGCCGTTTCAGCCTTCCAGACTTCTGGCGTCGCGAGCTGGGGCGTTGGACCATAAGGCGGCTCGACCGTGCGATCGATCAAGGAGGGCGTGCGCTCATATTCCGTGCTGGAGGTCGGGTCGACTTCAGCCTCAGCGCCTTGCACAATAGGTTCAATCACAACTTCGGCGCGTTCTGAGCCTTCTAGCGCCAATTCGGGCTGTCCGCGCGGCACGAAGCTTGTCGCCACGAAGGGCTGATCCTTGATATAGGTCTCATAGACGCGGCGCACATCATCGGCGGTCACCGCCTGCAAGCGCGCGAGATCCTCATCAATATAGCCCGGATCGCCCGCAAATATACTGTACTGCGCGAGTTGCGCCCCCTTGCCCAACACCCCGTTCAAGGCGTCGTAAAAAGCCACTTCCTGGCGGGTTTTCACGCGCTGCAAGGCGTCCGCCGTGATCGGGTCGGATTCGAAGCGTGCAAATCCGTCCGCCAGCGCACTCGCAACGTCATCGAGATCGGTGCCATCAAAGGCGCTGACCTGAAGAATCATTTCGCCTGACAGTTCGCTATCATAGGAAAACGCGCCGACGCTGGCCGCCACTTTTGCTTCATCGATCAACACTTCATTCAACGGCGCTTCCTTGCCGTCGGTCAGGAGCTCTGTCAGCACGGCGAGCGGATAGCTATCCGGATGGTACTGCTCGACCGTCGGCCAGACCATGGTCAATTGCGGTAATTGCGCGAAATTGTCCTCATGGAAGAGTTTGACGGTCTCTTCGACCACGCCTGGACGCGGCTCCATTGGGACAATGTCTGGCCCGCGCGGAATTTCAGCGAAATAGCGATCAACCCAGGCCTTGGCCTGTTCGGTGTCAAAGTCGCCGGCGACGACAAGGGTCACATTGTTCGGCGTGTACCAGTCATTGAAGAATTCTTTGACATCCGACAATTCCGCAGCCTGCAGATCTGCCAGCGAGCCAATAACTTGCCAATTATAAGGGTGATCATCGGGATAAAGCGCTTTGTGGAGAACATAGAACGTATGGCCATAAGGGCGGTTATCGACCCCCTGGCGCTTTTCGTTTTTGACCACTTGCTTCTCTTTTTCGAGCACCGACTCAGTCACGGTATTGATGAACCAACCCAACTTGTCCGCTTCGGCCCAGAGCATTTTCTCCAACGCATCGTTCGGCACGGTTTGGAGATAATTCGTGCGATCGCGGCTGGTCGAGCCATTCGCACCGGACCCACCGATGCGTGCCGACAATTTGTCGAGCCCGCCGGGGCCGAGATTTTCGGATTCCAGGAACAATAAATGTTCAAACAAATGCGCGAAACCGGTGCGACCGGGTTTTTCGCGCGCGGAACCGACATGTGCGGTTAGCGAAACGGCGACAACCGGATCAGAACGATCCACGTGAAAGATCACCGTCAGGCCGTTTTCAAGCTGATATTTTTCGAATGGCAGCAAGCCCTGCGCTTCTTCCACTTGAACAGGATCATTCGCTTCGGCGACCGGCGCGGCCACTGGCTCTGCCGGCAGTGTTTCGACCGCCGTGCAACCGACCAATAAAGCTGTAATGGATGCCATTGTGGCAAGACGCAGTGACATAGAAACGCTCCCAATCATGTCTCAGATTTTGAGAGACGATAGAGGGCGCTGTGGTTAATTCAACAGCTATCGACCGAAATAAGCTCAGCGTTTCCGGCGTGCCTTATCCGCGTAAGGGTTAGCCCCTTGTTTGACATGCAAACGGATCGGTATGCCCGGCAAGTCAAAAGCCTCACGCAGGCCGTTCACCAGGTAACGTTTATACTGTTCCGGCATCTGGTCACCGCGCGACGCGATCAGAACAAAGGTTGGCGGTCGCGCTTTGATTTGTGCCATATAGCGCGGCTTGATCCGCTTGCCTTGCACGCTTGGTGGTGGGTTACGCTCAATCATATAGCGTAGCCAGCGGTTTAGATCGCCGGTTTTGACCCGCGCACACCAATCATCATAGGCCTTGGCCACCGCAGGCATCAGCCGTTCAACCCGTTTGCCGGTCAGGCCCGATAGAGTCACCAAAGCGGCCCCTTTGGCTTGCGGCAAATGCTCTTTCAATCGCCGCTCCAGCTCTTTCATCGCCATGCCATGGTTCTTGATTGTGTCCCATTTGGAGATCACAAAAACAATGGCGCGCCCTTCGCGGATGGCGAGATCGGCGATTTGAAGATCCTGCTTTTCGAAAGAGTCTTCAGGATCCATGACCAACGCAACCACATCGGCATATTTCAGCGACCGCACGGTCTCCCCGGTCGACATTTTCTCGAGCCGTTCCTGAACTTTCGATTTGCGCCGCAGGCCAGCCGTATCAACCAGCCGAACTTCGCGCCCTTCCCAAGTCCAACGCAACGTTACGGAGTCTCGCGTGATGCCCGCCTCCGGCCCAGTCAGCATGCGCTCTTCGCCGACCAGTTGGTTGATTAAAGTTGATTTGCCCGCATTGGGTCGCCCGACAATTGCGAGCCGAATGGGACGGGTCTTGGTCTCGGCTTTGGCCTCTTCAATGGCTTCGGCTTCGGCCGCATCATCGATGCCAGCTTTCTCGAGCGCGGCGCTCAGCTTGGCTTCGTTCAAATGAGGATCATCGACATCGAGTCCTTCGAGCTGATCAAGTATGCCGTGATTGAATGTGTCTTGCTCCTCTTCGAGCTCTTCCTGAAGCGCCCGTTCAAAGGCCTCTTCACCAAGGGCGTCACGAAAGGCTGCATAGAGCTCCGCGAGGCCCTCGCCATGCGCGCCTGATAAGCCAACAGGTTCGCCGAGCCCCAGGTTCCAAGCCTCTAAAAGCCCGGCTTCGCCCGCCCGACCTTCGGCTTTATTGGCAGCCAAAACAATCGGCATGTCGGCGCGGCGCAACACTTGCGCAAATCGCTCATCCATGGCGGTGACCCCGACGCGGGCATCGATCAGGAAGAGCGCGAGCTCGGCTTCCCGGATGGCGATTTCAGTCTGCTCGCGCATCCGCGATTCCAGCGAGCCATCATTCACGTCCTCATAGCCGGCTGTATCGATGAGGATTAGCGGCAGGTCGGCCAGCCGCCCTTCGGCTTCCTTGCGGTCGCGGGTGACACCGGGTTGATCATCCACCAAGGCGAGCTGCTTTCCCGCCAGGCGGTTAAACAGCGTCGACTTACCCACATTCGGGCGTCCAACAATAGCAATTTTCAATGGCATAGCGCGCCTCGATCCGAATGGGTGCGCGCCCGGCCCGTCTTAGCGGATCGCGATCAGGCGCGCGTCGTCCGTCAGTACAATCAGTTTGTCTTGAACAGCAATCGGCTCGATATAGACAGGATCGCCAAGTTTCAAGCGGTCAGTCTCATCGCCCGTTTGGGGATCGAAAGCAATGAGTTCACCCTGCGATGACACAATCAGGATCCGGTTGGAGGCAATAATCGGTCCAGCATATGTCAGTCGCCCTTTTTCCTGGCGCTCGTTCGAGAACTTCGCCAGGTCTTTCACCCAGACGACCTGGCCAGTCCCGGCCTTGATCGCCGCGAGTTCGGCATCGACACCGACGATGAACAGATATTCGCCCGCCAGCGCAGGCGCTTGTGTTGTGCCAATTGGCTGTTGCCAGACGCGATTTCCGGTCCGCCCATCAATCGCCGCAAGCACACCCGATTGGCTCGCCGCAAACACCAAGCCGCCGCCCAGGATGGGACGCGCACCAATATCATTAATCGAAGAGATTGGCGTGAACTGGCCGACACTGGCCAAGGCTTCACTCCACAGCCGACGCCCATTCGAGGCCAGGTAAGCGATGATTTCGCCTGAGGAATATGGTGCCACGACGATGTCTTCGACGGCCGCTGGGCTCGGTGACCCCAGCACACGCGCCGATTCCGCAATCGCCTGATCGCTCCACAAAAGCGCTCCAGTTTCCAGATCCAGTGCCAAAACTTCATTATTATTGGAGGACACAAAAATGCGTCCGTCCTTGATGGTTGGTGAGCCGGTCATCGGCGCTTCGGTGTCTGTACGCCAGAGTTCAGCACCCGTGGTCGCATCCATGCCTGCAACAAAGCCAAAGGCGCTTGCAATGACGAGTGTATTGCCCTCGAGACCGATGCCAGAGCCGATCCCCGTACCATCCCGGCGATTGTCTGATTCCAGTTTTTGACTCCAGCGCCGATTGCCTGTGGCGGCATCAGTCGCAACAATCAACTGACGCGAATCGATCGTATAGATCGTATCTGCGGAGGCCACCGGAGGCGTGGTCAAAGCTGACTTACGATCTGATCCAGAACCAACATTTGAGCGCCACGCGACATTCATTTCAGAAGCCGCTGCGATGTGACCGATCGCTTTGCTGGCGCGGCTGCCCGCCTGTTGCCATCCGTCGGACAATTCACGCGCTGCCGGCAATACGATAATCTCGCTCACAAGGTCCGGATCCGGTTGCAGGCGCTCATCTCCGAGCACCATGGTAATCCGGCCCTCTTTTTCGAGCGCCTCCGCTGCTTGACGGTCAGCGCGGCCACGATCGAAAATCGAACACGCTGCCAATCCAAGGCAGCTGACGCCAATCAGGGCCAGTTTCAGAGCTGTTTGAACGCTCATTCAGGCGTCTCCTCAGTCGCTTCGCCGCCCTCTGGGGCCACGGGAGTTTCGGTTTCATCCGCCGGGACGGTTTCAGGCGCCTCAACGGCGACAGGTGGCATCGCCGCCAACGCCTGCTCTGCTCGGGTAACCACACCAGGTGGCACATTTTGGGCAATTCTCAGAAAATTGAACTCGCGTCGCGCGAATTCGATATCGCCATCTTTCAGCGCCTTCGCCGCAACCAGTTCTTTGGCGAGCGCCGAGAACGGGCCGTCACTGCTGGACAGCGGCGCCAAGAGAGCTTCGAGTTCTGTTCGGGTCAACGTATCCGCTTGCAGATAAGCGGCTTTGATCAGGGCGAGTTTTTGGGTTGGGTCGCTGGCGTCGCCGACAGCTTCTTTCAACACTTCGGCCGCCGCCAGGGCGTCGCCATTGCCATCAAGGCGGACGCCGGCGAGAAAATGTGCGGCGACATCAGACGGGGCGATATCATCAGACACGATGCTCGTCAGTTGATCTGCAGCATTTTCATAATTGCGCTGATCAAGTTCGCCGAGCGCGGCTTCCAGGCGCGTGGCATTCTCTGTCACCGTTTGAGCGTCGCGCACTTGCAAATACTCATTCAAGGCCACCCCCCCGATCAAAAGCGCAGCCGCGAGATAGGCAAAAATACCGTATTTTTTCCACAGCGTCGAAAAACGGTCCTGGCGTAAGCCTTCTTCGACTTCTTCAAAAATGTCAGCCAACAGGCGTCTCCAGACAATTCGAAACAGATATTCCGCGACACCCTAGCGGTGCCCGTTCTGCGCCGCAACGGACAAGGTTAGCTCTTTGCAGCTTTGCGCAGTCGATAGGTTTGATCAGCCCCTGGAAAAGACCGCGATTTCACTTCTTCTGAATAAGTCTTGGCCGCGGTGCTTATGACCGACTTCAGGTCCGCATTCTTTTTGACAAATTTGGGCACCCAGTCGGTCATGCCCAAGAGGTCATTGGTGACCAGGATTTGTCCGTCGCATCCAGCCGACGCACCAATGCCAATGGTCGGACACGACACGGAGGCCGTAATTTCGTCAGCAAGATCTGGTGCTACGCCCTCGACCACGATGGCAAATGCGCCTGCCTGATCCGCGGCGACCGCTTCAGCGATGGCCCGCGCCCATTCGCTTTCGGTACGTCCTTTGGCGCGAAATCCGCCGTCGACATTGATCGCTTGCGGTCGCAAACCGACATGACCCATGACCGGGATACCTCGCTCAACCATGTGGGCGATCTGTTTGGCCGCGTAAGTTCCGCTTTCGATCTTGACGGCCTGGCATCCGGTTTCTTGCATCAAGCGAGCGGCATTCAGAAAGGCTTGATCTGAATTGGTTTCGTAGGAGCCGAAGGGCATATCGACAACGACAAAGGCCTGCGAAGATCCGCGCATGACGGCCTGTCCGTGCAGAATCATCATGTCCATGGTGACGCCCACAGTCGACGGCAAGCCATGCACGACCATGCCGAGACTGTCTCCGACCAAAAGGATATCGCAGTACGGGTCCAGCAATTGCGCGACTTGCGCGTCATAAGCGGTCAGACAGACCAGCGGCGCTCCGCCCTTTGCTTTCGCAATATCGGTCACCGTCTTGCGCCGGATTTGGCTCTGTGCGGACATGGAATACTCTCTACGCGGTTCGCGCAGGCTTTAGCAGACGAGTTGGCCGGCGCAAACGCTTTGCTGACAGGTGTCAGGCCGGCAGAGCGTAAACACCGAACAGGATTGGGTGAAGCCAAAACGCTAAAGCCGCCCAAGCGCCCAGACCGACCACGATCGAAACAACGTCCATCATCGGATTGAGTGTGACCTCCGGACCTGGTCCATTGTCTCCCCGGCGCTTGACCATGATCCGGTCAAACACCGCATAAGCAAGGAAACTGCCGAAAAGAATCACGGCGTTGATTTCACCATTCGCCAAGAGATGCCCGAATGCCCAAAGTTTAACGGCGAGCAGCATCGGGTGCTTCGTTGCCTTCTTGATATATCCTGCCGGGAATTGCGATGCGACCAAGAGAATCAGAGCTGGTATTGTCAGCACCAAATTGATGTGTGCCAGCCATGTAGGCGGTGTATACAGCACGCCCATGCCGCGCGTCGCGCCATAGCCATATATGATCAGGACAAACCCGATCAGAGAGATCCCGCTATAGAGCAGCATAAACGGGCCGAAGCCCATTCGCTCTTTCAAGTCCTTACCGGGCGCGCGCGATCGCAAGGCCGAAAAGAGATGTACGCCAAAGAATATTGCTAAGCCGAGCAGAAACAGTGCCATCAATAGCCTCCCATTTTGTCCCTACAGACTAAATTTTGGCTCTGATGACAAAGGATTCTGTGTCAGGGCAGCAAAAAGTCGCGAAAATTTCACAAATGTAACCTTGCCTTTATTCGATAAGCTGTTATTGTTTTTCAATAATCAATGCAAGAGGAACGATATGAAACATCTTCTCAAAACTGGCGCAGCTTTGACCCTGGCCGCAACCGCTTTGACCTTCTCTGCAAGCGCGGCTGATGCCGAAGCTGCATGGTCTTTGGGTGACAAGAACGGAAAGGCGTTCCTGCACACGGTTACCGAAGCGGGACCGAGCATTGCGCTGACATGTTCGGAACGAGTCGGCGTTCAGGCCACCGTGTTTTTGAACGGCAACTCCATCGATGAAGCTGAAATCAAGAGCACATCTGGCCTGCGCACGCGCAAGGGCTCAATCGAAACGGCGACGACCGAAGAAAAAGACGGCGACTGGCTTTACCTTCGCCCAGCAAAAACCTTGATCAGCACTAAGGGCTGGCAAGGCAAGCGCATCTATAATGCCGCGATTACAGGCAGCCCGGTAACGATGACGGTGAGCCGGCTCGGTGAAATGACATTCGAATTGCCCGGCGTGGATGACCAATTCAAGAGCTTTGCAAGTTCTTGCGAAGCGACCAGCTAAATACGAAAAAGTACAAGAGTTCCTACCCGGCCGCATCCATGCGGTCGGGTTTTTTATTCCGCTGCGGCCGGAATAATCGTCACGCTCTCACCACAGCCACACGCATCTGTCTGGTTTGGGTTGGTGAACGTGAACTTTTCGTGGAGCAATGTGGTCTCATAATCGACCATGGAACCGAGCAGGAACAGGACGGCTTTCGCATCGACCACGATTTTTACGCCTTTGTCTTCGACAATCTCGTCCAAGGGCTCCGGCGCTTCGACATAATCCATGACATATTCCATACCCGCGCAGCCGCCATTGGTCACGCCGACACGCAAAAAGCCGGCACCTTTATCGGCCATGATCTCCGCCACGCGCGCTGCCGCAGCGTCGGTCAGAGTCACAAGTTTGGGGCGAGGTCGTCTAGCCATGTTTCCTACATAGGGTTGAAACGCTTGCGCTTCAATTAAAGCATGTTCAGCGCCAAACGCGCTTCGTCGGACATCCGTGACGGATCCCAAGGCGGGTCAAAGGTCAGTTGAACCTCAACATCATCGACGCCATCGACGGTCCGCGCGGCCGTTTCAATCCATCCCGGCATATCACCGGCGACCGGGCAGCCTGGCGCAGTCAGAGTCATCACGATGTCAACCTTGCGGTCATCATCAATATCGACTTTGTAAATCAAGCCGAGCTCGTAAATATCCACCGGAATTTCCGGGTCGTAGACGGTTTTGAACGCGGCAATGAGATCGTCGGTGATGCGATTCAGTTCAGCTTGTGGAATCGCCGACGTCTCCGCTGGTGTCGGTTCCGGCGCAGAGACGTCAATCACGTCGCGAGGGGTCAAATCGTCTGCCATTTCGAAACCTATATAAGCATTCCACGCGCTTTGTGTAGCGCTTCGATAAAGGCATCCACTTCATCGGCCGTATTGTAAATGCCGAAACTGGCACGCGCCGTGGCCGAAACGCCGAGTTCGTCCATTAGCGGCTGACAACAATGATGTCCGGCGCGCACGGCGACGCCGTATCTATCCAGGATCTGTGCCAGATCATGTGGGTGGGCACCATCGATAGAAAAAGACAGGACCGCGCCCTTACCTGGCATTGTGCCATGCACGGTCAGTCCATTGACGCCGCGAACACCTTCATAGGCGCGTTGATAGATGGCGTGCTCGTGGGCCGCGACATCGGCGTGATTGAACTGGCTGAGCCAGTCAATCGCCGCGCCAAATCCAATCGCCTGCAGGATGGGCGGCGTGCCCGCCTCAAACTTGTGCGGAGCTTCATTATACGTGACCCGCTCGCGCTCGACGATTTCAATCATTTCGCCGCCGCCCTGAAACGGACGGAGACGGGCCAGGGCGTCAGCCTTGCCATACAGCGCGCCAATGCCACTCGGGCCATAAATCTTGTGCCCGGTCAGGACATAATAGTCGCAATTGAGGGCCTGGACATCGATGTCTAGATGAACACCCGACTGACAGCCATCGAGCAACACTTCCGCGCCAACTGCGTGCGCTAAACGCACGATCTGAGCGGCGTCAGTTACGGTGCCGAGCACATTCGACATATGCGTGATGGCGACCATGCGGGTTTTCTCAGTGAGCGCGGCCTCAAGCGCCGCCATATCAAGCGCGCCAGTCTCGTCGACATCGACCCATTTCAGGACGGCGCCATAGCGCTCGCGCAGGAAGTGCCAGGGCACGATGTTCGAATGGTGCTCCATGATCGAGAGCACGATTTCATCACCGGGCTTGATCTCATTGGCGATGCCATTGGCGACCAGGTTGATCGCTTCGGTGCCACCCTTGGTGAAGATGATCTCGTTCACCGATCCGGCATTCACAAAAGCGCGGACCTTTTCGCGGGCGCCTTCATAGGCTTCGGTGGTCTCGTTCGCCAGCGTATGGATACCGCGATGGACATTCGCATAAGCGGTGCGGGCCTGATCAGACATGGCGTCGAGGACCGCGTCCGGCTTTTGGGCGCTGGCGGCATTGTCGAAATAGACCAGCGGCTTGCCATTCACCTCACGTGACAGGATCGGAAACTCGGCCCGGATGGTCTCGACGTCAAACGCACGGCTCATCGAACGGTCTCGGTCAGGAAGCTTCTCGCCGCATCGAGCAACGCTGCTTGGACACTGTCACTGGCCTCTTCCAAAGCCTCGGCAATGAACGCTTCGGTAAGCAAAGCGCGCGCTTCGGCTTCCGGGATGCCGCGCTGGCGCATATAGAAAAGCTGGTTTGGATCGAGCGTACCGGATGTGTTGCCATGTGCGCATTCCACATCGTCGGCATAGATTTCGAGCTCAGGCTTGGCGAAGACTTGCGCGCCGTCTTCGAGCAAGAGCGCCTGATGCTGCATATCGGCGTCGGTATATTGCCCCACGGTGCGCGGCACGTGGAATTTGCCCTGAAACACGCCGGTGCCGCCATCAAGCACAGCGCCTTTGGTGACTTGCCGCGTCACCG
Organism: Hyphomonadaceae bacterium; assembly: GCA_024743315.1. Lineage (GTDB taxonomy): Bacteria > Pseudomonadota > Alphaproteobacteria > Caulobacterales > Hyphomonadaceae > Henriciella. The sequence continues at coordinate 467,967 of JANSWU010000003.1, forward strand.
AAGCTGGCGCGCCGTGTCGGACATGGCTGGTAAAGTCAGCGTGAAACCCTTTAGCGGTCAGGTAGGCCCCATTCAGCGTGGCGGTCGAACCGCTCTCCTGATGGCGCAAATGAGTCTCAAGACGGGCAATATTCGCCCCGAACGCCAGGGCTGTTTGGGTGTATTCCGATGTGTCGCCGAGATTAACCACCGCCGTGATGGCCTGTGCTTCGTCGGCGCTGCCGCGTTGCAAAACGGTTCGGCGCACGACGCCGCCTTCTTGCATGCCGATCTCGATCAGGAAGGATGAGAAACCAACCCCACCGACATGGCTTTCGATCAGATCCAGGGTCGCGCCGGGGCGAACAATCACGGCGATCCGGGCAAAATTGGTTTCACCGCGATCGCCTCGCGTCACGATATGCAACGGCGTATCGGTTGGTGCATTGACCTCAATGATCAGCGTGTCCATCCCACCAACGCGTCCGGCCAGCGCCGCCGTCATCGCACCGAGCGGCACCTCCTCGGCATTGCCGAGCGCCTGCGCCTCGTCCCGCGGATGCAGTTTGATCCCATCCGGTAGAGTGTCCGGCAGCGTAACGCCTTCCGGCGTAAATTCGATCACTGGGTGCTCGAAAGCCGGCAGCGGGGCACATTGGCTGCCTTGCGCCGAAGCCTCAACCTGTTTGAGCGCGGCGCGAAAGTCCGTCCATTTCCAGGCTTCCATACGCCGATGCGGCAGGCCGGTTTCAGCGAACGCCTCGAAGGCCCGCTCACGCTGTCCGCTTTCAGGGAGCATTGCATAGCGTGCAATCAATTCGAGCTCGGCCGTGCCCGGATTGCGGAACTTCTCTTTCAAGGCGTCAATAGACAGAGCCACTATGCCGCCTCTCCCAAGACGCCATCATAGCCTTCTTCCTCAAGCCGGTGCGCCAGCTCAGGGCCACCGGTCTTTATGATCTTGCCATTGGCGAGCACATGCACTTTGTCCGGTTTGATATGATCGAGCAGGCGTTGATAGTGGGTGATGACCAGCATGCCACGCTCTGGACTGCGCAGCGCATTGACGCCGTCCGCGACGGTTCGCAGCGCGTCAATATCCAGGCCGGAGTCGGTTTCATCTAGGATGGCAAATCTTGGTTCCAGCATCATCATCTGGAAAATCTCGAGGCGTTTCTTCTCCCCGCCGGAAAAGCCGACATTGAGCGGACGTTTCAACATGTCAGTTGTGAGATTGAGTTTCTGGCCAATCTCACGGGACTTCTTGATGAAATCGGGAGCTGAAATCTCTTCTTCGCCACGCAGTTTGCGCTGTGCGTTCATGGCTGTTCGAACAAAGGTCATGACCGGCACACCGGGAATCTCAACCGGATACTGGAACGACAGGAACAAGCCCTTCGCAGCACGCTCTTCCGGATCCATGTCCAGAAGGTCATCCCCCTCCAGGGTGGCGCTACCGCCAGTCACTTCATAGCCGTCGCGCCCGGTTAGGACATAAGACAGGGTCGATTTGCCGGCGCCATTTGGCCCCATAATCGCGTGAACCTCGCCCGCAGGCACGTCCAGAGACAAGCCATTGATAATGGTCTTCGCCTCGTCATCCTCGCCAACGGTGGCGGTGAGATTTTCAAGTTTCAACATGCCGCGCATGTAGAGCGAACGGGCGCATTTTTCAAAGGGTCAAATGCCGCAATCGAGCGCAAATCGTGCCGGAGCGGGACGCTTGGAACTTTTTTCTCCAGTTAGAGCCCCGCGCACACGGGTTAATTGCGGCGCCCTCTTGAAACACAAGCGCCAAATTCTTATTGTTTATCAATAAGTATTTTTTGAAAGGAATTCGAAAATGTGGCTGTTTTTGCTATGGTGGTGCGTCGATGACCATCTGGCTGAAGCGTTGAACACGCCGGGTCTCGGAGAGCTGCCAATTTGGGTGCCGCTTATCCTGTCACTTGCGTTCTCATTCACATTTAGCCGATCGGTGAAAGAGTAGACCGCTCAGCCTGCCCAATCGCGGCGATCCATGCCCAGCAAATCCTGGCTGGTCATGGCTTTTTCGAGGTCGACTTCCGTCATCATCAATTGAGCGATGAAGGCGACGCTTTCTTCCTTGCCGAACAAAACGCGCTTCAAGGCAGTGTTGATCGGCGTGGCTGCGCCTTGAGGGCCGACCAGAACGAACGTGTCCAGCCCGGCATCCCGGCCATAATGCTCCGCAAACACCGGATTGGTTTCTAGGAATGTGTCAAACCGCTGCCATTGCCAGGGCAACTCCGAATGCGCGCGGATGACCTGCCCCAGATACAATCCGGCAAAAACGACCGAATTATCCCCGCGTCCGTCTAGCATTAGTGTCTCACCCGCTTTGCCAGCCTCCCCTTGCAAGCGATTGATCGTGTGAATGTCGACCAACCATCGATCAATGACGTGAAGGCTTTCCATCGAATAATCCAGCCGCGTTTTATCCAATCGGTTGGGCAAGAGGATCAGCTGATCGCCGTCTTGGCTGAGAAAACGCTCAAGCGCGTTCGCAATATTCTCGACCTGAATTGTCGGTGCCGCGACCTGCTCGGGCATCAGGTATGTTCGCTCAGGCGCTGGTGAATTCGCACATGCGGTCAGGACCAATGCCGCCGCGGTGGCGCAAAAACGGGACATTTTCCTTAATTTTCGTGTCTCAGGCGAATACATGCTCATTGTTTCAGCAAGAGCTATGCCGCTTGAATGAATGTGACACTGAAATGGACTTTTCAACTCATTCGAAATAGGGTCGCAGCCCATGACGAGGGCGGGGTACATATACGATACGCATAGCGAAGGTCATCTTGCGAATGACCGTCGTCGCATGCGCCGGATGAAAGTCGGCGACACCTCGATCGAGATTGAGGTGATGATCTATAATCGCGAGCTCACCGCAAAACGGCCTTTAGTGATTGTCAATTCGATCGACCTGCCGATGCCGCCTTCGGTCCAGTTTTGTGAGAAAATGTGGAACGCAGGATATCAGGTCATCTTCATCCGTCGACCGGGGTTTGGGTTCACGGCATCCTTACCCGCCGCTCTGATGGTCCATTCAGAGGTCAATAAACTGGCGCCGGTCGCTGCAGAGACCGCCCTTTTATCGATTGCGCTCGAAACACTCGGACTTCAAGACGTCATCCTGTTGGGCATGGGCACGTCGAATTCCATTTGCATGCGGCTCGCACAATTGAATGCCAATATCGCTTTCACCGTTTACGCCAACCCCCTTTTCCACCCCGCAATATGGGATGTTATTCGCCCGCCATGGCTGAAGCGGATGATCCGTCAAACCGTGTTATCAAAAAGCGGCCTGAAAATCGCGGTGCGGGGCCTGCGCGCTGTTTTGCGACGGGATTCGCTTTGGTTTTACCAACAATTTGCACAAAAGAGCCCAGGCGATCAGGCTTATGTCTCAGCCAATGAAGCGGACTTCAAAAAGGCTGGCCTGTTTCTTCAGAATATGCCGCCGGACGTGTTTTTCTATGAACTGAGAACCGCCTTGATGGTCGATACTGAATGGAACCCAGACACAAGCGGCAGCGGCCAGGCCGTGATCCTTTCCGGGGTGGAAACCACCGACAAGTGGACAGGCTCGATCACGAAAGAAGCTGAGCGGCTCGACTTGCCGATCATCTTCGCCGACTCCGGGGATCTATTCGTGCCTTATGCGTCGCCTGACAAACTGCTAGATATCCTCAAGACATATGCTGGCGACGCGGTGATATTTTAAAATCCTGCCATGTCCTAACCAACACTGCCTTCGAGACTAACCTTGAGCAGACTTTGCGCTTCAACCGCGAACTCCATCGGCAATTCTTGCAGCACCTCGCGGACGAAGCCATTGACGAGCAGCGCCACAGCTTCTTCTTCACCGACGCCGCGCTGGCGAACATAGAAAAGCTGATCATCAGACAGCTTGGTGGTCGTTGCCTCATGCTCAAGCTGCGCATCGGCGCGTCGGTTCTCGACATAGGGCACCGTGTGCGCGCCGCAACGATCACCAATGAGAAGACTATCACACTGCGTGAAATTCCGGGCCTGATCGGCCTTCTTATGCACCGAGACCAGCCCGCGATAGGTATTGTCTGACTTACCAGCACTGATGCCTTTGGAAATGATCCGCGAGCGGGTGCGCTTACCGAGATGGATCATCTTGGTGCCAGTATCGGCCATCTGACGGCCATTGGTGACGGCGATCGAGTAAAACTCGCCAACACTGTCGTCTCCACGCAGAACACAGCTTGGATATTTCCAGGTTACGGCCGATCCGGTTTCAACCTGGGTCCAGCTGATCTTCGAGCGCGCGCCGCGACAGTCGCCGCGCTTGGTGACGAAATTATAGATTCCGCCTTTGCCATTCTCATCGCCTGGCCACCAATTCTGGACCGTCGAATATTTGATCTCGGCATCTTCGAGCGCGACCAGTTCGACAACGGCTGCGTGCAGCTGGTTTTCATCGCGCATCGGGGCGGTGCAGCCTTCGAGATAAGAGACATAAGAGCCCTTGTCTGCAACGATCAGCGTGCGTTCGAACTGGCCGGTATTCTCCGCGTTCATGCGGAAATAGGTGCTGAGTTCCATCGGGCAACGCACACCTGGCGGGACATAAACAAAGGTCCCGTCTGAGAACACGGCACTGTTCAGGGTCGCAAAATAATTATCAGATTGCGGCACGACGGTGCCGAGATATTTTTTCACCAGTTCCGGGTGCTCATGCACAGCTTCGGAAATCGACATGAAGATCACGCCCGCTTTCTTCAGCTCTTCCCGGAAGGTCGTCGCGACCGAAACAGAGTCAAAGACCGCGTCAACAGCAACTTTCGGACGATCATTCTCGGTCCGCGCTTCGATCGCGGTTTCAGCCGCGCCTTCGACGCCGAGCAGGACTTCTGCCTCGCGCAACGGGATGCCGAGTTTTTCGTATGTCTCCAAAATCTCTTTCGGGACATCATCAATTGATTCATATTTCGCCCCGGCTTTCGGCGCGGCGTAGTAATAGATGTCCTGATAATCGATCGGCTCATAACGCACCATGGCCCAATCCGGCTCGTCCATGGTCAGCCAGCGTTCATAGGCCTTCATCCGCCAGTCGAGCAGCCATTCCGGCTCGCCCTTTTTATCGGAGATGAATTTGACGATGTCCGGGTTGAGGCCTTTTGGCGCGTACTCGGTCTCGATCTCGGTTGAGAAGCCAGCCGAATAGTTCTCAGATTCGAGCGCCTTCGCCGCCGCGACCGTGCCTTCGTCAATACTGTCCTTGACTTTGACTTCCACGCAATCGTCCTCGTGTTCCTCGATACCGCCGCAGCATTCCATGCCGTGCTCCTATTCGACTGCCCCCAATATGGAACAGTTGGGGCGAATTTTCACCCCCAATCGACATCAAAGCGTGCGAATGTCGCGGCTAGCTGACGGACGCGCTCGGCGCGACCGGGATCATCACTTCATTTCGGCGAAATGGCGCGGGCACCCAAGGCGCATCATAGCCTGCATATCTAGGGGCGCCGGTGGCTTCGTAGCCCTGCTGCTCGAGCCAGGACTCCAGGGCAGTCTGCTTCTGTTCGAACATGCGTTCGCGGCCAACGCCGGAGAATTTGACGGTGGCCATGAGCTCACCGGGGACTTCGCGGATCGACACGTCCGGATTGTTCGGCACCGGCAACGTATCCATGGTCCATTCACGCGGCATCACGAAGGCAACGGTCCAGACATCATTCTCCATGGTCCGCGTCACCGGTGCAGTCATCGCGATCTTTTCAGATTTCACGCGGGTGACCGGCGCCGTCATCTCGATTTTTGAGCGGGCTGTATTGTTGCCGAAAATGAAATCGGCGAGCGGGCGAAAGCCGGAATTGCCAGCGCGGCGCATATCGCCCGTGATCTCGACCTCTGCCACTATGGTCGGTTCGTATTGGCGGATTTCATATTTTCCATCTTTGACCAACGTCTCGTGCGCCGGTTCTTCTGTGGCACTCACAGTTGTAGGCAGGACAGCAATGGCTGCCGCGGCGAGCAGAGCAAAGCGCATGGGAGGAACTCCTTGTTCATGCCCTTGATACGCACGCGCGCGGCAACCGGATTAGGGTTAATGCGGTTACTTATCCCCGATGCAGAGCACAGAGCTTATTGCCATCTGGGTCGCGCAGATAAGCCAGATAAAGCCGACCAGTGGCATTCTCGCGCCAGCCGGGTGGGTCCTCGATCGGCGTGCCGCCAGCTGCAGCCCCAGCCGCATGCCAGGCATCCGCCTGCTCCGGGCTATCCATGGCGAACCCGATGGTCATGCCATTGCCATGACTGCACGGCGCGCCATCAATCGGATTTGTGACCAGAAACACGCCGCCCTTATGCATGTAAACAAGCCGCCCTTTTGGATCGACAATCGCTTCAGGACCGCCAATGGCTTTAAATGTGGCGTCGTAAAACGCCTTGGATTTCTGAATGTCGTCCGAGCCGACCATCATGTGTGAGAACATTTTGTTTCCTCTTTTTAGAACACCACCACGGAGCGAATGCTTTTGCCTTCATGCATCAGGTCAAAGGCCTGATTAATCTCATCCAGTTTCAAGACATGCGTGATCATTGGATCAATCTGGATCTTCTCATTCATGTACCAATCGACAATTTTCGGCACGTCGGTCCGGCCCTTGGCGCCGCCAAATGCGGTGCCCTTCCAAACCCGTCCCGTGACCAGCTGAAAGGGCCGCGTTGAGATCTCCTTGCCGGCTTCGGCGACGCCGATAATGATGCTTTCGCCCCAACCGCGATGACAGCATTCGAGCGCATCACGCATGACGTCTGTATTGCCGGTACAATCAAATGAATAATCGGCACCGCCATCGGTCAATTCAACCAGATGTTCGACCAGCGAGCCTTTGACATCGCGCGGATTGACGAAATGGGTCATCCCGAATTTCTCGCCCCAGGCGCGCTTGTCCGGATTGATGTCGACCCCGACAATCTTGTCTGCGCCGACCATTTTCGCGCCCTGGATGACGTTCAGGCCGATGCCGCCGAGACCAAAAACAACCACATTATCGCCGGCCTGAACCTTGGCCGTGTTGGTCACCGCGCCCACGCCCGTCGTAACGCCGCAGCCAACATAGCAGGCCTTGTCGAACGGGGCGTCCTCGCGAATTTTCGCGACTGCGATTTCGGGCAGGACGGTAAAATTCGAAAAGGTCGAGCAGCCCATATAATGATAGATGGTCTGGCCCTTATAAGAGAAGCGTGAGGTGCCGTCCGGCATCAGGCCTTTGCCTTGCGTAGCGCGGATTGCGGTACAGAGATTGGTCTTGCCCGACAGGCAGCTTTTGCATTGGCGGCATTCTGGGGTGTAGAGCGGAATGACATGGTCGCCCGGCTGCACACTGGTCACGCCGGTCCCAACCTCGCGCACGATCCCGGCGCCTTCATGGCCGAGAATGCTCGGGAACAATCCCTCACTGTCGAGCCCATCCAATGTGTAAGCATCCGTGTGGCATATCCCGGTCGCCATGATCTCGACCAGAACCTCGCCCGCCTTCGGCCCTTCCAGGTCCAGCTCAACGATTTCCAGGGGTTTCTTGGCCTCGAAGGCCACGGCCGCGCGTGTTTTCATGAGATCCTCCCAAATCCTCGCTCGCACTTTAAAAGCCGCGCGGCGAGCGACAAGGAAAATCTAGGCCGACTTCAAGACCGTGCGGCGCGCTGCGTCCAACCAGACCTGGGCGGCGGCATCAAAATCAGCGATTTCACTGTCCCAGCCAAAGCTCAGACGGATCGCGCTTTCCGCCAAAGCATCCTCAACGCCCATGGCAGACAGGACCAGGGAGCGTTTTACCTTGCCACTGGAACAGGCGGACCCGGAAGAGACGGCGACGCCGCCGAGATCCATAGCCATGACCTGGGTCTCGGCGCGAAAGCCCGGAATGGCAAAATTCGAAGTCTGGGCGAGACGATCTGAGCCCGCCCCGAACACAGTGATCCCCGCCTCCGAGGCCAGCTTGGCTTCCATTGCATCGCGGTGCGTGGCCAGGGCTTGGAGTTTCGGCATATCCCGGATCGCCGCTTCCGTGGCGGCGCCAAACCCGGCAATCCCTGACAGGTTTTCGGTGCCGGATCGCAAAGAGCGTTCCTGTCCGCCTCCGAAGAGAACTGGCTTCAAAGGCGCACCGGATCGCACCCAGAGCGCGCCAACCCCTTGCGGACCGCCAACCTTATGGGCCGATAGCGCCAAATAATCGACACCGAGCAAGCCGACATTGACCATCACCTTTCCGAGCCCCTGAACGGCATCGCAATGGGTCAGCCCGCCCGCTTCACGAACCATCGTGGCAGCTTCCATAACCGGTTGGATCACACCGGTTTCATTGTTCGCCATCATCAAGGCGAGGATGGGTGTCCCGTCTCGTGACAGATCCCACTTAGCCAGGCGATCTTGCAACCATTGCAGATCCAAGGTGCCCTCCGGGGTCACATAGGCGGTCTCGACCGGCACGCCGGCATAACCGGCATTCTTGGTCACCGCTTCGTGTTCGATTGCCGAGACGAGCAGGGTACATTTACCGTCTAGCTGCGCGACCACGCCATTCAAGGCGAGCGCATTGGCCTCCGTGCCGCCGCTGGTGAAGATCAGGTCTTGCGCGCGCGCCCCAATCGCCAAGCCGATTTGGCTGCGGGCCTGCTCCAGCAATTTGCGCGCAGCCCGGCCGGGCCCATGCACGCTGGACGGATTGGCGCCCACGTCCAGGGCAGCCATCATGGCTTGCTTGGCTTCCGGACGAACCGGTGCAGTGGCATTATAGTCGGCATAAATCATGACGCTCATATAGCGACTGATGCGCAAGGTGACACCCGCAGATTACGCTTCGCTTAATCGAGGTCGGGCGACACCGGATCACCGGCTGGCCAATCGGAGTCGCCGGTACGGGTCAACGTCATCTCGAACGTTTGCCGTTCCGGGCCAGCTGACGGCGTGTAAACACCGATCTGGTGCCATGTGTCGCCGTTGAAGGACGCGGTGTAAACCATGCGTGCGTTGGGCCCTGCTGGTGTACTCCAAATGTACCCGTCTTCAGTAACTTCAAAGGGGAATGTTCCGGCCCGGCCTTGCGTGTACGAGCGCATCTCCCAGGTGCCATCGGCGCCGGTTGGCGAGACGACGGCAAAGGCGTTGAAAACCGTGTCGCCAGAGTCCGCATATCCGCGCCCCTCAATGACCACGACATCACCGTCCAACATCGGCCCCACGCGCTCAGTTTGGGTCAGGGAAAAAGGGCCTTGTTGGGAAAAGCCGCTGGCTGGCCCGACCCATTCGCCGAACATGAAGGATAATGGATGTTCTGCGTGATCGTCAGCATGCGCGGGCAAGATGAAACTGCCCATAATCGCGACGATTGCGACGTCTCTGAATCGGCATGGCATCATGTGAACTTCCCTTTGCTTTGTAATTCAAAGTTATTTGTATACACAAATCCATACGATCCTCAAAACCTTTCTGAAGAAAAATTTGCATTTGCTGTTCGAGATTCGCTATAGCGCCCGCTCGACTTAGATTTACCGCCAGAAAGCGAGACACACCGCCATGGCAGAAATGCTCATTCAAGGCCCCCAGGGCCGGATCGAAGCCCGTTATACGCCGCCGCCATATGAAGGCGCTTCCATCGCCCTTATTCTGCACCCGCACCCACGGGCGGGTGGCACGATGCAGGACCCGATCACCATTCGTCTTTATCAGATGTTTGAGGAGAAGGGCTTTGGCGTTCTGCGCTTCAACACACGCGGTGTCGGACGCTCGCAAGGCGTTTATGACCAGGGTGTCGGTGAGCTGGAAGATGCGGCTTTCGTCCTCGATTATATGGAAAACCTGACCGAAAGTCCGCGCTATGTCTGGTGTGCGGGCTATTCTTTCGGGGCCTGGATCACGCTTCAACTGTTGATGCGACGCCCTGAGATTGATGGTTTCCTCGCCATCGCACCGCCCGCCAATCATTATGATTTGAGCTTCCTGGCCCCCTGCCCGGCCTCTGGCTTGATCATTTCCGGCGAAAGCGACGCGATCTCCAAACCATCTGACGTCGAACGTGCGCTGACCAAGGTCCGCATCCAGAAAGGCGAGGAAATTGAACGGGCATCGATCCCTGGTGCCAATCATTTCTTCCAGGATAAGCATGATGATCTGATTGATCTCTGCTCGGCTTATGTCGACCGCCGTTTGATTGAAGACGAAGAGAAGCTTCGACGCGAGGCAGAAGCCGCAGCCGCCAAGGCTGGCAGCCGCAAGCCGCCCATCCCGCGCGCCCTCCCGCTGAAGCCGGAAGACAACACGCCACAAGGCTGAGGCGACAAACCGGGTTGAATCAGCTAGCTAATCGGCTCCAATTCGCCGCGAGCTCGCATGCCTGAACAGCCCGTCTTCCTTGTTGCACACCCCGCACATCCAAGTGCCGGGATTGAGCGCTTGAGCGTCTCCCTGATGCGCGCAGAAGATGGCCTGTGCCTCACATATCGCGTCGACGGGCTAATCGAGACATTGCGCCTACCGACGCGCGAGCCAGGGGGGCGACGAGATCAGCTCTGGCAGCATACCTGTTTCGAACTGTTTGTTCGGGACACTGCCAGCGATCAGTATTTCGAGTTCAACTTTTCGCCGGGCGGTGATTGGGCAGCCTATGCTTTTGATCACTATCGCCAAGGTGGCAGAAACCTGAACTGCACGCCGCCGAAAATCGAGACCATTCAAACCGACGCGCGACTGACAGTGTCCGTATCGCAGCTCGAATGGCCGCCCGAAATCGTCACAGAACCGCGCCAATTCGGCCCCACGGCCATTCTAGAGACCAAGTCTGGCAGTCGGTCTTATTGGGCGCTGGACCATCTTGGCGAAGCACCTGATTTTCACCGATCAGAGACCTTTCAACTCAGTCTGGATTAGATCATGAGCATTCAATTCGGCATTGACCGCCTTCTGCATGACGACACGCTGCGCGCCGAGCTGTCCGGACGACGGATCGGTCTGGTCGGACATCCGGCCTCGGTCACGGCGACGCTCGACCACTCGCTTTATGCCTTGGCCGCGCTGGACGATGTGAATGTGACCTGTGCACTCGGCCCACAGCATGGCATGCGCGGCGACAAGCAGGACAATATGATCGAGACCGAGGATTATCGCGACCCCGACCTCGGCATTCCAATTTTCTCTCTTTATGGTGAGCACCGTCGTCCAACCGCTGAAATGTTCGAGCCTCTGGATGTCGTGCTCTATGACCTTCAGGACCTCGGCTGCCGGGTCTACACCTATCTCACCACCCTCGTTTATGTGATCGAAGAAGCGGCGCGCTATGGCAAAGCGGTCTGGGTGCTCGATCGCCCAAACCCGGCGGGCCGACCGATTGACGGCCTGACCCTACGCCCGGGCTGGCAAAGCTTTGTCGGCGCGGCTGAGTTTCCGATGGTGCATGGCCTGACAATGGGCGAGCTCGGCGCCTGGTACATCGCGTCCAAGCAAATCGACGTTGAGTATAAAGTCATCAAGATGACCGGCTACACGCCCAACGAGGGACCAGGCTATGGCTGGCCGGTGTCCGAGCGGGCCTGGGTCAATCCGAGTCCGAATGCGGCCAGCCTCAACATGGCCCGGGCCTATGGCGGCACCGTCATGGTCGAGGGCGCGACGCTGTCTGAAGGTCGCGGCACCACGCGGGCTTTGGAAGTGATCGGCGCACCAGCCCTAAAGGCCAATGATTTGATCACAGAAATGCAACGCCTAGCCCCACATTGGCTCACTGGGTGCAAGCTTCGCCCAGCCTGGTTTGAACCAACCTTTCACAAACATGCCGGCCAGCTGTGCGAAGGGTTTCAGATCCATGCGGAACTCGGCTTCTTTGACCCTGAGCGATTCAAGCCCTGGCGGGTTACGGCGCTCGCCTTCAAAGCCATTCGCAATCTCTATCCAGACTATGAGCTATGGCGCGGCCTGGACTTTAAATATGAATATACTGAAGGCCATCCGGCCATCGATATCATCAACGGGTCGGATGAGCTGAGGCTTTGGGTCGATGATCCAAACGCAACGCCTGATGATCTCGATCGGCAACTCGAGCGCGATCTAAGCGCCTGGCACGACCAATCTTCCGCCTTTCATCTTTATTGATGCGCGCTGGCCGAAACCTTTAAAAAATCTCGCATTTCTGCCCTGCCCCGGTTCTAACCCGCCAGCAGTCATGCTAACCGCGCCGCTTCACCAAGGAAAATTGTGATGAGCGACTACAAATCCAACTTTCTGCGTACGCTCGAAGAACGCGGCTATATCAAGCAAGCCACACATACGGCCGAGCTGGATGCTTATTGCGAAAACGGCGTCCCAGTCGCCTATATTGGCTTCGATGCGACCGCGGACAGTTTGCACGTCGGCTCATTAGTCGGAATTATGATGCTGCGCCGCTTGCAACAGGCTGGCGGCAAGCCCGTCGTTTTGATGGGGGGCGGAACGACTAAGGTGGGCGACCCGACCGATAAGGAAAAGTCCCGGCCGATCCTGACCGAAGACCAGATCGCCGCCAACATTTCAGGCATCATGAAAGCCTTTGAACCCTTCCTGACATTTGGCAACGGCCCGACCGATGCGATCATGGTCAATAATGACGAATGGCTAAGCCGGATCGGCTATATCGAATTCCTCCGCGACATCGGGAAATACTTCACCATCAATACGATGGTGAAACAGGATACGGTTGCACGCCGCCTGACCAATGAGCAGCCCTACACCTTCTTGGAATTTAACTACCTGCTTCTACAGTCCTACGACTTCCTTGAATTGTCGCGTCGTCATGGCTGTTTCCTGCAACTGGGCGGATCCGACCAGTGGGGCAATATTGTCGGCGGCGTCGACCTGATCCACAAAGCAGATGGGGGCCAAGGCTTTGGGCTGACCAGCCCGCTCATCACCACAGCGTCTGGCGGCAAGATGGGAAAGACGGCGGATGGCGCGGTTTGGCTCAATGCTGAAAAGCGCAGTCCATATGAGTATTGGCAGTTCTGGCGCAACACAGAAGATGCTGATGTCGGCCGCTTCCTGAAACTGTTTACCGACCTGCCGCTTGATGAAATCGCTAAGCTCGAGGCCTTGGAAGGCGCCGAGATCAATCAGGCTAAGATCGCCCTCGCCAATGCGGCCACAACCATGCTGCATGGTGAGCAAGCGGCGAAAGAGGCTGAAGCGGCTGCGAGCAAAGCCTTTACCGGCGGCGGCGTGTCAGCGGACCTGCCCACGTTTGAAATTGCCAAGGCAGACTTTGCCGACGGCCCGACGACGACGGCCTTGCTCCGCGCCGGGGAACTGGTTGCCTCGAACGGGGAAGCTCGACGCAAAATGGGCGAAGGCGCGGTCCGCGTGAATGATGAAAAGATCGCCGCCGATCAAACCCATGTCTGGAGCGATGCCCTGGCTGATGTTGACGCGTTTAAGGTTCAGGTCGGCAAAAAGCGGATCGCTCTGGTCAAGCCGGTCTAAATCAACCGTCACTGCCCGGCGTCGGCGACAGGATTTCTTCATCCGGAAGCTCTGGCAGCTTTTCTGTCGGGGGTTTCAGATTTGGGTCCACCGGCAAGGCATTCGGGATTGACGTATCTGACGGGTTCTCAAAAATCCGACGCAGGATCCCCGGTGTTACCGCCGACAATGGATTGACAGCGACTTGCGCCTTTTCCAGCGTCCCAACGACAGAATACGTGATTGAAAAGATCCCCTCGCCTTCGCGTCCGACAATCAGGTCGCCAATGATCGGCACCCCGCCCAGTACGGAATTGACCCCGAAGCTCGGCACCAGCACTCCGTTCAAATTGATCCCTTCACCGTCGGTCCCGATCCAGCCATTGACTGTGAGGCCAAGGGCTGGGCCACTGGCCCGACCGCCATCTATCACATAGCGCCCGCCACCAATTGTAATCGGTGCTTCGATCCGAGAGAACAGGACGCCATCGCCAGCAAGGGTATCGGTCAAACCGCGCAATGAGGCCAAAGACAGGATCTGGGTAAAGAAGGGCGCATTGGTAAGGCGCGTGTCTTCAATTGTCGCTCTCAGACGCGCCGGAGAGCTCGACGTCGCTAAACCGCCGCGCAAATCAAGAATGCCGCCCTCAATGAAATCGACGCCAAAAAAGGCGCTGGCAAGATAACCCGCATCACTTGTCTTCAGCTCAAGGGCAAGCGGTTGGTCGGTGCCTTCATTCTGTAGATTGGCTATGAAAGTCGCTCCCGCGATCGTGTTGCCGCTTGCACGCAGGGATTGGAAACCAGCGGCTTTCGAGAACTCTAGCTGGAGCGACGATCCGATCAGGTCGAGGTTTCGGCGCAGCCGCAAGCGGTCGACGGTCGCAGCGAAGTCCAGATCAAAGCCTTCGCCGCCATCACCCATATCCTCGATCGAGCCGAGATCCGTTAGCAGGCCGGAAATATCCAGATAATCGCCATCCAGCTCAATATCGAAGCCACCCGTCTCGGTGCGTGCGATACGCCCTGCCACGTCAATAGAATCTTCGATGAAGAAGCGGCGCAAGTCGAGAGATTGAAGGCGCCCATCGGTGGCGAGGCGCAAATCGCCATCAAGAGAGGCATCCTCGGTCGTGAAGCGTAAACCGGCCGCCTGCTCTCTCAAGTCGCCTGAATAATTCAGGGTCGCCCGCGCCGTTTGCCCTGCCGGCTTCACCCAGTCGATTTCGGACAAGTCCAGACGGGCATTTGAAAGATCAAATGCAAAAGTGCCATTCTGTAATCCGCCCGCACCGACCTTGCCTTGCATTTCAGCCGGGACTTCGCCGTTCAGGAACGCCCGACCGACCAGCCCGAACACATTGAGCAAGTCCGAAGTGAGTACAGCGGTTGCCGACAAGTCGGCCGGCTGCCCCTCATCATCAAACGAGTCGCGCCAGGTGAACTGAACCGGCGAGGTGCCCATATTGCCAAAGCCGGTGAGGATCATGCGGTCGAGGGTGATATCGACATTGACACTGCCATCTGTGAGATCGAAGGGCCCGACCGCGCCTTTTAAGCCGCCCTCCCGAATTTGACCTTTGACTTCCATGATATGATCTTCGAGCGGAACATCGCTAAGCGCAGGACGGGTCAGTTTGAACGAGGCCGTGCCTTCGCCGCTCACGCGCTCAGGATCAAACCCTGTCTGTTCCTGCAATCGCAAGCGCGACGCCGATAATTGCCGCAGCACGCTGACCGCCGGGCCATTGCCATAGGCGGTAACGGTGAACGGTTCGCCGCGCGGATTGAAGGCTGGGAAATCAACCGCGCCGGACTGCAACACCCAATCATCATAAGTGCCGCTGATCAATGTGATGTCGAGACTATTGCCCCCAACCCGGCCGGTTCCGACTGCGTTTTCGACCGGCGGCATGTCGTTCAGGAAGCGCACGCTGCCATCCTGAAAAGCGAACGTCACCGCGAGATCCTCTTCGCGCAAATAACCTTCTGCCATGCTGTCCGGTTTGAGCGAGACGATCGCCGTAGCTTCAGTGGCCGTGCCGGATTCCAAACGCTCTCGCACATAATTGCGGGCACCGCGCCCCAGCGCCACCGGCCAATAGGCCAGGATCGTGTCCTTGCTGATATCCCCAACCAATTCAGCGGTGGCGTCGATCGTGAATGGCAATTCGCCAGGCTCGTGGTCGACAAGGAAATCGATCTCACCGCTGGCTTGTAACCGGGCCTCGTCAATATCGGCTTCAAGCGCATCAATATCGAAGATGGTGAAATCATCCGAAATATCGGCAGCGAGCGTCACGTTCTCAACCTCCCACGGGGCTTCGAACGTCTCTGTCAAATCGATCCGTAGGGTCTCGGCTTCCAGTTCCAGACGGCGCAGGGCGTTCTGTGCCAGCACATTCGTGAGCGCCCCTTCGAGGCGACCAGCAAACCGTTCCGAGGCCAGTTGCAAGAAATCTATTCGGACCCGGTCTTCCGCAGGTAAATAGGCCAAAGCCGCTGTCAGGTCACTAATCGTCTCATCGGCAACATCAATCTGCAACACTCCGGATTCGCGCGACACGACTAAGCCAACCTGCTCCAGCCCGTCAGCGCGAGAGACTTCAGCATTGAATGAGGTGCCGAGCCTAAGGTCACTATTCTCAAATCCGGTCAGACCAAAACGTGCTCCGAGATCTGTGATTGGCAGAACCCCGACATCAAGGACGGCTTTCATGGATTGATAAGCATCATAGGTGTCGAGCGAGATCGAGAAAATTTCTGGCAGGCCCACCCCCTGTCCGTCCCCCGTCAATTGGATTGAGATGTCTTCATCTGGGTGAGATAGCCGCGCCGCGGCCGCAGAGATCGTGCCAATCGAGTTTCGCTCTGCATCGAGCACGCGCAAATCCATATCGCTGAATTCAAGCACTTCCAGTTCGATCGCATCGTCAAGGACTTGTAGCCCGACCAGGATGTCGCCGAGGATAGCATTGGTGCGATCCAGCCATTCTTGTGGTGTCTGCGGAAGTGCTGCGGCACGAATCTCCGGCATCGGGTCTCCGGCCACTGTCCACTTGTTCGGCCCCGTATTCTGAACCTCGACCCAACCAGATTTCAAATTCGCCTGAAGGACTTCGACACGGCCGAGCAAAATATCGCCAGCGTCCAAAGTCAGCTCGGCAATCTGAGCGAAGCCTGCCTGCTCGCCACTTGCGTTTTTTAAAGAGACATTGTCCGCCACGACGAAGATGCGACGCTCGGACGGCGACCATTGCAAGGTCAGGCGCTCTACCGTGACCGGCCGTCCATCCCTGGCCCGCGTCATCGCCTGTTCGACATCGTCTCGGAACACGCCAAGTTCGACCGGACCACTCGCAAGCATAAAAGCCAAGACGCCAATTGCCGCCATAACCACGAGCGAGAAGACGCCGAGCGTTTCTAAAATTATGACTTTCGTGGTCTGGCGAACCAAGTCATTTGCTCCATGTAATCAACACACTGCCTCGCGGCACATCAACCGGGCCACGTCCCGCCAGACATGAAAGACATGCCATGACAAACCGACCAGAAAAAGGCGACAAAGCACCCAAGGTGACAATTCCAGTCAGCGATGAAGAAAGCGTCAATCTTGGCGCTCCAACAGGGGCGGCGCATGTAGTTTATTTCTATCCTCGCGATAACACACCCGGCTGCACGACAGAGTCGATCGACTTTTCCGCACTCAAGTCTGATTTTGAGGCGCTCGACGTGCAAATTATCGGGGTCTCGAAAGACAGCTTGAAAAGCCACGCCAACTTCAAGACCAAAAAGGAGCTAACCGTCCTCTTGGCCAGCGATGAAAATCATGATGCGTGCGAACAGTTCGGTGTCTGGGTGGAGAAAAATATGTATGGCAAAAAGTATATGGGAATCGAGCGATCAACCTTCGTGATTTTGGCCGATGGATCGATTGCGGAAGCCTGGCGCAAAGTGAAGGTCAAAGGGCATGCTCAAGCGGTCCTTGACGCGACTCGGGCAATTTTGAATGGCTAATTCGTCAAATGAAAACTCTTTAAGGCGAATTTTACCCGTATGACCTAGATTTAGGACAGAAAACCGTAAAAGGGGGCTTTTCGTCTCGATCACAATGAGGTTACTGTGTGACATCACCAATCAAGACGTCGTGCCCCACCCCCTATTGGCGTCTTACCTGCGGATAGGTGCGTAGAATGAAATCGACTGGAAAAGTCTCAGACTTCGTGCGCCGGGCCTTCCCGGAACGCCAAATATACCACCGAAGCGGTGGAACAGTTCGGTATTTCACAATTTCACCTCTTCAACAGATCATTTTGACCTGCGCGGCAGCCGCCTTGGTTGGGTGGTCGCTTTTCGCATCGGCCACAGTCGTGTTCGGACAGAAGACGGTGGCGGTCGGCTCAGCGGCGAGCGAAGTCAATCGCCTTGAGCGCTGGGTGCAGGACCTGCGCGCTAAGGAAGCGCTTTCAACTTCGCAACTGGAACAACGTACTGAGGCGTTCCAGGATGCCACCCTGGAATTCCAACGCCGGCACGAAACGCTGGCCACCATGCTCGAAGCTCTTCAAACCGGCGGAGAATTGGAGGTTTCGGCGCTAAGGGGAAACTCGGCATCTCTCCTGGTGACAGCCTCGATCGATGAGGCAGACGCTCGGCAATCGCAGCGTTTCGCCGAAGTCGAGAGCCGCCTGCCGCAGGTTGGCCTGCGTGGCGATGTGAGCAAGATCCGCGGCGAGCAAGACCAGTTCCTAGATAATATTGAAGAAATGGCCGTCGAGCGCGCCGAAGCGGCGCGCGGCATCCTGCAGCTGACCAAGGTTGGCGCGGGTCGTATTTCCAGTGGCGAAAATATGGGCGGCCCGGAAGTCAGTTTCTCAAGCCTGATGTCAGGCCAATTCGACACCCCAGAAGAAGAACGCTTTGCTGTCCGCGTGGCCCAGGTCGCGGCCCGCATGGAAGAAGCGCGTTACTTCGAGAACCTGGTGGAAAACCTTCCACTTGCGACTCCGATCGGTATTCCGTCGCGCATTACCTCTCCTTTTGGCATGCGGATCGACCCATTCCGGAAACGTCCGAGCTGGCATGGCGGCATCGATATGGGCGCTGGCTGGAATGCACCAATCGTGGCGGCTGGACCAGGCACTGTAATCTATGCCGGTCGCAAGAGTGGCTATGGCCGCGTGGTAGATGTTGACCATGGCGGAGGATTTGTCTCGCGTTATGCGCATCTTAATCGTATAGTGGCAAAAAAGGGACAAGAGGTTGTGATCGGGGATAAGCTCGGGACCATGGGTTCGACCGGGCGCAGCACAGGTCCACACCTTCATTACGAAGTGCTGTTCCATGGCAAACAGTACAACCCAGTAGAGTTCATTAAGGCAGGAAAACATGTTCACGAAGACTAAAGGCGACACCCCCGGCTACACCCCAGCGCAAGACGCAGTTCGAGGAGCGTCTTCAAAACCTGCCTCTCGCGTCGGCGCCTCGATCATCTGTTCCGACGTTGAGATCAAAGGCTCGATCAAATCTAATGGCGCCTTGCAGATTGATGGTAAAGTCGAAGGCGACGTAACCGCAGGCGACATTACGATTGGATCTAGCGGTGAGATTACTGGCGAAGTCAAAGCCGAAACCCTGCGCGTCAAAGGTAAGATTGTCGGCTCTATCCGTTCGCGCAAAGTCGAGCTGGAAACTGGCGCATCTGTGCAAGGCGACATCTTCCACGCGGCTCTGATCATTCAGCCAGATGCGAGCTTTGAAGGCCAGGTCAAGCGCGAGGAAAACCCGCTTAAAGAAAGCGCTCCAAAGCCAGCTGCGGCGCCTCAACCACAAGCGACCACAAGCTTCGGCGCTTCTGCACCTGTGACGCCGACGACGGGCACAGCCGGAAACGCATAAGCCTTGCGGAAATGAGATGTCGAAGAAGCCGGTCCGTGCGGACCGGCTTTTCTTATGCAGTTTCGTTCGAGCTTTCGCCAAGCGCATGCGACAGCGCCGCGCTTAAGAATGGCGTCAAATCCCCATCCAGCACGCCGCTTGTGTCGGACGTCTCATAATTCGTCCTGAGGTCTTTGACGAGCTGATAGGGTTGTAAGACATAGGATCGGATCTGGTGTCCCCATCCTATTTCAGTCTTGGAATCATGACTGTCCTGCGCTGCCTGCTGACGTTTTTGCAGCTCCAGTTCGTACAGGCGCGACCGTAGCATTTCCCATGCGGCGGATCGATTCTGATGCTGAGACCGTCCCGACTGGCACGCCACCGCAATTCCCGTCGGCTCATGCGTCAGGCGCACAGCGGAATCGGTTTTGTTGACATGCTGCCCGCCCTTACCGGATGCGCGGTAAGTATCTGTGCGGACATCTGAGGGATCAATCTCGACCTCAATTGAGTCGTCAATCACGGGAGAGACGGCGACCGAAGCAAAGCTTGTGTGGCGCCGGGCGGAACTGTCAAAGGGCGAAATTCGCACCAGGCGATGCACCCCCTGCTCTGACTTCAGCCAGCCATAAGCATTCTCGCCTTTGACCATAAGCGTGGCCGATTTGATCCCGGCCTCATCACCTTCATGACTTTCGACTTCCTCGACTTTATACCCGGACGCTTCAGCCCAGCGCACATACATGCGCCGGATCATAGAGGCCCAATCCTGGCTTTCCGTGCCCCCTGCGCCGGAATTGATGTTGAGGTAACAGTCATTGCCGTCGACTTCGCCCGAGAGCAGCGCCTCGAGTTCGGCTTTCTCGGCTTTCTCCGCCGCACGGCGCAGGCTCGCCGCGACATCCGCCAGCATGTCCTCATCGCCTTCGGCGAGTTCGAGCAATTCGAGCCCGTCCGCCGCTTCACGTTCCAGCTCTACGACCGTGTTCATTCCGGTTTCGAGCTTCTGGCGTTCGGCCATTAGCTTTCGCGCCTCTTCCGGGTCGTCCCAAAAGTCCGGGCGCTCCGACAACGCGTTTAATTCATCCAGGCGTTTTTCTGCGACGTCCCAGTCAAAGACGCCTCCTCAGCAGTGCTGAAGACTGCTTGATTTGATCTGCGAGGGCGAGGATTTCTGCGGACATAAGACTCTCTGAAGCTAATTCGATCGCTGGAAATGGCGGCGTTTCGCGTTCAGGTCAATAAATGTCCTCGTCAATATCCTCAACAATCACATCCGACTCGATCAGTTCACCGGTCTCAGGATCAAATTGCGGCTCAGTCTGAACCGGGCTCTGTCCGAAGATCGAATTGTCTCCGGTGCCCGACAGGCTAAGATTTGAATTGTCCGCAAAGACTCGTCCCGGCTCAGTGCCGGGGCGGAACGCTTCGAGGATGATCTCTTCGCTATCAAATGTTGGCAGGCCACCGGTTCGGGCATCGACTGAGACCAGGCGAACGCCAGGTGGGATCCGGAAAGGGATCGGGGCTTCGTCAGCTAAAGCGCGCTCCATGAACTCTGTGAAGATGACCCCTGCCACCGAGCCACCACCTTCGCCCTCACCCAGGGTGCGCGGTGTATCAAAGCCGGTCCAAATACCAACCACCAAGTCTGGTGAGAAGCCGAAGAATAGCGCATCGACATAATCATTGGTCGTGCCGGTCTTACCCGCCAACGGTTTGCCAATGCGGTTGGCGCGGCGACCTGTACCGCGATCAATCACGCCTTCGAGCATGTGCACAATCTGATAGGCGATAATCGGATCGACCAATTGCTTGCGATCATCCGGAAGCATGGGCGGACCACCGCCTTCCCAGGAGTCGGCGACGCAGTTTTCGCACTCGCGTTGGTCATGCTTGTAAAGCGTCACCCCGCGGCGATCCTGGACCCGGTCGAGCAGGGTTGGTGTGACTTCCTTGCCGCCATTCACGAAGGCGGCATAGGCTTTGGCAAGACGCCAGGGCGAGGTTTCGCCAGACCCCAGTGACATGGCAGGGTACGGTGGCAGATTGTCGTAAACACCGAAGCGTTCGGCGAATTCGGACACCGCTTCCATGCCAATGTCGGTCGCAACCCGCGCCGTGACCTGGTTGTAGGACTTTTCCAGCGCCACCCGCATGGTGACTTCGCCATAGCTCAGGCCTTCCGCATAGTTTTCCGGTTTCCAGACTTCGCCCGTATTCTCGTCATAATAGACATAGGGTGAGTCCAGGATACGAACCGATGGCGTGTAACCGCGCTCCAGCGCTGCGCCATATACGAACGGCTTGAAGGAGGAGCCTGGCTGGCGGCGCGCTTGGGTGACGCGATTGAACGGGCTCTTGAAGAAGGAATAGCCGCCCATCATGGCCAGCACACGTCCGGTATGTGGATCGAGGGCCACAATGGCCCCTTCAAGTTCCGGGATTTGTTTCAACTGAGCCTGTCCAACCGGAACCATGATCGGCTCCACCGGTATTTGGATCGTGTCATCATCGGCGCGCACACCTTCGCGCGTCGAGGTGCTCTCCTCCGGGCTCAAGGCCTGACGGCTGACCTCCGCGAGAACAACATCGCCGGCGCGCAAGCCGGTTTGTGAACCGCCGCGGACATAAGTGTTGGCCCATTCAACATCTTCGGCCGGGATACCAATCTTGGCCCCGTCGCCGAGCAACAATTCTGCGCCTTGATCCGAAGCGCTGAGCACCATTGCGCGCTCCCAGCTGCCATATCCGCTCGGTAGGGTCACGCCATTCAACAGCTCGAGCACATCGTCGGCCTTCGGATCAATCGCTGTGATCGGTCCGCGATAATTGTATCGGCGGTCATAGGTTTCGAGGCCGATCTGAAGCGCTTCCTGTGCTGCGAGTTGCAGCTTGGTGTCGATCGTGGTGCGGATGGATAGCCCACCCTGCTCCAGCTCTTCTTCGCCATAAAGATCGATGAGCTGGCGCCGAAGTTCCTGAACGAAATAGGTAGCAGCGGCATATTCAGGGCCGTACAGGCGACGCTTCGTATTCAGCGGCATTGCTCGCGCTTCGTCGGCTTCCTCTTGGGTGATATAGCCATTGGCGACCATCCGCCCGAGCACATAATTGCGACGTCCGAGCACGCCTTCCGGATCATTATAGGGGTTCGATTGACCGGGCGCTTTTGGCAGGGAGGCCAGGACCGCGGCTTCGGACAAGTTGAGCTCGGGCAGCGACTTATTGAAATAGTTCAAGGCCGCAGACCCGACCCCATAGGACCGGCCACCTAGATAGATCTCGTTCAAATAGAGCTCGAGAATGTGCTCTTTGCTGAACGCCTTCTCCATGCGCTGCGCGACAATCGCTTCCTTGGCCTTGCGGACAATTGTCTGATCGCGCGTCAGGAGCATGTTCTTGGCGACCTGCTGGGTGATGGTTGAGCCACCCTGAAGCCCGCCACTGCCGGTAATCCGATTGCGCACCGAATTGATCACCCCGCGCGTCATCCCAAGATAATCGAGCCCGCCATGGGTGAAGAATTTCTTGTCTTCAGCCGAGACAAAGGCGTGGATGACGTGCTCGGGGATCGCTTCATACGGAATGAAGACCCGGTGCTCATCAGCAAACTCGTAGATCAGCGTCCCATCGCCCGCGTGCACGCGCGACGTCACTGGCGGGTTATATTCGGCCAGTTTCTCGACTGAGGGCACGGTCCGCCCCAGCGCCGCCATCCAGACCATGAAGGCGATGATGGCAAGGATCCCGAGAACGATCCCGGTCAGCACCGTGAATGCCAGGAATTTCCAGGTAAAGACGCGTTGTTTGATTGCGGCCCACATTGCTTCGTCTCTCACACACTCTTTCTCACGCGTGCTGATTCCACGCTTTCAGGGCGAGACTAAGGCGGTTCTGCACCGGCGCAAAGGCACAGGTTCAGTTCGTTGCAATTAATAAATCTTGGCGATCAAAATAGGCATCGATCGCGCGCTTGATGGCAGCGGCCGACTTGCGCCGCCCGCGCTCTGTCTTCAAGCGTTTTGCATCATCCTTATTGGTCAGGAATCCGATCTCGATCAGCACGGCAGGCACGTCCGGTGCGAGGAGAACGAACAAGTTCTGACGCCGATGCGTATTGCGCAAGAGCGGCCCGGCCTGTCCGAGTTCCGGGACAAGGAATTCGGCGAAGATAGCCGAATTGGATTTGGTCTCGCGAACCGTCAAATCCTGCAAAATGTCGGAGACTTCTTCTGATGTGCCATCCTCGATCGGGAGATTCCAACCAAACTTCTTGGCCGTGCCCTCAATCCGGGCTTCGCCGCGCGTCGAAAGCGTATAGACTGACGCGCCTTTTACGGTCGGCGCGCCGGCGGCATCGGCATGCACAGAAATAAACAGGTCTGCACCCCAGTTTCGCGCCTTGGTGACCCGGTCCTCGTGTTCGACATAAACATCCGTCTCACGGGTCAACCGCACGACATAGCGCGGATCCTGCTCAATCATGTCTTTCAGTTTCAGCGAGGTTTTCAGGACAATCTCACTCTCCTTACCGCCAATGACCGCCAGGGCCCCTGGATCGCGTCCACCATGCCCTGGATCGATCACAATCACGCGGCGTTGACGCGCTGCCATATTGATCAGCGCGCCAAACCCGGCGGGTTTGGATGATGGGCTCTCCGGGAGATCTGCCATGGCAGGCTCCGTTTCAGCCAAGACCGGTGGATTGAGGAGATCGGCCTCAGCCCGCGCATAGCGTTCGGCTTCGAAGCGCGCAAATCTCTGCGCATCGCGGCGCGCCGCGCTTTGAAAGCGGGCTTCAGATACGCCTGACAGATCAAGAATATATCGATACAGCCGTTCGGTGCCGCTCGGGGGTAGATCAATCTCTCGCATCACCATCATTGGGCGATCAAGCTCGAACACGATCCGATCGGTTTCCAGCACATAGGCTGAAATCCCGCCTGTCGGTTCGGCGAAGAACGGCGCATGCGTCAAGCGAAAGTCCGCGGGAACCATTTCAATGACAAGGCCCGCCTCTTCTGTATCCCTGAGAAAGATATCTGGCCGCATTGGCGACTCGGACGTGATCGTGATCCGCGTAAACTCGCCATCGCCCGCGACGCCGACAGATTGCACCTGCGCCCAGCCGGCTGCCGACAGGGTCATTGCGAAGATCAAAACAAGAAGAGCTTTTACCCGATTCATCCACTGGTTTCGCTTTTTCGGCGCCACCCCAGCGCTTTATTATCTGACCGTTTCTATTTTGTGTACTCGCATGGTGATGAACGCGAGATGATGCTTCAATTCTGCAAACTCGTCATCCAGGAACAGAAATGTCACCTCAAAGTCCGAATCAGATCCTTATTTTCAGGCGGTTATCATGGTCTCTACTGGCAACCTTATGCCTTTGCGGCGCCGCGACGGCAGAACGTCAGTCGCTTACTATCTATAATGATGCCTCAGACGATGCCTATTTGGATTTGGGTCAACCTGGCAGCATTGGGGACAAAATCCTTTGGCGGTCCGAAATGCAGACTTTTGAAGGCGATCCGGTTGGCCTCGGGTCGGGGCATTGCAGCCGACTAGATACAGATGGCAACTTCTTCTGCTCGTTTATCATCAACCTCGATGATCGCGGCACGATTGCAGGCCAAGGTGTCCAGCGCACCGAGCCGACACCCTCCGTGTTCCCAATCACGGGCGGCACCGGCGCATTCGAAGGAATTGTGGGGGAAATGACCTCTTATCCGGTGGAACAACGAGCGCGTTTTGTTTATGAAATCAATTATCGCCTGCCCTAAACACTTCTTTACCCTCTACAATCTAAGCATAGACAATGCCTCGACTTGATTGTTTTCGAGACATAAATCTTCCGCATGCCCGCATTTTGGGTCTTTTAATTCGAGGCCAAAGCATGCATGTAGGTGATACACCCAGAAATGGGTCGCAACAGAATCCCCGAAAGGCGGGTGAACAGGCCTAACCCCCTGCACCATCGCCGAGACCGGAACGGATAATATGAGCTTACAGGCCGCAAAAACTGGACCCGTGCGCCGCTCTTATGAGAGAGCTGGCCAGGCCGGTGCGCTGCCTGTCCCTAACAACACATTCACTGGCGCGTTTCGCCATCGTCCGCACCGATTGCGGGCCTTAGCGCCGCCAGACTGCAAGGCAGCACCACATGAGCAAATTAATGCTGATCGACGCGGTCCACCAGGAAGAGACCCGTGTCGCCCTCGTCAACAAAGGACGTGTCGAGGACTTTGATTTTGAAACCACAGGCAGCGAACAATTAAGAGGCAATATCTATCTCGCGAAAGTCACGCGCGTAGAACCCTCCCTGCAAGCCTGTTTCGTTGAATATGGCGGCAATCGCCACGGCTTTTTGGCCTTCAGCGAGATACACCCGGACTATTATCAATTGCCGCAAGCCGATCGCGAAGCGCTGCTTGAAGAAGCCGCGCGTGAAGCTGAACAGGCGGCTGACGAAGATCCGGATGATGACGATGATGACTCAGACGCCGATGATGATGACACTGACGTCGAAAATGATGCCGATACGGATGAGGATGACGAGTCCGAGGACGACGAGACCGATGATGACGAAACCAGCAGCGAATTGGATGTCATAGACGCGGACGCCGAAGAGTCTGATGCCGATGACTCAGACGATGAGTCTGACGACAAAGCCAAGAAACCGCGCGCCAAGTCCGAACGGCGCCGCCGTAGCGCCCGCAAGTCGCGCGGCACCTCGATCACGCGTCGCTACAAGATCCAGGAAGTTATCCGGCGTCGGCAGGTCCTCCTGGTCCAGGTGGTCAAAGAGGAACGCGGCAATAAAGGCGCAGCCCTGACCACGTATCTGTCTCTCGCCGGACGCTATTCCGTCTTGATGCCGAACACCCCACGCGGCGGCGGCATTTCCCGAAAAATCCCGAACGGCAATGATCGCAAACGCCTGAAAGCTGTGATGGATGATCTGCAAGTGCCAAAAGGCATGGGCCTGATTGTCCGTACCGCGGGCGCCAAGCGGACAAAATCAGAAATCCGACGCGATTATGATTACCTGCAAAAGCTCTGGGCCAAGATCCGCAGCAAGACGCTGGAATCAGTTGCACCGGAATTGATCCATGAAGAAGGCGGACTGGTTCATCGCGCCATGCGCGACATGTTTGACCGTGAGATTGAGGAAGTCGTCGTCCAGGGCGACCGCGCTTACCGCGAAGCCAAGGATCTCGCCAAAACCCTGATGCCGACCCAGGCGAAAAAGGTGAAACGCTGGACCGCTGCCGCACCACTGTTCGTTAAAGAGGGCGTCGAGGATCAGCTCGATTCGATCTTCTCACCGACCGTTCAAATGAAATCCGGCGGATATCTGGTTATCAACCAGACCGAAGCTTTGGTGGCGATTGATGTGAACTCGGGCAAATCCACGCGCGAACGAAACATTGAGCAGACCGCCCTGCACACCAATCTCGAAGCGGCGGAAGAAGCTTGTCGTCAAATGCGCCTGCGCGATCTGGCTGGTCTGGTCGTCATCGACTTTATCGATATGGACGAGAACAAGAATAACCGCGCCGTCGAGAAGAAGATGAAAGAGGCGTTGAAACTCGACCGCGCGCGCGTTCAGAACAATCGTATTTCGCAATTCGGTCTGATGGAAATCTCGCGCCAACGCCGCCGCGCGGGCGTACTGCAAGCCACGTCAGCCAAGTGTGAAGCCTGTGATGGAACTGGGCGCCGGCGCTCGATTCCATCCGCGGCGTTGCAGCTCTTGCGGGCGATCGAAGCCCGCGCTGCGGGTGGCGGCTTGAAAGGTATGACGGTCACCGCGCCAACCGATGTCGCGCTCTATCTGCTCAACTCCAAACGCGATCAGATTTCCGAGATTGAAGAAGAAGTCGGATACACAATCGCCATCCAATCGTCTGGGACGATGATCCCAGGCGATTTCAAAATCGATGTTGAGAAAAGCTCGAGTGGCCGCCGACGCCGACAAAAGTTCAATCGTGAAGACTTCCTGCAAGGGGATGAGGACGATCATCTCCTGCCAGATTCAGAAGAAGACGAAGACGAGGACGAAAGCGAAAACGAAACCGCTTCGGCGGCTGATGAGTCCAGCGACGAGTCTGGTGGCAAGCGCAAACGTCGTCGCCGCGGCCGGCGCGGCGGTCGCCGTCGTCGCAAAGACTCGGACACCATGGATCCCGGTGCACCACCGAGCGATGGCGGTGCCCTGCTCGATGGTCTTGCGGTTTCAATTTCCAATCTGCTCGGTGATGAACCTGACGAGCTGCCATCTGCACGCGAGGGTGGCCTCGAGGCGAAGCCGGTTGCCATGCCAGAGGCCAAAACCGAATCTGAGACCGAAACCAAGGCAACTTCAGACGCGTCCTCTGATACAGAAGCGAATAATGAGGACCAACCGAAAGACGGCAAGAAACGTCGACGGCGTCGACGTCGCAAACGCCGCGGCGATGATGCGGCAGCAAATGCGGACGTAGAGACTGAAACCGGCGACAAAACCAAGTCCGAGGATGACCAGCCAGCTGCCGAACCGGCAGACGACGCGCCCGTTAGTGCTCCAGAACCAGAGCCCGCCGAAGCAGAGGCGCCTGCTCCGGTCGAAGAGGAACCGGTCGAGCCGGACCCCGTCCCGGCCGCAGAGCCTGAGCCGACGCCAGAACCGGTCCTCGTCTCGGAAACAAATGAGACCCCGATCGCGACTGAGCCCGTGCTTGAAACCAGCGAAGCGCCAAAGAAAAAGAAACGAGGTTGGTGGTCGCGTTAACGGATCGCCCCGCCCCAGCTCATAAAAAATCTTGACCTGGGGCGGCAAAGACCATATCTGCGCGCCTGACACGTAAGCGAACCACGACGAGTTGCATTGCAGCTGTCAGTACCGGGGGAGCCCAACTGTCTTCACTTTCAATATCGGTTTCAGGCCGATCTTGCTTTGCGAGGATACTTGGATGACTCATCCCCTGAAGGGCGCTTGCCCCCCTATTCCAGTTCCCTTGATCAAGCGCATCGATGTCGCGTTTGACACCACCACTGTGCACAGGACTTTTGCCAAGGACGCTGATTATATGGCGGCCGTGGCTGAACTTATAAGGCCGTAGCGGGCCACTTGCCCGCCCATTTCCGACTGAGCCGGATGCGCGCCTGAAGCCCGCATCTGACCCTGACCTTTCAAGGCGTTACGCCTCGTTTCGGAACCTGCAGCCAATGTTCAATTCACAAAGCTCGCGCCTCGCGCAACCCACCACGCTCCCAGACTTTGACCGCCCGTTCGGTCTGCCCGCCTTCAACTCGATCGGCGAAGCGATCTCATCCTATGACGGCGATGATGCCATCTATGTTCTCTATCCCAAGCGGATTGAGGCCGCGGCCGACCTGTTTCTCAAACGATTTCCCGGCAAAGTCCTGTATGCAGTTAAAGCCAACCCGCATCCGGCGGTGCTGAAGATCCTCTGGGCGAGCGGCATTCGCGGATTTGACGTCGCCTCGATCCGCGAAATCGATCTCGTCAAATCGGTCTGCCCAGACGCTGAGATGTTCCTGATGCACCCGGTCAAATCCCGGCGCACCATCCGCCATGCCTATGCGGCTGGTATTCGTCATTTCGCCTTCGATTGCGCGGCCGAGCTAGGCAAGATCCTGGTTGAAACCGACGATGCCGAGGATCTGCATCTGCACCTGCGCCTGGCTCTGCCGAAAGGCGGGTCAGCCAGCATGCCCTTGGACGGCAAATATGGCGCGAATTACAATGACTCGGTTGAGCTGCTGCGCTCGGCTCGATCTGTTGCAGCCAAACTCGGCGTTTGCTTCCATGTCGGCAGCCAGTGCATGGACCCGGCCGACTATATTAAAGCCCTGTCTTATGTGCACGGCTTGCTGGAGACGGCTGACATCCGCATTGACAGCGTCGATGTTGGTGGCGGATTCCCGGTTGCCTATCCGGGCCTGACTCCTCCACCGATGCAGGACTATTTTGCGCGGATTGAGAAAGGCCTGAAGATTTTTGGCTTCGGCGATCTCGAAATCATTGGCGAACCGGGTCGGGCGCTGTGCGGTGAAGGTGGTTCGACCTTAGCGCGCGTCGAGCTGCGCAAAGGCAAGGATCTGTACCTAAACGAAGGCTCTTATGGTTCCTTGTTCGATGCCGCGCAATGCGCTTGGAAGTATCCGGTCAAACTGCACCGGGACGGTCAAGCAAGCGACACCTCGACCGGATATCGGTTCTTTGGGCCAACCTGTGACAGCCTCGATGCCATGGCGGGTCCTTTCGACCTTCCGAGTGATGTTCATGAGGGCGACTGGATCGAGATCTGTCACCTCGGGGCCTATGGTCAGGCACTCGCCACCGACTTTAATGGCTTCCAGTCAGACACCACAGTCGCCATCCTTGGCTGATTGGAACGATCAAAAATTCAGCTTGAGTTGAATGTTTGGCGGGGCCGGCGCTAATGCGCCGCCCCGCTCTCACCATAGTCGCCGCGCGGGGCATCGATGAGGCCAGAGAAGAAGATCGCATTCATCAACAGTTTTTCGGTTCCGGGATAAGTTCCACGGAAGACCGGATTATCGGCCATCAGGATGATCGCACCCGCGCCCATGCGCTCTGCAATCACAGACGGCGTGCCCGCAATTTCTTCCTGGCGACGCTCGGACGCATAGCCCGTCAGAAGTGGGTCATCTGCATACTCGACCGGAACCGCGTATGGATTGCCGTCCGGACGGGTCAGCGTGAAGCTGACATTGCGGTGCACGGGCAAATCCCGGTCCGCAAATCCGAATCCGAGCGGATGGCTGGTATCGAGATCAGCGGCAAAGATCGCCCCACCGATAACATGTTCAGCGTCGCGAAGCCCCATATCAGCAAAATCCAATCGCTCTGTTTCGACCGTTTCATCTTCGTCGGGCTCCTCAGCCGCAGCTTCAAGCGGTGTGCCCGCAGCCTCCGCAGCCAATGCTGCGGCGCGGGCCTCAATCGCTGACTGGGTCCACAGGGCCGCGTCGCGCGTCGCCACCAAGGTACCCCCGCTTTCGACCCAGCTGAGGACCGCTTCTGTTAAGCCTTCATCCAAGACCGGCTCTTGCTCGCCGCGCCCACCGACCAGAACCAGGTGCGAATACTCTTCCCAATCCAGCGACCCCAAACGGTCTTTTTCGACGAGGGTGACCGGCATGCGTTGGCGGTAATCCAGAGTCCACCAGACCTCCCCGACATCGTAGCGCGACAGGCCGCCATCATAGGCGAGAACGACACGCGGCGCTTTCAGGGCACGGAACGTTCGGTTGGATCCGAGATCCCGTCCAGAGACGGGCGTCAGGCCCGACGTCGCCGCGAAGACTGGCACACCGTCTTCGGCCGCGATCGTGGTCATAATGGCATGAATGTCTCCACGCGACGCCTCCTGGCGGGCCAAGGGTACGAAGATCGCCCCCCGCCCCAGCTCAACTGTGCCTGTCGTGGTGCGCACAACGGTCTCTTCCATCGTCGCCCGGGCCATCAGGTCTGCAGCGAGCACCCGGTTGAGGGCGCGAGGCGCGAAACTGTGAGACCAGTCAAACACATACCCATAGGGCGCACGGTCCGGGACAGGCGCGGGCTGGAAGGCCCCGTCTGCCATCGCCCCGGAGGCTGCGGATCGGATTTGGCGCGCCGTCACAGGCGCATATTCGAGGTCATAAGCGAGCGGCAAGGTCCAGCCTGACACATCATAAAAGATATTCTCGTCAAACTCGGTGAACCGTTCGAAGATCCCGCGGATCATGCGATTATTGGTCTGCGCCATTGGCACGTAAAAGCTGTCATTTGACGAATACGTCACTTGATCAATCGTGATCTCGGCGCTGAGTGCTCTTACTTCAATATCATGCATGCGTAGCAGGCGCACAAAACGCGCCGCGCGTTCCGGATCACCTTTTGCCGTGAACACCCAGCCTGCCTGACCATTGCTAGCGGCCTGGCGCGCATTTTCCGCAAAGAAATCGCGTTGATAGGCCGTGATCTCGGCGCGCAAGTCGAGCGCGCCCTGAATCGTGGTCAGCGCTGTCCGGAACTGGGTGCGGACATTATCGGCTGTTTCAACCAACCCCCGTTCGGTTTGCACCGCTCCGCCGCGGGCCGCGCCAGCCTCGAACAGGATGCCAAGCGACCCATTGATCTGCGGATAGGTCGAGCCTTTGCCGATATAGAAATTGTCAAAGCCTTGCTCGGTCCAATACAATCGCGCCTCGCTGTCCAGGAAGGCGGCGTGGCGTTCGCCAATGCCTTTGGTCAGCTCGCGTGCGCGCTCCGGAATCAACGGATTGCGACGCAATTCTTCGCCAGGGTGGAAGTAATACGGGCTGGATGATCCCATTTCGTGATAATCAGCCGACACCATCGGCTTCCATTTGTGCCAGTGCTTGATCCAGGCCTGGCTCTCCGGTTGCGTCAACAGCAACCATTGGCGATTGAGGTCGAACCAATAATGATTGGTCCGGGCTTCAATCCACATATTGTGCGCAGCATCATTCAGGTCTGTATTCTCAGCGTACGACCAGAAGGTCTCAACATGATCGATGCGCCGGGCGTGGCCATCCGGATTGAACACGACGGTGAAGATCATCACCGCATCGTTCAACTGGGCCTCAAGGTCAGTCCCTTGCCCGGCGGCAAAGTGATAAAGCAACGGTATGGCGGCATCCATGGACGAGGTCTCGGCGCCATGCACGCCGAAATTGATCCACAAGACCATTGGCGCAGCATCGGGCGCCGCCTCACCTTCGAGACGCTGCAGATGCGTTTCGCGGATCGCTTCGAGATTGGCATGATTGTCTGGGCTGGTAACGGTGAAGGTCAGGATCGGTCGGCGCTCATGCGAGTAGCCAATCGTTTCGACACTGATCCGGTCGGAGTTGTCAGCGATTTCGCGTAAATAGGAGACCATATCCCCGAAACGGACCGGGCGTTCGCCAATCTCATAACCGGCGCGGTCCTCAAAGGCGGGAACAGCCTCATCATAAGTCACGCCCTCGACCTGGAAATAGTCGACCGGCGCCGCAAGCGCCGGCGCCATGAATGCGATGAAGGAAATAGCGAATAAGGCGGTACAGAAACGGCGCAGCATTGCGGCTCCTTTAGGGGATCTACTTCGCTCAGCAATTAGAGGTGCCGCGCGCTCGGTCAAGCAATTGACGGCCGGATTTCGCCTGAAGCATAAAGGTTTTGTGCGAGGATGGTCAGTCTGCGCCTTGCGCTTGGTCGGTGGAAGAATCCTGATCATCGGAAAACCGCAATGGTCCCCGCTTGAGACGTGCGGCTGCATCCCATTGCGTCGCCAGTGCCGCTCCGAGCAGCAAAGTGTTGACGGACATGGCGAGCCAGATGAAGCCAACAATAACTGAGGCCAAGGCGCCATAGAGCGTGCCGAGCACCGAATATTTGAGATAGAGCTGGAACATATACGTGACCGTGATCCAGGCGATTGCGCTGCACGCGGCGCCAGCAATCATTGGCCAACCTTTGGAAACGCGCCCGTTCAAAGACACTGCCAGGATCAGATAGAATACGGTGAACACCGCAATCCATTTGGTCAGCCAAATGGTGCCAGCAATCGTGGCGATTTCCGCAGCGAATTCTGTGGCGAGGCCACCCTCCTGATTGCGGACAATGGTCAAGATGATCTGCGAGGCGCCGAGCACCCAGACCAGCAAGATCAAACTGGTGGCGAGAATAAAGGCAATGCCCTGATAGCGCAGGATCCCGGACGGACGCGTCGACACGGCAATCATCCGGATACCGCTAATCATCGCCTTGGTCCCTGCCATCGCCGCCCAGACCACCAGGATCAGCGCGATGCCGACGGTCAGCGTGATGTTCTTCGGCGCCAGGGCGGCGACCTCATTCATGTCATTCGCCGTAAGCGGGACGACATTTGAGGCCATGATGCGGTTAATCGCTTCGGCGAGCTGCCCGGACACGTCGCCTGGCAGGAGAGCAAAAACCAGCGTCGTCGTCAGGTAGACGAGCGGGAAGATTGAAAACAGGGCATAGAAGGCAATGCCGCCGGTGATGATCCGCACATCCGGTTGCGACAATCGATAAATGGCGTCCCAAATAGGCAAAATCAGCAAATGCCCAAATGGCAATCGATCGATCCATGCCCGGAGCTTTGAGAACATTTGCGGGGTTTCTTTCGACGCGGGTCCAATCTCGTCCCATCTACATGGGCAGACCCGAGCGCGAGGTCAAACCACCCTTACACCGCCAACCATCGCCGGAGTCGCGCAAGGCAGCGTGGTGGAGCGATTATGCGCTGCTCTGGCGCTTCTTAAAGGCGCGAAACTGATCGCAGGCGCTATTAGAGAGATTTTCCGCGACCGCGACATCACCATTCTCGCGAACCAGCTTGATCCGGGTGCGATAATCAATCTTGCCGAATGCCGAGCGGGCATAGCCTGGACACAGCGTTTCAAGGAACTGCATCCGGAAATTCTTTGGGCGATAGGTGCGCACGGATCCTTTGACAACAATGATGATGTCGACCAGTTGCTTGTCCTGATCGACACTGATGTTCTGTAAATCCATCTGCGTTTTCTTGACGCCGCTGGAGAACAGGCCGCTGCGAATATCAGTCGCCCAGACTTTCGCTTCTTCATCGAGCCAAACCTGGCGCTCGTCTGGCGACGCCGCGTCGAAATCGAAACCATTGGCATCTACGGCCGCACCAATGGCACCGAGAGTCACCAGCCCGAATACACCCGCAAGAACCGCTCTGATCATTTTCGCCCACCGCCCATTTGCCTGCACTGAGAACTAGCAGAAACGGCTTTACGGAGCCCCGTCATCAGAGACCGAAATGCGCAGACATGCTTTACTTGCCATTAAGACAATGAGAGCTCCCCTTGCCGAGACGAAAGTCGACATGGCCGAAGCCGCGAAGGTTTGATATCAGTTCAGGGTTCGTTTGATCGCGTGAAGGTTTGCATATGAAACACCATCTGATGATTGCGCTCGGCCTGCTGATGGCAGCGGTGTTCTCGTATCGATTGGCGAACGCGCTTCTTGCACCCGGCCTCGGAGTTTCCGAATTGTATCTGGCGGGCGGCGTGGTGATCGCAGCAGCCCTGATTTTCGGGGGCCTCAAAGAACGCCGCCATGTCCGCAACCAGGACTCAAATCAAGAGCGTTAGACCAAAGTCGGTCTCCACAATTGCAAAACCTTGGGTCACTCTGATGCTGCGGTAAACCTACCGTCCAAAACAATCAGGGAGGACCCAAATCGTGTCCAACAATAACCAAACAGATGCGAAAGGCTATTGGGCGGCCACGATCCGCCTGACTTTGACCCTGCTCGCGATCTGGTTTGCCGTCTCGTATGGAGCCGGCATTCTGTTCAGAGATTTCCTCGATCAATTCGCCATAGGCGGCGCGCCACTCGGCTTCTGGTTTGCCCAACAAGGGTCAATCTACGTCTTTGTCGGCCTGATCTTCTATTATTGCTGGGCCATGGCGCGGCTCGAACGCAAATTTAACGTGGAGGGCTAAGATCATGGACTGGACCCTCTTTTTTGTTGTCACAACATTTGCGCTCTATATCGGCATTGCGATCTGGGCGCGCGCTGGTTCGACTGACGATTTCTACGTCGCGGGCCATGATGTTCATCCCACTGTCAACGGCATGGCGACGGCGGCTGACTGGATGTCTGCGGCCTCCTTCCTGTCTATGGCGGGACTGATCGCCTTCCTTGGTTATGGCGGCTCTGTTTACTTGATGGGCTGGACCGGCGGTTATGTGCTGCTGGCTGTTTTGCTTGCGCCCTTCTTGCGCGAGTTCGGCAAGTTCACTGTGCCAGACTTTGTTGGTGACCGTTACTATTCCGACGTCGCTCGGATCATTGCTGTGATCTGTGCCTTGTTCGTCTCGTTCACCTATATTGCGGGACAGATGAAAGGCGTTGGCGTGGCCTTCTCCGGCTTCCTTGGCGTTGACTTCAATGTCGGCATCATCATCGGCATGGTCATCGTCTTCTTCTACGCCGTGCTCGGCGGGATGAAGGGCGTCACCTATACCCAGGTCGCGCAATATTGCGTCCTGATATTTGCCTATACGGTGCCTGCGATCTTCATGTCGCTGATCATTACTGGCAATCCGATCCCACAACTCGGCTTCATTTCGAATGCAGCGGGGGAAGACATATCCATGCTGCAAAAGCTGAACGGCGTGGTCACGGATCTCGGCTTCCAGGAATATACCCAGACCAATAAGTCGATGTTCGACGTGTTTGCGATCACAGGCGCCTTGATGTTCGGCACCGCCGGTCTGCCGCACGTGATCATTCGCTTCTTCACGGTGCCAAGTGCCAAAGCCGCGCGTTACTCTGCAGGCTGGGCTTTGATCTTCATCGCCGCGCTGTACACCACCGCTCCTGCTGTCGGCGCCTTCGCCCGGATCAACTTCATCGATACGGTCAATGAAGCCACTTACATCGCCGATGATGCCGATTATGCGACGGAAGCGGCCGCCATCACGGCTGCAGGCGGCAAGCCGGTTCCAACCTGGTATAAGGAATGGGAAAAAACCGGTCTGCTTCAGTATGAAGACAAGAATGGTGACGGCATCATGCAATATCGTGGGCCAAATGCGCCTGACGGTGTTGAAAATGAAGTCAATCCGAACCGTGATATCTTCGTGCTCGCCAATCCACAGATTGCGCAGCTGCCGGGCTGGGTGATCGGTCTGGTGGTTGCTGGCGGTCTCGCCGCGGCGCTGTCCACGGCTGCAGGTCTCCTGATGGTGATCTCGTCTGCGGTCAGTCACGATATTTGTCGTCGGACCTTGTTCAAGAACATGGATGACAAGACTGAACTTCGTGTGGCACGGGGCGCGGCAGCCGGAGCGGTCGTCGCCGCGGGCTTGCTGGGGATCTTCTCCGCACAACTCGGCTTCGTGGCGCAAGTGGTGGCCTTCGCCTTTGGCTTGGCATCCGCCTCCCTATTCCCGGTCATTTTCCTGGGGATCTTCTGGAAGCGGATGAACAAGGAAGGCGCGATTGTCGCCATGCTGTTCGGCCTGATCTCGACCTTTGCCTACATCGTCTACTTCAAGTTCGGTGGCGGCACACCTGATCAGTACCTGTTCGGCGTGTCACCAGAAGGTATCGGTTTTGTCTTCATGTGGGTGTCGGGTGCCCTCGGCATCGGCACCGCGCTGGCGACACAAGCGCCACCACAGGATGTCCAGGACCTGGTCGAAGACATCCGTGTCCCTGGCACACGCAAGCCACACGGGATCGCAGACGAGGGCATGGCCCCTGCCTCTGCGATACCAGCAGAATAAGCCTCCCAGGCTCAACTGAAGCGGGCGGCCCCTGTGGTCGCCCCTTTTTTTATACGTAGTTTTACCGACCTGATCGGACGGCATTCCGGGATAGGTTTCGACTTTGGCGAATGGCGTGCTAGCGTCAGGAGATGTTTATGCCGACTTGGCTGATTATCACTTGCGTTGTGCTCTACATGGCGATCCTGTTCGGGATCGCCTGGAAGCGGGACAATGAGGCGACCAAGCCAGGCTTTCGCCAAAGCCCGGTCATTTATGCGCTTGCCATCGCGGTTTACTGCACGTCCTGGACCTTCTTCGGCGCCGTCGGCACGGCAGCCTCCAGCGGTTGGAACTATTTACCGATCTATCTCGGCCCGGCTCTGGTGTTCTTGCTCTTGCCCGGGCTCCTCAAGCGGATCGCCAGCGTGGTCGAACGCGAAGGCGTGACGTCCTTGTCTGACTTTCTCGCCTCGCGATACGGCAAAAGCCGGTCCATCGGCGCGATTGTGGCAATTGGCGCAGTCGTCGGAAGCCTGCCTTATATTGCGCTCCAGCTAAAATCCGTCGGTATGAGCATTCAGGCACTGCTCAATCCTGCCGGCGAAGTTCCGACACAGAGCGGTTCGGAATCAGTCTTGATCACTGCGATAGCACTGGCAGCATTCGCGATCCTGTTCGGCGCACGCCATTCCGATCTGACCCGGCATAATGCCGGATTGATGCGGGTCCTGGCATTTGAAGCGATTATCAAGATCGTGGCCTTGATCGCGGTCGCGATCTTGTCGATCAGCCTGATCAATTCAGGCTCAATCGCGCGTGTGCCTGATGTTGGCGAACTTTTCCCACCAGATTTTTCAGCGCGCTTTGTTACCATCACGCTTTTGGCCATGGCGGCAATCATTTGTTTGCCGCGTCAGTTTCATGTCGGCTTTATCGAGCGCCGCAGCGATCGCGAACTGTCCGTCGCACGCTGGTTGTTCCCACTCTACATGTTGGTCACCAGCATTGTCGTGATCCCGATCACTCTGGCCGGCGCGGGCGGATTGCCAAGCACGATTCCAGCCGATCTTTATGTCCTTGAGTTGCCGCTGATGACAGATAATGGCTGGCTTGCACTTTTAGTGTTTCTCGGTGGTTTCTCGGCCGCAACCGGCATGGTCATCGTCGCGACGATCGCGCTCTCCAATATGGTCACAAATGACTTGATTGTGCCGGCCTTCATGCGGTCAGGGAACCTTGCCAATATTAGCGGCGACGCGGGCGCGCGGATCCTGGCCATTCGCCGGTTCGTCATCGTTGGCATCATTTTACTCGCCTATGGCTATTTCCGCATTGGCGGCAGCAGTGAAGCGCTGGCCCAGATCGGGCTCCTGTCTTTTGCCGCGGCGGCGCAATTCGCCCCCGCCTTGCTCGGGGCTGTCTATTGGCGTGGCGCGAAACAGGCGGGCGCATTGTGGGGCCTGTCGCTCGGGCTGTCAGTTTGGGCCTTCACACTGTTTATCCCGGCGATTGTCGGCCACGATGTGATGAGGACCGCCCTGCCCGTTTGGCTGGATCCGCATGCCTTGCTTGGTGTGAGTTTCGGCGACAGCTTGGTGCATGGCGTGTTTTGGAGCCTGGTCTTGAATACAACCGGCTTTGTAATTGCCTCGATGCGCTCGCCGGAACGGTTGCGCGACCGGATCCAAGCCGCTGCCTTTGTCGGTGACAAGCCGAGTGCGAGAGGCCTGAGAGCGCCGGCACAGACGATCGCGCACCAGGTCACCCCAGATGGCTTAAAAGCCCTCGCCTCACGATTTTTAAGCGCTGAAGCTGTGGCGCACGCTTTTGATGAGTTCGCCGACGATTTACAGATCAAAACGGATGGAACAGAGCCAGCCGACTGGCGTCTGGTCCAACGCACAGAGCGCTTGCTCGCCAGCGCGCTTGGCTCGTCCTCGGCGCGCGTGGTCATGTCGTCAGCTGTGGCCGGCGCCGATATCGCGCTCGGCGATGTCCTGTCGATCCTGGATCAACACACTCAGGCCGAGCGCTTTGATCGGCATATGTTGCAATCCATGCTCGAGAATATTGAGCAAGGGATCAGTGTTGTTGATCATGATCAAAACCTGGTCGCCTGGAATAGCGCCTATGTCGAGATGTTCGCTTATCCGGAAGAGCTGGTGAAACTTGGTGAGCCGATCTCGACTCTGATCCAGCACAATATTTCCACGGGTTGGATCGATGGTGATCCGGCCAAAGAGGCGGACCGACGGATCGCGCACATCCGCGCCGGACGGCCGCATATTTATGAGCGCCAGAATCCGGATGGACGGTATCTCAGGATCATTGGAAGCCCGATGCCCGGCGGAGGCTATGTCACGACCTTCACAGACATAACCGAGGATAAACGACGGGAACGCGCCCTGATTGAAGCCAATGAAACCTTGGAACAACGTGTCGAGGACCGGACCAAAGACTTACAGGACATGGCCCAGGATCTCGAAGTCGCACGAGCCGAAGCGGAGGGCGCAAACGCCTCAAAAACGCGCTTCCTCGCCGCGGCTAGCCACGACCTGCTGCAGCCTCTTAATGCGGCACGACTTTTCCTCGGCGCCGTCGATCCCGGGGAGAAACACGACAATCAGGAATTGCTGGCCAAGGCCGATCGTGCCGTCCGCTCGGCTGATGAGCTGTTAAAAGGCTTGCTCGACATTTCGCGCCTTGATCATTCGAATGTCGAGCCCAATCCGAAAACCATTCCGCTTGGGCCGCTGCTTGAAGACCTTGCAGACGAAGCCCGCCCAATGGCCGATACAGTCGGTCTGGAAGTTCGCATCGCCCCCACCAGTTTGCGGGTCTCGGCAGATCCAGATTTCCTTCAGAGCATCCTTCGCAACTTCATTTCAAACGCCCGACGCTACTCGCAAAAAGGCGGTATTTTGGTTGGCGCGCGGCGCGACGGCGAGCAATTTGTGCGGGTCGAGGTCTGGGACACGGGCCCGGGGATTCCAAAAGACCAGCAGGCCAAACTGTTTGAGGAATTCGAACGGCTAACCGAACAGGATAATATGGGCATTCGCGGCGCCGGATTGGGACTGGCAGTCGCCAGTCGCATGGCCGCCTTGATGGAGACGCGAATTGAAGTGCGCTCTTGGGTCGACAAAGGCTCGGTGTTCTCGGTGCGATTGCCGCGGGTTGAAACGCAGGTCTCGATCACTCCGAGGCCGACCCGGCCAAGCCAGCCGCAAATCGACGCTTCGCTGTCTGGATTAAACGTCCTGTGCGTCGATGACGAACAACTCATTCTCGATGGTATGCGCGCGCTCTTGGATCGTTGGGGGTGCCGTGTGCGCACGGCGCAAACTCCAGTTGAAGCGTGGGCCATATTTGAGGCTGAGCAGATCGATGTCGTGCTCGCGGACTATCAATTGAAACAAGACCAGACCGGGCTTGAGCTCGCCGCCGCCATGTTAACCCAGTCCCCAAACTTGCGCGCCTCCTTGCTCACTGCAGAAGCAACGCCGGAGCTCTACAATCGTGCCGTGGGCTTTGGCGTGTCGTTGCTGCGTAAACCGGCCGATCCGAATGAAATCCGGCACTTCCTGACAGATACGTCCGGAGCGTTGACGCCTTATGCGGCGGAGTGATCATCCAGGCCGAGCGCGGATTTGTAAATCAATAGCGCCTGGGTCCGATTGTTCGCGCCGAGCTTGCGAAAGATTGCGGTCATATGCGCTTTGACTGTGGCCTCTGAAATCCCCATTTCATAGGCGATCTGCTTGTTCAGCAAGCCATCGGAAAGGCCGGTAATGACACGCCGCTGGGCCGGTGTGAGACTGGCGACGCGATTGGTATTATCTGTGTCGTCGGTGGCCCCACTCGTCGTTTCCGGGAACCACTGACCGCCATCCAGGACCGTCGCCAATGCCGCTGCGAGATCTTGTAGGCCCAGGCTTTTTGGCAAATACCCTGCTGCACCGAGCGTTTGGGCCTGCTGAAAGATACTGTCTGATTCAGACGCGGAAACAACGACGATCGGGCATGTGAGCCCCGAAGACTGAAGCCGTGC
This sequence comes from Hyphomonadaceae bacterium, assembly GCA_024743315.1. GTDB lineage: Bacteria > Pseudomonadota > Alphaproteobacteria > Caulobacterales > Hyphomonadaceae > Henriciella. Next base: position 508,666 of record JANSWU010000003.1, read on the forward strand.
AAGACCGTCAAAACCAGATGCATCGACGAGGTTCAAATCGAGAAGTATCAGATTGAACTCATTGCCGTCGGTCTGATCCAAGGCTTCTTTGATGGAACCAGCATGCACCGCAAGAGCTGTGGCGCCACTCGCCAAAGAGAGCGCGGTTTCCAAAGCATCTCGAAACAGTGGATGGTCGTCCACAATCAGAGCTTTTGGTGCTGTTGCCATATTGTCCTCCCATGCGCAGCACGCCGATTACCGGTCTTGCGCAGCATTACTCCTAACAAAGTCACGTACCAGACCCATACGTAGATTCCTCTAATACAAAAGTCGTAACACCAATGGCTAATAGAGATTCCGGCTGATTCATAAATACTCCGAGCCAGATAAAAAAATATCGGAGGACAGCATGTACAATGGATTCAAAGTCGCGCTTTTAGCGGGCACAGCCTTGATTTTCGCAGGCGGCGCGATGGCGGATGTGAGCGATATGGAAGATCGCCTCGCCGCCCTAGAGGCCATGGTGGCCGAGCTGAAAGCGGAGCTCGCGGCCGAACGCGCAGACATGGATGACGCGATTGTCCGCCTCGACCGGGTCGAGCGTGCCACCCCAACCGACCGCGCCTTTGCCACCAATACCGGCTTTATGGTTGGCGACACGACCTTCAAACTGGCCGGGTTCATCGATGTCGACGCCCACGCAACAACGCTCAGCGACGGCACGATTGCCTCAAACTCGATCGCGCGGGATTTTTACATTCCAAGCGCGATCCCGATTGGCGGCGATGAAACCAGCTTCACAGATATCACGGCGCAAGCATCTCGCTTCGCCGTCACCGCGCAGAAGCCAGCCGGGGACAAGACCATTACCGGCTATCTGGAACTCGATTTCCTTGGCTCTGCGCAAGGCAATGAGCTGGTCTCAAATTCCTTTAGCCCGCGCCTGCGCCGCGCCTATATTGATTATGGCAATTGGCGCGTGGGTCAGGAATGGTCGACCTTCCAGAACACGTCCGCAATCCCGGAAAGCGCCAGCTTCCTGATCCTGTCAGATGGTATGGTGTTCGTGCGCCAGACGCAGATCCGTTACACCAATGGCAATTGGCAATTCGCGGTCGAAAACCCGAACACGACCAGCCTGAACATTGGCTCGCGGGATGAAAACCTGCTGCCGGATCTGGTGGCCCGTTACAATTTGAAAGGCGAGTTTGGCAATATCTCGATTGCCGGTATTGGCCGGCAGCTTCGGGCTGATCTTGGCGCAACCGAGGAGGAGACTTACGGGTTCGGCCTGAGCGTTTCGGGTCGGATCAATGTCGGCGAAAAAGACGATATTCGCTTCAACATGACGGGCGGCGAAGGCATTGGCCGATATATCGGCCTCGCCGCCAGCCGCGCCACGGCGCTCGATCCAAATGGCGAACTTGAGGCCATTCCAAGCTATGGTGGCCTGGTTGCCTGGCGTCACCCATTCGGTGAAACCGCCCGCCTCAATCTTGGCTATTCCGGCCTGTTTGTCGACAATCCTGATTATCTTGGCGGCACCGTCACCAAGTCAGTTCAGTCGGCTTATGGGGCTGTGCTCTGGGAAATCGCTCCGAAAGTCACCACCGGTGTCGAGCTGATGCACGGCATTCGCGAACTCGAAAGCGGCGCTGAGGGCGACATTACGAGATTTACCTTCTCCACCAAATACGCATTCTAAAGAAAGGAATCCCCGCCATGGCCGATGGAGCATTTGAAATGACCGAGACTTCCGTCTATCCCGTCCCTTCTGAGTTTGCGGCCAAGGCGAACCTGACGCCGGACAAGTATGCTGAGATGTATGCCGCCTCGGTGGCTGATCCGGAAGCGTTCTGGGGCGAACAGGGCAAACGGCTCGATTGGTCGAAGCCTTATACGACCGTCAAGGATGTCTCCTGGGACAAGTCGGATCTGCATGTGCGCTGGTATAGCGATG
>JANSWU010000004.1 GCA_024743315.1 Hyphomonadaceae bacterium
ATAAGAACGCTTCTCCGCGCCCGTGACATCTGCCAGCACCATCGTGATCGCTGCGGTCAGCGTCGTCTTACCATGGTCCACGTGACCAATCGTGCCGATGTTCACGTGCGGCTTATTACGCTCAAACTTTGCCTTGGCCATTATACTCTCCTGTATCTACAGCCTGAATTCTAATTTCGGTCGTCCGGATCGGTCATCGGGCCCTGTACGGGCTAACGATCGATCCGGGAGTTCGTTAGCCCGCAAGCTCTTGAGTGATCTTCTGAGCTTCCGCCTTTGGAACCTCAGCATAGTGATCGAACTGCATGGTGAACTGGGCCCGGCCTTGTGACATGCCGCGCAGGTCAGACACATAACCAAACATATTCACCAGTGGCACAAAGGCGTTGATCGCTGTCGCATTACCACGCGGCTCAGAGCCCTGGATTTGGCCACGACGCGAGTTCAGGTCGCCAATGATGTCGCCCATATAATCTTCCGGGGTGACAACTTCCACACGCATGACCGGTTCCATCAGGCGTGGGTCGCCTTCAGACTTCAGCTCACGGAAAGCCGCACGCGCGGCGATCTCGAACGCCAGAACGCTGGAGTCGACATCGTGGAACGCGCCGTCGGTCAAGGTCGCCTTGAAGTCGGTCACAGGATAACCGGCCAGGAGCCCGTTTTCCTTCGCCATTTTCAGGCCATTCTCGACCCCTGGAATGTATTCCTTCGGCACAGAGCCACCGACAATCTTGCTTTCAAACTCGAAGCCAGAGCCAGCTTCCAGCGGTTCAAACGTGATTTTCACGCGGGCAAACTGACCCGAACCACCCGACTGTTTCTTGTGCGTATAGTCGATATCCGCCGGACGGCCGAGCGCTTCGCGATAAGCCACTTTTGGCTGACCGATATTCGCTTCGACTTTAAACTCACGCTTCAGGCGGTCGACCAGAATGTCGAGGTGAAGTTCGCCCATGCCTTTCATGATGGTCTGGCCAGACTCAAAGTCAGACTCGACCTGGAAGCTCGGGTCTTCGGCAGCGAGACGCTGCAGACCAACAGACATTTTCTCCTGGTCAGCTTTCGACTTTGGCTCAACCGCAATCTCAATCACCGGATCCGGGAAGGTCATCGTCTCGAGCACGACCGGGTCATTTTTCGCACACAGCGTATCACCGGTTGTCGTCGCTTTCAGACCGGCCAGAGCGATAATGTCGCCGGCATAGGCCTCTTCAATCTCTTCGCGATTGTTCGAGTGCATCATCATCATCCGACCAATGCGCTCTTGCTTGTCCTTGGTCGAGTTCAGCATTGAGCCGCCCTTGGTCATCACACCAGAATAGATGCGCACAAAGGTGAGCGAGCCCACAAACGGGTCATTCATGATTTTAAAGGCCAGACCAGCAAAAGGCTGATTGTCATCGGCTGAGCGCGCAATGTCGCGCGTCTCGGTTTCGTCGCCCGGCTTAAAGCCCATATAGGCTGGCACATCGAGCGGGCTCGGCAAATAGTCGAGCACGGCGTTCAGCATCGGCTGGACGCCCTTATTCTTGAATGCAGAGCCGCAGATCACTGGCACAAAGGCCATGTCCAGCGTGCCCTTGCGGATCAGCGCGCGCAGCTTCTCGATCGAAGGCTCTTCGCCTTCGAGATAGGCTTCCATGGCTTCTTCGTCTTGCTCAACGGCAAGCTCGACCATTTCAGAGCGCATTTCCTCGGCTTTTGCCTTGAGGCTGTCGCGGATCTCACGCAATTCCCAGGTCGCGCCGAGGTCTTCACCGGCCCAAACCCATTCCTGCATGGTGATCAGGTCGACATGGCCTTCGAGCTCATTCTCGGCCCCGATCGGCAGCTGGATCGGCAGCGGCTGAGCGCCGGTACGGTCCTTGATCATGTCGACACAGTTGAAGAAGTCAGCGCCGATCTTGTCCATCTTGTTGACGAACACGATACGCGGCACGTGATAACGGTCAGCCTGACGCCAAACGGTTTCAGTTTGCGGCTCAACCCCAGCATTGGCGTCCAGCACACAGACAGCGCCATCAAGCACAGCCAGCGAACGCTCAACTTCAATCGTGAAGTCCACGTGTCCCGGTGTGTCGATAATGTTCAGGCGGTGCTTTTCCGTTTGGGCAGTGTTGCCGTCTTCGGTGCGCTCCCAGAACGTGGTGGTCGCAGCAGACGTGATCGTGATACCACGCTCTTGCTCCTGCTCCATCCAGTCCATGGTTGCAGCGCCATCATGCACTTCGCCAATTTTGTGCGACTTGCCTGTATAGTACAGAATGCGTTCAGACGTCGTGGTCTTACCAGCGTCAATGTGCGCCATAATACCAAAGTTACGATAGCGCTCCAGCGGATATTCGCGGGCCATGGGCTTTACCTTCGTAGTTGTGTTCCGGGAGGAAACGGAAGCTCTTTAAGTGAAATCTACCAACGATAGTGCGAGAACGCGCGGTTGGCTTCCGCCATCTTGTGCGTATCTTCACGTTTCTTGACGGCATTGCCTCGACCTTGAGACGCATCCATCAATTCGCCAGCCAAACGCTCGCGCATCGTGTTTTCATTGCGGCTGCTTGCGGCCGCGGCGAGCCAGCGAATGGCCAGCGCCTGACGGCGGTCTGGGCGCACTTCAACCGGCACCTGGTAGGTTGCACCACCGACCCGGCGAGAGCGAACCTCGACGGCGGGTGAAATTGCTTCCAGCGCTTCGTGGAAGACCTCAACCGGGTCTTTCTTGGCGCGGGATTCAACCAGATCCAGAGCACCATAAACGATGCGCTCTGCAGTCGACTTTTTGCCGTCCTGCATGATCTGGTTCATGAATTTTGACAGGACAACGTCCTTGAATTTCGGATCAGGCAGGACCTGACGTTTTTCTGCGCGGTGACGACGAGACATACTTTCAGCCCTCCCTTATTTCGGTTTCTTCACGCCGTAATGCGAACGGCGCTGCTTACGATCTTTCACGCCCTGGGTATCCAGAACGCCGCGCAGGATGTGGTAACGTACACCTGGCAAGTCTTTAACGCGGCCACCCCGGATCAGAACCACAGAGTGCTCCTGCAGGTTATGGCCTTCACCTGGGATATAGCAAAGCGATTCAAATCCAGTCGTCAGGCGGACTTTGGCCACTTTCCGAAGCGCCGAGTTGGGCTTCTTAGGGGTGGTTGTATACACGCGTGTGCAAACACCGCGACGTTGAGGATTGCCCTTCAGGGCGGGGGTCTTGGAACGCTGCGGCTTAGGCTTGCGCGGCTTCCGGATCAGCTGTTGAATCGTCGGCATAGGGGCCTTGATACTCTCTTGTTTCGTGGCCCCTGTCGGACCAATTTCAGGTGAGACACAAGACGGGCCGTGAGTTCCCTGCCCTGCATCCGCTCAATGGAATGTGTTTGCCAAACGGGTAATCCCCAAAAGGATTACCGGGCAGACCCATTCGGACCTGCCCAGCCAGCATGTCGCGCGTGTTAAGGCCCCGCGCTGGCCACGTCAAGCCTTGGCGGCAGAGCTTTCAGCAATAAGCCCCGCCGCCAAGCTTAAATCGGATTTACTCAGCCGCTTCTGGCGCCGGCAGAGAGGCCGCAGCCTCTTTCGCCGCCGCTTCGCGCTTGTTGCGCAGCTGCTGGTCGCGCTGGGCGGCAACTTTGCGCATTTCGCGCATGCCGCCACCGGTTCCGGCCGGGATCAGACGTCCAACAATGACGTTCTCTTTGAGGCCTTCGAGCGTATCAACCTTGCCTTGCAGCGCTGCTTCGGTCAGCACGCGAGTCGTTTCCTGGAACGAGGCCGCGGAGATGAAGCTGCGGGTTTGCAGCGAGGCTTTGGTGATGCCGAGCAGAACCGGAACCGCTGTCGCTTCGCGTTGGTCCGCTTTCTTGGACTTGCGCACCGCCGCATTGGCTTCTTCGAGTTCCAGCGCATCGACATGCTCACCTTTGATCAGCGTCGTTGTACCTGCATCCGTCACTTCGAACTTTTGCAGCATTTGACGCACAATCACTTCGATATGCTTGTCATTGATCGGCACGCCCTGCAGACGATAGACCTTCTGGACCTCGTCGACGAGATAGTCGGCCAGCGCTTCGATGCCGAGGGTTGCGAGAATGTCCTGCGGGGCTGGGTTGCCGTCGATGATATAATCACCGCGCTTGACATAATCGCCATCCTGAACGTCGAGACGACGCGCTTTTGGCACCAGGAATTCGATTGGATCCTTGCCGTCTTCTTCCGGCACAATCGCAATCTTACGCTTCTGCTTGTACTCGCGAACGAACTGAATGCGGCCATCCATTTCGGCGATCACAGCATGATCCTTCGGACGACGGGCTTCGAACAATTCGGCCACGCGCGGCAGACCACCGGTAATGTCTTTGGTCTTGGCACCGCCCGTTGCGATACGCGCCATCGACTCACCGACCTTGATCGTGTCGCCTTCTTCGACCGACAGGATCGCGCCGGGTGACAGCATGTAGCGGGCTTCATTGCCATTTGGCAGAGACAGCGCTTCGCCTTTGGCATTCACGATCATGATCGATGGACGCAGATCAGCGCCTTTCGAACCACGACCATCAATGATCACACGCGACGAAATACCGGTTGCTTCGTCAGTCTCTTCGCGAGCGGTCAGACCGTCAACGATGTCGACCAGACGGATCGTGCCTTCGACTTCAGAGATCATTGGCTGGGCAAATGGATCCCAGTCCGCGATCTTGTCGCCGGGCTTGACCTTCTTCTTGTCTTTGACCGACAGCGCCGTGCCATAAGTCGGCTTGAAGGTCTGACGGGTGCGTCCATCAGCATCTTCGATCGACACGACCATGTGACGACCGGTAACGATCAGAGCGCCGTCTTCGCGTTTTACGAAGGTTGGGTTCTCAAACTTGATCTTACCTTCGACCTGCGCTTCGGCAGAGCTTTCTTCCGCCACGGACGCCGCGCCGCCAATGTGGAAGGTCCGCATGGTCAGCTGGGTACCTGGCTCACCGATGGACTGGGCCGCAATGACGCCAACCGCTTCGCCTTTATTGACGACTGTTCCTCGAGCAAGGTCACGCCCATAACAGGCGACACAGACGCCGATCTTGGTTTCACAGGTCAGGGGTGAACGCACCTTGATGCGATCCACGCCGGCTTCTTCAATCGTCCGCGCAAGCACTTCATCGATATAAGTGTTCGCGGGTGCGACCAGCTCATCCGACTTCGGCGCTTTGACGTCCTCGCCGGTGACCCGGCCAAGAATGCGCTCACTCAGGGACACGACGACATCAGCGCCCTCCATAACGGCTGACAGTTCAATGCCCTGATCGGTGCCGCAATCATCTTCGGTGACGATACAGTCCTGCGCCACGTCGACGAGACGACGGGTCAGATACCCGGAGTTGGCGGTTTTCAAAGCGGTGTCTGCGAGACCCTTACGAGCGCCGTGCGTGGAGTTAAAGTACTCCTGAACGGTCAGACCCTCTTTGAAGTTCGAGATGATCGGCGTCTCGATGATGGAGCCATCCGGACGGGCCATCAAGCCACGCATCCCCGCCAGCTGCTTCATCTGGTTCTTCGAGCCACGGGCGCCAGAGTGAGCCATCATGAAGACCGAGTTGGTCTCTTCCTGACGGCCCGTCTTCTTATCCGTGGCCGCTTCACCAGCCGCATCCATCATCGCATCGGCGACTTTGTCGGTACAGGTCGACCAGGCGTCGACGACTTTATTGTACTTCTCACCGCGCGTGATCAGACCGTCAGCATATTGACGCTCATACTCGGCCACCTGTTCTTTGGTTTGCTCAACCAGTTTCACTTTCGCGGCCGGGATCTTCATATCGTCCTTGCCGAACGAAATACCGGCTTTCGCCGCTTCCCGGAAACCGAGCGCCATCAGGCGGTCAGCAAAGATCACCGTCGCCTTCTGACCACAGTGACGATAGACCTCGTCAATCAGTTTCCCGATATTCTTCTTGACCATCACATCGCTGAGGAGCTCCTCAGGATTGATCGTGTGATGGCGCGGGAAGATGTCAGCAATCATGTAACGACCCGGGGTCGTGTCGATGACTTTCGAAACGTCGTTTCCATCCTCGTCTTTCGAGTGGAACATCGCCTTGATCTTGGCGTGCATGGACAGTTTGCCCGATGCCAGCGCGTGCTCAAGCTCGGCCATGTCGGAGATGACCATGCCTTCACCCTGCTCGCTCGGCTTGTCGAGCGAGAGATAGTAAAGGCCGAGAACGATGTCCTGAGACGGCACGATGATCGGCTTGCCATTGGCAGGCGAGAGGATGTTATTGGTCGACATCATCAGGACGCGCGCTTCCAGCTGAGCCTCGAGGCTGAGCGGTACGTGCACGGCCATCTGGTCGCCGTCAAAGTCAGCATTGAACGCCGCACAGACCAGCGGGTGCAGCTGGATCGCTTTGCCTTCGATCAGTTTTGGCTCGAATGCCTGGATCCCGAGACGGTGCAGTGTCGGTGCACGGTTCAGCAGAACCGGGTGCTCGCGAATGACCTCTTCGAGGATGTCCCAAACTTCTGGCTTTTCTTTCTCAACCAGCTTCTTCGCCGCCTTGACCGTTCCGGCCAGGCCCTTGGCGTCGAGGCGGGCATAGATAAACGGTTTGAACAGCTCGAGCGCCATCTTCTTGGGAAGTCCGCATTCGTGCAATTTCATGTTCGGGCCAACCACAATGACCGAACGACCAGAATAGTCGACGCGCTTGCCGAGCAGGTTCTGACGGAAACGACCGTGCTTGCCTTTCAGCATGTCTGACAGGGATTTCAGAGGCCGCTTATTGGTGCCGGTAATTGTCCGGCCACGACGGCCATTGTCGAACAGGGCGTCGACGGATTCCTGCAGCATCCGCTTCTCATTCCGGATGATGATGTCCGGTGCGCGCAGCTCCATCAGGCGCTTCAGGCGGTTGTTCCGGTTGATCACCCGGCGATACAGATCGTTGAGGTCAGACGTCGCAAAACGACCGCCATCCAGCGGCACCAATGGACGCAGATCCGGCGGAATGACCGGCACGACATTGAGGATCATCCATTCCGGCTTGGCGCCAGAAGACAGGAAGGCCTCAACCACTTTCAAGCGCTTGGAATATTTCTTGGTTTTCAGCTCAGACGTCGACTCGGCGAGATCCTCGCGCAGCTGGTCGGCAAGCAGATCGAGATCAAGCCCTTCAAGGATCTCTTTCACGGCTTCCGCACCAATCATTGCGGTGAACGCGTCTTCGCCATGCTCATCCTGAAGATCCATATACTCTTCTTCAGTCAGCAGCTGCTTTGGCTCGAGCGGTGTCAGTCCAGGTTCGGTGACGACATAGCTCTCAAAATACAGCACGCGCTCAACATCTTTCAATGTCATGTCGAGCAACGTTGCGATCCGGGATGGCAGGGACTTCAGGAACCAGATATGAGCTACCGGCGAGGCCAGCTCAATGTGTCCCATCCGTTCACGGCGAACCTTTGCGAGCGTGACTTCAACGCCGCATTTCTCACAGATAATTCCGCGATATTTGATCCGCTTGTATTTGCCGCAAAGACACTCATAATCTTTGATCGGCCCGAAGATCCGCGCACAGAACAGACCGTCGCGCTCAGGCTTGAACGTCCGGTAGTTGATGGTCTCTGGCTTCTTGATCTCGCCGGACGACCAGCCACGGATCTTTTCCGGGCTGGCGATCGTGATCCGGATCGCGTCGAAGCTAGGGACTTCTTCTTTTTGTCTGTAAATGCTGGCTACATCTTGGCGCATATGTTTCCACTCCTTGGGAGGGTTTGGTCGGCTTCCCCGCCGAAAATCCGACCTGTGAACCTGTTTACTCTACTGACCTATTTCAAGGCGTGACGGCTATTCAGCCGCCACGTTTGAGTCTCCGTCATTGTCTCCGATCAGCTCGACATTGAGGCCGAGCGATCGCATCTCTTTGATCAGCACGTTGAAGCTTTCCGGAATACCGGCTTCGAACGTGTCATCGCCGCGGACAATGGCTTCGTACACTTTCGCACGACCCGCTGTATCATCCGATTTGACAGTGAGCATTTCCTGCAGCGTGTAAGCTGCGCCATAGGCCTCGAGGGCCCAGACTTCCATCTCACCGAAGCGCTGACCGCCGAACTGGGCTTTGCCGCCCAGAGGCTGCTGCGTGACCAGAGAATAGGGTCCGGTTGACCGAGCATGGATCTTCTCGTCGACCAGGTGGTGCAGTTTGAGAAGATACTTGTAGCCGACCGTTACCGGGCGCTTGAATTGCTCACCGGTACGACCATCAAAGACCACGGATTGACCGGAGCCATCAAGGCCAGCGCGTTCGAGCATCTCAACAATGTCCGGCTCGCGAGCGCCATCAAAGACCGGCGTCGCAAACGGAACACCTTTCTTCAAGTTGCCCGCCAGCTCGACCAGCTCTTCATCGGTATCTGGCAATGGCTCATCCTTGCCATAGACCTTTTCCAAAGTCTTGCGCAGGGCCTTACCATCATTATTGGCGTGCCATTCTTCCAGCGATTCCGTGACCAGCTTACCGAGACCTGCCGCGGCCCAGCCGAGATGGGTTTCGAGAATCTGACCGACATTCATCCGTGATGGAACCCCGAGCGGGTTGAGCACGATATCGACCGGCGTGCCGTCCTCCAGGAATGGCATGTCCTCGATCGGGTTGATTTTCGAAATCACACCCTTGTTGCCGTGACGTCCGGCCATCTTGTCGCCTGGCTGCAGCTTGCGCTTCACAGCGAGGAAGACTTTTACGACTTTCATCACGCCGGGCGGCAAGTCATCGCCCTGCTGAACCTTGTCGACCTTGTCATTGAAGCGAGCTTCCAGCTCGCGGATCGCCTCGTCGAACTGCTCGCGCAGCGCGTCGATCTCGGCTTGTGCCTTTTCAGACTTTAGCGCGATCTCCCAGAGATCCCGATCAGACAGTTCTTCCAAGCTGGCCGCTGTGATCTTGCCGGTCTTGAAGCCTTTTGGCCCAGCGGCCGCTTCTTTGCCGGTCAGAACCTGACGCAGACGATTATAAGTGTTGCGCTCGAGGATAGACTGTTCGTCTTCCTTATCCTCTTGCAGCTGTTCGATCTGCTCACGCTCGATTTGCAGCGCGCGCTGGTCCTTATCGATGCCGTGGCGGTTAAAGACGCGCACTTCAACCACGGTTCCAGCATCGCCCGGAGGCACACGCAGCGACGTGTCACGCACGTCTGAGGCTTTCTCACCAAAGATCGCGCGCAGAAGTTTTACTTCTGGCGTCATTGGGCTCTCGCCCTTTGGCGTCACCTTGCCGACGAGAATGTCTCCGGCTTTGACTTCAGCACCCACCGCAACGATCCCGGCTTCGTCGAGATTTCGCAGCGCTTCTTCACCGACATTCGGAATGTCCCGGGTGATTTCTTCCGGGCCAAGCTTGGTGTCGCGGGCCGCGATCTCAAATTCTTCCAGGTGGATCGAAGTGTAGACATCATCGCGCACAATGCGCTCAGAAATCAGGATCGAGTCCTCAAAGTTATAGCCATTCCAAGGCATGAACGCGACGAGCACGTTACGGCCGAGCGCCAGCTCGCCAAGATCTGTCGATGGGCCGTCAGCGATAATGTCGCCTTGCTTGACCTCATCGCCCACTTTCACGATTGGGCGCTGGTTGATGCAGCTATTCTGGTTCGAACGGCGGAACTTGGAGAGGCGGTATATGTCCACACCGGACTTGCCTTCCAGGTCTTCGGTTGCCCGGACAACGATCCGCGTGCCATCCACCTGCTCGATCACACCAGCGCGGGAAGCGACCACTGCAGCGCGGCTATCGCGCGCCACAACGGCTTCCATCCCGGTGCCGACCAGTGGCGCATCGGTTTGCACCAATGGCACCGCCTGACGTTGCATGTTCGAGCCCATTAGCGCGCGGTTCGCGTCGTCATTCTCGAGGAATGGGATCAAAGCCGCAGCTACCGAAACAACCTGTTTCGGCGAAACGTCCATATACTGAACGTCTTCCTTGAGCACGAGCATCGCCTCGCCATTAACACGGGCATTTGCAAATTCGTTGACCAGCTCGCCTTTCGGGGTGACCTGCGTGTTGGCCTGGGCAATCTTGTAAAGCTGCTCTTCCATGGCCGACAGATACACGACCTCATCGGTCAGCTTGCCGTTCTCAACTTTCCGGTACGGGCTTTCAATAAAGCCATACTTGTTGACCCGCGCATGCGTCGCAAGCGAGTTGATCAGGCCGATATTCGGGCCTTCCGGCGTTTCAATCGGGCAGATCCGACCATAATGGGTCGGGTGCACGTCGCGGACCTCAAAGCCTGCGCGCTCCCGCGTCAGGCCGCCAGGACCAAGCGCTGAGAGGCGTCTTTTGTGCGTAATCTCGGACAGCGGGTTGGTTTGGTCCATGAACTGAGACAGCTGCGAGGAGCCGAAGAATTCGCGCACAGAGGCGACCACCGGCTTCGCATTGATCAGATCATTCGGCATCACCGTGTCGATATCGACAGAGCTCATTCGCTCCTTGATCGCACGCTCCATGCGCACCAGACCAATCCGGTAATTGTTCTCCATCAACTCACCGACCGAGCGCACCCGGCGGTTGCCGAGATTGTCGATATCGTCGACTTCGCCTTTGCCGTCCTTGAGGTCGAGAATGACCTTCATGACGCCGGTAATGTCATCATTGCGGAGCGTCCGCTCGGTGTCTTCAGCCGGCTCATAGCCCGGCACAGCCACTTTCAGACGCGTGTTCATTTTCACCCGGCCAACAGCAGACAGGTCGTAGCGCTCAGAATCGAAGAAGAGCTGATTGAACAGCGCATCTGCCGCTTCCTGGGTCGGCGGCTCACCAGGACGCATGACACGATAAATGTCCGACAGCGCTTCGAAGCGAGTGTCGTTTTTGTCGGCTTTCAGCGTGTTGCGCAGCCAGGGGCCGCGGCCACCGCCATCAACGTCGAGCACTTCAATCGCTTTGATTTTCTGCTCGCGCAGTTCAGCCAGCAGCTCTTCGTCGAGCAGATCGCCGGACTCGCCGTAAATCTCGCCAGTCTTGCGATTAACGATGTCGCGCGCCAGGAACTTGTTCTCGAGCGCCGAGGTTGGCAGCAGCAGCTCTTCAGTGCCGCCTTCAACGATCCGCTTGACCGCCAGGGCGGTGATCTTGCGATCCGCCGGAGCGACCACTTTGCCAGATTTGGCATCGACGAGGTCGAAAGTCGGCTTCACCCCTTTCCAGGCATCTGGATTAAAGCCGGTGATCCAGCCTTTCTTGTCCAGACGGTAGATCGAGTGGGTGTAGAACATGTCGAGGATCTGATCGGCGTCATAGCCAAGCGCCATTAACAGCGTCGTCGCTGGCAGCTTACGCTTACGGTCGATCCGGACGTTCAGGATATCCTTGGCATCGAACTCAAAATCGAGCCACGAGCCGCGGTACGGAATGATCCGCGCCGCGAACAGGAGCTTTCCTGAAGAGTGGGTCTTACCCTTATCGTGATCGAAGAACACACCTGGCGACCGGTGCATCTGGCTCACGATCACACGCTCCGTCCCGTTGACGATGAACGTGCCTTTATTGGTCATCAGCGGAATATCGCCGAGATAGACCTCTTGCTCTTTAACTTCTTTGACCGACTTGGCGCCGGTGTCCTCATCAATGTCAAACACGACCAACTGCAGACGCACTTTCAGGGGCGCCGCATAAGTCAGGTCGCGCTGCATGCATTCTTCCGTGTCGAATTTCGGCGGCTCAAACTCATACGAGACATATTCGAGCGACGCGCGCTCATTGAAATCGATGATTGGGAACACTGACTTGAACACGCCGCCGAGACCATCATCGGTCCGCTCATGCTGCGGTGTGTTCATCTGCAGGAAGTGTTCATATGAGGAGCGCTGAACCTCGATGAGGTTTGGCATATCGATGGCTTCGGGAATTTTGCCGAAGGATTTGCGGATGCGTTTCTTTTCAGTGAAAGAGAGTGCCATCTTGTCTTCCGTTTTGTGCCACTCGGCCCGTCGACCAAAGCAGCGTGTCGCCTAGAACGCGAGGACGCGGCAAAGCCAATAAGGCCTTGCCGCGCTTATTACTTACGGGGAGCGCTTCGCGCACACGCTTGCCCGTACTGTACGCGCCCCTTGCGGGGCAGAAGCTTATTTCAGCTCGACGGTTGCGCCGGCTTCTTCGAACTTCTTCTTGATTTCTTCGGCTTCGTCTTTTGCGACGCCTTCTTTGATCGGCTTCGGAGCCCCTTCTACGAGCTCTTTGGCTTCTTTCAGACCAAGGCCGCCCACGACTTCGCGGACAACTTTAATCACGTTGATTTTCTTGTCGCCTGGTGAGGTCAGGATGACGTCAAACTCGTCTTTCTCTTCAGCCGCCGCGCCGCCAGCGTCGCCGCCAGCTGCTGGGCCTGCAACAGCGACCGCTGCCGCAGCTTTGATGCCACGCTCTTCGAGAAAGTCGTTGAGTTCTTTTGCTTCAAGAATGGTGAGGCCGAGAAGCTCTTCACCAAGTTTTGCGATATCAGCCATTTTTCTGATTTCCTGTTTCGGGTTGATGTGTTTGCTGGTCTTTGTTGTGGAATTGACCTTACGCCGCTGCCTGTTCGCCGATGGCGTTGATGGCGCCTGCCAGGCCTTGACCCGGTGCATTCAGACGCTGTCCAAGCTGGCTTGCTTGCCCCAAGAGGCGAGCAACAATCGTCGCAATCTGTTCCTCGCGAGATGGCATTTTGGAGAGCGCTGTAACGCCCGCCGCATCAAGAATCTCGTCTCCCATCATGCCGCCGACGATAACGAGCTTGTCATTATCCTTGGCGAACTCTGAAGCGCCCTTTGCCGCAGCAACGGGATCTTCAGCATAAGCAATGACGGTCTGGTCTACGAACAAGGCATTCGCCGCGTCGCCACCTTTTCCATCAAGCGCTTTTTTGAAGAGACGGTTCTTGACCACTTTCGCTGTCGCACCCTGCTCACGCAGTTTGCCACGGAACTCAGTCATCTCCGCAACTGTAAGACCGGTATAGCGTGCCACGATGACACTGCCTGAGTCAGCAATAACGCCTTCGAGCGTCTTGATGGCTTCGGCTTTTCCGGCTCTATCCATTACGGATCTCCTTCAAACAAGGCGACCGGACCATCCGGGCGCCTGGGGTTGCCGTCGATGACGCCTTGGCGCCATGTCGAGCGCCTGCCCAGGGCATCCGCAGACCAGTCCAATCTGTGGCGGACCACAGACCAACCTGCATCACCCCGTCTATCAAAGGATTTACACTTCGAACAAAGCCACCCATGGTCTCGGACAGGAAACGGGAGACCGACGAATCGCCAATCTCCCGCAAGCCGCGTTCCTTAACCTTTCATCCACAGGGGCGCAACCCCTAAAAACAGAAAAGTCAAGGCTTTTTCGTTTTTCTCGATCCGACGGGCTCAGCGGAGGTTTTACCCCCTCGATCACGTCGCCCCAATCAGTCACCTCTGGCCAGACTGTAAAAAAGCAATCCAGCGGCGGACTAGACAATTGTAACCGAACGCTCTCTGTTGCGGCTCACCAGTATATTGGGAGAGCTGATCACAATGAATATGAAACTTGGCGTGGCCTTGAGCGCGCTGATCCTGGCCGCCGCCTGCCAACCGGGAACGGCCCCGACCGAAACGACTGAAACCGATACCACCGCCAAGCTGACCGTACTGGATGCGAACCCGGACACGATCAAAGCGCATATGGCCTTTCTTGCGGATGACAGTTTGCAAGGCCGTGAAGCTGGTACGCCGGGCTATGATGAAGCCGCCGCCTATGTCGCCACTGAAATGGAAAAGCTTGGCGTTGCGCCAGCTGGCGACGATGGCACCTATTTCCAGACGGTGCCGCTGCAGCGCTCTTACCGCGTACCGGACGCCCTGTCCTTCTCAGTCACCGAGACCGAAACCGGCGAAGATCTCGGTTTTGAAATGAATGTCGACCATGTCGTTTATGGCTCAACCCGCGCCGCAGAGAGCGCGGTTGAAGCTGAGGCGGTGTTTGTCGGCTTCGGCGTCGTCGCCCCCGAGATTGGCCGCGATGATTATGAAGGACTCGACGTTGACGGCAAAATTGTCGTCACACTGAGCGGTACGCCAAAGGGCATCCAAACCGAGGAACGGGCCTATTATGGCGCTCAAAAAGCCGCCGAAGCCTCCAAGCGCGGCGCGGTTGGCACGGTTTCGATGACCACGCCGACGCGCGAGCGGGTCTATTCCTTCGCGCGCCTGATCGGCGAAGGCCGACTTGAATCGGCGCGCATGAGCTGGTTGCAACCAAATGGCGAAACTTTCACCCGCGCTCCAAACCTGCAAGCCGCAGCTGGCCTGTCCATGGAAGGCGGCCGCAAACTGATCGAAGGCGCTGGCCAGGATTTTGACGCCATCATGGAAGCGGCTGAAGCCGAAGGCGGACCGGTTCAGGGCTTTGACCTGCCTTACACGATCTCGATCAGCCAAAACTCGACATTGGACGTGGTCGAGTCTGACAATGTCATCGGCATGATTGAAGGCTCTGACCCAGACCTCAAGGACGAAGTCATCGTCCTGACCGCCCACCTGGATCATATCGGCCTGTCGCAATCCTTTGAGGAAGACAAGATCAATAATGGTGCGCTCGATAATGCCGCAGGCGTTTCGACCATGCTCGAAGTGGCGCGCATGGTGTTGGAGGGCGAGCGTCCCCGCCGTTCGATCATGTTGCTGCTGGTCACGGCCGAGGAAAAAGGCCTGCTGGGCGCGCAATATTTCGCCCAGAACCCGACCGTCGATGCCTCCCGCATTGTCGGCAATGTCAATCTCGACATGCCCGTCCTGACCTATGCGTTCGAAGACGTGGTGGCGTTCGGCTCGGATCGCTCGACCATCGCCTCCGCGGTTGAGAAAGCCGCAAGCGAAATGGGCATGACGCTAAGCCCGGATCCATTCCCGGATCAGGGCCTGTTTACCCGCTCTGACCATTTCCGCCTGGTCGAGATTGGCGTGCCGTCCATCTTCCTCGCCACCGGATTTGCCAATGGCGGTGAAGAGGCCTGGGCGACGCATTTCGCGCAGAATTATCACCGCCCGTCAGACGATATGGACAATAATATCGATTTCGATGCCGCGGCGCGGTTTGCCGAAATCAATGCCCGGATCGCGCTCGAACTCGCCAATCGCGACGAGCGTCCGCTCTGGAACAAGGATGATTTCTTCGCCCGCAAATTCAACGGGCCACAAGTCGCGGAATAGGTCCTCAAATCGGCAGGCGTCGAACCCGACATCCGCTCCCGGTCATCCCCGCCTGCGCGGGGATGAGCGTATATTGGTTGCTCTACATGCGCAGGGATCGACGGATGGCCCCATCAGCCAATAAAAAGCCCGCCAGAGAGATCCGGCGGGCTTTTTCTATTGTGTTTTATCACTCAGCTCGCGATCGCGTCGCCTGTATCGACTGCGACGCCTGGACCCATGGTCGAGCTCAGGGCGATTTTCTTCACATACGTGCCTTTGGCGCCAGATGGCTTGGCCTTCATCAGCGCATCGACAAAGGCGCGAACGTTTTTCTCGATCGCATCTTCCGTGAACGAGGCCTTGCCAATGCCGGCATGGATGATGCCGAGCTTTTCAACCCGGAACTCAACTGAGCCGCCTTTGGCGTCTTTGACCGCCTGGCCAACATTTGGCGTGACGGTTCCAACTTTCGGGTTTGGCATCAGGCCGCGTGGCCCGAGGATCTTACCGAGACGTCCGACAACAGACATCATGTCTGGCGATGCAATCACCCGGTCAAAGTCTGACTTGCCGTTCTGGATCTCTTCCATCAGGTCTTCGGCACCAACAATCTCGGCGCCAGCTTCACGGGCTTCGTCCGCCTTTGCATCACGGGCAAACACCGCGACGCGGACGTCTTTACCAGTGCCAGAGGGCAGCGAGACAACGCCGCGAACCATCTGATCGGCATATTTGGGGTCAACGCCGAGATTGACGGCGATCTCTACAGTCTCGTCAAATTTCGAGGTGGCGTTTGATTTAACCAACTTCACTGCGTCTGCGACGCTATACAATGTATCTGCATCGACGGTTTCGACGGCAGCGCGATAACGTTTTCCAGCCATTGCTCTTACTCCGTCACTTCGAGACCCATTGAGCGCGCAGAGCCCTCAATGATCTTGGTTGCTTGATCGAGATCGTTGGCATTCAGGTCAGCCATTTTCTGCTCAGCAATGTCGCGGCACTGAGCGCGGGTGACCTTGCCGGCAACCGAACGACCGGGCTCTTGCGATCCTGATTTCAGGCCAGCGGCCTTTTTCAGCAGCACAGATGCCGGTGCGGTTTTGACGATGAAAGTGAACGACTTGTCCTGATAATAGTCGATGACGACCGGCAGCGGCAGGCCTTTTTCCATCTTCTCTGTCTTGGCGTTGAACGCCTTACAGAATTCCATAATATTGATGCCGCGCTGACCGAGCGCCGGACCAACAGGGGGCGATGGGTTTGCAGCACCGGCAGGAATCTGGAGCTTCAGCTGCCCCAGCAGTTTCTTAGCCATGATAGCCTCTCTGGCAAATGCGGTGTCTGGTGGTCTTTCGATCCAGACGCCAGGGTTTAGAGGGTTCGTGGTTCGGGCTGGCTGCCCCTCCCACAAACGGTTGTATGTCACTCTGATGAGCGAGCGCTGGGCTAAAGCATCTTGTTGCGCGCGGGTCAAGCGCCTGAGTGTAGCCCTGGCGTCCCGATTAACTCACAAATACTTCACAAATCCAGCTCGAGGGTTGTCACTGAC
This sequence comes from Hyphomonadaceae bacterium, assembly GCA_024743315.1. Lineage (GTDB taxonomy): Bacteria > Pseudomonadota > Alphaproteobacteria > Caulobacterales > Hyphomonadaceae > Henriciella. Next base: position 16,746 of record JANSWU010000004.1, read on the forward strand.
CCTTAACTTATGTTGGCAATAAAGCAGACAAGAAAGAAGTTCTGTGTGTGGAGTGTAGAACATATGGCCAAGTCAAAACTTTCGAATATCGTCTCCGTGGCGACCCTGCTGGCGAGCGGCGCCATCCTGGCCGCCTGTGGCGGCGGTGGCGGCGGAGGTGGCAGCACGGGCACGCCCATCCTGCCAGTCGTTTCCCCGCCGCCTCCACCCGCATCAGGTCCGACTTGGCAACAGGGTGTGTTTGAGCCGGCAACCACTTTCAAAGACCAATGTGAAACGCCGCGGTCAGGCGTGGACATTGAAGGCAATCCATTTCCTGATGAGCAAGGCTCACTGATCGAAGAGCAGCTCTGGCTGCGGTCTTGGACGAATGAGACTTATCTTTGGAATGACGAAGTGGTCGACCGGGATCCCGCTGGCTTTGCCACCGCGCAAGCCTATTTCGATGTCTTGAAAACCGATGCCGTGGAACCCTCAGGCGAAGACCGTGACGATTTCCATTTCAGCGAACTCACCGAAGACTTTCTGGCGTCGCGGAATTCGGTCGGGAACCCCGGCTATGGGGCCGAATATGCAATTATTGAAGGCTCACCACCCCGAGATATCCGGATCGCTTATTTTGAACCTGGATCGCCTGCGGGAACCGCCATTGGCGGGCAAATCCCGCTCCCCCGCGGGTCAAGAATCCTCGAGATCAATGGCCAGGATGTGATCAATGGATTTCGCACCCAAGCCGAAGTCGACGTCTTGATCGACCTTCTATTTCCATCCGAAAACGGGCTGACACGAGAGTTTCGGGTTGAAGACACTGATGGCACGGTTCGCACCGTCAGTCTGACCACCGAGGACATTATCAGACAGCCCATTCTTGAAACCAAAGTCATCACGGATGGTGCGGACAAGATCGGTTATATTGCTTTCAACACGTTCAGCCCGTTCTCTTCCGAAGAGGCGATTATTACGGCGATTGAGCAGGTTGAAGCAGAAAACGTCACGGATCTGGTCTTGGATCTGCGCTACAATGGCGGCGGATTGCTCGCGGTTGCGGCCCAGCTCGGTTACATGATCGCAGGTCCGGCCCAAACCAATGGCAAGGATTTTGAGCGTTTTATCTTCAATGCAGATGCTGGCAATCTGAACCCAGTCGACGGCACCGTAAACCAACCCTTCCCATTTATCAGCACTGTCATCAAATTTGATGACAATTCATCCCTCGTCGAAAACGCGCCCTTGCCCTCGCTGGACTTGAATCGCGTCTTCATTCTCTCAACCGGGGATACCTGCAGCGCCAGTGAAGCGGTGATTAACGGTCTCCGCGGCATTGACGTCGAAGTTATCCTGATCGGCGACACGACGTGCGGTAAGCCCTATGGCTTTTTCCCACAGGACAATTGTGGTCGGACCTATTACACGATCCAGTTCCAAGGCGCGAATGATAAGGGCTTTGGAGACTTCGCCGATGGCTTTATCCCGGCCAATTCGAGCGCCGCATTTGGCGTCAGCGTGCCGGGCTGCCAGGTTGCGGACGATTTCACCAAACCCCTTGGAGATGAAACCGAGCGCCTGCTCGCCGCCGCATTAGACTATCGCACGACCGGCGCGTGCCCAACGGTGACGACCAAAACGGCGACCAGTTTTACCGCCAACAAGTCTGGACCGGGATCGATCGGAGAAGACATACGGCGCCAGAAATACTATCTCGAGAATGTGCGTGATTTGAGGATGCCTAAATGATCCGTGCCACTGCTTTGATGATCGGAATGATGGCGATGGCTGGTTGCCAACACGCAAATGACAGCGCAGTGCCTGCGGTTCTGACCGAAGCTTCCGACGAAACTCTCAACGCGCTTCACAGCCAGCTTGTGACAGCAATGGACAAGGCTGGGTATAAACTCAGTTCCACCGACCTGACGACGAGTTCGACCGTGACCTTGAGGCCACCGCCGCTCGGCCCGAATGAAACGCACAGCACCGCCATGCCCATCCAGCTGGACCTGATGTTGGAGGGCGAGACCTGTTTTGCCATGCGGGCAGGTACCGATCAGCGCATCGAACTGGTCGGCATTACTTGCCAAGCCGCCTGAGCGTCAGACCACAGATCCTCAAAAAAAGCCCGCTCAAATCTGAGCGGGCTGTTTCTTTTTCTGATCGCCAAACGCCTAGATAAAGGCGTAGCCATTGGCATTGATATAATTGATCAACTCATTCCGGCGGCGGCCCGGGTCCGGGTGAGTCGACATGAATTCTGGCGGACGATTGCCTGAACTCTTCTTGTCCATCAATTCCCAAAGACGCGGCGCCTGGGTGACATCATAGCCAGCCTTGTACATGTAATCGACGCCGAGCTTGTCGGCCTGCAATTCATGGTTCCGGCTGTACGGCAACAGAACACCGAACTGGATCGCCGCGCCACCAAGAGCCGCGATCGTGTTTCCATATTGTCTCAACTCGTCGGATTGTGCGATCGCAATTGATCCCGCGACCATGGTCACCTGCGCAGCCATTTGCGCAGAAGCTCGCGCCGCGGAGTGACGCCCATCAATATGTCCGGCTTCGTGGCCCAGGATCGATGCCAGCTGGTCATCATTTTCGGTCAGCTCGGTGATCCCGCGATACACCCCGACCTGTTGGCCGGGCATCACGAACGCATTGATGTCATCGGTGTCAAACACCGCGACTTCCCATTCGCTCGGCACATAGGCGACATCCTGATTATACTTGTCACGCAGGGCTGCTGTGCGACCTTTGGCCGTGCGATCCCAGGTATTAAGCACGCGTCCGCGCAGGCGACTATCACCGGTTTGCGGGGTCTGTTTCTTCATTTCAGCCCAGGCGGTGGTCGACATCGCGGCCAGGGAGGCATTGTCAAAACCTGGCAAGATGAGCTGCTGTTCTCCGGTCACGGGATTGGTTGAACACCCGGTCACGATTGGCACAATTGTGCCGCAAGCGAGACCTCGAATCATGGCGCGACGCGACAGACGCAAACGCGGCGCCTTGTCGAGAAAATCGCGTGGGGCATCGATCCGGTCGCCCGTCTCGATCATCTCATCAGTAATCAGCAAATCGCTCATAGGCACATCTCCCTTTGTGTCACCAACAGCCTAGCGCCGAACAGGGTCCGACGCAAAACTTATGGTTACTCAATTGCTTGCACACAAAATCGCATGCGTCACGTGAATGCTGGATGAAGCCGGCCCTGGACTGTCGTTCAGGCTGTGACCATCAGCTCTTTCGCCTGGCCGACCCAGTTTTCGCGGCTCACCCGTCCTTTGAAGGAAAGGTGGTTTTCGATCCAGGTTTCGTTCTCTGGCAGCCATTCGGCAATCTGAGAGAAGCGCCAGATTCCGAGACCGTTCAGGACTTCGGCGATGCGCGGGCCAATTCCGGTGATCGCGGTCAAATCATCTCCGCCTTCAGACGGCTTTTCAATCTGCAAGGGCTGAACGCCCTCAAGTTCCGCCAGCATGGCTTCTGAAGGATGCACTTCGGGCTCAGCGGCAGCCGTTGGCTCGGGTGCAGGCGCTGGTTCCGTCTCGGGCTCGGCCTCTGGCTCGGGTGCAGGTTCGGACTCCGCCACAGCTTCAATTTCAGGCGCGGGCTCAGCGGGTGCCTCCATCGCTTCCGTCTCGGCAGACGGCGCATCGTCAGCGCTCTCCTCAAAATAAGCGAGACGACCTTCAAGATAGCGATTGCGCCACCGCAAGCGAGCGAGCTCTTCATCTGCAGCCGCTTTTTCCGCCTCGTCGGTATCGACTACCGGGATCGGCGCGACCACGGCCGGGCTCGGGTCAACCGGTTCTGGTGCAGGCGGCGTCGCCTCGGCGTCCATCAGCTTGCTCTCAAGCGAGTCAACGCGGAGGCGCAGATAGGAATTTTGCCAGTTCAGCTTTTCGAGGTCTGGCCCGACGGCCGCTTCAACCACTGGTACCGCCGCTGGTTCGGTCTCGGTTTCCGCAGCCGCCGCATGAGCGGCAGAGATATCGGCCTCTAGGGATGCCACGCGGCTTTCCAACCAAGCGTTGCGATCCTTCAGCTCGGTCAGTTCTTTCTGATCATCATCCGACAAGACCGCGCCAGCCACCGCTCCAGCTGCAGCCGCGCCGACATTTTGCAGGACATTAGTGCCTCCGGACGGCTCGGATTTCAGCGCTTCGAGTTCAGCCCGGGCCGCGCTCAGCTCGTCGCCAAGAGACGCGATGCGAGTCTCCCGTTCGTCGAGCTCAGCGCGCAGCGTATCATCGCCAACCACGGTTTGGGCTGACTCTTCTTTGCGTTTGCGCTGTGCCGTATACAACGCGTCGATCTCAGCTTTTGCCTGGGTCAGTTCAGTTTTCGCTATTTCGCGCTCGACAGTGGCCTTGCGCACGCGATTGCTCGCCAGCAAGCCCCGGAAAGAAAAGCCAAATAACAGGCCGAGCACGGTGGCGGCGGCGAGCGCCATCCACATATTCGCAATAATCCACTGCATCTACTCGCTCCGTTCTTGAACGTTGAATTCGATTCTTCGGTTCGCGGCCCGCCCCTCGGCGGTCGCATTGTCTGATTCGGGTTGGTCCGGACCATAGCCGGTCACAATCAATCTTGCGACATCGAAGCCTGCATCTTGCATGTAATTTGCGACAGCTTGGGCCCGCGCGCGACTGAGCACCACGTTCGCCTCGCGCGCTCCGGTATTGTCTGTATGTCCGCCGACTTCAAATACCAGATTATCAGCACAGGACGCTGAAACCGCCATAATCTTGTCCAGCGTCGCGCCGCTTTCACGCGAGATCTCGGCGCTGCCGGTTTTGAACACGACCGCATTGGCGTCCATGATCAAGTCGAACGAGGTCTGACAGGCCTGAAGCGGATCATCACCAAGCTCCACACCGGAAATCTCCTCGAGTTCGACCGTGATAGCTTCAGCAGCAATCTCAACCGCATACGCGCCCTCAAGCTGCGCCATATCCTCGCGTAGGAATTGCAGGGTCGAGCTGGTCGCTTCGCCCTCAAAGCTGAAACCATCCCCTTCTGGCTGGAATTGCATCTCTCCGCTTTCGAACTGGCTGAAATGCGGCAGACCAAGGCGTACCCCATCGATCCACTGATCATACTCGCTCGACTCAACTGTCATTTCGTCGACAACCGGTCCATCAAAATGTGCCTCGGCGATCGCCGCAATCTCGGCGCGGTCCTCTGCGGTTTCACAGCTGCCGGAGAGAACAAGACTGCCATCCACGTGCCGGGCCTGCCAGTGACTCGGACCATCAATATTGGCTATGCCAGTCCAAGGGTCGCTGAGATTGGAAACGGCTGCCGTGGCCTGAATGCGCGCCGCGTCTTGCATGGCAATCCCACTCAGACGCAACTCATAATCGGTCAGACGTGCTTCGCCGCTATCCAGCAGGGCCAATTGATCTAAGCCGAATTTCGCCATGCCAGCCCAATCGCCAGCCGGGACGCCCAAGGCCAATCGCGCGCGGTCATCAAGGAATGTGCCGCCCAGGCTCGCGGCATGTTCCGCGAGCTCGGCTTTGATCGCATTCGATGGAACAGAGCCAACCAGGACCATATCGCCGCCGGGACTCTTGATCGCGCGCCATTGAAACGGAGACGCGGTAGGGAGCTCCCGGATCTCGCCGAAATTGGTTTTCACCGACCAGACCCCGCCGCGCAGCAGGCCGCCTGGGCCTGAGGAGGTCAATACCGCCTCTCGTGCCGCTTCCGCGGCCTGGACGGATGGCGGTTGGCCACTCAGGAAAGCGTATGGTCCATCCATTTCCAGGCTTGCCCAGGACTGGCCCGACGCCGCCAAGGCTTCTCGCGCTGACGCTTCAAGCTGCGCGCCCATTTGGGCCGCATTCAAATGGTATTCGGATGTGCCGTGAACGGTCACAATTCCCAATACTGCCAGTGCCGCGCCGCTAAGACCGGCGGTCATCGTATCGTAGGCACCCATGCCGCAATCTCCCCTTGCAAAGACTGCATTAACCGTCGAGTCCTGCCTTATCCCTTGGAATCAGGCAAGTGCGTGTTACAGGGCGGTCATGACAGTCACCGTCGACCACATCACCTCCGCCAGCAATCCGCTGATCAAACAGTTGCGCAGCCTGGAGCGCAAAAAGGGCCGCAATGAGACCGGTTTGTTCCTGGCCGAGGGCGCCCGTCTGATCGAACAGGCGCTGGCACAGAATTGGCAGGTTGAGACCCTGATCGTTTCGAATTCCGGAGCAGAACGCGACTTTGTGCAGGCGCTGGCTCGGCGCGCCAAAGCCCAGGGCGCGCGGATCATTCAGGTGCCGGATCGCCTCGCCGGGTCGATTGCCCGCAAAGACAATCCGCAAGCGGTGATTGCCGCCATCCGCCAGCGTGACCTCAGCCTCAGCGATCTCGACTCAGCCGATCCGGGGCTGTGGATCGGCCTGTATGAATGCCGCGACCCCGGCAATCTCGGGACGATTTTGCGCACCGCGGATTGCGCCGGGGCGGCCGGTGTCATCCTGATCGAGAATTGCTGTGACCCGTACAGTGTCGAAGCGGTGCGCGCCTCAATGGGGTCGCTGTTTGATATTGCCCTCGCCGGGTCGGATTTCGACAGCTTCAATACTTGGCGGCGCAGCGCGGGCCTCAACATGGTCGCGGCCAGCGTGAATGGCGACAGCAGTCATGTTGGGGTCGAATTTGAACAGCCCAGCCTGATCCTGATGGGCAATGAACAGGCCGGCCTGCCCGCTCAGATAGAAGCGCAATGCGATACATTATGCCTGATCCCGATGCGCGGCGGGGCCGACAGTCTTAACCTCGCCCAAGCCACGGCGATCATGTTGTATGAGGGCTGGCGCCAAAGAGGGTTTGCCTGATGAAGTCCACCTCCACCCTGTTCCTCGCTGACCAGTGGGACGCTGACCAATATGCCCTGCTCGATAGCGGTGATGGCCAGAAATGGGAGCGATTTGGCTCACAAACCGTAATCCGGCCGGACCCGCAGGCCTTCTGGCTTCCGGCACAGCCCGTAGCCGACTGGCAAGCCGATGCCCGGTTTGACGCCAAAGCCGGCGATGATGAGCGCGGCAACTGGCAGCTACTCAATCCTGCCGCGCCTGAGGCCTGGGAGATGCATTGGCGGGGCTTGCGATTGAACGCGCGGCGGACCCCGTTCCGGCATCTTGGCCTGTTCCAGGAGCATAGCGTCCACTGGGCCTTTGCGCAGAACCAGATCAAAAGCGCCGGGCGCAAGATTCGCCTGCTCAACCTGTTTGGCTATACAGGGATGATGAGCCTTGCCGCCGCTCAAGCCGGCGCCGAAGTGACGCATCTCGATGCCAGTCCAAAATCAAACGCTTATGGCAAAGAGCATGCCGAAATGAGCGGGCTGCAAGACGCGCCCATTCGCTGGATTGCCGATGATGCGATGAAATTCACGGCCCGCGAAATCCGCCGCGGCAACACGTATGATGCGATCGTGCTGGATCCGCCCAAGTTCGGGCGTGGCACGAAAAACGAGACCTGGCGATTTGAAGAAGACCTGCCTGGGCTGCTCGCCAATGTCCGTACCCTGCTCTCTGACCAGCCGCTTTTTGTGATCCTGACCGCTTATGCGGTGCGCCTGTCGCACATTGCCCTGGCGCAGGCTCTGGCGGGGCATCTGGAGGGCCTTGGCGGCAAGATTGAAATGGGCGAAATGGCGCTGCCACATGTGAACGATGAGCGGCTACTGCCAACCTCGATCTGTGCGCGATGGCGGGCGACTTAAGCCCGTTCTGTGGCGATAATCGCGGCGCAGCTCAGCACCACCATGGCAATCGCGGCGGCCCAGAGCGGCTCAGCTAGGATCGATTGTGTTAGCGTCATATCTACCGGTTCGAATTGCAGCTCGACCGCCAACGCCCGTGCCGTCAATAGATCCAGCAGGCCGCCCATTTGCGACAGAGCTGCCCCCAGTCCGAGCCCCCCTGCCCCGAACAGCAAAGGCGTGCGCCAGCGCGATCTTTTATAGATCGGCTTCATCACCTGTTCGACAAAGGCTTCATTCTGCAAAGCCTCGTCCTGCGCTTCGAACAGCGCGGTCAGGTCGTCATATTTCTCATCACTCTGCATCATCTCTACTCCATCACGCGACATGGTCGCTGGCAAGCTGTTTGCGGAGGGCCGCCACGCCCCGATTGACATGTGATTTCACCGTGCCGAGTGGAAACCCGGTCGCCTCGGACGCTTCCGAATGGCTCATGCCTGAGGCAACACACAGGACCACACAAATGCGCTGGTTTTCGGGCAAGGTCCGGAGCGCACGGTCCAGATCCAGTTGTTCCGGCAAGCGCGCCGCCGAAGCATCAAAGCCGATAATATGCGCGCTCTCATCGAACGTGACTTCTGGTTTTTGCCGGCGCCGGGCCTGCAGGAATTCACGATAAGCGATTGTGCACAGCCAGGATTTGAATGACCCGCCACGATACGAGCCGATCTTGCGCCAGGCGGTTAAGAAGGCCGTCTGCGCGACATCATCAGCCTCGGCGGCATGCGCGGTTAATCGCCGGGTCAGACCACGGACATTGCCCTGATAGCGACGGACCAGCGTCTCAAAGGCCGCCTCCTGGCCAGAGGCGGCCTCCCGCGCGAGATCGAGATCGGATTTCACCGACAGCTCCGTTTCCCAGGCCTAGCGGTCGTGGCTGAACCGCCACAGCCCGAGATAGGCAATCCCGAGCACGATTGGGAAAGAGGAGATGCCGACAATCCCGCGCATCGCTTCGGGCTCGTCATGCGGCACGATCGCACCGAGCACCATGAAGGCAATCCCGAAGGCGATCAGCAAGATGCCGCGCCGCAGGTCCGATTTCACCGGATCATTGATCACCGACATCCGCTCGACCAGTTCCGGCGACACTTCCTGCCCCTTTTCGACGGCGAGGCGCAGGGTTTCATGCGCCGTGTGGCGTTTCTTGTAATTATAGTGGCTGTACAGCCAGATGATCGCGACGATCGCCGCGAACAGAAAAATCGGAACCAGAACTTCGTCCATGATTATTATCCTTGTCTTGGCACCCAGTGTGTGGGCTCACAAACTAAGATGCAATCATCTGACCGATTGGATGCAGGGGGGCTAAAGTTTTGCCCTGGCGGCTGCAGCAGACACAGCAGACCAGGCGGCGCCCATCTCCGGCGACCAGCTGTCCCCGGCAATCGTCTCGAACACCTCTGCCATGACGCGGTAGAAGCCCTCGAACACGTCATCATCAATGCCATAGCCTTCATGATTCATACGCTCGGCCGAGACGAAGCTGATCGCCACCGGGTCGTCCTGAAGCAGGCCTTCGGCCATGCTCAGCGCCTCGTTCAGCATATGCCCGCGGGCGCCTTGATCAATGTCGAGAACGAACAGTTTCTCATGCTCGGGGAAGCGCTCAAACAAAGCCGCATAGACCGGCGGCACGACATCTTCGCAGCGCGCGGCGACGGCTTCGAGGCTGGCCGTGAAGGCGGTGAGGTGGGTCATGGAAGCGGTATAATCCAATCAGAAAATTCTTCTACAGCTCGTCCCTGGCCTTCAATAGCGCTCTGCCCAGCTCGTCTGGGCAGTCCAACACGTCATAGTCAGGCACGCTCGGGAGAGATTTGATCCCTCCCGATTTTGATAGGCGCATCGGGTGATGGACCCCACGGACAAGCCGTGGGGAGCGATGGGAAATGTTTCCATGTCACACCCATTGGTCACTCCGAGACGACATAGACATAAGCCTCCACTGGGCCTGTTTCGGTCTCGACCGACGCGACCACGCGGGCATATTCGGCGCCTTCAAATTCATCCAGTCGGGCCCAATGCGCCGGCAAGTCGGGTGATTCCAGGACCTGGACCTTGATCACCTCGCCGTCTGGATCGAGCTTCAGGCCCGGAAACCCCAGTGTCGCGCCCCAGCCATCCTCGCTGAGCCAGCCGCGCACCACACCGTCGCGCCAGGTGCCGTCTATCATGCTGACCTGATCATGGTTCACCCGCCCCGGCGCGAGCGTGCCGTAAATGGCGAGGCGGTGGATCGCTTGAATCATCTCTGAATCCAAGGGACCCAATCTGAAATTTCCGTCACAGAAAGCCCCAAGTGACTACTTCTTTTTCGTGTTCGTCTTTTTGGTTGCTTTTTTTTCAGGGGTGGGATCCTTTGATGGGGTAAGTAAGCTCTCGATGCCCAAAGGAGTGTCCAAATAATTCTTGGTTTCCGGGAGGAAAGGATTCTTGCCGGCGATATTAAAAGCATTCTGTCGGGAGGCAGCGGAATTCAGGATATCTAGCGCGTTTTGCGGAGTGGCCGTTGCAAGTGGACCCTGTCCAGAGATTGCGGCGGCGGTGCCAGTGTAAATCGACCGCTCGGAAAGTTCCTGAATTTTTTTAAGTAGCGCGGACTCTCGAGCTGCGAGATAGCGTTCGAAAGACTCAAGCTTTTCTTCAATTAAATCTGATGCATCCCTTGGCTCCGAAGAGACGCTTTCGCCTGCTTCGCCGAAATCGATTTTGGTGACTATTTGTTCAAATTCACGCCACGCCCCGACGAAATTTCGTTCGATCACGTCATCGCCGACGTCAATCGAAAGCGCTTGTTTGATTTTTTTTACGAGTGACAGCACGTTATTGGCATCGCATTGCGTATTTTGAAAACTGGACAACGGAGTCTCTCGGATGTCATCGACGTTCAGATGCACAAGAAGAGCTGATACAGAGTTTTCCTGCGAAGTCCGCCATATGGCACCGGCTTCGAATTGCACCCACGGTGACTTGAAAGAGTCTGGGGTCGCGATCACGACACAAAACGTTGAGTCCGCGATCGCTTTGGTGAGTTCATCAAACCAGACTTTACCCTGCCGAATAAATTCCTCAGACAAATTCACACGTTCAGTAGATAAGCTAAATCTCAGTAGGACATGAAATGCTCGTGCCACCTCCCGAGATTTTTCTCCTGACCAACTTATAAAAACAGACATCTGTTAGCCCTATTCAGTCTAGCCCTTTGGTGCATATCTTCACGCGTACCACAGTTGATAAGCTGGCTGGTAGCTTTCCGGCATGCAATTTCAATTCGCCAAGTTGTGAATCAATCAAAAGAGGTACTCATTTTTTATCGGCGCGCGAAACCTAGAATTTGAGTGCAAATCTCATAGCGGAATATTGTCGTGCTTCTTCCAAGGATTGGAGAGCTCCTTGCCCTTCAGCGTGCGCAGGGCCTTGGCGACGCGCCGCCGAGTCGAGTGCGGCATGATGATATCGTCAATATAGCCCTTCTTGGCGGCGACATAGGGATTGGCGAAATTGTCTTCGTAATTCTTTGTATGGGCGGCGATTTTCTCGTCGTCGCCGAGGTCCTTGCGGAAGATGATCTCAACCGCGCCCTTGGCGCCCATGACCGCGATCTCGGCTGTCGGCCAGGCATAATTGACGTCGCCGCGCAGGTGTTTGGAACTCATCACATCATAGGCCCCGCCATAGGCCTTGCGGGTGATCACTGTGACCTTGGGCACGGTTGCCTCAGCATAGGCGAAGAGCAACTTGGCGCCATGCTTGATCAGGCCGCCATATTCCTGCTTGGTCCCCGGCATGAAGCCCGGTACGTCAACAAATGTCACGATGGGGATGTTGAAACAGTCACAGAAGCGGACAAAGCGCGCGCCTTTGCGGGAGGCATCAATATCCAGCACGCCGGCCAGCGTCATCGGCTGATTGGCGACAAAGCCGACGGTCGAGCCTTCCATCCGGCCGAAGCCGCAAATGATATTGGCGCCAAAGGCCGGGCTGATCTCGAAAAAGTCGCTTTCATCGATCGTCTTTTCGATCAGCTCTTTCATATCATAGGGCTGGTTCGGATTGTCCGGAATAAGGCTGTCCAGGCTGTCATCCTGGCGCTCAATCGTATCATAAGTCGGGCGCACGGGCGGCGCTTCACGGTTCGAGCCGGGCAGGAAATCGATCAGGCGGCGCATTTGCGTCAGCGCCTCGATATCGTTCTCGAAGGCGCCATCGACGACGCCGGACTTGGCCGCGTGCACCGAGGCCCCGCCCAGGGTCTCATGGGTGACCTCTTCATTGGTCACAGTTTTAACCACATCCGGGCCGGTGACGTACATGTAGGACGTGTCCTTGACCATGAAGATGAAATCGGTGAGCGCCGGGCTATAGACATCGCCGCCCGCACACGGGCCCATGATGACGGAAATTTGCGGAATGACGCCGGAGGAGAGGACATTCTCCATGAAGATGTCGGCATAACCGGCCAGCGAGTCGACGCCTTCCTGGATGCGTGCGCCGCCGGCATCAAAAATCCCGATTACCGGCGCGCCGACCTTGGCGGCCGCTTTCTGGACTTTCACGATCTTTTCAGACTGGGCCAGCGACAGCGAGCCGCCAAAGACGGTAAAATCCTTGGAGAAGACATAGACCAGACGGCCATTGACGGTGCCATGGCCGGTGACCACGCCATCGCCTGGAATGCGTTGTTTCTCCATGCCGAAATCGTGGCTGCGATGTTCGACAAACATGTCGGTTTCTTCGAAACTGCCTTCATCCAGCAGCAGCGCGACGCGCTCCCGGGCGGTCAGTTTGCCTTTATCGTGCTGGCGTTGGATGCGGGCCTTGCCACCGCCCAATCGGGCTTTCTCACGGCGTGCCTCAAGGGCTTCAATCACGTCCTGCATCTTGCTCCGGCCTCCAGCATGGCTTTGTCTTTGCTGGCGGTTTTAATGCGCATACGAACAAGAGCAAGTCAGCGGCAGACGCAAAACGGGCCTCCCCGAGGGGAAGCCCGTCTGACCTTTCATTCTGAAAGTTAACGCTAGCGGTCCGCTAGTATCGATAGCCGCCATGACGGCGATTATGGCCGCGTTTGCCGGGGATCGGGATACCGCGAATATCGCGCACCCGGTCGCCGCCGCGCACAATGCAGGTCACTGGACGCTCAAAATCACGGCGGAAGCCTTCAAACTCGACCTCATTAAAGGTCACGCGATAGCCGCGTGGTCCAATCTGCTCGGCATAGCGACCATCATCAAAATCGACATCGCGGAAGCCAAGATGATACGCTTCATTGCGGATCGCCTGGCGACAGGCGCGGATCGCCCGGCGCTTGGCTTTGCGATTATTATGATAATAGCCGTCATGGCCACGATAGCCGCGATCGCCGTAATAACGATTGGTGCTGTACCCGATCGAGCTATAGCCATTGTGACCAAGACCGAAATGAAGCGTGCCATTGCCGGTCTGCACAGACACGCTGCCCGTCACGGTTTTGCCCGCCTTGCCATGGTCTGCAAGCGCCGGCGCGGTGAAGAGCAGAGGCGCCGCAAGGGCTAGCGCGGCTGCTCGAGGTTTCATGATGCGTTTCATCATGTGTGCAGAAATACACACACGATTTCAACCTGATCTGAGCGCCGCATTCGGCTGCCATTCATCTCCCGGCGCCTGCCCGAAGATTGCCATTTTGTTAGACAAGGGTGGCATCTGGACCGAGTTCGAGTCAGATTGAACTTAAAAAGAATCAGGGGTCGACCATGAAAACCATCGCCACACTTGCTACCGCGCTCGCTCTGACCGGCTTTGCCAGCGCTCAGAACGCGCAATCAGATGACTTGCTCACATCCGTCACCCTGGAAGACCTGAAGAACCTCGTAAAGGCGGAGGGTCATACTTATAATCAGGACCTTCCGAATGGCGTGGGAATTGGTGCCGAAGATGAGGATGGCCTGAATTATGTGGTTCGCGGCGCCGCCTGTAGCGACGGCACCAATTGCTTGGGTGTTGAGTTCATGATCATGTATTTTGGCGCCCATGACGCTGAATTCGCAAATAACATCAATCAGCGCTTTTCCGCGATCAAGGCGACCGTGAACGACGGAAACCTGATCCTGTCGCGTTATTTGATCCTCGATGCTGGGCAAACCCGGGAAAACCTTTCCGTCAATCTTCGCAACGCGCTTGCGATTGCTGGCCAGGTTCAAAGTGGTGAGGATTTCTCGCCCAGCACCAATGCCACGTCCGATGCCCCGTCAAACGAGCAACCGGCCTCCAGCGCTATCGATTTCGGCGACGATTCCGGCGAGTACGCCAATGATGCGGCTTGCGATGATGGTCGGTTTACAGACGAAGGCGATGACTGGTCTTACCAGCGTGCGCATGTCAAACGCGACGCTACCGATTGCCGGACCCTGTACGAAGCCGGGGAGATCACGCTTTATATCGATTTCGGCGACAATTCAGGCGCCTATGCAGATGACGATACGTGCGACGATAATCGCTTCACGGGCGAAGGGCGGTCCATCCTGCAAACAGATAGCCATGTCGGGCGCGACGCGGCTGACTGCGTTGCCGCCTACCAAGCCGGGACCATTGACCGCCCCTAGCCTGCGCAAACTGCTCACGCAAAAGTGCGAACATCGCCAAAATAATAGATGCGTGACGGCGCAATCGATATTATATCGGTAATGCCGCATGCCGCGGTGTCTAATAAGGAATACGCGTATGAGCGGTCTCAAGAAAAAGGGCCCTGCGCGACGCGCCCCGAAGCGGGTGCGACAGGCTCAAGTCTCTGTCTTTCCAATGATCCTGGCGAACAGCCGCAAACGCAATCGCCGAGACAGTCTGAAAGGCTTCTTCTTCGAAAATGACTGATCAACCTCTCGGTCAACCGGCCGACACCCAATCGGCGGCGCGCGTCCACTTGCGTGCGCTGGAGCGCGATGACCTGCGCTTTGTGCACGGGCTGAATAATAATCGCCGCGTGATGCGCTACTGGTTCGAAGAGCCCTATGAGTCCTTTGTTGAACTGGAAGAGCTGTACCTCAAACACATTCATGATCAGTCGGAACGCCGGTTCATCATCCAGACTCCCGATGGTGTGTCGGTTGGCCTGGTAGAACTGGTCGAGATTACTTACATTCACCGCCGGGCAGAATTCCAGATCATCATCGCCCCGACGCATCAGGGACAAGGCTTTTCCAAGCCAGCCACGCTGGCCGCGCTCGACTATGCGTTCCGCGTGCTCAACCTGCACAAGGTCTATCTCATCGTCGCGACCGAAAACCCGATTGCCGTCAGTGTCTATGAGGATTGCGGCTTCAAGGAAGAAGGCCGCTTACACGACGAATTCTTCGTCGATGGCGCCTATCAGGATGCGCTGCGCATGTATCAGACCCAACCGCGCTATTTGGCGAAAGCGGCCGGGGCGCAAAAGAATCGTTTGAGACCCGTCGAGTAAACGCTACATCGCTCGCGTGACCGCGAACGGACCCGAAATGACAGAACAATTCACCCTCGGCTGGGAAGAATGGATCAGCCTTCCTGATCTCGGCTTGCCGGCCATCAAGGCAAAAGTCGATACCGGTGCGAAGACCTCGGCCCTGCACGCGGTCGAGATTGAACCCTTTGGCCCATCGGACAATCCGCAGGTCCGCTTCCTGATCCAGCCCGATCCGAAAAATCCTAATCTCGAGCTGACTTGCTCGGCGCGCGTGGTCGATCGTCGTGACGTCACCAGTTCGAATGGCGAAACCGAATTGCGTTACGTGATCGAGACGCAGGCGCGCATGGGCGATAAGAGCTGGCCGATCCAGATCTCGCTGACCAATCGCGAAAACATGGCCTATCGCATGCTGATCGGGCGCCGCGCGATTGATGAGGACATGGTGGTCGACCCGAACGTTTCCTTCGCCCAGCCCGAATTGAGCTTTGACGCTTACAAGACCCTGCCCAAGCGCAAACCGGTGCGCCGGCCTTTGCGGGTGGCGCTCCTGTCACGGGAACCCAATACATATTCGACGCGGCGCTTGGTCGAAGCCGGCGAGAAGCGCGGGCATGTGGTCGAAGTGATCGACACACGGCGATGCTATATGCGCATTGGAGGGCTGCGTCCTGAAGTGCATTATGACGGTGAGAGCCTGCCTTATTATGACGCAGTCATACCGCGCATCGGCGCTTCCCTGACCTCCTACGGGACCGCCGTCTTGCGCCAGTTTGCCAGCACCGGCGCCTATCCGCTCAATAGCGCCGACGGGATCATCGCAAGCCGCGACAAGTTGCTGGCACACCAGCTCCTATCAGACGCCAATATCGGCATGCCGCTCACCGCCTTTGCCAGCTCGCCAAAAGATACCAAGGATCTGATCCAATTGGTCGGCGGCTCGCCCGTCGTGGTCAAGCTCCTGCAATCGACGCAAGGGCGTGGGGTAGTGCTTGCCGAAACCCGCAAGGCCGCCGAAAGCCTGGTCGATGCGTTTCGCGGCCTCGACGCCAATTTCCTGGTTCAGCAATTTGTCTCTGAAGCGGCGGGCGCCGATGTTCGCTGCTTTGTGGTTGGCAATCGCGTCGTCGGGGCGATGCGGCGCAAAGCGGCTGAGGGTGAGTTTCGTTCCAACCTGCATCGCGGCGGCACAGCAGAAGCGGTGCGCCTGACCAAACAGGAACGCGATACCGCCCGCAAAGCCGCACGTGTGCTCGGCCTGAAAGTCGCCGGCGTCGACATTTTGCAATCCGAAACCGGACCGAAAGTGCTGGAAGTCAATTCCTCGCCGGGACTGGAAGGCATCGAAAAAACCACCGGGACCGATGTCGCCGATCTGATTTATGAATTCCTCGAATCCCGGGTCCGTCCGCTGTCCAAAAACAAGGATGCCCTGCGCGCGAGCTAATCTTCTCGCGAAACTTTCCCGCGCAGCGCTTTGACCTGACCGCGCTGTTTCTTTTCGTTCAAGCGCCGCCGCACCGAAGCACGTGTCGGTTTGGTTCTGATTCGTTTGCGTGGCGGTTCGGCCACATCCCGCACCATTTGCGCCAAGCGTTTGCGCGCCGCTTCGCGGTTGAGCGCCTGGCTGCGATGATCCTTGGCTTCAAGGACAAGCTCTCCTTCGCGCGTGATCCGGCCGCCATAACGGCGCTTGAAACGAGCCTTGACCGCCGCCGGGATCGAACTCGCCGTGACGTTCCAGCGTAGCTGCACGGCGGTCGAGACTTTATTGACATTCTGCCCGCCCGGACCTGATGCTCGAACGAACTGCTCGCTTAGCTCCCATTCCGGGATCCGGATCGTCTCCGTCACAAACACGTGATCGCTGGCCGACATGAAAACTCCGTTCAGGGTCAATTCAGGCAGCATGCCTAGAGATGTATGCAAGGCTTGTCACGAGCAGCCGAAATCGTGGGTGCCTGGGGGCGCCGAAATCAAGGAAAGGAGGGCAGATATGTCCATCCTTACAAAACTGACCAGCGGTGTGGCGGCAATTGCTCTTTCCGCCGGAACACTGGCACCAGCGGCCTTTGCAGACCGCCAGGAGCGCGACCGACGTCCCTCTGTCAGCGCTGATCGCATTGCAGATCGCGGCGATCGTCGCCGCGCGGAAGTTCCACGCAGCGAACGCCGGGTTCAGGCCGAACGCCGGGTGCGCAATGAAGCCCGCCCGCGTGATCGCGGCGAACTTCGTGGCGGCGAGCGTCGCATGGAGCGCCGTGACAATCGTCAATTCCAACAAAGACAAGACCGGCGCGTTGAACGCCGCGATAATCGCCAGTTCGAACAACGTCAGGACCGCCGCGCTGAGCGCCGGGATAACCGCCAGTTCGAACAGCGCCAGGATCGCCGCGCCGAGCGCCGGGATAACCGTCAGTTCGAACAGCGCCAGGATCGCCGCGCCGAGCGCCGCGAAGATCGTCGTTTCGAACAGCGTCAGGATCGCCGCGCCGAACGTCGGGCCGAGCGCCGGTTTGAAAACCGTCAGGAGAACCGGCAGATCCGCCGCAACTCCTATGATCGCGGTTATGATCAGGGCTATCGCAATGCCCGCGGCGACGTTCGCGCCCGTCAGCATGATCGTTATCACCGCAACCGGAATTATCGCGGCGATCGGCATTATGGTCATCGGAATTATCGCAGTGACCGGCACTACCGCCATCACCGCAATTTCAACCGTTATTATCGCCGGCATCATAATGGCTATCATTATCGCCACGCCTATCGGCATCATAATTTCCGGCACTATTCGCCGCGTGCTTATTACTGGGGTGGACATCGTCCGTTCTATTATTACTCGCGGCCGACCTTCCGGTTTGTCTATGATCGGCATTATGTCCCGGCCTATCGGATTGGCGGTTATTATGGCTACCACACCAACACGATCATTATCGGTGATTATGATTATTGGGGCCTGTATGATCCGCCGCACGGTTATCACTGGGTGCACGATTATGATAGCGGCGACGCGATCCTTGCATCGATTGCCACCGGGGCGATTATTGGCCTCGTCATTGGCGCCCTGGCCGACTAGATCCCACCGCGGTGCGTTTAACGCGCCCAAAACCCACCCACTGGCCCCGGTCAGTGGGTGTTTTTCTATGCGAAGATCACATTTTTATCTCAACCGCGATTTATTCACCTTTCATTAGGCATGACTCATGCTTAGTTAGCCTTGTCCGGTGCAATCAAATGACCGCCGGACATAGTCGTTCAACAGCTGAAAGGAGGTGATCCAATGTCGAGTGAGAAACCAGGAACGGTGATTGGATCCGTTTGTGTGAAGGTTTTTTTGGAGCAGCCTCTAAAAACACTCTAGCACAGTCTTGAGGCTGCTTGTTGCGGGCTGAGCCCCGGCAATGTTGAACGCAGCCAAGGATTCAAGAGCCATCCGGCTCACGGACCCCAGCCGAGACCCGGCTGGGGTTTTCCTTATTTGAAAATATGGAAAAGCCGATACAGGATTCGCTTATGGGTCCGCCTCATCGACCGGTTTCGGTTCGGTGATCGTGCCAAAACGCTCAATCTTCTCCACGGAATCAGGAGTGAATTGTTGCAGTCGATCCGGCGCTCCATCCGGGCGCAGCCAACGTTCTGGGAACTCTGCCGCTTGTGAGCGATCTTCATGGCGAAACACGGTGCCGCTACTGGTGCGCTGTGTGTAGCGGATCAAGTTCTCACCCTGCGCATTTTGCACGCCTTCAAACAGCGCTTTGCGCAATGCCACCTTGGTTTCAACAGAAGCAGGGTCGTCGATCAAGTTCACCCGCTCATGCGGATCATCGACGAGATTGTAGAGCTCTTCCAAGTCCCAGACCCCATGATACTGGATCAGCTTGTGGGTTGGGGTCCGGATCGCAAACGTGGTTGGCGTTGACGGAAAGTCATATTCCCAGAAATATTCGTAGAACAGCGTATCGCGCCAGGATTCGTCTTCGCCATCTTCAATCAATGTGGCCATCGAACGGCCCTCATAATGATCTGGCACTTCAAGCCCGGCCCAAGCCAAGATCGTCGGTGCAATATCGAGATTGGCCACAACTTCATCAATCTTGGTACCGGGTACAAACCGTGACGGCGCATACATGATCAACGGCACGCGCATGCTTTCTTCGTAGGCGTTTCGTTTGTCGATCAGACCATGCTCGCCAAACATGAAACCATTATCGCCCATGAGCACGACAATGGTATTTTCGCTCAGGCCGGCTTGATCAAGCCAAGTGAGTAATTCGCCGAGGCTGTCATCGACGGCACTCAGCGAACGATTGTACTCGCGGCGATATTCGCGGACGTCCAAGTCAGAGTGATACGGGAAATCGATCCCGTGCCAGCTATTGCGCTGGTTCTGGACCCAAAGCGGTTTGCCGTCCCGATTTGCTGGCGTGTCGAGTCCGCTCGCGGGCAAGTCGGGCAGCCGATCGGCATAAAGTTCCTGATGCCGTTCGGCGGGGATGAAATCTGCATGCACCGCCTTGTGCGACAGATAGAGCAGGAAGGGTTGGTCCTGATCGACCGTGCCGAGCCAGTTCAAAGCATAATCGGTGAGCTCGTCTGTGATATAATCGGTTTGTGGCACGCGCGCGCCGTTTACATTCAACCAGGACTGGTTGCCATTATTGATCGGGCGGTAATGCCCCTGTCCTTTGAAACTGACCCAATGATCGAAACCCGGTTGCGGGTCGTCGCCGTGCGCGCCCATGTGCCACTTGCCAATAAAGGCGGTCTGATAACCTGCCATCTGCAGGCGCTCCGGGAAGAATTCGAGGTGCGAGACATCGACGCGATTATTATCCACCACACCATGCGTATGCATGTACTGGCCCGTGAGCAGGGTCGCGCGAGAGGGTGAACACAGGGATGTGGTCACAAAAGCGTTCTCGAAATGCACCCCTTCGTTCAGCATCTTATCCATGACCGGAGTATCAATGTTCGGATCGAGCGCCCCTATCGCGTCATAGCGTTGATCATCGGTGAGCACGAAGATGATGTTCGGCGACGCCGCTGCGTGGTCATGTTGCTCCGGGAGAGGCGGCGAGGCGAGCTCGGTGGCGCAGCCGGACACACTCATCGCCGCAAATGCCCCGCTAAAACTGAATATCCTGGACATGTCTATTCCCCCTTACCCGTCATGCGGCTCCCAATAGGCATGCCATATCGCCAGCAGAAGGTCGATCTTTGCCCGCCAGCGAGGTGGCGTCATAAGAACTCAAACACGCGTTCGTTTCTGCCCTTGCACTCCGGGTCCGACCGCATACCTGTGAGATTGCGCTTTTTCTTGCAAGGACAACATCTCGTGCCCACGCCCCCTGCCAACGTCAATTACACGTTCACGTCAAAACAGATCGAGGTTCTGAAAGCCTTCGGGGAGGTCATCACGCACGAGGAAGGCGAAATGCTGGCCCAAGAAGGCACGACCAAGATGGATTTCATGGTCACGATTTCCGGTGAAACACATATTTTTGTGCAAACTCCGGACGGACCAAAGCGGGTCGGATGGATGGAGCCCGGTCAATTCGCGGGCGATATTGCGATCATTACCGGGGCAGCAGCGCTCGCCTCCACGACCATGGGAAAAACCGGTGAAGTCCTGCACATCCCTTATAATCGCCTGCAGGAATTGCTGGTCGCCAATTCCGAGCTCTCTGACATCATCGTTCAGACACTGACGGCCCGTCGGAACTTCGCGCATGATGCAGACCATGGTGCGGTCATTGTGATTGGTGCCCCACAGGACCGGTTGGTCTTCACTGCCCGCAACCTCCTATCCAAGTTTGGCGTGCCGCATCGCTGGTTGTCACCGGAAGCCGATCCACTGGCAGAGCGGCTGATCGCAGCCAAGGGGATCGAACCGGATCAGCTGCCCGTCGTCATTCGCGGCGGTTCGCAAGTCATGATCCGCCCGTCAGCCAAAGAGCTGTCGAATGCTTTCGGATTCGACCTGCTCAATGATGGCGCATCGGCGGATGTGATCGTTGTTGGCGCGGGACCGGCAGGCCTTGCGGCGAGCGTCTATGCCGCCTCAGAAGGGCTCAGCGTGATCGCCATCGATTCCGAGAACCCGGGCGGGCAGGCCGGGACATCGTCCAAGATTGAAAACTATCTCGGCTTCCCAACCGGGGTCTCCGGGCAGGAACTGACGGATCGCGCGGTAATCCAGGCCCTGAAATTCGGAGTCAGCCTGACCGCGCCGGTGAAAGCGTCAACGCTCGAACGCGACGGCGACGGATTTAAAGTCTCCTTGACCGATGGTCGCGCCATTTCCTCGAAGGCCATCGTCATCGCTACCGGCGCGCAATATCGCCGTCTGCCGATTGATAATATCGAACGCTATGAAGGGCGCGGGGTCTATTATGGCGCCACCCCGATGGAGGCCCAGCTGTGCGGAGGCTCTGAAGCCGTCGTGGTCGGTGCTGGCAATTCAGCCGGCCAGGGCGCGGTGTTTCTAAGCCAGTCCGCGACCAAGGTGCATGTTATGTATCGCCGCGCCGACATTCGCGAAACCATGTCGGAATATTTGGTCAAACGGCTCGAAGAAACGCCAAATATTATCCTCCATCCGGAGAGCGAGATCTCAGCGCTGCACGGCATCTCAGGCGCGGATGAACTTGATGATCGCCTGGTCTCGATCACGCACAAAAACAGCCGCACCGGAGCGGAAGAAAAGTGCGATGCGCCTTTCGTCTTCTTGTTCGTCGGGGCCAAACCGTTCACCGAATGGCTGCCGCAAAACATGTCCTGCGACAAAACCGGCTTTGTCCGCACGGGCGCCGACTTACAAAATCTGGATTTGGTCAAAGCTGGCTGGTCACTGGACCGTATGCCAAGCGAGTACGAAACCAGCTGGCCGCGCGTCTATGCCGTTGGCGATGTTCGCGCCGGTTCGGTCAAACGGGTTGCGTCGGCGGTCGGACAGGGCTCGGTTGTGGTCAGTCATATTCACCGCGCGCTGGCTGAAATGCGAGAGCTTGCCGAGGCGAGTTGACCGGAGCGGGCGTCTCTGAATAAGTCGCGGCATGCGCCTTTTTCTTTCCATCGCCTGCCTTGCGATCTCTGCTTGCGCACAATCCGATCTTCCGCCAGAGCCAGACAATCTGTGTGAACAGCCAGGCGCGCGCTGTGTCAGTGCGCCGGTGCGCGATGTCCTCGCTGTTGATGGCGATACATTTGAACTGCAGCGACTGACCGATCGTGGCACCGAACGCATTCGCCTGCGTTTGATTGGCTGGGACAGTCCGGAGACGGGAAACAGCGCTAGCTGCGCCGCAGAGGATGAGCTTGGTCAACAAGTTGAGGCGCGGGCGCGCGCGCTCTTCGCCACCGCGCAAACTCTGACGTTCAAGCCGGAAGGCACGGACCGCTTCGGGCGAACCCGGGCGCATGTCTATCTCGATGACACCCATATTGGTTGGCTGCTGGCCAAGGATGGATTGTCCAAACCCTGGCTTAGCGAAACCGTAAAGCCGACCTGGTGTGAGTGACCCCTCGCCCGAGGGCATGCTTCCATTGCGCAGGCCTCCTGTCGTAGAACACAAGTCAGACAGACCAAAGACCGACAGGATAGTTCTATGCCCGCCATTTCCATGACCCCGCAGGAAGTTTCAGATTATATCGCTCAGGCCGGACGCGACGCCTGGCTTGTGCCTGATGTGCCCGCAGACACGCCGCGCCGACCAATTGAAAAAGTCGGTGTGATTGGCGCTGGTACGATGGGCGGCGGCATCTCGATGAATTTCGCCACGGTTGGCATTCCCCTCACCATCCTTGAGCGCCAGCAAGAGGCGCTGGATCGTGGTCTGAAAGTGGTCCGCGGACACTATCAGCGGAGCGCCGATAAAGGCCGTTTCCCGGTCGAGGAAGTCGATGAACGCATGGCCCGCCTGACCGGCACGCTGAGCATGGAGGACTTCGCCGATTGCGACCTCATCATCGAAGCTGTGTTTGAGGACATGGATCTGAAAAAACAGATCTTCACGGATCTCGACCGCATTGCCAAACCCGGCGCCATCCTTGCCACCAATACGTCGGCGCTCAACATTGACGAAATTGCCAGTGTCACCAAGCGGCCTGAAGACGTGATCGGGCTGCACTTTTTCTCGCCCGCCAATGTCATGAAACTCCTGGAAATCGTTCGAGCTGATCACACCGCCGATGATGTCATCATGACCAGCATGGACCTTGCCAAGACAATCAACAAAGTCGCCACCCTGGTCGGGGTCTGTCCCGGCTTTGTTGGCAACCGGATTCTGTTCGCGCGTCAGACCCAGGCCCAGAAACTAGTCTATCAAGGCGCGATGCCCTGGGATGTCGACGCCGCGCTCAACGCGTTCGGATTCCGCATGGGACCTTATCAAATGTCGGATCTCGCCGGTCTCGACATTGGCTGGAAAAAAGGCGCGACCACCGCGAACCCGATCCGCGACGCGCTGTGTGAACTGGATCGACGCGGCCAGAAGACCGGCGCGGGCTATTATGATTATGACGAAAGCCGTCGCCCGATCCCATCCGAGGTCACGGCTAAGATCATTCACGACGTGACTGGCGTTGAACCCGGCGGCGCGCCGGGCGAGGCCGAAATCATCGCCACCTGTATTCATCCGATGATCAATGAGGGCCTGAAAATCCTCGAAGAGAAAAAGGCCCAACGCGCCTCTGATATCGATATTGTCTGGCTCAATGGCTATGGCTGGCCCGCCGATAAAGGTGGCCCGATGCTATATGGCGACATGGTCGGCGCTGAGGCCGTCCTCGCGACGATGGAAAAACTGGGCGCGGATGATGAGCGCTTTGCGCCGTGCGACACGCTCAAACGCCTCGCCGCCGCGGGCGGACGCTTCACCGACGTACAGCCTGGCTGATGCAGGTCTTCCCAGGCGAGTATGATTATGTGATCGCCGGGGCCGGGTCGGCGGGCTGCGTGGTTGCCAATCGTCTCTCGGAAAACCCGAAAAACCGCGTCCTGTTGCTCGAAGCGGGTGGCCAGGACAATTGGATCTGGTTCCACATCCCGGTTGGTTATTTGTTCGCGATTGGCAATCCGCGCTCCGACTGGATGTTTGAAACAACGCCGCAACCCGGCCTGAACGGACGCCAGCTCAATTATCCGCGCGGTAAAGTGCTGGGCGGATCGTCGGCCATCAATGCAATGATCACCATGCGGGGTCAGGCGGAGGACTATGATGGCTGGCGCGATCTTGGCCTGCCCGGCTGGGGCTGGGAGGATGTGCTGCCGGTGTTCCGAGACCTGGAAGACCATTTCCTCGGCCCAAGCGACCACCATGGCGCTGGCGGCGACTGGCGGGTCGAACCACCGCGCGTCCGCTGGGACATTCTCGATGCGGTGCAGGAAGCCGCGGCTGAAATGGGCATCCCAAAGACCCCCGATTTCAATACTGGCAACAATGAAGGGGCGGGTTATTTCCACGTCAACCAGAAGGCGGGGCGGCGCTGGTCTACCGCACGCGGCTTTTTGAAACCGGCCAAAAACCGTCCCAACCTGCGCGTCGAGACGGGAGCCCTAATCTATAAGGTCATTGTCTATCGCGGCCGCGCCATTGGCTTGGTTTTTGAGCAGCATGGGCAGCGCTTTCGCGTCTCGGCCAAGGCTGAAACCCTGCTCTGCGCCGGTGCGATTGGCAGTGTCCAAATCCTGCAGCGCTCCGGCATCGGCCCGGCGGAGAGCTTGAAAGAAGCGGGCGTAACACCTGTGGTCGACCTGCCCGGTGTCGGCGGCAATCTGCAAGACCATCTCCAGCAACGCGCAATCTATAAAGTCGAAAACACGATCACCCTGAACCAGACCTATTATTCCCTATTCGGCAAAGCCAAGATGGGGCTGGATTACCTGTTCCGCCGCCGCGGCCCACTGACCATGGCGCCTTCGCAGCTTGGCATCTTTACCCGGTCTTCGCCCAAGCACAGCCGCGCCAATATCCAGTTCCACGTTCAGCCGCTCTCGCTCGACAAGTTTGGTGATCCGCTGCACCGCTTTCCCGCCATCACGGTGGCCGCCTGCAATCTTCGGCCAACGTCACGCGGGCGCATTCGCATTGCCTCGCCGGCCCTCGATGCAGCGCCGATCATTGATCCGAATTATCTCGCCACCGACGAGGATCGCCAGGTCGCCGCCGATGCCATTCGCGTCACCCGTCGCTTGATGGATCAGCCCGCACTAAAACCCTTCACACCGATCGAGCACTTACCCGGCCCGGACTATCCAGACACAGATCTCGCCCGCGCCGCCGGAGACATTGGTACCACGATTTTTCACCCGGTCGGGACGGCAAAGATGGGCCGAGACGATGATCCAGACGCCGTGGTCAATGCCAGGCTGCAAGTGCGCGGCGTGCAGGGCCTGCGCGTCATCGATGCGTCTGTGATGCCGACCATCACCTCAGGCAATACCAATACGCCGACCATCATGATCGCGGCCAAAGGCGCTCAGATGATTTTGGACGAGCTCTAGCCGAGCTGCGCTTCAAACAGCGCCAGCATCCGTCCCCAGGCCCGCTCGGATTGGTCGGGATTGTGGGCGCGGGAATCGGTTGGCACCCAGCCATGCATGGCATCTTCATAGACCTCGATTTCCGCCGGCACGCCTGCCGCATCGAAAGCCGCGATCAGCACATCCTTATGGTCCGGGTCGCGCTCATGATCATTCTCAGCGATCGCGATCAAGGCGCCGCCGGTCAGTTGTGGCGCCAGCTTGTGCGGGCTGTCCTCGGCCTCACTGACCAGGCCGCCGCCATGGAACGAGGTCGGGGCCTTGATCCGGTCTGGCACCGCGGCTGCGGCGCGGATGGTCCAGGAGCCGGTCATGCAGAAGCCCACCGCACCGATACCGCGCGATGTGTCGACTACGTCCTGCTGATCAAGCCAGGCGACGAGGGCGGCACTGTCGGTGATCACCGTGGCCGGCGACAGAGATTGGTAATGCGGTTCCACCAGGTCCCATCCACCCTCTGAGCGAATGGTCATGCCCTCCTCAAACAAGCGCCCCTGATGCGTGCGATAATACGGGTTTACGGCGAGCACACTATAGCCGGCCCCGGCAAGACGGCGTGCCATATCAAAATGCGCGGGTCGCACGCCGTGAATGTCGGGCCAGAAGATCACCGCGGCATGCGCGCCAGAGGTGGGATGGATGAACAGGCCATCGACCTCGCCGTCTGGCGTCGGGACCAATACATTGGATTCGGTGATCGTCCCCGGCTCGGGCAACGGCGTGGCACAGGCCGCCAGCAATCCGGTCGTGGCCAAGGTTGCCGAGGCGCCGACCGTGAAGCCCCGCCGCGTCACCGCTCTGCGCTTCAGCCAGGCCTCTAATTCGCGGTCTGTGGTTTCGTCACACATGGCTGTCTCCTCCTGGCCGAATGTCTACTCCGAAGATGACACGATCTTGAGCGGCATCAAGTTGAACTTGAACTGCGACAGTTCGAGCATGGCCGCTCAGCCCGCGAGCTCTAGGTCTGAACTCAAGACGAGCCTCAAGGAAGCCCAACATTTCTAACCTCATTCTCATCCTCGGCGATCAACTCACGCCCACCGTGTCTTCTTTGGCGGCAGGCGACCCCGACAATGATCGGGTCCTGATGGTCGAGGTTCGCGAAGAGGCGACTTATGTCCGACATCACAAGAAGAAGATTGCCTTCCTGTTCTCGGCGATGCGCCACTTCGCCGAAGAGCTGCGCGAGGGCGGCTGGACGGTCGATTATGTTAAGCTTGATGATGCCGACAATTCCGGCAGTTTTACCGGCGAGATTGAACACGCGATCCAGCGCGAAGCGCCAGACAAGATCCTGGTCACCGAACCCGGGGAATGGCGTGTCCTGGAGGCTATGAAAAGCTGGCAAGATAAGTTTGAGTTGCCCGTCGAAATCCTTCCCGACGCGCGCTTCATCGCCTCGCACAAGGAATTCGAAGACTGGGCCGAGGGCCGCAAGCAGCTACGTATGGAATATTTCTATCGCGACATGCGGCGCAAGACCGGCCTCTTGATGGATGGCGACAAGCCGGAAGGCGGCGAATGGAATTACGATCAGGAGAACCGCAAACCGGCCAAGGGCGATCTCGATATTCCGACCCCGCTTGAGATCGAGCCCGACGAGATTACTCAGGACGTATTGAAATTGGTCGCCAGTCGGTTTGACAATCATTTCGGCGATCTCGAACCGTTCTGGTTCGGCGTCACCCGCGACGAGGCCGAAGCCGCGCTTGACCATTTCATCGACGTCGGCCTGGCCAATTTCGGCGACTATCAGGATGCGATGCTGGAGGGCGAGAAATTCCTCTACCACTCGCTTCTATCCTTTTACATAAATGCTGGTCTGCTCGATCCGCTTAACGTCTGTCGCCGCGTCGAAGCCGCCTATCAAAACGGTGACGCGCCGCTAAACGCGACTGAGGGTTATATCCGCCAGATCATTGGTTGGCGCGAATATATGCGCGGCATCTATTGGCTGAAAATGCCGGACTATGTCGATCTCAACTTCTTCGGCAACACACGCGATCTGCCAGATTTCTACTGGACGGGCGAGACCGATATGGCCTGCCTGCGCGCGGCGATAACGCAGACCAAGGAAGAGGCTTATGCCCACCATATCCAGCGCCTGATGGTGACCGGCAATTTCGCCCTGATTGCCGGGATTGATCCGAAACAGGTGCATGAATGGTATTTGGCCGTCTATGCCGATGCTTATGAATGGGTCGAGCTGCCGAACACGCTCGGCATGAGCCAGTTTGGCGATGGCGGACTGCTCGGCTCCAAGCCCTATGCCGCGTCCGGCAATTACATCAACAAGATGTCAGACCATTGCAAAGGCTGCGCCTATAGCGTCTCGAAAAAGACCGGTGAGGGCGCCTGCCCGTTCAACCCGCTCTATTGGCATTTCCTCGACCGCAATCGCGATAAGCTCTCTGGCAATCCGCGCATGGCCCAGATGTATCGCACCTGGGACCGGATGGATGATGACCGCAAGACCGAGTATCTCGACAGCGCCGAGAAAGTACTCGAGTCGCTTTAGGCCTGTTCCAGCTCGTGCGGGAACATTTCCGTCGTCACCGAGGCTTGTCCGACCGCCGCGTAACGCGGGCCCGACACCGCCTCGGGCGCAAAGTGCGCATCCAGTGCGGCAACGTCCTCTGCGGGCAACTCGACCTGCATAGCGCCCCAATTGTCTTCCAGGTGGGCGAGGCTTTTTGTGCCCGGGATTGAGACCACGGACGGTCCCTTGGCGAGGCCCCAGGCAATCGCGAGTTGCGGCAGTGTGCAGCCATTGCGTTCGGCAATTTCACGGGCCAGCGGCATCAATGCCATATTCTTAGAGAAATGCGGTTCGGCAAGGCGCGGAAAATAGCTGCGGCGCATATCGCCTTCCCAGTATTTGGCGGGATCGAGCGGGGTTTGCGAGAACAGGCCGCGCCCGACCGGCGAGAAGGCCACCAAAGTCGTTCCAACCTCTTTGCAGGCCTCATGCACGGCGATTTCGGGATTGCGCGCGATCAAAGAGTATTCCGATTGCATCGCCGCGATCGGATGGATGGCCGCCGC
Source organism: Hyphomonadaceae bacterium (assembly GCA_024743315.1). Classification (GTDB taxonomy): domain Bacteria; phylum Pseudomonadota; class Alphaproteobacteria; order Caulobacterales; family Hyphomonadaceae; genus Henriciella. The sequence goes on from JANSWU010000004.1 coordinate 45,528, forward strand.
CGTGCGCAACATGTCCGCCGACATTTCCGACAGGCCGATCGTCTTGATCTTGCCCGCATCCACCAGCTCTACCATCGCTCCGATCGAGTCCTCCAGCGGCACTTTCGGGTCTGGGCGGTGCATGTAGTAAAGATCGATCACATCGGTTTGCAGGCGCTGCAGGCTGGCCTCGCAAGCGGCTTTGATCTTCTCCGGCCGCGCATCGAGCACGCGCCGCCCGTCTTCAAAGCCGAGCACGCATTTACTGGCGAGGACATACTCATCGCGGCGATGCTTGAGGAATTTGCCGATCCGGCGCTCGCTCTCGCCCAAGCCATAGATCGTCGCTGTGTCCAAGAAGTCATAGCCTAGATCAAGCGCGCGATTGAGCAGCGTATCGGACTCTGCCTCTTCAATCGGGGCATTATAGGCATGCATCATATTCATGCAGCCAAGGCCGACCGGATTGACTTTGAACGGCCCTACATTTCGCTTTTGCATTGTGAATGCTCTCCTCACTTCCGCGCCATGGTGCGAAAGCGGGCGCCGCGTGTCTATACCGTTTTCTTGGATTTTTTCGCGCGCCGGCAGCGTTCAGAGCAATAGACGATCTCGTCCCAATTGCGTTCCCATTTCTTGCGCCAGTTGAACGGGCGGTCGCAGACCGGACAGAGCTTTGAGGGCAGGTTCTGTTTCTTCATGACGGCGCCTTGTCGCCGCCAAGCGGCAGGGAGAGTTGGGATTCTGCGGCTTGCGGCTTGCGGCGCTGGCCGCGCATTGGGATGCCAGACTTGCGGCTGCCATGTTTGTCCTGAATGGCGTTGGCGGTCTGGCGAAAGCCAGAGCCCTTGCGCACCGCCCAGACTTTCTGGCGCGCCGAACGCGCAGCTTCGAGATGATCCACGATCGGCATTGGATAGACCTTGCCGAGCACGCCCCCTGCCCCCTCCCAGGTCCAGGGCTCGTGAATATGTGCCTCCGGCACGCCCGCCAGTTCAGGCAGCCAGCGCCGAATAAACGCGCCGTCCGGGTCCTGGTCATGCCCCTGCTTGACCGGATTATAGATGCGGATCGTGTTGATGCCGGTGGTGCCGGATTGCATTTGCACCTGCGGCCAGTGAATGCCCGGCTCATAATCGGTAAATTGCCGCGCCAGATGCTCGCCCGGTTGTCGCCAATCGAGCCAGAGATGATAACTCGAAACCGCCATTAGCATGGCGCGCATGCGGAAATTCATCCACCCGGTGGCATTCAGCGCGCGCATGCAGGCATCGACAAAAGGCAGGCCTGTCTCGCCTTTGCACCAGGCCTCGAGCCGCGCTGCGTCCGGTTCGCGCGGTCGCAAGCCATTACAGGCCGCGTGCAGATTGCAGACCTCGATCTCCGGTTCGTCCTCGAGCTTCTGGGTGAAGTGATCCCGCCAATGCAGGCGGCCCTGAAACGAGGACATGGACCCGCGCCAGCCGCCTTTGATGCCATCCGCTTTCAATTGTCGCTGCCGGGCCCAGCCGGCCTGCGCCGTCTCGCGCATCGAAAGCGTGCCCCAGGCGAGGTGCGGCGACAGACGCGAACAATGCTCTGCCCCGGCGGATGGGCTCGACATGGCTTTGCGATACGGCGCGCCGCGAACATGCAGGAAGCTTTGCAGGGTTTCGAGCCCCGCCGCTCGCCCGCCGCGCTGCCGCCCGGGACAGGGATCGCTGGCGAGGTCGAGATCTTGCGCGGTCGGGATCTCGCCAAGTGGAAGGTTGGGCAGCGGCGCGAGCGCGCGCGGCGCTGCGGCTTCCGGTTCGGCCATGAACGCATCCCAGCGTTTGGCCCAGCCATTGCGGCTTTTCAGGCGGCGAATGACCCCGGATTGGCGCACTTCGGTCCATTCGACCCCGGCTTGCCGGGCCCAGTCCACGACCCGCAAATCGCGCTGATACGTCCAGCCATTGCCCGTCTCTTCGTGCGACCAGAGCGCGATCGGACCGAGCTGGCGGCGGGCCCGCTCCAGAACCTCTACAACATCGCCAGTACGGACCACGAGCGGTTGCCCGAGCCTCGCCAAGTCCTGACGCAACTCCTCAAGGCTCTCCGCCACAAAGGCCCACTGCCGGCCCGAAGCGTCTGGCAGCTGCCAGTATTCCGGCTCAGCGATATAGAGCGGCAGGACGGGCCCACGCCTCGCCGCCTGCACCAGCGCGCGATGATCATGCGTGCGCAGATCGCGTTTGAACCAGACAATTTGCAGGGTGTCTTGCATGGCCAGACAGATAGGCTGATCCGCGTCGTCAGCGAGGTCAGACGAATGCGGCGAGCTGTCTCGGCAATGGCTTCAACTGGCTTTTGATTTGACGTTGAAGATCAGACTCATTAGCGCCAACGACCCCGCTTATGAAAGGACATACCATGCTGCCGCTCAGCGCCCTTGGAGACCGAATCATGGTGCTTGGCCCTTCAAATGCGGGAAAGTCGACGCTGGCGCTGGCCTTGTCGGAAAAACTGGGCTTGCCGGCAGTGCATCTCGATCAGCTGCACCATCTCCCCAATACCGATTGGCAGCCGCGCCCCGAAGCCGAGTTCAAAGCCTTGCACGATGAGGCAATCCTTGCCGATCAATGGGTCATGGATGGCAATTATACGCGCCTGATGCCGGCGCGATTTGAGCGCGCGACCGGGGTCATTCTGATCACCTCCAATCACTGGCTCAGGCTGGGGCGCTATTTCCGCCGGACCTTGGCGCCGGCCGAGCAACGCGCCGGCACGCTCGAGGGGGGGCAAGAGCGGATCAAATGGATGATGATCGACTGGATCCTGTTCAAGACGCCGCGCAACGCGAAACACTATGCCAGGATTATCGGCGCTACTGACTTGCCCGCAGTTCATTGCAAATCCGCAAAAGCATTGAACGCTTTGTATGAGTCTTGGGCGCTGAACCGACCGAATGTGTGATCGAGTTCCAGCAATTGCATAGGCTCACCCTATCACGACTTTTCGATTTTTATATTTTCCTTCGTGGCTGATTTCGCAATCTCACATCAGTCAGGCGAGCGCCACAAAAGGCGCCGTCTGATCCCGGATCATCCGGATGGAGGAAACGAGAATGAATAGCCAGACCGCGACCGCGACCAATCCAGGCGCGATCCCCAGCGCTCCCGCGATGGGACAGAGTTATGGCAGTTTTGGCTATCGCTCTTATGTCCTGATGGCCCTGACCGTGGTTTACACGTTCAATTTTATTGATCGCATCCTGATCAGTGTGGTCAGCGTCCCGATCATCAACGAATTCCAACTGTCGCAATTTCAATTCGGCCTGCTCTCCGGCATCGGCTTTGCGCTATTCTACACGCTGCTCGGCATCCCGATCGCCAACCTCTCAGAAAAGGTCAGCCGCAAGCTGATCATTGGCGTCTGTGTCATCCTCTGGTCGCTCGCCACAGTGCTTTGTGGCTTCACCACTGGCTTCATTACGCTCTTGCTGGCGCGGATGCTGGTGGGGATCGGCGAGGCGGGCTGCACGCCGCCCGCCAATTCCATGATCAGCGACTATTATGCCCCCCTCGCCCGCCCGACGGCGCTTGGCATTTACGCCATGGGCGTCACCGCCGGCGGGGTCCTGGCGCAGGTCTTTGGCGGGTTCATTCTTGATGTTTTCACCTGGCGCGAAGCTTTCATCTTTATCGGCGCCCCGGGCATCCTGATCGGCATCATCTTCCTTCTCACGGTGAAAGAACCGCCGCGCGGCTATTCTGATCCACCGGGCACAGTGAAAGTTGAAAAAGCCAGCTTCAAAGAGGCGATGGCGGAAATTTTCTCCAAGCGAACCTTCTGGGTGATGACCACAGGCGCCACGATCGCCGCCTTTGCCGGCTATGCTCTGGTTGGCCTCCAGCCCCAACATGTCGTGTTCACGCACGGCTTCACGCCGGCGCAAACGGCCCTGATGTTCATGGCGCCGGTAGGCCTTGCCGGGACGCTGGGTGCGTTCCTCGGCGGCTATGTCACCGAGCAGGCCTCCAAGCGTTCGGACACAGCCGCGACCTGGGTACCCGGCTTTGCTTTCCTCTTGTGCGCGCCAATCTATGCGTCGGCTTTCCTGGTCGGCAACAGCACTTTCATGCTCGTCCTGCTGATGATCGCCAGCATGCTGCAATATTTCTATCTCGGCGCGCAGTATAATATTGCCCAGGCGGTGGTCAGTCTCCGTGTCCGGGCCACGGCAATTGCCATCCTGCTCTTCGTCGTCAATCTGATTGGCTACGGCATCGGCCCACCAGCCCTCGGCATCGTCGCCGACATGGCGTCCACGGGTTGGATTGATGGCAGCGCCTATGCCGGTCAGATCACCGCCATGTGTAGCCTGACCGATCCAAGCCTGACCGACGAATTGCTCGGCGCCTGCCGCGAAGCGCGCGCTTATGGCGTCAAATGGGCGTGCGTCGTCGCGACCTGTCTGTTCGCCTTTGCCGGCCTGTTCTTCCTGCTGTCCGGGCGAAGCTTCACCCGCGATCTGTTCGTCAATCAGAAAGCCGAACCAGCCCCTGCCAGCTAATCCTATCGCACCCAAGCACCGGGCGCATTGGTGCGATAGCCAAGCGATTGATAGGCGGCGTCGACCAGGCTTTGACCGCGTGGATTGAGCAAGAGGCCGGGGCCCATCTGGTTCATCGTATAGCTGAAGGCGAGCCCGCACTCAGGATCGGCAAACCCGATCGAACCACCGGCACCGACATGCCCGAACGCGCTTTCGCCCATAATCGCGCTCTTCTGGTCGCCTTGCGGATAGGCGCGATTGTCCATGGATTTCATGAAGCCAGAGGCAAAGCGCGAGGGCAGCAAGAGCGTCGCATCGATGCCAGACGCTGTGGTCACCCGGCTCATCGCCGCGAGCCGATCGGCCGACACGAGAGAGCCATTATTCACCGCCAGGGGCGTGTACCAGGCGACTTGGCCGCGCGCGTTCGAGATCCCGCCCGCGCCGCCAATCTCGGCCTTGTGCGCTTCGGGGTCATTCATGTTCCACCCGCCATTATTGAGGAAAGAGAGCGATTGCAGCGATTGCGGCTCTGTGAACAGCTTGACCGTGAAGGCGGTAGGCTCATCACCCTCTTTCGGCTCGTACAGCCGGATGGGTGCAATCGGGTGGGCAAAATCCTCCGGCACGCCGATCCAGAAATCTGCGCCGGTTTTACTGGCGACTTCCTCGGCAAAGAATTGCCCGAGCGACTTGCCAGAGACCCGCCGCACCAGCTCGCCCACGGTCCATCCGAAATTGACCATATGGTAGCCATTGCGGGTGCCCGGCTCCCACCAGGCCGGCTCATCCTCCACGCGCGAAATCATATACTCCCAATCGAGGAAGCCGCCCTCCCGGATGGGCTCGCGATTGGCCGGCACGGCGCTTTCATGATTGAGCATCATCTGCACCGTGGTGGCTTCCTTGCCATTCTTGGCAAAGCCCGGCCAGTAGTCCGAGACCAAGGCCGCCGGATCGAGCTCGCCGCGATCGATCAGGATATGCGCACACAGAGCGGTCGCGGCCTTGGTGCAGGAAAAGACGATCGAGACGGTGTTTTCTTCCCAAGCTTCGCCGGTGTCAGGATTGGCCATGCCGCCCCAGAGATCGACCTTTGTTTCGCCATTGACGCTCAGGCAGACCGAGGCGCCGACCTCGCCGCGTTCGGCAAAATTTCGTTCGAATTCAGTGCGAACCTGCTCAAATTGTGGATCACAATGCCCTTGGATCTGGCTCATGACGGGGGCTCCTCCTATATGTGTCCTTGATAGAAGCAGGGTTTCGGGCACCGCGCGAGGCTGACTTTGGGGCACGCTCCGGCGCGAGGGACCAGGCATGGCGAACAAGCAGGCGATCTTTTTGCAAGGCAATCTCCTGCGCCACATCATCATCATGGCCTCCTCGGCAAGCATTGGACTGGTCTCGATCTTCCTGGTCGACTTTGCCGATTTGCTCTTCATTTCGATGCTGGGTGAAGCCGAGCTTGCCGCCGCCGTCGGCTTCGCCGGGACGGTGCTGTTCTTCACCTTCTCGGTCTCGATCGGCATGACCATCGCGACCAGCGCGCTGGTGGCGCAGCGGCTCGGCCAGGGAGATCCGGTCGAGGCCCGCAAGATTGCCACCAGCGTTATTCTGTTTGGCATCGCCGTGACCAGCGTCCTCGCCCTGTTTTGCTGGATCTATGCGCCCTCCCTGCTCGGTCTGATCGGGGCGCAAGGTGAGACCCAGGATCTTGGCGTGCGATACTTCCGCATCGTCGTCGCCGCCATGCCGATCGCTGCGGTGGGCATGATGGCGAGCGGCATCCTGCGCGCGCATGGCGATGCAAGGCGGGCGATGAATGTCACTTTGGTGGCGGGCGCGGTGAATGCGATCCTTGATCCGATCCTGATCTTTGGCGCCGGGCTTGGCTTGGATGGCGCCGCCTATGCCTCCGTCGCGGCCCGGTTTGCGACGCTGGCCACTGCGCTCTATCCGATCTTCAAACACTATGGCGGTTTCGCTAAAATCGACCTGCCGCGCTTCCGCACCGACCTCAAACCGATTATCGCGATTGCCGCGCCGGCCATGCTGACCAATGTCGCGACCCCGGTCGGCAATGGCTTTGTCACCCGCGCCATCTCAGAGTTTGGCGATGCGGCCGTGGCGGCGATGGCCGTGACCGGCCGGCTCACTCCGCTTGCCTTTTGTGTGATCTTCGCCTTGTCCGGCGCGGTTGGGCCGATCATTGGCCAGAATTTCGGCGCCAAACAGTTCGACCGGGTCCGCGGCACGCTGATCAAGGCGGTGCAGTTCACCGCCCTCTATGTCGCCGCGATGTGGGCCGTGCTGATGCTGGCGCACGGCTTCATTTCCATCAGCTTTCAGCTCAGCGAGGAAGGCGCAACCATTGTCTTCTGGTTCGCGCTCGTGGTCGCCCCGCTCTTTCTGTTCAATGGCACATTATTTGTCTCGAACGCGGCGTTCAATAATTTGCGGCGACCGCTTTTCTCGACTTTCCTCAACTGGGGCAAGAACACGATTGGGGTGGTCCCGTTCATTGCTGTCGGCGCGGCCATGGGCGGCGCGCCGGGCGTGCTGATCGGGCAAGCGATTGGCGGCGTGATTTTTGGCATTGCCGGCTTCTGGCTCGCTTATCGCCTGGTCGGTCGATATGAGAGCGGCAAGTCAAACCCGGACAAGGGCCTGCGCTTCCCGCTGATGCGCCGCCGCGCTGAAGCGCCGTTCAATTCCCCGCGCAATTAACCATCAGTATTAAAATCTTGATTTCAAGTCGCGTGAGAGTATTGCGGATTTGCCACGCTCGAACATGATCCTGATTTGTTAACATTAATTCTCGAGTATTGAGACGTGGAAACAATGATCTCCCGATCATTTAATGCCAGCCATGAAGTTCAACGGAACGAGGGCGGCATGCGCGGGGGTGGGCTTCGGGCAGCTCCTCGTGGAGATGGAGTATCCGATGTTGAACAAACTTCTTGGTGCGACCGCTTTGGGGCCCGGTGTGGCGGGCCCCATGGCTGGTTCTGTCCTCTGTGCCAGCCAAAAGAGAAAGGCCGTCTCTGGGAGGGGCAGAGACGGCCTTCTTGATGGGTAAGATATGAAACTTAGTGGCGGTTGCTCAACCGAGCACGACGCCGACGCCGCTTGTCCAACATGCTTGGGCCTGTCTCCTCTTGATGGGCGGGAGCTGGGGCTTTGATCTCGACGGCGGGTTTGGCAATCTGGACTGCATTGACCGGGACCGTCTCAAGTGTGGTGCGAGGAACCGCGACTTGGGTGGTTTCAGTTTCGCGGACTTGCGGGTTCATTGTCTTATTCCTTTAAAAGTTCAGGGGACTAGCCTGATCGACGGGGGTTGATGTGGAGAGTGGTGTCCGCCGATGGAATAGGACTTATGAACAGAATTATTGTTTTTCAATAAGCTCCATATCGTTTTTCGGCAATTATTTTCGAAAAACGATAAAAATCAGCCTTTTAGGCGCAAAAATTTTTTTCAACAAAAACAATGTTACCGATAACAAAATCCCGACTGGTGTTGGTGATCGCCCGAGGCCCCCCGGAAAACTTCAACTTTGCGCGAGCAAGCGTCTTGTCAATTGACACAAAGTCCCTCGCCTGATGGGTCACGCGGGTACTGGAGGGAGCTCAAACATGGACCTGTCACAAAACGCCACGGTCAAAACCGTGGCCATACTCTTGCTGCTCGCAGCGATCACCCAGCCCATCTATACCGCCCTGTATCTTGGGGCACCGGAAATTGACCGGCAATTCCTGTGGGGGATTGAAGGCCTGATCTTCGTTCTCTTGGCGGCGTTTGCCGGATCAGCCCTCGTCATGGCCAAGCGCGATACACTTGGCTTCTCTGCCATTGCCTTTGCCGGTGTGTTGAATGTCGTCCAAGTCGGTGTCGGCCTGACCCAATTCTCGCCCTTCCGAGCCGCCGCTGAAGCTAACCCGGAACTGGAAGGGGTCGCCTTCTCCGTCGTCGCCTTTTCCTTCTTTGGCTATAATGCCGCCAAGATCCTGCTTGGTCTCGCCGCCCTGGCCTTCGGCATGGCGCGGATGAAAGCCGGTGGCAAACTGCTCGGCGGGCTGACCGCTCTGGTCGGGGCGGTTGCCTTTGTTGCCAATACGCTGGTCATGATGTTCGGTCTGGAAGGGTTTTTGCCACCGCCTGTGGCCGGCGGGTCCGGCGTCCTGGCCACACTCTTATTGGCGATTTGCCTGTTCGGCCGGACCAACGAAGCCTGATCCAAAGCGCCTGATCCTGTTATAATGACGGCGCTCAATACGTCATCTTCCCTATTGGCATCACCGGCGCTTGCCGTCAGCTTGCTCAAAAAACAATGGGAGGATCCGCCATGGCGGCGCAAGAAATCCACAGTCATTTTGATGTCCTGATTGCCGGAGCCGGGATATCCGGCATCGGCGCAGCCTATCATTTGCAGACCCAGTGCCCGGGCAAGACCTATCACATTCTCGACGCGCTGGAGAGCTATGGCGGAACCTGGCTGACGCACAAATATCCCGGCATTCGCTCAGACAGCGACCTGTATACGTTCGGCTATCGCTTCAAACCCTGGATCGGCCCCCCGATCGCCACCGCTGAAGAGATCCTCAACTATATGGGCGAGGTGATCGACGAAAATCAGATCGACCAGCACATCGAGTACCAACACAAAATCACCCGCGCGCGATATTCGTCCGAGGACAAGCTTTGGACGGTCGAGGCCAAGTGCGGCAAGACCGGCAAGACCAAGCTTTATACCTGCACCTTCCTGTGGATGTGCCAGGGTTATTACAATCACGCCGAAGGCTATACGCCGGAATGGGATGGCATGGCTGACTTCAAGGGCGAGATTATCCACCCGCAAACCTGGCCGGAAGACACCAACCTGAAAGGCAAGAAAGTCATCTGCATCGGCTCGGGCGCAACTGCAGCAACGCTGGTGCCGGCGATTGCGGGCGAATGCGAGCATGTCACGCTGTTGCAGCGCTCGCCGACTTATTTTTTCCCGGCCGAAAACCGCAATGAGCTCGCCGATGAGCTGCGCCGGATCGGGGTTTCGGACGACGACGTTCACAGGATCGCGCGGATGAAAGCGCTGTTCGATCAGGACGAGACCTGCCAGCGCTGCCTGACCGAACCAGAGGTGGTCAAAGCCGAACTGCTGGAAGCGGCGCGCGCCTATCTCGGTCCGGAATTCGATATCGACAAACACTTCACGCCGAAATACCGGCCCTGGCAGCAGCGCCTCGCCTTCATTCCGGATGGCGACCTGTTCCAGGGCATTGCCAGCGGCGCGGCCAGCGTCGTGACCGATGAGATCGAGCGCTTCACAGAGACCGGCATCGCGCTCAAATCTGGCGAGCATCTCGAGGCGGATATCATTATCACCGCGACCGGCTTCAACCTGTCCGTGCTCGGCGGCATTCCGTTTGAGGTCGATGGCGTGCCGGTCGATTTCAGCCAGACGGTGACCTATCGCGGTATGATGTTCACCGGCGTGCCAAACATGGTCTGGGTATTTGGCTATTTCCGCGCCAGCTGGACCCTGCGGGTCGACCTGGTGGCCGATTTTGTCTGCCGGCTGCTCAACCATATGGACGCGACCGATATGGATGAAGTGCGCGTCGAACTGCGCCAACAGGATCAGGGCATGGCGCTCTTGCCCTGGATGGATCCAAACAATTTCAATCCCGGCTATTTGATGCGGGCCATGCATTTAATGCCGAAGCGCGGCAGCGATCCGATCTGGGCGCATACGCAGGATTATTGGAAAGAACGCGACGAGCTGCCCGCCGTGCAACTTGATGCCGAGGAATTCGTCTATGCTAAGCGCCAGCCGGCCCAGGCCTCGGCGGCCTGACGCGCGGACACAAAAAAACCGCCCAGCGCAAGCGCGCTGGACGGTGTTTCTTCGGCGAGGGGGATCGTCTTAGTCGCCGCGCTCAGTCTGTTTCTTGCCGTGCTCGTCATAATCTTCCGGCTCAGCGGTGCGCGGGCCGTTAATGTTATACGGCGGATTGCCCGGCTTGGGCTGGTCTTCGGTGGAATGGGTGTCGCGGTCTGACTCGATTTGGTCAGTCATTTCTTTCTCCTTTATCGGTTCTGTATGGATGGCGGCCAGGCGCAAAGCGCGGCGCCATGCCTATTTGAGCAAGTCTTCATAGCGCGACGCATGCACGCGGTGGCGCGACGTGTCGCGACTGAGATCGAGCCCGCCGCGGCGGCGAATATAGGCCGGCTGGACCTGCTTTTGCGGTCCGCTCAGCCAGCCGGTCAGCGCTTCAGACAGAGCCTGCCAGGTCAGTTTCGGGAGTTGCATTAGTGTTTCCAAGCCCATGCCTAGCTCCACGCTGACGCAAACATGGCCCCCATCAGGAGCGCGGCGAGAAGTGTCGAGCCAGCCAGCACGAGCGTCATGCCCGGCACCACTTTGGCCTGCTTAACGTCTGTTTCAAAATGCATTTTCTGGTCGATCATTTTTTATCTCCTTTCATATACAATACGCAAGGGAAAGCGAATTGGATCAGTCCGGCGTCCTATTCGCGCGCGCGCACGCCGCGCCCGAGCAAAGCAGAAACTTCCGCCGCGAGCGCCGCATCACTGAGCGGCGCCGTCTCGTCTGCCGCCAATGCCTCCGCCGCTTCAGCTTCGAGCGCGGCGAGATCGCGGGCGCGGCGGGCCTGAACTTTCCAGGCCGCGATCAAGCGATCGGCCCGGCCTCGATCGCCGCCCGCCAAAGCCGCGCGCACCGCGCCCAGCACGGCCTTGGCTGTGGTCAGGCCTTCTGCGGTGAGATCAATTCCAGGCGGACGGCCTGAGCCCTTGACCCGACCGCCCAGACCCTGGCGCAGCATAAAGCGCCCGGACGGCCCGCCACGCGGCCCGACCGCCAACACTGCCCGCCCCTGTTTATGGTCCGGATCGAGATCCGACAGGCGAAAGCCGAACAAAGCCGCCCAGCGACCATAAGTGGTGAGCGAAATCCCGAGCGCCGCGGCAATCTCCGTCGGTCGCTCCCCCGCCCGCGCCCGCCGCTCCGCCTCGGCAGCGAGGGCACGGCGCTCTTCGATCGGCAAAGCGCGAATATCCGGCATGGCGGAGAGGATATGGGGCGTGGGAGTGGGTCGGATTTTTCCTAGAAGCAGACATAAAAAGGGATACCTCGCGTCGCGAAAACGGTGGCCAGCTTATAGAACGCTGCTTAGTGTCAAAAACCCAACTAGTTTAGGATATCGCGACGCATCGGCATGGCTGAGCAAGGAACACTTTTTGATAAACGCTTCTTAGGAAAGCATGCCGGTCAAATCATGTCTGATCCAACGACCGCACTCGTGGAACTCGTGGCCAATTCTTGGGACGCCTTTTCCACAAAAGTGACAATCGATTGGCCCAACAAAAAATCTGGCACGCCCTTTCGCATTGAAGACAACGGAAAGGGGATGACGCGCGCGCAATTCGAGGAGCGGTGGCGCACGCTCGACTATAATCGCCTCGACTCACAGGGGGCGACGGAATCACCGCCTGAGGAATTGAAAGACGCGCTTCCTCGAGAGGTCTACGGACAAAATGGACGAGGGCGTCATGCGGCTTTTCTATTTTCTTCGCCATATCTTGTTCGTACTTGGCGCGATGGCAACGAGGTTACATTCCGTGTGAGCCAGGGCAAAGACAATCCGATTGAGCTCAAGCTTATAGGTCAACGCGAAGGCGTCGAAGGTCATGGCACAGAAATCGTCGGTGAGAGTGTAGTCCCCTCCAATTTAACTGCAGATGATGTCAGAGGTTTGCTGAGCACCCGATTCTTACTCGATCCTAGTTTCGCGGTCTCTGTTGACGGCGTGCGTGTGACATTTGAGGACGTCCCGAGCGACGCCCTGCAAACGCTAAATGTTCCGATCGATGGCAGAGGAGTTGCTCAGGTCCTAACGATCGACGCTCAGCGAGCGGACCGAACTACAAAGCAGCATGGAATTGCGTGGTGGGTTAACCGAAGACTGGTCGGGCATGCCAATTGGCGCGCATTCGAAGGCAAATTCATAGATGGTCGCACTGAGGAAGCGAAGCGCTATAGCTTTGTGGTGCTCGCGGACTTTCTTAAACCCGCCGTGAGAGCTGATTGGTCGGGTTTTGAAAAGGACAATCCGGTTTTCGCAGCCACTCAAGAAACGGTGCATGAGCGGATTAGGGACGTAATCGCCGCAGTCTTGAAAGAGAGGCGACGGGAGACAAAAGCAAAAGTTGAAAAAGCCCACCGCGAGCGGGTCAGCGCGCTGCCAAAACTCAGCCAAGATCGCTGGAATGGAATGCTCAATCAATTGATCGAGAAATGTCCGACAATCGGCGAAAAACAAATCGATCAGGTGATGGGGTTATTAGCTACGATGGAATTGGCGGAGTCTCAGTATGAACTCCTAGATCGGCTACATGACATTTCGCCCGATGACGTCGATGCGTTGAATGACGTGATGAAGGAATGGTCTATAAAAACAGCTAAAGCTGCATTGGACGAAGTCTCACGGCGATTGAAACTGATCGAAGAGATCCGCCTCAAAACCGACGATCCCGAGACTGATGAAGTTCAGGAGCTCCAGCCATTGTTCGAACAAGCATTGTGGATCTTTGGACCGGAGTTCGAGAGCATTGAATTCACCTCCAATCGCGGCATGACGACAGTGATTCAAAAACTCTTCGGGAGCGAAGACACTGGTTCGCGTAACAGGCCGGATTTCGTTGTTCTTCCAGAAGGCACACTTGGAATCTATGCCCGGCCACGGTTTGACGAAGATAGCAATGAGGCCGGAACCGAAGCTATGGTAATCATTGAACTAAAAAGACCTGGCGTTCCACTAGGTAGCGATGAAAAGAATCAGGCTTGGAAGTATATTAAAGAGCTAAAAAACCGGGGGCATATTGACGATCTGACGAGAGTGCGAGGATTTGTGCTGGGCGATCGGATTGAACCCGGGGAACACGGAGTGCGGACCGAAGGAGACAACGTCCGTATATTGCCAATGCTTTATTCGACTTTTGTCGGCCAAGCGGAAAAGCGTATGCTAAATCTTCACCGGCGTTTGTCTGATGCACCTTTTATGCGAGAGATTCTACAGCAGAACGAAGCTGAACCTATTCAAACAGAATTGCTGACCGATATGTAGCACTATCAATTTCGGAACCGTTGCCTCTCGATAGCGCCCAAGCCGATGAGTACTTTGCGCTCAGCCCTGCCAGGTTACTCGACCGGTGGACGAGTTGATTTGGTTTTCGTAGAGCCAACGAAGAGTGTCAGATTGCTCTTTTGTGATTTTTAAAGGAGCAAAACTGAACTCGGCATTCATTCCATCCAGGTCTGAGCAGTAGCCAGTATAAAACCAAACCTCGAGGAAAGGACAATTTGACCAATAACTCGATAGCTGTTGGACCGCCTCACGATAATCTGGCGCATCATATGCAGATGAGCGGTTATCTAGTATTAGCACAGTGGATTCTTTTTCGGAGTGCTTTTTCGAAATCTTAGAATCGACAGCTTTTTTGATTTGCTCAGTAAGGGTCGTGGTTGGGTTCAACAGGCCACTAAAAAACACCCTGTCCGATTGAGCGTAAAATGGGTTGGGGATTTCATCCGAATTGGTTTTCGCTTTTGCGATCGCAGCCTGTAGATATTCGTCAATTTTTTCGTCACCAAACAGCTTGGCTAACTTTTTCGCTTCGTGGACGGGTAAGAACTTGTACTTGCTATAATGAGCAAGCCTTTCTTCGCGTTTCGCGATTTCGAAATGCTGCTTGGAGTCAGCAATCGATGTAATTTCGACGTTAAACCGCTCCGATGTACTTAACTCGACTCCGAAATCCCACGGGGCGTCCCGGGAAGTGAAGTTTATACCGATATCCTCACTGTAGAAGTGTCTGATCCGATGTCGAAGGTAATGAATACAGATAACACGTTCTCGCACATCCATGTCGAAGATATCCAAGAACACGCGAGCGGTGACGCTCCCATCTCGTTCTACTCGCAAAAACCGTTTCGCGTTATTCTTGTCATCTATTGGCGCGACCGGATAGAATTCCGCTTTAGTTGCGTTGACCATGCGCAGGACTTCATCCCAATTTAGCTCGACGCTCACAAGTTCCGACTCCCCAATCAGATTCTAGATTAGGTAGGTGCTTATTTCGCGATTTGTAAGGCCAACGTAACGTCTCCTTCTGCTCGCAATACAGACTTTGACCCCTCCAAAAGCCTCACCGTGAGCGGCGTCGAAGGGCGAGGCGGGGCTCCCCGGACTTAGCGGTGCGGCCCTCGTCCTTCGACGCCGCTCAGGATGAGGGCCTGAACTTCCCCCGCCCGCCCCTAAACCACTTCCACTTCTTTCGGAGCCTCCTCCTTGCGCGTCTCTTTTTCCTTGCGCGGCTTGGGCAGGAGGCGGAAGCGGGTCTGGCACCAGGCGAAGCCGACGCCGACATCAAGCAAGGCGTCCGAGCGCCCGCACGGGCAGAGAAACGGCATGACGCCCCAGACGCGATAGGTTTCGCCCTGGACCAGGGGCACGGGATCGCCTGTGACATGATTGGGCGATGCGTTCACGCACAGCACCAGGTCCCCGGCTCCGACATCATATGACATGGGGTGTGTTTTAGCATGAATGGCGAGCGCGGGATATGGTCAGATTGGGCAGGCCTGGTAGGCCGCGAGGTCCCGGATCAAGTCCGGGAACACGAATCTCTTAGCCCTACGCTCCCACAAGCGCTCCCCACGGCTTTGTCCGTGGGGTCCATCAGGCGGTCTTGAGTCTGAGCTCGAGAGCGAACTTGTCTCTCCCGGTCTTGCGGCGAGATCCCGAGTTGGGCTGCCCAGACAAGCTGGGCAGAGCGAAATTGTAATAATTCATCCTACCCGCTCATTCCCGCGCAGGCGGGAAGCTCGTGCGGCAGGTCCGGAAACATAGAAGGAGATCCCCGCCTGCGCGGGGATGAGCGACTCTTTTTTCCTTGGGGACAGCCCCCTGCCCTACAGCCCGAGCTCGTCTTCGCGCAGCTGTTTGACCTGGTCCCGCAGGCGGGCAGCCTCTTCGAACTCCAAGTTGGCGGCCGCTTCGCGCATTTGCTTTTCCAAATCGGCAATCACGGCCTGGAGATTGTGGCCCTGGCCCGGCTCGAAAGCGATCTGATCTTCGGCCATGGCTTTCTTGCGCGACCTGCCGCCTTTCAGCTGCGTGCGCCCGCCCGGTTTCTCGCCGAGCTCGCCGAGAATGTCTGCGACTTCGCGTTTGATCGTGGTCGGGGTGATGCCGTGTTCTTCATTATAGGCCTGCTGTTTCTCGCGGCGCCGCTCGGTCTCATCCATGGCGCGCTGCATCGAGCCGGTCACCTTGTCGGCATAGAGGATGACGCGGGCTTCGGCATTACGGGCGGCGCGGCCTATCGTCTGGACCAGAGAGGTTTCGGAGCGCAGGAAGCCTTCCTTGTCAGCGTCGAGAATGCCGACCAGGCCGCATTCGGGAATGTCGAGGCCTTCGCGCAACAGGTTGATGCCAACCAGGACATCGAACTCGCCGAGGCGCAGATCGCGAATGATCTCGATGCGCTCGACCGTGTCGACATCAGAGTGCATGTAGCGCACCTTGATGCCCTGTTCGTGCAAGTATTCGGTCAGGTCTTCGGCCATTTTCTTGGTCAGTGTCGTGACCAGGGTGCGGAAGCCTTTTGCGGTCGTGGCGTGGATCTCGGCGGTCAGATCGTCGACCTGATTGGTGGTGCCGGTCGAGACCGGGCGAACCTCAACGGTCGGGTCGAGCAGGCCGGTCGGGCGGATCACCTGCTCGGTGAACACGCCGCCCGTGCGTTCCATCTCCCACGGGCCGGGGGTCGCCGAGACATGCAGCGTCTGCGGTCGCATTGCCGTCCACTCTTCGAACTTGAGCGGCCGATTATCCATACAAGACGGCAGCCGGAAACCATATTCGGCAAGGGTCCGCTTACGATTGAAATCGCCTTTGTACATGGCGCCAAGCTGCGGAATCGTCTGATGCGACTCATCAACAAAAACCAGAGCATTATCAGGGAGATACTCGAACATGGTCGGTGGCGGTTCGCCGGGTTTGCGGCCGGTGAGATAGCGCGAGTAATTCTCGATCCCGTTACAGCTGCCAGTCGCCGCCATCATCTCGAGATCGTATTGGACCCGCTGCTCAATCCTCTGGGCTTCGAGAAGTTTTCCCTCTTTCTGGAAGTGCTCAAGCGTCTGTTTGAGTTCGGTTTTGATCTGCTCGATGGCCTGGTTGAGGGTCGGGCGCGGAGTGACATAGTGGCTGTTGGCATAGAGCTTGATCGCCGGCAGCGTTTCCGATTTGCGTCCGGTCAGCGGATCAAACTCGGTGATGCTTTCAAGCTCATCGCCGAAGAAGGACAGTTTCCACGCCCGATCTTCATAGTGCGCCGGAAAGATATCGATGATATCGCCCTTCATGCGGAAGCTGCCGCGCTGGAAGGCCATGTCATTTCGCGTGTATTGGAGCTCAACCAAAAGTTTGGCGACGTCGCGTGGATCAATCCGCTGCCCGGCTTCGAGCTTGCGCGTCATCGACGTGTAGGTTTCAACCGAGCCGATGCCGTAAATGCAGGAGACCGACGCGACGATGATACAGTCATCGCGCTCGAGGATGGCCCGCGTCGCCGAATGGCGCATGCGGTCGATCGCTTCATTGATCGAGCTTTCTTTCTCAATGTAGAGATCGCGCCGCGGGACATAGGCCTCGGGCTGGTAATAGTCATAATACGAGACGAAATACTCGACCGCATTGTCTGGAAAGAAGGACTTGAATTCCCCGTATAACTGGGCCGCGAGCGTCTTGTTCGGCGCAAGGATCAAGGCAGGCCGCTGCGTCGCCTCGATAATCTTGGCCATAGTGAATGTCTTGCCCGTGCCGGTAGCACCAAGCAGCACCTGATCGCGTTCGCCGGCTTGTATACCCTCAACGAGTTCGGGGATGGCTGTGCGTTGATCGCCGGCGGGCTCATATGGGGAATGAACCTTGAGCTCGATCCCGCCTTCAAGCTTTTCCCACCGCCGATCGGGTCGATGCGGTGTCCACTCGCTGGACGGGAGTCCGCCAACGGCATCGCGCGCCGCACCGGTCCAATCAAAGCCCGCGGACGCTTCGGAAAGCCCGGGAGGAGTGGGATTAGAATTCATAGGCTGCAACGTATTACAATCGCTGGCGCATACAACATACGATCACGCATCAATCACAGCCTCGTGACAGGTTCTGGCAGCAGCACATGAGCCCAAACACAGGTGAATCATGCAGGTTGGCCGGAATTCAGCGCAATAATTTACCAAGATTATGTTCCGCTCAGGTTGAACCGACCGCAGCTCGTGTCAGAATTGTGGCATATTGAGCACACCAAATCACGACATGCTGCTTTGCATGACAATTCTGTGATCTGTTAATTGACGGGCGCAGACAGTGGCCTCTATCCAAGCGTACCTGCTTTAACAGGCAAATTGCGTGTACGGAAAAATCTGCGTTTTTCTATTCACATATCGAGGGGCTCCTAGGAGTGGGAGCGCTCAATTCATTGGAGGACACTAGATCATGGCTAATGATCTTCTCAAGAAGAATTTACTTGCGAGTACCCTGCTCGCAGGCATGGCTGGAGGGTTCTGGGCCGGTGCAGCGACCGCTCAAGACGCGCCAGACGACGATGACTCAGTAACGGTCATCGAAGAAGTCGATGAAACGGACGAAGCACGGCAAGAAAAAGTTGTTGTGACTGGTTCGCGTATCGCCCGTGATGAGTTCAGCAGCGCATCACCCCTTCAGGTTATCGATGGCGAAGTCTCTCGTGACCTCGGCCTGATCGACGCCTCGGACCTGCTCGGCCAGACCACAGTTGTTCAGGGCCAGCAAACCACGACCGGTCTTTCCACCTCAGCCGGTGTGACGACAATTAACGGCCCAGGTTCTGCGACCGCATCCCTTCGTGGCCTCGACCCAGGCCGGACGCTCGTTCTGATCAACGGTCGTCGCCTCGCGCCAGCTGGTGTGCGCGGCACACCAAGTGCACCAGACCTCAACCTGATCCCAGGTTCTCTGATTGATCGCGTCGACGTCCTGCTCGACGGTGCGTCTTCAGTCTACGGTTCTGACGCTGTTGCCGGCGTTGTGAACTACATCCTGCGGACAGATATTGATGGGCTTCAGCTCGACGCATTCATCACCGATCCTGAAATGGACGGCGATGGCGGCCAACAGCAAGTCTACTCTGCTGCCTTCGGCCTCTCGAATGACCGCGGCTACATGACCTTTGCGGCAGAATACGCCCGTATTCAAAGCTTCACCGGTCGTCAGTTCGGCAGCTTCTACGAGCCTTATGCAGACGGTTGCCGTACCGGTTACCAGCAAGGCCTGAGCGGCCAGCTTTATGAAAACTGTGGCCTGTCCTTTGGTCAGGGCGCCGTGACTGGTACATCAAATGGCTTCCTGGGCTATGAGCTTGGTGCTCAAGAAGCAGGTCTTCCTGCTGGATTTGTCCGTTTGAACCCATTCGGTGAGCCAGAACTGCTTAACCCTGACAATCGTCAAGGTCAGCTCCTTCTGAACTACCCAGAATTCCTGGACGCAAACCTGTCGCCAAACTTCCAGCGTGCAACGCTTTACACCGCGGGTGAGTACGACCTCGGTCTGTATGGCAACATGACAGCTTACTACGAAGGCTCACACGCTATCCGGGAAACCGTGAACAACAGCTCAGGCCAGGGCAACGTGCCGCTGACAGCTGACTATGTTCTCAATGGTTTCCAGGAGAATGCGACGCTTTACTTCAGCAGCCGTTTTGAAACGAAAACCGAAGTGGCACAGACCCGTCTGATTGGTGGCCTGAAAGGCGACCTGCCATTCATGGACGATTTCGGCCCGCTGCAGAACTGGGGCTACGATGTCTACGCGAGCTACAGCCGGTCGAACGGCGACGACGCGATCATCGGTATTCCATTCTTCCCGAGCCTTGAGCAGACTCTCACAAACACAGTGATCAACCCGACCACTGGTGAAGCTGAGTGTACATCTCGTGGTCTCCCAACCACAGCTCAAAACACTGAATGTCGTCCGCTCAACTTCTTCGAGCCAAACTTCATCTTCGGTGGACGCTTCGCGGATCCGGAAGACAATGCTTACTTCTTCCCAGCCCGCACGACCAACACCGTTGTAGAACAGACTGTGTTCAGCGGATTTGCATCTGGTGAGCTTTATGAACTGCCAGCGGGCGCTCTGTCTGCAGTTGTCGGTTTCGAGTATCGTGAAGATATCATCGATACGACCACTGACGCCGGTACAGCTCAAGGCCTGTTCCAAGGCTTCTCAGCTGACCCAGGTGCCAATGGTAGCCGGAACCTGCAGGAAGTCTTTGGCGAGATCGAAGTCCCTGTGCTGGCAGACATGCCATTCGCTGACGAACTGACCGTGAACTTGGCCGCTCGCTATACCAGCGAGAACAATTTCGGCGAAGAGAGCACATATCGTGTTCAGGCTCAGTACGCGCCAGTTGATTGGTTCACCCTTCGCTCCACCTACGGCACGTCTTTCCGGGCGCCAAACGTTGGTGAGCAGTTCGGTGGCCGCGCGGTTAGCTTCTCCAACCCAGCTGACCCATGTCGGACGCCAGGCGTCGCAGTACCGCAAGGTGACTACGATAACGACCCGACCACACCGGAAACACGCGAATACCAACCAAACCTGGATCCTCGCGATGCAGATTTGATTGATCGCTGCTTGAATGGTGGTGGTCCCTTCGGAATCCCAGGCACAGATCCATTCTCGCTGGGTATCGTAGGCCTCGGCGGCAGCTCTCCAGTGTTCCTCGGCGCACCTACTCAGGTGGCCACTGGTTCCAACCCAGAACTGCAAGCTGAAACTTCGACAGCCTTCTCTGGCGGCTTTGTATTCGAGCAGCCTTGGTTCGACCAATTCGATCTCCGCGCAAGCGCAACTTACTACGAGATCGAAATCGAAGACGAAGTGGCAAGCCTTGCTGCCTCACAAATCGTGGGCGCTTGCTATGACTCGCCAGGTCTGACCGATCCACAGTGTCAGTTCATCACACGTGCCCCACGGGTCGCAGGCGATGAGCGCTCAGGTGAGATCGTGTTTGTTGAGGCGCTTAACCAGAACCTCGACCAGCGCACCAACCGCGGTATCGACTACAACCTCGAGTTCGACATGGATTTCAACATCCCGCAGCTCGAAGATGCAATCGAATACTCTCTGATCGCACGTGCCACGCAAACGCTTGAGCAGATTGAACTGCAAGCTGTTGTTGGCGGCTTCGATGTCGACAATGACCTGCGTGAATACGGCAACCCAGAGTGGCGCCTGAACCTGACCAACATTGCCTCTTGGCAGGATTGGAGCTTCCTGTTCCAGTCACGCTTCATCGGCAACATGATCGAAAACAATGACGATCCACTGGATCCACAAACCTTCGGTCTGTACGCTTGTGTCATTGCAGGTGACCAGCCATGTAACCAGTTCGACGCGCTCGATCATTACTGGGTACACGACATGTCACTGCGCTACAGCACCGGTGACTGGACCCTGCGTGGCGGTGTCAGCAACGTGTTCAACGACCAGCCACCACTGACAGACAATAACCAGCTGTCTAACATTGCTGGTATTGGTTATGACCTCGGTGGACGCACATTCTTCATGAACGTCACCAAGACATTCTAAGAGATTTTCCGGAGCGGAAGCTCCGGAAGGTCCTTCAAAACAAGCTGCCCGCGCCGAGATCTCGGCGCGGGCTTTTTGTTACTTTCGTTCCAGCTGTATTGCTCGGTGCAAACACTACTTTGGGCACATTGCCTCGGTTCTGGGCTTATGGTTATTCTGGTTGCTCAGGGACAGAGGAATTCGAACCACGATGAAGAGACTCATAGCTATAGCTGCGGTAGCTGGCCTGCTTCCGCTTTCAAGTTTTGCCGCGCCGGAGCCGATCCCAACAGAAGTCTGGGCGGACACCACGCAAGTGCAATCGCTGGATATGTCACCCAATGCTGAGCGCATGGCGATGCTGATGCGGCGGGATCGCGGTGCAGACCACGAAATCCTGATTTTCGATACAGATGACATCAAAGGCAGCTTAAAAGCGATTGAAGCAGACGGCCTCCGGGCGCTCAGCCTGGCCTGGGTGAATGATGATTATCTCGTCATCAATTTCATCCTCGAAACGGAAGAAATGGGGCGTCCAGTCAATTACCGCCGCACCGCCTCATATAATGTTGAAACTGAAGAATGGACGTCTTTGGTTTTAACCACCAACCGGGCTAATCCGCGCGATCCGATGGATCAATTCATGGGTAATCTCGGGATTGGGCGTGTGGTCAATACACTGCCCGATGATCCCAATCATGTATTGGTTTCGCACACCGAAGAGGCCGGTTTGGCACCCAATTATTATCGCACAAACGTAAAGACCGGTGCGCGCACGCGTACGCTGCGTGGCGGCGGTCGATTCTCCAGTTTTACGTTTGATCGCGAAGGTCAGGCCCGTGGTGCGCAGGAATATGACGCGGCGGCGAACCGGATCATCACCTATGCCCGTGAATCTGAAAGCGACGAATGGGTCGAGATCGGGTCTCTGGACGCGGATAAACGCGACACGTTCGGACTTCTCGGCTTCTATGATGAGGATCGTCCCTATATCGCGACAGCTGTCGCGACAGAACCGGGGGGCAATCACACAGTCGCATATGACATCGATATTCGAACCGGTGAACGCGAAATGATCTTCGGCGTCGAAGGCTATGACACCCTGGGCGTTTTGACCTCGCCCCGCTTGTCGGATGGATCCAAAATCGTCGGCTTCACCTATAGTGATAATGAGGGCACGCAGCGTTATTTCCTAGATGGTCAGCTCGCGGCCTTACACGATGGTCTGTCACAAGCCTTTCCGGGCCGCAGTGTCCAGATCCGCCGTATGTCTGAAGATGGTCAAACCGTGCTTGCCTATACCAGAGGTCCGCGCGATCCTGGCACTTGGTATCTTGTGAAAGACGGAAAAGTCGCTCCGGTCATCGGCGCGAACTCAGAGATACCGAAAGCAGGCCTGTCTGAAACACACGTGCTCGAATATACCGCGCGGGACGGTATGGAACTGGTCGGCTATGTGACTGTTCCGCACAATTCTGAAGGTCCTTTCCCGGCCATCGCGATGCCACATGGCGGCCCATGGGTACGCGACAATCGCGACTATGACCGGTGGGCGCAGATGTTGGCCAATCAAGGCTATGTCGTCTTCCAGCCGAATTATCGCGGATCAGATGGTCTTGGAAAAGACTACTGGATGGCTGGCGACAATAAGTGGGGCTATGAGATGCAGGATGACGTCGAGGACGGCATTCAAACGCTCATTGACCAAGGTATTGCTGATCCCGAACGGCTCGGTTTCTTTGGTTGGAGTTATGGCGGTTACAGCGCCTTTGTCGGCGCGACGCGTGACGACCCGATGTTCAATTGCTTCGTGGCTGGCGCTGGGGTAGCCGACATTGGTCGCATCCGCGGCGGTCTGACCGGCAGCCGGTTCGCCCGCGAATTCCAGAAACCTACCATTTCTGGCGTAAACCCAATCGAACTGGTCGAGAATGTCACCAAGCCTATGCTATTGGTTCATGGCGACTATGATTCCATCGTACCGGTGGAGCATAGCCGCCGGTTTGCCGATGGACTTGAACGTATCAATGCTGATTACGAGTATATCGAAATCGAGGATATGGGGCACAGTCCATTCGAGCTTGAAGAGAACATGCAATGGTTCCCTGCTTTGTTTGAGTTTTTCGACACGAAATGTGGATTCTAAAAGAAAGGGCGGCGATCAAACCGCCCTTTTTATTTGTGCCTCACGCCCGCGCTTCGATCGCCGAACCACCACAGCGTGGCAGCGGTGGCGGCGAATGTGGCAGTTTCAGTGATGCTGGCACGATCAGCGAGATCGGCTGAAAACCAGATGAGAGTTGTGATCCCCCAAAGGAGCAATGTCAGCACCGGCCGTGTCAAAGCGCGGATCGCATCGACCCATCTATAGCTTGCCGCGATTGCCGCTTCGGCGCGTAAGCTGGCATCAAGCCCGGACCAGCTGCCTTGAGTTTGCGCTAGGGCGAGCTCAGCTTCCGTTTCTTCGGCGCGCGCGGCCTGTTGCAACTTCAAGAGCTCGGTCTCATGCTGCCAGCGACGTTCTTCGTGCGCCATGGCCTGACGCTTTTCGAAATAGCTCGCGACCCGGCCAAGAGCGGTCCCAAACAAGCCGAACAGGCCGCCGCCAGCGGCGCTCGCAGCAACGCCAATTATGTCTGCCATGCCGATCTGCTCCTTCCATAATACCAAGTTGCCGGGATCTGCCGACGATCGAGATGGATGAAAGATTGCGCCAGGCCGATGCCGCGAAAACCGTGCTTACGTGCTGCCCTCAGCACGGCATGCCGATCTAATCCATAAAGGGACAGATCAACCGCGATCTGTTTGTGCCGCGAACGGGCTGCCCCGCCAATAAAGGCGTTCCATTGCGCACATCGATGGCCTGAGCAGACATGCAATGGTTCTGCAACGTCATCGCGAAGCGCTTGTAAGCGATCGAGGAATCCGGGACCGTGCCAATATGCGCCCGCGCAGAACCGTCCCTGACATCGGCAAGCGAGCTCGGCCACTGAGAAGTTTCGCCAGCGCCATTGCGGCGACAGCGCTTCATAGGCTTGTGGAAACGACGTGTAGAGCAGCGCAAATCCTCACCCATCTAAGTGATCGGTGAGGATATGAACTGATTTTTCCGGTAGAATTCAGCGTCGGACCTAGGCGGAAACAGAAGCCATGCTGAACGCCCGACGATTCTGCAGTGCCTCGATCGCGGCGACATATTCGGCCTCAAGCTTATCGACATATTCCGCTGTGCTCATCCGGGATTTGACTGCGCCAATCCCCTGCCCGCAGCCCCAAATGTCGCGCCAGGCTTTGGACTTCTGATTGCCACCAGAGCCGAAGTTCATCGCGCTCGGATCACTTTCCGGCAGATTGTTCGGGTCGAGGCCCGCTTGGGCGATTGACGGCGCCAAATAGTTGCCGTGCACGCCAGTGAACAGGTTGGAGTAGATAATGTCTTTGGCATCGCTTTCGACGATCATGTCCTTATAGCCATCGACCGCATTGGCCTCATCACAGGAAATGAAAGCCGAGCCGATATAGCCAAGGTCTGCGCCCATGGCCTGGGCCGCCGCAACCGCCCCGCCATTGCCCATGGCACCGGACAAAGCCAGCGGACCATCAAAGAATTCGCGAATGTCCTGAATGAGTGCCAGCGGCGAAATCGTCCCGGCATGGCCGCCTGCGCCCGCCGCGACTGCAATCAGGCCGTCCGCGCCTTTTTCCAGCGCTTTGCGCGCGAAGATCGTATTGATGATATCGTGCAAGACGATGCCGCCATAAGAGTGGATCGCCTGATTCACTTCCTCACGCGCGCCAAGCGAGGTAATCACCACAGGCACTTTGTATTTCACGCACATTTCAACGTCATGCTCGAGACGGTTATTGGTCTTGTGGACGATTTGATTGACCGCGAAGGGCGCTGACGGGCGGTCCGGATTCTTGGCATCATACTCAGCTAACTCAGTCGTGATGCGGTCGAGCCACTCATCCAGCTGCGCTTCAGGACGCGCGTTCAGCGCCGGGAAAGAGCCAACCACACCGGCTTTACATTGCGCGATCACCAGATCCGGGTTGGAAATAATGAAAAGCGGGCTGCCAATAACCGGGATGCGAAGGTTTTGCAGGATCGGAGGTAGCGCCATCAGGGATCTCTCTTGGTTTCCGTTTACGTTAGCGTTGAGGTAGCACCCAGAGCAATTGAGGCAAGCCCTTCCCACAGGGCATTCGCCCTGCTTTGGCGTTGCGTGAGGCTTGCCAGCCTCGTCCCATTGGGCCAAATCCGGGCTACGAGATTCCTTGTGAGGACAAGTGCAGATGGCAGACGGAACGCATACGCTCTCCAGCGGCTTTGACGAAGCTACGGAAGCCGATTGGCTGGCGGCGGTCGAAAAAGCGCTAAAAGGCGGCGGCATAGACCGGATTACCCGTGACACCCGCGATGGCGTGAAAATCCGTCCGCTCTATCGTGAAACCGATTTTGCCAGCGGCGAGAACCCGCGCGGTCTTCCGGGAGATTCCCCCTTCTTGCGCGGCGCATCCGAGGCGCCAGACCCGTTTCTGCCCTGGGACATGCGCCAATGCTTTTCTCACCCAGACCCAGCCGTGACAAATCAGGAAATCCTGCGAGATCTCGAACGCGGCGTGAGCTCTGTTCATCTCGCCATTGAGTGCTCTGGCAAGACCGGCTGCATCATTACCAATCTCGATCAGATGAGTGCCGCATTGAGCGGCGTTCGGGCCGACATTGCCACGATCAGTCTCGGCCATCGCGGCGCCGGGTCTGGCGCAAGCGCTGCAGCGCTGCTCGCACTTTGGGCGGACCAGCAAGATGAGCCCACCGCACAGAAACTTGCCTTCAATATCTCACCGATCCGGCAGCTCTCTCGGACCGGAAAGGTTACTGAGGGCGTGGATACAGCCTTTGCCAAGACCGCCGCGCTGGTCGACGTTTTGGCGACGAAGTTCCCAAACGCGACGGCGATGGAGGCGAGCGGCCAAACGGTTCATGAAGCGGGCGGGAGCGAAGCGCAGGAATTGGGCGTGATGATTGCCGATGCGGTGGATCTGCTCCGGCGCCTCAATGCCGTGGGGCTCCCGACCGCTCGAGCGGCCGAGCAGCTCGTTTTCAAGCTTGCGGTGGACGCAAATTACGGGATCGGGATTGCCAAGCTGCGCGCCGCGCGGCGGCTCTGGGCGCGGGTGCAGGAGGCGCTCGGCCTGCCGCCTGCCCCGATGAGAATACACGCTGTCACCAGTGCCCGCATGCTGACCCGCTATGATGCCTGGGTGAATATGCTCCGCGGCACGGCGGCCTGTTTCGCCGCCGCGACCGGCGGCGCCGATGTGATCACCGTACGGGCCTTCAATGAAAGCTTCAGCGTGCCGGAGGAACTCGGCCGCCGGATCGCCCGCAACACGCAAATCATAGCCATGGAAGAAAGCGGCCTCGGCCGCGTCGCCGACCCAAGTGGCGGCGCTTGGTTCACGGAAACTCTGGCCGAAGATATTGCCCAGGAAGCCTGGGCGGAATTCCAACGCATTGAAAGCGAAAGCGGCCTGGTTGAAAGCCTGGTTGCTGGCAAGGTCCAGGTGCGGATCGCAGAGAAATGCGAGGCCCTGAAGAAAGCCGTGGCACGTCGCAAAGTGCCGGTGACTGGGGTCAGCGAATTCCCGCTGCTCGAAGAGATCGAAGCGCCGGTCGCCGACGTTCAGAGCCCACCGCCTGGAGATGGGGTTGATCCGATCGGGCTCAGCACCTTGCTCCCGGATTTCCAGACTAAGTCCGGCGAAGACACGGTTGCAGAGCCCCTTCGGTGGATCAGCATGGCAGCTCCTTTTGAAACTCTGCGCGACCGTTCGGAAGACCACTTGGCTGAGACTGGCGCGCGGCCATCCATCTTCCTGGCGACGCTCGGCCCGTTGGCCGAGCATACCGCCCGGGCGGATTTTGCCCGCAATTTCTTCGCCGCCGGCGGGATTGAAGCGAAAACCGCGCCCGTGCCACCGCAAAGCCCTTCAGAACTCGCCGCGGCCTTCAAGGCAAGCGGCTGTAAGATCGCCGTGCTCTGCGGCGCGGATAAACGCTACGCTGATGAGGCGGCCGAAGCTGCAAAAGCCTTGAAAGATGCAGGCGTTGTCGCGCTTTGGCTTGCGGGCAAACACGAGGCAGATGGCGTCGACCGACAGGTATTCATGGGCTGCGACGTGGTCCACGAATTGACCGTGGCGCTGGCTGAATTGGGAGTGAAGTAAATGACCACGTTCCCGGATTTCACTAAACTCGATCTCGGCGCGCTTGAGCCCAACAGCGCGAAAGCGCGGTCGCGGACCCTCCCCACCCCAGAAGGGATCGACCTCGCCTCCGCATATAGCGCCGCGGACACGAAAGGTCTCGATTTCCTCGACGATTATCCCGGCCTCGCCCCGTTTGGACGTGGCCCCTACCCGACCATGTACACCCAGCGGCCGTGGACGATCCGGCAATATGCGGGTTTCTCCACAGCCGAGGATTCCAACGCCTTCTATCGCCGCAATCTCGCAGCTGGGCAGAAAGGCCTCTCGGTCGCGTTCGATCTCGCTACCCATCGCGGCTATGACAGCGACCATGTTCGCGTCAGCGGCGATGTCGGCATGGCAGGTGTCGCCATCGATAGCATTTATGACATGCGCACGCTCTTTTCAGGCATTCCGCTCGATCAGATGTCGGTGTCGATGACAATGAATGGCGCCGTGCTGCCAATCATGGCGCTGTACATTGTCGCCGCTGAGGAACAAGGCGTCGGGCCGGACAAGCTCGCCGGGACCATCCAGAACGACATTCTGAAAGAGTTCATGGTCCGCAACACTTATATCTATCCACCCAAGCCGAGCATGCGGATCATTTCGGACATTTTTGCCTATACCTCGCAGAACATGCCGAAATTCAACTCGATCTCGATTTCCGGCTATCACATGCAGGAAGCGGGGGCGACGGCCGATCTGGAGCTCGCCTACACCATTGCGGACGGCATCGAATATATCCGCGCCGGCGTGAATGCCGGGCTCGATGTCGATGCCTTTGCGCCGCGCCTCAGCTTCTTCTGGGCGATCGGCATGAACACGTTCATGGAAGTCGCCAAGATGCGTGCCGCGCGCCTGATCTGGGCCAAACTGGTCAGCGAAGAATTCGCGCCAAAGAACCCGAAATCGACCTCACTTCGCACCCATTGTCAGACGTCCGGCTGGTCGCTGACCGCGCAGGATGTCTACAATAATGTCATCCGCACCTGCCTTGAAGCGATTGCGGCAGCCGGTGGGCAGACCCAAAGCCTGCACACCAATTCCTTTGATGAAGCGCTTGCCCTGCCAACCGATTTCTCAGCCCGCATTGCGCGCAACACGCAGCTCTTTCTGCAACAGGAAGCCGGCGCCGCGCAGACCATCGATCCATGGGGCGGCTCTTATTATGTCGAACGCCTGACACATGATCTCGCCGCGAAAGCGCTGGAACACATTGCCGAAGTCGAAAAGCTCGGCGGCATGGCCAAAGCGATTGAGGAAGGCATCCCGAAACTGCGGATTGAAGAAGCCGCCGCCAACACCCAGGCGCGCATCGATAGCGGTGAACAGACCGTGGTCGGAGTCAACAAGTTCCTGCTCGACGAGGACGAGGAAGTTCCGGTCCTGAAAGTCGACAATGCGACGGTCCGCCGAATGCAGCTCGACAAGCTGGCGCGCCTGAAATCAGACCGCGACCAGGGCGAAGTCGATGCCAAGCTCGACGCGATTGCCAAGGCCGCAGCAAGCAAAGACGGCAACCTGCTCGCGCTCGCCGTCGATGCGGCGCGGGCCAAGGCGACCGTCGGCGAAATCTCTGAAGCCGTTGAACGCAGCCAGGGCCGCCACAAGGCGGTGATCCGCTCGATCAAGGGCGTTTATGGCGCGGGCGTGAAGACCACAGATCGCGCCAAGGAAGCGATGGGCTTGGCCGAAGCCTTTGCCGCCAAACATGGCCGCCGCCCAAAGATCTACATCGCCAAGATGGGCCAGGACGGCCATGATCGCGGCCAGAAAGTCGTCGCCTCAGCGCTCATGGACCTGGGTTGGGAGGTCGAGATCGGCCCGCTCTTCCAGACGCCCGAAGAAGCCGCCAAGGATGCCCGCGCCGCTGGCGTCGACATTGTTGCCGCCTCGTCGCTCGCGGCCGGACACCTGACCCTGGTCCCGGAGCTGAAACGCGCGCTCGGCAATGAAGGTGCGGCCGCGACCCAGATCATTGTTGGCGGGGTGATTCCACCGCAGGACTTTGATGCGCTCCGCGCGGCGGGTGCCTCGGCCATCTTCCCGCCGGGCACCGTGATTGCCGATAGCGCCGTGGCGATGCTGGAAATTCTGACTGGCGAGGATGACGGCATCCAGGCGGCAGAATGAGCGAGCGCGCCTCCAATGCCGGTTATGCGGACGAGGCGCCCGACCTGCTGCAACGCTATGAGAGTTTCGCCCCTGAGGAGGTGCACGCGCATTGGCGGCAATGGTTTCCGAAACCGCCTCGCCGCGTGCTCGACATCGGTGCTGGCACGGGTCGTGATGCAGCTTGGTTGGCGTCTCTAGGCCATTCCGTTCTGGCGGTGGAACCGACCGATGCACTCCGCCATGGGGCGCAGGCCCTGCACCCCGAGCCTGGCATCACCTGGCTCAGCGATTTGCTTCCCGGCCTTCCAAATGTTGTCGCCCTGAACCAGCGCTTCGACCTCATCCTGATCAACGCGGTGTGGATGCACCTGACAGAGGCCGAGCGGCGGACCGCGTTTGCGACCGTTGCTGGCCTGATGGCGTCTGGCGCACGCTTGTTCATCAGCCAGCGCCATGGTCCGATCCCTGAAGGGCGCCGGATGTTTGATGTCACGGGAGCGGAAACCATCGCCTTCGCGACCCGGTATGGGCTCAAAACGCTCTATCATGAACGCAAGGGCTCGATCATGGCGGAGAGCACGCGGCGCGGGGTAGAGTGGACCTGTCTGGTCTTTGAAAAATCCTGACACCGCGTGAGGCTTTTCAAGCGCGTACATCCAGTCCATCCTGACGTGAAAGAGCGATGCGGAGGGATTGATGGACACATATGCCGACTTTGACGCAATGGGGCTGGCGGAACTGGTGCGCAAAGGCGAGGTCAGTGCCAGCGAATTATTGAACGAAGCTGTCACGCGCGCCAAGGCCGCGCAAAAAGACCTCAATTGCTTCTCCGCCATATTCCCGGAAGTCGCTGAAGCCCAGATTGCGGAAGGCTTGCCAGACGGCCCGTTCGCGGGCGTTCCGATGGCGGTGAAGGATCTTGGCTTTGAAATCAAAGGTCAGCCAATTACCAATGGCTCGCTCGCGTTCAAAGGCAATGTGGCGGAGCGCAATAGCGTCCTTTGCGAACGCTACAAGGCGGCGGGCTTCACCCTGTTCGGTCAGACGACGAGCCCGGAATTTGGCCTGACGACGACCACGGAAAGCCTGCTTTATGGCGCCACGGTCAATCCCTGGGACACGAGCCGAACCTCGGGCGGCTCGTCTGGCGGCGCAAGTGCTTGCGTCGCGGCGGGCGTGATCCCGATGGCACATGCCAGCGATGGCGGCGGCTCGATCCGCATCCCGGCGGGCTGCACCGGACTGTTTGGGATGAAGCCGTCGCGTGGTCGCACGCCGATGGGACCGGCGACGACGGAAGGCTGGAACGGGCAATCCACGGTCCACGCGGTCTCACGCTCGGTTCGCGACAATGCCGCCTTGCTCGACGCTACGCATGGCCGCGAGATTGGCTCACGCTATGTCGCGCCTGAGCCGGACAGCACCTTCCTCAGCGCCCTCGATAGCGACCCAAAACCGCTCAAGATCGCGCTCTGGACCACGGCCCCGAATGGCACGGTGCCGGATCCAGATGCTCAGGCCGGGCTCGACAAGACCCGGGCGCTACTGGAAGAGCTCGGTCATCATGTCGAGGAGGCGGGTCCGGCATTGGATGGCGAAGTGCTCGGCAAGAGCCTGATGGTCACCGTGTCTGCCGCCATCGCCATGGTCATGGAAGCGCGCGGCGAGGCGCTGGGCCGCGACCTCGGACCGGAGGACATGGAGCCGGTGACCGCCCGCTTTGTCGAGTTTGGCAATTCCATCCCGATGAAAGAGCTGATGAAGGCAACGCAGGCCTCGATCACAGCCGGCCTCGTCTATGAGCAATTCCTGGTCGATGGCGGCTATGACATGGTGCTGTCACCAACCATGTCGCGGGTGCCGGACAAGACCGGCGTGCTGTCGTTAAACCCCGACGATATGGAGGCCTATACCCAAGCGGTCACAACCTTCGCACCCTGGTGCGCCATTTCCAATCAGGCTGGATCACCTGCCATGAGCGTGCCGCTGCACTGGTCCGAT
The DNA here is from genome assembly GCA_024743315.1 of Hyphomonadaceae bacterium. GTDB lineage: Bacteria > Pseudomonadota > Alphaproteobacteria > Caulobacterales > Hyphomonadaceae > Henriciella. Next base: position 77,095 of record JANSWU010000004.1, read on the forward strand.
GAGAACCTGCCCATCGGCATGATGTTCGGGGCGCGCACCGGCAATGAGTGGGAACTCTATCAATTGGCAGGTCAGCTGGAGCGCGCTGCACCCTGGGCCCATCGCCATCCCCCCTTCTGGGTCGGTTAGCGCCCCTGCAGGAATGTGTTCAGGGTCAGGCGCCCGGTTCTCGGATCCGCGTGGAGGGGAAGGTCGGGCGGAATATCGCCAGAATGCAGTCGATAACTGCGATAAATAACCATGCGATTAGGCTTCGCCTCAACATGGCCGATGCGCTCAAAACGGGGGTTTTGCCCGCGGAAATATTCCGGAGGCGGCGGGCCGTCTTCCGTCACTTCTGCATTAATCGTGCGCGAGTATGGTTCGAGGCGATCAGGCGGAACGGTTTCAAACCCGGTCGCCTTGTGTCGGTAAAATGCAGTGCCGCCAGTCTGTTCTTCTGAAAGATAGTGTAATAGCGCGAGGCGTTTGGGATCGGTGGTATCAAAATGCGGTAAGCGCTGGATCGGCTTCAGGTCGGATGGCGGGGTGGTCACGATCGAGAAGGCGCACTCAACCATATTCGCGCCCTGCCCCAAGCCAAAAATCTTGGTCAGGACGGCGCGCAAGGTCTGCATACGCTCGCCGAGATAGTTGGGATCGGCTTGTGCTCTCAGACCCGGATAATGCGGGCTGGTGACCGCAAACGTGGATTTCGCGGCTTGCGCACGTAATCCTTCTGGATCGCTGGAAAAGCCATCAATTACGACCAGCGGCTCTGCCTCTGTTCCGAACAAATGAACCTGAAACTCGTCGGTCACATCTTCCCCTGTTTGCGGCGATCTCAAGCCCGCGTTATAGCGGCGCTATGACAGAGCTGAAAACCCATAGAGGCGGTTGCCACTGCAAAGCAGTGCGCTTCGAAGTCGATCTTCCAGACGCCTTCGATGTCGAAGACTGTAATTGTTCGATCTGTGCGATGAGCGGCAACATTCATGTGATTGTCCCCGCCGCACGCTTTCGGCTCTTGAAGGGCGAAGATCAGCTCAGCGAATATACGTTCAATACTGGCGGTGCGAAGCATCGATTTTGCCGGACATGCGGGATCAAGAGTTTTTATGTCCCCCGATCCAATCAGGATGGTTTTGCCGTAACCTGGCGTTGTCTTGATAACTGGATGGAGCTCAACGTGACCATCAACCAGTTTGATGGACAGAATTGGGAAGCCAATGCGGGTGCATTGGCACACAAATCAAAAACCTAATCGCGATCTCGAAATGGTCGAGGTTGTCGATCGCCCCCGGCTGCATCGCGCCGGCGGTCACGGCGCGAGGCATCTCGCAGAATAGCCCGGCGCTGTTCCGCGGTCAGCTGACCAAACTGTTCTGATAGAACATCATGCATCCGCGCTTTCATGGCTGCGTCAGCATCCCGAAGCTCTTTAAATCCAGCGGCCACCGCTTCAGCATCATAGGACTCCGCCGCCAGTAATTGGCCGAGCTCACGCCGCGCGTCGCGCACGCGAATGCGTTCTTGCCGGGTATCGGCAAAGGCACGTCGGAAAGCTTGTCGCACGGCACGTCTCTGATCCGCCGGCACGGCCTGATCAATCCCGCGGATCAGGGCCTGCTCCTGTCCAGCACCGCCGGGTGGTGGTCCGGCCTTGCGTTGCCCAAGACCGCCGCCGATCAGGACTCCGATCAACAAGGCGTTCGCCAATAGCGATACGATTAGCCAAATCGGCAATTTTGATTTGGTCGCTTCGTTCATTCCCTACTCCGCTTCCAGCCAGGCATTGCCGCTGTCAAACCCAAACGCGGCATAATAGGCGCTATCCGCCTGATCATAACCGGCCCCGGTGGAGGCATATGAATAGCCGCCGACTAACCCCATAAATAGACTCGCAATCACTGCGCCAGCCGGCCAGCGGGCGCCTTGAGGGAAGATCACCCGTCCCAGAACACCGATCAAATTGTTCTGTTCAGGCACGACTTGTGGTGCTTGCGCCAGGATGGATTGCGCGAGGTCTAGCGAGGGCTCGGGCACGACCTCCTCTGACAGTAGATCATCAACAGCGCGGGCATCAGCGATCGCTGCGGCAAACAGATCCGGCTGCGCCTCAAGGAGTGCACGCGCCGCGGCGCGTTCAGCTTCTGGCCAACCGCCGGGGGCGGCGCCAAAGGCCTCGATCAATTCGAGCACGCGTTCAGCTGTCATGTTCAACTCTGTCATTCTGCATCTCCTACCCGCTCCGCGTGCAATCCCGCCCGGAGGGTCCGACGGGCGCGCGCTAACAGGCTTTCCAAGGCCCGAACACTCACGTCCATGGCCGCAGCTGCTTCTATATTGGTCATTCCTTCCAGAGCGCAAAGAGTCAGCGCTTCACGTTGTCGTTCTGGCAAGGCAGCTATCTTGGTCGCAATTCGATCCTGTGCCTGGGCCGAGGCGAGCGCTTCTTCAGGCCGCAATGCGGTATCAACCCGCTCCGGCAATTCATCCATCAATACCGGCTTTTTCTTTCGCAACCGATCTCGACACAGATTGAGCGCGACCGTGCAGGCCCAGGTCGAAAATTTCGCCTTGGGCTGCCAGTTCGGCAGATGCTTCCAGGCCCGAAGAAATGTTTCCTGAGTCACGTCTTCAGCCTCAGCACGGTCCTGGAGCATACGATATGCGACGCGAAAAATGATCGGCATATTGCGATTGACCAGCGCGGCTTGAGCCGCCCTGTCCCCGCTTGCGGCGCGGGTGATCTGATCCAGTTCGCTGATGCCTGACACGCGACAAGTCTATCGGATTCTAAAGCAAGCGCGAGTGGGAGGTATGCTCGCGCTTGCTTATTGATCCAGCGGCGGTGGAGTGTGATCCGCCGCTTCACCCTATCCCCGACGACCCATGCCACGTTTTCCGCGCCGCTCTCTCATCGCCTCTTTCGCAGCTTCGCGCTCGGATTCGGTAATGACACCGTCGCCATCGGCATCGATGCGATCAAACATACGATCCATTCGCTCAGAGGCGGCCGCCTCATGCTCTTCTGCAGTGATCACGCCATCGCCATTAGCATCAATCTTCGCAAAATGCTTAGCTTGGCGTTCGGCACGCTTGCGTTCACGCTCTGCCTCCCGAAAGGCTTCGAACTCTTGAGCGGAAACCAGATTATCACCATTAGTATCGGCGCTATTGAAGCGCTCAGCGCGATGGGCGGACAGTTCATCCTTTGTGATATTGCCGTCCTGGTTGACATCAACCTGTTCAAGCATTGCGCCACGGTGTCCTGGTCCGCCATGTTGTGCCATGGCCGTATAGGCGACCCCTCCGAGGCTGAGTGTGAGCAGAGCTGCAATCGTCAGTTTTTTCATATCTACAAGTCCTTTCTTTCTGAACTCATAGGTAGAACGCGCGAGATTCAGGTTTCCGTCGTGAGCGAACCGATTTTTTCCGCGAAAAGTGCAGTCACCGTCGCGCAAACCTCTTCAAGTCGGGCTGACAGCTGTTCAAAGCCATCGCATCCGGTTGCCCGACACAATCGGTCTTTGAGGGCATTCGACAACTCTGTTTGATTTGCGGTTTCCTCGTGCGCCATGCGTTGGACCTGTTGCAAAGCCTGAAGGAATTCAAAGGCTGCGCGAAAAGATTCGACCAAGTCCCGAGACCAAACCTGTGTGTCTCGTAATTGTTGATGCGCATCTGGAAGGTGCGGCGCGAGCTTTTGATAAACCGAGGAGGTCAGAAGCGCGTGTTGGGTGATGAATTCAAGATCGATCAATCCGCCTCGGCGCATTTTCAGATCCCAAGGTCCACTCGGCGGTTTCTCCCGCAATAGGCGCGCGCGCATGTCCAATATGTCCGTCGTGCGCGCGGTTGCGTCGCCGGAATTGATGTTTTGCTCGGCAATCGCTTTGATGCTCTCGCCGAGCGCTGCATCCCCCGCGATCGGCCGCAACCGGGTCAGCGCCATATGCTCCCACGTCCAGGCGCTGTTCTGGTGGTAGGCTTCAAAAGAGGACAGCGACGTCGCAACAGGACCCGCGCGTCCAGACGGACGCAGTCGCATATCCGTTTCGTAGAGCCGCCCCTCCGCCGTCTCCGCAGACAGTGCAGCAATCAAGCGCTGGGTGAATTTCGTGAACCAGGTCTGCGCGCCTTCCGCGCCGGGCGCATCATAGACCAGGATGATGTCGAGATCTGACTCTGCGGTCATCTCACGGCCACCAAGCTTACCCAAACCTACAACATTCCAAGTGCCTGGTGCTGGACCGAACCGGCGCTCTGTTTCTTTGGCCGCGGTGTCCGCCATTAGCTGTACGCAGACATCGGCCAGTTGGGTCCACTCTTCAGCGGCATCCTTGGCCGCCAATTGTCCGTGCAGAAGCTGGTGCCCGATCAGGAAGGCCTGTTCACCGTGCCAGCGCCGAACGAGATCGAGCATAGTTTCAAAGTCCGCGTCCTCTGGGAGATCAGGCGCGGCCCGACGGCCGACCGATGAGACCAGCAATTCGAGCAAAGCGGGACGGCGCGCCAGCGTGTCAGCAAGCCGAGGTGCGATCGCAAGGGTGGTGACGAGGTCGTCGGTCAGGCGTTCTTCGGCCACCAGCATGGACAAGAGTTGAACGCCGGATTTCAACCCCTCGAAGAACCGACCGAATTGGCGGAACGCTTCGTCAGCCTCGCCGGTACGCCCCATCGCTGCGAGCAGGTCTGGCAGGAAGGCGGTCAATAATTCGCGCCCGCGCGTGGTGCGGGTTGCGGGCGTGCGACCGCGGTGCCATTGGCGGATGCGATCAATGATTTGGCTCGGTGTCGAAAAGCCCAGCTCGGCCAGTGTCTTTACGGTTTCCGGATCGTCATCGACGCCGGTAAAAACCAGGTTTCCTTCCACGGCCTGATCGCGCTTTCGCGTTTCGTCGGCAAACAGATCGCGATAATGGCCGTGAACACATTTCCGAACAGCGATCATGTCCGCATCGAAGCGGTCGAGCTCTGAATAGCCGCACAAGGCGGCAACGCCCGCTCGCTTGGTCTCGAACCCCGGCAATGAATGAGTTTGCGCATCATCAATCATCTGGATCCTGTGCTCAACCATGCGCAAGGTTTCATAGGCATGCCGCAGCTCACTGGCCGTATCTGTCGAGACACTGCCCATCACGACCAAGGCGTCGAGGCCTTCCAGCGTCCCACGCACCCGCAAATCGGGGTGCCGTCCCCCCAGAATAATCTGTTGGGTCTGGACAAAGAATTCGATCTCACGAATGCCGCCTGGCCCGAGTTTCAAATCCGCCGCCACATCGTGCAATGATTTGTCACCGGCCTTGGCGTTGATCATATTCTTGATCGCATGAACGTCGGCAATCGCCCAATAGTCTAGATGTCGTCGCCAAACAAAAGGCTGCATGGCTGACAGGAACCGGCGACCGGTTTCGGCATCCCCTGCAGCAGCGCGACCTTTGATCCAGACCATCCGCTCCCAGTTCTGGCCGACACTCTCATAATAGAGTTGCGCTCTGCGCGTGGAGACCGCGACCGGGGTTGAACTGGGGTCCGGCCTTAGCCGCAAGTCGGTGCGAAAGACATAGCCTTCAGGCGTGCGGTCCTGCAGCAAGCGGGTCATGCTCTGGATCACGCGTGCGGCCGCATCTGTGGGGTCGTAATCGCCGCCTTGAAACTGGTCAGGATCAAAAAAAGCAGCAATGTCGATATCGCTGGAATAGTTGAGCTCAAACGCGCCCATCTTCCCAAGTGCAAATACCACCAGCCCATCAGAAGAAAGGTCGCGATCTCGCAGAGCGCTCTGAAGCGCGGCTTCGACTGCGGCGTCGGCAAAATCGGTAATGGCGCGGGTTGTCTCCGTCAGGCTGTGTTGCCCGCTCAAGTCCGCTGCCGCGATGGCGAGGTGTGCCAGCTTTTTGGCCCGGCGCAGCGATGGCCCGGGATCTGCGTCGCCTGCGGTGACGGCCGAGCAGATTGAAAAAGCCTCTGCCAGCACAATTGCCGGATCCGCCAGATCGACGTCGATCTCGGCCAGTTTGGCCAAATACGGAGCGTATTCTGCGGCACGGGCCATCGCCTCGACCGGTTGGTCCGAGAGAGCGTGCAGACTCAGCACATGTCACCCCTTAAGCTTTTGCTGGCAAGATCAAGGTCGCTCTTAAACCGATTTCATTGTTTCCGCGAGCCAGCTCGAAAGTCCCGGCATGCAGTTCGGCGACCGCATCCACCAGCGCCAGTCCAAGCCCGGATCCTGGAAGTGTGCGTGCATCATCCAATCGGACAAATCTTTCCTTCACGCGCTGCAGGTCGGTTTCAGGGATGCCGGGACCTGTGTCCTCCACCGATATATCGACCACGCCATCATGGCGCTTGGCAGAAAATCGGATTGCCTGACCCGATGGCGTGTATTTGACGGCATTATCAAGCAGGTTGGACACCGCTTGTGCCAATAGGGTTCGATCCCCGGCCAGTTCGAGCCGACGATCGATATCGGCGGTAAAGCTAATCCCTTCATCCTCGCAGGCCGGTTCGAACAATTCAGCCATTTCCTCGCAGAGTTCGGTCAGATCGAGATCCACCAATTTACCTTCAGCCCCTGCATTCACACGAGACAGCCGGAGAATGGCATTGAACGTGGCGAGGACGCGATCGACCTCTTCCACGGTCTCGCCAAGCGTCTCGCGCGCAGATAGCTCATCAATCGGTCCCCTAAGGCGAGCTTCGAGCTGATTGCGCAAGCGAGACAAAGGAGAGCGCAGATCATGGGCAATCGAGTCGCCGGCATGCCGGGTCGCGGCCATCAAGGTTTCAAGCTTTTCGAGCATCGCATTCAGTTGCTCAGCAAGGCGGTCGAACTCATCTCCTGAAGCCCCGACGGGCGCCCGCAAAGACAGGTCGCCTGACATCACCCCCTCGGCTGTCTTGGTCAGGCTTTCAGCCCTCGAAGCGGCATAGCGGGCACTGAAAAATCCGCCGAGCAAAGCCAGCAGAAAGCCGATCGGTGCGGCGGTTGCCACAGCCCTGGTGATCCTGTTCACTTGCCGGATCCGCTCATCCATCTTGATACCAACCAGGAGCGTACTGCCATCCCCCAATCGAACGATGCGCGCCTCAATTGGCGTGATGGTCGCGCCTCCGCCAGGGCCCGGTCGCTCAATTTCAAACGTCACGATGCGAGGGACACCAACTTCGTCTCCCGGCGGCGCTGGCATTCGCGGCATGTCGCCGACAATGATGCGGCCATTAGGGTCTTCAAACTGATAGGTAAAATCGCGCAGATCGACGAGGACCCGCTCCAACAAGGACTGTTCCAGCCGGGTCGGACCGCCAGCCTGCCAGGCCACGGCCAGGGTCCGGAACTCCGCCTCCAGGCGCGCTTTGGCTTCGGACCGCATGGTCCCGACCGTTGCCTGAAACAAATAGGCCAGCAGCCCCGCCGAAAACAGCGCGAAGAGGATGGAGTAAACTAGCGCGAGCCGGAACGTTGTCGTCCGGACAAACGCGAAGGGGCCTGATTTCATGCCTGCAGGCAGTAGCCTGCACCACGCACCGTCTGCAAGAGCTGGTGATCGAATTCTTTGTCAATCTTCGCGCGAAGACGCGAAATATGCACATCGATCACATTTGTCTGTGGGTCGAAATGATAATTCCAGACTTTTTCCAGCAGCATGGTCCGGGTCACGGTCTGACCCGCATGGCGCATCAGATATTCGAGCAGTTTGAACTCACGCGGCTGAAGATCGATCTTGGTCTCGCCACGGGTCACTTTGCGGCCGAGCAGATCCATTTCGAGATCGCCGACTCGCAGCACGGTAACCGGCGGTTCGCCTGAACTTTGCCGACGCCCAAGCGCTTCGACCCGCGCCACCAATTCTTCTGGTGCGAAGGGTTTGGCGAGATAATCGTCGGCGCCAACTTTCAGCCCTTCGACGCGATTGTCGACGTCTGAAAGGGCCGAGAGAAACAAGGCTGGCGTCGTGCCGCCGCCATTTCGAAACTCTTCAACCAATTGCAGACCCGGCTTTTCAGGCAGCATGCGATCGACCACCAGCGCGTCAAACTGATCCTGACGCGCGCGGCTCAGACCACCAGCGCCGTCATCCACAGTTTCAACGCTGTGTCCTGCTTCAGACAGCACTTTCTCGATAAATTCAGCGTGCTCACGATCGTCTTCTATGACCAGAACGTGCATCGACCCTCTCCTTCAAACTCTACTCAGTTTCGGTGATGTCGACGGTGAGGAAGACCGTGCCTCGCTCACTATGGATCGCCATCAACAGGTTTTTGCGCCCAGAGTCGCGGGCACTTTCCAACTCTTGCTCGAGCACATCAATGCTGTCGAGTTTCTTGTAGTTAACATCCAGGATCGCCATCCCAACCCGAACGCCTTCTTCGTAAAGCGGGCTGTCTTGATCGATGGCGGTCACGACCATGCCTTGCTCATCAGCCTCGAGGTCAAGGCGATCACGCGACTCCTCATCGAGCGGCTCAAGCGAAACCCCAAGCGGACCATCGCCACCCTCAGGAGAGCTTCCACCTTCAGACGACAGGCTGCCTGCAGAGGTCAGATTGTCCGGGCGTTCGCCAACTCTCACGTCAATGGTGCGACGCTTGCCTTCGCGATACAGCTCAAACTTATTGTTTGACCCCGCCAGCAAAGCGCCGACGACACGCGTCGTGATGGTCGCATCATCGACTTCCTGACCGTTAATCTTGACGATAATGTCGCCGCGCTCCAGCCCAGACTTGTCCGCCGGGCTGCCTTCAGTGACGCGGGTTACAATCGCGCCTTTGGCGTTTTTCAAACCGACCGCATCGGCCATGTCTTCATCAACATTGGTGATGGTTACACCGAGCCAGCCGCGCGAGACCTTACCCTTTTCAATCAAGGTCGAGGTGACCTGGTCGACCAGTTCTGAGGGAATCGCGAAGCCGAGGCCAATCGACCCGCCAGTCGTCGACGCAATCCAGGTGTTTACGCCCACGACGCGACCATTCATGTCAAAGGTCGGGCCGCCCGAATTGCCACGGTTGATGGCCGCGTCAATCTGCAAATAATCGGTATAGGTCTGCGACCGGCGCAGATCGCCCGGCTTACCGAGTGCCGAAACAATGCCAGCCGTGGCCGTACCAGAAAAACCAAGCGGGCTACCCACAGCAACGACCCAGTCGCCGCGACGCAATTGTTTCGAGGAGCCAAAATCAACAAATGGATAGGTTCCATTATCTTTGACCTTCAGCACGGCCAGATCGGTTTCAGGATCCGTACCGACCAGTTCAGCTTCAAGAACTGATCCATTATCCGTGACGATTTCAATCTCGACCGCATTGTCAATCACGTGATTGTTGGTGACGATATGCCCTTCATCGGTGATGAAGAAACCGGAGCCTTGACCACGACCTTCTCTCGGCTGCGGTTCTTCCTCCGGTGGGGTCAATCCAAATTGCTCAAGGAAACGCTCACGCTGCGAAAGCTCGCGATCGGTCAGCTGCATTTCGGTGCGAACGCGCACGCCAACGACGGCTGGGCTGACCTGCTCAATCAGATCCGCGAACGAAACCGGCGCGCCCGCAGGTGCTTCGAGCGTAATCGGGTTGGCGTCGGCGTTTGGAAATTGCGGCCCAAGCAGAACCGCGCCCATTGCGCCCGCTCCAACCAAACCTGCAACCAATGCATTTCGGGAAATGCCAAACAATTTCATCGACTTCCATGCCTCCAAAGATGTGTTGTACCTATCTGGTACCAAAATTACGAAAGTAACAGCCTAACACTCATTAAAGATCATTAAGCCGGTTTTGTGACCAAGTGTGTTTCAACTTTTGCGCCATGTTCTAGCGTTCTGTGCACGGGGCAGCGATCCGCGATTTCAAGCAAGCGCGCGCGCTGCGCGTCATCGAGCTCGCCTTCAATATCAATATAACGCGTGAACACGTCGATTCTGTCGTTCGGACCGCAGTCGACGCAGTCTTCAGCATGGCGCTTTTCATGATCCAATCGCACCGAAACGCGCTGCAGCGGCCACTTCTTGTGATTGGCATACATTCGCAGCGTGATCGATGTGCAGGCACCAAGGCCAGCCACAACATAAGCGTAAGGATTGGGTCCGGAGTCTGCGCCGCCGAGGCTTTCAGGCTCGTCGGCAAAGAAGCGGCGCCCGTTCATCAGGATTTCGTTTTGATAGGGGCCGTTCTCACCGGTTTCAATTACGAGCACCTGATTTTCCTGCTCTTGCGGTGACGCTTTGGCAGAAGGAACGCGTTGCATGTAACGCGCAGACCAGCCAGAAATCACGTCTGCGACAAAATCGGAATCCGCTTTTCCAGTCAGCAAATGATCGGACTTGTCGAGGCTGACAAAACTTTTCGGATGCTTCGCGGCGATAAACAGATCCGTCGCATTGTCGATGCCGACCACTTCGTCCCCCGGTGCGTGTAGGATGAGCAGCGGTTTGCGGAGCTCCCGTGCAGCATCAATCACTGTGGTTTTGCCAATCTCGTCCAGAAAGGTGCGGCTGAGCACGAATGGACGCCCGCCCAAATTGACTTGCGCGCGCCCTTCAGCCTCAATCTCCGCAACGCTGTTCTTGAACTGTGCAACGACATGGCCCGCGTCGGACGGCGCCCCGATCGTTGCGATCGCCTTGATGTCCGGCAACGCGGTGGCGGCGACAATCGTTGCTGCGCCGCCAAGGGAGTGCCCGATCATCAGACCAGCAGGGCGACCTGTAGCGCTCATCCACTCTGCGGCGGCGACCAGGTCTTCAACGTCCGACGAGAAGCCACGCGTCGAAAAGTCCCCTGAGGAGTCTCCGAGACCGGTGAAATCAAATCTGAGAACGCCAATCCCGCGCTCGGCGAGCCCGCGCGCGATACGGCTCGCCGCGAGGCTTTTCTTGGAACAGGTGAAGCAATGGGCAAAAATCGCCCAGCTCTCTGGAACTCCGGCAGGCAGCTCCAAGACGCCAGACAAGGTTTCCCCTGACAGGTTTTTAAACTCAACACGTTGGCTCTGCATCGCAAACGCTCCATCAACTTGGCAGGTAGATAGGGCGCAAAGCTGAATTTCGCCACTCAAGCCAGGTTCGCGATTTCGTGAGGTTAAGACGCCGTCTCGTAAGGGGTGAGGCCTTCAAGCTCGCGCGGCGTGTAGTTTTCGTCATGCTTGGCGAGAATTTCCTCAGCGACAAACACGGTGGAGCCGTCTACGAATCGTCCGGTTGCAACAACGCCTTCGCCCTCCCGAAACAGGTCTGGCACCAGGCCTGTATAGGAAACCCGAACGGTCTCTCCGGAACCGTCCCCGATGGTAAAGAGCATTTCCGCTCCCTCACCGTTCTCCCGTGAGCCCAGCACCACAAACCCACCAATCCGGACGCGTTGCCCAACTTCCGGCATGCCACGTTCGACCAGCAGCTCCGGTGTATAGAAAAGATCCGCGTGCTGGCGCAGCGCAGTTGATGCTAAGGCCACGGCGGCAACCACCAAGATGGCGGCGACGCCAACAGCGTAAAGTCGTTTGGTTCGAGCTCTCATGCCACTCATATATTTCGCCACCTCTGCTTTTGCCCTGCGGCAGTTTGATCACGCTCTGCGCAGTCGCACCGACGCTCGCAATCCGCCCATGGGACTTTCCTTTAGTGTGAGATTGCCACCATTCATATCCGCAATATCCGCTACGATGGAAAGGCCAAGCCCGGTTCCCGGAGCAGTTTCGTCAATCCGAACGCCACGTTTGACGGCTTGTTCGCGCTCTTCAGGTGACAGCCCAGGACCGTCATCATCGATCCGGATCACAACCATGCCGTCGCCATCCTGCTCTGCGGATAATACGACCGTTGTCTTTGTCCATTTACATGCATTGTCGAGCAAATTGCCGAGGATTTCTTCGAGATCCTGGCGCTCGGTACGGACAAAAATGTCTGCAGGAATTTCGACTGAGACTGTTTTATCTTCCGCAGCAAACAGCTTGTTCATGACGCGGGCAATCCCATCAGCGGCTTCCAGGACCTGAGTTCGAGCACCGAGCGCTTCTGCGCGCGCCGCAGCTTGCGCCCGCCTGAGATAATGATCGACGTTCGACCGCATCGATTCAGATTGCCGGCGCACGACTTCGTCCAGTTGCGTGTCACCTGTCGCCTCATTGCGAAGAACGGCCAGCGGTGTTTTTAGGGCGTGTGCCAAGTTGCCAACGTGCGTGCGGGCCCGCGAAACGACCGCGCGATTGTGCTCAAGAAGCTTGTTTAGTTCCTCGCTCAAAGGGGTCACCTCGGCCGGGTAATCGCCCGACAATGCCGCCTGTCGCCCTTCCCGAATCTCCGTCAGGTCGGATTGGACCCGATCGAGAGGTCGCAGCGCATATCGAAGCCCGAGCGCCATCGCCAACAAAGTACCGCCGGCAAGCGCAAGCATGGCCACCAACAGAATCGTTCGCAATCGATCCACGCCGGCCATGGACAGAGTTCGATCAGAAATCGCGACCAAAAGAACCGGGTTTTCGCGCTCCGGAAAACTTGTCGCCTGGATCGTGTAGCGCGCTGGCTCTTCTGCGGGGCCCGCGGCATTTTCGCTGATAAACTGTCCGGGATTATCTAAAGCCTGACGGATGGTACCCGCTGGCAGGACAAGCGTCTCATCAAACACGGATCGGGACGTTATATCAGCGACCGGATCACCATTTTCGTCGACGGCGACTATCATCCAGTATTTTCCGGAGAGCGGAACGGTGAATCGAGGATCAGTCGGATGGCGCTCTTCTATGTCCTCTATCCGGCCGGTTCCGTCATCAAGCGGCCGAATGGCGCGCGCAAGTGTGCGGATCGTGTCAGCGTGCTCATCATCGAGCAAATTCAGCGTTTCAGCCCGATAAACCGCAGTCATTGTCAGCACGCCGCCAACGACCAGTAGGATGCTCCACAAAAGGGCGCCGAGCAGCAAGCGGCGCGCTAGCGAAAGACGCTGAAAACGGTTTTTGGGGGCGTCGGCGGAATCCATACAACCCGACTAGCCTGATCCTGGTCTAGGTCACAACGCCTGAGCGTTCATCTTCTGGCACAACTAGGCGATATCCGAGGCCACGCTCAGTCTGGATACGACTGTTTCCGATCTTTTTTCGCAGCCGCCCGATGAAGACTTCGATCGTATTCGAATCACGGTCAAAGTCCTGATCATAAATGTGTTCGACCAATTCCGTTCGAGGCACAACGCGGCCTTGATGGTGAATCAGGTAGCTCAAAACTTTGTATTCATGTGCTGTGAGTTTGATCGGTTCGCCGTTCACGGTCGCGCGAGCTGCGCGCGTATCCAGTCGCAAGGCACCTGCCTCAATCGCCGCAACAGCATGCCCCGAAGCGCGACGCAGCAAAGCCCGCAGGCGCGCCAGGACTTCTTCAGTGTAGAACGGTTTCGTCACATAATCGTCTGCGCCCGCATCAAAACCAGCGACCTTTTCGCTCCAGCGATCACGGGCTGTAAGGATCATGACGGGAAATGTTTTGCCATCCTCGCGCCAGCGCTCAAGAATGGTCACGCCGTCCATTTTCGGCAAGCCAAGATCGAGGATTACCGCGTCATAAGGCTCTGTATCGCCCAGAAAATGACCATCCTCACCGTCGGCAGCGAGGTCGACGGCATAACCGGCATGGGTCAAGGCATCCGCCAATTGACGACGGAGATCTGCTTCATCTTCGACAACAAGTATTCTCATAGCTCTTACCTTAATTCGTCGACAGGGTTCGTCCAGTTTTCGCGTCGACCGTGACCCGAATCCTTTCGCCTTTTTCTGTCATCCAGTCGATGACATAGACCTGTCCACGGTCGCGATTGTAAAGATTTGCATCGACCTGGTAACCGCCATAGCGGTTTTTGAGCTGGCGGAAAATGTCTCGCAGAGGCACCACATCGCCTTTGTCGCGGGCATTGCGCGCTTCATCCGCGGTGAACGAATTGCCCCATTGCCCCTGGCTGTTCGCGGGCATTGGGGCCGCGGTCAGGGCCGCAAGCGCAAGTATGGCGACAATTTTTTTCATCACGACGTCGATATGCGCCAAATCCTCTGAATGGTTTGTGAATATTATGAATGGATTTCAGTCATCCATCATAGCCGCGCGCCCATTCTTTCAGTGCGCGATCCTTTGGATCATCAATGACGACTTCCAGGCGAGCATAAAGATGCCCTGTCTTGCCTTGAACCTGAACGCCCTTATTCCGCAGACGAAGCACAGCACCGGTATTGCTACCTTCTGGAATCTTGAGGGCAATTGGCCCCATCGGGGTCGCGACATCGACTTGTCCGCCCAGTACAGCCGTTTTCAGCGGCACCGACACGGCCATGCGTACATCATTGCCGTCGCGAGTCCAAATTTTGCTGGGTCGAACGCTGATTTCGAGGATGGCATCCCCGGGCGGTCCACCGATTGTGGAGCCCTTACCCTGACTTTTCAAACGTAAGGATTGACCGGTCTCGATCCCCGCGGGAATAGAAATATTAAGAGTCCGACCATCGGCCATGGTCATTTCCCGCTTTGCCCCTGTGATCGAGTCCTCGAACGAGATTTCGACGCGGTATCGCATATCCGCGCCCTTGCGTGGCCCTGGCCGTCGACGCCCACCGCCAAACATGCCTGACAATATGTCTTCGAACGGATCGCCTTGGAACCCGCTACTCGATCTGGAAAATCCCTGAAAGCCACGCCCTTCGCCAAATCCGCCCCCGGGATCAAACCCTTTGGGATTTCCATCGGCATCAATTTCACCCCGATCATACTGACCGCGTTTTTCAGCGTCCCCGAGAATCTCGTATGCCGTGGATGCTGACTTGAAGGCCTCCGCCTTTTCCGCATCATTTGGGTGCAGGTCGGGATGGGAGTCCTTTGCCTTGCGCTTATAGGCACGGCGAATGTCTTCGGCGCTGGCGGTCCGCTGAACTCCGAGGATTTTATATAGGTCTCTACTCATTCACCAAAAGCGGTCCGAACAAAACTCGGAGCACACTTAAGGCGAAGGCAGCTGAATGGAAACCCACTCTCCTCTGCGCTGATCGGCTCCAATCTCGGCGACGGATATTGCATCATATTCCCCGAGAGGAAATGAGATTGCAGCAACAGATTGTGTTGGATGACGCGTTTCGTCTGCATTCTGATAGGTTCGCACGTCAAACTGGGGTGAGCGAGATACGTCCGCGCGCTCCCAATTATTGCTGAAAATCTCGCCACGCGCGGTCCACGATACTTGCACTTGCTGATCCTGGATCTCGGCGCGTAGGTGTCCAACGCGCCAAGGACGCCCCGCGCGGTCAGCGCACACAGCCGTTTGAACATTGGCCATGCCAGCTTGCCAGAAAAGTTCCACGCCAATTTCGTCTTCCGTTAGCCCGACTTGCAGCAAGTTAACATCGACCAAAACAACCTGACTTCCGACTGTAGCCGGGCCGATCGGTGACCCATTTAAACCGCGCAGCAAGCCTCGCAGGCGCCACTGATCCGGGCCAACTAAGTCGGCATCGCGCCAAGCAAGCAGTTCCCAACCGTGCTCATTCTGCAGGAGTAGGCGGTTCTTGCCGGCGAGCACGGCTATTGGCTCCATGGACTGCAAATTCGAGAATGGCAAATGGAGATGAATTTCATTACCGGCATCCCATCGCCCGAGGGGGCCGGCGCCTATATCGCGATTTCCAGGTCCTCAAACCGTCCTCGTAGCCAGACTTCCATCGCGTTCGCGGTCTTTTGCACGAGCGGTAAAATGGTCAGTCGCCAAAACGCCAGATGCGCTTCCTTGTAGGTCGCATATGTGTTGTCACCGGGGATGCCGAGCAGCATGGGCGGCACCCCAAATGCCAAAGCGATTTCGCGGGCCGCGGCATCCCGGGTCGCAGCAAAATCCATTTCTGCTGGCGACAGACTCATTGGTTTCCAATCGAGCCCCCCTTCGAGCAATAGCGGGCGTCCGGCATTTATGGCTCCGGTATGCTCGCTCACCAATTGTTCCTTCAGGCGATCGAACTGATCGTCAGACAAACGCGCGCCTTCTTTTCCATATAGCAATGCCCCGGATGGGCGCGCCGCATTGTCGATCAAAGCTTTGCCCCAGCCCGCCGCGCCATTATGAATGTCGAGCGGTTTGCGCGCCGCTGACATCGGCGACAAGCCATAGACGCTGTCTCCCGGATGATAGAGCTTGAGATGCAAAACCGGGGACCAGCCGTCTGACGCGATTGGAATGATCCGTTCGCCGCGTTTCAGCTTTAAAGCAAACCCGATCCGGCGACCCGCCTTGTCAAAGCGCACCACCATGCAATCAGAACGCAAAGCAAATAGACCTTTCGGAAGCGTCTCTCCATCTAGTTTTACCGCTTCCAGCCAAGCATTCCCGGTGATCTGCAAGTCGGTGTAAAGACGTTCTTTCAAAGCGTGTCCGGCTTCATCGGGCGAAGGCTGATTGAACATGCCCGCAACCCGGCCATCGCTTGGCTTGAACGGGATCGAAGCGGCCGCCTCCGCGATCATGCGCACACAGCGATAAGCAATTGCATTGCCAGTATATCCATCCCGCACCAAGGCGCTCGGACTCGATCGCCCCCAAGCCGCCAGCGGCAGGTGCGCGAGAGCGATCAAAGGCTGCGCAGATTTGAATTCAGATTTGGACCAGGGAAGCTTCATACGCCGTCTGGTGACCTCCTACACGTCTCAACGCTAAGAGAATTAGACGCTCCGGAGACCGGTCGGACTGGTTTCCACTTTGTTAAGCCTTTTCATGTGTTTTGCTCGGAAAATCATAAGACGGATCCTCGCATTGGCCGGGATCCAAGTCGTTTTTCACTCGCAAGACTGCGGAGATTTTGAAGGGGGCTTGATGCTCGGACGCGTTATTTCTGTTGCCAATTCCAAAGGCGGCGTCGGTAAAACCACAACCACTGTTTCTCTCGCCGAAGCGTTTGCCGCTGAGGGCTATAAAACGCTTGTGGTTGATCTTGACAGCCAAGCCAATGCCTCACTGCTAATCTTTGGAGAGAATGGCGACGAGCGGCTCTATGACGCCATCCACAATTACACCAATGTGTCTGACTATCTGCGCGAAAACTTCCTCGGGGAGTGCTTCGCTCATATGACCAAGTTCATCGTGCCGAATGCCAGTGATGTCACCTTTATGGGCAAGCCGCTCGACCTGTCTTTGGTTCCGGCGACGCCCGGCCTGCGCCGGGCAGAAAGAGAACTGATCTATATTCTGACCGAGCAAGGCTACTCAATGACGGCAATCGAGGGCCGTGTTGGCTTGCGTTTGCGCCAAGACATGGCGGATCTCAGAAAACAATATGACGTTGTGATTTGCGATTGCCCTCCGGGCATTTCAGCGATGACTGAGGCGACGCTCTCAGCCTCAGATTTGATCATCGTACCGACGATACCCGATTTCATGTCGACGCTCGGCCTCGACTTGTTTACCGGAGACATCATTGACAGCTTGAAGAAGCGCGGTCTCAGCAACCGGCCCGTTGTGCTTCCAACCAAGTTTGACGGCTCACCGCATCAGAGCATCGTGCTGGAAGCCATGCGCGAGGGTGCGACTGATCCGGATAGCGAATATGATATCTTCCAGACGGTGATTCCGCAGAAACCGGAATTTGCAGCCAACCCGGTTGAGCTTGGGGCAAACCCCACCCTGGCTCAAAAATGGCCAGGTGATGCGCTGACCACGGTAAATATGCTATATCAGGAAGTTCAGGCGCGCCTGTCGGCGCAATCCACCAACGCAGCGGCTTAAACAATGGCACTCACCGGCACAGGGCGCACAGCGCTTTCAGCGATTTTGGAACACGAAAGCCTGTTCCCGCGGATCAAAGACACCGATCTTGTACTTGTGGCGAGCAAACTGGCTCGCAAACAAGTCACGGCGGCGGGTCTTACGCGTGATGACCTGCTCGAACTCAAGACCACTTTGGGCGAGGAAGTGTTTGAAAAAACTCTGGATGGCCTGAGCCCACACCACATCAAACTTCTTGCCAGGCGCCTCGATAAAACCGCCCCTGAAATCGAAGTGAATACAGGCAGTTCGGCTTTGTCTTATGTGCGTCAGATTTTGGCGGGCGACATTGCTCCTGCGGCCGCCCCCGCTCAAGACCCAAAACAAGCCGAAACAGCTAAAAAGAAGAACAAATATCTTGGCCGCAAGGCGTTTCGAACCGGGCGCTAGAGGGCGCGAATGCGCGGATGCTGGGTTTGATCCAACATTAATACCGTGACCGCCCAGACCAAAGCATCAACACGATCCGGAGAGCCAGTTTGCGCGTCGGTTCCGAAGGCGCACATCTCGTCCTCAAGATCTTTAAACGTTCCGACATGGGCAACCCTGCCCTGACTGTAGAGCGCCGCGACCGGCAGGGCGCGGGTTCGCTTGCTCAACCTGGCATTGACGAGCCGGACCGGCAGCGTGCACCCGACACTGGTAAAAACCGTGCGCAGCATCTCGCCGCCCTGGTTGGCTTCCGCAATGATTTCAGAGGCCCCAAAACTCTCCGCCAGATTAACTGCGCGCATTGCCCACCCTTCTGGCGCCAAGCCCTGCTCGGTCGCATCTTCAAGGACGAAACACTGGCGCTCTGGAACATCTTTTACCGCAACGCCGGCAACGATGATGCCGCAAGCGTCGGAGGCCGTATGCGCGGAAGCTGGCGGATCTACGGCCACAACGATGTCTTCCCAACACTGAGGTGTTCGAAAGACGCGATGTGCATCTATGGTTTTCCGTCGCCAGAGCGCGCCTTGAATGTCCTCAATCAATTCGCCTTCAAGCTCTTGGCGGGCCAGCGCGCTGCCCCGATAATCGGCTTCGACCTGATCGACGAAGCCGATTGCGAGATTGGCCGCATTTTCTCGCGTGGTGCTTCGTGTGAGCATCGCTCCCTGTGAGATCAGGCGTTTGACCAATGGCACCGGGCGGGGAGTCGTCGTCGCCACGCATCTGGGATCGTCGCCCAAACGCAAGGCGAACTGAAGATTATCCCAGACCGCTTCGCCATAGGGCCAGGCAGCGATTTCATCGCACCAGGCTGCATCAAATTGAGGGCCGCGTAAGCTGTCTGGATCTTCAGCTGAGAAGACCAGTCCGATCGCACCATTTTTCCATTCCAGGCGCCGCCGCGAGACATTGTAGTCGGGTTTGAATTCCTCCAATCTCTCAATCGACCGAATGCCAGAGGGCCCTTCAATCATGACCTCGCGTGCGTCACCCAAGGTTGGGGCAATCAGAGCAATTCTCTGGCAACGTCCGTGCAATGCTGAAAAGCGCACCCATTCCGCCCCGGCCCGAGTTTTCCCAGCCCCACGTCCGCCCATAAACAGCCATGTCCGCCAATCGCCTTTTGGCGGGCGTTGCGCGTCACGTGCGGTCGATAGAAACGGAAATTGTCGCAGTGCCAGAAGCTCCGTTCGCGAGAAGTCTTCCGACAGTTGATAGTGGTCATCCCACCAATCGTCCCAGGTCAGCGCGGGCGCGCGATCCGATGTCTCCATGGCGTGAACATAAACGGCAGCTCATTCGGTCGGAAAGCGATCAAAAACGCACGCCTAAACCCCCAAATTAAAGGCACTTTTTACCGGCGCGGCGGCTTCAAACGGCTTCCAACGCAACCAGAATTTGGCCTTCCGGAACCTGCGCGCCGAGCTCAGCCCCGACCGCCTCGACCACCCCATCGCGAGGAGCCGTAAGCGAGTGTTCCATTTTCATCGCTTCCATCACAGCCACGGTTTGCCCTTTTTCGACTTGGTCTCCGGGCTTCACATTCACAGCAATCACTTTGCCCGGCATCGGGGCTTTGACAGCGTCGCCACCGGCAAGGGCTTCGGCTTCGGCCTCGAAATCTGGGACTTCAACGAGCACGCTGTCACCGCCCGTCGTGACGGCGAAGCGTCGTTCTGACAGGTCCGTCACCAAGGCCATCGAAACGTCTTCGGCCACTTCGTGTTCTCGCGGATCGAACCAATCGGCATCTTCGCCGACGGCAACGGCCGTTTTCAGTACTGGCGCGGCATTCATACGCCATCCGTCCCGAATCGACCAAGGTTGGCCACCGCTCTCGCCGAGTAAAACATCACAAACCGCCATCACGGAAGCATGCTGATGGGCTGCGGGCGGCTGGGTCAGGGCGTCGCCCTGCTCGGCAATCCAATTCACGTGATGTGTGCCTTCGACAAAGGCGTCTGCCATGGCGCATCGACGCAAGAACCCAATATTGCCTGGCACACCAACCAATTGCAGGTGTGCCAGCGTATCAATCAGGCGGTCATTCGCTTCTTCTCGATCTTCACCAAAAACCACCGGTTTTGCGATCATGGAATCGTAGACCGCGGGCACTCGGTCGCCGCTCTCAAACCCGGCCTCCCAGCGCAGCCAGTCAGCATCTTCGTCGGCCAGCATGCCGAACTCTTCGATCAGACCAGCCCCTGGCCTGAATCCGTCGGCCGGATCTTCCGCGCAGATTCGAGCTTCGATCGCGTGCCCACTCAGCTCAATATCCTTCTGTTTGTACGGCAGTTTCTCACCGCTCGCCACGCGCAATTGCCATTCGACCAGATCCGTATTGGTGACCATTTCGGTGACCGGGTGTTCGACCTGAAGGCGTGTGTTCATTTCCAGGAACCAAAACGTGTCGAGCGCCAGGGCCTTGGCCCCATCGACAATGAACTCAACAGTGCCTGCACCTTCATAGCTCACGGCTTTGGCCAGCTTCACCGCTGCATCACACATAGCCTGACGCACCTCGTCTGGCATGCCAGGCGCTGGGGCTTCCTCGATGACTTTCTGTCGGCGTCGCTGCAAAGAGCAGTCGCGCTCATACAAATGAACCGCATTGCCGTGCTGGTCGCCAAATACCTGAACCTCAATATGCCGGGGCTGTTCGACCAGCTTTTCCAGCATGACACGGCCATCGCCGAACGCCGCTTCGGCTTCGCGCACGGCGCTTTCAAGTTCGGGCGCAAGCGCGGAGGCTTTCTCAACCAGGCGAATACCTCGACCGCCACCGCCCGCGACGGCTTTGATCAACAACGGAAAGCCAATCCGCTTGGCTTCTTTTTCAAGCGTTTTAGCGTCTTGCGCATCGCCGCGATAACCCGGCAAGACCGGCACGCCTGCCGCTTCTGCAATCGCTTTCGCGCGGTCTTTCAGGCCCATCGATTCAATCGTATCAGATTTAGGCCCGATCCAGATCAGCCCCGCCTCGGTGACTGCTTTGGCAAACTCGGCATTTTCCGACAGGAAGCCATAACCCGGATGGATGGCGTCCGCGCCTGCTGCTTTTGCAGCCCCGATAATCCGGTCAGCGTGCAGATAGCTTTCGATTGCCGCCGCAGCCCCGACCCAAACCGCTTCATCGGCTTCACGAACATGCTTGGCGCGGGCATCCGCGTCGGAATATATGGCAATGCTGCGAATGCCCAAAGCGCGGCAAGTCCGCATTATCCGGCAAGCGATCTCGCCGCGATTTGCGATCAGAAGCGATGTAATCATTTGGCCTGGCCCTTAATCCGTTCTTATGCTCGCTGGGCAAGATAACTTGCCCATTTCTGCTTTTACCGCCTAAGCTAATCGAACCAAAAGTTTAAGGGGAAACATATGGCTTACGCATCCGGAATTCGATTGAGCAGCCTCGCCGGTATCGTTGGTGCGGGCATTGGTGGCTATATCGGGTATACGCAAGCAGCAGATGTCAGCGAGCTTACCCCGATCACCGGTGCGTTGATTCTCGGCGGCGTCGGACTGGTCGCTGGAAGCGCAGGCGCTTTTATTCTGAAATCGCTGATGCAATTCGTCATCTATGCCATCATGCTCGGTGTGGTCGTGTTCGTGTTCCAGAATCAGATCGAGGCATTGACGGGCATCAATCCAGTCGATGCGACAATCGGCGTGTTGCGCGATATGGGACTACCAGTTGGCGCCATTCCTGGTGTTGAATAGAACGCACCGACAACAATTCGAGTTTATGTCGCCCAGTTTGGTTTGCGCTTCTCCAGGAAGGCTGACAGTCCTTCTTTACCTTCATCGCTGATCCGCCGTGCGGCAATGCGCTTTGCCGTTTCCTTGCTCAAAGCGGCGCTGAACGGTTCGCCTGCGAAATCGAGCACGAGATTCTTGGCGTCCCGGATGGCGCCTGGGGCCGCCCCCATTGCGAGGCTGGCAATATGCTCTTCCATGCCGGCCAAGGCTTCAAAATCCTCGACCACATACTGCACCAAACCGATCTTTTCGGCATAGTCCGCGTCGAAGCCTTCCGCAGTGACAAACAGGGCCTTAGCCCAACGCGGGCCAATCGCGTTGATCACGAAAGGCGAAATCGTTGCTGGCGTGAGGCCAAGGCGTACCTCACTGAATTTAAACTTGGTGCCTTTTACCGCCACGGCGATATCACATGCCGCGACAAGTCCTGCCCCGCCACCCATGGCGGCTCCCTGTACCAGGGCCACAGTCATTTGCGGCAGTTCCGCAAGCTTTCGCAGCATCTCGGCAAGCGCGACAGCGTCCTGCTCATTATCCTCTCGGGTCCAGTGTTGTGCCGCCTTCATCCATTCCAGATCCGCTCCGGCAGAAAAGCTTTTGCCGGCGCCGCGCAGGATGACCATGCGTAGCGTATCCTGTTCTTCAAGCGTCTCGAGCGCATCGGTCAGTTCTTCGATGACCTGGCTATTAAAGGCATTGTGACGATCAGGTCGGTTCAGTGTCAGGATCGCGATCCCAGCCCGTGTCGCGTCCAGCGTGATCGTTTCGTACTCGCTCATCATACGCCCTTTCTTCAGAGGCTCGTCTGTAATGGCTATCGCGCCGAAGCGACGGTTTTTCAACCCACCACCAGAGCCCGTAGCTCGCAGCAAAGACCAAAAGCGCGGAAGCGCCAATGCCACCAATCAGGCCGAGGGTTTCAAAAACGCCAAGTGCGATCAGGGCCTGCACGATGGGAAAATGGACAATGTATACGCCGTAGCTGACGTCGCCCCACCGCGCCGCATTCAGGTTCGGTCCAGGCGTGAAGGCAACGCCAACCAGCAAGCCGGTCAGGCCCAGCACACGCAAGGAATAGAGTTCGGGAATAAGTAACGAGACGTACAAAGCGGCCGTACCGAGAAACAAGCAGAGGCGCGCGCGAGGCAGAATGTGATGCCGCAAGCGCCAAAGCGCCATTCCGGCCGCAAAAAACATCATTTGCCCCGGCAGCTGCCGCGCCAATTGTTGCGAGAAAGGCAAATCCAATACTGGGATAAGCCGAACCCAGACCAAAGCTCCGACAGTCAACGCGGCGAGGCCCATCCACCAGGCGGACTTTAATCGCGACAGGATCCATGCCAGCACGGGCAGAGCCAGATAGAACATGACTTCAATCTTGAGTGTCCAAAGCGCGCCATTCACTTCGCTAAACCGCTGCTGTTCGAACAGGCCAGGCAAGTTGGGTTCGAGGAAGTTGAGAAAGACGAGATTGGCAGCGAGATATCGAAAGATCCCGGAAACCGCACCCTCGCTTCCAAAACTGACCAACAGGCTGAACAGGGCCGGCACCAGGATCACGACCGCATAGGCGGGATAGAGACGGCGGATTCGTTTCCCGGCATAGTCTGCGATGGAAGATGACCGTTCGAGTGATCCGTAAACCAGCAAGCCCGAAACGATGAAAAAGCTTTGGATTGAAAGCTCCGCGAGGATTGAGAGTTCGCGCTCGAACGCCCCCCCTTCGGAGCCGGCGCTCAATGCAACAGTATGATACAGGAACACGAAACTCGCGAGTACGAGGCGGACAAAATCGAGACGGTTAAACGTAGTCCCCATGTCTCATTGCTATGCCTCATTGGCGCAACAAACAAGCACATAAAAGAAGCGCCCGCAGGGGAATGCGGGCGCTTCCGGAGCGAGCTCACACCAGTAGCGTTAAGTGGTGCGGTCTTTCTTTTTGCCGTCTTTCGACTTGGCTTTTTTCATCGCTCCTTCGAATTCGGCGAGAGAGAGTTCGCCATCATCGCCTGCGAGTTTCGCGAATTTTTCAGTCGCTTTTTCCGCAGAATATTTGCCGTCAGCAGTTTTGTAAGCGACGTACTCTGCTTGTGTGATCATGCCGCTGGCATCTGCGTCGATCTTGTTGAAATAGTCGGCCGCAGACCCGGCATGAGCGACAGCAAACGCACTTGCTGCAAATAGCCCAATGGTGGCTGTTGAGAGTTTGAGTTTCATTCAATGTTCCTCCCTGGAACAGTTAGTGTCTACGCCTTTAAAGGAAGGCGCGTTACATTCGTAACAATATACGATGTTACATTTGTAGTTACAGATTCTTAATTTAGTCTCGATGTCTCAAAAAAAGGCCCGCCGGAGCGGGCCAATATCCTGTTTCGACAGGACCAAGTGGCGGCTACATTTGATCATCTGACATACTGTCGGATGTCTTTTCGTCGTCCTTTGTGGCCAAAGCAGCCGCCATTTCTGCTTCTGAAATCATACCGCTTGCATCGGCGTCTATTTCTATGAACGCGACCAGTGCATCGGCGGCAGAATAGTCACCGCTGGATGTTTTCCAGGTGACAAATTCTGATTCCGAGATGAACCCGTCAGCATTGGTATCCACAGTTTCAAATTGCACTTGCTCGCTCGCAGACGCCGCAAAGGCAAACAGGGAAACTGCAGCACCCAGGATAAAAGTTCGAGTCATGGATAGGCTCCGTCTTAGCGCGCCACGTCCGTGTGGCGCAGCTTGAGAATGCCTATGAAATCAGGAAAAACCCGTGACTCTTCAGAAACCTGGATAAATCGGATTTAACGACAAAACCGACACCCTGCGGTTATGCCCGTCGGTTCACCGGTTGGCGCGCATCAGGCGCGGATGCTCACCAAGGCGTTTTCTCAAACTTGTAATCTGGCGATGCCGGTTGAAGCACTTATCACATGCGGAAGACGCCGAACCCTCGATCGTCAAACGGCGCATTCAAGCATGCCGAAAGCGCGAGACCGAGGACGCGGCGACTGTCCGCCGGATCAATGATACCATCATCCCATAGTCGGGCGGTCGAGAAGTATGGCGAACCCTCTTTTTCATAGAGCTCACGAATAGGCGCTTTAAAGGCCTCCTCGTCCGCCTCCGGCCAATCCTCGCCGCGGCGTTCCATACCGTCCCGCTTCACCGTCGCCAGGACCGATGCCGCTTGCTCCCCGCCCATCACTGAGATGCGCGCGTTTGGCCACATGAACATGAAACGCGGACTATAAGCACGCCCGCACATGCCATAATTTCCGGCGCCAAAGGAGCCGCCGGTCACGAGGGTCAGCTTTGGCACGGAAGCTGTTGCGACAGCCGTCACCATTTTGGCGCCATCCTTGGCAATTCCACCCGCCTCATATTTCGAGCCGACCATGAATCCGGTAATGTTCTGCAGGAAAAGCAGCGGAATGCGCCTTTGGTCTGCCAGCTCGATAAAATGGGCCGCCTTTTGTGCGCTTTCCGAAAACAGAATTCCATTGTTCGCAAGGATCGCGATGGGCATCCCGTAAAGCTTGGCGAACCCGCAGACCAGCGTTTCGCCATAGAGCTTTTTGAACTCGTGAAATTCTGATCCATCGACCAGGCGCGCAATGATTTCCCTTGCATCATAAGGCTCGCGAAGATCCTGCGGTACGAGGCCATGCAATTCGGCCGGATCATAGAGGGGTTCTGCAGCATCCGTGAGCCCTACCGGGTCTGGTTTCGGCACATGTAGCGTACGTACAATCGAGCGCACAATTGCGAGCGCGTGGTCATCGCTGGCAGCATAGTGGTCTGCAACCCCGGATTGACGCGCATGCACATCTGCTCCGCCGAGATCTTCTGCAGAAATCACTTCTCCGGTCGCCGCTTTCACCAGCGGTGGGCCACCGAGGAAAATCGTACCTTGCTTGCGAACGATTATGGTCTCGTCAGACATGGCCGGGACATAAGCCCCACCTGCCGTGCATGAGCCCATCACCGCCGCAATTTGCGGAATACCCTTCGCGCTCATATTGGCCTGATTGTAAAAGATCCGTCCAAAGTGTTCGCGGTCTGGGAAAATCTCGGACTGGTGCGGTAAGTTCGCGCCGCCGCTATCGACCAGGTAAATGCAAGGCAAATGGTTTTCGAGGGCGATTTCCTGCGCGCGCAAATGCTTCTTCACGGTCATCGGATAATAAGTGCCGCCTTTGACCGTGGCATCATTGCAAATGATCATGCACTCGCGGCCCTCAACCCGCCCGATCCCGGTAATGATCCCGGCGCCCGGCGCCTCGTTATCATACATATCGAAGGCCGCGAGAGCACCGATTTCAAGGAATGGCGTGGCTGGATCGAGCAATTTCTCAACTCGGTCACGAGGCAGGAGTTTTCCGCGTGAGACGTGCCGTTCACGGGCCCGCTCAGAGCCGCCTTGGGCCGCCAAGGCCGTCTTTTCATGGAGCGCTTCGACTTGCACCTCCATGGCCCGACGATTGGCCGAGTAGGCCGCACCTGCGACATCTAGTTTGGACTTCAAGACTGGCATGAAGTTTCTCCCGCAACCATTTTTGTTTTGCCTTAAACGGGCTTGCGAGTGCTGTCATCCCGGGCTTGTGACGCAATGTCATCAAATCCTTCATCAAATTGCCCCATATTTGCAAGGGAATGCCCGAATATGACGGAGAACGGATAATGGGTATATTTGGTGGCATGAGTTTGGACGTCGTCCCTGCCCTTGCCTCGATCAAGTTTCTAGAGGACGTGCCTCGCCGGGCCTTGCGCGCGGCGGGCAAGGAAGCCCGTTGGTTCTCAGTCCCGGCGGGGTGGCCGCTCTTTCGCGCCGGCGAAATGTCCGACTCGATCTTTTTTGTGCTTTCCGGGTCGTTTGGTGCGTTCAAAGCGATGCGCGATGGCCGCAGCGAATTCATGGGCCACATACGTACCGGCGAGCCGGTCGGCGAAATGGCCATGTTTCAAGGCGGCATCGATATTGATGGCGACGGCGCTCCGGATAACGTCCCGCATACCTCTTCTGTTTATGCCTTGCGCGACAGTGAAGTCCTCGAGATCTCCCGCAAAGGATTCGAACGCCTGAGCTCGGCGGAGCCAGAGCTACTGAACGCGATGATCCGATTGATCTTGTCGCGATTGCGCGAAGGCAATCAGCGCAATCGTCGAACCGCTCCCAAAGTCTTCGCGTTGGTGGCAACGTCTCCGACAATCAATCTGGACCTGCGCGCCAAGGCCTTGCAAAAATCGCTGGCAGGGCTCGGCGTCAAATCTCGAATTGTCGAGGAAATCGAGGGCGATGAAAAACCATCTGCTTTCTTTGACAAGCTGGAATCCGAGAATGATGTTGTCATTCTGATCTCCACGATGGGAGACAATGCCTGGTATCGGCTTTCCATGCGTCAGGCAGACCGCATTTGGGTCGTCGCCCGCGCAGATGCAAAACCGTCTTATCCACTATTCCCGGAAGAAAACTCACCGGCTCAGTCTTTAAAACTTGTCGACGTCCTGCTGCTGCACCATGGCGCGGAACGTAAAGCTTGTCGCCCATCCGACTGGCTGCGAGCGGCGGGGGCGGCCCGCGTGTTTCATTGGCACCATATGGAGGGCGAACACTGTGATCGCCTGGCCCGGACAATTGCAGGTCGCAGCGTTGGTATCGTCTTCTCTGGCGGCGGCGCGCGCGCCTATGCGCATATCGGTGTGGTCAAGGCCATGCGGGAGCTCGGCATCCCGATCGACTTTGCCGGGGGCGCCTCCATGGGCGCCGTCGTCGCGGGCTGCGTCGCCATGGGTTGGGACGATGCCGAAATCGACTATCGCATCCGCAAGGGATTTGTTGAATCCAATCCGCTCGGCGACTGGAACATCCCGGTTGTCGGCATGGTCAAGGGTCACCGCGTTGACGCCCGCTTGCGAGAGCATTTTGGCGAAGCCGAGATCGGCGATCTGGAAATGCCGTTTTTTGCAGTTTCGACAAATCTCACGGACGGCGCATATCGTGTGCACCGGCAAGGCCTGCTCAGACAAGCGCTTCGAGCGACCATCGCCCTGCCCGGCATATTGCCGCCCGTGATTGAAGAAGGTGAAGTGCTCGTCGACGGGGCTGTGCTGAACAATTTCCCAACCGATGTTATGCGCGAACTACAACGCGGCTTTGTCGTCGGTTGCGATGTTGCGCGCGCGCCGGAAGGTCTGGACGCAAGCGAATTCGTCAATCCTCCTGGCTTCTTTGGTTGGGTCGCCAAGCACGGCTTTTCAAGCGCACCGCCGATCGCCGGCCTGCTGATGCGGTCTGCCACGGTCAGTGTGAACCCGAATGCCGGCCGCGAACTTGTCGATGTATTGATCCTGCCGGAACTGAAAGATATCGAGCTGCGCGACTGGAAAGCCTATGATGAGGCGATCGAGGCGGGCTACCTCGCCGCGATGACCGCCTTGAAAGAAAGTGACCTTCAGGCGCAGTGCTGCACGCTCAAAGCGGTCTAGGCTTTAGGCGGTCTCGGAAAACAATTCCCGGCCGATTAAGAACCGGCGGATTTCGCTGGTGCCAGCGCCAATTTCATAGAGTTTGGCATCGCGTAGCAAACGTCCCGTCGGATATTCGTTGATATAGCCATTCCCACCGAGCAGCTGAATCGCATCGAGCGCGAGTTTGGTTGCTGTCTCAGCCGCATAGAGGATCGCGCCAGCCGCATCCTTGCGGGTCGTCTCGCCCCGATCACAGGCTTTGGCAACGGCATACACATACGCCTTGGCGGCATTCATCTGCACATACATGTCAGCGAGTTTACCCTGTACGAGCTGAAATTCGCCTATCGATTTTCCGAACTGCTTGCGGTCATGCACATAAGGCACAACAACATCCATACAGGCTTGCATAATCCCGGTCGGTCCGGCTGAAAGTACGGCGCGCTCATAGTCGAGACCGCTCATCAGGACTTCCACGCCCTGGTTCAATGGGCCCATGATGTTCTCTTCAGGCACCTCGCAGTCTTCGAATACGAGTTCGCCGGTTTCCGACCCGCGCATGCCGAGCTTGTCTAGTTTCTGGGCGACAGAAAAGCCTTTGAAGTCGCGCTCAATGATAAAGGCTGTAATGCCGCGCGATTTTTGCTCCGGCTCCGTCTTGGCATAGACGATCAGCGTGTCGGCGTCCGGTGCATTGGTGATCCACATTTTCGAGCCGTTGAGTATATAGTGATCGCCCTTTTTCTCCGCCCGCAGTTTCATGCCGACAACATCGGACCCCGCGCCACTTTCTGACATCGCGAGCGAGCCGAAATGCTCACCGGTCACCAGTTTTTCGAGATAACGGGTCTTCTGGTCGTCTGAGCCCCAGCGACGAAGCTGGTTCACGCACAGGTTTGAATGCGCGCCATAGGACAAGCCAACCGAAGCGGACGCGCGGGAGATTTCCTCCATCGCTACAACATGCTCGAGATAACCGAGCCCGGTGCCGCCCCATTCTTCCTCCACCGTGATGCCCAGCAAGCCGAGCTCTCCCATCTTGGGGAGCAAGTGTCGCGGAAACGTATCTGTCCGGTCTATCTCGGCCGCCAGCGGCGCGATTTCTTTCTGGGCAAATCCTTGCACGGTATCGCGGATCATGTCCGCGGTTTCGCCAAGGTCGAAGTTCAATGTGGGATATCTATTCGGAATCATGGGCCGGGTTTAGCCAAATGTACCCGCGCTGCCAATCGTTCATCTGGTCCTAGCTTTGCGACAAAAGCGTCCGAAGGAAATAATAGGTCATCGTAATGAACAGCAGCACGCCAAGCACGATCAAGAAAAGCGGCAGAAAGATCGCGATCGAACTGGTCATGGTTTCACCGGACTGAATCATGCCGAACTGGCTTGCCACCCCATATCCTCCCAGCGCCGCACCGATCAGGGCCAGGAGGCCAAACGGCAAAGCTCCGATGAGATCACCATTGCGGTCCTCGGCCTCCATAGCCTCGTTGATCTCAACAGCTCTGTCGATGCTCTCCTGAGACACTTCGACCTCTTCCAAGTCGTCGATGAGATCGACTGACTCGATCGGTTCCAGATCTTCAGGTGGTTTATTGTAATTGGACTCAGAGGGCTCCGGGAATGGCGGCGGTGGCAAATCCTCCATTTGCGGCCAAACCGACTTCTGAACGCGGTGACCCTCGCTTTCGCCAGCCAATTCAGAGATCGCAGCGGCGATTTCTTCCGGCGTGGTACCATCTGTGGTTTCTGGCGTCGGGTCCGCTTCAACCGAGTTTTCCCCGAGAATGCGCACCATTTGTTGGCGCACAGATTCAGCAGCGGCCTCTGTCGGTGTCATTTCAGGCGCTGGCTTGGCCTCCGGCGCCTTGAGCTCGGGCTCGGGTGCTGGAAAGTGTTCAACCAAGATCTCTCTGGCTTTTGGCGGTGCTGGGAGCGCCGCCTTATCATGCATGGCACGATAGAGGCGCGAAGAGGCAACCTGGTGTCGCCCCGGCGCGTTGAGGAATAGGGCTTTTTCAGCCGCGCGACGCCGAACAAGCGCATCGACCACCTGGACGCGTCCACCAATCTTAGCGCGGCGCCAGAGATCAAAGGCGTGCGCTGCCTCAAGCCGGTTCCCCCCATTGATACCCGCAACCACATCGCTGCTCGCAAAGGACTTGGAACCAATATTAAAGGCGAGCGAAACCAGCGCGTCGAACTCGTTTTGCATCAAAGGCGCCAGAACGCAGCGCATGACAAACCGCTCCACCGGCGGCAAATCATACTCTCTGAGCAGCGCTTCGGCCTCGGTTTCGGTAACAGTCACGCCTTCGTCAGCACGGCGCAAGTGTCCGTACCCAATGATCCAACGACCATTGGGGAGCAGTTCAGATTGTGCGCGAAACCCCTCAAACGCCTTTATGACGTCCAGTCCCGCTTGAGATGTGCGCATATTCAATGCCATCACCTGCTCCGGTTTGGGACAGATATTCTGTCTGACCCCGAGAGGTCTGCAATCTGTGCGCCGCCCGAAAAACCGATGAAATTTATAATAAAAACAAGGTCGCCAGACCCAAGAAACTGAAGAATGCCATCGTATCCGTGAGCGTCAACACAAACACAGAAGATGCAACCGCAGGATCTGCACCAAGGCGCTTCAACGTTAACGGGACCAGGATACCCGATGCGCCCGCCCATAGGAAACTCGCAAGCATAGCAACACCCAGAACGATTGAGAGTTTGACATCCTGGAACCAGAATTGCGCCACCAATCCAACACCGACCGCGAAAATTACGCCATTCACCAATCCGGTGAGGGTTTCGCGCACGACCGCGCGACGCCCTGCCTTGCCCTCCATTTCGCGCTCCGCGATCGCGCGCACGGCAACCGCCAAGCCCTGGCTGCCAGCATTCCCCGCGAGGGCGGCGACAACCGGCATGAGGATGGCCAATTGAACGAGCTGATCAAGCGCGCCCTCAAACATCGCGATAATGGCTGAAGCAATGAAGGCGGTGATCAGGTTGATCCCTAGCCAAGGCGCGCGCGCCTTCACAGATTCCCAAACTGTATCAGACCCGTCTGCTGACGACACGTTGGCAAGCGCCAGCAGGTCTTCAGTGTTTTCTTCCTGGATGACATGCACCATATCGTCGACGGTAATCATTCCCACCAGGCGCCCATCGTGATCCTTCACAGGCGCTGAAGCGAGGGCATATTTCTGGAACTGATACGCGACTTCTTCCTGGTCAAGATCGACATGAATGTCGGAATTAAAAGTCTCCATAATGTCAGCGAGTTTGACATCACGGACCGTGCGCAAGAGTTGTGACAGTAAAACGTATCCGAGCGGCTTATTGCCAGGATCAACCACATAGATTTCGTAAAAGTCCGTCGGCAGATCCTCGGCATTATCCCTCGCGAAATCGATGGTTTCACCGACGGTCCAGAATTCCGGGGCGGCCAGGAATTCGCGCTGCATCAGGCGCCCGGCGCTATCTTCCTCAAACTCGAAACTGGCTTCAAGCACGGCCCGATCCTCGGGCTCCAACTCCTCAAGGATACGTTCCCGGCGATCTTCATCGAGATCCTCCAGAACCGCTGTAGCGTCGTCGGTTTCAAGCTCATCGAGGACTTCGACAACCGCTTCATCGCTCATCACCTCAACGGCGTCTTCGCGATATTCTTCGCGCAACTCGATCAGGATCTCGGCCGGCAGATCGCCGCCGAGCAGGTCCATCGCTGCTTCAAAACGCTCGCTCGAAAGCTGTTCCAGCAAGTCGGACGCGTCCGCCGGGTGTTCGGCTTCCAGGGTCTCACGGACAAGCTTGCCAGCGCCTGCGTCAATCGCCTCGCGCAGGGCGGCAATGAGCACTTCTCGGCGCTCCTCGCTGTCTTCAGCCGGGATTTGAGGCGTTTCAGTCATAGCGCCTCTTTGGCTTGATCGCCGACTCGGCGCAAGCCGTTTTTCGAACCGCTACAACTCCCGCCCAAACCGGGCGGCGTTCGATTATCCGACGTCTTTATAAGCCGCGCGCGCAAGCTCACAGCGTGACCAGATACTCGACAGCGCTTCGATCAGATGATCGATGTCTTCATCCGAATGGATCGGCGATGGCGTGATCCGCAAACGCTCTGTTCCCTTGGGCACGGTCGGATAATTGATCGGCTGAACATAGATACCGTGCTCTGCCATCAATGTATCGCTGATCATCTTACACTTGACCGGATCGCGCACCATGACTGGCACGATGTGACTCGGGTTTTCCAAGACCGGAATGCCGACTTCCCGGAACTTCTCGCGCACGCGCTTGACCTGGCGACGCTGCTGCATGCGTTCGATATCACTCGTCTTGAGGTGGCGGATGCTCGCCAACGCGCCCGCGGCGACGGCCGGCGGCAAGGCAGTGGTGAAAATGAACCCAGACGCGAAGCTGCGAATGTAGTCGCAAATCGTGTCGGACGCGGCGATATAACCGCCGAGAACGCCAAACGCCTTGCCAAGCGTGCCTTCAATTATGTCGATCCGATCCATCAGGCCTTCACGTTCGGCAACGCCGCCCCCACGAGGCCCGTACAGGCCGACCGCGTGAACTTCGTCGATATAGGTCATGGCCCCATAGCGATCCGCGACGTCACAAATCTCTTTGATCGGCGCAATGTCACCATCCATGGAATAGACTGACTCGAAGGCCACCAGTTTGGGCACATCTGCTGGCAGTTCAGACAGAACCCGATCGAGATCGCGGACATCATTGTGTTTGAAGATTTTCTTATTCGCCTTGCTGTGACGAATGCCTTCAATCATTGAGGCGTGGTTGAGTTCATCAGACACGACAACGCAATTCGGGATGCGTGCCGCCAATGTGCTCAGCGTGGTCCAATTGGACACATAGCCGGAGGTGAACAGGAGCGCGTTTTCCTTGCCGTGCAGATCCGCCAGCTCGCGCTCGAGCAGCACGTGGTAATGATTGGTCCCGGAAATGTTTCGGGTGCCGCCCGCGCCAGCGCCGCACTTGTCCAGCGCAGTATGCATGGCATCCAGAACTTCCGGATGCTGCCCCATGCCGAGATAATCGTTTGAACACCAGACCTTCACCGTGTCCGGTCCGATATCGCCGTGATTGTCAGCGACCGGGAATGTCCCGTTTCGGCGTTCAATATCCGCAAATATGCGATAATTGCCCTCGCCTTTCAGCGCCGACAATTCGCTTTCAAAAAAGGCCTCAAAATCCATCAGGTCCTCCCATACTCCAAGTTCTCGTTCTGTTGTTTCGTTTTGGCGGTCGCTTTCTTACGAACCGCCCATGACCAAAGTTGCTGATCCGGAATCGGCAGGATCAGCGCGATATGTTCAAACACGGCGAGCAGTGCCAAAGTGCCGAGCAGCAAATAACCTGTTGCCTCCACTGTGCCGGACTGACCCGACAAACCATTGAACAGGAGCGCAACCGCAACCGCGCTCGTCAGCAGGATAAAGAGAGGATAAGACCGCGTGCGCTGGCGTGTGTTGAAATAGGTCGACAGATATTTCAGGTGCATCGGCAAGAAGTGATGCGAAGCATTCGGTGCCCCGAAGAAGATCAGCAGTTTAGCACTGATCCGCATCCCCCAGAGCAAGCCGAAAGTCGCCGCTGCCACCTGGTTCGCCGCACCCAGGCTCAGCCAAATGATCAGGGCCGCATGGGCAGCGATTAAAAGTTCGTGATGAATCACGGTTTGCGCGGAAACCTTGAACCGCTGCCAACCGCTTAACCCGGTCGGGCAATCAGACCGGCGCGGCCCGGCAATATACCCGAATAGAAGCATGGCCTCATGCCAGGCCCAAAGCGCGATGCCGACAAGGAAGCCTGCATAGGCGCCCGCGATCGAATGCACGTCTCTTAGTTCGATGACGGCAAATGTTGCGCCGACCACGAGCATGGACAATCCGATCGCCGCGACTGCGCGTACGGTTTCGCCCCGCCCGACCAGCCAGATCAGCACACCCGTGCTGACCCACCAGGCCAAGACTGCAAAAACAATGGGGGCGAGCGTATCGAGCATTACCAAACCGGCTCCAAACGGACGCGAACCGGTGGACGATTTTTGCGCGTTCGCATGAAGTACAAACCAGCGAATTGCAGCCCGCAGCGAACCGCAAGGCCCATCCGATTGAACCGCCCGAACATGCCATTCTTGGCTTTGGACTCTTCCATTCTATCGGCGAGAACGCGGAGCTTCTCCAGTTTCTCATAGAATTTCGGATGATCGATATCGAGTTCGATCGGGAAGACCTGACGGGAAATTTCAGTGGTCAGTTTGAACACTTCATGATCATAGGTTTTCGGATCCAGGCCGAGCGCGTCATGGAAAACAGGACGGCGATGATCGCGGATGTACATTGTGGCGAAAACCGCGAGCAGGAAGAAGCGAATCCACAACCGGTTGTGACCCTTGAGAAGTTTCGGGTCCGCGCGCATTAGCAGCGCGAAGGCCTCACCATGCCGGAACTCATCATTGCACCACTCTTCAAACCACTTGAAAATTGGGTGGAAGCGCTTGCTTGGATTTTTCTCCAGTTGCCGGAAGATGGTGATGTACCGCGCATAACCGATCTTCTCTGAAAGATAGACACTGTAGAAAATGAATTTCGGTTTGAAGAATGTGTATTTCTTGGTCTTTGTCAGGAAGCCGAGATCAACACCGATGCCGAAATCTCGAAGCACGTGGTTGATAAAGCCTGCATGGCGGGCTTCGTCGCGGCTCATCAGTTTGAATAAATCGACGACATCCTGGTTCGTGGCCTTGCGCGCGATTTCTCGATACAGGACACAACCGGAAAACTCCGCCGTCAGGGAGCTGACCAGGAAGTCGACAAATTCGGCTCTCAGCGCCGGATCGAGTTGATCGAGGATATCGTCAAACTCATCGGTCCGTTTGAAATGACCCTTATTCGGATCATCCTTCATTTCCTGGATCAGTGCATCCCATTCCTCACGAACAGAGGAAACGTCCAACTTATCCATTTCATCGAAATCTGTGGTGTAGAAACGCGGGCTGAGCAGCGTGTTCTCGAGCGCGGCATCATTCGTATCGAACTCGGCGGCACGCTCCCCAAGCGCCTCTTCAGCGGTGACATTCTGGAAACTCATCGCAGGATCTCCGTGGTAAAATTGACTTCATAAAGTTCGTCCAGCTCGAACATGGATCGAATTCTAATCCAGAGTTTCTCGAGCGGGTTGGCGCGGCGGATTGTGGCTTCACGCTCAATCGTAATTGTCTCACCGAATGGCACCTGGACTGGCGCGCCGTGCACCGTGATGCGGTCGCCAATCTCAGGCTGAGTGTGCCCCGGAAGTTCGACATGTGCTTCCAGCGACTCCCATGTATGGGTGATGCGGATAATGCAGGGCAATCGAAGTCTGGATGTTGAGCTCATGGCATTTCCCTTGTTGGATGCGCGTTGAAGAGCTGCGCAAAATCGTTTTGATTGGCATCACCGAACGCGGTGAGCGTGATGGATTTTCCTGTGGTCGGATCAAACAGGACGACATTGTTCGTGGCCGATAATTGCAGCTCAAAGGGCGGGGTCGGCCCAACGCCTTTTTGTTGCCGGTCCATCGACAGTGATCGCAAGGCCGTGCGCACAAAGCCGCCTTCGCCGGGACCAAATACGTGGATCGCTTCTTCCGTTTGTGGATCATAAGCGCCGACGCCACCATTCGCTTCGTCCAGGAAACGCACTTGAATTCGCTCTTGCGCAACCTCATTGGATAGATCTGCGACGCCAATGCCGGTCAGGCTCGATATCCCGACAAAACCCGTCACGCTTGTGACGAGCAAACCAAGACCGAATAGGAGTGGTTTTGGAATTTGAATATCATGGCTATGCGCAGTCATCATGTCTCCTCTTAGGTCGCTGGAACGCCAGCAGCGGGGGCGAGGTCTGGGCGTTCATTTTCAGACGCTTGATCAAGCTCGAGCTGAACCGCCTCGGGCGCGTGATCATGCACCGCACGCGCAAGAATCTCTGCCACCTCTTGCGGGTCTTTGATTCCGCGCATCATCGGTTGCGGCTTTGAGAATTTAAACGGTCGTGCGAATGGCCAGAGGTGAAGGTAAGGCGGCTGGCCCGGCCCAGACAGTTGGAACGAAATATCGCCAATGCGCGGGCTTTTCCGTTTCAGTTGAGCGCTCGCCATTTTCGAGAACGGCACATTCACATATTTCCGGATTGCCGCGCCATAGCGGAGAACAACCCGATGATTTGTAATGGTAAAAATAGCCGCTCGGCTCATCGCGTACGACAATCCGAGTATGAGCGCGACCGCGACCATTGCAAACATCAGCGAACTGCTGACCACATTGGTCAAAGCCCCGGATTCGGCGCCCGTGGCGGAGAGGTTGGCCAAACGGAACACCGTCATCACCACAAAATAACCGAGCACCCATCTCAGACGGAACGCCCCAAATGCCAGCGCAGTTGCGCTCGGGCGACCCTGCCAAAGGATTGATTCACCCTCTGGCAGTTTGTCTGGCATGCCCCGAACGGGTTCGGCCGGCCCGTCTTCTTCGTCGTGAAAAAGTCTCATAGCCATGGCTCAATCAGGTCTGGTGTGGCGTAGAGCTTGCCGCCGCCAAAATAACCACAAATGCGGTCTTCTTCACGGCGTGTGACGGATAGCTCTTCTTTGGTTTTCGGGGCTGCCCGCAATTGATCGGCTGTAACCGCCTCGACCTCGATTTTCGGGCGCCGCCCGCCGACTACTTTGACAAAGCCCATGGGGACCAGCACGCGCTCATCTTTGCCATCATTCGACACTTCGACTTCGAGATATCGGATAATCGCCTCAGAGCGATCGACCCAGAGGTCCACGACTGTGCCGCCGACTTGCTTATCGGTGCAATGAACTTCCAGGCCGCGTGGGTCGCGATCCTGTTTTGCGACCTCAAAACCCGGACTGTCGCGATAAGGCGCAATCCGTGGCTTGCCTTCCAGGGTGAGGTCCGGAACGTCCTCGCGCATGGCATAAGAAGCCGGCCCAACGCCATCCTGCATCGGATCGCCAGACGGCACCAAGGGCGCGCCCGGCCACACCGCGGTGCGTTTCATGGCCAATTCGCGCGTATCGCGAGGTCCGAAAGCCTGCGTGAGCGTGCCGCGACCGTGCGGAAGTTTGAAAGTCTTCTTCGGAGGCATCCAGAATGTCCCGGATGGCTCTTCCTTGCCCGTCGTATCCGATTCCAGCGGATATCCTTCTCTGCGGTCTTCGCGTCTGAGATAGAAAATCAGCCCGAAAAAGAAGATCGTGAAGGCCCATAAGCATATATCGACAAGGTCGATACCTGCTACATATTCACCGTCAAAAATCATTGTCCTTCTCCTTTATGGCGCATTAGTCGGGAAACGCCGCTAACCCGAATTTACTGTTTTTATCGACTGCTTCCTGACGCGCGTGCGCGGCGATCGGCCCAAGCACCACGAGCGTCACGAACAAAAGCAAGATTTCGATGTGATAGACGACGCTGTAGCCAATCGCGGTCTGGTCCAGACCTTGCCAGAACAGGCCTGTACTCATTAGCGCGTCAACACCGTCCTTGATGGCTCCGCCAATCGCTAATGCGAAGCCTGCGGCCGTCGCTTGCACGGCGCCCCAGGCCCCGAGCGCAATGCCGCTATCGCTGGACTCAGCGAGTTCCATCGCCGAGGTCAGCATGCAGACGGAAAACAATCCGCCTCCGAGGCCGATCAGGAATGTGCCGATTTGGAAGATCATCGGAACGCCTAGTGGCTGTGCAAAAATCACCAGCGTGAAGGCCACAACGCCGATCAGAACCCCGATGGCCCCAAGCCGATGGGTTTCGAGACCAATGACGAGACCCTTAGCTGCCGCCGCAAACCCGAGAATGGTGCCAAAGGCAAACACAGCTGTCAGTCGCGTCGTTTCACTCACGGTCATGCCGAGCAATTCGGCCCCATAAGGCTCAAGCAGGATGTCCTGCATGCTGAACGCCATGGACCCTACCCCGACCGCCATCAGTAAGCGCTTGGACCGGACATCGCTCATCAGCTTGTGCCAGGATTGTTTGAAATTTGCCGTCTGGGCTGTGCCCTCGATGACGGCAGGGTTGCGGACTTCCTGACGCCATAGGGCGATCACGTTCAAAACAATGACCACGACGGCGGAGCCCTGAATGACCCGCACCAATTTGTCATGCGAGAAGTCAGTTAACAGCGCGCCATAAATCAGAGCGCTGACGCCCATGCCGACCAGCAACATGACATAAAGCAAGGCCACGACCCGCGGACGGACATCCACGGGCGCAATATCTGTCGCGAGCGCCAGGCCTGCGGTTTGTGTGGTGTGCAGTCCGGCCCCGACCAGCAAGAACGCAAACGCGGCGCCAAGCTGTCCGATCCAGGCTGGCGCTTCACCCGCCCCAGACAGCAAAATGAGCGCGAAAGGCATGATGGCGAGGCCACCAAACATGAACAGGGAGCCAAACCAGATATAGGGACCGCGGCGCCAGCCGAAGACCGAAACGTGCGCATCTGATTTGTGGCCGATCAAGGCGCGCAATGGCGCAAAGACGAGCGGCAGAGAGATCATCAGCGCGACCAACCAGGTCGGTACAAATAGCTCGACAATCATCACGCGGTTGAGCGTGCCCGCGAGCAAAGTCAGGATCATCCCGACACTGACTTGGAACAGAGACAGGCGCAGCAGCTGGGTCAAAGGCAGGTCATCGCTCGCCACATCGGCGAACGGTAGGAGCTTTCGGCTCAGCCCTTTCCATGCATCTGCGAGTTGTGGCCTCTGTTCTGTCATCCAGACACCTCCACAGCGTGAGAGATATAGAAGCCGGATTTGATCCGCTTCGAATTCAGGATGCGATAATCAGACAGCGCCTTGTATACGGACTGTTCGCTATGCGGCTTGATCGCCGGCGAACGATCGCCGCGCGGAAACAATTTCCCGACCGCGTGCATGACGCTGAGCAATGGCGTGCTCGGTGCAAACGTGAACGAACAGGATTGGGTCGAGAGTGAGATCAGGCGGTAAAGCGTCGATTGGAAATCCTGCATGTCATAATGGATGACCGAATCCATGCAGACGACATAATCGAATGGCCCACCGGGGGGATTGAGCATGTCCCCGACGCGGAAATCAACGCTGCCTTTGAGCGGCAAATTTTGAGCTCGTTCTGCGGCGAGATCGACCAATGATTTCGACAAATCGATCGCGACCACATCGGCGCCGCGCGCGGCGGCTTCCATGGCCAATTGCCCTGCCCCGCATCCAGCATCCAGGACCCGCGCGCCTTGCAAGTCCTGTGGCAACCAGCTCATCAGGGTCGCCCGCATATTGTCCCGGCCGGCGCGCACCGTGGCCCGCACTCCGGTCAGGGGTTCGTCCGAGGTCAGCCGCGCCCACGCATCAGCGGCGGTGCGATCGAAATACTCTTCGATCTCATTGCGGCGGCGGAGATAATTGGTGGCGCTCATCGCTATTCAAACCCCAGGAAATCAAAGATGTCGCGATCCTTCATCGGCTCGGCATCGAGCTCATCCACGCCTGACCAAAGCGTTTCTGCGAGCTGCAAGTATTCTTCTTGAACCGCCTTCAGCTCAGGGCTGTCTTCCATTTCAAACAAGGTCGACTTTTTCAGGCGAGACCGGCGGATCACGTCGAGGTCCGGGAAGTGTGCGAGGCGCTGCAAGCCCGTCGCGGCATTGTAACGATCGATCTCATCCGTGGCGGAGCTGCGATTGGCGATCACGCCGCCAAGGCGCACCTCATAATTCTTTGCCTTGGCTTTGATCGCCGCAACGATGCGGTTCATCGCGAAGATCGAATCAAAATCATTCGCGGTGACGATCAGACCGCGATCAGCGTGTTGGAGCGGCGACGCAAACCCGCCGCACACCACGTCGCCGAGGACGTCAAAAATCACCACATCTGTATCTTCGAGCAGGTGATGTTCCTTGAGCAGCTTTACGGTCTGACCGACCACGTAACCGCCGCACCCGGTGCCGGCTGGCGGCCCGCCTGCCTCAACACACATGACGCCATTATAGCCCTCAAAAACAAAGTCTTCGGGCCGTAATTCTTCACTATGAAAATCGACCGCTTCCAAGGCATCGATCACCGTCGGTGCGAGACGCTTGGTCAGCGTAAACGTGGAATCGTGCTTCGGGTCGCAGCCGATCTGCAAGACCCGCTTGCCGAGCTTGCTGAACGCGACAGAGAGATTGGACGAGGTTGTCGATTTACCGATGCCGCCCTTACCATAGATCGCGAAGACCTTAGCACCTTCGATCTCAAGATTGGGATCAAGCGAAACCTGTACGCTGCCTTCGCCGTCCGGCTGATGCGTTCGCGCACCCGGGCGATCCATATCCAATAGCGTCATGCAGCTGCTCCTTCGTGGAAATTGAGACCTTCAACCCGGTCTTCGAGTTCGTCGCCCGCCTTGCGCAAGGCTTCCAGCGTCGCCTCGTCGGGTTGCCAATACGCGCGGTCACTCGCCTCGAGGAGGCGTCCGGCCAGTCGCGCACTGGATTTAGGGTTGAGGTCGGAAAGTTTGCGGCGCATCTCTTCGTCGAGCACGAAAGTCTCGCCAATTTTCTGGTAGACCCAGGGATCGACTTGGCCGGTGGTTGCGGACCATCCGAGCGTATTGGTCACATGCGCTTCGATCTGGCGGACACCTTCATAGCCGTGCCGTAACATGCCTTCATACCATTTTGGATTGAGCGCGCGTGTCCGGGTTTCCAGCGCCACTTGTTCTTTCAATGTGCGCACGCACTCATCACCGCTGGTCTGATCACCAATGTACACGGGCGGCGCTTCGCCGGTCGCAGATTTTACGGCCTGAGAAATCCCGCCCAGCGTATCGAAATAATGATCAATGGTGGTGATTCCGA
This sequence comes from Hyphomonadaceae bacterium, assembly GCA_024743315.1. GTDB lineage: Bacteria > Pseudomonadota > Alphaproteobacteria > Caulobacterales > Hyphomonadaceae > Henriciella. Next base: position 118,399 of record JANSWU010000004.1, read on the forward strand.
GATCGACCGATTCCAGGTTCTGATAAGCGAGATCGACGTCTTCAAGGATTGAGCTTAGCAATTCCGGTTGTGCCGTCGGCGCATTTGAGCAGCCATAGGCAAAACACTTGCGCTGTGCATATGTGTTGCCGAGCTCGGCCTCATCATCCCAGCACCCGGCATCAATCAGTTGATTGACATTGGAACCATATGCGCCCTGCGCGTTCGAGAAGACGCGCAGCGCCGCAGTTTCCAGATCGCAGTCATGCTTTGCCTGATAAGCCAAGGCGTGTGCGCGAACGAAATTCTGTTCGAGCGGCTCATCTGCTGACGCGGCCAACAAAGCGGCCTCGGCAATCAGCTTGGATTGAAGCGGCAGCAGATCGCGGAAAATGCCTGACAGCGTCACAACGACATCGATGCGCGGTCGCCCCAGCGCTTCCAATGGCAGCAATTGTGCGCCGGCCAGGCGGCCATAGGAATCCATTTTTGGCTCGGCCCCGAGCAGAGCCAATACTTGTGCGAGTTGGGCCCCCTCGCTTTTCAGATTGTCGGCGCCCCACAAGACCATCGCGATCGATTGCGGTAGCTCGCCTTGATCGGTTTTCAGTCGGTCGAGCAGGACTTGTGTCTGCCGCGCGCCATCGCGCAGGGCAAAGCCGGTCGGCATGCGACATGGATCAAGCCCATGAATATTGCGGCCGGTCGGTAAAATATCTGCGTTTCGGATCAGGTCTCCACCTGAGACCGGTTTAATAAAACGCGCATCCAAGGCCCGGATAATTGCGTTCAGTTCGCGATTATCAGCCAATCGATCATCAATCTCTGACAGCGCCTGAATCGCTTTGGTCTCACGCGCGTGACGCTTGATTGCCTTGGCCTTGCCATCCTTGACCAAGCTGGCAATCGCACTCCCCGACAGGCCTTGCTCCGTCTGTCCTTCCGCCATTGCCGATAAGAGTTCAATCCGCTCCTCAGGCGTCGGCGCTTCCCCAGCCACATGCAAGCCATGCGGGATCAGCGCCTCTTCGACATCATGCAGTTTGCGGCGCAGCTGCTCGATCTGAGTCTCTGAAGAAGCAGATTGATCGACTTCAAAATCCAGGGTCGCCGCTTGCTCAAGAATGTCGGAAGCTAGACTTTGACGCAGCGCTGCGTTCGAAGGATCTGTGCTCGACCAACGCGCGATTTCATCGCGTAGATCGCGCAGCTCATTGTAAATAGAGGCTTTGACCACGGGCGGCGTGAGATAGCTGATCGTCGTTGCCGCCGAGCGGCGCTTCGCAATCGCTGCCTCAGACGGATTATTGGCCGCATAGAAATACACGTTTGGCAAATCATCAATCAGGTAATCCGGCCAACAGGTCTCGCTCAGGCCAACTTGCTTACCCGGCATAAATTCCAGCGCGCCATGCGTGCCAAAGTGCAGCACAGCGTCAGCTTCAAACCGTTCCCGTAGCCAGCGATAATAAGCGGCGAACGCGTGTGTTGGCGCGAACCCTTTTTCGAAAAGAAGCCGCATCGGATCGCCTTCATAGCCAAAAGAAGGCTGTAAACCGACAAAGACATTTCCGAATTGCGCGCCACGAATTTCAATGGACCGTCCGCGCACCTGGTGACGCCCGGGGGCTGGCCCCCACTGCGCTTCGATCTCATCCAGGCGACGTTCCCGAGCCACGTGCTCATCCGCCGTCACCAGATCATGAACCCGGGCGTCAGACATAATCTGATCGCCCAGAACGGCATCTCTGAGCGCATCCGGAGACGATGGACACTCAATTGTATAGCCTGCGCGCTGCAAGGTTTTGAACGTATTGAACAAGGACGCGAAGACGTCGAGATGCGCCGCTGTGCCGGCAGCGCCGCTATTCGGTGGAAAGTTAAACAGGGTGATCGCGACTTTGCGGTCAGCGACCGGTGTCGTCCGCAACTCGATCAGTTTACGCACCCGCCGCGCCAGCATGTCCGCACGCTCTTCATGCGCACACATTTTTAGCACGCCTGGGCGTTCCGGATCATCCATGCGCGCCCCGAAAACCATCGGGCCGGTAGCTCCATCCAGCTCAGGGATGGCGACCATCATGGTCGACTCAATCGGGCTCAAGCCTTGCGGATTGGATTGCCATTCCTCGAGCGATTGAAACTCGATCGCTTGCGCGGACAAGTAAGGCACATCGAGTTCGGACAGCATCTCAGCCGCCGCTTCGGAGTCATTATAGGCAGGCCCACCCACCAATGAGAATCCGGTCAATGAGACCACCGCATCGACGGTCGCTTCTCCGTCTTTGAAGAAGTAGGTCTTGATCGCCTCGCGCGAGTCGAGCCCGCTCGCAAAAGCTGGAACCACCCGAAGGCCGCGGGCCTCCATGGCCTCGATTACCCCGTCATAATGCCCGGTATCCTTCGAAAGGATATATGACCGCATCAGCAGGAGGCCGACACTGGGGCGCTGGCTCCGCGCCAAAGGCAATTTCATGCGTGCCGTCGTGACAGGCGGCGACAGGCGTGGGTGATACAAGCCCGTGTCAGGATACTCGATCGGTGGCTCGGCGGGCAATTCGCCGCGATAGCCAATCCGGGCGCCATCGGCATAGCGATTAACCAAGAAGCGCACCAGGTTCTCGATATTCTCGTCAGAGCCAGCAAGCCAGTATTGGAGCGACAGGAAATACGCGCGAACATCTTGCGCGGTGCCTGGAATGAATTTCAGGATTTTCGGGACCTGGCGCAGCATTTTCATCTGCTGTGCCCCAGCCTTGGCTTTGTCGGATGACCCGCGCAGCTTTTTCAGCATCGCGATCGGACCGCTTTGTGGTTTGTCCATGCGGAACCGATCCAAGCGGGTCAGTTTGACAATATCAGCCGCCGACAAACAGCCGAGGATCGCGTCGCAATGTTCCCGGCGCGCTTTCAGAGCCGGGAGGATCGCGTCGATATGATTGTTCATGAACAGCATAGAGGCGACAATGAAATCAGCTTCACCGATCGCGGTTTTGCAGGCCTCAAGCGATTCCGGGTTCTTGTCCCAATCAATCGCGGCATGAAACGTCAATGTCAGTCCGGGCATCGCCTGCGCCAACCGCGCGCGCGCTTTAGAGACGGCAGCTTCCAATTGCCGATCCAGAGAGATCAGCACCACCTTCACAGAAGGAGCAGAAGCGTGCTTACCGACCATAATGCGCCTTTGCTTCATACAACGTATCGAGCGAAATCGTGTCGAGATGGCGTTCCCGCGCAAACTGCTCTGTGTTCTTGCGCGCCTTGCCACGGACGAAGAACGGGACCTTACGTAGTTCGGCTTCTGCTTCTGGCGCCCAGCCGACGCTGGTTGGTAACTCCGTCACTGTTGCAGGCGATTCCGCGTGGCCAGAAATGTGCGATGGGCCAGCTGCGTCATTGAATTCAAAGTCCTCACGGAACATTCCGAGCAAGTGTTCTTCCAGTCCCATTAAGAGGGGGTGGATCCAGGTATCGAAAATGACATTGGCCCCTTCGAAGCCCATTTGCGGCGAATAGCGCGCTGGATAGTCATGCACATGCACCGGGGCAGCGATCGTAGCGCAGGGTACCCCAAGCCGCTTGGCGATATGGCGTTCCATTTGGGTGCCGAGAATGAGTTCTGGCTGGGCCTTGGAAATCGCGTCTTCAACTTCGAGGTAATCGTCGGTGATCAGCGCTTCGACGCCATACTTTTTGGCCGCGTCTCGAACGTCCCGGGCGAATTCGCGATTGTAGCAGCCGAGGCCAACCACTTCGAAGCCGATCTCTTCGGTCGCGACCCGAGCGGCAGCAATTGCATGAGTTGCATCTCCAAAGATGAAGACCCGCTTGCCGGTAAAATACGTGGAATCGACCGAGTTTGACCACCAGGGCAAATTGCTCTGATCAAGGTCCTCGGTTTCGAGCAAATTGCCGAGTTCGCGAACCTCTTGAATAAACTCGCGGGTCGCACCGACACCAATTGGAATCGTCTTTGTATAGGGTTGGCCAAATGTCTTTTCGAGCCAGCGCGCTGTCGTCTCGGCAATCTCCGGATAGAGCACGACATTGAAGTCAGCGTGTCCGATCTGCTTAATGTCGGCTGGTGAAGCGTGCAGCGGCGCAACGATATTCAGATCGACGCCGAGATAAGACAATAGCCCGGCAATTTCACTCACGTCATCGCGATGTCGAAATCCGAGCGCTGTCGGACCCAGAATGTTGCAGCGCGGGCGCCCCCGCACCGGCTTGGCGCGCCGAACCGTTCGGTCGGCAAGATTGCGGACGATCTGGTAGAATGTCTCAGACGCGCCCCAATGCTCTTTTTTCGAAAATGATGGCAGCTCAAGCGGGACGACGGGGACCGGCAGGCCAATCCGTTTTGCCAACCCACCCGGATCGTCCTGGATCAGCTCTGCGGTGCAGGACGCGCCGACAAGTATCAAGTCCGGGTCAAATCGATCATGGGCTTCGTTTAACGTCTTCTTGAACACGTTCGCCGTATCGCCGCCGAGGTCGCGCGCTTCGAATGTTGTATAGGCTACTGGCGGGCGCTCGGACCGGCGCTCAATCATCGTGAAGAGCAAATCGGCATAAGTATCGCCTTGCGGCGCATGCAGCACGAAATGGACATCATCCATCGCGGTAGCGACACGCATTGCGCCAACGTGCGGTGGCCCCTCATAAGTCCAAACGGTCAGTTTCATCAGACAGCGAGCCTCCGTTTCCGAATGAGAGGACGCGCAAACAATTCGGCTGCGTCCCCCGCTTGATCAAAACCCTGGATCGGCGAGAACATCAGCTCGATCGACCATTTGGTGACGAGCCCTTTGGCTTCGAGCGGATTGGCGAGCCCGAGCCCGCAAACTGTGATGTCCGGTTGCGCTTCAAGACAGCGATCGAGCTGCGCATCAACATCCTGACCTTCAGAGAGCGTTGCGGTGTCAGCCAGGAAATCGAGCTCTTTTTCAATAAGATCTTGATGCAGATATGGCGTGCCCACTTCCAGCAATTGCATGCCCAGCTCACGGCTGAGGAAGCGCGCAAGTGGCACCTCCAATTGCGAATCTGGAAAGAAGAAAATCGACTTGTCTTGCAGCGTCTCTCGATACCGAACCAAGGACTTCTCGGCCCGGCTTCGAGGCAATTCAATCGCCCGCTCGAACCGTGCCTCATCGACGCCCCATATGTTGGCAGCGGCGCGCAACCATTCGGTGGTGCCTTCCGCGCCAATCGGGAACGGCGCGTCAATGCGTTGCGCTCCGAGTTCATCCAGGGCTCGAGCTGTATCTCTCAAAAAGGGTTGTGCGAGGAGGTAATGCGTATTCGGCCCAATCTCGGGCTGCGTGCCCGCAGTCCGACCGGGAAGGAATTTCACATCATCGATCCCAAGCGCCTTGAAAAGCCGACCAAATTGATCCTCGACAATGTCGGCGAGCGCGCCAACGACCAACAGCGACGGTTTGGCCGTCTTGGAAGCAGCGGTGTCAGCAACCAGTGCAGCAAGGCAACCATCCTCACCTTGTGTGAATGTCGTTTCGATACCGGAACCTGAATAATTCAAGACCCGAACCTTGGGCAGGAACCGTTTGGACAGGCGCTTCGCCGCAACGGCGAGGTCGAGCTTGATCACTTCTGACGGGCAGGAGCCGACGAGGAACAGCATTTTGATGTCAGGGCGACGCGATAGCAGGCGATCCACGACCGCATCCAGCTCATCATTAGCATCGGCCAGTCCGGCCAGGTCGCGATCTTCAAGGATTGCGGTTGCGAATCGCGGTTCTGCGAAAATCATCACGCCGGCCGCCGATTGAATCAGGTGGGCGCATGTGCGCGAGCCGACCACCAGGAAAAACGCGTCCTGAATTTTTCGGTGCAACCAAACAATGCTGGTGAGACCGCAAAACACTTCGCGCTGCCCGCGTTCCCGGATAACCGGAAGCGAGCGACCCTCTCGGTCTTCTGTTGAAATGAGCGTACTCATGCCACGCCTCCTGCTTCAGAGAATCGCGGCTGCTCAAGGCGTGCCTGCCGGAGCTTATAGAGAAATTGTCCAGCATTGATGACATAGGCAGCATAAGCCGCGAGCGCGATCCACATCTGCATTTCGGGACTGGTCAGCGCGAACAGTGTCACGATTAAGTAAAGCGTGTGAAGCGCCAGAACCAACATTGAAAAGATGTCTTCCCAGAAGAAGGCAGGGGCAAACAAATAGCGACCGAAAACCACTTTCTCCCAGATCGCTCCGGTGACCATAATCGCATAGAGAAACAGTGTCTTAACGAAGATCGAACCGGTTGCGATCGCATAGCCTTCGCCGGTCGCTAAGTATCGTAATACGAGTATTAAACTGACCCCGAAAACGAAGAATTGAAGCGGCGCCAGCACGCCTTGCACGAGCGTCCAAACGGTTTCGTCCCGCCGCTTCCGCTCAGCCGGTGTATAGAGAGTGCCGCCCTCCGCTATGGATCGTTCGCCGATCGACATCTCCACGCTTCCAATCGCTATTCCGGGGCAGGCTACCCGGTCCGGCACGAAGGTGTCAACTCAGTTTTACGTCTATCACACTTGACGTTTTGCGAATGATACGCAACAACCAATACGAGTATAAATTACTATGTCACTCGCGGAATATCTGTTAAGGATGAAAGATGCGACAAACCAACCCACGCGGATTTTCCCCTGTGGCGAGACTTTCAGAGATCTCGGATGAGTTTGATCGCGACACTCGCCATGCGCGCACTACGGCGCTGGTTATGACAGCGAACACAAATAAAAAGAAAGACGGCGACGGACTGAGCGGTTCGGGAGCAAAGATAGATCGTCCACCAAACTTGGTGAACGCCATCAGACGCCCTCGGATCCGTCATACCATGATGATGTAAGCGAAACGTGGCCATCGAACCTGGAGGGTTGAGGTGGTGGATAAATCGGAAAGATACGATCGAGCGGTTCGCGTCGACGTCTCCCCTATGGATGACTTCGCCTTCGACCTATCATGCCCGTCCGAAACGCCACAAAAACCACCCAATCCGGCAAATGATCTGCTCAAGACCATTGAAACCGATATTCTACCAAGACTGATGTTGGTGCACGCCTCGGAGCACGCAGATCGTCTCGAAGCCGAGCCCGCCGCGACAGAGATTGACGACGAACAAGTCACCCACTTTGTTTGGCTGATGACCGATCAAAGCGCGTCATCCGGACAGGATTTCGTCGACGCGCTGCTTCGGACAGGCACCCCAATTGAGCGCATCTACCTCGACCTGTTTGCCCCGGCTGCCCGGCGCATGGGCGAGTTCTGGGAGCAGGACACTCGATCCTTCACGGATGTCACCATAGGTCTCTGCCGACTGCACGAATTACTGCGTCACAATACGATCAATCCGACGCGGTCTCAGATGGTCTCTTCCCTTGAAGCCCCGACCATCTTGCTATCGACGGCATGCGAAGATCAGCACGTATTTGGTATTCTGATGGTCGCTGAATTCTTCCGCAAAGAGGGCTGGCAAGTACGATGCGAGCCGGGCGCGAGCACGAAAGAATTGGCGCGGATTGTTTCAGACCGCAGTTTCGATGTGATTGGCCTGTCTATTGCACGTTCGGTGGCCCCAGATGAGATAACCAGAGTAATCCAGAAAGTGCGCAAATCTTCGCGAAACAAGGACACAAAGATCTTCCTCGGAGGCGCCCTCGTCCAGAGAGATCAGTCTATCGCACAAGCTGTCGGCGCGGATGGTGTTTCAATAGATGCTTCCCAAGCGCCAAGTGCGGCCAAGCGGCTATTGGCAGATACACGAGTCGGCTGCTAAGGAGCCAAACTTTCTCAACCATTGGTAGGAACATGGACGCAAAATCTTCCGATATTCCGCCGCATCGAAACGAGCGGGCCGGCTTTCAGGCTCCGGCGGAATATCTGCAAGACCTCTCTGTAGATCGTGTGGCCGAGCTGATTGGCGCGGCTGCCGATATCGCATTGGTGGTCGAGAAGGGGATCGTAAAAGACGTAGCTTTGGCGCATTCAAGCTTGATCGCCAATGGCTACCAAGAAACCTGGCTGGATAAGCCATGGATTGAAACCGTCACGATTGAGAGTCGGCCCAAGATCGAAGCCCTACTGAGGAATGACAGTGAAGACCCAGCCTGGCGGCAGGTCAATCATATTTCAAAGTCAGCCTTGGACGTTCCGGTGCAGTACACAACCGTGCCGGTCGCCGGCGATGACCGCATTCTGGCACTCGGACGGGATTTGTCGGAAATCTCCTTGCTCCAGCAAAGGCTGATTACAGCGCATCAGGACCTGGAGCGTGATTATTCGCGCATGCGTATGGCGGAAGGTCGATATCGTCTCCTGTTCAATACCAGCAGCGAAGCCATCATCATCGTCAATGCCGAGGATTGGAAGATTGAAGAAGCCAATCTCTCGGCGGAGCAAATGATCGAACGCGCGCACACAGATCTGGTTGGCAAGCCGATCAGTGATGCGTTTAAGTCGTCATCGACGGGTCGTCTGAACACGCTGATCGCATCGGCCGCGACGCGCGGCGTTTCGAGTGAACCTGACTTGTCTCTGCAGTCTGGAAAAAAGGTCAGCTTGACCGCGTCTGCGTTTGCCGAAAGCGACCATAAACGAGTCATTCTTCGCCTCAGCGATGTGGACACGGGTCAGGCATCTGCGCAGGATAACCCGGCGCTGGACAAAATGATCGACCATTTGCCTGATGGCTTGGTCATCGCCGATGGGGATCAACGAATCCTTCGCGTCAACGAGACCTTCGCGCAGTCCGCTCAATTATCCTCCGCGCAGGACGCCAAAGGCGCGCCACTAAGCTCGTATCTCGGTCGCTCGCCGACCGATATCAATGTGTTATACTCGACCCTTAAAAAGAATGGTTTGGTGCGCAATTTCGCGACCATTACCCGCGATCGATTTGGCAGCGAAGACAAAGTCGAGGTGTCCGCTGTATCTGCCCCGACACAAAGCGGCACAGTCTATGCCTTTTCGGTCCGGAGTGTTTCACGGCGGCTGACCCAAACCCCACGTCTGGATGAGAAATTACCCAGCGCGACAACCGATTTCACTGAACTCGTCGGACGGGTCCCGCTCAAGGATATCGTCAATGAGTCAACGATTTTAATCGAACGTCTATGCATTGAAGCGGCGCTAAAAATTTCAGCCAATAATCGTGCCTCAGCCGCGGAAATGCTGGGTCTCAGCCGCCAGGGATTATACTCCAAGCTGAAGCGCGTCGGGCTTGAACCGGGCGAGTAAAAAAACGTCGCGGCAAAGCGTCTACGCTGATTGACACTCTTGACTGTCCACCCTAGCGTGGCGGCATGTCGGGATCACCCATTCCATTGACAATGAATACGCGCCCAAATTGGCGCGATATCCTAGAATTGTCGAAGCCGGTCACCTGGTTTCCACCCATGTGGGCGTTTGCCTGCGGCGTCATTTCCACCGGTCAGGCATCCGCGACGCATTGGCCGTTTATCGTTGGCGGTGTCTTGCTCGCCGGCCCCATGGTCTGCGCCGCCAGTCAAGCGATCAATGATTGGTTTGATCGCCATGTTGACGCCATCAATGAACCCGGGCGCCCGATACCATCCGGCCGGATCCCTGGGCGCTGGGGCCTCTATCTCGGACTGTTTTGGTCGGCTGTGTCGCTTCTGGTCGGCGCCGCGCTCGGCATCTGGGCCTTTGTTGCGACAGTCGTGGCGGTGGCCCTCGCCTGGCTCTACAGCGCGCCGCCCATACGTTTCAAAGAGGATGGCTGGAGCGGCCCGGCCGTGGTCGGAATTGCTTATGAAGGGGTCGCCTGGTTCACGGGAGCCGCGGTGATCCTACATGCCGCCCCAGGCCCCTACATATTGGCCGCGGTCATTCTTTATTCGCTTGGGGCCCACGGCATCATGACCCTGAACGATTTCAAAGCGCTTGAGGGCGACCGGCAATCCGGCGTCAAATCGCTGCCGGTTCGGTTTGGCGTCGAACGCGCGGCGCAAATTGCGTGCGTCGTCATGCTTGCGGCGCAAGCCGTGGTGATTGCCGGACTGCTTTACATTGGCATGTACATGCATGCCGCTTTGGTCGGCGCCCTTGTCATCGCCCAAGCCTGGCTGATGACCATTCTGTTGCAGGACCCGAAAGCAAAAGCGCCCTGGTTCAATGCAACGGGCACGCTGCTTTATGTGTTGGGCATGCTGATCACGGCTTTCGCCCTAGGCTCGATAGATGGGGGGCCAACATGGACACTGAGTTAGACGGACCAAACATTGGCTGGCTTGGGATTTTTCGTCTCGGCCTAGTTCAGGCAGCCCTTGGGGCCATCGTTATTCTGACGACCTCGACGCTAAACCGCGTCATGGTGGTTGAACTCGCGCTTCCAGCGTCTTTGCCGGGCGCGCTGGTTGGATGGCATTATGCGGTCCAGCTCTCACGGCCAAGATGGGGCTATGGGTCAGATGTCGGCGGGCGCCGGGCACCATGGATCATTGGCGGCATGGTCACCTTGGCGATCGGTGCGATCGGCGCGGCCGCCTCAACCGCTTTGATGGCGACGGAGACCGTGGCTGGCATTCTTTGCGCAGTGCTCGCTTTTTTCGTGATCGGTGTCGGTGTTGGCGCCGCCGGAACCAACCTGCTCGCTCTGCTGGCGACCCATACCAAACCGGCGCGCAAAGCCGCTGCGGCGGCGATCACCTGGATCATGATGATTGTCGGCTTCATTATTACCGCTGGCGTCGCGGGCGCGATGTTAGAGCCCTTCTCGCTGGGACGCCTGGTCCAAGTCACCACGATCGTCTCTCTGGTCGCGGTTGCCGTGGCTGCACTTGCCGTGTGGGGTGTTGAGGGTCGGCATGCCGGATTGCGAACAGGATCTGACGCCGCCAAAGGCGCTTTCATTGCAACGTTCAAAGAAGTGTGGAGCGAAGCACAAGCGCGGCGGTTCACGATTTTTGTGTTTGTCTCAATGCTCGCCTATAGCGCACAGGATCTGATCCTCGAACCGTTCGCGGGTCTGATCTACGGCTACACACCCGGTGAGTCGACGAGCCTGGCCGGTATCCAGAATATGGGTGTCTTGCTCGGCATGATCGTCACCGCCGTGCTAGGAACTGTCGTCGGCAAGTCGCGCGCAAGATTCATGCGCCAATGGACTATTTTCGGATGTTTCGCCTCAGCAATCGCGCTCGCAGCGCTGTGTGCGGCTGCGATCATTGGCCCGACCTGGCCGCTCCAACCGACCGTGTTCGGTCTGGGTCTGGCAAATGGCGCCTTCGCTGTGGCCGCTATTGGCTCGATGATGACGCTGGCGAGCGCTGGGGCAGAAGGACGCGAAGGCACGCGCATGGGCTTGTGGGGCGCGGCGCAGGCGATTGCCTTTGGGATTGGCGGCTTTTTGGGCGCAAGCGCGCTCGACGTCACGCGCGCCGTGTTTGCTGAAACCGCCCCTGCTTTCGCGGCCGTGTTCGCCGTCGAAGGTGTGCTCTTCATCGTTGCGGCCGGATGCGCCGCCTGGGTTGGCAAGTCGAGCGGCGATGACACGCATATCCCTGCCCTGCCTTCAGCCGAATTGATCGCTGCCGAATAATTGGAGACCCATCATGACCCCGACCTTGCCTGAGCCTGAACTCTATGACGCTATTGTCGTCGGTGGTGGCCCGGCGGGGGCGACCGCGGCACAATTGCTGGCCGATCAGAACCACAAGGTTCTTCTGATTGACAAGCCGGGACGGATCAAACCCTGCGGCGGGGCCATCCCACCTCGTTTGGTGCAAGACTTTCAGATTCCAGAAACGCAAATTGTCGCGCGCGCCAAAACCGCCCGCATGGTCTCTCCAAAGGGCCGGATGGTGGATATGCCGATCAATGGCGGATCCGTTGCCATGGTGGATCGCGAGCATTTTGACGAATGGCTGCGCCAGCGCGCGGCGCAACATGGCGCCGAACGGATGGATGGTGAATTTGTCGGTCTTGAGCGCGATGCAAATGGTCGCGCCATCATCCTGTGCCGTCCGCACGGCGCGGACCGCAACGCCGAACCGGTTCGCCTGATGACAAAATCCGTGATTGGCGCCGACGGGGCCCGCTCGCGCATCGCCAAAGAAGAAGTCGGTGGGGAACAACCGAAAAGCGTGTTCGCCTATCACGAAATCATTCGCTCTCCCAAAACCGCCGATCCGGACCGGTTCGAGGGCTCACGCTGCGAAATTCGTTATGAAGGTCGCCTGTCGCCCGATTTCTATGCCTGGATCTTTCCGCATGGCGAGACCACCAGTGTCGGTGTGGGCAGCGCGCAAAAGGGTTTCTCCTTGCGCCAGGCGGTGACCGATCTACGCGGCGACGCTGCCTTGGATACTGCCGAGACAATCCGCACCGAAGGCGCGCCAATCCCACTCAAGCCAATGAAGAAATGGGACAATGGAAAAGACGTCATCCTTGCCGGCGATGCGGCCGGTTGCGTCGCGCCAGCATCAGGTGAAGGCATCTATTACGCTATGCTCGGCGGCGAAGTTGCGGCCGAGGCGGTGCACGAATTGCTGATTACCGAAAATCCGAAAGCCCTCGCCAAGGCGCGCAAACGCTACATGAAAGAGCATGGCAAAGTCTTCTTCATCCTCGGGATCATGCAACATTTCTGGTATCGCAATGACAAGCGTCGCGAGCGCTTCGTGAACATTTGCGATGATCCGGATGTCCAACGCCTGACCTGGGAAGCCTATATGAATAAGCGCCTGGTGCGGGCCAATCCGATGGCCCATATCCGAATTTTCGTGAAAGATATGGCGCACTTATTGGGACTTGTTCGAGTGGAAGACCAACGGTCACGATAACCCTGAGCGGTCGACCTCTTAGCGCTACTCAGAATGCGATCCTGATCGCGTTTTTAGAAGAAGAAATCGTCGCTTTGTGAGGTGGTCTCGGATAAGCCTGTTTGATGTCTATGGATCCCCACCTGATTGATGGCGTGCTCGCTCTTATCCTGGTCGAGCTGTTTGTGCTGGTGGCCGTGCTGCAACGCCTCGGCGCACAGCGTCTGATTCCAGCCCTTTCCTGCTTCCTCCTCTCAGGCGCATTTCTGGTCTTGGCTTTGCGCTTGAGCCTTGCGGGATCGGAACACGGTGCAGCCATTCTTGCACTCTTGGCCTTTTCCTTTCCCGTCCACATCGCGACCTTGATCCTGGTCTGGCGCGCGTTCAAGCGAGATCGAAACTGAAGATACAAAGAAGCGGCGTGCTGCGACACGCCGCTTTCAGTTTGGGAGGTCACCGGCCTTTGAAGTGAGGTTGGAGTTCCAGGGCTTTCGCCCCAGACCCTCAGCCAGCTTTGATTTTAGAACCGGGCGAACCCGTTATCGATTCCCCAGAGATACCAATTGTCGACCACTGTGCCGGTCAACAGAATGCCGATCCCGCCTGTGATTGGACACAGGATCGCAAACCACCAGGCCCAGCGGTGAATCGATTCCATGGAGGCATTGAAGCCCATGGTCCACCGCCAGAACAGCGCGGCGCGTTCTGATGCCGTGCCGCGATCAACAATCTGTTCGACTTCACGCTCGCCGCCATATTTGCCCACCGCAAGGATTGTCGCGCCATGCATCGCGAACAGCAAAGCCGACCCATACAGGAAGACGATTGAGAGCATGTGGAACGGATTGTAGAACAGGTTGCCGTAAATCAGCGAGAAATTGTTCGTCCAATCGAGGTGCGAGAAGATCCCGAACGGAACTGCCTCAGACCAGCTGCCCATCATCAATGGGCGAATAAACCCACAGACCAAGTAAAGCCAAATCGCAGCCGCAAAGGCCCACGCGACATGTGTGCCAAGCCCTAACTGTTTGGCGCGTCGGTACATCCGCACCCACCACAAAATAATCGCTGCGGTGAGGAAGAAGCCGGCAATCATCCACCAGCCCCCTTCTTCCAAAGGTGGCATCGGGTCGAGCCCGTGCTCGGGCAATGGTGCATCCAAAGACAGCCAAGGGAGCAGCCCGACAAACTTAATCGGATCCCAATTCACCGACGCCATCATGTTCAGCCCGATGACCTCGATCGCGATGAAGCCGCAAACCAATGAGGCGACACCAAAGAAGCCGAGATAGACGGGCCCGATTTGCGCATCGCCAATCTTGCCCATGATATAGCTGAAGATCTGGACTTTCTCGCGCTTCCAATCGCCTTTGGGCAATTCAACGCCAGGGTCATAATGACCGCGGACCTGAACCTGTGTGAAGATATTTTGATAGTCTGCCATGGTTCAGTCTCCTAATCCGCCCAAATCGGGATGTTCTGCCACCAGTCCCACCAAGTGATCCAAGACCCCTCATAGAGCGGTCCGCTGATGACGATGCAGATTGCACTCCAGACCCCGGCCGACAGCGCCAGGAATAAGCCCACCCGGTGGATGCCGAGCGTGCCGACTGAATAGCCGATCGTGTCGCGGAAGAAGGAGTTTTCGTGCTCAGGGGCTTTGACTTCTTGACCTTTGCCAGGGTTGACCGCAGAGAGCACTGCGCCCCCGTGCATGGCGAGCGCCAGCGTGGTCGTGAAGAAGAATGTAATCGCGACCATATGGGCGGGATTGTAATGGAAGTTGCCATACTGGTACCCGACATTCGAGACCCAGTCCAAATGGCTCATAATGCCATATGGAAATCCGTAACCCCAGGCCCCCATTAGGAAGGGTCGGATGACAACCAAAGTGACATAGGCAAACACCGCGACGCCAAAAGCGAAGGGAACATGATAGCCCATGCCGAGTTTTCGACTGATCTCAACTTCGCGCAATAACCACGATCCGAACGCGCCAATGGCACAGAACGTGATCAATTGCCAAAGGCCGCCTTCTGCCAGCGGAGCAAAACCAAGTCCATAACTGACATCTGGCGGATCAATACTGATCAACCAAGGGTTCCAAGTATCGCCCATGGACGCACCGAGAAAAATCAGTGCCGTGCCAAGCGCGGCGAAAAATGCGGTGGTGACCCCGAAGAACCCGACATAAAAAGGTCCCACCCAAAAATCGAACAGATCCCCACCGAGTAGGGTCCCGCCACGAATTCTGTATTTTCGTTCAAAACTAAGTAACGCCATTTCGTGCGCCTCTCGTATTGGTCAGACTGTCTCGATCATGTGGCCATGATCCGTGGCGAGTCTGTCGTATACTGTGTAAAGGGTGGCGACCGGCTTTAACGGGGTGTCCCGAAGCCGCCGACCGCCACAGTTTGTCGATCCCTAGGCGGTTCGAACGTCAACGGTGAGTTCAGCCGCTACTGGGGCTGAATCTCCCATTTCAAACCAGTTGTACTCATCCGTGCTCAATAGAATGAAATGGATAAGAACAGCCAGCGTGAATAGGAATACCGTGAGCGCAACGAGAACCCGCCGCGGATCAAAGATCATCCAGATTCTCCACATGGTGGAAGCTCCTTCTTTCTCGTTACCGTTAGGAAATTACGCCCAGCCAAGGTTTGTAGTACCAAACCAGCATGTGCGCGATGAATGCCCAGAACATGAAGAGAAAGAAACTCCTCATGAACAGCCCGTGAAAGGCTCGGGCCTCTGTCGCTGTCAAACCTGACAGTGACTCAGACCGATCAGTGGTCTCCATGGTCATTTCTCCTTTATTTCTGACCATCTCTAGTGGCCGCACTTAACGCCCTGCGACCGGGCTCTTTGACGACGCGAACGCCGCCAAATTCGGTTAAACCCTCAATTTCACCGCCCTGAGAACACCCAGGGCACGGCGCTTTGAGCCATCTGCCAGGCTTCGCGAAAAACGCTCGGCCGGCGATACTGCACGCCT
The DNA here is from genome assembly GCA_024743315.1 of Hyphomonadaceae bacterium. Lineage (GTDB taxonomy): Bacteria > Pseudomonadota > Alphaproteobacteria > Caulobacterales > Hyphomonadaceae > Henriciella. Next base: position 134,168 of record JANSWU010000004.1, read on the forward strand.
TGAAATTTCGGACGGTTCGGAATGATCCGCAGCATCAAAGCCGCGAATAAAAACAATGGGTAAGCGACAATCATATAGACCGCGTATTCGGATTTCTGTCCGCTCTGCGCGCGTCGCTTGGTCAGTGATAATCCTGCCATTTCTGTGCTTCTCCCTCTCTCTTTTATCTCCAGCGAGGTGCTGGCCATGTGCGGATACGTGCTCATGCCACTCTCCCTCGCATGTGTTTGAAACCGGCCTCGACATGCGACGCTGTCACGGCATCGCTGCCGCTCCTTCGAGCGGTCTCTTCGGCCTCATCGCGCAAGCGCTTGGCAGCCGAAATTCGGGTCAAAACCGGAAATTCTGATACCAGTCCGTCCAGTGTCTTGAACGCGTCTGTTTCCCATTGCAGGGCCTGAATGCTAATAGCCGGGGTCGCGTCAGTGCGGTCGAGATCCTGGCCGAGTGGCAGGATATGGAACAAGGCATCGAACAGAGCGTTGCAATATTCCTGAACGATATAAGTCGCGCCCGCATAGCCCATGAACGGCGTGCCGGTATGACGTCGGATGACCGCGCCCGGGAAACTTGCCGGGATGTACGCGGCGCGCGCGTCGGCTTCCTGGATGTACATGCGCTCATTGAAACTGCCGAACACGACGAACGGACACTTGGCGCGGATATCGGCCGCGACTTTGTCATTGTCAGTCTTCTGTCCGGCCAACCGTGCATGCGCGAAGGCACAAGGTAGGCCGAGCTCGGTCTCAAGGAAATTGCGGACGCCGCGGGCGTAGGTCTCGTTGGCGACGATACCGAAATCAGCGGTGCCGAAAAAGTCCTGCGTGACGGAGCGCCAGAGGTCCCAGACCGGCTTGATGGTCGAGTGCTTCTCTTCTTCGATGAACGGCTCGGGATCGAGTCCGGTCAGTTCACCCAAGGTGCGGAGGAATTTTGTCGTCGAGTGCAGCCCAATCGGAGCTTGCAAATAAGGAATGTCGATCGCCTCGCACAAGCGTCGACCATATTCACGATACATGCAGATATTGACGTCTGCATCGATCAGCTTGCGGGTGTCTTCGATATGACTGCTGAGCGGGAAGACGAGATTGATCTCGGCGCCAATGCCTTCAACCAAGCGCCGGATCTCGGCGAGGTCGGACGGCGTGTTGAACATGCCATAACTCGGTCCGATAATATTGACCCGGGGCTTATCGCCTTCTTTCTTCTTGCGGGGCTTCGGATTGCGCCCCTTGGTCTGAGCAAATTCGGTCCATAGCCAAAGCAAAGCCCGATCCGCGCTTTGCCACTGATCTTCGTCAATCGTCCGCGGCAGGAAGCGCTTAATGTTCGAACCTTCCGGCGTTACGCCGCCGCCAATCATTTCAGCGATAGAGCCGGTAACAACGACGGCCGGCAGTGCCGGGTCGAGCGCAGCGCGGGCGCGCTTCATCGCTTGCTCTGTGCCGAGCTGTCCGAGCTCTTCTTCACCGAGGCCCGTGACCGTGATCGGCAATTCATGCGGCGGCAGTGCGTCGGTATAATGAAGCACAGATGTGACTGGCAGATTTTCGCATCCAACCGGACCATCAATCACCACCTGCAAGCCTTTGACGGCGCAGAAAATGTAAGTAGCGCCCCAATACCCACCGGCGCGGTCATGATCCTGGATCAACATCCGACCGGCTCCTTCAGATCTGCGGCACGCTTGGCAGCAAGCGCCAGTTTACGTTCCTGCTTTGCGCGGAACCCTTCATTGATCTTGGGCTGGCCTTCCCAAACACCGGCCGTGTCGCCATGGCCGACGCCTTCAAAGAAGTCGCGCATGGTCTCGAACCGATCCTTGCCGGCAATTGCGGCATTGACGACTTGCGCCAGGGATCCTGCTCCCGCAGGCCCCATAATTGGGCGGGCGGAAATCAGATTGGTGAAGTAAAGCGCAGGTGTCGCCTGCTCTTTGGCTTTTTGCACAACGGGCGTGGTGCCGATCGCAAGATCCGGCTCAAACGCTTCGAGTGCGGCGAGGTCGGTTTCGAGCGACGCGCGGAAGCGAACTTCAACGCCGCGGGCTTCAAGCCATTCGCGATCCCCGTCCGACCATTTTGTCTTCGGACAAGCCGTGCCGACATAGCGCACATCCGCCCCGCTTTCGCACAGGAGTCGTGCCACCAAGAGTTCAGAGCCCTCATAACCAGACAGCGTGATACGTCCTTTGATCGGCATCGCGGACAAGGCGCCGCGGATGGCACCGACTGCACCATTCTTGGCCGCATCGATCTTTTCACGCGCAATGCCGCAGGTCTGGCCAATCGCTTCAAGCCAGTCGGCTGCGCCTTCAGCTCCAACCGGCGCGGATCCGACTATTGGGCGTCCAGCAGCTTCGAATTCTCGGATCGAAGCAGTATAGAATGGATGGATGGCCGCAACCGCCGCGCCGTCGAGCGCCGTGTAAAGCTCTCGCCATTCGCGGGTTGGTACAACCGCACCAGCGGTGAGCCCCATGGGCTGCAATAGGTGACTGATGCCGATCGGATCTGCCGGGAACATCTCGCCGAGCAAAGTGATCTTGGGCAGATCGCTCTGATCGCTTGGCGCACGCGGAACCGCACCTTGTTCGGCTTCGCGCCGCGCAAAGTTGAGCATCGCTCCGGCGAGGATATCCTTCGCCTCGGCGTGTGTTGGAACGCCAAAGCCTGGAACATCAATACCAATAATTCGCACCCCGTTAATCGTGTCGGGCAGCAGCCTAAGCGGCACGCCGGACGCGGTTGGGACGCACAAATTGGTTACAACGATCGCGTCATAGCGCTCCGGATCAGCGGTCTTCTCAACCGCCTCCTTGATATCTTCAAAGAGCTTGCCGGTGACCAGTGTTTCCGAATTGAACGGCACATATCCGACATTGCGCTTGGCGCCGTAGAAATGAGAGGTGAAGGTCAGGCCATAGACGCAGCAAGCCGACCCCGATAGGATGGTCGCCGTACGCTTCATTCGCAGGCCGACGCGCAATGAGCCGAAGGCCGGGCACATGCTTTGCGGTTGGTCGTGGGGACCTGTTGGATAGTCTTTGGCGTATTGCTCGAGCAGGGTTTGCTTACCGGCCTTCTTCGCCGCATCGCTCAGGATTTCGGCACCACCATGGCAGCTCGCATCCGTAACGGACACGGCGTCAGGTTCAGAGCCTTGCTCCGTCCCGCGTTCGATGATGCCCTCCCGCTCGCTCATGCGCCTCTAAATCTCCTCGTAAATCACTTCGAGTGATGGTTTTTCTGAAACATTCGCTCCGCGCATGTCCGCGACCGTGGCCGGGGTCAGGACAAAGTCCGCGCCGGTTTCCTCGGCTGAGAACAAGTCCAGCAGGCCGTCCTGGCCCAGCGGCGTCGGGTGGATTGGCGGTGCGCTCGCGACATTCTCGGCCAGCGCCTCGAACATCGGCGCCCATTGCGAGCCGGGCTTGCCGACAATCTGATAGTTCGCAGACTTGCGGCGAATATCCTCATCGGCTGGGATGGCCGACAGAACCGGAATACCAACCTCTTTGGCAAAGGCGTGCGCTTCACCGGTGCCATCATCCTTGTTGATGACCATGCCAGCGACACCGACATTGCCGCCAAGCTTGCGGAAATATTCCACGGCGGAGCAGACATTGTTGGCGACATAAAGCGATTGCAAATCGTTCGAGCCGACCACGATCACTTTCTGACACATATCGCGGGCAATCGGCAGGCCGAAGCCGCCACAAACGACGTCACCAAGAAAATCGAGTAGGACATAGTCAAAATCCCACTCATGAAAGCCGAGTTTTTCGAGCAATTCGAAACCGTGAATAATGCCACGTCCGCCGCACCCACGACCCACTTCAGGACCGCCAAGCTCCATCGCGTAGACGCCATCTCGCTTGAAGCAGACATCGCCGATCTCAACTTCTTCGCCAGATTCTTTTTTCTTCGATGAGGTTTCGATGATGGTTGGGCAGGCGCGTCCGCCAAACAGCAGCGAGGTCGTGTCGCTCTTGGGATCGCAGCCAATCAGCAAGACCTTCTTGCCTTGCTGCGCCATCATATAGCTGAGATTGGCGAGCGTGAATGATTTGCCAATGCCGCCTTTGCCATAAATCGCGATGATCTGCGTTTCTTTGACCGGGCGATTCTCTCGCTCCGGCTCGGAGCCGCCGCCGGACGCCTCAAATGAGCCTCCGGAGTCAGAGCCACGCGAAGACAAAGTCTCAAGCAAGGTGGTCATGATACCCCCTCCAATCCAAAACCATTTTCAAACAGGCCGCCTGCGAGAAAGCGGTTTGATAAGCGTGCTCAGCCTGACCCGGTGATTCAATGTGCGTCACCAAGCCTTCGAGACTGAGTAAGTTTTTGCGCTGCAAGGTCAGCACGGCGTCAATGTCGGCCGGCGTCCATTCAGCCGCGATCTTGAAGCTGATCTCGCGCATGAAAGCCGCCGGAAATTCAAACGAAACCCGGTCTGAATAGAATCCCGCCAGCACAATCTCTGCGCCCTTAGCGGCGTGCGCGATGGCGGTATCGAGGACAGCGACGCTGCCGCTCATATCGCAAACGCGACTATAATCGCGCCGCGTTTCCTCGGCCGGGTCAATCACCGGGTAGCCCTCTGCCGCGAGACGCGCTGGGTTAATTTCCCACACTGTGGGCGCGTCGCCACCGAGTGCACCGACCAGACGCGCCGCGAGTTGTCCAAGCACACCGTGCCCAATGATCAATTCGGGCAAGTCGGTTTTGGTGACCGCATGATGCGCGGTCGCAGCCAGAGCCAGTAAAACATCTGACTCTCGTGCGCTATGATCCAAGCGAATGGCACGGGCTTCAGGCACCACAAGCCGCGACGCTGAGGCGCCAAACAAGCCACTCGCGTCTTCGAAACAGCTGGAGCCAGGCACGAAAACATGTGCCCCCAACCAATCCATATCGCCTTCGGAGTGGACCACACGGCCAACGGCCTCATAGCCTGGCACCAGAGGGTATGCGAGGCCAGGGAATGGCGGCATCTCACCTGACCAGAGCAAACGCTCCGTGCCGGTGCTGATACCGCTCCAGGCGACGTCAACAATCAGATCGCCCTCTTCCAACGGCTTTAGGCCGAGCGTGCGAACATCAACCTGCTTCTGTCCGGAAAACAAAATTGCATCTGATTGAAGCGCGGTGTCTCGGCTCAGCGCGGTTGGGGAGCTAGCCCCCTTGGCTGCAGCGTCAGAAACAGAATCCGCTGAATAGATCATACTGTCACCATAGGTTTACAGTACTGAATGTCAAATATTATTTACGTCGCTCGGATAACCCGTACGAGATCAGGCAGCCCTGTGCCTAAGGTCCGGACATGATCGAAGCCGACATGATGCAGCATCTCGCGCAATTCTTGGGACGTCCGCGCACGACCAGACGCCATCGCCCAGAGATAGAATCCGAAATAGGCGTGCCCAACTTTGCGCGAATCGGCCATCGGTTCGGCGAGCAAGAGAACCCCGCCAGGCTCTAATGCCTTGCGCGCTCGGGCAAGCAGATTCAGGACGGCGTCATCGTCATGATCCAGACAGACGCGAATCAAGGTGATTAAGTCGGCGCCTTCCGGCCAGTCATCTTCGAACATGTTTCCGGCAAAAGTGTCGACCTCTACCTTGGCAGGTCCCAACCGTTCATTCGCCAAATCAACTACAGTGGGTAGCTCAAAAAGGCGCAAATCAAGATCGGGCGCGCGCTCCGATGCGCACTTCAGAAAGGTGCCGTCGCCACCGCCAACATCCATGAGACACCGGTGATTCTGAAACCGATACGCGCGCAGGACTTCCTCCGCGATGACATATTGCGTATCCCGCATCAGGTCCGAATAAGTGGTCATAGCGGCGCGCTCTTCGGCGTCACCTTCCGTGGACGGCGAGTAACGCCAATAGCTTGCCAACGCTGTGTCCTTTGACCGCCCTTGCAGCATCCCGATCGGATCCTGCAAATCGCGATAGAAATGGGCGTGATGGGCAATCATCCCTTGCAGCCCAGGGTTTCCCAGAACGGCTGCCCCGACGGGGCCAAGGCCATACCGCTCGCCCGAGCGTGGCTCGATGATTTCGAGGGCAATGGCGCCTTTGACCAGGCGCGCCGTGCCGTCTTCGGGTAGCCTGCAATGCTCTGCGATTTCGGGCAGTGTGAGGCTCTTCTCCTTAAGCACTGGCAGCAGCCTTAAGTGCACACACGTGTTCAATATCTGAGAATAAACAAAGCCGGCACAGAGATCGAAAACGTCGGCGGCCTTGGCACGAGTCATGGGCCGCGTCGGCCAGAAGGCTGAGCAGAAGGATTGGAATTTCGGATTCGCGAGCAGGCTCGAGCGGGCGTCTTTTATCCGATCAAGCCAGCTATCTGACGGATTAGGCAACTTCTTGGACAAGGTGGTCCGGCGTCAGGCGAATGGCCTGCGCTTGGATAAGTTGACGCAAGCTTTCTGTACCATCGCAATCGGGCACTGACTCAATCGCAGCGTCAATCGCGCCGCGCAGACGTTTATAGGCACCATGCACGCCATAGGATTCAACCGCGCTCGGCCGGCAATTACGCACATCCTGTTTTGCCGGCTTGCCAAGCTCCTCGGGGGTCAGCAGCATATCGCGTAAATCGTCCGCGATCTGATAGGCCCGGCCGAGACACGAGCCGAGCTCGCGCCAATTGGCGTCACTATTGCCGACTGACACGGCACCAGCCCGCGAAGCCGCTATGAATAGGGCTGCCGTTTTGGAATTGTGATACGCCTCGAGATCGATCTTGGGTTCGGCTTCCCAGGCCTGGCCAGCGGCAATACCGTTCGGCGGGGCCGTCGCTTCTGCCATGACCATGGTCAACTCACGAAAATAGGATTGTGCCCCTTGCGCCAGCGTTTGAAAGGCGAGCACAATCATCGCATCGCCCGCCAACACCGCAATCGTCTCGCCGTATTTGACATGCACGGATGGTTTGCCTCGCCTTTGGTCTGCATCATCAAAACAAGGCAAATCATCATGCACGAGCGAAGCGCAGTGAAGCAGCTCAAGCGCCGTCGCGGCCGCGATCGCGTCGGTCAGGTCCGCTTCTGGATCACAGGCGTGCGCGACCGCGATACAAAGTTTTGGTCGGACACGCGCGCCACCAGGAAACACCGCGTGATGCAAGGCGGAATTGAGTTTTGCCGGGCAGTTTGTCTTTTCCCCGACCCTCAAAGCTCTTTCGAGACTCTGGTTTATTTTGGCGTCAATCGTCATATCGCCTCCCGAGTGTCACTTTATGTATACTTATTGATGTGTCAATATAGATAGACAATCGGATTGGTTGAACCAAAGTCAGGCCTCAAATCATGCAGTCGACCCAGTTCGTCTCGAACGCTCAAAGGACTAAGAATCTTGGTCAGCAGGTTATTTCTGCGCCGACCTCCCCATTTGGGTTTCAATTCGACTACACCCCTCCGAGCGGAGGCTATGCCTGGTGGTATGTCGACGGCATCAGCGAAGACGGTCAGAATGCTATTGTCATTATCATCTTCGTCGGCAGTGTCTTTTCTCCCTATTATGCATGGGGCGGATGGCACGCGCCTGACAATCATTGCGCTATCAATGTTGCCTTGTACGGCCCCCCGCAAAGATGGAGCATGACAGAACGAGGGCGCAAATCGACGATCCGTGCGCGCCAGACCTATCAGACGGGAAAAAGCTCTGTCAGTTTTGACGGTGATCAGTTGATCATCGATGTTGACGAAATCTGCGCCCCCCTGCCCCGTCGCTTGCGCGGACAGGTGAAAGTGAACTTGCCTTATCGCATGCAGGACGCGTTTCAGCTTGATCATAATGCGCGTCATTTTTGGAGCCCCGCCTGCCCGCACGCAGAGGTCTATGCCGAGTTTGAAAAACCCGGACTGTCCTGGCGCGGTCACGGCTACGTCGATTCCAATTATGGGCTCGAGCCGATCCAGAAAGGCTTCGACTATTGGGATTGGTCTCGCACGCCGCTCAAAAGCGGCGACACGCTGATCCGCTATGTCACCGATCCCGCAAAAGCGCCGCAACGCGACCTGCATTTGCTGATCGATCGACAAGGACAAACGCGCGAAGTTTCTGGTGACCCGTCGCTTGACCTATCGCCCACCGGGATCTGGCGAATCAAACGCCGCGCAGGGTCGCTCGGTCAACACCGCCCGAGGATTCACCAAACGCTGGAAGATACGCCATTCTACAGCCGGTCCATCTTGAAATATGATGGCGGTGTGTCCGGGCTCGCGACCCATGAGACTTTTTCTGGAAAGCGTTTGCGCTCACCGATTGTTAAGGCGCTGCTGCCGTTTCGGATGCCGCGTCTGCCTGGCTAGCGGCCTCAGCGGCCTTGCGGTCCTGTTCGACGAGTTTCTGCGTCTTGCGATATTCCCAGAAGGCCCAGGCCAGGAACAATCCGAAGAAACCAACAATCTCGACCAAGAAGATAACCGTGCCCATAAGGCCGAGGTCTAGACGATCCGTTCCTGACGCTCAAGCCGCATGAAAAGATCAATCAACCAGTTGATCCGGGTCGGCGGAATTGGAGCCTTGCCCGTGGATTCTTTTGCCGTCACGGCAGAGACGAGATATTGCGTTGCAGCCGCCGCCGCATCGGCCGAGGAAGGGGCGCTGCTTTCTCGCGCCGCTTTAATCAGGAGTTTGATTTTTCGCGTCTTTGAAACCACTGCTCGATGTTGGATCGAATTATAATCGAGCCGGCGCAACTCCACTCCAATCTCGCGATAGATGCTGCCAGCGGCGCGGATCGATGTCTGACACTCTTCTGGCAGCAAGGACACACCAGACAAGCCGCGCGCATAAAACGGATCGGCCGCATCTAGTAGGCGCTTCACGATACGTCTGATTGCAGCATTGTAGGTTGGGCGTTTCAGGAAGACGTCTGGCTTTATGCCTTCCGCGTCCAACCATTCCAGAGGCAGGTATAACCGGCCAGCTCGAGCGTCTTCGCCAACATCCCTGGCAATGTTGGTCAGTTGCATCGCGAGCCCGAGATCACAGGCGCGCGCAACAGCTTCTGGCGATCGATTGCCCATCAGTACGGTCATCATCGCGCCTACAGACCCCGCCACACGCGCGGCATAGTCGAGAATATCTTCGAAGGTCTCATAGCGACGGTTTTCGGTGTCCCAGAGCATGCCCTCGAGCAGCGCATCCGGCAGCTCGCGCGGCAGAGCGAACACGCGCACAACATGCGAAAACGCCCGATCGATCGCGCTATCATACGGCGTGCCCGCATAGATATGATCAAGCCGATCCGACAAGCCTTTTAGCGCCGCAACGGGATCGTCACCGAGATCGATTTCATCGTCTGCAAAACGACAAAAGGCGTAGGTTGCATAAGCCGCCTGACGAACATTGGTGGGCAATAGAAGCGAAGCGAAGTGAAAGCTCTTGGACCCCGCCTTGATTACGCGCCGACAATGATCGAAATCTTGTGGAAACCCGACAGCGGGCTCTGGCAATTTGACACTCATGCATCCTGCTCCGCAACAGGCTGGCAATGCAACCAACGCGCTCGAAGCCAGGCGTCATTATCCCCGGCATCGATGACGTGTATACGCACCAAGATGAGTGTACTCATAGTTGTACACTTAGCACTGTCTAAATGATTATCGCAAGCGATTAGTCGCCTCGATCTGGCGGGTTGTGTTCGGTGATATGGCGACGCATCCGCCAAACACCAAAGGCGGTCAGGCCCAAAACAAGGGGTACGGAGGCCCCGGTAATCAGCTCTGGTTTGACCCCCGGATACGTCGCCTCCAATCCTTTGGCGACATAGTTGACGATGCCGATCAGGTAATAGCTGATCGCTGCCACAGAAAGTCCCTCAACGGTTTGCTGCAGCCGTAATTGCAGCGCTGCGCGACGATCCATGTTTTCCATCAAGGACTGGTTTTGCTGCTCCAGAGAGATGTTCACCTTCGTCGACAGGAGCTGCGTTGCGCGGTCAACGCGCTGTGAAAGAGTTCTCATACGGTTTTCAACCGAACTGCTGGTCCGCATCGCTGGGGCGAGTCGGCGCTCGATAAACTCGGCAAAGGTTTGCAAATCGCTGACCCGCGATTCCCGTAGCTCACTGGTCCGCCTTTGCACCAAGGCGTAGTAAGCAGAGGCGGCGCCAAACCGGAATTGGCTACGGGCGTAACCAAGCTCGATCGCCGCTTGCAGAGACGTTAGTCGTTCCAGAAGGTCAGTGTCGTTCTCGACTTCCGACTCCGACATCTCCGACGTGATTTGTGATAGCGCAAATTCCCAGCGCGACAATTTCAGGATCAGGTCCTGCGCCATCGGCAGGGCGAGCAGCGCCATAATCCGATAGGTTTCGACATCGAGCAGGCGTTGCACGGTTCGGCCTAGATGCGTCGCCGACAAACCACGATCAAACACCGCAAATTTGGAGAAGCCATCGTCATGCAATCTGAAATCAGTGGCGACCAAAGCGAGCCCTCCAGCGACTTCTGCCCCGATCAGGCTTTCGGTCGGAAAGTAAGCTTTCGCTCCTTTGACCATATCATCGCGGCCACCAGACTTCGCGATATCAATATGCACGGCGCTGATTAATTCTCCCGGCATGTTGGCGAGCCAGTCTTTCGGCAAGACCTCCAGTGCTGTGTCCGGTGAGGTGTCATCATCACTGATGATTACCGTGTAACGCATAAATTCCGTGTGATGTTCCCAAAGCAAAACACCATGATCCATTTTGACGATATGATACTTTTTTCCGCGCTCGGGCGGGGGCACATCAAACTGGCTGGTCAATTGCTCAATATAGGCGCGGTCATCGTCATGGAACGGGCGTTCGGTCTTCAGCGCGATGCAAGATATTTTTGCTGGCGCATTGATCGGATGCGGGGGCCTGGCATGGACTTCATTGCTGAGCTCAAACCGTTTGGGATGATCGCGCGGTAGATCCACCATGGCGTGCTCCTTGTCTCCGGACCCAACGCGCAGCGAGCTGGCAGATGTTTCGGTCGCGCGTCACGGCGCTTTGCTTCGATCCCAATGGTCTTTTATCGCTGCTGCTACCAGTTCAGGGGCTTCCTCATGCGCGAGATGACCAAGCTTATCGAATTCAAGGTAGGTCCCATTCTGGGTTCGTCCAGCCGCGCGCTCAGAGACCTCGGGCGGTACCGCTCTGTCTTGAGCCCCTGCAATGAACAAAGCTGGAATGCTGACCTTAGAGCAATCTAGCATGAGCGAACTGACATTCCAGTTGGCCATCATTCTGAGCGCTCCTTGAATGTGACCGCGCTGCCGCATCAGCACCGAGTAAGGCCGCGCGTCCACCGCATCCGGATCTGATCCGACATTCTCAATCAGGCTTCGCACGCCTTCCGGCCCGGCTGAATTGCGCGAGACCATCCAAGCGGCAAGCCCTCCCATTGTTGCCGCCTTTGCAGTGAGCGGAGCAATCCAACGCATCAGGCCGGAAAAAGGTTCAAACGCGCCATTGATCGAAACCAATGTGTCCGGCCTCATTTGTCTTCGCGCGGCAACATATAGAGCAATGGCGGCGCCAGCCGAATGCCCAACAATCGTAGACGGGGCCGCGTCCAACTCTTTCATCAGAGCGAGTAGCTCCGCAGCCATGCCGGGCAGGCTCGGTTGAAATCCGCGTCGAACTTGCGTGAACCCATGCCCTGGCAAATCAACCGCCAGCACCTCAAACTTTTGTTCAAGCTCAGGGATCAGCGGAGACCATGAATGCGTTGCTGCGCCGGTCCCGTGCAGAAGCAAAGCTAGCGGCCCCGTCCCCCGCCTCTGCAAATGCCAGGTTGTCCCGTCCACGTACCAGAATTCACTACAATTGCGATTTGGCCAGTCGCCACCATCGCGCGACCAGTCCGGTTGCCCTGATCGAGCCCGCGGAGCATGATCAAGACGAGGCATGGGCCGCCATCTCAGCGTGTTCCGATACGTTGCCGAACAATTTTCGAAACCGTGTCGCCGTCAGCATTGGGAAGAAACTGATATTGCGCGCCAAGATCATCGCTCAAGCGCCGCGTGCGCGGATCAGGACGGCGGGACGTATCAAAGAACACAGCTGGGAACTGCCCTTTGATCAGCGTGCGCCCAAGATTGCTGACCTGGTCGTGCGAAGCGGCCCGGTCCGCGGTTCCGTCAAGTGTGATATTCCCGCGGCCGTCCGTCAGAAAAACAAGAAACGGAGTGCGTCCACGGTCGCGTTCCGCGCGCGCAAGTTTGTATGCTTCAACCAAGGCATGCGCGAGCGGCGTTGCACCGCCTCCGGCAAGATCTGAAATCTGACGCCGGGCCCGAACCAGGGAGCGTGATGGCGGCAGCATCACGCTGGCCTCCTCTCCGGAAAACGCGATCAGAGAAACAAGATCGCGGCGTGAGTAGCATTGCGATAGGAGCCTTTCGACCGCCCCCTTGGCTTCCGCCATACGGTGCATCGCAGCTGAGCCCGAAGCGTCGACAATAAAAATGACCGATGATTGTTTGCGCCGCCTGAACCGTTTGATCCGCAAGTCACTTTTGCGGATATGGAGACCGTTCTGACCCGAGGCCCGCTGTCGTGCCGCCTGCATCGGAGAGGCGGCACGCAGGGTCGCGAGTACATCGATCCGGCCACGTCCAGATTGCGATTTCAATGGTCGGTCCGGGCGACCGCGATCGAGGGCGATCACGTTTTCCCCCGACCGCCCTGAAACCCCAGATCGATCTTGGCGGCGCCCCTTTTTCGGCGCCCCATCGAGCATGATCGGCGCCGATGTGACCGCTTCAATTATTTGCGTCTCCAGGCCGTTTCCGGCTTCGTTCGCACCATCGGTTTCCGACTGACCGGGCTCTGATGAAGACTGGTCAGGATCGGATTTCGACAGATCCTCGTGTTGCGGCGGAGGGGCTTCCGTCTCTGGCATGGGGTGTGCGCGTCCGGGCAAAACGAGCTGACACGCTACCGCAATATCGTCTTCATCTACCGTGGAGCGGGACTTCAATGCAGCCAACCCACGGGCCGCGTGCATGCAGAATATCGGCACTTGCATTGAACGGATGCCCAAACTCAAACACGCCGCTGCTATGGTGGTCAGCGCCGCCTCGTCGATACTAACTGCAGACATGGATGCGCGAATCCGACGGGGATCCTCGCGGCTGTAAACGATCCCGTTCAAATCGTTGGCTCGAAGCCCGTGCAAATCCGCGCGAAAGGCCAGTCTCTCAGCAAGGATACCAGGGATCGAATTTTCACCATCAAAGCTTTCATCGACGCCGATAAAGGCGATATGGCCCGCCTTAATGCCATTCGCCTGGTCTAAGCCAGACGCCAGCAAAGCCGCTACATCATTGGCAATCCGCTCGACCCCATTGACCACCATGACCCGTCCGGCAGCTTCTTCCAACAGACCTGTTTGGTAGATAGCGCGCCCTTCGGATAATGACCGTGCGACGCTGAGCGAGGCTTGCAATCGGTCCGGTCCGACCGATGCTGGAACCATGAGCATCCGCGACGCTTCGAGATCAAATGACTCAACCTGGCGGAGCCAGTTACTCAATACCGGCCCCTGCGCCGCGCGGATGAGGATTCCGCCAAAGACATCCGGACGGGCCATGGATAGCACGCCGCAAAGCAGCGCGCGATCCCAAGGCCCAATCACGTTCATGAGCCCAGCACGTCTTCGACCGCGCGTTCGACCCGAGCAATCGCCTTGGTTTCATCAAGCGGATCTTTTCGCAGGCGATGGCTCAGCGCAAGCGGCGCGGCACGACGCAGGTGTGCAGTTTCAACCTGCTCTTTTCCAGCCAGAGCCGCAAAGCCGGTGGCCGTTCGGATTAACGCCAATTCTCCACGCAAACCGTCAGAGCCGAGAGACAGACACAGGGTCGCGCAGCGCTCCAATATCTCATCACTTGCGACGACTTCGGGGCGACGTTCGCGGGCCGTAACGATGCGCTTTCTCAAGGCAGCGTCTTTGCGCTTCCAAGATTTCGCAAACCCTTCGGGATCTTCGTCAAACGCTTGACGACGTTTGATTATCTCAACCCGACTAGCGACATCACGAGGGGTCGACACCTCAACAAAAACTCCAAACCGGTCGAGCAATTGCGGTCGCAACTCCCCTTCTTCTGGATTGCCGCTGCCAATCAGAACAAAATCCGCCGCATGCGACAGGCTGAGACCTTCGCGTTCGATGCGGTTCACGCCGGACGCCGCCGCGTCCAGCAAGATGTCGACCAAGTGATCATCCAGAAGATTGACTTCATCGACATATAGGAAGCCGCGATGGGCGGCCGCGAGCAAGCCAGCCTCAAAGACGATCTCGCCGCGCCCGAGCGCGCGCTCCAAATCGATCGCCCCGAGGACGCGGTCTTCAGTCGCTCCAAGCGGCAAATCAATGACCGGCGGGGTTTCTTGAACAGATTTTAGCGTTCCCTCTTTTGAAAGCCCCTGACAGGCCTCACACAATTTGGCGGGACGATCCGCATCGCACCGAAACTGGCAATCTTTGACAACGCTTTGCACTGGCAACAGCGCCGCGAGAGACCGGATCATCGTGGTTTTGCCCGTGCCACGATCTCCAAAGGCGAGAACACCTCCAAGATTCGGATCTATCGCCGACACCAATAAGGCATCCTTGAGCGCTTCCTGACCAACAATGGCAGAGAAGGGAAAGGCTATGTCAGGCAAAAAAGACTCCTCAGAATGTCCACGTCCGATTACATGAACAAAAAAGCCGCTGAGTTGCAACTCAGCGGCTCATTTTATTGGATTTTCTTAGTCTTACTGACCGGATTGTTCTTTCAAATAGGCAATCACGTCCGCACGATCTTGCGCTCTTGGAATGCCCGGGAAAGCCATGATCGTGCCTGGAATGAACTGTTGCGGACGCTCCAAATAGGCAAACATGGTTGGTTCAGTCCAAACGATGCCAGAATTGGCGTTCGCGTCAGAGTAACGGAACCCTTCAATCGTGCCGGCTGGACGACCAACAATCCCATACAGCGACGGCCCTGCCATGTTGCGCCCTTCTTGAACCGCGTGGCAGGACATGCACTGGGTGAACACCCGGCGGCCGTTCTGGGCGTTACCGGTCAGCGCTGCATATTCCGCAATCGTTTCAGCCGAAACGCGATCATCCGCGGCGGCCTCAACCACCTCGGCGGCATCATCAGCTGCCGCTTCAACAGTTTCGGTCGCGTCTTCGACAGCGGCATCGGCTGCATCAGCAGCATCTTCAACAGCCGCGTCGACCGCGTCTGTCGCATCTTCCGCAGCGGCTTCTACCGTATCCGCTGCATCACTTGCAGCTTCGGTTGCATCCTCCGCCGCAGCCTCGACCGTGTCAGCGGCATCAGTTGCAGCATCTTCTGCTGCATCAGTTGCATCCGTTACGGCAGCTTCAACGTCAGTCGGTGCCGGTGTGTCATTGCTCGAAGCAGGCTCGGACCCGCCACAGGCGACGAGGAAGACAGAAAGCGCAGACGCAGCTGCCGCAGACTTCAGCCCATTTCCAAGAAATTTCATGCGTTATCTCCTCCTGAAATATTCTTCATTGTCGTAACTAGTGCGATTGCCATCGCGTCAAACCCATTTTTCATAAAGTTTGCTTCATTCGCAAAGGGCTAACTCACCGTCGCCGCTATAAAGTGACCTGACTTAAGGCGACAAGTTCGTCGAAATGATGGTCCAAATAATGGCGCAACCATGCCGTTTGTTCGGATACCGCTAATCCCGCGCCCTGTTTCAGGCTGAGCAGGTCAATCAGGCGCGTATCGCTGGCCTCATCAGGATTGAGGACGGGCGATGAAGTCACCGCTCCAAAATAGACATGGACCAGCTCATTCTCGATCATCTCGCCGTCGAGCTCGGCGCGATAACGGGTCAGAAAGCCATGCGTCAGGTTTGCCGTCATCCCCAACTCCTCGCGCAACCGACGATGGGCGGCCGCCTCAATCGCCTCACCGGGACGAGGATGTCCACAACATGTATTCGCCCACTTCCCGCCCGAATGGTATTTGGTCAGCGCCCGACGCTGAACCAAGGTTCGCCCTTCTTGATCAAACAAAAAAATCGAAAAGGCCCGATGTAACGCGCCCGCTTGATGCGTTTCCAATTTGGGCCCGGTTCCGATTTCGGCATCGCGCTCGTCGACGAGAACGACCCGCTCGAGTGTGTCAGCGGTTATGGTCATAACACAACGTATACGAGTATCGACACCGCTTGTCATCACCCGAGGTTTGAAATGCGAGCCCCGGCTTACTCGCCCAGGTGCTGCATGATGACCGAAAAGTCTTTATTCCCGAACCCGTTTTCGGAAAGCTTCTCGTAAACCTCTGTGGCCAAGGTGCCAAACCGCGTATTGGCGTCTGCAGACTTTGCTGCCCCCGCCGCAAGCCGCAAGTCTTTGAGCATCATGTCAACTGCGAAGCCTGGCTCATAATCGCGATTGGACGGTGCTGTTGGCACTGGCCCGGGCGCCGGGCAATAACTGGTCATCGACCAGTTCTGTCCGGACGCTTTTGACGAAATGTCGAAAAAGGTCTGGGCATCCAGTCCCAAGCGTTCCGCCAGATCGAAGGCTTCGCAGGTCGCGATCATGGAAATCCCGAGCAGCATGTTATTGGCAATCTTGGCGACCTGGCCATTGCCGGCAGCACCAGCATGGACAATCGTCTTGCCCATCGCTTCCAGAATCGGTTTGGCGCGGGCAAATGCTGACTCCGTGCCACCCACCATAAAGGTCAATGTACCGCCGCTTGCGGCAGCAACACCACCAGAGACGGGTGCATCTGCCATTTCAAAGCCAAGCTCCGCCGCCTTGTTCGATGCGGTGCGCGCATCCTCCACGGCAATCGTCGAGCAATCGAGAAACAGGGTCCCGGCTTCAGCCTTCGAGGCGACACCATGTGCATCGAAATAGACGCTTAAGACATGCTTTCCAGCGGGCAGCATTGTCACCACAGCTTCAGCGCCCAATACCGCCTTCGCAATACTCGTGGCAGCAGAAGCGCCGGCTTTTGTCGCCGCCGAAACCGCTTCTGCATTCAGGTCGAAGGCCGTGACCTGATGCCCGGCTTTAACCAGGTTGGCGCACATCCCGGAGCCCATATTGCCGAGTCCGATAAATGCAATTCGCATGCTCTTCTCCCCCTAACCCATGGTCGGAATGATGAAGGCCTGATCGCCGATATCACCTTCCGGCCAGCGCGAAGTGACGGTTTTGATCTTGGTCCAGAACCGCACGCCTTCCGGGCCGTGCTGATTGGTGTCGCCGAAGGCCGAGCGTTTCCAGCCGCCAAACGTGTGATAGCTTACCGGCACCGGGATCGGCACATTGATGCCGACCATGCCGACATTGACTTGGCTTGCAAACTCGCGGGCCGCGCGGCCATTCGAGGTAAAGATGGCGACGCCGTTGCCGTATTGGTGATTGCTCGGCAGTGCCGCGGCTTCTTCCAGTGTTTCCGCCCGCACCACTTGCAGGACGGGCCCGAAGATCTCTTCTTCATAAGACCGCATGCCCGGCTTCACATGATCGAACAGGGACGGCCCGATAAAGTAGCCATTCTCATGGCCTTGCAGCGTGTGGCCTCGGCCATCGAGTTTGAGATCGGCGCCTTCATCAACACCCATCTGAATATAGGATTCGACTTTGGCTTTGTGGGCGGCTGAGACGACCGGTCCATAATGCGCGTCTGGATCGGTCGAGACACCGACTTTCAGACCCCGGGCGGCGTCCATCATCCGCTCGACAAATGCGTCGCCTGTCTTCTGACCGACCGTGACTGCCACTGGCAGTGCCATGCAGCGCTCACCGGCTGAGCCATAGGCGGCGCCAACTATGTCTTTGACCGCCTGGTCCATATTCGCATCGGGCAGAATGATGCCATGGTTTTTCGCTCCCCCCATGGCCTGGACACGTTTGCCATGCGCCGTGCCCGTCGCGTACACATATTGAGCAATGTCGGAGGAGCCAACAAAACTCACCGCCTTGATGTCGGGATGGGTGAGGATGGCGTCGACTGCGGTCTTGTCGCCGTTGACCATGTTGAGCACGCCTTCGGGCGCCCCCGCTTCCAAGAACAACTCGACCATGCGCAGCGGGACGCTCGGGTCTTTCTCGGATGGCTTGAGGATGAACGTGTTGCCGCAAGCAATCGCCACCGCAAACATCCAACACGGGATCATGGCCGGGAAGTTGAACGGCGTGATCCCGGCCACAACACCAAGCGGCTGACGCATGGAGTAAACATCGATTCCGGGCCCAGCGCCTTCGCTATACTCGCCCTTTTGCAAATGCGGGATCCCGCAGGCAAATTCAACCACGTCGATGCCGCGCTGCACGTCGCCTTTGGAGTCGGCGATTACCTTGCCATGCTCGGATGAGAGGAGTTCGGCGAGCTCATCCATATTGGCTTCGAGCAAACGCTTGAATTCGAACATCACCCGCGCCCGGCGCTGTGGATTGGTCGCTGCCCAGGTCGGTAATGCCGCTTTAGCATTTTCGACGGCGGCCGCCACTTCGGCTTCAGTGGCAAGCGCCACGCGCGCCTGCACCTCGCCAATATTAGGATTGTAAATATCGCCAAAACGGCCGGACGTTCCAGCCACATGCTTGCCGCCGATGAAGTGTGTCACTTCGCGCATTGCGGTCCTCCTGAATTGTTTTGCTTCCCCTTAAGATCAGGAACGAGCGGGGTAAACCATGCGGTCGATTGACAACGTCGGTCTTCGACAAAAATGTGCAACACCCAGTGCGCTTGCCTGCGTCACGCAGAATTCGCGCTGGCCTCGTCAATCGAAACGGACGGGAACAATTTGTGGATCTTCATCACCAGGTTGAGGTCGCCATTGAAACGCAGCTTGCGGCGATAAAAGGCTTGCGACCCTGTGGTCCGCCCAAGTGCCAAATCTATGAACGTCTCGACCGACATTTTCATCGTCGCGTTCGCGTTGGTGTGTCCACCCTCCGCAACGGCGCAGGCTTGATCGCGAATCGACAAGGCATATTCGCCACCCCCATCGCCGGATATTTCGAACTGAATGACGGCGTCCATGGCGCGCGAGGCATTCTTATCCAAACGGCTCGCCATGCCGTGAATGATCTTTCGGACAGTGTCGCGTGTCGTTGTTTCGGACATGCTGGGAGCCTATCTCTTTCCACTCTCAATCGTAATTGTAGTTTGACAGCACAGACTGTCCACGCTTCAAACCTGAAATGGCTGAAACGCTTGCGGATATTCGATTTGCAATGGCGATCATCTTGATTGTGATCCTGCCAGTTGTGACATGCTTCTGGCTGGTCATCCACGGTGCCATCGGCGTCTGGAAACAGCGCCCGAACTGGCAGGCCTATACAGCAGCCCTGGTCGCCATCCTGATCACGCTGGCTGCGATCCTGCCGAATTCGAGAACCATTATTGGCGCCGATCTGGGGCATAGCTTGATGCTTTTTGGCGCGGGTGCGGTGATCTATGTGAGCAGTTTCAGATTGTCCTCCGTGGTTCGGCGACATCTGAGTTTTCGAACTTTTGCCGGCATTCCTGAAGTTGCCGATGAAGACTCAGAACTGATCGACTCTGGCCCGTTCGAGATCATTCGTCATCCCCGTTATTTGATGGTGACGATCTCCACGCTCGGCTGGGCCATGATGTGCAATTTTGCTGGCGTTTATCTGGTAAGTCTTTTGTTCCTGGGGGCGCTGCTGCTCATCATTCGGATGGAAGAGCGTGAACTCATCGCTCGGTTTGGCGACGCCTACCGTCATTATCAAGACCGGGTCCCGATGCTGGTCCCGGCGCCGAGCAAGCTTGGACGCTTATTTGTCTAGTCCCGACCCATCGCCCGGCAAGATCACCCTCATCGTCAATGGGGAGACACGGCGAGTCGCGGCAGCTGGATCTGATTTGCTGGTCGATACGCTGCGCGATAAGTTGAATCTGACAGGGGTTCATGTCGGCTGCAATTCAGCGCGGTGTGGGGCTTGTCTCATCGAAATCGACGGCGCGCCTGCGAAAGCTTGCACTGTGCTCACAGGTCAGGTTGAGGGGGCCGAGATTCGAACGGTCGAAGCCCTCGCCCAACAGGATCAACTTGATCCTCTGCAAACCGCGTTCCGCGATGCCCATGCCTTGCAGTGCGGGTTCTGCACGCCTGGCATGCTGATGGCCGTGCGCACCTTGTTGCAGGACAATCCAAACCCCAGCGAAGCTGAAATACGCCAAGGTTTGAAAGGTAATCTATGTCGCTGCACAGGCTATCAGACCATCGTTAAAGCGGTGCAAGCCTATGTTTCTGACACAAGCGATGCGACGAACGCGGCAAACCCAGATGCCGGCGCAGTAGGCACATCCCCGAAACGGGTTGAAGATGCGCGTTTTCTCACCGGGCGTGGTCAGTATTGCGCTGACTTGAACCTGGCGAGTCAGCTTCACGCGGTGTTTGTGCGCTCCGAGGTTCCGCATGCCAGGATCGTCAAGGTCGAGACCCGCGAAGCCGAGAATATGCCAGACGTCGTCGCGGTGCTGACCGGGAAAGATGTTGCCGCAGACCAAATCGGTGAACTCCGATGCGGATGGACTGTCCATTCGCGCGATGGCACGCCCATGCAGGGCGGCGCACGTCCGCTTCTTGCGCACCAAACTGTTCGCTTTGTCGGCGACGCCTTTGCCGTCGTGCTCGCCGAAAGCGCGGAGGCGGCCCGGCATGCTGCGCGACGTGTACGCCTCAAGCACGAACCCCTGCCACACAACATTTCGCCGACGGACGCTTCGACGTCAGAGAGACTGCACGGCGAGGCTGAAAACAATATTTGCTTTGACTGGCAATTCGGAGACGAAACAGGCGTCGAACAGATTCTCGCCAATGCCGCACACGTCACCGAAATCGATCTGACCAATAATCGACTCATCCCGAATGCGCTCGAGCCGCGCGCTGCGCTAGCGGATTATCAGCCTGGTCGCGGATCCTCAGTGTTGTACACAACCAGCCAAAACCCGCACATGGCGCGCAAGGTAATCACCGAGACCCTTGGCTTCATTGACGAACACGAATTGCGGGTCATCTCTCCGGATCTCGGCGGCGGTTTTGGGTCCAAGATATTCATCTATCCCGAGGAATGTGTTTGCCTCTGGGCCAGCCGCCATATGGGTCGGCCGGTCAAATGGGTCAGCAGTCGTGAAGAAGCGTTCCTGACCGACGCACATGGCCGCGACCATGTCTCCACCGCCAGGCTTGCCTTGGATGCCGACCACAACTTTCTCGCAATGAACGTCGAGACCACGGCCAATCTTGGCGCATATCTGTCGAGCTTTGCGGCGTTCGTGCCGACATTTTTATACGCCACGATGCTGGCCGGCCCGTATAAGACCGGGACCATTTCGTGCCGCGTGCAAGGCGTCTTCACCAATACGGCACCGGTCGATGCCTATCGCGGTGCTGGGCGCCCGGAAGCGACCTATCTTTTGGAAACATTGATTGATCAGGCCGCCCGGGAAATCGGGGTCGATCCTGTCGCTTTGCGGCGAAAGAACTTTATCCGGCCTCACGAGTTTCCATATCAAACGCCGGTCGCGCTGGAATATGATGTCGGCGACTATGAGGCGCACCTCGATCGAGCGATGGACCTTGCCAGGGTCGACACGTTTCAATCGCGCCAGAATGAGGCCGCAGCGCAGGGCCGTCTGCGCGGCATTGGCGTCTCTTGTTATGTCGAAGCCTGCGGGATCGCGCCGTCTGCAGTGGCCGGCGCACTCGGCGCTGATGTCGGATTATGGGAGTCGGCGCTGTTGCGGTTCACGCCGTCTGGCAAATTGCAAGTCTTCACCGGGTCGCACAGTCACGGCCAGGGCCATGAGACAACCTTTGCACAATTGGTGTCAGATCGATTTTGTCTGCCGCTCAACGAAATTGCTGTCATCCATGGCGACACGGACAAAACTCCGATGGGTATGGGCACTTACGGATCGCGCTCACTCGCGGTCGGCGGGTCGGCTATTCTGGAAGCGACGGACAAGATCATCGAAAAAGGCAAGCGCATCGCGGCGCATCTCTTGAACAAAAGCGTAGATAATATCGAGTTCCGTGACGGCCATTTTCACGATGACGCGCGAAATGCCCACGTGCCGCTGCAAGACGTCGTCCACGCCGCTTATGTACCGCATGACTATCCGTTGGATCTTGAGCCGGGATTGGAAGCCAGCGCGTTTTACGATCCGATCAATTTCACCTACCCGTCCGGCACGCATGTCTGCGAAGTCGAAATCGACCCCGAAACGGGTCAGATTGACCTTGTTGCCTTCACCGCGGTCGATGATTTTGGCCAAATCATAAACCCGATGATTGTCGACGGTCAGGTGCAAGGCGGGATCGCGCAGGGCATTGGCCAGGCATTGATGGAAGAGGCCTTATATAATCCGCAGACCGGGCAACCGATCACGCGCTCGTATGCAACCTATGCCCTGCCGCGGGCCACGGACCTGGTCGCAATCGAGACGGATACGACGTTTACCGCTTGCCCTTCAAACCCGGTCGGTGCCAAAGGGTGCGGTGAGGCAGGAGCGATCGGAGCCCCGCCGGCTTTCATGAATGCCGTCGCCTCGGCGCTTGGCGTGCG
Source organism: Hyphomonadaceae bacterium (assembly GCA_024743315.1). Classification (GTDB taxonomy): domain Bacteria; phylum Pseudomonadota; class Alphaproteobacteria; order Caulobacterales; family Hyphomonadaceae; genus Henriciella. Next base: position 156,761 of record JANSWU010000004.1, read on the forward strand.
TATCGATATGCCTGCAACGCCAGAAAAGATCTGGCGTGCTTGTTTGAAGCGAAACCATGCCGATTAAGCCTCAGCTTCTCACGCCCGACACGATCGCGGCTGCACGAGACCTTCTGGCTCAGGACGGTACCGCTGTCCTGATTGCTGGCGGACAGTGGCTCACTCCGCAGCTGCGCTCAGGGACGCAAACGCCAGAGCATATTATTTCACTGCACCGTGTGAACGAATTGCGCGGCATTCGCCAAAAGGACGACAGAGTCGAGATCGGGGCGGCCGAAACCCATCACGCCATCAGCCAATCCCAACTTGTCCAATCCGCCTTGCCCGGGCTCGCCCAAATCGCGGCACAGATTGGCGATCCAGCCACCCATCAACGCGGCACGATTGGCGGCGGACTCTGTGCAGCCCCCGGTCAATGCGATTACAGCCTCGCCTTGCTCGGCCTCGATGCACAAATTACGACCACCCACCGATCTCTGACTGCCGTCGAGTTTCTCGACGCATCCAATCCAAAGACTATCGACCAAGACGAGATCCTTATCTCGATCTCTCTTTTTACATCGCCTCGCACCCTGTTCGCGAAAATTCCGCACCCGGCCGCCAATTCTGCCGCAGTAGGTGTGTTCGCAGCCGAACTATCAGGTGATCGCTGCCGTCTTGCCATCATGGGGGACGGCGTTTGGCCCCAGCGGCTGACAGACATCGAGTCGCGCATGGGCGCGTGGCCGTTTTCAACGGTGTTTGATTGGCCAGCAGCGCTGGAGCGGGAAAACCCATTCTTCATTAGTCGCCTCAACGCACTGTGGCGACGTGGACAAAAAGACCTCACACCCGATTGAAATCGGGTAATGTCGTTTCAGCCTTGAGAAAATGGTGCGGCCGAGAGGACTCGAACCTCCACGGGTTGCCCCACAGCGACCTCAACGCTGCGCGTCTACCAGTTCCGCCACGGCCGCACGCCGGGTAGAGCGCGCCATATACGCGGCAGTGCCCCGATTGTGAAGCGAAAAGTCTTCGCTATATGCAGTCCAATGACAGAACGTCCGACCGTCCTTTGGGCCGTGAGCCCTGCCCTTGTGGATTATGATGCGGCGCATCAGGCGATGAAGGCTTATGCCCAGGCGATTCGCGAAGACGGCGCGCCCGAAATGATCTGGCTTCTCGAGCATCCACCGCTTTATACATCAGGCACCAGCGCCAAGCTGGAAGACCTCCGCGATCCGTCTCGATTTCCGGTCTATGAGGCCGGTCGCGGCGGTGAATACACCTATCATGGGCCGGGGCAACGCGTCGCCTATGTCATGCTGGACGCCGCCGCACGCGGCCGCGATATCCGCGCTTTCGTTGCCAATCTTGAACGATGGATCATCGAAGCCTTGAAGCGGTTCAATGTCGATGCCGACACGCGGGATGGCCGGGTCGGTGTGTGGGTCGATCGCACCCAGCCAGGCGGTCACCTCCGGGAAGACAAGATCGCCGCGATCGGTATTCGATTGAAACGATGGGTGAGCTTTCACGGTATCAGCCTGAATGTCGAACCCGATCTCGAGCATTTTACCGGAATCACCCCCTGCGGGATTGATGACCCGCGTTATGGGGTAACCAGCCTTGTCGATCTGGGATTGCCCGTTGATATGGATGAAGCTGACGAGGCCTTGAAGCAGGCGTTTGAACGCGTGTTTGAGTCTGAAACGAAGCTGTGTGCGCCGCCGGTCTAAGCGAAGGGTTGATTTTCGTACGAGTCAGGATCAGGCGCTTTGCCAAAGTTTGGAACCCGCGCGACCCAGAGCAGGCTCCAGATCATGATCAGGGCATTCAACCCAACGATTGGCATATAAAACGCGCTGAGATTGGGGCGTACGATAAACTCTGCTTTGCTCGGTAGCGGGTTTTCGGGACTCGGGCCTTGATTCCATCCGCCGGGAGGCCCGCCGCGGCCTTGTCCACCACGCTGGCCTCGATTTTCACCTGCGCCTTTTTCGCCATTTTCACGCGCGCGCTCGGCTTCCTCTCTGGCTTTTTCAGCTTCCGCCTGCCTCTGTCGCTGTTCCTCCAGACGCGCTTCGCGCCAAGCCGCCGGGTCAGCCAAAAATTCAGCGCGTTTTTCATAAAGCTCATCATATTCGACTGCCTTCTGGCTCACACCGCCCATGAAGGAAACGGCACCGAGGGCAAGCGGCACGAGCACAATCAGAGCCCGTAGTGAGATCTTTCCAGCATGGTTGAGGCGTCTTGTATGAATGACGTAAGAGCATAGAGAGGTCACTGCCAAGGTGATGGCGATCAAGTATGAATGAAAGGCCGAGAGCCCGGACGTATCGACTCCGGCGATGCCGATCACTGTGATGATCGCTCCGACGCCAAACCACACAAAAACGCCAATGAAGAACAAAGCGGTCCAAGCGCGCGTAAAATGCAGCTTTGGCGACTTACCAGAAGGATTGAACAGGGTGTCGAACCACTGCATTTTCGCGGGCAGTTCTTCTTCATTCACAATCCATGGGCGGTTTGGATCCAAGGCGTTCTGGGAGGCGGTGGCGTCGCTCATTGCGATTTCGTCCTTTGATGGTGCTCTTCTTGGTTCCGCTTATACACGGATCAAAAACTTTATCAATAAACGATAAGATTTTATCGACAGACAAGAATTATTGGAAAGTGTCCGCCGCACTCGTTCCGGGGACCGGCCCATGCTTGTTTTCCCGCGGCTCGGTTTTCAGGTATCCAACCACGACAGCCGCCACCGCGTTTGTCAGCACGGTCATGAACAGAGTCAGCGGCAGCAGCTCAGCCGACAATATTTCGGCGCCTTCCGAGAATCCTGCCAAGTCGCCCGCCATCAAACGCTCAGTCATTTCTTCCTGAATTTTGAGCTCTTCTTCGCCCATGAACATTGGCGTCAGGATCATACTGACCACCATATTGAAAATCACTGTTCCAAGCCAAACCGCGAGCACCCACCAGGCGGTCAGACCAGCATCGTGCAGGCGTTTCCCATAGACGCAAATATACGGATAAATCAGCGCATAAGCGAGCAGGCTGAACAAGAGTCCCAACATGGCTGAACCAGCGCCAACCAAGACACTTGCCACCGTTAAAACGACCATGCCCTGCCAGAAACGGTTACGGGCGATACGCCCATTCGGGTTAAACAGCAGATTGACCATGCCAAGCTCCTTCATCTGAACGCAAGCTAGTCAAATTCGCGCTAGAAACAATTAAAATTGCCGCGCTCTACTCAAATTCAAGCATGATTTCATCAGCTGCCACGCTGTCGCCTGCGCCAACATTGATCGCCTTCACGGTACCATCGGCTTCGGCCCGAATGATGTTCTGCATCTTCATTGCCTCAACAATGCAGACCGCTTCCCCTTCCTGGACCTCCTGTCCCACGGCCACATCGATTGAGACGACCAGACCCGGCATGGGCGAAATGATGAGTTTTGACAGGTCCGGCTTTTCTTTTTCCGGCAGGCGTTTGTGGAAATCTGCAACCTGCGGGGTGCACACCAGAGCATCCAGACGGACGCCGCGGTGTCGAACCAGATAGCCTTCGGTGCGCGCAGCGACTTTGACTGCAATCGCCTGTCCATCCAATGCACCCTCGACCAAGGGCTTGCCCGGGGTCCATTCGGTCACGAATGAATGAGATTTCTTACCGATCTTGATTGTGGCTTCGCCATTACCAAGCTCCAACTCCACCGGTGTGTAATCCTGGCCCAGCACGACAACCCACTGTCGGCGTAAGGGTTCGACCGGTGACATACGCCCGGTAATCTGACCTTCTCGGCGCGTATGCACGCCATGCACATAGGCGGCGACCACGGTCAGCATCGTCTTTTGTGCCTTGGTCGGTTCGGTGCCCTGAAAGCCGTCAGGGAATTCGTCTTTGATATAGGCGGTGGTGATGTTGCCGGACCGGAACCGTTTCTCATCCATCACCGCGGCACAAAACGGCATATTGTCTTGAATGCCTTCAATATGAAACCGATCCAGCGCCTCGGCCTGGACGTCCAGCGCGTGATCGCGGTCCTTGCCGTGGGTGACAAGCTTGGCGATCATCGGATCGTAGAACATCGAGATTTCATCGCCTTCGCGAACACCGCTATCCATGCGCACAGTACCACCGGATAGCGTGCCCTCAGCCGGTGGAAGGAACCGTTTCAAGCGCCCGATTGAAGGTAAGAAATTGCGGTATGGGTCTTCTGCATAGACCCGACTCTCGATCGCCCAGCCATTGATCTTGAGCTCATCCTGCTCAAGATTCAGTTTCTCGCCATAAGCCGAGCGCAGCATCTGCTCGACCAGATCCACGCCAGTGATCATTTCCGTCACCGGATGCTCGACCTGCAAGCGTGTGTTCATTTCCAGGAAATAGAAGCTCTTATCCTTGCCAGAGGCAACGAATTCAACGGTTCCGGCGCTGTCATAATCCACGGCTTTGGCAAGTGCCACCGCCTGCTCGCCCATCTTCTTGCGCGTTGCCTCATCCAGCAACGGAGACGGGGCCTCTTCCAGCACTTTCTGGTTTCGGCGCTGGATCGAACATTCGCGCTCGAACAAGTAGACACAATTGCCGTGCTTATCGCCCATGACCTGGATTTCGACATGGCGTGGCTCGAGGATAAATTTTTCGATGAATATGCGATCGTCGCCAAATGATGCTGTCGCCTCTGCCTTTACGGCCGGATAGCCTTCTTCAACTTGCTTGTCGTCATACGCGATCCGAATGCCTTTGCCGCCGCCGCCAGCCGACGCCTTGATCATCACCGGATAGCCGATTTCGCGGCTGATCTTCACTGCCTGTTTGGTGTCATCGATCAGGCCCATATGGCCCGGCACAGTGGAGACACCGGCTTCGGCCGCGAGCTTTTTTGAGCTAATCTTATCGCCCATCGCCTCGATTGCATGCGGGTTCGGGCCGATAAAGACGATTTTTTCTTTTTTCAGGCGTTTGGCGAAATCCGGGTTCTCAGACAGGAACCCAAAGCCTGGATGCACCGCCTCGGCGCCGGTTTGGCGCACCGCATCGACAATCTTGTCCATGACAAGATAGGATTCGGCAGCCGGAGATGGGCCGATATGAACCGCCTCATCCGCCATCTCAACAGCCATAGAGCCGGCGTCAGCGTCCGAATACACCACCACGGTTTTAATCCCCAGCCGCCGACAGGTCTTGATCACACGCACAGCAATCTCGCCGCGATTGGCAATCAGGATTTTATTGAACATTTGCGGCCCTCGTGCATGGTTATTCGATCGTCCGTCGCCGGGCTTAGAATGCGCGAGACAGGTTGTCGAGGTTGCCGCTTGGTAAGATTGTGCGCGCGCCTCAGGCGGCGATCACAAGCCCCTGAGTGAAGCCTGGGGCTTCCTTTTTCAGGAATTCAATCAAGGCGTTCTCGGCTGGAGAGATCTTTTCATCCCATCCAAGTCGCCGCAAAAGCCAGGAATTCTCATCCGCCGTGACTTTTTCAGCCTCACGTGCCGCCGCTTCCGCCGCGGCCATCCGAGCCTTGGCCGCCTTGTCACCATTATAGGTCACTTTCTCGAACCAGGAGCCATTTGTGAATGAGGCGCCCATGCGAGCAAAGAATCCGCCGGTTGAGCCAGACGTGTCCTTTAACCAGGCTTCACGCGACAGAGCGTTCTCCACGGTTTTTGGGTCAGGATGCGCGCGCGCCATGAGGTGATTGCCCACAGCCCGCGCGAACAGGTCATTCCAGGTCGACGCATTGCGTGCGTTGGCAATGCCATCATTGGTCTTGAACAGAATGCCAGCTTCGAACGCCGTAACCCACAGACCACCGTCGCTGGAGCCTGCATAAAGCGCATACCGCATGCGCTCCACCATATTCAAATTGGCAACACCATCGGCGATGATACGCGCACTGATGGCCTCAATCGTATAATGGGCGAGCTTTTGCGGCGCGCCCTCGGCCTGGCGCAAAATCGCTAGCAACAGGTCAATTTCTTCAAGGCTGGGTTTTGCTTCGTCGGTGTGCACTTGGGCCAGAAGCCAATCGGCCTCCTCGTCAGTGACCCATCCTTCTGGCGGTTCGCGGGTCAGCAAATAATCCTTGAGCGCCTCTTGGAACCGGCTCGACCATTCCGGATCCGTCGATTTCAGGACATCATTAATCCGAAACAGGGCTTCCGCCTCGCCACGACTGACGATTCCGTCCTTATAGGTCTCGTTGACGATGCGCCGGGCTTCGGTCTCGGACATTTCCCCGAGTTTCGTCACGCGTTCCATCATATTATTGGTTTCCTGATCCATGAGGACCCCCGTACTCTTCGAGGGCCAACCTGTCAGAAAGCCGTTGCCAATGGGTTTACGCTGGCGCTTTCTCAATGTGCATAAATCGCGTGAACAGATGCAGTAATTCGCGCGGCATTTCCTGGGGCAGAAGCCCATCAACTGGGTCATCGTGCTTGATGATCATCGTATGGCCTTTGGGATCATCGACACGGAAATAATTCATCGCCCAATCCGGGAATGCCCGTTCGCGAATGTTTTCGCCGATAATCTGGACTACGCCGAAATGACGATGATCCTTGATGATGCGGTCGTAGATTTCACGTACTTCGTCACGATCACCCTCAAGCGCTTGCATGAAGTGTCGCCCATTATGCGCCAAAAAGCCGGTAATCATGCGCTCGTGATTATTGGATTCAGACACATCAAGGATATCACCAATCTCTGACTGGCTGATCCCGTCCTCTGCGGTGCTGACATAAACCAAACGATACATAAAACTCTCCAAGCGTCACGCTGACGCAAGTCCGAGCAAGGCGCAATGCGATACAAGCCGCGCGTGTTTTCAGAACTGCCAATACGCCATTACACGTGTAATCAGCTTGTCACTGGAAGTTTCTACCAATCGCTGTCATATATACAGTCTGGCTGATCCAAATCTGAGAAAGTAGACGGCAAATGACGGAAGCAGACATCATGCTGCCCATGCGCACGGGCGAAATTCGAATTCATGATGAAGCGGGCTTCGAGGGCATGCGGAAGGCAGGTCGCCTTGTCGCCCAATGCCTCGATATGTTGGTCGACGAAGTCAAACCCGGTGTCACTACCGGTCATATTGACGATTTGATCCGCGAATTTGTTTATGATCACGGCGCACAATCGGCCACGATTGGCTATCGCGGTTATCGGCACGCCTCCTGTATTTCGCTCAATCACGTGATTTGTCATGGCATCCCGGGCGATCGCGCCTTTAAAGACGGCGATATTGCCAATATTGACGTGACCGTCATTGTGGATGGCTGGCATGGAGATCATTCGCGGATGTATGCCGCAGGCGAACCAAAACGGATTGCCTCACGTCTGATGGATGTCACCTATGAAGCACTCATGGCTGGCATTGCCGCCGTGAAGCCTGGAAACCGATTTGGCGATATTGGCGCCGCGATTTCCGAAATCGCGCGCAAAAACAGGTTCTCTGTGGTCGAAGACTTCTGCGGCCATGGCCTTGGCCAGCTCTTTCATGACGAACCCAATGTCGTGCACAGCGCCCGCGCAGGCACCGGGCCCGAGCTCAAAGAAGGCATGTTTTTCACCATCGAGCCCATGCTGAATGTCGGACGCAAGGATGCGGCAATCCTCAGCGATGGCTGGACCGCGGTCACGCGTGATCGCAAATTGTCGGCGCAGTTCGAGCATTCGGTCGGCGTCACCAAGGATGGGTGCGAGATCTTCACGGCCTCGCCGAATGGCCTGCACACCCCACACACGGTACGCCCTTGAGCCAATCACCTGCCAAACCACACTGGCAGGGACACCGGGACCGCTTACGCGGGAAGCTGCTAAAGCGCGGCGCAGGATCACTGGAAGATTACGAGCTTCTGGAAACGCTCCTTTTTGCCTTCATTCCGAGACGCGATGTGAAACCCGTCGCGAAAGCGCTGCTGACACGGTTCGGATCGTTGTCTGCCGTATTCGCGGCGCCGGCCCACAAGCTTGTCGAAATCGATGGCGTCGGAGACACCGTCGCTGCCTATTTGAAAGCGACGCAAGAAATCGGCGATCGCGCGGCCCGGGAAAAAATCCAGTCGCGTCCGGTTATCTCAAGCTGGAGCGCCCTGCTCGCTTATGTGCGCCAGCAATTGCAACATGAAACACGCGAGCAATTTCGGGTGCTTTTTCTCGATCGCAAGAACCAGTTGATCAGTGATGAGTTGATGGGCCAAGGCACGGTGGATCATGCGCCAGTCTATCCGCGCGAGATCGCCCGTCGGGCGTTGGAATTGTCAGCGTCGGCGCTGATCCTGGTGCACAATCACCCCTCCGGCGACCCAACCCCGTCGCGCACGGACATTGATATGACCCGCGAAATCGTCGACGCGCTGGCGCCGTTTGAAATCACTGTTCACGACCATCTGATCGCCGCTAAGCATGGCGTCACCAGCTTCAAGACAGAAGGTCTGATTTGATCGACCCGTCGCGACGAAATCTCTGGACACGCCTCAGCCATCTCGTCAGTCTAACCGAAAACAGGTCGGAGGAGACGAGATATGAAAGCGATTGGATTGGGATTGAGCGCCGCTCTACTGGCGACTGCTGCCTGCGCACAAACCCCTGAAGAGGCACCTGCCGAGACAAGTTCAACCTGGTTTCCGTCCAAATATGGCGGCGCGGACCGGCTCGGCGCCCTGAACAATCTGACGCCAGAGAAAACTGCCGCCGCGGCGAGTTTGGTTCAGGAAGGCAAGACGTTCAGTCTCGGCATGGTCACGGGACGCGATACGCCCGCCTATGGCCCACGCGAATATGACGTCATGGTCCTGCAGCTCTCAGATGGCTCGGGCACACCGCTCGGCGCCAACCAGGCCACCGGAAATGATGATTATGTCGATACCTTTGTTGGCATTGGTAGTCAGATTGATGGGCTCGGGCATATGGGCATCAATCATCGCTATTATAATGGCGTCCCGGTCGGTGATTTTGTGACCACATCCGGGCTCACGCAATTTGGCACCCATACCCTGCCGCCGATCGCGACGCGCGGCATTTTGCTCGACATGACCAAGAGTTTTGCCGATCCGGTGCCAGACGGCACGGCGTTCAATCAAGCTGAGATTGACGCCGCAGCAGAGCGCGCCGGCGTTACCATTGAGGCCGGCGATGTGGTTATCTTCCATACCGGAAAAATGAAGGCGACGGCCGGTGAAACGACGCTGGCGCCCCTGTCGCCTGGCCTTGGGGTTGGCGGCGCACAATACCTGTCAGACCTTGGGGTGGTGGCCGTGGGCGCCGACACCTGGGCCCTGGAAGCCATACCATTTGAGGATGAGACCCGCCCATTTGACGTGCACTTGACGCTGCTCGCCAAGAATGGGGTCTATATCCTGGAGAATATGGTCACCGATGACCTGGCCGCTGATGGAGAAGGCGCATTTTTCTTCACGCTCGGCGTGCCGCGATTGGAAGGTACAGTGCAGGCCATCATCAATCCGGTAGCGATCCGATAGTCCTGATTTGCACTGCCTCCCGCTGCGAAAAGACTTGCGCAGTGTGGCGGGAGGGCTACCGTGACGAGAAATAAATACATGCGCCGTTCAAGGCGTAGCTTGGGAGGCTTTGAATGAGCGACACCGCGACCGCAACCGCGGCGGCGAACGGGCATGAAACGGGTTATGGGTCCAAAGGATACCGATCCTATGTTCTGATCGCCTTGATGGTGGTTTACACCCTCAACTTCATCGATCGGAACCTGATCGGCGTGCTCGCTGAGCCGATTATCCAGACATTCAGCTTGAGCGACACCCAGTTTGGCCTGCTCGCCAGCTGGCCTTTCGCAATTTTTTACGCCGTGATGGGGCTTCCCATTGCGATGGCGGCGGACCGGTTCAACCGGGTCAATATTATCGTCGTCTGTATCGTGCTGTGGTCCGTGATGACGGCGCTGTGCGGTGTGGCGGCGGGTTTCATCACACTGATGCTGTTCCGCATCGGCGTGGCTGTCGGTGAGGCGGGCTGTACGCCGCCCGCCAATTCGATCATCGGCGATTATTATCCGGCCAAACACCGGGCGACCGCGCTTGGCATCTATTCCATGGGCGTGACGCTTGGCGGCGTGCTCGCCTATCTGTTTGGTGGCCCCCTGGCCGAGCTCAGCGGTCCCGCCTTCGGCGCCTGGCTCGACGGCATTGGTGTCGGCGGCCTGTTCACAGGCATTGATTGGCAGAATGTCGAAGGCTGGCGCATCGCCTTTGTCGTGATTGGCCTGCCGGGTGTGTTGATCGGGGCCATCCTTTGGTGGACCGTGCAGGAACCACCACGCGGTTATTCTGATCCGCCTGATGCACAAAAGGTTGAGAAGGCCTCGACCAAAGAGACTTTGCAGGAACTCGCCTCAAAGCCGAGCTTTTGGTGGATGTCCGCAGGCGCGGCGCTGGTGGCTTTTGTCGGCTATGGCCTGTTCACCTTCCAGATCCCATTCCTGATCCGGGAGCATGGTCTAGGCGTGCGCGAAGCTTCCATCAATTTTGGCGCGCCCTTGTCGGCCCTTGCGGCGGTCGGCACGTTCCTTGGCGGGTATCTGACAGATCGGTTCTCGCATCGGTTCAGCACCGCCGTCGCGCTGATCCCGGCCATCGGACTGTTGCTCGCCGTGCCGCTTTACATATTCGCTTTTTATGCCTCGAGCCTGGTGGTCGTTTTCGTGGTTTGGGGGCTCGCCGCGATCTGCCATTACGCCTATCTCGGCGCGCAGTATAATATTGGCCAAGGCGTCGTATCAGTCCGCTCTCGCGCGACCGCGATCGCGATCCTGCTGATCATTGTGTCGATTATCGGCAATGGGATCGGACCACAATTTGTCGGTATCATGAGCGATGTCTTCACCGGCATGGCGCTCAGCAGCGAGGGCCTCAGCGCCTCAATTTGCGCCGCTGCGGACGGACTGACGGATGACCAACTTGCGAGTTGTGCGTCGGGGCGCTCTGCCGGCCTGAAACAATCGATTTCAGTCACCACGCTTTGGTTCATTGTCGCCGCAGGCTGTTTCTACATGGCCTCAAGGCACCTTGAGAACGACCTGGTGGCCAAGACGGGGACCGCGTAATGGCAGAGATAGCGAACGAAGCTCAATCAGAAGCGCCCGCGAATGACGGCTATGGCAGCGCGGGGTACCGGGCTTATGTCCTGTTCGCATTGATCGTCGTCTATACGTTTAACTTCATCGACAGGACCCTGATAGGTGTCCTTGGCGAACCCATTCGTGAGACTTTTGGTCTTTCGGATACGATGATTGGATTATTGTCCGGCCTTGCCTTCGCATTGCTCTACACGATCCTGGGCATCCCGTTTGCGATGCTCGCGGAGCGAAAGAACCGGACAACCATTATCGCCATTGCCATGGCAGCCTGGAGTGGCATGACGGTGCTCTGCGGCATGGCGCAGAATACCTTGCAATTTGCCCTTGCGCGCGTTGGCGTGGGGATCGGAGAAGCAGGCTGTTCACCGCCCTCACATTCTTTGATTTCGGATTATTTCCCGCCAGAAAAACGCTCATCAGCCCTGGGCATATTTGCCCTGGGCATCCCGATTGGTTCAATGCTCGCCGCCGTGGGGGGGGCCTGGATCGCCAATCAGGACGGGTTGAACTGGCGCGATGCATTCATCTGGATGGGTTTGCCCGGCGTGCTCGGTGCTGTGATTTTCAAGATGACCGTGAAAGAGCCCCCTCGCGGGTATTCCGACCCGGGCGGTGCAGAGGCCGCAGCGCAAAGACGCATGCCGTCGCCGTTCAAAGTGTTCAGCATTATCGGGCGCAACCCAAGCTTCTGGCACGTCTCTTTAGGTGGCGCGATTGCGTCCTTCGTTGGCTATGGCGTTGGCCAGTTCGTGGCGCCGTTCTGGATTCGCGTCCATGGACTAGAACTGTTCGAAGCGGCTTTGCTCTATGGTGGATTGCTCGGCATCGCGGCAGGCATCGGGACAATTGGCAGTGGCATTGTCGCCGATCGATTGCGCGCACGATACCCGAATGCCGATAGCTGGGTCCCGGCGCTTGGTATGTCCTTGTGTGTGCCGGTCGCAATCATAGGATACAACACAGTCAGTTTCGCCGAAGGCACTGCTGCGATCTGGATGGCCGTGCCCTTCCTCGCACTCGCGGCTATCCTACGCTATGCCTATCTCGCACCAATGTTTTCAGTGACCCAGAAACTGGTCGAACCGCGCATGCGTGCGACGGCCGCGGCGCTGATGCTCTTCGTCGTTAATTTGATCGGCTACGGCGCCGGACCGCCGGCGATCGGTTTCATCTCGGATACGGTTTCCAAACGCACCCTGGTGTCGATGGAAGCGCCGCTTACGCTGAACCAGTGCGGCGGAATCGAATCGCAATTGAAAGCGGTGCGGGACGGACGCGAAACCAATCTGAGCGAAGCAGAATTGGCGGAGGCGCTCGCTACCAATGCTGAATATTGCGCGCCCGCACGCAAAAACGGCGTCCGCTGGGCGATTTCAATCGGCTTCTTGTTCCTGTTCTGGGCGGCGGCGCATTTCCTGCTCATGGGCCGGACCATGCAACGCGACCTGTGGACGCCAGATGAGACGCCCGCTACAGCCTGATTTATGGCCGTATATACGAGTGTTTCTGACGATCAGCTGGCGGATTTTCTCACCGAGTATGCGCTCGGTGAGGCGATTGCCTTCAAAGGCATTGCCGAAGGCGTCGAGAACTCGAACTATTATCTCGAAACGACGACCGGACGGTTCATCCTGACCCTGTTCGAGAAGCGCGCGAACCCGCAAGATCTGCCCTATTTCATCGCGCTCAAGCAGCACCTCGCGGCGAACGGCTTCTCCTGCCCATTGCCTGTGGCGGGCACAGACGGCGAGGCGCTTCGAAGCTTGGCCGGTAGGCCCGCCGTCATCGTAACTTTCCTTCAAGGGCTTTCCCCGAAAGTTCCAAACGCGAGCCAATGCCGGCAAATGGGGGAAGGCTTGGCGCAGTTGCATCAGGCCGCCGCAGATTTTGCGCTGGTTCGAAACAATGATCTCGGGCCGCGCGCCTGGCCCCATCTCTGGGCCGGACGTGAGGATACGGCGGAGGCCTTGCAACCGGGCTTGGCGGACAAGATTGCTGCGGACCTCGAAGACATCTCCGCCTCAGCCGACCTGTCCGAAGACCTGCCGCGCGGTACAATTCATGCTGACCTGTTCCCCGACAATGCCTTCTTTCTCGGCAACACGTTCACGGGTGCGATTGATTTCTATTTCGCCTGCACAGACGCGCTGGTTTATGACCTTGCTGTCTGCCTCAATGCCTGGGCGTTCGAGCCAGACGGAGCCTTCAACTTCTCCAAAGGCGCAAATCTCATCGCAGGCTATCAAAGCATTCGACCTCTTTCACGATACGAGGCAAATGCATTCGCGATCCTCTGCCGCGGCGCGGCTTTACGGTTTTTCCTAACACGCCTGGTCGATTGGACCGATACGCCAGATGATGCCCTGGTTAAGCCGAAAGACCCGCTGGATTACGCCCAGCGCCTGCGGTTTCATCGCACCGCGCGGAGCCTATCTGATTATGGCGGCTGATGGCTGCCCTAAGGAAGATTACGGATAGCGCTCCCTGGCGATTTGCCGTCTCTTTATGAGTCGAGAGCCAAGAGCATAACTGGCTCCGCGGGAGGAAAAGTGACGGAGCAGACGTTCAAACTGCCAGACGTGGCGACGGTTTCCATAGATGCACCCTTCCATTGGTTAAGCGGCGCATGGCAGGATTATCTGCGAGCGCCTCTCCCCTTCATGATGTATGGCATCGCCCTGGCCGGGGTCAGCGCGATGATTGCCTGGGCGCTGGTGTTCAGCGGTGCATTCGCGTGGGTGTTCGTGCTGGCGGGCGGCTTTTTCCTGATCGCACCAGTGCTTGCCATGGGCCTTTATGAAGGTGGGCGCATGCTCGAAGAAGGGCATACGCCAGGACTCACGGATATCGTCCTGGTCCGCAGCGCCATCCGTTTGGACATCGCTTATCTCGGGCTTGCACTGTTCCTGATTTACCTATTCTGGACGCGGTTGGCCCAGATCGTCTACGCGCTTTCAACCCCGGTCATGCACAAAGAACCAACCGCTTTCCTTTCCTTCATGTTCACCACGGTGGAAGGCATGAACATGGCCATTACCGGCTCGATCATTGGCGGCGTTGTCGCTTTTATTGCCTTTTCATTGGTGGTGATCTCAGCGCCCATGATGCTAGGGGCGAAGACCGATGTCTTCATCGCGACCATCACCAGTGTTCGCAGCGTCACCCGGAATTTCGTGCCGATGCTGATCTGGGCGGTTTTGATTGCCGGGCTGACTGCGATTGGTATTGCCACCGCATTCTTCGGCCTGATCCTGGTTTTCCCACTGATCGGCCTCGCCACCTGGCGGGCGTATCGCGAGCTGGTTCCGGGCTCCCCCGAAGTCACCAATGGACAGGTCGTGCAGCCAAGCTAGTCTCACCCTCAAACCAGTCCGACAGAGGCTGATGGAGGAGACACGCTATGCACCCGATGCATTTCGCCAAAACGCATCCCGACAAACCTGCCTACATCATGGCTGGCAGCGGCGAGACGGTCACGTTTGCTGAGCTCAATGCCAGGTCAAACCAGATTGCCCATGCCTTTCGAACCCTTGGTCTTCAAGCCGGTGACACGCTCGCCATCTTCGCCGAGAACAGTGCCCGCTATTTTGAGATTTGCTGGGCGGCGCAACGCGCTGGTCTTTATTTTGTGTGCATTTCTTCTCGCCTCACTACGCCAGAGGTCGAATACATCATCAAGGATAGCGGCGCGCGTCTATTGATTGCCTCGGCGGGCCTCAAAGCAGTTGCCGAAGAGGTTCCGTCCGTAACAGAATTGGATGCATATTGGTCGATTGATGGTCGCATCGAAGGCTTTGAGCCCTTGGAAGGCGTGCGCGCGGCGATGCCGGAAACACCAATCGCTGACGAGCGCGCCGGCACCGACATGCTCTATTCCTCGGGCACCACCGGTCGTCCAAAAGGTATTCGCCCGCCACTGCCGGAAGATCCATCAATTGATGCGAGCAGCACGCTCAATCAACTCGCCGGTGCGCTGTTCAAAGTCTCACCTGATGGGATTTATCTCTCGCCAGCTCCGCTTTATCACGCCGCGCCGCTGCGCTGGTGCATGTCGATGACCAAGTTCGGCAATACGTTGATCATCATGGAAAAGTTCGATCCAGAGCAATTCCTGGCCCTGATCGAAAAATATAAAGTCACCCACACGCAACTGGTCCCGACCATGTTCGTGAAGATGCTGAAACTGCCGGAAGACGTGCGTTTGAAATATGATGTCAGCAGTCTTGTCTCAGCCATTCACGCGGCCGCCCCCTGCCCGATCCCGGTGAAAGAACAAATGATTGAATGGTGGGGGCCGGTGATCGAGGAATACTATGCTGGCTCAGAAGGCAATGGCATGACCTGGATCAATTCAGAGCAATGGCTCACCCATAAGGGCAGTGTCGGACTGCCGATTTTTGGTGAGCTCCACATTTGCGATGAGAGCGGCAAAGAAGTCCCGGTCGGCGAAGCTGGACAAATCTATTTCGGCGGCACCAATCCCCCGAAATATCACAATGATCCAGAGAAAACCAAAGGCGCGCTGCATCCCGACCACGATGACTGGTCGTCGCTCGGCGATGTCGGCAAAGTGGATGAAGAGGGCTATCTCTATCTCACTGACCGTAAAGCCTTCATGATCATTTCAGGCGGCGTGAACATCTACCCGCAAGAAGCCGAAAACATTCTGATCACACATCCGGCTGTCGCCGATGTGGCGGTGATCGGGGTTCCAAATGAAGAATTTGGAGAAGAAGTGAAAGCCGTCGTCCAGCCGATGGATGGCGTCGAGGGCACCGACGAACTCGCGGAAGACCTGCTCGCTTACTGCCAGGAACGGCTCGCCAAAATCAAGTGTCCACGCTCCGTCGACTTTGATCCTGCGCTGCCACGCCATCCGACCGGCAAGCTTTACAAACGCCTCGTCCGCGACCGATATTGGGGCAACAAAGACAGTCGCATCGTGTGAGGAAACACTTGCGCAACCTCCAGCTAAGCGCCACTAATCATTACAGAAACAAATCCTTGGGAGGAATTCATGGCTGATCCAAAAACCGTACAATACTCTGATCTCGAAAGCCTGGTCGGACAAACGCTGGGGCCGTCGGATTGGTTCGAGGTTGACCAACCGCGCATCAATACATTTGCAGATGCCACCGGCGATCATCAATGGATCCATGTCAATGAGGCAATGGCCAAGCAAATGCTCGGTTCAACCATTGCGCACGGCTATCTCACTCTCTCCCTGATCCCAATGTTCGGACCACAGGTTTTGCGCGTTGAAGGTGTCACGCGCGGGATCAATTACGGTGCCAATAAAGTCCGCTTTACCAACATGGTCCCGGTCAATTCCAAGCTGCGCATGACCCAGACGGTCAAGGAAGTGAATGAGAAAGCCGGCGGCAAGCAGATGATCTCGGAATGCACCATCGAGATTGAAGGTCAGGAGCGCCCGGCCTGCGTCGCAGAGACCATCACCATTCTCTATGGCTGATCGCGCCCTATATCAGGTGGGTGACACAAGGAGTGAGACCCACCGATGACCTCTGCGCCTGATCAAGAGCTCAAGAAAATCAAACGCACCGATGCTGAATGGCGCGACCTGCTCACGCCGGACCAATATCGTGTCGGCGTCAAGGAAGGGACTGAACGCGCTTTCTCGCCGGGAAACTTTGAAAGCGAGAAACGCGAAGGAACCTATCATTGCGTGGGCTGCGACACCCCGCTTTGGTCGTCTGAGCACAAGTTTGACAGTGGCACGGGCTGGCCGAGCTATTGGCAGCCGATCCGCGACGACGTCGTCGCAACGAAAACGGATTTTAAACTGATCTATCCCCGCACGGAATGTCATTGCGCCGTCTGCGGCCTGCACATGGGGCATGTATTCAAAGACGGTCCGCCGCCGACGGGACAGCGCTGGTGCATCAATGGTGTCGTGCTCAAGTTCAAGCCGTTTGAAACCTAAAACTCATCGCTAGACATCCGCATCGATCTCGGTAATTTGCCGCTATTCGATAAATAGCGGAGCGGACGATGCGGCTTTCTTTTCTTCTAACCGGGGCGGCTAGCCTGGCCATTTTGGCCGGATGTAATTCGACAGCAAATCTCGTAACCGAACCTGTCATCGCCGACGCCCCACCCCCTATTCAAACAATTGAGGACACTTCTGTGACGCTGACGCCCCCGATCGCCAAACGCGAACCCACGACGATTGAACAAGTCGGACGTACGCGGATTGATCCGTATCACTGGATGAAGGACGAAAACTGGCAGCAAGTCATGCAGGACCCAACCGTCTTGCGCGCCGATATTCGCGAGTATCTCGAGGCCGAAAACGCCTATACCAAAGCGACCCTGGAAGATCCTCTGGAAGGCCTGAAAGAGGAGCTGTTTCAGGAGATGCGCGGGCGCATCAAGGAGGATGATAGTTCGCTGCCGTCCGTCCATGGCCCCTACGCCTATCTCACCAAGTACCGTACCGGCGGCGAGTATCCGATCATCGCGCGCAAGGCGGCTGCCGACATCTACAATAGTGAGGCCGAAGACGAGATCCTGCTCGATGGCGACGCCATGGGTGAAGGCAAAGCCTATTTCGCGTTCAATGATGTCGAACACAGCCCGAACCATAAATTGATCGCCTATGCGGTCGATGAACAGGGCAGCGAGTTTTACACGATCAAATTCAAGAATCTCGAAACCGGTGAGATTCTTCCGGACGAAATTCAGAACACTTACGGCGCGCTGGTTTGGGGGGCGAACTCCGATCGGATTTTCTGGATCGAGCGCAATGAAGAGGGCCGCCCAGCCGCCGTTCACATGTATAAGCTCGGCGGCGAAGGCTCAGTTGAGATCTATCGTGAGCAAGACCCTGGCTTCTTTTTAAGTGTCAGCGAGTCTCAATCCGGCGACTATATCTTCATCGGGGCTGGCAGCCACACCACGTCTGAGGTGCACTATTTCGAAGCCGATGCCGAGACGCCAGAGCTCAAGGTCATCGCGCCGCGCGAAACCGATATTGAGTACAGCGTTGAGCATTGGGGCGAGCAGTTCGTGATCTCGACCAATGCCGATGACTCAGTCGACTTCAAGATCGTCACGGCGCCGATCGATGCACCAGGCCGTGACAACTGGACGGATCTTGTTCCGCACGAGGCCGGGACACTGATCCTCGGCATGGATGTATTGAAAGACCATCTGATCCGGCTGGAGCGCCATGAAGGGCTGCCCCGCATCGTGGTTCGCGAAAGCGAGAGCGGCCAGGAAGAGACCATCGCCTTTGAAGAAGAGGCCTACGCGCTCGGCACGTCGGTGGGGTATGAGTATGACACGACCATGATGCGGATCCGGTATTCGTCGCCGTCCACGCCGTCTCAGACGTTCGATTATGACCTTGTCACCAAGGAACGAGTCCTGCGTAAAGAACAGGAAGTTCCTTCCGGCCATGAAGCCAGTGACTACCGGGTCAAGCGCGTGCTCGCCCCGGCCCGAGACGGAGAATTGGTCCCGGTCACCATCCTCTATCACAAGGACACAGCAATTGATGGCTCAGCCCCAATGTTGCTCTATGGCTATGGTTCTTATGGTGTGACGATCTCAGCCGGGTTCCGAACGACGCCGCTCGCTTTAGCCAATCGCGGCATGGTCTATGCGATTGTCCATCCGCGCGGATCAATGGCGAAAGGCTATCAATGGTATCTGGATGGCAAGCTGAAGAAGAAGGTCAACACGTTCAATGACTATATCGACGCTGGCAATTACCTGATCGAACAGGGCTATTCCTCGCGCGGCAATGTGGTTGGTATGGGCGGGTCGGCCGGTGGCCTGCTAATGGGCGCCGCCGCCAATCAGGACCCGGAAATGTTTGCCGGGATCATCGCCGCTGTGCCCTTTGTCGATGTCATCAACACCATGTCTGACGACACGCTACCGTTGACGCCGCCGGAATGGCCGGAATGGGGCAACCCGCTAACCAGTGCCGAGGACTATGACACGATGATGGCCTATAGCCCGTATGATCAGACCACCGCCCTGCCCTACCCGGCCATGCTGATCACGGGCGGCTTGAGTGATCCGCGCGTGACCTATTGGGAGCCGAGCAAATGGGCTGCGAAGCTTCGCCACGAAGCGCCAGAGGGTGGCCCCTATTTCCTCCGCATCAATATGGAGGCTGGCCATGGCGGCGCTTCAGGTCGGTTTGAAGGCCTGAAGGAAACCGCTTTGGAATTCGCCTTCGCGCTCGCCGCGGTCGGCAAAGCCGGAGATGTTGAGCTCGAATAGTTCAGACCGTTCCTATGCGCCCTTGCAACGGTGTAACTGGCACAAGCAAAAGCCCCGACCATGTGGCCGGGGCTTTGTCTTATTCATTATGCGCAGCGCTTAGTGCAGGAATTCAAACAGACCTGCTGCGCCCATGCCGCCGCCAATACACATGGTGACGACGCCATATTTGGCTTTACGGCGCTGGCCTTCCATCAGGATCGACCCGGTGCAGCGCGCGCCGGTCATACCAAATGGGTGACCGATCGAGATCGAGCCGCCATTGACGTTATATTTCTCAGGATCAATGCCGAGATGATCGCGGCAATAGAGGCACTGCGACGCAAAGGCTTCATTCAGCTCCCAAAGGTCGATATCATCGACTTTCAGGCCGTGGCGCTCCAGCAGGCGTGGCACGGCTTTGACCGGGCCAATGCCCATCTCGTCAGGGTCGACACCGCCAACATTGAAGCCCATGAAACGGCCCATTGGCGACAGGCCGCGACGCGCCGCTTCTTCAGCTTCCATGACGACCACTGCTGCGGCCCCATCCGACAACTGCGACGCGTTGCCGGCGGTGATATACTTGCCTTCAGCGACTTGCTGGCCACCTCGGAAAACCGGCGGCAGACCCGCCAGCGCCTCAGCGGTCGTGCCCGGGCGGTTACACTCATCGCGGTCCACGACGACGTCTTGGTAAGACTCTTCGCCGGTCTCCTTATTGACCAGTTTCATACGGGTCTTCAGGGGCGCAATTTCTTGCGCCATGTAGCCATTCTTCTGGAATTCCGCCGTGCGGCGCTGAGATTCAGCCGAATACTCATCCTGATACTCGCGGCTGATGCCATAACGATCAGCAACAATTTCAGCCGTTTCAATCATCGTCATCCAGATCGCGGGCCATTTCTGCATCAGCTCGTCTTCGACATAGCGGTGCATATTCATGTGCCCGGAGCGTGAGACCAGAGACAGGCTCTCAACACCGCCGCCAATGGCGACCGGCGCGCCTTCATTGATCACAGTGTGGGCGGCATTGGCGATCGCCTGCAGACCGGATGAGCAAAACCGGTTGATCGTCGCGCCGGAGGTCGAGCTGGGGCAGCCCGCCCAAAGCGCTGCATTGCGGGCGATATTGTGGCCTGTCGCGCCTTCTGGCTGGGCCGAGCCGAGATACACGTCTTCGACCGCTTCTGGCTCGACATTAGCGCGCTCCAGGGCGTGCTTAATGGCATGGCCGGCCATAGTGATGCCGTGCGTGTCGTTGAGCGACCCACGGCCTGTCTTGGCCAGGCCGGTGCGAGCATAGGAAACAATGACAGCTTCGCGCATGATGATGAACTCCCGTAAGTGGTCTATGTTGCGGCGCACCCTACTGAAGCGAGCAGGCCCCGGCTAGGGGTAACGTTGACGTAAAGTGGAACGACGTCGCGGAAACCCCTTCACGAACCGATGAATCGCGCCTAATCAGGAGTGTTCACAAAGGGGAGAACACCAAAATGGGCGTATTCAAGTTTGCCATGAACAAGGGCAAAGAGATCATTGCTGATCGCAATCGCGTGGCAGAAAAAGCCATTCGCAAAGAAGTTGAAGACCTTGGCTTGGATGATGATCTCGGCGGCGATTTCAAAGTCACCGTCGAAGGCAAACAGGTCAAGCTGGAAGGCAAGGTTCCGGATTTGGAAACCAAGGAAAAACTGATCCTCGCCGCCGGCAATGTAAACGGCATTGGCGAAGTCGATGATTCCATGAAAGTGAAATCGAAAGCGAAAGTCGGAGACTCGGTCTTCCACACGGTGAGATCGGGCGACACGCTGTCCAAGATTGCCAAGAAATATTATGGCGATGCCATGCGTTATCCCGACATCTTTGATGCCAACACACCGATGTTGAAACATCCGGACAAGATCTATCCGGGCCAAGTGCTGCGCATCCCAGGCGCATAGAATAAAGGATCCGCGTATGCTGAAAACTTTCATTGGCGGTCTGTTAATCCTCGGCTTTGCAGCCTGCGCGGAGGCCCATAATCACAGCGAAGACGGTGCCGATAAAGCGGTCGATTATTATCGACCCGGCGCCGTCATTCCCGACACGGCCGATCTTAGCCGCGGCGATGTCCCGCGCGACGATTATGGCCGGCCCTATATGTATGAAGGCCTTGGTGAGGTGTTACCGGACTTCACCGGCGAACTCGCCAGCGGCGCGAGCTGGTCATCAACCCTGCTTGAGGGGCGTTGGACAGTGATCGAGATCTGGGGAATTTGGTGCCATGACAGTCGCAACGACGCGCCCTATGCGGCAGCGCTCTCGCGCGCCCTGGCGCAGGACCCGGACGTTGATTTCATGTCGATCCATACACCGCAGAATAAAGACCGCGCCGACAAAGCACTGCGCGGCTATGATTCCGTTTCAGCCTGGTTTGACGAGAAAGGCTGGTCGTTCCCGACCGTGCTCGACCCCGACGCTTCCATCCGCGAAGCTCTGCGCATTCGTTGGACGCCGACTTACCTGGTCGTCGCGCCAGACCGCACCGTACAAGGGTTTCGCACTGGCCTGAAAGATGCGGGCGATATGGCCGTCAAAGAGTTCGTTCAGGACATCGCTGATACGCGGTCTCAGTGGTCTGAACGTTAAGGTTTAAAGCGCGGTTGCGCGAGCAGCGCCCAGATCGACTGGTCCGAGGCACCGCGCCAACGGCTTTGACCGATTTCCATATCGGTGTGCCCCGCGACTGGTTGATCTTGATAGACCCCAAACAGACGGTCCCACCACGGAATGAGGAAGCCGAAGTTTCGGTTGGCTTCCACATGGTCGGTTGAATGATGCACGCGGTGCATATCGGGCGTGACCAGACCAAGCCGCAACCACTGATCGAGCCCGCGCGGTATTTTCAGGTTCGAATGGTTGAACATCGCGCCGACATTGAGCAGCACTTCATACCAGAGCACAAAAACCGCTGGTACGCCGAGCAAGGCGACGACCGCGCCCTTCCAAGCCAGGGAGATCACCATTTCGCCAGGGTGAAATCTGAGCGCCGTGAACACATCGAAATCCGGGTCGGCATGATGGACCCGGTGAAACCGCCACAAGAAATCAATGCGATGCATGGCAACATGCTGCGCCCAGACCGCGAGATCGAAAATCATATAACCAAGGATTGCGACACCCCAGACGGGCAATGGCACCCAGTTGAACAAACCAAAATTCGCGTCTTCGGCCAGTAAGGAAATGCCAACGAGGCCGGCCGGCACCAGGAGCCGCATGAGCACCAGCCCCGACCCGAGCAAGAGTACCGCGCTTGGCCACCGCGACGCACGTGACAGCGACCGCGACCGTCTCGGCCAGAGTGCTTCCGCGATGATGAGAAGCGCCAACGGGATCAAGAAGTACCAAAACCGCTCCAACGTGATCTTGCTCCCAATTCATCGTGCGGCGAGGCGCTCTGCTCAGATTCAAACACGGTGTATTTACAGCTCGTACACCTGTCCGAAAATCTCGAAAAAACAAGTGTATATAACCGTTATTTCATCAGAATTACCACATTTGCCCCTAGGAAATCACGCGCCAAAAAGGGTATTACCGTCCAGTAAGCAAGAACCATAAGGTGGGCCTCCCTATGCTGCACGCATCGACACGCAAATTGATTGATCGCCTGGCGGAAATGACTGAGCTTGGCAAGCTGGATTGGACCGAAGGCGAGTCCGGACAGATCACATATTCGACCGAAGGCTATTCGGTTTCGTTGACGGAAGGCCCGAACGAAGTCGTTATCACCAGCAAAGACGGCAAGGAGCTGGAACGCGCCAGTGCCGAAGAGCTCGCAACATCCCAAGCAGAGGCAGGCGGATCGTACGCCGAGATCGTCGCCGAGATGACCAAAGAGGCCGCGCGCATCGCCCGCGGCACTGAAACCGCCATCTCGACCCTGCTGGCAGGGATGGAAGACGCCCCTTCTGACGAGGCAGAGATCGAAGAGGCGATTGAAGCCGAAGCCGCACCGCTGCAAGAAGATCCCGTGGACGAAACCATGGTTGCAGCGGAACAGACAGTTGAAACTGTGACCGAAACTTCGGCTGAGACGGAGCTGTCTTCGAAAGATGAAACCGTGTCGGAAGACGCCCCCTCAGAGATTACCGAAACCATCGAAGCAACCGATACAGGTTCCGAAGAGTCGGCACCTGAGGAGACTGAAGACTCTCCTGATATGGAAATTGCTGCGCCGGTCGATACTATCGCGACCGCCCCTGAACTGGATGCAGCACCGGATGCGGAGTCTGAAACGGAGGTGACTGAGGCGGTGGCGCGGCTGGCCGACGAAGTCAATCAGCGCAATGATTCCAGTCTCGATGCTGCTGCGGCATCGGCTGTCGGTGCGGTTGCTCTGGCCGCTGGTTTGACCGGGCCTGATGAAGAACCGTCCGATCCAGAGCCTGAACCTGTTACATCAGACCTCGAAACTGAAGAGGTTCGCGATACGACGTCTGAAGTCGCCCTGGACGGGGCGTCGGAAACTCCGGCTTATGTTCCTTTTGGCCTGGATCAAGCGGCACCGGTGGAAAGCGCTGAAGCCGAGCCAGAGCAATTTGTTGCTGAGCAAGCAACCGATACACCGGACGCAGCTGATACGACCGATTCCGGTCCCGAGCAGCCCGAAACAATCGTGCCTCTCACCTACCAAACGAATTCCGAACCCGTTGCTGAACCTGAATCCGTTGAGGACGCGCCGGAAACCGAAGAGACGGCGATTTCCGATGCCTTCATTGCGACGGAAATTGTGAGCGAAGAGGTGATTGAAGAAACCGCGCCCGATACTGTGACTCCTTTCGGTTTTGGCGACAGCTCTCTGGAAGCGTCAAACTTTGCCGAAGCCGAACCGACGGAAGAAACCATTTCGGTGGACCAGTTGGTGGAGACTGTGGCGACTGTCGAATCAGAAGCAGCGGTCGAAACAACCGAGGCGGAGCTTCCTTCGGAACCGACCGAGGCCGACATCGCGCCGTTCGCGCAGGCGCCCATCGACACGGAGCGCGAAGTCGCCACCGACTCCGCGATACCCGGCGCAGACACCTCGACCCCGGTTGAAGTTGAGCCCGAGACGCCCCCGCAAACGCAGAGCTATAGCCTTAGCGGCATCGGTGCAGGATTTGGGCTGGGTGCCTTGTCAGCAAAGACCGAAGCGAGTGGGGTGCCAGGGCCGAGCGCGGGCGCGGATCAAAGCGCCGAGAAAATTCTTATCGACGCAACGGATGATGTCCTACCAAAGCCGGAGGGCAAGATTAATCTTCCGCCTCATCTCAGCCAAACGTCATCCTCTGCCAGCCCAACCGATGCACCGACCACGGAAGATGCGGAAAGCGGGGAAACAGACATCTTGAAGCCGCGGACGCGGTTTAATCCTTGGGATTGATCGGCTCAAACCCGGATGCGTGACGAAGAGGGGCGCACTGACCTTCAGCGGCGCCCATCGTCATAAACAGTGGCATCGCTGCCACACAGCCGGGCAATGTAAGCTTATTTACATTCAAAACAGTCATGACTGCCTTGTCCAACCGGTAGATCGCACCCTATTCGGCTTTCGAAAGCGTCTTACGGAAAGGCGCTCCGAACGCTGACTGAAAGTGATGCGCTGATGTCTCTCAAATCCTCCCTGAAATTCACCTCTGCCGCGATGATCATCGCCGGCCTCGCAGCTGCGCCGGCAATGGCCCAAACTGCGGAGGGCGCGGATGCCCGGCGCCTCGACCCGGTCGTCACGACCGCACAGCGCGTCGAACAAGACGCGCAGGACGTGCCCATCTCGATCACAACGGTTTCGGATGAGAAACTCGACAATATCAAAGCTGGCGGCGCAGACATTCGCTTTCTTTCGGCGAGGGTGCCATCCGTGATCGCTGAAAGCTCGTTCGGTCGCGCCTTCCCTCGCTTTTACATTCGCGGCATCGGCAACACCGATTTCGACTTGAACTCATCACAGCCTGTCTCGCTGGTTTATGATGACGTGCCATATGAGAATCCGATCCTCAAAGGCTATCCCGTTTTCGACGTTGAGGCGGTTGAGGTGCTGCGCGGCCCGCAAGGCACTCTGTTCGGTCGTAACACGCCCGGCGGCATCATCAAATTTGATAGCGTCAAGCCAGGCGAAGATACAAATGGTTATGTCCGTGCTTCTTATGGTGAGTACAACACGGTTGAGCTCGAGGGCGCGGTTGGCTTCCGCGTCAATGATCAACTGGCGCTGCGTTTCTCGGGCCTCGTCCAACAGCGCGACGATTTCGTCGACAATGCGTTCACCGGTGAAAATGATGCCTTTGAAGGCTTTGAAGAATCCGCTGCGCGCGTGCAGGCGCTTTGGTCTCCGCTGCCAACCACCGATGTTTTGATCAACCTGCACGGACGCACCAATGACAGTGATGCGCGCTTGTTCCGCGCCAATATCATTGATGCCGGATCGCGCGGTCTGTCGAGCAGCTTTGATTTCGACACGGTCTTCTTTGACGGCCAGAACGGGCTTGAACAGGACGCCTCTGGATTGACCCTGCGCGTTGATCATGAGCTCAGCGAGACCTTGGATTTCACCTATGTCTACGGCTATGAAACCGCCGAAGTCTCCTCGCGCGGTGATATCGATGGCGGTTTTGGTGCGGCCTTCCTTGGCGCTGGAAACTTTGGCCCGGGCTTTATTCCGTTCCCATCCGAGAGCGCTGGCGGTGTCGACGATTTGCGTCAGGTGACGCATGAAGCCCGCTTAGCGTATGATGATGGCGGTCCGCTGCGCGCTCAAGCCGGTATTTTCCTGTTTGATGAGAAAGTGAACATTTCCTCGTTCAGCTTTGATACCCTCGCCCCTGGCCAACCGGTCAATGGTGCGGCTCAGCGCAACCAGGACACTGATTCAACCGGCATCTTCGCATCTGTTGCTTATGACGTCTCCGACAAGGTCACGCTGGCCGGTGGTCTTCGGTTCACAGATGAAGAGAAAGAATTCACCGCCGGTCGCTCAATCGGACCATTTGGCTCTGGCGCTTTGGCCCCGCGGACTGAAGTGGTTGGGGATGATCAAATCAGTTGGGATCTGTCTGCAACGTACAAGCAGTCTGAGGATGTCTCTTACTATGCCAAGATTGCCCGTGGTTTCCGTGGGCCGTCGGTCCAGGGTCGCCTGGTCTTCGGCAATGACATTTCCAGCGCTGACAGCGAAACCGTCCTGTCTTACGAAGCCGGCGTCAAATCCGAGCTGTATGACAATCGGGTTCGTGCCAATGCCAACGTATTCCTCTACACACTGGAAGACCAGCAGCTGACCATTGTTGGGGGCCTCAACAACACGGTGGCGCTGTTCAATGCCGACGAGAGCGAAGGCTATGGTTTCGAAGCCGATATCGAAGCACTGCTGACCGACAATTTCGTCGTCACGGGCGGGCTTTCTTACAACAAGACCGAGATCAAGGATGATGTCCTGCTGTCGCCAGGTTGCGGCGCCGGATGTACGGTGCTCGATCCGGCAGTGACTGTGGATGGCGCGACCTTCTTCAACATTTCAGGCAACTCCTTCCCGAATGCACCGGAATGGATCGCCAATTTCACGGCGCGTTATGGCGTCCCGTTCCGCGATGGTGAGCTCTATGTCTTCACCGACTGGGCGTTCAAAGGCGAAACCAATTTCTTCCTCTATGAGAGTGTTGAATTCGGTGAGGACGGCTATTGGCTCGGCGGCTTGCGCGCCGGCTGGGAAGGCGACAATGGCCTTGCTGTGTCTGCTTTCGTTCGGAACCTGACCGACGAGCTGGTGCTCGAAGGCGCAATCGATTTCAACAACCTGACCGGTTTCGTCAATGAACCGCGGACCTGGGGAATAGAGCTCGGCTATACATTCTAACTGGCGATCTTGATCCAGCTATGCAAAGCCCCGCAGGAGAACTGCGGGGCTTTTTCTATTCGGCGGGCACGCGCGCAGGATGTTGCCAGCCTCGCCCTCGAACCATTCGAAACAGGCGACTGACGGGTTTCATCGTCATGATGCGATAGACCGCAGGCGTGAAGTAAAGCGCCAGGATCGCGGCACCGGCGACGCCGCCCGCAATCCCGGTGGCGAGCGGCATCCAGAAGACATCGCCTTGCAAGATGATCGGCACAAAACCGCCCATAGTGGTCAGCGTCGTCGCCACGATGTGTCGGGTCGCCCCGACCACGACTTCGCGCTGCGCGATAATGTCATCATTTCGCGCCGCCTCATTGCCGGTCAATAATGCGAGCACAACGATAGTGCCATTGATCGCAATGCCGAGCAGACCGAGCGCGCCGAGAATGGCATTGAAGCCGAGCGGCAAGTTGAACATCCAGACCCCGCCAAACGCCATGCCCATCGCCATAACGCCGACGCCCATGACCAGGAAGGCCAGGCGGAACGAATTGAACACAAGCGCCACGGCACCAAGCATAACCAGCGTCAGCGGTACTGCGAGGCTCGCAAGGTTGGCCATGGCTTCCGCGCCATTACTGGCGGTCCCGGCCTCAATCCAGTCATAGCCGATTGGCAATTCGAACCCGGCTTCATCCAATCTCTGTTTGAAGTCGGCATTGATCGGATTGGGCAAAGCATAGGGAACGGTATAGGCGAGGATCTGATTGACCCGACGCCCATCCAGTCGTCGAATGCTGGCTGTTTCCGGCTCAAGCGTCAGCTCACCCAAGGCTGAAAGCGGCGTGCCTGCACCGGGTCCTGCATTACCAATGGTCTTGGAGCGCAAATCTGCAATTTCAGAGCGTCGGTCTGCGGGCGCGATCACACGAACCGGGATCTCTTCAATACCCTCCAGGATCGATCCGGCCGGAACGCCTTCTAGCTCGGCACGAATGTCACTGGCCAACCCGGTCAGGCGCAGCCCCGACATGGCGGTCGCGGTCTCATCGGCTTGCAGGGTGACAATCGGGGCGCCCATTTGCAATTGTGCGCTGGTAAAGGTCACGCCGGGCGTTTGCGCTAGGATTTGGCGCGCCTGATTGCCAAGCTCATTCAAAGTCTCGAGGTTTTCACCGCGAAGGTAAAAGGCGATCGGCGCGGGCGTCGGCGGCCCTTGCTCGAATGGCGTGGCGAGGATTTGCGCTTCCGGGAAGGTCTGGCGGAGGGTTTCCTGCACATCGCTGACCAGAACGCGTGTGGTCTCATTGTTGCGAAGTTGCACGAAGCCACTGGCATAACCAGGCACACCTTCTGTATTGTTGAAACTGTTATAATAGACCCTCGGTCCAGGTTCGCCGACGACAAAGTGCACGCCTTCAATATCCGGATATTGATCGCGCAGAAGCGTGTTGACGTTTTGCGCCATGGCTTCGGCTTCATATATGGTCGCTTGCGGATTGAGCGTAATCTCAACCTGGAACTGATCGCGCTCGGTCTGCGGGAAGAACTGACTCGGCAGCTGACCCGCGAGATAGAACCCGGTCATCACCGGCACGACACCGATCAAAATGCCGAGGAGCGGATTGCGCAGGACGCGCTCAATGCTCCACCGATAACCATCGGTGACGACATCGAACTTAATCCCGTCGCGCCAGAACCAATGCCGCTCGCCAGGTTGACGCGGACGATCCAGAATTCCAGCCAGCGCGGGAATGATAGTCATTGCGATGATGAAAGACATCACAACGGAAAAAACCACAGACGTCCCAATCATGCCGATAAACTCGCCCGCGCCGCCAGGCATGAAGGCAATCGGCGCAAAGGCCAACGCCGTGGTCAGGGTCGATGCGAAGAGCGGTCCGAACAGTTTCTTGAGCGAGCGATCGATCGACTCCACGATCGAATGTCCAGACAGGCGTTCCTGATCATATTCGTCGACCACAACGATCGCATTATCAATCAACAGCCCGAGCGAAATGACCAGTCCGGTGACCGACATCTGGTGCAGAGGATAATTGAAGAATTTGAACAAGGTGAGGACCAGCGCCACGGTCAGGGGCAAGGCCATGCCGACAACGATCGCTGCCCGCCATCCCATAACAAAGAACAGCACGGCAAAGACCAGGAAAGCCGAAATCACCAGATTCTGGGCCAGGCCGTTCAGACGGGACTCAGTATATTTGCTCTGGTCGAAAATCGGCGTGACGGAAATATCTGACGGCACCGTGGTGGCGAAATCCTCGACCATGGCGCGGGCATTCCGGGCCCAGACATCAACGCGTTGATTGGACGAAATGTATGCAGTGACGAACACAGCGCGTTTGCCATTGCTGAAGGCCAGCTTGGTCGGCGGATCTTCAATGCCTTTGACAACATCGGCCACATCGCCCACGCGCAGCGCCGACCCGTCCGGTGACTGAACCAAGGGGATCGAACGAATCCGCGCCACGCCGTCAAATTCGCCGCCAATCTCAAGCCCTATATTGCTGCGGTCTCCACGCACTTCGCCGGCGGGCGCTTTGGAGTCGGCAGCGGCCACCAGTCGCGCAGCGTCATTCAAGGACAATCCAGCCGCCGCGAGCGCCTCGGGATCAGCAATGACCCGGACCTCTTCTTCCGGCAGGCCCATGATTTCTGTTTCTTCGGTCGCGTTGAGCCCTCGGAACCGGTCTTCAAGCACTTCGGCGAGGCGCGCCATGACAGCCAAACCCGGCTCGCCCTCGCCTTCCCAGGCCAGTGCCACCGTCATCGTCGCGGCACCGACATAGACGCGCCGAACAAAGGGCGTCGACGCCCCCTGCGGTAGGTCGGGCTGGGCCAGTTGCACCTGCTGTCGGATCAGCGTCCAGGCATTATCGACTTCGGCGGCTGAGAGGCTCTCATCGATTTCAATCGAGATTTGCGATGTGTTAGCGCGTGAAGTCGATTCTGTTTCAGACACTTCCGGCAATTCCAACAAACGCCGTTCAATCGGCTCCGTGACGGTTGACTCAATCCGCTCGGCATCAGCGCCAGGCAATGTGGTGAGCACGAAGCCAAACCGCTCGACCAGCGTTGGGTCTTCTTGCCGGCCCAGCGTCAGAATGGCGAAGAACCCACTGATCAGCGCAACGATGACTGCCAGGATCGTCAGGCGAGGCAGGCGATAGAAAAGCGTTGTCATGGGCTTTATCCGTTTCCGGCGACCAGGCCGACCGTATTGGTATCGACCGGCGTGACGGGTTGCCCCGGAGCGATGCGCTGCAGGCCATCAATAATGATCCGATCGCCATCACGAATGGACCCACGTACGAAGACCCGGTCTCCATCTTGATGCAGGATTTCGACAATTCCCGGTTCAGCAACAGTGCTACCGCTGCTGCCACGCGCCTTGTATATGGACCACAGACCGCGATCCGCCTCGGCAAGGGCGGAGACTGGCAGCCACAGACCTTGCTCATCAATATCACGTTCAAGCCCGAGCCGGACGACGGCGCCGGCCGAGACCTGGCTTGGATCATCAATGTCAAACACAGTGGTGACGGTACGGTTACTGGCATCGATGACACCGGTCATGGAGCGTAGCGACGCCGAGACAGTGCCTTGATCAGAGACTAGAGGATAAGATTGTCCAACAACCATATCGCGCGCGAGTTTTGCCGTCAGGCCGATACGCGCCTCAAGCACGTCAGTCTCAACCAGTTCAAAGATTGGCTGCCCCGGACCGGCAATCGCGCCTTCGTCCACCATGCGCGTAGTCACGGTTCCAGCAAAAGGCGCGGTGATCCGTGCCAGATCGATTTGGACCCGCAGCGCATCGGCATTTGCCTTGGCCGCAGAAATGCGAGCATAGGCCGTATTCGATTGCGCACGAGCCTCGTCCACGACTTGGCTCGAGACGTGGCCGCGTTCGAGCAGAGAGATCTGACGATCGACCGTGGTTTCAGCGAGATCAAACGCTGCTTGCGCTTCGGCGATCACAGCTTCTGCTGACGCAAGTTGGGCGCGCAAGGTTCGGGTATCAAGGATTGCGAGCGTTTGTCCGCGCTCAACCCTGTCGCCGATATCGACACGCAACGCATCGATCCGTCCGCCCGTCGCAAAACCGAGTTGGCTGGTCCGGCGCGGCGCTACGATGCCCGTAAACTTCTCTTCGACACTGAAGGCCGGTTCGACTTGCGCGACGATCGTTTTTACAGAAATCGGAACCGGGCGCTCACTTGGCACCAGCGGGCCGTCAATCGAACGGTTCTGCAAAACGAAGAAGCCGAGCAGCGCAGCGATCCCGATAATCACCAGGATGAAGATCAGGCCTTTGCCAAAGGTCGGTCGTGCTGCTCGTTTATCGATTGCGTATTCTTGTGTTTGCTCACCCATGGTGCGCCTCCAATCCGCGGACCACCTGATCCGCGTGAAACTGAATAAAGTCTTCTCTAGACATGGTATTTTGCTCCGGTTTGAATGCCGGAAAGGTTGGGATGTGGACGATCATCATGGTCAGGCCATGCATGGATGCCCAAACAGATTTGGCGGCGAGCGATGGATCGATGTCCGCACGGAAAGCCCCGAGCTCAACACCTTCTTCAATCATCCCGCGCAATACGTTGAACGCCTGACCTTTCTTTGACAGCTGGAACCCGGGTTCATTTTCGACCGGACCGTCGGTTTCGGATTCACCAGCAAAGGCGGCGGCGTAGTGATACGGCTTCTCTGTTGCAATCTGGACATAAGTCGCGACACAGTCTCGCGCCCGTTGGTCGAACGGCGTCGATTTGTCAGCGATGCGATGGACGTTTTCGAGGATCAACTCAAAGAAGGATTCCTTAAGCTCATCGACCAATTCATCCTTGGAGCTGAAATACTTGTAGATCGCCGCTGGGGAGTAATCGATGTTCTCGGCCAAGCGACGAATGGACAAGCCTGCAGCGCCTTCGCGCGCAAAAACTTGCTCCGCAGCCGTTAGGATGCGAGCTCGAATTTTGTTGCGACGGCGCTCGGCCGGGGAGGAAACGCTTGCAGTCATCTAATGGACCCTTTCGACCATAAATAGTACACGCGTTCAGAAAGTAAACACTGTTCACTTAAATTTCTTTTTGGTGATTTGAAAACAAGGACCTAAGTGCGGCTCATGGCTTCCATTTTCCCACCCGCACCGCCTTTGGGCACTCCGATGCTGCCCACTCGCCCAAGCCCTGAAGCTCGCCAATTGATCGCATTGAGACGATCGACGAGCAAACGCGGGCTCATCACACCAGGGCCTGATCGAACGGCGCTAGATGAAATTCTTACGGTGGCAACCCGGGTACCGGATCACCGCCGGCTGGCACCATGGCGGTTTTTGGTGTTCGAGGGAGATGCGAGAGCAGATTTCAATGCCAAAGCCGTCGAGATCCAAAAGGCGGAGAACCCAGACGCCACGGAGGCCATGCTCGCCGATACAGCAGGCTATTTCAGCCGAGCCCCAGTCGTCGTGGCAGTGATCTCGTCGCCAGACCCAACCCATAAAACCCCCGTTTGGGAACAAGAGCTATCCTGTGGCGCCTTGTGCCAAAATCTATTGCTGGCGGCCAATGCCAGCGGATGGGCTGGCTGCTGGCTGACGGAGTGGATCGCGTTCAGCCCGGGCATCAATGCGCTGCTCGGTCTGACGGAGCACGAGCGAATTGCCGGTTTTATTTATCTCGGCACGGCCAAAGAACATCCGCAGGAACGGCTGCGGCCAGATCTATCGGCCAAAATTCAACGCTGGCAACGTGAACCAGACTGACGGCTTAAGCCGCGGTCGGCCGACTGAGGTCAAACTTTACGGAACTGCGATCCAGGGACTTAACTTGGCGCGCCTGTTCGCTCGCCGCTGCGATCAGATCACTTGGAGTCCATCCCGCGCGCACGGACGCACCGCCAATGGCGCACTCAACGTATCCAACAAATTGTCCGCTTTGCTTTTTGACGATTTTGAACATTTCCAATTCATCAATGAGCGCGTTCGCTAATTTGCCCGCATCTGCATAAGCGTGCCGTGGCAGCATGATTGCGAACTCTGGCCCCGAGAATCGGGCACACAAACCTTTGTCGCCGATCGTTCTCCGGGCAATATCGGAAAATGATTTCATGATAAACTCGGAAATATCCGAGCCCGCCTCCTGACACAGGCCGTGAACGTTCTTGATGTGCAGCACCATAACGGTGAGCGAGTAGCCATTGGTTATGGCTTCGTCATATCGCTCCGTCAGTACTTCCTCAAACTTGGCTCGATTGACCAGTTCGGTGAGCGCGTCCTTGGCCAGATCGTCCCGTAGTTTCAGGACTTTGGAACTCAAGAGTGAAATTTCATCATGCCGTCTTTGCAGGGACACTTGTAGGTCTTGCGCCGACGCTTTGGACGCCTGCCCTTGCTGAAGAATCCCATCAATAGCGATTTTGAGGTCATCTTCTGAAGCATCCGCGGGCAACATATCTTTCGTCTTATCAATCGACGCGACATACTCATCCGTGTTTGAGATGATATCGGTGACCAGCGATTTCGCCCCTGCCACCTCATCTTGAATGGCGCGACTAATGTGTTCCAGTTCGCCCTCGGTTTCGCTCCTAGACTGAACATATTCAGCGTGTAACTGTTTCATCTCGGCCGCATTGATAGTGCTGCCCTGAGCGAGAATGGCGTCCACTGCGGCCACCAAATCAGGGTCAGTTTTGGCCGCATAGGCGTACCAAACAGCATATGAGAGGGGATCGGCTGGAGTCCGGTGAGATGCGATAAGCTCGAACGCCGTTTTGGCGGCTTCCCAAGTGTTTGAAAATGTCGGCTTCACCAATTTCCGGTTGCGAATTGGCAGATCTGGCACGTTGGTCATGTCGAATAGCGTCCCCGTTTGCTTTTCACTATTCGAATTATCTACTTTAAGTTGCGCCATGATTAATTGAGACGGTGCAATATTTCGCAAACAAGACTTTATTTTACGCCGACGCTTTATGCAGACTCTCAGTTGAGCCCGAACAAGGCTTCGCTTTCCGCCAGCATGGCCTGACCGCCATGCGTGATCCCGGCCACTGCGCCCGGCGCTGCGGCGAGCGCGGTCTCAGCAAAGAACCCTGCCAGGGCGGTCATGCGCCCGCGAATTTGGCCACTTTCACTGCGCGCCTCGATCGCGCCCTTGGTTAGAAAGTGTCCGCCGATCACGTCGCCCGCCAATGCCAGATAGGCCGTCGCCCCAGACAGCGCGACTTCGCGATCCTCTTTCATGGTCCGTTTCATCCACTCCGTGGCTTCAGACAGAGCGGCATTTGCAGCGACCAGGCGATCCGCGACCTGAACCATATTCGGATCATTGGTCTCCCGCGCGTCCCGGGCAGTTTGCTCAATCTCTGCAATCATGGCGGTCATCGCTGCCCCATCCGCCATTGAGAGTTTGCGGCCGGCAAGGTCAATTGCTTGGATCCCGTTGGTGCCCTCATAAATCGGCGCGATGCGGGCGTCCCGATAGAGCTGAGCGGCCAGCGTCTCATTCATGAAGCCCATGCCACCATGAACCTGAACCCCAAGGCTCGCCACCTCTACCCCCATATCGGTGGACCAGGCCTTGGCGATCGGCGTCAGAAGTTCTTCGCGCAATTTCGCGGTTTCGCGATCTTCTTCGGTTTCAGCATGTTCCGCCATATCAGCGGCCACACCGGTTGCATAACAAATCGCCCGCGCCGCCATGACTTTGGCGCGCATCGTGGTCAGCATGCGTCGCACATCGGCATGGTGCAGGATGGGAGCAGCGCCGCTGACCCCTTCGGCTTTGCCCTGCTTGCGTTCCTGGGCGTAATTGAACGCGGTTTGCCAGGCCGCCTCGCCCACGCCGACGCCTTCAAGCCCGACATTCAAACGAGCCGAGTTCATCATGGTGAACATACAGGCAAGGCCTTTATTCTCGGCCCCGATCAGCCAGCCTTTGGCACCGTCATATTCCATCACGCAAGTCGGCGAGGCGTGAATGCCGACTTTCTCTTCAAGCCCGATACATTTAACGCCATTATCAGCCCCAAGGCTGCCATCAGCATTCACGATCCGCTTTGGGACAATGAACAGCGACACACCGCGAGAGCCTTCCGGCGCATCCGGCAAACGGGCGAGCACAAGGTGGATAATGTTCTCAGCAACATCATGATCCCCCCATGTGATATAGATTTTCTGCCCTGAAATCGCGTAGGAGCCATCGCCATTGGGAATGGCTTTGGTTTTCAGCGCCCCGACATCGGATCCGGCTTGCGGTTCAGTCAGGTTCATTGTGCCGGTCCATTCGGCGCTGATCAGTTTTGGTAAGTAGGTGGCTTTCTGATCCTCGGTGCCATGCGCCAACAGCGCTTCAATCGCGCCGAAGCTCAACATCGGGCAGAGGCCGAAGGCCATATTCGCGCCGTGAAACATTTCCATCACGGCCAGGCCCAGGACCTTTGGCAGCCCTTGCCCGCCCCATTCTTCTGGCGCTGATAATCCCATCCAGCCGCCATCCCGAAAGGCCGCATACGCCTCGGCGAATCCAGGGGCTGCCTTGACCCCGTCTTCCGTCAGTTTGGACCCTGCTTTGTCCCCGGTTTGGTTGAGTGGCGCGAGAATATCACGCGCAAGTTTACCCGCCTCGTCCAGGATTGGCTCGACCAATTCGGCGTCATAATTCTCAAACTCCGGATGTCCCTCAAATTTGTGCAGACCCGCCAAGTGGGTCAGGGCAAAAGCGATATCTGTGACTGGGGCGGTATAGGACATGGATCATGCGGCTCCGGCATAAGAGTTATCGTCCCCATTCTTCTACATTGCGTCTGGCCAAGAAGAAATCCCACGCTACCTTTTGGCGCAGGATAGATTCAACCCGTTAAAGGAGCCTCCCATGCGTAAACTTGCAATTGCTGCCAGCCTCTTGGCCCTGACCTTGCCCGCGCAAGCCAATCCGACACTCGAGGGTGTCGCCTCCGGCCTTTATGAGCTTGAAAAAACTCATGCCTTCCTGACCTGGACCGTGCAGCACAATGGCATCTCTGGCTATACCGTAAACTTCACCGATTTCGATGCAGACCTGGTATTTGACGCCGAAACCCCTGCCAATTCGCAGCTTTCAGTCTCGATCAACCCAACCGCGTTGAATACGAATTACCCGGACCCAGACAAGAAAGTCGAATGGGAGACCGAACTTGGCACCGATGCGCGTTTCCTGAATGCCGGTGAATTTCCAACGATTACATTCAACTCGACCTCGGTTGAGCAAACCGGTGAATTCGAAGGCACCGTCACCGGAGACCTCACCTTCCTCGGAGTCACACAACCGGTCACGCTCGTCGTGTCTTATGGCGGCGTCGCCAATCCGCCTTGGTTCGGACAGCGCGACGTGATCGGGTTCACCGCATCAACCACCATCAATCGCTCGGAATTTGGCAACACATCGCTCGGTGGCGTAATCTCTGATGAGGTCGTGATCGAATTCTCGGGCGAGTTCCTGCAGGCTGAAGAGTAAACCAAACACCTGACCTAGGGGACAGATGAGAAGGACCATTTTCATGACATTAAGACCCCATCTTGTTGCGGGTGTGGGCGCTTTCGCCCTCGCCGCCTGCGGCGGCACCGACGCGCCGACAAGCTCTATCGAGGCCGACGCACCACCGGCTGAGGCCGAAACCGAAGCCGAGCTACACCCGCTCCTGGCAGAGGTCGCACCCGGCGCCTATTCGCTTGAGAAAACGCACGCCTTCATGACGATCAAGGTCGGCCATGCGGGTGGTATCTCGCAATATCGGATCAGCTTCACAGACTTTGATGCGGATCTCGATTTCAATCCGGCCGATCCGGAAAGCTCGAGCATTTCGTTCTCCATCAATCCGGCAGCGGTCGAAACCAATTATCCCGCTGATTATGCAGCGGGTCATCCAGACAGCCAGTGGTCGAGCTGGAATGAAGATGTGTCCCGCGATGCGAAATGGTTGAACGCCGACGAATACCCGGAAATCACCTTCGTCTCGACCGCAGCGACCAAGACTGGTGAGTTGTCGGGCACTGTCACCGGTGATTTGACACTGCTCGGCGTGACGCGTCCCGTGACCTTGGATGTGACCTATAATGGCGTTGCCAATCCGCCTTGGTTCGAAGGCCGGGATGTCATTGGCTTTGATGCCAGCACATCAGTCTTGCGGTCGGATTTCGGCATGACCGCTTTCATTCCCAATATTGGCGATGAAGTGACGGTCGAGTTCTCAGGCGAATTCCTGCAGGACGAATAAGATGAGCGCGCCATCGGAGCGATACACGACAGTCGCCATTGTGCTGCACTGGATCATCGCGATCGCAATTGTCGGGATGTTGATGGGCGGTTGGTACATGACCAACCTGCCTGACGGTGCGCCCGGACAATACGATTTGTATCAATTCCACAAATCGCTCGGGATCACGATCCTGTTGCTGACGGTGGCGCGTATCATCTGGCGGGTGATGAACCCGCCGCCCGCTCTGCCGGGCGATATGAAAGGCTGGGAGAAATCGCTCAGTCATCTTGTCCATATCGGGGTCTATTTGCTGATGATCGCCTTGCCGCTCACGGGCTGGCTTTACAGCTCCGTCAGCTTGAAGCTCGACGTGCCCACAGTACTTTACGGCGTGATCAGTTGGCCAGATATGCCGTTTGTTGAGGGGTTGAAAACAGAGGCCGGGGCCGGCGCGGCCAATCGCGCACACGGCATGCTCGGATTCCTCGCCGTCGCCTTGATCGCTTTGCATATTGGCGGTGCCATCAAGCATGAATTTGGCGCCGAAGACGGCGTCATCAAGCGCATGGCCCCAGGCCTGTTTGGTCCCGACAATGTGTTCGCCAAGCCGAGCCGCGGCGCGCTCACTGCCTTTGGCAGCGCCTTCGCGCTTTTGGTCGTCATCGCCGGCGCAGGTCCGGCGATGTCAGCCCTCTCTGGCGCAGGCGCCCCGGTCGCATCCGGCGCAACCTTCGAACCGAACTGGGCCGTCGACGCGGACGCCTCTTCGATCCGTTTTTCGGGGATTCATGATGGCAATGAGTTTTCCGGACAGTTTGGCAATTGGGATGCCGCCATCCAGTTTGAGCCGACAGCGCCCGAAAACGCAGAAGTTCGGGTCACCGTTTCAACCGCGAGCGCGACCGCCAACCAAAAACTCTACACAGACAGCTTGCCATCTGGAGAATGGTTCAACACGGCCGCATTTCCAACCGCCTCGGTCGACATCCTGGACATCGCCAGCGGTGGCGATGGAACTTATACATCCACTGCTCGGCTGACATTGAAGGATCTGACAGTCGACGCTGCCTTCCCGTTTGAGCTACAGATAGATGGCGACCGCGCCCAGATGACGGGACAAGCTGTGTTTCAGCGCACGCCGCTTGATCTCGGGCAAGCCTCTGATCCAGGCGCCGACTGGGTATCGGAGGACATTACCGTCAATGTCGTCGTCGAAGCGGATCGCTTGAACTAAATGACGGCGCGGCCGATATGTGGTCCGCAAGGAGCACACCACGATGATGATCGAAACACCGCATGAGGAACACCATTTCATTCATCGTGCCGGGTGGCTGCGCGCCGCCGTTCTCGGCGCAAATGACGGTATTCTGTCAACGTCAAGCTTGATGATCGGCGTTGCCGCCGCCGCCGCTTCGTCCCAGAGCATTCTCCTCGCTGGGGTCGCGGCGCTCGTCGCGGGTGCTTTATCGATGGCGGCTGGTGAATACGTTTCAGTGAGTTCGCAGGCCGATATCGAAAAGGCAGATCTGGAAATCGAACGACTAGCCTTGGAACAGGACCCTAAAGGCGAACTCAACGAACTGGCCCAGATTTACATGACACGCGGTCTATCCAAGGATCTTGCCTGCCAAGTCGCTGACGCCTTGACCAAAAATGGCGCGCTCGAAGCCCATGCGCGCGACGAGCTGGGGATCTCTGACTTTTCAAAAGCCCGTCCCCTTCAAGCGGCTTGGGCCTCTGCAGCGAGTTTTTCGGCCGGCGCCGCGCTGCCGGTCGCGGTTGGCGTCTTTGCCCCACACGAGACGGTCGAGATTTGGATTGCCATCACCTCCTTGATCGGTCTGGCAATCCTGGGTGTCTTTTCAGCTCGCGCGGGAGGCGCCCCACCGCTCAATGCTGCCGTCCGAATCGTGTTCTGGGGCGCCGCAGCCATGGCACTAACAGCTTTAGTGGGACGGCTGTTCGGCGTTGAAGTTTAGGCGATTGGCTCATAAGAGCCGATCATGGATCTTCGCATTCTCAACCTAACCGAAGAAAATCTGGCGCTGGCCGCGCGCGTGCTGCGCAGCGGCGGCTTGATCGGCTTGCCGACAGAGACGGTGTACGGATTGGCTGCGGATGCCGCGAATGAGGCCGCCATCGAGCGCATCTATGAGGCCAAAGGCCGACCAAAATTCAATCCCTTGATTGCGCATGTCTCAGACATCGAAATGGCGCAACGCGAAGGCGTCTTTCGTCCGGAAGCCTTGGCACTGGTCGAAGCTCATTGGCCCGGACCTTTGACCGTGGTCGTGGACGTAGCACCGACCGGCACGGTCTCAAAGCTTGCGCGCGCCGGATTGGACAGCGTCGCCCTGCGCATACCGGCCCACGCGATCCCGATCAATCTGGTCGAAACGTTTGGCGGGCCTCTGGTTGCCCCATCTGCCAATCCAAGCGGCAAGATCAGCCCAACGACCCTGGATCATGTCATGCAGGATATGGGCGACAAGCTCGATCTGATTTTTAATGGCGGCACCTGCGCCGCCGGAATCGAGTCGACCATCATCGACGCCCGCGGAGAGCGCCCGGCGCTTTTGCGTCCAGGCAGTCTCAATCCGGACTGGATCGAGGAGATCTGGCCGGGACTCATACGACCTGACCTCAATCCGGCCGCACCGCGATCACCCGGCCAATTGCTACGTCATTATGCGCCGCGCGCCGAGTTACGTTTGAACGCCAACGCCCCCGAGCCCGGCGAAGCCTATCTCGGTTTTGGCCCTGGCGCAGCAACCCTCAATCTCTCAGAACGCGGCGACTTGGATGAAGCGGCAAAAAACCTGTTCTCAATGCTGCGGGAGCTCGACCAAAACTATGACCGCATCGCCGTCGCCCCAATCCCAACCCACGGCCTCGGCGAAGGGATTAATGACCGCCTTACGCGCGCGGCGAAATAAGCGTATGTTGCCGTTATGGATGTTTCGACTGAGTTTCTGAACGAAGCCAAAGCGCTGCTCGGTGACAAGGGCTGGCGCATGGATGCCGAAAGCCTCGAACAGGTTTCAACGCCTTGGCGTGGAACCTATTCGGGTCATACGCCCTTCCTGGCGCTGCCGGAGTCGACCCAACAAGTTTCTGATCTGGTCAAACTCTGCGTCAAACATGGCGTCGCAATTACTCCGCAAGGCGGCAATACAGGCTTGGTTGACGCCGGCACACCGCATGGTGAGATCACTCTTTCGATGCGCCGGATGCAGGCCGTCCGCAACATGGATCCGTTTAACAATTCTCTCATCGTCGAA
Organism: Hyphomonadaceae bacterium; assembly: GCA_024743315.1. Classification (GTDB taxonomy): domain Bacteria; phylum Pseudomonadota; class Alphaproteobacteria; order Caulobacterales; family Hyphomonadaceae; genus Henriciella. The sequence continues at coordinate 197,497 of JANSWU010000004.1, forward strand.
GCCGGCGCGCCATTGGTCATCGCGCAAGAGGCGGCGGACAAAGCCAATCGCCTGTTTCCCCTCTCGCTCGGCTCGGAAGGCACCGCCACAATTGGCGGGCTGATCTCGACTAATGCCGGCGGCGTCGCTGTCTTGCGCTATGGCATGATGCGCGATCTTATCCTCGGCCTTGAGGTGGTGTTGCCAGATGGCGAAATTTGGGATGGCTTGTCCGGCCTGCGTAAAAACAATACCGGCTATGATCTCAAACACCTGTTTGCGGGCGCCGAAGGCACGCTCGGGATCATCACAGCCGCAACGCTGAAACTCTTCCCGAAAGTGGCACGCAGCTCAGCCTGGATCAGCTGCAAGAGCGCGCAGGATGTCGTTGAGCTGCTTGCCTTGGTGCGCGACCATGCCGGCGATACGGTTACCAGTTTCGAGATCATTCCGGCCAATGCGATCGAGATGGTGCGGCTGGAAATGCCTAATGTTCGCGATCCCAACCCGTCTGAGCTGCCCTGGCGTGTCTTGTGCGAAATCTCGATGGCGAAGGAAACCCATGCTCGCGAACTGATGGAGACCGCGCTCGCAGATGCGTTCGAAAAGGGCCTCGCCGAGGACGCGCTCATCGCCGAAACGCTGACCCAAACCCAAAGCTTCTGGGCCATTCGCGAGAGCATCCCGCTTTGCAAACGCGCTTATGGCACCTCGATCAATCATGATGTGTCGGTGCCGGTTTCTCAGATCCCGGCCTTTATGGACGCCACAGAAGCCGCAATTCTCGATCTCTCCCCGAGCGCTGAAATCGTCGCCTTCGGCCATGTCGGAGATGGCAACCTGCACTATTCCGCCTGCGAACCGCGAGACGCGCAAGCGCCCACTTTGAGCAATTCCGCAGCACGCATCACCGAGATTGTTCACGAACAGGCTATGACGTTTGGCGGCTCGATTAGCGCTGAGCATGGCGTCGGACGCCTGAAGCGCGATGAGTTGGAGACGCTCCGTTCCCCGGCTGCAACGAACGCCATGAAGGCGATCAAGAAGGCGCTCGACCCGGGCGGCATCATGAACCCAAATCGCGTTGTGCGCACCGATTAGGGCTTAAGGCGGGGATATGTGCGGACGGTTTTTCAGGCATGAGGTCAGCTGGGAGGAATATCATTCCTATCTCAACCTTTTTGAATATGCTGGCATCGATCCGCCCGCTGCCGCTTACAATATAGCGCCAACCCAGATTGCACCGATTGTCCGGATCGCTACTGAAGACGAGCCTGTGCCAGAGGGGGCACGCCATCTTGCGCCCGCGATGTGGGGCCTGGTCCCGAGCTGGTGGCGCAAGCCGCTCAGCGAAAAGAAATTCTCGACCTTCAATGCCCGCAGCGAAGGCGTTGCGACCTCCAACACGTTTCGCGGCGCGTTTCGGCACAAACGTTGCCTGGTACCGGTCAGCGGGTTCTATGAATGGACCGGCCCAAAAGGCAAGAAGACGCCGTTTGCAATCGGTCTGCGCAATCGGCGCTGGTTCTGCTTTGCCGGGCTGTGGGATCGGGCAACAATTGACGGCTCAGAGATTGACAGTTTCACCATCCTGACCACCACGCCGAATGATTTGATGGCGGGATTGCACACGCGTATGCCTGTAATCCTGGACCCAAGCGATTATGAGCGCTGGCTCGACACCTCGTCACGTGATGTCGCGGACCTGTTCGAGCCGTTTGCAAGCGACGCTATGCATGCCTGGCCAGTTAATCCGGCCGTTGGCAATGTCCGCAATCAGGGCGTCGAACTAATCGAAGAAGCTTAGACGAGGATTAGCGTTCCCCACGGCTCGTCCGTGGGGCCCAACACCCGATCGTGCGGCGCAAACCGGGAGCGACTTCGTCTCTCACGGCCCGGTTGAAGCTTCTCGTGATGGGTTGCCCAGACAAGCTAGGCAGAACGTCAAACGGGGCGTTTAGGCCTTCACCGCCTCGATCAAGACATCACAGACTTTGTGGACCTGATTGGCTGACAGGTAAGGATGCATGGGCAAGCTTAGCGAGTCTTGCGCCGCCGCTTCACAATTCGGCAAGCTGCCTTCTTCCGCGAGGTGCGAGAAGGCTGGCATCTGGTGGATCGCCATGTCGTAATAGATACCGCTTGGAATGCCGGCATCCGACAGTTTCGCTCGCACCTCGGTGCGGTTGGGCACACGCACCGTGTAAAGTCCGTAGCCGTTTTCCTGGCCGTCCAAAGCGGTTTGCCGCGCAACGATACCTTCGAGGCGCTCATCGTAAATCGCAGCGGCCGCAATCCGGCGCTCGCGCTCGGCTTCGAACAATTTCATCTTCTCAACAACCACCGCACACTGAATAGAGTCACAGCGGCCATTGATGCCGACGCGGACAGATTCCTTGCGATTGTCGCCCGTGCCATGCCAGCGGATGGAACGCATGCGCTCAGCAAAATCCTTGTCCTGGCAAAGGATCGCACCGCCATCACCATAGCCCCCGAGGGATTTGGTCGGGTAGAAACTGGTCGCGGTGATCTCGGCAATATTACCGACCCACCGGCCCTGATCTTTACCACCAAATGCTTGCGCCCCATCCGCGATAACACGAAGATTATGCGCATCCGCAACTGCTTGGATGGCTGAATAGTCTGCTGGTAAGCCATATAAATCGACGGGCATGATGGCGCGCGGCGTCAGCTTGCCGTCGGCTTTCACCGCATCGATTTTGCGGACGAGATCAGCCGGGTCCATGTTGAACGTGTTCGGATCAATGTCGACGATGACCGGGAAGCCACCAGAGAGGAGCACAGCATTGGCCGTCGCATTGTAGGTGAAGCCTGGAATGAAGACCGCGTCGCCCTCTGCAATCCCCATCGCCAGTAATGGCATCACCAAAGCCTGCGTTCCCGATCCGACGGCCACAGCGTCAGCGCAGCCAGTAAACTCAGCCAGCTGTTCCTCACACTCGGTGACCTCGGGTCCGCCGATAAACCGGCCATGATCAAGAATGTCGATCCAGCGCTGTTCCAGCGCCGGACGAATGAGGGCCTGCTGCGTTTTAAGATCGAACAGCTGGATCGGGGCATCGTCTGGCAAGTCGATCAGAGCGGTGGTTTGGGTGTCGGAATAGGCCATGGATCAGGCTCCTATCGTATGCAGGGCCGACAGCTCAGCTTGTTCGGCCATATGGACAGCAAGGGCAGCTTCGCGCCCGGGAATGGCACAAGCGCGCGCCCCAAGCGCACTTGCGAAAAAAGCCTCGTCCGCTGCGCCCAGCGGATCCGGCATAAGGTCAGAAACGTCCCCTCTGACTTCAAATGGAGTGGTGTTTTCAATTTCTCGGGTCAGGAAATTGATGGCAATCGTGCCGGATGGATAGGTCAAAACCATGCGACGGTCGCGCTCATTATGGCAGCGACTGGCGGTGATCTCGGCCGACCCGACAGCAAAACTCAATTGTGCCGTGGCTTCATCAATATGCGCGGTATGCGCGCTGCGACCGGTGGCTTCAACGCGAACCGCAGGGCCCATCAGTTTGCCGACCATATCGAGATCATGGGTCATCAAATCCCAGATCACAGAGACGTCTCCAGCGCGACCATCAGGGGCGGGTGGCCCCATGCGCCAGGCTTCAATCCGTGTGGGAGTTTCAGCAATGTCAAACAAGCCCATGGCTTCCAGCACAAAGCGCTCTTGGTGGCCAACCTGAAGCACCAAGTCATGTTCATCGGCCATCGTTGCGAGCTGATCTGCGGCATATCCAGTGAGCGCCAAAGGCTTCTCAACCATGACATGGCAATTGGCATTCAGTGCGGCGCGCACAACAGCTTCATGATACGTGGCTGGACAGGCGACGAGGATCGCATCGCAACTGTCGAACAATGCATCTTGCGCTGCGAAAGATCGAACGCCGTGCGTCTCCGCCAATGCCGCCGCACGCGCTTGATCTGGGTCAAACACGCCAACGAATTCAGTGTTTTCGGATCCCGCAATCTTGCCGGCATGATAACCGCCAAAGACGCCAGCACCGACAAGTCCGGTCTTTAGAGCTGACATGAACTACTCCACTCTCGCGGGGCGTAATCGCACTTCGGACCTATTAGTTGCAACTGAACTTATCGGTAAAAGCCATCAAAAGGCATTGCGAATTCTTACAAGCCCCCTTTGCTTCCGGCGCGGCATCGTCCACATATCAACCGAGAAAAGACAGGAAGGATAAGCACATGACCGCGATCACATCGAAAGACTGGGCCCTCGCCAAACGTCCCGTGGGCGAGCCACAGACCGATGATTTTGCGCTGCAGACCAATGAAGCGCCTGCCCCCGCAGCGGGCCAGATCCAGGTCCGCAACACCTGGATGTCGGTTGACCCCTATATGCGCGGACGGATGTATGACCGCGAAAGCTATGTGCCGCCTTTCCAAATCGGCGAAGTGCTGCAAGGCGGCGCGGTCGGGCGCGTGACGGCGTCCAATCACCCGGATTATGCCGAAGGCGATTTGGTCCAGTCCATGGCAGGTTGGCGCGAAGCCTGGACGGCGGCGCCTGAAATGGTCATGGCGCAAAAACTGCCTGGCGATACCGGTCTCCCGGACAGTGCATTCCTCGGCATTGCCGGCATGCCGGGTCTGACGGCCTATGCGGGCATCTTGCGCGTCGCAGAGTTAAAAGAAGGCGACACAGTCTTCGTTTCTGGCGCTGCCGGCGCTGTTGGTTCGGCGGTGGTCCAGATTGCAAAGATCAAAGGCTGCACGGTGATCGGCTCAGCTGGCGGGGCCGAGAAATGCGCCATAGTTAAATCGCTCGGCGCTGACGAATGCATCGATTACCGCGCCGCTGGCGACTATCAAGGCTTGCTCGCCGCCCTCAAAGCGGCTGCCCCTAAAGGCATTGATGTCTATTTCGACAATGTGGGCGGCGACCATTTCCAGGCCGCGATTGAAGCGGCGCGCCCGTTTGCCCGGATGGCGATTTGCGGGATGATCTCGCAATATAATGACACGGAACCGCGCCCGGGCCCGAACAATGTCATTCAGATTGTCGGTAAGCAATTACAGATTCGCGGCTTCATCGTTTCAACTCATGCGGACATGTTGCCCGACTTCCAGCGCGACATGGTCGGTTGGATCAAAGGCGGTCAGATGAAGTTTGAAGAGACCGTGATGGAAGGCATCGAGAATGCCCCGAACGCGTTTATGGGTCTGTTCTCGGGCAAGAATACTGGGAAGATGCTGGTCAAGCTGAGCTAGGACGCTCATGCGCCAATCGGTTTTCGACTATATTGATAATCTCGACACGCTTTTGGCGGTGATTGTCGGGGCGCTGCTCGCCACGGGCGGCGCCATGGCGGCGGAGCTTGTTCAAGAAAAGCTCGGGCGAAAACGTCGCGAACGCGATGCTGCGCGCTTTTTCGGCGAGATCTTGATGTCTGTGGACAGCATTCTCACCCGTGCGTTCAGCTCCATGGAGATTGGAGAACGCTGGGGCAGCGTATCCCTTCGCCTGTTCCGCACGGCCGTCAATGAAACGTCGATTTATGAGCGCAATCGCGAGCGTTTGTTCGAGATCAGCGACATGGAATTGCGGCGCAGTATTCACGTCCATTTCCTGACTAAAACGGTTCCGCTGCACGCGCTGATCGACACTTGGCAAGAGATCATCGATTTGGAGCGGCAACTCGAAACCGATATTTCCTTAGCACCGGCACAAGTCGCGCATTTAACCGCTGAACTCGAGACTCTTAAAGAATCGCGCATGGCCGCTTTGGAGTCCGTCCAGGAAAGACAGCCCGAAACATTACAGATTTGCGCACAATTGGAGCCGCTCGCCGGGTTGAATTTCTAAGCATGTCCCGCCTATTTGACGCTTATATGATTGTTGATTGGTCGGCGGCGGCGAAGCCGGTGACGGGCGCCAATTCAATCTGGGTCGGGATTCGCGCCCGCGATGCACGCTTGAAATTCCAATTCTCGAGTACCAATCCCAAAACACGCCTCGCCGCCCGGCACTTCATCAAGGAAATGGCCGAGAAACTGATCGCGCGCGGCGATAAGCTTTTGATCGGGTTTGACTTTGCTCTGGGCTATCCAGCGGGGACAGCTAAGGCGATCGGCCTGGACATTTCGGCGACAGCGCCTTGGGCGGCAATGCATGCGCATCTCGCCAGAAAAGTTAAAGAACGCGAAGACAATTCCAATGCCCGTTTCGCGCTCGCGGCCGGGTTGAACTATGCGGCCTCAGGTGGCTCGCACCCGTTTTGGGGGGCGCCTAAACGCGATGTGGTCTCGACCCTATCTATGAAGAAAGGCGATTTCTCTGCTCCTGGCTCGTTGCCGGAACACCGGCTTTGCGAGCAGTGGATCAAGGCCAACTTCAAAGCCAACCCGAAATCGGTCTGGCAATTACTGGGCGCGGGGTCTGTTGGCTCGCAAGCCATGCTCGGCATTCCGACCGTCGCGTTTATAAGACAAGAGATCCCAAACTCACGCGTTTGGCCCTTCGAAACCGGGTTCGAAACGCTGACGCGTGACGCCCTTGAAACCTTCGATTGCGTGATCGCCGAAGTCTATCCGAGCACCGCATCTGTGACCCAGAAACCGGGCGAAATCCTCGATCAGGCACAGGTCCGAACCCTCTCTGAACGCCTCGAATCGCTCGATTCTACCGGGGAATTGGCCTCCGCCTTCGGTCCCCCAAATTCGCTTTCTAGTAGAGAAATTCACAAAATAACTGCAGAAGAAGGGTGGATTCTGGCCAAATAAGGCTGAATCGCCCGTATTTATTGGCTTTTCGGGATTCACGCTCAATTCGAATCATGAACAATGCCCGCAACGGCACATTCTGCCGTTCAACTAAGGGAGACCCCAATGAACAAGGGTGAACTGACCAAAGCCGTTGCAGAAGCAGCAGACATGTCTCAGGCCGAAGCTGGCCGTGCCGTAGACGCTGTCTTTGATTCAATCGCTGGTGCGGTGAAAAGCCGTGACTCAGTTGCAATTGCTGGTTTCGGAACATTCGTCGCGAAAACACGCGGCGCACGTGAAGGTCGCAACCCAGCGACTGGCGAGACCATCAAGATCAAAGAGAAAACCTCTGCAGCTTTCAGACCGGCTTCCGCTCTGAAAGACATCTAAGGTCAATCGCGAAAGCGATCCTATCTAAACGGCGTGCCGCACTTCGCGGCGCGCCGTTTTCCATTCCAAGAGGCCCCATTGCAAGGCCCCCGCAACCAGTAGCGTGATCGTGATCGCTTCCATCATGCCCTGCGCCCCGCGATCAAGACTGACCCCCATGTAATAGCAAAGCGGGATCATCAGCAGAAAGAACGACGCCAAGTGGATGGCCGAGGGCAGCCACACAATTCCTTGCGCCCGCAGCGCCATGGAGGCGGTCGCCTGCAAGCCATCAAAGGTCGTTGCCAAGGCCGCATAGATGAGCAGGCTCGAAATCGCGACCGCAAGCATGGTGCCGTCAATGCTGGCTTCCGAATTGACCAGGAGCAGCGCCACCTGATCTTTGAACACATAGATCAACACGGACAGGAAGACGCCGAGCACGAACGTCGCCGCAACGCCAAGCCGAGACGCATCCTTCACGCCTTGCAGGTCGCCGCGGCCATAATGCTCCGCTACGCGGACACTCGTCGCGGTGCCGATGCCGAGGAAGAACATGAAGCAGAAGCCCATGACCTGAACTGAGTAGCCATACACGGCATTCGCAGCGACGCTGATAAAGGCGGCGATCGAATATGTGAGGTTGAATCCCCCCCACTCGGCTATGTTTGAAATCGCCGTGCCGCCGCCGACTTTGATTTGACGGCCGGGTTCATTTGCAGGCGCAGCTTCAGACGGTTTGAGCGCCGGGGTCAGCCAGAGCGCAAAGCCGATCAGGGCAATCGTGATTGCCCAGCGTGAGCCAACGGTGGCCCAGGCCACACCCTCTCCGCCCATTTGCGGCATGCCCCACCATCCCAGTACCAGCGCAAGATCAATGACCAGATTCACGCCGACGCCGAGATACGACGTGATCGTTACAATCAGCGGCCGTCGCAGCGCTTCGAGATAATAGCTGCACACAGTTGAAATCATGAACCCCAGAAGGCTGAGCGACAGGATCTGCGTGATTAGGGCGGTCTCAGACGCAAACTCTTGCGGCGTCATCATCGCGCTGATGTCATCATTCGGATTGATGTCAACGAATAGCAAATTGAAGAGCGGCTCTGCGACGAGATAAACAATCATCGTGACAAGCAAGCCGAGCCCAAGCGCCCAAGCCATACCCCGCCGGAAGATCCGACCCGACAAATGCTCCTCGCCGCGTCCGACCATTTCAGATGTCAGCACTTGCACGCCCAGCAGGATGCCCATACCGAAGCCGAGCGTGATCCCGATTGGCAGCCAGGAGTTGAGGATAAAGGCCAGCTCGTGCTCCTGGCCTTTCACCTGGCCGAGTACGATCGCATCCGTCAGGCCCATCAGCATCCACGACAGGCGTGAGATCGCGATCGGCCCTGACAGCCGCAAAAGGTCTAGAATTTCAGAGGCCCGCGCCCAGGCGGGCCATGCCCGCTGGGTCATGGTTAAACGTCCTGATTATCCGGCTACACGTGATGGCATGGGGGAGGCGTCCTTAATCTCCAGGAGCTTCTCTGCGATCAGGAAGGCAAGTTCAAGGGCCTGTTCGCCATTTAGGCGAGGATCACAATGAGTGTGGTATCTGGATGACAGGTCGGCTTCCGAGATTGCCTGGGCGCCGCCAATACATTCCGTTACGTCCTGGCCGGTCATTTCAAAATGAACCCCGCCTGGCACACAGCCCTCTGCATTCAGCACATCGATGAAGTTTCGCACCTCTGTGAGGATGCGATCCACCGGCCGGGTCTTGAAGCCGGATTCGGTCTTCAACGTGTTGCCATGCATCGGATCACAAGACCAAACCACCGTGCGTCCGCTGGCTTTAACGGCCCGCGCCAGCGGCGTCAGACCCGCTTCCACCCCATCCGCGCCAAAGCGCGAAATCAAAGTGATCCGTCCCGGTTCATCGTCCGGGTTGAGGGTTTCGATGATGCGCAAAAGCTCATCCGGTTCGAGCCCAGGGCCGCACTTCATGCCGATCGGGTTCTTGATGCCTTTGCAGAATTCGACGTGGGCATGGTCAACCTGACGGGTGCGGTGGCCAATCCACAGCATGTGCGCCGAGGTGTCGTACCAGTCCCCTGACGTGGAATCGACCCTGGTCATCGCCTCTTCATAGCCGAGCAACAGTGCCTCGTGCGACGTGTAGACTTCCACCTGGGCCATTTGCGGCACGCTTTGCGAGGTCACGCCGCACGCTTTCATGAACTCCAACGCATCTGAGATTTTGTCGGCCATTGCGCTGTAACGCTCTCCGAGCGGCGAGCGATCGACAAAGCCAAGCATCCATTGGTGCACATTCGAGAGATCGGCATAACCGCCGCGCGTGAAGGCGCGCACCAGGTTGAGCGTCGATGCTGATTGTGAATAGGCCTGGATCAGGCGCTCCGGATCAGGCGTCCGGGAGCCCTCGGAAAAGTCCATGCCATTGATATTGTCACCTCGGTAAGATGGCAGCGTGACGCCATCAATCTCTTCGACTGGTGACGATCGCGGTTTGCCGAACTGGCCGGCAAGCCGCCCCACTTTGACGACCGGCTTGGACGCCGCATAGGTCAGGACCACGGCCATTTGCAGCATCACGCGCAGCGTGTCGCGAATATTGTCGGCGCTGAACTCTTTAAAGCTTTCAGCGCAATCCCCGCCCTGTAACAGGAACGCGTCGCCCGCCGCGACGCTCGCCAGACGCTGCTTCAAGGTCCGCACTTCCCCGGCAAAGACCAGCGGAGGAAACGCCGCGAGACGGCCTTCCACATCACTCAAATGGTCGAGATCCGGATAGTCCTCCGGAATGTGTTTTGCGGGGCGTGCGCGCCAGCTGCTTGGCGTCCAGGTCATGGGTTTCTCCTTAAGGTCGCGCTTTATGCACAGGCAAACCCACACAATCAAGCTGTGGAAAGCCGATATGACATGAAAGTGTGGCCCCGATCGGCTAATCACGCTAGCAAAAGAGAAAAGCCTCCCAGTCGGAATAGAATACATGTCGCAGCTATTCATCGCTCATGGCCATCGTGATGTAGATCCGCTTCTGCAAGTGCATGAAGCGATGCGCCGGGCTGCGATTCCGACCTGGTACACACCTGCCGGAAGCAAGGAGATTGACCCAGACTCAGTCAATGACGCGATTGACAGTGCGTTCGGCATGGTGGTCTTGGTCTCAGCTTCCTCGATCCGCTCAAAGGCCGTTCAAGCACAACTCGATCGAGCGATCGCCCGCGGGCTCAAGCTGTTCCCAATCCGGGCCGACAATGCGCGCTTGTCAAAGCAATTCAAAACCGCGCTGGCCGACCAATTGACCGACTCGCTGGGCGATGACGGCGCCCTGGAACGTTTGGTCGAGGCAGTGAAAGAGCGTTATGAACGCCGATGTCCGGTCATCTCTGTGATGAATCTGAAGGGCGGCGTCGGCAAGACGACAGTAAGCAGCCAGGTGTTCGGGACCTGGCAAGCCGCGCTTGGCGGCCGCACGCTGCTGATTGATCTCGACCCACAATACAATCTGACCCAGACCTTTTTCGACATGGAGCATGCAGATGCGAGCTCGGCGCGCGACCGGTCGGTGATCTCGCTGTTCGAGCGCTCACGCCTGCACGCTTACGATGCGACCTCCCCGTCCGAAAACTGGTCGACCATCAGCACCGAGCTGTTCGAGCCGGTCGATCGCGAAACCATCAGCCACAATCTGCTGACTGGAGAAAATGCACCTGGCGGACGGCTTGATCTGATTTCAGGTCAATTCGAGATTTCAAAATACGCTTTCGCGCCGAGCCCGGAATCGCTCGCCATTGTCGGGGCCAACTTCCGCCGGATGATCGATTATTATCGCAGTGAGTATGATCTTATTGTCTTCGACACCAATCCAAATGCGACTTTCCTCACCCGCTGCGCCCTAGAAGCCGCCGACCGGGTGCTGACACCCATGCATCCTGATGTGTACTCCCTGCGCGGGGTACGGCTGCTCAATCAGGTGATGCAGGAGCAGATCTCAGACGAGAAACGCCCCGACCTGTCGGTTTTGTTCAACACGGTGGGGCGCTCTGAACAATCGAATTTCGAAGCCGATGCCCGCAATGGGACTTTTGATGATCAGGCCGGATTTGCCTTGTCAGAAACCCTGCTGACCAATGCCTTGCCACGCTCGGGGCATCTGGTCGTGCGCAGTCCTGAAGAGGGCGAAGCACCGTGGAAACAATTGGTCGTTCATAAAGGGCGCGGCGGCGGTCTGAAGAAAATTCGCGAGAGCCTGACCGGCATCGCAACCGAACTGAAGCTCCTGACGGACGCCTAGGCGCTCGCGGTTTTCAACGTTGCCAAGCGGTTTGCCTGAAACATCATCCGCAGCAGGCAAGCTTGTAGTCCGAGCACCACGAATAAAGCTGGCAGGCCGCCAACATTGGACAGCATGCGGACGCCATCAATGCCGCTAAAGGCAACCATGATCCAGGCCATCAGGCAGAGCAGGATGACCCAGGCAATCTTCAGGCGTGGGGCGCTCGGCTCAGTTTCATCAGCTTCAGTCATCGCGTGCGTATGCGTTTTGCAAATCTGCGAAATCGCTTCGGTATTGCTGTCAGCCGCGGTGACATAAGAAATGAACGAGAGCAGCAGGAGCACCGGGATCATCAGCCCGCTCACTGGCAATTCTTCAAGCGCCCGGAATAGCACCGATTCTGGCCCCGTCGCGTCGAGCGTCTCTTTCAACAGCCCCGCCTGAGCCAGATCCGTTTCCATCGCGAACACCCCAAAGGCGCTCATCCAGAGCATGGAAAACAAAGCCGGGAGCACGAGATTGACCAGCACAAAGGCCCGCACCGTATAGCCCCGGGCGATCCGCCCAAGGAACATGGCTGTGACCGGAGCCCAGGCGAGCCAATTGGCGAAATAGAATGTGGTCCAGCTCTTTGCCCATTCCCCATCGCCGCTGGCGGCGCCAATCATCAAAGAGCGATCAAGGAACTCGCCCGCATAGCCAATCACCGCCTGACCGCCTTGTCGAAGCATTTCGAAGGACGGTCCGAACAAGATGATGAAGCCAACAAAGATAAAGAAAAACCAGGCATTGGTGACGGAGAGAATACGAATGCCATGCATCAAGCCCGTGAGGGAGCTGATCAGCACAACAATCCCAATCGCCAGGGCGACCAGAGCCAGCAAGACTGGCCCGCTCTCCAACCCCGTCAGATTGGCCACACCGCCAGACAGGAGCAACATCCCCGCCCCCAGCGACGCGGCCATGCCCATGATCAAGGCGAGAAGGATTGCCGCATCCAAGACTGACGCCACAGGTGCTGGCAAAGGCCGTCCGAGCAAAGCGATAAACGGCCCGGAGACAGAATAAGGTTTACCAAGATTGTGATAGGCCAGCGCAAAGGTCAGCGCCGCGACCGTATAGATCGCATAAGGCGAGATCGCCCAATGCATGAACAGGCTGACCAGGCTGAACTGTTTGGCTGCGGGACTGGCGGCTTCAATCCCTCGTGCGGCGCCGCCCGGATCATAGAGATGATAAAGCGGCTCGGCCATGGCCCAGAAGAGGATGCCAATCGCAATGGTGGTACACAATGTGATCGAGAACCAGCTCCAGGGCTTGAGCGTCTTCTCAGCCCCCTCTCCGCCAATCGTAACGCGGCCAAGCGGTGATATCACCACGGCAAAACAGGTCAGCACGAAGCCAAAAACAGCCCAGGAAATCAGGCTGGAGAAGGTCGCCAGGATCCAATCGTTCATCGCTTTCGCGACCGCAAAGAAGCCATCCAGATTGATCAGGCTCGCTGCTGCTGCCGCGATGAAGATCGACATCGGGACAAAAATGACGAAGAGGCGCAAGGAACCATCCCGCGCCTCTTTTGAAAGTGTCGTCTCCGCCAAGACTATCCGTCCAGGCCTTGAGGCTGGCCGACAATAATGAAAGTGAAATTGTCCGGATTGAGATAGTCTGCGGCAACACGATTGACGTCTTCTAACGTGACCGCCTCGACCATGGCATTACGCTTATCGAAGAAGTCGACCGGCAGGCCATCCAAACGTACACCCATCATATTGGCAGCAATTTTGGCGTTGGAATCAAAGCCCAGCGGATAGGAACCGGTCAGATACGCCTTGGCCGCCGACAATTCTTCCTCTGTCATCCCCTCAGCCACCATTTGCGCCATGTTCGCCTTCACGCCGGCGATGAACTCGCCCGCGCTTTCATTCTTGGTCTGGCCACCGCCGCTCCAAAGCTGGATCTTATCTTCGCTGCTGACTTGAGTGTAGACGCCGTAAGTCAGACCTTTTTCGACCCGCAAGTCCTTCATTAGTCGGCTCTCAAAGCCACCACCGCCAAACGTGTAATTGAGCACGACGGCGGTGTAGAAATCTGGATCTTCACGCTTCATCGCAGGCGCTGCGAAGGTCACCAGGCTCTGTGGTTGCGGCAAATCGATTACGATCGGATCAGCTGCCGCAGCGGCCAGCACCACGTCCTCCGTTTCAGAGGTCTCGCTGGTCGCGGGCAGCCCGGCCACGGCCTGATCAATCAGCGGCGCCAGTTCTTCTGGACTGATCGCCCCGACCGCAGTCACCAGCATTCCTTCCTGGACCATCAGCTTGTCTTTTTGCGCCCGCATGCCGTCCTGGGTAATCGCCGCGAGGCTTTCAGCGCTGGTCTCGCGAGCATAGGCGTGATCGGGATAGAGCGCCGCGGCGCGTGCCCGGCTCGCCAGATAGCGCGCATTGGTTTCTCGGGTTTGCAGGCTGACTTCCTGCTCGCGCTTGAACCGCTCGAACGGACCATCATCGAAGCGTGGTTCGGCGAACGCGAGGGCGATCATTTCGAAGGAGTCGCCAACATTGTCAGTCAGCATGGAGGCGTTGCAATATGTGCTCTCATTCGTCGCCCCGCAGGCAAAGCTCATATTCAGCTCTTCCATGCGCTTAAAGAAGGCTTGTGCCTCGAGGTCTCCGGCCCCCTCATTCATATGATAGACCATGGCATTGGTCAGGCCTTCCTGACCCTCAGGGTCTGTCGTCTCACCGGCCTGCCAGGCCATCCGGAGCGACAGGATCGGAATAGAAGGTTCCTCGACCAACCAGACGGAAACACCGCCAGGCGTTGTGAATTGCTGGATTGTTGCAAACTCACCATCATGAATTTGAACATCCAGACCCGTCGCTTCTGAATTTGGTTCGTCTGCGCCGCCATCAATGGCGGTGGGTGCACAGGCCGAAAGCAGGAGCGCCAGCGCGGCGCCGCCAAAGAGCGTTGAAATCCGCATGACTATAATTCTCCATCTTCGGGCAAAAGCAGCGCCTCGATATAGTGATTGCCTTCAGCAAAGACTTGCCGGGCAGCGGCCAGCGCGTCTTCTGTCGAGACCGCGCGGACGTCTTCAGGATAAGTCAGCAAGTCTTCAATCTCGCCGCCAATCGCCAGCCAGCTGCCAAACTGATTGGCCATGCTTTGCTGGCTGTCGCGCGCATAGATCGAGGACGCCGCTTTAGAATTGCGGACCCTCACGACATCGGCGTCGGAAAATCCAGCCGCGAGCTGTTTGGCAAGCTCAGCAGTCACCGCAGCCTCCAACTCTTCCATACTCACCCCCGGGCTTGGCGTGGCATAAATCACGGCGGGGCCATTATCGTGCAAACCCGTCCAGGCGAACGTGCCCGCATTGACCGCAACTTTTTGTTCCTCGACCAAGGCGACATAGAGCAGGCTGGTATTGCCCCCGCCCAGCACATCAAGCCCGACATCGAGCGCTAAGGCGAAGTCACGGTCCCGCTTCTGGCTGGTGCCATTATAATAACGATACCAGACCGGCTGGCGCACCTTTGGATCGCTATGCACAATTTCCTGGGTCTCGGTCAGCGGAGGCACATCGGTCCACATACGGGTTCCATCGACCAATCCTGATGGCTCGATTGCGCCATAATGCTGTTCGGCGAGCGCCCGAACCTCTTCTCCGGTAACATCACCGGCGACGACGAGGATCGCATTCTCTGGCGAATAATATTTCTGATAGAAGTCGATGCCGTCTTGTGGGGTCAGGGCTTCAACTTCTTCCATCCGGCCGATCACTGTGATTTCGTAAGGGTGACCTTCCCAAAACTCGGCCAAGACCTTTTCCTGCAGGATCACGCCGGGATTGTTATCGATCCGCTGACGGCGTTCCTCGCGGACGACATCGCGTTCAGTGATGAAACTACCTTCCGGGTCCTCATCAATGATCAAATCGGTCATACGCTCGGCTTCGAGCTCCATCATCTTGCCGAGATGCTGTTTGGCAACGCGCTGATAATAGGCCGTATAGTCCCAGCTGGTGAAGGCATTGTGCTGCCCACCGAGGCGAGAAATGGTCGAATCGAACTCGCCATCCTCGAGATCATCGGTCTCTTTGAACATGACGTGCTCAAACAAGTGGGCGATGCCAGACTTACCGGGGTCTTCGTCGACGGCGCCGACTTTATACCAGACCATATGGGTGACGACAGGCGCACGATGATCCGGAAGCACAACCACATCCATACCATTGCTGAGTGTGAAAGTCTCAGGCGCCCATTCGCTGTCTGCACTGTCAGCCAGGGCGATGCCCCCTGTCAGCGCCATGGCGATAAGACCGCCGGAAATCCAATATTTCATATGCGTCTCCGTTCGCGACCCTGCTTGATTTTAAGTGTTTGGCTTAGGTGCCGGGCAGTTTCAACCGCTCACCACTTCCACGTTCGATCGTCACCTGTCCGCCACCTGTGGCACTGTCATCGCTGGCATTGTCCGTCCCGTCCCAACCGATCACCCTGTCGGATACGCTTTGCGACTTGCGAATGACATTGGCTTCTTCCCAATCCACCTGTTCGCGGATCACTGGGCTAACAGCATTGGCCCCGGCCGCGGCGACCAGAGCACGTTCGGCCGCGCTCGCATTGGTGCCAATATCAGAGCCGAACGCGGACGCAGTTCCCGCCCGAGTCGGATCGACTTCGAATGGCAAGCCCGATCCGGCTTCAGGGGGACGCAGGCTATAGTCTGGCGGCACCACGAGGGGCGCTTTCTTGACCACTCGGAACTCATCTGGGGAATTGCTTCCGCCAAGTCCGACACAGCCGCTGAGCAATGTCATGGCCAGTCCCGTTGAAACCAAAAGTATCGTTTTCTTCATGGCGTCCTCGCCTATTCCTCAGTTACAGCCTCAGCCGTTTTGTCTTGTCGCGACATTAGGAACTGATCCGCAAAGAGCAAGACCGCGCCTACAGATATGGCCGCGTCGGCGACGTTGAACACATAATTAAAAAAGTAAGGCCGAAAGATGCCGCTAAAGTCGAGAAAGTCGACGACGGCGCCAAATCTCACCCGGTCAATGACATTGCCAAACGCGCCGCCAATCACCAGGGCCAGCGCAATCCCGGTGAAGCGCCGCGCCGCATTGACCAACCAGACGGTGAATCCAATAGCGATCGCGGTGGTTAGGATCACCAGGACCCAGCGCATTACGCCTTCAGATTGGCCGATACCGAAGCTGATCCCGCGATTCCAGACCATGGTCAGGTCAAAAAAGGGAAGAACCTCGATCTGACCACAGCGCTGGGATCGATCGAGACAGCCAATCGCGTTAAACTGTGGCTCTTCGAGGATCAGGTATTTCGTCCACTGATCGAGGATCACAATGATCGGGATCAAGAAAAACAGCGCTGTGCGAAACGGTTTGGTCATGCTCGGCCTCGGACCTCCCGGATAGCAGCGGCATCGCGCGGTGTCACATCGGGAAATTCCGGGTCGGCTATGGCTGGATTAAAATATTTCCAGCTGCGTGCGCATTTAATGCCGTCGGCTTTGCCAGGCAGGACCGCGACACTTGCTTCTTCTGGCAAGCGGAAGGCATTCTCTGGAGCCTCATCGGTCACAAGTTTGGCTTGTGAGGTGATGAAGATGTCCTCTGCCGCTTCCCCTTCATAGGCCTTGAGCAAATCAGGATCACTGACGAACACGGTCGGCGCGGCTTCGAGAGACGAACCAATCCGTTTCTCGCGACGCTCAATCTCGATCGCCCCAGTCACGACACGGCGAACCCGGAAGATTCTCTCCCACCGCGCGGCGAGCTCCGCATCTTTCCAATCGAACGGCGTTTCCGGCATTTGCAGCAGATGCACACTGTCCGCGCGGTCGGCAAACACGCTCATCAGGAACGCTTCTTCAGTCGTAAATGGCATGATCGGCGCGAGCCAGGCGAGCAAACGCTCAAGGATCGCCGCCATCACGGTGCGCGCAGATCGACGCCGCAAATCGCTTGGCGCGTCGCAATAGAGACTGTCCTTGCGGATATCGAAATAGACCGCTGACAGATCGACCGAACAGAAGTTGAGAAGCGCCATCATCACGCGCTTGAAATCATGCTCGTCATAGGCCTTGCGGACCAGCTCATCGAGCTCGGCGAGGCGATGCAGCACCCAGCCCTCAAGACTCGGCATTTCAACCGGCAGGACCGCTTCGTCCGGCGTAAAGCCGTCGAGGGCTCCGAGCAGATAGCGCAATGTGTTGCGCAGGCGGCGATAATTCTCGACCGCGCCTTTGATGATCTCATCCGAGATCCGCAAGTCTTCGGTATAGTCCGCGCTGGCGGTCCAAAGACGCAGGATTTCGATGCCATATTGTTTGGCAAAGTCAGCTGGATCGATCGTGTTGCCGATCGATTTCGACATCTTCTTGCCCTCGCCATCGACAATCATGCCGTGGGTTACGACTTGCCGGAACGGGGCCATGCCGCGCGTCGCGCAGCTTTCGAGCAGCGAGGATTGGAACCAGCCGCGATGCTGGTCCGAGCCTTCCATATAGACATCGGCCTGACCGGTCGCGTCATCGATGATGCCGCGATCGCGCAACGCAAAGGCGTGTGTCGTGCCGCTGTCGAACCAGACATCGAGCACATCATTGACCTTGTCCCAACCGGTCGCGTCGGCCAGGAAATCGCCAACTTCGGCAGAGAACCAACCCTCAACGCCTTCCTGACGGATCTTGTTGAGGATGCGCTCATTGACGGCGGCCGCTTCGGCTTCTGGCAAGGCCGCCGTGTGCGGTTCGCCTATTTCATTCACCAGGAGCGTGATCGGCACGCCCCAATTGCGCTGACGCGAGATGAGCCAGTCCGGGCGATCCGCGATCATGGCTTTCAGGCGATTGTAGCCGGTGGGCGGTACGAATTTGGTCTGCTCAATGCCCTCAAGCGCCATTTCACGCAGCGGCCGCGAGCCATCCTTGCCGGGCGTATCCATGGCAATGAACCATTGCGGCGTCGCGCGCCGGATCACCGGCGCTTTTGAGCGCCAGGAATGCGCATCGCGGATTGAGGTCATGCCGCGCGCCAGCAGATTGCCGCTTTCGGCGAGCAGCCGGATGACTTCGGGATTGGCCTTGCCTTGCTCGCCGCGCTTCTTGCCGGAGGTGCGGATGATATCGAGGCCGCGCAGCGGTTCTGGAACGTCGTCCGTGTAGCAGCCGTCAGGATCGACGATCTGACGGATCTGCTGCGTCGTGCGGCCGGACTCGACCCAGACATTAAAGTCATCCTCACCGTGCGCCGGCGCGGTGTGGACGAAGCCCGTCCCGGCGTCATCAGTCACGTGATCGCCGGCCAGCATTGGGATATCGTGCTGGAAAAAGGCGTCCAACTGGTTCAGCGGATGCGATAAGGTTTTTAAGGTCGAAGGATCGACGTCTGAAACGCGAGTCCAAGCCTTGATCTTGGCGTTGTCTTTCACGCTGTCGGCAAGCGCGTCCGCAATGACCAGACGTTCTCCTGCCCTCGCATAAGGTGCGAAGCCAAGCTCTTCTTCCGTCATTACGTCTTCGACCTGGAACAAGCCGTAAGAAATGGTTGGGCTGTACGACACAGCTTGGTTGGCCGGGATGGTCCAGGGGGTCGTGGTCCAAATGACCACGCTGGCATCACCGAGATCAACCGCCGCTTCTTTCACCGGAAATTTCACCCAGATTACCGGCACTTTGCGGTCATGATATTCGACTTCGGCTTCGGCCAAAGCGGTGCGCTCGACCGGGGACCACATGACGGGCTTGGCGCCGCGGACTAGGCGTCCGCCCATGGCGACGCGTAGGAATTCGCGCACCGTCGCGGCTTCGGATTCAAAATTCATCGTCAGGTATGGGTCATCCCACTCGCCCTCGACGCCGCAGCGCCGGAAGCCCTGTTTCTGGACCTCGATCCATTCGGCCGCATATTCGCGGCAAGCACGACGGAACTCATCGCCCGGCACATCATCCTTGGTTCGGCCTTTTGAGCGGAATTGTTCCTCGACCTTCCACTCAATCGGCAGGCCGTGACAGTCCCAGCCGGGCAGATAAGAGGCATCATAGCCGCGCATCTGGTGATTGCGGACAATGATATCCTTGATGATCTTGTTCATCGCCGTACCGAGATGGATCGGGCCATTCGCATAAGGTGGGCCATCATGCAGGATGAACGGCTCCGCCCCGCGCGCCTTGGCATCGGCGCGGAAGCGCTCATAGAGCTTCATCTCATCCCACTTTTCGATCCACTTTGGCTCGGCTTTCGGCAAGCCGCCGCGCATCGGGAACTCGGTCGTGGGCAGGAACAAAGTGTCCTTGTAAGGATTTTCGGGTTTTTTCGGTTTGTCAGTATCGGCCATTTGGACGTCTTCGGATCAGCGGATGAAGAAAGGGCTAAGCAATAGAACCCGGCCGCGAGCTCTTTAAGAGCGGGCGACCGGGCCGCTAATTCGAATAATGGATATGATTGCGGCCCTGCTCATGCGCGTCGCTTAGCAGGGCTCGCAGGCGCTGTCACTCGCCAATGGCGCTTTGTGCACAGTGCCGGTCTCGGGCTTAGCCTTCTGCGGCCGCGGCCGCGAGTTGACCAATGCTGCGCACTAGCGGCGGCGCGCCAGCCATCAGGCTGCCAATCTCATGCTTGAAATTCTCGACCTGAACCCCGCCTGAGAGGATCATGTAGCGATCGACGATCAGCTGGTTGTTCGCCAGATACAGGCCGAACGCGTCCATTTGCATGTCCGCCTGGTTGAGAATCTCCCAGGTCGTGCCTTCTGGAATGTCATGTATGGACCCGATCAGAACGCCCTGACAGGCGGCGGCCTCGTCACAGACTTTCAACAAGACGAGATATTTGAAACCGCTTGGGGTTTCGACGACGATTCCGTTTCGGGCCGGCATCTCTTCAATAATCGTATGATCATATCCGGTCACGATTGCCCGCATGTCGGCCATGGTGACGGCGGAAACGATTCGCGTGTCCGGGGCCGGCGTATCGTCGGATTGGGCCATAACAGGAATGGAGGAAAATACGGCTGCAACTGCAGTCGCTGCTAGGAAAGACTTGAGCATATTGGCTCCCTCTTCGCACTCTAACGCCAGAGTGTTTTCGAATTGGTCGCCCCCTAGTGGTTTGAACCTAGCACATTTTTTGTTTCTGCAACATCTAATTGCATTTGAGAAACCATGGCATCGAGGCTATCAAATTTTAACTCTGGCCGCAGGAAGCGGACCAGAGCGACTTCGAGATGCTGGCCATAAAGGTCGCCGTCAAAATCGAAAATGAAAGTCTCCAGGAGCGGGTCTCGGATGCCGGTTGTCGGCGTACGCCCGAAATTGGCAACGCCAGGGCGCCAGTCCTGCTCACCGGCAATCCGCGCTCGCACTGCATAAACACCGTGCCGAGGGTGGATCAGCTCGCCAAGATGCAGGTTTGCGGTTGGAAACCCGATCGTCCGCCCGCGTTTTTCGCCATGCTCGACCAAGCCATCGACGACCCAGTCATGACCGAGGATCTCCGCCGCCCTCTCAGGCTCACCCGCGATCAGCGCTTCGCGGATCGCTGTGGACGAGGCTTTCGCGCCCAAGGCTTCAATCTTCTCAATAATGGTGACGCCAAATCCGAGTGCCCGTCCTAAGGAGGCAAGGCGACCCGCATCGCCCATGCGCCCGCGCCCAAATCGGAAATCAAAGCCAACCGTGACATGAGACGCCCCGATACCATCTTTCAATACGTCCCGGGCAAAGGCTTCATCGGTCATCGCCGCCATGTCGGCATTAAAAGGAAGTTCGAAAATCGCTTTTGCACCGAGCTCAGCCAGACGCGCATTGCGCCGGGACGGGCGATAGATCCGGAACGGCGGATCGTCCGGCCGGAAAAAAGCGCGTGGGGGTGGTTCAAACGTCGCGACGCCCAGCGGCCCTTCCCCGGACGCCGCACCCTCGATGACCGCGCGGTGACCGGCATGCACGCCGTCAAAATTGCCCAATGCAACTGAGAAACCGCGCGCGGAGTCCGGTACATCACGATAATGGGCAATCACTGTCATTTAAGCGTCCCGGCTGGGTACCATGACCATGGCTTCGCCCGAAATCGCCGCTTTGCCATCGACATTGCACGACACTTTCAAGGTAACACGATTGCCGCGTTCCTGCTTTTCGGTGACCTCAACCCGGACAATGACATTGGACCCGATGAAGACCGGACGGCGAAATCGCATGTTCAATCCAACAAAGATTGATCCCGGTCCCGGCAAGTCATTTCCGAGGATCCCAGAAATATAGCTGGCGGTCAGCGCACCATGCGCGATGCGTTGCCCGAACGCCGTATTCTTCGCGAACTCTTCATCCATGTGCAGTGGATTACGGTCGCCCGAGACTTCTGCGAACAGCTCGATGTCTTTCTCAGTGATCACATGATGCGTTTCATGGGTCATGCCCACGGACAGATCTTCGAACTTGTACCCGTCTTTATAAGTCATTGCGGCTGCGTCTCCGTTTTCGCTCACGGCCTGTTACAATGTGTTTCAGGTTTCGTCACCATGTGAGTTTCGGCATCGCCCATTTCGCGGACACGGCATAATCGCCGAGCAAGTCCGCGACCTCCTGCTCGAAATTCGCGCCATGCTCTTGCAAACCGGTGCCGACATATAGCCCGTCAAACCCGCGCGCGAGCGCGCCCGTCATGTCCGTCGCGGGACTATCACCAATACATAAAACGCGCGGCGTCGCAGGCTCGACACCGAGATCGGCCAAGCGCGCCAAAGCCAGATCATAGATCGGATCATGCGGCTTGCCGGGATAAATCACTTTGCCGCCTTCTTCCTCGAACACTTTGGCAAGGGCACCAGCGCACCAGTGCAACTGATCGCCAATGCGAACCCGGATATCCGGATTGGCGCAAATCATTTCCATTTCACGATCGGCCGCTTCGGCCAGACGATTGCGATAATCGTCAGGATGGTCATTGATTTGATCTTCCAGACCAATGCACAGAACCGTATCCGACGTTCGAGCGTCGCCGAATTGCAGATCGAGGCCCTCATACAGGAACTTATCGTGCTCCCAGCCCTCATCTGCACCCATGCGCCAGAACACTTCGCCGACCCTTTGCGATAACACTTCCCGGGTCGCGTCCCCTGAGGTCACACAATCATCAAACGCCTCAGGCGGCACACCGAGCGGATCGAAATAGCGAATCGCCTGTTCTTTCGGCACCGGCGCATTCGTAATCAGGCAGACGGCACCGCCCTGTTCGCGGAACCGGACCAGGGCCTCGCACGCCTCTTCGAACGCGTAGCGGCCATTGTGGATCACGCCCCAGACATCGCAAAGGATCGCATCATATTGATCGGCGAGCATGGCGAGACCGCCGGGAAATTGTGGATGAGTCATGGCCGCGACTTAGGCAGTGCCCCTTGTCGCGTCAATCTAGGAGGCGCGTGTGGTCAACATACGGACCAGTTCAGCTGGCGGCGCTGTTTCCTCCATCAGTGAGGATTTGATCGGTCGCGGCGCGCCAAAAATATGGCCCTGGCCGTAAGGAATGCCATATTCGAGGACTTCGACCACACTGACTTCTTCTTCAATTTTTTCAGCAATCAGCGTAACCCCATAGCGCGAGCAGACCGCGGCGACTTCCTCGCCAGAGATCTTGCGCTCAACCGAAGATCGGGGGCGCGGGCCAAACGGATCCCGCAATTGATCAATCAGGGCACCGCCTTTGAATTTCACGAACCGAATGCCTGCATCCTGAAGGCGCGGCAGATCAATATCGATGGTCTCGGCATGATCAATTGAGAATCGGAACCCGAGCGCGGTGAGGCGCTCCATGGCTTCGCGCATCTGGCGCGACCGGTGTTCGAACCGGCTCGCCTGGATCTCGAAAATGAGCGCACCCGCAAGATCACGATTCTGCTCTAGGTGATTGAGGAAAAACGGAAAAAAGTGCGGATCCTCGAGCGAATGCGAGGACACATTACAAAACACACCGACGCGCCGATCGCGGGCGGCGAGCCGTCGAACCACTTCGACCGACCGATACAGCATCATATTGTCGATCACGCCGAGCAGATTGGCACGGCGTGCAGCATCTAGAAACGCACCCGGCAAGATCAGGGACCCATCCGGATCGCGCAGGCGTGTAAAGCCTTCATAGAAAGACACGCGGCGCTGCGGCAGCGAAACGATCGGTTGCAGGTGCAAATCGACCCGGCCATCTTCCAGCGCATCTTTCACGCGGCGCAGAACCGCATCTTCCTGGGGGGCGACATCGCCAGTGGTTTCAGCGTCCGCCAGTTTGGTCTCGAAGCTCTTGGACAGACGTTCGATCAGTGTTTCGAGCTGGCGCATCTCGCTGACCAGCGCGTCGCGCCGTTCTGTCAGTTCCTGTTTGACAGTGATTTCAACCGCGCTGGTGCGCGCTTCCATCACGTCGATACGCTCCTTGGCATCTTTTTGAGCCGACTCAACCTGATCCATGCGCGCGGTGATCTCGGTCGACTCGCCAGCCCGCGTTGCGAACAGATGAACCTGGCCGAGCAAGGCTGTCATGATCGCGCCGCCGCAGATGGCCAGAGTCAGCTCGACTTCGGCGAAACTATAGAGCCCCCAACCGGCTCCAGCTCCGATCAAAGCATAGATCATAAAGAACAAGGCAATCATCACTCTCAGCCCCTGCCGACGCAATATGCTTAACAAATATGCGCCAAACGTTAACGAATTGGTAGCAATAGGGCTGATTTGCACCTCGTGCCAAGAGATCAGCCTAGGCCATCCACTGCATTTCGTTCCGCATCGAGGAATTCGCGCAACGCTTGAAGCGTTGGGAGTATTTTCGTGAGCTGCGAGATGTCCTGACCTTGCAAGACAATCTCGGCCAGAGGCGCCATGGCATCGATCCCGCGTTGCCGCGCGGCGCGCCCGGCCTTTGTAATCGTGATAATTTTTCGCCGGCGATCTTCTTCGCTGCCGATAATCTCGACATAGCCCTTGCGCTCAAGCTTGCCGAGGATCGCGGTCATGGACGGCTTGGTCATCTGAAAGGCTTTGGCCAGGTAAGACGGCGTCTTGCCATCTCCTAGGCGGACAAAATGATTGAGCACGCCGAATTCAGACGGGTTGAGGTCTGGCGCCAGCACTTTTGTGAATCGCGCCGTACTCAGCTGGTTGATGATCCCGATTTCATTGAACAGGGTGAAGACTATGCCAGCGGCTTGGGAATCGCTCATGCGTTGGAGCTTATCAGCTTGCTCTCGACCGGCCAACGCGGGCTAGCGGCGGGAAATTTGGTGTAACCAACACGGCCCAACATATGCAGGACGCCATTCGGTTGGACATTCAGTTCGGCGCGGATTGCCTCATAAGGCTCGGCCATTTCCGGAAACTCCTGAAGGATCTGACTGAGCGGATGCACGCACAGGCCAATCTGTTGCGCGGCCAGATTCATCCGCACCCAGGCGCGCCCCGCTTGCAATTGACTGAGCCGCGAATTTTCCTCCGCCTTGACCCAGACAAAACCCTGCGCCGAGTGGATGATCGGATGATACATTTTCAGCCCTTCATTATAAGCCGTGCTACCAGGCGTATCGAGTCCCTCAGGGGTGACAATTCCGGTCATCTTGAACAGCCCCATCGGGATCCCGCCCATATCAATCCCGTCCGGATTATCGACGACGGCGCGATTGCCAATCCGCATGAGGTCAACGCTTTCACGGCGGGTCAGATCGGTTGCCATCTCGATCTGAAAGCCTTGCCAGGCGAGCTCGATGATTCGGGTGCGCTGCGCGGCTTCAAGGGTTCCGCCAATCTCCAAGTCGCCCTGCCCACCTGCAATCACGGTCTCTAAAGCGCTAGACGCGACGGGTTGCTCGGTATCGTAGGGCTCCTTGGTTGACCGGCGCGCGAGCACACTTTGGAAAAGCGGATCTTTAGGCGCGGTTTCGGAGCGTTCGAAGCGAACTTGTGCGATGCGATTACCGTTCAAGCGAGGCGAGGGTTGGCCGTCCGGAAACGGCGTCACGGTCGCGACATATCCGCGTTCAGCGGCCGCCATGACGAGCAATTCGAGCAGGCAACCGAAGCCAATCGTGATTTGGCGATCAAACGGGTCAGTATGCGGCAACCGGCGCTCAAGATCGACATAGACATCAATTCGATCGTCGCCGACCAGGTCAAATTGCCAAGGCTGACGATTATGTGGATTAGGAGCCAGAATGGCATAGGCCAGAGCGTCAATTCGCGCATCGCCGAAACTCTCGCCGGCTTGCTGCCAGGGCGCGCGCGCTTTTGACAGGCCGGGCCCATGGGCCACGCCAACCACACTTGCACCGCCCACCAAAGCCGTCGCTCCGCCGGTTATCAACAAGGTTCGCCGTGTCAGCATGATCAGTCTCCATAATTGTTAGTTATCAAACTAATTATTATTCCCAGCATGTCAAGCCGTGATCGTGACATTGGAGTCACACTGGAGCGCAGTTCGAAATTTTGGAGGATGATTCCTGCAGGGCCGGGTTTGACAGCGGGCGCCACGCTTTTTACCCAAGAGTTCAAATCCCAATACGCCCCAGGTCCACGGTCACACTTGACCGGATGGGGGCGTCTCGGGGGAGACCGGGGTCCTGTTCGCGCAGGACCCCGTCGCTTTTTCAGGGGGAAGGATTCGTCACGAATACCGGTTCGGAAAGCGGCCAGGCCAACGCACCATTTGTACGATCGCAGCCGATGCGAACCACTTCAACTTCGGATTCGACGATTGGTCCCGCGGGCTCTCGTCCGCACCCTTCGAGCAGGGCTCTAAACTCCTGCTCATAAGTTACCAGGTATCCCGCAGCGACCCGCTCGACTTGCAGGTCGCCCGTATCGAAGACTTTGGTTCCACGTGTGGCGGGTCGCGCCTCCAGGACAGCAGCATCAAAACCGCCGGGGGGAAACCCCTCCTCGACCACGCGCAGCGCATCCGCCTGTTCATAGGCTTTGTTCAAGGCGAATACGACGTCCTCGATCCCTGGTGGTCCGACCGCCATCAGCGGCACATCCCGCCCGGCCCGCCACGAGGCATTGCGCGTATCGTCCAGACCTTCCAGGTCCGCAGCGTGCAGGGAGAACACCATAACCGCATCGAGCTGTCGCAAGTCCGATTCCGAAAGCCCGCCGACAAGTCCTCCCGGGGCGCCGAACAGGATGCGCTTCCCGCCGGCGATAACTAAAGCGCAAGGTCGATTATTGGTCAGGCCTGGGCACGGTAAAAGCGCGAACGCGTCTGGCGCCACCTCGATTCGTTCGGCAGGAGGTGCGGCCGCATCCGGCGCGCACGCGGTGAGGCACCCAAGGAGAAGGCTCGTGATCCAGCGCATATCCAAGGCAATACTCAGACTCGCTATCCGAGCACAGTTGCTTTTTGCTCCGCGACAATCTCGTTCTCGATATAGCCCAGGCCCGAGACCTCGATACGCACCCGGTCACCCGCTTTCAGCCATTTTGGCGGTTCAAAGCCCGCCCCGACTCCTGCCGGTGTTCCCGTGAAAATGACATCGCCGGGCTCCAGCGTGAAAGCTGCGGTCAGATGGGCGATTTGTTGGGAAATCGAGAAGATCATATCCCGAGCATGGCCGCATTGGCGCAGCTCGCCATTGACATGTGATGTTACCTCAAGCGCCCCGAAGTCTTCAATCTCATCCGGTGTGACCAGGACGGGCCCGAATGGCGCATGCGTGTCAAACCCTTTGCCCATGATCATGGTCTGACTGGCGCGCTGCCAATCACGCACGGAATAGTCACATCCGCAGCAATAGCCGGCGATCAATTCATGCGCCCGCGATTCTGGAACATGCCGACCGCGTTTGCCGATGATGGCGACAATCTCCGCCTCATAATCGAGTTGTTCAGACACGGCGGGCAAATGTACCGGCGCAAATGGGCCATTGGCCGCGGTCGCCTGCTTGTTGAACCATTTCTGTACGCTTGGCGCCGTGTTCTTGATGAAGGACACAGACTCCTTGACGTGGGCAGCATAGTTCAAGCCGATCCCGAGAATCTTCCGAGGTCGCAGAATGGGTTGGACAAAGCTCGCCTCTGACACAGGGATTTCCCCTGCCTCTCCCGCCCGCATTGTGGCCGTCTCCAAGTCTGGAAGAAGCTCACTCACGTCATGCGCGTGGGTCAACTGAATCGTTTCGCCAGCAACTAATCCCGCATGCGTCTGGCCATCTTTATTTACATTCCCCCATCTCATTTGCGTGTGACCTCTTCGCTACGATTGACTGAAACCGGACATTTTCTCTGAGAGTTTCAATTGAAGGCTTTGCATCGGACGTCTAGTCCTTCGACCTTCATTGGTGGGACAATAGAAAGTAGAGTGACCATGGCACAAGGCCTCCGCGCCCAGGAAAGCACGCTTGCAGACCTTCTTTGCAATGGCATGGAAATGGCGATGCCGCCTTACCAGCGCAGCTATTCGTGGGAAGTCGCAGAAGCACAGGCGCTATTGTCTGACTTGCGCGATGCCAGCGATAGCGGTGAGAGCCACTTTATCGGCGCGATCGTTTTGGTCAGAGAGACGTCTGGCCGGTTTTTGATCGTCGATGGGCAACAGCGCCTTACGACCCTCACTATTTTGCTTTCGGTCTTGCGCGACACGGAAACGGATCCCGAGCGTAAAGCTGAAATCCATGCCCTGATCGCTGATCAGGATGGTCCCAATGGCCCCGCCTGGCGGATTTCTCTGAATCATATTGACGGCCCGTACTTGCGTGAAGCGATCCAGACACATGGCGCCGCGCTGAAGCGCGAGGTCGAGCCGAACGATTCAGAGAGCCAGCGCCGCATGACGCGCAATCTTGAAAGCTATATCAAGTCGGTGCGAGCCATGTCGCCGGAAGCGCAGCGCGAATTGGCCGAAACAATTAAGAACCGTATCCTCCTGGTCCGGGTCGTGGTCGAAGATTGGGATGGCGGCTATAATGTGTTCCGGGTCCTGAACACCCGCGGCAAGGCGCCGAACACGCACGATATCATTAAAACTGATCTGTTAGAAAATGCCCATCTGACACCGGAAGAGGCGGACGCGTTTTCGCGCGAATGGTCCGAGCATGAGTCGCGTTTGAGCGGATCCGGCTTTGATGACCTGCTCAATCAGATCAGCACCCTGTATGCGCGGAAGACCAAGAAAGGTGCCAGCGAGTTTCGCAAAGCGGTGATCAATCGCTCGTCTGGCGGCACGCGTGAATTCCTGAGCCGCGAATTGCCCGCTTATGTGGATGCCTACGTTACCATTTCTACCGGGAAAGGCGAGTTCGGCGCTCTGACCGCGCAGGTCACACAATGCCTGAATCATCTGCGCTTGATCGATCACCAGCTATGGCGCGCCCCGGCCCTGAAATTCCTGGTCAATTCCAATGGCAGCCCGGAGACAGCGTATAGATTCTTCAAGAGCCTCGAGCGCTTTGCCTATGCGGCGATGATGGCCATTACTGAACAGCGCAGCCGACAAAGACGGTATCAGAAAATTGCTGACAATGCCGACAATCCGCGCGTCCTCTTATCTGAAAGCGGTCCACTTGCTTTGTCGCGCGACGAGCGCCGTGAAGTGTCCAATCGCTTGCGCAGCCGGTTTGGGGCCTTTGCACAACGCCGCGCCATCGCACTTCGCATGAATGCAGAGATCGAAGGTGGGGCGGCGCTCGGTCCCGACGACGGGGCAACGGTCGAGCATGTTCTACCAAAGAATCTTCCGAATGAATCACCGTGGCATCATGCGTGGCCGAACACAGCTGTGCATCGCGATCTGGTGGATACGCTCGGCAATTTCGCCCTGCTGTCTCAAGCGACCAACCAGAAAGCCGACAATCTCTCCTTTGAGGAAAAGCGCGCCCTGTACTTTGCCAACGGCGCTCCGGAATTCGCGCTGACGCGAGACATTCAAGAAAAAGTGGCGTGGACACCTGAGGTCACGCGAAAGCGGACCGAACATCTCGCAGCCATAATGGAACACGCGTGGCAGCTCGATCGCGGCATGATCAGGTTTTAAAGTCGAACGCCGTTTCGCGTCAGGACAAAGACTCGGCAGTCTTGCGATCAGCGGCATAAGTCGCAAGCTTGTCCGCCGCTTCACGGGCGCGGTCTATACTCGCATCAAGCTCGACTAAGGCGTAAGACGCGGTGTTGACATTATCCATGTCGAGTTCAGCCAGAGTGTCGATAAAAGTCCGACGCGCTTTCTTGGCCGTGACCAAGGCACTTTCATAACTGACCAAATCTGCGCGCAGCGATTTAGCCGTCAACTCGGCCTCGAACAATTTGTCGACTTCCATTGTTGCGACATCAAGCCCATGGGCAGCGCCTTCAATATCGGTCCGGATCAGCTCAGCTTGATCCGATGGCGTGGCGGCGCTTTTTTGCAGCTCTTGCACATATGGATTGATCGGTGCGGTCTCGTCATCGCCAGCGCCGTCCATCAGCACGCGCGCAAATCCAAGGAGGCCAGAGCTTTTCGCCACCCATTTTTTGCGCTCCGCCATGTCTGTATAAGCGTCGGAGACTTTTCGCAGGCTCGATTCTTTTGAACTCAGATTGGTTTCAACCATGGCTTCACTCGCAACCATGGAGACGGTTGCGCACCCGCCGAGGCTGGACGCCAAAAGGACCGCTGCAAATACACTACGCATAAAGGCTTCTCACCTGCCGAATATCAACCCTCACCTGCATTATCACATACAGATGAGAAAAACGCCGTCCATACCCTTTATTCAGATGTTAACAGCCGATAGGTGAAGAGGTCGTGAACAAAGGCAAAAAATGCTTAAACTTTACCCACCTATAGAAGCGCGGCGCTCAGGTTTTCTTAGAGTCAGCGATCTCCATGAAATATACTGGGAAGAATCAGGCAATCCGAACGGATTACCGGTGATTGGAATTCATGGCGGCCCGGGCGGCGGATCAAGTCCGGAAATGCGCCGGTTTTTCGATCCAACCGTGTATCGGATCATCCTGATCGATCAGCGAGGCTGCGGAAAGTCGACCCCGCATTCGGAGCTCGAAGAGAACACGACCTGGACCCTGGTCAGCGACATGGAGGCTGTGCGCGAGCATCTCGGCATTGAAAAGTGGGTACTGTTTGGCGGGTCCTGGGGTTCGACCCTCGCCCTCTCTTATGCGGTTACGCACACTGAACGCGTCTTCGGACTGATCCTGCGCGGCATCTTCCTTTTGACCGAAGCCGAGATCCGATGGTTCTATCAAGAAGGGGCCAGCCGCCTTTTCCCAGATGCCTATGACCGATATGTCGCCCCGATCCCGGAAAGCGAGCGCGGCGCCCTCTTGCAGGCCTTTCATAAACGTCTCACCGGCGACGATCGCGACGCACGCCGCAAAGCGGCCAAGGCCTGGGCTTGCTGGGAAGGCGAAACGATCACAATCCAAGGCCCAACCAGCCGCCCAAAACGATTTGAAGAAGACGATTTTGCCGACGCGTTCGCACGGATTGAATGCCATTTCTTCGTCAATAAGGGCTTTTTCGAAAAGGATGGCTGGCTGTTGGAACAGGCGACTACCAAACTCAAGGACGTTCCCGGAAAGATCGTCCATGGGCGTTATGACGTGGTCACACCGCTTTCCAGTGCCTGGGCCTTGAACAAAGCCTGGCCGCTTGCCGAGTTGGAAATTGTCACCAATGCCGGGCATTCCAGTCTCGAGCCTGGCATTGTCGATAAGCTGATCCGCGCAACACGGGAGTTTGGTCGCCGGTTCAGATAGCCAGGCTTACACGCTGACGTTGTGCGCTATCGATAAAATTGTCTCAGACTATCAAAGCCATACGAATTTTATATTCGCCTTATTGGTGTGTCGCTCCACCTCACGAGGGTCAAACTTGGGAGTGACATTCAATGAAAAAACTATTGCTCGCCGCAGCAGCGGGGACTGTTCTTGCGGCCTGTGTCAACACTACGACCACTGAAGTCGCCGAAGAAGACGCCGAAACCGTGGTCGTCGAAGTCGAAGAGACCGTCGAAGAAGTGGTGGAAGAAGTTCAAGCCTCAGCGCCAGAGCTTTGCCTCGATGCCGGCCCACAGACGCCGCGCGATATTTCAAGCACAATCGGCCTGAACACCGTGACCTTCCCGAAGGCACCGCCATCGACCTCCATGAACCTGTGCAACATTCACACACACACCAATGCCGAACATAAAGGCCCAGGCTTCAGCGTCTTCGTCGATGCCACGGACAATGGCGGCTATGCGTGTAACGAAACCGCTGATCTGACCGAAGCGGAACTAATGCCATCTGAAGGCGCTTATAAAGGCGTCGTGCCGGGCCAGACCATTGAGGTCCATTGGGTCCACACAACCTGTGATGCCACCCCTGGCGAAGGTCTGGGCGCATGTGTGCCCGAGGGCTGCACCGACCCGCTCCTGCGCGTTGAGGCGCAGACTTTCCTCGTCGTGAATGATGAGAACGCACTCGACTTCACGGTCATGGCCGACGTGATCGAGGAAAAAGGCGGCTTCTATCAGGCCGGCATGATCCCATCTGATACCGGCACGCCGGTGACCTTCCCGGGCTCAACCACTGGACCGAGCTATACGCAAGCGGTTTGCTCGCCAGCACAGGTGACCTGGAATGTGCGCCCAATGTGCGCCAAGCTGGACATCAACTCGCTCCACGCTTGGGCCGAAGGCAATGTCTTCAACGAGACCGAGTCGCACGGTGTACGCCAGCTGGTCACAGCTCCTGAGCTGCTGTCGCCGATCCAGTAAACGCGATACCGTTGCCAAAAAAGAAAACCCCGCCTCACAACGAGGCGGGGTTTTTGTTTCGCGAAGCTTAGTCGCCTTATCCGTTCGGCCCGAGTAGCACGGTGAGGAAGCCTGGCAGCTGCATCCCGAAGCCCTGCAAGGCATCAAGCGAGCCGAAGATCAGGATGAAGGTCAGAGCCGGCGGCACCACCCAGCGCACCATGAAACGCCACATATTCATGACATTGCCTTCACCGAGTTCTGATTCCAGCATTTTCCGGCTCAGCACCCAGCCGGCAAAAATCGAGACCAGGAGCGCACAGAGCGGCAGCATGATATTGCCGGTGATGAAGTCGGCAAAGTCGATGAACGTGCCCGAGAACACGTAGCCCATGCCGATCATGAACAGCACAAAGCCGATGCCCATCGCGGCGCCTGGTCGGGTCACGCCTTGGCGCTCTTCAAGCCAGGACACCGCCACTTCCATCAAAGAAATGGATGAAGTCAGTGCCGCAAACAAAGCGAGAATGAAGAAAGCCGAGCCGACCACCGTTCCGATCTCTCCCATCTGACCGAATGCGATTGGCAGAGAGATAAAGAACAGGCCTGGCCCACCAGCTGGGTCCGCACCAAAGGCAAAGACGATCGGGAAGATCGCAAAACCCGCAATCAACGCCACCATTGTATCCGCGCTGGCAACGATGGCCGAGGAACGCGGGATATTGGTCTCACGCGAGAGATACGCCCCATAAGTGATCATCAGGCACGAGCCGACGCTGAGCGAGAAAAAAGCTTGCCCGACGGCTGCCAGGAAGGTCCCAAAGCCAACTTTCGAAAAGTCTGGGCTGAGCAGGAAGGACGCGGCTGCGCCGGCATCGCCTTCGATCAAGGCAAAGCCAACAATGCCGATCAACAAGATGAAGAAGGCCGGCATCAGAATCGTCGCGGCCCGCTCAATCCCGCCTTTGACGCCGCGCGCGACGATGAAAACATTGATCGCGATGAACAGAACCAGGAAGAACCCGACCAGCAAGCGATCACTGATCGATTTGACAAAATTCTGTGAGGAAATGTCGGCAATCGTCACAGCCGCCGCATTCGGGTCAGCTGCTTGCGCCGCCGCTGTCTGCGCCGCGGCTTGTTCCGCAAAGGTCTGGAAGGACCCGCTCATCGCTTGCGGGATAAACTCGATTACCCAGGCTGAGATCACGATATAGAAGGTGAGAATGAAGAAGGCTGCAAGCGACCCAATCCACCCCACAGCGCCCCAATTTGAACTTTTGCCCTCTGCCCGCGCCAGTGAATGAATGCCCTCAATCGCTGACATGCCTGATTTGCGGCCGAGACTGTACTCCGCCATCAACACGACCAGGCCAAGGAAAAGGACACAGGCCAGATAGATGATGATGAAGGCGCCGCCGCCATTCTCGCCAGCGGTAAATGGAAACCGCCAGAAATTGCCGAGGCCGACTGACGAGCCAACCGCCGCCATGATGAAGCCAAAACGCGAGCCCCACGTATCTGTCTTACGACCGATCGTTGCCATTCAACTCTCCTCCCAGGGAATGATTTTGTCGCGACACTAGCTCTCGGCGGACAAAAATCAACGCGATCACTGGCTTTTGCAGCAAGATTGTCGCGCGCAGATCAGGCCCTCGAATGCAGGGGGTCTTTGCGCCCGAGATGCACCGCTCCGATAATCCCGAAACAGGCTGCAGTCGTAATCATCACGGTGCCGCCATAGGACAGTAGCGGTAAGGGAACGCCGACCACGGGCACCAGGCCGAGCACCATCGCGACATTGAACAAGATATAGAAAGCCACTGTCGCGACGGCCCCCGCGGCCGCAAACCGGGCGAACAGGCTCGCTGCCCTCAGCGCGATCATCAATCCAAGCCCGAGAATCACCATCCACAGGATCAGAACGCCGCTGGTAACAAGAAAGCCAAACTCTTCAGCCAGCACGGTCAAAATGAAGTCTGTATGCTGTTCTGGAATGTAATCGAGCTGCGATTGGGTGCCTTCCATATAACCTTTTCCGGTCCAGCCGCCAGATCCGATGGCGATTTTCGCCTGCTCGATCTGATAGCCATCATCCATCACATTGACCGATTGCCCGGTTAGCTGGGCGAGATATGTGTCGACGCGCTCGCGCTGATAGTCTTGCAGGACAAAGAAATAGATCGCGGGAATGCTGGCGACGGCGGCTACACCAATCGCCGTGATCACCCGCCACCAAAGACCGGCGAGAAAGATCAAAACGCCCCCAGAGGCGAACAAAGCGAGCGTTGTCCCGAAATCCGGTTGGCGGAAAATCAGCGCTGCCGGCAACGCGATCAATGCAAGGGCGGGCAAGTGAATCAGGAATCCGCCGGAATAGTCGTTCCATCGTTTGTGATAATAGGCCGCCAGGGCGAGGGTCAGCGTAACCTTCATGAATTCAGACGGCTGCACGCCGATCGGGCCAATTTGCACCCAGCGCTGCGCGCCGCCGCCGGTAAACCCAAAGAACTCCACCGCGACCAGTAAGACCAGGGTGGCAAGATAGCTTGGCCAAGCGGCCCAGAACCACCACCGGATGGGCACCAAAGCCGTTGCCAGAAGCACGCCAAGCGCAACGCCAAACCGAGTCGCCTGTCGCATTGGCAGGCCAGCCTCTTCCGGATTGGTAAAGGTCGCCGAATGCAAGATGGCGACACCAATCATCGCCATGGCGCAGATCATCAAGATCAGCCCCCACGGCAAAGATCGAACTTGCGTGAAGAAGGATCGGCGGGAAAAATCCAGCGAGTTTGAGCGTGTGGACGCCAAAACTATGGTCCTCCGCTTCCAGTGCCGCTGCCACCACCGGTTGAGGCCGTACGCGTATAAGCCGGCGATCGGCGGGCATCGAGGCGCATTGCCTCCGCCATGATATCGCGAGCAACCGGCGCGGCCGCCTTGGACCCACCCTCACCATGCTCGACGATCACCGAGATCGCGTATTTTGGATCATCATGCGGGGCATAGGCGACGAA
The DNA here is from genome assembly GCA_024743315.1 of Hyphomonadaceae bacterium. Lineage (GTDB taxonomy): Bacteria > Pseudomonadota > Alphaproteobacteria > Caulobacterales > Hyphomonadaceae > Henriciella. The sequence goes on from JANSWU010000004.1 coordinate 232,626, forward strand.
CAAGGCGTGATCTCTCAGCCGTCGGGCAATCTGATCTCCTTCGAGGATACCCGTGGCGCGTTCTTGCGCGGAGATGCGGCGGACTTGCGAAGTTCCGGTTTTGCCGGCAAGCCGCGGTCCACCCAATCCAAGATCGCCCGAGCGCAGTGCCGTGCCGCCCGCCTCTGACGTAACCCCATACATACCGGCCTTCATGCGCCGCATAAAGTCCGGGTCGAGCGGCGCATCGAACGGAATATCCGCCTCTGGCCTTGGTCCTTCGCCAATGATGCGCGGCGTAATGATCCGACCTTCAGCCGCAATCCGTGCGCTCATCACCGCCAATTGAAGGGGGGAGGCTGAGACCTGTCCCTGCCCGATCCCGACATTCAGTGTTTCGCCTTCAAACCACGGCTCGCCGCGCGCCGCACGCTTCCATTCATCATTCGGAACGACGCCGCTACGTCCACCGGTCAGGCCCAGTTCCCAGCGTTGTCCAAATCCGAACCGTTTGGAGAAATCAGCGAGATGCTCAATCCCCATCCGCTTGGCGACCTCATAGAAATAGACGTCACAGGAACTCTTGATCGCGGTGTGCATATTCACCGATCCATGACCGCGCTTCTTCCAGCAATGCCAGGTATTGTTGCCAAAGCGGTAATGACCCGGGCAATAGACTCGCTCGCTCGGATCGATCACACCGGCTTCAAGCGCGGCCGAGGCAACCACCATTTTGAAGGTCGAGCCAGGTGGATAGGTGCCATCATAAGCCTTGTGATAAAGCGGCGAATATTCGACATCATCGCGCAGGACCGCATAGTCCGCCGAAGATATCCCATTGACGAAATCATTTGGGTCGAAAGCGGGCGTGGACACAAAAGCCAGAATATCGCCCGTCTCGATATCGAGCACGACGGCCGCACCGCTTTCCTCGCCAAACCGGTCAATCGCAAACTTTTGCAACTCGGCATCAACGGTCAAATAGAGATCGCGGCCGGGTTTGGGCGCCAGACTCGGATCATCAAATTCGCGGATAATCCGGCCCGCTGCATTGGTCTCGAGTTTACGAAAGCCGGCTTCCCCGCGCAGCCATTCCTCGGCGAACCGCTCAACGCCGGAGCGGCCGGTGCGCATATCCGGATGCTTGAACAGTCGCCGAATGGCGGCGCGCTCCTGCGCATTGGCATCTTCGCTCAAACGCTCAAGATCGGCTTCACTGGCTTTCGCGACATAGCCCAGCACGTGCGCGAAATCGCGACCGCGCGGATACGACCGGGTCGCCGCCATTTCAACCTGCAAACCCGGCAGGCTCGGCGCGAGGACGGACAGGCGCGAAAAATCCTCGTAAGACAGTTCGCTTTTGACAATGGTCGGCTGGAAACTCGCCTGCCGGCGCGAGTCGCGAATGAGACGCGCCTGACGTTCTGGCGAGATTTCGATCTGTTCTGCAAGATCTCGCAGCAAACGCGGCAAGTCTTCGGCTTGTTCGCGGACGAAAGAGACCCGGCCCGCTTGCCGATGCGCAGCCAAGGGGCGACCAAAACGGTCAAGGATGCGACCGCGTTGCGGCGGCGCCAAATCGAGGCGGACGCCGTTTTCCGCTGCGGCCACTTCGAACCGCTCATGTTCCATGATCTGGAGCTGGAACAAGCGCGCAATCAGGGCGCCAAACACCGCAGCCCCACCGCCAGCGGCGATCACCGCGCGGCGGTTAAACAAAGCGTCGACGGGACGGTTCCCCTTCATACCCCTGCTCCTGCCGGAACGCCGCGTCTCACACCCAAATCGAACAGGGGTGAGATCAGCATATGCACAACCAGCGTTGCGAAATACGCCGTGAGCATTGGCGTAACGCGCACCAGATGACCGGACGATACACTCGCCACGAGCCATACGAGCGTGATGCCGAAAAACAAAGTTACAACCGGGAGAACAAAGCTCAGCAGCGGCGATCGTTCCGTATCTGCCATCTGGCTGACCATGGCCGACAGCCCGTAAGTCAGGAGGTTGGCCAGGCCATGACTGCCCCAGGGCGCTTGCGATGCATCTTGCGCGAACCCGAACAGAAGCAAAAAGGCCATCGGCCCGAACGCCATGCCCGACCGGCCCCAACCGACTGCGGCGATCAATGCGATATAGGGCCAGGATAACTGCACCCCGAACAAGGTTTTTGGCGTCAGACCGACCATGCCAATCAGCACCACAAGAAGCGCGCCGATGAACAGGCGTGATCGTGGCCGGGCATTCTCCCAGCGCAGCGCCATGGCATCCGCGAACTCGCCGAGCCCGTTCATGATGGATCATCCTCAGGCAGTGCCGACAATTCGGTTTCGACAGGATTGGCCTCGGGCGGCGTAACTCTGATGGTCGGCTTGAGCCGGACATAGCTGAGCTGTCCGGTCAACATAGCGAGATCGACCCGGATATCCTTGCTGTCACCGCCGCGCACATGTCCAACCACGACGCCGCGCGGAAACAATCCGCCTTCGCCTGAGGTCAGGATACGCTCATTCGGCAGGAACTCGCCCTGCTCCGGAAGGTCGGTGAGATGGCCAAGGCCGTCGCGTCCACCAAACATGATGGCGCGCAAACCGCTCGCCTCGCCCATGACTGGAACGCGGCTGTTAAAATCGGTGACTTTCAGGATCCGCGACGAGCGCTGTCCGACCTGGACAACACGGCCAACCAGACCGCGATCATTCTCGGCATAATAACCTTCCGAGACGCCGTTGGTCGCGCCGGCATTGGCGAGCAAAGCTTCAGCGAATGGGCCATTTGTTTCAGCCATGATCCGCGCCGTGACCTCAGCGCCGCCGGGTTCCCCCTGCATGTTCAGGATCTCTTCATAGACTTCCAACCGTTCGGCCATGGTCAGCGCCAGCGCCTTATATTGCGCCAATTCCCGGACGCGGGCTTCGAGCTCGAGAATGCGCCTTTCCTTGGCCGACGCGCCGCTGAGGCGATCGATCAGGCTGGGGCGGGTGACATGAAAAAGCTGGTCCGAGGCCGCGGTCCGGATCGGCTCGACCCCTTCGCTTAGCCGCGGTGACGTTTGTAACAGAAGGAGCGCGAGCAGGCCGGCGACGGCAATAAAAAATCCATACCGTCGAAGCGGTCGCTGTCTATATCCCTTGCCGCTGGTGCGAGGCATGGGCCTTTCCTTCCTTTTCGACCGAGGACATCAGCCCTCGCTCAGATCAGACTTCCGGCGATAGAACGTTTTTCATGCGAGAGAGATTCTCGAGGACGAATCCACACCCATTCGCAACACATTTCAATGGGTCTTCCGCGATCATAACGGGCAGGCGCGCCTGCTCTCGCAAAACCACATCAAGATTCCGCAGCAGCGCCCCACCCCCGGTTAGCACAATGCCGCGATCCACGATGTCTGCGGACAGCTCCGGTGGCATCGCTTCAAGCGCGATACGAACAGCTTCAACAATCTCACCCACTGGGTCAGACAGGGCTTCAGCCATCATCTTCTCATTGATCTCGACTTCATTCGGCACCCCGTCGCCGGTGGCACGACCGCGAACCGTGACGGTCATGCCGTCGCCATTCTCTGGTGCCATTGCGGTACCGATTTGCTTCTTGATGCGCTCCGCCGACATTTCGCCGACCAGAATGCCCTGATGCTTGCGTAGATAATTCATGATGGCTTCGTCCATCTTGTCGCCGCCGACACGGACTGAGCGCGAATAAACCTGGCCGCCAAGTGACAAAACCGCAACCTCGGTCGTCCCGCCGCCAATATCGACCACCATAGACCCTGCTGGCTCTTCGATCGGCAGGCCGGCGCCGATCGCAGCGGCAAGTGGTTCGTCAATCAGGTGAACTTCCCGTGCGCCCGCAGCGAGGGCGGACTGATGGATCGCGCGACGCTCCACATTGGTGGCAGAGCTCGGCACACAAATAATGATCAAAGGGGACACAAAAGCGCGGCGATTATGCACTTTGCGAATGAAGTGCTTGATCATTTCCTCAGCGACTTCGAAATCGGCAATTACGCCGTCGCGCATCGGACGGATGGCTTCCATGTTCAGCGGGGTCTTGCCGAGCATCTTTTTGGCATCGTCGCCGACGGCATAGACCATCTTGCGACCACCCTGGTTCATGTAAGCCACCACAGATGGCTCGTCGAGTTTGATGCCTTGTCCCTTGACGTAGACCAGTGTGTTGGCCGTCCCCAGGTCAATGGCCATATCAGTGGAGAGAACTCCGAGAAGGCTACCGATCATTTTCTTTGCCGCTTCTTATTTGCGCGATCTGTTTCAACACGCAGCTTTGGTTACTTGATCAGCCCTATACCCTCATGCCGTTTAGATTTCATTAAAGCAAGAGGAAATTGTCACCGGCTATGTACGCATCGTACACCAATCTTATCCTCAATATCTATTGGGATTGGCGCCAGATGATCCATTTTGATACACGATGAACACAAACGGCGCGTTTGTTAACGTTTTAAGCCGCTTTTCGCTTTAATCGCCGAGCCTCGAGCTTGTTGAGCGCGTGGATGTAAGCCTTGGCCGCAGCCACAAGCGTATCAGGGTCAGAAGACCGCCCTGTCGCCATAATGCCCTCTCCCTTGAGCCGTACATGCACGTCGGCCTGGGCATCAGTTCCGCCCGTCACGGCGCTGACCTGGAACAGATCGAGCTTGCCCTCATGTGGAACAATCTTGCGAATGGCGTTGAACACGGCATCGACCGGGCCGTTGCCTTCGGACGAGACTGAGTGGCTGTGACCGTCCACCAAAACGCTTAGATCAGCCGTTTGGGGCCCCTCGGATCCGGCCACAACGCGTAAGCGCTCAAATGAAATCCGCTCACCCATAGCCGAGAGCTGATCGTCGACCAACGCAATCAAGTCGTCATCAAAAACATGTTTCTTGCGGTCGGCGAGGTCCTTGAAGCGCTTAAACGCCTCGTTCAAGCTGTCTTTATCGAGTTCGTAGCCGAGGCTTTCCAGCTTATCGCGGAAGGCATGCCGCCCCGAATGCTTGCCCATGACCAGGCTGGTCTTGGACACACCGACATCCTCTGGCTTCATGATCTCATAGGTCTCAGCATTTTTCAGCATGCCGTCCTGGTGGATGCCGCTTTCATGCGCGAACGCATTCTTGCCGACAATCGCCTTATTAAACTGGACCGGAAAGCCGGTGATCCGGCTGACCATATGACTCGCGGTGGCAAGTTTGGTCGTATCGAGCCCGGTCGCAAAGGGCAGGTCATCGCGGCGGGTGTTGAACGCCATGACAACTTCCTCAAGCGCCGCATTGCCGGCGCGCTCGCCCAACCCGTTAATCGTGCACTCAACCTGCCGCGCGCCGTTCTGGACGCCGGCAATCGAATTGGCGACCGCCAGACCCAAATCATTGTGACAGTGCGTGGACCAAATTACCTTGTCGCTGTCCGGGATGGTTTCGCGCAGGCGACGGATGAGGTTTCCATACTCTTCTGGATGGGAATAGCCGACCGTGTCGGGGATATTGATGGTTGTCGCTCCAGATGTGATCGCCGCATCGATGCATTTACAGAGGAAATCGAATTCCGTCCGAGTCGCATCCTCCGGGCTCCATTCGACATCATCGACCAGGTTTCGCGCTTGCGCGACTGATCGCCCGACGGCTTCCAGAACCGCATTCGGGCCCATTTTCAGTTTATGCTTCATATGCACTGGACTGGTCGAGATGAAGGTATGGATCCGTGGCTTGGCGGCATGGCGAACCGCCTCTGCGCAGCGATCAATATCGCCGGGAGTCGAGCGTGCGAGTCCGCAAATGGTGGCGGATTTGGAACGCCGCGCAATTTCGCTGACCGCTTCAAAGTCACCGACCGAGGCGGCCGGAAACCCTGCCTCGATGACATGAACACCCATCGTTTCAAGCAGTTCGCCAAGCGCCAGCTTCTCATTGTGTGTCATGGACGCCCCTGGCGATTGCTCGCCATCGCGCATCGTGGTGTCGAAAATTACAATATCAGTGGTGTCGGTCATCGGCCTGGCCTGGTGAAGTGAGAAGCTTTGAGTTTCTGTCCCCTGGCCGTGGATGATTGCGCTAAGGCACCATCGCTACCGGCCAGGGGCCGATAAGGAGAGATAGGCTCTGCAGGGGCAAATTCTTGCGCATGCCTTACGCAATGCGGCGAGCACGCGGCAGTGTCAACAGCCTATTCTGCGCTCAGCGCAATATTTTCCCCTTTGCGGCGGCGATGCCGCACATAAAAGAAACCACCGAGAAAGACCGCAATCGCCGCCAGGCCTGCCATCACGGCCACCCAGATATTACCCGCCAGAGCCGCCTGGATGGCTTGCAGGCCAAACGCGACCAAGGCGATCTTTGGGATCACGCCAAGTGCCATCCCACTGAGATAATGCAGATAATTGGCGCGAATGGCGCCAAACAACATGTTGACCATCAGGAATGGCCCGGTCGGCACGTTGCGGACAATCGCACTCGCCGCAAAAGCATTTTTGGCCACGAAATCCGCAAATCGTTTGATCCGCCCCTCTCCCAAGCGCTGCAAAGTGGCCTCGCCAAAAAAACGGCCTAGCCAGAACGTGATTGTCCCGGAGCACAGGGTGGCCACCCAAGACCACACCGCCCCCCAGAGCGGGCCAAACGCATAGACCGCGATCCCGATCAACAGGAATTGCGGGACGCCAATGAATGCACAGGCACAAAAGGTCAGGATCAGCGCCGGCACGCCCCATGGCCCATCGGCAAATTGCGCGATCGCGGCTTCCAAAGCTTCAATGTTCAGAAAATCCGTGAACCGACCGAGCAGAAAGACGAGCGCGACAACGGCAATCGCGACCATGACGAGCCAAACGTTCAGCTTCGATCCTTTTCTCTCAATCGGCGTCTGTGGCTCGGCATTATCCATTCGCCCTCCCTGCGCCGAGTGTGGTTCGAGGTCAAGTTGGCCGGGCAGGGTGGCGCTGTGATCAGGCTTTGCGTTGCAGAAATTTAAGGCCGGACCAGTCCTGATCGATCGCACAGACTTTCACATCGACCCAGCCGAGCGGCAGGACGAGATTGCGAAAGTCTTGTTCGGTAAGATCTTTGTAGAGATCAGAGCTCTTTTTCGGCCACGCCGCCCAAATCATGCCGCCTTTTACAACGCTGCTCATCGCCCGTTCGATGAGCGGTGCGACATGGCGCAAGCGCAGACAAAACGCAATCACGCAGTCGGCGGGTGCCGCCCGTTTGGGAAATCGCACCCCTTCCACTCCCGCGAGCAATTCCGGCAAATGGGCTGGTGCGCGTAGCGTTAAGCAGGTCATGCCTGGCTTGAGCCCAAGTTTTTGAAACAAAGGCTTGCCAGAATAGCCATGAGTTTCCGGCGGCATCAGGCCTCGGCCAGCATTTTCTCGCTCATTTCCCAGAGCCGGTCAGCCTTGCCTTCATCGCAAATCCATTCACGCGCATGCTCCCAGCGCTGGCTGTCCGGACCTGCCAGTTGGGCGATATCGCAGTCTTCACAATACTCACCGCCGCGCCCTTCAAGCTGCGGCGCCGTGGCCGCCCAGGTGGCAGTCGACGCCCCCTGCTCTGGTGTTTTGAACATGGCCTGGATCGCGGGTGGGATCGTGCCGTCGGGGTTCATCCAGCCCATCGCGGCCATTTCCTCATTGGTCAGATGGCGTTGCAGCGGCGTAAAAATCCCGCCCGGGTGAACGCTGAACGCGGTGATGCCAAACTCATCCCAGCGACGATCTGCGCCGAGGGCGAACAGGGCATTGGCCGATTTGGCCTGCGCATAAGCATTCCATTTTTCGTACTCGGTCCGCTCATAATGCGGATCATCCCAATTCACGTCACCGCGAATATGCGCGGTTGAGGATAAGGCTACAACACGGGCGCCTTCCGTTTGTTGAAGCGCCGGCAAGAGGCCCAGGGCAAGCGCCATATGGCCGAGATGATTGACCCCGAATTGCCTTTCCCAACCCGGCCCAACGCGCGCTAGAGGACAGGCCATGATGCCGGCATTATTGATCAGCACGTCAAGTTTGCGGCCCGTGCCAACGTAATCCTCCGCGAACCTCCTTACTGAGGCGAGATCGGCCAGATCCATGCTGGCCACTTCAATGTCGCCTTCGACCTCCGCCAGTGCGTCTTTTGCCGCATCAGGCCGCCGCGCCGGCACCGTCACAGACGCCCCGGCACCCGCCAGCGCCCGAACCTCTTCGATGCCAATTCCGCTATATCCGCCCGTGACGATGATGTTTTTGCCGCTCAAATCCATGCCAGCCACAACATCCTTGGCCGGCGTCTTGGCCCCAAATCCTGATCCGATAGGTTTCTGGTTTTCTGCCGCCATGATTTCCTCCCATTTTGATGAAACGGTGGCAGTCGAAACACTGTCTGGCAAGACTCGACAGGAATGAGTTGCGATCTTAGCTATATTATTACACATCAAAACCAGATGCGGAGCGATTTATGGTGTTCAGAGCCTTTGCGATTTTTTGCTTGGTCATTGCCCTCACCGGGACGGCCTTTGCTCAATTTGGCAAGCCAAAACCCACCCCGAAAAACGCGGATGAGTACTTTGCTGAACGGGCCATGCGCGATGCCGCGCGCTTAACCGAAGGCGTGGGGGGGCGCGATATAATCCGCCCGAGCGACGGCATCGACCTTGAACAGGCTGAAGCCCGCCTGGAAGAAGCCTTCGGGATTTATGAGCGTCTCTGCACGGATCGCACCTTGCCGCGTGACCAATGGGCCCGGAACTGTTCTGCGCTCGGCGATATGTATCGCCGCGGGCTCGCCACTGAGCAGGACTATCCGGTCGCTCGTGAGTATTATGATGCCGCCTGCCTGGAAGGCCGACATACCGAGGCCTGCATTCAGCAAGCTTATATCTCGCAAAAAGGTCCCGATAGCGAAATTGATGTCGAACACGCGCGGGCGCTTTATCAACATGCTTGCGACCTGAACGATGCTGCGGGCTGCGCTGGTCTTGGCAATATGATGTATGCGGGCATTGGCGGATCGCGAAACCGTTTGGAAGCCGCCGAACTGCTTCAGGATTCTTGTGCTGATGGCTATCAATGGGCGTGTACACGGCTCAGCGAATATGGCCTTTGCGGGGCCTGGCGCATGGCCACAACACGCCAGAATGGCGAGGTGTCTGAATTGCTATTATGCGACCGCCTCTCGCAAGGGCGCAACATCTTTGACTAAGCACGCGCTTAACAACTGGCACTCTTCCCCTGCGCGATCTTGTTGAATCTATGAATCTAAGTCACTCCTGATTGAAAAATTGGGAGGAATGAATGCGGGAATGGATTATCGGGCTGAGTGCAGTGCTGCTGGCAAGTTGTGGCCCATCGCAGGACATCGACCAAACCCCTGACGCCAGCGCGGCGGCGATTGAAGCCGGTTTGCCGTCGCCTGGCAGCGCAACGGAAGCGACCAAACGCGCCAATGCGGCGCTGGCGTCGCGTCTTGACCTGTCGCCCGGCACGGACGGTGAGGATGCCCGGCGCGATCGACTCGCCTTTATTGAAGAGGATGCCATTCTTGCCGCCGATGGCTCCGTGGTCTGGGCGATCCCGCAATTTGATTTCCTCGACAGCGAAGCGCCGGAGACGGTGAATCCGTCGCTATGGCGGCAATCGCAATTGGCCGCGCATCATGGCTTGTTCAGAGTCATGGACGGCATCTATCAGGTCCGCGGCTACGACCTCTCCGTGATGAGCGTGATTGAAGGTGAGACAGGGTGGATCATTGTCGACCCTCTGACCGCCAATGAAACGGCTGCGGCGGCATTAAAACTGGTCAATGATACACTCGGCGAGCGTCCGGTCACCGGCGTCCTGTATACCCACTCCCATGCTGACCATTTCGGCGGCGCGCGCGGGGTGATTTCCGACGAAGATGTGGCCAATGGCGTGCCGGTCCTGGCGCCCATCGGGTTTTCCGAGAGCGCGGTGTCAGAAAACCTGATTGCCGGCAATCAGATGAGCCGCCGGGCAACTCTGATGTTCGGCAATACGCTTCCACGCTCCACCACGGCGCATGTCGGGTCGGGACTCGGCCCGGGCCTGCCCAATGGCACGATCAGCCTGATCCTGCCCACTGAAGAGATTGAAGGGCGCGGCACCCGCCGGGTGATTGATGGCGTGACATTTGAGTTCATTGATGCGGCCGGCACCGAAGCCCCGGCCGAGTTCATGTTTTATCTTCCAGAGAAGCGTGCGCTCTGCACCGCAGAAGTGGCCACGGCAACCTTCCACAACGTGCTAACGCCGCGCGGCGCAAAAGTCCGCGACGCGCTGAAATGGAGCCGCGCTATTGATTATGTGTTGGCCGAATATGGCGCCGACAGCGATGTTGTCTTCGCCTCGCATCACTGGCCGACCTGGGGCCAAGAAAATGTCGTCCAGTTCCTCGAGAGCCAGCGCGACATTTACCGCTATGTCCATGATCAGACCCTGCGCAACGCCAATGCCGGCGCCACCATGGTGGAAGCGGCAGAAGCCGTTGAGGAGCCTGACTTCCAAGCGGAAGATTTCACCACGCGCGGCTATTACGGCACGCTCAATCACAATGCCAAAGCCGTCTACCAACATTATTTTGGATGGTGGGGCGGCGTGCCGGCGGAATATAATCGCCTGCCGCATGAGGTGACCGCAACGCGTTATGTCGAAGCGATGGGCGGTGCAGAGGCTGTCCTGGAAATTGGCCAGAACGCCTTTGCAGCCGGCGATTATCGGTGGGCGGCTGAGGTCTTCAATCATCTCGTCTTTGCCGACCCTGAACGCCAGGAGGCGCGCGATTGGTTATCTGCGACCTATGAACAGCTCGGTTTCCAGGCCGAAAGCGGTGCATGGCGGAGTTATTATCTGACCGGTGCCGCCGAGCTTCGGCGCGGCCTGCCCAATATCGGTGATCCGCGTCTCGGCAATCCGGATTTCCTCAAAGCCGTGCCTTCGCTCGACTTATTTGACGCTTTGGCGGCCCGATACAATCCGGGCAAAATGGACCGAGATCCGTTCGCGATTGTGTTCGAGTTCCCAGATACGGCAGAAACCGTCTCATTATTGGTTGAACGTGCCGTTCTGGTGCCGCGCGAGGGCGCTGCAGAGGATCCCGCCGCAACTGTGACTATGGACCGGCGCGATTTCGATCGCCTGATCCTGGGCGATGCGCGACCGCTCGGCCTAATCACGTCGGGCAAGATGAAGATTGGGGGCAATCGCGGCGCCGTTTCGGCCATGTTCGACGCCCTGGATCAGCCGCCATTCTGGTTCAATACGGTCGTACCCTAGGCTCCGAGTGCGACTGATCGGCCACACCCTGTGGCAGAAACGTCACGGCCATATTCCCTCCCGGCGCGAAATTTGCTTACCTGTCCTGGGTGATGACCCGTGGGGACGAAAATGAAACGTTTTAAGACGATCCGATTCATTCGGCGCGAAGATCCGACTGACCGCCGTGAACCGACCATTCTGGATCATGGCGATCCGATTACGGTGAAGCTCACGCGAGAGCTGGAAGAGCGAAAACGCCGGCTTAGGCTGGGTGAGAGCCACCCGCTCGGGCTTTAATCGCCCTCCCAGCCAAACACGTCTTCGAGGCCAACGCCGAACACGCGGGCAATGCGGAAGGCACTCTCCAGGCTTGGCGAATACTTGCCTTGTTCGATCGCAATCACGGTCTGGCGGGTAACACCAATTTCCTTGGCCAAAGCCGATTGACTCATCTGATCATGCGCCTCGCGCAGCGATCTGACGCGATTGGTAATGGGGGGTCGCTTGGCCATGATTAGATGCCGCGCCGAAAGAAGAAGATTTGCAGGCCATATTCAAAAATCTGACTGATGATCAGCGCCGCAAAGACGACATGGAACAGTCGGTTTCCATCCTGGAACACCGCGAAATCGATCAAGCCAAGCAAGACCAGGAATGCGAGTGCCCGACCACTCCAAGCCTCACCCTTGAACTGGATCATCCGTTCGCGTTCATCCAGCCGGGCATTGGCTTCCGACGGGTTGGTAAGGGCGATCACGGTCGCCATGCCTGCCGCCGCGATGACAATGAAGACGACATATAGAATTAATAGCGGCAATATGGGCGGCGGCGCCTGTCCAAGCTCAGATGAGGCAAAGAACACCCAGCCATAATATGCCGCCCCGGTGACAAAAAGGATGGCCGCCATGGCCCAGGCCATTTTTTCCTGAAATCCCATTCCAAACTCCTGATGTCAAAAATCTTGTACATCTCGATGTAGTAAAATATTTTTGACATGTCAAATATCTTTTACTCAAATGGGTCATTTCCCCTGAATCCGCCTTTGACAGACGCGCTCGGAATGATACGTCCCGGCGCTCAACCAAGGAGCCCAATTCATGAGTGATCTCCAGATGCTCGCAGAAACCGCAAAAGCCTGGCCGTTCGAACAAGCGCGCGCCTTGCTCAAACGCCTGCGCAATATGGAGAAACAGGGCAAACCGAAACAAGGCCCAGTGGTCTTCGAGACCGGCTATGGCCCGTCGGGCCTGCCGCACATTGGGACGTTTGGCGAAGTCGTCCGCACGACCATGGTCAAAACCGCCTTCGAGGCCCTGACGGGCGGCGAAATCGCGACCAAACTGATCTGCATCTCGGATGATATGGACGGGATGCGTAAAGTCCCGCCGACGGTACCCAACCCGGAAAGTCTCGAAGCCTATCTGCAAAAGCCGCTCACCGCCGTGCCGGACCCGTTTGGCACGCATGACAGTTATGGCGCGCATATGGGCGCGCGGCTCTGTTCCTTCCTGGACAGTTTCGGGTTTGATTATGAGTTCCTGTCGGCCACCGACTGCTATAAGGATGGCACGTTTGATCCGATGCTGCTCAGGGCATTGGAAAAGTTCGATGAGATCATGGCTGTGATGTTGCCAACGCTCGGGGCGGAGCGGCAGGCGACGTATTCGCCGTTTCTGCCGATCTCGCCGACCACGGGCCGGGTGCTCTACGTGCCGATGAAAGCCATCGACCCGAAAGCTGGGACCATCACGTTCGAGGACGAAGACGGCACCGATGTCACCCTGCCCGTGACCGGCGGTAATACCAAGCTGCAATGGAAGCCGGATTTCGGCATGCGCTGGGCCGCGCTCGGCGTCGATTTTGAAATGTTCGGCAAGGACCATCAGGACAATGCGCCGATCTATTCCAAGATTACCCGCATTCTCGGCTGCCAGCCGCCGCAGCAATATGTCTACGAACTCTTCCTCGACGAGCACGGCACCAAGATTTCCAAGACCAAGGGCAATGGCATCGCGGTCGAGGAATGGCTGAAATACGCCCCGCAAGAGAGCCTGTCGCTGTATCAGTTCCAGAAGCCGCGTGTGGCCAAGAAGCTTTATTTCGACGTCATCCCGAAAGCGGTGGACGAGTATCTCACCTTCCTGGAAAAATTTCCGGACGAAGAACCAAAGCGTCAGGTCGAAAACCCGGTCTGGCACATTCATGGCGGGCAGCCGCCAAGTGAAACCTCGCCGGTCAGCTTTGCCTTGCTGCTCAACCTAGTCAGCGCCGCCAATCCGGAAACTCGCGACCAGCTCTGGGGCTTCATCTCTCGCTATGCGCCGGAAGCGTCTGCCGAAACGCACCCGCTGCTCGACAAGCTCGCAGGCTACGCGATGGAATATTATCGCGACTTCGTGGAGCCGACCAAATCCTATCGCGCGCCGGATGATCAGGAGCGCAAAGCAATGGAAGATCTCGCCGCCCGCTTGCGCGCCTGGGACGGCCCGGTTGACCAGGGCGAGCTGCAGACGCTGACCTTCACGGTTGGCAAAGAGCACGCGTTTGAAAACCTCCGTGCCTGGTTCCAGGCTTTGTATGAAGTCCTGCTCGGCCAGAGCCAGGGCCCCCGCTTTGGCGGCTTCATCGCGCTCTATGGGGTCGAGGAAACCGCGCAACTGATTGAAGAGGCGTTGGCCCGTTGAACCGGCAAGGTAGACTGAGCTCGACGGCATGTCCGCTTTGGTGTCAAAGCGGACATTCGATCAGCGGCCTGTTACGCCTTGAAGAGCCCCCCATCGAACCTCCGATAACGCTTGGAATTGCTGCGCTGAGCCTCTAGCCCGCACGTTGCCTTTTCAGTGCGTCCAATGCATCTGCCGACGGTTTTCCTAGATAGTATCCTTGTCCGCGACTGACGCCGAGCAGCTTTAGCGTTTCAAGCTCCGATGCGGTTTCAATTCCTTCGGCGATGATTTGTGCACTGGTCTCCCGGGTGTAGAATACCAAGGCGCTGACCAAAGCGCGGCGGGCCAAATCTGAATCCACATTTCGAGTGAGACTCATGTCGAGTTTGATGAATTCTGGGTCGAGTTGAACAATGTGGCGCAGTGAGGAATGTCCTGCTCCAGCATCATCAACGGCGACCCTAAGCCCGCGGTGACGCAGGTCTTTGAGGGCTTTGGTGACATCATCATAATCTTCGATGACCGCATGCTCAGTGATTTCAAGCACCACTTTACTCAGATCGAAGGACCGCATCCTTGACTGAAACGTATCGGTAAGCAAGGTCGTGGGTGACACATTGACCGACAAGTAAGCATCGGCCGAAATGCGATCCAGGTTTTGCAGGGCTGCCTCAATCGCCGACAATTCCAACTCTGCCGATAGCCCCACCTCTGCAGCTTCGTTGAACCAGATATCTGGCGCCCGGACGGGTTCCGCAGAGAACCGGCTTAGTGATTCGAACCCGGCCGTGTGCATGCTGAGCAGATCGACAATTGGCTGGAAAACGATATTGAAACTAAAATCCGCGACAGCGTTTTGAATGCGCGCCCGCTTCACCTCAAAATCCTGCCTCGCCAGATGATCCTTTTGAACCTGGGCAGCAGCCAAATCAGCAAACATGCGCATTGTTTCGAGATCGCGAGAATTCAGTGACAAATTGGGTGCAGGACTGAGGCAACAGAACATGCCATAGGCGCGTCCATCAGGAAGCCTGATCGGAATACTCATATGCGATCCGATCGGAATCGCTTCCGTAATCGGTAATGCCCTACAAATCGGCTCTTGGGACGTGTCAGGGATGAGCTCCGGCAAGCGGCCCTCAAGAATATGCTGACAATACACATCGTCGAGGCTCTGGCTGTCGCCGACATCGATCAGCTCTTCCAGGCCTGGCGCGCTCACATTCCGAAAGACAGAACGACCATCTACAAACTCCGAAAGATAAGCGACTGACATGCCCAAATGGTTTCGGATCGCGTCCAGAGCGGAATCAATCACATTTCGATCGTTCGGATCGTGTATGTTTTCCAGCGCGCGGGACGAAATAGACGGTGGCATATTTACTCTTTCAATTCTTGGCATCTCGTCCCGGCTAACAGCTTAAAGTTGTTTTTGGGTTACACAGAGGCAGTGGTTTTCGAATGCTCCCGATCGATGCGCGTTGAGGTCACGAAGCTTGATTTGCTTCAACGCCAGCAAAGCGCTTGAACTGTCCGCCTGATTGGTAAGTTTTCGTCGACCGAAACAATTTTCTTTCACCGCTTTTGTTTCTAGAGTATAGCGCGCCGCCCATTGTTTGATGGGCCGCTTTTTTAGCGTTCATAGAAAGCATTCTTCATCTCATGAATATGACTGCCAATTCAAAGAAAGCGCCTGTTTGGCGGCGCTTGATCCAGCTGACTTTCCGCAAACTCGCTCGGGCGACAGATCACGAGGCCGTGGTCGAACACGCGCGTGAAGAAGGCGGTCTGACGGGACGGTATGTATTCATGGTGATCATGGCTTGCGCCATTGCCATGCTCGGCCTGCTCCTATCCTCGCCAGCCGTCATCATTGGCGCAATGTTAATCTCACCACTGATGGGACCAATTGTGCTGATGGGCTTTTCCTTGAGCATTCTCGACATGCAGGCTTTGCGGAAGGCGGCGGTCTCGATCTTAGTCGGCACCGTAGCCGCGATTGCAATCGCGTTTTTCATCACGCTGGTCTCGCCCATCAATGAAGCGACGAGTGAAATCCTGGCGCGAACACGACCAAACTTCTTCGATTTGCTGGTCGCCGTGTTTTCCGGGCTGGCGGGTGGCTATGCTGTGATCACGCGAAAAGGCGAAACAATTGTAGGCGTCGCCATCGCGACGGCGTTGATGCCACCTTTGGCGGTCACGGGGTACGGGCTTGCGGTTGGCGTCATGCCGGTCGCCGGCGGGGCGTTTTTTCTGTTCATGACCAACCTTCTCGCCATCGCGCTCTCAGTGACTGTTTTGACCCGTATTTACGGCTTCGGCGCCAATCACAGTCCGCGTCACACGCTGGGTCAAACCGGACTGATCATCGCGGTTTTCGTCGCGCTTTCGATCCCGCTTGGCCTAGCCCTGCGCGACATTGCCTATGAGACTCAGGTGACGAACTCGGTCAAAAGCGAGTTGCTGGTGCCGTTCGAAGACACCCAAAGCCGGCTCGGGGATGTGATTGTCGGATTTCCGACCAATGACACGGTGCGGGTTGATGCCACCATACTGACCCGGGAGCGCGTGGCCGGTGCGGAAGGGCAATTGCAAGACTCCCTGGCGGCCAGGCTCGGGCGCACAGTCAACGTCAATCTGGATCAGGTCCTGATTGACCGCGATGTGGCGCTTGAGCAAGCAGCGATCCTGCAACTCGCTGAATCTTCTCTGGCCGCTCCGCTACGGGCTGAGATCAATCGCATCGAAACGCTGGCTGAAGTTCGACGGACCGAGGCAGAGCTTCGAAACGCCGTGCCATTTGAACTCGCCGGGGCAGATATTGATCCCGAGGCGCACACAGCGACCTTCTTCGCCACACGGCAAGCCTCCTACTCGGTCGCGGCCTACCGGGCGATCGAAACCGGCTTGGCTGCGAATTTTACCAATTGGACGATTAGGGTCGTGCCGCCGATTATGGATTTACCCCTGATCCCGTTCGAGACCGGGCAAACCGAAATCACGCCAGTCGGCGCCCAATCGATTGAGACCTCAATCTGGGCCCTGGAGCGCTGGGAAGTCGCAAATTTGGAGATTGTCGGTTACGCCTCGACATCCGGTGCCCTCCAGAATTTCAATAATGATGCGCTTGCTTATCGGCGTGCCGCGACCGTAGCTGACATATTGATGGAACAAGGATTTGTTGCGACTCCCATCGGTGAGTTTCGCGCTTTCAGTCAATCGGCGGAAGAAAGACAACTTGGTTATCAGCGCTTCCAAAGCGTGCTGATCCGACCGGCACCCCAAAGGCCAGCGGAATGAGTTCGTTTCACGTGTTACGCTCACTCATGTCCGCGTCTGACTCAAAAGCGGATATGTTACAAGCTCGGATAGGTACGGCGCAGATAGCGCAGGATCGCGAAACCGCCGGTCACGGTTTGGTCCGCGTTTGGATCTTTTAATGTCGGCGTTCTCAAGCCATCGGGGGATCGTGGCGACCAGACATATTCCAGCTCTTTGCTGCACAGCATTTCCTTGACCAGTCGCCCTCCGGGCGAGCGTTCAGAGGTATACAGCAAGAGCGGTTGTTCCGGTGCGGTCGCTGGGCGCGCGATCGTGCCGCTGAGATATCGCACCACCGTAGCGAATTGCGACAGGATGTGATTGACCGGACCCGCCCAATGAATGGGGGGGCGCGCGGCATGTCCATACTGCTCACGCAAATAATGGGCAATGTCGGCGCTTTCATACATGTCCGCTGGATGGCCTTCTGCAGAAACGTTCGGATCGATCAAATATGGAAATTGCGCTTTCCCACCTTTTTCGACGACTTCTGGTCGATACCGCTTTCCTCCTTTCGGGCACGGCTTGACCTGGACCGTCACGCCGGACGCGGAAACCTGTTCACGCGCGATCCTGCAAAACGGACAGCTTTCAAACTCGTAGAGGATAAGCGGTGATGTCGGTGGCGAGGCCGATATGCCGGGCTTGCCAGCGCCAAGACGCAGGACCGAGGCCAGACAGGACAGCGTCCAGTCGATCGGATAAAACAGTCGCGAAAACATGGGCCCAATTATCGGGTCTCATCAAAAAAGACCAGCTCAACGGCACCGGGAAAACACCCGGTCTTACCTTGTAAATTGCCGATATCCTCAGCCGACCTGATTTGCCAAGTCCGTACAAGTCTGAACAAGGCGTTCGATATCCTGATCCCGTGATAGGCGGTGATCGCCATCCTTGATCAGGGAAAAGACCAAGTCGTCGCTTTGCAGAGCCTCTACGAGCTTAAAGGCATGTTGCCAGGGCACATCCGGGTCCTGCCTGCCTTGCAGGATCCGGATCGGCATGGTCAGTGCGATCGGGTCATCCAGCAACGTCCAGGTCTTGCCATCTTCGATCAGGTCACGCGTGATCGGATACGGATCGCCATAGTCAGAGGGTCGAAGCGTCATCCCCTGCTCCATGATTTCGGCTTGCTGCTCAGCAGAAAATTCAGGCCACATCAGCTTTTGTGTAAAGTCCGGTGCAGGCGCGATCAGCACCATTCCGGCCACACGCTCCTTCAGCGCCAGAGCGCTCAGGAGCGCCATCCAGCCGCCCATACTGGACCCGACCAGGACCAGCGGTCCATCGGTCAACGCACCAATGGCGGCGAGCACGTCTTCGCGCCAGGCCGAGATCGTGCCGTCTTCGAACGCGCCGCCGGATAGACCATGTCCGGAATAGTCAAAGGCGAGAAAGCCGTGCCCATTTTCTTTGGCCCAGGCCTCCAAGACGGTCACTTTCGAGCCGCTCATGTCAGACTTGAAGCCGGACAGCCAAACAAAAGTGAGCCCGGTTTTTGGGGCGGTATGGCGATAGGCCAAACGGCGCCCTTGCGGCGACATCAGATCTTGATGGTCCATGAAACACCTCCAATCGTGTCTCTACTGCATCTGCTCGCCGGGCGTGGCAACTTCTCCGTTCCAATGCGCGGCCAAATGCGCCAAACTCTCGTGATGAGCGAATCTGCGTGGCCAGACCTGAGCGGGAAAACCGTGCTGCAAGTCATTCCTGACTTGGCCGCAGGCGGGGCTGAGCGCACGACCGTGGAAATGGCCGAGGCGATTACCGGCGCTGGCGGGCGGGCCTTGGTCGCGAGCGCGGGCGGGCGGCTTGAACAGGCCTTGCAAGATGCTGGCGGGGAACTCATCCGGCTGAATGCCGCAAGCAAGAACCCCCTCATCATCCGCAAGAATACGCGCCTGCTCGAAGCCCTGATCGCGGAAGAAAAAATCGACCTGATCCACGCGAGGTCCCGTGCTCCGGGTTGGAGTGCCTATGTCGCCGCGCAGCGCACCGGCATTCCTTTCGTGACCACCTATCATGGTGCATATAGCGGCAAATCGGGACTCAAGAAGCGCTACAATTCGGTGATGGCGCGCGGTGATCTGGTCATCGCCAATTCTGAATGGACCGCGGCGCATGTGATGCAAATCCATGAGACCCCGCGCGAGAAGATTGTCACCATCCCGCGCGGGGTCGATCTGAATGCCTTTGATCCGGCGCATGTTTCAGACGAGCGCATTCAAGCCATTCGATCTGCTTGGGAAATCGCACCCGACGATCAGCGCGTTCGTCTCGTCCTGCCGGGACGGTTGACCAGCTGGAAAGGTCAGGGGCTCGCCATTGATGCCCTCGGCGCGCTCGATGCCGGCGAACGCAGCCAAGTCCATCTGATCTTGCCAGGCGACGCCCAGGGCCGACAGAGATACGTCACTGAGCTGGAAGATAAGATTATCACTCATAAACTCGGCGGCACGGTCTCGATTGTTGGCCATACTGAGGATATGCCCGCCGCTTATGCGCTCGCCGATATCATTCTCGCCCCATCAACACGGCCTGAAGCCTTTGGGCGCGTGGCGGCAGAAGCCTCGGCGATGGCCAAACCCGTGATTGTCGCGGATCATGGTGGCCAACGTGAAACCGTGATCGAAGGCCAGACCGGCACCCGCGCCGAGCCGGGTTCTGTGCCCGCTTTGACGGCCTGTATTCGAACTCTCATGAGCCTGCGCCCGGAAGCGCGCGCCGCCATGGGTCGGACTGGGCAGGCACATGTTCGGGAAAATTACAGCAAAAAGCAGCTTCAAACTGCGACCCTGGGCGTTTATGCCCGATTACTTCTGAATAATGAGTCAGTTGAAAAATAGGCCAATCGCAGGCATATTAGGCTCGTAATCATTGGCAACCAAAGGAGATTAGCCATAGCACGCAGACCATACGGCCGCCCTGAGCGCGCCAAACCTACCGGCCCTCGCACCAATCGCGATATTCGCGCCGCTCGTGTCCTTCTCATTGACGAGAATGGGGAAAAACAAGGCGAAATGCCAATTGACGCCGCCCTGGACGCCGCCCGCGAAGCCGGTATGGACCTCGTTGAAGTCTCACCCAATCAAGAGGTCCCGGTCTGTAAGATCGTCGACTATGGCAAGATGCGCTATGAGGCGCAGAAGAAAAAAGCGGCTGCCAAGAAGAAGCAAAAGACGCAGGAACTGAAAGAAATCAAGTTCCGTCCAAACATCGACAATCACGACTATATGGTGAAAGCCAAAAAGATCGCGGAGTTCTTTGAAAAGGGTGACAAGGTCAAAATCACGCTGCGGTTCCGTGGTCGCGAGATGGCCCACCAGCATCTCGGTATGGAAGTCCTGCAACGCGTCAAAGACGAGTTTGATGAGCAGATGAAAGTCGAGCTCGAGCCAAAGCTTGAAGGCCGTCAAATGACCATGGTGATGGCGCCACGCTAGGCACTCCATCTAATTAACAACCGCCCTCCTGACGAAAGTCAGGACCCATGGCGGTTGAGATTGATTCCGGAACACTCAGCCAGCCGCCATGGATGCCAACTTTCATTGGCAAGGCGGTCTCGTTTCAATGCTGACTCGCAAAGCTTGATTTCCCAACTCTTTTGCGCTTAAACCCGCGCTTCCGCAGCGGCCGGGCCGAAAACGGCATGCCTGGTTGCTCTAAATGACTAACGTTGAGCCATCGCGCTCATGAGGAGATCGAAATGCCGAAGATGAAGACCAAGAAGGCCGCTGCAAAGCGGTTCAAGATCACGGCCACAGGTAAACTGAAGCATGGTGTCGCCGGCAAGCGCCACCGCCTGATCAGCCACAATGGGAAATATATTCGCCAGAACCGCGGCACTGAAGTCGTCGCCAAGGCGGACACCCAGCGTGTCATCAAGAAGTTTCTGCCAAACGGCCTGAAATAGAGATCTGAACCGAATTTGTAACGAAGGAGCCTCAAAATGGCCCGTTCCCGTAATAAAGTGCCTGCCAAGGCCCGTCACAAGAAAATCCTGAAGGCCGCTAAAGGCTATCGCGGCGCGCGTTCGAAACAGTTCCGCACAGCGACGGCCGCCGTCTGGAAAGCCGGTCAGTACGCTTATGTTGGCCGCAAGGTCAAAAAGCGCAGCTTCCGCAGCCTATGGATCCAGCGCATCAATGCTGCTGTCCGCGAGCATGACGACACCATGACTTATAGCCGTTTCATTGGCGGTCTCGGCAAAGCCGGGATCGAAATGGACCGCAAGGTTATGTCTGATCTGGCGATCAAAGAACCTGCCGCTTTTGGTGCCCTGGTGGAGAAAGCCAAGGCCGCCCTGGCGTAAGCCCGGTTCACACCTTGGAATTTCTCCGCTAATCCGACCGCTTCAAGCGGGGTCGGACAGGCCCCGTTTGTGTCCAAACTGACCAACGGGGCTTTTCATGTCCGAAATTGAAACCATCGAAACCGAAGCGCTCCGCGCGATTGACGGCGCGGGCGATTTGCAGGCGCTCGACGCCGTCCGGGTTGCCGAGCTCGGCAAGAAGGGCCGTGTCTCGGGCCTGATGAAAACGCTCGGCCAGATGAGCCCTGAACAGCGTCAGGATATGGGGCCGAAGCTCAATGCGCTGAAGAACCGGGTCGCTGACGCGGTGGAAGCGCGCAAGGCAGTGCTCGAAGATGCCGCTTTGGAAGCGCAGCTCGCAACCGAAAAGCTCGATCTGACGCTGCCGCCGCGGCCGGAGCCTGTCGGCGCTTTGCATCCGGTGATGCAAGTGTTCGAGGAAATCGCCGCGATCTTTGGCGATATGGGCTTCACCGTTGCCGAAGGCCCGGACATTGAAGACGACTGGCACAATTTCACGGCCCTGAACTTCCCCGAAGGCCACCCCGCCCGCGAAACCCATGACACGTTCTTCATGGAAACGCCCGAAGGCGGGGATCCGAAAGTCCTACGCACACATACCTCGCCGGTGCAGATCCGGACGATGATGACAGAGAAACCGCCAATCCGGATTATCGCGCCCGGCCGCGTCTATCGCAATGATTGGGACGCCACCCATACGCCGATGTTCCACCAGGTCGAGGGCCTGGTGATCGAGAAAGACATCCATATGGGCCACCTCAAAGGCTGCCTAATTGATTTCGTCAAAGCCTTTTTCGAGGTCGATGAGGTCGAAGCCCGGTTTCGCCCGCACTTCTTCCCATTCACCGAGCCCAGCGCTGAAATGGATGTGAAATATACCAAGAAGGGTGAAACGATTGAAATCGGGGCTGGCGATCGCTGGATGGAGATTCTCGGTTCCGGCATGGTCCACCCGAACGTGTTACGCAATTGCGGCATCAACCCGGACGAGTATCAGGGCTTCGCCTTCGGTATGGGCGTCGACCGCCTCGCCATGCTCAAATACGGGATGCCGGACCTGCGCCCTTACTTCGAAGCAGACGCTGTCTGGACCCGCCATTATGGCTTCCGCCCCTGGCTGATGCCCAGCATTAGCGGTGGCCTCAGCTAGTGGCCGCGGCCCAAACATATCAGGGTCTCAAGACCTTTACGTTCGGCGATAGTGCTGAACTGGCGGACCGATTGGCGGCACTGGTTGTGGCCGGTGTCAAAACCGGCACGTGTTCAGCAGCCATACACGGCCCCGATGCCGAAATCGGTGAGCGACAAATCTGCTTGAACAGCGCCGGAATCCCGGTCTGCGAGATCGAAACAATCGACATCACAACATTGCCGTTCACAGCCGTGACGCCAGAAATGGCTGCGCTCGAGGGCGAAGGCGACCTGTCCTATCGCGATTGGCGCGACGCCCATGAAGCCTTCTTCCGACGCGAAGGGAGCTGGGCGCCCGACATGGATGTGATTTTCGAGACCTTTCGCGTCACCCGCGTGCTTGATGACGCTTTTGCCAGCGGCGCTGAAGCGGCGGTCAGAGCCGAACGCACCGAAGCGCATGCAAAGGGCTATTCTGCCTCGGAGGCGCTCCATGGGTAACGGTAATAAGGTCGAATTCCTCGTCGCGATTTGTGCGCTGCTCACCTCAATTGTCGCGATTTGGGTGGCCTGGGATCAGAGCCGCGTCATGCGCGCACAGCAGCACGGCATGGTCTTCCCGGTCCTACAAGTCGATGGATTTGTTTCGACCCAAAACAATACAATCTCCATGGGTTTGAGTTTGTCCAATACCGGGGTTGGCCCCGCTTTGATTCAATCCGTGACAGCAACTGTGGCAGATACGCCGCTGGCTTCGCTCGAGGCCTATCGCGAAAGCATCGCTCCCGGCTTTGACATTTCCTGGGCGGGGGCGGCCGGTCGCTCATTAGCGCCGGGCTCGAATTTCGATGCATTGCGCCTGACCTGGGATCGCGAAGATATCACCCAAGATCAAATCCGCGCCACGCTCGCAGATTGGGAAGAGATCGATTTCGAATTTTGCTACTGCTCCGTGTTCGAGAAATGCTGGACCGTAGAAGTTGGAGTCTCTCGCCCGCAACCTGTTAAAGCTTGCCCGCTGCAAACCATCGACCTGTTCAATGAGTTTGGAGAAGGCAGCGTTATGTCGCCCCCTTTACCCCAAGATGAGGCACCGCAATGAAATTCCCTCTCTCCTGGTTGAAAGACTATCTCGATACAGATGCCTCGCTCGACGAGCTGCTCGGCTTCATGCTCAAGGCTGGCCTGGAAGTCGAAGAGGTGATCAACCCTGCGGAGGATTTGAAGGCCTTTACAGTTTGCAAAGTCAAAGCCGCCGAACCGCATCCGGATGCCGACAAGCTTCGCGTATGCACCGTCGATACAGTGGATGGTGAAAAGCAGATCGTCTGCGGCGCGCCAAATGCCCGAGCCGGCATGACCGCGATCTATGCCCCGCTCGGGGCTTACATACCCGGCCTCGATTTCAGCCTCGACAAAAAGCCCCGCAAAATCCGCGGCGTTGAAAGCCAGGGCATGATGTGTTCGACCAAAGAACTCAATGCTGGCGAAGATCATGATGGCATTGCCGATCTCGATGACGCGATCAAGCTCGGCACGCCGGCGGCCGAAGCCCTCGGCCTGGATGATCCGGTGATCGATTTTGAAGTCACGCCTAATCGACCTGATTGGCTTGGGGTAAAAGGCATTGCTCGGGACCTCGCCGCAGCCGGCGCGGGGACGTTTATTGATGATCCTGTGCGCAAAGTGGCGGGATCCTATGACTGCCCAATCACGATTGAACTTGACGATCCAGAGGCTTGCCCGGTCTTTGCCGGTGCCTTGATCCGTGGAGTCGAAAACGGTCCGTCTCCAGAATGGCTGCAAGCGCGACTCAAAGCGGTCGGAATCACACCAAAATCGCTGCTCGTGGATGTCACCAATTATATTTCCATAGATCGGGCGCGTCCGCTGCACGCCTATGACGCGGCCAAGCTGGCGGGCGCCATCCGGGCGCGGCTTGGCAAGGATAGCGAGCATTGCGACGCACTCGACGGCAAGACCTATCAGGTCAATTCCGAAATGTGCGTGATCGCCGATGATAGCGGTGTGATCGGCCTCGGCGGTGTGATGGGCGGTGAAAGCACAGCCGTCTCTGACACCACGACGGACGTGTTCATTGAAAGCGCCTGGTTCGATCCTTTGCGCACTGCACGAACCGGTCGGACCACGGGCATCATTTCAGACGCGCGCTATCGTTTTGAACGCGGCGTCGACCCAGCCTCATGCGTTGAGGGAGTTCATCTCGCCCTGCGCCTGATCACCGAATATGGGGGTGGCGCAGCGTCCAAGGTCTCGGTCGCTGGTGAAGCGCCGCGCCGCACCGAACCGGTCGAGTTTTTCAAACGCGACGTGGCCCGCCTGACCGGATTGGAAATCAAACCGGCGGCGATGAAAAAAACGCTCAAGGCGCTCGGCTTTAATATTGAAGACACGGGCGAGACATGGCTTCTGAAAGTCCCGAGCTGGCGATTCGATGTTGAGCAAAGCGCCGATATTGTCGAAGAGATCGCTCGGCTTGAGGGGTATGATGCCCTGCCGACAACCTCTCTGCCCAATCCTGGCGGAAAGCGCCTGGTCGCAACGCAGATTCAGGATCGGGTGCGGACCGCCCGGCGCGCCCTGGCGGCGCGCGGCTTCCTCGAAACCGTCACCTGGAGCTTCATGCCGAAAGCCTTCGCTGAGCAGTTTGGCGGCGGCGCCGACGTGCTGACGGTCTCCAACCCGGTTGCCAGTGAACTCAACCAAATGCGCCCGAGCATTCTTGGTAATCTCGCGATGGCGGCCCAGCGCGGGGTTGATCATGGTGAACGCGAGCTTCGCCTGTTCGAAGCCGGCCCGATCTATCTTGGCGACGGGCCAAAGGATCAACGCTCAGTCATTGCAGCCCTGGTGCGCCCGCATCAACCGCGACATTGGAGCGGCGTCGGTGGCTATGACGTCTATGCTGCTAAAGCCGACCTGTTCGCCGTGCTAGACGCGATTGGGCAGCCCCCTGCCCGATTCCAGGTCGACGCCCCCAAACAGCCGCACTGGCACCCCGGACAAGCAGCCAGCCTGAAACTGGGGCCGAAAGTCACGATCGCGCATTTCGGCGCCCTGCACCCACGCGTGCTGAAAACGCTGAAGGTTGATGGCCCGCTCTATGGTTTTGAACTCAATCTCAATGCTGTGCCGCAAATGAAGGCGAAGCCGAACAAGACCAAGCCGGTTTTGGAAAAGGCAGACCTGACCCCAATCCGGCGCGATTTTGCGTTTGTCGTGGACGAGGACACAGCCGCCGGCGATATCGTGAAAGCCGCGCACGGCGCCGACAAGGCGTTGGTCAGTGCGGTGGACGTGTTCGATGTCTATCAGGGCCAAGGGATTGAGCCTGGGTCAAAGTCGATTGCCATTGAGGTCACGCTTCAACCACGCGGCGAAAGCCTGAAAGACGCGGATATAGAGGCCATTTCTGAGAAAATCGTCGCAGCCGTCGCCAAATCAACCGGCGGTGTGCTACGAGGGTAAAACCTCAGAGGGGAAAGAACGCGCATGGTTACGCAACACGTCGTCACAGGTGTTGGATTACGTAGCAGATTGTACAGCCAACTCGAGCCAGATGCGCGAGAGAAATCCGGCCTTTCCATCCTCAACAGCTTTATCATCGCGCTGGTTCTGATCGGATTCTTGGCGCTGGCGCTGGAGACTGAGGAAACCATTGGCCCGGTTTGGCGTGAATGGATCGATTATCTCAATATCGCCATCGTCGTGATCTTCGCGATTGAATATCTGGTGCGACTTTGGGTGGCGGGGGAAGACCCGCGTTTTCGGGGCATTCGCGGACGATTACGTTATATGGCCACGCCATATGCAATCACCGACCTGATCGCGTTCTTGCCAGAACTGTTATGGATTATCTTCACGCCGGCTGGCGTCGGCGATGACGTGCTGATTATTTTGCGCGTGCTCAGACTAGCGCGGCTGGTCAAGTTGGCCCGATTTGTCCCGGCCTTTGATGTCCTGGGCGCGACGGTTGCCCGTGCGGGCACGCAGCTTCTCACAACGCTCGCTATGGCGCTGGCCCTGGTCTATGTCTCGGCGGTCGCGCTTTATTTTGTCGAAGGCGTTGGCGGCCAGCAACAGGAAGGCTTCTCCTCGATTCCGCGGGCTTTATGGTGGGCCATCGTTACCCTGACCACGGTTGGCTATGGTGACGTCTACCCCGTCACCGCCCTTGGTCGCGTCTTTGCAGCGATCATTTCGCTGGCCGGTATCGGCGTCGTGGCTTTGCCTGCAGGTGTGTTCGCCAGTGCCTTTTCTGACGAACTGAGGGAACGCGAGATCAAAAAGCTTCGCGACCGCGTTGAAGAGGTCGAAACCGAAGTTGAAGAGCTTGAGAGTGAAGTCGAGGAGCTTGAGGTCGAAGCGCAAGAGCGCGGCGGAGGGTCAAGCCCGAAAGGGTTTTGATCGTTCCTCTAAGAGGCGAGTTTTACCGCCGCCTTGGCATCCTTGACCAATTGTGGACGACCAATCCAATAGCCCTGAATATGATCGGCGCCTAGCACAGCCACACGCGCCGCGAATTGCTGCGTTTCAATCCCTTCCACACAGGATTCCAGACCGAGCTGCTTGGCAAGGCGTATGGCGGCGAGAAGAATACTCTTGCTCTGCTCGCTTTGATCCGACTTACGGACAAAGCTCTGATCGATTTTCAGCTTATCAAGCGGCAAAGTGTCGAGCATTGAAAGCGAGGAATAGCCTGTACCGAAATCATCGAGCGCGATGGAAATGCCAAGCGCCCGCGCTTCATTCAAGATTGCGACATTCCGGTCGACATTTCGAAACGCAACCTCTTCGGTGATTTCAATCGTGATCGAATTCGGACTGACTTCATGGCGTTCGAGAATGCTGACCAAGGAGGCGAGGAAATCCGACGCCAGGAGCTGCGCCGGTGAGACATTGATGGCGAGTTGGTGGGCGCAAAGATCGAGATGCGAAAGGGCCTCATCAAGCGTCACCCAGAGGATTTCGTTCAATAGGCCGAGCTTCTCCGCGATCGGGATGAAATCCGTGGGGCTTGGATCACGCTCAAACCCGCTATCGGTCCAGCGTGTGAGCAATTCATAGGCCACGGTGTCGCGTGTTTTGGCATTGGCGATCGGTTGGATCGCGGCCTTGATCTGACCATTCCTGATCGCCGATTTCAGCTCGACTTCCAGAGTCGATGTCGCCAGCGCCGCATTATCGATTTGCGGATTGAACATGGCCCAATCGAGGTGCCCATTCTTGGCCCGTCGCATGGCCGTATCCGCCGATCGCAACAGGCCTGAGAGAGATTGCTGGGTCGTGATCCCCTCCGCATAACCGATCGACGCCCCGATCGTGATCAATCCAGATTCCCACTCAATATCGCGGCTTAAGGCCTGATGCAGGGCGGTCAGGATATCCTCAACTGTGTGCGCGCTCGCATTTTCTTCGATCAAGACGGCAAACTCATCGCCGCCGAGGCGAGCCGTGGCAGATACTGCCGGCACATGCCCAATACGTTCGGCGACAGTTTTCAACACTTCATCCCCGACGGAATGGCCATATTGGTCATTCAAGGGCTTGAAGTGATCAAGATCGATGAATGCAATCTGGACTCTCGAACGGGTTGGCCAGATGCGGCGCAAATGCTCCATGAAGGCTCGTCGGTTCATCAATCCTGTCAGGCCATCTGTCGAGGCCAGGGCGATCTTTTCCGAGATCAATTCATACAGCCGATCATCGGCGCGCTCGCGCGCAAAGGCGACAATGCCAAGGGCGCAGAAGGAAAAGCCCGAGAACGCTGCGATCATAAAGCTGAACGCTTGTTGATCCGTTGCGGTCCAATCCGGCCCGAGGCTGTGGACCGCAAATTCGCTGGTATAGAAATAGACGCAGACGGCCTGGACCGGGATCAGAGAAAACAGAATTTTGTGGTGCAGAATAATCACAAGAAAGAGCGGCACGAACAAAACCAGCGGAAAGTCGAACGGCGCGGTTTGCTCGGTTAGCGCTTCAATAAAGGTGCCGACCCAGAAAACTGCGAAAATCGAGAGCAGACCGATCGTGAAGGTTCGTTTTATTTGATAGCGCCTGAGCGCACAAACCGTCATGGCGGCGAGGATGCTCGCATAGACCGCAACTTCGGCATAGATCAGGAAATTGCTAACCCCGCTCGCGACATAGACAGCGCACACGAAGAAGTTGATGACGAGCCCCAGAATCGCGGTGAAAAGCGCGATTGTCCGCACGCGCTCCGAGACGCGCTGATCTGCGTCTGACCGGTAGACCTCTCCCGTATTCATCCCAGCACCTTAGCGCGTCGAGATAAAAATCTATTTTGAGTTGAATTTTGAAATAACCGCCAAGCGGTAGCATTTGCTTAAGGATCTAAACGCCGAAGAGTCAGGGCTTTTTTTACGACGGACCCGGCTTTAGCTGTAATCGGCGATCCGACTCAACAGGCGACCACGAAATTCGAAAAAGCTCGCGCCCCGGATTTTCACGGTTTCCCCGGCTCGGACCCCATTCGGAAGATCGACCGCGGCCTTGCCCTCAAATTCGATCTCGGCGGCCGCTTTACCTTCGCCGACCACAATGCTGATCAGTCTTTGGCGGCGATAGGAAAACGCGTTGCCCGACAGCCGCGCCACTTCCCCCATTTGCTCTCGGCCTTCAAGGCGCATGGATTGGCTGGCATTTGAAATGTTCTCGAACACCACATCTTCGGTCACGCAATCGAGCATGCCTTCAATGTCGCGGTCATTGTAGCTCTTGATGTATCGATTGATGATGTCTTCATGCATAGCCGCCACCTCTTTGCCATTAAATCGTGTTTATCAGATTCTTTTCAACCGGTCCGTTGAGTTGCGCTGAAATTAAAGGCGTGACATAGGGGCGGACGATTTTTTGAAGGAGGCAGGCCAATGGCTTTGCGCGTGGCAGTTGTCGGAGCAACCGGTAATGTTGGACGGGAATTGTTCAACATTATGGACGAACGCAACTTCCCGGCGGACAAGGTGCACGCCGTCGCTTCGCGCCGCTCGATTGGCCGCAAGTGTTCCTATGGCGATCGCACGCTGGCCTGTGAGGATCTGGACTCGTTTGATTTCAGCAAGGTCGACCTGGTTCTGATGTCCGCTGGCGGCAGCGTGTCAAAGGAATGGGCACCGAAAATCGCCGCGGCCGGCGCCATCGTGATCGACAATTCGAGTGCCTGGCGCATGGACCCTGACGTGCCCCTGGTCGTGCCGGAAGTGAATGGCGAAGCTGTGCTTGGCTATGGCACCAAGAACATTATTGCCAATCCCAACTGCTCGACTGCACAGCTCGTCGTCGCGCTTAAGCCTCTGCACCAGGCCGCCGGCATCAAGCGCGTGGTCGTCTCGACCTATCAATCGGCGTCCGGCGCCGGCAAAGCCGGCATGGACGAGCTGTGGACCCAAACCAAGGGCATGTTCGTCAATGACGCGCCAACCCCGGACGTGTTCTCCAAACAGATCGCTTTCAACGTCATCCCGCAAATCGACGTCCCGATGGAAGACGGCTCGACCAAGGAAGAGTGGAAAATGCGGATGGAGACAAAGAAGATCGTTGATGAGAGTATCGAACTTGTCGCCACCTGCGTTCGCGTGCCGGTCTTTGTTGGCCATTCCGAAGCGGTCAATGTAGAACTTGAAGATCCGCTCTCGGTCGAAGACGCCCGCGAGCTGTTCCGCAATGCCGAGGGTGTCCAGCTGATCGACAATCTCGAAGAGGACCAGTTCATCACCCCGGTCGACTGTGTCGGCGAATGGGCGAGCTATGTCAGCCGCGTCCGCAAGGATCCGACGGTCGAGAATGGTCTGATTTTCTGGAACGTGTCAGACAATCTGCGCAAGGGCGCGGCCCTCAATGCGGTTCAGATTGGCGAAGAATTGATCAAGCGCGGCGTGCTGCGTCCGGAAGCGGTTCCGGCTTAGGCCCGCGCCTGTGGGCCGCCTGCTCTTTGTCTGTCTCGGCAATATTTGCCGTTCTCCGGCTGCGGATGGCGTGGCGCGCCAAATGGTGGCGCGTGAGGGCCTCGACTGGACGATCGATAGCGCCGGGACCGGGGCCTGGCATGCCGGCGAACCGCCGGATCCGCGCATGATTGAGGCAGCCGCAGCGCGGGGCATTGATCTGACACCCTTGCGGGCACGCCAGGCCGTGACCGAAGATTTTCAACGCTTTGACCATATTTTCGCGATGGACCATCGAAATTATGAGGATTTAGCGGCGATCCGCCCGTCCGGGACCGGCGCAGACTTGCACCTCTTCCTGGAAACTGCCGAAGTTCCGGACCCGTATTATGGCGGCGATCAAGGCTTCGAACAGGTCTTGGATCTGATTCAGGATCGTATGGAGATTGTGTTTCAAACGCTGAAAGTGCGGTGATGTAAAAACCGGCCTCTGGCTGGCTTTTTAAGCTTGCACCGCTGCCGGTTTTGCGGTTTATGGCGATCTCGGTCGCGCGACAGCGGCTGACTTACCCATCGGACGCGGGCGTAGCTCAGGGGTAGAGCACAACCTTGCCAAGGTTGGGGTCGTGAGTTCGAATCTCATCGCCCGCTCCAATCAATTCAATTGCTTAGAAATATTCGCGGTAGCGTCTCAACGCCGTCTGCCGCGTCCTTCAGAGCGTCCATTTTACAGCGTTTCAAATCGCGCTGCGTTCATCGGGTGAGACTCTATTGCGCTGGCGGAAGAGCTCGTCTTTCAGTGAGCTCCATTTCAATTTGATCCAATAAATTCCGATCGATGCGATAAAAGATCATAAGCAACCCGGAGACGAGGAAAAACAATGCGGGCACAATGTTGAACATCATGCTTATGCCGCTTAACGCCTCTGCAGTTTGGGCTTGGTCGACCCCGTCGACCGGCGCGGCAAAACCATAGAGCGCGAGGACGGAGGATGGGATTGCCACGCCCATGGCTGAGCCAAACTTCAGAGAGAACATGGATGCAGACACTGTAAGTCCCGCACTGTTCTGACCGGACTTCCATTCCCCATATTCCGAACAGTCGGTATACATTGCGAACAAGAGGGTAATCATGATGCCAAATGCAAACATCATGATGGTGTGCGCGACACAGGCTGTCACCAAGCCGCCCGGAATAATATAATTTACGCCAAGCGACGCCGCGGCGAGCAAGCAAGCAGCGATCAGCAGAAATTTTTTATCTGTTTGCCTGGAGAGGGCAGGTGTCAGTAAGGCCCCGAAAAGTTGCCCGATAAATCCGATTGTGACGATCAGTGAAGCTGCATCCATCCACCAGAGAATCTTTGTCTCATCCAAGCCCAAATTGTACTTTGCAAAAAACGCGACCGAGGAAAGCCGCCCGATCAAACCAATCACAATCAATACGCCTGAGATGGCGAGCACGATCCAGGAGATGTTTCTTATAAGAACGCCGAGATCGTCCCATATCCGAGACTCCTGTTTCGTTTTCGGTGCGATCCGCTCTTTGGTCGCAGCAAAGGTGATTAGAAACAGCGCCACAGAGAGCGCTGCAAAGAGAATAATCGTCAGCCTGAACCCCGTGACCTCGTCACCGCCTCCCAGCCAGTCGACCAGAGGCTTTGTCGTGGCGCCGACGAGAATTGAGCCCAGTGAGGCAAACACAAATCGGAACTGAGTTGCTTTTGTCCGCTCTTCGCTCTCTGGATGAATCACGGCCAGGAGGGCCGAATAGGGCACATTGATTGCGGTATAGGCGAGCATCACCAATGAGTAGGTGACGTAGGCGTAAACCAGTTTGCCAGTGTCCCCAAAATCTGGCCCGAGGAACAGGAGATATCCCAAAAGTGCGTATGGGATAATCGTCCAGAGAATGTAGGGGCGGTACTTGCCCCACCGCGTGTTCGTGCGATCAGCAATCATGCCCATCGCAGGATCCGTCAACGCATCAGCCCACCGCGTGATCAAGAACATTAAGGCGGCATGCCCGGGATGAATTCCCCAGACATCCGTGTAGTAATAAAGAAGGAAGATACCGAAGAAGCCATTATAAAAGTTTGAGGCCATATCGCCCAAGCCGTAGGCGACTTTCTCCTTTACACTCAGCGGCGGATAGCTTGTCATCTTTCGCTCCTTTTAAGGGGCTCACCTTTTTCTAGGTTTGCCTTCGCGTGTTCTTTGCCCCCGACACAAATGAGTGAATATCAACCTGCCTGCCTATCCGGTCGTGTCGCGTTTTGCGCCATGAGCAACGCACCGATCAGCCCAGCATCATCTCCTAAGTCTGGGCTTGAAATCAGCTGTCCCCCTGGTTTTGACGGGTCACCAAGGTAACCGGACATTTGTTCATCATACGCATCGCGAACCAGGCCGAGCAGGTGTGGGGCAAGCATCAGTCCGCCACCAAGGATAATTTTTTCGAGCCTCATAGTGAGGCTCAGTACTCGGCAAGCCTGCGCCAAATAGTCTGCAATGATGGGCCAGCCCGGATGCTTCGGCGAAAGCGTTTCTGGGTCGCCCCAGCGCGCGCTCATCGCGGGCGCGGATGCCATCCCTTCGAGGCAATCTCCGTGAAAAGGACAAATCCCATCAAAATCGTGATCTTCAGCGTTGCGGTTAATCGGGATATGGCCAAACTCAGGATGGCTGGGGCGCCCGACAAAGCCGCCATTCTGAAATATTCCCGCGCCGATTCCGGTTCCAACTGTAATGTAAGCTGCCGCTTTAGAATGCTGCGCGGCGCCAAATCTCATCTCTGCCAGCAGGGCTCCATTGACATCTGAATCAATTGCCACCGGCACGTTCAAGGAACGTTCGAAGCGGGTTCTCAGATTCAATCCGGCCCAGTTTGGTTTTGGGGTTTTCAGGATCGTGCCGAAAGCAGCAGAATTGGGGTTGATATCGAGAGGTCCAAAACTCGCAATACCGAGGGCGCTTAAAGGATTGATTGCGGCTGTCGCTTGGAAAAAATCAAAACAGCCCTGCAAAGTTTCTTCGGGCGTGGTGACGGGTACGCGTTGCTTTTTAAGTATCGCGCCTGAAGCGTCAGAAACGCCGCATTTGAACGTCGTTCCCCCAGCGTCCACACCTCCGAAAAATTGTTTTTTTAAACTCATCTGCACACCCAAAAAGAGCATCTCGCAAAATTATTGCAATCGATTGCATTGTGTTGATAGCATGTATTCAGTTTCTGTCACCTTGTATCGTCCTCAAAGGAGTGTCCTACCAAGTGTACTTTCAAATTGCGCCGATCCCACCCTCTCGCGGTGCGGTCTTTCCAGCCGGAATTGATCATCCGGATCTTTGGCTTTGGGATAGCTGGATCCTGGACGGCACAAACAACCAATTTCATCTTTATTGTCTTGCATTGGCGAAAACGGATGTGGACGGGTCCACCATCCTCCCGTCCGATCGCAATGATTTCACATTTCATGTTCGCCACTTTTTTTCCGACAATGGCGGAGTCGCGTGGACAGATCAGGGGCCTGTCATGCAATCGGGGCAGATGGCAGACGGGTCCGACGCACGAAACGTGTGGAGCGGATCGGTCTTGCAAGTCGATGATAAGACCATTGCCTTCGGATTTACAGGCATCAGAGATAGCGGCCCCGATCGGCGCTATTTACAGACTGTTTGTGTCGCCACCGGCCCTTCCCCCGCTGGCCCTAACACCTGGTCACAAACAGCGATTAGCTGCCCGTATCGAGATTATGACGAGATACGCGAAAAGGGGTATTATCTCGGACCTCGAGATATGTTGGGCAGCGATACTGGCGAAGAAGGCGGACCGATTATGGCCTGGCGCGACCCATATTTGTTCAAAACCGAAAATGGTGAATTGTCGGCTGTGTGGTCTGCGAAAGTCTCGCCTCGCGAGCCAGCCATCGCCTTAGCCAGGCTCGAGCGCAAGGGCGCAGAAATCAAGCTTGCTGAACTCTGTGCGCCGATCAGGCTTCCTGATTCTCACCTTATGACCCAGGCTGAAGTACCAAAGCTTTATCGCGATAAGGTGACGGGCGATTTTCTGCTCATGGTATCCGCGTGTGACCGCGAGTATGAAGGGCAACCCGATGGAGAGCTCAGCCACATCCATCGCCTTTATCGCAGTGCACAATTGGACGGATCATGGATCTGCCACCAAGACGAAGGGAGCGCCTTACCCGGACTGGACGGTCTTTTTGGTTGCAGCCTAACTGATATCGATCTCACCAATGGTCATCTCACAGTTCTCGGCCCCTTCACAGAAAATGCAGGACCGGACAAACAATTGCGTTTTGCACCGCTTCGAAAGGTCGAACTTGCTTCAAAGACGTTCAAGAACGTGACCGAGGCGATTTAAACGGCGACGCTCGAACCACGCACAATCAACCGCGTTTGCGTCAGATGCGATTCCACATCTTCGCCCGCGAGCTGCCGGAGCAGCAAATCCACCAACATTTTGCCGCCCTCCTTGATATTCTGATCTATCGTGGTGAGCGGTGGAGTGGAAAGTTGAGCTTGGCCAATATTGTCATATCCGACCACGGATACGTCCTCTGGAATAGATCGACCGGCGGACCGCAGCGCCATGATTGAGGTCATCGCAAGCACATCAGATGCGGCGAAAATCGCATCGAAGGCGTGCCCTTGTTTCATGAATGAGCGCATTGCGTGATAAACGGAGTGTCCACCGAACTCGACATCAAGCTTAAGCGCTGGATCCAATGTGAGGCCTCTCGAAGCGTGCGCAGCGGCATAGCCCTCATAACGCAAAGCGACTTCGGGTAATGTCAGAGGACCAATAAATAAGATTTGTTTTCGCCCGATCGATAGCAGGTGATCGGCAGCAAGTCTCCCGCCTTCAAAATTGTCGCTTCCGACCAAAGTGTACTTGGTGGACGCGTCTCGCCCCCCCCAGACAACGACTTTATTTGCTAATGGTCCCAATGCATCGAGACGATCGGATCGCCCCGCTTGACCAATTATGACGAGGCCATCAGCCTTTCCCGTCTGCAGTAGCCTTTGTTCGGCAATTTGCTCTGCTTCTTTGGGAACATTGATGATAAGATCATAACCTCGCTCTGACGCTGCTTGGCTCACCGCTCCCACCATCTCCAAAAAAAATGGATCAGACAGCGTCTGCCCGGATTCCGGCCGCAAAGGTATGACCATCCCGATTGTTTCAGAAGAACGCCGCCGCAGATTTCGAGCGGATGCATTGACGGCATAGCCCGTTTCTTGGGCAATCTTCAGGATTTCGGTTTTGGTCTTTGCTTTGACTAATGGGCTGTCATTCAGAGCCCGGGAAACTGTCGAAACGTCGACGCCTGCTAGACGTGCGAGTTCCGCCATTGTCATTTTCCGTGCCATCGTCACACGATACCCCTGAAAAATGAAGCCGTCATAGAACTTGAACGTGCGCTGACCACATTGCTTGAAGTAAACCTTGTCGCATCGCAACACTATTCACAACCTGCCTGAAAAGCAAAATGGCCCGTTCGAAGACAAGCCTGGGCGCAATTGCCGAAACTGAGGGGATGAGTGCTCTTCGACGTCGCGGACCCGGCTTCATTGAATAGATTAAGGCAATGGAGAAAGGTTGATCGGCTTAACCGCCAAGCTCATCCAGCAAGTCGAGGAACCCGGCCAATTCGCCGTCGCTCATGGCAATCTCGGCGCGGATCAGGAGACGCAGCCGATTGGCTTGGTTTTTCAGGCGCTGCTTTTCGGTCATTTCCCGCTCGGTAGCGGCGCGGGCGCGGCTTTCTTCTGCTTCCGCCAGGAACTTGAGTATCCGCGCTTCGATCTCCTCATTTTCCAATCCTGCTTTCGCCAAGCGGGACTTGAGATTGGCCAGGCCTTTATCGATCAGTTCTTCGGTTTCATCGCGCAGATTGGTGCCGCGTTTCGGGTTGGCTTGCAGGTCCATGATCGCGCCGAGCTGTTCGCGCAGTTTTGGCAGAAAGTCTGAACCGAGGCTTTCCAGGGCGCTGGACTTTTTCGCGACCGGCATAAGTGCTTTCGCCTGATCCGCGGTTCGCATGGCGACAAAGGCTTCGACGATGAATTGGCTGGCTTCCACCGCGCGGGCGGAATTTAATATCGTGGCGGCCATGACGACGCCATGCTCACTGAACGCCCAGGGCGGCGTGCGCCGCCCGCCCCAGGTGCCTTTTGCGATCACAGACTGTGATTTCAACCTATCGAACTCGGCTTGTGACAATTGCCGCGCCCATCCGCCCGGAAAGCGCTCAAGATTGCGCTTAACCGCTTGATTAAGGACACGGGTTTCAACACCGAAAAAGGCTGCTAGGTCCTGATCCAGCACCACCCGCTTGCCTTCAACATCAAGGATCTGCACTGGCAGGCCCGGGGTGAGAGGAACAAGGTCCTGGCTCATGTCGATCAACTCCGATTTGATATCACATTCTGTGATCTCAAGATTCCAGGTCGCGGAAAAGAGATCAGAACTGCCTCACACTCTGGCCTCTGGCAAACGAGGTCACTGCCGCAGTGTCCACTGACAAAATACCCGCCAGACGGATTTCGTCTGACGGGCATTCTAAGCCTCACAAGCTGGGTGGGGGACGCGCGCGGAGGCTTAAACTGTTAGGTCGCAGGCAAACTGCGAGCTGTTAACGGACTTAGCCGTTTTCTTCGATCGTGATCGGACCGTGATCATCAACATGATCGCCGTGCACGTAATGCAAATGCCCATCATGGATATAGTCCATATGGTCGCCATGACGCACCATCAAATGGGTATCGGAGTCGCCATGCATGTGATCCGCGTGCACATCAGCCGCCATCGGGGCTTCACCGTCTGGGTTCTCAGTACTCACCTCAAGCACATGCTCATCGACATGGCCGTCATGGGCGTAATGCAAGTGCCCATCATGCAGATAATCCCAATGGTCAACATGCCAGACTTTGACATGACCGCAATTCTCGCCATGCACGTGGGCATGGTCGCTATGGATTTCGGCTTCGTGCTCAGATGGCGCCACCGCGCACGCACTTGCTGTCGCGAATATGGCTGCCATTGCAAGAATGCTACGCATGGATGTCTCCTATCTCTCTCTATGCAATGCGGTAACACGGCAGGCCGAGAAAATCCATAACCCACTGTTTTTATTTATATTTTGTTTTGTTATAACGTACGTTTTCCACGGCATGACACCCGGAAAACAGGTCGAGACTCTATCGACGAAGCCGTCCATATTCGTTTATCGATGCCAGAAAAGTGAAAGCGCATAGTATGAGCAATTCAGACCAGATCGATTATTGGAACGGCAAGGCCGGAGAAAAGTGGGTGTTGCACGCCGAGCGTCTGGATGCCCTGCTCGCGCCGTTTGCAGGTGCGGTTCTGGACCGTGTGGCCCTGATCGAGGGTGAGCATGTTCTCGATATTGGTTGTGGTGCCGGCGCGCTGACTTTGAAAGCGGCGGACCAGGTCGGAACCACCGGGCAAGCAAGCGGCGTCGATGTGTCTGAGCCTTTGCTGGCGCTGGCGCGAAAACGCGCGGAGGATCGCCATCTGTCCGCCAGGTTTGAACGCGCGGACGCCTCGCAATATCGGACCCGCACCGAGATGGACGCTTTGATCTCACGCTTTGGCGTGATGTTCTTCGATGATCCGGTGGCGGGCTTCGCCAACCTCAAACAGTGTCTCAAGCCCGGCGGCCGCATGACCTTCGCCTGCTGGCAGTCGCTTGCGGAAAATGATTGGGCTCGAGCGCCGCTCGAAGCGGCCTTGCCCCTCTTGCCAGCGCCGCCCGCGCCGCCGCCACCCGGCACCCCGGGCCCGTTCGCCTTCGCCGATCAAGACCGGGTCGTAAAGATTCTCAGCGATGCAGGCTGGTCAGATATCGAAATTGAACCTTGGCGCGGCAATGTCACGCTGCCAGGCGACACGGCTGAAGAGGCCGCCGGTTTCATGCTCGAGATCGGTCCGGTCGCGCGATTGGTGGCAGAAGCCGGTATCAATATGGCGTTGGTGAGAGCAGCGCTGTTTGACTTATTATCTCAACATGCCGGATCAGATGGCCGGGTGCCTATGCCCGCGGCCGCTTGGATTGTCTCTGCCAAGGCGCAGTAGCGATAAATCCCAGCCCGATTATGGAAAAAGCGCCTGTAAGCCAGAAAGCCCGAGCGTTTCATCCCACCCCATCATCAGGTTGAGATTCTGAATCGCCTGTCCAGACGAGCCTTTGACCAGGTTATCAATCACCGCGATGACAATCACGCGGCCTTTGACGCGGTCCGGATAGACTGCGATCCGACAATTATTCGTGCCGCGGACATGCCGCGTGTCTGGCGGCGGCGATCCGAGCGGCAGCACTGTGACGAATGGCGCATTAGCATATTTCGCTTCAAGCGCGGTCTGGATCTGATCGACATCGCCTCTGACATGGCAGGTGACGAGCTCGCCGCGCGTCATCGGGATCAGATGCGGCGTAAAGGTAACGCCAATATCGCTGCGCCCGGCTTGCAGATTCAGCTCTTGCTCGATTTCCGGGGCATGGCGGTGCTGGCCAACCCCATAGGCGTGCGCGCCCTCGGCGGCCTCGGAAAACAGATTCCCTTCCTTGAGGCCGCGACCAGCTCCAGAAACGCCGGACTTGGCGTCAATGATGATGCTGTCAGAATCGATCAATGAAATGATTGGAAGAAGCGCCAGCAAACTGGCTGTGGGATAACATCCCGGGCACGCGACAAGCGGCTCGCCTTCAAGCTCGGCGCCGCGCCATTCGGAAAGCCCGTACTTCACATCGGCCGTCCGCGCCGGGTTCAGATGCGGACGTCCATAGGTGCTTGCGTAAAGAGCCGCGTCCCGCAGCCGATAATCCGCTGACAGATCCACCACGCGGACATGGTGAGGAAGGGTTTCGATCAGGTCCTGGCTGGTGCCATGCGGCAGGCAACCGAAAGCCACGTCAATATCCGACCAATCGATATTTTCAGCCTTGACCACAGGCAAATCCGTGGGACCGGCAAGATGAGGGAAAATCTCGGACAGGCGCTTGCCAGCAAGACTGTTTCCGGTCGCGGCAACCGCATCAACCCGCGGATGACCAGAAAGCAGGCGCACCGTCTCTGCACCCGTATAGCCGGACGCGCCGAGCACAGCCGCCTTCAGTTTTGTCTCACCATTCATCGCCAAACCCTTGTTCCAGATATGAAAAAAGGCGCCCCAAGGAGCGCCTTTATCACGTGTTCGATTAAACCGTAACGCTTAGCGCTTGGAGAATTGGAAGCTACGACGCGCTTTCGCACGGCCATACTTCTTACGCTCAACAACGCGTGGGTCACGGGTCAGG
The DNA here is from genome assembly GCA_024743315.1 of Hyphomonadaceae bacterium. Taxonomy (GTDB): domain Bacteria; phylum Pseudomonadota; class Alphaproteobacteria; order Caulobacterales; family Hyphomonadaceae; genus Henriciella. The sequence continues at coordinate 272,578 of JANSWU010000004.1, forward strand.
AAGCCGAATGGCTTCAGCGTGCGACGCAGTTCTGGCTCGAAATTGACCAGCGCACGGGCAATCCCGTGACGAACCGCACCCGCCTGTCCAGACAGGCCAGAGCCTTTGACCGTCGCAACCACATCATACTGCGTACGACGATCAGCTTCGACCAGAGGCTGTTCGAGCACCATGCGCAGAACCGGACGAGCGAAATACTCTTCCTGGTCTTTGCCATTGATGGTGATCTTGCCAGAGCCGGGCTTCAGCCAGACACGGGCGGTTGCAGATTTACGCCGTCCGGTGCCGTAAGAGCGGCCATGCTCATCGATTTTTGGTTCCGCGGTGATCGGTGCCAGCTCTGCGGCCGCGCCTTCACCTTCGGTGACGTCTTTCAGGTCTTCAAGAGATTGTGCTGTTTCAGCCATGCTTTAGGCGACCTTCGTGTTTTTGGTGTTCATGGACGCAAAGTCGACCGCTTCTGGGGCCTGCGCCTCGTGGGGATGCTCAGCACCGGCATAAACGCGCAGCTTCTTGAACTGCTTGCGGGCCAGTGGGCTTTCCTTTGGCAGCATGCGTTTCACGGCGAGCTCAATTGCGCGCTCCGGGAAACGACCACCGAGGATTTTGCCGGCGGTCGTCTCTTTAATACCACCCGGGTGACCGGTGTGACGGTAATAGACTTTATCGCTCAGCTTATTGCCGGTGAATTTGGCTTTCTCAGCATTGACGACGACAACAAAGTCACCTGTGTCAATGTGAGGCGTGAAGTCAGCGCGGTGCTTGCCACGCAGACGTTTAGCGACGTAGGAAGCAAGACGACCCACAACGACATCGGTCGCGTCGATGACGATCCATTTATTCTCAACGTCGGCAGGTGCGTTATAAGTTTTCATTGCTCCGCCGGAGCCTCTCATTCGGAGTTATTGGATAATGTTCAAGCGCCCGCATCTACGCGCCGCGAAACGCCTTGTCAACGCGCCTTCGGCGCTGATCCTGCTTTTCCTTGCCACGGCCTGTAGCCCAGGGGAAGAGCCTGTGGAAAATCAAGGCGTTGAACCGCCTGCGGACTCGGTCGAAACGCCCGCCTCTGACGGCCTCGTCTTGCCCGCCGTTTGGCAGACCAATGATTTGGGTAGCCCGATTTCAAGCCTCGGTGTGGCTGGCGAGCTCGGGTCTACGGTCGCCGTCGCTTATGAGGATGGCGGATTGCAATTCCTCGACCTGGAGGGCGAGCGGATTACCGACAAAGCAGATATCGGAGTTGCCGCGGTCGCCGATGGCCGGTTCCTGCAATTGCAAGGCACGCCGGTGACTGTATTTCCCGGCATCACGACCGACGGCGATCTCTCTCTTTACATCCATGGCGGCGAATTGGATGAGCCCCTTCCCTATCCGCTCGATGCCGGCACAGATGAGCTGATAGAGGGTCTGTGCAGCGGCGCCCCAACCTTTGAGCGCGATGGCGTGATGCGGATTGGGTTCTGGACAAGGGGAGACCGGCGTGAGCTGAAACTCGGCCGGCTGGTCGAGATTGGTGATGATCTGATCCTGCTGCTCGACGAACCAGCGCGGGCCAATGCGGACATTACCGCATGCGTGCTCACCGACACAGAAGATGTGGCCTATTCGGCGCCGGTGATTGCCGCCACAGAGCTTAAATACCGCAGCAAGACGTATCGGTTCCTGCTGGATGATCTCGGCGGATACACCATGATCACAGGCGACAATGAAGTGACTTCCTTCGAGGTGCTCGATGGCATCACTGTGCGTCCGCCGGCCCGCCCGGTAGATATGGCGGGAACCGGCGATGCGCGTGGCGGCGGCTATCCGGGCGGCGTCATCGTCATTGCCGGGCTCGCCAGTACTGGCGCTGAAACCGTGACCTATATTGATCCGAGCCGAGTTACGCTGGAGCCGTTTGGATACTCGGTGTCTCCGTCGAGCGACTAGCCCAGACCAGCCAGAGACTGGTCAGCAAGACGATGACGCCCAATCCTTGATGGACAAGGGCGATAGGCAATGGCGCGGCATTGACCAGGGTGATTATGCCCCAGATCGCCTGTGCCGTGACCAAAGCAGCGATGATGGTGAAGCCCGAAAATGCGCCCGTACCGCGGGCACGAAACGCCGCATAGAGGGCCAGTCCCCAGAGCAGATAGGCGCCGAGCCGGTGATTAAACTGGGTCGCCGCGCGGCCCTCAAACAGGCTGCGAATACCGAGCTCAGCGTCGAGATAATGCGCCGGGACCAATTCACCCGCCATCAGCGGCCAATCGGTATAACTGCGTCCCGCATCGAGGCCGGCAACCAGAGCGCCGGTTAGCATTTGCAGACTGGTCAGGGCAAATATGGCGATCGCCAAAGTCCGAAGCGTGCGATCTGCCGTGATCCGCTTTCGCTCGCTCAAATCAAGCCAGAACCAGGCCGTAATCACGATAATCACCAATGCCAGTCCAAAATGCGTCATCAGCCGGTAGGGGGCGACGTCGAGGCGGTCGGTTTCACCAATCCCGCTGGCGACCATCCACCAGCCGATGAAGCCCTGCAAGCCGCCAAGCGCGATCAGACCGCCGAGCCGCAGGGCCCATTTCTTTGACAACCACCGCATCGCCGCAAACCAGATGAATCCGCCGACGGCGACCAGGCCGATCAACCGGCCAAACAGTCGGTGTCCCCATTCCCACCAATAAATGAATTGGAACTCGGACATGGTCATATTGTAATTCTGCTGCTGGAACTCCGCGGTGGCCTTGTATTTTTCGAACTCGCTGAGCCAGGCGGCCTCGCTGAGCGGCGGCAGGGTGCCTTTGATCGGCGCCCATTCGGTGATCGACAGCCCGGAATCGGTCAGGCGAGTCGCCCCGCCAATCAGGATCATGGCATAGACCATGAGGCCGATGACGATCAGCCAGCGTTGGATCCAGCGTGCGGCGACAGGTGAAGTTGCGTCAGGCATGATGCGCTCTATTTGAAGGCTTGAGCTCGAACAACAAGCGGCCACACGGTCGCAGGAACAGGGATTTTACAGTTCATGCCCCAGTCGCAGCGCCGAATTGTCGCCAGCATTGCCATTTTGACCTTCCTCGCCATCTGGATCTGGGGCGCGGCAACCATCGGCACCATGCTCGCTACCGCTCCGAAATGGATCACCCTGATCTATTTCATCATTGCCGGGATTGGTTGGGCGGTGCCGCTAAAGCCAGTCCTGAGTTGGATGAATTCCGTTCCGGAAGACTAGGCCTTCGCCTTCTCGCGATCCCGCCGGCGTTGGTTCTTGCCCGGACGTTTGCGAGAACGCTGCTTCGCTTTCGAAACCTGTTCGCCGCTCGCGCCAGGGCCGTTTCGTGATCCACGCTGCGGCCGTCCCGAGCGGCGCGCCGGGCCTTTGGGTTTGCGCACCCTCAGATTCGGGTCCGGGGTCGGTAGGACGAGCTCTTCGCAACCTTCCGGGGCCGGTAGGACATCAACCTCGACGCGCGTCGTCTTTTCGATATCGCGCAAATAATAGAGCTCATCCTCAGCCACCAGAGAGATTGAAATGCCATCTCTACCGGCGCGCGCGGTGCGACCGATCCGGTGGACATATTGTTCTGGCACATTTGGCATTTCGAAATTGATGACATGGCTGATGCCATCAATATCAATCCCGCGCGCGGCAATATCCGTGGCCACCAGGATCCGACAGTCACCGCTCTTGAATGCCGCCAGGGCTTTTAAACGCTGCGACTGAGACTTGTTGCCGTGAATGGCTTGTGCGGGATACTTTTTGGCCATGAGTTTGCGAACAACCTTGTCCGCACCGTGCTTCGTCCGAGTAAACACCAGGGCCCGATCGACATCTGGATCATCCAGCAATTTGCCGAGAATTTGTAGCTTGTCATTATTGGCGACATGGATGACGCCCTGGGTCACGCGCTCAGCCGTTGTGCTTTCTGGCGCGACCGAAACCCGGACCGGGTCGGACAAATACTTTTGCGCGAGATCCGAGATGTCTTTCGGCATGGTCGCCGAGAACAGCAATGTCTGGCGTTGGTCCGGGACACGCGCGATGATTTTGCGCAAATCGTGAATGAAGCCCATATCCAGCATCTGGTCCGCTTCATCTAGGATCAGGATCTCGACGTCGCCGAGCGTAACCGCCCCTTGATTGACCAGATCGAGCAAACGACCCGGGGTCGCCACGAGGACATGGCAGCCTTTTTCGAGGGCTCGGATCTGACGGTTGATCTTGACCCCACCAAACACGGTCTGCGTGACGCAATCCATGTATTTGGAATAGGTCTGAAAGCTTTCCGCGATCTGTCCCGCAAGCTCGCGGGTCGGCGCCAGGACCAGAACTTTGGTGCTTTTGGGACGCCGGTTTTGACCGGCCTGTACCAGGTGATCGAGCGTGGGCAAGGCAAAGGCGGCGGTTTTGCCGGTGCCGGTCTGGGCGATGCCGAGCAAGTCGCGCCGGTCCAGCAAGTATGGGATGGCCTGCGCCTGGATTGGGGTTGGAGTTTCGTAGCCTTCGGCCGTAACAGCCTTCAGCACCTGCTTGTGCAGGTTGAGATCAGTAAAATGGGTCACGCAAGTCTTTCTTTGTCGCGATCGGGAAACGCCTTGCGTGAAATCGAAGCGTTCTACTCAATTTGTATTGCCTGAAGGGGCTGGCTCATCTCCGAAGGTTCAGAGGCGCTTCACGCGACCAACGCCATGCGCGATTGCTCGCGCTGCGACGGGCGCCACTTGGCCCTGATTGGATTAAAGGTCAATGAACAGACTGCGTCGCGCGCTGATAAAAGCCTAGTCTTCATCCTGCATCTTACGCGCTTCCTTGCGCAGCCGGGCAAACATCTCAGAGACGTCCTCATCTTCCTTGTCCGGAACCGGCTCCTCTCCGGCGAGCTCTTTCAGCGTTTCTTCGTCATCTTCATCGATGACCAGTTCAGCTTCCTCAACCTCCGGCTCGGGATCCGGCTCTGGCACTGGTTCGGGGTCAGGCGCTGGTCTTGTGTCGGTGCGCATTTGATCGTCAAACAAGTCCGACATCGCGCCACCAAAGCGGCCGAGCACCGTCTCCGAGCCGATCAGGGTCTGACCGGCCACAGGTATGATCTCGACATCCGCGGGCACATAGAGGTCATACCAACCGCCCAAGCGCAAGGTACCAATGCCGCGTCCAAGCCGAACCGCATCGCCAGCCTCTTTGTCGATTTCCAGCCGCGGTCCAAGCCCGCCTGTGGCATAACGCATCCCGACTGAGCGCGCGCCGCTTTCGAGCGCGACATAGGCGACCGTTAAGCCTGCACGATCCGGCTTCATGGCGGCAAAGGCGGCGGGATCGCCGGTCTCGCGAATGACATGGTCAATTGCCCCATCCATTGGCGCATAAATGCCATTCGTCTTGGTTGGACCAACCGACACGCGAATGCGCGTCCAGCCAGCCCCATCCAGTCTCAACTCGTCGGGTGGCACCGCGCCGCTAATCGAAACGATCATGCCATCGCTTGGCGCGACAATCACACCTTCGGCTTCCGGTGGTGTGCGCTGGGCCGTGCGGGTGGCCAAAAGGATGATCACGGCGGCGATGAAACCGATCCAGAACAAGGGCGCCCAGATGATCCCCATCAGGATCCCGACAAGCCAAGCCGCCAAGGCACCAACATAGCCTTCCAAGTCGAAACCGCTGCGCAACCAGGGAAAAGTATCTCGGCTGAAATCACTGTCGGACATCGATCTGACTCCTATTCTGCGGCAACCGCGAGCGCGTCTCGTTTCGCCTGACGCGCCCACATATCGGCATATTCGCCCTTCGCTGCCAAGAGGGCTTCATGGGTGCCGCGCTCGATCACCTGACCGGCTTTCAGCACGACGATTTCGTCCGCGTTCTGAACCGTCGACAAGCGATGCGCGACCATCAAAGTGGTGCGGCCCTTTGAGGCTTCATCCAGTGCATCCTGGACCGCTGCCTCAGTGGCACTATCGAGCGCAGAGGTCGCCTCATCTAGCACCAGGATGGCCGGATTGGCGAGGATCACGCGGGCAATCCCGACACGCTGCTTCTCACCGCCCGACAGCTTCAGCCCACGCTCACCCACGCGAGTTTCCCAACCATCTGGCAGGCTCTCGATAAAGTCGAGCAATTGCGCCCGCCGGGCCGCGTCACGCAGCTCATCCAGGCTCGCATCTGGCTTGGCATAGCTGATATTGGCTTTGATAGACTCATTGAACAGGACGACATCCTGCGGCACCAAGCCGAGCGCCTTGCGCAAGCTTTCCTGCGTCAGGTCGCGAACATCCTGACCATCGACGAGCACCCGGCCACCGAGCACATCATAGAACCGGAACAAGAGCTTCAAGAGCGTCGACTTGCCGGCGCCGGATGTGCCGACAAAGGCGATTTTCTTCCCCGCCTCGACCTCAAAACTGACATCCTGAATACCGACGGCGCGGGCATCATGCGTGAAGCTAACCTGTTCAAACGCGACAGCCCCGTGCGGGTCGACCAGTGCCTTGGCACTGTTTTTGTCCGCCACTTCCGGCTTCATGCCAAGCAGGCCGTAAAGCTTTTCGAGATCGACGGCACCCTGCTTGATCTCCCGCCAGGCCCAGCCGAGAATGTTGAGCGGAGCGTAGAGCGACAGGAACATAGCCATCACGCCGGTCAGATCACCGACCATCATGGTGCCTTGAGAGACATTCCAGGCCGAAATGATCAAAGCTGCCAGCAGGCCGGCATTCATCGCGAATGCCTGCGTCGCGTTCAACACGTACATGGACCGGACGGCATCGACATAGCGCAAATTATAATTCCGCATGGCGTCATTAAAGCGCCCGGTTTCGCGATGCTCCGCCGCGAAAGATTTGACCGTTTCGAAATTGGTCAGGATGTCGACGGCAATCCCGCGAAACCGGGTATCCGCCTCGTTCATCCGCCGTCTTTGGCGCACGCGCCATTCAGTGATCATGATCGTGGCGACGGCATAGATCACGATGGTCACCACAGCGACCAAGGCCAGCCATGGATCATAAGCGAAGGCAAGCGCGATCGAGGCGAGGATCAGCCGAACAATGGTCGGGCCGATATTAAAGGCAAGAAAACGGATCAGATAATCTATCGCGCTGGCGCCGCGTTCGATCACTCGATTAAGCGCACCGGTTCGACGCGTCTGGTGAAAGCCGAGCGACAAGCTTTGCGCATGTCCAAATGCATCAACGCAAGCAATGCGCTGGGCATCCTGGCTGACCGGCGAGAATAACCAGTCGCGCAATTGCGGCAGCCCGCCAGCAAGAAACCGCACACCAAGCGCCACGGACAACCAGAACATAGCCGGTGCGAAGCCGGCGATGATGCCGTTTTCGTCAGCAACCAGCTTATTGATCGCGTAACCCAGCAAGAGTGGGAACATGACCTCCAACACCGCGGCCGCCAACGTCAACAGGATGGCCAGCACCATGACAGGACGCCATTTGGCGAGTTCGGGTCGCGCCAAGAGTTTCAGGATCCGGCCGATGGACACAGCAATGCCGCCATCAGCGCTTTCAATCTTATCCTGGTCGACAGTTTGAGGATGCGCACTCATACCCCGCCATATGGGGCAGTGACCCGCTCATGCATAGGGTGCACCGTAAAAAGTCACTGACATCGCATGGCAGGACCCGGCGCCCTGCCATAGATATCGCGCCGTCTAGAAGCGTCCGCTAATCGTGATCTTCGCATTGAGCGGTGCCCCGACCGTGGCTTGATGCGTGCTATGGGAATCCGGGAAGTAGAGCTCATCCGTCAGGTTCTCGATGTTGAGCTGAAGTCTCAAATCTTCAGAGACATCGTAATAGGCGGCCGCATCGACGCGCGTATAGCTTGGGAGGACGGCTGTATTGCTATTATTGATGAAACTCTCATCCTGATAAGTCAGCCCGAGACCGAGCCCGAAACGGTCGGTGACCTGATAGGCGTTCCAGAGTGAGAACATGTTTTCTGGCAGCTCGCGCGGGCGCAGCGTGCCATCGGCCTGCGCGCCATCGAGATAGCTATAGCCTGCCGAAACGAACCATTGCTCCGTCACCTGCCCTTGCAGCTGCACCTCAAACCCGTCAACCGTGGTCTTGATAATGTCGAGCCGCTCCGCATCCGTGTCCGAGACGACGGGTGATTCTTGTTCAATCTCGAACACCGCCGCGGTGAAACTCACACCCGGGACGAAATCCCATTTCACCCCAGCTTCGAGATTGGTGAAAGTGTCTGGGTCGAGCCGGTTCGCGTCGCCATTGATATTGGCGAACTGCTCACCGGAACGCGGCAAGAAGCTTTCAGAATAGGATCCGTAGAACGAGACGTTTTCGACCGGTTTATAGACAAGGCCAAAGCGCGGCGAGATTTCCTCATCGGTTCGGCTTCGGGTTTCGAGATTGGCGGGATCGAGATTATCAACAGTGATGTCGAAACTGTCGAAGCGCGCGCCAATAATCACATCCAGCTGATCCGAGATTTCGATCTCGTCCTGAATGTACGCAGAGAACACTTGCAGTTCAGCTGCGGTATCGTCATTGAAATCAGAAAATGCCACCGTTGTCGGGTTGCCCGATGCATTGATGCCAACCCCGCCGCTAAAGCTGAGCGGCCGCATGACATTGAAGAACTCAACGTCGTCATTCGAACCTGACCAAACCGGATTGAACCGGTCATTGTCGTTTTGCGTGTCGATATATTCCACGCCAGAGACAATCGTGTGACCGATGCGACCGGTTTGAAACTCACCAATCAGATCACCTGACAGGATCAGGTTCTGACGCTGCGTTGTGTCGACATAACCATCAATGCCAACAATGTTGGTGGTCGGATCGAAGGCCGAGGCGTAAAAGTTCTCATAGAACTTGTCATAATCGCCATAGAATGCGCTGAACCGGCCTTTCAGATTGTCCGAAAAACGGTGCTGCAACATGGCCCGGAACAAATGCGCCTCAAGCGTCGTGGTGTTCAGCTCAGGATCACCAAAGACGATATCTTCAAACGCTTCAACCGGTTCGCCATTGGCCCCTGTCGGGATACCGCGATCGATAAAACGTTCATGATCGACATATTCATAAGACACGTCCAACGTGGTCAGCGGTGCCAATTGGAAACGCGCTGTTGGATTGATGCCAAAGCGCTCGCCATCATAGAAATCACGATGATTTTCGAGGCTTTCATACATCGCGTTGAGGCGGAACGCGCTGCTATCGTTGAGAATGAAATTGCTGTCGATTTGCGCCCCGAAAGCGCCAAAACTGTCCAGGCTCGCCTGATAGCCTGTGAAGGTCTCATCGAGATCAGCCTTCTTGGTCACACGGTTAAGGATGCCACCGGTGCCGCCGCGGCCGAAGAGCAGCGCATTCGGACCCCGCAGGATTTCCACTTGCTCAAGATTGTAGAGCGGTCGGTAATATTGAACATCGTCGCGGACGCCATCGATGAAGAAGTCCGCCGTCGAGCGCACGCCCCGGAATACGATCGCATCGCGATGTCCTTCGCCTTGAGACGTGTTCACGCCGGGCGTGTAATTGATGATATCGCCGATACTATTGAAGCCTTGCTGCAAGATCTGGTCGGCCGTGACGATGGAAAGGCTTTGCGGAACATCAATCACCGGGGTTGGTGACTTAAGGGCATTGACCTGATCCGTGTAGAGATATTGGCCAATAACCACGATCTCATCCTGAACATATTCATCATCATCAGGGGTGTCTGCCAGCGCCAATGCGGGCGAAATTATAGCGCAAATCGCGGCTGCACCGAGTAACCGGGTCTGAAACTTCATCACGAGGTCCAACTTTCAAGAAATAATCGAGACCGACCCTCTAATCGGCGGGAGAATGAAAATCAATCGCAACTAGAGAAGAAAATGCAAATCAGTCGCATTTTTAACACATCCGTATTTTCCCCTAGCCCAACCTTGCCAGCCGACAGAAATTACGGCGCTTTGCGCTGGTTTTTGGCAAAGACTTCCTCTAAGGCTCGCAACGTTTGAGTCAGAAGGTGGGACCCATGTCCGATATCAATTCGATTTGCGTGTATTGCGGCTCCTCGAACGAGGTGAAGCCTGACTATCTGCGCCTTGCGCAGGATCTTGGACGCACACTGGCACAGAAAAATATTCGCCTGGTTTATGGCGGTGGCGGCGTCGGACTGATGGGCGCTTGCGCCCGGGCTGCACATTCAGATGGCGGCGATGTGCTCGGCATCATGCCACGCTTTCTGCTTCAGAAAGAACGTATCTTCGAAGACGTCCCGCACGAAATCGTCGATGATATGCACACGCGCAAGCAACGCATGTTTGATGAAAGCGATGCCTTTATTGTACTGCCGGGCGGGATTGGGACACTCGAGGAAGCGGTCGAGATGCTGAGCTGGGCGCGCCTCGGACTGCACGCCAAGCCTATGGCCTTCCTTGATGAAGACGGCTTTTGGTCACCGTTCTTTGAGCTCATGGACCATATCATTGAGGGCAAATTCACCCCGGATGAGTTCCGCGCCGCGCTGGTCCATGAACAAACCCCAGAGGCAGCCATCCAGGCGCTTTGTGATCGGGTCATCAAGCTCGGGGATTAAGTGAGAAAACGCTCCCCGTATTCTAGGTTAGGTTGAATTTTAACGAAATTCGTGTAGCCGGATTCGCGTGACCTTTAGCCTGTTGCGCTATCGCACGCTCATGTCCTCCTTTGTCCGGTCGATATATCATTTTGCCGATCGCTTGGCCGATCTACCTGCGGATGTCAGTTCGACGACGCGCGCGCGCACGCGTGCCCTGGTGGTCTGGACAGTGTTCTCGGTGCCTTTGGGCGTGTCGCTGATCCTCGCGTCTCAAGACCTGACCCTGACCTCGCCAACCTCGATTGGGTTGATTATTGGCTGCCTCGGCATGGCCTTGGCAATCCGCCATATGCGCGTGACCCAGAATCTCGATCAAGCCAGCTTGATCTTTGTCCTGAGCGCCGTTTTCGGATTGGGCGCGGCCGCGTGGGTGGTGTCATCCCCCAATCTCGTACCATTGATCTTTCTGGCGGTCACACCCGTCTATTTCGGCCTCATTGCTGACTGGAAACAGTGTCTCAAATACACTCTGGTCCTAACCGGTTTTTATTGCGGATTGGCCGGCTGGATCGGATATAAAGGCGTCGCCACGCCTGACACGATTATGAGTGTCTTCGCTTGCGCGCTGGCGGCAATTGGCGGCGGCCTGTCAACCACAGCCTATGCCTACACGACCGCACGCGCCTCTCGAAAATTGCTCAAACAAAAAGACGAGATCGTCTCTTTAGCGTTCCGTGACTCGCTAACCGGCATTTATAATCGCCGCGCCTTCAACGATCATATTAGCAACCCATGCTCCCCTGACCGGGGTCATACGATTGCTGTGGTTGATCTCGACAGTTTCAAAGCAGTGAATGATCAGTTCGGGCATGAGATTGGTGACGAAGTTCTGTCTGAACTCGCGAAACGACTGACAGACGTCACCCCGGAAGGCGCCAAAAGCTATCGCGTTGGCGGGGATGAATTCGCCCTGATCTTGCACGAGATGGACACCACACCGTCGGACTTCGCCCAGCAAGTCTGCGAACACGCCACGGGCATGTATCAAACGTCAGTGGGACGATTGCGGGTGCGCGTCTCAGTCGGAATCGCACAGGCCAGTGCCGGGCAGAATGACCTCAAGCGGTTATATTACCAAGCCGATACCGCCTTGTTCGAGGCCAAGAAACGGATGGGGTCAGACTGGGCCGAATACACCCCCGAGCTCGGCGAGCATAAGCGCCGGCGCACGCGCCTGTCTGAACTCCTGAAAACATCGATTGATGACGCTTCGATTGACGTTGTGTTCCAACCGCAATTGCAACTGAAACCGCAATCCGTGATCGGCTATGAAGCCTTGGCGCGATGGACCACTGAGGAATATGGGCATATTTCCCCGAGCGAGTTCGTCGCCATCGCTGATGAAGCTGGCCTAATCAATCGGCTGGATCGATGCGTTTTTCTGAAAGCGATCAAGCTCGCGGAGGCCTGGTTGCGGGACGACCAGAAACTGGCTGTGAACGTTTCTGGAAAGACGCTTCTGAGCCCCGGCTTCCTGACATTTGTTTGCGAAGGAATTGAGCGCTCATCTTTGTCCTATCAGCAGATACAAATCGAAATCACCGAAACGGAGATTATCGAAAGCCAGGACGCGGCCAAGGAAATTTGCAATCAGTTGCGGCAAGTCGGAATCTCAATCGCGCTCGATGATTTCGGCACGGGCTATTCCTCGCTCAGCTATTTGTCGACGCTGCCCATCAACACGCTGAAAATCGACAAATCATTTGTTCAGGCCAGCCATCAGGGGTCGAACCTGAAGATCATCAAATCGATTGTCGGTCTGGCCAAAAGCCTCGGGATCGAGCTGTTGATCGAAGGCATCGAGGAAATTCATCACCTTCGGATCATCCAGCGTCTTGGCTGTAATTTGGTTCAGGGCTACTATTTCTCACGCCCGATCCCGCCAGAAGCCTGTGTCGAATTCGAACGCCAACATGCGGGCGTTGAGCCGGGCATGCCTGACATGCAATTTCACGTCGTCTAGATTAGCCCAAACGCTTGAGCGCCCGCGCACGCCCCATCAAGACCAGCATATCGCCAACGCTTGGCCCACGTTCCATCCCGGTCAGCGCTTTGCGCAAAGGCATGAACAGACCTTTGCCCTTGCGACCAGTCTCGGCTTTCAAGGCAGCGGTCCAGTCGCTCCAGGTGTCAGCGGTCATTTCGCCTTCAGGCAAAAGCTTCGCCGCGGCGGTGATGAAGTCGCGGTCTTCGTCTTCGATCACCGGGGTAATCTCACCAAACGCAACCGGGACGAACCGCGCCGCGTCTTCCACGGTCTGGCAGTTCTCGCGGACCAGGGTCCAGAAGGTCTCACTTGCTGCTTTCGGATCAATCGCGGCGAGCCGCGCTTCGGCTTGCTCAAACGACATTGTGTGTGTGAGCGCGGCGTTGAGGCTTTTTAGATCGGCCTCGTCAAACCGCGCGGGTGCCCGTCCGATTTTTGCGAATTCAAACTCTTCCGCCAGCTGATCCAACGACTCGCGGATCTCGACATTATCGCTGGTGCCGAGCTTGGCGAGCAGGGAGCAGATCGCCAGAGGTTCAATGCCTTGCTTGCGCAATTCCCCCATGCCGAGAGAGCCCAATCGTTTGGACAGACTGGCCCCATCTGCGCCAACCAGGAGCGGGGTGTGGGCCATTTCCGGCGCGCGCCCGCCAAGCGCTTTGAAGATCTCGATCTGCGCCCCGGAATTGGTCACATGATCTTCGCCGCGCACCACATGCGTAATGCCAGCATCAATATCGTCGACACAGCTGGGCAGCGTGTAGAGATAGGATCCATCGGCGCGGATCAGGACAGGATCAGAGAGAGAGCCGGTTTCGATCGCTTGTTCACCGCGCACCAGATCGTTCCAGACCACGCGCTCACCGCTCAGCTTGAAGCGCCAGTGCGGTTTGCGCCCTTCGGCTTCATAAGCCGCCTTCTCTTCATCCGTCAGGTCGAGACCAGCGCGATTGTAAATCGGTGGCTTGCCGCGCGCGCGCTGCAGCTTGCGCTGGCGGTCCAGTTCTTCGGCGGTTTCATAACAGGCATAGAGCAGACCCATGTCGCGCAATTTGTCGGCGGCGGCATCATATTGCGCGAACCGCTCTGATTGCTTGAACGTGTCGCCCCAGCTCAGGCCGAGCCAGGTCAAGTCGTCGCGGATCCCTTGCTCATAGGCCGCGGTTGAGCGCTCAAGGTCGGTATCGTCAATCCGCAGGATGAAGGTCCCGCCCTGCCCCTTGGCGAACAGCCAATTGATCAGGGCGGTGCGGACGTTCCCAACGTGCAGGTAACCAGTTGGAGACGGTGCGAAACGGACAATAGGGTTGGTCATGGCCATGCCTTAGAGAATGCGAAGCGCCCCTTCCACACGAAAACGCCTCAAATGCCAAGACATTGCCGCCACATTTGACAGAGATGGTCGAGTCCCAGCACCAAGAGTGAATAATAATAAAGGAGGTGAACATGTTCCGTCTTTCGCTCGCCGCGATCAGCACCAGCCTCTTGATCGCCGCGTGTTCACCCGGCCCTCAAACCGATGAAACGCCCGCACTAGCCCCGGCTGTGCCTGAAACCGAAGACACGTCGGAGGCGGACCTCACCCCTATTGTCGACCCAAACCCGCAGCCAAGCCTGGCGGAAGAGCTGCAAATCGAAACCATCGGATACCCGGACGGCTGGGTGTTGCAGCCCTTCTGGTCGGGCGAGTATCCCAATGCCTTCTCGGTGACCCAGGAAGGCGTAACCGTCATGGGACATGAAACGATCACGTTCGAGGAATACCCACCAATCTATTGCGGGCTGCCCCACAAAGCCACTTACAGTCCGTGGAATTCCGCGCGCCGCGAGTCAGACAGTCTGGAATTTGTTGCCATGGTCTATCCGACCACGGTCACGCTGCAGGAAGATGTCAGTCTGCAAGCCCTGATCGGTGATGGAGAGGAGCAGCTGGATCTGAAAGCTGGTGATCAATTGATCTATAAAAGTTATCTCGCCGAGGGCTTTTTCATCGCTGAAAAAGACGGCATTCAATATGAGTTGAACGAAGGCGACTTGCCGCAAAGCACGGTGTTTGAGCAAGGCCCGGAGGATCAGGAATGGGTCCACGTGACTTGCACGGATGCGGATCAGACACGGGCTTGGATCCGATTTGAGGACGCCCTAAGCGCACAAGGCGTGGAGCGGTATGAATATACCGGCTTTGCCGTCGCCGAGGACTTGCCCTGATGCGGCGCGTGCCGCTGCGCAAATCATTTCCTTGTGTCTCAGAATGGTCTATCTCCGCCTTGCTGAATAGAGGAGGCGAGCCATGAGCGATACGGCAGACACCCCAAAAGCCGGTTGGCGCATGAATGTTGCGATATTTGCGCTTGCGGCATCCATATTTACGGTGATCTGGTTCGCCGTCGCCGCCCTCGGAACAAAATTCGGGTTCTGGCCATGGCAAGTCGGCCTCGGGCAAATGACGATTGGAATTGGTCCGACAATCGCACTGGTCTCGCTCGGCGTTGCGCTTATCGCACAGGTCATCGCGCTGATCAAAGCACCGCGTACGCAGCCCTTTATCCTCGCGCTCGGCGCCACACTGATCGCAGCCTTTTGCATGTTCCGTTTGGCCGGCCTCGGCGCACAAGCCACCTCCTTGCCGCCATTGCATGACATTCAAACCGATTGGTCTGACCCTATTCAGTTCAGCCAGGCGATCATGGATGCCCGCGAAGCACAGGGTGAGACCAATCCGGTGCTCGACGCGCCGACCGTCCCGGAATATGCCGAAGAACGGTGGCCGGGGACGGCCGGCCGTCTGGTGTCAGAGCTCCAAGAAGAAGCCGAGACAAAGGAAGGCGGCAAAGGCACGGTCTATCCAACGCTGGAAACGATTTATTTTGACCAGGCTCCAACCGAAGTGGCCACGGTCGCGCAACGCATCATCAATAGCCGCGGCTGGGAGATCGCCTTCAATGGACCTACCGGTCGCGAAAATGGTGATGAAATCCAGATCGACGCAACGGCGACGTCGGGCTGGTTCGGCTTTAAAGACGATGTCGCGGTACGGCTGCGCGCCGTCGATGGCGTCACTGCGGTCGATATCCGTTCGACCAGCCGCGTCGGCCTGTCGGATCTCGGGGCCAACTCAACCCGTGTCCATGGTTTGATGGTCGAGCTTGAAGACCGCGCCGACGGGCGCCGCGCGCCTTAAGCGTCGACTTTCGTCAAGCGGAACTCAGACTGCACAACCGGGCGCGCATCGCTGGCGGTGACGCGACCCTCCTCGATCAGTTTGAACATATGACCGAGCAGGCTCATGCAAGCGGCGGGAAACAAGCGCTCCTCAAGGCCAACGTACATGGTCTTGACCATTTCCGGGATCGAGGTTTCGCCGGCTTTCATTTGCGCGATGACGCCGTCTTCACGGTCCTGGCGGTGTTGGCGATAGGCTTGAATGAACTCCTTGACGAAGGCCTGGCCTTCTATCGGTGAACCATGTGTCGGCCAGAGAATGTCGAAATTCCGGTCTTCGATTTTGTCGAGGCTTTCAAAATAGTCCGCCATATTGCCGTCGGGCGGGGCCACAATCGTGGTCGACCAGCCCATAATGTGGTCGCCGGTCAGACAGGCATTTTCTTCTTTCAGCGCGAAGCAGAGATGATTGGTTGTGTGGCCCGGCGTTTCGATCGTCTCAAGCGTCCAGCCAGGTCCTTCGAAAATGTCGCCATCGCGGGCGCACTCATCCGGCGTGAAACCGGGATCATCTTCGCTGCCAAGCTCGCCTTTGGCGGTCGGTTCACCGCAACCTTTGGCATAGACTTTACAGCCCGCCCAATCGGCAAGGGGTTTAGCCAGGGGTGAGTGATCAGAATGACCGTGCGTGACCAGCACATATTTCACGGTTTCGCCCTCAAGCGCCGCTTTCAGCGCTTCGAAATGAGCTTCGTCATGCGGCCCCGGATCCAGGACGGCAACTTCGCCTCGACCGACAATGTAAACACCCGTGCCAACATAGGTAAAAGGGCCAGGATTATTGGCGATCACGCGGCGGATCAGCGGAGAGACTTGCTCCACTTTGCCATATTCAAATTCAATTTCACGCACAAAAGGAATTGCCATGGGAGATATGCTGCTTTGAGTTTCTTATCTTATCGTGGACGTCTTCGCCCGGTTATCACGAGTCAGGCAGATTACTTACGTTTCGGCGCGAAGGCGGCGACAAAGGCTTTGGCCATGCGGCGGGTCGATTTCAGCTTGTCGCCAAGCTTTAAGGCAACCGGTGGCCCCATATCGGTCTTGTTCGCGTCGACAATGTAAATCTTGCCTGACGCATTGTCGCGTAGCACGTCCACACCGCCCCATTCCAGACCGATCTCTTCAGCAAATCGTGAGATCACGCGAATTTCATCGGCCGTGTAGCAATTCTGGGGCGTGTCGAGCAAAACTTCAGCATTCTCGTTCAAGAAACGGCGACCAATCGGACGGCGCTTTCGGAACACAACAGCAGGTTCGCCACCGCAAATACAACAGCGCAGGTCTTCGATCAGCCCGCCATCTATCTCATTGTCCACGAGGACTTGATAAGTCTTGTCTTCCTGCGGCTCGATCGGACCTTCGAGAATACGCCCGTCGTGACAGGCATTCTTTTCCGATTTTTCGACCATCGTCCCGGTAAAAGTGCGCGGATCGACCGACAGATTGTAGCCCGCGGCACGCTCAAAAGCCGCGGCAACATTTGATTTTGAAATGTCCTGACAGCCAAAATTCACCAGCTTGGCGCCCGGCTTGGTTTTTGGCGCGGTATGATTCACCGTCGTCGAGTCATCGAACTGGAACACGATATCGGCAACCGACGGGTCAGAAATGAGTTTCGCCCCAGAGGCGTGCATGACCGGCCAGATAAAGTACCATGGCCGCGGCTTTTCAGGATAAAAGGCAATGGTTGGGCGCTTGTGCCCTGTAATCCGTCGCCAAGAGCGCCAGGACTGCGCCAGCGTGTAGAAAGTCAGCCAGGTGAAAATGTCATTCACCAGCTCGCGCGTCGCCGGGACGCGGTGGCCCGTCTTCTTTACGAGCCAGGCCCCGTCTTCATATTTAAAGTCTGTCAGCCAGTTTCGTGACATACTTTACTCCTTAGCCTTCGCAGCGGCATTTCCACGGTGGATCGCATGCTTAACGTTAGCTAGCAAGCTCTTTCCAACACCGTAAGTGAACAAATGCTCACAAACAGATCACGCTTGCGTTAGAGCAGCGCCCGCAATTGCGACAGGTCGTATCCCGCGCCTGCTGCAGCATCTACGATATCGTCGCCCGCACCCTGTCCGGCATGGGTCAGCGCCCATGCTGTAATCGACCGCGTACCGGTGCGGCAATAGGCCAGGACCGGCGATGGTGCTTCGGCCAGCGCGGCGCCAAAACGCTCCAAAATATCCGGGGTCGGCGCGCCTGAAAAAGGAATCGCCACAAATGTCAGTCCAGCCGCCTCAGCTGCGGTCCGAATCGCCCCCATCCGGGGTTGCTCAATCCCGCCTTCACCATCAGGACGATTGGCAATGATCGTCTTATACCCGGCATCGGCAATCGCCTGGACATCGCCTTCATCAATTTGAGGGGCGACGGCGAATCCATCTGTGACTTTGCGTAAATCCAACATAGCGCGGCTCCGATGCAGATGGGCGTTGACTTTCCCTCGTGGGCCGTGAACGTAAGAAGTGTTGTTGGGGCTGCCAAGCCCTTGGTGTTGAATCTATTTCACAAGTTCGTGGGAGCCTCGAAACAGTGACGGCGCTGCAGCGTACACTTTCTCGTATACCTTGGGCCTATACGGGACGGCGACTTTTGATCGCGATCCCGACTCTGCTGCTGATTATCACAGTGGCCTTCTTCATGATGCGCATGGCGCCAGGCGGGCCATTTGACGGCGAACGCAAACTCAATGCAGCCACCGAGGCCGCGCTGAACGCCAAATTCGGCCTCGATAAGCCGCTTTGGCAGCAATACACCGACTATCTTTGGGGCGTGTTGCAACTCGATTTCGGGCCGAGCATGAAAACGCTCGGCAAAAGCGTGAA
Source organism: Hyphomonadaceae bacterium (assembly GCA_024743315.1). GTDB lineage: Bacteria > Pseudomonadota > Alphaproteobacteria > Caulobacterales > Hyphomonadaceae > Henriciella. The sequence continues at coordinate 291,200 of JANSWU010000004.1, forward strand.
TGACCTGATTGCTGATGGCCTTCCGATCAGTCTTGCCATCGGGTTTCTCTCGATCACGCTCGCCATTATTGTTGGCACGGCGATGGGCATTTATGCGGGCCTTCGGCAAAATACAGCGGGCGACTATTCCGTCATGGGCTTTGCCATGGCCGGCATATCCATCCCGACTTTTGTCACCGGCCCGATCCTGATCCTGATCTTTGCCCTGACCTTCGGACTGTTCGCGGTGGGCGGGCTTGGAACCTATCCGAACATTGGCATGAGTTTCCACAATATGACCTTGCCGGTGATCACATTGGCCCTGCCGCAAATTGCCATCATCTCGCGCCTGATGCGCGCCAGTGTGATTGAAACCATGCGCTCGGGGCATATCCGCACCGCCCGCGCCAAAGGCTTGAGCGAGCGTGAAGTTGTACTCAAACATGCCCTGCCCTCGGCGATCCTGCCGCTGGTCTCTTATGTTGGTCCCGCCATGGCCCGCGTCATGACCGGCTCGCTGGTGATTGAGCGGATTTTTGGCCTGCCTGGCATGGGCTCTTACTTTGTCGATGGCGCGATCAACCGGGATTACACACTCGTGATGGGCGCGCTGATCATCTATGCGACCCTGATCGTGATCTTCAACCTGATCGCCGACATCCTCTACGCCTTGCTTGATCCAAAGGTGAAATATGACTGACTCATTGGATCTGACGGGCCGCAAAGAAGCGGTGGAAACGGCCATTCAGGGCGGACGCTCGCTCTGGGACGATGCCAAGGCGCGCCTATTCCGCAACAAGGCCGCCGTCGTCTCGATGTGGATTCTCGGCTTTATGGTGCTGGTCGCCGCCATCGGCCCTTTCTTGTGGGTGCACGATTACCGGACGATTTCGGCGAATGTGGAACTCGCACCGACTCTCGAGAATTTGCACATTCTTGGCACCGACACGCAGGGTCGCGATAGTTTCGCGCGCCTGATGATCGGTCTGCGCATCTCGCTCGCGGTCGGCATGGTCGCGACCATTGTGTCCTTGATTATCGGGGTTACCTGGGGCGCCGTGGCGGGGTTTGTCGGCGGCCGGGTCGACAATATCATGATGCGCTTTGTCGATGTGCTTTACGCCATGCCCTTCATCTTCTTCGTGATCCTGCTGCTGACCGTTTTCGGGCGCAATATCATCCTGATCTTTGCCGCGATTGGCGCGGTCGAATGGCTGACCATGAGCCGGATCGTGCGCGGTCAGACCCTGGCGATCAAGAATATGGAATTCATCGAAGCGGCCCGGGCCACGGGCGTGCCCTTCTTCACCATGATCCGCCGCCATGTGCTGCCCAATGTGGTCGGGCCGGTTGCGGTTTATGTCACCCTGACCATTCCGGTGGTGATCCTGGCCGAGAGCTTCCTGTCTTTCCTCGGTCTCGGCGTGAATGAGCCACTCACTTCGCTCGGCGTGTTGATCTCTGACGGCGCCAAAGAGATGCAGGACAAGCCCTGGATGCTGCTGGCGCCGGCCCTGACCATGATGATCACTTTGCTGTGCCTGAACTTTATCGGCGACGGCCTGCGCGACGCGCTCGATCCGAAGGAACGCTAGACAAACAGCTCAAGCGGATCTTTCCCAGCCTCATTCTCCAAGAAGCCGAGCGTCTCGAAGGTCTGTTTCATTGTGCCTGAGAGCGGTGCTTGCAGCGTCAGCGGTTTTCCCGTCTTGCGCGGAATGACCAGAGCCCGCGCGTGCAAATGCAAACCCTTGGCGACGCCTTGAGGGACTTCACGGCGGGTCGCATATTTATCATCGCCGAGAATGCTGGTGCCAAGCTCATGCATATGAAAGCGCAATTGGTGCATGCGCCCGGTCGACGGTTTCAAGGCGACCCAGGCCGCGCGGCGCGCCGCAGTTGAGACAACAACATAATCGGTAATCGCATGTTTGGAGACCTTGTCTCCATGGGCGCCGAGTACCATGCGTTCGCGGCCCTCTTCGCCAACGCCCTTACGCATCCAGGAGCGCAATTGCCCAGCGGGCGGATGCGGAACCCCTACGGTGACGGCCCAATAGACCTTGTCCATGTCGCGGGAATGGAACAAGTCGCCGAGCCGGGAGGCGGCGGCCGGGTGTTTGGCGATGAGCAAAAGCCCGGACGTGGCTTTGTCCAGTCGGTGCACCAGACGCGGGCGATGCTCGCCATCTGATAGCGCATCCAGCATGCCGTCTATGTGGCGACCGCCCTGCCCAGTTCCGCCCTGCACCGCAATGCCGGCCGGCTTATTGAGCACAAACATTTCATCATCCTCATGAATGATGAGGGGCTTCAGAAAAGCCAGGGCTTTGGCATTTGGTTTCTTCGGCGCGCTCCACGGCGCATCACCCTCCTTGGCCGTCTTCGAGGCGAAAGGCGGCAGGCGCACCGACATGCCCGCTTCAAGCCTGGTATTGGCCTTGGCGCGCGCCCCATCGACGCGGATCTGCCCGGTTCGCAGCAGCTTTTCCAGCTCCCCCTGGGTCATCGGCATGCGCCGTTTCACCCAGCGGTCGAGCCGCACGCCACCTTCTTTCTCAGAAACGGTTTCAGTGATCACTTGCCGGCTCATGCGAGCAACCTTTTCAGAGCGATCAGGCCGACTGCGAAGGCGGCCAGTGCGCCCACCATGTTGAGCCCGGCAAAGACCAAACCCTTCATCACATCACCGGTCATGAACATATGAACCGTGTCGCGCGAGAAGGCAGAAAAGGTCGTGAACGCGCCCATCATCCCGACGCCGACGAGAAGCCACAGCGTATTTTCTATGGCTGGCTCGCGGCTCGAAAACCAGCCCATCATTGCCCCCAGGATAAAGCTGCCAACAACATTCACGAACAGGGTCGCCCAGGCGCCAGACATACCGCCCTGTTCGGTGAAGGCGAGGCCAACGCCGTACCGCATGGAGGCGCCAATCGCCCCGCCAATCGCAACTAAGACCAGTCCATTCATGGCCTGCCTCTTAGGCCAGGTTGCGCAACGACGCTAGCCATTGTGCGCCGGTGTAATGGTTTTCGCTTTGCCACGACTAATCCTTTGAACCGATGCAAAGGAGATGTTGAATGTGGCCCAAGCTCTGCACCTCGAATACGCGAACGTCGCTGACCGAAACCGTGTTGTGGACCATCAGCGGCGTGATGATCCTACTCGACGCGCTGATCCCTCAGCTCTAGAGCGAGATATGTCGATTACGCTAAAATCGATTGTTGAACAGCATGGGGGGATGATTTCACGCATTGCCTCCTCCTATGAAGCACGTCCGGAACTCGCAGAAGAGCTGGTTCAGGATTCGCTGTTGGCAATATGGCGGGCCTTGCCGAAATATCGCGGCGAAGCCAATCCCAAGACATATGCAGCACGGATCGCGCACAATGTCTGTATCAGTCATGTCCGCAAAGCCAGTAAACGCAAAACCGAACCGCTCGATGAACAATTGCATGACGACACACCTGGTCCAGAGGATCAGGCTGATCAGGCCCTGCAACGCGAAAGACTACTCGCGGCGGTCCGGCAACTCAATCTCGCCAATCGTCAGATCGTGACCTTGCATCTGGAGGGCTTCAGCAATGTCGAAATCGCAGACACGCTCGGTCTGACGGCGAACAATGTGGGTGTGCGTCTGGCGCGCGCCCGCTCTGAACTCAAGATACTTCTGGGAGACCTGTCGGATGACTGATGCTCTGAAAACCTTATGGCAGGACAGCCCGCCTTTCGATGTTGACGCAATGGTCGACCGGCTCAATCGCAATAATCGCGATATCCGCTCCCTCAATACCTGGTCAACGGTGATTTCGCTCGCGGTTTTCGCAGTCCTGATTGGATTGGAATGGTCAGGCAACTTGCACACAGATGGCATGATGACGCTGCTCGGCACGCTTTGCCTTGTGCTCGGCGGCGGTCATTATCTCTGGGCGAAGCGGCGCCTGCAAAAAGCCTTTTCTCGAGAACCAGAGGCGTTGATCAAATTCATGATTCAGCGTACCCGCGCGGCCGTCAATCTGGGCCGCATGCTTTATCTCCTACCAGTTCCAAGCCTTGGCTTTGGCTATTTGCTCGGTCGCTTTACACCGAATGTCGAACGCGAGACACCGATGCCGGACTGGATTGATCCGGTCATTATCCTGATCGCTGTGACCTTTGTCATCGTGCCGACAACGCTCGGGCTCTGGTTCACCCGTCGCAAGGTCAAAGAGCTGAAAGAATTACAGGCGATCGCCCGTGAAATGGAAGGATCGGACTAAGCGTCCGATCGCTATCCTTCTGAGACGAAGAAAAACTCATCACCAATGGTGCGGTCAATGTAGTTTGGGTTTTGCCGCCCAGCTGTGACCCGCCCAACCTGGTCCTGAACCCGTTTGAACAGGACATTGGCCGGTTCATTCAAGGAGATCATCAGCTCGGAGAGAATCTTCGAATACAAACCATCATCGGCAGCGGTCTTTCCAGGTTCCGTGGCAAAGGCCTGGAACAGGCCCGACACCCAGGTCACCGGCTCATAGGTCCGCATCAGGCCTTTCGAGTCATCCGCCATCACCGTCCGACAGGCATCAAACACAACAAAGCTGAGTGGACCTTGTGGAAGGCGATTGAAAATATCCTCAAACGCCACGGCGCCATCGCGGACATCAATCTCGGAGGCCCCGGCCAGATCGGTCGGCAGAATGTAATTGGTGCCGTCCATGTTGAGGCCATGGCCGGAATAATAGAAGAAACTGACCGGGTCCTGATCGGCGGCCAGACTGTCCTGCAAACGCAATCCGTGAAGTGACAGCTCGCGGATCGCCCTCTGGCGTCCAAGGTCCCGGCAATGGGTCACCGTGAATCCGACCTGTTGCAATGCCGCAGCCATGCGTTCGCCATCAAGATGCGTTTCACTCAAGCGGCTGAGCGGGGCCTGATAGCCGAGATTGGTCATCAATAATGCAAAGCGATTTGCGTCGCTTCCTGGAAGCGTCTCACAAGCCGCATTTGCGGGCATTGCCAGCGTAGTCGCGGCAGACGCATCTAAGGCTGATGACTGTCCTGCGTCCGTGGTAATCCCAGCGCGCGTGTTGAGATTCCTGCTCATCACCAAATCCGGTTCAGGCGCAAGAAGATCGTCCAGCGACTCAACCCTGATCCTGAGCGGAATTCGTTTGACCGATTTGTTGACTTGCCGGCCATCGCGCTCGATCGATTTCGAAATCACGAAGACCAATGAAAACGTCCCGGTCTCTTGAGGCGTTACTTCCCACTGCCAGACCGTTGCGTCGCCGGCATCCACGGGTTGGACTTCATCCGTGATTGCGAACATGTCAAATCCGCGCCCAACAAGCTTGGCCGACATCAAGTCTGAGACATCCAGCGTGTCCAGGCTGCGCTCAAGCGCGGCGGCATCGACGCCAGGCATATTGCCGCTGCCAAGCGTCGCGGTCAGATTGAGGTCCACATCTTCTACCGTATCGGTGCTGGTCACGGGCTGGATCGCCACTTCGAGATAATAGGTCCGATCCTGCACCATTGATTTTGGCGCATGGTGGATAATCCGGCCGGTATCGAAATCATCTTCGGGCTCACCGGCGCCGGCGCCGCTGCCGCCGCTGCCGAGGCCACCAATACTACCGATATTACCGATCCCAAGTCCGCCCGTGGCCGACCCGCCACCGCCAACGCCACTTCCTGAAGTGCCCAATCCGATCGGCTGGCGACCGCGCCCCTGTTCACCATCTTCGTCTTCGTCATCAAACGCGCCCCATGCATCTTCAGACTCGTCATCATCAGAGCTGCCCGCCGCGCCTAATATCGCCAAAAGCCCGTCGCCTTCGGCCATCATTTGCTCCTGAGCGCGCGCCCGGGCTTCTGCTTCGCTTTGTTCCGCGCGCACGCGATCTCTCTCGAGTTTTTCAGCTTCGATCCGGTCTCCGACACTCGGCGCCTCTTCGACGATCATGACCTCTTCAGCTTCCAAAACTGGAGGAGGGGGCGGCGGAGGGGGCGGAGGCAAGGGAGGAGGAGGAGGCTGATTCGCCGGTTCCTCGGCGTTGATCTCGAAATCCGTTCCCCTTTCTCCCTGTTGGCTTTCGGGGAGCTGCACCGCTCCGTCAGGAATCGGCCGGCACGCTGGGTCATCAGCGCTTTCGACCCGCACCTCGCCGGGGCCACACTGGTCAGCAGATTGCGCAGACTTCGCTGGCGCTCCACCGAACAAGTTACAAGCGCCAAGCCAGCCGATAAGAGCGAATATCAGAAAAAGTCTCGACGCAGACATGGCTCGTCCCGATAGCAACCTGAACCTCTCTCAATTGCTATCACAAGAAAATTTTGGGCACCAGCTAACCGCTTAACGGGCGGCGCGTTTCAATCGATTGAGCGCCTCATCAAGGGCCGACAGATAACGCGACCGATCCGCTTTCGAGAACGGCGCGGCGCCGCCAATCTGATCGCCGCCGGCGCGCAGATCGGCCATGATTGCGCGGGTCGCAATGGCGCCGCCGATTGAGTTCTCTGTGAATGGCTTGCCGTTCGGACCCAGCACGATGGCGCCTTTTTTGAGCGCTCGTTCGGCCAGGAGGATATCCGCCGTGACAACAACGCTGGCACCATGCGCCAGGTCGACGACATGGTCATCCGCCGCATCGAACCCATCACTGACGGTAACATGCTGGATTAGGGAGTGCGGCGGTACGCGCAGAAAGCTGTTGCTGACCAATGTGACTGGCACCTGATGGCGCAAAGCGACTTTATAGGTCTCGTCCTTGACCGGACAGGCGTCGGCATCGACGAGGATCTGGATCGTTTCGGGCACTATTTATAGAGACACCAGCGCATGATCGCTTTCTGCACGTGTAGTCGGTTTTCGGCTTCGTCCCAGACCAGCGAATTCGGACCGTCTATCACCTCAGAGTCAACCTCCTCGCCGCGATGGGCCGGCAGGCAATGCAGGAATTTGGCACCGCCTTGCGCCAGCTCCATCAACTCGTCGGTCACCGCATAAGGATCCAACTCCGCCAGACGCTCTTCGCCATCCTTGTCGCCCATCGAGACGAACGTATCGGTGATGACAACATCCGCTCCGGCGACAGCTTCTTCGGCCGTGTCATAGAGATCAATCCGGCCCTGCAGTTCGCGGGCAATATCGACATCCTCTTCATCCGGCGCATAACGGTCCGGCGTTCCGACCGCGAACGAGAAACCGAATTTCGGTGCCGCGTGGATAAAACTGGAACAGACATTATTGCCGTCACCAACCCAGGCGAGGCGCGCGCCTTTGAGGTCGAGCCCGCTTTCCTCCAGCGTCATCAGATCGGCCATGATCTGGCACGGATGCGAGCGATCAGTCAGACCATTGATCACCGGCACGCTGGCCGCTTCTGCGAATATCTCCAGGTCGCCATGATTATTCGCCCGCAGCATGACCATATCGACATAGCGGCTCAGCACGCGCGCCGTATCTTCGACCGTCTCGCCTCGACCGAGCTGCATGTCCGCGGCGGTGGCAATGATCGAATCGCCGCCAAGCTGGCGCATTGCGGCTTCAAAGCTGAACCGGGTCCGGGTTGAATTTTTCTCGAACACCATCGCCATCGTGTGCCCGGCAAGCGCCGCATCGGCGTCGGGCTTGCCCTTTGGCCAGCCTTGGCGCGCACGCTTCATCGCATGGGCTTGATCCATGATGGCGCGCAGGTCGCTCGCCTCAAGCTGCCACAGGTCGATAAAGTGCCGATACGCCATACAAACCCCTCCCGGGTCAAAAGGAAGCGGCGCTCTTAGCGCATTTCCCTAAGGAAAGCTACCATCGGATCGCCCAGGCCTGATCTGCAAGGATGACGGTCGAAACGGTCGGACTATGTGACGAAAATGAACTGGCGTCGCTGTTCCAACTCAAGTAGACGCTGAAGCTCAAATTTTGACCTAACGAAGGACAGGTGCAAATGGATCGAGTTCTCATTATCGGCGCCGGCGCAGCGGGGTCCGTCGTGGCCCAGAAATGCGCCATGGATCGCGACACGTTCAAGCATATTACCTTGGCCTCGCGTCGCCTGGTCTCCTGCGAAAAGGTCGCCGCCCTGTGCGAGACTCCGATCGAGATTGCTGAGGTCGATGCCGACAATGTCGAGGAAACCGTCGCGCTGATCGAGAAGGTCAAGCCGGATCTCGTCATCAATATGGCCCTGCCCTATCAGGACCTACCGATCATGGATGCCTGTCTGGCGACCAAGACCCATTATATGGACACCGCCAATTACGAGCCACGCGATGTCGCCAAATTCGAATATCATTGGCAATGGGCCTACCAGGACAAGTTCAAGCAGGCCGGCCTGACCGCCATTCTGGGCTGCGGGTTTGACCCCGGCTGCACCAATATCTATTGCGCCTATGCCCAGCAGGAAGGCCTGCTCGATGAGATAGAATATATCGACATTGTCGACTGCAATGCCGGGGATCATGGCAAGACGTTCGCGACCAATTTCAATCCGGAAATCAATCTGCGCGAAGTGACCCAAGACGGGCGCTATTGGAAAGACGGCGAATGGATCGAAATCCCGGCCCTCTCAATCCGGACGATGATCGACTATCCGGAGGTGGGTCCGAAAATGTCCTACCTGATCTATCACGAAGAAGAAGAGAGCCTGGTCAAACACATCAAAGGCCTGAAACAGATCCGCTTCTGGATGACCTTTGGCGATGAGTACATCAAGCATTTGGACGTGTTCAAATCGATCGGCCTGATCGGGCTTGAGCCGATCAAGCATAAGGGCATGGACATCATCCCGATGGAATTCCTGAAAGACTTGCTGCCGGTGCCGAGCACACTGGCCGAGGGCTATACGGGCAAGACCTCGATCGGCGTCATCCTGCGCGGCACCAAGGATGGCCAACCGGTGACCAAGATGATCTACAATGTCAGCGACCACGCCAAGACCAATGAAGAAGTTTCGGCCCAGGCGGTCAGCTACACAACCGGCGTGCCGCCAGTCTCAGGCGCGGCCATGTTCTTCAAGGGCGAATGGGCGGGAGCCGGCGTGTTCAATGTCGAACAATTCCCGGCCAAGCCCTTCCTTGAAGACGTCGCCAAACGCGGCCTGCCCTGGCATGTGATCGACGTGCCGACCGGGGCGCAGGACGAGCTGTTCGCGGTGGAGACTTAGGACGTGAGCAAATCCTTGGGCAACAAGCTCATTTTGATTTGGTCTATTGCGGGTATTTTTCTCCTCTACGGTTTGTTCTCAATATTGACGTCATTAGACTCGAATTTTGAAACTACCTCGCATGAGGGTATCCTTGTCGAAGCTACTGGTAGCAGTGGCATTAGGGGTCTCCACAATAACACCACGCTCAGGATCGAAAAAGCCGATGGCCGGATCGAAGAGCGAGAAGTCAAATCCTCTCACCGCTTTGGTGACATCGCAAAAATTCGCGACCAGGCGCGGACGTTCATAGGAAAGCGTATTGTCTATTACACCAAGGGTAACAGCGGCTCAGGTCGTCTGGTGTCGGTTCGGTCCGTTGGTGGCGATGAAATCGTCAGCGCAGAACACACGCTTCGAGCGCAGCGATTCACCGGATGGGCAACTCTGATTGGGGGAGCTGTATTGGGTTTGCTCTCGTTTGTCCCTGGTATATTCGGCCGGAGCCGGCGGGAGTACCCTCCCAACTAGTTCTCCTCGCTTTCGGTCGGGTCACGTGTTTCAGCAACAGCCCCCAGCAGACTTCGCCGTCGGTGTGTGCGGCACCTCATCGCGCAGGTCGTGGCCATAGGTCGGGATCGCGTCCATCGTATGGAACATCTCCCAAACCACGCCTTGCGGGTCGCGGGCCCAGTGTTTGTTGGAGGCAGCATAGCAACAGTTCGCGCCCGGCTCGGCCAGGGTCGATTGTTCGGCCGCTTGCAAGGCGGCATTGACCGCCTCGAGCTCGTCATCGCTGTCGACTTGCAGGCCAAGATGGTCGACGCCACGTGTGGCGCCATCGCGCTGGCTGACAGCGAGATTAATCCGCGGATCGTCAAGCATCCATTTCATATAGTCCGGTTTGTCGACAGTCGGGGCCTGGCCGAACAAAGCGGTGTAATAACGCTTGGTCGCGTCCATGTCGGCGGCGCTGATATGGATATGCATACGTTTCATGAGGGCTCCAATTCTACAGTTTGGGAGGGCGAGAAAACACCGCGGCAACAATCCTCCATGAGGAAAGTGCCGAGCGATTGCAGGACGTTGTAATTGGCTTTGGAGATCAGCGACCGCCCGTGTCGCGATTGTTTGACCAGGCCAGCATCGGCCATGGCTTTGAGGTGATGCCCGAACGTGGTCGCGGGAATGTCGAGATGCTCGCGCATTTGCGAGACGTTCAGACCCTTGTCTCCGGCCCGCACCAAGAGGCGCAGGATCGCGACCCGGTTCGGATGGCCGAGGGCGGAGAAAGCGGCAGCGGCATGGGTATCGTTCATAATATCTATATATCTAGTTTTATAGATATTACAAGATCTGATTTTGCTGCCCTTGGGAAAGCTTGATTATCGAGGTTGAAACAGCGCCGCCGCGGAGGAATTTAGCGATGACCATCATCGACGCCTGGGCCCAGCACCCGACACTGCGCCACAGCCAAGACCCGATTTTCGACTCGCTGCGGCGTTGGACCAAGGGCGCCATCCCGACCGAAGAACTCCCCGTCGCCACCACAATCGCGGCGATGGATCAGGCCGGGGTTGCGACCAGCCTCATCTCGGCCTGGCAAGCGCCGGGCAAGGACATGATCAGCAATGATGAAGTCGCCGCCTTTTGCGCAGAGTCTGGCGGCCGTCTGGTCGGGGTCGGGTCAGTCGATATTTCAACACCGATGCAGGCGGTGCGAGAGATCAGGCGCTGCGTCGAGCAGCTTGGCTTCAAGGCGATCCGGGTCCTGCCCTGGCTGGCCGAGCGCCCGCCCACTGATCGGCTTTTCTACCCGGTCTATACCGCCTGCTGCGAGATGGGCGTACCCTTCTGTACGCAGATCGGGCACACGGGCCCGCTCGCGCCGTCCGAGGTTGGACGCCCGATCTATCTCGATCAAGTCGCTTTAGATTTCCCGGATCTCACCATTGTTGGCGGCCATATTGGCTACCCCTGGACCGAGGAAGCCATTGCTGTCGCGACCAAGCATGAAAACATCTATATCGATACCTCGGCCTATACCGCCAAACGCTACCCGCCAGAGCTGGTGCGCTATCTGAAATCCAATGGCCGCAAGAAAGTCCTGTTTGGCACCAACTATCCGATGATCACGCCGGCCAAGGCGCTGGACGGGTTGGATGCGCTGGCGCTCGATGACGAAACCCGCGATCTCTTCTTATTCGAAAACGCAGCGCGGGTGTTCAAGCTCACGGCTTAAACCAGCGCTTTGCGCATGCGCAGAATCGGCACCACCGTGCCGTCTTCGCTCGGCTGTGAGAGATCTTCGATGAGCTCATAGCCGCACGCCTCGTATAAGGGTCGGCCGGGCGCGGTGGAGCCCATTTCCATGGCCTTGAATCCTTCAGCCCTGGCGGCGTCTTCACCAGCTTTCAGAAGCAACCGTCCGATCCCGCGCCGGGTGTAATCCGGATGCGTGTACATGGCGCGGATCTTGGCGGGCTCGGTGGTTGGATCAGCCAGCGCATCATCGCGTCCTGTCGTGTGATTGCCGCCATACAGCGTCCGCCGCCGCGACCAGCCTCCACACCCGGCCAGCGTGTTTTCAACATAGACCAGGAAATAAGTGCCATCATCGACCAGCAGCGTGTCCACGCCCATGCTCTCACTCGAGCGTTCGACTTGTTTGGCATCGAGAAATTTTGGCAGCAGGGCTTTCATCGACGCGGCCATCAAGGCCTCAATTGCCGGAATATCTTCGCGCGTTGCAATTCGAAGGTGCATTTTTGCCCCGCTTGCCTATGTGAAGGAACCTAATGCAGGTGACCCTGCTCTGAAAAGGATATGCCGTCTTGACCGTCCCTGTGCAAACGCCCTGTTTTGTCCTTGATCTCAAACGTCTGCGCCAAAACCTGGAGACGGCGCTGCGCATTCGGGAACAGGCCGGTTGCAAGATCCTGCTCGCGACCAAGGCCTTTGCCATGCCAGCCGTGTTTCCGATGATGCGTGACTATCTCGATGGCACCACGGCGAGCGGTGAACAGGAAGCGCAAATGGGCGCCGAGAGTTTCGGCAAGGAAGTGCACGTTTACTCGCCCGCCTACGCGCCCGGCGAGGTTGGGCGCCTCAGCCAGATCGCCCAACACATTTATTTCAATTCGGCCGCGCAGCTTGAGCGCTATGGCGCGATTGCAAAAGCGGCCGGCGCCAAGATCGGATTGCGGGTCAATCCCGGCTATTCGAACGCGACGCTTGGCGGTGACCTCTACGACCCGTGCGCCCCGATGTCCCGGTTCGGCGAAGTGGTCGACAAGCTCGATCAAGTGGATTGGGATCTGGTCGACATCTTCCATGTCCACACGCTGTGCGAAAGCCTGGCCGAGGGCTCGGTCGGTCTGATCGAACACGTAGCAGAGAATTTCGCGCCATATCTGTCACAGGTCAGCGCGGTGAATTTCGGGGGTGGGCATTTCCTCAACAAGCCGGGTTATGATGTCGATGCCCTGATCGCGGCAATCAAGGCCTTTCGCGCGCGCTTCGACCTCGAAGTGATCCTCGAACCTGGCGGCGGCTTAGTCGTGAATACAGGTGAGCTGCATGCGAGCGTCGTGGATCTGCATTGGAATGAGGGCGATATCGCCCTGCTCGATGCCAGCGCCTCGACCCATATGCCAGACGTCTTGGAAGTGCCCTATCGCCCCGAGATCATTGGGGCAGACGAGCCAGGCGTGCTGGCACACACTTATCGTCTGGCTGGTCGCACTTGTATGACGGGCGACATTATCGGTGACTATTCCTTCGCCCAACCCCTCAAGGCTGGCGATCAAATCGCCTTTACCGATCAGATGCATTACACGTTCGTGAAAACCAATACGTTCAATGGCAACCCGCTCGCCAATCTCGCCATCCGGCATGAGGACGGTTCGCTCGAGCGCATCAGCGATTTTGGCTATGACGCGTTTCGGTCGCGATTGGGTCGCTAAATCTTCATACCTGGTGCGCAGATCATCGGTGTATGAGCGCGACACAGTTCAACTCCCGGGCCAACTCCCGCGTCGACGAGACCCTCGCACGTTTGCTGCCGCTTGTGGAGCGTGGGTTGAACCGGGGGCTGCCGAGTAGTCTCACGCAAGGGCTTATCGAGTTCCTGGTCTTTGGCATCAAGCAGGCCTGGGCTTGCCTGTTTGGTGGCCTGCTGCTGGCCGGGATGATCGTGACGCATCTCTACTATCCGGACGCAATGCCTCTCGCCCGCTATGACTTCTTGGTCGCATACGCTGTCAGCATTCAGATTCTATTTCTGATTACCAAGCTGGAACGCCCGAGCGAAGCGCTGGTGATCCTGATCTTTCACTTGGTCGGAACGGTGATGGAAGTTTTTAAGACCGATGTCGGGTCCTGGGTTTATCCTGAGGAAAACGTGCTGCGGATTGGCGGGGTGCCCCTTTTCTCTGGCTTTATGTATGCCGCCGTCGGGTCTTATTTTGCCCGTTGCGCCCGCGTCTTCGAATTTCGCTGGACGAACTATCCGCGGCTCTGGATGACGCTGATCCTGGCCTTCGGCATTTATGTGAATTTCTTCAGCCACCATTTTACGATCGATATCCGTTATGGCCTTTTCGCCCTGACCGCGCTGATCTTCTGGCGCTGCCGGGTGTATTATCGCGTCTGGCGGTGGCAGCATCAAATGCCGCTCTTGCTCGGCTTTTTCCTCGTCGCAGTATTCATCTGGCTCGCCGAAAACATCGCGACATTTACGCAGATCTGGCTGTACCCAAACCAAGAGACAGGGTGGCACATGGTGTCGCTGCAAAAGCTCGGCAGCTGGTATCTCTTAATGATCATTTCTTGGGTGCTGGTCACCCTGGTTCATCGCCCAAAAGGCGTCCGCGATCATTAGCTCGGATTGTGTTGCGGTTCCCAGATCTGAATTGGGTTTCCTTCTGGATCGACAACATTCGCGAACAATCCGTTCGGATAAGGATTGCCTTCATCCATGGTCACTTCATTTCCATTGGCCCGAAGCTGAGCGACCATCTTTTCAAGGCTTTCGACCCGAAAATTCAGCATGAAGGTCTTCGACATGTCGTCGCCAAAATAAGTCGTGTCATGACTGAATGGCGCAAATACGGTTGGGCCCTCATTTTGATGCCAGGGCTGGGTGTCATAATCGCTCGGCACGAGATCGATGCCAAAATTCTCGTCATACCAAGCCGCGAGCGCGCTTGGATCTTTGGCTCGGAAAAAGAATCCACCAAAGCCTGTAATTCTCTGTTTTTCTGGCATCGCGCCTTCCCCCTTTGTTGGACTTTCGAGTATGGTCGAAAAACGGACAGACGCAATACGTGCTCACAAGAATATGAACACAACCAAAGAGAGCTTTCCCAGAGACATGAATTAGCGACACCGGGGTTCCCGGCACCACGACCTTACGCACCCGTTCTGACGGCGCACATCTCTCTCTTCCGGAAAGGATCTATATGTCTCGACTCACCTCTAAAACCGCGCTGATAACGGGTGCCGCCCGCGGCATCGGCGCAGCTATTGCGAAAGCCTTCGCCGATGAAGGTGCAACCGTGTTCGTCACGGACATTATGGATGAAGAAGGCCAACAAACTGCGGACGCCATTGGCGCCACATACCATCATCTCGACGTGTCAAGCGAAGCCGATTGGCTTTCAGTTATGGAACAGATTTCGTCGCTCGATATTCTCGTCAACAATGCCGGTATTACTGGCTTTGAATCCGGAGAGTTGGTTCACGACCCCGAAAGCGTTTCGCTGGAGGCCTGGCGCGCGGTGCATGCGGTGAATTTAGACGGCACCATGTTTGGCTGCCGCGCCGCAATCGCGAAGATGAAGGCAACCGGCAAAGGGTCGATCATCAATATGTCGTCCCGGTCCGGCTTGGTGGGTATTCCGGGCGCCGCCGCTTATGCCAGCTCGAAAGCCGCAATCATCAATCATACACGTTCGGTCGCGCTTTATTGCGCCCAGCATGGGTGGGAGATCCGATGCAATGCGATTGCCCCTGCGGCGATCCTCACTCCGATCTGGGAACCATTGCTCGGCGACGGCCCCGATCGCGAAGCGCGTATGGCGGCCCTGGTCGCAGATACGCCCTTGAAACGGTTTGGACAGCCTGAAGAAGTCGCCGCGATTGCGGTTTTGTTGGCGAGCGATGAAGCGACCTATATGACGGGCGAAACGCTGACCTTGGATGGCGGCCTTTTGGCAGGATCTGCGGCGAGCCCGGGCTAAACGCGCACCATCTATTTCAGCAATTACTCCGATCTGACCTTGCTCCTGCCTGCCTCAGCTCTACACTCGGGATCAGTGAGTCTGGGAGAGGCTCTATAAAAGGCGAGAGAGGACCGAACGGCATGAGGGGTCGAGTTGCCGTCACTGATGACGTGCAAGTTGAGCACGCATCAAACGATAGAGCCGATAAGAGCGTGTACATTCTCGATAAATGGTATGTCGCCGCGCGCTTGAACGAAGTGTCCAAACATGCGGAAAAAGCCTTTAAGATCTGCGGCCGCGATCTGATCCTGACGCGAGAGACACGCGATCAGTGCACCGCACGCGATGCGGCAACCAACAAGCCAGTGCCGTGCGAAATCAGTGAAGATCTCATTTGGACCTTTATCGCTTCGGACGAGAGCCGGCACGCTGACCCCGGCCCCGTGCCCGGATTTGGCGGCCCAAAAGGCAAAGTCCGTTTCATGGAAAAGGTGATCATACCGGCGCATCAGGATGACGCTGTCTATGGCCTGCTGGATCCGGCCCATACGCCTTTCGTGCATCGCTCCCCATTATGGCGCGGCAACGGGATATTGAAAGAGAAGCGCAAGTCTTTTGAACCCAGTCAGTTTGGCTTCACCATGATGCCACATGCGCCGGTAAACAGTGATATCTATCACCTGATCGGCGGAGCCATTTCGGTGCGGATCGCATTTCGTCTGCCAGGCTTGAGGGCAGAATATATTCAAAATTCCAAACATTGCGTGCTGGGGCTGACCGCCCTCACACCGATCGATGAGACTCGCACGGTCCTACGTCAAATATTCTATTGGGATACGCCCATCTTGGGTGCGATCCGCCCGTTCGCAACCTTGTTTGCGCGCCCATTCTTGAACCAGGACGTGAACATCATGGCGCTGCGCCAGAAAAATCTCGGCTATCGCGGCAAAGGCATGCTGGTCGGTGATTCCGATAAGCAGTTCCTTTGGTATCTGAGTTTGAAGAAAGCCTGGAACGCCTCGGGGCGCTGTCGGAAATCATTTCAGAACCCGCTCAGTCCGGCGACCCTGCGCTGGAAGACGTGAGCGGTCACCAACCGCCGCCGCCGCCGCCACCACCACCACCGCCAGAAAAGCCGCCACCGCCACCGCCAGAAGAGCTTGAGCTTTGTGGCATGGACGAAGACACGCCTGAGCTCATGCCGGAGACCATGCTTTCAGTCATGCCCCCAATCGAGCCAAACGTGCGAGCGCTCATATTCGTCCAGCTCGGATTGTAGTTCTCCGCCTCTTCCGGGATCAGCCGCTCAAAATGTTTAGTCCAAGGCTTTTCAACTCCGAGCGCCACCGCATAAGGCAGGAATTTCTCATATCGCTCGATAGTCATCGGTGGCGGCGCATCGCTCCCGACGTCGACGGAGTTGAGCTGCAGCTTTTCTGCCTTTTCCATGTAGAGACGAAAGCCCTCGAGATGGGTCCGGATTGTTTGTCCTTTTCGGGTCGGCGCCGGCATCAAATACATGAACAGGCCGTTCAACCCGATCAGGGCAAGCACGCCCAAAGTGTGCCAAAGGCTCCAGAAAGAATGCTGCACGATGGCGAAGATCAGGACTAGCACGGTCAAGCTGCCGCCCATGATCACATAAAGCGGATTCCACTTGAAATAGGCACTTCCATATTTGTCTGAGATCTGTTTCCGAAACCGCGTATAGGCTTTGGTGAAATCGGCGTCGTACTTCTCACCAAGTTTCAGGGTCCCACCATCTGAAAACAAGTCTTCGAACAAGTCAGCGACTTCCGGCGACACCCGATCCACAACCGCATGATCTGCCTTGATAAGCGTGGTTTTCTTCTTGTCGTCGGGATCGACATCAATCCGCATCTGCCCTGTCGATGCGAGCATCATCAGGCTCGAAATCAGACCATCATGGCTGTTAAAACCACGATGATAGATATGGTGCGCGGCGGCTGGCGAATAGCCTTCCGGAGGCTCGTATTGCGGGAAAACCGGTCCCTTGACCGGATCACGGCCAACCCGGTCGAAGCCGCGATAATAGAATCCGAGCAGGCCCAGGAAAGACATGATGAGTGCGGTCAGTGATCCATTCCTGGCCCACCAGAGCCATCCTTGGTCCGCCAAGGAGGGCGGATCAATCAGGCCCTTCTCGATGCGGACCGAGACAGTGAACCCTTGCCTTCGCCCAAGTGGCTCAATGGTGGTGAATTCATGCGCATTTCCTTGACGCTGATAGCTGGCGTTTCGCCCGGTTTCGCCCAACCCGCCGGTAAAGGCATCTGTGCCAACGATATCCGCACCAGGCGGAAAGATAATGCTGACAGACGCATTCTGGATCGGAAATAGCCAGTAGTTGCCGGTCACATTCCAATAGAACTCATCATAGGTGTCGAAATAGCGGATCTGATTTTTAACCCGGTAGCGAATTTCATAAACGTGTTCGCGATGGTCGAGGAAACGATCCGGATCACCAATCCTGATCATCACGGCATTGCCATTGGTTTCCCGGTCATACGGCTCGCGGCGGCCATCCTTGCGGATGCTCAGGACATCGTAGCGGTACGGCAAGCGCCCGCCGGTTTCCTCATCGAGATAATAAGCAGGAAACTCCCGAAAGATGCCACGTCTTACATCGCGCCCTTCGACATTCACTGCAATTGTCTCTTTGACCAGAATATCGCCGTCGCGCTCAACTTCGACCTCAACCGCAAAGCGACGAATTTCTTCTTGAGCATTGGCCACGCCCAAGAGGCTCAGCGCAAAGCAAACCCCAATGAAGACGTGCAAAAGCCGCATCAGGCCTGGTCTCCAAGATTGATTTCCGGCATTGCGCGGTCCGTCATGGCGATCTCGAAAAAATGCCGCCGTTTAAACCCAAACGGGCCAGCGACAAGATTGCCGGGAAAGCTTTCCACCGCCACATTCATTTCCCGAACAGCGCCATTATAGAAACGGCGCGCCATCTCGATCTTATTCTCAGTTTCCGACAATTCGTCCTGCAGCTCTTTGAAATTGTCGCTAGCTTTGAGATCTGGATAGTCTTCAGCAAGCGCCATTAGACGGCTAACCGGGTTTGCCAGCGCGCTTTCCTTGCTGCCGCGCTCGCTAGGATCGTCACCGGCCTGCAGCGCCGCATTCCGCTTCATGATGACATCTTCGAACAATTGGCGTTCGTGAGCTGCATAGCCTTGTACGCTGGTGACCAATTGCGGAATGAGATCTGCGCGGCGCTTCAGCTGGACATCAATATCGGCCCAGCCATTGTCGACCATGTTCCGCTTTCCAACCAGCTGATTGAAGAGAATGATGACGAGGACCGCAATCAGCGCAAGCGCGCCGAGTCCAACATAAGCAGCAACCATTTCTATCCCCACTTTAAAGATCCGCGTGCCCTAGGCTTACGGAAATTCGACCGAAAGTGAAGCGCGCTCGCAAGTCAAACCAAGTCGCGCTCACTCCGGCTGGGGTGACGGTTGGCGTTAGCTCGCGATTTCCCAGCTGCCGAGGGCCTGGTCCATAATCCCGACCGCCTCGCGCACATCGGCATCATCAATCACCAGAGGCGGCGCCAGGCGCAGGACATTATTGCCCGCAACCCCGACCAGAAGACCGTGTTCGCGGCAGGCATTCTGGACCGGCTTCGGCAGGGCTTTCAGACGCAGGCCGGTCAACAGCCCCTTGCCGGTCACGCCCTCTACTTTGTCGGGATGACTGTCGGCGAGTGATTTCAGGCCTTGTGCCATGGTGCCGGAGACGCGCCGGACCTGTTCGAGAAAGGCTTCGTCAGAAATGATGTCCCAGACCACGTTGCCAACCGCCATAGCCAGCGGGTTCCCGCCATAGGTCGACCCGTGGCTGCCCGGCTGCATCACCGAGCCGGTGGCCTCAGTGGTCAAGCAGGCGCCAAACGGAAACCCGCCGCCGACGCCCTTGGCGACACACATAATGTCGGGTTCCGCCTCGCTCGCCCATTCATGCGCGAAGAGTTGCCCGGTCCGCCCCATGCCACATTGAACCTCGTCATAGATCAACAAGGCGCCGCGTTCGGTGCACATTTTGCGCAGCTCGGTCAGGCAAGTCTCGGGGATCGCGCGCACACCGCCTTCACCCTGTACCGGCTCGACCAGAACAGCCGCTGTTTTCTCGGTAACGGCTGCTTCAAGCGCGTCATGATCGCCAAACTCAATCTGAGTAAATCCAGGCAGCGGAGGACCAAACCCCTCAAGATATTTTGGGTTACCGCCAGCATTGATGGCACCCAGAGACCGGCCATGAAAGGCACCGCTAAAGGTGACAATCTCATAGCGATCCGGATCGCCGTTTGCCCAATGGTATTTGCGCGCGGTTTTCAGCGCGCACTCAATCGCTTCCGTCCCGGAATTGGTGAAGAAGACGCGATCCGCAAAGGGCAGACGCTCGCACATCTTCCGGGCTAACGCTTCGCCTGCCGGAACGCGGAACATATTCGATGTGTGCCACAGCTTGCCGGCCTGTTCCTGCAAGGCTTCGACCATGGCAGGATGCGAATGGCCGAGGGCGCTCACGGCAATCCCGGCGACAAAATCGAGATAGGGTTTACCGTCCTCTGTTATGAGACGGACGCCTTCTCCACGCTCAAACGCCTCCTCGGGGGGACGGTAGACCGGCATAATATGCTGACGCGGATCCGACATGATTTGCTCCTGAGTGATTCTTTTTCGCGTGTTGCTTCTCTGCGCACGCTTGGCCATGGCGCGTTTGAAAGTCAACTCAGGACCTGATCAGGGTATTTTCTTCCACGCATGCTACA
Source organism: Hyphomonadaceae bacterium (assembly GCA_024743315.1). Classification (GTDB taxonomy): domain Bacteria; phylum Pseudomonadota; class Alphaproteobacteria; order Caulobacterales; family Hyphomonadaceae; genus Henriciella. Next base: position 311,335 of record JANSWU010000004.1, read on the forward strand.
ATTGTGACACATTCGTTCTCTATAGATTGCGGAACGACGGATAAATCTTCCTTACGAAATTTTCAGACAAAAAAAATCAAAAGGTGATTGACGAAAAACGATAAACAGTTATTGTTTTTCAATAATAAATGACTTAGCGGCTTCCCTTACCCTCTCTCCCCCTGAGCGTCGCTAGGTTGATAACTCTCACTCCATACATCTTGGCGACTCCCTTTCGGGGGTCGTTTTTCTTTGCATGAGACTCTCGGAAAAGAAAAAGGCGCGACCGATGCGGTCACGCCTGAAAGTGATTGCAGCGTTTCCTCCCAGAAACTTGCCTGACCTGTATTGCCAACTTGTCGCAGGTCGTCAAGCGGTTTGTGACAGCTTCTTAACGAATTTCTCGAAGACAGCGTTGTCAGCAGTGAACACTTGGTTAACTGTTGCAATTGCTACAGTTCTCGCGCCGCTCGATGCGAGTGCCCGGGCCGCTTCACTCGCCTTATTGGTGAGACACAGGGCCAAGCTTTCCGACAGTAAAGTCAGGTCAAATCGCTCCGCTAATTCTGGTGCGATCTGCCCGTCTACTTCGAGCCTGGAGAGCGTCTTGGCGGCAGCGGTTGCCTCCAGCCCATCCAAAAACACGCGCAACGTGGCGATAGCGTCGTCAGACCAGATCGCTTTAAGCGAGCCGACCAAGGACGCTTCGCTCTTCAAAATCACGCCGTCCTGAAGAATTTTCAGATCATTGGCCTTCAAGGTTGCGCCCGTGGACGTGATATCCACAATCACTTCAGCCGTGCCGGCCGCCGGCGCCGCTTCGGTTGCACCTGGACTTTCGATCAGGCGATACTCCCCAACCGACTTCTCAGCGAAGAATTGCCGGGTCAGACGCATATACTTCGTCGCCACGCGCATGCGCCGTCCATGCCGCTCACGGAACAGTACGCCTGCGGCTTCAAGGTCGGCCATGGTCTCTACGTCGAGCCATGCGGCAGGCACCGCGACAATCACATCCGCGCCACCGAAGCCAAGTCGTCGCATAATCTCGACATCGGTTTCGATCGACGGTGACAAATCGTTCAATAAGTCCTCGCCGGTAATCCCGATATGCAGGTTGCCTGCAATCAGTTCCTCAGCAATTTCTCGCGCTGAGAGCAACATAACGTCAGCCTCGGGCAAGCCTTTAAGCTCGGCGCTGTAGCCGCGCCCTCCCCCTTTCTGACGAAGTGTGAAGCCACTCGCAGTCAGCCATTCCTCGGATTTCTCTTTCAACCGCCCCTTGGACGGAATTGCGATGGTGAGCCGAGTCATTCGTCACCTCCCAAAGTTCGCGACACACGGTGCGGAATGATGATTCCGCCAAGCGCGGTTGCTGACACGTCGCCTTGTGACAAGGCCGATAGAAGCGAATCATACCGGCCGCCCGCCGCAAATGGCCGTTTCATCGCCATCTCACTCTCATGCGCCGCGATTTCAAAAACCAAGCCATCATAATAAGTGAAGCGTCGGCCAAATCGCGTTGCAAAGCGGCCGGGCTGCCCGAGGACGGTTTCGCTAATTTCGGCCAAGCGCTTGGCCCGCTCAGCAAATCTTGCAAGCTGATCTTCCAGACCGTTCAATTTGGCAGCCTCCGCCAGAGACGCCAGCGCGTCAGGTGCATCTGCGAGCTTCAGATCAAGCGTGAGCAGCGCGTTCAACGTGTCCGATTGGACTTTTGAAATCGAAAATGCAGCCCCTGATTTTGATCGTTCGACCAGGCGCTGAACGATTTCGTCGCCCCCCCGTTCGCCGACCGGACGGATGCCCGTCATGGCAAATATGTCGTCGACAAATGCCGAAATCTCATCGGCCGACATGCCCGCCACACGACCCGCAAGACCGGACCGGTTGCGTTCCTGACCTTCAATATAGGCTTTGACCCCGCCCTCTTGACGGAACGCGCGCTTCAGGCCGGAAGCGATGTCGTCGGCAAATCCCAACGCATCAACAAAAGCGGGAAAGATGGACAGATCCCCGAAACTCGCAAAGCCGGTTTTGACGCCGCCCGCCTGACAGGCTGCGATCACTGACTCGAAAAGCCAGACATCTTCATCGACCCCACGCGGCGCCCCAAACCGTTCGAGGCCGATTTGCTCATATTCGACCGGTTCGCTGTCCAAGGACGGGAGACGAAACACGCGCCCCTTATACCGTCGCGTGGTTTCACCAAGCGCCTCGGTACGCCGATGTTCGAGTTCAGCAATTGCGACCGGCAAAGTCAGATCTGGTCGCAGCGCCCATTCGCGCCCTTGTGCATCCGTAAAAGTACAAATTCGATTGCGCACCGCTTCGCCAGATAGCTCCAGCGGGATTGCCGCCTCCATCAGAATTGGTGGCTCTACGAATTCACCGCCTTGCGCTGCAAAGGCCTCGACCGCGAGAGAGGCAACACTCATTGATCGGCCTCCAGGATCTCTTGAATGCGCGCAATCATCTCGCCGCGCGGAGCTTCAAATTGGCCGGGACGCGCTTCGCGATAGGCTTCATTGCTCTCAATCGCCTTGGCTTGGCGCGCGCCTTCTTTGAGGTCCTTGATCGTCACAACGCCTTTCTCAAGTTCGTCTGTTCCGACCATGATCGCGGCGGGAGCCCGGCGCCGATCCGCATATTTCATTTGCGGCCGCATGCCTGAACTTCCCATATAGGCTTCAGCGCGAATGCCAGCGTTGCGCAGCTCGGTGGCAAGCTGCAAAGCGACAGATGGATTGTCCCGGTCCATATTCAAAACCACGACCGGACCGTTCAGAGATTCCAGCTCACCGCTAATCGCGAACGCTGCCGCGAGGCGACTGATTCCGACCGAGAATCCTGTCGCGGGAATCTTCTCGCCTGTGAAGCGAGCAACCAGATCATCGTATCGCCCACCACCACCAACTGAGCCGATGCGCACCGAGTTCCCGTCCTCATCTTTGGTCTCTTTTAGGAGTTCGGCCTCGTAAACCGGCCCCGTATAGTATTCGAGACCGCGCACAATGGACGGATCGTATTTGACATCCGCTTCAGGCGTTCCCAAAGCTTCGAGCGCTTGCGAAATCGCTGCTAGCTCTTCAAGACCTGCGCGCGCTTCGTCGCCTGTGCCGACAGCCTGGCCGAGCGCTTCAAGCGTCTCGCTGCGTGTTTCGCGGCCGGACTCGGCGAAGGCGAGCACCTGCTCAACGCTGGCAGCGTCCAGGCCGGCTCCCTTGGTGAAGTCGCCACTCTCATCCATCCGCCCTGCGCCGAGCAGATCAGCAACGCCTGCCGTCCCGAACTTATCTAGCTTGTCGAGCGCGCGAAGAATGGTCAGGCGCGTGGCATCCTGATTGGCTCCAACGCCTTCGAGGACCGCATTTAGCAATCGGCGCGTATTGACGCGAATGGCGAACTCGCCATCAACCGCACCCGCCGCGCGCATCGCTTCGGCCGCCATGGCAATCATCTCGGCATCGGCATGGGCGCCAGCCGCACCGACTGTGTCGGCATCACATTGTAGGAATTCGCGAAACCGACCCGGCCCCGGCTTTTCATTGCGCCAAACTGGTCCGGCGGCGTAACGTCGAAAAGGTTTCGGAAGTGTCTGCCAATTCTCGGCCGCGAAACGAGCGAGCGGCGCAGTCAAATCATAACGCAGGCTCATCCATTGCTCATCATCATCCTGAAGCGCAAACACCCCAGCATTTGGCCGGTCCTGATCCGGCAGGAATTTCCCGAGCGCGTCCGCAAACTCGAAGGCGCCGGTATCGAGACCTTCAAAACCCCAACGGCGATAAACCGAGGTGACCCGCTCGATCATGGTCTGCTCGGCATGGATCAATGCCTCGCGTTTATCCGGAAATCCGCGCGGTTTTCGAGCGAGGTCGATCGGCTTTGGTGTCTTGGTCTTGCCCATATTAAGGCCCTTATCTTGGGTCGCGGTCCGCATAGACGAAGCCGCAACGCGTGTGAAGCTTTCGATGCGAGGGCAAATCCGCAAGGCTTGCCCCGGCAAGATGTCGGATCGGCGGGCCGTCTGGCGTCATGTCAAATTCGAGATTTGGGAGATGAAAACGTCAGGCGCACCGGGATCAATCGCGCCTGGTCCGGCGCGTCACATATGATGGTGGTGGTGATGCAGTCTTGTTTTCATGACCGGCGGCGTAACCGAGCGGGTTTCGAGCGTCAAGCACAAGCTTGTGATTTCCGCGGAAACGATCTCGAATTCCGACAAATTTAAGCGATCCGCTCAACCCAATTTTATGCCTGCCCCGCTAAAACTTGGAAAAGCTCTTAGGGCAGTGATTTTGGACCGTTTCTTTCGTCTTGTAGACTTCTTGCTTCCGAAGACTCGATGGGTGCCTGATGATGGCAGTTTTATTCTGTCATCAGAGGATATCCAACGACGCCGGATGATCATGGTCTCCTTGTTCACGGTGGCCATGGCCGGGAGCTATACAGCCTTGCAAGTCATGCAGCTCGGCGCCCAGAGCTCGAATTGGATCAGCCTCGCGACATGCGCGACCGTTTGTGCGCTATCTGTAGCCGCCATGCTCGCCGCGATCTGGGGTCAAAAACCAGAACCGTACATGCGGCTCCTGCTCGTTGGCTTTTCCGCCATACTGTGGACAGAAATCTACTTCTCCGGCGGCGTCACGGGTTATCATATTGGCATCTTGCCGATCTTACCAATCATCGCTGCGATCCTGTTAACTACACGCGACACGGTTTTCTTGACGGTTCTTAACTTGGTCGTGGTGATCGCGATTGCGTATCTGGCCTATCAAGACCAGTTCATGCCGGCCTTCACGATCACGCCCGAAGCCGACATCCTGATGTCGGCCTTCATAATTGTGACCTCTGTTCTCGGCTGCGGCGGGGCTGCGATCATGTTGGTTCAACAGAGCGAGAAAGTGAACCGCCAGCTGCTCGACCTGGTCGAGTACCAGTCTCACCTCGCGGCGCATGACCACCTGACTGGGCTCGGCAATCGCATTGCCATGCAAAAGCGGTTTGAAAGCCTGACCAGTGGCGAGTCCTTTGACATCCTGCTGATCGACCTTGACGGGTTCAAAGCGGTCAATGACACGCATGGCCACAATGCAGGTGACTTCCTGATCAAGGCTATGGCCGACCGGTTGCGGGAAGTTACCGATGATCAGGATCTGCTGATCCGACTCGGCGGCGATGAATTCGTGATCTTCCTCGACAATGTCGATGGCACGCTCGGCAGTGTTCGAAAGTATGCCGAGTACCTGATCGATATTATCAGCCGGCCCTATCGCTGGGAGAATGGCGTGGTGCTGCGCGTATCGGCCTCCATCGGTCATGCCCGCTATCCAAATCACGGATCAACCCCGAGCAAAGTCCTCAGCCTGGCCGACAAGGCGCTCTACAAAGCTAAGGATGCGGGGAAGAGCCAGTGCATTACGTTTGGCACCGAGGCTTGCCCTCGCTCGACCCGGAAAACGGCCCCGCGCCCGCAGAGTGCTGAATCAAAACGCAAAATCGCCGCATTCACCCCAAATCTGCGCCAAAAATCCGGTTAAGAGTGCATAATCAACCCAGCCGGGGCTTCCGGCGGCACTCGAACCGTGGTTCAACAGCCTCCATCCGAAAGCCTGGGCAAGGGTCCGGGTTTGAACGTAAAGGGCTGCACAATGACGACGCTTGCACTGGTCGATGATGACGAAAACATCGTTGCTTCACTGAAAATGTTTTTCGAAGCCGAAGGCTACCAAGTTCGTACTTATCATGATGGGCTAACCGCGCTTGGTGCCCTAACCGACAGTCCACCAGATCTTGCCATTCTGGATGTCAAAATGCCGAAAATGGACGGCATGGAATTGCTCAAGCGCCTGCGCCAAACCTCGGAGCTTCCGGTCATCTTCCTGACCTCCAAGGATGAAGAGATTGACGAGGTTATCGGTTTCAATATCGGCGCCGATGATTTTGTCCGCAAACCATGTTCCAATCGCTTGCTCTCGGAACGCGTCAAGGCCGTTCTGCGCCGCTCACGCTCGGCCGATGCCAGCCCTGAAGAAGGCGATGTGAAACCCATCGTACGCGGGCGCCTGACGCTCGATCCGAACCGGCATTCCTGCTCCTGGGACGGTCATCCTGTGCGTTTGACCGTGACAGAGTTTCTGATCCTGCAGGCCCTGGCCCAACGCCCCGGATATGTGAAGTCGCGCGACAATCTCATGGACGCCGCCTATGATGATCAGATCTATGTCGACGACCGGACGATTGACAGCCACATTAAAAGGCTGCGCAAAAAGTTTCGCGAGAGTGACAAGGAATTTGATGCGATCGAGACGCTATACGGCGTCGGCTATCGCTATAATGAAAGCTAGTTTTCTTTAAGGTGGGGACGAAATGAAAGCAAAACTGACTCTGGTCGCCCTGAGCGCGGCCCTAGCTGCGTGTGGCGGGGCCGACACGCCGGTGGATCCTTATGCGGATCTTGCCGAAGAGACATTGCTGGTCCGGTTTGAAGCCAATCCGGAAGTGGCTGAAGGGCAATGCAATCCGAAAGTGCATTATGCTCTGCGCACCACGGAAGAGACCATTCTCCTCAACGTCAATTATGAGGTCGTTGATCAGAACCTGAACGGATCCGGTCTCGCAATCTTCGATGAAGACCAGTCTGGAGTCGCGCGCAACACGGCCGATTTCACCATGTTTGACCCCTATGACATGGCCTGCTCAGAGCTCAACATTCGGGTCAGCGACTTAACCTGTCGCACCGAAGATGAAGACAATGCTGCACCCTGCCCGTCACCTCAGTTTGAGGGAACGGAAATGTTTGCAAGCTTTCGCGGCTTGCCGAACTATTAGTTTGCGAGCTGGAGCCAGGCGCGGGCGGCGGCCAAGGCAGACTTGACGTCGTCCTTGTCGAGCATGTCGGCCATTTCCTGACGACAAATCTTGGCGTCGTCATAACCTTTTAGAACGGCCAGGTTGAACCATTTATGCGCTGCGATCAGGTCCTGTTCGCAATCAACGCCTTCTGAATAGGCCAGGCCGACCCGGTACAGTTCTTCGCCCGTCGCGGTTTCATGATTCAAACCGGTCTCTGGCGCAATATCTACTGCCAAATCTGAATATGGCATCTTCTTTTCCTCTCTCAATTTTGAGAGGTGCCCGGCCGAGTTTTTCAAGGTCCGGGACACCCACCATCACTGTCTCCAATACCTTGGCGACAGGCCTGAGATTGCCGGACAGGCTTTTCGGTATGGTTAACGCCAAAGCCGCCAAACCGGCAGTGTGTAAAGGAAATGCGGGGGTCTGGTTAACCTTAAACGGGATTTCTGGGACGTTCGGACATTTTCAGTCGGAATTCTGATTTAGAATCGCCACAAGTCTTATCGGCTCTGGCGATTTTCTCATTTTGGATATGCGAAAAACTCCGAGCGCGTCGATTTATTCCGTTCGCAACAGAGATCGCTTTCAATTTCTTATCCTGTTAAAGCGACGGAATGTTGAATCGTTTGCCGCCGCTAAATGCGATCAAGGCGTTTCACGCCGCGAGCCGACATTTGAATTTCTCGCGCGCTGCTGAAGAGCTCGGCGTTACTCAGGGCGCGGTCAGCAAACAGATTCTTGCGCTCGAAGACTATATTGGCGCGAAATTGTTCGAGCGGAGCAATACCGGGCTGGAACTAACGCTGGAAGGTAAGGCGCTCAAGAATGTCACGATTCCGGCTTTCGAATTGCTGGCCTCCGGCTTCTCTCGGTTTGAACGCCGCCCGCCGCGCTCGCAACGCATTCGGATTGCCACCCTTGCCTCCTTCGCCTCGCAATTTCTCGCCCCGCGCCTCGACCGATTGGAAGCCGCTTTTCCAGAAATCGAACTGGAAATCCTGACCTCAGATCGACTGTTGGATCTGTCCCGGGAAGAAATCGACTTCAGCATTCGCTATGGGGTCGGCGAAGCCCGCGACTTGATCTGCGACCCGATTGGCTCCGCGGACTTGTTACCCGTTTGCCACCCCGATACGCCCTTGAGCAGTGAGTCGCTGCGCCGCATCCAGGTCTTTACAATCAATGAGTGGAGCACGTTTGAGCGACTACGTGGCGACCGCCTGATCAAAGGCGGCCATACGATCATGGTTGAAGAATTCCTGGTCGCAATCAGCGCCGTGCTGAGCGGTCAGGGCCTGGCGATCTTACCGGAGCTGATCGTGCGCGATCATATTCGCCAAGGTCGTCTGAAAGTCTTTGACGCACCGATCGAGAACTGGGCCTATCAATATTATGTCGCGATGCTGCCCAAGGCCGCCAATCATCGCGATGTGACAGCGATCATCGACTGGATCAAGCAGGAGGTCCGGGCGTTACCGCCTGTGTGGGGCTCCGAAAAATGCTCATAGCGCCCTCGCGAAAGGCGCGATTCTGAAGCGCCCTGCGCTGTGTCATCACCTGTCTCGCTCTCCATGAGCGATAAACAGGAGTAGGCAATGACTAATGTATTAAAACTCGCTGCAGTCGCCCTGGCCGTTTGCAGCGCCCCTATGCCGAGCAGCGCGGCGGAGACAGAACAAGTCACCGCACGCTTCATCTATGATCGATCCGTGCCGGTCGAGCAAACCTATCGCCGTGCAATTCGAACTGCGAGCAAGGCGTGCAAACTGAACGGTCGCGTCGCCCCGATCAAGCGCTCGCTGCGCCGGACGTGTGTGCGTCCGTTGGTTGAGCAGTTTATTATCAAGACCGGAAATCGAGACTTGATCGCGCATCATGAGGCCCGGACGGGTCAGAAAATGAAGGAACTGGTTTTCGTCATGCAATGATGAAAAGGCGCGTGCCGGGCTCTTACTCTCTCACTCTCAGCCCGGCACGACCGCCGCAATCAAGCGCGGCCCCGGCGCGGTGATCGCCTCCGCCAGCGCCTGGTCAAATGCCTCGGCAGTGGTCACCTCCACGGCTGGCACACCCATACTTTCGGACAATTGCACCCAATTGATATCCGGCCCACCGATTGACAGCATGTCTTTCGCTGTGGGCCCGGGATTGCCCGCTCCGGTGCGATACAGCTCAATATTCAAGATGCGATAAGAGTGATTGACGAAAACAATCGTGGTCACATCTGCCTGTTCTCGCGCCATGCTCCAAAGCGCCTGGTTGGTATACATGCCCGCACCGTCGCCAGAGAGACAAATCACTTTGCGATCCGGCGCGGCGATTGCCGCTCCCAAAGCCAGCGGCATACCCTGCCCGATGGCCCCGCCCGTCAGCATCATCCAGTCATGCGGCTGCGCATTTTGCGTCGGCAGATAGGACATCAATCCATTCGAAACCCCATCATCCGAAACCAGGGCGTTTTCGGGCATGTGCCGGGCAAGGCTCTGACCGACTGATTGCGCGGTCAGATCGCCATTTGGCTTATCGGGCACGACCAAGGCTTCAACCGGCGCGGCCTCATCGGCACCCAACGCGTCTGCCAAAGCGGACAATGTCGCCGCAGAATCTGTGCTGGCATCTCCAAGGTTCAAGACCTCACATCCCTCCGGAACGAGCAGGCTTGGTTTTCCCGGGTAGGAAAAGAACGCCACTGGCGGATTGGTGCCCGCGACCACCATCAAATCACTGCCCTCCAGGTCTGCCATCGCGCCTTCGGCAAAATACTGCATGCGTTCGGGTGCAAACACGCCCGCGCCGCGCCGCATCTTGCCATAGAACGTATCTGTCAGAACACGCAATCCGGCCGCCTTTAGCCGCGCCGCGGCTTGTAATCCGGTTTCGGTGAGCGCCGTGCCATTGATGATCATCACGGGGGATTGTGCCGCTTTGATCGCTTTGGCGGCCACTTTGACGGCATCACCGCTGACCTGTCTGAGAGAGGGTGCAGCGGTCTTTGGGCCGATCACGCCGCCTTCCAGCCAGGCGCTGTCAGCGGGCAACAGCAAGGAGACAGGTCCTGGTTTCGGACCATAGCTGGCAGCGTAAGCCTCGGCGGCAAGCTTGCCCGTGTCTTCAACCTTATGGGCGGATTTGATCCAGCGCGAATTCGGTCCCGCCAGACCAATAATGTCCGAGGTTAGCGGCGCATCATATTTCAAATGCGGCACGGCATGATCCCCGATGACATTGATCATCGGCGTATTGGCGCGTCCGGCATTATGGATATTGGCACCGGCATTGAGATAACCGGCCCCAAGATGCAGCAATGTCATGGCAGGGGTTCCGGTCACGCGCGCATAGCCATCGGCAGCGCCGGTGGCGACGCCTTCAAACAGGCACAGGACCGAGCGGATGCGCGTCTCGCCATCCAGAGCCGTGACCAAATGCATTTCCGACGTGCCCGGATTCGCGAAACAAGCGGTGACACCATGATCGGCCAAGGTCCCGACCAGAGCCTGCGCGCCTGTCAGTGGTGTTGCATTTGGTTCGCTCATATCCGCGCCCTTCCCATATTCGATTGCGTCCTGTCTGTAGCGCGATCAGTGAGAAAGAACAGGGCCAGAAATGCAAGACGGGACGACCTCGCGATCGTCCCGTCAGGGTCCGTAGACAAGCCACAAAGGGGATATGGCTGCAAAGGAGATAGGCTCTCGCTCTGCGGCGACAATATCTGTCCCTGCGTTAACGATTTCAAGTCAAGCTTTTTTGATTAGATGTATTTGTTGTGTATTCGCTTGTTACAAAATGATGACACCACCCGAAATTCGAGCAGCATAGAGCTTTTCCACATCCTCGGCGCGAAGCTGTTGCGCCTTGTTTTGATTGATGTATCCCTTCTCCGTGATCTCCCCAGAATCGGCTTGCGGAGGTGTGGTTTGGAGAATCACGCGTGCAATGCGACTGGCTGCATTTTGGTGCTGGCGATTATGCGCCTCGAGCCCGGCCTTGACCGTGTCGATCACTTTGGGATGCTGGCTGAGTTCACTGAGCGGGAGATCTTCGCCGACCAGTCGCTGGCAATAGCCCTCATTCAGAAAGCCGAGCAAACAGACTTCATTCTGGTTCAAACCGCACACGACCGCGTCAGATAGCGCGCCATCCACCGCCTGCACGGCTTGCACGCGAAGCTTGCCCGCAGAAACCCAAGTGCCGTTAGCAAGCTTGAACTCTTCGGCGGTACGACCATCAAATGCCAGGCCCTTGTTCGGGTCATCGGGATCGACAAAGCGCACGGCGTCGCCGAGGCGGTAAAACCCTTCTTCGTCAAACGCCGCGCGGGTTTTCTCTTCGTTGCGATAATAGCCCGGCGTGACATTCACGCCCTTCACCCGCAGCTCCAGCTTGTCGCCCGCTGGCACCAGCTTGAACGTATTGCCTGGCAGCGGCAGACCGATCAACCCCATTGTATCGTTGGGCCAATGGACATTGCTCGCGGTGGGCGACGTTTCGGTGGCGCCATAGCCGGCCGATAGCGATATGCGTTTGCCGGTGACGCGAACAGCAACGTTTTGGATCCGCTCATAAATGTCCTGGCCCATTGCGGCGCCGCCATAAGCCATCGAACAAATTCGTTTAAAGAAGGTCTCGGCCAAAGCCTCATCGCGCTCAAATTCGGTCGCAAGGGCCGCCCAGGCCGCAGGCACAGTCGTATGCTGCGTGGTCGATACATCTTTCATGTTTCGGATCATTTCCGGCAGGCGAGCGGGTGTGGGTGCGCCCCAATCCAGATACAGCGTTCCGCCCCAATCGGTCATATTGTGCAGGATCGCGTTCGCCCCGTACGTATGGCTCCACGGCAGGAAATTGCACATCACCTGAACGTCCCCCGTGACGTCCGCGAGGCGCGCCTCATCCCAGACAGAGCGGATCATCTTGGCATTGGCCGCGATCATCCCATGGGTGTTGATCACCGCCTTCGGTTCGCCGGTCGAGCCAGACGTCAGCATGTATTTGGCCACCGTATCCGGGGTCAGTTGGTCATAGGCCTCTGCCACAGAATTGCCGCCGGGCACAGCGAACGCCTCGAGCGTCTGGCTCTCATAGCTCTGTGGTGCGTTTCGGGAATACAGAACCAGCCGCGACCCAACCTGCATGCCATCGAGACCACGCTGATATTCTGCTCCATCCTCAACATAGATGTATTTGGGCTCAACCAGCTGGTCGACATAGTTAAGCCGGGCGAAATCCTGGCTCAGCAAGGCATAAGCGGGCGTTACCGGAACCACTGGGCACCCTGCCAACATCGCGCCATACATCACCAGAGCATGATCAATCGTGTTGCGCGACAGGATCATTATCGGTTCGCCCGCCCCGGCATTCAGGAAGCCCTGCGCAATCGCCTGCACCCGCTCCCAGGCCTCAGAATAGCTAATCGTCTGCCAGCCATCTTTGTGCGGATCAACCGGATCGCGTTGCGCCAGCCAGGGGCGCTCAGGTGCGGTTTCGGCCCAGTGTTTCAACGGCCACAACATGTGCGGCGGAAACTCTTTGAGCGGCTGCCCATTGTCGAGCAGTATGGTGCCATCCTCGCGGCGATTGACCACTAGTTTTTGCGGCAAATAAGGCACGTCCCGAAACGGAATATGGCGCGTTTCACTCATGATTTTATCCCTCGCCGCGGGTTTCAATTTTGACCGGCGCGCCGCAATGCTTGCAGTGCACGGCGTCCGGATCGTGCCGCGTCAATCCACATGCCTCACATGGATAGTCAACCTTGCCGCCGGGGAGGGTGATGGCGCGCAGCAGACGCAGAAACAGCGTCAGCCCGAGCACCATGATTACCACAGCCAGGAGCCGCCCCCAGACTCCTTCCATCAGAATATCGCCATACCCGGTCGTGGTCAGGCTGGTGACGGTGAAGTAAAGCGCGTCGACATAATTCTGGATGCCCGGATTGGCGTCTTTCTGCAGCACATAGACAAGACCGGACATCAAGAACACAAACACAATCAGATTGGTCACCCGATCAAAAATGTCTTCATGTCGCTTCAAATAGGACGACACGCTTTTCAATCGCTTCAACAGGGTGAAGGCCCGAATAATCCGTACCGCACGCAGCAGCCGGAGGAAGGCCAGGTTTTGCGTGAACAAGGGCGCCAGCATCGAGATCACGACAATAATATCGGCCCAATTATAGAAGCGTCGCCAGAACATGGACTTTGGGCGCGCAATGTAAAACCGCGCCCAGAGATCGAGCGCGATGACCAGTCCGATCACATAATCTGCAATCGGATGCGAGACGCCTTCGCCACGAAACGGTGCCCAAAGAAAATACGCAATGGTGATAATGTCGAAGGTGAGCAGCGCGACACGGAAAAAGTATGGGCCGCGGCCATGCCCCTCATACAACCAAAACAATTGCCGGTTCAGCCCTTTGCGTTCACTCACTGAATCTCGCTCCCGCCCTGATTCTGGCTGTGAGTATGACGGTGCCAATCCGACCTGTCACCTCGCCGGCGCAATCGACCATTGCGCGCGGCAAGCCGAGCATCTGAAATTGTGATCTGAATTTTGTGTGAGCCAAGGTGATCGTAGCTTGATCAGACGTTAAGTGCCGGGCGGAGCGTCTCCGGATAGGTCCTTCCTCGTTCGCCCGTGCCGAACCAAGAAAGAAGGAAGCTCCGAATGTCTCGTTTTGCCACCATGGCGTTTGCCATCTCGTCCCTCTTTGCCCTCCCTGCGATCGCTGAAAACGAGACCGGATTTTACGTTTCAGGATTTGTCGGTGCCGGGTTCCCCGGAGACGCTGAGCTCACTGGCATCCAGACCCCTGAAGCCGGCGCCCCAGGCACGCCGGGCGCGCCAGCCAATATCCAGGCCGACTTCGATTCAGACTCAACCCTCGGCGTGGCACTCGGCTACAAAACCCCTTGGGAGTTTTTCGGCATCTTTCATCCGCGCCTCGAACTGGAATACTCCACTCTCAAGGCGGATGTTGGCGCCGGCAGCTTTAATGGCGGCAACCAACCCTTCTCAGGCGACATGCAGATCGATTTTTTCCTGATCAACAATTACTCCGACATCATTTGGCGCGATGATCAAACCTTGGTGCCATTTGTCGGCGGTGGGCTCGGCGTCGCCAATGTTGAAACCAATATTCTTTATGCGGGCGGCGGCGCGACCGCGCCAAACTTCGTCGCGGCCGGAGATGATACAGGACTCGCAGGGACGATTGCAGGCGGGCTGACTTGGCTCACCGGCAGTCCTTGGCAAGTCTATGGCGAAGCCCGTTACTATCAGGTCCGAGATCTCGAATTCGAGCGCAGGTTTATTGGCGGCGGCGCCGACTTGCTCAATGCCCGCGTTGAAGACGATTTTGACGGCGCCAGCCTGACTTTGGGCGCTCGATACAAATTCTGAGAGATCGTTTCCTCCCTCAAGATCTCTTAGGCCTCGGTCCGGCTATGTTCCCCTGCGCATGGCCGGGCCATTTTCTTATTCACCGATGACAAGGGCGGGTGATCGCCTTACATGCGCGCGTATGGCTTCCCCATTTGCATATCTCGCCCATCGCGCCGTGCTCTCCCTGACCGGCCCAGACACAGTGACCTTGCTTGAACGCCTGGTCACGCATGCCACCGAAAACTGGACCCCCGGCACGACCCGCTATGGCGCCTTGCTGACCCCTCAGGGCAAAGTGATTGCCGACTATCTGGCGCTGCGAACGGAAGACGGGGTGCTCCTGGATGTCGCCAAGGATCATGTCGCTGATCTTGCCAAGCGCCTGAAAATGTTCCGTCTCCGGAGTGAGGTCGAGATCGAAATTCTGGAAGACGTTTTTGTCGTCGCAGGGCTTGAAGCGGCAGCGTCCGGCGTGCGACCGATTTCGGGCGCGCAGCATGTCTACGTGGATCCGCGTTATCCTGGCGGACGTCTTCGCGGCCTCGCCACCAAGGAAAGCTGGGCCGCCTGGTATGGCTATCATCCGGCGGAATGGTCACAGCCTGTTGACGCGTATCACCGAGATCGCATCCAGTGCATGGTGCCAGAGCAAGGTTTTGATTTCGGTTCAGCCGAGGTTTTCCCGGCTGACATCAACATGGACATTCTCGGCGGTGTCGCGCTGAACAAAGGCTGTTTCGTCGGGCAGGAAGTGGTCAGTCGGATGCATCGGCGCGGCCGCATCCGCAAACGCGCATTATGCGTTGAGGCGCCTGCCAACATTGTTCTGGAACCAGATACAGAGATTATCGCGCCGCTGTCGATTGGCACCCTTTCCAGTGCCGAGGGCTCACATGCGCTGGCACGTGTGCGGGTTGATCGCATGCTCAAGGCTGAGCAGGCTGGGGAAATGTTCAAAGTTCATGAAACCCCGGTCATGATTGCAAAACCCGATTGGCTTGGTGCCGAACTGGACGCTATGGAACAGTCATGACTGCACCTGTTCCCTGCGCCTGGGCGCCGCCTGATGATAAACTTTACCGCGACTATCACGGTCAGGAATGGGGCGTGCCGGAATATGATTCACGCGCGCTTTGGGAAAAACTGCAACTCGATGGCATGCAAGCCGGCCTCGCCTGGATCACAATCCTGCGCAAGCGCGAGAGCATGCGCGAAGAATTTGATGGATTTGATCCGGAAAAGATCGCGCGCTGGGACCAGGCGAGAATAGAAAAGGCGCTGAGCAATCCTGGCATCATTCGCAGTCCGAAAAAGATTGAAGCGTGCATCGGCAATGCACGCGCCTTTCTGGACGCCGCCGATGCTGGTGAAAATTTCTCAGACTTCTGTTGGAGCTTCGTCGATGGCACGCCAATCCTGGGCCACCTGAAACACTATAAGGACGGCCCGACGAAAACAGACATTTCAGAAGCCTGCTCGAAAGCTCTGAAGCAGCGCGGCTATAAATTTGTAGGCCCGACCATTGTCTATGCCTGGATGCAAGCCTGCGGCCTTTACAATGATCATGAGATCGATTGCCCGCGATTCAAACAAGTACAGGAGTTCGCCCGATGAAAACCCTCATGACCCTTACGCTTCTGATCGGGCTCGGCGCCTGTGTTTCCAGCACTGAGTTTGACCGCGACCGCGCTTATGCCAAATGCGAGTCTATTTCTGACAAATCGAGCCGAGACCGCTGCATTGCCGACGCCATCACCCAGGCCGAACGCGAACGCGATCGCGACAATGAGCGGCTGGAAGAGTTTCAGGACAATGCAGATCGCCGGGAACTTGGCCGCGAAATCGCCGGGGCAGGCGACCAGTAAATTCAACCATATTTGAACCCCGCCCCAGTTTAGACATAGTTCAGAGCGAATAAGTGAGTGAACACTCACGGAGCCGATCATGTTTAAGACTGCCCTCGCCGCTTTCACTGCGCTGACCGTCGCCGCCTGCGCACCTTCTGCACAAGCGCCCGACAACCTTAAACCCTGGCAAGACGTGATGGCCGAGGATGGCCTCGCGGCTGCTCAAGAAAACCTCTCATTGCGACCGCAAACGCCCGAGACCCAGTTCGCGCTTGGCGCGGTTCATTTCTTACGCGCCAGCGAAGACATTATGCAGGTCCGGTATCAAAACTCGACCGCGCCGCTCGCGATCCTGCCGGGCATGCGCAACCGTTTGCCAGCCAATCCAAACGCGGCGTTTGATCCGGCCTTTATTGAAATCGCAATGCTGCAGGCGCTTGATCATTTGGAACAGGCCGCGAGCCACCTCGAAAACGCCACGGGAGAAGATTTCGCAATCGAGGTCGCGCTGCCCGCGATCTGGTTTGACGTGAACGCCAATGGTCGTCGCGAACCGTGGGAAACGGGCCTTGCCGTCATGGCCGACCTGAATGCCGAGCCTTCGGAAGACTTCGAAGGCATCGTGCGCTTTGACAGCGCCGACGCGCATTGGCTGAAAGCCTATGTCCACGTCATGTCTGGCATGGCAGAACTGACATTGGCCGCAGACCCAACCCCGGCCATTCGATCCGTTTATGAGGGTCGGCAGGAAATGAATGAGTTTGGCGCGGTCGAAAGCCTGTTTCTCGATAATGATACAATCGATACATTGGCTGCGGTCTTGCTGACCCTGCGCGGGGTTCCGGACCAGACCCGCACACGCGCCGCGCACGACCATTTCCGGACCATGATTGCCGAGAACCGTGCCTTCTGGAGCGCTGTCATGGCGGAAACAGATAATGATCGTGAATGGCTGCCCAATCCAAACCAGAGCTCTGCCTTTGGGGTTGAGGTCACAGAAGACATGGCGACCGGCTGGCAAGACGTTCTGGTCGAGATTGAGCGCTTGCTCGAAGGCGAAACCCTGATCCCTTATTGGCGATACGATAATGGCTATAATGCCGAGACCGGCATTGGCGTAAACCTCGCTAAGGTTCTGCAAGAGCCCGGCGATATGGACATCATTCTGTGGATTCATGGTGCTGGCGCCGCGCCTTATCTTGAAACCGGGGAATTGGCCCAAATGCAAGCCTGGGATCGGTTCGCCACCATGACCCGCGGCGATAGCCTGATGTTTGCGGTCTGGTTCAACTGACTCTTACCGCGCGAGATGGCTCGACGCCGTGCCAGCATCGGCCTAGAACTTCGGGCAATCAGGAGAACAGAGTCGCGCGGACGCGACACAAGAGGCCTTGCCAATGATCACCCCCGTTATTTCGGCCACGGGTCTGTGGACCCCATCAGAATCCGTATCCAATGAAGAACTCGTCGCCAGCTTCAATGCCTGGGCCGACAAATGGAATGCCGAGCACGCCGCTGATATCGAAGCTGGCACTGTTGAGCCCAAGACGCATTCCAACGTCGAGTTCATCGAAAAGGCGTCAGGGATCAAATCGCGCTACGTGGTCAACAAGTCTGGCATCGTCGATCCAAATGTCATGCGCCCAGACATTCCTGAGCGCCCGAACGAACAGATTTCGATCCTCGCTGAAATTGCGGTCAACGCCGCCAAAATGGCACTGGAACGGGCCGGCCGGGATCCGAAAGATGTCGATGCGGTCCTCTGTGCGGCTTCGAATATGCAGCGTGGCTATCCCGCCATGGCGGTTGAGATTCAGGACGCGCTCGGCATTGAAGGCTTCGGCTTCGATATGAATGTCGCCTGTTCCTCGGCAACATTTGGCATCCAGACCGGCGCGGATTTTGTCCGTTCCGGCAGCGCCCGTTCAGTGCTGATGGTCAATCCTGAAATCTGTTCAGGCCACCTCAATTTCACCGATCGCGACAGCCACTTCATCTTCGGCGACGTCGCCACAGCCGTTTTGATCGAGGCCGAAGACATGGCTCCTGCCAAACATTGGAAGATCCTCGGCACCAATCTGAAGACGCAATTCTCGAACAATATCCGCAATAATTTTGGCTTCCTCAATCGCTGCGCACCGGAAGGCATCGGCGCGACCGATAAATTGTTCGTCCAGGAAGGGCGTAAAGTGTTCAAAGAGGTGGTCCCGATGGTCGCCAAAATGATCATTGAAGACCTTGAGCGCCTGGAGCTTGAAGCCGCGCACCTGCGTCGGATGTGGTTGCACCAGGCCAATGCCAATATGAACCGACTAATCGCGTCCAAAGTGCTCGGCCGCGAAGCCACGCCAGATGAGAGCCCGACCGTGCTCGACACATATGCCAATACGAGTTCAGCCGGGTCGATCATTGCTTTCCATAAGCATAGCGACGATATGGCTTCGGGCGACAAAGGCCTGATCTGTTCGTTCGGGGCGGGTTATTCCGCCGGAACCGTCTTCGTCGAAAAGGCGGCCTAGACCACGCCTTCCATCCCATCGCCCAGCACCGCTTCCGGCTCGGCCTGCCGCCCATATAGGAGCAGCAGGGAGACAAAAGCGATGCTGGTCGCCTGGGAGGAAAACAATTCCAGCATGAGTGCGAAGAACCAGGCAGGAAGCCGCTGCGCCGGCAGAGCCTCTTCAGCTGAACCCACGGAGGCCCGCAAATCGGCGCGCGCTGCCGCAATCTTGGCTTCGAGATCGGCGCGGCGTTGCGCAAGTCCAAGCTCGTTTTGCGCATCCCGATATGGCTTTTGATGGGTCCTGCCCGCGGCTTCGACCCCGGCCAGATAGGCTTCTAACCCGGCAATCGACCGGGTTTCTGCCGGGATGCCTTCGAGCTGGCGGGTCCAGTCGGCGATCTCAGCCTCGGTCAGGGCCCGCATCTGTTCGGCTGAGGCGAAGGAGGCAATCTGACCGTCGGCATTGTTGAGCATATAGAGGGTCGTCCCAGCAATACTGGTGGCCGCGCCGGCCCCTGCGAAGACCAGCGCGCGCGCGGCTTCTCCGCGCCTCCCACCAGAGATGTGCCACCAGAAAAAGGTGAAACCGCCAAACGAGCAGACCGATGCAATCACCCCGCTCCAGCCCCAGACTTCGGCTTGTGTCGGATCACTGACTCCGAGACTGAAAGCCTGGAAATTAGCAAAGCCAGACAGCGCCGCCGCCGCCAGACCTGCCCCGAGAAAGATCAAAGCCAGAAGCGAGATAATTACCCGTTCGCCCCAGCGCCCGTCTCGCCGTGACGGTGGCGCCGGGATGTCATCGTCCTGAACCAGGTCTTCGACCCAATCACTCACGGAGTGAACCACGGCTTCTGGATGGGTCTCGACCAATTCGCCCAATACCGGCTCAACCGGATCGTCCAATTTTGGCAGGCGCGGCTCGATCGGGATGATTTCAGCCTCTGAAAAAGGCTCATTATTCCATTCGGCGGCTTCGGATTTTTCCCGCAAGTAAGCCAGCAGCGGGCCTTCCAACCCGCAAGCGCTGCATTGGACTCGGCCGCGTGCGAGCGACAGTCTCAAGCCGCGCGCGGCGCCGCAGCCAGGACAGTCTTCTTGTGCAAGGCCGCGATCATCAAAGGCTTCATCAAGGCCCGCCGCGCGCAAAGCCTCGTCCAAAACGCTCGAAGTGGTAACAATCGCGCTCATTTCAGCCCTAGCCAACCCTAATTGATCCCTATTTGTTCTTTTTATGTTTCCATTCTGCTTTCGTCAACCGGGTGAATGATGGGAAGGCTGGAAATTAACTCGACGCAAAGCCGTGTACGCCATATACGTCATACTATGACACGGATGAGAACCCGCACACCGGCGACCGGCAAACGTCGCCTGCACCGCCGCCGCTGGCGTCACGCCAATAGCGCCAAGCCAAGTCGCGAAGAATTGCTTCAGGCTGCGGCTGACGAAGCGCAGCTCAACGGCAAGAGCCTGACCGCGATCCGGAAGCATGTGCTCAATCTGCTACTAGACGCCAAGAAACCTCTCACCGCTTATGAAGTTCTGGCATCCTTGGATGGGGTTGGCTCGGTGTCACCGCCGACAGCGTACCGCGCGCTCGATTTCCTTGTCGCACTTGGTTACGTGACTCGTGTTGAAAGCCTCAACGCCTATATGGCGCTGGACCTTGGGCCGAGTGATGTGCCGCTGGCATTTTTTGTTTGCGAGAAATGCGGACAGGCCAAGGAACTCTCGGCGTCGGACGCCGTGGTCAGCCTGATCAGCACGGCCGATCAACAGGGCTTCGGCGTTAGCCATGCCTCGCTGGAAGTGCGCGGCGATTGTCGCGGTCAGCTCGGCTGTGAAACCTGGAGCGAAAGCATTGTCGCGGCCGAGACCCTAGGAACGATCGACAAGCACCGCCACGAATAAAGCTGGTTCGTCGCCTTCCACCGCCCAAGCATGATTGGTCGCGCGCTGGATCACAACATCGCCTGGTCCGATCACCGTTTCTTCTTGATCCAGGATCAGGCGGACGCGACCTTTGACGAGGATGATCGCGTCGAGTGTATGCGTCGTGTGCATGGCCGGATGCTTGCTTGTGTCGGGCTGATGGTCCCCTGCTCCAATCGCAATGAAGGCTTGCCGCGTCAGGTCTGCAATCATGTCCGGCGGCGCCCCTTCCGGCGACGGGCCGGACGTAAACCACCGGATCTTCACTTTGCCCTTGTCCGGAGACAGGATGGGTGTGCCCGCGCCTTTATCTTCGCACGGGCTCGGGTCGAGGTCGCCCGTGGCGTCATCATGCCAGATCTCCAGCAAGCCGCCGAGATCGCCGGTGCGAAACTCATCGGCAGGTCCCCCATCAATCATGATGTGTGACTTTCCATCTGCATCATTGGCGGTGACGACCCGTCGGAGTCCTGACAGCATTTCATCCATTTTAGACATGGGTTTCCTCCTCTACGCGACCGATGCGCTTCTTTTTCCCAACCTTAGGCACATTTTTGA
The DNA here is from genome assembly GCA_024743315.1 of Hyphomonadaceae bacterium. Classification (GTDB taxonomy): domain Bacteria; phylum Pseudomonadota; class Alphaproteobacteria; order Caulobacterales; family Hyphomonadaceae; genus Henriciella. The sequence goes on from JANSWU010000004.1 coordinate 332,395, forward strand.
AGTCTCGGCGAGCGCGCTTGACGACGGCGCCTTTTATTTCTTATGCAGACGGCGCAACGGAGACTTTATGTTTAACCAGTCCGAGACCCGGTAAAGGCCCGATCCACGCAATGTGGAGACGGGCCCGGAAACAGACGAACGCCCTGACCTGATCAACAGGTCAGCCTGTTTCATTGCGCAGCGCTTGCGCAAAACCGGATACTTATAAAATGGACATATCTCGCGCGGAACAGCGCATTCTGCACTTGCTGGCGCAAGGCGGCAGGATCGAAATCGAACGTGGCGAAACGCGCAAGATCGAGCGCGTCACATGCATCAATCGAGACGGTTGGCGAGCCCCTGGGCTCGACTTGTTTCTGTTTCGCAAACTGAAACGCCGACGGGCCATCGCCTCGAAACGCGGCCAACCCTATCGGATAACGCGGCGTGGGTTGGAATTGGTGCGGTCCGAATTCGATAATCGCTAAAATTGACGGGAGCGCGCGCAAAAAACGTGACTCTCCCGTCACACTTTCTGACAATGCTGTTAGAGTAGAAATTCATGTCTTTTCTGATTTGAGAACGAGTCTTAACAGACTAGCAACGCGAAGCGCGCGCATATACTCAAACAAAGCCAATCGGAGGCCTTCAGAATGATCCCTCGCTCAGTTGCGATCCCTAAAAACTGGACCACATTCAATTTCGCGAGTTTCTTCTCTGCATTTTTGTACCCAGCCCTTGGTCTTGCAACCCTGATTACCGTGATCATTCTTGGCCTGGCGATTTCAGGACTGACCCTGCGCTGGTATTATCTGCCACTTGGGATCGGGGTTGTCGCGCTCTCTATCTTCGTCTGCAATGCTGGCATTGGGCCTTTGCACCGGATCATGCAGCACAAAGCGGGTGAGCTGCGCGCGCCGGGACAGGTCGTGACCATGATCAATCTGATGATCGCCATGCAAGGCAATGTGCGCGACTGGGTGAATTATCACAGCCAGCATCATCGCTTTTCAGACAAGCCTGGTGATCCGCACAATCCATTTGAGTCCAAACGCTGGGCCTGGGTCGGATGGATCCTTTGGCGTGACGCGAAAGACATGATGCGCCCGATGCCGATGTGGCTTAAAAAGCAACCGATCGTGGTCTGGATGGACGGCTTCTACAATTCCTTGTCCCTGGTCTTACACCTCTTTGTACCGGCCGTGATCTATCTGATTGTCTGGGCCGCTGGGGGCTCGCTGGTGCTTACCGCGATCTGTCATGCCTGCTTCGTGATTGGTCGGGCGATCCAGTTCCACGCGACAGTTTACGGCATCAATGTGCTTGGCCATTTGCCAACGCCAAAATGGGCCGACCATCTGATTGGCCTCCTGACCGGCGGCGAGGCGTTCCATGATCACCATCATGAGGAACCGCAAAGCGCCCTGCACCGCCCGCGCAAAGGCCTGTGGAACCGTATAGTCGATTATAATGGCACCATTCTTTTGGTGTATGAAAAGCTTGGTTGGGTAAAGAACCTGAAGATTGCTCCACAATTTGCTTAGGCGCGATATCGGCTGAGAATTTTTTTAAGCATCTGATGCGGCCCCTCATCCATTGAGGGGCCGCTTTTTTATGGATTCTGGGGAAAGTGGTTCAATCCGGAACAGGTTTGCAAACAGGCTCCTAATGCTGGTGTCTGGGTTGTGTTCAATTTTCGAGAAAATTCTCCAATCCACCTGAAACCGACTTTAATTCGGGCCCTGTATAAAAGCGTCATGGCTGCAGAAGCGGCTTGTTGAACCCTTAGAAAGTGGTTGGAAAAATGACGCAGAATGCTCAATCTCTAAGCGTGCGGGGGCCCGATGGGCGCCCGCTCACACTTGCAGACTTGCCGAAGCCAGGGATCACCCGCTGGGTAACCCGTCGCAAGGCTGAAGTCGTTGCCGCCGTATCCGGTGGCCTCCTGTCAGAGGAAGAAGCGCTTCGCCGCTATGATCTCAGCGAAGAAGAATTCTCTGGCTGGCGTTCCCTTTATTCGAAGCATGGCCGCAAAGGCCTGCGCACGACGCGCGTTCAGCAATACCGCTAAACGCGCCGGGGACACAACTGATCCTGCAATGAGCTGAGGCTCATTGTTAAAGCGCCGTTTACGACGCCGCTCGTATAGACTTACGAGAATGCCCGCTTCTGCGTCGGGCCAAGGTGTTGTGAATGAGCGCGAAAGACCGAACGCCGACCTTGCGTCTCCTGGCCCTCGCCGCTTTTCTTTTAGCGGCGGGGCTTTTGGCTTTGCGCGCATATGACCTGTTTGGCACCGTGAAGTCGGAGCCGGTCGGCAGTTCCGTCGAACGTCAGCTCACTTATTTGCTGGAGCCGATCACTGGCACGGACCGGGTACGCGTATCGGTCACGGGTCGGGCCCCAAAAACTGTTCTGATCATGGTGGATGGCGACCTGGCCAGTGATTTGCGTCCGCTGCGAACCCGCGTCGAAAATATTTTGCAGGCATCGATCGGCTTTGATGTCGAAGCTGACAAATTGACATTATCGCAATTTCCATTCGCGCGCGGCGTGGGTGGATCGCTCACCCCGTTCCAGATCGCCGAGCTAACCGGACTGAGCCTGCTATCGCTAACCCTGCTCGTTATCCTGTTGAGTTCGCAAAGGCAGCCTGAGATAATGACCGCCAGCCCGCACCGGACCGCCATTCAGCCGCCGCCGCGCCCGCAACATCCTGCAATTCCGATGACAACCGAACCCAATGACGTTCGCGAAGCCGCCGCCCTCGCAGAAGCCAACCCTCAAGAAACAGCCAATCTCGTTCGCGGTTGGTTGTCTTATGCGGAGGATTAGATGAGCCTGCCTGCCCTCGCCACGGCCGCGCCGCAAGCATCCGGCTTGACCCGCAGCGCCTTATTGATGCGCGCGCTCGGCGCCAAAGCCGCGGCCGTATGGTCGCAGCTGACCCCGGAAGAAGCTGAACGATTGAGTCTGGCCATGCAATCCCTGCCAGAAGATGGCGCAGCCGAACAAGACGCGGTTTCAACCTATGTCCGGTCCATGCGCACCCCGGTCGTGCAAGCGCTTCCGAAACCAGACTCGGTCTGGGAGGATTTGTCTCAATGTGATGGGGCGTTCCTCGCCGGAATAATCCAAAATGAAAGCCCGCAAGTTATTGCGTTGACCCTATCCCGCCTATCGCCACAAGCGGCGGCTGATACTGTTCGCGCCTTACCGCGATCGCTGGCAACGGAATCCTTGAAGCGGCTGCTCAATCTGGGGGCAATCCACCCAGCTGCATTGAAAGCGCTTTCACTTTCCCTATCACAGCAACTCGATCGACGTCAGTCCCGCGATCTCAGCGGCGGACATGAACATGTTGCCCGGATTTTCGATCAGCTCGACAGCACATCTGAGAGCAAGCTCCTGTCCGCGCTGGATAGCGCCGAACCTGGATCAGGCGAAAAGATCCGCGCCTTGATGTTCACCTTTGAAGACCTCGCGAAGCTCGATCCGGCCAGCCTGCAGACCATTCTCGTGAATGTTGATCGGGCCGTCCTCACGATTGCCCTGAAGGGCGCCGGTGAGGTCATCACTGAAGCCTTCTTCAAGAACATCACCCAACGCGCCGCAGCGCTGTTGCGGGAAGAAATCGCCAATGTCGGTCCGGTCCGGCGCAGCGAGATTGATGCCGCCCGCGCCGACGTGTTGGCGGTCGCCCGGGCCCTGGTGAAACGCGGCGATTTGTTGCCTCAGAGCGCTGATGATGAGCTGATCGAATGAAGCGACTTATCCAAACCATAGAACCATTTCCATTTGAAAGCGATTTCAGCGCCCCGGCCCCCGCCGCTCGTGACACTGTCACCTTGCAAACCTCGGAACTTGCACTTTTGCTTTCAGACGCCCAGGCCAGCGGCGCTGCGATTGCACGCAATGATACGCTCGCCGAACAGGCAGACCGGCTTGAGAAAACCTCATCTGAGCTCAAATCGGTATTGGCGAGCATAGTTGAGCTGGCTACCTGTCTTGAGAAAGCCGCAATCGATGAACAAGACCGCGCGGAGGCCCTCGAGCGCGTGCGCCGCCTCGCCGCAGTTGTGATCGAGGGGCAAGCTGACTTATTTTCGGAACAAAGATGATTTGTTCATTTCTCGGCAACCATTCACAGCCACGTTAATACCTTAAACCAAAGAGACACTCGCCTCATGACCGCAAATCGCGCGCTCGAAAACTCGCTCATGGACGCTCCCGTTCGGGTCGATGTCGTCCTGGGCGAAGCGCGCATACCGATGGAAGAGCTGATGTCGCTAAGTGAAGGCGAGATTGTCGAGCTTGAAAACAGCACGACCGACCTGGTCGATATCTATGTTTCGGATCGGTTGATGGCCCGCGGCCGTCTGGTTGTCGCAGATGGCCAGCTCGGCGTGACCCTGAGCGAAATCATCGACTCCAGAACACAGCCTTTCGCGTAAAACGCGAGTTTCATTGCACATTTTCCCTCTGTGTGATCATTATCACGAGGGAGGGCGTTCTCATGAAAATAATAAAGACACTCATTGTCGGCTTCAGCACCATTATTCTGGGGGCTGCAATGGCGCATTCAGCAAACGCAGAAGAAAAACGGTTAGCCTTATTAATGGCCAATCAGGATTATCCGAGCGAAGTTGGCAAACTTTCCAATACGCATCGCGACGCCGCCATGATCGAGGCGTCACTCAAGACCCTTGGCTATCAGATCACCAAAGTGCTGGATGCCGATTCCGATGGCATGGATCAAGCGATCACCAATTTTGAGCGCGCCATTGAAGCCGAGGCCGCTGACGGCGATGATGTCGTTGTCTTTGTTTACGCCTCGATGCATGGGGCCACAGCGCAAGTTGACGGGCGCGCCCGCAACTTTCTATTGCCCGCCAAGGAATCGATCAGCACGCCGGGGCAGCTCATTCGCAAGGGCATTCGGGTCGACCACTTGATTCAGGGCCTCTCTGCAAGCAGCGCTAAAGCCGTGGTTCTCGTCTCAGACGCCTGTCGGAACGAGCTGGAACAGTCTTTTTCCAAAAGCACAACCAAAGGCTTTGTCCCGGTCCGCGCACAGTCTGGCGTCGTGGTCGCCTATGCAACAGCGCCAGGATCAACCACGCCGGATGACGGTTTGTTCGCACGGGTGCTCGCGGAAGAATTGCTGGAAGAAGAGCGCAAGGCCAGTTTCGCCATGCTTGAAACCATTGAAGAGGTCGCCAAGCAGCGTGCGATTGATGGCCAGCCCTATATGACGTCCGGCGGATTGCCGGACTGGTTCTGCTTCAACAAATGCCCATCCGATCAATTGCTGACAGAGAATGAAGCGATCGCGCTCGGCCAGGCGCTATCATCAAATAGCATCGCCAAGCTGCAGGAATTTCGCACAAGATTCCCGCAAAGCAATTTCCTCGACCTGATCGACACGCGGATTGCCAATGTTGGTCCCCGCAATTTGAAACTCACAGTCAAGCGGATCGAATGTTTGCTGGCCGATGATGAAGGTCCCTTCAATACGGTCGATATGCGTAAGATGTTTGTCAGCGCAAAGCTGACCTCGAGTGTCCAGCCGATGATCCTTTATGATTGGAAGAATGGCGAAAAAGGCTTCAGCACGGGCGACAAGCTTAACGTCAACCAGTCGATCGAATTTCTGTATGATCCACGGGTCGACGAGACCATCGCCTTGACCGCAGAAATGATCGATGGCGACCCGGTCGGCGATGATGAGCGCGGCGGGTTCAAAGACCGAGCGTTTCCAATTGACCGCATCGGCCAGGAACAGACCTTCAATATCAGCTCGCGCGATTTCAGCTTTAATATTGTGTATCAATTCGACGAAGGCTGATTCCCGCGCCGTACCGCCCACGCCGCAGATGTAAACTTGTCCACATTCACCAGAAGCTGTGAAAAACTAACAAATCAACAGATTCTGTTAACCATTTCGCCTCAACACTCGATTCCATAAAGTGGAGTGTGCTGTATGCGAATGAAGATGTTTGCCGCTGAGTCCCTTGAGGCAGCAAAGGCATTAATCTTCGCGGAAATGGGCGATGATGCGGTCATCCTGTCCGAACGCGAAGTGCCAGGCGGCGTGGAAGTGCGAGCAGCGACGGATAAAATGGGCGGCGGAATGGTGCCCAGTGAGTCGCGAATTCTGACCCGACTGGGCGCCAATCCGGCGCCGCGTCTGGTCGAAAGCCCGGTTCGCAATCGCGTTCGCGACTCCCTCTTGTGGCATGGCGCACCGCAAAGGTTTGCCGACCGGATTGCGGATGCTGGACTGACAGGCGGGTTTGAAGGCAGCGAACCGAGTGCGGCTTTGGCCGCCGGTCTTGAATCCACCATTTCTTGTGACCCAATCCCACCGGTGCCACATCGCAATATCGTTTTGGTCGGCGCCCCAGGACACGGCCGCACCGCAACCGCTGCCAAGCTCACACGCCGCGCCGCTGTTGCCAAAGCGGAAGTCTTGCCGGTCGCCGCCGACCTCGACTTGACCGCCGGCGGCGCGCAACTCGCGGCCTATCTTGAAAAAGAGCAGGACCAGATCCGTTCGGTAACCAATCCGGATGATCTGTTCGCCCTACTCAAAACCATCAAAGCGGATAATAAACGCTGCATCATCGACATGCCGGCGATTATTCCGTTTGACCAGGAAGACATGGCGAGCCTGCAAGACCTGCTTGCGGTGATTGATGCCGAGCCGGTGCTTGTGATCAGCGCCGAAGGGCATCCTGAAGATCTCAATGAGGCCGCAAGAGCCTTTGCAAGATGTGGAGTGCGGAGAGCGATCGTGACCAAGCTGGACGTGACCCGCCGAAGGGGCGGTATCGTTTCAGCGCTCATATCAGCTAAAATCGCATTCTCGCACCTCGCCATCACCCCATTCATTGGTGGTGGCCTGGTGCCAGCGACCCCATCAAGACTGGCCCAATTGCTGACAGAAGACGCACCGGCCCATGTCGCACTGAAAGGAGCCGCGTAATGAGCTTCCTACTTCCGAAATCACAAGAGCGACCGAACCAGCGCCCACCGCGCCGGGTCGAACCTGCTTCGATCATTGCGGTCGGCTCCGGCAAAGGCGGCGTTGGCAAGACATTCATGTCGATCACCCTGGCCAGCGCCATGGCACAAGCCGGACGACGCACGCTGCTGGTCGATGGTGACCTTGGACTCGCTAATGTCGATGTACAGCTTGGCATCGCGCCAGAAACCGATCTTGCGGCCGTCATCGCAGGATGGGTTGAGCTCGAAGACGCGGTAACCCCGGTCGATGGCGGCTCTGCAAATGGCGGCTTTGACGTCCTGCCCGGTCGATCTGGATCCGGTGCTTTGGCCGAACTCTCGTCTGAAGAGGTGGCGCGGCTGGCTGCCGGTCTCTCCGCGCTCGCCTTGCAATATGATCAGGTCATTCTGGATCTTGGTGCCGGGATCGAAGCCAATTGCATGCGTCTGGCGCGCGCCGCAGACAAAGTGCTGATGGTCATCACCGACGAGCCGACCTCGATGACTGATGCTTATGCATTCATCAAAGTTTTGAAGGGCTATGCCCCGAGCGTAGAACAAACCATTGCGATCAATCAGTGCGAAACCCGGTCCGCCGGGCAGAACACCTATTCTGCGGTGGCCCAAGCGTGTCAGACCTTTTTAGGCTTCCGGCCGCACCTGGCGGGCACAATTATTCGCGACGATGCCGTTCGCGAAGCCATTCGCAGCCAGAGAACGTTAATTTCAACAAACGCGTCTTCACAGCCCGTGCAGGACGTTATCGCCATTGCTCACACGCTTCTCGGGCGGACCGGGCAAGACCTGCATTCTTAAGAGGTGTGAATAAAATTATCGTTTCGAATCCGATTGTTAAATCTTCGGTTACTTTCATTACCTAGATTCACAATGGTTAACGATCACGCTAGGAATGCGAATAGACTGATTCGGGGAGCTGAATATGAGAGTCTTACTAATTGAAGATGATAATGCGGTCGCTCGCAGTATCGAACTGATGCTGAAGGCGGCAGGCTTTAACATCTACACAACTGACCTTGGAGAAGAAGGCGTCGACCTGGGAAAGGTCTATGAGTATGACATCATCATCCTCGACCTCTCACTGCCCGACATTTCTGGCTATGACGTGCTCAAGCAGCTGCGCATGGCACGGGTCAACACCCCGGTCCTGATCCTGTCAGGCAACCCGGACATTGAGGCGAAAGTGAAAACGCTCGGCTATGGCGCCGACGATTATCTCACCAAGCCGTTCAACAAGGACGAGCTGATCGCCCGTATCACGGCGATTGTCCGTCGCTCCAAAGGCCACGCTGAGAGCGTCATCCGCACCGGCGAGATCCTGGTCAACTTGGATGCCAAGACCGTCGAAGTCGACGAAGAGCGCGTCCACCTGACCGGCAAAGAATACCAAATGTTCGAGCTGCTTTCCTTGCGCAAAGGCACAACGCTGACCAAGGAAATGTTCCTCAACCACCTATATGGCGGCATGGACGAGCCTGAGCTTAAAATCATCGACGTGTTCATCTGTAAGCTGCGCAAGAAATTGCAGCATGCGACAGGCGGTGAGCATTATATCGAAACCGTTTGGGGCCGCGGCTATGTTCTGCGCGACCCGAAACCGAAAAAGGAAGCGGTCGCCGCCTAACCCTTTTTCATCCCCGAATACCTTTGAAACCCGGTGCCTTGGCATCGGGTTTTGTTTTTGCTCATATCTCCCAAAACAAAAATCGGGAGGAAACCATGGCCCTGCAAATTGAACCCAGTGGACAGGCGTGCGGCGCGACCGTGACCGGCGTCGACCTGACGGCGCCACTTGACGAGGACACCGTTGCGGACATCCGCGCCGCCTGGCTCGAGCATCTGGTTCTGTCCTTTCCCGACCAAGCCATGAGCGATGATGATCTCGAGCGCTTTACGCTGTATTTCGGCCCCTTTGGGCATGATCCTTATATCGCGCCGATTGCAGGGCGCGATCATATCATTGCGGTCAAGCGGGCCGCGGATGAGACCGCGCCCATCTTTGCCGAAACCTGGCATTCGGATTGGAGCTTCCAGGAAATCCCCCCGGCAGGGACGTGCCTGTTTGGGATTACTATTCCGCCGATCGGCGGCGACACTTTGTTCGCCAATCAGCAAAAGGCCTGGGACGAGATGCCGGACGCATTGCGCGCCAGGGTGAGCGGCAAAAAGGCGATCCATTCGGCCGCCCTCGGCTATAGCAAGGACGGGCTGTATGGCGAAAATGATCCAGGCGATCGGAGCATGGACATCCGCCCCTCAGACACGGCGCTTGCCACGCACACGCACCCTCTGATCCGCAAGCATCCAGAGACCGGCCGCGAAGCGATTTTCAGCTCGGTGGCTTATATTACCGGGTTTGAGGGCATGGACCCGGAGGCAAGTCGTGAGCTTTTGATCGAATTGTATCAATGGCAGACAAGACCGGAGTTTCAATATCGCCATGAATGGCAGAAAGACATGCTGGTCATGTGGGACAATCGCTCCGTCGTGCATATGGCGACCGGCGGCTATGCCGGGCATGACCGCCTCTTGCATCGCACCACGATTGGTGAGCGCGTCGCAGCTTGATCCTGGCCCGCGCGCAAGCCGCATTAAGGTTAAGCCTGGTCCAATCTGAAACAGCTCCGTCGACCGTCCTAAATTGAAATGTGGCGATGGCACGGCACTTGCCCCAGTCCAATACTGGGTGGGGACCGATCTATGAGAGGTTGCCAATGACTGCGAGACTAGTACGGCACGAACAGCGTGAAGCGACATGGACCCCATGTCTCATTCGGGTTGATCACGCGACGATCATTCGAGGCTTGATCACGAACACTTCGGATTCAGGCGCTGAACTGCGTTGCAAGTTCCAGTTCGAGACACAGCAGCGCATAGAGGTATTTGCGCCAAATGAGTCCTTACGGCGCACCGCCAAGATCGTGCGCGAGCATGGCAATCAATACGGATTGGAGTGGATGGTCGCGGTCTAGATCCGGCCCACTCAGGGGCCTCAAACGCGTCGTTTGCAGGCGCGTGCGGACTATTCGTCCTCGTCGACCATGTCCGCCCAGAAAACATCTTTACTGGCGCGGACGGCTTCGAAGACAATAACTGTCACTGCTATAGAGAGCACCCACCAGGCGGTGCTGGCTTGGCCCGCCCAATTCACCCTTGCTTCAATCATCACCATGCCTCGGTCTTGCGCCGTCGATGAGACCAATATGCCCGCCACGTCTTAACGAGAGCTGAGTCAAATCCGGCACAGATCGGGCAATTCGTAATCAAAATCGCCCAATTTCTTTACGCCTGACCCGTTTTGCGCAATCAGAGAGCGAATGACGATCCGAAAGCCTACCCGCCAACCGCCCGCCCGAGTCTGGCAGCGCATGCTGTCCGGCCGGCGTCTGGACTTGCTCGACCCATCACCGGTCGATGTAGAGGTTGAAGACATCGCTCATGGGCTCGCTCGGGTCGCGCGCTGGAACGGTCAGACCAAGGGCGCGCATGCTTTTTCCGTGGCGCAGCACAGCGTCATCGTCGAAGCCTTATGTGTGCAGCTAGAGCCGCGTCTTGATCCGCGCTCACGTCTACTGGCTTTGCTGCACGATGCCCCGGAATATGTGATTGGCGACATGATCTCGCCGTTCAAGGCGGTGCTCGGGGATGGCTATAAGGACATCGAGGCCCGCCTCGCTTATGCCATCCATGCAAGGTTTGGCTTACCGGCTGAGACGCCCGCCAGCTTGAAACGCCTGATCAAGAAAGCCGATAATATTTGCGCCTGGTTCGAAGCCACTCAATTGGCCGGGTTTTCAGAAGCCGAATCTGATCGCTTTTTCGGTCATCCTCCGCGGGGAATCAAATTGACCCTGACGCCGCAACCGACAGAAGCCGCACAAGCCGATTTTGTGTCGCGCACAGTTGACCTGCTTGCCCATATCGAGGCGCCTGCATGAGCCTGATCATTGGCTTGTCGGTCGTGATTGTCGCCTATGATGGCGAAAAGCCGCGCGTGCTGACAACCCGCCGCGACGGCGATCTCGCTGCCCTGCCCTTCGGCGCGTTTGACCCGGAAGCGCATCGCACATTTGAACTCGCTTTGCGCGGTTGGGTGAAAGAACAGACCGGCTTTCAGCTCGGCTATGTCGAACAGCTCTACACATTCGGCGATCGCGACCGCGAAAGCCCGGAAGCGACCTTGCTCAACGCGCCGCCAGATGCCCGTGTTGTCAGCGTTGGCTATTTGGCCCTCACGCCCGAAGCTGAACGTTTGCCGGAAGCCTTTGAAGCGCGTTGGCGCGGTTGGTATCGCCATTTTCCCTGGGAAGACCGCCGCGCCGGCCCGCCGGCAATTATTCAACAGGTGATCGCGCCAAAGCTGATCACCTGGGCCGCCGGCAACCCGGACCGACTGACCCGGGCGGAGAGCGCGTTCGGCCTGCATGGCAATGACTGGCCGGATGAGGCGGTGCTCGAGCGCTATGAGCTGCTATATGAAGCGGGGCTTGTGGCGGAATGTGCGCGAGATCTGGACCTGCCTGAACCGGATGCCCAGCTCGGCGAACCGATGGCGTCTGATCATAGACGGATCCTCGCCACCGCAATCAGCCGCTTGCGCGCCAAGATCCGGTATCGCCCCGTCGTGTTTGAGCTGATGCCAGAGCGGTTCACGCTGACGGCGCTGCAAAGCACGGTCGAAGCCATTCTCGGACAAGTGCTGCACAAACAGAATTTCCGTCGCGCCCTGGATCGCACCGGTCTGGTGGAAGGCACCGGCGAAATGGAAAGCGGCACCGGCGGACGCCCGGCAGAGCTTTACCGGTTCAAGCGCGAAGCCTTGCGCAAGACCGGTGCACGCGGCCTAACCGCCCCGGTCGTTCGCGTTTAAGTCACTGTCGCCTTTATCTTGAACTGAGGCTGATCCCAGGTGCGCGCCGCGAGGATCTCCTGCAGCGCCTCCATCGCATCCCAAACCTCCGTAAAGCGCACATAGAGCGGCGAGAATCCAAATCGCATTGCGTCTGGCGCCCGAAAATCCGGAATGATATTGCGCGCGATCAAGGCCTGGACGACGGCATATCCCTGTTCATGCAACAGGCTGACATGGCCGCCGCGCCGCGCGCCAATTCCGGGCGAGATCGGTTCTAGGCCCAGCCGTTCCGCCCACCACAAACAAAGATCCCCGAGGGCCCGCGCCTTGGCGCTGAGTTGCTCGACCGAAACACCTTCAAAAACATCAAGTGCGCCGTCCAAAGCGCGCAAGGACAGGACCCCGGGTGTCCCAGCAGCAAAGCGCGCTGCGCCCGCCACCGGGCGGTAATCTGCATCAAACGCAAACGGGTCAGCATGGCCAAACCAGCCCGGCAATGGATTGCGTAGCCTCGACGCGATGTCTTCTGCGGCAAAGATGAAAGCCGGGGCGCCCGGTCCGCCATTGATGTATTTATAGGTGCAGCCGGTTGCCAAATTCGCACCATCGTCAGCTAGGTTGAGATCGACGCAGCCGGTGGCATGACTGAGATCCCAAATGATCAGCGCCCCAGCCTCAGCCGCGATCTGTTCCAGGCCGGCAATATCCTCAATCACGGCGGTGCGATAATTGACGACACTTTTCAAAAGCACGCCGCCATCGCGCAAGGCCTGCCGCGCGGCGCCGCTCTCTATGCGGACAAAGTCGGCGCCGGTCTGAGCGCTCAAGCCCTGTGCCATATACTGGTCGGTCGGAAACTCATCCGCCTCGACCAGGATCCGTTTATGGTCGACCAGGTCCAATGCCGCCGCAGCCAGTTTGTAGAGATTGATCGATACGCTGTCACAGACGATGACGTCTTCTGCGGGTGCGCCGATCAAACGCCCGAGTTTCGCGCCGACTGTCTTCGGCAGATTGATCCAGTCAGCGTCGTTCCACGACCGGATCAGACCCCGACTCCATTCCTCATGCGCCGTGCGCTCTACCGCTTCCAGCGCAGTGCGCGAACTTGGGCCAAGCGAATGACCGTCGAGATAGATCAGACCGTCGGGCAAACAGAATTTCTGCGCCGCTAATGCCAATGGGTCGCTTTGATCTTCAGCCATGGCCGCCGCGCGGCTGGTCGGGAGTGCATATGCCATACGCGCCTTCTGCAATAGGATTTGAAACGGGACCAGTCCTCAATCGTGCTTGCCAAACTAGGCCGAACACGAAAAAAGACCCACTATGAAACTGCTCGTCTCCCTCAGCGTCGCCATGATTTGCCTCGCCGCTTGCGCGCAAGAGCCCGCGCCCGCTGAACCATCCGCCCCTGATCTCGCAGCAAATGTTGAAACAACCGACATGCCTGCCGAGCTGGCGCTGTTGACCTGGGGGGATTTACTGTCGCAGGAACAGCCAAACCCGACCACCAGCATCCGCCTTGGCGACAAGGAGACTGAGATTGTCGATCTCTGGATCCCTGAAACCCCCGGACCACATCCCGTTGTGCTGATGGTGCATGGCGGGTGTTGGCAGAAAGCCGTCGCGGATCGCACTTTGATGAATTATGCCGCCGAAGACCTACGCCAGCGCGGGCTTGCGGTGTGGAACATTGAATATCGCGGCGTTGATGAGGACGGCGGCGGCTATCCGGGAACCTATTTCGACGTCGCCAAAGCCGCAGACGCGCTGCGCGATCATGCTGAAGAAAATGATCTCGACCTTAATCGGGTGGCGGGCATTGGCCACTCCGCGGGCGGGCATCTGGTGACCTGGCTTGCGACGCGATCGGCATTGCCTGAAACCAGCCCGTTAAAGACTGCCAATCCTTTGCCATTAGTCGGCGTGATCAATTCGGGCGGTTTGGCCGATCTCGAGACGTCAGTGAGAGTTACGCAATTCGATTGTTTGGGCGCGATCATCGATGAGCTTACGGGCAACCCGAGCGAATCCCGGGAGAACGTTTATTCAGACACGTCGCCCGCCGAACTGTTGCCCGTGCCGGGGGCCTTTGTCAGTGTCAGCGGGGCCATGGACCGTATTTCTCCGCCCGGGCTGGCAGATGAAATTGCTGCCAAGGATCGGGCAACGGGCGGATCGGGCCGCGCTGTCATTGTCCCGGGCAACAATCATGTCGACCTGATCGCGCCGGGAACCGCCGCCTGGGAAACCCAGGCCAGTTTGCTGCAAGAGATGCTAGCGCCGCGCTAAGGCCTGGAACGCCGGATAGGTGAACCCTGCCGCCAGCCCGCCCAAATGCGCGGCCCAGGCAATCACCATCATTCCGACATCGCCGCCGAGAAAGGCCAAGACGAGATTGATCAGGATCCAGGGCACGCTGATCGACCAGGCACCGCGCCAGCCGCTTTGAATAAAACCAACCGCCGGCAACAGGCCTGAAATCGCCGAAGAGGCGCCAATGGCGATCCCGTCCTTGGCTTCGATCGCGTACCAGAGCATTTGTGCCAAGCCCCCACCAATGGCGCAGACGGCGAAGAAGATCAGGAACAGGATCGATCCTGAGACAGATTTGCCGAGCGCGTTGGCGATGATCGGCCCGAGCGCAATCAGCATGGCCATGTTCAGTAATAAATGAAACGATCCACCGTGCAGGAATGTGTGCAGCACGAAAGGCGCGAAATCACCCCAGGGCCGGACCACGCCTTCAAAGCCTGGTCCGCCAGCGATCGCAGCGACCGACAACATCCACTCTTGCAGTCGAGGCGAAACATTGAACTGGACCAGCGACACAGCAATTATCGCCCCGGCGAGGAGCAGGATGACGGTCGGGAACCCCTTGCGGAAAATCGGAGGTTTCTCCGGCGCCTGACCGGGCTCATTATAGACTTGCATTCGTCCAATATGGCGTCTTGGCGAGGAAGTACCAGCCTTGCTCTGCCGCCACGTGATGGCTTGACCTCTGCGATGCCACAGCCACGATCCGGCCTATGACTTTGACCTTTGACAGCCTCCGCCCGCCCTGCCCGCACATGGATGAGACGCATTCTGAATGGCGGCGCTCCGTGCGCGGCTTTGTCGACAAAGAGATCATGCCGTTTGTGGAAGACTGGGAAGAGGCGGGTCGGATCCCACGCGAGCTGTTCAAAAAGGCCAAAGCGGCAGGCATTCTTGGCATTGGCTATCCAACCGAATATGGCGGTGAAGGCACCGAGTTTGACCGTTTCCACGGCATTGTCACCTCTGAAGAACTGGCGCGGATCGGCGCCGGCGGGGTGTCCTCGGCGCTGATGATTCATGGCATTGGCTTGCCCCCGATTATGGCCCTCGGCAACGAGGAGATGAAAACCGAGATTGGCCGTCAGGTCCTGTCCGGTGAGACACAGATCAGCCTTGGCATCACCGAACCGTCGGCCGGCTCCGACGTCGCGCAACTCAAGACCAAAGCCGTGAAGGATGGCAATGGCTGGCGCGTGAATGGCTCGAAGACTTACATCACTGGCGGCATGACTTCGAAATGGCTAACCACAGCGGTCCGCACGGGCGGTGAGGGCATGGGCGGGATCTCGCTGATGCTGATCGATCTCGAGGGCGAAGGCGTGAGCCGGACTGAGTTGCCCAAGCAAGGCTGGTGGGCGTCCGATACGGCGACGATCCATTTCGATGATGTCTTTGTCCCGGCCGAAAACCTGATCGGCGAAGAAGATAAAGGCTTTTACGGCATTATGGCCAATTTCAATGGCGAACGGCTTGGCATGGCGGCTGGCGCGGCGGCTTCGGCCCGTGTCTGCGTCGAAGAAGCCGCCGCCTGGGCGCAGGAGCGCAAGACCTTTGGCAAACGCCTCGCCGACCATCAGGTTATCCGCCACAAGCTCGCCAGCATGGCGCAGCGCGTCTGGGCAACGACCTGCATGCTCGACACCTATGCCTGGCATGTCCAGAACGGCAACACGCCGGTCGCCGAGCTCGCCATGTTGAAAGTCCAGGCCACCGAAACGCTCGAATATTGCGCCCGCGAGGCGATGCAGATCCTCGGCGGAGCGGGCTTCATTCGCGGTCACCGCGTCGAGCGCATCTATCGCGAGGTTCGGGTCATGGCGATTGGCGGCGGCTCTGAAGAAATCATGCGCGACCTCGCCGCCCGGCAGCTCTCAGTATAGGATGATTGCGGGAGGACCAAATGGACAGCTTTAAAAACAAGACCGTCGTCATCACCGGCGGCGCGACCGGCATCGGCTTTGGCTTGGCCAAGCGGTTTGGGGCCGAAGGCGCTAAGATCGTCATCGGTGAACCGCGTCAGACCCGGCTAGATGAAGCCATCGCGCAATTGCACACGCTCGGCATCGACGCGGCCGCCATGGTCATGGATGTGACGGATCCCCAGAGCATGGAAGCGTTCGCGGATTTCGCTTGGGACACTTTTGGCGGTGTGCATGTGCTGATCAACAATGCCGGCATCTCGGTCGGGCGCGCGCCGATGGTCGATGTGCCTCTGGAAGACCTGCACCGCCTGATGAATGTCAATTTCTTTGGCGTCTGGCACGGCGCGGCGATTTTTGGCAAGCGGATGATAGAACAAGGCGAACCGGCTGCGATTTACAACCTCGCCTCGGAGAATTCCTTTTTCAACGCAGTGACAAATAGCGCCGCTTATATCGCCTCGAAACACGCCGTGCGGGGCCTGACGGAAGCGATGCGCGATGATTTTCCGGACTTCATCCAGATTGGCATGATCGTGCCGGGCTTTGTTGCCTCGGACATGACCAAGGGCTCAGAACAGTTCGCCATGGATGCCGACACGTTCGCTGAGAAGGTCGTCGAGCAGATCCGGGCGGGCGAGTTTTATGTCGTCACCCATTCGTACAATATCGTTCGCATCAAACCGATCCACGACAAGATCGAAGCGGCCTATGAACGCAATGCCCCGCGCTATGACGGCGATGAGGAATATGACGTGCCGACACTGATTGCGCGGCTGAGAGCGCGGAGGGATGGCGCATGAACGGGATGAAAGCGGGTTCACAAAAACGAAAACAGCCTTCCGTTTTTGCGTTAACGCAAGAATAGCAGGGGCTAGTGAGCGGTTTAGTTCGAGAGCGACATTTCAAATGTTGAGAGGCTTCGGGTAAACGACGTCATCGAACCGATCGCGTTACCAGCACTGCAGCAGTTGCTCTGGGCCTAGACATTCCAAATGCTTTTCCCTCGCCACGCTTAAACATGAGACCAGATTTTCATCTCTGAAAATGCTCACCGACTCCTCGTAGACAAGCCAACAATCGAGCCTCGCCAGATCATGGTCGCGATGACAGTCTTGGATGCACTTTGTGCGTCCACCTGGTCCGTCGTCTAGGAAGCTCTGATGGAGCCGATTCAGAAACTCACCATACTCTTGGATAGATCCTGGGTTCGTTTCACTGCCGCCAGATGAACCTGGGCCGCAATTTATACCCAAACAGGTAGTTTGTGCATTTGCATTAAAAATAAACGAGAATAGTATAAATAATACAATTAAAAATCTCACATTACCTTCCCTAATAAAACTAAATACTATTTATTACTACATATTTATTTCTTGATCAATAAAAATGGCCCCGAACCACAGCCAGTTCGGGGCCCATAGCGGTTGGTATCGTAAGGAGGCAAGAGGCTAATATTTATAGCCGAAACCAATACCAACCACGGTCGGGTTAATGTCGACGTCTGCGTCGACAGTGGCGCCAAGCGCGGTTGTAAAGTCCACCGTGACGTCCGTGTTGATCCAGATCTTCTTGACGTCGGCATTAAACAGCCAGCCGCCGGGTTGGCCATCAAGATCATAGTCAAAGCCGACCTGTAGCGCACCGCCAAAACTTGGATCGTAATCGATGCCATCGGCGACCGAGCCTTCATCCTCATTGAAGAAGAAGGTCGCGTTCACGCCAGCGCCGACATAAGGCTTGAACTGCGTGCCTGTATCGAAATGGTATTGCAGGGTCAGGGTTGGCGGCAACAACCAGACATCGCCGAGATCCACTGTCGCATCCGTCAGCGCGCCCGGCACTGTGACATTGACCGCTTCAACATCATGTGGGGTCACGGCCAGAATCAATTCCGCCGCGATGTTCTTGTTGAAGAAGTAGGTAATATCGAGTTCTGGCACATATTGGTCGCCAATATCGACATTGCCTGCGAGACCTGCACCGGCAACGCTGAGATCCGCGCCCTCATCTGGAAGCACGCCCAGCACCCGTCCGCGGACCATCCATGGATTGTCCTCGGCATAGGCGGCTGCGCCGATTAAAGTCGACGTGGCCATCAAGACAGAGCAGAATAGCGATTTCATGTTGAAGCCCCTTTTTTCTAAGCTTGCCCCCACCTAGAACCCTGTTTTGAAATTAAAAACTGGCCTTTCTGACGCGCGGGGACATGCCGCGCGGCACAGGCGCTCACCTGCGTATTTTCCCGGAGTGACGCGTCGGTTCGACAATGCCAAACGAACAGAATCCACGCTTTCGAGCCGAGGCCTCTTCACATTTCCCCACAAACCCCCAAAATGGCGCCCATGGCCCACACGCACGCGCATTCTCACGCCAATACGCCTTGCAGCCCGCAAGAGGCAGAAGCCTTTCTGTTGGAGGCTGAGCAATTGGTCACCGCCAAAGGACAAAAGCTGACGCCCATAAGGCGCAAAGTCCTGCACCTCTTACTGGAGAGCGAAGAACCGGCAAAAGCCTATGATTTGCTCGCTAATCTCGATGGAGAAGGCGCCGCAAAACCTCCAACCGTCTATCGCGCGCTCGATTTTCTTCAGGAGATGGGCCTGGCACACAAGATTGAAAGCCTGAACGCTTATGTCGCCTGTGGTCATACCAAGCATGCGCACTCGGCGGTCTTTCTGATTTGCCAGAGCTGCGGTGGTGCCGAAGAGCTGCATGCGGTGGAAACCAGCGATTCCCTCGCGCACGAAACCGAAGCGGCGGGATTCACTATTCAGAATGCGGTTATCGAAGCACGCGGCATTTGCAGGAATTGTAAAACATGATCCCATTGTGGAGCGGCATCGCCAACACCTGGGACTGCGATGAGATGGGGCACATGAATGTCCGCGTCTATGTCGAAAAGGCGATGGAAGGTCTGGGCAGTTTTGCCGGCGCGATCCAGATGCCGCATGCGTTTCGTCCCAATGCGCCGTCTACGCTCCTGCCCGCCGAACACCACATTCGCTATATTCGCGAAACGCATCCTGGAAAGCCCTTAAGGATGACGGGGTGCGTGTTGGAGTGGGATGAAACCAGCGCCTTAATCTACCAGGATATGCGCCATGGCGACGGGTCGCCCGCCGCCGCCTTTCGCACGCGCGTATTGCATGTCGATGCGCGGTCGGGAAAACCGTTTCCATGGAGCACGCGGTCTCGTGCCCAACTGGAAGCGCTCATCGACACGCCGCCGAATGAAACCAAGCCACGGGGTCTCGATCCAGACGTCACGCCAATTCCGTCGAGCATGGCGACTTTGGCGCAGGTCGAAAAAACCGGCGCGCCAGAAATTGGGCGCGGTATGGTTTTGCCGAAAGAGTGTGATGTCTTCGGCCGGTTCTGGGCACCCTGGTTCATGGGCCGGATATCTGACTCGGTTCCGACCCTGCTATTCGATTGGCGCAGCAAAGTCGCCTCGTCTCAAGACGGTGCGCGCATGGGCGGCGCTGTGCTGGAATACCGTCTAATCTATCGCAAATGGCCACGCGCGGGCGATCGATACGTGATCCATACCAGCCTCGCTGACGTCGCCGAAAAAACTCATTCTCTGTCGCATTGGGTGCTCAACCCGGACACGGGTGAGGCCTATATCACCTGCCAAGCCGTCGCCGTGACCTTTGACTTGGACAAGCGCAAAGTTATTCCAACGCCGCCGGAGCAAATCGCAGAACTCGAAAAACTCGCGCCGCGGGGATTGGTATTATAGAGCTGATATGACCAGTCCAGACCCAGCCAGACGCATTCTCCTGCTCGGGGCCAGTGGAACGATTGGGATGGCGACCGCAAAAGCCCTGCTCGAGCGGGATTATGAGGTCGTCTGCCTCATTCGAAGACAATCAGAAGAAGCGGCCAAAAGCCTGCAATCCAGCGGCGCGATTGTGCGGCTTGGCGAAGTTTCGGATATCGCATCCCTGGCGCAGGATGGTTTTGCCGGTCAGGAATTTGACGCCGTCATTTCTTGTCTCGCGTCGCGCACGGGCGTGGCCAAAGATGCGTGGAAGATTGATTATAAGGCAAATGTCGATGCCTTGGCACTGGCAAAGCAGGCGGGCGTTCGCCAATTCATCTTGCTGTCGGCCATTTGCGTGCAAAAGCCGGTCCTCGCCTTTCAGCACGCCAAGCTCGCCTTTGAAGCCGAATTGGCCGCGTCCGGTCTCACCTATTCGATCGTCCGGCCAACCGCCTATTTCAAATCCCTGTCCGGCCAGATTGAACGGGTCAAAGCCGGCAAGCCCTTCATGGTGTTTGGGGATGGCACGCTCACCGCCTGCAAACCGATCAGTGATGAAGATCTGGCAAATTATATTGCGGACTGCCTGACCCAGTCAGAGCGGCACAACAGGATCCTGCCGATTGGCGGGCCAGGCGAGGCCATGTCACCAAAACAGCAAGCGGAGTTTCTGTTTTCACTGATGGACAAGCCGGTGCGCATTCAAAACGTGCCGCCAGCAATGTTGAAATGGATCGCCCGCGTCCTGTCTGGCCTGTCGCGGATTATTCCGCCTCTGGCGGCACGCGCCGAATATGCCCGCATCGGACATTATTATGCGACTGAATCAATGTTGGTTTGGGACGCTGAATCGATGACCTATCGCGCCGACCTTACCCCTTCAACGGGCACCGTCACGCTGCTTGAGCACTACCGAGACCTAGTATCGGCCGAACCGGACAAACAGCGTCTGGAAGCTCAGTCTTCCACCATCTGATCGCGATAGAGATTATTCGCCATCTGTTGGCGGTGATAGGTGGTGGATACCCGATGGACTGAACAATCCGGCGTGCCTAATGTCGAGTATTCAGACGCCATCATGTCCTGATTACAGGACACCGCGTGCATCCCCTTTAACACAACCGCTTCAAAATAAGTATCTGAGGCAGCCCCCGCTGCGCCGAGCACAAAAAAGCTCAAGAATCCGCACGCCATCAGTGCGGCTATTCGATCCTGCATACTCTCTCTCCCTGGACCCAGAGAGCAAAAGATTAACGAATTGTCAAAATTTATTTTCGCGTTCTGCGCGAATTCTATATGCTGCGCAGCGAACGTTTGACGGCCCCCACCTCTTCCTCGCCGAGACCTTCGATCAGCCGCGAGATATAGGTCGAGAGCTGGTCGCGCACGTCATATGGCGCTTCCATCGGCAAGAAATGTGTGGTGTTCACCCGCTCTTTCAGAACTAAGTGCGGACATTTCTTGACCAGGCGCGCCGCGGTTTCATCGGTCATCACAGAGTCACGGTCCGGGCGCAAAACCGTAATCGGAATATTGTGCTTGCGGACCTTGGCCAGCGCGCCCCAGGGACGGTTACGCTGTGCCATGAAGGTCGCGGCTTCCCATTTTGGATCACACAGCAATTGCCAGACTTGATGATCGCTATCGGGGTCATTGCCATCGGTGCGGTCAAACGCATCGAGTATATAGTCTTCGAGAAACGGATCACGCCAAGTCGAGAACGCGCCTCGACCCTTATACTTGTACTGAATATGCTCGCGGGAATCGAATTTGTTGCGACGCCGACGAGCCTGTTTCGCCATATGATGACTGCCGCGCGCGAGCCCGAACGGGATGAGATGCATGGCCATATAATAGCTGGCGGGCAGGATTACCGGATCGACCAGAACCAGGCCTGCAACTTTGTCGGGCCGAGCACCGGCGACCATTAAAGCCACCGTGCCGCCCATGGAATGCCCGCCAAGAACCACTGGCGAGACCGGCGACTCGCGATCGAGAAAAGCGATCAGATCGTCGCGATAGCGCTTCCAGGATTTCAGAGACCCTGGCTTGGCGGGCAGGGTCGATCGGCCATGTCCCCTGAGATCGACCGCCTGTACTTTGGTGCGCAATCCGAGCGGCGCCAGAATCGATTGATACGTCATCGCGTTGAAGCCCGTGGCATGGACCCAAAGCGCAGCGAGTTTCTTTGCAGGATCGCCGAACTCCAGAGCGGCCATATCGCCTTCAGGAGTCTCGAATGTGAAGCGACGCATGCTTTGCCTTTACTCTAACCGAATACTCTACGGAGAAGCTCTGTTGTCCGGGCCACCGGATTGTCTCTGATTTTCTTCTCTTCAACTGCGAGATAGGTGAACAGACCATCAAGGCCAAATTGGACCGCATATGTGGTTAAATCAGATTTGTAATCTGTGGCAGCCACAGCGAGCAGCGGTTGACTCGACGTGACGCTGTCGAGGGCGCGATAGGCCCCGGAAGATTCCAGCGCATCCTGAACATAAGGCGTAAACGTCTGGCGCAGACTGGCTTCGGTTCGGCCACGCAGGAAGTCGGTGGCCGCGCTGTCTCCGCCGCGCAGGATCCCGAGCGCATCTTCAATCGTGATCGACTGGACCGCATCAATGACAATCCGCTTGCCGGCCGGAACGGCATCTTCGGCGGCCCGGTTCATGCGCAATTGCAAATCATCCAGAGGACCGGACAGACCGACCTTGGACAACTCCCCTTGAACCTGGCCGAGCCGTCCCGGCAGCGGGATCTGGATCTGAGGGTCTTTCCAATAGCCATCGGTGACGCCGATTTGTGCCGCGACGCGCTCGGTGCCGATTTCGAGGGCTTGGCGCAAGCCGGCATCGATCTCTGCCAAGGTCAGCTCACCACTCGGCGATTGCGCGCCTTCAATCCCGCCAAGCACGTCGCCCAAGACCTGTCCGAAATCCCCGCTGGCACCGGTTTCACAACCTGCTGGTAGAATAGTCAGGGCCAAAGCCCCCATGATCATGATCCGCATAGAATTTCCCTCACCGATTGCAGCACTCAAACAAGATTTGCCCGTCAAATCAAACAGTTAACTGCTTATCGCTGGGGCAGTCTGGCGAATGTAGCGCGCTTGCGGTAGTTTAGCGAGAGATTTGGAGATGACAGAGATGCTTAAGAAAACGCACGAATGCTTCACGGTGTCGGTGGAAGACAAAATTGCCCATATCGTGTTGAACCGGCCGCAAGCTATGAATGCGATGAACAAAGCGTTCTGGAATGAGTTGCCGGCCATCGTCAAAGAAATCGATGCCAGCGCCGCCGCGCGCGTGATTGTCATCTCCTCCACCGGTAAGCATTTTTCGGCCGGAATGGACCTCTCGGTCTTTGGCGATGATGGCTCCGTCAAGCATGGCAAGACCGACCGCCATGTTGCGGCCGAAGCGTTTCGCTCGAACATCAAACAGATCCAGTCGTCTTTCAACGCACTGGAAGAGGCCCGCATGCCGGTCCTGATTGCCTGCCAGGGCGGCGTCATCGGCGGCGCGATCGATATGATTTCCGCTGGCGACATTCGCTGGTGCACCCAAGACGCCTTCTTCTGCATTCAGGAAACCAATATCGCGATGACCGCAGATGTCGGCACGTTCCCGCGTTTGCAGCGTTACATTCCAGAAGGCTGGGTCAAGCAGATGGCTTATACGGGTGAACGCCTCGGCGCCGCCAAGGCCAAGGAAATCGGCCTCGTCAATGACGTGTTCGACAGCCATGAAGCGATGATGGAACATGTCATGGGCGTCGCCCGCGAAATCGCCTCAAAGAATCCGATCGCGGTGACCGGATGCAAGGTCCTGATCAATTATGGCCGAGATCATTCGACTGCAGATACGCTCGATTATATCGGCGTTTGGAATTCCGGCATGCTGCCACCTTCGCACATGCAGGAAGCCTTTGCGGCAAAAGCCGAGAAACGCGATCCGGACTTCCCCGATCTGCTGCCCTTGCGAACGACACCGATGTAGCGGCGCGTCGCTCAGGCGATCCGGAATACGACAGTTGCTTTCAAAAGATGCCGATCGCCCTGGCTGGCGAGCCCGCTGGCAAACACCAAAGTGCGGGTCTTGCGATCAATCCGGCTTTCAAAGCGGACATCCGATCCACTTATGGCCTCAGACGAGGCATCAAATGTGACCGAAACCGTATGCAGGCTGCCATCGTCCAACAGGGTCGATGCGTGGTTCTGCACCACGGCCTGCAACAAGACGCCAACCTGAACGACGTCCCAGGCCTCGGCAGTGGCGGTCGCAACCGCATCGCTTTCAAAGGTCAATGCGCTGAGCGGGATGACTTGATCTTCAAGTTTCGACATGCCCCTCCCCTAGTCGGGCACCACGCAAAAGAAAAGGCTCACCGCGCGAGAACGCGGCGAGCCGTGGAATAGGAACCTGGTCTGGTCAGGAATTAAGCGGCAGCAGCAGCATCCTGCTTGGCCGTCAACATATCGGCAACCACGAGATCGCCGAGATGGCCGAACGCTTCCATGCCGTAAGTAATCTGCATGTATTTGCTGATCGCCGGCAGGAGTTGAGAGATTTGTTTGTGCCCAAGACCGGCTTTGTGAAGGCTGGTGAACATGCCTTCACCGACGTGACGGCGTCCACCCGGGGTTTGCTCAATCAAGCGCGCGATGATGCTCGTCGCGGCGCCCTGATCCGCCCCAGTCGTCGCAGACAGCGTGCGCGCACCCGGCATTTTTCGGAATATCGCTTCGGCCAGCGGAGAGCCTTGGCGCTCTGCTGTGTTGAGGACGATGCCGAGCGCCTCGCGCGTTTTGGCTTGCGTCAGGCCGGTGGATTCCGCGCAGGTTTTGATCAGGTTTTTGAGCACGTGCAGGTTCCTTCTTATCGATCTTGAAGGCTGAGCCTATCTCACGCGTATTGCCCGAAAGTTACCAGAAGCCGCTGATTCGTTCACTTTCGAGCAGAAGTGGTTAAGCCGCGTTAGGGCCGGGTAAACAAAACCGGCCTTTTGGTTAACCTTTGGTGCCTTACATCCGCTCTGGCGCGGTGATCCCAAGAATTCCGAGCCCGGCTTCCAATTGGTGCAACACCGCCTGACAGAGACCCAGCCGAGAGGCGCGCGTCGCGGCGGGAACATCCTCTTTCAGGATGGGACACGCTGAATAGAAGGCGCTGAAGGCCTGCGCCAGCGTATAAACATGTTCGCAGACATAATGCGGCATGCGTTTTTCACGGGCCAGTCGCAAGGCCAGAGCAAACCCATCCAAGGCAAGGACGAGTTTGCGCTCTTCCGGCGCATCGATGGCAATCTCTCCGGCCGACTTTCCTTCCTCTGCCGCCCGGCGCAGGATCGCTTTGATCCGCACCGCTGCATAAAGAAGGTACGGCCCTGTCTTCCCTTCGAAACTGGTGAAGCGCTCAAGGTCGAACACGTAATTTGTCGTGCGCTGGTTCTGCAAGTCGGCAAAACGCAAGGCGGCTCGCGCGACGAGCTCACCAATCCTGGCTTTCTCCACCGCGTCAATGTCACCAGACAGACCTGCTTCGCCGATCCGTTTGGTCGCCTCTTCGAGCGCCATGGCGTTGAGGTCAGACAGCCGAAGCGTCCCGCCCTCGCGGGTTTTAAACGGTTTGCCGTCCGTGCCGTTGACGGTGCCAAAACCAAGATGCTCGAGCCGGTCCTGGCTGATATAGCCGACTTTATCGGCGGCGCGGAACACTTGCTCAAAATGCAGCGCCTGGCGCTGATCCACGACATATAAGATGCGATCCGGATCGATCGTCTCCATGCGATCCTTGATCGTCGCAAGATCGGTGGCGTGATACCCGGTTGCCCCGCGCGAATTGACCAGCATGAAAGGCGGCATCGGGTTTTTCAGCCGCGGCTGGCCATCCTTGCCGACGGCTTCCACATTCTCACCGTCTCGGGCAATGTCGATGATCCAGGCACCATCATCCTCGGTCGCGTATCCGTCTGACTTCAAGGCCTCGATCATTGGCGCGATCAGCGGATCGACATCGCTCTCGCCCTTCCACAGGTCAAACGCCACATCAAGGAAGCCATAATCGACTTTCAGAGCGGTGACGGACACGTCAATAAAATGCTGGAGCAAAGCCCGATATCCGGGCCGTCCGGCCTGCATTTCGGCAACTGCGTCCTGGGCCCGTTTGGCATAGGCCGCGTTGTCCTTGGACCGCGCTGACGCCATAGGATACAGCCGGGACAGGTCATCCATGGTGACCGGCGGATCTGACGGATAGGGGCCGGATTGGCCTGCATCGAAATAGATCAGGTCCGGCTGTTCATCCATGACCGCAATGATCAGGAGGCCCATTTGCAGGCCCCAATCGCCGAGATGCACATCGCCGGTGACTTTATCGCCGAGGAAGCGCAGCAAGCGCACCAATGTATCGCCAATCACCGCCGACCGGATATGACCGACATGCATGGGTTTGGCGACATTTGGTCCACCAAAATCGACAATGACATTTTCTGGATCGGGTGCGGCGCCCCCGCCGGCACGCGGATCATTGGCGATAAAGCCAGCCTGTTTCGCCAGCGCTTCAGCGCCGACTGTAATGTTCAAAAATCCTGGGCCTGCAACATCCACGCGATCCACGGCATCATGTGCGGCAATACGCGGGGCGATTTTCGCTGCCAATTCACGCGGGTTCATGCCCGCCTGTTTGGCCGCCCCCATACAGCCATTGCACTGAAAATCTGCCAGCTCCGGGCGATCCGATTGTTTCACCGCGCCCCATCGCGCTTCCAGGCCTTCGGCTACAAACGCGGCACTGCACGCGGCCGCCAATTGCGTCGCGAGATCTGTCATGTCTTACCCCAACCCTGACTATTGTCCCGCGTTTAAGCGGAACCGTCGCCCTTCTCGATTATACGTGAGCTGATCCTCGGTGAGATCGAAGCCGACCAGGACTTCAAAGTTTGCCGCAGAAACGGATTCATCGGCGCGCGGAATGAGAATGCGCTGGATCAGCTCACTCTCACCGGTGACCGGTCCGTCAGAGAAGTCTGCACTCACGGTAAAATGCTGTTTCTGCAGGACTTTGCCACTGCGCCGGGTCACCGCGATCCAGTAACCATAATCATGACGATTGCCGGTCGCGGCGGGTCCCTTTCCGAAGGCAAAGTCAATCTCGACTTCGGCCCGGACTGGATCCGTCCCGGCATAGCGACAATACAGGCGAACGCCGACAATCTCGCCCGTATATTCGACATTGCCGAAAACTTTTTCTTCGCCTTCAAAATCGACGATGCGCGATGCATTGTAGACCGCTCCGGCTGGAGGGCAGGTGCCGAGATTCTGGCGCGTATCAAACGCGTCGCCAATACGCGACCCGGACTGACAGGCGCTGAGCGCCAAAAGAACCGTGGAAAGGGCGAGAATTCGCATATGTGATGCCTTGTCACTCTTGGCCTCGTGCGCGAGGCTGTCCATGTTGAGCGCAGAGTGTTACCGGGGCATGGCAGGGCGCGCAACGCCCTATCTGCGTCGCAAGCATGAGGACACTGTAACGATATGAAACCGCTGACCATTCTGCTTGCCGCGCCGCGCGGCTTTTGCGCTGGGGTCGACCGCGCTATTCAGATTGTTGAAGAGGCGCTGAGCAAATGGGGCGCGCCTGTCTATGTGAGACACGAGATCGTGCACAATCAGCATGTCGTTTCGCGGCTTGAGCATATGGGCGCAGTTTTCGTGGAAGAACTGGATGAATGTCCACAGGACCGTCCGGTCGTGTTCTCGGCTCATGGCGTGCCGAAATCGGTACCGGCGGCGGCCGAGGCGCGCGACATGATCTATGTCGATGCGACCTGCCCGCTGGTCTCGAAAGTCCATGTCGAGGCCGAACGGCACCATCGTGCCGGCCGCGAAATCGTTCTGATCGGACATGCTGGCCACCCGGAAGTCATTGGCACAATGGGGCAGCTCCCGGACGGCGGCATGCATTTGATCGAAACGGTCGAAGATGTGCAGACCTTCACACCGAAGGATCCGGATAATCTCGCTTTTGTCACGCAAACCACCCTTAGCGTCGATGATACAGCCGAGATTGTTGAGGCTCTGCAAAAGCGGTTTCCGGCGATCAGCGCGCCGCACAAGGAAGATATCTGCTACGCCACCACCAATCGTCAGGACGCGGTGAAAGTCATGGCGGAGCGCGCTGACCTCTTTCTGGTCATCGGCGCTGAGACCTCATCAAATTCCAAACGCTTGGTGGAAGTTGCCAAGCGCGCCGGATCTCAGGAGGCCAAATTGGTCGCCAGCGCGGAGAACATTGACTGGGCCTGGTTTGATGGCGTCGAGACGCTCGGTCTGACGGCGGGTGCCAGCGCTCCGGAAGACCTGGTGCAAGGGCTGATTGCGGCTTGTCGCGCAAGATTTGAGATCACGGTAGAGGAAGTTACGACCGCGACTGAAAGCGTTGTGTTCAAACTGCCGCGCGTGCTCGAACAGGCCTGATTGAAGCCAATCGACAGGCGACCAATTGCGACTCGTTGAGCCCGGCTGTATAGCCCGCCGCAAGACCTTAACTCCGCTTTTGAAAGCTCGCCATGATCCCTCGCTATGCCCGCCCCGCCATGACTGCCATCTGGGACCCGACCAGCAAATATGGCATCTGGCTCGAGATCGAGACTCTGGCCGCTGAAGCGATGGAAGAGCTCGGGCAAATCCCGACCGGCACCAGCGCCGTGGTCCGCGAAAAAGGCGCCTTCGAAGTCGCTCGGATCGATGAGATCGAGGCTGAGGTCAAACATGATGTCATCGCTTTCCTGACCAATGTCGCTGAACATGTCGGAGAGCCAGCCCGCTTCCTTCATAAAGGCATGACCAGTTCGGACGTGCTCGACACTTGTCTGAATGTACAATTGGTGCGCGCCACGGACCTTATGATGGAGGGCCTCGACCGGGTGCTTGCGGCGCTTGAGAAACGTGCCTTTGAACACAAGCTGACCCCAACCATTGGCCGCAGCCATGGCATTCATGCAGAGCCCACGACGTTTGGGATCAAGCTCGCCACGTTTCACGCTGAATTCCAACGGGCCAAGCGGCGCTTGCTGACCGCCCGGGAAGAGATCGCCACTTGCGCGATTTCTGGCGCGGTTGGGACCTATGCGAATATCGATCCACGGGTTGAGGAATATGTCGCTGAAAAGCTTGGCCTCAGCCCGGAGCCGGTCTCCACGCAAGTGATTCCACGCGATCGCCATGCCGCTTATTTCGCGGCGCTCGGCGTGATCGCGTCGTCAATCGAGCGCCTGGCCGTTGAAATCCGCCACTTGCAACGCACCGAGCTCTACGAAGCCGAGGAGTTTTTCTCCAAAGGCCAGAAAGGCTCGTCAGCCATGCCGCACAAACGCAACCCGGTCTTGACCGAAAACCTGACCGGACTGGCGCGCCTGGTTCGCATGGCGGTCGTCCCGGCCATGGAGAATGTCGCGCTCTGGCACGAACGGGATATTTCGCACTCATCGGTCGAGCGCGGCATTGGACCCGACACCACGATTCATCTCGATTTTGCCCTTCACCGGCTCGCTGGCGTGATCGAGAACTTGCTGGTCTATCCGGAGAATATGCAGGCGGTGATGGACAAGATGGGCGGGCTCCACAATTCGCAGCGGGTTTTGCTGGCTTTGGTTGAGGCGGGCAATAGTCGCGAAGACAGTTATCGCATGGTGCAGCGCAATGCGATGAAAACCTGGGCGGGCGAAGGGGCCTTCCTCGATCATCTGAAAGCCGATGCAGACGTGACCGCCAAGTTGTCAGATGAAAAGCTCGAAAGCCTGTTTGACGATGCCTATCACTTTAAGCGCGTCGATTACATTTTCGAGCGCGTGTTCGGACGCAGCTCGTAACGCCTCTGTGATTCCGATTGGCAGCTCTGGCGTGCTACAGGATTGAAGATGCGCCGGGTCCTCACGCTTTTGGTTCTTTCGATAATTGCGGCTCTGCCCGTTCAGGCGGAGCCGGTTTTGAAAGTCATCAATTTCACCGCTGACTGGTGCCCGAACTGCCAGATCCTCAATCCGAGGCTCGATCGCGCAATCGATGCCTTCGAGGCGGGCAGTATTGAGCGCGTCGATCTCGATGTCACGGCCATCCGCCGCAATTCCTCGAGGATCGAGCGTGCGGCAGTAGAAACTGATGCCCTGATGCTCGCAGGTGAGCACAAAGCTGCTTATCTATGGGACTGGTATGGTGGCATAACCGGTATTGCGGTCGCGATTGCGGCCGATACAGGCGAGCCGATCACCTGTTTCATGCGCCCGATGAAAAAAGCAGACATTGAAGACCGCTTGCGGCTGGCGAAAATTCTCGCTGAACGCGCCAAACCCGGCAATCGCAAACCCGAAGGACCGGACTGTCCCGCCCCTATGCGCGGCTAAGCTTTCATTAATCTCTCCGCCTTCACCCTGCCTCAATTTCTCTTCACTAACTCAAGCTGAAGATTTGCGCGAAAGGTGAGCGGGCGTGAAAGCTTCGAATGGAAAACCCGGTCTGAAAAAACCCGCTCGGAAACCAGCTGCGAAAGCATCGCAGGGAGCAGGTATGGGCATTTTTCGGGGTCGACCCATTCTGAAATGGGGCTTGATCAGTAGTTTCGTCCTGACCCTGATCGGTCTCCTCGCCGCCTGGCTTTATTGGCAGAGCCTGTATCGCGGCATGCCTGCTTTACCGGAAACCGCAGCGCTCTGGGATGCCAATCGCGAGCCGGCCATCGAATATGTCGACCGCACCGGCGAGACGATTGCGATTCGCGGTCCGCGCTATGGCCGGGCGATCAAGATTGATGAATTGCCACCGCATGTGCCGCGCGCCTTCATTGCGGCCGAAGATAAGCGCTTTTACGAACATGATGGCGCTGACACGCAAGCCATGGCGCGCGCCGCCTGGTCAAATGTAATTTCCGGACGCACCGTCTCAGGCGCATCAACGATTACCCAGCAGCTGGTGAAAAACCTCGTCCTGTCGCCAGAGCAAACGCTCAAGCGCAAGGTTCAGGAAGTGCGTCTGGCCCGTCAGCTCGAAGAGCAGCTGTCAAAGAATGAAATTCTCGAACTCTATCTCAACCGGGTCTATTTCGGGTCTGGGTTTTACGGTCTCGGCGCGGCTTCGCGATTCTATTTCGGCAAGGATCCACAGGACTTGACCCTCGCAGAGGCGAGCCTTTTGGCGACCTTGCCGAAGGCCCCGTCGCGACTGGCCCTTGATGATAATATGGAAGGCGCCCGCCAGCGTCAGGCCTATGTCTTGTCCGAGATGCTGCAGGCCGGTTTCATCACCCCTGAAAGCGCCCAGATTGCGATGGCTTCGGACGTCACGCTCGCCCCGGAACCTGAACAGGATCCGCAATTTGGGTATATTCTCGACGCAGCGACGGAACGGGCTAATGATTTGCTGCCAGAATTACCGGATGACCTGGTGGTCACGCTGACCGTCGATGCGGAGCTCCAAACCAAAGTTGCCGAAGCGCTCGAAGCGCGCATGAGCGAAGAGGAAGAAGAGTCCAATGCCGGTCAAACCGCCGCGATCCTGATGAATCGCGAAGGTCACGTCCTCGCGCTGTATGGCGGCCGCGATTATACCGAAAACCAATTCAATCGTGCCACCCAGGCAAGACGTCAGCCTGGCTCGGCGTTCAAGCCCTTTGTGTATGCCGCCGCCCTCGAAGCCGGGATCAGTCCGTACGATGTCCGCATCGATCAGCCCGTCACCATTGATGATTGGTCGCCGAAGAATTTTTCGCGCGTCTATATGGGCCCCGTAACCGTCTCAGAAGCCTTGCGCGATAGCCTCAACACGATTGCCGCCTTGCTGGCGCAGGAAACCAGCGTCGAATCGGTGATTTCGATTTCGCGCAAATTCGGGATCAGCGAAGACTTTCAGCCCTTCCCGTCAATTGCCCTGGGCAGCCAGGAGGTGACGCTTTGGGATCTGACCCGTGCCTATGGACCCTTCATGACCGGCGGGCGCCGGGTTGACCCATACCTAATCCAGAAAATCGAGACGACACGCGGCGATGTCCTATACGAACGCCCGGAATACGACCCAGCTCGCGTTTTCGACCGAGCCGCTGCCGAGACGATGACTGCGATGATGGCAGAAGTGATCCGCTCCGGAACCGGAACCGCTGCCAAGGTCAATGGCTGGCCGATTGCTGGCAAGACCGGCACCAGCCAATCCTCACGCGATGCCTGGTTTGTCGGCTATAGCAGCGAACTGCTGGGCGGCATCTGGACCGGAAATGATGATGATACGCCAATGGACGGTGTCACCGGTGGCGGCCTTCCCGCACGGCTCTGGTCCGACATGATGACGATCGCGCATCAAGGCCGTACGCCGAGCTTGCTGCGCGGCGCCGATCAATTGATCCAATTGACGCCCGAACAACAGGCACGGGTTGGCTATTATCGCGATCTCGGCATGGCCTTTGCCGGGCTCGCAGGCACGGGCGGGCAATAAGCAAAAGCCGGGCACAGGCTTCAACACAAATTGAAGCGCGCCCTCTGGATTAATCGCGCGGACCTGATCAAACAGGCGCGATGAACGAACCGGTTCGAATTTTTGGGCTGACAATGCTCGCCATGATCGCTTTCGCGGCGAATTCCGTGCTCGGGCGCATGGGTCTGGTTGAGACCGAGATCGGGGCGGGGAGTTTCGCGCTGATCCGTTTGGTCAGTGGCGCGCTGGTGCTCGCTGGGATCTGCGCTTTGCAATCGAGACGGATCGCAGGCTCGTTCTGGGGCGGGGTTTCCCTGCTGATCTATGCCGCCTGCTTTTCCTTCGCCTATCTCGCTATGTCGGCCGGGATGGGCGCGATCATTCTCTTCGCCATGGTCCAGATCACCATGTTGAGCTGGGGGCTCGCGCGCGGAGAGATCCTGTCGCAACTGCAATGGCTCGGCTTTATTATTGCCATAGCCGCGCTGGTCTATTTGGTGTCTCCTAGCCTCGAGGCGCCGCCGCTTTGGGCAGCTGGACTGATGGCGCTCGCCGGGATTGGCTGGGGTGTTTATTCTTTGATCGGCCGCAGCAACAGGGACGCCACGGCCGCAACGACCGGCAATTTCATCCTTGCCAGTGTGATGGCTCTGCCCTTGCTCGGGCTCATTCTGCTAATTTCGCCAGAGCCCGCGCCACCCACAGACGGCATCCTTTTGGCGATCATCTCGGGCGCGATCACATCTGGCCTCGGCTATGTCATTTGGTATGCCGCCCTGAAAGACCTGACTGCCACGCGCGCAGGAATTGCGCAACTGAGTGTGCCGGCCATTGCCGCGATGGGTGGCGTTCTGTTTCTGGCCGAACCGATCACGCTCCGCTTTACGCTCGCGACACTTGCCATTCTTGGCGGTGTCGCGCTTGCCGTCTTGACCCGAGCGCCCGCGTCCAGCAAAGCGAGTAAATGACGGAAGCCGCGTCCTCACCCGCAAAACCTGGCAAGAACGCGTTCCTGTTCGTGGTCGTCGCCGTCATTTTGAACATGCTGTCTTTTGGCATCATCATGCCGGTCATGCCGGCATTGCTGCTCGACATTACCGGGCTCGCGGCTGAGCAATCGGTGTCCTATGGCGGCTGGCTATCGATGACTTTTGCGATCGCCAATTTCTTCATGATGCCGATCTTGGGAGGACTGTCTGATCGCTATGGCAGGCGCCCGGTTCTGCTCGCCTCAATTGCCATGCTCGGGATTGATTTGCTGATCATGGGCCTCGCCCCGACGCTCGCCGTCTTGTTTATCGGGCGGTTCCTGGGCGGCATGTTCTCGGCCACATATTCGGTCGCGAACGCTTATATTGCGGACGTCACCGAGCCCGAAGATCGCGGTCGCGCGTTTGGGATTATGGGCGCCGCCTTTGGTATTGGATTTATTTTGGGGCCGGTCTTTGGCGGCCTGCTCGGTGAAATCAATCCGCGCCTGCCTTTCTTTGTTGCGGCCGGGATTGCTGGCCTGAACTTCCTGTATGGCTGGTTCATTTTGCCAGAAAGCCTGCGCGAAGAGGATCGCCGCGACTTTGACATTGTCCGCGCGAACCCGTTCGGCGCCATGGTGCATTTCTCGAAAGTGCCGCGCGTCGCCTGGTTCATCATCGCGATTGGCCTCTATCAGATCGCGCACGCAGTTTATCCATCGACCTGGAATTTTCATGGCGAAATCCGGTATGATTGGTCGGAGTTCGAGATTGGCCTTTCCTTAGCGTTCGTTGGCGTCGGCTCCGCCCTCGGACAGGGCCTGTTGACCGGCTATCTGATCAAGCGCATGGGGCCGATGCGGGCGGCCTTGTTTGGCTTTAGCAGCAATGCCATCGCGCTCTTCTTGTTTTCGCTCGCTGGGGCGCCCTGGATGGCCTATGCGATCATCGCGGTATCTTCTGTCGGAGGCGTTGCGATGCCGGCGATCAACACAATCACTTCGACGCTGACGCCAAGAAATGAACAGGGCGAGCTGCAAGGCGCCCAAGCGAGCATGATGGCCTTTACGTTGATTTTCAGCCCGGTCCTGATGACGCAGACGCTGAAATACTTTGCCAATCTCCCGGAAAGCGACCCTCTGCACACGGGCGGGGCCGCCTTCTTCCTGGCTGGTTTGATCACGACATTATCTCTGGTGCCGCTTTTTGTCGGGATCGGGATCAATCGCCGAGCTATCGCACGGGCGGCTGCAGCGGAAACCACCGCGGCCGAATAGAAACAGGGCGACCCAACGGATCGCCCTATTATTATGATCTAGGTTGGGCGGCGTTTACCGACCTTTGGTCAAGACGCCAAGAATGCCGCCAATAATGCCACCACCGACGCCGCCATTGAGGAAGCTGCTGAGCAGTCCCATCACCGACTCACTGCCGAGCAGAGACTGGAAGCCGATATCAGCGGCGTTCATGCCGTAGCCGCCTGCAAGCCCGCCAATGATCCCGGCAATCGCACCGGTTCCGCCTTTGCCGCCGAGTGCTTTCGAGACGATTGGTCCGAGCACCGCGCCGCCGACGCCGTTCAGAATAAGTGGAATATATTGTTCCATGTGTTTGCCCTCCCGAGGCTGTTAAGGGGCCTGTTTTCAGGTCTCCCTGAGCCATAAAGCATCAGAATTCCCCTTTTTCGCCAAGGGCTCTCGCGCAGGTGGAGAGTCTGGGTTAGGCAAGCGAATGGCTGATTCCCGCCCGGCTCTTTTTCTGGATCGCGACGGCGTGATCAATGTCGATCGAGGCTATGTCGCCCGATTGGAGGATTGGGAATGGATCCCCGGCGCGATCGACTGTGTCAAAACGTACAAGGCCCGCGGCTGGTTTGTTTTCGTGGTCACCAATCAATCCGGGATCGCCTTTGATCATTACAGCGAGACTGACATGGAGCGGGTCCATCATCACATGTTGACCGGCATGGCTGAGGCGGGGGCCGAGATTGATCGTGTCTATGCCTGTCCGTTCCATAAAGACGGCACAAATCCACGCTACTGCAAGGACAGTTTCGACCATAAACCCAAACCCGGCATGATCCTTCAAGCCATGGCGGACTTTCCCGTAAAACGCGAAGCGAGTTTCCTGATCGGCGACAAGCAGACCGATATTGAGGCCGCACATGCGGCCGGGATTGGCGGGTTTTTGTTCAAAGGCGGCAATCTCGCGTCATTCGCGGAATGGGCCCTGGCAAGCTTCGAGGATGGCGCCAGATGAAGACGATCGGGTTGATTGGCGGGGTCAGCACGGAAGCCACGCTGATCTATTACAAGACCATCAACGCGTTAGTGCGCCAGCGTCTGGGCGGCTATCATAGCGCCGAGTTGC
The DNA here is from genome assembly GCA_024743315.1 of Hyphomonadaceae bacterium. Lineage (GTDB taxonomy): Bacteria > Pseudomonadota > Alphaproteobacteria > Caulobacterales > Hyphomonadaceae > Henriciella. Next base: position 368,057 of record JANSWU010000004.1, read on the forward strand.
GCATCCATTCGGTCAATTTCCATGATTATAATGGCGCGCATGAAACCCGCGATTGGGCGTTTATTCGCGATGGGTTCGAGACCGCTGCCCGAGGTTTGAAAGCGGCCGGTGCCGATTTTCTCGTGCTCGCCTGCAACACGCTTCACACGGTTGCCGACGCGATTGAAAACGCGACCGACTTACCGTTCTTGCACATCGTGGATGCGTGCGGGGCCCGATTGCAACGCGATGGCCGCACTCAGCCCGGGCTGCTGGGCACGGCATATACGATGGCACAGCCCTATTTTGTCGATCGTTTGGTTGAAACCACAGGCATGAGCCCACATTTGCCAGACGCTGAAACCCAAACAGAACTCAGTCGTATCATTTTCGACGACCTCACTCACGGCATCGTACGCGATGAAGCTGTCCTATTCTATGAAGCGGCGATCCAGGCGCTGAAGGATCAGGGCTGCGACAGTATCATCCTCGGCTGTACCGAGCTGGGCATGCTGGTCACAGAACAAAACAGTCCGCTACCGCCTTATGATACTGCTTTGATTCATTGCCAGGCCATCGTGGACTACGCACTCGAAGATCAATAGCTTTAAACTATCAATACGATCTGCTTCTCCTAATAGACTTTGATTGGATCCACTCCACATCGAAAGCGGGAACGACATGAATCAGAGGGATCAGACCTTTGCGCTTGAGCATTATTGGACTTGCAATCGCAGCGAGCGCGCCGACAGCGTTGGCGCAGAATACGAGTGGCGTTTTTGGACCGGTCATTGATGAGGGTGAGAGCGGTTGGGAATATCGCATCACTTATGACCCAGACGATGAAGACTTTAATCAGCGATTCCACTATCAGCGTGCCATAAACGGGGCGATGCGTTGGCGGGTGATCGCGCAAGTGCGCTCGACCGACGATTCCGATTTCGATCCCGATTATCTGCGCGGCGAGCTGGTCTGGCAGGTCACACCGGACGAACAGGATTATCAATCCGGGTTCCGCTTTGAAGGACGCTATCGGTTTGACGACCGCCCAGGTGATGTCACGGTCCACTGGATCAATCAGTGGAAACATATTGATGACTGGACGTTCCGCTTCATTGTCGGCGCGACGCAGCAAATCGGGAATGATCCAGCCGATGGCATCCTGATTCAGACGCGTTCTTCCGCGACCACCGCGCTTGGCGAAGGCCCGAAGCTCGGCCTGGAATGGTTTGGCGAATATGGCTCAACCTCGGACTGGCTCGACCTGGATGATCAGGAGCATCAAATCGGCCCCGTCGCGGTCTGGAACCTCGGCAATGATTGGAGTCTCTATACCGGCGCGCTTTTCGGCGCGACGGATGCCAGCGCCGACACCAATTTGCGCCTGCGGATCTCGAAAGAGTATTAGCGCTTTAGCGGCTTCAGCGTTTTACCGTTGAGACCGCCCATCCGGCAGACTTCCATCCATTCGTCCTCCAACACCGGTTGCACCGACAGGCGCATACTGGTCACCAAGGACATCTTATCCAACTTCTCATTGGCCTTGACCGCTTTGAGAGTCACAGGTTCTGGCATGTCTGTGAGCGCGCGGATATGGACGCAATCCCAGCGCTCATCATCGGTGGTGGAATCCGGGGCGCTTTCGGCCGAGACCTCAACAATTCCAACGATCTCCAATCCCTCATTCGAGTGATAGAAAAAGCCGCGATCGCCAATCTTCATTTCGCGCATATTGTTGCGCGCCTGATAGTTGCGAATGCCGTCCCATTCTTCGCCCGCTTCGCCTTTCGCCTTTTGCTGGTCCCAGCTCCATTTGAACGGCTCAGATTTGAACAGCCAGTATTTCATGTTCGCTCCTCAGAATGCTGAGGCGCATTTAGGTCGCTTTGGGCTTAGCGTCCACTCATCCGGCAGGCCTGCGACACTAGCGGCTCCAGTTCGGCCCAATGCTTGTAACGGCGCACCTCCGGCGCGGCGCCCAGCCAGGCATCCTCAAACGCCTCGCGCGTGCCGGGATCCGCAAGAATGGGCAGCAAAGGATCGACACTCACTCGGATGGTGAAGACGACCGCCTGGGTCGACGGCAATTTGCGGATGGTCTGGCGCTCAATGCGCAAATGAAGATCCTCGACCCGTTTGCCCGAGACGCCGGGACGGTCGGGTGTGTAACGTTTTTCACTGGTCTGCACGGTCCAATTGAAGCGTTCCAGGACGACGTCTGGCTTCAGGCCTGTGAAAACGCGTGAGACGCGCGCCGCCAAACCCGGATCGCCGCCGGGCACCGGGCCATGCAACCCGCCCAGATCCAGCCCGATCCGTTCTGGAAGCGTCCAGAAGGTTGGCGCACACAAGACGCCCGCAGTCAGCCGCCAATCCCCCGGTCGTGTGGCCTCAAGGACGCACAGATCATCCGAGACCAGAGAGGCGGCTTCTTCCAAGTCGGTCGGCATGTTTTGATGGGGCACAGCACCGGTGGCGGTCATAATTAAGGGTAAGAGCTCTTCGGCTGCCGCGCCATTCAAATCACCCGCGGCAACATTGGCGCGCATCATTTTCAGGATCAGGCACTTGTCGCGCAGCCACGCCGCTGACTCTGTATCTGGCGACACCCAATGCGCTAGCGGAATCGGTGATAGGCCAGGCTGAAATCGCGGCACTCCATCAAGAAAGGGCAAATAGGGTGGGCGTCGCGATTTAAGCGACACGCGCCTGTCCCCAGGAGGCAAAGCCGGCAATTTTCGGCGTGTTCGGCAAATACATGGTCTCGTGTCGCTCGACGGTGAAGCCTTCTGATTCCAGCATTTGCTTGGTGTCGCGGGTCAAGTGGCATCCACCCACGAGTCGCTTCCAGACCGGTTCAATGCGGCGCTGCCACTTTGCGACGCCTTCATCTGGCGCCAGACCGTGTTCAGAGAACAAGACAGTGCCGCCAGGTTTCAACACGCGCCGGACTTCTTGCAGCGAGGCCTGCCAGTCCGGGATTGTGCAAAGGACGAAAGTAATGACCGCCGTATCGACGCTATGATTGTCCAAAGGCACAGCCTCGGCGCCGCACGTATGAATGTCGCTCGAGAATCCGAATTCGCCTTCTGCCCAGGTCTCTTCAGCCCGCTTGACCATCGGAGCGTGCGGTTCAATCGCGTGCAAATGCGTCACCCGAGTTGGATCATAAAAGGAAAAATTCGTGCCCGATCCGCAGCCAAGCTCAAGCACCACGCCTTCGGCCAGGGGCACCACTTTTTCGCGTTGTTTGAGGATCGGTTTGGTCGAACAGCCGCAGCTGATCAGGGAGGGCAGTACGTAACGATCCCAAAGCCCGAACATGTCTAATTCCCCGACACCATGCGCCGCCGCGTCGCGCCATCGAGCGGCTCTACCACAAGCGCATTCTGGGTGATCCGAACATTGTATTTCAGTTTGTCGCCCATCGGGAAATACACGGCAGATCCGAACGGTGCCGAGCCGCCGCTGGTCTTCGAGGTCACCATGCCGGCCGACAGCCAACCTTCGTTTTCGGCGCTTTCGTCGCCCGCGCTGAGCACGCGATCAACGTCTTTCTCGACCCCGTAATTGACCAGAGCACCATAAACATCGACGCCGAGTTCGCGATCAAACATCTCAACCTTGCCGTCATCGCTGACCCGTCGACCATAAGAGGTGGCGCGCGTCAGATCCGTCGAATTGTAGCGGCGCGCATATCGGCTCTCAATGTATTCGAGCCGATAGACGCTGTCATAGCCAAGCATCTGCTTCATTGGAGAAAACCTGATGACCTGAGCGCTGACCTGGAACTCGTCGCCGACAAAGCCCTCCTGCCGAATGATCTCGCCGTCTGGAAGCGTCATGGTCAGTGTGTATGTATCATCGGCGCTGGCGTCTTTGTCGAAGGTGATTTCGGCGACGTCGCGCTCTTTGGTCAGCGCTTTATAGGTTTGCAGGTTGAGACCGATAAAGGTGCCAATCCCAGCCGCGCCGAGCAGGCCGATGCCGAACAGGAAGCGCAGGCCGCCAGCGGCCAATCTAAGCTTCAACAATCGCCCAAGTCCCGCAAAGCTCAAGACCAGACCGATAACGCCCGCCAGCGCCGGCAAGATCCACCAGATCAAACCCATGTGTCACCTCCTCGGACCACCCCTTACGGCCCTTTCACGACAACTATATCAGTGGCTTAGGAATTCGCGAGGGTTGAGTTGCAGGCCCAGCCGTTTGGCTCAGGGGCCGATCAGCCGCACTTGCTCATTGCGACCGCGCCCGACTTTGGCGCGTTCACGCCAGCCGAGCACCATGTAAGCCTCAATCGCTGCGGTGTTCTGGATATCAACATCGAGTTGTAATGGGCGCCCAACAAAGTTCCGAGCCACTTTCAGCAACCCACTCCCAACCCCGCAAAAGCGCCAATCTCGGTCGACAAATACATGCGGGACATAGGCTTTGCCTTGCTCCAGCGTCAGAAAACCAACCACACCAGCCTTTTTCTCAACCGCCACAAAAGCAACATTCGCCGACAGGCTCTGACGCAAGCGAATAATCTCATCTCGCTCCGGGCCGCGCCAGGGAAACGCTTTTAGGCAATCTCGAAAGATCACCTCAATGCGCGGATAGTCTTCACGTCGCCAGTGACGAACCGACCAACCCGCGCCGGGATGGGTCAAAAGGTTCATATCGACAGCGTAATCAAAACTTATGGCGAGGGAAAGGCGTTGATCGCGATAAGCGAAGGCTCTACGCCTAAGGCAATAGAAACAGTGCATTGGAGTGAGATATGGACGTTAGAATCGCCCTTGGCGGCCTATTGGCTGCCGGACTGTTTGCCGCCCCAGCGGTCGCGGACGGGCATGGCGAAGATGATAGCCGCAAGTTTACCGCCGAACGCGTCTTCGACATTGAATATGCCTCTGACCCGCAAATCTCACCGGATGGTGAGACAATCGTCTATGTCCGGCGCTCTATGGACCGGCTCAAGGATCAGGATCGCGGCGATCTCTGGACAATTGATGTCGATAGCGGCGCGCATCGCCCGCTAATCACCGGCGGCGCTTCGGCCGCCGCGCCGCGCTGGTCGCCGGACGGGTCGAAACTGATTTACTCCACGGCCACAGATGGCAAGCCGGACTTGCGGCTCTATTATTTCGACAGCGATCGCTCAGTCTCGCTCGGCCAATTCGAATACGGCCCCGGAAATGCGGCCTGGTCGCCAGACGGGACCACGATCGCCTTCACCATGTTCACGCCGGGTGAAACGCCGAGCTTTGCCAAACCGATTGCCCAGCCGGAAGGCGCCGAATGGTCCGCGCCGGTTCGGGTGTTTGATGATTTGCAGTTCCGCTTTGATGGCGCTGGCTATCTCAAGGAGGGCGCAACGCATATTTACACGCTGCCCATTGATGGCGGCACCCCGCGCCAGATTACCGATGGTGAGGCCGATTTCGGATCGCCGACCTGGCTCAACAATGATACGCTGCTCGCCGTCGGCAATGATGTCGAAGACGCCGAGCTGGATCCGATTGAAAGCGAGATCTATGCGGTCAGCCTTGGCGATCTGTCCCGCACCGCTTTGACCACGCGCGACGGACCTGATCTCAGTCCGGCGGTATCGCCCGACGGGGCGCAGATCGCGTATCTGGGTTATGATGACTTGCTTAAGTCCTACCAGCAGGCCGATCTTTACGTGATGAATGCCGATGGCAGCGACGTGACAGAACTCGCTGCAGATTTCGACCGATCTTTCAACGCGTTGGCCTGGCACCCGAACGGGCGCAGTCTGATCGCGCAGATCGAAAACGCCGGTGTCATTGACCTTGTTTCAGTTTCGATGACGGGCGAGGTCGAAACCCTGATCACCAATCTCGGTGGCACGTCGATCGGTCGACCTTATGCGGCTGGCTCGTTTTCAGTCTCTGATACCCGCCGCCCGGTCATCGCTTATACCGCGGGCTCGCCAGATCGACCGGCCGAAATCGCGGTTTCCGGCCGCAATGTCCGCGATCGTGTCTTGACCGATTTGAACTCCGACGTGCTGGCGCATCTCGACATGGCGACGATTGAAGAGATCCAAGTCCCGTCGCGCCATGACGGGCTGGAGATCGAAGCCTGGATCGCCCTGCCCCATGGCTTTGAAGCCGATGGCAGCGCGCCAATGATTATGGAAATCCATGGCGGTCCGTTTGCCATGTATGGCCCTTATTTCGCCAGCGAGATCCAGCGCTTCGCGGCAGAGGGGTATGTCACGGTCTATGTCAATCCACGCGGTTCGACCGGCTATGGCGCCGACTTCGCCATGGCCATCGACAAGGCCTATCCGGGCTATGATTATGAAGACCTGATGAGCGTCGTCGACGCGCTGATTGAACGCAATTATGTCAGCGCAGACCGGCTCTTCGTCACGGGTGGCTCGGGTGGCGGCATTCTCACCGCCTGGATTGTTGGCAAGACGGATCGATTTGCAGCCGCCGCAACCGTCAAACCCGTGATCAACTGGATGACCATGGCGCTGTCAGCCGACATTGCGCAATTCGTGCGGCGCCATTGGATCCGTGAGGACCCATGGGAAAACCCGGATGCTTTCCTGGACCTCTCACCAATCATGTTGATCGAGAATGTCGTTACGCCCACCCTGGTCATGGTCGGCGAAGAAGACTGGCGCACGCCGACCTGGGAAGCCGAACAATTCTATACGGCGCTGAAACTAAAAGGTGTTGATACGGCCCTGATCCGCGTGCCGGGTTCCCCGCATTACATTGCTGGGCGGCCCTCACGCCTGATTGCCAAGACCGATAATATCATGGGCTGGTTCGCCAAATACGATCCGGAAAAGCAGGACCAATCAGACGATTAATCCATCAAAGCCCGCGGCCCAGGTCGCGGGCTTTTCTCAAAACCGTCCATTCAATTCAAAAATCAGGATCGGCGTTTCAACGATCCGGCTGCGTTCAATTTCGACCAGACTTCCAGTCCGGTCAGGATCAAAACGCAATCTGGATTGCTTCTCGATATCATTGAACGGACGGAACACTTCCGCGCGGGCGGTCAGGCCCCAAAGGTCTTTATGCTCAACAAAAATATTGAGCCGCCCGGGTTGATCGCGGTCGGTGCGAATGGAATCAAGCCGGACATTATCGGCGGAAAGTTCAGGTGTGAATTCGAACCCCCAGGCGAGATCGGTTCCGGCAATATCATGTCGTAATTCGAGATCGACTTCGATCAGGTCTTCGCGATTGATCGCGCGCGTTTCACCGGTCAGCGGGTCTTCAATTTCTGAATCACGGAATCCCGCAGAATATACCAGTTGCGCGCCCTCAATACCGACGGGATCAAAATTTATAGTGCCCTCAAACTCGATGCCATAGCGCGTGCCGTCATCAATATTTCCTGGCCCCTCACCATCGCCGACCGGGATTTGATCAACAATGTCTTCGAGCGCTTCGGCAAACACGAGCACATTTCCAGCTCCCCAGGCTCCGAATTGTTGTTCGAGCTCGACCTCGATCCGCCAGCTTTGCTCCGGAACAATGTCGGAATTACCAACCTGATTGTCACCATCATTGAGATCGAGCTGCGAGACAAAATCGAAAAAATCGAGCTGCCCAACGCGGCGGTTGAGCCTGGCATTCAATGTCGATGACGGTGCAAATTGCCAGCTCAGCGTCGCTCCGCCTTTCGGGCGCGTAAAGGTCCGGATTTGACCATTGGTACCGCTGGATGTGATCTCCGAAACCTCTGCGCCAAGCGAAAGCTGTAGCTGGATCGCCTCACCCAGCAGTCGTGAATAGGTCAGGAAGCCTTCCGAGCGGCTTTCTTCGACCGAAACGTCAGACTCACCGATATCAACCGCCAAGAGCTCGGCTCCAGCGAAGCTTTCAAGCAGCGTGGACGAGCTATCGAGCGTATTCTCTGCCACCTCGAAGGAGGCTTCCCAGGATCCAGCAAATGCCTCCCATTTATATTCGGAGCGCAGAATTAGTTCTGATTCATCGGTGACCTGGCGAAAAAAGCTGCGGTCAATCGGATCGCCGAAAGGATCGGTGCGCTCGCGCTTGCTGGTGAATGGACTGCTTCGATCTGAATAGACACCGATCAGTTTCAAGCGGCCAGCCAGAGCATCAAACTCAACATCACCGCTCAATTCCGCGAGCGTGCTTTCGTCAATGTCCTGAATTAATTGTCGAAACGCCGGCTGATCGCTCGGGAGGCGATCCGCGCTCTCACGCTGGTCGCGCTTTTCATTGATATAATCGACATTCATGTTGGCGACCAGGCCAGAAGCGGGAGTCCATCTCAAGCCAAGGCTGCCCTCGATATCCGGGAACAGGTTCTTCTGAACCAAATCTCGGGTTTCCAAAACATTGCGATCTGGGTCGACGAAGATTTCTGTGCCTGAGCCCGCGCTCCCACGCGGTTCAATATTGACGTTGGCCGTCCAGCCGAGATTTTTTTGCTGCCCTGAAAGTGACAGCTCCCCACCGAAATAAAGCGGGGTCTGCCCGTCAATGATCCGGGCGCGATACGCCCAGGTGCCACTGATCTCATCAGCTTCAGCGATCACATTCACCACGAGTCCTGAAAGACCTGGTATATCGAGTGAGGCGCCTTCGCGAAGTTCGATCCGTGCGACCGTCGCGGCCGGAATGCGTTCCAAAATGTCTGCCGCTGAAGAGGATTTGCTGGAAATTCGTTGGCCGTTGATCAGAACATTTTCGGTTGCTTGGCCGAGCCCGCGACTCTCGTCTTGTCCGCGTGAATCGCTGAGCCGAAACCCAGGAATCCGCTCGACCATGTCCCTGGCATTCAATGGCGCGAATTGAGCAAAATCTTCCGGGAGGAAGATAGACTTCTGAGCGACGGGCGCCTCAGCAGTCGCCTGAAATGAGCAAGCTAGGATCAGCGAAAGAAGAGACGATCGGATCATAAGAGGCTTCGCGTGCAGATTATTAATGGGTTCGGAAAACGGTAATTCGGTCCGGTTCCGGACGGATATATCTCAACCGTTTCTGGTTTCGACCCTATGTCTCAGTCAGCCGCAGTTTTGGCTTGGTCTCGCCGTCCGGTCAGAAACGTGTCAGGCGTTCGCCGCTTTGGCCGCACGTTTGCGCTCATGCGGGTCGAGATGGACTTTGCGCAGGCGAATGCTCTCAGGCGTCACTTCGACCAATTCATCATCGGCGATGTAGGCCAATGACCGCTCCAGCGTCATTTGCAGTGGTGGGGTCAGGCGTACGGCTTCGTCTGAGCCGCTGGCGCGGACATTGGTCAACTTCTTGCCTTTCAGCACATTCACTTCGAGATCATTGTCGCGCGTATGCTCGCCAATGATCATGCCTTGATAGACCTTATCGCCAGGATGGATCATCATCGGACCACGGTCCTCAAGGTTCCACAGCGCGAACGCAACCGCTTCGCCTTTGTCCATGGCGATTAAGGTGCCGGTTCGACGACCCTGAATCTTGCCTTTGTAAGGCGCGTATTCGAGGAAGACGCGGTTCATGATCGCGGTGCCGCGCGTGTCGGACAAGAGCTCACCTTGATAGCCGATCAAGCCGCGGGTTGGGGCATGAAAGACCATGCGTGTGCGCCCGGCGCCGGATGGTTTCATCTCAACCATTTCGGCTTTGCGCTCGGACAGTTTCTGCACCACGGCGCCGGAAAACTCATCATCAACATCGATGACCACTTCTTCCATCGGCTCGAGCCGCTCGCCGCTTTCGCTTTCCTTATAGACCACTTGTGGGCGTGAGACGCCGAGCTCGAAGCCCTCGCGGCGCATGGTCTCGATCAGAACCGCGAGCTGTAATTCGCCGCGCCCGGAGACAACAAAGGCTTCCGCTTCCGCCGACCGTTCCACTTTCAACGCGACATTGCCTTCGGCTTCTTTCTGCAAGCGGTCCCAGATCACGCGGCTGGTGACCTTGTCGCCCTCGGTGCCGGCCAACGGACTGTCATTGACGCGGAACGTCATGGACAGGGTTGGCGGATCAATCGGCTGAGCCTCGATTGGCGTATCAACACTCGGGTCGACGAATGTGTCGGCCACGTTGGCCTTTTGCAGGCCCGAAATAGAAACAATGTCGCCGGCTTCGCCGACCTCGATCGGCTCGCGCTGCAAACCGCGAAAGGCGAGGACTTTGGAGACGCGCCCGGTTTCCACTAATGAGCCATCGCGCGCGAGGACTTTGACCGTTTGGTTCGGCTTCACGGTGCCAGAGCTGACACGGCCGGTCAGGATGCGGCCGAGGAAATTGTCAGCGCCAATCGTCGTGGCGAGCATCCGGAACGGACCCTCTTCAACCGTCGGCTCGGGCACGTGCTGCACGACGAGGTCGAACAGTTCGGACATGTCGGTGCGCTCATCCTCATACTGCGTCGACATCCAGCCATTCTTGGCGGAGCCGTAGAGGATCGGGAAATCGAGCTGCTCGTCATCGGCGCCAAGCGCATCGAACAGGTCAAATACCTCGTCAATCACCTCGTCCGGGCGGCGTTCCGGCTTGTCGATCTTATTGACCGCCACGATCGGACGCAGACCGATTTTGAGCGCTTTAGAGACCACGAACTTGGTCTGCGGCATCGGCCCCTCAGCGGCATCAACCAGAACAATCGCACCATCGACCATGGACAGGATGCGCTCGACCTCACCCCCAAAGTCAGCATGCCCCGGCGTGTCGACAATATTGATCCGGGTGTCACCCCAGACGACGCTGGTCGTCTTGGCGAGAATGGTAATGCCCCGCTCTTTTTCGAGATCATTGGAATCCATCATCCGCTCAGACGTGGCTTCGTTCTCGCGGAACGTGCCGGACTGTTTCAGCAGGCAGTCGACCAGGGTCGTCTTGCCATGGTCCACGTGGGCAATGATCGCAATATTGCGAAGGGAGGTTGGCTCAGTCATTGGGAGGGGCTCTCAAGGCGCAAATAATCGTTGCGCGCGCCATACACGTCACCGCAAGGTTTGGCTATGGGGTGTGGACAGAATGCGATTTTCGAAATTAGCTTGACTCATAATTATCAAAAATGCTAATTAGCAAATATGGCAAATGAGGTTTTCAAAGCACTCGGGCATCCGCTCCGTCGTCAGGTCATGGCTCTGCTGCGCCAGGGACCGATGAGTTCCGGCGAATTGGCCGACGCCTTTGACGCCGCCTGGCCGACCGTGACCCGGCACCTCAATGTCCTCAAAGACGCCGATCTGATCACGGCTGAGCGACAGGGCACATCGATCATCTACCGCACCAATACAAGTGTGGTGGAGGATGCGGTGAGCGCGCTGCTCGGCATGATCGGTCGCGACAATGGTGATGATGACTTAAAGGAGGCCGCAGAATGATCCGCGCCGGTATGATCGTATCAGGAATAGTGCTGACCCTGATGGCGGGGGTTTCAATCTGGGCGGGCGGGCAGCTTCCGGCTGACAACATTCCGGTGCACTGGAATGCGCAAGGCGTGGCCGATCGCTTCTCCGATCGCCAAGAGGCACTGTACCTCTTATGGCTGATCCCGGGAATGGCGGCCTTGGGCGCCGTGGTCTTCGCCATATTACCGCAAATAGAGCCTTTGCAGGGCAATCTCTTCAAGAGCCGCAAAGCCTATAATGCCGTGTGGATTTCCACCATGATCCTGTTTCTCGGCATCCATGGTGGCATCGCCTACATGATGACTCGTGGTAGCGGCGCGGATGCGCAGAGCAATGAATTTGTCCGATTGGTCATTGCTGGCACCGGCATCCTGTTCATCGTGCTCGGAAATTACCTGCCGAAGACCCGTCAGAACTGGTTTCTCGGCATCCGGACACCCTGGACCCTGTCGAGCGAATATACGTGGGAGAAAACCCATCGGCTGGCGGGCCGGCTGTTTTTCGCGACCGGGTTCATCTGCTTGATCGGTGCGTTTGTGCTGAACGGCATCGCGCTTGCCTTCATGGTCAGCGGTTTGGCGGTCAGTTCGGCCCTGTTTTGCGTCGGCTATTCATTCTTCATCTATCGCAAAGCGCCCGACAAACGGGTCAGCCCGGACTATATCGTCTAGCGCGGTGTAATCGTCTCTTCGGCCTCGAAGATCACGGCTTTGGTTGCCTCGTTATCAATAGACTCGACCGAAACTTTTGATTGTGCCCCTGTCGACGCTTGCGCCTTATTTATGTCGCCCACCTCAACCCGGATCGCGTAAATCGCCGGTCGGTCTGTCCAGCCATCCAGGTCCGGTTCCGCGAACACGCCAATATAGTGCACACCATCACGCTCACCTCGAAAATCAATTCGCCACGCGTGGGTGCTGCCGTCCGCCATATCCTTTCGAATGGACCGCTCAGCGCCAAAGACGGAGACTCCTGCATTGCCCTCGGCGCGGAGCGTCAGCGTGCCTGAAGGATACGCTTCATACACGGTCAGATTGAGGCTTGCCGTTTCGCCTACCGCGATGGGCGGCACGATATCATGCTCAAACCGTACGGGCGTTCCGTGCAAGGACATGGATGAGCGTTGATCCAGGTCCGGCGCTTTTGGGGGCGGCGCGTCCGTGACTGGACCCGGCATGCACGCGGTCAACAGAGCCAAACAGCAGGCGCTCACCCATCCCTGTCTAGTCGTCCTGCGATGCATGGGCGCCTCCTAATTGGCCACAACACTGAAATTGAAACAGATATCCCTGAGCTCGTCGCGCTCATTTTCCCAGTCGTGCAAGGTGATCGCATAAGTACCGGCTGACAGATTCCCGGACCAAGTTTCAACACCCTCAAAAGGGCTTTCAGCATCAACTATTGTTTGCCCCTTCAGAAAAATTCTGAAGTCCGGATCCACGTCTTCAACTGTCCGGTCGGGATCAGGGATTTCCGTCGCTGTGATCGTCAGGTCACTCGGCGTATCCACTGTGAGCATGACGAATTCATGCACGCCGAGCCCGTTATATTCGTTGTATTGGCCAGTTGAGCAAAGGGTCAGATCCGGGTCCCCGACGGCCATTTCCTTGTAAACGGGATAGGGCGTGGCTTGATTATAGACCGCCGGAAATATGTCCGACAGTTCCCCATCATTGGTTTCCCCTTGTCCGAGCGGGCCAGTGCCAGAGATGTCTTCATCGGCGAGAATGGCATCGAGCGCCGCATCTAGTCCGGGATCCTTATTGGGATCAGCGCGCAATTGATGAATGAAGGAAAAAAGCGTGGTTAGTGTTTCTTGCTCAACATAGTCAGGATGCGTCAGAGCTTCATAAAGCGGTGCATATCCAAGCGAGATTGTATCTGGCCCATCATCATTGTCGTCATAGAGATCAAAGACGATTTGCTGCACCGTGGCGGGACTGAACCAACCTTGTCGCCGGGATGCGCCTTCTGAGCCCGTACTGTCGGCATCGAGGTTCATGCCGAAGGCTTGGTTTTGTTTGCTCCCATAGGTGTCATCATATCGGTCACGCGACAGGAACACACCAGAAAACGCATTTGCGGTTCCTTCACTGAACGCCACACGAGGATCAAGCCGTCTGCGCGTGCCCCATGGGCCGCCCAAGCTATCATTGCGCGACAGAACATCCTGCAAAAAGTGGGTAAATTCGTGTGCGATCACCGAGTGATCATATTCTTCAGTATCAATGTCTGCCGCGCCAGACAGGACGATGCGCCTTAGACCGGAATTGTAATAAGCTGGCCCACCAATTTCGCCATCCTCGAAATCGCCGTCCGTCGGCACGTTGTTGGGGCTCCAGAACACGCGCAAATATGGGAATGAGACATCCGGATCGACGGATGCGGTCAAGGTCACGGCGTCATAGATAACATGCAGGATGGAAAACGGTCCGGCCGCGCGCGGCTCGGTATACTCCCCTTGCCCGCCATCCGCGTCCGGGTCCCATCCGGAGGGTGCGTTCAGGTCCCGCGTTGAGTCCGTTACACCCGAATCCACAAGCCCCCCAGCCAGGATGTAGACTGCGTCCTGATTAGTATTGTCGAGCACATCAACATCCCAATTCGGCGGGCCGGTCTGTTTGAATTGGCTGTAGACCCGGACCTGGACCTCGGTCTGGGACGGGACGGTAAAGCTGTAGGCACCAAACGCATCGGTGGCGCTTTCGGCGATCTGATTGCCCGCACTGTCGACGATTTCGATCACCGCCCCGCGCACCGGCGATTGAAAGGTCGCGGCATAATCCAGGCCGGAATTATTCGATTTGAGCGGCACCATGTCGAAGGTGACCACGCCGTCAATGATCACTGTCGCCGGAGGTGGCGGTGGTGGAGGTGGTGGTGGTGGTGGCGGCGGAGGCGGTGGTGGCGGCGGCGGTGGCGGTGGCGGCGGTGGCGGCGGTGGCGGCGGCGGAGGCGGTGGTGGCGGCGGCGGAGGCGGTGGTGGCGGCGGTGGCGGTGGCGGTGGTGGCGCGACTGTGGGGTTTTCTGCCCCGGCCGTGTTCGAATTCAGACTCACAAACCAGGTACCGTCTGGCAGGCGCTGGAGAGAGCTTCCGAGCGGCGTTTGCGTGTTTTCATCCACGCCGACATCAATTGACATTGTGCCCTGCGCAGGACCATCGATCGCCTCGAACACGCCTTCATAAGACAGGAACTCAACGAGCACCCCTCCGCGTATCAAGGCAATCCCGTCCGGCCCGTTTTGCAGGCCCTCCTGAGACTGGTCGAAGACATAATAGTGATAATCACCGACGGTTGTCTGGGTCGCATCGGCGAAGTCTAGCGTGCGATATGAGGAGCCGGTCTCACCATCATAGAGCACCACGCTCAAGCTCGATACATCACCATCGGTCGACACCCTGATCTCGATAAACTCTCCCGAATTGGCGACGACGACGCCAGGTGCCGAACTCTCATTGTCATAATGAAACTCACTGATCTGCACCGAGGATGGCGGAGGAGGCGGTGGTGGCGGCGGCGGCGGGGGCGGTGGTGGTGGTGGCGGAGGAGGAGGTGATGTTGTTGGCGGAGTCGGCGCGATCGTATTCGGGCCAGCGTCTGAGCCGCCGCCGCCGCCACATGCGGTCAAGGCTGCGCTGGCAATGATCAGGGCAAGGAGACTGACGCCGTTTTTGTGAAGTTGAAATGAGCGAATACGCAACGCGAGAACTCCCGAACGGTTCCGGACCTGAACGGGACTGCATTCAAGCTATTCTCAGATAGCGAAAGCGCGTTTCCCCCCCGCATCGAGAACAGTGTTCTGAATAGTCTGAGTTGGCAAGATTGATATTTAAGAATTTTCAGTATTGAGACATCAGGGCAATTAATAATTGCTCATTAACTGAACAGAGCGCTCGAGCGCGTGTTATTTTATAAGTATCGGCGCGACGGAAATGCGCTCGCCGGGACTATTCAATCGTCTCTTCGGCGGGCAATAGGATCGCAGCCTCACCGGACAGCATCATCTGCATATCTTTTTCAGATTTCAACTTGGCTTGCGCCGTCTGCCAATCGCCAACTTCAATCCTGACTGCATGTGCGCGCGTTTCACTCAACCCGCCTTTTGGTTCAGCGGTCGCCATGATGTTGATATAATGCACGCCATCCGTTTCGCCCTGGAAGTCTATGCGCCATTCGTGTGTGGTCGCGTTGGACATATCCACGCGCATGGTTCGACTGGCCCCAAAGACTGCAAGCCCAGTCGCACCGGTTGCACTCAAAATCAGAGTCCCAGACGGGTATCCCTCATTTACCGTCACCACGACCGAACCGTTCTCGCCGATCTCGACCGGTTTCACAGTGGGCGTTGAAAATGTCACGGACGCACCGGGTTTCACCGTGGTGATCGGCGGCGCGAGTTTAACCGAGGTTTCTGTCCGTTCTGTCGCGAGTTCCAGGTCCGTCGCCGCGGATTGCGTGCAGGCAGACAGAGCGAGGCCCAAAGTCGTGGCGGCCGCGGCACCGAATAGGCTTATGCGATTAAACATGAACTTCTCCTCACTCAGGTGACTGTGAAGCTGAAACAGCTGTCATCCTCAGGCGTCTCATCAAACTTATTGAAATCATAAAATTCGATCGCATAAGTCCCGGCATCAAGCGTCCCGGTCCAGATTTCGCTGCCATCAGCAGTGCTCTCAGCGCGTCGATCCTGACCGCGCGTATCGCGCGTGAACAATTGTCCTGTTTCCCAAATGCGAAAGTCCGGATCAGTCTCAGTTACACTGCTTAACGGGGCGGTTTCGGTCGCGGTCATCGTCACCGCGCCGGTGCTTGTCAGCGTCAGACTGATATACTCGCGAACCCCATGCTTATTCGTGTCGCCATTATCGTCGGTTGAACAAACGATGACAGCCCCGCCGCCTTGAGTGACTGTTTTGTAGACGGGCAGAGACTGTGCCACGGCACCATTATTGGTCTCGCCAAGGCCGCGGGATCCGGTGCCGTTAATGTCTTCTGCGACCAACATTGCATCAAGCACGCTGGCGCTGACACTGCTCTCGTTCCGTATGCGATTTGCGAAGGCGAAGATCGTCGTAAAATCGACATTGGAGATATAAGCCGGGTCGGTGAACGCCGCATAAAGCGGTGCCAAACCGCCTGAGATCGTGTCGGCACCGTCATCAGCACTGTCATAAATATCGTAAAGGATCTGCTGGACCGAGGCTTCGTTGAACCAGCCCGGGTCACGCGTGCCGCTGCTGCCTGGCGTGAGGTCATCTTCGACACTGAACGCAAACCCGCCGGCTTGCTGTGCGTTCAAAGCATCGCGATAAATTGGGTCATCCAGGATCATCGCAGAAAACGCATTGCCCCAACCTTCGCCAAAGGCGAGGCGGGCATCTAGGCGATTGCTGAGGCTGTGCGATCCCCCTGGAGAATCTGAACGTGACAGCTGATCTTCGAAGTAATGGCCAAACTCGTGCACAATAACATGGATATCATATTCATCGGTGTCATTGTTCTCGGCGCCGAGGATCCGAATCGTCGGCACGCCATTCGATCTGGTATAGGAAGATGTGCCAATCTCGCCATCTGCAACATTTCCATTCGTCGGCACATTATTGACGCTCCACAGCACTTGCAGAGCCGGAAAACTCACATCTGGATCAACCGCTGCAATGTCAGTCACTGTGTCGTAAATGGCATCCAGGATCGAGAATGGACCGGCGGCGCGCGTCCCAGTGTAGGACGCGCCGCCCCAACCCGATCCAGCATTTAAGTTGCGGGTGGAATTCGAAATCCCTGAACTCGTCAGGCTGCCATTCAGGACATAGATCGCGTTGCTACTGGTATTATCCAAGACTTGAATATCCCAGGTCGCGCCACTTGATTGTTGCAACTCGCTGCGAACGCGGATGCGCACATCTGTGTTTGAGTTCACATCGACATCATAATTACCATTGCCATCCGTGACGTCCGTATCAAGAACCGACCCGCTTGCATCGACGGCCTGGACCACGACACCGCGCGCAGGTTCCTGAGTGATGGCATCATAGTTGAGCCCGCGGAAATTGTTATTATGCGGCACCTTATCAAACGTCACCTGGCCTGAAATCGTTACAGAGTTCGGTGGCGGCGGTGGCGGTGGAGGAGGCGGCGGCGAAACGCTTGTGCCGCCGCCTGGCGTGGTTGACCCACCGCCTCCGCCGCCACCGCAGGCTGCGATCAGTCCGACTGATAATATGAGCGCCGCCATACCCACGGCGCGTTTGCGCCGCGTCGTTCCAGCTTTTACCAACGTCCCAGTCTCCAGCTACTCACCTAAACCATAGCGGGAAAAAGATTTCTCGACGACTAATGAGAGGTTAACGCAGTCTGATTCCCAATAATGGAATAAGCTGGATCATGGCGCTTGATCGGACAAGGCAAGACCTCAGCAGATGACTAAAATTTGAAGAAGCGCGACGAACGCAGAACCGCTGGCCAGGCAAACAGAAGGCGCAGAGAAACTTCTCTGCGCCTTCCGCTCTCACCCGCATTGCGTCCCGTGCCCGCGGGGAAAAAGGGTACTCTACTTAACGGTTGGAGCCTTTGCGGTCCTTGACGTCTTCTTCTTCCGCAACTGCGCGGTCTTCGGCGTCAAATTCGATCTCGGCCGCTTCGCCTTTGCCATAATCGCGGGCCTTTCGGGCGAGGCGCTCCTGCGTGACGGCGAGGGATCCGGCGCTCACCGCCATTTGTTTACTGGCGCTCACGCCGACCGCATCGGCATCCCCGAAGCTCGCGAATTCTGCGCCCAGGAAGACCACTTCCCACCCGCGGGCTTCTGCCCGATCTAGCGCGGCTTTTGCACCTTCGCGTGTCACTTCGCGGGATGAGTTCTCATGACCGTCGGTCATGATCACGATCACCGCTTTTTCAGGATTGTCTGCCTCGGCCATGGTGATGGTGCGATTGATCGCATCGAACAAAGGGGTCATGCCGCGCGGCGTCACTTCGTCATTGGTGACTTTGGTCCAGGCGTCCGGCTGCACTTGCTTGCGCAGCACGTCATATTGGAAGCCTTCCTGATGATCGAAGACGGCTAGAGTGACCGAAGTCTCAAGATCATCGGCTTCGCCGTCCTCGAGTTTGCCGACGGCCTCGGCATAGGCGTTCACAGAGCCAAGGGCTTCGTCCCATATGTCGGACATGGATCCGGTTCGGTCGAGGAGGATGTAGGATGAGACAGCTTTCATGATCGGAGTATCCGCAATCGGTTCAGGGGTAGGTTTGGTTTTCGCATGCGCGCCAAAGGCAACGGCGGTGGCGGCGATCACGCTGGCAATTGTCAGGCTGGTTCGTTTCATGAGGTGCGTCTCCCATTCGCTTGTCGTGTGCGGAAGACTGTCAGGGTTAATCAAGGCACAGACCCGGCACCAAAAAAGGCATTTTGCCCTTATTTGTGTCGGCCTCGCCCATTTCTGGTCATCGGCCATTCAGGAAAGTCGCTTGTCGAATTCGGCGGCTGGTTTATCCGGAGGGTATGACTCGTATTGCCCTGGCGCTTTTTTCCACCTGCGCGACACTCGCTGGATGTGTCTCCATGCCTGAATATGATCGCTTAAGCTTGCCCGACGGCTATGCGCTGGTCTGGTCCGATGAGTTCGAGACGGACGGCCTGCCAGACGAAAACAAATGGGCTTATGATACGTATCGAAACGCTGCGGGCTGGTATAATGATGAGCGTCAATATTATAGCGCCAAGCGAAGCGAGAACGCGCGCGTCGAAAACGGACAGCTGATCATTGAGGCCCGCCAGGAACCAGTGCCGACCGAGATCTTCCCCGACAGTGGCGGGCAAGAGTTCACATCGGCCCGCCTGCTGACATCTGGGCGCGCTGCATGGCAATATGGCTATTTCGAAATCCGCGCCAAACTGCCGTGCGGGCGCGGGCTCTGGCCAGCCATCTGGACGCTACCTGAAGGCGACTCAACCTGGCCGGACGATGGCGAAATCGACATTATGGAATATGTCGGGTGGAACCCTGACGCATTCCACGCCACAGTGCATACGCAGGACAATAATCATATGCTCGGCTCGCAATTCGGATCGAGTTATCAAAGCCCAACCGCCTGCGGCGCCTTTCATACCCATAGCCTGCTCTGGACCAAAGATGCGCTGCAAGTCGCAGTCGATGGAAATATCTATTTCACCTATCAGCGCGACGACAAAGGGTATGGCGAATGGCCATTTGATCGTCCGCACCACCTCATTCTGAACGTCGCGGTCGGCGGCTGGGGCGGCCAGCAAGGGATCGATGAAACCGCCTTCCCGGCCCAAATGCAGGTCGACTATGTGCGGGTCTATCAGATAGCGGGCAGCAGCTAATCGCGGATCACCCTTGCGCCGCACCGCAACCCGCGCCATACGCGCCCGGAAAACAAATCTGATGGAGTCGACAATGTCCTCTGCGCCCAAGAAAGTTGTGCTCGCCTATTCCGGAGGGCTCGACACCTCCATCATCCTGAAATGGCTGCAGACCGAGTTTGGCGCTGAAGTCATCACTTTCACCGCCGATCTTGGCCAGGGTGAGGAAATCGAACCGGCCCGCGCCAAAGCGATCGCCGCCGGGGTAAAGCCAGAAAATGTTTTTATCGAAGATGTCCGCGAGGAATTTGTCCGCGACTTTGTGTTTCCAATGTTCCGGGCGAATGCCGTCTATGAAGGCGTCTACCTGCTCGGCACCTCGATTGCCCGCCCGCTCATCGCCAAGCGCCAGATCGAGATTGCCGACATGATGGGCGCCGATGCGGTCTGTCACGGCGCCACCGGTAAGGGCAATGACCAGGTCCGGTTCGAGCTTGGCTATTATGGCCTCAACCCGGACATCAAAGTCATCGCGCCGTGGCGCGACTGGGACTTCAAATCGCGCACCGACCTGCTCGCTTTCGCGGAAAGCCAGGGCATCGAGATTGCCAAGGACAAACGCGGCGAAGCGCCTTTCTCCGTGGATGCCAACCTTTTACACTCATCCTCGGAAGGCAAAGTCCTGGAAAATCCGGCCGAAGCGGCGCCGGAATTCGTCCACTTGCGCACCGTTGCACCAGAAGATGCCCCAGATGAGCCAGAGATCATCACGATCGGGTTTGAAAAAGGCGATGCTTGCGCGATCAATGGCGAGCCGATGAGCCCGGCGACGCTGCTGACCAAGCTCAATGAATATGGCCGCAAGCACGGCATTGGCCGGCTCGATCTGCTCGAGAACCGCTTTGTCGGCATGAAGTCCCGCGGCATCTATGAGACGCCGGGCGGCACCATCCTGCTGACCGCGCATCGCGGCATGGAGAGCATCACCCTCGACCGCGGCGCCGGCCATCTGAAAGACGAGCTGATGCCGCGCTATGCCGAGCTCATCTATAATGGCTTCTGGTGGAGCCCGGAGCGCGAAATGCTGCAAGCCGCGATCGACCATTCTCAGCGCTTCGTCACCGGCGAGGTTAAGGTCAAACTCTACAAGGGCGGGGTCCACCTGGTCGGCCGCGACAGCCCCTACTCACTCTATCGCGAAGACATTGTGACGTTTGAGGATGATCACGGCGCGTATGATCAGAAAGATGCGGAAGGGTTCATCAAGCTGAACGCTTTGCGCTTGCGGATTTTAGCGGGGCGCGATCGGAAATTTGGGAAGAATGGGTGAGGTTGAAGACGGTGAGGCAAAATATAGAAGCCTCTCCGTCGCGTTAAGTCTTGCGGTGCGCGACCCGCCCCCCAAATGCCAATGAACACAACACGGGCAGGAGGCCTCCCAGACATGACCACCCCTATCTACAAATCCACCATTGGCGTGATGATCCGCCAGGCTGAGGCGCTGACCGGCATTCTCACGGCCGGGCGCGAGCATCTTGGCGACGGGGCCGATGCCTTCATCAACGAAAAGCTGATCGAGGACATGCTGCCCTTCTCGTTCCAGATCCGGGCGGTGTGTCATCAATCGCTTGGCGGGATCAAATCCATGCGCTCGGGCCAGGCCGGACCGCCGCCAGAGATGAGCATCAGCACCTATGCCGATCTCGAAAAACTGCTGGCCGATACGATTGCAGAGCTTAAGACCATCACGCCAGAGGAGCTCGATAGCTTGCTCGACAAGGACCTGGTCTTCGTGCTCGGCGATTTCAAACTGCCGTTTAAAGGCCTCGGCTTCCTGACCTCATTCCTGATGCCGAATTTCTTCTTCCACATGACCACCGCCTATAATTTGCTGCGCCAGAAAGGCGTGCCGATTGGCAAGCGCGAATATCTCGGCGCCATGGATATGAATATGGGCTGATCAAAAGTGTCATCCCGGATGCCGCACTCGCGGCAATCCGGGACCCAGAACACTCCGCCACTTTGTAACGAGGTCCCGGATAAGCACGAAACGCTTTCCGGGACGACAGACTTTGCTATCCAGCGTGGAAAAGCGAGGTGATGATGTCGGTGCCTGCACCGCCACCAGAACGACGACGACGGCGGCGGCGCATGCGCGATTGCAGCTCATCCCGCGCCACTTTCAGCGGCTGGGCGTCAGCCATCTTGGCGGCGAGGTCTTCGCGGTTCTCACAGAATTCAGCATAGGCTTCGAGTTCCGGGGCAAGATCAATCGCCGCGAGATCAATCATGATCGCGTCATCAAGGAAGCCAATGCCGGGCAATTCGTCGGGAATGATGTCCTTCGGGTCAGCAAAATAGGCGAGCACTTCCAGGACACGTTCACGATCATCATTTTCCAGCGCCCAGTCGCGGTCTTTGAGCATATCGACCATGTTTTGCAGGGTCAGCATGCGCGAGACCACGAAAGTCGGTGGATTGCTTTCCAGCGCTTTCACGGCCAGGGCCTCCGCCGCGAGAATGACCCGATCATCGTCGCGCAAAGCGCGGTTTTTGCGGGCCTTGGACAGGCGGTTGCGGAAATATTCAATATCCTGAGCGCCGAGTTCAAAATTGATGCGCAGCGTTTCGCTGACTTGGACGTCCATATGCTTGGTCTCCCCATTGCATTTATTGCCGCTACGATGCCGATAGATGCGCGCAGATGCAAGCAGAAATGGGTTTGAAATCTTGGTTTTAGGCTTGCTGCACCGGCAAGCGCCCGATAGCTAGGCGGCACAATGAGCATCCGACTTTATCGTCCCAGCGACTTTTCGCGTGTTTTTGCCGCCAATGAGGCGTCCGTGCCGGGCGTTGGCAAAGAATCCGAAGCTAACCTCGCGCAATGGATCGAGCTGTCAACTTGCCTGGTCGCGGCGGATGCAGAGGACGAGGTGCTCGGCTTCATCACGGTCATGGAGATTGGCCAGCCTTCTTATGACAGCCCGAACATGCGCTGGTTCGAGACCTATGCAGCTGAATCCGGCAAATCCCTCGTCTACGTCGATCGCATTGCTTTACTGCCCGAGGCGCGGGGCCAGCGGTTGGGCGAAGCGCTCTATAAAGAAGCGTTTCAGCGCTTCGAGGCCGACGAGATTGGCTGTGAGGTCAACACGCTGCCGCCAAATCCGGGCTCGCACCGTTTCCATGAGCGCCTCGGCTTCAAGCCGGTCGGTGACGCGACTTACAAGCCTGGTGAAAAGGCGGTGAGATTTTACACCCGTTCGCTCGTTTAGACGGACGCCACCGTCTGCTCGATGGCGCCGAAGATAGACTTGCCGGCTTTGTCCAGCATCTCCATCCGCACCGTGTCGCCGGGCTTCATGAATGGGGTCTTGAACTCGCCGGTGGCGATTTTCTCGATCATCCGAATCTCGGCGATGCAGGAATAGCCGAGCCCACCTTCGGCGACCGGCTTGCCCGGGCCGCCATCCGCGCCCTTGTTCGACACTGTGCCAGAGCCGATCACTGTACCGGCGGTCAAAGGCCGGGTCTTGGCGGCATGGGCGACGAGGCGGGCAAGTGAGAAGGTGGCGTCTTCTGCCGCTTCGGCGCGGCCAAAAGCTTCGCCATTATAATCGACGCGCAGCGGTAAATGGACGAGACTGTCTTTCCACGCCGCGCCAAGTTCTTCGGGAGTGACTGCGACCGGCGAAAAGGCGCTCGGCGGCTTGGACTGGAAGAAGCCAAAGCCCTTGGCGAGTTCGGCCGGGATCAGCCCTCGCAGCGAGACATCATTGCACAGCATGATCAGCTTGATGTGATCGGCCGCCTCGGCCTCGCTGACACCCATGGGCACATCATCAGTGATGACGGCGATCTCGCCTTCCATATCGCAGCCCCAGGCGACATCGCCGAGCGGGATCTCGTCGCGCGGGCCCAGGAAGGCATCTGAGCCGCCCTGATACATCAGCGGATCATCATAAAAGCTTTCTGGCACTTCGGCGCCGCGGGCTTTGCGGACGAGTTCCACGTGATTGATATAGGCCGAGCCGTCGGCCCATTGATAGGCGCGCGGCAGCGGGCTTTCGCAATCATGCTCATGAAAGCGAAAGGTCGGCACGGAACCAAGCTCGACCCCTTCAGCCATACGGGCAAGGCGCGGGGCGACGGTGTCCCAATCATCGAGGGCCGCTTGCAAAGTCGGAACGATCCGCGCCGCATCGGTGCAGCGGGTCAGGTCCTTGGACACAACAACCAGACGCCCGTCGCGCGAGCCGTTTTTGAGTGTGGCGAGTTTCATACCTTATTTCCTGTCATCCCGGCCAAGAAGCGAAGCGACGCCGAGCCGGGATCTCGAACGCTCGTGAATGTGTTTTCAAGCCTGGGTCCCGGACAGAGGCTGCGCCTCTTCCGGGATGACAATTCTGGGGCTCAGCTCTCTTCTTTGATCTTCTCGTGCAACCAGGCAGCGTGGCGGGGCGCCTTCTTGGTCTGGCTCCATTCTTCCAGCATTTCGGGGGCGACGCGTTTCAGCTCTGCATACTGATCCGGCGTCCCGATATCGCAAGCGAGCTCGAGCCGGTGGCCATTCGGATCGAAGAAATAGATCGATTTAAAAATACCATGATGAGTGGGCCCGAGCACGTCGAGCCCGTGCGCTTCGGCCCGTTCCTTAGCGGCCAGCAGCTCGTCCATCGAGCCGACCTTGAAGGCGATATGCTGGACCCATTGCGGGGTGTTTTCATCGCGGCCCATATCGGGTTGCTGCGGCAGTTCGAAAAAGGCCAGCACATTGCCATTCCCGGCATCGAGGAAAATGTGCATGTACGGGTCATAGGCTCCGGTTGAGGGGACATGGTCTTCCGCAATCGCCAACTGGAAATCCATGCCGAGCACATTTTGATAGAACTCGACCGTCTCTTTGGCATCCTTGCAGCGATAAGCGACGTGATGCACGCCTTGCAGGTTTGGAGCTTCAGTCATTTGTGTCTCCTCATGTATCACTCATCCACACCTATTTTCTTCATTACCGCATTGCCAACGCAAGTTGGCACCCACGGCGGCTGGCTGATTCAACCGAAACTTCTCTCTACCGCCATGGGTCCTGACTTGCGTCAGGAAAGCGGAGAATGGCGGCCGAATATTAAGCCGGCTCCTCCACCGCTAAGACACCCCGCTCGACCTGATCACGTTCAATGCTTTCAAACAAGGCTTTGAAATTGCCTTCGCCGAAGCCGTCTTTGTAATCGCCGACGCGCTGGATGAACTCAAAGAAGACCGGGCCGAGCTGCGGCTGTGCGAAGATTTGCAGCAAGAGGCGCGGGGTCCCGCCTTCGGTCGTGCCATCGAGCAGGATGCCGCGGGTCTGCAAGTCGGCTTCGTTCTGGCCATGGCCCGGCAGGCGCTCGGACAGCATCTTATAATAGGTCTCTGGCGGCGCAGTCATGAATGGCACGCCTTGCTTTTGGAGCTTGTCCCAACAGGCGACGAGATCGTCACAGATCAGGGCGATGTGCTGAATGCCTTCGCCATTAAACTCGCGCAGATATTCTTCGATCTGGCCTTTGCCGCCCTCGCCTTCTTCGTTGAGCGGAATGCGGATCTTGCCATCTGGGGCGGTCAGTGCCTTCGAGGTCAGGCCGGTATATTCGCCCTTAATGTCGAAATAGCGGATTTCCTGGAAGTTGAAGAGCGTCTCATAGAAGTCGGCCCAATATTTCATCCGGCCGCCATAGACATTGTGGGTCAGGTGATCGACGAGCTGAAAGCCGCAACCCTCAGGGTGGCGGTCAACGCCTGGCAAATATTCAAAATCAATATCGTAAATCGTGTGGCTGCCTTCGCCGTCGGCATAGCGATCAATCAGGTAGATGATCGAATTGCCGATGCCGCGAATGCCTGGAATGCGCAGCTCCATCGGGCCGGTCTCAGAATGCACCGGCTCAGCGCCCTGGGCAAGCAAATGCTCATAGGCCTTGTGCACATTGCGGACCCGAAAGCCCATGCCACAGGCGCTTGGACCATGCTCGCGCGAGAAATACCAGGCGGCCGATTTCGGTTCATAATTGGTGATGAAATTGATCCCGCCCTGGCGCCAGAGCTCGACATCCTTGGACCGGTGACGCGCCACTTTGGTGAAGCCCATGCTCTCAAACACCGGCTCAATCACGCCTTTCTCAGGGGCGGAAAACTCGATGAATTCAAACCCATCCAAACCCGCAGGATTGTCAAACAGATCGGCCATGGTCACGCCTCCTCGCGCTGTGATTATTGGTGATTAGGAGTATGTATCAGAAATTAGTTGCATCTGCAACTATATGGAAAAAGGCTGGCGTCAAGCCGCGATGCGGTTCAAAACGCGTCTATGTCTGCGCAGGCCTTACAGTCGCTTTGTGATCGTTTTGCTCTCGGTCAGGGCAAGATCTCACTATTGGTCGAGGCCAAATCGGATCCGTCACTCTGCGCTGCGGTGAATGCTGATGCGCGGCTTCCATCCGCCAGTGTGATCAAGATTGCCGTGGCTTGCACGGCGGCTGACCTCGCCGCGCGCGGCGATATCGACCTGACGCAATCCATATCGCGCGGATCATTGGATGAGACCTTTTATTGCTCGATCCTGCACGCGTTTGACGCTGACGATCCGCTGACCCTGAAAGCCTTGATCGGCTTGATGCTGATCGTCAGTGACAACCCTGCAACCAGTGCGGTCCTCCAAACCGTTGGTATGGACAGGGTAAACAACTGGCTCGATCAGAATGGGTTGCAGGACACAAATCTCAGCCTTGGCTTTGAGGATGCGCATTTGGGGACGCCGCTGCGGGTCAATCTGACCACCGCGCGCGATTGTCTGACGCTTCTCAAGCGCGTTGATAGCGACCCCACTTATGCCTTCATCAAGCGCATGCTCGCCAACAATCTGCGTAATGAACGGATTCCGAAACAGCTTCCAGACGACACTGTGATCGCCCACAAGACCGGTACACTCGCCGGTTTGGTGCATGATATCGCGATCATCGAAAGCCCGATTGCGGCCTATTATCTCGTCGTGCTCGCGGATGAACTGGAAGACGACGCTGAGTTTGTGTGCGCGCTAAATGCGTTTTCGGCTGACCTGTATGAGATGATGACAGCCTGAATCCCGCTTTGCCAACGCAAGTTGGCATCCCTGGCGGCGGGTTGACCTTGCCCTCAACCGCCATGGATCCTGACATTCGTCAGGAACACGGAGAGCATGCAGATTTCCTTGAAGTGCGCGCCGCGCCCCCGCCAGCCATCTGAAGAGATCCCGGGTCAAGTCCGGAATGAGCGTCGCGGAGGGTCCCGGATAAGCGCCACGCGCTTTCCGGGATGACCATTCAGAACTTGCCGCAGGTCCGCCGGCGTTTTTGTTCGCGTAACCCTCATCTACGTTCTGCCCAGCTTGTCTGGGCAGTCCAGCACGGGATGGTGACGCGGGCTCAGGAGAGATGAGTTTGCTCCCGATCTGAGCCGAGAGAACGGGAGTTGGACCCCACGGGCAAGCCGTGGGGAGCGCTTCTTCAGAAGTCGTCAGCGTCGCTGCAGCAATCGCGCATCCTGCGGCACTGGGTCTTCGAAACTCTTGATCGTGTCAGCCGTCGCCTCGTCGATCAGGTGCTGGATCAGTTCCGGGAACAGCATGGGCTCAGGCGCGGCTTCCCAGAGGAAGAAGCCATAAGACCCTGGAATCGCATTGATCTCGTTGAACCAGAGCTCGCCGGTTTCCTTATTTGACATGAAATCAATCCGAGGTGCCCCTCGTTTCCCGAGCGCGTTAAACGTTCGCCGGGCATAGTCATAGATTTTTTCCTGCAGGTCCTTCGGTATGTCCGGATTGATGTCTCGGGTCAGCGACAGCATGCCTTCCGACGGTTTGAACGTGCCTTTCGTACCGCCATCGGCCGACAGATATTTTTCGCGGAAATCGAGCACCTCGGCCCCGGATTTCGGGCGTTCAATCGCGGAGAGTTTGATCTCCTCGCCCTTGGCAATCATGGCGATATTGTACTCGACCAGGTTCTGCACCTGAGGTTCAATCAAGGCCAGCGTGTCTTTCTTCAAGACATATTCGACCAGCGGCCAGACATCTTCGGCAGTCTTGGCGAGGCCAACGCCGACGCTCGAGCCGAGATTGGCCGGTTTGACGATGACAGGAAAACCGAGCGCCGCCTGTACGTCCGGCAAAATCATCTCAGCATCTTCAATCTGTGAACGCCCGACTGTGATATGCGGCAGGACATTCACGCCCGCCTCCTTGACCAGGGCTTTGGTGACATCCTTGCGCATCGCGATCGAAGATGAGGACGCACTGAGGCCGGTGACCGGGATGCCCAAAAGTTCGAAATAGGCCTGGATGCGGCCATCTTCGCCAAACGTGCCGTGGAAGACCGGCAAGACGCAATCGACCGGCTGGATCACCGTCCCATCCATAGCGCTGAGCACTGGACCATTGTCGCCCCAGCGAAACGTCACTTGCTGCCCCACAGGCGGGCGCGGCTTGTATTTGCTGATATCGCGCAGGCTGGCGCCGATCCAAAATCGGTTGGCGAAATCCATATAGACCGGCAAAACTTCGACATGGCGAACGTCCGCTGCATCCATCAATTGATGGGCGCTGACGACGCTGACATCATGCTCAGAGCTGGCGCCGCCAAAAATAATCACAGTTTTCAGAGATTTTGCCAATTTTTCACCAGTCTTCTGTCTCAAGTGGCTCTACTGTATTTAAGAGCGAATCGCCGAGCGGGATCAAGCGCACCTATGAGCACTGAAGTGAAGCCAAATTTGGTTCAAATTGGGGACAGGTCGAAACCCGCTATTGTGTTCGGACACGGCTGGGGGCGCTCCTATCGTGATTTTATTCCTGTCGCCGAAGCGCTGGCCCCCGTCGCCAGCTCTTATCTGGTCGACTTTCCGGGCTTTGGCGACTCCCCGCGCCCGGACGAGACCTGGGGCACCGAGGACTATGCCGAGCACATGGTCAGGATCCTGCGAGAGACCTATGGGCTGACATCCTACACATGGGTTGGTCATTCCTTTGGCGGGCGGGTCGGCATGCGCATCGCGGCGCAACATCCAGACCTGATTCAGCACCTGATCCTTGTTGCCTCCGCCGGCGTGCCGCGGACTCGGACACGCTTTCAAGAATGGCGCGGCAAGCAGCGCAGCTGGGCCTTCAAAGCGCGCAAAGCCCTCGCTGGCTCGCCGGACGCCCTTGATGCTCTGGAAAAGCAGTATGGCAGCGTTGATTATGTCCACAGCAAAGAGATCGGCATGCGGGACATTTTTGTCCGCACGGTGAACGAGGACCAATCAGAGACGCTTGGCCAAATCAAATGCCCAACGACACTGATCTATGGCGGCCTCGATTTCGAAACCCCAGTGGAAGTCGGGGAAAAAATTGCTGCCGGCATCTCGGATTCGAAGCTCATCGTGTGCCCGCACTATGACCATATTTCGATCCTCGATCGCGGACGCCACCAGATCGCGCTCAGCGTCAAAGAACGATTGGTCGCGGCATGACATTTATTGCGCAACTCCCCTTCGCCGTGTTTTTTGCCAGCCTGATCGGCTTTGGCTGGGTCCGGATCAATACGATCCTGACCTATTTCCAGCAGGAAGAATATGACAGCTCGCGGTTCCTCGGCGCGATTGTCCGGGTGCGGCTTTATGATTCCCTGGCCACCGTGGGGCTCGTGGCCCTGGCCATCGCCAGTGCCTTTATCGATCTCGGGCCGATTGGCTGGCTGTTCGCCGCTGCCCTGCTGGTGGCGATCGCCCTGCGCGAACGCGGTTATCGGTATAAGAAAAAGCTCGTGGTGACCGAACGGCTGAGACGCATTCGCTGGCTAACCCGGAGCCTGTTCGGCGTCATCCTGATGATGGTGCTGATCCACCCGATCGCCGTCTTCCTGATCATTCAGTCTATCCCGTTCCTGATCATGCTCGCCAATCGAATGTTGCGACCGATGCAAGAGCAAATCAATCAGGGCTTTGTCGACGAGGCCATGGACAAACTCAAATCCTATCAGCCCATCACCATCGGCATTACCGGGTCCTTCGGCAAAACCACGACCAAGCACATTCTGGCCGAAGTATTGGCCAGCGCCGGGCCGGTCTTTTACAGCCCTGGTAGCATCAACACGGTGCTTGGCCTGACCCGCAATATTCGCGAGAAACTGCAGCGCGGGCACAAATTCTTCATCGCCGAGATGGGCGCCTATGGCATTGGATCGATCAAGCGCCTGTGCGATTTCGCGGATCCTGAATATGCCATCGTCACCGCCATTGGCGATGCCCATACGGAACGCTTTGGCAGCATCGACAATATCGCCATCGCCAAGTCTGAACTGGTTGAGCACGTCACCGCCCGCGGTGGCAAAGCCGTGATCCCGCACGAGATCCTGTCACACAAACCCTTTGCTGATCTCAGAAAGGCTCACCCGGGTCTGGTCAAGACGGTGGGGCAGGAACCGGACGCCGACTTTGTCATCGTCAAAGCCGAGCTCGAAGACAGCAATTGGGCGATTGAACTCTGGCCACAAGGCGCGCCGGATAACGCCCGGATCACGTATACGCTGCCGCTCCTGGGTGACCATAATATCCTCAATTCTGCGCTTTCCGTCGTGCTGACCTTCCTGATCAGCCCGGCCACAGCGACCCGCATCGCGGCCTTCTCCAAAGATGTCGAACAAGTCCAGCACCGTCTCCAGAAAATCGATAATCCGGGCCAGCCACTTATTCTCGACGATGCTTACAATTCGAACGAGATCGGCTTCAAAAATGCGGTTTCAGTGCTGCGCAAGTTGGCCGACCAACGCGGCGGCCGCGCCATCCTGGTGACCCCCGGGGTCGCCGAGCTTGGTCTTGAGCATGACCGGGTTCATCATCGACTAGGGACATTCGCCACGCAGCATTGCGATCATGTTGTCGCGATTAACCCGGCGCGGATCGAAGCCTTTGTCAGCGCCCTCGATGGCGACAAAGTCGAAATCCACACGCGCGCCTCATTCGCAGATGCACGCCGCCTCGTCAGTGACTTTGCAGACGAGAAAGATGTCGTTCTGTACGAGAATGATCTGCCGGACCTGCTGGAAGAAACCCGCCTGCTCTAAATTCAGGCTGCGCGCTGCACCGCCTGGATCCGGTTCAACTCTTCATGCAAAAGATCGAGCGGGGATCCGGCTTCAGCAAGCACATCGCCGGTCCAGTTCTCAGACGAAAACCGTCCGATCGCCATATCGCGCGCGCGACTGACACGGCTTTTCACGGTCCCTGCTGAACAGCCAAGCACGTCGGCGGCCTCTTCATAGGTAAACCCTGCTGCGACAACCAATAAGAAGGCGTCCTTCTGAGCCGCTTTCAAAGACTGCACCGCGCTCAGCATTCGCTTCAGGTCTGTCCGTTGTTCCAGATCACAATTGGCGATCAAATAGTCATCTATGTCATCCGTATGATCCGTGTCACGGACACGCTCGGATCGCAATTGCTGATAATATTCATTGCGAACTATTCGGAAAAGCCAGGCGCGCAAAGGACCCTTTTTCGGGTCGAACTGCGCCCGGTTTTGCCATGCCTTCAAACAGGCATTCTGAACGATATCGTCAGCCCGCGAGATGTCGGGGCTTAACATCCGGGCATAGGCGCGCAAATCAGGTAAGAAGGTTCCAAGCTCGTTCGAAAACATCGCGAATTCTCTTTATTTCAACTCACGATAGTTTTCGTTACCTAACACTTAGTTTCCAAAACTGCAGGTTGAATATTTTATTTAACCCTGTTTGAGCATTGAATGGCCAGCGACTTCCCTGGGTGGTGCGTCCATGCAATGCCCATAACGATCTGTTTTTATGTCTATTTTTATTGTCTGCAGTGATTTAGCGCAGGGCCTTCGCACGGGTGAGGTCCAGGCTTTTCCCAGTCAAATCAGTCGCTTGCACAACTTACGGTACCCAAGAAGATTGATCAGGTGTTAACCATATTTACAGTTAATTAACCGACTAGCGAGACACCCAGAGTGCAAAAACGGGGCTGAGACATGTTTTCGCAAGAGCTTGAACGGCTGATTCCAGAACTTCGCGCCTATGCGCGCATGTTAAGCGCTGATCGCGATCGCGCCGATGATATTGTTCAAAACGCCTGCCTCAAAGCCTGGAAAGCGCGCCGCACTTTTGATCCCAAGAAAGGCTCGTTCAAAGCCTGGATGTTTGTCATCACGCGCAATGAATTCTTGCAGGATGTCCGAAAATCAAGGCGGACGGACACGTATTGTCCGAGTGCATTTGAAGCCACCCTGACCGAAGAATGCCAATTGGCGAGTCGGGCGGAATGCTCCGAAGCGATCCGCCAATTGTTCGCCCTCAACCAGGATCAGCGCGATGTTTTCATTCTCGTGATTGCCGTCGGATATTCCTATGAGGAAGCCGCTAAAATCCTGAACTGCTCTGTTGGAACCGTGAAAAGCCGAATTAACCGCGCCCGCGCCAAGCTGATCGAGAAATTGTCTCAGGATAATGTACGCGATCCCTCAGGGTCGGCTCCCGGCATAGAGGATGGCTTCCATCAGGTTCAGGACGTTTTCGGTTACGCCGATCAAATTGTCCGGCGTGCGGCTTAACCAAATATCCGCTATTAATTCAGCGAATACAGGGATCTAGCACGCTCAATTTTGCAGTGTGAAAAACTTTTTCAAAAAAATTGGAACGCTTTTCGAAGCTGAGACGTAGAGACTATGGAAACGCCCGTTTCCAAATCTCCATTATGACTGACCCGCGCAGATCATGCGCGGGTCTCTTTTTTGGTTTCCAGTTTAAGCTGCTCCATTAACCCTCAGCCTGTGCACCGGCCCCTGAGTGTAAACTGTTTTACAACCACTGATAGAATATACGTATTTTCCCGGAGGAAGAAAAAATTGGAGATTTGAGGGAATGATTTCGTATCCACCGCCCAAGTTTGAAGAGCAAAAATCTGAAATCCTGCAGCGCTATCAAATCCTCAGCGAGGATGATTCGAAGAATGCCTTATGCATCGCAGATTCGATTGCCTTGGCGCTCAATGTGCCCTTCGTCATCGCGGCGCTGAACCGCCGCTACCGTAAATGGTATCATTGTGATTTCGGACTTGGCGCCTATCCCGAAAGCGACCTGCAAACCTATTTTGCGCGGATGCATCTTTCGCAGAGCCGGTTCGAAGCGCCAGATGTCGAGGCTGAAGCCTTTTTCACCCAACACACAACCGGTCTGCGCTTGCCGAAATTTAAATCCATTGCTGGTGTTCCGCTCACTGATCCAAACGGCAAACGATTTGGAACGCTGTGTATCGCTGACCGAAAAGTGCGGCAGTTGAGCGAAGCGGAATTGTCCTTGTTGACCAGTTTTGGCCGCGTCGTCAGCAACGATATCTGTGTCCGCAGCGCAGCCCGCTACGCCGTCCGTGACCTGGTCGAATTGGAGCACGAAAAGTGCGACCTGTTCGAACTGGCCACCATTGACCCCCTGACCAAGGCCCTCAATCGCCGCGCCTTCATGCGCTTTTCAGAGCGAGAGCTGGCCCGCTTCAAACGCGATCAAGGTCAATTGTCCGCCCTGATGCTGGACATTGACCACTTCAAACAGGTCAATGATGTGCATGGCCACGCCACCGGCGACAAGGTCTTGGCCAAACTGGTTTCGGTGGCCACCAATGTCCTGCGTCAGGAAGATCTGATTGGGCGCTTGGGTGGCGAGGAATTTGCCATAGTCCTGGTCGACTCTGATGCCCAGGCCGCGGCCAAGGTCGCCGATCGAATTCGGCAAACCATTAAACAGGTCAAGTTTCCCAGCGAGACCGGGCCCTTCAACGTCTCGGTCAGCATTGGCGTGTCGGAACCGTTCTATAACGAGTCCAGCATCAATGATGCGCTCGAGCGCGCCGATGCTGCCCTGTACAATGCCAAACGAAATGGACGCGATCGAGTCGAATTGGCGACCGAGAATGTTGCCTTGATGGATCCACCGGCGGGCTCTCAGGTGGCGCAAACACTACCAAATTAGAGCCGTGTTTGACGGTCGCATTGGGATCGATCCGCTAAGTCTCCTGAACTAAAAAACACCCGGCGCCGAGGCACCGGGTGGTTTCACTGGTCGAACCTCGATGCGGCGAGGTCGCCAACCGCCCTTTAGAGGGTGAAATGATCCATGACGCTGGCGATCCGGCGCACCGCGACCATATAGGCGGCGGTCCGGAGATCTGGACAATTCGGATGCGCTTGCCGGACCTCGCGCATCGCGACATAGGCCGCGCGCATCGTGTCATCGAGCCCTGAGCGCACCAGTTCCAGTTCACCTGCCCCACACTCAAGCTGGCGCTTGATCGATGCGTCTACGCCATTCGGGAGCAGTGTTTCCAGCTGTTCAAGGAAAGCGCGGCTGCGCGCTTCTTCCTGACGCCGCTGCATGCGTCCGAACCGGATGTGCGAGATGTTCTTCGCCCACTCGAAATAGGACACAGTGACCCCGCCAGCATTGGCGAACAGGTCTGGAATGATCGTACATCCGCGCTCGAGCAGAATATCGTTCGCTTCGGCCGTGACCGGCCCATTCGCGGCTTCGATGATGAGGGGCGCTTTGATCCGGTGGGCGTTGCCGTAAGTGATCACACTTTCGCACGCCGCCGGGATCAGGATATCGCACTCATATTCCAGGCCGAGCGCGCCGTTTTCGGTGAACTCGACGCCCGGGAAGGCGCAAAGCGGCTGCCCGCTCACAAGATGCGCTTTGAGATCTTCGACATTGATGCCTTTGGGATCAAACACGGCCCCGTCACGCTCAACGACGCCGACAATCTTGGCACCATCCTCTTCGCTCAGGAATTTTGCGGCGTGGTAGCCAACATTCCCAAGTCCCTGAACGACGACGCTCTTGCCGTCCAGCGTCCCTGAGAGCCCCGCGGCGGCGACATCGTCCGGGTGACGAAAGAATTCTTGTAAGGCATACTGAACGCCGCGCCCGGTGGCCTCGGTGCGTCCGGCGATACCGCCCGCATTCAGCGGTTTGCCCGTGACACAGGCGCGCGCATTCATATCGGTTGGGTTCATGCGGCGATATTCGTCCGCCATCCAAGCCATTTCGCGCTCGCCGGTGCCCATATCCGGAGCTGGAACGTTTTGCGATGGATTGATCAGGTCGCGCTTGGCCAATTCATAGGCAAAGCGGCGTGTGATCTTTTCAAGCTCATGCGGTTCCCAGGCGGTTGGATCAATGATCAGACCGCCTTTAGAGCCACCAAATGGGGTTTCCACCAAAGCACATTTAAAGGTCATCAAGGCGGCCAGCGCTTCGACTTCATCCTTGTTCACTTCGATGGAGTAACGGATGCCGCCCTTGGCGGGTTCCATATGTTCTGAATGCACCGAGCGGTAGCCTTTAAAGCTATGCAGCTTGCCGCGCAAACGGACTGAGAACTGAACTTCATAGGTTGAGTTACAGACGCGAATAGTCTCTGCGACATCCTCCGGAAGATCGAGCAATTTGACCGCGCGATCGTACATAAGATTGACGCTCTGAAGGAAGCCAGTGGTTAATGGCTTTTTGTTTTGAAAGTTCATGATCCCTACCTTTTTCGATATGGGATCACCATACAACATACTGTTTTAGTTGAAGATAATACAGAAACAAAGTTTTCAGGTCGAGGCGAAGGCTTTCGTAATTATGGTAAACAAGAAACGAAAACTTTTCGCGAAACTGGCAACCTCGTGCTTATTGTGAAATCCGCAAATCAGAAATCGACGTCGCGATTTTCTTATACGCGTCGGTCAATTCAGCAGCTGAGTCCGGTTCGAAGAAGTATTCCGGACCACTGGCACAGTAACTGAGCACGCGTTTGCCTGCCGATGGCGCCTGAAGGGCGACCGCGTAAACTTTTACTCCAGTCGCTTTCATATTGTCGCAGAGCGCGCGCGCTTGAGCATCCGAGCTGCCTTGGGTCGGGAAGATTTCGGCGTTGAATTGGCCATCCGTCATCAAGATTACGACTTTGCTGCTATCTGGCTCGGAGTAAGACATCGGGGCAGACGCTCCGGTGAATACGCCATCCCAGTATTCGGACACGAGATACCAGCTCCAGGCGACGCCGAGATGCCCGGCTGTGCCGCCACCGGCGGTGAGGCTTTCAATATGACGGTTGAGCGTGTCGCGATTATTGGTCAGCGCCACAGGTTCGCTATTGCGGCATTCGGTGCCGCGATACCAGGAGCCCGATCGGCTCGGATGACCAGTCTGCCAATAGCCGCCATCGCGATGATCTTCGTCTTCAACAAACCAGGCTTGCATATGCGCGAGATATGCGCCGACACCAGGAGCTGCATCGGTGAACTTTTCGACGCCATCACGCTCCCAGACGCAAGTTGAGGTTAGCGTATATTCCTTTTCCTCAGGCGCGGTGCCATTCGCAGGCGCAATCTCAAACGCGATCGTTTCATCATACAATTTCCGACCGCGAGCGCGGGGCCGGTCATAGAGCCGGATCCGCAGAGTATAATCGCCTTCACGCCAGTTGCGGCCATTATAGTTTCCACGGCGGTCCCCATAGAGCGCATATGGCGCTGCGTTTTCCCGCTGCGTTCGGCGTTCGCGCCCGCGTAGATCAAAACGCATGCTGCGAAACGTTCCAAAATATGGGCTTGAGGCAGGAACCGAAACATCCACAGTCAGCCTTTGCTGGGTCCGGTCATTGCTCCAGTCTTCGATGCCAATAACGGCGTCATCCCCAAGATCAGAGATCTCGGATCCAGAATCCGCGTCCAGCAATTTGACGTCAATATCTCTCAATAGGTCGCCCACGTCCGTGCGTGTACCCCCTGGCGATCCTGGGATCGTATGGGTGTATGAGCGCGTGGCTGGCACACCGGTGACCGCTTCGAAGTAGTCTCCGGCATTGACCATTGTATTGTATGAGACCATCGCGAGACGCGTATTTTCGATCAGCTTCGGTGACGCATCTGCTGGCAATAGAATATTGATCGCGTCCTTCGCCGCAGCTTTGAGATTTGTCAGGCGGCTATTGCTGTTCATCGAGCCTGAAATGTCAAACATGAACGCCACATCGATCTTGTCGATGCCGTATTCCGCCATGGAGTCGACGCTGAAATTCATCTGGTCCTGACCGATGACACGCGTCAGCGAGGTGAGCTGGGAACAGCGGATACTGGCCGAGATCGCTTCGCGCGAAGATTCAATTCGACCCACGGGCGTGGCGCAGGTCATGCCGCCGCCAATCGGATCAATCTGAGCCGCCACATAAGCATTCATGGCTGACAGCGTTTCGTCATTCGTCGCGCCGCTCTGTTTGACCCGGGCTGCGGCCAGAACCGCCGAATCGATGATCAATTGCACTTTCTGCTTTTTCTTCACCGTGTGCTGAAAATCGATTGCAAAGCCTGCGACGGCAAAGATCGGAATGATCGATAGCGCAAAGATCATCGCGACATTGCCGCCAGTGCCGGACAGTTTCTTAAGCCAATTCAAACGCATGTTCGGGTCGCCCATTTAAGTACTCAAGGGGCAGACCTATCAGACTATGCTTGATACACGTTTGAGTAGAATTGTAAGATTTTCGACCCCAGGTAAGACTTCGTTCATCTCCGACGGCCAAGCATGGCGAAAATCCTCCGCGAACGGTTGATCTGGAACGCGCCCGAGCTAGTGTCTTCAGAAATGGGGCTGATCGAACTAACGGTTATACGGTTCCATACATATGAATGTCGGGGCCTATGGGCGACAAATATTTGAGCATGACGGATTTTGAATATGTCGCAGATCTTCTGCGCGCCATGCGAACCTTTGCCCCTGAATTTGATAATCTTTCCGACGACGCGAAGCAGGATCTGATCGACTCGCTAGGCATTTCCGAAGCCGCCTTGCGCCGCGCTGCTACCGAGGTCTCGGCGCAGAAACGACAGCTTCAATAGGGCGAGCGCCCCTACTCTCCAGTAGCCTGAACTTCCGCCTCAACCCAAGCCTCAAGCTTATCACGATTAACGCTGAGAACGCCCCGTTCCGCGCGCTGTATCAAACCCTGTTCTTCCAGAGTCTTGATCGCCTTGGAGATACTGATGCGCGTGACAGCAAGTATGTCGGCCAGTTCCGTCTGCGTGAATTCGACCGACGGGCGATGCCGGGTGATTGTCAATATCCGCTTTGCCAGGCGGATAATCAACGGAGCGCTTCGTTGTTCGCGAAGATAGCCAAGCGCCGTCATGAACCGCTCCGACAGATCGCGGAACAAGAATTCAGCAAATGTCACATCGCTAGAAATCAGATCGTAGACGGCGTCGCGGTCCAGCATGACGACGCGTGTGCCATCGTCGACAGCATCAATGCGGAATGGATTGGGAATCTGCAAATGCATCCCCGCATGGTGCAAAACTTCTCCGGCTTCTCGGAAAATCGCTGTCGGCGCCGGCTTCCCGTCCTGAAGGTAAACCAGCGTGGTTTTCCCCGAAAGGATGATCATCAAATGCTGATCTGTGGCTTCATATTCCAGCAAAGTTTCATCTGCTTGGGCTTCAAAAAAAGACCCGCGCGCGAGGATGGCTTGCCAAGACTCTGCAGAGAAGGCGTCGATACGATCTTCCGGTTGCGCCGTAACGCTTTGCAAAGCCTCGTCCTCTTCGTCGATTATGCTGCTTTTGTCGGACGCGGCCGTGAATCCTCATGCCGCCGCATCAATCTCGTCAGCGCGAGGTTTCCACGCATTTGCGACAGCGTCTCGGAGGTTTCTGATTTTTGTGTCTGGTTTGAACCTGCTGCCGGCAATCCGAAGAACCAACGTATTTCTAACCCGAACAGTTGCGCTAGACGCACGATCACATCGGCGGAAGGTCGAATGCGGCCCGCTTCCAGGTCCGTAAATTCAGCTTGAGTGAGGCCAGCCTCACTGGCGAGATCCGCAACCGTCCGTCCGGATTGATGCCTAGCGAGCCGGATACGCGTTCCGATTCGGGCGTCTAAGTCTGAATAAATAGCGCTCAAGTTGAGTTCCGTGAAATTAGCTGCACTGTAATGTAAACTTCTTTACGTTAATTCTTACCGAAAAGTAAAGACACCGCACTTCCGCGCACATGTGAGGATGCTTTGGGCAAATAAGGCGACAGATTTCAGGGTTACTCGGGAGATGCTGGCAAGGGCGGCGGCTTGCACATGACTCCGGTGGCATCGTTCACGGCGTAATTCAAAAAGGCCGTACCGCGCGGGGCAATCCAGACGGGCGGCTGATCGGTCCGCAACATAGGGGCACAGACCATGGCGTGGCTGT
Source organism: Hyphomonadaceae bacterium (assembly GCA_024743315.1). Taxonomy (GTDB): domain Bacteria; phylum Pseudomonadota; class Alphaproteobacteria; order Caulobacterales; family Hyphomonadaceae; genus Henriciella. The sequence continues at coordinate 406,999 of JANSWU010000004.1, forward strand.
TTCTATTGTTAAGACGAACTTGAGCTTCGATTGTCGCGCCCTGGCATTCAAAGGTCTGTAAAATCTCGACACCGTGGTCGAAATCCACGCTTCGATGAGGAACCCCGAATGCTTCGGTGAGAATTCGCTTGCAGTCTTGCGCGTCAACCAGGTCTGAAAACGGCGTGGCTTGAACCCGATTCAGGGATCCATACCGGAGCGCTTCATCACCCATCCGCGCGGTCCCGGCGCATCCAGCGAGCAGCAAGGCGACCGTCAAACTGACAATATGCAATCGCATCACGACCTCCTGTACGCCTAAAGCCCTTATCACCGTCGGTCGTGTTCGAAACCGATTAACAAACAACTACCTTAAATTGCATTTTGACCTGGATTTGTGGTTACAATTTCTCAACCCTATGTTGAAATTCTGCCTGCATGATTCGTCACGCCCAAACTCCGGACAGGATCGATCGAGCCCCGCATAAATCGGCCGGTCTTCCGCTGATTTTGCTGTCAGCAGCGACATTGGCTGTCTCCAATCTCATGGTTGGCTTGATGACCGGAAATCGGTTCTTAGTGGCAGCCAGCGCGCTCCTCGCATTGATTTTCGCGACCGCTTATAGCGTGAGGACTCGCCTCTTTTCGACGCGTGACCGGGCCGCGAATGCCACTTCGAGCGTGTCCCGCAAATTTGGACCGCGTGTTCCTATCTGGGTGTTCCCGGCCGTGCTGTTCATTGCTTTGCCCGGACTGGTATGGATTCTTCAAGCCATCGGTGCACCCGCTATTGGCTCAATTTAAGATTGCATTTACGTCCCGATGCCTAGGGTTATTGGGGAACCCAAATCGGACGCTGTTTTGACCACACCCTCTGACGATCAAATTGGACGACGGATCCGGGAAGCCCGCATGGATGCGGCCATGACCCAGGCGCAACTGGCAAGTTTACTGGGCTGTTCCAGCCAACAGATTCACAAATATGAGCGGGGCGACAATCGCGTCTCGGCAGGGACGCTCTTCATGATTTCAAATGCCCTCGATCGCCCGATTGACTGGTTCTTTCGTGACCCAGGCGGGATTGGCGAGACTTTGCCGTTGAACCCGTCCAAGCTTCATTGAGTTGATTAACTCGGCGACATTGCCGCCGCATCGATGTGTGCACACAAACCGGCCTTTGTGAGGACTGATTGTACGGCTTCGAACTTCGACCAATCGGCAAAGCCTGCGAGCGTGATTCCAGTTTCCGGGCTGCGCAGAAGGAAATCTATCAATCCATCGGGTAAAACACCGTCCGACTCAGATTGACCAAAAATCGGCTCGTATCGTCCGACATGCAGCCCCAAACCATCGAAACCGACACTTTGCCGTTCTTGGATATAGGCGACTGGGCGTTGATCAACGCGCGCGGCATCAATCACCCGAGACAGCGTATCAGAGACGGTCTTCAATACAGTCGGATCGAGCCCTCCGACATGATGGCAAACAACTAAAAGGCACATTCAGGCCGCGACAGTCTTGATGTCGCCGCCGCGAGATGCGGATTGATCCAGGATTCCCGGCGTGTCCCAATCGCCTTCCGGGCGGATAATCGTCAGCGGGTCAGAGTTGGAGCGGATCGCCTCGGGATGCGCGGCAATCGAGATTTCGATTTCACAATACTCATAATCGGAGAAATAGAAATTTGGATGGTCGTCCATCATCCGGCAATTCAAGGTCTTTGACCAAAGCGGCCAAAGGCGGGTTTGGATTTGCGCCAGCATCCGCCGGAAGCCCTTTCGCGCTGAGATTTCAAAGGCCGCCCCCAGCATAACTTTAACGACGCCGCTGCCCCTATGCGCAGGCAATACGCTCACCCGCTCGATTTTACCAAATCCGGCAAACCATCGCATTCTGAGCGTCGCAATGGGTTGGCCTTTATAATAGGCTAGAAGATGATTGGCGCACAGATCATTGCCGTCATATTCTTCTTCATACGGACAATCCTGCTCGCCCATGAACGTCATCGCGCGCACGGCGACGACTTTCTGATACGAATCCAGGGTTCGCACCATCTCGACGGGGAACTGTTCGACAAGGTCCGGATCCAAAGGCTTGAGCAGGCCAGACTCTCCGATCGGTGAAATCTTCAACATCACGCCACCTTCGTTTCCGGCGCGACCAAGGCGCCTTGCATCCATAATTTGTCAGCGCCGAAGCCGGCCGGTTTCCAGCCCAGGCTCTCCATTGAGCGCGCGCCATCCTCTGTCGCCGCGCGCGCAAAACACGGCACCTGCGCGAAAACCGCCATACGGATCACGCCTGCGCCACTCATCACCGCCTTTCGGGCCGCTTTGGTTTCCCCGGCATAGATGCCGATATAACAGGCGGCGCAGGGCTCACCCGCCGCGGCGACGAAAGCGTTGTCGGGTGACATAGCAACAAATCGGTTTTCCTGAACCGCATCGAGCCCTTCCGGTGAAAGCGGCACCGAAATCACCAGTCCTTCAATAGGGTCACCAAATACCCAAGCTGTAAGTCCGGTGAGCCCATGCAGCCGTGTCAGCGTCTCTGGGCTGATCAGCTGACCGTCTACCAATCGCTCTCCGAGCGCCAGCATTTGCGGAATTTCTTGCGCGTTTGCCGTGCGCCAACCAAATCCCGCCATCAATTCAATCATCTTGGACGCATCGACAATAAAGGGATGTGTTTCGAGCTTTGTTTGTGCTTCGGGCATGAAAAACCCTCCTCTTTGTCGCAGAGTCGCATATTTCGTCCGTATCCGATGCAGACAGAATCGAATTGGGGTAGTACAGAAATCGAATAAGAGGCGGCTGATGTTTGAGAATCTCGACTGGGACAAGCTTAAAGTCTTTATAGTTGTTGCCGAACTCGGCAGCATGAACGCGGCTGCGACTCGATTAAAGGAGACCGCGCCGACGGTTTCGCGCAAAATTGACGAACTCGAACGCTCTTTGAATGCGCGGCTCCTTTATCGCTCGCCCCGCGGCGTGACGCTGACCGAAGCTGGCAAAAAAGCGCTGCGCTACGCCGAAATCATGTCCGACGCCGCTGATGGCTTGCGCAGCGATGTGCTTGATCACGATTTGCCGGCTGAGGGACCTGTCACCTTGTGCACGGGCGACGGACTCGCCTCGCACTGGATCGCACCGCATTTGCCGGATTTTCACCTACAGAATCCGAAAATCGAATTGCGCCTGGTGACCACAGATAGTCCGGACGCGGAATTGCTGAATGAAAAAGCCGATATTGCGATCCAGTTCAAAGAACCCGGGCGACAAGATATTGTCTCAAAGCGCCTGGGCATTCTGCACTATGTGTTTTTCGCATCACCCGAATATGTGCGCAATTTCGGTCATCCCACGAGCGTGTTCGACCTCCACAATCATCGCTGCATCATCCATTCTGGTTATGTGAATCAAATGGAGCGCTGGGCCCCAAAGGCGAAAGAGTTTCGCGACTTGATCGACTTTGCGCTGGTTACAAATTCCGGGTCGGTCATGCTCGAAGTTTGCGCAAATGGCGGCGGCATTGCGCTTTTGCCGACCTATGTCCACAGCCTGGGCAAAAGCGTTGTTCCATTAAATCTTCCTGAGGTTGCCCCCATCCGCTTCTGGTTGACCTATACCGAGCGTGTCCGCCGCATGGCGCGGGCGCAGATTGTGATCGAATGGTTGCGCGGCCTGTTCAATCAACAGCGAACCCCTTGGTTTAGACCTAATTTCGTTCATCCCCTGACCACCGAGAATGAATTCAGAGAGCTGAGCCCAATCGAGGTACAAGTCTCTGAGAAATCGCCAACTTAGCGCAACAAGCGTGCGCGAATTAACCAGTATTGCAAAAATTATATAACTCACCCTGTTGCTATAACGCGTGAATTGCTCGCCCTACGCCAGAAAGGGAAACTCAAAATAGAGACGACTGAATGTCCGGGGACAAAGACTCACCCAAAAAGCCGTCGGACTGGCGGCCGGATAATCCATTGGGGAAGGCCTTGCGTGACCGATATAAGGAAGTCTTGAATGAACCGGTTCCCGAGAAGCTCAAAAAATTGATTGAAGAGATGAAAAAGAAAGAGGAACGCGGCGAGGACTAGTTCACGCGGGACACGCTTTGGGACGCTCTTTTCTGTAAATCCAAAAAAAATTCTTCGTGCGCGGAACAAATCCGGCAGGTGATGCATTGCTTGTATGTAGGGTCGGCAAAAACCGGCGCTGACACAAACTGCGTATTACAAGAAGGATAAAAGCCATGGGGGCTGAAAAACTGATTGAGCGCGAATTGCCGCAATGGACAAAATCGCAACGGCGCCACGCCCATTTTGCACAATCAATCGAGACCGAGGAGCTGGCGGATGCTGAGCTCGACGTTCAACTCAACATGATCGAAGCGATCAGCGCCAAGCCGGCGACCAGCCCGCTCGACATGTTGCTGAAACTGAAAGTCTGGGAAAGCTTTTCCGCTTCGGACGCAGATCAGGATATGTTGCCGCCGGAGGCGCAGCTGATCTTGTCGGTGATTGGAGATCTCGAAGCGTTTGTCGAAACCGGCGGCGGCTCCATGGCCTCTTATGAAGGCGCGCAATGGGCAAAAGTGAGCTGAGCTTAAAACCTCAACTCACTTTCAAATTGTTGCAGGAGATTAGCGTGCGCCAGCTAGGCGCAGCACTTCCCGGACCGGGCCGAGATTGGAGCTTTGACGCAAGTCGAGCAGCATGTTCATGCAATCCTTGAACTCGGTCGCAGATGTCTCTTCAACCTCACCAATCCGGTCAACCACGTCTTCATCAAAAAACCAGCTGATCGGAATATCCAGGACTTTAGCAATATCATAGAGCGTGCCGGCAGAAACCCGATTGACCCCTTTCTCGTATTTCTGGACTTGCTGAAAAGTCAGGCCGATCATATCGCCGAGCTGACCTTGAGTCAGTTTCGCCGCGCGACGCGCCTGACGAATACGACGACCAACTTGATGGTCCACGTGGGACGGGGTTTTTGCACTCATTTTAATCTCCATGCCGCGGCGGCTCGTTTTAATTGAATTTGCCGCTCTTCGCGCGCAGATAGTAATGCTGACAGTCTAAACAGAACGTAAACTGGTTTACATAGCCCGTATTTGTTACAGCATGGACTGGGAAAAGACCGACTTTCGCAGCTCGGCTTGAACCGTATCCGCGCGCCGTTCCAGCTCCGATATCTGCCTTCTGATCGCCTCGCGGCGATGCTGGACGTATCTTAAATATCCATTGGCGACGCTGATCCGGTCAATGCCATCATCACGCTGATCCAGACCTGCGACTTCCTCTGATAAGTTGGCGAGCTTTTCGCGCAAAACGCGCATGTCAGACATGATGTTCGCGAGGCGGGCCTCTTGATCACGTTTTTTCAGATTAATTAATTTCGCGATGGTTGGATCAATTGCGCTCATCTGGACCTCTCAAACGTTGACGGACGCGATCGACATATTGGATGGCCGCAGCCACCGCAGCGAAATGCTCCTGGCGAATTTCATGATCCAGTTCGACAAGGCTGTAGAGCGATCGCGCAGTCGGGGGATCTCGATAGATCGGCACGTGATTGGCTTGAGCGACTTCGCGAATTTTGGCAGCCAGGTGATCAACCCCTTTGGCCACGCAGATCGGGGCCTTGTCGCCATCAGGGTCCCATTTCAACGCAACCGCATAATGCTCCGGGTTGACCATGACGACGGTCGCAGTCTCGACATTCTTGATCATCTCGCCGCGCGTGATCTGCGTGCCGCGATCGCGGCGTTGTTGCTTGAGCTGCGGATCGCCTTCATTCTGTTTGACTTCTTTCTTGATGTCTTCACGCGTCATTTTCAGGCGATTGGCGTGAAAGTAGCGCTGCATCGGGACATCAAGCAGCGCCAGAATGAGCTGGAAGCCAGCAAAGAAGAGAATGAGCTTGAGGATTTGGCCAAGCGTGAATTCCACCAGCTGACCTTTGGAAATGGCGCTGCCGGCATAGAACTCAGAGGCGAAGAAGATCAGGAAATAGCCCGCGATCAGGCTGGCAAACGTCATCTTCGCAGCGTCCTTGAGGAAATCCATCATCCCCTTGGCGCCATACTTGTTCTTGATGTTCTCAATCGGATTGATCTTCTTGAATTCCGGCTTGAGCTTCTTGGTCGAGAAGGCGATCGCCCGCTGCAGGATCAGCACCAGCAGGACACAAGCCATTAAGACAGCCAGAACGGGCAGGATGGCGATCATCATGTCGCCAAACACTTTTCGGGTTTGCGATCCCTGATCAGTGAAGATATCCGTGGCGTAGCGATCGGCATGATAGAACATGCTGGCAAAGCCATCATTCAGCGCTTGCGAGGTGACCATCAGGAAGACCATGGTCGCAAGGCCAATGCCGATCACCAGGCCGAAGGCATTCGCTTCTTTCGATATTGGAACATCGCCATCCTCTCGCGCCTGTCGCAGGCGCTCCTCTGTGGCCTCAAATTCCTTTTCACCGGACTGATCGTCTTGTTCAGCCATGGATTATAACCACACGATCAATTGGGCGATCTGGTCCTGCCAGACCATCAGCATAGCCGCGATCGAAACCGCCAGCAGGAACATGCCAGCCCCGACCAGGAACGGCGCGCCGACAAAGGCGACCATCATTTGCGGCATGGCCTTATTGATGAAACCGAGACAGACATTGTAGAGCAAGTTCATGGCGACAAACGGCCAAGCCAGCAGGATGGCGAACGCAAACGCGGCATAGATGCTGTCGAACAGGAAAGCTTGCGCGATCCAGGACGATCCGCCAATCGGAATCGTATCATAAAGCTCAATCCAGCTTGAGATTACCTGGACATGGAAGTTCATCGAGAACAGTAAGGCGGCGCCGGCCATGGACAATAGATTGGCGGTTGCGGTCTGCGACTCATTTTCCAGCGCGACGCCCAAAGGTTGGGCCAAGCCGATCGATTGGGCGATGACGCTGCCGGCAATGTTCAGGGTCCAGATCACAACGCGCAAGCCGATGCCGAGAAACAGGCTCAAGAGCAGCTCGGTCACTATCACGATGCCGAAATCCGTCAGATTGTCGGGCAACACATAGTCTGTGATTCCAAGCCCCGAGATCGCTGCGGCGAGCCCGAGCAATAAATACACGCGGACCTGCGCCGGGATCATCTGCTCGCCAATGCCGGGTATCAGGGCAATCACGAAGGAGAGCCGCGCCACCGTGACGATAAATTGCGCAACCCAATGAGATAGATCTGGTCCGAGAAGATCCAGAAACGGGATCATACAATGCCCACGATTTGCGGCTTGCTGCTGGACCGGATTTCCTCATAGGCGAGCACCGCATTGCGGATGCCTTTGCTGGCCAGAACCGTCTGCAGGAAGCGTCGGCGCTTCGACGAAGTGGCCACCGCTGCCACCACCCCACGCTGCGCAGTTTCGTTCAATTTCTCCTGAATGCCGTTCAGCAGCTCGCTGAACAATTCTGGCGGCAATGCAATATCGGAGGCGCCGGCTTCTGATTTGATTTCATGCTCGGCGAATTTCTGTTCCCAAGCGGTTGAGAGCTGAACCAAAGGCAGCCGCCCCTCGCCATCCTGTAACTTGTTGAGGATCTGGAAGGACAGGCGCTGGCGCACCAGTTCGACCATCTGGGTCTGGTTCGCGCCTTGCGCCTTGGCCTCTCCGATGGTCTCCAGAATCAGGAAAATATTGCGGATGGACACGCGCTCTTCGAGCAAGGATCGCAGAACGCCGAGCAAGGTTTCAGGTGGCACTTTGGTCGGAATATATTCATCCAAGATTCTTTTATTGCTCTGTCCACGTTCGCTATCCGACACGCTGGTCAAGGCATCCAGGGTCTGGATCATCACCATGCGCGTGAAGATCAGGGAGAAATTGGCCTGAATCAGCTCAAGCATGTGCGTGGCGAGTACTTCGATGGGCTCAATCACCGGAGTGCCGGAGGCGACCAGTTCCTGTTTCTTGGTGGTCGGCAACCACCGCGCCGCGGCTTTGTAGACGGGCTCTTTGACCCGCTCGCCCTGCAGATGCGGCAACTGATCTTCTTCAATCAGGGCCAGCACAGAGCCAGGGCGCAACAGGCCGGTATCGACCGGCACGCCCTGGATCTTGAGCTGATAGGTGTTGCGCGCCAGGGTCGGATTGTCGGTCATCCGGATTGACGGCAGCACAAAGCCGTACTCCTCGGCAATGTAGCGACGAATCTTCTCAATCCGCGTTTCAATCCCGCTTTCGCCCTGCAGCACAGTGGCGACCAGATCGGGGGCGACTTCGAGGTGGATTTCGTCTGAGTGGATGGAATCGCCAATTTGCGCCGTCTGGGCTTCTGGCGTGTCTTCGTCGGCGTCTGGTTGGGATTCGATCGCCTGTTGCTGTTTGCGCAGGAAATAGGCGGTGACGCCAAACCCGATCGCGGCAAGCATGAATGGCAGGAACGGCAAGCCTGGCAGAAGGGCAAACACCGCCAGCAATCCAGCAACGATCAGGAGCGAGGTGGCATTGCCGCCCAGCTGTTTGCCAAGCGCTTCGTCAATCGCGCCATCATCCTTGCCCTTGGACAACAAGAGGGCGGCTGACACCGAAACGATCACGGCTGGGATTTGTGAAACCAGGCCATCGCCCACGGTCAGGATGGAATAGTTGGCCGCAGCCTCTCCAATCGACAGGCCATGCACGGCGAGGCCAAACCCGATGCCAGCGACCAGGTTCAAAGCTGTGATCAGAAGCCCTGCAATTGCGTCGCCTTTGACAAACTTCGAAGCACCATCGAGCGAACCGAGAAAGGCCGCCTCTTCCTGTTCCTTTTGGCGGCGTTGTTTCGCTTCTTCATGACTGATCGCGCCGACGGCAAGATCAGAGTCGATGGCAAGCTGCTTGCCCGGCATCGCGTCCAATGCGAAACGCGCGCCGACTTCGGCCATCCGGCCTGCACCCTTGGTGATGACCATGAAATTGACAATGATCAGCACGCCGAAGACGACGAGCCCAACAAATAGATTGCCGCCCATGATGAACATGGCGAAGCCTTCAATCACGCCGCCTGCTGCGCTGGTCCCGGTATGACCTTCGGAAATGATCAGCTTGGTCGAGGAAACATTCAAAGCCAGCCGCAGAATCAGGGAGGCGAGAAGAACACTCGGAAATGAGGAAAAATCGAGCGGCTTTTCGATAAAGATCGCGGTGGTAAAAATCAGGATGGCGAAGGCGAAAGACGCAGTCAGGCCAAGGTCAAGCACCCAGGCGGGCACGGGCAGAACCATGACCAGAATAATCAGCATCAGCCCGATCGCCAGCAAGGCGGTGGGCTTAGACAGGTCGAGAAGTTTGGACTCAGTCATGGACGGGTCAGCCTGTAATCATAGGAATGATCATATTGTTGAACAGGTCCAGACAGACGCGGGTCATGTAGCCAATCGTCAGGAAAAAGACGGCGACCACTGCGATGATTTTTGGCACGAAGGTGATCGTCATTTCCTGAACCGACGTCAGCGCCTGCACCAGGCCGATAACCAGGCCCAAGAGCAGTGCGACCCCCAAGATTGGGAGCCCCATTAGAACACCTGTCCAGAGGGAGGCCCTCAAGACCTCAAAAATTTCAGATTCGCCCATCGTCCCCGCGCTCCTCTAGACCGGCATTCGCAAGAGTTCCTGATAGGCTTCCACGACCTTGTCGCGGATCGTCACGGCCGTATCGAGCACCATTTCAGCGTTCGCGAGCGCTTCGACCATGGCGTGCGGATCAGCGCCGCTCACCGCGGTGTCAATCGCCGCCTGTTCCGCTTGTTGCACAGCGGCCTTGAACTCAGACGCGCCTTTGGCAATCGGATTTTCCTCGATCTCCGGTTTGGCCGGGACCGTGGTGGGCGTGGTGATCTTGGCAGGATTGAGCGTGTTATACGCCCCGAACCCAAAATTCGTCATTCAGGCCTCCTTATCGACGCAAGACATCCAGCAGGGACGAATACATGGTCCGGGCTTGCTGGAAGGAATTGAGATTGGCTTCATAGGTCCGATTGGCTTCGCGCATGTCCGCCATCTCGGTCACCAGGGAAACGTTAGACAGGGTGATATATCCCTGATCATCCGACATCGGGTGAGAGGGATTGAATTCCTGCTCTCCGGGGGTGCGATCGAGCGCCGTGCGCAGCGCGCCAAAAGAGATCTCCGATCCTGCACGCGGCTCAGACAATAGGATCTTGCGCTGATAACCGGGCGTGTCCGCATTCGAGACATTCTCAGCGCTGACCGTGATGCGTTGCGAGTTCACACGCATCCCGGACATGGCTTGCATCATGGAAAACTCAAAAGGATTCATCTGACAGTCTCCCTAGTTGCGACGGCCGAGGGCGAGACGCATCATCTCGATCGATTTGGTGTACACGGTCAGCGCCATCTGGTGCTGGTTCGACGCTTCAGCGGAGCGGAACACTTCCTGCTCGACACTGACCGTATTGCCGTTCGGCGAGGCCGCGCCTTTGCTCAAACTTTGCTGGAAGGACTGATTGAAATCGATTTGCTCAATCGACGGCCCGTTGCGCTGCATGAAGTCAGAAAAGGACTCAATCTCGACAGCTTTAAAACCAGGCTCATTGGCCCGCGCGAGGTTTTCGGCACTGGTCTTCTGAGACTCTGCCGCATGTCGCGCCATCGCCCCATAGATCTGGAACAGAGACATGTCCGAAAGCATCAAAAAATCCCCGAAGGTTAACGTTACCGTAAAATTTGCGACTATAAGTTGAAGAAAGGATTAACAGGTACCCTGGGTTTAATTAACTTTTCACATGCCGCATCAGCTTTCATCTCCTTGCCGTTTATGGGGCGCCGTGACCGAGATTTTTCCGGGCATGATCGAGCTGTCTGGCATCTCTCATGCGGTCGGCATCGGGGACAGTGTTAGCATTGAAAAAGCCGGTCAGGCCTTGATCGGCGAGGTTATGGCGGTCACCGGTGACGCAGCGCGCGTGTTAATGTTCAGCTCCACCGACGCGATCCGGATTGGCGATCGGGCTTTTGTCTCGGCCCAGGACCAAATCGAGATTGGCGAGCATTGGCTCGGTGCTTTGATCAATTATCGCGGCGAGGTTCAGACGCGGCGCACACCGACGCCGCCCTCATCGTCGTCGGTCACGGTGCCTTTGCTACGCGATGCCTTGCCCCCGGCGACGCGCAAACCGCTCGGCAAGCGCCTGTTTACCGGGCTAAATGTGACCGACACACTGCTGCCCATTTGTGGCGGCCAACGGATTGGCCTGTTTGCTGGATCTGGCGTCGGCAAATCAACCTTGCTGGGGCAATTGGCGGGTGGCATGAGCGCCGACCGCATCGTCATAGCCTTGATTGGCGAACGCAGCCGCGAGGTTCAGGAATTTATCGATGATGTCCTGCCGCCCGACGTACTGCCGAAGACGACGATTGTTGCCGCCACAGCCAGCGAACCCCCGGGCGCCAAGAAGCGCGCAGCCTTCTGCGCCATGGCCGCGGCTGAGTATTATCGTGACCAGGGACACTCAGTCTTGTTTCTGTTCGACTCCCTCACTCGATTTGCAGAAGCACACCGCGAAACCGCTTTGATGGCGGGCGAAACACCGGCCTTGAACGCGTTTCCTCCGTCTACGGTTCGGGTTGTATCTGAGCTGGCTGAGCGCACCGGACCCGGTCTCAAGGGCAGCGGCGATATCACCGCGATTTTCTCTGTCTTGGTGGCCGGGTCAGATTTTGAAGAGCCTGTGGCCGATATGGTGCGCGGCATCCTTGATGGCCATATTGTGCTGTCGCGCAAGATTGCCGAACGGGGTCGTTACCCAGCAATCGATGTGTTGCGTAGCGTATCGCGGAGCCTGCCAAAGGCCGCTAGCGCGGAGCAGAACGATCTGCTCCAGCTCTATCGAAACCTGATCACGACCTATGATGAAATCGCGCCCATGATCCGCGCTGGCCTCTACGAGTTCGGCAAGGATCCAAATGCTGATATCGCCTATTCTCTGTATCCAAGCCTCGATAAGTTCGTGACCGAGCCCAGCAATGGCATCGAAACGGCATTCGATTATCTGAGCGGGCTGTTACAACCGGCTATCGGTGCCGCTGTTACTGAGGCGGCGTAGCCCTTAGAAATTGCTCAAGAACAGGTTCTGACTGGCAATCGCGCCAAAGCCAGACGCGTTGCGCAACAGCGTCAATGCGGTGGCCGCGGATCCGGTCGCCGTCACCCCTTGATTTAGGGATTCGAGGACCTGAAACCGTTGCACCATGCGCTCCATGGTCTCTGGTTCGGTCAGATCCTGAATCGAGGACAGGCCGAATTTCTTCTGCAATTCCTCATCGAGAATTTCGGCTTGCTTGTCCAAATCCAGGGCACTGAATTCTGTCGGCAAGCCGAGCGCCGTTTCCAGGACGGTTCTCACTGGCACGCTGCCAAGCAAACGGTAGAGAACGGTCTGGTCGGTCGACCCCTCGGTCACCAGTTTCGGGACTTCGGCCTGAAAGTTCAAACTGAGCCGCATCGCATTATCCTGCTCACCGACGGCTTGCTCGAAAGATTCAGAGGCAAATTGCGATGCCAGGGTCTGGACCTGTGCGGAGGTCAGGCTGATCGTTCCATTGCTATTCGGGCGAAACGCGTCGGCAAAATCGCTATAGGCGGCATTGTTGAGGCGCGCCAGAAACGTGCTTTCTGGATCCTGTACCTCTTCCAGCACCGTTCGGATATAACCTGTTTTCCAAGCCTCTTCGCCCAATCCGAATGCGGTCAATCCGATCCGCCGCAGCCGCCCGTCAGTAACGAAATCTTCGACCGCGATCGGGGCGGACAGTTTCTCGGTGAAATAGTCGATATCATTCTTGATCTGGGCCGAATTGGAATAGGTCTCCAATTGCTGGTCATAGGTCGACTGCAGGAAGGACCAGCCTCCCAGCCCGGACAAGGGGATGACCGGCTGGAACACCATTTAGGCCGCCAGGGCGTCCGAGCGATCCTGGCCGAGCAGCTGGCTTTCAAGTTCAATCACTTGTTTCAAATAGCACAGCGCAGAATAGTAATTCCCGCGCCGGATCATTTCGCGCAGGGTCGGGATCAGATCAGGTTTGATGTGAATGAAGGCATCTCTCAGATCGTCGCAGGCGCGGTACAATGCGGGCAGCGTATCTTCTTCTTCGAGATCCTTGGTGATCAGAAGCTGGATCGCATAATAAACCTGCTTGACCGGCGTATCGACTTCATCCGGACGCAGGGCATCGCGGCAACGAAGAACCATAACATCTGGGCTGGGCACCCGGATGCGGCCGGGTTTATCGCCATTTTCCAACAAGGTTCCGTTGATGATGAAACGCTCTCCAGGAGCGAGTTTGAGCATTAATCCGGACATTCCTAGTCCCTCCCAGCTTTCTCTATCGCCGATTAAGTCGCTTTGAGCCCCTGCATGATGGACTCATTGATTTCGATCAGGTCTGCAATTTGCGCATCGCCAGAGAGCACTTGCATAGAGTGACGGCGGACAAAGACAGAAAGTTCCAAGAGCGATTTACGGATCGCGTCTGGGAGCTGATTTTCAGGATGCAGCAGGTCCGTGGTGAGAACGGTCCAAAGTTCGAGGTTTCGATTGACAGCGTCGGCCCATTTGGCGGCGTCAGTCTTGTCCAGGTCTACCGCTTCTCGCAATCCGTCGGTGATTTGCTCAAACAGCGCGTATTCGAGGGATTTATTATCGGCGGTGCGGTTTCGGACTTCGCCATATGCTTTGACAGCTAGAGCCTGCAATCAAGCCTCCAAGGATTCTAATATGAAATCTGGAGCGCCCCGAAGAGCGCTCCAGACATTTGGTTTACTATCGGAACAGTGACAGCAGAGACTGTGGTGCCTGGTTCGCGATAGACAGCGCCTGGGTACCCAGCTGCTGCTGAACCTGAAGCGCCTGCAGCTTGGCTGAAGCAGCTTCCATGTCCGTGTCGGTCAGACCACCGATACCGGTTGTCAGAGAGTCGACCATGGTCTGTACGAATTCACTCTGCGTTTCGATCCGCTTCTGAGCTGAACCGAAGCCGGCAGCGGCGTCGATCGACGTATTCAGAAGTGTTTCAATCGACGTCAGGGCAGCGGTTGCACCGGTGTCAGTCGTCACGTCGATGGTCGCGAGGTTACCCAGGCCACCAGCTGACGTACCAGCGGTACCGCCCGTAGACGAGAAGCTCGTAATATCAACGTTCGCACCAGAATTGTTGGTGATCGAGATCGCGTTATCGGTCCGAGACACAACATAGTCGGTCTGTCCGGTTGCAGACAGGAAGTTCGAAAGCTGGGTCTCGAGGCTTGCGGCGACAGAGTTGGCGCTGTCATCCGCTCCAGCAACATATTCGAACGTCCGAACACCGATATTGTTGTTCGTGCCTGAATCGTCCAGCTCGATACGGTAGCCGTTGCCGTCGGCAACAGATGCGATGGTGATGACTTGCGTTGCACCTGTTGCAACTGTGTCAGCTGTACCAGCCGCGGTACCACCATTGTCGATCAGAGACGTATCGGTCACAGCCGTGCCGCCATAAGTCGCAGCAGTAGCGGTGTTCGAAATTGACAGGTCGGTGCGGGCAACATCGATGTAAGACGCTGATACCGTGCCAGCAGACGAGCGGTCGAGCGAAGCAAGAACGCTGACATCTTCGGTAGAGGCACCGTCGATCAGGTTCAGGCCATTAAACTGGGCGGCACCGACAATCGAACCAACCTGGTCGCGGAGCGCCGCGATATCGGTTTGGATCTTGGACCGGTCAACGTTTTCTTCCTGAGCCGAAACGATCAGCTCTTTCATGTCCTGAAGAACGCTGGTGATCTGCTCAGCGGCACCGCGTGCAACACCGACAGATGAGCTACCGAGATTCAAAGAGTCCTGGATCTGCTTAAAGCTATCAACGTCTGTAGACATGACAGTTGAGATCGCCCAGATCGCCGCGTTGTCCTTGGCGCTCGAAACTTTTTTACCGGTAGAAATTTCTGACTGAACCATTGCGAGGTCTTTGTTGATGCCGCGCAGTGTTTCCAGTGCGACCATGGCACTGTTGTTCGTGAGAATACTAGACATTGATGCTTATCCTTATTTGGTTTGGTCCTAAGCGGGACTTTCTGTTCAATGCCATCCTGACACCCCGTTTCACGGGAAACCACTCTTGGTTGTATTTATTTTGCTACAACTCTAAGGTGAAAAAATGTTTAATCGTCTTAGGCTTTACTTTCGAACCGGCCCCTGGCGCCCGAAAACTGTACTTTCGTACCACTCTGATCATAAGAACCGACTTGGACATCACTTTGCAGGCGATCCAAGCGCCCCAGAACTCGTTTCAATCCGTGCTGCATGGCCTGCAAATGCCGACCATGCTCTTCGGCCGTGGATTGCAATTTGGATATACGCCGGATAACCGCGTCGGATTGCCCCTTTAGCGCACCCGACTCGATCGCATTGGACAAAATGGCCAGATGTTCGAACTTGGACTGCGCGATTTGATTGAGCTCGCTCAGCTGTCCGCGAACAATATATTCCGCTTCTTGTTCGAACACGCTTTCAATCGTGTCGAGGCAGGACTCTAAAGTCTCACTATTCATCAACGTCTCCATTTATAGCTGAGCGCGATTCCGGGGCTTGCGGCAGGTCACGATCTAAAAGGCCGAGTGGATGTTGCTCCGCGATATCAGCGGCGATCGCTTCGACAAAGTAGCGCGAGAACATGGACGCGCCGTCGCCACCGCCGAGCGTCAGCGACTTCTCAAGCCCCGTATGGGTCAGGAGTTCGGCCCAGAGCATTTGCTCAAATCGTAATTTTGTGTCCTCCGACATTTCCTGTGTCGGGCTGGCAGTATCCGTGGACTTCGCCGCGGTTGCCATAAGCTCAGGCGTCAAAATAGTCGGGTTGATTTGCATAGGCCGCCTCGCAATTGCTGAATCAAATTTAAATTTAAAGTTGTTAATTCACTCTTTACGCCCTCTTGTTGTATTGGACCGAATTACCAATGAGTTTGTCATGATCTCTGTCCTGCTCCCGGAATCGCCGTCCGCTCAGAAAGCGCAAACCCCAAAGGGGTCTGATCCGGCTGCGGAGGCGTCGGGCAAAGAAGATCGCTTCTCCGATTTCCTCGCCAACGAACCAACAGACGAGCGTACAGATGGCATCCTGTCGAGAGACCCGGTTGCGCCGATAGAAACCAACGCCCCGAAGCCGCCTGCTTTGGGTGATGCAGAAACCCTGATTCCGCTGCAATCGGACGTGATCACTTTGTCCACGCCTGACGCGACCGTAGAGGCCGACAATCCGACGCTTCGCCTGGCTACCAATGGCGCTGACGGATTGGCGATGCAGCCATCCACTTCGCCCGCTGAAACCATGACCGCCGCACCAGACACCGTGCCGCAAGGATCCATCCAGAAAGCGGAAGTCACGGCCGCCGCGCCAGACTTGCCCAAAGCACAGCTGAGCGCAGCCCCTGACGGTGAGAACGCGCCTAAAACCACGCCCGAACTGACTGAGATTCGCGGGCAAGCGGCGCCAGCTGGCTCCGTCCAGGCTGACGACCAGATCCAGCCACCTTTGAGCGCATCACGCGAAACGCCTGAGGCTGATATTCGAAATGCCTCCGCTGAGCCTGATACGCTGGCAGACCTGGACGTGCGCGCGCCACGCACGGCAGCACCGAGCATTACGGAAGCCAGCCCCGTAGCAAGTCTGCTGACACGTGAAACGCCGACGATTACGCCAGATACGCAATTGAATATCGTGCCCGCCCCAGCGCCCGCGACAGGTGCGCCAGTCGCGCCGAACGGGCTGACCCCGACGGCCCCAATGCAAGTCATCGCTGCGCCGAATGAGCTCAGCGCGGTCATCGTCAACGCCCTGCAAGGCGGGCTCGATCCTAAGGAACAAATCGTCGTTCAACTCGACCCGCCAGAGCTTGGCCGCGTCTTGATTGACTTCAAGTTTGACGCCCAGGGTGTGCAGCAAATCACCATCACATCGGAAAATCCCGAAGCACTGAAACGGCTGCGGGAACTCCATTTTGAACTCACTCAGGCGCTCAAGGATTTTGGCCTGTCAGATCAGAACATGTCGTTCCAGCAGCATGCTGATCAGCGCCCCAATTCGAACCCACCCAACGCCGATTGGGCTCAGCTATCCTCGCCTGGCGCTGCCAAGGACACAGTGACCGTGTCTCGATCCAGCAGCTCGCCTTCTCCCTCCAATGCGCTTGCAAAGGATCGACTCGACTTATTGCTTTAGGAGTAAGCTATGAGCGAAATTAGCCCGATTTCAAACGCTGGCGCGACCAGCACAGCGGCCTCGACCGCCTCCACCAGTGCAACCAATTTCAGCGAAGATTTCGATACCTTCCTGCAATTGTTGACCGCGCAAATCCGTAATCAGGATCCGTTGCAGCCCATGGATTCCACGCAATTTGTGGAACAGCTCGCGACCTTTTCCTCGCTTGAGCAGCAGGTAGAAACCAACACGACGCTTGGCAATATCGCGACGATGATTGGTGACCTTCACGCCGTACTTGCCAATGAATGGCTTGGTCAGGACGTCGCCGTGGCCTCCAAGCATGTGGCATATGAGGGCAAGCCAATCGAGTTCGAAGTTAACCCTGCCTTTTCCTATGATGACGCGGTATTGACTGTTCGAGACAGCCAAAACCAGATTGTCTGGCAGGAACA
Organism: Hyphomonadaceae bacterium; assembly: GCA_024743315.1. GTDB lineage: Bacteria > Pseudomonadota > Alphaproteobacteria > Caulobacterales > Hyphomonadaceae > Henriciella. The sequence goes on from JANSWU010000004.1 coordinate 424,672, forward strand.
GTTGGACGCCGATAAACAACGCCACATCTGGGACGGCTCTGTCACAGATCCTTCGGCGCCGGCACAGGCAGGTATCTATCAAATGCAGATTGACCTGTTTTCGAACGGACAACCAATCGCTAGCACGCAAGCCGAAATCATCAGCAAAGTGACCAATCTCGCCAATGAGAATGGGCAGCTGCGGCTAGGCACCGATAATTACATGACAGCAGATCTAACCGACGTGCGTAAACTCGCAGGTCAGTGAGTTTTTTGATCCTGAAGCGCGATCGACCTACAGGTCCTGTTTGGCCATATCAATGATCAGGACATTCTTGATCTTGTCTGAAATTGCATCGCGCAGGTTCATCAGAACCATGGCGCGGATCGTTTCGTAATTATTGATCTCTGTTGGGCGCTCCAAGGTCCGTCCATCATTACTGAGCGTGATCAGCGTGGTCATGATATTGTCGCGAAGCTTGGGGTCCTCGCTGAACATCTTGTCTGAAATGGAGGGGTCGTGCTCGACGCTGATATGCAAGATGACCAGGCTTGTCACTTGCCCTTCGCGCATGATCGGGACAACGAATTCGCGACTGAACTTGTAGAAGTTACTGTCGCCAGACGACGACGCTTTGACGTCTGTCTTGGCGTCGTCTGTCTTATCCGAATGATCGTCTTTCTTGGCGTCCTTCTTTGCGGCCTCATCCTTGTCACTCGCGGCCTCAACCGTGCTTGCCGCCACAGCCTCGCTCGGCGATTTGAGCACGACACCGGCAAAACTGCCGAGCGCGATAAAGATGATGGCAACCACGCTTGTGATGATGAGTTTCATGACGACTTCCTTAGAATGGGAGGACTTTTTCCAAGACCTTAGGGACCATGCCGCGCTTGATCCCGGCTTGGGTTTCGCCGCGGCTGAGATATGACAAATTGGCGTCCGCAATCTTCTCATATGAGACTGTATTGGTGCGGGTAATATCCTGAGCCCGGATCACGCCGGACACAGTCAAGTAGCGGACCTCGTCGCTGACTTGGGTTTGCTGGTATCCAGCAATCACCAAGTTGCCGTTGGGCTCGACGCCAACCACGCGTGCCGCCAGACGGAACGTCACTTGTTCGGCGCGGTTCAGGGCGCCATCGCCGGACAGAGCAGACGACCGGTCATAATCTATGGCCGGCGACAAAGTGGCGCCATTTGGCAACAATCCGCCAGCAGCCTGTGGGAGGCCCAGCAAGGCGGCGATGTTGAACTGTTCATTGGTCTGTCGGTTGCGCGACAGAGAGGTTTGCATACTGGCCTGGTCATTCATATCGACGACCACGGTCAGCAAATCGCCGACATCCTTGGCCCGGCGCATGCCGAGCAGAGCATTTGGCGCTGTGGTCCATAGAGACGCAGCGGACGCACCTTCCTGCTTGGTGTACGACGCTTCGGTTGAAGCCCAATAAGTCGGCGGCTCAGCTGATACGTTTTGATTTGCCTGATCCGATCCACCCGACGCGCAAGCGGTCAGTGTAACGGCGAGCACTCCAGAGAGTGCGGCGATTTCTAATTTACCCATACCCAGCCTCCTGCCTGTACGGTTCCTTCAACAATTTGACGCGACTCTAAATTCAACACGGAGACGCTTTCATTCTGTCCCGCCTCGCCGAGTGCCCGGCCGGTCAGGGTGATTTCCAATGGGCCCTTCATATACTTCACGGTGACCAATTGGTTGCGTTTCACCAGGCGCGGCGCGCGCGTGTCATTGGGTTTGATTTCCTGCCCGGCATAGACGACACGCTTGACTTCGCGGCCAAGCAATTCGGCATGTTCGTCCTGCCAGACATCGTCTGCGGGCGAGGTATTGGCTTGCGTAATGACTTCGCCCGGTCGCATGATTTCGGTCGCGGTCAGGGCCGAGCCGCTCGATAAGGTGAGCCCGAGGCTAATACAAAGTGCGCTCAACATGATCTTATCTCAGCCTCGTTGTGGCTGCCAGCATCTCATCCGAAGCAGTAATCACTTTCGAGTTGAGCTCATATCCGCGCTGGGCCTCGATCAGGTCCGAGATTTCCTTGACCACATCAACGCTGGAATCTTCGACAAAGCCCTGACGCAGCGTGCCGACGCCTAAGCTGCCCGGAACTTGGCGATTGGCCTGGCCCGAGGCTTCAGTTTCGCGGAACATATTGTCGCCGAGCGCTTCCAGACCCTTCTCATTGACGAACGTGGCCAGCGAGATCACGCCGAGCGACTGTCCGGTCGGCTGATTGTCGAAATAGGCCACGACTTCGCCGTCCCGGGTGATCGAAATGCGATTGGCATCATTTGGAATCGTGATGCCGTCCGCGAGCGAGTAGCCGTCCATAGTGACGATCTCGCCCTCCGGGCTGCGATTGAGTTTGCCATCTCGCGTGAAGGCCGTGTCACCGTCAGGTAACTGGATTTCGAGGAAGCCCGGCCCATCAATGCCAATATCAAGCTCGCCGCCGGTCTGGCGCATCGAGCCTTGGGTGATCTCAACCGAGACGGTCGAGGCTTTGACCCCGGTGCCGAGCTGGATCCCCGCTGGCACGACCGTGCCGAGCTGTGAGGTCAGCGTCCCTGGGGTCAGGTATTGCTGATAGACCAGGTCCGAAAATTCAGCGACGCGCGGCCTGTAGGCCGTGGTGCTCATATTGGCGATATTGTTTGAGATGACATCGACGCGCATTTGCTGCGCGGCCATCCCTGTCGCCGCAATTTGGAGTGATTTCATGGCTTATCTCCTGTGCCTACCGGTCTCTTACCGTTGAAATAAATTGCGTAATTCTCTGATCCTCGCGCTCGAGCAGGGTCTGCCCGGCTTCATAGGCGCGCTGCACCTCAATCATCCGTGCCATTTCCAGGACGGGGGACACGTTTGACGCTTCTAAAGCGCCTTGCAGGACATTGGCGTTCTCAAGCGGTTGGAGTCCGCCGGCTGCGGTGAATCTGGTGTCGGTATCGCGCTGCAAATTGCCAGCGGCTGTGAACACACCGACTTGGCCGAGGATTTCGCCATCTGCGGAAATCGTCCCGTCGCCGGCAATCGCAAGGCCTTCGGCTTCGGGCGGGATCTGAATCGGCGTGGAGCCGGCGCTGAGCACGCGGGCCCCATCGGACGCGATCAATTGACCTTCGGATGAAATCTGGAACGCCCCTGCCCGCGTCAGTCTTTGGCCGGCATCGGTTTCCAGAGCAAAAAAGCCTTCTCCTTGAATGGCAAGATCGAACTGGCCGCCCGTGAACTTAACTGTACCTTGAGTAAGGTCGAAATTATGTCCAGCCAGCGCCCCCATGGAGAGAGACGGTGTCGCCTCGCCTGTGCGCATGACATATTCGGCAAAAATCGCGCGATCAGTCTTATAGCCGGACGTGTTGGTGTTGGCGATATTGTTGGCGACGACTTGCAGCTCTTTCAGCAAGCCGTCCTGACGGGCGATGGTGGCGTAAATACTATTGCTCATTCAGTGGCTCCTGCCGGTGATTGCGCAAGCGTGCGTCGAGTTGAGTCCAAAAGGCCCGCGATCTGGAATGGACGAATGTTGCGATCGACATCCACTGCGCCGGATCGTTTCGATTTTTGAATTGTCCGAATGCGATCGAGGCGGACGACTTCGTCATCCGAAAGTCCTGTGACCAGAGCGGCAAGATCGGTACTCCACAGCACCCAATTATTGGCGAGTGCGCCATATTCCAGAAGCTCAAGCTGTTTGCTCGGATCTGAAGCCAGGGCTGAAAATGCCGAGGCGGCGATGGTCGGTGCGTTGGCTTGCAGCGCCCGAATGCCGGCCATGCGATTGATCTCGACCGATTGCGGGAAGGCGTCCCGCACCTCAAACAAATCGCGATTATCACCGCTCCAGAAGGCGGCTTCCGCAAGCATCAGAGCGACTTCCTGGTCGCGCTCAACCGGGGTCAGGAATTCCGGCACCATGCTGTAAAGGCCAAGCTCCAAAGCCTTCATCGCTCCGCGCTTTCGCAATGCGGCGCCGGTTGCATCTAGAGGCAATTCAGAGTTGAAGACCGAAAGCGTTTGCAGCGCGTTCAAGGAATTGGCCGGGTCGCGATCCGCCAGGTAGTCATTCAGGGCGTTTACCGCAAACCGGTCAATCGCCTCTTCGACATCCGGGCGCGATGCAATCTCCAGCGAGCGCACGCGCTCGAGGCCGGCATACAGGTCATCACTGGCAAGGTGTTCAATCACAAAGCGCAGGATCGGCGCCATATCATGCTGCGTTTCATTCGCCTCGAGCACGTTCCAGGCTTCTTCCAGCACGAAGGACCGCACGGTCGGGCGTAACGTATTCTTTCGTTCGACCAGGATTAACAAGGCGGCAAGTTTGAGCTTGGGCTGGCTCATCAACATAACCAGGCGGTCATCCGACTCAGAGCCGTCTGGCATGTCGACCACAGCGGTGCGCAACGCGCTGAGACGAACCGAATTTTCAATCTCTTGCGGTGTGAACGTCGCGAGGATCTGTTGTCCAAGATCCCGGCGCCGTTCGATTAACAGGGTTGGAATGATCAGGGTCGCAACGTCTTCACGCATGGCGAATGGCAAGCTTCTGACCGACCCGATATGACCTGCGATCCGCTCTGTCCCCTGCGGCGAGAAGACGGCGAGCTCGGCGACAGCAAGCCAGAGATCCGCGCCAGGATGACAGTCCGCCAGGGCCTCAAAATAGGCGATATCCGGTCGGTCCCGGTTCTCGAGAAGGGAGATTAAATTACGATAGGCATGCCATTCCGGATCGCTTTGACGGGTGATCAGGGTCTTGGCTTCGGCATATAGGCCCAGCGCGAGCTTCGATTTTACATCGCGCCGTAATTTCGTGGTCGCGTCTTCTGCCTCAACCTCGGACAAGGCATTGGGCAGCTCTGTGAAGCGGCGCAAATTCCGAACGACCGAAAAATCCAACGGATTGCTGTCCGGGCATGGCGCCGCGACCACGGCACCTTGAACCGGGCTGACAGCGTCTTCCCCAGCGGTCTCGCCACTCGGCACCAATAGTCCTTTTTGGATCGCGGTTTCGACAAAAGCATCCAGCCCGCCAGCTGGCGCTTCCGCCGCTTCTGGCTCAGGCTTCGAAACGTCGTTCGCTCCGGTGTCTGCAAACGAAGCAGACGCCAGAGCGACGAGGATGCCAGCGGAGGTGAGGCGTCGTATCATGCGGCTTGGCGTAACCCTTTCACAGCTTCCTCAACTTCATCAAAGGATGGACGCACGCGCGCCGGTGCATGGCGGCGGGCCACCTCGACACAAATATTGATCGGGTTCTTGTGCAGGCTTGAGACCAGCACTTCGCCAATCATCGAATAGAAAAAATGCTCTTCTTTTCGCGTGTGCGCGACTTTCGCCGCCAGCGGCCCGACGACGCCGTAAGCCAGGAACACCCCGAGGAAGGTCCCGACCAGCGCGCCACCGATCATGCCGCCCAGAACTTCCGGAGGCTTATCAATGGAGGCCATGGTCTTGATCACGCCGAGCACGGCCGCAACAATGCCGAGGGCCGGCAACGCGTCGGCCATGCTTTGCAGGGCATGCGAACCGTGCAGGCTGTCTTCAAGCAGGGCTTCGAGATGCTTCTCAAGCAGCTCCTCGACCTGGTGGACATTGTCGAAATTCATGATCATCGAGCGGATCGTGTCGCAGATCATTTCAATTGCATGATGGTCTTTGAGGATCTTCGGATATTTCTGGAAAATCGCCGACTCTTTCGGCGCTTCGATATGCGCTTCAATGTCAACCGGGTTTTCCTTCAGGATGCTCAACAGCTCCGTCATCAGACAGAGCAGATCCTGATAGTCTTTCTTCTTCCATTTCGGCCCACCCACAGCTGCGCCAAGGTCGCTGGCTGTGTGCTTGATGGTCGCCATATCATTGGCTGCGAGGAAGGCGCCGGTGGCAGCACCGCCAATCATCATCATTTCAAACGGCAGCGACTTCAAGATGATGCTCATCTTGCCCCCGGCGAGAATGTACCCGCCAAAGACCATCACCATGGTCACTGCCAAACCTAGAATCGCAAACAACGGAACTCTCCTTTAAACCCATGCTCACCCTTGATCCTCATGCCGCCGACACCTCTTGGACGAAGGACGGATCAATTTGTGTTTTCAGTTTCACCGCGCGCTGGTGCTTCCAGACGCCGAGTTCGCCGATCGCAATATCGACCGGACCATCAACGGTCTGGGCACTGACGGTCAGCTTTGTCTGACTGGTCCCGGGCAGCGAAATCACCGTTCCGGGCTCAAGCCGGGCGCATTCAGCGATGCTCATCGGCACGCGATCCAGAATGATTTCGAGGCGGACATTGGAATTCTGAACGCGCGATTGCGACAGGCTCTGCGAGGTCGGCGCTTCATCAGTCTCGGCGCTGGCAATCCCATCATCGCCGCCGGTGGCGAGCGCGATCGCCTTTTCCAGTTTCAGCGCGATACCGATCCGAACCGCCTGGCCTTCAATGTCGCAAAGATAATAGACCAGAAGGCAGCTGCCTTCGACTTCGAGCGCATCAAAGGCGATCGGTTCTGGGCCTTCGCCCAGTTCGTTAACCATGCCGAATGCTGTCGCCGCTGCGAGGCTCAATTGATGCGCGGAGCCTTCCAGGAGCAATTGCAAAAACAATTGCGGTGCCTCGGCCAAGTCGGCCGGATCCTGCTGCATCTTGGCGGCCGCGACGCGCGCCGCAATCAGATTGTCGATCGACACCGCAACGACGAAATCGTCTGCAATGCTTTCATAGCCATAGAGATAGGCACCAAACAAATCATCTGGCAGGGCTTTGCCACGGCAAACCTCGCGTGATTGCAGTCGGACTTTGTTTTCACCCCCGACAATTTCATCCAGCCATTGCGCGATGACTGATTCGAGGGTCATCCAGAAGCTACGATTCTGGAGCACGCGAGGAGGCAAACCACCGCTGGATTCGAGCTTTTTCCGCAGAACGGTGGACACAAATTACCCCTAGTCGATAACGCATTAGTACTATTTAAAATTGAAATTTATGGTTGATAAAACGTTATCGGCACCGAAAAAATCCACCCTGCGTTGTATTTCTGAAATTTACCTTACTTTGCTAGCTCAATCCCAACGAACAGAATGGGTGCGTGCCATGGCCAGTGAGGCGTCTTCACAACTTCAGCCAATTATCATCAAGAAAAAGAAAAAGGCGGGTGGCGATGGGCATCATGGCGGGGCCTGGAAAGTCGCCTATGCTGACTTCGTGACCGCGATGATGGCCTTTTTCCTGCTGATGTGGCTGTTGAACGCGACGACCGAAGAACAGCGCAAGGGCATTGCCGACTATTTCAACCCAACCATCCCGGTGAGCCGGATTTCTGGCGGTGGCTCGGATGGCTTGAATGGTTCATCGATCTTTACCGAGCAAACCTATGCCAAGATGGGCACAGGCGCGACGCGCGACGCCTCTGCCGGACGACCATCGACGGCCAATAGCACGGATAATGAAACCGAAGCCCAGAAGATGACCGACGAGGAAATCGTCGCCAAGCTCGAGCTGGCCTTGCAATCTGAAGGCTCTGGGATTGACGAACACTTGCAGGTCAAACTGTCGCCTGAAGGCATCGTTATGGAACTGGTTGATTCTGAAGACGTGCCCTTGTTTGAGCTCGGCGAAAGTCGCCCGACCGACCTGTTGGTTGAACTGGTTCAAACCGTCTCGACCTCCTTCGGTGCATTCGGCAACAATATCAAAGTCGTGGGCCATACGGATTCCCTATCTTTCCGGAATGACAAGAAGTTTGACAATTGGGACTTGTCGGCGGAGCGCGCCAATGTGGCCCGTCGCCTGATGGTCGAAAACGGCTTCCCGCTCGAGCGTATCCAGGAAGTGTCCGGGCGCGCAGATACGGATTTGCTGATGCCTGAAGATCCGTTCGCCGCACAAAATCGCCGGATCTCAATCACGCTGCTCAAGCAGGAAACCTCTAGTTAACGTTGAGTTATTCGCTTATTAACCAATGATTTCTACTTTCGGTTGCATCGACTGCAGGAGCAACCGACATGAGTATTTCATCATCTTTGAACGCGGCCGTTATGGGCCTGAACGCCAACGCCACACGCCTCTCAACAATTTCCGACAATATCGCCAATTCAGAAACCTTCGGATACAAACGAAGTGATGTGGCCTTTTCAAGCATGGTGCTTGAGCAACGCACTTCGGCCTATTCTGCGGGCGGTGTGCGCGTCGACAGTTTCAAAGATGTCAGTGCCATCGGCTCGCTCATTTCCACTGGCAATGCCACTGACCTCGCCGTCGCTGGGCGCGGCCTGGTCCCAGTCACCGATACGCAAGGGGTCAACACCCCGGCCACTGAACGGGCCTTGCAACTCCTGCCAACCGGATCATTCACCGCAGACCAGAACGGCAATCTGCGCACGGCGAGCGGTATGTTCTTGTTGGGTTGGCCAGCCAATAGCGCGGGCGAAATTGGTAATGTCAGCCGGAACAGCGGCACCAATCTCGAGCCGGTAAATATTGCCGCATCGCAATTCACCGCGTCACCAACTGCGAATATCGAGATCGGAATCAACCTGCCAGCTGATGCGACTGAAGCCGGTGCCACGACCGGCGCCTATACACTGCCGATCGAGTATTATGACAATCTCGGTCGCGCCCAGTCTTTGCGCATGGAGTTCACGCCCAATGTGCCAGCCACTGGCGCCAGTAATACATGGCAAGTTCAATTGTTCGATGATGCTGGCGATCCAACCACATCAATCGGCCAGTTAGACCTGACATTCAGTGACACGGTCGCGACGGGCGGTCGACTCGACACCGCCGCGGCATCCGCGGGTGCAACGTACGATGCAACAACAGGACGTGTTTCCGTGAACCTGGTTCATGGTCCGGTTGAAATCTTTATCGGTCGCCCAGGCGAGCTTGAGGGCATGACCCAACTTGCAGCGCCATTCTCGCCAACCGCTGTGACCAAGGATGGTTCGCCGATTGGCGACCTGCAATCGGTTGAGATTGACGAGCGCGGCTTCTTGCAGGCGATTTATGATACCGGCTTCCGCCGCACATTGTATCAGATCCCTGTGGGCGACGTGCCTAATCTGGATGGTTTGCAAGCCCTGGACGGTCAGGCCTATTCGGTCTCTGGCGACAGTGGCAGCTTGTACCTCTGGGATGCCGGAACCGGTCCGGTCGGACAGATTTCGGGCTTTGCCCTGATGGAATCGACCACGGATATTGCAGCCGAATTGACCGATCTGATCGAAACTCAGCGCGCCTATTCTTCGAGCGCCAAGATTGTTCAGACCGTAGACGAGATGCTGCAGGAAACTACGAACTTGAAGCGATAGGCCGTAACCGGCCGACAGGGCTTTTGTCGTGAGTATTTCAAGCGCCATCCTTGCAGCGCGATCTGGTCTAAACGTTATTGGCGCGCGCGCCGATATCACTGCGACCAATATCGCCAATGCCTCTACCCCCGGCTATGTCCGGCGGGCCTTGACGGTCAGCGAAACCATTCTCGGCACCGAAACCGCTGGGGTGCAAATCACCAGTGTTGATCGCTCCGAGAATGCGCGCCTGACGGCAGAACGCCGACAGCTATCGAGCGATTTCGCGCAAGCGGATATGCTCAGCACGACATGGGCCAGCCTGTCCCAGCGCATTGGTGATGACATTGACAGTTCGACCCTGTTCCAACGTCTGACCAATATGGAAGCCGCGCTCGAGGACGCACGCTTGAGCCCAGAGTCGACGACGCATGCCAACCAGGTAGTACAGTCGGCAAATGATCTCGTTGCCGAGTTTAACAGCCTGTCGACGCTGATTTCGCAGGAGCGGCAACGCGCGGATCAGAATATCGCGGCAAGCGTCGAGGTTATCAATGAATCGCTGCTCGAGATCGAGAATCTCAATCGGTCGCTTGCCAGTATTGATCGCACGACCTCGCAGGCAGCCGCCTTGTTTGACGAGCGCGATCGCGTCATCGATCGCATCTCAGAATTCATGCCGGTTCAAGCCGTGCCACGTGACAGTGGCGCGGTCGATATCATCACGCCGGAAGGGGTTTTCCTTGTCGCCGGCCCGGCAAAACAAATTTCCTTTACGCCGATGAATGCGGTCGGGCCGTCGCAGACGCTTGCAAATGGCGGCCTCTCCGGCCTGATGGTCGATGATCTCGACATCACGCCAGGCGGGGTCACGTTCGGCGCTGTGTCGAGCGGGTCCATTGCCGCCCTGTTCACCTTGCGCGACAGCGATTTGACAACTCTTGAGACACAGCTCGATACGATGGCGCAAGATCTCATCGACCGGTTTTCAGACCCCAGCATTGATCCGACCAATCCGCTCGGCGACCCAGGGCTATTCCTTGACATTGACGCCACAGCGGGCGCCGGCGTGGCCGGGCGATTGGAACTGAATGCCTTGGTCGATCCGGCGCGCGGCGGCGCCGTTTGGCGGTTGCGCGATGGTCTTGGCGCGGCGACGCCCGGTGATCCCGGCAACAATACTATCCTCACCAATCTTTCCAGCGCACTGACCAATGTTCGCTCGGTTTCTGTTCCAGGCCTGCAAGGCGGCTTCACCGCTGGTGACCTGGTAGCACAACTGGGCTCTCTAGCGGGTCAACAGCGCATCCAGAATGAGGCTGTTCGATCTTCAATTTCACTGCAGTTCGATACGGTGAAACAATCGGAAGCGAATGAAACCGCTGTCGATATTGAACGCGAAATGCAAGACTTGCTGATCATTGAGCAGGCCTTTGCCGCCAATGCACGGGTGATCCAGGTGGCGAGCCAAATGCTGACCGAATTGATGGAGATCTAAGCCATGAATGGTCTGACCCTTAATGGATTCCTGAACACCGCGACCTCAACCAATATCACTGAGTTGCGCAAACAAATCGCAGACCGGTCGCAGGAAGCAACGACCGGATTCCAAGCCGATCTGGTGCTTCATTTGAAAGGTCGCATCGATCAGGCCTTACTCGGCGAGCGCGCCATCCAAGAGAATGCCGATGATCGCGCACGGCTCGAGCTGCGCAACATCCGGCTCTCGATCACGGACAATACGCTGACATCGATCCGCGATCTCACGGGCAGCATCCAACTTGATATGCAATCTGCCATTGGCGTCGGTGACCAGTTCAAACAAAACCAGCATGCCAGCGAAGCGCGCGAAGCCTTGGACGCCGTTCTGCAGCGCCTCAATGTCCGCCATGGCGAACGCTTCTTGTTCTCTGGCGACGCGACGGCGACACAGCCTTTCCTCGATGCCGAAGCGCTCTTGGACGATATTCGCGCCATCTCCGCCGCGGCCATAGATGAAGCCGATTTCGCCGCCCAGGTGCAAACCTATTTCGAAGATCCTGCGGGCGGCTTCCAGACCAGTTTCTATCAAGGCACGCAAACCGCGAGCGATGCGGATGCGGTCCTGTCCAATCAGAGTGCCTTTGCCGATCTGTTGCAAGGCCTCGCTTTGACCGCCCTCGCCGGCAGCGATCAAGGCGTACCTTATGCGCGAGCCGGAACGCCGGCGCTTGAACAGGCCTTGGATAAATTGGAGCGCGGCCGGACCGGGTTGGTTGAAGTCCAGGCCGGAGTTGGCATGCGGCTGACCAGCATACAATCCGAACAAACGCTGTTGGAACGTGAGGAAACCCTGCTCACAGCGGCCTTTGTCGAATTGGCCGGCAAGGATCAGTTCGAAGCAGCAACTCAATTGCGCGAACTGGAGTCCAATCTGGAAGCCTCATACTTGCTGACCAGCCGGCTCTCAAACCTCTCCCTCTTGAATTACTTACGGTAACACCATGCGCCTTTTGACAAAAATACTCTGTATCGGGATTGCATTGACATTGACCGCCCTGCCCGTGGTCGAGGCGCAAACCAAACTGCGCGACGTGCTCGATATTGAAGGCGTTCGGACCAATGATCTGGTTGGATATGGCATCGTCGTGGGTTTGAACGGGACCGGCGACTCAGTGCGCAATGCTCCGTTCACTGAAGACTCCTTGTCTCACATGTTGGAACGTCTGGGCGTCAATGTCCAAGGCGAAGAGATCCGGCCGAACAATGTCGCGGCGGTCCTGGTCACCGCCTCTCTGCCCGCCTTTGCCCGCAATGGATCAGCCATCGATGTGTCTGTCGCGTCGATTGGAGATGCTCAAAGCCTGGAAGGCGGGACTTTGATCCTGACCCCGCTGCGCGGCGCCGACAATGAAGTCTACGCCGTGGCGCAAGGCAGCGTCATGGTTTCAGGCATCAATGTCGAAGCGCCTGGCGCGCGTGATACGGTTGGCACACCAACCACAGGGGCGATCCCGGATGGCGCTCTGGTCGAGCGCGAGATCCAATTTGATTTCAATTCTCAAGACAGTGTGACCCTGGCCTTGCGCACGCCCGACTTCACGACGGCCGCGCGGGTCGAAGACACGATCAACACCGCGCTTGGTGGTCCGGTTGCCTTCATGCGGGATCCCGGCTCCATTGAGCTCAACATGGCGAGCATGAGCGGCTCGCCGGCGCGGGTCCTGGCGGCAATTGAAAACCTGCCAATCAAGGTCGAAACACCGGCGCGCATTGTGATTGATGAAAAATCCGGGACGATTGTGCTCGGCCAGGATGTGACGATTTCACAAGTCGCGATTGCGCAAGGCAATATATCCATCAAGGTGCGTGAAAATCCGGTTGTTGTGCAACCCAACCCGTTCGCAAATGGCGAGACGATTGTTCTGCCCCGCACCGATATCGAGGTCGGACAGACGGGCGATCAGAACATTGCTTTGCTGAATTCGAATACGACCCTGTCACAATTGATTGAGGGCTTGAACGCGCTTGGCGTCCGGCCACAGGAAATGGCGGATATTATCCGTTCGATGAGCGCCGCGGGCGCGATTCATGCGGAACTTGTGATCCGATAAAGACCATTAAAAAGTCGATCCGCGGTTCGGCGCGTGGATTAGGTCTCTTCTTCTTCGATGCGGACCAGTTCGATCACGCCGTCTCGCTTCAGTGCCATAAGCTTCATCAAGAAGTCTTTTTCGATCTGCTCAGATGCTTCGGGGGTAGGCGCTTTCACGCGTTCCAGGTCTGATCTCAAGGAATCCGCCATTCGGTTGGAGATATTTGAAATCAAATACTCGAACACGTCAGCATAATTTGTCTCCAGACACTTCAACGCTTCCAAGAGCACGTCCTGGTCGAGCGACTTGAACAGGACCGGGACATAATTGCGGCCCAAGAGGCTCGGAATGTCAGACAGCTCGAACATGCCTTTCTGAATCTGATCGACTTTGCCAGCATGCGATTCCTTGACATAATTCATCAGCGAGGCGCGGCGTTCGTTCGGCATCAGGCTTAACACTTCGCCGACGGTTTGAAGCTGCTCGCCATCATCCTCGTCTTCGGTCTCCGGCACGAGCAAGAAGTCCATGCGCACCATCCGGGCGACCACCGCATCAATTTCATACGAGGGCGGCGGCGGATCGACCATTTCGCCAAGCACCTTTGGCTGCAGGGTTTCATCCAGCAAGCAGATCAATTCAGAGCACAGCGTGGCGTCGACATTGCGCAGGATAAGCGCAATGATATTGGGGGTCAGACCCGACAAATATTTGACGATATGCGCGGGTTCCCGCTTAGCGAATTTTTCCCATAGCCGGCTGAAATCCTCTTTGTTCTCAGGCTCCGGCATTTGCTCTTCAAGCGGCGGTTCACCCCCGCCACCATAAATGGTCTGCATCCGCTTCTCGTCGAGAATGCTGCCGAGGAATTCCCGCGTCGTATCGGGTCCCCCGCGCAGCGCCCCTTTCGACTGACGCAAGTGACTGAGAAAATCCATCACCACTTCAATCAGGTGTTCACGTGGCAGGTAAGAGATCGTCTCGAGCGACGCAGCGATGCGGACGACCGCATGGTCATCCAGCCGATCGACAATCGGCTTGGCGGCGGTTTCTCCGAGCATGGCAATAATGATCGCGGCGCGCTGCGACGCCGACAAATTCACGGCACCCGAGTCGATGCCAGCTTTTGGGGTGGGCGCATTACTCACGTTACGCATATCCTCTTAACAGGGCTTCGGTGATCTTCAGCCAGCCATCGGCGAGCACGAAGAATCCGAGCTTGAATGGCAGGGAGACAACAGTGGGTGGGACCATCATCATGCCGACCGCCATCAGGATTGATGCGACCACGAGATCTATCACCATGAACGGCATGAAAATCACAAAGCCGATCTGAAAGGCATGCTTGATTTCGGACAGCATGAAAGAGGTCGCGAGCAATGAGAATGAGTATTCCTGATCCGGGCCGACGGGCCGATTCAAGGCATCTGATAAAACCAGCAAGACTTCGGGATCGGTGCGCCGGGTCATGAATTCGCGAAACGGATCCGTAGTCAGTAGCCAGGCTTCCTGTTCGCCGAGATTGCCGTTGATGTAGGGCGACAATCCATTGGTCCACGCGTCCATGAAGACCGGTTCCATAATGAAAAAGGTCAGGAACATGGCGAGCGCCATAATCATCATATTGGGTGGTGCCTGTTGAACCCCGAGGGCCTGCCGCAGGATCGAGAAGACGATCACCATAAAGGGCAAGCAGGTGACCATCATGGCGATGCCCGGCACCAGGCTGAGAATGGTCACGAACAGGAAGAGCTGGATCACCGTCCCGCTCAAGCCCTGACCATCGCCGAGCAGCCCTTGAATCGCCGCATCGGCCTGTTCCGGCACCACTTGCGCTTGCGCCAGGCCTGACCAAGCCAACAGGGTGACCGCTGCGAGCACAAAGACTCGCACGGCAAATCGCTGCCAGACCGAGGTCTGCATGCTAGCCATCGTCCTGTTCCTCAATCTGGGTCAGACGAAGGCCGATGGCGCCATCTTCAAGTTCGATCAATTCACCGAGCGCAATCAAGCGATCTTCGACCAGCAGCTCGATCGGATCTTCGATCTTGGCCGTGAGCGGAATGATCGTGTCGGGCTTGAGTTTCAGCAATTCCGCGACACTCAGTTTCTTGCGGCCGATTGAGACCACGACATTCACGGGCAAACCGTAAATCGAGCGGCGATACTGGTTCTCGGGAGATCCACTGCGGCGCTCGGTTTCACCAACGACGTCTTCTACGATTTCTGGCTCTGACATCCTGTCCCTCTAACTAGCCTCGGGCCTGGCAAATCGCGCCAGGCATGATTTTACAAAACGATCCATATCGAACTGCACCCCGCCTTCGCGCCAATCCGCATCAAGGCTGAGCTCATCGCGGTCGACTTCAATTTGAAGGTCGGTGATTTCTTGAAACCGCGCTGATCCTTGCAAGGCGAGTTTGAACGATGCCTCGAAATGCGATGGAATGCGGATCCTCAGGCGCTCAATCTCTGGGGGGGCCGTTTGGTTCAGTTCACGCACAACTTCTTCAGCAAGGAATTCGTCCGCCAAACGCGGAAAGGCTGTCTGAATGAACTCGCATATTGCTTGATTGGCGTGCGCCAACGCCTCGCCTTGCAAGGCCGCGATTGAACGTTCCAAGCTGTTCAAGATCGCCCCCGTATCGATTTCAGGTTGCAGGTTGGGCGGCGGCAGGTCCGCCTGAGCCTCCGGCGACGGTATAACGTCTTCCAATGCGTCTCCCTGCGGTTCCAGGTCCGCCTGGAAGGGCGTTTCGGTCGGGTGCTCAGCATCAAGCCGTGCATGACCTTTAACCGTCTGGGCAAGACCGCGAACGTGAAATCGAGGGAGAGCGAGGGGCGAAGAACTATTCATTTGCCGCTACTTTCCGGTCTTCGCGCAACCAGTCTTGTAGCAAAGCGGCCGTCTGCTCTTCATGATCTCGGGTGAAATCCTTGAGATAATCAATCGGGTCGCTGGACGATTCGAACAGGTCTGTGTCTGGATTGTCCGCCGCCGCGCCAGCTGCGACAGCACCGGCCACGCTGTCCGGTGCAGCAGACGCTGCAGCGGGTGGCCGCGAGAAGACCGGACGCATCACACCGAAGCCCAACGCCAAGACAATCAGCCCAAGAAAAGCCGCCTGCACGGCTGACCACATATGCTGCTCGATCAGGCGCTCGACCAGCCCTGGCGCCGGCGTCATTTCGACCTCTGGCAGAGCCTGGAACGGCATCAATTCAACTGTCAGCGTGTCGCCGCGTTCGGCCTCAAGCCCGGCCGCATTCTGAACCAGTGCCTCAAAGTTTTGACGGACCTGCTCAATCTGCTCCGCGGCATTTGCGGCGGTTAGGTCAATACCAAGCGCTTCTTGATTAAGCAGCACGGCAATCGAAACGCGTTCAATCTGTCCTGGCATACGCTCGGTCTGGGTCCGGGTTTCATTCAGCTCATACGCGATGGTTTCGGTCGAGCTGCGACTTGAGCTTTCGCCTGCCCCGCCAGCAGCGCCGTCGCCTTGAGGCAAGTTGCTGGCCACGGTCAGGCCACCGGCGCCGCCTTGATTGGTCTCGTTCGAATCATTGGTGGTTCGCGATCGCACTACGCGCGACTCCGGATCAAACCGGACATCCGACACGACGGTCCGTTCGCGGCTAACATCGACGCTGACTGAAACTTCTGCATTTCCCTCGCCCAAGCGCGCGAACAATAAACGCTTGATCTTTTGCTCCAGGCTTGCCGCCTCATCTTCGGCGACGATAGACGGCGCCTCGACGGTGTCGACATTCGGACCAGCAAGAATGCCATGCCGGGGATCTATGACAGCGACATCTTCCGGGTTCAGGCCAGCCACCGCCAGCGCGACAAGATATTGAATCGCCTCCGCTTGGCCTTTTGAGAGCCGGCGCACCGAAGACAGCGTGACCGACGCGGTCGGCGCTGGCTGTGAACGTGAGAAGCCAGAACGCAGATTGGCACCAATATGGACCCGTGCTGACTCAACGCCCGGCGTGTTCAAGATGGTGCGCGTCAGCTCGCCCTCTTTGGCCCGCCAGTACGCCGCATTGTACATCTCCGAGGTGACCGAGAAGCCGTTGACATCATCGAGCAACTCATAGCCTTGGATCGATTGACGCGGCAGTCCGTCACGGGCGAGCGCGAACCGCGTTTTGTCGCGGACATTCGAATCAATAAAAATTGCCTCACCGCGGATCTCATAGTTCACACCGAGAGAATCGAGTTCAGTAATGACTTCTCCGGCTCGGACCGGGTCGAGGCCGGCATAGAGCAAGGATTTGGGTTGCTGGAACGTGCCACGCACCAAGAAGGTCATGGCCGCCAGCACGCCGAGAACAGCGACTCCCAACATGATCTGACGCTGTAACCCGAGTGCACGCAGATTGGCGATAAACCCCATACGAAACTTTTCCGTTTTCTCGCTACGGTTGAACTTGGTTAATTTCTCGGCCGAAAGCGTTAAGGCTTCCTTTACTTGGGATTGATTTAAACAGGAAAACTACTTCTGGTTTATCGAGGGTCCCATGAGCGAAGCGAAAGACGCCAAAACGGCAGACGCCGCCCCAGCCAAAGGCGGCTTGAACCTGGTCGGCCTTTTGGTGCTTGGCCTGGCCTGCGCCGCGACCTCGTTTGCAAGTGTGTTCTTTTTGGCACCGTCTCCAACGGTGGTGACCGCCGAAGCCGCCACGACGGAATATGTCGAAAAGGCACCGGCGCAAAAGACGGACCTGACCTATACCGAGGTCCCGGAAATTCTGATCACGATTGGCAGCGCTCCCGCGACGCGCTACCTGAAAATGCAACTTTCGGTCGCCACCGACAAATCTGACTCGAAAAAGATCAAATCTTCTGAGCCTCAGCTTATCGATGCGTTCCTGCTCTATTTGCGATCGGTCGAAGTCACCGATTTCGAAGACCCCGCCTTCTACAAACATATGCGCGAGCAACTCGGCCGGCGGGCTGACCTGGTGCTCGGCGATGGCATTGTCGAAGGCGTCCTGATCACTGAATTCTTATTGAGGTAAGCGCGTGCCCATTTCTCCTTTTGATATCGCCATCATCCTCATTTCTTCGGTGGCTTGCATTTATTGCATCGTCCTCAGCCGCCGCCTGAAGGCGTTGCAAAACACCCGCAACGGGCTTGGCGCGACGATCAAGGCGCTATCTGACTCAATCAGCGCCGTCTCCACTACGACGGATGAGACGCGCTACCATGCCGGCGAACTCGCCGCCCGCCTCGCACGCTTGATCGAAGACGCCAAGCTCGCCTGCGATCGCGTCGAAGACCAAATCAGTGCACTGGAAGCGGCGCACCAGCGGGTGCAAGCCGCGCCTGTGCCCGCCACAGCGCCAGCCCCTGTAGCCTCACAAGATCCGTTGCAGTCTGCGCTTGCGACCACGAATGAGAAAATGCGCGAAATCTCGCAATTGATGGACCGATTGAAAGACCTGACCAAGGGCTCGGTTGCCGCCGCCGAACAGGCCCCAACAAATTTGCGACCCCTCCCGACTCAATTGCGCTCCCGAATGAAAGTCGTTTGATCCATGGCCTTGAAGTCTGCAAACCGCTCGAATGTGCTGCTCACCCTAGGCATCCTGTTCACGCTCGGGGCCGCCACGAGATTGGTACCGACAAATTTCTCGTCGGCGGATGCGGCAGAGGCCGAGGATCGGGTTGCCGCCACCAGCGCCGGATTTGATCCGTCCGAAATTCCCCGCACCATGGCGATGCCGGTCGACGGGCAAATTTGTTTCAGCGAAGATTTGTCTGCGGCGCTCGCGAATGACCAGCAACGGCTTGAAATCGCCACTGACGCCATCGCCGAGCGTGAGCTGGAACTGCAAGCCTGGGCCGCAGAGCTGGAAGCAACGCGCGCCGATCTGACCGCCCTACAGAATACGCTCGAAACCCGCTGGGAAGACATGCAAGCCTTTGCCGGCGAAGATCTCAATCATTTGGCGCAAATGTACAGCGCGATGAAACCCGACCGTGCCGCGATCATTTTTGATCAGATGGATCCAGGTTTCGCCGCTGGCTTCCTGCGATTGATGAACAGCGAACAGGCCGGACTGATCATGGCGAACATGGAAGCGCAGCAGGCCTATGTGGTCAGCGTCCGACTGGCCAGTCTCAATGAGGACTTACGCCGAGAAGATTCCTAGGCCGGTCCACAAAGCTTTGAACTGTCCTGCAAAAACGGGACGTAAAAAATACTACCTTAAATAGAATTGGTCCGGAATTTGCTTTTGCTGGGGTTCGATAGGAACACAGCAATTCTTCGCAATATGGCGCATTCAATTTCGATCACTTCGCATCGCATCATTCGACAGACATGGATTACCAGAGATGACCTGCGGGCCAATCGCGGGCTCGTCTATGTGTATGGGGACAATGCCGCCCGTGATGGGCGCAGAGGACTTGCGCGGCAAATGCGCGGCGAACCCAATGCCCACCCAGTCTCGATTAGCTGGGGACCCCACGAGCCGTTTACGCATGCCACAGCGCACAAGGCGTTCTCAACCATTGCGACGGACCTGGACGCCCTGATTTCGCGCGAACCGGCTATTATTGTCTGGCCGCTGCCAGGGCTCGTTCCGGAATTCCAGAGCATGCCGGACGAAATTCGCGCCGAGTTTCGCCAAATCGTGCGTCAACGGTTTCAGATTTCTGACCCAGTCTAGACATGTCCTCGCTGGGTGGCGGAATAACCAAAGCGGCAGGATCGTTCGAAATCTCCCCGGGCAGATTAACCTAAATTAAAAACAACTCTGCGTAGAATTTTGTGATTAGACTTTCTCGAT
Organism: Hyphomonadaceae bacterium; assembly: GCA_024743315.1. Classification (GTDB taxonomy): domain Bacteria; phylum Pseudomonadota; class Alphaproteobacteria; order Caulobacterales; family Hyphomonadaceae; genus Henriciella. Next base: position 444,348 of record JANSWU010000004.1, read on the forward strand.
GGGGACCGGCATGGCATCGGCCGCACAGGCAACTCAGATCGACGCAGACGACGCCGCACCCGCGAGCGAACGGACAGTTGTTTTCAAAAACTGTCACGCTGCCTTTGAGCAGATCCAAAAGCACGGCACCCCGCCCGATCCTGTCACTTATGCGATCTGGTACGCATATGTCTCTCGCCAGCCACCTGAAGTCCGTTTGGCCGTCGACAAGGTATTGGGCTCGGGCGGCACGCTCGACAATTATGAATTGAACGAAATCTATTGCGCGCATCTGGAGAAATCCGGTCCCAACGAGACCAATGAGCAAATCGGCAAGCAATTCGAAGACAATATGCAAACCGTCTCGAAATTGCTGCAAACCGGAATCTCGCAGAATGCCCACTTCCGAACCACGCTCGATGATCTGAGCGCCGCACCGAAAAGCGATGAGCCTGAACTTGAGTTCAAGGATATGCTCGATCAACTGATCAGTGAGAGTCAAAAAATGGCAGCGGTCTCATCCCGACTCACCGAAGGGCTGCGAAAATCCCAGGAGCAGGTCAAAAAATTAAACGAAGAGCTAGAACGCGCGCGGCGCCAAAGCCTCTTGGATCCCCTGACCTCCGTTGCCAATCGCCGCGCCTTTGACAACCGCTTAGAATGGCAGATCACAGATGCCGAGGCCAATGGCACACCATTCTGCCTGGTGCTCGCCGATCTCGATGAGTTCAAGCGCGTCAATGACAATCTCGGTCACCAAGCGGGCGACAATGTCCTCAAATTATTCGCCCGCAACCTGTTCGAGCACACGAAAGGATCTGACTTGGTCGCGCGATATGGCGGCGATGAGTTTGCGATCATCTTGCCGAACATTGATTTGATGGCCGCCTATAACCTGATGGTCACCGTGAAGCATCAATTTGAGCAATGCCGGGCGGCTGCAGCGCAATCCAATGTGGCGGCGGCCAATGCCACCGCTTCGTTCGGAATTGCCGCTTTCAAATTCCGGCGGTCCGCTGATGATATGATCGAGGCGGCGGATGCGGCCCTTGGTAAAGCCAAGTCTCTGGGCCGCAACCGCGTCTGTGCTGAAGGCCTCTCCTAAGCCGACAGGATCAGGCCGACCAAAAGCGTGCCTCCCAGCACCAACGATGTCAGTGCCGTCAGTCCGGATCCAAACATCCGCATCAGCACGAACGGTCGCCCTTGCCCCTCTTTGACCCCCACCAGGTGGGATCCGGCATTGCTCGAAAAGCCCAGAATATGTAGCCAGCGCGCAGCGAAGAACACGCCAGCTGTGATCAAGGCCACCGGGGTCTGTCCAAAGATCAGTTCGTAGAGGGTCAAAACGACAATAAATATCGCGGCATTCTCAGCCAGATTACCATGGCGCCGGACTTGCCGTTCAAGCGCCATGTCCCCGTCGACACCGACCCCCTTCCCGGCTTTGGCGCGGTAGAGCCCAACGCTCATCATCAAAAGCGCTTGCATTAACAGGAGCGCTGCGCCCAGCGTCGCGGCATAGATCGGTATATTGAGATCTTCCATGATCCAGTTCCTTTTGCTTGAGGGAGACGAGCGGGACCACGGCCCCGCTCAAAGCCATTAGTGATGGGTTGGCGTCAGCAGAACCTTGCCATCGCGTCCGCTCGCCGCAGCGCGCGTGACGGCCTCGCCAATCTCTTCCAAAGGGAACCTGGAATCGATTTTGGTCTTAACCTGGCCAGAGGCAACCAGCGGGACCAAAGCGGCCATCGCGGCCTGCTTGGTCTCGGGGTTCGCCGTCTGATACCAATGCGCCAGCCAGAATCCGCGTGGGCGAATGTCTTTCGTAATCATCGCGCGCAGGTTCAACTCAGGCTGTTTTCCGGACAGGCTGCCATACACGACAATAGACGCGCCATAGCCGAGCGTCTCAATCATGCGTTGGTGCGTATCTCCAGCAACCGCGTCAAAGGCCAGGCGAATGTCGGCCCCCCCCGTCGCGGCGTGCACACGCTCAGCAAGATCCGGTCCATCGACGACAACCACGGTGGCGCCCAAGGCCTTGAGACTGAAAGCAAGCTCTTCGCGACGAACGATGTTCACCGTATTGATGCCCCGTTGCGCCGCCAGTTGAATGACCATTTCACCTACCGCCGAATTAGCCGCGCTCTGAATGATCCAGTCGCCTTCTTTCAGATCGACAAAATCTGTGAGCATCAAATGCGCGGTCATCGGATTAACGGCAATCATCGACAATTGCTCAATGTCGCCGGGGGGCGCGGGTACGAAACCCTCCACCGGCGCAACGATCTCATCGCGCCAAGTCCCGCCAACCCCCGCCAGCAAGACGTTTTGTCCAGTTTGATACTGCTCGACCCCGGGGCCGGTTTCGATCACGCGACCGATCCCTTCTCCGCCTGGGACGGATGGCAGCTCTGCCGCGGCCGCATATTGGCCGGCAATCTGCAGAAGATTGGCCGGGTGGATCGGCGTCGCGAGCACTTGCACGCGGATCTCCCCCGGTCCGGGTGAGCGTTCCGGCAACGTCTTGAGCTGCAGCACGTCTGCGGGATTACCAAGCTGACTGAATTCGACGACTTTCATGATCTGGTCTCCTTTCGATCTCTTGTGTCGAAACCGCAAGATAAGGGAGCCAAGTTCGAGAAAAATCGTCAGAATTGCGCAAGTGTATTGCTTTTTCAGCAATAATCGATGAATCTGGCGATGTTGAGCAATGCTTGAGGGTCAGGCATGGACCGCCTCCGCGCCATTCAGTATTTTATCCGCGTTGCCGAACTGGGCAGCTTCACCGCAGCGGCCAAGTCCCTCGGCGTGCCGGCCTCTTCGATCTCCAGACGCATTCAAGATCTGGAGGCGGCGCTCGGCACCACTTTGCTGCATCGGACCACTCGAAGTGTCAGCCTGACCGAACTGGGATCGGTTTATCTTGAACAAGTGAAACCGGCCCTGAAAGCGCTCGATCACGCTGGCGCGCTGCTTGCCGATCGGCCAAGCGCGCCGAGTGGCTTGCTTAGAATCACCGCCAATCCGGGCTATGGCCGCCTCTGCCTGATGCCGGTCATTCACAAGATGCGCGCCACGTTTCTAGACCTCATCATCGATATCGAGCTGACCGATCAGGTCTATAATCTCGCCAATCATGAGGTCGACATCGCGATTCGGGCGACGGCAGACCTGCCGGACCGGGCAATTGCGCGCAAACTTGCCGATGGGCGAATGGTCCTGGTGGGCTCACCCGACTATCTCGCGGCTCACGGCACACCGCGCCGTCTCGCCGATTTGCAGCAGCACCGCACCCTGCTCTATCGCGGACCTGACCGCGTCATTCCCTGGCAGGCCAAGACGGCGGACGGTTGGATCGATCTGCAAACCCATCCGGCCTTTATCTGCAATGTCGGCCGGGAAATGGTCGAACAAGCGCTGGCCGGGGCCGGCCTGGGTCTGTTTTTCGAATGGGGAGCCCGCGCAGAGATCGCGCGCGGCGCACTGGTAGAAATCCCCCTCGAAGATGCGCAATTATCGATCACGCGCGCCGCTGATGCCGGGATATATCTGCTCTACAATCAGCCAAAGTATCGCTTGAACAAAATCAAGACGGCTGTTGATTTTTTAGTGAGTGCATTATCAGATTAAACGCTATGCGTCCGTTTCATCCATGTACCAGCGGTCCCAAAGCGGCGCTTGCGGCGCAGTGAGCAAAGACTTTGCGCTCGCAAGTTTGCCCAGCACGATCTGTGGATGGAAATCGAATTGCGCTTCGCAGGCCTGGATAAATTCAGATTCGGAAGCGAATCCCGAATGATGGGCGATTTTGCCCAGCCGCTCAGGATTATCCGGACCAAAGGCCAGGCTCCGAAACGCGTAATCCAATCGTCGTGTGCGAACATAGGTTTCAAGGCTAACAGGCAGATCCAAAATCTGAATCAAGCTCGCTCGTGACAATTCGTGCATCGTCATCATATCGTCGAACTGAAAGTCTGGTTGCAGCAGCAATTCATCGAGCTGCGCGCGCAAGCGATCGCGCTGCGAAAACTCTGGTTGAAGTGCATCTTCAGGTTGCCGCAGCAGATCGATCAGCAAGTCATAATGCGCTTGAGCGGCCTTAACGGCATCAGGTCGACGCATACCAGGCGCCTCCGATATGATCTGGCCCAAATTTTCGCTGAGGGCTTTGCCGTGCCGTGACCGGACGTCGAGTTGAAAGTTCGCGGGATGGCGGAGAGGGTCATAACTGATGGTACTGTGAGGCACGACAGCACACATGAACTCCGTGTCGGTTGAGATCGCGTGAAACGCTCTGGCATTATCGAAGATACAATACGTATTCGGACCAACGCTTCTGACGCGACCATCATGGAGCACGTGAGAGGTACCCGATTTGACCACCCAGCAGAACAGGAAGTTTCGCGTTTCAAACGGAACCTGGCTTTCATCAACCGCCGTCACTTGCAGATCGTAACGACCTTGCGAAACCACGAGACTGTCGACAATCCAGCTATTGGCTTTCGAGGAAAACGGACGATCGGGTCGCTCGATCGGCCGAGCATCATGCATCCATTTGAACACTTCGGACCAATTGGTCATCGCCTGATCCTGAGACAGATCGCTGGGATCGAATTGAATGTTCGGAATGCCTTTCATGAACACATCGTAACCCACGTGTGGAATAATTCAATTGAACTACTTTGACGAGCAATCACCCAAAATAAAACCCCTGAAATCCAGAAGGAAATCAGGGGCTTATTGGGTGCGGGAGTAGGATTTGAACCTACGACCTTCAGGTTATGAGCCTGACGAGCTACCGGGCTGCTCCATCCCGCGTCACGGGTTTGCTCCGTGGCTCCGGAGCGAGTGGCGGATATAGCTGCGGGAAGGAGGGAGCGCAAGCCCGCGCCTGTCACAAATCTGAGAATTTACGGCAGATCGGCTTGGGTTTCAGCCACCAACCAATCGACCACCGCCTGCAGCGCTTCGCGCTCGTCGGCGCCGCCTGCCCGGGCCGTCGCGAAGACCTCCAACTGATTGCAGGCGCTGGTGCCGCGATCGAGGATCTTGCGCGCATGCTGAACCTCTTTCAGGCAGCCAAGGGCGCTCGCCTCTTCTTCCAGCATTTCGACCAATTCCTCGATCAGGACCGAGAAGGCCAATTGTTCGCCGCGGCTAAGATCGATCAGGCTGCGCGTGATGCCGTAGCGCTGCGCCCGCCAGCGGTTTTCGTCCATCAACATGCGCGGATAGATGCGCCAGCGCAGGTTGCGATGGCGCAGCCGGATGAGCATACGCAGGATGCTCTGATACAGAGCCGCGATACAGATTGCATCTTCCATCCGCGTGCAGACATCGGTGATGCGCATCTCCACGGTTGGGAAGCGCGCACTCGGGCGCAGGTCCCACCAGATCTTGGTGCTGTCTTCCAGGGCGCCAGCTTTGACCATGTGCGCGACCATACGCTCATATTCAGAATAGGATTCAAACCGGTCCGGAATACCCGTGCGCGGCATCGAGTCAAAGATGGCGAGCCGGGCGCATTTCATGCCCATATCCTGCCCGGCCCAGAAGGGTGACGAGGTCGACAAGGCGAGCAAGTGCGGCAGGAAGTAACGGGCCTGGTTCATCAGGTCGATGCGCATGTCTGGATCTTCAATCCCGGCATGGACATGCATGCCACAGATCAGCATGCGCCGGATAATGCCTTGCATGTCCTGATCGAGCAGATGATAGCGCGGCGCATCGGTGTGTTTCTGGCTCTCCCACTCGCCAAACGGATGCGTCGAGGCGGCCATGAGGCGCATGCCGCACTTTTCGGCGTGTCGGATCAGAGTCTTGCGCAAGGCCGTGAGATGCCGCCTGACTTCGCCAATATCGGCGCAAACCGGCGTGCCAATCTCGACCTGGCAGCGCAGGAATTCCGGCGTCACCCGTTCGCCGAGGGCCTCGCTGCAGGATTTCATGAATTCCGGCGGCGGCTCAACGACCAGATCGCGGGTCTCCGGATCAACCAGCAAATATTCTTCTTCAACGCCCAGGGTCAGGGATGGAATCATAAGTCGCTGCTCCTCCGTGTCGGATCAGCAGCTGGTGTTTATCGCTTCAGCATTGCCTGCAAAGCCGGTTCGAGGTTCCCAGCCACTCGATCCACGCCATTTGTATTCGATACCAGGTCTTGGCGAACTTCAAGCGTTATGTGGCGAAGGCCGCGCGGACCGACATGGCGATCGACCGAATAATTGAACACGCGCGCATCATATGGCTGGTTGTCACCGACATGATAATCGGTGTTTTCAGACAAATGCTGGATCACGTGCCGGGCGCTGGCTTCGTCTTCGCGCCATAACAGGCCGAGATGCCAGGGGCGGGTTTGCGCATCGCCGAGTAAGCGCGGTGTGAAGGAATGCACCGAGACAATGAGCGGGTTCGTGTGCGCGCGGCAAATCTGGTCGAGCGCCAGCTCCAATTGCTCGTGATAAGGCTGATGGAAGGCCTCAATGCGCTGATGCCGATCGGCGGCACTGAGGGCCTGATTGCCCGGGATCGGAATACGGTCGGCTTCGCTGGGGATGAGATCAGCTTTGTCGAGCGACCGATTGGGATCAATTAGCAGCCGCGAATACTGACAGAACAGCGCCTTGGATTGCAGACGCTCCGCCAGGGCACGACCGAGCGCGGCGGCGCCTATGTCCCAGCCAATATGAGTGGCGAGGATATCATCCGGCAGGCCGAGATTGTCATACGCCGCGGGAATGGTGTTGCTGGCATGATCAACAAACACAAAGAGCGGCGCGTCGCCACCATCAAAGCCTGTTGCTACCTCAAAATCGCTCATCCATTGCCCATAGGCCATGCGCTTTGAGAAGGGGAGCGTCGAATGCAGGTTTTGTGTCGGTCGACGCGAAATTCAGGCACAAAAAAAGCCCGGCAAAGCCGGGCTCGTTTGTGACCGAAGGTCAGAATTTGTAAAATAAGGGAAGATGTCTGTTTTCATCACCAGCTTTGGCTGACCCGGCAGCGACTTACTCTCCCGCGCCTTAAGACGCAGTACCATCAGCGCTAGGGGACTTAACGGCCGAGTTCGGGATGGGATCGGGTGGGGAACCCCCGCCATAACCACCGGGTCGGCGAAAGCTGGTAATGTAAAGAAACCAAAATGACCGCAGATTTTGTTGTAAATTCTGGGATGTTTCTGATCTTCAAGCCGTATGAGGCGTTCACCACCACACACGAGTTTCTAAAGATCAAGCCAATCGAGCAATTAGTACCGGTAAGCTCCACGCCTCGCAGCGCTTCCACACCCGGCCTATCGACGTCCTAGTCTAGAACGGCTCTCAAGGGAAACCTGGTTTTGAGGTGGGTTTCCCGCTTAGATGCATTCAGCGGTTATCCCGTCCATAC
>JANSWU010000002.1 GCA_024743315.1 Hyphomonadaceae bacterium
AGGCGTCGAGCGTGGCCAGGTATTGTGTAAGCCGGGCTCGATCACTCCGCACACAACCTTTGAAGCGGAAGCCTACATTCTGACGAAAGAAGAAGGTGGCCGTCACACGCCATTCTTCACCAATTATCGTCCACAATTCTATTTCCGCACCACCGACGTGACCGGTGTGGTCACGCTGCCGGCGGACAAGGACATGGTTCTGCCAGGCGACAATGTAAAAATGAGCGTTGAGCTGATCCAGCCGATCGCCATGGACCAGGGCCTGCGCTTCGCCATCCGCGAAGGCGGCCGCACCGTCGGCGCCGGCGTTGTCGCAGCTGTTAAAGCTTAAGGGCGGCTCGAAGATTGATCCAGTGGATCAATCTTAGCCCTTAAGGCCCAAGCGCAAGCGCCGGGCTGGGGCTTACCGACCCAACAGATCAAACCCCGCAGCCTCAAGGTTGCGGGGTTTTTCTATGGGTTGCGCCGATCTGCGGCGAGATCCAAGCCGCCGGCCCCGCCGGCTTCAATGTCGACTTCGAAAGTTTCGAGGAACCGGCAGACCATCATGTAAAAGCCCGTGACCAGGGTCAGCTCTTGCAACTGGTTTGGACCGAAATGGGCGAGCGCGGCCTTGAAGGTAGCATCCCCGGCTTTGACGTTGGCCATCAGGTCATCGACATAGGTGAGGGTCAGGGTCTGTTCCGCGCTCAAACCTTCGGCCCCGGGCCCGGTTTTGACCGCTTCGATCAGCGCATCTGTCATGCCGAGATCGCGCCCGATCTTTTCATGTTGCGCGGTTTCATAGCTCGCTTTGGACACGTAACCGACCCGCAGGATTGCACATTCACGCGTGACAGGATCAAGCTTGCCTTCGAACAGGAAGGCGCTGCCGAGCTGTGTGAACGGGCGCAGCAGGCCCGGCGCGTGCGCCATCATTCTGAAGATATTCAGCGGTGCGAGCTGGCCGATCAGCGCTGCGGTATCATCGTCAAACTCGGCCGGATCGGGATAAGGAATGCGGGCCATGCGGGCTCCTTTCTGTGTTGGGAACATCTAATCATGGCGGCGCGCCGCAACAAAGCCCGACGTCGCGCGACACGCGCTGCAAGCAAGCGTGACGGCGGGGAGTATATCTGAAGGTCTCACTAAAACTTCCTTGGCGTCTCTATCTCGGCAGACCGGTCAAAACCTGCCTTTGCGCTTAAGGTTTGAGCGACGGTTCGGCTCTCTTTCTCGCCCCTGCAGAACGCAGGAGCCCGCCCGTGAAACCCAATCACTTGTTTTTACGCACCTACGCCCCCGGCGCATGCGCAGTCTTTGTCCTTTGCGCGCCGACCTTATTCGGATGCGAGACTTCGCCCCCTAAACCCGAACCGAGCATCGCGCCCTATGATGTGGCCGCGACCCGCCTGACCGGCGACCGAAGCGATTTCGAGTTGCCGCCGCTAGAAACCGCGCAGACCGATCGCGCAGATCTGTTCCGCCTGGTCGATGCCTTGGATGAGGCCTATGCGCGACTCGACTTTGCGCCGCCATTTCCGAATGTTCGCATTGTCGATGCCAATAATCCGCTGTTTCGGAGAAGCTTTTCGCGTGGCCGGACCATGGCAGTGGCGGCAATGAATGATGAGGGCGAGCCGTTTATCTATTTCAATCAGAAGGACTTGCAGACGACAGAAGACCTATTGTCTCTGGTCTTGCATGAATTATCGCATCTAAAAGCTTGGCGCGTCTACGGACGTGACATCCCCGCGCATGGCCGCGAATTCATGGCGATCTGTCGGAAAGTGATCCGTCGCTCAGATTGCGCCGCCAGAGAGCGCTGAATTTCCTGTGCTCGGCCATTGCATCTGCGGCCCGGTTGAGGCATTTAGGCGCCTCACTGGACGGGTGTAGCTCAGTTGGTAGAGCATCGGTCTCCAAAACCGAGGGTCCCGGGTTCGAGTCCTGGCGCCCGTGCCAGTTTTCCCTGTATTGGCGGTGTCGCATTGCTGCCCTAGTCTGTGCGTAACCCATGTTTGCAGCCAAGGGGACGTGCCGTGACCAAACTGCTTTTGCGTGTCAGCCTGATCGTGGTGTGGCTGGGCTTTGTGATCAGCCCGATCGCTAACGCCAAAACCGAGGAGCGCCGGGTCGCGCTGGTCATCGGCAATGCCGCTTATCAGAACGTGCCCGCCCTTGCCAATCCGCGCAATGATGCCACAGACCTCAGCGAGGCTCTGACCTTGGCTGGGTTTGAAGTGGTTGAAGGCCTCGATCTCACCCGCGACCAGATGGCAGCGACGATCCAGGAATTCATTGACCAGCTAGACGGCGCATCGACGGGCTTTTTTTTCTATGCCGGGCATGGTCTGCAAGTGGATGGGCGCAATTATATGCTGCCAACCGATCTGGTTCTGCGCAGCGAAGCCGATTTGCAGCTTTATGCGATCGATATGAATCTGGTCTTGTCGCAAATGGAGCGCGATCCGCGAGTCAATATTATTGTCTTGGATGCGTGCCGGGATAATCCTTTTGCCAGCTCCATGTCACGCTCCTTGTCGCGCGGCCTCGCCCCGATGGAGACGAGGTCGGTCGGCTCGTTGATCGTCTATTCGACCCAGCCCGGCGCAGTCGCTGATGATGGGGCTGGGCGCAACAGCCCGTTCACCGCCGCCTTACTCAAGCATGCCCGCCAGCCAGGCGTGGAAATCCAGCAAATGCTGCGCCGGGTACGCGGCGATGTGATCGAAGCGACGGACAGCCGGCAAGTGCCCTGGGATCATTCTTCGCTGACCGGCGACGTTTTCCTGATCCCGCCCGCCCAAGGCGTGAACGCGGATGAGCAAGTCGTCCAGGAATTGCAGCTCAGCGACTCGCAGATCCAGTTGCAGCTTTGGAATGATGCCAAGAATTCCGGTTCTATCCCGATCCTGGAAGGGTTTTTGAACCAGTTTCCTGGTAGCCCCTTTGCGACCGCCGCACAGGCCCGCATTCGCGGCCTGGAACGCGAGGCTGAGCAGTCTGGGGACGTGGTCGCCGATGCGATCAATCGGCAAGTCGCCTATGGTGTGGTCACGGCCGAACCGAAAGAGCCATATGAGTTTTACGCCAATGCGCGGGTTTATGAGCTGCGCGGGGATTCGGCGAATGCGGTGCGGATGTATGAGAAATACCTGACCTTCTCCCCTGATTATGTTGATCCGCATTACCAGTATCAGCGCTATTTGCGGGCGACCGAGGGGCGCACGGCGGCGCGGGAAATCTATAATGAAATGAAATTCGACCGACCGGATGATCGCACTTTGGAATATGCCGCGGCGCTGCTGCAGAGCCCGACCCAGCGCAAGGCGCAATTGGAAGCCTTTGTCGCCGCCAATCCGAGTTTTGCCCCTGCGGTCTATGCGCTCAGCCTCGATTATTCGCAAAGACGGCTTGGCTCGCAAACCACATCAGACAAAAGACGCGAACGCGAATTGCTCGAATCCTTTCTGCAACTGCACGAGGATGGGCTGTATGTGAAATATTTCATCGATAAGCCGGCGGCCGAGGCCGAGATCGAAGATGCCCAGGAGCGCCTGGCGGCCTTGTCGATCATCGCCACGGATGTGCTGGAAAACCCGGTCAGTTTGACCTCTTCGGTCGGAGGCGGGGGCTTCATGATGAATGTCATGATCACAGATCTCAATCATCGCGAGATCTTTGTGAAATTGCCTGGAGAGGAATTTGAGTCGCTCGGCATGACTGACACCCGCAATTTCACCACCGGCGCGCCGCAACCGAAATCCTATTTCGATTTGCCGAATGATGCAGAGGCGATGGACATCGAAATCAAATATATCGACTCAAAAGGCGTCGAGCAGGGGCCATATACGTTGAGTTTTGACCCGCAACAGGCGCTCTATGACTCGATCAAGAACACATATATGGCGGCGAGCGAACGGCAGTGGGTCTATTATCAATATTGGGATCCGGGCGATGGCGACGCGCCTTATGTCAACGTGCACTTTCCGGTCCTCGATTATCCCTGCGTGGTCGAAAAAGCGTTTTACGCGGTCGACAACGATACGCCGGATACCGAGCTACGCTTCGCGGAGTGCAATCCTCTCAAACCCCTGGAGTCGACGCGCGGCATAGACCAGATGCTGAAACTGCCGCTTGAGACCGGCTATATCTCGCTGCAGGTCCATTACAAGGATGGCGAGGTGACCGAGGTGAAACGCTATCCGGTCAAGTATTAGGCCGGCCCGACTGCGACCAAACAGCGTCGGCTCATCTGGCGCACACGCGCGCGCGTAAACAGGGCATGACCCAAGACACGCTCGACGTTTTTGAAGACGCCCCTGTTCTCGATTTTGAACCGACCCGAGATGCCGCCCTGCGCCAGCTGGAGGGCTTCGTGCAAAAGGCGGGCAGCGCCTATGCGCGGCAACGCAATTTTGATTTCGGGCCGGGCAAGCATGGCAAGGTTTCGCAGCTTTCGCCTTACATCCGGCACCGGCTCTTGCTGGAGGAGGAAGTGGTCGCCGCCGTGCTCAATCAGCATGACTTGCATGCGGCGGAGAAATACATCCAGGAAGTGTTCTGGCGCGGCTATTTCAAAGGCTGGCTCGAACACCGCCCGCAAGTCTGGCAATATTATAAGCAAGACATCGTGACCTTGTTTGATCAGATCGACAAGAATGCTGGATTGGCAACCGCTTATGACGAGGCCATCTCCGGACGGACCGGGATTGCCTGTTTCGACGCCTGGGCGAACGAGCTGATCGAGACCGGCTATTTGCACAATCATGCGCGTATGTGGTTTGCCAGCATCTGGATTTTCACCTTGAAACTGCCTTGGCAGCTCGGCGCGGATTTCTTCTATCGTCATCTCCTTGATGGCGATCCGGCCTCGAATACGTGTTCCTGGCGCTGGGTTGGCGGCTTGCACACGCTCGGTAAGACCTATCTGGCGCGGGCTTCTAATATTGAGAAGTTCACCGCAGGCCGGTTCAACCCGGTGGGTGAGCTGGCATCAGAGGCACCCGCCCTCGAAGACTCTCGGCCCTTCACGATCACCCCATTGCGGTTCGCGCCTTCCGATTTGATCGGGCGTCAGGTCGGACTTTTGATCACCGAAGAAGACTGTCATCCGGAGAGCCTGGATCTGCCGACCCCAAAAGCGGCTCTAGCACTGTCTGGGGCAACTGAACGGTCTGTGCGGCCGCTCGGTCAGACGGTGACTGCTTTCGCACTGGCGGCCGTCTCGGATGCAGCGCAACGGGCTGAACAGGTTTTTAATGTGGCTGTAGATACGACGCCGGACCCCGACTGGGCCGAGCAGATCAAAGACTGGGCCGGACAACATGATTTGGAAGCCGCAGTCACCTCACGACTGACCCTTGGGCCGGTGCAAAAACGCCTGCGCCAAGCGTGCCAGCAGGCAGGAATCGAGCTGATCGAGATCACCCGACCCTATGACCAAGCGGTCTGGCCGCACGCCAAAAAAGGCTTCTTTGGGCTGAAGAAGAAGATCCCGTCCGTATTACAGACGCTCGATATGATTTGATCAGCTGCTCTCGAGCGCGCGCTCAATGTCGGCGACGAGTTCGGTGTCAGCGGGTCGGATGTTGGACGGATAGGCCTGGATGAACCGGCCATCTCGCCCGACCAGGACTTTGTGAAAATTCCATTTCGGTTCGGCTTTGTCGCCAAGGCTGGTCTTGGCCAGCTTGTAGAAATCATGCTGATCCGCGCCGACCACGGTGGTTTTTCGGGTCAGCGGAAATTCGACGCCATAATTGGTTTCGCAGAACTCGACGATTTGTGCCTCAGTGCCTGGTTCCTGCGCGCCGAAATCATTGGACGGCACGCCGAGCACGGTGAAGCCCTGGTCTTTGAATGTGGTGTAGAGTTCCTGCAGGCCTTCATATTGGCCGGTATAGCCGCAGCGCGAAGCGGTGTTGACGACCAGAGTCACCTGGCCCTTGAATTCGGAAAAGGGCAGCGGCTGGCCGGTAATCGTCGTAAAGCCGACTTGGAAAATATCTGTATTAGGCGCGGTCATATGGGTCTCTGCAGTTTGAGGCGGCTCGGCGATGGGCGGGGTTTCAGCCTGCGGTGCACACGCGGCGAGCCCGATCAGCAACAAAGGCAGGGCACGGGTCATGAAGGGTCCTCCGACATGGACGGACGTTCGCGAAACAGACCCTGCAAGTGCGGGCGGATAGGTAGAAACAGATTATAGGCCACGTTCAAGAGCCAACGCAGGGGCGGGATGCTGAAGGCGAGGCCAAGCCAGCGGAAAGACGGCATCTGTTTCCACAATTCAGCGAAGGCGGCGCCGCCATTGATCAATTGCCCGTCTATGTTACGGACATGAAAGCGCGCCATGGCCTGTTCGCAGCTGAGCCCAATCGGAGCATTTCTGGGGTTGGAGACATCCACCCAATCTATCGCCTCGGCGCCGCGGCGCTTTCGGTAAAATCCAATTTCCGCCCGGCACATCGGGCAAGACGCATCATAATAGACAGTAAAGGCTCCGTTGGTCATGCTTGGATCAGGTCTCCTCTTCCTTGCTTGGGGTCCGATTTGTTTACGGTCGAAACGCCGTATCGGATGAGAGCATAGAAGAGTCGCCCGGGCTCGGGGATGCGTTACTTCCGCCCGATCATAGGGGGCTGTTGCGCCGTACAATCGGCCCGCGATGTCGCGGCCCAGCAAATCGCTTTGAATTCCGGCCCGTGTGGCGCAATCTGTAAACCATGCTGACGCCAGGCGGCGAGATGCGCGACTTCATGCCGGGTCGCCGAGGCGATCGAGTGCCCGGCATTCAAATAGTCTCGATTGAAATAGATCCGCTCTTCGCCCTGATCGGTAATCGCTGCAACCGCGATTGCGCCGCCTTCCAAGATATCATGTTCAGCATTTACAATGCGGATCTTGGGGTGGGGCGGGCGTAGATCAAACCGATGATAGGCGCGATCCAGCTCACGCAACACTCTGAACAAAGCCGCGCGGCTGGTTTGAGCCGGGTCCGTACTTGCATTGGAATTGCCAACACTCGCGCTGCGCCAGGACGCATAGTTTGCGAGCTGATCGGTGCGCGGTTCCAACACGCAGCCACAAATCAATGTCAGCCCGAGGCCGACATATGTGAAATGTGTGGCCCAGGTGCTGAGGCGCGTTTTGGTCTTCGGGCTCATGGCGCTTTCCCTCCATGGTTTTGAAGGGATGAATCGCAGATCGAGTGGCCCCGAGCTTAATCTGCGTGTGTGATTTTGATCGATCTGTACATATCGAGACACTGCGAAAATGGACGCCAGACACAGAGAATAAGATCGTGCGCTTTTCCTGTTTGGCGGCTTGATCTCGTCTGGGCCTCGAACGCGCTCAGAGCAGGCTTTGTCGCATGTCATAGAATCTGCAGACAAGCCTGTTGACGCCGGGCGCTGATTCCCGTATTGGCCACCCTTCGCAAGTCAGGCTGTGCCGGAATAGGCAAACGCTGGCAACCGAAACGAACAACTGGATTTCCTCGTATCTGGGCGCTCAGAAAGCTGTGCTGCCTAGGTGTGTGGTTTTTACGTGAACGGACATCGCAGGATGGAAAAACAGAATATCAGGATCCGGCTGAAAGCCTTCGATCACCGCGCGCTCGATTTGTCGGCCCGCGAAATCGTTTCGACTGCCAAGCGCACAGGCGCAGAAGTACGTGGGCCGATCCCACTGCCGACCCGCAAAGAGCGCTTCACAGTTAACCGGTCCCCACACGTCAACAAAAAGTCTCGTGAGCAATTCGAGATCCGCACGCATAAGCGCATTCTCGACATTGTTGACCCAACCCCGCAAACCGTCGACGCGCTGATGAAGCTCGATCTGTCGGCTGGCGTTGGCATTGAGATCAAGCTTGAGGGAGCTCGCTAATGGCGCTTCCAGCTCAACGTTCTGGCGTGCTCGCCCGTAAACTGGGCATGACACGCGTATTTAGCGAAGCCGGCCGCCACGTGCCGGTCACCGTGCTGGCGCTTGATGGCTGTCAGGTTGTCGGTCTGCGTACTGAGGAAGAGCGCGACGTGACCACCAAAAAAGGCGGTCAGGTCAAGCGCACGGATGGCTACACCGCTGTGGTCATGGGCGCAGGCGAGAAGAAAGCCAAGCGCACCGCCAAGGCGCAACGCGAGCAATTCGCGAAAGCCGGTGTCGCCCCGAAAGCAAAAGTCGCAGAGTTCCGGGTCAAATCCGACATCGCTCTGCCAGAGGTCGGCGCTGAGGTTCAGGCCGATCATTTTGTACCAGGTCAAAAAGTTGACGTTGCAGGCGTCTCCATCGGTAAAGGGTTTGCCGGGGCGATGAAGCGCTGGAACTTTGGTGGTCTGCGCGCTTCGCACGGTGTGTCTATCTCGCACCGTTCGCATGGTTCGACCGGACAGTGCCAGGACCCGGGCCGGGTTTTTAAGGGTAAGAAAATGGCCGGACACTATGGCGTTGATCGCGTCACGGTTCAGAACCTCGAAGTGGTCCGCACCGATGTTGAGCGCGGTCTCGTGCTCGTCAAAGGGGCGATCCCAGGCGCCGAAGGCTCTTATGTTGAGATCCGTGATGCGGTGAAGAAAGCGCTGCACGCTGACGCACCTGCCGAGGGCTCGTTCAAAGCGCCCGCCAAAGGTGATGCACCAGCTGCTGACGTGAAGATTGAAGGCACCGCAGCCGACAATATCGTTCTGGTCGACGGCATTGGCCCAAAAACCGAAGAGAACCTGAAAGAAAAGGGTCTCGGAACGTTGTCCGCTTTTGTCGCTATGGCAGACGATGAGCGCACCGCACTGCTCGAAGAGCTTGGCGTTGCCGAAGATGCTGCAAACGAAGATTGGGTTGGTCAGGCCAAAGACATTCTCGCCGGCGGTCAGCCGCGCGCGAAGACGGACCAGGACCTCCTGAAGAAACTGCTGAAAGAGGGTGCTGAATAATGGAACTCTCCGTCAAAACTCTTGAAGGCAAGGCCGCTGGCAAAGCCACTGTTGATGATGCTGTGTTCGGGATCGAAGAGATCCGGGGCGACGTCATTCAGCGCATGGTTCGTTACCAGCTCGCCAAGCGCCAGGCTGGGACGCACAAGACCCAGGAGCGCGGCGACGTCTCTGTCACCACTAAGAAGTACATTCGCCAGAAGGGCTCCGGCGGCGCACGTCACGGCTCTAAGAATGCGAACATCTTTGTTGGCGGTGCGGTGGCCCACGGACCGCGCGTCCGCAGCCATGCCCACGCATTGCCGAAGAAAGTCCGCAAAATGGCGCTCGCCCACGCGCTGTCGTCCAAGGTCAAGGATGATGCCATCCTGGTCCTCGACAAGGCAGAGCTGAAAGACGCCAAGACCAAGGATCTGTCAGCAAAGCTGGCCAAGCTCGGCCTGTCTAACGCACTGATCATTGGCGGTGCGACTGTGGACGAAAATTTCGCCAAAGCGGCGCGCAACATTCCAAACGTGGATGTCCTGCCTGCTGCTGGTCTCAACGTTTATGATGTGCTGCGTCGCAAGACCCTGGTCCTGACCAAGGATGCGCTCGAGAGCATTGATGCACGCTTCAATGGCGTGAAAGAGGAGGCTTAATCCATGGCTGACATCAAGCCTCATAATTATGACATGCTTCTGTCTCCGATCATCACGGAGAAGTCGACGCTGGTTGCTGAAGAGAACAAGATCATCTTTCGAGTTCCGCTGACTGCGACCAAGCCAGACATCAAAGAAGCCGTCGAAAACCTGTTCAAAGTCGACGTCACCAAGGTCAACACGATCCTGGTGAAAGGCAAGACCAAGCGTTTCCGCGGAAAGCCTGGCCGTCGCTCTGACTTCAAAAAGGCGATCGTGACCCTCAAGGACGGCCAGTCCGTTGATATCACGACGGGCCTCTAGGAGACTGACATGGCATTGAAGACATATAAACCTACCTCGCCAGGTCGTCGTCAGCTGGTCCTCGTGGACCGCTCAGAGCTGCACAAAGGCCGCCCGGTAAAAATGCTCACCGAGGGTCTGACCAAGACCGGCGGTCGCAACAATAAGGGGCGCATGACCGCCCGCCACAAAGGCGGCGCCGCCAAGCGTCTGTACCGGAAGATCGACTTCAAGCGGAACAAGTGGGACGTGCCGGCAACGGTTGAGCGTCTTGAGTATGATCCGAACCGCACCGCGTTTATCGCGCTGATCAAGTATGAAGATGGCGAGCTGTCTTACATTCTTGCACCGCAGCGTCTGGCGGTTGGTGACACGGTGATCTCTTCGAAGACCGCTGACATCAAGCCAGGCAACGTGCTGCCGCTGAAGAATATCCCCGTCGGGACGATCATCCACAATATTGAGATGAAGCCACTCAAGGGCGCGCAAATGGTGCGCTCTGCAGGTTGCTACGCTCAACTGGTTGGCCGCGACTCTGGTTACGCCCAGATCAAGCTCACCTCTGGCGAGCTGCGCATGGTGCCAGATCAGTGCGTCGCCACCATCGGTGCGGTGTCGAACCCTGACAATATGAACCAGGTCATGGGGAAAGCCGGTCGTAACCGCCACAAGGGCAAGCGTCCGCACGTTCGCGGCGTGGTTATGAACCCGGTCGATCACCCGCATGGTGGTGGTGAAGGTAAGTCCTCCGGTGGACGTCACCCAGTGACGCCTGGGGGTAAGAAAACACGCGGGCCAAAAACCCGCCGGAAACAGGCTTCGGATCGTTTGATCATCCGTCGCCGTAACGCGAAACGCTAAGGAGACGTAGAGAATGCCACGTTCCGTCTGGAAAGGCCCGTTTGTCGACGGCTACCTCCTGAAGAAGGCCGAGAAGGCGCATGCGTCTGAACGTCGTGAGGTCATCAAGACCTGGTCACGCCGCTCGACCATCCTGCCGCAATTCGTTGGCCTGAACTTTCAGGTCCACAATGGCAACAAGTTTGTCCCCGTCCTCGTCACCGAGGAAATGGTCGGCCACAAGCTTGGTGAGTTTGCTCCAACCCGTACCTATTACGGTCACGGCGCGGACAAGAAAGCGAAGCGGAGATAATCATGGGTCAAGCCAAGAATCCTCCAAAGCAGGCGTCTAACGAAGCGCGCGCCGTTCTGCGCATGTATCGTTCCAGCCCGCAAAAGCTGAACCTGTTGGCACAGCAGATCCGCGGCCTGCCGGTGCAGAAGGCGATCGATGAGATGCAATTCTCTCGCAAGCGTGCTGCTGCCGATGTTCGCAAGCTTTTGAAGAGCGCCGTCGCCAACGCTGAAAACAATCACGACCTGGACATTGATAGCCTGGTCGTTGCTGAAGCCCACGTCGGCAAGAACCTCGTCATGAAGCGCATCCGCGCCCGTGCACGTGGCCGCGCCGCGCGGATCATGAAGCCTTTCTCGCAGCTGACCATCGTCCTGCGTGACACGTCTCAAGAAGCGGAGGCCGCATAATGGGTCAGAAAGTAAATCCAATCGGCCTGCGTCTCGGGATCAACCGGACCTCTGACAGCCGCTGGTATGCTGATAGCGCGGATTTCGGGCGTCTTCTTCACGAAGACCTCGCCATCCAGAAGCATATCAAGAAGCGTCTCGGTCAGGCCGGCATTTCCCGGATCGTGATCGAGCGTCCACACAAGAAATGCCTCGTCACCATTCACACCGCGCGGCCAGGTCTGGTCATCGGTAAGAAAGGTGCGGACATTGAGAACCTGCGTCGTCAGCTGTCGAAAATGACCGAAGACGAAGTGCGTGTGAACCTGGTCGAGATCCGCAAGCCTGAGCTTGATGCAACCCTGGTTGCTGAAGACATTGCCCGTCAGTTGGAGCGTCGGGGCTCTTTCCGCCGCGCCATGAAGCGTTCGATCCAGAACACGATGCGTCTCGGCGCTGAAGGTGTGAAGATCATGGTCTCTGGCCGTCTTGGCGGCGCTGAGATCGCGCGGACTGAGCAGTATTCTGAGGGATCTGTGCCGCTGCACACGCTGCGCGCTGATATCGATTATGGCACAGCCGAAGCGCTGACCACTTACGGCATCATCGGTATCAAGATCTGGATCTATAAGGGCGAGATCATGGAGCATGACCCAATGGCGCGTGATCGTCGTGCCGAGACTTCTGGTGAGTCACGTGCGCGCTCTGGTAATCAGCGTGGTCCGGCTTCGGGCCCACAGGCAGGAGCATAAGAGATGCGTCAGCCGAAACGTACAAAATACCGCAAGGCGTTCAAAGGCCGGATCAAGGGCACCGCAAAAGGTGGCTACTCGATCGCTTTTGGTTCGTTTGGCCTGAAAGCGCTCGAGCCTGAGCGTGTCACGGCCCGCCAAATTGAGGCGACTCGCCGGGCTGTCACCCGCGAGATGAAGCGTCAGGGCAAGGTCTGGATCCGTGTCTTCCCGGACACCCCGGTCACGGCCAAGCCGATTGAAGTTCGGATGGGTAAAGGTAAGGGCTCTGTCGACCGTTGGGTCGCCCGCGTTCAGCCTGGTCGCATCCTGTTTGAAATTGACGGTGTTCCGGATGAGGTCGCGCTCGAAGCGCTCCGCCTCGGCGCAGCCAAGCTGCCAATCCGCACGAAGATCGTCCGCCGGATTGAAGGAATTTAAGCATGGCTAAAGCTTCTGATTTCCGTTCGAAGAGCCCGGATCAGCTGAAGGAAGAGCTCCTGCAGTTGAAGAAGGAACAGTTTAACCTCCGCTTCCAGCAGGCCACTGGCCAGCTGGAGAAGACCGCCCGCATCAAGGTCGTCCGTCGCGATATCGCTCGCGTCCAGACCCTGCTTCGCGAGCAGGCCCGCGCGGACGCTGAGGCGTAGGAGTAAGATATGCCTAGACGTGTTATGGAAGGCGTTGTGGTCTCGACCAAGCAGGACAAGACCGCCATCGTGCGCGTGGAGCGTCGTTTCCTCCACCCGCTTCTGAAGAAAACCGTGCGTCGCTCTAAGCGCTACCACGCCCATGACGAAGACAATGCAGCTGTTGAAGGTCAGACGATCACGATCCGTGAATGTCCGCCACGTTCAAAGCTGAAACGTTGGGAAGTCATCTCTTCTGAGGGAGGCGACGCATGATCCAGATGCAGTCCAACCTACGGGTCGCGGACAATTCTGGTGCCCGCCGTGTTCAGTGCATCAAAGTGCTGGGCGGTGCCGGACGTCGTTACGCTTCTGTGGGTGATGTCATTGTGGTTTCGGTCAAGGAAGCGATTCCGACCGGCCGCGTTAAGAAGGGCGATGTGCGTCGTGCCGTCGTCGTTCGTGTCGCCAAGGACATTAACCGCCCAGACGGGTCGACCATCCGGTTCGACACCAATGCGGCTGTCCTGATCAACAATAACAATGAGCCGATCGGCACCCGGATTTTTGGCCCTGTTCCTCGCGAATTGCGCGCCAAGAACCACATGAAGATCGTCTCGCTGGCGCCGGAGGTGCTGTAGCCATGGCTGCGAAAGTGAAAAAAGGTGACCGCGTTATCGTTCTCACTGGCCGTAACAAAGGCGCAGAGGGCGAAGTGTTGAAAGTCATCCCGGCTGAGGGCCGTGTCGTGGTCCGCGGCGTGAATGTTGTGAAACGTCACGTCAAGCCAAGCCAGGCCAATCCTCAAGGCGGCATCAACACATTTGAAGCGCCAATCGACGCGTCAAATGTTGCGATGATCGATCCGCGTGACGGCAAGCCGACACGGGTTGGGTTCAAGATTGATGAGCATGGTCGGAAGTTCCGCTATGCCAAGCGTTCAGGAGAGGCTCTAGATGTCTAAAGACTACACTCCTCGCCTCAAGAAGAAGTATGACGAGCAGATTCGTGGCAAGCTCAAGGAAGAGTTTGGCTATACGAATGACATGCAGATCCCCAAGATCGACAAGGTCGTGATCAATATGGGTGTCGGCGAAGCTGTCGCTGATTCCAAGAAGATCAAAACGGCGCTTGCCGAGATGGAAAAGATCGCTGGCCAAAAGCCTGTCGCAACCAAGGCCCGCAAGTCGATCGCTGGCTTCAAGCTGCGCGAAGACATGCTGATTGGCTGTAAGGTCACCCTGCGCCGGGATCGGATGTACGAATTCCTGGATCGTCTGACCAATATTGCTCTGCCCCGCGTGAAAGACTTCCGTGGTCTGAACGGCAAGAGCTTTGATGGTCGCGGCAATTTCGCCATGGGTCTCAAGGAACAACTCGTGTTCCCAGAGATCAATTATGACGATGTCGAAGACATTCGCGGTATGGACATCATTGTTTGTACCACCGCCAACACGAACGAAGAAGCCAAGAGCCTGCTCACGCAGTGCGGCTTCCCGTTCCGGAACTAGCACTAAGGGAAGACTGTAATGGCTAAGAAGAGTGCTGTTGAACGGAATGATAAGCGCAAGCGCCTGGTCGAGAAATACGCGGCCAAGCGGGAAGAGCTTAAAGCGATCGCGATGAACGAAGATCTGCCTCTGGAAGAGCGTTTTAAAGCGCGTCTGAAACTGGCTGAGCTTCCACGCAACTCTGCCCCCAATCGGGTGCGCAATCGTTGCGAAGTATCCGGTCGTCCGCGCGGTTATTACCGCAAACTGAAAATGTCTCGGATTGCACTGCGTGAGCTTGGCTCGCTCGGCAAGATCCCAGGCCTCGTCAAGTCTAGCTGGTAAGGAGGGATATTATGGCGATTTCTGATCCCCTCGGTGATATGCTGACCCGTATCCGTAATGCGCAAATGCGCGGCATGGACAAGGTCGTAACACCAGCCTCCAAGCTTCGTGCCCGTGTGCTCGAAGTGCTGCAAGGCGAGGGTTACATTCGTGGATATGCTGAGATCGAGAAAGACGGTCACAAGCATCTCGAGATTGAACTGAAATATTTCGACGGCACGCCGGTGATCTCTGAGATCCGTCGCGTCTCGAAGCCAGGGCGCCGTGTTTACTCTTCCAAGAGTGACATTCCTCTGGTTCGCAACGGGCTTGGGATTTCGATCCTGTCGACCTCGAAGGGCGTGATGTCTGACAACACTGCGCGCAACGAGAATGTCGGCGGCGAGATTCTCTGCCGCGTCTTCTAAGGGAAGGGTGAACTGATATGTCTCGTATTGGCAAACTTCCAATTTCTGTCCCGTCAGGCACGACGGTCACGATTGAAGGTCAGTTGCTGAAAGCAAAAGGCCCGAAAGGTGAGCTCTCTTTGGAGCTGCCGGAAGTGATCTCGGCTGAGCTTGAGGGCGAAGAGCTGCGCATCAATCCGCGTGACGATCTGGTCAATGCTGCGAATGAAAAAATTCGCATCAATGACGAGAAAGGACGCAAAAAGATGACCTTCGCGCAAGCGCTGGATCCATCGGCACGGACGCTGTGGGGCACGACCCGCTCGAACGCTGCCAACCTGGTCCAGGGCGCGGCGGAAGGTTTCTCCAAGACACTTGAACTCGTTGGCGTTGGTTACCGGGCTCAAATGCAAGGCAAGGACCTCAAACTGGCCCTCGGCTTCTCGCATGACGTGATCTACAAGGCCCCAGATGGCATTGAGATCAAATGTGCCAAGCCAACAGAGATCGAAATCACTGGCGCTGACAAGCAAGTGGTTGGTCAGGTCGCTGCTGAGATCCGCAATTATCGCCGCCCAGAGCCGTATAAAGGCAAGGGTGTCCGTTATCAGGGCGAATACGTCCGCCGTAAGGAAGGCAAGAAGAAGTAATCATGTTGTCCTCACGCGAAAAATTCCTGCGCCGTTCGCAACGCAACCGTGCCAAGCTTCGCAAGTCTGCTGAAGGTAAGGTTCGTCTGTCTGTTGCGCGGTCAGGCAAAAATATCTCTGCTCAGATCATCGATGACGAAAAAGGCATCACGATCGCTTCTGCTTCCACGCTGGAAGCCGACGTTCGCAAAGGCCTGAAATCAACGAGCACGATCGAAGCAGCGACAAAAGTCGGCAAGGCTGTGGCCGAGCGGGCGAAGAAAGCCGGGATTGAAGACGTTGTCTTTGATCGTGGCGGGTATGTGTTCCATGGCCGGGTGAAAGCCCTGGCAGACGCCGCCCGTGAGGGCGGTCTGAAGTTCTAGGAGAGTCACCATGGCTGAAGAAAGAGGTAGAGGCCGCGGACGCCGCCGGGATCGCGACGAAGAGCAGCAAAGCGAATTCGTCGACAAACTGGTTGGCATCAACCGCGTCGCCAAAACCGTAAAAGGTGGTAAGAATTTTGGCTTCGCTGCGCTTGTCGTAGTGGGCGACCAGAAGGGCCGCGCAGGCTTCGGTAAGGGTAAAGCCCGCGAAGTGCCTGAGGCGATCCGCAAAGCCACTGAAGAAGCAAAGCGCAACATGGTTCGCGTGCCGCTTCGCGAAGGTCGCACCCTGCACCATGACGGCAAAGGCCGTTGGGGCGCTGGTAAAGTGGTCCTGCGCGCCGCGCCTCCCGGAACCGGCGTGATTGCGGGTGGTCCGATGCGTGCTGTTATGGAAGTGCTCGGCATCCAGGACGTTGTTGGCAAGTCGATCGGCTCGTCCAACCCGTACAACATGGTGCGCGCAACCTTTAACGCCCTCGTCAACCAGGCGAGCCCGCGTTCAGTTGCGTCCAAGCGTGGTCTGAAAGTTCAGGACATTGTCGGTCGTCGTACCGATGGCGCGTCTGAGGCTGGCATGGCCGAAGCGGCCGACGCCTAAGAGAAAGAGGATCTGACCAATGGCAAAAGCAAAAGCCACCGTCACAGTGCGCCAGACCGGTAGCCCGATCCGTCGCGCGCCAGATCAGCGTCAAACACTGGTCGGCCTTGGTCTCAACAAGATCGGCCGCACCCGGACGCTGGAAGATACACCTGCCGTTCGCGGCATGATCAACAAGGTGTCTCACCTTGTCGAAGTCGTCGAGGGATAGACTATGAAACTCAACGAACTCTCTCCTGCAGCAGGGTCGACGAAAAACCGCCACCGGATTGGTCGCGGCGTTGGCTCTGGCAAAGGCAAGACCGGTGGCCGTGGGGTCAAAGGTCAAAAGTCTCGTTCCGGTGTTGCCATTAATGGCTTCGAGGGCGGCCAGATGCCAATCTATATGCGTCTGCCAAAGCGCGGCTTCACGGCCCGCAACTCGAAGAACCATGCCTGGCTCAACCTTGGCATCCTGTCCAAGGCAATCGAAGCCGGCAAGCTGGACACGAAAAAAGAGATCACGGAAGCCGACCTGGTGGCAACCGGTGTGGTGCGCCGCCTGAAAGACGGTGTGCGTCTTCTGGCCAAGGGCGATGCCCCTAAAAAGGTCAAGATCACCGTCACGGGTGCCTCAAAAGCAGCGGTCGAAGCGATCGAGAAGGCGGGCGGAAAGGTCACTTTGACCGGACCTGTCCCGACAGAAAAAGCAGACTAAACCCCTAGCTTTTTCCACTAAACGTCTTCACAAACACGCTTTCGCCGCCAATCTTGGCGGCGAACGCATTTCCGGGAGAAGGAGTCCCCCTTGGCTACTGCTGCTGAACAACTCGCGCGGAATATGAATTTCGGGACTTTTGCCAAGGCGAAAGACCTGCAGAGCCGCATCCTGTTCACTCTGTTTGTGCTCTTCCTGTATCGGCTGGGGACTTATATCCCGCTGCCGGGCATTGACCCGGACCAGTTTGCACAGCTGTTTGCCAGCCAGCAGGGCGGCATGCTCGGCAATATGAACATGTTTGCCGGCGGTGCGATTGAGCGGATGAGTATTTTCGCGCTGAACGTGATGCCTTACATTACCGCCTCGATCATCATTCAGATGATGACATCCTCGGTGCCGTCGCTTGAAAAGCTCAAGAAAGAGGGCGAATCTGGCCGCAAACAGATCAACCAGTATACACGGTATCTGACCCTGGCCTTTGCCATCGTACAAAGCTTCGGCATCTCGATGGGCCTGTCTGGCGCCGCGTATGACGGCTTGCCACAATGGTTCTTCGTGCTGACCGCTGTGACCACGTTTACCGGCGGCACCATGTTCCTGATGTGGATGGGTGAGCAGATCACTGCGCGCGGCGTTGGTAACGGTATCTCGCTGATCATTTTCGCGGGCATCATTGCCGAGATGCCACGGGCGATTTTCAACCTGTTCAGCGGCTCGCGAGAGCAGGGGATCAATGTCGTCTTCGTGGTCGGGGTCGCGGCCCTGGTCATCGCGCTGACCGTGTTCATCGTGTTCATTGAGCGCTCGCAGCGCCGGGTTCTGATCCAGTATCCGAAGCGCCAGCAAGCGGCCAATCAGGCGGCCCAGGGCCAAAGCTCATTCATGCCGCTGAAACTGAACACATCTGGTGTTATCCCGCCAATCTTCGCGATTGCGATCCTGATGCTGCCTTTGACGGCGGTTGGTATTCTCGGCGGCAACACCGCGGTGGCAACGGAAGCCGCCGCCGACGGGGGCTTTGTCGCTTGGATGGCCACCGCCTTCTCGCCCGGCAGCTGGACTTATATCATCACTTACGGTGTGCTCGTGGCCTTCTTCACGTTCTTCTACACCTCGATCATGTTCAACCCGGAAGAGACCGCCGACAATCTGCGCAAGTATGGCGGCTTCGTCCCCGGTATCCGTCCCGGCAAGAACACCGCCGCCTATTTCGACTATGTGCTAACTCGACTCACCACGATTGGTGCGATTTATCTGGTCTTTGTCTGCTTGATGCCAGAAATCCTGCGGCGCTATGTGCCAGGTATTCCCTTTTATATCGGGGGAACTAGCTTGCTCATTGTGGTCTCGGTGACGATGGACACAGTGACACAAATACAATCGCACTTGATTGCCCACCAATATGAAGGGCTGATCAAGAAATCGCGGCTGGGAGGCAAGCGCAAGAAATGAACCTAATCCTGTTTGGACCGCCGGCGGCCGGCAAAGGCACGCAAGCAAAGAAACTGGTCGCCGAACGCGGCTATATTCAACTTTCAACGGGCGACATGCTGCGCGCAGCCGTGGCTTCGGGCTCGGAGCTCGGCAATAAAGTCAAAGCGATTCTGGAATCAGGCGCGCTTGTTTCAGATGAGATCGTGATCGCCTTGATCGATGAGCAGCTGAATACAAATGAGGGCGCGGCGGGCTTTATCTATGATGGCTTCCCGCGCACCGTCGGCCAGGCCGAGGCGCTCGACAAATTGCTCGAAAGCCGCGGCGAACGGGTGGATTGCGTGATCCGCCTGGTGGTCGATGAGCAGGCTTTGCTGGCCCGCGTCACCAAAAGGTTTGAAGAGCAAGGGCGCAAGGATGATAATCCTGAAACCTTCTCCGTGCGCCTGGAAAAGTATAATGGCGACACCGCGCCATTGGTGCCGATCTATGCCGAACGCGGTATCCTCCGAGAGGTTGACGGCATGGCGTCAATCGATGAGGTTAGCAGTGGAATCGACGCGGCCTTGAAGGAGGCTGTTTGAAGCTGCGTGAACCGCTGATTCAGTGGTTGACGTACCAATTGTTGCGTCTATAACGACGCACTTCGTTAAGAGATGAGTCTGCAAGCGTGCAGCGGTGTTTGTGCTGTGCGAACTGCGGCTTTCTTTTTGAACTATTAGGAGACTGGCTTTGGCCCGTATTGCAGGCGTCAATATACCGACGAATAAGCGCGTACCAATCGCGCTGCGTTACATCCATGGCATTGGCCCCGCCAAAGCCGATGAGATTTGTGAAAAGATTGGCATCACCCCAGAGCGCCGTGTGGCCGATCTGTCTGATGCAGAAGTCATCAAAATCCGTGAGACAATCGACAGCGACTATATGGTTGAAGGTGACCTTCGCCGCGAAGTGTCGATGAACATCAAGCGCCTCATGGACCTTGGTTGCTATCGTGGTCTCCGTCATCGTAAGCGCCTGCCGGTTCGCGGTCAGCGCACGCACACAAACGCACGGACCCGTAAGGGCCCTGCCAAGCCGATTGCCGGCAAGAAGAAATAGGATCCTCGAGAGATGGCCCGTCAGACCACCCGCGTTGCACGCCGCGCCCGCAAGAATATCACTTCGGGCGTTGTGCATGTAAATTCCAGCTTCAACAATACGATGATCACCATCTCAGACGCGCAAGGGAATGCCATTTCATGGTCTTCCGCTGGCGCGATGGGCTTCAAAGGATCTCGTAAGTCGACCCCTTATGCGGCCCAGGTCGCAGCAGAGGATGCGGCCAAGAAAGCCATGGAGCATGGCCTTCAGACAGTTGAAGTGAATGTGCGTGGACCCGGCTCTGGCCGTGAGAGCGCTCTGCGCGCGCTTCAGGCTGCTGGCCTGACCGTCACGGCGATCCGTGACACCACTCCGATCCCGCACAATGGCTGCCGCCCGCCAAAGCGCCGCCGCGTATAGTCCGTTTTTAATCTGAATTTACAGAAAGGCTGAGCATGACCGAAGCCGAAGACATGATCGTAAATGACCGCAACTGGAAGGCGCTGATCCGCCCGAATCGTCCAGTTGTCGAGGGTGGCCGTGACGCGACCCGTGTTGCCAAACTCGTTGTCGAGCCGCTTGAGCGTGGCTTTGGCACGACGCTCGGCAATGCGCTGCGCCGCATTTTGCTGTCATCGCTCCAGGGTGCTGCGATCACCGGTGTCCAGATTGACGGTGTTGTTCACGAGTTCTCTTCAATTCAGGGCGTGCGTGAAGACGTCACCACGATTATCCTGAACCTGAAGCAGGTTGCCGTCGACATGGTGTCTGATGCGCCAAAGCGCATGATCCTGAAAGCGTCCGGCAAGGGCGAAGTCAAAGCGGGCCAGATCGAGACCCCAGGCGACGTCAAGATCCTCAACCCGGATCACGTCATCTGTACACTCGATGATGGTGCCAACCTGCACATGGAATTCACGGTTGCGACAGGCAAAGGCTATGTGCCGGCGACCGATAACCGCCCGGAAGATGCGCCGATCGGCTTTATTCCGGTCGACGCAATCTACTCGCCAGTGCGCCGTGTGGGCTACCAGGTCGAAGATACGCGTGAAGGTACCGTGCTGGACTATGACAAGCTGACCCTGACGGTTGAGACCGATGGCTCGATCTCGCCAGAAGATGCTGTTGCTTATGCCGCCCGCATCATGCAAGACCAGCTGCAGCTGTTCATCACCTTCGACGAGCCAGAAACCGAAAGTTCTGGTCAGACCGAAGAGAGCGATCTCGGCTTCAACCCGGTTCTGCTCAAGAAAGTCGACGAGCTGGAACTGTCTGTCCGTTCGGCCAACTGCCTGAAGAACGACAATATTGTTTACATTGGCGACCTGATCCAGAAGTCCGAAGCGGAAATGCTCCGCACCCCGAACTTCGGCCGTAAGTCGCTGAACGAAATCAAAGAAGTCTTGGCCGGAATGGGCCTTCACCTCGGTATGGATGTGCCAGACTGGCCGCCAGAAGACATCGAGGCGCTCGCCAAGAAATACGACGACCACCTATAGGAGTGTATGCCCGAGAGGGCACGCAAGGAGACCAAAATGCGCCACGGCATCGCACATCGTAAGCTGAACCGCACAGCCTCACACCGCAAGGCGATGTTTGCCAATATGGCGGCATCTCTGATCGAGCATGAGCAGATCGTTACGACCCTGCCTAAAGCCAAAGAGATGAAGCCGTTCATGGACAAGCTGATCACGCTGGCCAAGCGCGGTGACCTGCACGCGCGTCGTCAGGCCATTTCGAAAGTTCGTGATGAGGCGGCTGTCCGTAAATTGTTCGACGTCTTTGGCGAACGCTACAAGGATCGCAATGGCGGTTATACCCGCGTGCTCAAAGCCGGCTTCCGCCATGGTGACAATGCGCCTCGCGCCGTCATCGAGCTGGTCGATCGCGACGAAGATGCCCGCGGCGCCGCCGATCGTGCCCGTCACGAAGCCGAACTTGAGGCGATGGACGAATAGTCTCGCACAGGGTTCTGAAGATTAAAGAAAAGCCCGCGCCGTTGAGCGCGGGCTTTTTTGGTTTGGATCTGGCTTGAGGCGCTATTCGGCAGGTTGTAGCGGCGCGTCCTCGATCAGCTCTTCTGTCGCGGCCTTGTCAGCATCGGCCGGTTTTGGCCCGAAGACTTTCTGGCTCGGCAGGAAGGGCGCGAGGTACAGCCCCATCACGGTCATCGGATATTCCGGGGCGGTGCCGATGCCGATTCGATCATGCGGGCGCTCATTGCGGGGATTGTGGAACGTGCCAAACAGGATGTCCCAGATAATAAACTCACCACCATAGTTGGAGTCGCCGACACCTTTATCGGGATAATGGTGATAGCGGTGATTGTCGCCGATTGAGAAAACATACTCCCACCAACCGAGATTGAGATCGATATTAGAGTGCTGGAAAATACCGATACTGAGCTGAAGGATCACCGCGACTAGGGCGATTTCGGCCGTGGGCTGTACCAGTGCCAGCGGGATGGCGTAGAAGATGGCCTGGCTGACAATTTCCAGCGGATGGGCCCGAATGCCGTTCAACCAGTAGAGGCGCTCGACCGAGTGGTGGGCCGCATGCACGCGCCACAGGGCCGGGATTTCATGCAACGCCCGGTGGAACCAATAGCGGAAGAAATCCTTGATCAGAATAAACAGGAAAACCTGGACAATCGGGTTCCAATGGGTTGGCCATAGGTCATGGCCGTAAGGCTCCAGCGCTTCAACCATGCCGACAATGAACAGGGCGCTGACTATCAGTTTGGAAATGCCGCTCCAGAACGCGCCAGAAAAATACATGATGATGTCGACGGCAGTGTCATTTCCACCTTCCAGCCAGTTGCGACTGTACGGCATCAGCCGTTCCAGCGGTGCGCAATAGAGCCCAAAAATGATCGGCAGCAGCACAAAGCCCAGCAGCGTCAGGCTGGTAATCCCATTCTCGACCAGCTTGAAGCCGATGAACAATGACAGCAAAATCGTGAATGGGAAGATCGTGTGCGACAGGATTTTGCGCAGCAAGGTGCCTTCAAGGGCGTAGGACGCGGCGTCGAGATGGCGCATCATCCAGCGGGTCGGACGGACCAAAACCCATTGCAGGCTTGCTTCAAGCAGGTTGATCGGGGCGCCGAGCCAGGTTTCGACAAACCGCGCAATCCGGGCGCGGGGCGGGATCTTGCGATTGTGCGTCCCGCTCTCACCGAGTGATGCCATATCAAGTCTCCTGAGGGGTGCGGGCCGACATACTTGGCGACCCAATAATTAAATGAACATGTTCAAATTACATATTCACCTTCTGAGGTCAAGCGTGTTTTCGGGCCCTGAGATCCCTTGCCCTCGCGTCCTTATTGGCAAGGCGCGGCCAAGCTCATAGGCTTTGGCGAAAGCAATAGCGCGTGTTTGGGAGGCGTCAGATGAAAGACTTTAGTGGCAAAATCGCCGTCATTACCGGCGGCGGCACGGGTATCGGGCGAGCGCTGACCAAGCAGCTTGCCTCAGAGGGCTGCAGCGTCGCCATGTGTGACATCTCACAAGCCGATATGGAGGAAAGCTGCGCCCATGCGCTCGATGGCGCTCCGCAAGGCGTGCGCGTGACCGGGTTTCTCGCTGATGTTGCGATCGAAGAGCAGCTCAAGGCGTTTCGAGATGATGTCATGGCCCAACATGAGACTGACCATATCCATCTCTTGTTCAACAATGCCGGGATTGGCGGTGGTGGCAGTTTTGTCAACACGCCGCGCGATGTCTGGGAGCGCACTTTCGGGGTCTGCTGGTATGGCGTCTATTATTCGGCGCGGGCTTTCTTGCCTGCCTTGATGAAGGCCGATGAGGGCCACATGATCAATGTCAGCTCGGTCAACGGGTTCTGGGCGAGCCTTGGGCCCGAGTCCTCGCACACGGCTTATTCTGCCGCTAAGTTCGCGGTCAAAGGCTTCACCGAAGCCCTGGTCAATGACTTCCGCAACAATGCGCCGCATCTCAAAGCCAGCGTGGTCATGCCCGGCCATATCGGTACCAATATTGCGCTCAACACGATGCGCGAATTTGGCGAACTGCTTGAGGATGATATTCCGAGCGGGGATCCAGAGCTTGCCGACGATATGCAGGCGCGCGGCGAAGCGTTCCGCGACAATGGTCTCGATCCGGTCGAGGCGGCCAAGATCATCCTGCAAGGCGTACGTGACGAACGCTGGCGTATTCTTGTGGGTCCAGATGCCCAAGCCCTGGACCAAGCTGTCCGGGAAGCTCCTGAAGATGCCTATGAGCAGGAATTCATGCTGACCCGCGTCGCACCAATCCTGCCGCAATTGGCATCTGAATAATGGCCGTTCGGGCGCGACCTATGCTTCGCCGCAACATTCGCCCAGCTGGATAGGCGGACAGGGAACATCACCGTACGAACAATAGACACAACAATCGCCTTTTTGCGGTTTCAACACAGCTCCGCAACCTTTGCAGTCATAAAAAAACTGACAGGCATTGGTCGGCATTTCATCGGTCGATTGATGCTGACATTCCGGACATGTAAGTGTCGATTGGCTTATAAACTCGGCCGCTGAAGGTGGGTTGCTATCCAAAGCGTGTGAGCTCCTGTGTCTTCATTTTCGACGCAGTTTTGGGGATTATAGCGAACAGAGCTGGGTCTGACACCCCGCGATTTTGGCTTGGGTGAATTCTGGAGTGTGCTAAGCGCGGAAGATGAAAGCCTTTTTTTCAGAGCATCAGTCAAAACACGCGCCCGCGCTTGAACTGCAGAATGGCGAGCTCGTCCCGCATGCCGAAAGCCAGGCGCGGGTCGAGGCGATCAAAGCCGTGCTGCCGGATCTCAGCGTGCCGCAGGATTTCGGGCTCGATCCGATCCTCGCTGTGCATGATGCAGGTTATGTGACTTTCCTGCAGCGCGCGCATGCCGACTGGGTTGCAGCCGGGCGGCCCGGTGACGCGTTTCCATATGTCTTCCCGATCCGCGGGCGGCGGCCGCTCGGTTTCAAGCGGATCGATGCGGAGCTCGGCCAGTATGCCTATGATTGTGGAACGCCGGTGGCGGCGGGCACATGGGAGACCGTGTACTGGAGTGCCCAGAGCGCGCTGTCTGCTCTGGAGTATGTATGGGGCGGTGCGCGCCAGGCGTTCGCTTTTTGCCGTCCGCCGGGCCATCATGCCGGTCGCGACTACATGGGCGGCTATTCCTATCTAAACCACGCTGCAATTTGCGCTGAACAAGCCCTGACCCATGGCGCGAGCCGGGTCGCGATCCTGGATGTCGATTATCATCATGGCAATGGCACGCAGGACATTTTCTATGAGCGTGCAGAGGTGTTGACGATCTCCCTGCATGCGGACCCGGCCACCGACTATCCGTTTTACTGGGGTCATGCCGATGAAACCGGGGCAGGGGCCGGAGCGGGCGCAGCGCTCAACCTGCCCATGCCGCGCGGGACGGGCTGGGCGGCCTATCAGATCAAGATGGCCGAGGCCCTTGAGCGCGTCCAAGCCTTTGACCCGGACCTTCTGATCGTGCCGTTTGGTGCGGACACTTATGCGGGCGATCCGATCAGCTTTTTCAGCATTGAGACGGCCGAATATACCGACATGGCGGCGATGATCGCGGCGCTCGATTTGCCAACCCTAATCTGTATGGAAGGCGGCTATGCGGTCGAGGCGCTGGGGGCGAATGTGTCGGCGTTTGTGGATGGGTTTGGGGGGTAAGCGTCAGAGATTTTCCGCCTTGCCAACGCAAGTTGGCATCCATGGCGGCAGGCTGAGGACAACGATCTCAACCGCCATAGGTCCTGACTTTCGTCAGGAATACGGTCGAGTATTATTCCGGGGTAAAACTCAAAAAACCGCGCTCATCCCCGCGCAGGCGGGGGTCTGGTGCGACTAAGTCCGGAAGCTCATTTTGAGATCCCCGCCTGCGCGGGGATGAGCGGTGAAATGGGTAAATTCAGCCCCAATGTCGCCTCAACGCCTCGGCCAGCGCGTCGGCGCGCTCAATGATCGACCAGTGACCGGTCTTTTCTTGCTTCAATAATTTTGCCCCAGTCGAGGTACAGAATTTCTCGGCGATCTCGACCGGCACATAGGGATCGTCGACGCCCCAGAAGACCAGGCCGCGCTCAGGCAAGTTTTCAATATCCGCCCACCACTCGGTGCCAACTGTCTTGGCCGATCGGTAGAGCCGCAGGATCGACTTTTTCATATGCGGCGTCCAATGGCTGGCTTCCTTGGAAGCGAGATCGGCTGGGATGCCTTGCGCGTGCAAAGCTTTGCAGAGTTGCTCCTTGCGGCTGATCGCCATGATCAGCTCGCCCATGACCGGCGTCTGCCAGGTCCGCGCCATGGAATGCCATTTATAATCGGGATGGGGCAGAGCGTTGGCGACGCACCAGGTGCGCACGAGCTCGGGCCGGAGGCTGGCGACACGAAGGGTGATAATCGCGCCCCAATCATGCCCCACCAGATCCACTGGCCCACTCTCGGCATGGGCGGCCTCGATCTCAGAAATATACCAGTCGACATAGGCTTCTTTGGTCGAGCCGAAGCCTTGCGGTGCCGGTGTGACAAAGCCCGGCATGGCCGGGGCGGCATAGGCCTCGGCGCTTAATCCAAGTTCGGCAATCAGGGGGTCCCACATGCTTGGCGTGTCGGGAACCCCGTGCAGGAACAGCTTCTTGGGCATCTCGCTTCCCCTAAGTCAGACTTGTTTCAGACCAGTTTGGGGGACATTGTGCGACAGAACAAGGAGGATAGACGCATGAAGACCGCCATCACCGAAATGTTTGGCATTGAGCACCCGATTATCCAGGGTGGCATGCACTATGTAGGCTTTGCGGAAATGGCAGCGGCTGTTTCCAATGCGGGCGGGCTCGGCATCATTACTGGCCTGACTCAGAAGACCCCGCAGGATCTTGCCAATGAAATTGCCAAATGCCGGGACATGACCGACAAGCCGTTCGGCGTAAACATCACCTTCTTGCCGACCCTCAATCCGCCAGATTATCCGGCGATCGTGAAAGCCGTGATCGATGGCGGCGTGAAAGTCGTTGAGACCGCTGGTCGCAACCCGGCCCAGGTCCTGCCGGCTCTGAAAGATGCCGGGATCAAGGTGATCCACAAATGCACGTCGGTCCGCCATTCCCTGAAGGCTCAGGACATTGGTTGTGATGCGGTATCGGTGGATGGCTTCGAATGCGGCGGACACCCCGGCGAGGACGATATTCCAAACATGATCCTGCTGCCGCGCGCGGCCGACGAACTCGACATTCCGTTTGTCTCGTCTGGCGGCATGGCCGATGGTCGGTCGCTGGTTGCCTCGCTCGCCATGGGCGCTCAGGGCATGAATATGGGCACCCGCTTCATCGCCACCAAGGAAGCGCCAGTGCATGAGAATGTGAAACAGGCCATCGTCGCCGCCTCGGAGCTCGATACCCGCCTCGTTATGCGTCCCTTGCGCAACACCGAGCGCGTGCTGACCAATGAAGCGGTCGAGCGGCTGCTCGAAAAAGAAAAAGCGCTCGGCGCAGACCTCAAATTCGAAGATATTATTGATGAAGTCGCGGGCGTTTATCCACGCATCATGATGGAAGGCGATATGGATGCTGGGGCTTGGTCTTGTGGCATGGTGGCAGGCCTGATTTATGACATCCCGACCTGTAAAGAACTGATCGACCGGATCATGTCCGAAGCCGATGAGATCATCAATAAACGTCTCGCCGGATTTATGAAGGGCACCGTCGACGCTTAAGACGGACCTGTAATGGTTCAACACGGCCTGCCGGGCAATCCCAGCAGGCCGTTGTTTGTAAAGGAGATTGGAGATGAGTGAGATTGCAGGACGTGTGGCCTTTGTGACGGGCGGCGCGAGTGGGCTCGGTCTTGCCATGGCGCGCAGTTTTTTAAGCCGCGGCGCTCGGGTCATGCTCGCGGATCGCGATGAGGACGGTCTCAACAGAGCGGTGGCAGAGCTCTCCAAGGACAGCAATGAAATCGCCTCGGTGGTTTGCGACGTGGCCGATGTCGAACAAGTACGCGCCGCCGCGCAAGCAACGATTGATCATTTTGGCAAAGTTCATATCGTCGCGAACAATGCCGGGGTCGGCAAAGGCGGTCAGCCGGGCGAGATTCCGATCGAGGATTGGCGCTGGATTGTCGATATCAATCTGTTGGGCGTGGTCTATGGTGTCGAAGTATTCACGCCGCTGATCCAATCCCATGGCGAGGGCGGGCATTTCATCAATACCGCTTCTATGGCCGGTCATGTCGCGCCCGGCGGGATGGGGCCGTATAACGCCACCAAATACGCCGTGGTTGGGTATTCCGAAGGCCTGAAAGCCGAATTGGCACCACACAAGATCGGCGTTAGTGTGCTCTGTCCGGGGTGGGTCAATACCAATATCCACACCACTGGCTTTGGCGCGCCGTCTAGCGAGATCACCGCTGAAGACGCCAAGGATGATCCGCAATTCCAGATGATGAATGAGGTAATCCGCGGGGGGCTGGATCCGAATGCCGTGGCCGATTGGGTCGCAGACTGTGTCGAAGCGGACCGGCTCTATATCTTCACGCATAAAACCATGAAGATCGGCATCGATATGAAATATGCGCAGATCCAGGCTGATTATGACGCGATCATCGAGGATGGCCGGTTCGGGGATGCCTAAACACGGGGGCGAGGAAGATCATCGCGCTCGCTCATCCCCGCGCAGGCGTGGATCTCTTTCAAAACTTCCGGATATACTGCACCAGATCCCCGCTTGCGCGGGGATGAGCGAATTTCTTGGACTCTTCTAAACCGCTAGGCTCAACTCACGCTCAATATGCTCCGCCATTGGCGCGGAGGTCTCACACGCCTTGGCGGCAGCGAGGGCGGCGGTTGCAGCGTCTGGATCATCGTCCAGCCGGGCAAGTTTCGCGCGCGCGAGATGAAAGCCGGGGAAGCGCTCGGCATGGGGATAGGCGGAGGCTGAGTCGAGCCGCGCGCGGGCCGCGTCCAAGTCTCCCGCCAGCATCAGACCGACCGCCCCGTTCACCGCGACAGCAAGTGATGGCGCTTGATCCAGCAAGAGCTCGTATAAGCGGGCAATGACGGGCCATTTGGTCTCGTCCCAGCGGCGCGCTTCAGCATGGGCCGAGGCGATGCCGGCTTCGAGATGGTAACGCGTGAGAGTTTCGCTTGTTTTCGCCGCTTCCAATTGCGCAAAGGCGTCGGCAATCTTGGTTTGATCCCACAGGGATCGATCCTGATGCTCAAGCGTGACCAACCGCCCCGAAGCGTCCACCCTTGCCGGCAAGCGCGCTATTTGAAACAGAAGCAGCGCGTGCAGGGCATGATGCCCGGCCGTGTTACCATCGGTTTGAGCGAGCAAGCCTTCTGACAGCCGAAGCGCTTCGCGGCAGAGATCCGCACGCACCAAACTCTCCCCGCGTCTTGGCAAGTAGCCCCAAGCGAACATCAAATAGATCACTTTCAAAAGCCGGGGCAGGCGGTCTTTCAAAGCGAACCGGGTCGGGAAACGGGCAAGCTCACCAGATTGCGCTTTTAGATGGCGCTTGGCGCGGGCGAGCCGCTGGGCCAGCGCATCTTCTTTCATAAAGAACAGAGCGGCCGTCTCGGCGGCGGTGAAGCCGCAAACGGTTTTCAGCGCCAGGAAGAGCTGATCTTGTGGCGCAATCGCCGGATCACAGCACAAGACCATGAGATCGAGCTCAGGGTCGCGAAGCGAGGGCGTGATGACATCCTCTTCGTCACTGGCCGGATCCCAGTCGTCATCAATGCCAAATTCCCGTGCCGCACGGCGCACCCGATCAATCGCGGCATTGCCGGCAACCCGACGCAGCCAGGCGCGCGGATTGTCCGGCACGCCTTTATAAGGCCAAGTCGACAGCGCTTTAACGATCGCATCCTGAGCGACATCTTCGGCCAGATCGACCTTGGAGAGCCCAAATTTGGAAACGAGGCTGGAAATCAGCCAGCCTCGCTCCCGCCGGACGGTTTCGTCCAGCAATTTGTGAATGTCCGCTGCCTCCCGCATCAGTCGGCAGAGGCGTCCGTCTGACGGATAATAATCGTCTCATTATGCTTCATATGCGGGTGAGACCGGGCGATCTCGACGGCCTCGTCATAATCGGCGGCGTTGATCACCATATAGCCGCCAAGGATTTCCGCGACCTCTGCGAACGGGCCATCATGGACCTCGATCGATCCGGATGAGTTGGTAACGATCTTGCCGCCTTCATCCATCAGCTTCTCGCCGCCTTCGAACTTGCCCTTTGCGGTCATGTCTTCGACCCAGCCGATATAGTCTTTCATTAGTTCCATGAAATCGGCTTCACCGAGATTGGTGTAGCGGTCCGGGGCGTGCGGCAGCATCAAAACAAACTTTGCCATTGTTTCCTCCCTCCAGAGGTCTTGGGTTGAAAGATCCTGCGACCGTGCAGCATCTGTCAACAAGACGAATATGCTTTGAGGAAACTGACAGGGCGCGGCGATTCTTTTTTCAAATACCGCTTTAAGCCCTCACCCTTCGACTTCGCTCAGGATGTGCGTTCGTCCTAAGCGTCGCGCGCTTGTTCCGCGCCAAGCCGGGCCAGCTCATCGGCCTTTTCATTGCCTTCATCACCCGCATGACCTTTGACCCAGACCCATTTTATGTCATGGCGCGCGCAGGCCGCTTCAAGCGCTTGCCAGAGATCCTTATTCTTGACCGGCTTCTTGGCAGAGGTTTTCCAGCCATTGCGTTTCCAGCCATGGATCCATTTGGTGAGGCCGTCTTTGACATAGGTGCTGTCGGTATGAAGCGTGACCTGGCTTGGTTTCTTCAGCGCATTGAGCGCCTCGATCGCGGCCATTAGCTCCATCCGATTGTTCGTCGTGTCGGGCTCGCCGCCATGCATCTCTTTGCGTTTCGAGCCCGCGATTAGGAGCGCGCCCCAACCGCCAGGCCCTGGGTTGCCGCTACAGGCACCGTCGGTCCAAATACTAATCTCTGGTTTTGCCATGGCGGTTCAGGTGGTTGGATTTTGATCCGCCGTCAAGCGCGGCCCTTTTGATCAAAACACTTCGACCTGGATTCTTTTTACCTGCTCGGCCGGGCGGACAATGCCGCGAAAGATGGCGCCGCAGATAAACCCGGCAGCACCGCCGATCACCATGCCCGCCAATCCGCCGCCAAGTCCTGAAGCCACATTCATCGAGGAAATCAGGAAAGCGGCAATGCCCGTGGTCAGGCCGACCAGGATCGCGCCCCAGATGATGCCCCAGCGATAATAGGGCGCTGGTCGAACTATCCCGCGCCGCGGGAAACGGCCGAGTGAGAAGGCGATGGCAATCCAAGCGGCCGGGATCGTGAAATAGCCGACATACCAATTCATCGCCGACATCAGCGTCGCCAGTCCGACGCCTTGCAGGAAGCCATCATCGGCAAAGACCAGGCCAGCATCACGGCCGAAAATACCGGTGATCTGGAAGCTGAGAAACATCAACGTCACGCCGATCAGGGCGACCAGGATGCAAGCCGCCATGCCGCAAAGAAAACTGGCGAGACCGATGCGTTTGAACTTGGCAATGGCAGGGACGGTATAATCCGGCACGGAAGCCGGAGAACTTTGCGCTGGCGACAGCACGGTTCCATTGGGTCCGAATTGCGGCATCGCGACCTCCTCAACAAGCAGGATTGCACATCGGTAAATACGCGGAAAGTCGATATTCTGGCGCAGGCGGGGCGGGAATAAGGTCTTGAAAACCAGTTGGCTTCCTCTGCGCGAATGGTCTAGGCAACCGGCATGATAAGCCAACCGAATGCTGCGATCTGCCTGATCGGTGACGAACTCCTGTCTGGACGCACACGTGATATCAACACGCAGACCATTGCCCGCTTTTTGGCGCCCTATGGCGTGCCGGTCAAAGAAGTGCGCATCGTGCCCGACGAGCAAGACCGAATCGTCGACGCGGTGAACAGTCTGCGTGAGAGATATACTTACGTGTTTACGACGGGTGGGATTGGGCCGACGCATGATGACATCACAGCGGACGCCATCGCTGCCGCGTTCGAGGTCGAAATCAGTGAGCACCCAGACGTCGTGGCGGATCTCGCCGCGCGGTACGCCGCCATGGACACGGAGTTTACGCCCGCGCGTCGCCGTATGACCCGCATTCCTCATGGCGCCAGCCTGATTGCCAATCCGGTGTCTGGCGCGCCGGGCTTCCAGACCGGCAATGTTTTCACCTTGGCCGGCGTGCCGCAAATTGTTGAGGGCATGCTGGAGGATATCGGGCATCGCCTGCAGACCGGCGCCGTGGTTCAAAGCGTCACGGTACGCGGGGCGGGGCTGCGCGAGGGCGATGTGGCCGAACAATTAAGTGCGCTTTCGGACAAGTTCGAGGGCGTCAGTCTCGGGTCGTATCCTTGGTTCCGCTCGCTGCAAGATAACGGCGTCGCTCTGATTGCCCGCGGCACGGACGAGATGGTGCTTGCGCAAGTTGCCGACGAGCTCGAACGTCTGATTCGAACTCAAGGCATTGCGCCCGAGCGCGTGAGCGGTGAAGCTTAGCTTTCAGGTTTTAAATAGATAAAACAATTCTGTAGGAGCCAAATATGTCAGACAATATCGTTTTGGTCGAGCGCGACGGACCCGTGGCGATCGTCACTCTGAATCGTCCGGATGCCTTGAACGCTTTAAGCCGCGCGCTGCGCGCAGAACTCGTCAAAACTTTTGCCGACCTGGCCGAAGACGACACGGTTCGGGTGGCGGTGCTGACCGGGGCGGGACGGGCTTTCACCGCGGGTGTCGATTTGAAGGAGGCCGGACAAACAGGTTTTGCGCTTGGCGCCGATGGGGGGGAGATCGATCTTGCTAAAGGGCTTGCCGCGTTTCCTTGGCCGATCATTGGTGCGATCAATGGATTTGCCATCACAGGTGGATTTGAACTGGCCCTGATGTGTGATGTCTTGCTGGCATCGGAGAATGCCAAATTTGCCGATACGCATGCGCGGGTCGGGATCATGCCGGGCTGGGGGTTGAGCCAGAAGCTCTCGCGCCTGATTGGAATCAGTCGGGCGAAGGAATTGTCGTTCTCAGGAAATTTCTTGGATGCCGAAACCGCGGAACGGTGGGGGCTGGTCAATCGAGTCTATGCGGCAGACCAGTTGCTGCCCGCAGCGATCCAATTGGCGCAGGAAATGGCGACTTGCGATCCAACGCTGCTGCGCAACTACAAGCGAATCATTGATGACGGGTTCGCAACGACATTTGGTGAAGGGCAATCCCTGGAGGTCGCCCGCTCTGCAGAACACGCCGCGAGCGTGACCGCACAAAGCGTCGAAGCGGCGCGAAAAGCGGTGACCGCGCGTGGCAGGAACTTGAATGAATAATGGCTGAATCGCCCCATTTTGCGACAGTTTCGCTGAATTGAGACACAGTGAGAACATGAACAGTGATCGCCTGTTGCAAATACGCCGCGCATGGCTAAAAAAAAGGCTGGAACAGCACTTCTTCTGCAAGCTTGTCTCGCGCTCGTAAAGAAAAGCGCTTAATGACAAAGCTCTACGGAATGGTCCGTAAGTTCCTGCGGTCGTGAAACAATGGTGTTCTCACGGCAGACACAAGGGGAAGAGTATGAAAAAAACTCTCATGTGCGCAACCGCCGCGGCCGCATTTGCCGGCACCGGTTTTGTCGCCCAGGCAGATGACGGCTGGTACGGTCGCGCTGACGTTGGGGCAATCACTCCTGCCAATACGTTCGATCACGACTATGAGGCAGGCGTCCCATTCGCATTGACCGGTGACTCCGAAGTCGAGGAAGGCTTGCTGGCCGGTCTTGGCATTGGTTATGCTTTCGATAATGGCTTCCGACTCGAAGCAGTCGTCACAGGTCGTGAAGGCGAGCTAGATCCAGAAGGTGGCAGCAATGGCGCCGGTCTCCCGGCAGACATTTTCCTGCCAAACGAGCGTGTAATCTATAGCCGTCACAAGGATGGTGACTTCCAATCCATCGATGTCATGGTCAACGCACTTTACGATTTCAATCGTGAAGGTCGCTTCCAGCCTTATATCGGTGCTGGTATTGGTGTCGCGCAAGTTGACGCCAGTTCACGCAACATCGCGGCGACGATTACCGATGGCATTGGTACGCCAGCAAATGTTTTTGGTGCCAACGGCTTTAATGACAAAGACACCGCTTTGGCCCTGCAAGGTCTGGCTGGCTTCGGTTACGGCGTGACCGATCAGCTGACCATCGATTTCGGTCTGCGGGCGTTTACCGTTCAGGACATGGGCCTGACCGGGGTTGACGAAGTTGGTAGCCCAGTAAGCTACGATGCTGACTATAATGATCTCAGCGTGACTGCTGGTCTGCGTTATGCGTTTGGTGCGACACCTCCGCCGCCGCCACCGCCACCGCCACCACCACCACCGCCACCACCGCCTCCACCACCACCGCCACCACCGCCTCCACCACCGCCTCCAACCGAGGTTGAGGAAGCTCCGGTTGCGCCATGCTCAACCGTGAACCAAGCGTTCGTTGTCTACTTCGAGTGGGACCGCGCTGACCTCACGAGCCAGGCGTCTGCGGTGATCGATCAGGCGATTGCGAACATTCGCGATCGTGCAGATTGCTCAACGGGCGATGTCACGATTGTCGGTCACACCGACACATCCGGTGCGTCCGCCTATAACCAGCGTCTGTCTGCACGTCGTGCATCAGTCGTCTCCGATGCCCTGCAAGCACGCGGCATCGAAGCCGAGTCGATTGCGACAGACGGTCGTGGTGAAAATGATCTGGCAAAAGCCACCAATGATGGTGTGCGCGAGCCTCTGAACCGTCGTTCTGAAGTAACGATCATCGTTCAGTAAGCGATCAGATTACAATTATTGAGAAAGGCCCGGCCGCTTGGTCGGGCCTTTTTTGTTTGGCGTCGAACAGGTTCGGCGCTAAGGCAGAACCCGGATGTCACAAGCGAGCGCAGGCCATGGCCAACCGAAAAGCGACTTACTCAGAATTCTGGCCCTATTACTTGCAGGAGCATGCCAAGCCGGAAACGCGCTATTTTCATTATGCCGGGACCGCTTTGGTGATCGGCTTGGCTGTGTTTGCGCTGATGACGCAAAGATGGATTTGGCTCGCGGCCATGCCTGTGGCCGGATATTTCTTTGCCTGGGTGAGCCATGCCTTCATTGAGCGCAATAAGCCCGCAACCTTCACGCATCCGATCTGGTCGCTGATCAGTGACTTTCGGATGTTTTTCCTGTGGCTCTCCGGCCGGCTGGAGCCGGAGCTTGAGAAGGCTGGAGTGTCTTCACGCGCCGTCGCCAATGATCTCAGCTGAGATCCCCCCAACGCTGTAACGCCGCCCGGGCGATCGGTTCGCCCCATTCCTGCACGAAATGTCCGCCATCCTCGATCATCA
Source organism: Hyphomonadaceae bacterium (assembly GCA_024743315.1). Lineage (GTDB taxonomy): Bacteria > Pseudomonadota > Alphaproteobacteria > Caulobacterales > Hyphomonadaceae > Henriciella. The sequence continues at coordinate 35,159 of JANSWU010000002.1, forward strand.
TAGGTTCGGGACAGTTGGCGATGGTGGCTCGCAAAGATTGCATCTGGTTCGGTCCGAGCACAGGATCTTGCACGCCGACAGCCATGAAGCTTTCGCCGTGCCATTCAGACCGCCACCAGGCAGCGGCCCGCTTCGACGTCTCGACTCCTTCCATGCTCGGATCCGTCATGACCAGTTCCGGGAACCGGCGAACGCCGGCTTTATGGTCTATGTCTGGAAATGGCGCGGCATAGGCTTCTGCTTCCGCCTGGCTAAGAATCGGCGTGGCGCGTTGCATCAGAGCGGCGATATCCATGTCTGGCTGCGTACGGTTAAAGGCCCGCCAGGCCTCAAACCCTTCGCCCGGTGATTGTCCAACCGGAATGGCGGTATTCATCACCAGAAGACGGGCGAACCGCTCCGGCATTTCCATCGGAATGGTCAAACCGAGTATGCCGCCCCAATCCTGGCAAACCAGGGTGATGTTGTTCAGGTCCAGCTTCTTGATCAATGCAATCATCATATTGCGGTGAAAGTGGAACGTGTAGCGCCCATCCTCGACCGGCTTGTCGGACCGGCCAAAGCCAAGCCAGTCCGGGCAAATCACCCGGGCGCCGCTGTCGACAAAGACAGGCAGCATTTTGCGATACAGATAAGACCAGGTCGGTTGGCCATGCAGGCACAGAAAAGTCTGCGCGGCGTCTCGCGGGCCTTCGTCAAGATAATGGACCCGCAAGCCCTCATAACCTTTCAGATCATCGACATAATGCGGTGCGAAGGAAAATCCCGGCAGATTTTCAAACCTGTGGTCTGGTGTGCGTTTCGCTTCAATGCTCATGGCCATCTCCCATTTGGTCTCGTTGGCAGTATTGGAGCCCATTCAATCCGAGAAGAAAAGGCTTTCGTTGAAAATGACGCTTCCGTCAGTGATTTGGGTGCCTCGCACAAAAAAAGAGGGCCGTTTCCAGAGAAACGACCCTTCGAGGAGGAGTGAGGTAAATAAATCGGTTATGATTTTGCAACCGCGTTGCAGCGCTCGAGGTCGGCGTCAGAAAGCGCCTCAGTCTCGTTAGAAAACTCAGCCAGTTTGCCAAGCTCTTTCGCAACTCTCTTGCAGGTGCTGACGCGAACGGTCTTGCGATCAAGCGTTGCGCTGCAAGTGTCTTCGGCGCAGTTCCAAAGCGCTTTAGCTGCTACGATCTTCTCTGCTTTCGGCATAGGAGTTTCGAGTTTGGCGGTGAACGCGGTTCCGGCAAAAGCGGTCCCGGCAAAAGCGAGGGCGGCGGCGGTGGCTGTGAACGTACGGATCATGGGAGGAAACCTTTCTGTAATGGCGGCGAATAGCCTGTGTCGATGTCTTCATCTGACACGGTGGAAAATATAATCACTGAACAATTTGTCAATCGTTCAGAAGGCAGAAAATGTGCTGCAGGTGCGAAATCAGCTGACAGTTATGGTCAGTAGGCGGATCCAAGGCGATTTAGATTGACGCGACGAACCGGATTGTCGGGGAGACGACGGCTTTTATCCTCGGTTCGGATCATGGAGGCGCGCTATGGATTTCGACATCCCGCAGGAGATTGCAGACTATTTGACGGTTCTTGATGAGTTCATCGAGGCCGAGATCAAGCCACTCGAACAGCAGGACGACAATATCCGCTTTTTTGATCATCGCCGCGAATGGGCCCGAACTGATTTCGAGAATGGTGGCCTGCCGCGCCACGATTGGGAAGAGCTGCTGCGCGAAGCCAAGCGCCGGGCCGACAAAGCGGGGCATTTCCGGTTCGCGCTGCCGGCAGAATATGGCGGGCAGGACGGCTCTAATCTCGCTATGGCGATCATTCGCGAGCATTTGGCGCGCAAGGGGCTGGGACTGCACAATGACTTGCAGAACGAGCATTCCATCGTCGCAAACTACCCGCAAATCCTGATGCTGCGCGACTTTGCCCGGCCCGAGCAGAAACATCTCATCCAGGATGCGCTGGACGGCAAGTTTATCGCCACGTTCGGCCTGACAGAGCCCGAACATGGCTCGGATGCCACACATATGGACACGGTTGCCAAACGCGAGACCCGTGACGGCGTCGATGGCTGGCTGATCAATGGCGAAAAAATGTGGACCACCGGCATGCATGTCGCCACGCATATGATGTGTTTTGCCCGCACCAGCGGCGAGGATGGCGACGCGCGCGGCATCAGTTGCTTGTTGGTGCCAGCCGATGCACCGGGGGTGAAGATTGAAGAATATCTTTGGACGTTCAATATGCCGACGGACCATCCGCGGGTCTCACTAACCAATGTCTGGGTGCCGGAAAGCGCGCTGTTTGGCCCGGCCGAGGGCGGGCTCGCGCTGGCCCAGCACTTCGTTCATGAGAACCGCATTCGCCAGGCCGCGAGCTCGGTTGGCGCAGCGCTCTATTGCGTCGATGAAAGCGTTGAATATGCCCGGGCGCGAAAGCCGTTCGGGAAAGCGCTGGCGGTCAATCAGGCGATCCAGTTCCCGCTGGTTGAACTCGCCACAGAAGCCGAGATGCTGCGCTTGCTGATCTTCAAGACGGCCTGGGAAATGGATCAGATGACCAAGCCCGAAGTGGCTCAGAAGCTCTCGGACAAGGTATCGATGTGTAATTATCGCGCCAATCGCCTGTGTTGTAATGCAGCGGATCGGGCCATGCAGGTGCATGGCGGTATTGGGTATTCGCGCCACAAACCGTTTGAGCATATCTATCGCCATCACCGGCGCTATCGCATTACCGAAGGCAGCGAAGAGATCCAGATGCGCAAGGTCGCCGGGCACCTGTTCGGCTTCATGGGGCCGAAGAAGCAAAGATAATTTGCGGTAAATTTCGACGATTTCGGTACGGCTTTGTTTAGCCGAAACCGGTACGGTTATCGTTCACGTACTAGGGGCGCAGTGCGACTTCATCAGAAGCGCATGAGGGAGCCGGTACGTGAGACCCCACAACTTATGGGCTTTTTGGCGCGATACGCGCGGCCAGGTGGCCGTTTTCCTGGGACTATCCCTGTTGCCAATGTGCGCGGTGCTTGGCTTCGCGCTCGATATTTCAAGACAAGTCGCGGCCGACCGCCATCTCGAATATGCCACGGACTTTGCCAGTCTCGCCGGCGTTCGAGCGATGCATGATGCGAGCTTGAATGACGCCGCCATCCAGTTGATCGCAACAAACGCCTATCACGCACAGCTCGCCACGGTGCACAGTGATGTGGACTGCGAGGCGCCGACCGTGGAAATCGATCGGACCAATCAGAGCGTGACGGTGGCCGGCGGGTGTTCGTTCCCGACCATGTTCGGGGCGCGCATTTCCAGTCTCGATTCGATGGCGGTGAGTGGGACGGCGACCGCGCGGATCGATCTGACCGAACTCGAAATTGCGCTGATGCTGGACATTTCGGAATCCATGAACGGTGCCAAACTGGATGAATTGAAAACGGCCGCCAAACAATTGGTCAGTGAGATCATGACCGCGTCCGGCGCTGCAAAGTTCGCGCTCGTGCCTTATTCAACCGCCGTGAACGCCTCTGTGTACGGCAATCGAGCCATGGGGCGTGCGGACAATGATGATCGCTTCGGGGATGGACAGGATATTGTGTGCGTGCGCGAGCGACAGGGACCGGAAGCAGAAACGGATGCCGCACCGACGCTCGGCAATTGGGTGACTGAGCTCCTACACCCCGTCATTCGATGCGATCCACCACCAATTGTTCCGCTGACTTCAAACCGCAGCGATCTCAATCAAGCCATCGATGCCTTGATTACGGATGAAGGCGACACGGCTGGCAATCTGGGGGTGGCCTGGTCCTGGTATGCCTTATCACCGAATTGGAATGGCATTTGGCCCGCTGCGTCTCAGGCGGCTGCTTACAATAATCCTGACATCGAAAAGGTTGTCGTCCTGATGACCGATGGGGTTTTTGGTCAAACCTTCGATTTGTCGTTAGGTGTTGATTTCAGCAAGACCAATGCGGTCGCGCTTTGCGAAAACATGAAAGCGGAAGGCATCCGTATTTTCTCGGTCGGCTTTGGCCTTGAGCTGGACCCGGTCTATGACACGGCGCCGGAGCACTTTCAGATCCACTTTCCAGAATACGTTCTGAGAAAGTGCGCCACAAATGATGATCATGTCTTCACCGCCAGTACAGGCGCGGAATTGGCAGATATCTATGAGATCATCGCAATTCGCCTTTTGGGCACCAGATTGACACACTAAAGGGTCCAATCAGGCCACTTCCCCACAGGCGAATTGGCATGAGAATTGCTCGCCTGAGACGCGAAAAGCGGCATGTGTGCCGTTTCGGGTCGAAGGAGATTCAGGGTGGTGAAGCAGTCTTTGATCGCTTGGGCGAATAATACGCGCGGCAATGTCGCCATGATATTTGGCATCATTGTCGTTCCAGTTTTACTTGTGGTCGCGTTTGCGGTCGACACGTCGCGGGAGATATCCGCAGGCAAGCATTTGCAAGCCGCGATCGATGCGGCCTCCTTGGCCGGCGCGCGGGCGATGGAAGATGCCAGTGTTTCCGACGAAGAGATCCGCCAGATCGCGCTGAATTCGCTAACCGCGAATTTGCAAAGCTCGCACAGCGACATGGCGTGTGCCAATGCTGCCGTGACGGTCAATCGCGCCGCCGGAACGGTCCGCGTGCAATCGGATTGTACGGTCCAGACCCTGATAGGGGGTGGTCTGACGCCTGACGAAATGTCGGTGGCCAATGCCGCAACCGCGCAAGCCAATGTCACCAAGCTTGACCTCGCTATGATGCTGGATGTGTCAGGTTCAATGGGGGGCTCGAAGATCGCCGACCTCAAGACCGCAGCGATCACCGCCGCACAAACGCTGATCACACCAGCCACCGGTGACCGCGTCCGGGTGTCTTTTGTCAGCTATTCAACGGCGGTGAATGCCGGCCAATATGGCAATCTGGCTTTGGGGCGTCTTTGGAATGATGATGCGGATGGCGACGGAGTTGGCAAAGTCTGTGTCTCGGAACGCACTGGCAGCGCGGCCTGGAATGATGATGAGCCTGAGCTCGGCAAATGGGTCGGCGCCCTTGCCACCTCGTGCCCGGATTCAAGCCTGTTACCGCTGACCAATAATCTGACCGAGTTTGAAACCGCGATTAACAGCCTGACCGCAGGCGGCTGGACGGCCGGTCATCTTGGCGTCGCCTGGTCCTGGTACCTGATTTCGCCAGAGTGGGCGGATATCTGGCCGACCGCGTCGGAGCCGCTGGATCATAGCGAGCCTCACACCGTCAAAGCGGTCATTCTGATGACAGACGGCCAGTTCAACCGCGAATACATCTCCGCCCAAGGCGATAGTAATACCCAGGCTAAGCGGATGTGTGATGAGATGCGCGATCAGGATGTGGTGATCTATGCGGTCGCCTTTCAGGCACCGACCTCGGCCAAGAACACGCTGAAAGATTGCGCTGGGGCAGAAAGCCGATTCTTCGATGCTGGAAACGGCCAGGAACTGCTCGATGCTTATGCAGCGATTGCCAGCCAATTGTCCGCCCTGACCCTGGTCAGCTGATCTGCGACAATCGGGCTGCCATTAAACTTGCCGCTCTCCCGGATTCGGACTAGCTAACCATTATCAAATCCGTTCCGGGAGAGAATCGACTCCCGATCGCCGAAGGCGCAACCGCCCCGGAAACGCTCAGGCAAAAGGACCGGAACGGGTTCAACACGCTGGAAAGAGGCGCGCGATACGTGGCAGCCTCGCCGAAGGAGCAAGTTGCGAGCCTGGCTCGAAACGGAATCTCTCAGGCGCCAAGACAGCGGGGGCAGCACAGGTCCGCCATCGGCGTGAACTGTCCTGCTTTGGAAGGCGCCGTTCTTGGCTGACCCATCGACCGAAACGCTCCGGCGCACGCCGCTTTATGATGTGCATGTCTCCCATGGCGGTAAAATGGTGCCGTTTGCTGGCTATAAAATGCCGGTCCAGTTTGAAGGCGTGAAGCCCGAGCATCTGTGGACGCGTGAGCATGCGGGTCTGTTTGACGTCTCGCACATGGGGCCTTGCTTTCTGTTCCTGAAAGAGGGGCTGGGCGAACCCGGCGGTCATGAAAAGATTTCTGCGGCAATTGAGCGTCTTGTTCCTAGCAACATCGCCATTCTCAAGCCGGGGCAGGGACGTCTGTCCGTTCTCCTCAACGAAGAAGGCGGAATCCTCGACGATTTGATCATCACCCGCATGCCCGGCATCGATGGCATGCTCTACATTGTCGTCAATGGCGCGGTGAAGGCCCAAGACTGGGCGCTGATGCAAGACAAGCTGAGCGATGTCGCCATGTTACAAAAGGCCGATGATCGCCTGCTGATTGCGCTGCAGGGACCGCAAGCCGAAGCGGTCTTGTCCGAGCATTTCCCGGAAGCCGCAGACCTCACGTTCATGCGCTGCGCCTATTTGCAGAAGGGCGATGAAAAGATCATGCTGTCGCGGTCGGGCTATACTGGCGAAGATGGCTATGAGTTGTTGTTGCCGAATAATGAGTATGGGCTCGGTCTGGTTGATGCCTTGCTCGCCGATGATCGCGTCAAGCCCATCGGCCTTGGCGCACGGGACAGTCTGCGCTTGGAAGCCGGGCTTTGCCTGTATGGCCATGATATGGATGCCAGCCGGGATCCGGTCGAAGCGGATCTTTCCTGGGTGATCCAGAAATCCCGCCGCGAACAAGCGAACTTTCCGGGTGCCGAACGCATTTTGAAAGCGCTCGCAGATGGGCCAGCTGAACAGCGCGTCGGTATTCAGCCACTGGAACGCGCGCCTGCCCGTGAGGGCACCGAAATTCATGTGAATGGCGAGCCTGTCGGCATGGTCACGTCCGGTGGCTTCGGGCCGAGCGTCGATCGCCCCATCGCCATGGGTTATGTCCGCGCTGATCTGAGCGCGCCTGGCACCAAGATTGACCTGATGGTCCGAGGCAAAGCCCGCGCTGCCGAAGTCTGCGCGCTGCCTTTCGTCCGCACGAGGTACAAACGATGATCCGGACCAAATGCCCGACAAACCGTCACCCCAGCGCAAGCTGGGGCCTATGGCGGCTGGGCGCAGACCCTAACCCCAATCTCAACCGCCATGGATCCCAGCGTGCGCTGGGAATGCGGTTCATTCTTGATGGAGTACTCGAATGACCACTTATTTTACAGAAGATCATGAATGGATCTCCGTCGACGGGGACACCGGCACGGTGGGCATCACCAAATACGCCGCTGAGCAGCTCGGCGATGTTGTGTTTGTCGAAGTGCCCGAAGCCGGCGCCAGTTTCGGTAAAGGCGACGACATGGCCGTGGTCGAGAGCGTCAAAGCCGCCTCAGATGTCTATGCACCGGTTGGTGGCGAAATCACCGAAGGCAATGGCGACCTCGCAGATGCCCCGGAAACCGTCAATGAAGACCCGGAAGGCAAAGGCTGGTTCTGCAAGATCAAGCTGGCAGACAAAGGCGAGCTCGATGGCCTGATGGATGCCGCTGCTTACAAAGCCTATTGCGAGGGGCTGTAGGCGATGAGTCTGGTGGCCGGTCTCTTCTGTATCCTAGCAGCGATCCACTTGCTGCCAGCGGTTGCGGCTGTGTCGCCAAATCAATTGTCGACCCTTTATGGCGTGTCTCCAGACGACACGGTGATGACGACGCTGTTGCAGCATCGGGCCATCCTCCTCGGATTGGTCGGGGCCGCGTTCGCGGCAGCGGCTTTTGTTCCGACCCTGCGCTGGGCCACCTTGATTGGCGGGACAGTCAGCATGGTCGCCTTCCTGATCATCGCAGCGATTAATGGCGAGCTCGCCGGGCCGCTGCAAAAAATCACTATCGTCGATGCTGCTGGCCTGCCGGTCGCAGCCATCCTGTTTTTCCTCTTAGCGAAGGGCGCTTAAAGCATGAGATATCTTCCTTTAACCCCAGAAGACCGCACCGCGATGCTGAACACGATCGGCGCCGCTTCGGTCGATGATTTTTATCACGACGTGCCGGAAGTCGCGCGCCTCGATGGCAAGATCCATGATCTGCCAGACCATCAAGGGGAGCTCGCCGTCGAGCGACATTTGGCGCGGCTCGCGGCCAAAAATACCACGGCCAGCGAAGGCCCATTCTTTGTTGGAGCAGGGGCGTACAAGCACCATGTCCCGGCCAGCGTCGACATGATCATCCAGCGCTCGGAATTCCTCACTACCTACACCCCATACCAGCCGGAAATTGCGCAAGGCACATTGCAGACCCTGTTCGAGTTCCAGACCCAGGTGGCGGAAATGACGGCGATGGATGTCGCCAATGCCAGCATGTATGACGGCTCGACTTCGTGCGCTGAGGCGGCGGTCATGGCGTGCCGCGTCACCCGTCGTAAGAAAGTCGTGATGTCAGGCGGGCTGCATCCGCATTATGCCGCCGCCACGCGCCTGCTCTGTGAAGCGCAGGGCATCGAAGTCATTCAGCTTGAGCACGCGATCGATGGTGAGCTGGAGCTTGCCAATCATGTCGACGAAGAGACCGCGTGCGTCATTGGCCAGTCGCCTAACGTGTTCGGCACGGTCACCGATCTCTCACCCGTCGCGGACGCAGCGCATGAAAAGAAGGCGCTTCTGGTTAGCGTGTTTACCGAAGCGGTTTCGCTCGGCCTGGTGACACCGCCTGGCGAAATGGGCGCCGACATTGCCGTCGGCGAAGGTCAATCGATTGGCAATCCGCTGACCTTTGGCGGGCCATATGTTGGCCTGTTCGCCTGCACCCAGAAACTGGTCCGGCAAATGCCGGGTCGGCTGTGCGGCGAAACCGTGGATGCGGATGGCGAGCGCGGCTTCGTGCTGACCCTCTCAACCCGCGAGCAGCACATTCGCCGCGACAAGGCGACGTCAAATATTTGTACAAATTCGGGGCTTTGCGCGCTCGCCTTCACCGCGCATATGACCTTGCTCGGCGGTAAGGGCTTCAAACAGCTGGCCGAGCTCAATCATGAAGCAGCCTGCGATCTGGCGGACGCTTTGGAAGCGGTCCCGGGGGTCCGGGTTCTAACCCCGCGATTCTTCAATGAGTTCGCGTTTGAAACCCCGGTTGATGCCGAAGCCGTGCTCGCCATGCTCGATGAGCGCGGCGTGATCGGCGGGGTCCGGGCGAGCCGTCTCATGCCGGCCGATCATATGGGTAATGTGATCATCGCCGCGGCGACCGAATGCACGACACAGGAAGATATCGCGGCCTATGCGGCAGCGCTGAAGGAGGTGATCTAATGGGCATGCAATCTATCGGACGACCCACGGCCCCCGTTGCGGCCAATGCCTCGCTGAGTGAGACAGTCTCTGGCTCCAAGGGCCTCCAGCAGCGAGAAGACCTGATCTTCGAAGTTGGTGCCTGGGACAAGACCGGCGTTGATCTGCCGACCCCGAAACGCAATCGCGACCGCCTTGGCGGTGTCACCCGCGGCACCGATACCAGCCTGCCGGGCCTGTCAGAGCCGGAAGCGGTGCGCCATTATATGCGCCTCAGCCAAAAAAATTATGCCATCGATCTTGGCCTGTTCCCGCTTGGCTCCTGCACGATGAAACACAATCCGCGGCTGAATGAGAAAGCCGCCCGGATGCCAGGCTTTGCCGATATCCACCCAATGCAGCCGCAGCGCACCATTCAAGGCGCGCTGGAACTGATCGATGAACTGGCCACCTGGCTCAAGACCCTGACCGGCATGCCCGCCGTGGCGATGAGCCCGAAAGCCGGCGCGCACGGGGAACTGTGCGGGATGCTGGCCATCCGCCAGGCCCTGATTGCGCGCGGCGAAGGCGAGACCCGCAAGCGCGTGCTGGTGCCAGCTTCTGCGCATGGCACCAATCCAGCCACAGCGATCCAATGCGGCTTCATTGTCGACGAGATCAAAGCCGACAAACGTGGCCGGGTCGATATGGCAGAATTGCGCGGCAAGCTCGAAACAACCGACGATATTGCCGGCATCATGCTGACCAATCCGAACACGTGCGGTCTGTTTGAAACCGATATCAAGGAGATTGCCGACCTGATCCACGCGGCGGGCGGTTATTTCTATTGTGATGGCGCCAATTTCAACGCGATTGTCGGGCGGGTCCGTCCCGGCGATCTCGGCGTCGATGCGATGCACATCAACCTGCACAAGACCTTCTCAACGCCTCATGGCGGCGGCGGCCCAGGCTCTGGCCCGACGGTCCTTTCAGACGCACTCGCGCCATTCGCGCCGGTGCCGTATGTGGTCAAGGATGAAGACGGCTTCCGTCTGGTTGAGGATATCGAAGGCGAAGCCGCGCAGGCGTTTGGCCGGATGGTCGCGTTCCACGGCCAGATGGGCATGTTTGTCAGGGCGCTCACCTATATGCTCAGCCACGGTGCTGACGGCCTCAAACAAGTCGCCGAAGACGCAGTGCTCAACGCCAATTACATCCAGTCGCGACTGAAGGGCGTGATGACCCCGGCCTTTGACGGCTATTGCATGCATGAAGCCCTGTTTTCGGATGAATTTACCGCTGACGGCATCGAGACGATCGATATCGCCAAAGCCCTGATTGATGAGGGCTATCATCCGATGACCATGTACTTCCCACTGGTCGTGCATGGGGCGATGCTGATCGAGCCAACCGAGACTGAAAGTAAGCAGGAGCTCGACCGCTTCTGTGATGCCCTGGCCAGCGTTGCCACCAAAGCTGCCGCGGGCGATGCGTCGCTCAAAGGCGCGCCTCACTTGGCGCCGAAGAAGCGGCTGGATGAAACCCGGGCTGCGCGCAAGCCGATCCTGAAATGGACCCCGCCCGAGCCAGAGGCGATCGCGGCGGAATAGTCTAATCCGACGTTTTGAAGAGCCGTTCGCGCCAGGTGCGCGAGCGGTTCAGAACTGGCGCTTCGAACAAGCGATAGGTCAGCCCGGCGACGGCCAGGGAAGCGGCGATGCTGAGCGCCATAAAGATCACGTTGTCGATCGGGCCAGCGGTGCCAAATACCGGGAAGAATAGACGGCCCACCGCGCTGATTACCAGCAAGTGGCAGAGATAGAGCGAGTAGCTCCAATCCCCGACCCAAATCAGCGGTGCCGGGATGCGGCGCGCCAGGGACGTCGTTCGCTCCAAGGCGACACAAGCATAGACGAGCAGGGCAAAGGCCGGTCCGAAGGCAAATGTTCTCTGGGTCGGCATCAAGGTCGTTGTGTCGGTAAAATCGACCGACCTCGCCGCTGCAAACAGCCACAAGGTTCCCGCGAGCAAGGCGAGCCAGCCAAATCGCGTCGCGCCAGCTTTGATTGCCCAGGCCACGCCGGCACCCATCAGGAATTCCAAGGTCATCGGGAACAGGATCAAGCTGACAAGCGTGTTCGCGTAATACCCTGTCAGCTGCGCCGAGATCGATGCCAGAACCAGCATTGCCCAAAGGATTAAGGCTGGCACACGAAACGAGACCGGTAAGAGGATCAGGCCAGCAAAGACCAAGTAAAAATACATTTCATGCATCAGGGTCCAGCCAAGCGGCAGGATCGGGAACGCCTCATGCGGGATGAGCAGGAAGGACTTGATCAGGTGCTCAACGCCGCCTGTATTCAGGCGCTGCAGCATCTCAGCATCCCATGGCACGCCGTAAGTGATCCAGAGATAACCTGCCATGGCGGCTGCGAACAGCCACCAGAGCGGATAGATCCGCATCACGCGGGCGAAAAGAAACTTGCCACTATTGCGCAGGGAAGGGGCTTTGTCGCCAGCGACCCAGACCATGATGAAGCCTGAAATCACAAAGAAAAGATCGACCCCGCTGACGCCAGTAATCCAGCCAGAAGACAGAATCGGCGCGCCTCCCGACTGCCGTGCTTCGACACCGTGAAGATGCGCAAACATGACCGCAATCGCCGCCATGGCCCTGAGAGCTTGGATGCTTTTAAGCTGCTCCACCCACTTCCTTACTGTGATCTACACGAAACTAGGTTATGAAATTCACGTCATTTCAACGGAATGTGTGTAGGCAAAGTGCCTCACTCTTGCCAGAGTCATAATTCAGTGAGGTTCCCTTGGAACCTAAAGGCAAAGGACCATATTAAGCGTCATGGCAGACGGATCATCTCCATTCGGCAAGGAGCGGCTCAAGCAGAACGCCGCCACCGCGCCCCTTGGGGTGGTCGGCTCGAGTGTGCGGACCCTGATTCGCCAAGCTTTTGCCGTGCTTGGTCTGGTTCTGATCGCGATTGCAATTCCGATTGCCTTTGTTACACCGCTGCTGCCAATCGGCCTGCCGATCGCTATTCTCGGTGTGGCTTTGCTCGGGCGAAATTCGCTCTGGGGACGGCGCTGGATGGAAGGGGTCCTGGAACGTCACCCGCGGATTGAGCGGTTTGCCCCGAACTGGCTGATGAAAGCGGTGTTTGCCCGCGAGAAGCGGGTCCAGCCCAAACAATAAAAAAGCCCGTCTAAACTGACAGGCTCTTTCAGAATTTGCGATTTAGAGCGCGGCTTAGTTCAGGCGTTTGTCGATTTCGCCGAGCGCTTTATCGAAAAGGTCGCTGGACTCGCCTGAACCAGACAGGATCGAGCGAGCCGCCTCAGTTGCAGCATCAGCAGCGACGCGGCGAACTTCCGCCTCGGCATCGGCCTCAGCACGCGCGATGCGGGCTTCAGCCTGCGCTTCGCGGCGTGCGACTTTGGCTTTCAGATCTTCTTTCGCTTGCTTCATCATCGCACTGGCATCGGCCTTGGCGCGTTTGATGATGTCGTCTGCTGCAGCGTCGGCCTCTTTGGCCTTTTTCTTGGCATCGGCCATCAGCTTGGAGGCCTCTTCGCGCAGGGCGCGGGCTTCATCGATCTGGTTCTGGATGCCAGCCGCGCGCTCATCGAGCTTGCCGAAGATGAACTTGTATGCGCCCATGAAGCCGATCAGCGTCAAGAAGATGACCAGGGCCGCAAAGGCAGTCGCGGTGGTCGGATCAGCGTACCAGGCGACTTTGTCGTCCGCCGCGTGCGCGACCGGAGCAAAGACGAGCAGGGAGGTCAGGAGGGCATAACGCATTGAGCTTATCCTTCTCCAAGTGCGGATTTGACCGCCTTGCTAACATCCGCCTTACCGGCTTTGCTGCCAAACTTTGCAACAACGCTTTCTGCGGCGTCGCTGGCAATCGCTTCGACATTTTTCATCGCATCGGCGCGCAGCGCTGCGATGCGGGTCTCTGCTTCCGCCAGTTTTTTGTCGACCTCAGCATCGACCTTGGCGGTTTCTGCCGCGATGTCCTTGTCGATCTTGGACCGGGCTTTGTCGGCGGTCTCACGGGCCTTGGCATGCGCCTTGGCAATAGAGACCTCGACTGCTTTCTGCGCTTGCACAGCCTCGTCATTCAGACGGGCGGCTTCGTCGAGATCGCTCGCAATCGTACTCTCGCGACGCTCCAGCGTATTGCCGATGCTCGGCAGGATGAAACGTGAGAGTACGATGTACAGTGTGCCGAACAGCAACACCAACCAGAATACCTGGGAGGGGAAGTGCCAGGTTTCGAAAGGCGGGAATGCCGCCTGTTCAGCGCCTGATGCAGCATCTGCAGCGAGAATGATCGCAAGCATGGCCTAACCGGTCCTTATAAAGTCTCGAAGGGTCGTGTTGTGGCTTAGACCACGAACAGGATCAGGATCGAAACCAGGAAGGCCAGAATGCCGAGCGCTTCTGACAGCGCCATACCGATGAAGAGGTTACCGGTTTGCTGTGGAGCAGCAGAAGGGTTGCGCATCGCGGCATCGAGGAATGAGCCGAAGATGTTACCCACACCAATCGCCGCACCGATCATACCGAGCGTAGCCAGGCCAGCGCCGACATATTTAAGACCGAGAGTGATATCGCCTTCCATGAGAATCTCCTTTGGGAAGTCTTTCGTTCGATTTGCGCCCCGTGAAGCCTGTTCGTAAGGGCACGTCAAGTTGAATCAGCACGGCTAAATAGCCGCAGTGAGGGGCTCCTTAGTGCGACGGGTGTAGGGCGTCGTTCAGGTAAACACAGGTCAGGATGGCAAACACATAGGCTTGCAGACCTGCCACGAGGAATTCGAGCGCGTTCAGCGCAATGCCCATGCCAAAGGCAAGGGGGGCGACCAGAAGGCCAATGCCGCCGACTGTGACGCCCGTAACGGCGAAACCAGCAAACAATTTCAGCAGAATGTGTCCAGCCAGCATGTTGGCAAACAGACGTAGGGACAGCGTCAGCGGTCGCGCAATGAATGAAATGATTTCGATCGGGATCAGGATCGCATAGATCACCAATTTTCCGAGCAGCGGCATGTCGCCCAGGGAGGGGGCGAACAGGCCGAAGAATTTGAGGCCGTTCTTCCAAAGCCCGAACACGATCACGATGCTGATCACGAGCAGGGCCAACATGCCGGTGACGATGATATGGCTCGTCGTGGTGAAGGCATAAGGCGACATCCCGATCAGGTTGGCGAACAGAATGAAGAAGAACAGGGTAAACACGAACGGGAAGAAGCGTAGGCCTTCCTCACCTGCCGTGCTGCGGATCATGTCAGCGACGAAGCCATAGCCAATCTCGCCGATGGATTGCAGGCGGTTCGGGACGATTTTGCCGCGCGACGCGGCATAGCCAAACAAAGCAATGCAAAGCCCGACGCCAACAAGCATCCACAAGGACGCATTGGTGAAGGAAACATCGAAGCCGAAAATCGGCGGAAGCTCGAAGAGCTTTTTGACTTCGAACTGCTTCATTGGGTCGGCTACGCCGTGGAAAAAGAGAGTCATAGTCGCGTCTATTCTTCAGGATTGGTGCCTGTTTCGTCGGCGCTCATGGCCGGATTAGTCGCCTTCGTCAACTCTTTGTAAGCGCGAATAACACCCAGTATCCCAGCAGCGAGACCAAAGCTCATCATGATCAACAGGCCCCAAGGCTCGCTTCCGAACACATGATCAATGCCGAGACCGATGAGAATCCCAACAAATACGGCGGCTCCGAACTCAGCGCCATAACGTAAAGCGAGCGCACCGGCGGACACACCAGCGGAAGCTTCGCGCTGTCTTTGCTTCTTTTCCGCCTGCTCCTGCGCGCTTTTGGCGCGGGCAATTCGGGTCCCAAGATCGTCGTTTTCAGGGCTGCTCATAGCGAGTCGCTAGCCATTTTACTCTGCCGCGACAAGCTCTTCGGCGGTGTCGAGATCGACAGAAACCAGTTTCGACACGCCTTTTTCCCGCATGGTGACGCCGAACAGGCGGTCCATTCGGCTCATCGTCACCGGATTATGCGTGATGACGATGAAGCGCGTATTGGTGCGCTGACGCATTTCGTCGAGCATCCGGCAATAACGATCGACATTGGCGTCATCCAATGGTGCATCGACCTCATCGAGCACACAGATCGGCGATGGGCGCGACAGGAAGACCGCGAAGATCAGCGCTGTCGCTGTCAATGCCTGTTCACCGCCCGACATCAATGACAGCGTGCCAAGACGCTTGCCGGGAGGTTGCGCGAAGATTTCGAGGCCTGCAGCTAAGGGATCATCCGCGTCGACTAGGCGCAGCTCAGCTTCACCACCCCGGAACAGGGTCGTGAACAGCGTTTTGAAATGCTCATTGACCTGGTCAAACGCACCGAGCAGGCGGCTACGTCCTTCATCATTGAGCGCAGCCACGCCTTCACGCAGCTTGGCAATCGCTGCCGTGAGGTCGGCTTTTTCTTCGGCCTGTGACCCAAGGCGGGATGAGATTTCTTCGACCTCGGCTTCGGCTTCCATATTCACGCCGCCGAGATTTTCCCGGTCGCGGCGCAGGAAATCGAGCTGGCGCTCGGCCTCTTTGACGTCGAGCGTTTCCATTTCTTCGTCTTCAAGACCGGCCTTGGCGATGGTCAGCAAGCCTTCCGGCGCCCGCTGGAACTGGGTCTGCGCGATCTCGGCCGCCTCTGATAGCCGTTCAGTGGCATTTTCCAGTTTCGCATTGGCGATGGCGAGGGTTTCACGGGCGCTCATGGCCAGATTATTGGTCGAGCGGGCCGCCTCTTCGACTTCGCGGATTTCCGCCTCGCGTTGGGCCAAAGTGTCAGCCGCGGTCTGGCGTTCGGTTTCAAGCGTTTCAACCCGCGCGGCGAGCCCGTCGAGTTGCGCCTGCAAGGCTTCCGGACGGGCTTTGGCTTGCGCCGCTTCACTGGCAGCTTCTGAGCGCCGTTTGATCAAGGCCTCGACGCGGGTTGTTGAGCCGGAGAGACGGCTTTCCCAGCGTTCAACGTCTTTTTCGAGAGCTTCCCGGCGGGCCATCGCTTGCTGGCGGTTGCGGGTCAGGTCCGTCAGGCGACCGCGGCATTCGGTTTCGCGCTCTCGTGCGGCGCTCAAGCGTTGGCGCGCCGCGTCGACAGCCTGTTCAAGCTCGACCAGGACTTCTGTATTCTCTGGCTTCGCGGCGGTTTGGTAGGCTTCCGTGGCGATGGCCAGATCAGATTCAACACGAGCCAGGTTTTCCTTAGCTGCATCGGCTTTCAGGCTGGCGCGATCGGTCTGCTGTTTGGCACTGGCGAGATTGCGACGCGCGGTATCGAGGCGCTGATTGCAATCCTGCACATTGCGACGGAATTGTTTGAGATCTTCTTCGGCGCCAATCCGCTCGCCGCGTGCGGCCGCATATTTGGCTTGCAGCTCTGAGACTTCCTGACGTTGCGGGCCGAGCGCACTTTGGGCGGCTTCCAGGCGCGCTTGTTGTTCCAGACGTTCGGCCGCTGCCACCGGCGCGGCTGGCGTGCGAGTGAAGCCGTCCCAGCGCCAGAGATGGCCGTCCAGTGTCACCAGGCGCTGGCCGGGTTTCAGTTCGGGAGCAAGCTCCTCGCCTTCGGAGCGCGAAACCACACCACACTGTGACAAGCGGGCCGCGAGTTCGCCCGGCGCTTCGACAAAATCAGTCAGTGGTTTGGCGAAGCCTGGTAGCGCCTGGGTTTTGACGCTGCTGCCGGCCCAATAGATTGAGGCGGAGCGGTCGGTCGGTGCCTGCAAATCATCACCGAGCGCCGCGGCCACAGCTTTTTCATAGCCGTCCCGGGTGCGCATCTGTTCAACCACGGGTGGGCTTTGCGTGCTTTCGGCCTTGCGCAAGAGGCGGGTCAGGCCTGCAATCTCGGTCTCCAGCGTGCGCAAGGCATCCTGGGCTTCATCCGCCGGCGTCTTGGCGGCAAGTTCTGCTTCCTGCTTGTCAAGCACGCCCTGTTCGGCGGCCTCAAGCGCGTCCTGTGCGGTCTTTAATGCCTCTTCGGCATGAGCCTCGGCGTCCTGCGCTACGTTCAGCTCTTTGGTCAGTTCGGACGTATCGGGCAGGGCAGCGACAGCGCCGCGCAAGTGCTGGACCTCCTGCTCGAGGCTCTCCATCCGGCGACGGTGGGCATTGGCATTGGCTTCAAGCGCCTGGATCTCTGCCCGTTTCTGCGCCAGCGCCTCGCTTTTTGCATCGGCTTCAGATTGTGCTGTCTCGAGCGCTTGTTTGGCTTCGGCGAGAACGCGCTCGGCGTCGGCTTCTTTTTCCTTATTGGTCGTGTCGTTTTCGACCGGAAGGGCGGCGAGCGCTTCTCTGGCATCCGCGAGGGTGCGCTCTGCCTCTTCCTTCTGGGTCTGTTCACGCTGAATGTCTTCGGCGAGGCGGGTCGCTTCGCGCTCAAGACCGGCCAGCATATCCGCCGCGTTCTTGCGCTCGGTTTCGATCCGCGCAAGCTCAATACGGGCCTGGCCGAGTTTGCCGGAGGCGGTGGCTTCAGCCGTCCGGAGAGGACCGATGCCGTCACTGGCTTCGAGACGTTTGGTTTCGGCGACCGCGGCTTCGCGCGTTAAGCGTTCAACTTCGGTCTTGGCACGGGCCAGGGAGACCGCAGCGGTTTCCTGATCGGCTTTCGCTGCGTGCCATTTCAGGTGCGCCAGATAGGCTTCCAGGGCGGATATTCGGGCGCTTAATTCTTTATACTTCCGGGCTTTCCGAGCCTGGCGCTTCAGGCTTTCCAGCTGGCGCTCGACCTCGGCAGACACTTCGGTCAGGCGTTCAAGATTGGTCTCAGCCCCGCGCAGTTTCAGTTCAGCTTCATGGCGGCGCGTGTTCAAGCCCGAAATACCCGCTGCTTCTTCGAGGATGCGACGGCGGTTTTGCGGTTTCGAACCGATCAATTCACTGATCTGGCCTTGCCGGACAAGCGATGGCGAATTGGCGCCTGTGGACGCGTCCGCAAAGAGCAGTTTGATGTCCTTGCCGCGGACGGTGCGCCCGTTCAGCTTGTAGCTTGAGCCAGCGCCGCGTTTCAGGCGGCGCATGACTTCCAGCGTATCCGAGCTGTTAAATTCGGGCGGCGCGGTGCGGGCACTATTGTCGAGGACCAGGGTCACTTCCGCGAGCTCGCGAGCTGGGCGTCCCGCAGCACCGGAAAAGATCAAATCATCCATTTCGCCGCCGCGCATGGCTTTGGCGGAATTGGCGCCCATGGCCCAGCGCATGGCTTCGAGCAGATTGGACTTGCCGCACCCGTTCGGGCCGACAATGCCGGTCAGGCCAGGACGGATCGGCACGGATTCAGGGTCCACGAAGGACTTAAAGCCTGCAATGCGTAACTCTTTTAACTGCATGCAGCCCCCATTCCTTCCTATTCGCTGGCGCTTTCAGCCAAGGCTTCGTCCAGCGCACTGGTGAAGGTGTTCACCGAAATGCGGACGCTATTGTCCAACAGCTCGCCATTCAGGAAGAGCGTTGGAGTCGCGTCGACATTTTTGCTGCGGGCCGCGGCAATTGATGCCCGGATCGCGTCGCGACTTTCCTGATTGTTCAGGCAGCTGTCGAACGCTTCATCGCCTTCAATGCCATGATTGGCGCCGACTTGTTTCAGGGCTTCCACGACAGGTCCACCTTGCCGTGCCAAGGTCAGAATCGCATCCTGGCGCTTGAACAGCTCGTCGAGCAGATCGTAATAGGCTTCGCCTGAGGTGCAGCGTGCCAGTGTGAACCCGGCCACTGCGACATTGGCTGGCGGGGTCGGAAACTCGCGAAACACCATCCGTACCTTGCCGGTATCAATATAATCGGCCTTCACGCTCGGTAGGATGCGCATATGGAAATCGGCGCAGGCCGGGCAGGTCCAGCTGGCATACTCGATCAAGGTCACTGGCGCGTCAGGATCGCCAAAAATAATGTCCTGCAGCACCACGGCATCGCTGTCGGATGGGCCCGATTCATCTGCAGTGTCGGTACCATCAGTGGCCGACCCACAGGCCGACAAAGCCAGTGCAGCAAGAGCAAACAGGGTGCCGCGACGGTTGAAACGAAGCATTCTCATAACCTTTCCTTAACAGTCTGAGTCGGATTGGTTGCCAAGTTGTTAACGCTGTTGCGAAAGCGAAACGAAGCCTATTCGGCGGTCGATTCCGAAGCTTCCGGGACGCCAAGCTTGGCGTCGAGCAGGGTTTTCATGCCCTCGGCGGTGCGCCAGTCAAAGCCTTGTAGGCGCTCGCCATTAATGAACACGGTTGGGGTCGAGTTGACGCCCTGGCTATCGCCCTTCATCACCGATTCTCCAATCGCATAGGTGACATCCTGATTGGCCAGACACTCGTTAAAACCTGTGCCTTCAATGCCATAACTGGATGCGATATCGCGCAGGGCACCCTCAATGTTGCCGCCGGAGCGGGCGAGATTGAGAATATTGGTCTGGGCCATGAACAGGTCGTCGATGACATTGTAATACTGATCCTCGCCAGCGCATCGGGCGAGCGCAAATCCGGCAACCGAGACATTTGCTGGCGGCGTTGGGAATTCGCGGAACACGAACTTGACCTGGCCTGTATCAACATAATCGGCTTTCAGCATCGGCATCACATCGGTGTGAAACTGGAGGCAGGCCGGACAGGTCCAGCTCGCATATTCAACCAGGATCAGCGGCGCATCCTCACTGCCAAGCGTGATGTCCGTCAGGGCGACATCGCCAGACGTGGAGCGGCCTTCCTGCGCATTGCTGGTATCGGCGGCCCCGCAGGCGGTAAGGGCGAGTGCCGAAAGAGCTGCAACCGTGGCGCGACGGGTATAACGGAGCATGTGGGGACGACCTTTCTGGGACTTAAAATGGGAGCGCTCTTGGCGCTTCTTAATTTGGCGTTTCCGGTTCTGCGGTCAACACGGCTTCGCCGAGCGAGACAAGCGCATCACGCAGCTTTTTATCATCAATTGATGCAGCGCTCGCTATCAGAGCGTCTCGCTGTTCTGGTGTCAGGGGAATATGGCCTTTTTTTGTGACCTTGGGGGCTGGGCCAAAATGGCCTTGCAGGATCTTGATCGCCGTGATGTCACCGCCAGCCGCCACTGAAACGCGCTGACGGATGATTTCGCTCTGGTGCTGAACCAGTCCTGACGCTGCCGGAATAACCATCAAGGTCAGGCGTCGCCCACCTTTGGCCGGGCTCAGCTTTTCCGGTCGACACAGACGTGCCAATTGTTCGCCGACAATCTCGGTCCACTCGACTTTCAACCGGCTCAGGGTGGCCGCCTTTTGCGGCAGTTTTTTGCGCGTGAGGCGCATGGCGGCGGTGCCGATCGTGCCGGGCCCGGGATGTACCGGCTTGGCTTTCGCATATCGCAGTTTGACGCGCGCGCGCGCTTCTTCCAAAGGGTCGAGGCTTGATCGTTTCACCATTCACAACAGTTTGCCCGCCATGAACATGGATGAAAAGTTACACTTTGCAGACCTTTCAGACCTTTTGCTCGATTGGTACGCCGCCGCGGCGCGCGAATTGCCCTGGCGGATCGGGCCAGGGGCGCGCGCGAAAGGCGTCCAGCCAGATCCATATCGGGTCTGGCTCGCCGAGATCATGTTGCAACAAACCACTGTCCCGCACGCGACGCGTTATTATCTCGCTTTCACCGAACGTTGGCCAACCGTGCAGGATCTTGCCGCCGCTGCGGACGAAGATGTCATGGCTGCCTGGGCCGGGCTTGGCTATTATGCCCGCGCCCGCAATCTGCTGAAATGCGCGCGTGAAGTGATAGCGCAGGGGGCGTGGCCGGATACGGTTGACGGCCTGTGCCAATTGCCGGGCATCGGACCTTATACCGCCGGGGCGGTGGCCGCGCTCGCGTTTGGCCGACAGGCAGCTGCGGTCGACGGCAATGTTGACCGGGTTTTTGCCCGGCTGATGGCCCTGAAAGGGGAGTGGAAAACTGAAAAAGAGCGGCTCAAGGGAGTGGTCGAGGCGCTGGTGCCGGCCGATCGTCCGGCCGAATTTGCCGAAGCGCTGATGGATTTGGGGGCTACAATTTGTACCCCGAAAGCGCCTAATTGCCTCATCTGTCCCTTGCGGGAGCTGTGTGCTGCGCGCGCGGAAGGCGATCCGGAGCGCTATCCGATCAAGCCAAAGAAAACTGCCAAACCAATGCGTCTTGGCCATGTCTATGTGCTCACGGGCCAAAACCGAACCGTTTTGACCGAACAACGGCCTGACAAAGGCTTGCTGGGCGGCATGATGGGCTTGCCGACATCAGATTGGGCAAGTGAGTACCCACAGCCAAAATTCCCCTCAGGGGCGAATTTTGAAAGCATTGGCGAGGTCCGGCACGTCTTCACGCATTTTGCTCTAACGCTGCAAGTCTGGCGCGGCGAGGTGGACGAGCCTCAATTGCTGACGCCTTTGAAAAAGGCGGCTGACGCACTGCCGAGCGTGTTCGCCAAAGCCTTGAAGCTCGCAGTAAGTTCCGATCGCTAGTGACTTGCCCAAAAATAGTCCCTAGGTCGGATCTGTGAGCGAATTCAGATATACTGACCGAGGCGAGTAGAGTTGAATATGCAAACGGCGGATAAGCCTGATCAATCGACTTCAATCGAGCAGTCCCAATTACTGGACCCCAAGAATTGGTGGAAAGCCTATGCATTGGCCTGGCTACCTTTGGGGTTGGCTTACTTGCTCGTGCTCGGTGTATTTGTCGATATTGATGGCCGCACCCTGATCACGACCTGGCTCGCCAACATTCTTTACCCGTCGATTGTCAGTATTGGCGTGGTCTGGTTCACGCTGACCGAACTGGTGCAAAAGAAGCTGCGGCTGCAGCTCATCGTCCACACTTTGGGGGCGGTGGCCTATTCGGCGTTATGGGCGCTGACCCTGTTCCGGCTGTTGCAATTGTTCAATGGTGTCTTCAATGGCAATTGGTCGGCGCCAATCTGGCCGAGCCCAGTCATCGCCTGGCAATTGTTCCAGGGCCTGGCTTTATACTTCATCATTGTCAGTGGCACCTATGCCTACTGGGCGCTGGCCAAGCTTAGACAGCATGGGCTGACGCTCGAACCAGAGGCGCCGGCGGCGCGGCTTTATTCGCGCTCCAGCGAGGGTCTGGTCCCGGTTTTGGTGCACGAGATCAGTGCTGTGCGAGCGATGGATGGCCTGACCCTACTGATGGTTGGCGCAAAACAATTGGAGTCCCGACTGTCGCTGTCGGAGCTTGAATCAGTGCTGCCGTCTGAGACATTCGTGCGCATCCACAAATCGGTGATCATCAATCTCGATCAGGTGCATTCGGTCGAGCCAGCCGGAAATGGCCGACAATCGGTACATTTGCAAAATGGCCTCACTTTTGAGACAAGCCGCGCAGGGGCAGCGGCTCTGAAGTCACGGTTTGCGATTGTCTGATTGGGCCGCTTAAGGGTCGGTTCAGGCCGTAATTCTGCGCGTTCGGCAGAAAAATCCCGGACGCGTCTGGCTTGCGTTAGGGCGGCACGTTCAATCTTAAGGAGATATTGGATGCGATCCGCCCCCCTCACTCTTTTCGCCATAACAGGTTTGTTCCTGGCTGCTTGCCACTCGGTTTCCTCGCCCGCCGAAACCAATGAAGTTCGCGCAGATGTCACGGCATATACAGAAGCCTTTGTCTTTGACGGCGAGGCCTTCGTCGCCCGAACGATCTGCGTTTCGGACCGAGTGATTGTCGATTGCCCGGCGCGAGCTGGCACGAGCGTTTCACTCTCTGGGCAATACATCACGCCGCCGATCGGCGATGCGCATACGCATCATTTCGATGGGCCATTCACGCTCGACTGGCATATCTCGATCGGGCTGCAATCGGGTGCCTTCTACGCCATGAACATGACGGCAATGACCGACGAAGTCGTGCGCATTCGTGACCGTTTGTCGGGACCTGGAAATGTCGATGTCGCGAGCTCGCTCGGGGGCGTGACCGGGCCAGACAGCCATCCGGCTGAGATTTATGAGGCGTTGGCGCTGGGGCTGCGTTCATATGAGCAACAGCTGGCAAACCAGGACGCGATCCGGGCCAGCCGACGGGTCGCGGACAATGCCTATTATGTCGTCGAGACGCCAGAAGATGTGGCGGCAAAAATGGCTTTGCTTCTCGCGCATGATCCCGACCATATCAAAGTCTTCCTGCGCCAAAGCGAGCGCTATGCCGAAGGCTGGGGCAAATGGGGACCCGGCGGCGGTGTCGATCCTGAACTATTGCCGCAAATTGCCGAGCTTGCCGCGCGGGCTAACAAACGACTGGCCATTGCCACATCTTCTGTTTCGGATTTCCGCGAAGCGCTGAAAGTCGGCGCGTTTAACGCGACGCATTTGCCATGTTATCAAGAGACCGATGGCGATCCGGACAGCCCTTATTACGATGTGCCGCTGCCTGAGGATTGCTTGCTGTCTACTGAAGATGCCGAACGCGCCGCCAGCGGAGGCATGTCGACCACGTTCATCGTTACCGAATGGAGCAAAGACCGGCCGCAAAAATATCTCGATTGGGAACAACAAAACATTTCGCTTTTGCGCGACGCGAGCGCGGACATGGTGGTCGGTAGCAATGCTTATGGATCCGGAATGACTGAAGGGCTGATTGCCGGTGTTGAGAAAGGTATTTTCGACGCCTCAGAACTGCTCAAGATCGCCACCATGACGACACCGAAAGTGATCTTCCCAGACCGCGCGGTCGGCTGTCTGGATATTGGCTGTGAAGCAAGTTTCATTGCCTTTGCGGATAATCCGATCGACGACGTCACGACCCTTCGCGAGCTGACCTTCCGGCTCAAGGATGGCGACGTCATCGAGCTCGCCGCTGCGGAATAGAGCTCCCGCGCCCGGCGATGATAACTTGTGGAAACAATAAAGAAGTTCTTGTTTTGTTCTAAAGAGTGTGCTCCAACGCTCCCATGCGAACGGGACATAAGCTTGCGAAAAACGGCCGGGTGGGCCGGGCCGCGGTGGCGGAGGTGCAGGAGCGCTTTCATCATCGCGGCCGGGGCGCGGTCTCGAACCAGACCGGACGGTTCGAGCGGGAAACGCGCGAGGCGCTGGATGATGGTTGGGGGACGATTGAGGAAGAGGCCCCGCGGCTCGAAACGACGCTGACCAAGGAAACGCCGCGCACAATCATCACGTTCAACAAATCGCCTGACATTCACTTTGACCGCTCGATCAATCCGTATCGCGGCTGTGAGCATGGCTGTGTCTACTGTTTTGCCCGGCCCACCCATGCCTATCACGGCCTGTCGGCGGGCTTGGATTTTGAGAGCAAGCTGTTCTTCAAACCGGATGGACCGGATCTGCTCTTAAAAGAATTGTCGCGCCCGGGCTATGTCCCACGCCCGATCGCGCTTGGCGTCAATACGGACGCATATCAGCCCGTCGAGCGCGAACAAAAACTGACCCGGCGTTTCTTGCAGATCCTGAGTGATCATAATCATCCAGTGTCGCTTTTGACCAAGTCGGCGCTGATCCAGCGTGACCTCGACCTGATCGCGCCGATGGCAGAGAAACAGCTCTGTCGGGTCGGGGTCTCGATCACCACACTTAACCCGAAGCTGGCCCGAACGATGGAGCCGCGCGCGGCCGCCCCGCACAAGCGCTACGAGACCGTGCGTGTGTTGAGTGAGGCGGGTGTGCCGGTCACCGTGATGGCGGCGCCGATCATCCCGACCTTGAACGAACCTGAGCTGGAATCCTTGCTCGAGACCGCGAAAGAGCAGGGGGCGATTGGGGCCGGTTATGTCCTCCTGCGTTTGCCGCACGAATTGAAAGACCTGTTCCATGAATGGCTGGCCGAACATTATCCCGATCGCGCTGCGCGGGTGATCAATCTGCTGAGAGAGATGCGCGGCGGCAAGGATTATGATGCTGAATGGTTTACGCGTGGCGCCGGGCGAGGGGCGCATGCGAAACTGATCGCGCAGCGTTTTGCCCGCACCGTGCGCCGGCTCGGCCTTCAACCTCAGCGGACCCCTTTGCGGACCGACGTGTTCAAGCCGCCGGTCTTGCGCGGCGGGCAATATCGCATGGATCTGTGATCTATTCGGCGGCCTGGGCGGCGAGCTTGTCGGCATTCGCCTTTTGCTCTTCGCGGGTCAGGCGATACTTGCGCAGGATGATCGCGGCTAGCGCATAAGACGCCACCGGCACTCCGACAAAGACATACATCAAGCCGCGAACAACTTCCGGGCTGTTCTCGCCAGACGGATCGAATCCAACCCAAGCGCCGAGCAAAATATAAGGAATGCCGATGGCAAAGCTGGCGCCGGTCTTATACGACCCGGACATTAGGGAATAATACATGCCCGAGCGGTTTTCCCCGGTCTTGGCCTGTTCGGCTTCGATAATGTCGGCGACCATGGACCGGGCGAGAATGAAGGGCGTGCCATAACCGAGACCCGACACCACCGCCGCGATCAGCAAATAGGTGGCGCCGCCACCCATCGCACTGAGCGGCAGGTACAGCGTGTAAGTGGCGATCGACCAGATACAGGTGACCATGAAAATCGTGTGCTTCTCGGTCCGCTCTGACAGGCGGACCCAAAGCGGCATGGCGGCGAACCCGGCAATGAAGAAGACCATAAGAATGACAGGCGCCAGGCCGGTCACGCCGAAGCCCCATTGCGCTGCGAACAGGAAGGTGCCGCCAGTTCCGGCAATCGCGATGCCGACCAGGATCTCGACCAGCAGGACGCGCACCATGTTGGGGTCGCGGAACGCTGTTTTGATCGCGGTCCAGCTGAATTCCATTTTCGGTTCGCTGGATTTCGGCGCCGGGTCGGGCACAAACAGCACGGCAAGCAAGACGGTCAGCGGCAACACAATCAGCAAAATAACGCCCATCACCTGTACCTGGCCGCGGCGTTCAATGCCGTAATTGATCGCCAGCAGAGTCGGGACCACGAGCAAGGTGAGCAAGGTGATCGTATTGATGATTTCGCGCCACATGAACAAGCGTGAGCGCTCATCATAAGCGGTCGTGATCATCGGCACCCAGGATTGGTGCGGCGTCTGCAACATCGTGAAGCCAAGCCAGAGCACGGTCAGCCAGACCACGAGATAAGCTGGCGAGACCGTCTCGCCCATTGGCATGAACATGAAGAAAGAGCCGAGCATCAGGATCGGCACACTGGCGATCAGCCAATGCTTGATCCGGCCGTGCTTGGTTGGCCGTGTGTCCACCAGCCAGCCCATGACCGGGTCGGTGCCGAGATCCCAAAAGCGCAGGATCATGAAAATCAGTCCAACCATGGTGGTGCCAAGGCCGAGCTGTTCGGCATACATCGGCGCCACAAACACCGCCATCGGCAAGCCCACAGCGGCTAAAGGCATCCCCACGCTGGCAAATGCAAGAACCTTTGGAAGCGGAAGCCGGTCGGACGCAGAGCTCATATTGCGAAGATGACGTGTGCGTCACGAAACGCAAGCGAAATCGACCCCGTCCGATTTTCCACAGACTTGTCCACAGACCTGAATCTGTGCAGTTTCGATATCGAAACGATGGTAAGCGAATCAGTTTCGCGATTGGTAACGAATCGATAACCCGAACCGGGTGATTTGGAGTGCTTCTGATTCGCAACTGATTCGACGATGGGAAGCACGGGGCATGGAGCTCAACAAGAATACAATTATTGAAGGCGAATGCGTCGACGTGCTGTCGCGCCTGCCGGACAATTCGGTCGATCTGATTTTCGCTGATCCGCCTTATAATCTGCAATTGGGCGGTGGGCTGACCCGCCCGGATCAGTCTGTGGTCGATGGCGTCACCGATGCCTGGGACCAGTTTGACAGTTTTGATGCCTATGACCTGTTCACGCATCAATGGCTGAGCGAATGCCGCCGCGTGCTCAAGGATGATGGCGCGATCTGGGTGATCGGCTCGTATCACAATATTTTCCGGGTCGGGACCGTGTTGCAGGATGCAGGGTTCTGGATTCAGAATGACGTGATCTGGCGCAAGTCCAACCCGATGCCGAATTTCAAAGGCACGCGGTTCCAGAATGCGCATGAGACAATGATCTGGGCCGGCAAGTCCGAGAAGTCGAAAGTGACCTTCAATTATGATGCGCTGAAAACCTTCAATGAAGACAAGCAAATGCGCTCGGATTGGTTGATCCCGATCTGCTCTGGCGGCGAACGCCTGAAAGGCGATGATGGCAAGAAGGCGCACCCGACGCAAAAGCCGGAAGCCTTGTTGCAACGCATCCTGCTGGCCACGTCCAAGCCCGGCGATGTCGTGCTCGATCCATTTTCCGGAACGGGAACCACCGCCGCTGTGGCCAAGAAACTCGGCCGCGCCTATGTCGGCATCGAGCAGGACCCGGCCTATATCCGCCTATCGCGAGCCCGCCTGAAAGCAATCACGCCGATCGAAGGCGACATGCTTGAGATCGAGAAAGGCAAGAAATCCTTGCCGCGTGTGCCGTTCGGGGCGCTGATCGAGAATGGCTGGCTCAAGCCGGGGGATCGGCTATGGTCGCCAAAGAAGCGGTTCAATGCCCGTATCCGCGTTGATGGCAGTCTGACCACAGGCGAGGCGACCGGCTCGATCCATCGTGTCGGGGCGTTTGTCCAGCAGGCGCCGGCCTGTAATGGCTGGACCTATTGGCATTATGAAGAAGCCAAGAGCGGCGAGCTGGCGCCGATTGATCTCTTGCGTCGTCGCTATCGCCACGAAATGGGGCTGGTCAACTAGCGACCAGCCTGGCTTGCCATTGGATTAGCGGGCAATTGCCAGCTCAGCCAGGTCACGCCCGATCGAGTCGAAGGCGGCCTGCAGATCTTCGGCATTGCTTGCATCATAGAAATAGCTGTCATCCGTGGCACAGTCTTTCAGCATGTCCTTGGTGTCATCATCATCGAGGTCAAATGCGACTGTGTAGACTTCGATGCCGAGGCTTTTGGCTTCGTCGCAGATGTCGGTTGTATAGCCATTGGCTTGATTGACATTGCTCTTATTGTGCCACCCGGAATTGTTTGGCGAAACCGTGTTGGCGCCATCTGACATCAGCATGATCGCCTTGCGACCACCATCGCTGGCGAACTTGGTATAGTCCTCACCGCCGGTGAACGGAGCCGCCGGGGAGAGCGATCGCAGGCCCCAGATCAAGCCGGTTGGAATATAGGTCGAGTCATTGGCCTTGAGCGCATTAATGACCTTGTCGACCGCATCGTGATCATTGGTCAATTCGATGGTCTGGGTCGTGCTGCAAGCATTCTTCGACACGATGCCGCGAATTTTCTGACTGGTATAGCTGTCATCCTGGACATTGTACGGGTTTTTGCGCGAGCGCACGCAGCCATGCCACTTGCGGAACTCAGATCGGGTTGTGCAGGTCTTGTCGGGATCCGCACCCTTGGGGCATTTCCAACGCTTGCATGTGCCTTTGTAAGATTCGCGATTGCCTTGCTCGGCCGAGCCGCGCCATTTGGTGCAGGAATAAGATTCCTGCCAGCAGCCAGCCTCACGGCGTGCCTTGTTGGTGGTCTTACAAGATTCCCAGGTGCGCGTGTAAGAATCGGTGTCGCGAATCCAGCTCGCATTCTTGTATTTGGTGTCGATTTTGACGTACCGGTTGAACGGAATGACCGACATTTTGGCCGCATCATTGCGCGCCGGGTCGCTGCTCGGCAAGAGAATGTCGACCAGCGATTCCGATGCGTCTTTTAGTGCCGTCAGCTTCGAGCCTTTCATCGATCCTGACGTATCGAGGACGAGTGCGAGTTCGACCGGTTGCTGAATATTGTAGACCACAGCCGTGGTTGCGTTGAGCGGCATGTCATTCTGTCCGATGATCGCCATCAAGGACGTGTCGAGCGTCCCTGTTGCCGTCAGCACGACTTCATCATCCACCACTTGCGCCTTGATTGGCTGCAGCTTCATGGCGACGTTTTTCTCGATCTGCGCATCGAAATAGCTCTGCGCGATCGGGTCGAGCTTGGATGGGTCCAGTTTCTCTTCTGCCAGACGCAGCGCGGTCGCAAGAGCCGCGGCGTCGAGCGAGGCCTGAACTTGTTTCTTGGCCGTCACGTGACGATTGTGATCGATCGCAAATCCAGCGACCGAGAAGATCGGAATCAATGCGAGCGCAAAGATCATCGCCGTGTTACCGCGACGATCTTTTCTCAATCGATTGCCCAGCCCGGCTAAGCCGCGACGGCAAGATTTCATCCACGTAAGAGCCACAATCGTCCCCAGATTTTTAACGCTGATGGAGGACTAGCGGCAGAATTGTAATACGCGGTTGATGGAGGCTCTGAGATTTTGATGAAATTTACAAGTTCGGAGGGCGCGAAGGAAAGAGTGCAGCGCGGCCAGTAACTTAAATGGTTAACAGCCCGAATGGTTTTTTCGCACTTGTTTTACCGTAAGCCGACAGCGCCGCGAAAAATCGCCTAAGTCCGAGGACGCCAGCCGGCCGGCATGCGATAACTCGGCTTCTTTTTAACCATGGGTGTGCCCGGGGTCGGCGCCGTGCCATCCGAATACGGCCCCGCCGGTTTGGCGCCCGCAGCGATGTCTTTCAGCTTCAGCGCCGCATACTGACCTGGCGCCTCACCCAGCCGATGATCCTTGGGCGTCACCGCTTTCACCTTGGCGCCGGACAGCGGTTTCAGCCACTCCCACCAGCTCGGCCACCAGGAACCCGGCAGTTCTTCAGCATCCGACAGCCAGCGCCCCGGATTCTCGGGCAGCTCGGGATTGACCCAATGCTGGTATTTCTGCGCATCCGGGTGATTGATCACGCCGGCAATATGGCCCGACCCGGCCATGGTGAAGCGAACCGGCCCGCCAAAGTTCTGTGCGCCCTTATAGATCGAATGCCATGGACAAATATGGTCTGACCGACTGGCCTGGATGAAGACGGGGATCTCAATATCCGACATCTCCACAGGGTCCCCAAACACTTCGAATTTGCCCTGGCTGAATGCGTTCTGATTATAGAAACGGGTCAGATAGGTTTTGTGCGTTGGCCCTGGAATATTGGTCTGATCGGCATTCCAGTAGAGCAGGTCGAACGGGCGCGGTTGTTTGCCCATCATGTAATTGTCGACAACATAGCGCCAGACCAGGTCCGCCGGGCGTAACCAGTTGAAGGTCTCGCCCATCATCTCGCCCGGCATGATGCCATTATTCTCTTCAATGACATTGTCGACTTGCTGCAGGCCGGCCTCTCCGGTGAAGATTTTCAGCTCGCCAGCAAGCTCGAAATCAGATTGCGAGGCAAAGTAAGTGGCCGACGCGATCCGCGTGTCGCCCGTCTTGCCCATATGGGCGAGCGCCGTCGATAGCAGCGTGCCGCCAATGCAATAGCCAATCGAATTGACCGTTTCGACATCGGCTTCCTTGGTCACGGCATCGAGCGCGGCGAGGATGCCGTGCTCGATATAATCGTCCCAGGTATAATCCTTGGTTTCATCATCCGCCGAGCGCCAGGACACGACGAACGTGTTGACGCGCTTCGACAAGAGCCAGCGGATCATCGAGTTTTCCGGCTGCAGATCGAGAATGTAGAATTTATTGATCCAGGGCGGGAAAATGAGCATCGGGATCTCGCGCATCTTCTTCCGCGTCGGATTGTAGTGAATAATCTCGATCAGCTTGTTGCGGAAAATTACCTTGCCTTTCGCCGTGGCGACATTCTTGCCGATCTCATAAGCGTCTTCATCGGTCTGCGTGATCGCCAAGCGACCGCCCCCGCGCTGAAAATCCTGGCGCGCATTACGCAAGCCTTCGAGCACGCTTTCGCCTTTGGTCTCGACCATAGCGCGCAGTGCCGCCGGATTGGTCGCCATCAGATTGGTCGGCGACATCGCATCGACGAACTGGCTCATATAATAGCGAGCCTTCAGTTCGGTCGCTTCGTCGAGATCATCAGAGACAGTATCGATCAGGCCTTGCAGCCATTCGGCATTCAGCATCCAAGCCCGGCGCATGAAACTGAATGCTGGATTGGCTTCCCATTCTGGGTCAGCGAACCGTCGATCGCGCGGCATTGGCGTATTCGAAGCCATGGCTTGGAACAGGTTCATCCAGCCTTGGAACAGGGTCATCATCGCATGACCCGATTTTTCCGGATTGCGGGCGAGCGCGGCGCCAAGCTTCATTTGCGCGTCGAGACCGCCAAACGGGTCGGCTTGGCCGGGGGCGGGCGGGCGTAGATCAACCCCGTTCAAGGAGTCGAGCAACATGCCTTGGGCCTCCTGAACGGCCTGCATCAAATTGCTGGCCATGGCCTGCAGAGATTCCGCATTGGCCTCCGAAAAAACGTTCGGAAGCGTGCTTGCCCCAAAATTATCAAAGTTTCTGTCTTTGGTCATGTGACCGACTCTCGCCATTCTGTGCGAACCCTTATAAGACTAAACAGCTTTGGGAATTATGAGTCCAGCGAGGGAATTTGTTTATGCGCACTGGTGTTTTCGTAACGTTTGTCCTTTTGGCGGGCTGTACCAGCTCGATTGAAAGAGTGCAGGCGATGCGCGCAGACGCACCAGAATGGTATGAAGCGCGTAAGGTGGAGTTTCGCGGCGTCGGCTACCCCGACCTGAATTCAGTGCCTGAACTCAGCGATCGAGGCCGAACCTTGAACAAACTTGAAATCTCCGAAGCGGAGACTTTAGCGGCGCTGAAATGGTTCAATTCCGACCCCCGTGCAGAAGGGGCGATTGAGACGCCGGAAGAGATTCGCGCCTGGGCAACGGAGGTCCGGCGAGCGGTGGAGCGGCAGTTGCCTGCCGCCGATTTTCTCACTGACGCTGAGGTCGAAGCGCTCAAGGCCCGTTTCAATGTGCCGCGCGCCCGCCTCTAAATTCAAAAAGTTTTTTATACGGAGATCCGCACCATGAGCGGAGAGTTTCACAAAATCCGGCGCCTGCCGCCTTACGTGTTCGAACAGGTCAATCGCCGCAAGGCTGAACTGCGCGCGCAAGGCGCAGATATTATCGATCTCGGCATGGGCAATCCCGATATGCCAGCCCCGCCGCATGTCATTGCCAAGCTCGCTGAAACGGCAGCTAAGCCAAACGTCCATGGCTATTCCGCCTCGCGCGGCATTCCAGGCCTGCGCCGCGCTCTGGTTGAGTATTATGATCGCCGTTTCGGCGTCATGTTGGATAAGAACCGGGAAGTGGTGGTCACGCTCGGGTCGAAAGAAGGTTTCGCCAATCTTGCCCAAGCGATCACCGCGCCGGGTGACGTCATTCTCGCGCCGGACCCGTCTTACCCATTGCACCATTTCGGCTTCATCATGGCCGGGGCCTCAATCCGCGCTATCCCGGCGCCGACGCCCGAGGCTTATCTGTCAGGGATCGCCAAAGCGATCCGCTATTCGGTGCCACCACCAACCGCAATGGTGCTGTGCTATCCGTCCAACCCAACCGCCGATGTTTGCGACCTTGAATTCTATAAGGATGCGGTCGCGCTGGCGAAGAAGCATGACATGTATATCCTGTCAGACCTCGCCTATAATGAGATCTATTTCGAAGAGCCGACCCCGTCGATCCTTCAGGTCGATGGTGCCAAGGACATTGCGGTTGAAACCACGACCATGTCGAAGACCTATTCCATGGCCGGCTGGCGGATCGGCTTCGCGGCCGGAAATGAGCGTCTGATCGGCGCGCTGGCCCGGGTCAAATCCTATCTCGACTATGGCGCGTTCACTCCCATCCAGGTGGCCGCTTGTGCAGCCCTCGACGGCCCGCAGGATTGCGTCGATGAGTTTCGCGCCACTTATAAATCACGCCGCGATGTTCTGATCGAAAGTTTTGGCCGCGCCGGTTGGGAAATTCCGAGTCCGGCCGCATCCATGTTCGCCTGGGCCGAGATCCCGCCGCAATGCGGAGACATGCGCAGCCTGGAATTTGCTCTCAAGCTGATGAATGAAGCTGAAGTCGCCGTCGCACCGGGGGCTGGGTTTGGCGAACATGGTGACCGACATGTGCGCATTGCGCTGGTAGAAAACGAGCAGCGCATCCGCCAAGCGGCCCGAAACATCAAACGGTTCCTTGCCAAACTCGAAGAGGAGGGGCAAACGACGCCCCTGCAAAGGACAGGATCTTGAAAACAGTCAAATTGGGAATTGCCGGCCTTGGCCATGTTGGCTGCGGCCTGATCGAACTTGTTGAACGCCAGGCGGAATTGCGCTTGCCGGGCAAACTTGAAATTGTCGGTGTGTCGGCACGCAGCAAAAGCCGCAATCGACCCGTCGATATTTCTGGCTATCGCTGGTTCGATGATGCCGCGACCTTGGCTGAAGACCCTGAGGTGGATGTCTTTGTCGAATTGGTCGGCGGCTCCGATGGTCCGGCCAAGTTTGCGGTCGAGGAAGCGATCAAGGCGGGCAAGCATGTTGTCACCGCCAACAAAGCTTTGATCGCCATGCATGGTCAGGCGCTTGAGAAACTGGCGCAGGAAAAAGATGTCGATCTGATGTTTGAAGCCGCCGTCGCTGGCGGCGTGCCGGTTGTTCGGGTGCTGCGAGACTCTCTGACCGGGGTCACCATCAATCGGGTCTCTGGCATCCTCAATGGCACGTGTAATTACCTGACTACGGAAATGCTCGACACCGGCCGGTCTTATGACGAGGTGCTCGAAGAGGCGCAGAAGCTTGGTTATGCCGAAGCGGATCCCACCCTTGATGTCTCCGGCATGGACGCGGCGCATAAAGCCGCGATCCTAGCTTCGATTGCGTTCACCGCTGATCTCGATTTCAGCAAAGTCTCGGTCAAAGGCGTCGATACGGTTGAGTTGATCGATCTGGTTCTGGCGGATCGCCTTGGCTTGCGTATTAAAC
Source organism: Hyphomonadaceae bacterium (assembly GCA_024743315.1). Lineage (GTDB taxonomy): Bacteria > Pseudomonadota > Alphaproteobacteria > Caulobacterales > Hyphomonadaceae > Henriciella. The sequence continues at coordinate 69,159 of JANSWU010000002.1, forward strand.
TGATCGCTGAAGGACTGCTGACGGATGCCGGTGTGGTGTGCCGCGTCGCACCGCTCGCCATGCCGGTTGAGCATCCGCTGGCTCGAGTCAATGGCGCGCTAAACACAGTGCGTGTTGAAGGCGATCCGGTTGGCGCCGTAACCTTGACCGGACCAGGTGCTGGCGCCGGGCCGACCGCCAGCGCGGTCATGGGCGACATTTCAAAGCTATTCACACCGACGGCCCGCAGTCCCTTCGGCCGCGCCAAACATCATGAAAGTCGCCAATTTGTCGACGCCGAACCGGCTGAGCGGTCGGCTTTTTTCTTTCGGGTCAAATTGGCCGATCGACCGGGCGCGCTGGCCAGTCTGACCGAGGCACTCGCTGCCCACGACGTGTCGGTCAATAAACTGCTACAAGAGTCGGCTGATGACAGCGATGTCTCGCCTGTTGCCATTGTCACGCATGTGTGTTCTCGCGGGGATATAGATGCTGCCAGTGCTCGCGTGTCTGCGTTAGAGGCCAGTGTTGGGGCACCGCAGGTCATTCCGATTGATGCGGGAAACTGAGAATTGAAGCTGAGCCAGCACCGGCTCGGGGGAGTAAAAAATGAGTGAGAGCATTCTGATCCCGCACCTTGCGGACGCGATGGTGCGTGTGACCGAAAAAGCCGCCATCGCGGCCGAGGCGCTGGCCGGGCGGGGTGACGAGAAAGCGGCCGACGCGGCTGCTGTCGATGCCATGCGCACGGCGTTCAACGCCGTCGACTTTCAAGGCCGTGTGGTGATCGGCGAAGGCGAACGTGACGAAGCGCCCATGCTCTATATTGGCGAAGAGGTCGGAACCGGAAAGGGCCCCGCGATTGATATTGCGCTCGACCCGCTGGAGGGGACCACTCTGACGGCAAAGGCGATGGCGAACGCGCTTGCCGTGCTTGCGATTGCGCCACGTGGTGGTCTCTTGTTTGCGCCGGACACATATATGGACAAGATCGCGATAGGACCTGGTTATCCTGAAGGCGTGATCGATCTCGATGCCAGCCCGGCGGAAAACATTGCCGAAATGGCCAAGGCGAAAGGCCTCGAAGTATCTGCGATGACCGCCTGCGTGCTCGATCGTCCACGTCACGCCGAGATTATTGAAAGTCTGCGCAGCGCAGGGGCCCGTGTACACCTGATTTCAGATGGCGATGTTGCGGGCGTCATCAATACGACCAATCCGAGGACCGGGATTGATCTTTATGTCGGCTCTGGCGGCGCCCCCGAAGGCGTGCTGGCAGCGGCGGCCCTGAAATGCGTTGGCGGCCAAATGCAGGGCCGCTTGGTGTTTCGCAATGATGATGAACGCCGCCGCGCCGATCGCACCGGCATCACTGACTATGACAAGAAGTATGATCTGCATGAACTGGCATCAGGCGAAACTGTCTTCTGTGCGACCGGCGTCACCAAAGGCGGCCTGGTTGACGGGGTCGTGCGCCATAATGGTCATATTACCACCGATACGCTGGTCATGAGCAGCGCCGACGGCATGGTCCGCAAGATTAAAAGCTGGCACCGGGCCTAGGCTTTCGCGTCGGAAAGCTCTTTTGGGATCAGGCGATATAAGGCCCCAGGCGCGCTGCCATACAGGCGATTGATCGTGCGGTTAAAGTCCATGGCGCTGGCAAAGCCCCATTTCTTGCTGACAAACTGGATTTGCCCGCGCTCGCCTGATCCATTCGCGAGATCAAACACCGCGCACAGTGCGCGACGCTCTGTGATGTAATTTCGAACCCCGCCATAAGGCTGGAACATACGGTAGAGCGAGGCGCGCGACACACCAAAATGGTCGAGCAGGACCGAGGTAGAAAGGGTGCGCGATTCCAGGGTGGCTTCAATGAAATCGCAGATGGAACGATGGATCGCAGCTTTTAAATGAGTGCGAACATCGCCGCGGCGCGGCGGGGCGCCTATGGCGACTTTCATGCAGGCGAAAACTTCTTCGAGGATTGGCGCCAGCTCTTCTTCCTCACAGCCACGATAGGTTTCGAACAGATCGTCGAAGTGGGATTCCAGGCAGCGCCCGAGTGTGGTCTCAGGGGCGATTTCCAGAAAGCCAGCGTGCGTCCCGGTTTCGTAGCCAATCGCGGTCTTTGGAATATAGATCGTCTCCAGTCGCCCAGGTTCGCGAATACCCTCCCAGGCGAGATCGAGATCGATCAAATAGATATGACCCGCCTGACGGATCACGGGCTGGTCGTCAAAATACCCGACCGAATTGCCGCCACTGTAGCGGTGAAGTGCGAAGAACTCTCCGGCGACCCCGGAAGAATTTCGCGCACGTCGATTGGCAATCGCGGCATGGATGGTGCTGTCCCCGAACGAGCAACCATGCGCGGTCCAGACATCCAGCTTAATCTCTCCCGCTTTGACATCGCGCGTGAAGGGTTTGATCTCCAAAATTGGGACTTTGAGCTTGGCAAACTCGGCGATCGAGTAGCGCGTCTGCTTGCGCATCCGCCGGTGAAAGACTTTGAGTTCCTGTTCGTTGAAGCCGCTCATTTTTCTGTTTTCCGGCAGTGGAGACCAGGGCTTAACCCTGAGACTGAACACCTCATCCTCTGGAGAATACCGTCACGGCATCCTAATGTCTTTGTCCCCACGTCTCAAAACGCTATGGCTTGCCTCAAACGCTGTCAAACCTCGGCCAGGTCGCCTGAGCTCTGTTTTCAGGCGTTTGGCGAATGCCCGACTCCGGCTTAATTGCAGGCCATGACGCAATCGAACCCATTCGTACCAGCCTCATTTGGAGGACGGTTCTGGACGCTTTCAGAGGCGGATGAAGGTGTCGTTCGGGAGCTTGCGCCGCACCTCGGCGGAGATGATTTGCTTTCGCGCTTGCTCGCCCCGCGCGGTATCGGGGCGGCCGAGGTCGAGACTTTCCTCAATCCAACCCTGCGTGCGCTGTTTCCGGACCCGGCCAGCTTTCAGGATATGATCAAGGCCGCCGAGCTGACCCTGGACGCGATTGTCGACGGCAAGCAGGTGACGGTGTTTGCCGATTATGATGTCGATGGCGGGACGAGCTCGGCCATTCTAACTCGGTATTTTCGCGCCTGGGACCGTGAGATCGGACTGTACGTGCCGGATCGCCTGACTGAAGGCTATGGTCCCAGCGCGGAAGCTTTCCGGCATCTCAAGGAGACCGGCGCGGACCTCGTTATCACGGTCGATTGCGGCGCCGCCGCCACTGCTGCGCTTGCTGAAGCGGTCAATATTGAACTGCCTGTGATCGTCATAGACCATCATTTGATGGGCAAAGAACCGCCCGAGTGCGCCGCTTTGGTCAATCCGAACCGGGCTGATGATACGAGCGGGCAGGGACATTTAGCGGCGGCGGGCGTTGTCTATGTGTTCGTCGCGGCGCTGAACAAAGTGGCGCGAGAACGCGGCATTGCGCCTGATGGCGGACTGCCCGACATTTTGCATTGGCTCGATCTCTGCGCCCTTGGGACCTTGTGTGACATGTCGCCTTTGCGCGGGGCCAATCGGGCGTTCGTGAAACAGGGGCTCAAAATCCTCGAACGCGGTCAGAATCTGGGACTGCGTGCGCTCGCGGATATTGCTGGGATTGGTAAGATTGAAAGCGTCTATCATGCGACTTTCGTGCTCGGGCCGCGGCTCAATGCCGGCGGCCGGGTGGGCGATCCCTGGCTGGCGGCAAAACTCCTCGCGACCGAAGATCGACGCGAAGCCATTGCTCTGGCCGAGCGCCTGCATGCGCACAATGATGAACGCAAGGCGGTCGAAGCGGCGATCCTGGAGCAGGCGAGCGTAGAGGCGCAAAAACAACTCGATGCAAACCCAGAGACTGGCGTGTTGATCGCGGGTGGTGAGGGGTGGCACCCCGGCGTCATTGGTATCGTCGCCGGGCGATTGAAGGATCGCTTTCATTTGCCGGCCATCGTGATCGGCTGGGGCCAGGGCCTCGGGCCGGTGGCCAAAGGCTCTGCGCGCTCGGTCCATGGTGTGAATATTGGCGATGCGATCTCAGCCGCAGCAAAAGATGGGGTGATCCTGTCGGGGGGCGGTCATGCAATGGCAGGTGGGTTAAGCCTCGAGCCGGATCAGCTACAAGGGCTCAAAGACTGGATGCAAGCGCATATGGCGGACTTCAAAGAGGAACGCGCCGCCGCCAAGGAATTGAAGCTGGATGCCTTGCTTGCGCCGGCTCAAGTCACCACGGAGACATATGACAAGATCCAGACGCTCGGCCCCTTTGGCCAGGGCGCGCCGGAGCCGGTCTTTGGTCTGCGCAATGTCGAGATCACACATACACGCCCGATCGGCGAGAACCATCTCAAGCTGACCGTGGAGGACACGAGCGCTCGGATTGAGGCACTGGTCTGGCGCTGTCTCGGCACGCCGCTCGGCGATGCCTTGCTGCAACGTGGTCGCGTCCACTTGGCGGGACGCTTGAAAGACAATGAGTGGAATGGCCGGCGTACAGCGCAGTTTGAGGTGATCGATGCCGCCGCCGCTGACACGGGCGGGTGAGATGGATTGGGACGGGCTTGATTATCTTGCCGCAGGGGTGCTGGTCGGGCTTCTGACCGTGGGGATCATCCTGGTGCGCCGTGAGCTCAAACGGCCGATCTTGCGCTGGGCGGGAACTTTGCTTGTGGTTTTGCTGGTCGCGCTGATCTGGGCGCAACTCGCAGTCGGCCTGATCTAGGTCAGACGCGCCAGGCGTTTTCGTGGCGGTCAAGCAATTCGGCAACAAAGGCGTCGAGCCGGTCGCGTTCGATCAAGGTCACAATACAACCGCCGAACCCGCCACCGGTCAGCCGTGCGGCTTTCGCGCCAATGCTCAACGCGTCATTGACCAGATCATCGATGACCGGAGTTGAGGCTTCGAAATCCTGCGAATAAGAACGATGACTTTCATTCATCAAAGCGGCAAAGGCGTCGAGATCGCCAACCTTCATGGCGTCAATTGCAGCAAGGGTGCGCTTGTGTTCGGTCATCACGTGACGGGTGCGCTTGCACAAATTCTCGGGCAAACGTGCCAGGGCTTCAATCTGGGTTTGATCGAGCCGGCACAGTTCATTCGTTTTCAGGATTTCTGAGGCTTGCTGGCATTCTTCAAACCGGGCCTTATATCGGCCATCGGCGAGCTCGCGGCGGACTCCGGAATGGATCACGGCAAAGCCCCAGTCCGATGGAATTTCAATCACTTTATAACTGAGGTCGCTCGTGTCGAGGGCGAGGGCTTTGCCATAATCGGCGAGGCCGACCGCCATTTGATCCATGATCCCGCACGGCATGCCGATATAATCATTCTCGACCGCGCGCGCATATTGCGCAATCGCGACCGGCGTTGTGGTAACCTCGCCAATCCTCGCCGCGGCGCGCAGGATGGCCGTGATCAGGGCGGCCGAGGATGAGACACCGGCCCCATCCGGCACGTCGCTTTCGATGAAGAGATTCACACCGCCAGCGAGCCATCCTAGCGCTGCAGCTTTGTCGAGGGCTCCGACTGCGTAATCTGTCCAATCTCCGCGTTTCGGGTCGCCGACCGGGCGCTCGACGGTGTCATTGAAACGGCTCGACTTGATTACGATCTGGTTGGTGTCATTACGCGACAGCGCGACCTGGACCCGTCGCTGCAAAGCAGCTGGCAGGACCGCGCCACCATTATAGTCTGTGTGTTCGCCTATCAGATTGACGCGTCCGGGGGCCGAGGCAGCTATCAAAGGCGAGGTGCCAAACGTCTCCTTGAATCCTTCAACTGGGTTCATAGCGCGCCTCTCAGCGCCTCAGCGGCCTGGTGAGGCAAGACATCGACTGTAAATACGCCGGTCGCTTGCTCAACAGAAGCGAGAAACTTGACCCGGTTAGGCGCTCGCAGAAGCGGATAGAATTGTGCCGTAAACTGGAACTTGCCGTCCCGGCCATGAGGCGCGGCATGGAGGCTCAACATGCACGGGGTTTCGCGCCCGAAGAACGCATCATAGCGGCGCACCGTGTCACCAAGCAATTGCGCAAAGCCCTCAGCCTGTTCCTCCGAAAAGGCCCAAGGACCAGATACCGGGTCTTGAGCAGAGATCCAGACTTCATATGGGAAGCGGGCAAAGCGCGGTGCATAGGACACCAGGCCACCGGCTTCAGAAATCAAGTAGGGCGCACCCCAGCTTTCAACGTCGGCGGCGAGATCATAACCCTGCTCGAACGCATCTGCAGCGAACTGTTGGGGTTGTGGCACAATCGGAAAGCCATAAATCTGACCGTGCGGGTGATGCAGGGTAACCCCCACTTCGTCGCCGCGATTTTCAAACGGCAGGACAAAGGCACATCCGGCCTCAAACAGAGCTTGATACCGATCGATCCAGGCTTCTACCAAAAGCCGTCGGCGCGCTTGGCTCAACGTTGCCAGCGAGCCTTGTGCGTCCGGCGAATACACAATCACTTCGCAAGCGCCTTTCGCCGCCTGCAGTTTCAGCGAGGACGCGGCAGGGTCCGGCGCTTCGGGATACAGGCTGGGAAAGCGATTGCTGAAGACCGCAAGTTCAAAGTCTTCAAACGGGATTTCGGTCAGCGGCGCACCCGGTTTGCTGGGGGCGAGCGGGTTCGCCGCGGCGCTTGGCTTATAGGTGCGATTCTGGCGCGCAGCGGCATATATCGCCCAGTCTCCGCGCAGGGGATGGAACCGCAACTCAGACCCCGTCACGGTCTGCAGGTCGTCGCCCGTCACGCGCGGCAATGTGTGAGGTTCATAACCATAGAAGAACAGATTCCGACCATCCGATTTGATGTGGTGCCGACGATGAATGTCGTGCCCCCCGGCTTGCCGGGTCAACACCTTCATTTTGTCAGGCTTGAGCTTCATGCGCGGTCCATCTTTGATAGGATTTGGAATAGTATCGCTAGATTTGTTCGTATTCGATCATTTGTAAAAAGGCTATGCCTGAATCTGTCAAACGGATGAATTTTTACGCTCATGTGGCCGTAAAAGTTGAGGAATGCGTGTAACTTGATGGGGTTAGCGTGCGGCGGTCAAAGGTCCAGATGTTCGAATGAATCGCGTTTTAGCGCGGAGAAATTTTCGATTTCGACAAAAATTTACTCTATTTCCAACATTTGTCTTTTCTGCCAAATGGAATGAGACGTGAAAGACGCGCTCGCCGGAGGACCCCATATGCCAGACACGCAAGGTTTTGTGACCCTCACAGCCGGAAATACCAGCCTGGTTTTGGATTGTGCCATCGGGCAACGTCCAAGCATTCTATATTGGGGATCGAGGCTGGGCCAATCGGATCCTGAGCTATTGAAGCTGATGACGACCCGCCAGCATGCCCCGGGCGGCGCCGATGCTGAAGTTGGCAGCTCCTTGCTGAATGAAACTGGCTCCGGCATCGCTGGTCTTTCCGGATTTTCCGCGCACCGCAACGGTACGGCCTGGGCCAGCCTGTTTCGCGTCACAGAGGTTCGCCGGCCCAAGCCACATCGCGTCGAAGTCATTTGTATGGACGACACGACGAAAGTGCGGGCAACGCATTTCATTGGCTTTAACCCAGACAGCAATTTGCTGACCTGTCAGACCCAGATCGAAAACCTTGGCGAGACCGATCTCGCGATTGACTGGTGTGCTTCAGCGAGCTTGCCGCTCGATCCGCGTGCGAGTCGATTGTTCGGGTTTACCGGGCGCTGGTCCGGTGAGTTTCACCTGGAAGAGGTGGCGCCGTTTCTTGGCAGTTACGTTCGAGAGAACAAGAATGGTCGCACCAGTCATGATAATTTCCCGGGATTGGTCGTCGGTACGGAGGAAACGCATGAGCAGGCTGGGCCTTGCTTTGCCTTTCATTTGGGGTGGAGCGGCAATAATCGGGTCCGTGTCGATCGGTTAAGTGATGGTCGGGCTTTCGTGCAAATGGGCGAGTATTTCTTTCCTGGCGAAATGTCGCTGGCGCCTGGTGGCACCTATCGCACGCCAAGACTCTATGCCGGCTTCACCAGTCGCGGTTTCAGCGCCTTGTCGCGCAAGTTCCACCACCATCTCAAGCATACGGTGATGGATGGCCGGATCAAAAACAAGCCGCGACCGATCCACTATAATACTTGGGAAGCGGTGTATTTCGATCATGATCATGACACGCTGTTCAAGCTCGCCGAGAAAGCTGCGGAAGTTGGTGCCGAACGGTACATCCTGGACGATGGTTGGTTCGGCTCACGCCGCAATGACAAGGCGGGCCTCGGCGATTGGTGGCCCTCAGAAGACGTCTATCCGGAGGGCCTTGGCCCATTGGTCGATCATGTCACCGGGCTCGGCATGGAGTTCGGGCTGTGGTTCGAACCGGAAATGGTCAATCCGGACAGCGAGCTTTATCGCAATCATCCCGATTGGGTCCTGCGCGCCGAAGGGGTCGAACAAGTACCGTTCCGCAGCCAATTTGTGCTCGACCTAACCCGGCCGGAAGTCAGCGACTATTTATTCGATCACATGCATAAGCTGCTGAGCGCGCATGATATTGGCTATGTGAAATGGGACATGAATCGCGATGTGCATCACCCTGGCAGTCGCGGCCGGCCGGCGATCAATCAACAGACCCGGGCGCTCTACGCCCTGATCGAGCGTATCCGTACTGCGCATCCAAAGCTCGAAATTGAAAGCTGCTCCTCGGGGGGCGGGCGCGCCGATTATGGAATCCTGCGGCGGACCGACCGGATCTGGACCTCGGACAGCAATGATGCGCTTGATCGCCAACGCATTCAGCGCGGAGCTTCGCATTTCTTCCCGCTCGAGATTATGGGGGCGCATGTCGGGCCTGAGACCTGTCACATTACCGGGCGCCGCCTGACCATGGAGATGCGGGTGGCGACGGCGCTATTCGGGCATATGGGCATGGAACTCAATCTGCTCGAAGAGCCAGACGAAAACCTCGAAATCTTGAAAGCCGGACTGGCCTTGCACAAACAACACAGGGCTCTGATACATGATGGCGAGTTTCATCGCCTCGACACGCCAGAACATGTTAATGCGATCGGCGTGGTCGCGCCCGATCAGTCAGAAGCGCTATTTTCCTGGTGCAATTTGACCGGGCACCGCCAGACCATTCCGGGGCGTCTTTATGTGCCTGGGCTGGATCTCAGTAAGGCTTACCGGACTCGTATTGTCTGGCCGAACCCGGTGCGGTCGATCTCTCGCCCGTCGATTTTGGAAGCGTTAGATCTTGGCGGTGACGGTGCCGTATTGCCCGGAGAAGCCTTGGCGCATGTCGGCTTGCAGGTTCCCCTGCTGCATCCAGAAACCTGCCTGATTTACCATTTTGACGCGGTTTGAGACGCAGCGCGAGGTTTGACATGAGACTTGCAGGGCTCTCATCTAAGTCAGGGATGCAATGAGGTAGGCTGAAATGAGTGAAGCGGACGTTTCCAATCTTCCGACGCGGCAAATCCAGATTCTCGAGCTAATTCGCTCGCAGGGCTATGTCGCGACCGAGCAGCTTGTCCGTCATTTCGGAGTGACGCCGCAAACCATTCGGCGGGATATCAATACGCTTTGCGAGCTGGATCTAATCGAACGCTTCCATGGCGGCGCAGGACGGATCGGGAATGCCTATAATCAGCCCTATCAGGACCGGCTGCATGAGGGCATGGAGGCCAAGCGCAAGATTGCTCGCATGGTTGCCAAACGCATTCCAGAGGGCGCCTCACTCTTCCTGAATATCGGGACGACAACAGAGGCACTGGCGACCGAGCTGGTCGGCCGCAATGACCTGCGCATTGTCACCAACAATATCAATATCGCCAATATGATGCGCGAAACCGATGGCTCGGATGTCATGATTGCCGGCGGCTTCGTGCGTCAGTCTGATGGCGGTATTGTTGGTGAAGCGACGACTGAATTCCTCAAACAATTCCGTCTCGACATTGGTGTGATCGGGATTAGCGGGATTGATGAGGATGGCTCGCTATTGGATTTCGATTATCAGGAGATCCGCTCCGCGCAGGCGATCATCCAGAATTCACGGACCGTGTTTTTGGTCGCTGACCATGCCAAGTTTGGTCGCCGCGCGATGATCCGGCTCGGCCAGTATGATGACATCGATCACCTATTTACCGACCGCACCCCGCCCGAAGCCTTCATGGACGCCATCCGGACGAGCGACATGGAGCTCCACGTCGCGGGCGATTCCTAAGCCGCGGGCGCCGGCGCCGACCGGCCAAGGGTCAGCTCAGCCTTGCGACCAAACACGATCAGATTTGAGATGAGGGCGGTGCCAATGCTCACCACCAGGGTCACGAACATGTAGTGGATATAATGCACGCTCGCGAGCGTCGCACCGAGTCCTTGCTCGGGCGAGATGCCAACATGCTGGTACAGTCTGAAGCTGAAAACCGCATAGACCAGCACGCCGGTGACAACCCCGATAATGGCGGCCCAGGCACTGACATTGCGGAAGGCGAGGCCGACGATAAAGGCCGACAGGATCGGCATGGAGAGCAGGCCGTAAAGCTGCTGCACGGTGTTGATGATGCTTTCTTGCGAGGCAAAAATTGGCACCAGAGCGATGGCCAGCACGGTCATCGCAATCGAGACATACATGCTGAGCTTCGGAACATCGCGGGCTTCCTCAATATAGGATTCATGGAAGTCGCAAACATAAAGCGCGGCTGACGCGTTGAGGATCGAATTGAACGTGGTCAGCACGGCCGCTGCAATCGCGGCCGCAAAGGCACCAGACAAGATGGGCGGCAGGATGTCGCCGACAATCATGCCATAGGCCGCATCGCCAACATCGCCGTATAGCTTGTAGGCGACCACGCCCGGGACCACGGCGATGATGGGGACGATGAGCAAACGAATGCCTGCAGCGGCGAGGATGCCCTTGCGAGCCTCTTCGACCGTTGGCGAGGCCATGGCGCGCTGGGTGATCGTCTGATTGGTGCTCCAATAGAAGATCTGGATAAAAATCATGCCGGTCAAAAGCGTGTGCCAGGGGATTGGCGTTTCGCTACCATCTTCAAGCTCGCTGCCAATGAACATGTTGAGGCGCTCCGCCGGGACGTCTGAGAAATCCCAGTTGATGGCGTTGAGGGCGAGGACCACGACCAACACGGCGAGCGACAGGATCAGCACGCCGCTATAGGTGTCCGACACCGCGACCGCGCGCAGACCGCCGAGAATGGCGTAAAGGGCGCCGACAATCGCGAAGGTTACGGCCATGACAAAAATCGTCGAGTCGACTTCAACCGCCGTGCCCACAAAGAGCCGTTCGCCGAGCACGCTGGAAAAATCCGCGCCTGTGGTCGATTTCAGGAATAGCGATCCGCCATAAAGAATGGCTGGCAGGAAGATGAACAAGTTACCGAGCAGAAACAGGACCGAAATCACCGCGCGAATATGCTTATTGTCATATTTGCGCTGGAGCAGCTCTGTCGTGGTGGTGCACTTGTTGCGGTAATAAATCGGGATGAAGACATAAGCGAGGATAAGCAGGCCGACCACAGCGGCCAGTTCCCACCAGGCGAGCAGCAACATCTGATTGCCATTCATGCCGACGAGTTGATCCGTCGACAGATTGGTCAGGGTAATCGATCCCGCCACGAAATACCAACTCAACCCGCCATTCGCGAGGAAATAGTCATGATCAGAGCCGCGATCGCCCGACGGCGCGTTGCGGCAGCTGAGATAGGTCAAGAACCCGATCACGGCTGTGATGAAAAAGAAAATCCCGACCTGCAGCGTATTCATGCCTGCGTTTCCTCAAATCTATTTTGTATCTTGTTAGATGGTATGGCAGCGCGGAGTCACCCCCGCGCTGTCACAGTTTGCACCTCCGGGAGGATCGGGAGGTGCAAGGGGTGCGGACAAGCGCCTCAACCTAGCGGGTCGAGGCGCTCGTATTGGTTCTAGTAAGTCGCGCGAACGCCGAGTTGGTAGCGCGCACCTGTGTCTGAATATGTCAGGAACCGGTTCTCGAAGCGTGAGAAGTCACGCGTATCTTCGTCCGTGATATTGATGCCTTCGAAGAAGATCTGGAACCGCTCGCCAACATCATATGAGGCCGAGAAGTCGAGCTGACCAAAGGCTTCACGCGTGCGTGGTTCTGAGAAATTCGAGAAGCACTGGAATAGGAACTCGTCGCGATAATTATAAGCAAGACGGGCTGAGATTCCGTCTTTTTCATAGAAACCACTCAGGTTGAACGAGTGCGGCGACAGACCGTTATAGTCACAGTCAGATGCCCCCGATCCTTCAGCCCGATCGATATTGCTGGTCACATAAGTGTAGTTCGCAGCCGCCCCGAGGCCGTCCCATGGCTCAGGCAATTGATCGAAGGTCCGCTGATACGCGACTTCAAGACCTGTAATCGAGCCGGTTTCACCGTTCCGAGTGCGGGTGTCCTGGAAGTCGACATTGACCAGGATCGGGTCAGGACCGGTTGGGTTTTGCGGGTTTCCGACAGGGATCTGAACCTGTCCTGCAACCGGCAAGGTCTGGGCTTCGAGGAAGTTCTCAAAATCCTTGTAAAAGGCTGCAACCGAGAAATAGCTCACATCATCGAAATACCATTCGAAGGAGGCGTCCCAGTTCGAAGACTCAAAGGCTTCGAGAGTCGGGTTGCCACCGCCAGAAACCGGGGCATTAGAGCGACCGCCAAAAGTGTTGTTCACCCCCAGCGCTGTCAGCGTCGGACGGGTCACAGTCTCGGAGAAGCTGAACCGAACGATCGTGTCTTCTGTTGGCTCCAGCTTGATGTTCGCAGAAGGCAGGAAGTTGATGTAATCGTTCGAGACAGACACTGCCGTGGTTGGTCCGAAATCGACGAGCAGCTGGGTATCTCCCGGCGTCTCGCGGAATTGCAGCACCGGCTGGTCAAAGCCGCTGGAAACCACATCGGTCTGTGCCAGGCGGAACCCGAAATTGGCCGACCAAGGCAGCTCACCGCCAAAATCGCCTTCCCATTCCGTATTCGCGTAAAAGGCCGTGATCTGTTCTTCAACGCCGAAGCTGCCACCCGGGTTGAAGGCGGGTGTGTAGAAGCCAAAGACCGAATTGCCTGCCGCATCGCGGCGCGCGATCAGGTCGGCATCATTGGCGGCCCGAGCCGCACCGGTCAGCCCGTTGCGGTTTGGATCGGTGATGTTGGCAGTGTCGTTCAATTCGGCAAAGGCGTCGGCGATCGAAAAGCCCAGGATTTGACTTGGAACCGAACCGGACCCGCTGGCATCGCTCAGGAAACCGTCAAAGGAGAACGGGCTTAGAATGCCTGGATTCTGCAGCGCGACATTGTAGCCGCAATAAGCACAGAAAATGTCGCCGCCCTGTGAGGGTGAGAAATTGGTGAAATTGTCCCGTGTCTTTTCGCGATCCGTATAGCTTGCGCCAAAGGCGATCGCAGATAATGGCCCGCGATTGATCGACCAGCGACCATCGGCGGCGAATTCCATCACATCATCTTCGACCATGTTGCGTTCAACATTGACGAAGTGCAGGCGCTGGATCGACGTATCGGTCAGGCCAGACAGGTTTGTGATGGTCGAAATGCCATCATTGTTGGGCAGCTGGATGAGCGGCGATGTCGGGGCCAGGGCGCCAATCACGATGAATGGATTGGTGCCATCGCGCTGAGCGTTGGACGCCGAGACATCAAACTCAAGAGACAGGCTGTCAGAGACATCCCATTCCAGGTTGCCGCCAATCATATAGGTTTCAGCCAGGCGATTGTTCGAGGTGACGACATTGTCGTTTTGAGACAGGCCGACGGTTGCCGCGATGGCGGGGTTGCGCGCGGCAAAGTCTTCGCCTGGCCGGCTGAACGACACGACTGTCCCATTTGCATCGATCACGGGATCAATGAAAGGCGGGCTGAAGAAGCCCGAGAACTGTGTCGCGAAGGATTGCACGTCAAACTCTGTGTACAGCCCATCGAGCGTGAAGGTCATGCGATCATTCGGGCGGAATTGAGCGGCGCCATTCACCGTCAGTCGCTCGCGATCCTGAATGTCGCGGCTGTGAACCACTTGTTGTTGCACACGAGCGCCATCCGGGAGTGCGCCGATTGTGGTCAAGCCGGTCGAGCCTTCAGGTGCCAGGACGGCCGGATCGCCGCTGCGCAGTGCATAACCATTGGTAAACGAGCTGTCTTCCTGAACAGCGCGGTCCGAATAAGACGCCCCGAGCAGAAAGCCGAACGAATTGTCGGCATTGGTCCAGGAGCCGACGGCGGTTAGATCCGGGCTCACGTCTTCGCGCAGCGTGTCATACGTGCCGGCGGCAGAAACCGTGAAGCTTGTGCCGGGGCGATCGAATGGACGCGCGGTGACGACATTCACGGTCGAGCCGATGCCGCCAGACTGAAGGTTAGGCGTTGCGGTTTTGAAGACTTCGGCGCGTTGGATAATGTCGGATGACAGAACATCAAACGAGAATTCACGGCCGTCATTATCCGTCGCAATCGTGCGGCCATTTAGCAGCACCGTATTAAACTCTGGGCCGAGGCCACGCACGGTGATGAACTGACCTTCGCCACCAGAGCGGTCGATGGCGACGCCGGTAATGCGCTGTAGGGATTCCGCGACATTTGCGTCGGGAAACTTGCCGACATCTTCGGCCGAAACGGCATCTACAATCTGGTTCGAGTCGCGCTTCACATCGAGCGAGGCTTTCAGGCTGCCACGAATGCCTTTGACCGTGACCGTCTGTAGGGTGCGTTCCTCGGCCGCTTCCTCCGTGCTCGCGCCGTCTTGGGCGAGTGCGTTCGTCCCGCACATGAGGGCGGCCACGCTGGCCCCGACAATGATCTTTGTTTTGTGTCCCATTATTTCCTCCTATGAATCTTTTTTAGTTTGGTCTTGGAGATGCCAGGACGGGCATCGATAGTTACGCCACGAGCCGGTTTTCAAACTGGTCTCGCAGCGCTGAAATCTGGTCTGTGGACAGGTGCAGGCCGAGCTTTGTGCGACGTTGCAAAATGTCCTCTGGTGTGCGCGCGAATTCGCGCTCAATCAGATAATCAACCTCCTTCTGATAAAGCCCGGCGCCATAATGGTGGCCGAGATCTGATAAGTTTTGCGCCGAACCGAGCACCTGATCGATGCGCGTCCCATGGGTGCGGGCCAGCCGGTGCAACGTGTTCGGATCGAGCCAAGGAAAAGCCGTTTGGCAGGCCTGCTCAAAGCGCTCGAAATCAGCGTCCGGAATATCGCCCCCCGGCAGCGCGACCTTTGCAGTCCACGGCGACTGCGCGTTTGGCAGAACGTATTTGAGCTGTTTCAGGGCGTCTTCGGCGAGCTTGCGATAGGTGGTGATTTTGCCGCCAATGACGGACAGCATTGGTGCCGCGCCGTGGTGCTGTAGCTTGAGCACATAGTCGCGCGTGACCGAGGATGCGTCTTCGGCCTGATCTTCGAAAAGCGGGCGAACACCGGAATAGGTCGAAATGACATCGCTCGGCGTAATCTGTTGCTTGAAATAGTCATTGCTGACCGCGCAGAGATATTGGATCTCTTCGGCTGAGGCCTCGACCTGATTGAGGTCGTCTTCGAAGGGCAAGTCGGTTGTGCCGATCAAAGTGAAGCGACCTTCCTCATACGGAATCGCAAAAATGATCCGTCCATCACCCGCCTGGAAGATGAAACAACGCTCATCATCAAACAGACTTGGCACGATGATGTGGCTGCCTTTAACCAGCCGAACTTGCGGGGCGTTGCTGCGCGTGCCGGCCTGGCCCGCGACACGATCGACCCAGGGTCCGGCCGCATTGATGACAACCTTTGCGTCGACTGTCATATCGGCGCGGCCATCGATACGAAGCTTGGCGCGCCAAGTGCCTCCATTCGGGTCGAGCGCCACGCACTCTGTGCGGGTCATGATCGTCGCGCCGCGTTCGCTCGCGTCCATCGCGTTGAGGACGACCAGGCGGGCATCCTCGACCCAGCAATCAGAATATTCAAAGCCTTTTTGAAACCGGTCCTGGAGGGGGGCAAAGACCCGGCTCGTCTTGCGACTCAAGCTCTTGGTTGCGGGCAGTAATTTGCGACCGCCAAGATGGTCATAGAAAAACAGGCCAAGACGCAGGAGCCAGGATGGCCGCAAGTCTTGATGATGCGGCAGGACGAATCGCAATGGCCAGATAATGTGCGGCGCTGCTTTGAGCAGTGTCTCACGTTCGATCAGCGCTTTGCGCACCAGTGCGAAGTCATAATGCTCAAGATAGCGCAGACCGCCATGAATGAGTTTGGTGCTGGCGGAAGATGTATGTGAAGCGAGATCGTCTTTCTCGCACAGCAAGACCTTGAGACCACGCCCCGCCGCGTCGCGGGCAATACCTGCGCCATTAATGCCGCCACCAATGATCAGGATGTCGTACAACGTCCCTGCCTTCTTTGCTCGCCATCTTCATAATCAGACTTTTAATGTTCGTAAACGATAAAAATTAGCGCGTAAACGAATATTTGAATACGTTGCGACGATGTCATATTCGATGCTGCACTGCGCAATAGGGTTTGTGTTCGAAAACGAACATTTCTTGTGAATGGGTCTTGTGCCTGCCCGCAAAAACCGGCTAGCGTCTCCAAAACTGGGAGGAAATCGTGTCGGCTGCTGATCTCATTCTTGTTATTGACGAGGGAACTACCTCGACCCGGGCGATTGTTTTTGATCAGTCCTTTGCGCCTGTTTCGCAAGCGCAGGAAGAGGTGTCTCTGACATATCCCGCAGACGGATGGGTTGAGCAGGATGGTGAAGACATCTGGCAAAAGACGCTGGCCGTGTGTCGCACCGCAATCGAGGCAGCGGGGGGCGTCGATCGGATTGCCGGCATTGGCATTACCAATCAGCGCGAAACCACATTGGTCTGGGATCGCGAAACCGGCATTCCAATCGCCCCGGCAATCGTCTGGCAGGACCGTCGCACCGCGAATGTCTGTGCCCTGTTGAGAGAGCAAGGGCACGAAGCGGCCGTTCAGGCCGAGACGGGCTTGCTCATAGATCCCTATTTCTCCGGCACCAAAGTCTCCTGGTTGCTGAACCAGGTCGAAGGCGCACGGGCAGATGCTTTGGCGGGGAAATTGGCCTTTGGTACTGTCGACGCATTTTTGATCTGGCGGCTGACGGGCGGCCGAGTGCATACCACCGACGTCACCAATGCCTCGCGCACTCTGCTATATCCGTTGAGTGTCGAGCCAGGAACGCGCTGGTCGCAAAACATGCTCGATCTGTTGGATGTTCCGGCCTCGCTTTTGCCGGAGGTGAAATCTTCCGGGGCAAAGTTCGGTGAAACCGATCCGGATCTGTTCGGCCGGGCCATTCCCATCTTGTCAGCCATAGGCGACCAGCAGGCGGCTTTGGTTGGGCAAGCCTGCCTATCACCGGGGACGGCTAAAATCACCTACGGCACAGGCGCGTTCCTGGTTGCCAATACCGGTTATGAGCGTCCCGCCTCCGCCAATCGATTGCTCGGGACGATCGGTTATTCGATCGAGGGCGGCGGGGAGGCCTATGCGATTGAGGGGGCGATCTTCAATGCCGGGACCGTGGTGCAATGGCTGCGCGACGATCTCGGCCTGATTTCAAATGCCGCCGAAAGCGAGGCGCGCGCGGCCGAGCTTTCAGACAATGGCGGGGTCTATCTGGTGCCAGCCTTTACCGGGCTCGGCGCGCCGCATTGGGATGCCGATGCGCGCGGGACAATTACCGGCCTGACGCGCGGGGCGGGTGCTGATCACATTGTTCGCGCGGGCCTGGAAGCGGCGGCGTATCAGACCCATGATCTGCTCGAAGCCTTTGCTGCCGATGGCGCAGAGGTCGGGTTATTGCGGGTCGATGGCGGCATGGCGGCGAATGATTGGCTGATGCAATTCATCGCCGATATTTGCGGGCGTCCGGTTGAGCGTCCCGACTTTATGGAGATGACAGCGCTCGGGGCGGCGGCCCTGGCCGGTATGCAGCTCGGATGTCTGAGCCAAGAAGACTGGGCGGCGCGACGGGCCCCGGGGCGCCGCTTCGAGCCCCGCATGGATTCAGAGACCCGGGGCGATTTGTTGGCGGGGTGGCGCAGGGCGCTGCACCAGACGCTCGCTTAAATCGACGCGAGCAAGCTGGCATTGCCGCCGGCCGCGGTCGTGTCAATTGTGATCACGCGTTCGAGCTGGAAGCGATACAGGTCATCGCTGGCTGACAGCAGCGGCAGGATCGGGCCCTTGCGCCGCGCCAGCAAGGCGGCAATCTCGTCCCGTCGCTTTCCGTCTATTAAGACGCCGGCGAGCGCTGGGTTGTGCAGCGCCTTCGCCGCCTTTTCAGGGGTGGCTACGATCGGCTTGTTGCCAGTGGCTTTGACAATTGCAATTTGCGCCGCTAGGTCGCCTTGCGCATCGCCGCCAAGGCAAAGCAATTTGCCTCTCGGAAAGTGGCGTAATGTGTTCGTCTCCCCGGTCGGGCCGGGCAGACTGTGCTCCATTGTCAGTTCATCTCGGTTGGATTCCGGGCCCCGAGATAGGCGCAACAAATAATTCGGGCCACCAGCTTTTGGGCCGGTGCCGGAGAGACCTTCGCCGCCAAAGGGTTGTTCGCCGACAATCGCACCAATCTGGTCGCGATTGATGTAGAGATTGCCGACTTTCGCCTGACGTGCGACGCGCTTCACGCGCGCATCGATCCGGGTATGAAGGCCCATGGTCAGGCCGAAGCCGAGCGCATTGATGTCCTTCAGCAGGCGATCAAGTTTCGAGCCTTTGAAGCGAACGAGATGCAAGACAGGGCCAAAGGTCTCATCCTTCAGATCGGAGACCGAATTCACTTCAAAAGCAATTGGCGCCAGATAAGGCCCGTTAAGATCTGGGCAGGCAGGGGTGGTGCCAATCACCTGGAAGCGGGACTTCATCTCTTCGATATAGACGGACAGCCGTTGATGTGCGGTCTCGTCAATGATCGGTCCGAGATCGCTCGAGATCTGATCGGACGGGCCGACTTTGAGCTGCTTCATGGCGCCCGATAGCATCTCGATAAAGGCGTCGGCGACATCGGCCTGGACGCAAACCAGGCGACTAGCCGAGCAGCGCTGTCCGGCACTTTGGAAAGCCGAGCGCACAACATCTTTGACGGACTGTTCCAGCAAAGCTGTCGAGTCGACAATCATCGCATTGATGCCGCCCGTCTCTGCGATCAGCGGGCAGTCGCCGCGCCCAGTGTCGGTCAGTGATTTTGCGATCTGCTTGGCGGTTTGAGTGGAGCCGGTAAAGCATACGCCTTTAATATGGGCCTGTTCGACCAGAGCGGCGCCGAGGCGTCCATCCCCAATGACCAGATGCAGCGCGTCATGCGGCAGTCCCGCTTCATACAGGCGGTCAACCGCTGCGATGGCAATTAGCGGCGTTTGTTCAGCGGGTTTGGCGATGACCGTGTTGCCGACGCTGAGGGCGGCGCCAACCTGGCCCATAAAAATCGCTAATGGGAAATTCCATGGACTAATGCAGGCAATCAGGCCGAGAGGGTCGCGTTCGATGACCCCGGATCGTTCTGCCTGATCGGCGTAATAATTCAGGAAATCCACGGCTTCGCGCAATTCAGCTTCCGCGTCGGGCCAAGTCTTGCCCGCCTCATGCACGCAGATTTGCATCAAATGCATGCGATCGCGTTCCAGTAGTTCGGCGGCGCGTCGCAATACGGTTCCGCGTTCGTTTGCGGCAAGGTCGGGCCAAGAACTCTGCGCGGCGCGGGTCGCCGCCGTCTCAATATCCTCGACCGTGCTCAAGCGCACGGTTCCAAGTCGAATGGCCCGATCATTCGGGCTGCGCACTTCCTTCTGTTCGGCTTCCGCTGTCTGATCCGGCGATGATAATTCGGGCGGCGACAGGGCTTGCAAGCCATCCATCGTCGCAGCTTGCGTCAGATCAACGCCGCGCGCGACCCGCCGCGTTTCGTCACCGCGTCGGCGCGGATCCTGCAAGCGCGGATGGGGCGAGAAGCCGTGTTTCTGGGCCGTCGTGACCGGGTCTTCGGCCAAAGCGCGGATCGCCGTCTCATTATCCATAATCTGGTTCACGAACGAGGAATTGGCGCCGTTCTCGAGCAGGCGCCGCACAAGATAGGGCAGCAGGTCCTTATGCTGTCCGACGGGCGCGTATGTGCGCGTTGCAAAACCATCTTCCAAGGCGAGGCGACGATGCAGGCCATCGCTCATGCCGTGCAGGCGTTGGAACTCGAGGCTGCGACGGTCTCCGGCCAGGTGGGATATTGCCGCCGCCGTTTGCGCATTATGGGTGGCAAATTGCGGGTAGATATGATCGCCAAAGCCAAGCAATTCGCTGGCGCAGGCAAGGTAGGAAATGTCGGTATGCTCTTTGCGCGTAAACACCGGATATGTGTCCAGACCAAGCGTTTGTGCGCGTTTGATCTCGCTGTCCCAATAAGCCCCTTTTACGAGCCGGACCGTGATCTGACGGCGGTGCGTTTGGACGGCACTTGAAATCCATTGCAGGGCAGGGAGGGCGCGTTTCTGGTAGGCTTGAACGGCAAGCCCAAGACCGCCCCAGTCTGATCCACGATCTGCGGCCAAGAGGTGTTCGAAGACCTGCAGAGAGACTTCCAGTCGATCCGCTTCTTCGGCATCAACGGTCAGGCCGATATTGGCCGCTTTGGCGATGTCGCACAGCTCAAGCAGGCGGTCGGTCAGGGCAGGCACACAGCGATCGCGCTGGGCGAGTTCATAGCGTGGGTGCAGGGCCGAGAGTTTGACCGACAGGGCGGGCGACTGGTGCAAGCTTTCGGCGCCTTTCGCCGTCGCGGCCAGGTGCGTGAGCGCGCGTTGATAGGCTTTGAAATAGCGCGTCGCGTCGTCAGCGGTCAGGGCGGCCTCGCCAAGCATGTCATAAGAATAGGTGGCGCCGTAATCGGACAGCGTCTCGGCGCGTTTGGTGGCGGCGTCGATTGAGGTGCCGAGGACGAAATGACGACCGAGCAGACCGATCGCACTACGCACGGCGGCAAGCGTCACGCGGTCGCCGAGGCGAGACAGCAGGTTTTGTCCAGTGGCGCCGCCCGTCGCTCTGATCCAGGTCTTGCAAAAGCTCAGTCCGATGGATCCGAGCTTTACAAGCGCCTGGTCGGCACGAGCATGCGGCAGCCAGGTCCCGGCCAGGAGTTTGTCCCGAAGCAGCTGCGCGGCCGAGCCATTGTCCGGCGTGCGGATCAAGGACTCGGCCAGCCGCATTAGCAGGATGCCCTCCTGAGATGAGAGCGCATATTCTTTCAAAAAGGCGTCGACCGTGGCCGGCGATTCTGCGTCCTTGAGTAAGCCCAAGGTGAGGTCGCGCGCCCGTCTCTCGATCGCCGGATGATCAGAGACCTGCCGCGTAAACCGCGTTGCCAGCGACATGGTCAATTCTGTCTCGTCCGCCAGGTAAGTGTGGCTGAGCGTGGCAAATTGGTCATCTGTGGCGTGCGAACTAAACGGCATAAGGTCTCCAGTCTGTTTGACCTAATGTACCATGAGTTAAAGGTGATTTCGAGTTGAGATAATGGAATATTATAGATTGATATTACTTTTTAAGATATAAAAACAGATCAAACGGTCTAAGGGAGTGTTTGTGTTAGAAGATCTCGATATGTTTGACCGCAAGATCCTGCGCGCGATGCAGGCCGATGGGCGGTTGTCGATCAGCGAATTGTCGGAGCAGGTCGGGCTCAGCAAAACGCCTTGTTTGACGCGGTTGCGACGGCTGGAATCGCAAGGTTATGTGCAGCGCTACAAGGGCGTTTTGGATGCCAGCAAGATTCGCCAGGACTATGTGACCTTTGTCCAGGTCAAACTGGAATCAACGCATCGGCGCCACCTCAAGGCGTTCAGTGACGCGGTCCAGCACGTGCCACAAATCCAGTCCTGTCACATGATGTCGGGCGGTTATGATTTCCTGTTGAAAATTCGCACCCGCAATATGCGGGCCTATCGCGAATTACTCGGTGATGTTGTGTCCGAACTGCCAGGGATTGCGCAGACCTCGACCTTTCCGGTGATGGAAACCGTCAAAGAGGTGGATGATTTGCTGGTGATCGATCCGGATTAGGGCAGGGCTGACCCTAACCACTTTTTGAGCAGGGTCTGTTTTTCTAGTCCCTCGCGCACCGCTTCGTCAGGCGTTCTTCGCAAGAGCAGGACAGAATTACCCGGGCGAATTTGTCCAAGCTGATGACGATCGCATCGAGCGATACTGGCGATGCGCGGATAACCGCCAGTGGTCTGGGCATCGCAGGACAAGGCGATGGGGATGCCGGATTGTGGGCATTGAATCGTGCCGGGAAAGACTGGCGCGCTCTTCATCAGACCGTCGCCGGAGATCTCGAGGGGCGGGCCGGTCAGTTCAATCCCCATGCGCGTGGCCTGGCGTCCAGCGACAAAATTTGTGTTGAACAATTGGTCTCGCGACCGAGGCGCGAGCAGGTGGGTCTCTGCACTCTCGCACGTGCGCAGTGCGAACGCGTCCGAGAAGACCGGGATCAGGTCTTCAGGTGTGCTCAAGGTCGCGGTGGCTTGCCCGGTTGAGAGAGCTGTCAGCCTGTCACCGGTGCGAAGCGCGCGGCCTTCATGCCCGCCCAGCTGTGCCGGAAGATAGGTCGAGGTTGAGCCGAAATGGCTTTGTGCCTGGAAACCGGATGCGATCGCCAGATAGGCCCGCGCGCCAAACTGCGGCGGACTGAGGGTCAGCTTGTCGCCGGCGCGTCCGTGCAGGGTTTGATGTGCGTGAACAGGAGTGCCATTCAGGAGAATCTCGCCTACTGCCCCGGTTATGGCCAGCGTACAGGTGGCCTCGAGTTCGGCCTCGAACCCACCATAGGTGATTTCAAGACAGGTCGCGGTTGGGGCGTTGCCAACTAGGCGATTGGCCAGCGCCATAGAGACCTCGTCTGCGGGGCCGGCATAGGGAATACCAAAGGCGCGATAGCCGGTGCGCGGGGTGCCTTGCAAACTTGTTTGCAGGCCAGGCGTGAGGATATGCAGCATATTCAGCGCTCGTGAAACCGGAGGGTCGCTCCGGGCGTGAGCAGGAAAGCTGGGTCACGCGCCGCGTCGAACAGTTTGGCATCCGTGCGCCCGATTAGCGGCCAGCCTCCTGGCCCGGCGAGCGCATAGATGCCCGTATAGGCCGCACTTAAGCCGATCGAGCCGGCTGGCACGCGCGTCCGAGGTTGGTCGAGACGGGGGATCTCGATGTCGTCTGGGAGACCCGAAATATAAGCAAAGCCGGGCGTAAACCCGATCATCTCCACCCGATGCACGAGGCTTGTGTGCAATTCGATCAGCTCAGCCCGGGTGAGCGATAAGGCAGCGCAGACAGCTTCGAAATCGGGTCCCGTGTCGCCGCCATATTTGACATGGATTTCGATTGGATCAGCCGCGTCTTCATGCGTGACTTCGGGCGCTGCGACTTGATTTAGCCAACGGCTGACTTCGGTCTCATCCTTCGCCGCAAATTGCACCGCCACCCGGTCGAGACCGGCCACGACTTCCAGCGCCAGCGGATGGTCGCCCAGTGCCTTTGCCAGGGCCCGGGCTTCGGGTGGATCTTTGACACTGAATTCGTACAGATCGTCGGCAATCCGAACGGGCATCAATGTGGCGCGCATACGGTCAATCCATGCGATAAAAAGCTTGCCCGGATTGCCTTTGCGGCGTCAAACGCAGCGGGCGTGTCGCCATGCACGCAAATGGTCTGCACCGGCAAAGCCAATGTCTTGCCCTGATAGGTGGTGACGCTCCGCTCAATGGCGATTTGCAAGGCCTGCTTCGATTGCTGTTCAGGATCATGGATAACGGCGCCAGGCTCGCCCCGGGCGCGCAGGGCACCATCATTCTCGTAGGCGCGATCAGCAAAACCTTCGGCGGCGAAGCCGAGCCCTTGCTCTTTTGCGGCGCGTTCCAGCGCTGATCCGGGCGGGCCGACCAGAGTCGCCTGTGGCAGCGTCATTTTCATGACTTTCGCCACACTATCTGCCAGGCCTTTATCCTTGGCCGCCATATTGTAGAGCGCGCCATGCGGCTTGAGGTGGGCCAAACGGACCCCTTCTTCGCCGGCAATGCGCTGCAAGTCCGACACCTGGCCTTTCAGGACTGCGATGAGCGCCGACCCGGACAGGTCTGAGGCGGTGCGCCCGAAATTCTCACGGTCCGGGAAAGAGGGATGCGCCCCCGCAGAAACGCCGTGGGTCTTGGCGAGCCTCACGGCGACCCGCATGGAATCTGCATCCCCGGCATGGCCTCCGCACGCAATGTTGCAGCTGGTCACAACAGACATCAGCTCAGCATCCAGCGGGCCGCCCTCGCCGAGGTCGGCATTCAAATCGATCTGCATAGCGGCGCGCTCCGACATGCCGATAACATCTATCCTCTTCAGCGCAATTTCAAGCGGTGTCGCGATTGATCCAAAGGCGAAGAGTTGACGTGTTGAAGTCCAACTTTCTATGCATAGGAATGTGTTGGAGGGTGGGATGATAAATTCGGTAGTAAGATGGCGGCTGGCCATCGCGGCGAGTGCGGTGGCGCTGTCGGCGGCGTGCGTCGCGGCCTCAGATGTAAGCCCAACCGAAAGTCTCGTTGCGGAAATCCTAGCCGATACGAATCGCGATGGCGTGATTTCGAGTGCCGACCGGGTCAGCTCACCAGAGGCGGCGATCATCCTGCCCAACATTGGCGATGTCGACAAACGGTGTCCGGGCGCAGCTGACGAAAGCCAGTCTGATGCAGCGCTCGAAGCCTGCCACGACGCGCAGGATGACGTCGCCCGCGCGCCGGAGTATTTTGCCCCGTTGCGATTGTCCGCTTTGCCAACGGTTAGCGCGGCCGCGATCGGGACGGTTCGCGTGAATGGGGCGGGTGCAGATCAAATCCGCATTTTTTTGAAGCAAGGCGAAGGGTGGCAATTCCTCGACGCGGCAACAGTTTTATCCTCCGATACGCTGCGCGCCGGGGCCGAGCTTGGCGTTGATGCGCGGGATATCATCCGGGATCGAACTGTCTGGGATGGCCGCGCTGACATTGCATTTGAGGTCATAGACGATGATCGAACGGCGACGAGTTCTGTCCCTGTGCAAGTTGCGCCGGTGATCCTGCACAATCATCTTGAGACGGCGACGACAATATTTGCACCGCAAAGCGACACCCAAGTCCATGAAGCCTTTATGCAATCTCTCGACGCGGCCCTCGACATGGCCGCACCGAACTTGCCCTTGAAGAGGTTGAACACGACCGACAATTGGGCCCAGGACTTCGTTGAATTTGGGTATCTCAGCATGCCAGCACCTGACGGCGCGAAGACCATCCGGGTCGCGATCCGCTCGCCACAACCCACTCGCTCAGCGGGGCGG
The DNA here is from genome assembly GCA_024743315.1 of Hyphomonadaceae bacterium. Classification (GTDB taxonomy): domain Bacteria; phylum Pseudomonadota; class Alphaproteobacteria; order Caulobacterales; family Hyphomonadaceae; genus Henriciella. Next base: position 94,479 of record JANSWU010000002.1, read on the forward strand.
GCTCTGTTTGATCTGAAAGGGCCGGGATTTGGTGTCGTGCAAACCGGCGGCGACGATTATCATCAGGCAGACTCTTTCGGGAATCTGGAAACCATCCCGCCATATGAACATGACGGTAAAGCGTATCCAGCCGGGCGGGTGATCTATGGCGATGCTGGCGATGGCATCGCGCCGCATACAGATTTCACCTCTTTCTTTGATGCCCAAGCCGTGCAGGACCCGATCCTGCTCGATACGTCCTGGCTGATCATCGCACATGTTGATGAATTCCTGCAATTTCTACCGGCGGATACCGCGCGCGGGTGGACGATCGCGATCAAGGATGTTCCGACCGCGCTCGCACTGCTGCACGACGCCCAAGCCAATGGGCATGGCGAGACATCGGCGTTCTCGATTGAAGGCGGGCCAAGTATGAGCATTAATGAGCTGCTCGCGGACGCGGCTTTCCTTGAAGACAATGAGCGTGCGCGGCGTCGGGTTGAGATGAACCTTGAGCGCCTGTTGGCGGAAACCGGCCTGACCGAAGCCGAAGTGATCCGCATCCCGGGTCTGTTTGAACGGGCAGAATGGGATGATGTCGCGCCGCGAGCGTCTGTGCGGGAGAAAGATCAATCCCCACCGCCCTGGCTCGATGAGGAGGGGCCGGGCAGTGAGGTCATCGTCTATGGGCCTGGCAACCTGCTGGCCTTCTACCCTGCGCCGGTGAATGGCATCTTATTGGACGCCGACACCTATATCCTGCCAAAGCAATGGGGGCCGGTGATTGGTGGCGTTGATATTCTTGAGGCGGAAATCATCAAGATCTATGCCGAGGCCGGGATCACGGCCTGGCCTGTGGATGCCTGGTATTCGCACCATGTGTCGGCCGGTGAGATTCATTGCGGTACCAATGTCACGCGCACCATTGAGAGCGAATGGTGGGCACAATAGGCGCAGTGCGACATGCTTGAATTTCTGATCGAAGACCCGCGGGCCAGGTTTTTGGCAGGGTTTGCGCTCGTATTGATCATTATCGGCACACTCTATCGAGTGTTTCTTGTGCCGCGCCCGATCTCAATGCGGCGTGCAATCGTTCTGCAAGGGCTCGTCTTCAAGGAAGTCGGGCCCGAAAGCCCGGAGCAATATGATGTCTATTTCGGCGATCATATGGTCGGCTATGTGCGTTATCGTTTCGGCCAGCTATCGGCTGAATATCCGGATGTCGGGATGGAGACGGTTTTCAACCGTACGCTGAAACATGAAACCGGGCAGATGACAGATGAAGAGCGCGGACGCTGGTTGCCGGTGATTGCCAAACGATTGCGCAAACGCCTCGCTAGCGAAGCGTGACCATGGTCTGTTTTTCGGAAGGGATTTTTCGCTGGCTCCGCGAGTAGGACTCGAACCTACGACCGGGCGATTAACAGTCGCCTGCTCTACCAACTGAGCTATCGCGGAACAGCGAGCCGCCTCCTTAGCAAAACCGCTTTGACTGTCAAACCGGGAAAATCACTCAGCTGATAAAAAATTGGCGGAACTTAAAAAAGTTCCGCCGAGGCATTGGGTGATGGTGGGTGTCTCCAATAGAAGACATTAACCTTCTCCTATAGAATGGTTAACAAGGCTTAAACGGAATCGAAAAGATTTAAGCGAAATCGAAAATATCTTCAGCAAATGCCGGTTTCTGGTGTGATTTCGGTAAGATTGGAGGCTCCGGCCGGAATCGAACCGGCGTACACGGATTTGCAATCCGCTGCGTCACCACTCCGCCACAGAGCCTCGCGGGTGAGTTGGGGTCCATAGCAGCGTGATTATCAGCTTGCAATCGGGTAAAGTGTGTAGAGGCGTATTGGCCGTATTGCGACGCCCGTAACCTGTGCTATGGCGCGGGTGAAATCAGATTCTTTTGATAAGGGCCAGAGGATGGACTTTGCAAAACTTCGCCGCGTCATGGTCGACTCGCAAGTGCGGGTGAATGATGTCACCTCTCCAGAAGTGGTCAGCGCCTTTTCAACCATTCCGCGCGAAGTCTTCGTTCCGAAAGGCATGCGCGCCAGCGCTTATGCCGAGCTGGAGATCAAGACAGCTGACGATCGCGCCATGTGGTTACCGCGGGATCTCGGCAAAATGCTGATCGGTCTCGAAGCACAGCCGAGCGATGTCAGCCTGGTGATTGCCGCAGGCGACGGCTACAGCGCGGCTTTGTTGGGGCATATGACAGATGCCGTGATCGCCCTGGAAGAGGACGAGGCCCTGGTGGATGCAATGGCCGAGCGCTTTGCCGAGATCGGCATGGACGAAGCCGTCGCTGTGCAGGGCGAGATCACCAAGGGCCTGCCGGATCAAGGCCCGTTCGATATCATCCTGATTGCCGGCATGGTCGAAACCGTGCCGCAGGCCTGGCTCGATCAATTGGCCGAAGGTGGCCGCATGGGCGTTGTCGTGTCGACCGGCCGCGGTGTCGGTGCGGCGAGAATTTATAAGCGAGCTGGCAACACGTTCGCCTATCGCGAGGCCTTCGAATGCTGCCCGCCCATTTTGCCGGGGTTCGAGAAAAAAACCGAATTCGTCTTTTAGCGGGCAGCTAGGTCGCCTTCGCGGTTTCGGCGTCTGGCTGGCCGATCGTGCCTTTTTGGGGGTCCGGAAGAAGCTTTGTGGGCTGCACCGGTGTGCCCATGGCTTCGGCAATCAATTCAGCTGATCGCGTTTCGACCGCGTGCGTGAGCCGTGACATGGTTTCTTCCTTGGACAGGCCTGCCGGAATTGGCTCGAGGAATTCAATCACCGCGGTGCCCGGCTTTTTCAGGATCTCTTCCTGGTTCCAAAAGCAATTCAGATTGGTCGCGACCGGGACGATCGGAACCTCCATGGCCTTTTGCATGTGCCAGACACCGGGCTTATAGCGGAAATGATAACCGACCGGGGCGAGGTGGCCTTCCGGATAGATCAGCACATGACGCCCATCTTCGCGGGCACGGCTCATGCCTTCACTCAGGGAGGCCGCCTTGCGTTCGCCGCCACCACACGTGTCGATAACGATTGCACCGAGCTTGCGCAGGATGCCGCCAACCAGCGGGAACCGTTCGAGATGATCCCCGGTGACGAAAGAGAGGTTCTTCACTTCCGGATAGATCATGAAGCCATCGCCCCAGCTGGCATGTTTGGGGGCAAGGATGAACGCACCTTCGGGCAGGTGCTCACGGCCGCGTACCTCTTTCTTGATGCCGCCAATCCAGTGCAGGGCAATATTGATGGCGCGTGTATAAGAGCGAATGATCGCTGTCACCGGGCCGCGCCCGGGCAGGGCTAGGAAAGGCAGCGACACCAGGACGTAGACGAAGGACAGGACGTAATAAACGCCCGTGAAAAGCAAACCACGTATCATGACCAGGACCTCCTCGGTCTCACATTGAAGGGCTTATTTCTGAAACAGGATGGCGAGGATCGTTTGGGTGAAGATCCCAACATGCTGACTGAACGGGCCAGGCAGGCGATTATAGATCTTGTTCAAGCCTGATTGCATGACCACGCCGAGGCTCATCGCGGCGAGGATGGCTGGATCACCCTTTGGGATCTCGCCAGCGTCCATTAATTGCTGGATCAGCGTCTCTACCACCGAGACCGGATCATCGGCCCGCTTGGTGTCGTGCGGCAGATAGCGGTTCAGGGAAACCAGGTGATAGCTGAAAGAGAGCCAGTCTTCATCGGCAAAGGCACAATAGGCGGTTACCGCGCCGCGGACCTTTTCTTCGAGGTTGCCGGATTGCAAAAAGGCATCCGCCATCATTTCTCCGAGGCGGTTATGGGTGTCCATGAACAGGGCCAGAGCGAGCTCGTCCTTGCCTTTATAATGCCGATAGAGCGCGCCTTCCGAAACGCCGGCCACATCAGCGATTTCGCGCGTGGTGGCGGCGTCGACGCCTTCACGAATAAACAGTTCCAGCGCTGCTTTTTCGATCTTCGGTCGTGCATTGCGCGCCCGTGGCCGTTTGGAATCAGCAACATTCATAGGGTAGAGCTCCAATTTGTGAGCGCTTGCTAACATATCGATTCCAAAAAAGCAAGTGAACAATTGCTCACTAATTTTGTTTGACCCGCCTTCGCGTCAATGGGCATTTTAGGGTCAGGCACAGACATGGGAGTGGAACATGGCAGACGGACACGCACCAGTTCAGGCGAAATTCAAGGAAATGCTCGAAGGCACCAAAGAAGATTGGGACATCATCGCGGAGCATTCGAAACACTTCAATCAGGGCCTCGCCAAACGCGTGCTCGATCATTTGCGTTTGCTCGATGGCGACTTTGGCGGGTTTCCGGTCGATCGGCTGACCCATTCCCTGCAGACCGCGACACGCGCGCACCGGGATGGCCGCGACGAGGAATATGTCGTTTGCGCGCTCCTGCACGATATTGGCGACACGCTCGGCAGCTTTAATCATCCGGACGTGGCGGCGGCGATCCTGAAGCCCTTCGTGTCAGAGAAGAACCATTGGATGGTTGCCAATCATGGCATGTTCCAGGGCTATTATTTCTTCCATCATCTCGGCCTCGACCGAAATATGCGCGACCAGTTCAAGGATCATCCTTATTACGAGTACACGGCGCAATTCTGCCATCTCTATGATCAATCCGCGTTTGATCCGGACTATGAGAGCGAGCCGCTGGAATTCTTTGAACCGATGGTGGAACGGCTCTTCGCAAAGCCGAAAAACTCCATGTATTTAAAGGCGCTCGAAGCCGAATAGGCCTTTTCCAGACAAGTTTGCCAAAACCGCGCTCTTGAAAGCAGCACGGTTAGAGGTGATGTGTTGTCGCAAGGAACGCACTCGACCAATTGCTAAAGGGCGGGGGCGCCGATATACGAGCGCAATTGTTTTGATGAAGGTAGCTCTTCCATGCGGAAATTTGTTCCACTGACACTTGGCGCCCTGATCCTGGCTCCCGCCGCAATGGCGCAAGAAGCCGGCGGCGGAGGCAGCATTGTCTCCAGCCTGATCATGTTCGTGCCTCTGATTCTGATCTTCTACTTCCTGCTGATCCGGCCGCAGCAGCAGCGCCAAAAAAAGCATCGCGAAATGATTGAAGCGATCAAGAAAGGCGACACAGTCGTCACCGCGGGCGGCCTGATCGGAAAAGTTACGCGCGTTGCCGATACAGAAGTTACGGTTGAACTGGCCGATGGCGTGCGCGTGCGGTCGCTCAAAGGGATGATCGCGGACGTCAAAGACAAGAACACCCCGGTCGCTGCAAACGACTAAGACAAAGGTGGCTGAGCCATGCTGAATTTTCCGATCTGGAAAGTTGGATTGATTCTGATTGTCCTGTGTTGGGGCGCCATCCTGGCAGTGCCGAATCTGTTTTCGGACGGCTTTCTCGGGATCGAACCGAAAGAGGTCTCGGACCCGACCAATGAAGCGGCGGTGGCGGCCTATGAGCGTCAGCTCGCCGAGGCCGAGGATTCCTGGTGGTTTCTGCCCAATGGCAAGCTCAATCTCGGGCTCGACCTGCAAGGCGGGGTCTATTTGCTGATGGAAATCGACCCGGCGGAGATCGCCGCCAATCGGCTTGAAACCGTCCAGTCTGACATTCGCACCGCGCTAAACCGCAACCCGCTGGTCGAACGCAACCCGCCAGTTCAGAATGAAGATCGACTGACGATTGAGATCCTCAATCCGGAAGAGGATATGGACGAAGCCATTCGTCGCCTCAATCGGATCAATCCGACCATTGGCACAACCCAGACGGAATTGTTCCGGGTCGATCAGACCGGGGACCGCTTCATCCAGCTGACGGTGCCAGCTGGCGCCCGCACCGCGCTTGCCGCCGATGCGCAAGCCAAGATGATGGAAATTATTCGCCGCCGGATCGACCCGGATGGGGTGGCTGAGATCTCGATCACGCCGCAGGGCGACAACCGGATCATTCTCGAAGCGCCGGGTGAAGCCGACCCGACGCGGATCAAGGACATTCTCGGACAGGCTGGGCGTCTGACCTTCAACATGGCCAATCTCGACGCCACAGCGATCCGGGCCGCGGTCGAATCCGGGCGCACTTCGCCGCGTGAATTGCTAGTCGATTCCACAGAACGTGGACCGATCCTGATCAACCGCATCCCCGAACTGACCGGCGCAGATATCGCGACCGCCAATCGCTGTTTTGACGAAGCCAACTTCCCGGCCGTCTGTTTCCGCTTGAACAGTTCTGCCGCGACCAAATTTTATAATCTGACGCGGAACAATGTCGGCCGGAACTTTGCCATTGTGCTGGATGGCACCTCCATGTCGTCGCCGACCATTCGGGTTCCTATTCCGGGCGGGAATGTCATCATCGAGGGACGCTTCACGATTGAAGAAGCCGAAGACCTGGCCGCGATCATTGAAGCAGGCGAATTGCCGGCAAAGCTCAACTTTCTCGACGAACGCACCGTCGGACCGACGCTTGGCGCTGAATCGATCGCCGCTGGTTCGCGGGCCAGTCTGATCGGCCTGGCTCTGGTCGGTGTGTTCATGGTGCTGGCCTATGGCCTGATCGGTGGTTTTGCCGTCGGATCCCTGTTGTCCAATATTGTCCTGATCATCGGGGCCTTGTCGGGCTTTGGCGCGACGCTGACCTTGCCAGGCATTGCCGGGATCATCCTGACCATAGGTATGGCGGTGGATGCGAACGTGATCGTGTTTGAGCGGATTCGGGAGGAGCAATCCTCCGGACGATCCCCAGCGACCGCGATCCAGGCGGGCTATGAACGTGCGCTCTCGGCCATCCTGGACGCCAATATCACGACCTTTATCGCCGCTTCGATTCTCTATCTGGTCGGCTCGGGCCCGGTCAAAGGTTTCGCCGTGACCCTTGCGATCGGGATTGTGACATCGGTGTTCACCGCCTTTGTCGTGACCCGCTGGTTCACTGTGCTCTATGTTCGTACGATGCGCCCCAAGCGCTTGGCCATGTAAGGAAAGACAGACCCATGCTTCTTCGACTGTGGCCTGAAAAAACCAAAGTTTCCTTCATGAGCCTGCGCTTCGTGGCGCTGATCATCTCTGTTGTTGCATTGCTGGCCTCTGCGGCCATGCTGACCACAAGGGGGCTCAATCTCGGCATCGACTTTGCTGGCGGCGCGGTGATTGAAGTGGACAAGCCGGAAGATATCTCGGCGGACATGATCCGCAGCACGGTGACCGGACTCGTCACCGGCGATGTGCAAGTCAACTCGGCCCGCGGCACGGGGCCAAACGCGCCCGAAATTGCGGTGGTCCGGTTTGAGCCGCAGCCACCGGTCGGCGATGAAACCCCGGACGAGGCTCAGAATCGGGCTGGAGACGAAGTCGGCGCAGCTCTGCGTGATCTGATCGGGGCTGACCGATATAATGAGCGCTCGCGCGCCTCAGTGGGTCCAAAAGTGTCGGGCGAATTGTTCCGCTCAGGGATCATCGCGCTGACCGTCGCGCTCGGCTTGATGATGGTCTACATTTCCTTCCGTTTTCAGTGGCAATATGCGCTCGGCGCGGTGGCCGCATTGTTCCACGATGTGATCCTGACCATGGGCATGTTCGCGCTGACCGGGTTTGAGTTTAATCTCGCAACGATTGCAGCGCTTCTGACGATTGTCGGTTATTCGATGAACGACACGGTGATTGTGTTTGACCGGGTTCGTGAGGAAGCCCGAAAGTACAAAAAGCTGGAACTGTCAAAAGTCGTCGACCTCGCGATCAACGCGACCATGTCGCGGACGCTCCTGACGTCTGGAACGACGCTCTTGGCGCTGCTCTCAATCTTCCTGTTCGGTGGTCCGGTTCTGCGCGGCATGAGCTTCGCGCTGATCTTCGGTGTGATTGTCGGGACATATTCGTCAATCTTCGTCGCTTCAGCGGTCGTGCTGCTGCTCGGGATTGATCGCGGCGATAAGCCGAAGCGCGAAGTGGAAGGCTTTCAGGGCGTCGGTTAGGCGCCGATCTGGCCTTATGATTCTTCGACGCGAATGCGTTCGTTGACCTGTTTTTCGAGCGCTTCGCAGACTGCATCAGCGACGTCTTCAGCCGCATCTCCGCTCGTCATCGCTGTCGCCCGACAAGCCTGAACATGCAGGTTGATCAAAGCGGCGTCATCTTGCAAGTCCTCAACCCCCGAGACGAGGATGTGCAAGGAGCCTGACAGACGCGTCAAAGCGCCGCCGCCATAAGCGCCGGATGCCCCGTGCAGATTGTGCAAGGCATTGCGAAACTCAGAGGCTGAGACTTCGCACTCAGGATTGTCGCAGCAGGCTTGCCAAGTCGATTGCAAGAGATCGAGATCGTTTTGCTTCCAAGCCTCAATATCGGCCAGTTGCACCTCTCCCTCTGGTTCAGAAGGATCGCTGGCCTCAGCGTCATCAACGGCCACCACACGGGAGACGTCGAGTTCGGTGAGCAACTCTTTGCCGGATTTCGGCTTTTTCAGGAACTTGAAGAACGATTTAACCATAGTCCTGGTGTATCAGGCCGGGTTTAACAAACGCCTCAATGAATCTCGAAAACTGGTTAAGATCAGAAGGCGAATTGTTCACGCAATATCCGCTCATCCAGCGCATGTCCGGGATCAAACAACATGGTCAGGTGCTGACTGCGATCCGTGTGGATGGAGACGCGCGTGACGTCCCGGACTTCCTGATTGTCCGCCGCCGCGGCGACGGGGCGACGTTCTGGGTCAATCACTTCAATGTCGACGCGCGCATCATGGCGCAGCAGGGCCCCGCGCCAACGCCGCGGGCGAAACGCACTCACAGGTGTCAGTGCGAGCAGATTGGCGCCGATTGGCAGTATCGGACCATGGGCGGACAGATTGTAGGCCGTCGATCCGGCCGGCGTTGCGACCATGACACCGTCGCAAGACAGCTCCGCCATCCGCTCCTTGCCGTCGACAATGATCCGGAGCTTCGCCGTCTGCGCGGTTTGGCGCAGAATCGAGACTTCATTGATCGCCAGACGATCATGGGTCTGATCGTGGATGTCGATGACCTGCATGCGAAGCGGGGTGACCGAGGCGCGCTCGGCTCTATCGATCCGTTCAATCAGATCGTCTTCATTATATTCATTCATCAGAAAGCCGACCGTGCCCCGGTTCATGCCATAGACCGGCTTATGGTCGCTAAAGCGCCGACGCATGGCATCCAGCATGGCGCCATCGCCGCCGAGGGCGACAATCACGTCGGCTTTGTCTTCGTCATATTGACCATATTTCTTGGTCAGTCGCTGCAGCGCGTCCTGGGCTTCAGGACGCTTCGAGGCGGTGAAGGCAATACATGTGCTCATGGCCAACCTATCTCGTGAGGCTTCGACGCTGGGTCAAGCACCTGTCTGAATTGCCCAAACGGAAGCTTCCGGTTACTGTGGCTGAAACGACAAGCCGGGAGTGGATAAACATGGCCGATGGAATGCAAGTCACGAGCCTAAAAGGGCAGGTGAGCGAAGAAGAGTGGAAAACGCGCGTTGATCTTGCCGCAATGTATCGCCTGACAGCGCTCTATGGCTGGACCGATATGATCTTCACGCATATCTCGCATCGCGTGCCGGGCCCGGATCATCACTTCTTGATCAACCCATATGGCATGTTTTTCGAAGAGATCACGGCGTCGTCTCTGGTTAAAGTCGATCTCGAGGGCAATGTCGTGCAAGAGACGCCTTACTTCATCAATCCGGCGGGCTTCACCATTCACTCGGCGATCCATGCAGCGCGCGATGATGCCCATGTCGTGATGCACCTGCACACCGATGATGGCGTCGCCGTCTCTTGTAATAAGGAAGGCCTGCTGCCATTGAGCCAGACCGGCATGTTGGTCCGGCATGATCTCGCTTATCATGTCTATGAGGGGGTTGCTCTCGATCATGGCGAGCGCGAACGCCTCGTCGCAGATATGGGCGACAAGAACAATATGTTGCTCTACAATCACGGCACACTGACCGTGGGGGGCACGGCCGCAGAGTGTTTCCTGCGTATGTTCTTCCTGGAGCGCGCCTGCTCCATGCAAGTTCGGGCCCTGACGGCAGGCCGCGAAAACATGGTCATTCCAAGCCAGGAGGTTCAGGACGTGGTCAAAGGACAGTCCAACCCTGAAGGCACAAAAACGCTGGCAAATATGCTCGCCTGGCCAGGCCTATTGCGCAAATTGGACCGGGAATCGCCGGGCTATGACGCTTAGAGAATTCTCTTATACGGGTTATTCCGTATAGGTTTTTGCACTAGTGCGTCCATTCATACCGTTTCATTTTAAGGGGATTCCCCTAGATGACCGTTTGAACGTTATGGAATGATGTTGCCATGAAGCATTTGAAGGCCTTTGAGAGCGCGCTGGATACGATCCATGAAGAGGGGCGATATCGCGTCTTCGTCGATCTGCACCGGCATAAGGGCGAGTTTCCGAAAGCCACAGCGCGGTTCGAGCATGGCGAGCGAGAAATCATCGTCTGGTGCTCGAATGACTATCTCGGCATGGGCCAGGATGACGACGTCATCGACGCCATGCATGAAGCGATTGATAGCTTTGGAGCCGGCTCTGGCGGCACGCGCAATATTTCTGGCACGACACGTTATCATGTTGATCTCGAAAAAGAGCTGGCCGACCTGCACGGCAAAGGCGGCGCGCTTTTGTTCACCTCCGGCTATGTCTCGAATGATGCGACGCTGTCTACGCTAGGCAAAATCCTGCCCAATCTGATCATCTACTCCGACGCGCTGAACCATGCCTCGATGATTGAAGGCATACGCCGCTCCAAGGCGGACTATCGGGTGTTCCGTCACAATGATGTCGAGCATTTGCGCGCGCTGATGGAAAATGATGATCCCGAGCGTCCAAAAGTCATCGCGTTTGAAAGCGTCTATTCTATGGATGGCGATGTCGGGCCGATTGAAGCGATTTGCGATCTCGCCGACGAGTTTGATGCCATCACTTATCTTGATGAAGTGCACGCAGTTGGCATGTATGGCCATGAAGGCGCCGGGGTTGCGCAGCGCGACAATGTCATGCACCGCGTCGACATTATCGAAGGCACGCTCGGCAAGGCTTATGGCGTTATGGGCGGCTATATTGCCGCGCACGAGACGATTATCGACGCCATCCGCTCAACGGCCTCTGGCTTCATCTTCACCACGTCGACCTGCCCGGTTATGGCGGCAGGGGCGCTGGCAAGCATTCGCAAGCTGCGCTCGGATGAAGGCCGGAAACTGCGTCTGGCGCATCAGACTCAAGCGGAGCTTTTGAAACAGAAGTTCCGCGATGCCGGTCTGCCGCTGCTTGAAAGCGAGACGCATATCGTACCGTTGTTGGTTGGCGATCCGGAAAAATGCAAAGCGCTGTCTGACACGCTGCTGTTCGATTTCGGCATCTATGTGCAGCCGATTAATTATCCGACCGTGCCGAAAGGCACAGAACGCCTGCGGTTCACGCCAGGCCCGGTTCACACTGAAGACATGATGGATGATTTGCTCGCCGCCATCCTCGCCGTTTGGAAACAACTCGGCCTTGACGAGCGCGCCGCTTAGATCGGCACCTGGTTTATCATTGAAAAAGCGCGCCCCTCAGGCGCGCTTTTTTGTTTAGCTTGCACGCTTGCGCCCAAGGCCGATTTCCTTGGCGAATGCAGAGCGCTTTTTCGCGTAATTCGGCGCCACCATGGGATAGTCGCTCGGCAATCCCCAACGCGACCGATATTCATCCGGGGTCATGTCATAGCGCGACCGAAGATAGCGTTTCAGCATTTTCAGCTTTCGGCCGTCTTCCAGGCAGATAATGTGGTCTGGCGTAATTGACTTGGAAATGGGCACGGCCGGGTCAGGACGCGGTGGCTCAATCGGTTTGTCTGCGGCCAGGTCCAGCACCGTATTGTGGACAGTTTTCAGCAGTTCCGGCAGTCCCGCTGCAGGAACGGGATTATTTGCCACAAATGACGAGACAATATCTGTCGTCATTTCCAGCAACTCGGCTTTCGAGTGTGTGGTCATATGTCAGCTCTTAATAATATTTCTTATGCCCGCTCTAATTGGCAGGCTTGCGTCAAGTTAAAGCATGGAATCGGGCAAGAATTCAAGTTCTGCGAGCAATAAATGCGCGGAGCATCCGTAGAAGTTGTGCGGTTATCTGCGCCGTAAATGACGCCTTGCGAGCTTGGCGCGAGAGACGTACATGGACGGGCAGACTCAGGAATCACGCCATGCCAGACACAAGCCACCCAGCACGATTTGATACGGCCACGTTTTTCTCGCAGCCGCTTGAGCAACGCGACCGCGAAGTTTTCGCCGCGATCGCCAAGGAACAAACGCGACAGCAACATCAGATTGAGTTGATCGCCTCGGAGAATATCGCCTCGCAGGCCGTACTCGACGCGCAAGGCACGGTGCTGACGAACAAATATGCCGAAGGGTATCCTGGACGCCGCTATTATGGCGGTTGTGAATATGTCGACATTGTCGAAGATTTGGCCCGGGATAGAGCCAAGGCGTTGTTTGAGTGTGGCTTCGCCAATGTCCAACCGAATTCCGGGTCACAGGCCAATCAAGCGGTATTCCAGGCGCTGTTGCAGCCGGGCGATACGATTCTCGGCATGAGCCTTGATGCGGGTGGACACCTGACCCATGGCGCACGCCCGAACCAGTCTGGCAAATGGTTCAATGCGATCCAGTATGGCGTTCGCAAGGACGATCATCTGATTGATTTCGATCAGGTCGAAGCGCTCGCCAAAGAGCATAAACCGAAACTGATCATTGCCGGTGGGTCAGCGTATCCACGCCAAATTGATTTCGCCAAGTTCCGCGCGATTGCAGACGAAGTCGGTGCATTTTTCCTTGTCGACATGGCGCACTTTGCGGGCTTGGTCGCCGGAAAGGCGCATCCGAATCCGCTCGATCATTGTCATGTCGCGACCACGACGACGCACAAAACACTGCGCGGCCCCCGCGGCGGCATGGTGCTGACCAATGATGCCGACATTGCCAAGAAAGTGAACTCGGCTGTGTTCCCAGGCATCCAAGGTGGCCCTCTGATGCATGTCATCGCCGGCAAGGCAGTCGCCTTCGGCGAAGCGCTGACACCCGAATTCAAGCAATATGCGGCCGACGTGGTCGAGAATGCCAAGGCCATGGCCGCAGCGGCGAAAGCCAGCGGCTTGGACCTGGTCTCCGGCGGCACGGACACGCATGTTGCGCTGATCGATCTTCGTCCGAAAGGCGTCACCGGTCGCGATGCCGAAGAGGCGCTCGAGCGGGCCTATATCACTTGCAATAAGAACGGCGTGCCGTTCGATCCTGAAAAGCCGATGGTGACCAGCGGCATTCGCGTCGGCTCTCCCGCCGGGACAACTCGCGGATTTGGCGTTGAGGAATTCACACAAGTCGGAAAATGGATCGGTGAAGTCGTTGATGCGGTGGCCACGGGCGACAGCGCGACGGTTGAAACCAAGGTTCGTGCAGAAGTTAAGGATCTTACGGCTAAGTTCCCGATTTATAACGGTTTAGGGGCCTAGGCGATTGCGGTGTCCCTTCTGCGGATCTGAAAATACGGCGGTCAAGGACAGCCGTCCAGCAGAAGACAATACGGCTGTGCGCCGGCGCCGGGGATGCGACAGCTGCGGCGCCCGATTCACCACATTTGAGCGGGTCCAGTTGCGCGAAATTACGGTGATAAAGCGGGACGGAAAGCGCGTGCCATTTCAACGCGAAAAACTCGCCCGCGTCATTGCCATTGCTCTGCGCAAGCGCCCGGTTTCAGCCGAGCAGATTGACCAGATTGTCTCCGGGATCGCCCGTAAGCTTGAAAGCAGCGGTGAAATTGAAATCGCCTCACAGGACATAGGGGAGCTCGCCATGGAGAGCCTGCGCGCCGTCGACCCGGTCGGTTATGTCCGCTATGCCAGTGTCTATCGTGATTTTGATGCCCCGTCTGATTTTGCGGAATTCATCAAGCAGTCTGAGTTCGATGAGGACTGAACCGTGACGCGGCCACACGTGACCCTGAAAATCGCGACCAGCATGGATGGCCGGATCGCCCTCGCCAATGGGGTCAGCCAATGGATCACGGGGAGCGAAAGCCGCGCCCGGGTGCATCAGATGCGCGCTGACCATGATGCGGTCCTGGTCGGGGTCGGGACGGTCCTTGCAGACGATCCCCTGCTCACCGCTCGCACGGTTCCACCGCCGCCCAAGCAACCCGTCCGCATTGTTGCCGACAGCAAGCTGCGGACGTCGTCTCAATCGCGCCTGCTGAACTCGCAAGGTCTCGGAAAAGTCGTGCTTGCCAGCACGCGTCCTGCCAAAGGCTATAGCGACGAGGCGATGCAAGGCGGCCCGGAGATCTGGACCGTGCCCGGGCCCGATGGAAAAGTATCGCCAAAAGCGCTACTCGATCGTTGCGCGGTTGAAGGCTTGAACAAGATCTTCCTCGAAGGTGGTGGCAAACTCGCAGCAAGCTTCATTCAGGCCGGGCTGGTCGACTCGATTGAGTGGTTCCGGGCACCCATCCTGATTGGCGGTGATGGTTTGCCTGCCGTCGCGGCTCTGGGGCTTTCAGAGATGACAGATGCGCCGCGTTGGCGCACTGCCGCCACGGCACGGATTGGGGATGACACTTTGGAGACTTATGTTAGGGCCTAAGCTCGACAGGAGGGCTCCATGTTTACAGGTCTCGTGACCGATGTCGGCACGATCCGCAAAGCCGAAGATCGCAATGGACTGCGCCGGTTTGAGGTCGAATGCGCTTACCCGGCAGACAGTATCGAAATGGGGGCTTCCATCATGCATGCGGGCGTTTGCCTCACCGTGGTTGATTTCGGCGAGGCCGGAAACGGCAGCTGGTTCGCAGTCGAGGCCGTTCCTGAAACCCTGTCTTTGACAGTGCTCGGCGAGTGGCAAGAGGGCAGCCAGGTCAATCTTGAGCAAAGTTTGAAGCTTGGCCAGGAACTGGGTGGGCATTTTGTCTTCGGTCATGTCGATGGCGTTGGCGAAGTGATCTCTGTTGAACCGGAAGGCCAAAGCTTTCGGATCACCATCCGCCCGCCGGCAGAAATTGCGAAATATTTCGCCAAGAAAGGCTCTGCGGCGATCAATGGCGTGTCACTCACTGTGGCCGATGCATTGGCGAACGGAGACTTCCAGGTCGCGATCATCCCGCACACTTGGGAAGTCACAACACTGCGCGAATTACAGCCCGGATCCCGCGTTAATCTTGAGATTGATATGCTGGCGCGCTACGTGGCGCGGATGATTGGCGTCGATGCGCCGACCCCGCACGACCCACAAGGAGCCAAAGATGGCTGAGGACTTTTCGGCTGCCATTTCCAGCATTGATGAAATCATCGAGGATGCCCGCAATGGCAAGATGTATATCCTTGTCGATGCCGAGGACCGGGAAAATGAAGGCGACCTGATCATTCCGGCGAGCTTTGCCACGCCTGAAGCGGTGAACTTCATGGCCAAATATGGCCGTGGCCTGATCTGTCTCGCCATGACTGGCGAACGCGGCCGAGCGCTTAATCTGGATATGATGGCGCGGGAAAACCGGGAAAGCATGGGCACCGCCTTCACCGTCTCAATCGAAGCCAAAGAGGGGGTCACGACCGGCATCTCGGCGCATGATCGCAGCCACACGGTCCAGGTCGCGATCGACCCCATGTGTGATGCTGATGATATCGTGTCACCGGGGCACGTGTTTCCGCTGATCGCCAAGGATGGTGGCACCCTGGTCCGTGCCGGCCATACTGAAGCGGCGGTTGATATCTCCCGCATGGCGGGCCTCTATCCGGCCGGCGTCATCTGCGAGATCATGAATGATGATGGCACCATGGCGCGCCTGCCAGAGCTGGTCTCTTTCGCGCAGCTGCATGGGCTCAAGATCGGCACAATTGCTGATCTGATCGAGTATCGTCGCAAGCATGATCGCTACCTCGAGCGCCGGGTCGAGGCGCCCTTGGAGAGCCAATATGGCGCCGGCTTCAAGACTGTGATCTTCCGCAATGCGATCGACAATAGTGAGCACATCGCCATCGTTCATGGCGTCGTTGAGCCGGAGAGTACCACCATTGTGCGCGTCCATCGTACCGATGTCCTGGCCGACATTCTCGGCGAAAAAGGCCCCAGAGAAGGCCTGGTTGAACGCGCCATGAAGATTATTGCGGATGCTGACGAGCCTGGCGTGGTGGTGTTCGTAAACACGATGCGCCCGAATGCGCTGGCCGAGCGGCTCGGCATGAAGACATCCGAGCCGAAGGACACGCACGCGCCGCTTCGTGAATATGGCGTCGGCGCGCAAATCCTGCGCGAGCTCGGGGTACGCAAGATGATTTATCTCTCAGACACTGAACCGACCCGCGTCGCTGGACTCGATGGCTATGGCCTGTCGATCGAAGGCTGGCGACCGCTTTCTGACAAGGACTGATTTTCATGGCCCAGCACCGCATCCTGATCGTCAACTCGCCGTATTACGCGCACATCTCCGAGGAGCTTGAAAAAGGGGCCCGCGAGGCGCTTGAGGCGTCCGAAGACGATTGCGACATTGAAACCATCATGGTGCCCGGGGCCTTTGAGGTTCCCGGGGCGATCGCGATGGCGGCCGATAGTGCCAAATATGATGGCTATATCGCGCTTGGCTGTGTCATCCGTGGTGAGACCACCCATTATGACTATGTTTGCGGCGAGAGCGCCCGTGGCTTGATGTATCTGTCGACAGACCGCCGCCTGGCGATTGGCTATGGCATTCTCACCGTCGAGAACGAAGCCCAAGCGCTGGCGCGAGCTGAGCGGAGACAGAAAAATAAGGGCAAAGACGCTGCGATTGCTTGCCTGGAAATGCTTAAACTGCGCAAGAAGTTCGTGCGCTAGGCAATCGCAGTCCTAGCGCGCAAAAGGGAATAGCCTTTTCGGCCCGCAAGTGGCATGGACGCGCGATGAGCGAACAGAAACTCCCATTTGAAGTGATCCGTGCCCGCCGCGCTGGCGCGCGCCTTGCCGCGGTGCAGGCTTTATATCAAATGGAGCAGACTGGGCAGAGTGGTAAAGCCGCGATCCGCGATCTGATGGATGACCGCCTTGGTCTTGGCCCGGACGAAGACCCGGTTGAAGAAGCCGACCCTGATCTGTTCAAAGCCATCGTCAATGCCACGATCGAGCACCAGAAGACCGTCGATACTGCGATCCTGGCGCGCCTGTCCAAGGGCTGGAAACTCTCGCGCCTGGACTCCACAACCCGTTCGATCTTGCGCGCTGCCACTGCAGAGCTCGTCGCACATCAGGAGCTGTCGCGGCGCATCCTGCTCGACGAATATGTCTCGCTGGCGCATGATTTCTTCGACAAGACCGAAGCCAATTTCGTCAATGCGGTGCTCGATAATGTCTCAAAAGACTTGCGGCCTGAAGAGGCATAAGGTCTAGCTTCCTTAAGGAGGCTGAATGCGCGAAACGGACTGGATTCAACGCTTTATCGTGCCCCTGGTCAAAGCCCGAGGGGCCGACCGATTGCGGGATGATGTGGCCCTCCTGAGTGCCGACGGCCCCATCATTGTAACCATGGATACGCTGGTTGAAGGCGTGCATTTTCTTGCAAGCGATCCGCTCAACACGGTTGGCCAGAAGCTGGTGCGGGTGAATCTCTCTGACATTCTCGCCAAAGGTGCGGAACCGGTTGAGGCTTTGCTGTCAATTTCCTGGCCGCGTGGCAGATCTGAAACTGAGTTCGGGGCGCTGATGGCTGGTCTGGAGCGCGATCTGGATGATTTTGGCATCGCGCTGATCGGTGGTGACCTCGTATCTATCGATGGCCCGCTGACTTTGACGCTGACCCTGACCGGGCGATGCTTGATGGCCGGACCGGTGCGTCGTTCTGGGGGCAGGGCGGGGCAGGCTTTGCTGATCAATGGAAAGATCGGTTGGGGGCAGATCGGCCTTCAGGCGGCAAAATCAGATCCGGCCAGCGAAGCGGCGATGCGTTATCGCGTCCCCAAGATCAGCTCCATATTTGCCGCGCAGGTGGTGGCCGACTTTGCGCGTGCCAGTATGGATGTGTCTGACGGGCTCCTAATCGACGCTGCACGCCTCGCAGAAGCGAGTAAGTGCGGCGTCACGATCGCACTTGAACAGGTGCCGCTTGCTGCCGAGACAGACGATCTCGCTGAGATCCTCGTTCAGTGCACCGCCGGTGATGATTATCGTATTCTGATCAGCGCAGAGCCTGACCAAAACGTGCCAGGCTTCACCAAAATCGGCCAATTGACCGAATCACAAGGGCTGCAACTCGCCTATAACGGGAACTCTGTTAACCCGCCCTCAACCCTTGGGTTTGAGCATTAGCAGGAGTTTTGGGGATGTGACTCGCGTTGAGCGCGATAATCCTTGCGAAGGAGCAGCGACTGTTGCAGTCATACGCCCACAAACAAAAAACCACGGGGCTGGGAGTGTCCCGTACAATTTATAGGGAGGTAGGGCTCACATGACCCTTTGGTTTTGGATTGCCTTAGTCGCGGCTGTGCTCGCGATCGGCTTTGGCTGGCTGCAAAGTCAGTCGATCATGAAAGCAGATGCGGGCAATGACCGCATGAAAGAGATCGCTGCGGCGATTCAGGAAGGCGCAAATGCCTATTTGAGCCGTCAGTATCGGACGATTGCGATGGTTGGCGTGGTTGTCACGATCGTTGTCTTCGCTTTGCTGGGTTGGCAAGCGGCGCTGGGGTTCGTCATCGGCGCGGTCCTGTCCGGTGCGGCTGGCTTTATCGGCATGAAAGTGTCCGTTCAGGCCAACGTTCGCACCACACAGGCGGCCAGCACATCCTTGCAGGACGGCCTGTCCATGGCGTTTAAGTCCGGTGCTGTGACCGGCTTGCTCGTGGTCGGCCTGGCCCTGCTCGGTGTGGTCGCTTATTACGGCCTGCTGGTAGGCGGCCTTGGCTATGATGAAGGCAGCCGAAAAGTGGTTGACGGTCTCGTAGCCCTCGGTTTTGGCGCATCTCTGATCTCAATCTTTGCTCGTCTCGGCGGAGGTATCTTCACCAAAGGCGCCGACGTTGGCGGCGATATGGTGGGTAAGGTTGAAGCTGGCATCCCGGAAGACGATCCGCGCAACGCAGCGACTATTGCGGACAATGTCGGCGATAATGTCGGAGACTGTGCTGGTATGGCGGCCGACCTGTTCGAAACCTATGCGGTGACGATTGTGGCGACTATGGTCCTCTCGGCTATCTATTTCGCGGGCATGGATTATCTGGGCAGCATCCTGCTATTCCCGCTGGCGATTTGTGCGGTCTGTATCATCGCTTCGGTGATCGGCACCTTCTTCGTCAAGCTCGGCAAAGGGTCGACCAATATTATGGGCGCGCTCTATAAGGGCCTGATTGCGACTGGCGTTTTGACCCTGGCGGGGCTTGCGGTCGCCGTTCAATACGCCTTGCCGAATGGCTTTGGTGAACTTGAAGGGGCTGGTGCAGCGCTCGGACTATTAAGTGCAGATGGCACCGGCGCCGCGATTGTCACGGGTATGGACCTGTTCCTATGTGGTGTGGCTGGCCTGGTTGTGACTGCTTTGATCGTGGTCATCACCGAGTATTATACCGGGGTCGACTATCGTCCGGTGAAGTCTGTGGCCGAAGCGTCTGCCTCCGGGCATGGCACGAACGTGATCCAGGGTCTTGCCGTTTCGCTGGAATCCACGGCGCTGCCAGCGATCACGATTATCGCAGGCATCATCCTGACCTTTAACCTGGCCGGTCTGTTCGGTATCGCGATTGCGACAACCACCATGTTGGCCCTGGCCGGTATGATCGTCGCGCTCGACGCGTTTGGCCCGGTCACCGACAATGCTGGCGGCATCGCTGAAATGGCAGAACTGCCAAGCAGCGTACGTGACACGACAGACGCCCTTGATGCGGTTGGCAACACGACCAAGGCTGTGACCAAAGGCTATGCGATTGGCTCAGCCGGCCTTGGTGCCCTTGTGCTGTTTGCGGCGTACAATGAAGACCTGAAATATTTCGCAGCGAATGCAGCGGAAGGCAGCTTCTTTGATGGGATCGGCGTCGTGAACTTCTCGATCGCCAATCCATATGTCGTAGTAGGTCTGCTGTTTGGTGGTCTATTGCCCTTCCTGTTCGGCGGCATGTCGATGATGGCCGTTGGCCGCGCTGCGCAAGCGGTTGTGGAAGAAGTGCGCAGCCAGTTCAAGAATGATCCGGGTATTATGGCCGGCACGTCGAAGCCAAATTATGGCAAGGCGGTCGACATTCTGACCTCGGCGGCGATTAAGGAAATGATTGTTCCATCCTTGCTGCCAGTCCTGTCTCCGATCGTACTATTCCTGCTGATCTGGTGGATCGCAGGCGCGTCAGCGGCGCTGGCTGCCGTGGGCGCCATGTTGCTCGGCGTCATTGTGACCGGCCTGTTTGTGGCCATCTCAATGACCTCCGGTGGCGGCGCCTGGGACAATGCCAAGAAGTATATCGAAGACGGCAATCATGGCGGCAAGGGCTCTGAGGCCCACAAAGCCGCGGTGACCGGCGACACGGTTGGCGACCCTTATAAGGACACTGCTGGCCCGGCGGTGAACCCGATGATCAAGATCACCAATATTGTTGCGCTCTTGATGCTCGCGGTGCTGGCCGGAGGTCATTAAGACCGCTGTCTCAACTCTAAAACCAAAAACCCGCGTCCTCAGTGACGCGGGTTTTTTTACATCAGCCCGGGTCTGAATGGTCCAATTGTTGCGTGAGATAGATCGACACACGAGATCAGGATCACGACATGACTTGGACGCAAGCGTCCCATTTTTTCGACAGTGAGCAGTCTGTCACGGCGAAGACGTCGGGATTTGTGTTTGCCTGCCTGATCGTCATGGCGCTGTATTTTGGACCCTATCGAGCGCTTCAAGCCGAACCGGAGATCGATTCGACGGTCCTAAGGGGTGCCGAGGCGTCCGCGCCGGATCAGTCGCTCCCAATCGTTGGAAAAGCGACAAAGCCACCAGTCGAAGATGTTGCGGTGACCCCGACTCTGGTTTCCCCAAATGCAGTCTATGCGGATTTAAGAAACCCCATCGACCCCAACGTCTTTTTCGCCGCCAATCACGCAAATGATGGAGCGATGACGCAGTATGCCGGACCATTCTTGCCAGAAAACCATGTCCAGACCGATGCGTACCTGGCTTTGATGGTGAAGGCCCGTTCGCGGCCTCAGCGGCCGACCATGGCTGAGATGAAAAGTCACGCGCGCTATGGGTATGGACGTTATGAGACGATCATGCGCCCCTCCGGTGAGCCGGGCGTGGTGTCGGCCTTCTTCACTTATACAGGGCCATGGTTCGGCACACCGCATGATGAGGTCGACATCGAATTCACCGGCAACCGACCGAGTGATATCGAGTTCAATTATTTCAAAAGCGGCGTCCGTGGCGCGTATGCCCGCAAAGATCTCGGCTTTGACGCCTCAGCGCAAATGCACCTGTATGCCTTTGACTGGCTCGAAGATAAGATCATCTGGTATGTCGACGGCCAGGAGATTTATCGCACGCCCGTCGATCGCAAAGATATCCCGACGCATGAGAGCAAAATTTTTATCAGCGCATGGGCAGGCGCAGACCGCGTGCGTGCCTGGACGGGGCCGCTGCAATTTGGCGCCGAAGCGCAAGCCGAGTTCGAATGTATCTCGTTCACCCCGGTGGGCGATGCGTCTCGGTCCTGTTCGGATCAATGGGCCGAGCGTACCCATGCGGTCACCCATTAGGCGACCACGCAAAACGCAGATCGAAGCGCTGATAATCATCGCGCCAAACGCGTGACTCGCGGGTCAGGCCATTGCGTTTGTAAAATCGAACTGCGCCGTCATTGGCTTCGGCGACCGTCAGCCAGAAGCCATCCGGAAATTCGCGTCTGACAAACTGTAAACAAGATTGACCCAATCCGTTCCCTTGCCATTGCGGCGTCAGAAAGAGCTGGGAGAGACAAGTTTCAGCAGGTTTCAGGAGGATCAAACCCGCCAGCTCGCCTGCTTGTTCGACGGCAATCAGGCGCGCTCCCTGATCCACAAGCGTTACGAGGCGGGCCTTAAGGTCAGCATCGCTGAGCTGTTCAGGGCTTTCGACACCGGTCGACTTCCATGACTCGTTCCAGATAGCTGCAATTGCCGCATAGTCTGATGGAAGCGCCGCGCGAAAGCGGGGCTCCGGGCGCATGATGGCTTAGTTCCGACGTCCAGTCGGGTTTCCTGGTGTGCGCTCATCCGTCTGCGGCAGCGCAACCGCGCCGACCGTGCCGAAGATCTGTTCGAGCAGGCCAAGTTCACGGCCGCGCGTTGGGGTCTCGCGCGACGCGTAGCGAATGATCTGGCCATCGGTCTCATCATAGGTGAGCAGCTCTTCGACAACATCATCTTCGCCAAATTTGATCGCGGTGATCGCGCGCTGTGTGGTGCGCGGCGTCAGGAAGGCAATCCGCTCGCGGCGGGTGGTGATATAGAACCAGGTGTTCTCGTCAAACACGCTTTCCGTCGAGGCCGAGCCAAGCTGCGCGAGCACGCTGGCGCGCGTATCTTCGCCGACCTTGATTTCTTCCGGCAGCACTTCGTCGGCAGTGTAGCCATGATAGTCATCAATTGGCGTGATGCAGGCTGTGGTCAGCGCTGACAAAGCGATGGAAGCAAGAATGACACGTCGCGCCATGGAAGGACTCCTGATACTTGCGCTGGAGATAATGCGGAAATCCGCTAATTGGCAACCACTAGGAAACACCCACGAGACGTCTAAATTAGGGCAATCATGTTTGGTTTGTTTAAACGAGAGGCGGTCGACAAAGAGGCCGCACGGCGGTGGCGAGACGCTGTGACAAGCGAGGCCCGCCTGCCGGAACCGTACCTGAAAGGTTGGGTCACGGACACCATTTATGGTCGCTTCAACATGGTGGCTTTGGTCGCGACCCTTGCCATGCGTCGTCTACGGGCGGAAGGGCGCGAGGGTCAGGCGCTCTCAAAAGCGTTCGCGGAGTTATTATTTTCGGACTTTGATCATGCCTTGCGTGAGAATGGCGTTGGCGATTCGTCCATCGCTCGCCGGATCCGTAAAATGGGCGAAGAGTTTTACGGCCTGGCCAGCGCGATCGACGCGGCGCTCGAGCTTGGTGGACCGCAGCAGGAAGTTGCCAAAGTCATTCAGCGCAACGTCCAGCGTGACGAGGCCAAGGCGCTTGAGCTCGCAGACCATTTGCTGGCGCTCAGCGAACGGGTCGAGCGTTTGCCGCGGGAGGCGGTGATGAATGGCCCGGAGGCGATCTAGGCGCCAATCATCAGATCGCATCTGCAGTCACACACATCCGTTGCCTTTCCATGCGGTCGCGCATAGGTTGCGCCGTCTTTAGAAGGCACCGTGGAGTTCCGGTCCGATGGCCAAACTGATCCTGTCAATCGATGCAATGGGCGGCGACGCAGCGCCAACCGTTGTGCTCGATGGTCTCAAATTATTTGCCGCCCGTCGCAGCAATGTGACGTTTGAAATTCACGGTCGCGCCGAAGACATCACGCCAGGCATTGAGAGCCGTGGCTTGATGGAGCGTTGCACGATCATGCATCATGATGATGTCGTGACGATGAGTGAAAAACCCTCTGCGGCGCTTCGCCGGGCCAAGACGACGAGCATGTGGGGCGCGGTTCAGGCGGTCAAAGCTGGGCGCGCTGGGGCCGCCGTTTCGGCGGGTAATACCGGCGCCTTGATGGCCTTTGCGATGATGGCATTGCGTAAGATGGAAGGCGTGCATCGCCCGGCCATGACGGCGATCTGGCCGACTGTGGAAGGGCGCTCAATCGTCCTTGATGTCGGCGCCAATCTCGACGCCGACTCTGACCAACTCGTAACTTTCGCGATCATGGGAGAGGCCTATGCTCGCGCGGTGACCGGAAAAGCCAAGCCGACCATCGGCCTGCTCAATATCGGGTCGGAAGAGGATAAGGGGCGCGACACGTTGAAACTTGCGGCTGAACGCCTGCGCGAGCCGGAACTCGGGCTTGATTTTCGCGGCTATGTCGAAGGCAATGATATTGCCATGGGGGCGGTTGATGTCGTCGTCACGGATGGCTTTACTGGCAATGTTGCGTTGAAAACCGCTGAAGGCACGGCGCGCCTGGTCGCCTCCTATGTGCGTGAGGCGCTCACCTCCGGCGTGATCTCGAAAATGGGGGCCGCTTTGGCCAGCTCAGGCCTGAAGCGCCTGCGTGAGAAAATGGATCCGTCAAACGTCAATGGCGGAGTCTTGCTCGGCCTCAATGGCGTTGTCGTCAAAAGCCATGGCGGGACCGATGCCGAAGGCTATGCGACCGCTGTGCAGCTCGCGGCGGACCTCGCGGCGAGTCAGTATATGGAAGAGGTTGCGGCGGGCCTGCGCCGGGACCGTGTTGAAGTCAGTTTGAGTGAGGCCTCAGAATGAGCGGCATTCGAAGCGTAATTCGCGGCACCGGCGGATATCTTCCCGAACGGATCCTGACCAATGCCGAAATGTACGAGATTGTCGATTCCTCGGATCAGTGGATTCAGGAACGTACCGGTATTCGTCAGCGTCACATTGCAGCGGATGGCGAACTGACTTCAGATCTTGCGACCGCAGCGGCTCGCAGCATTCTCAAGGATGCTGGCATCGCGGCTGAGCAAGTTGACCTGATCGTGCTGGCGACGACGACGCCTGACAAGACGTTTCCAGCCACAGCCACGGCGGTTCAGGCCAATCTCGGCACAGGGCCGGGGGCCGCGTTTGATGTCCAGGCCGTTTGCTCTGGCTTTCTGTTCGCGCTGGCGACCGCGGACTCCATGCTCAAGACCGGCCTGTTCAAGACCGCTCTGGTGATCGGCGCCGAGACCTTTACGCGGATCCTCGACTGGTCAGACCGAGGCACGTGCGTGCTGTTCGGGGACGGCGCCGGCGGCGTTGTCATGACAGCGGAAAACCAGGCAGATGCTGGCGATCGCGGCGTCCTCACCCATCATATCCGTACCGATGGCACAAAGAGCGAGCTCCTCCACGTCGATGGCGGCGTCTCGTCGACTGGCACGATCGGTCATGTCCGGATGCTCGGCAATCAGGTCTTCCGACACGCGGTGACGAATATTTCAAGCGCCATTCATGCCGTCTATGAAGAGACCGGACTGACCTCGGATGATGTTGACTGGTTCGTGCCGCACCAAGCCAATCAGCGCATCCTCAACGGCGTTGCCAAAAAGATGAGCTTGGATGAAAGCAAAGTGATTTCAACGGTTGGCGACCATGGAAACACGTCCGCCGCGTCGATTCCGCTTGCTTTACACACAGCGGTCAGCGATGGTCGGATCCAACCAGGACATTTGGTCTTGAGCGAAGCAATGGGTGGTGGTTTTTCTTGGGGTGCGAGCCTCTTCCGCCTCTAAGTTTTGAGACTTCGTTAATAAATGTCGCCTTATTGTTAACCATGAGGAGCTGATACCGTGACGACAACCACTCTGACCCGAGTAGAACTGACGGACGCGATTGTGCGCGAAGTCGGGCTGACACGGCAGGAATCCTCTTACTTGCTCGACCGTATGCTGGAAATGATCAGCGAGAGCTTGGAAGGCGAGGGGGCGGTGAAACTGTCCCGTTTCGGAAATTTCAATGTCCGCCGGAAGGCTGCCCGTGAAGGCCGTAACCCGAAGACTGGAATCCAAGCAACAATATCGGCGCGCAAGGTTGTGACCTTCAAACCTTCTCCGATGCTCAAAGATCGCGTCGGAGGCTAAACGCGAGACCTGACCTATGCCGAGCCATGCTGCTGCCCGTAAGATTGAAAAATCCGTTGACGCCTATCGGTCTATTGGGGAAGCTGCAGAAGAGCTTGGCTTGCAGCCGCACGTGCTGCGCTATTGGGAAACCAAATTCACAAAATTCGTAAAGCCGCTGAAGCGGCGAGATGGCCGGCGCATGTTCCGGCCTGAGGACATGTCTGCCTTGCGGGCCATCCAGACCCTGGTTCACGATCAGGGCATGACTTTGAAAGGCGCTAGCAAGCTGTTGAGTGAGCAAGGCGTCGACTGCGTGCTTGGCGGCGAGGCAAGGATTGTCGCGCCGGCAGACTCAGGGGATGTAACACCAACGCCAAGCCCCGCGAGAGACATGCAAGAAACCGTACGCAAAGCTTTTGAAGCGACCCCGACCAGTGAACCTGCCACCGGCACGACTGAACGGCTTGAGTCGATCCTGTCCGACCTGACAGACATCAAGGCCCGCCTCGACCAGGTTCGCTTACGCAAAGCGGCTTAGGACTTCGCATCACGACATGACCCCGTGAGTTGCCGAAGGCTAGACTTGTGCGTGCTGGACTTTTAGCGTCGACGAAGAGTTACGCACGGACAAAAAACCATGAAATGTTTGGTCGTGGGTGGAACCGGCTTCTTGGGAGGCGCGATCGTCGAGACACTGCTTCGCGATGGCGATGAGGTCACGGTTTTGTCGAGAGGCAAAACAAACAGGAAACTTCCCGACGCGGTCAAAATAATTTCGACAGACCGGTTTGGTGACTTGTCGCAATTGCAGGGACGTCACTTCGACTGGGTGTTCGACACGTGCGCCTTCGAACCAGTCGCGGTCTCAAGACTTCTCGAAAGGGTGGGCAAGTCCTGTCAGCGATATGTCCTGATTTCTTCTATCTCGGCATATGGCACGTTTTCCAAGCCGGATTTGAACGAACACGATCCAGTCCCTGACGCGACACCAGAAGACCTCGCTTTGGCGGATGGTCTGACCGAAGATGAACGCGGATCCGCGATTTCATACGGTGAATCCTATGGGCGTTTGAAACGTGCCTGCGAACAAACCGCCGAGCAAATTCTCGGAGATCGAGCGACGATTTTGCGGGTCGGCCTCTTGATCGGAGCGGGCGATTATACCGATCGCCTGACTTGGTGGGTGCGCCGGCTCGATCAGGCAAAGGGGGATCGCAAACGCGTTCCGGCACCGGCGCCGCCGGGCCGAAAGGTGCAGATGATAGACGTGTACGACGTCGCAGATTTCGCGCTCAAATGCGCTCAAGCCAAAAGCCCGGGTATCTGGAATGTGACAGGCACGCCGCAACCATTAAGCGCCGTGCTCGACACCATCATCCAGGCAAGTGGGTCTGAGGCCGAGCTGGTCTGGGTCTCCCAAAAGTCGATCCTGGAGGCCCGCATCAGCCCTTGGACCGATATCCCACTCATGGCGCCCGCGATCCCGGCATTCCGCTACTTTTTGGAAGTCAGTACGCAGAAAGCTGAGCAGAACGGGCTCGTTTGCCGACCATTGAGCGAAACGCTAAACCGATTGATCGGCTGGGATCGCGCACATCGCGATCGCGCCTTGACCGCAGGGATGACCGCGCAGCAGGAAGCTTTGTTGCTTGGGTGAAACTTGATCCTGAGAATCCGACCAATGAGCGTTCACGGATCGCCCGGTTCGCACCCAGCACAATCACACACCACCGCCATTCCCCATTGCCAAAATTTGCAAGGCGCCTATACCTCCGGCCCTGGTTCGGAGCGTAGCGCAGCCAGGTAGCGCACTTGACTGGGGGTCAAGGGGTCGCAGGTTCGAATCCTGCCGTTCCGACCAGAATTTCTAGAGAATGAGTGCGACAACGCCGCCGGCCACAATCAGAATTGGCCCGTAGCACACCAGGGTTACGAGAAGTGCATTATACCGTTTCTTTTGCAGCGGTCGTGGCATCTCAAATCCTATGCATAGCGAATGCCAATTAGGATTGTGTTAACCGTGCCGGGCCGCGAAAACCGGCTTGTCTCACGCGCCGAGCCTCGTTAGTCACAACCCGCGTGCCCTTGTGGTGAAATTGGTAAACACAGCGGACTTAAAATCCGCCGCCCGTTATTGGGCTTGCCGGTTCAAGTCCGGCCGAGGGCACCATTCCTTTTTCTCTGATGCACCCTGGCAGATTTTTTCTGGACTTTGCGTCTGCGGGAAATCGATCAGATTTGATCGAACTTATTCTCATCACCCTAAGACGGACATGCGATGACCCGGTCGCTGCGCCAAACTGAGGCGCCTTGACCGGGAAGGGACACGCTATGTTGCTTGGGGGACTCGTAACCGCCTTTGATCCATTATTGATCGGCATGACCTGTGCTGGCTATTGGGTTTTGCGAAAAACGGAGCATCGCTGGTGGATGGTCATCATCGCAGTGACGGTCATGTTTCCAGCCGCGAAAGTGTGGATGTTTGAGGAGAGCGACTTTCCGTTAAAAATGGCGGTGATCGGCGCGGTGATGAACACGTCCGCAGCAGCCGCCATAAATGCCAGCATGTCTCGTTGATACTGAGCAATGCGGCACAGACCATCGAAATGAGATTTGGTAAAACTGGCGCACCTAAGAGGATTCGAACCTCTGACCTCTGCCTTCGGAGGGCAGCGCTCTATCCAGCTGAGCTATAGGTGCTTCCACGCGCCTCATACGCGAAGCTGTTTACGGATGCAATTACCTCAATGCGTGTAATGAACTTGAAAGCTGCGCGACTATAGGCACAGTGACCGTGTTAATCAGGGAATGAACATGACCAAACTTCAAATGAGTGCCAGTGCGGGAATCCTGGCTCTGGCAATGGCGCTGACTGCGTGTGGGAACTCGACCTCCGATCCGGAAGCGACGACCGACACCGAGGTGAGTACTGAGGCGACGACGAGCGCGGATGAACGTCCGACCAAAGAGGCCCTATTGGCGCGGTTTGATGACGCCCTGGCTGGCGCTCAGGCCACCAATGGACCAGGATCTCCGGCCATGTGGACGCTTGCCGATGAGGACACCACGATCCATATTTTCGGCACGGTGCACTTGTTGCGCCCGGATCTGGAATGGCGTTCTGAGGCCTTCGACACCGCGTTCGCCAACGCCGACACGGTTGTTTTCGAAGTCGACATGAAAAGCGAAGAAGCCCAGCGCGCCATCGCCACCGACTTTCTCGCCCGCGGCATGTACCAGGATGGGCGCACCCTCAAGGGCGTGCTGAATGACGAGGATGAAGCGGTCATCAGTGCGGCCTTTGATTCGCTTGGCGTGCCGATTGATGCGATGAACACGTTCGAGCCGTGGATGGCCTCGGTCAATCTCGGTGTGATGCAGCTGGTCAATGATGGCTATGATCCCAATTCCGGCGTCGAGACCGTGCTGGAGTCCGAAGCCGTCGCAGCTGGTAAGTCATTTGGCTATCTGGAATCCATTTCGCAACAGGCTGATGCGTTCGACCTGCTGCCAGAAGACGAGCAGATTTCCATCCTATACGAGACAGCCTTATTGCTCGAGGAATCGCCGCGCATGCTCGACCTGCTGGTCGATGAATGGGCCGATGGCGACGTGAACGGGATTGCCACCCTGGTCGCCAATCCGGACGGGTATGGCTTTACCGATGCCGCTTATCAGTCGCTGCTCGTGGTCCGCAATGAGGCTTGGGTGCCGCAGATTGAAGCCATGCTGGAGGAACCAGGCTCGGTCTTCATCGCCGTTGGCGCTGGTCACCTGGCCGGGCCGGACAGCGTCATCACCATGCTACGGGACAAGGGTTACACGATTGAGGGACCCTAGGGCTCATTGCCCTCCCAATCGACAATCCAGGCTTCGATCTGGTCGACATCGTCCGGATCGAACAGGGTATCTTCGCTCAAGGTGCGCCCGATAATGGATGCCCCGCGCTTGTGGATGAGATCGGGGTCGCCGCTGATCAGATGGTGCCAGTCTGGCAGCGGCTTGCCTTCATGGATCAGCCGGTAAGAACACGACGCTGGCATCCAGCGCAGTTCGGATACGTCTTTCGGGGTCAGAATCACACAATCCGGCACGTGTTGCTTGCGGTTGGGATAGTCGCTGCAGCGACACGTCTCTGCGTCTAGCAGCTTACAGTGCAGGCGGGTCATCGCGATCTCGCCTGTGTCTTCATCTTCCAGCTTGATCAGGCAGCATTTGGCGCA
This sequence comes from Hyphomonadaceae bacterium, assembly GCA_024743315.1. Lineage (GTDB taxonomy): Bacteria > Pseudomonadota > Alphaproteobacteria > Caulobacterales > Hyphomonadaceae > Henriciella. The sequence goes on from JANSWU010000002.1 coordinate 124,386, forward strand.
GCCATCACATAATGACTCCCATTCATCGGGCGTCATCTCTTCGAGCCGTTTGGACTCCCAAAAAGGTGGCTTGCGCTCAGTCACCCTTGGGGCCATCGCCGATCAGCCATTTGAACGGAATGATTTCCGTTGTCTCAAACAGGCCTGCTTTGGCATATGGGTCTTCTTTTGCCCAAGCCTCAGCGTCTGCGAGACTGTCAAAGGCGATGACAAAAGTGGAGCCTTTCATGGTCTGACCATCTTCTGACAGAACCGGTCCGGCCATCGCGATCTGGTCCCCGAATTGGCCGGCCCATTTCAAATGGGCGTCCCGATTGGCCAGACGCAGCTCTGTGCTATTGGCCTTGTCGCGAGCATTGATCAGGAACAGGGGCATCTCATTCTCCTTTATAGGGGCGGGCGAGCAGGGCCGTAATGGCGTCTGAAACGGTCATAGTCTCGCTCAAGATCGCATTCACCGCCTCGCAAATGGGCATTTCGACGGCGTGCTTATGCGCCAGGGCCACCAGGGCCGGGGCGGTTGCCACGCCTTCGGTGACGGCGTTCCGCGCCGCCAGGATCTCTTGCGCGCTCTGGCCCTGGCCGAGGGCGAGCCCGAAGCTCATATTGCGCGATTGCGGCGACGAACAGGTCAACACGAGGTCGCCGAGCCCGCATAGGCCAGCCAAAGTCTCGGCGCGCCCGCCCATCGCCACGCCGAGGCGCGTCATCTCGGCAAAGCCTCGGGCAATCAAAGCCGCATGAGCAGACTTTCCGAGGTCCAGCCCTTCAACAATGCCGCAGGCAATGGCGAGTACGTTTTTCACCGCTCCCCCGACTTCAGCGCCGATCAAATCATTTGTCCAATAGGGGCGGAACCCGGGTTGTCCGATGGCATCCATCAGGGCTTGGCCGAGCGCCTTGTCTTCGCAGGCGAGGGTGACGGCGGTCGGCAGGCCCTTCGAGACATCGGCGGCGAAGCTCGGTCCTGAGAGCACCGACGGGATGGCGTTCGGCAGGGTCTCGCGCAAGACATCCGTCATCAGGCTGAGACTGTCGCGTTCAATGCCCTTGGCGCAGAGTAGGATAGGGGTGCCGTCGGTCACGTGCGGTTTGAGCTGCGTGAATACCGAGCGGGCGAACTGAGCTGGAACGACCGCGAGCAAAGCGTCGCATCCTGCGAGATCTGCCAGATCCGTGCTCGCGCGCATTTTCGGCAAAGGGACATTTTTGAGATAAATCGGATTGCCATGGCCTTGGCTGAGCGCGCTTGCGACGTCTGGCTCGAGCGCCCAAATCGGAATATCCGGGGCGCTGGTCTCGGCTTTGGCATAAAGCGATGCGGCCAGGGCCGTGCCCCAGGCACCGGCGCCGAGTACGCCAATTCGCGTGTATCCTGTCACACTCTTAACTCTCTGCTGCATGTGAAATTGAACAATTTGTTGATCATTCACACTTTTCCACTATTCTATCCGCATGACCGAAAAACTCGATACCCGTGAGCAGATCCTCCATGCCGCTATGGAGCGTATCATGCACTATGGCTACGCCAAGACGACAATGGCGGAGATTGCCCGCGATTGCGGAATGTCCGCTGGCAACATCTATCGATTCTTCGCCTCGAAGATAGACATTGCTGAAGCCATGGCGCGCAAACTGAATATGGAGATCAACGCGGCCAATGCGGCTTTGGTCCGGGGCAAAGGCGGTGCGGTCGAGAAAATGCGCCGGTTCCATCACAACGCTCTGAAGACCACGTTCGAAAAGCTCGACAAGGACGCCAAGGTGCTCGAAGTCGCCGAAGTGCTGTCGCATGAGCGTCCGACCTTCGCTAATGAAGAAATGGCGCAGGAGCGGGTTTATCTGGTGCAATTGCTCGAGCAGGGCATTACCGAAGGCGTTTTCGCGCCGATGGAAAACCCGAATTTTATTGCCGAGATGATGCAATCGGCGACCATGAAATTCCGCTATCCGCAGCTCTGGTCGCGCCTGACCCTGCCCAAGCTGGAACGGGAGCTGGATGGGGTCATGGATATCATCCTGGCTGGGTTAAGCGTTCCTATCAAGACGCGTGAGCTATTGAACGCTGAATAATTTTCAAATCATTCATTGATTTTTGTTTTTTAGTCCCTAGATTGAGGTCGTGGGCAGCGAATGGTCGCGCTCCACAACGCTAAGAAGGACTAATCCCATGCGTGTTTCCTCCCCAACAGAAGCTCGTACGAGCCTGATCGCAACCGCACTCTCTCTTCCACTTGCCGTCATCGGCGCAGTTCTGACCCTCGGTCTGTTTGGAAGCGTGGTTTGAGCTTGATCGAGCGCCCGGCCTGATCCCCTTGCAGGCCGGGCCGTGATCAATCGAGTTCTGCTCGATTATTCAACCGTGACTGACTTGGCGAGATTTCGCGGTTGGTCGACATCTGTGCCTTTCTCCACCGCAATATGATAGGCCAGCATCTGCACCGGTAACGAATACAGGATCGGGGCAACAAACGGATCGCATTCCGGCATTTCAATGCGGTAGGCGGGTGTATCCCCAGCCTCTTCCAGGCCGCTCTTATCACTGATCAACAAGACATTGCCGCGCCGCGCCGCCACTTCTTGCAGATTAGACAGCGACTTATCAAAAAGCGCGTCATGCGGCGCAACGAACACCACCGGGGTTTCTTCGTCGATCAAGGCAATTGGGCCATGCTTGAGTTCGCCGCTGGCATAGCCTTCGGCGTGAATATAGCTGATTTCCTTCAGCTTTAAGGCGCCCTCCAGCGCGATTGGGTAATGTACACCACGCCCGAGATAGATGACATCCCTGGCCTTTGAAAGCTCGCGCGCCAATCGGGCAATCGGTTCGTCTTGTGCGAAACTGGTGGCAATCAGGCGCGGAATGCCGCTGAGGGCTTTGACCAGCGTTTTTTCTTTCTCTCGGTCGAGATGGCCCCGAGCTTTACCCGCCGCGATGGCAGCTGCGGCGAGTGCGCAAAGCTGTGCCGTAAAGGCCTTGGTCGATGCAACGCCAATTTCGGGTCCGGCCAGGGTTGGCAGCACGAGATCCACTTCCCGGGCAATGGTCGAGGTTGGGACATTCACCACCGCCGCTGTCTTCAAGCCTGCTTCCTTGCAATAGCGGAGCGCTGCAAGCGTGTCCGCTGTTTCCCCGGATTGACTGACGAAGAGCGCCAGACCGCCTTGGTTGGGCAGGGCCGGCTGGCGATAGCGGAACTCGGAGGCAATGTCGGTTTTGACCGGCAATCCGGCGATCTGCTCGAACCAGTATTCGGCCACGCAGGTGGCATAATAGGCGGTGCCGCACGCGACCATATGCAAGTGGGTCACCGACGCCCAATCAATGGCATTTTCGTCGCCAGGCAGGGTGATGGATTGATCCAGAGCGTCGACATAAGCGCCAATCGTGCGCGCGGTGCTGTCGGGTTGCTCAAAGATCTCCTTTTGCATGAAATGGCGATAATTGCCTTTCTCGACCGTGGCGCCAGCGGCCTGGACGAGGCTCACAGGGCGTTCGACTTTGTTCCCCGCTGCGTCGAATATGTCATAGCCATCATGGTGCAAGACGCACCAATCGCCTTCTTCGAGGTAGATCACGCGGTTGGTGAACGGCGCGACGGCCAAGGCGTCAGATCCGAGGAACATCTCGTCATCCCCTATCCCGATGACCAGAGGCGATCCTTTCCGCGCGCCGATCAGCAGGTCCTGATGACCTTCGAACAAGATGCCGAGGGCAAATGCCCCCTCTAATTCCATCAGAGAAGACTGAACCGCTTTAACCGGATCTTTGCCGCTCTTCAGGTGCGATGAAATCAGGTGGGCGATCGTCTCTGTGTCCGTTTCGGTCTCGAACACATGCCCTTGGCTTTCCAGATCTTGGCGAAGGCGTCGGAAATTTTCGATGATGCCATTATGGACCAGGGCCACTGGTCCGGAGACGTGCGGGTGAGCGTTTTGCGTGTTGGCGGCCCCGTGGGTTGCCCACCTTGTGTGACCGATTCCGGTCGATCCGCTGATAGGCGTGTCATCGAGCACGGCCTGCAAATTGGCGAGTTTGCCAGCGGCGCGACGACGATCGAGTTTGCCATTTGAAAGCGTGGCAATCCCGGCACTGTCATAGCCGCGATATTCCAGTCGCCGCAACGCTTCCATTGCCCGATTTGCGGCTGAGCCCTGGCGGCTGAGAATGCCGATAATTCCACACATATTCTGTACTCCACGCACGTCTTTGAGTCGGCTTCTCCTAAACCGACGCTCCAAATTGCGTCATTGCAAATCGTGTTTCGAATTGTGTCTAAGAGTTTGTCCAAATTGAAGAAAAAAGGGGGCCATTTGGCCCCCCTCAAAGTCAATCTAGATTGTGTTGGGCTTAACCCCAGCGCGGATTATGAGCCGCTTGCTGTCATATCGTCTGCACCGGCCGCCCGGCAGCAGCGAACCTGCATTTCGAGCACGCGGCTATTGAAGCGGCATTGCTCATTGTTTAGCTCACGCAGGAAGGAGAGCCCACCCGCGCGATGTGTGTAGCGGGTCTGGACACAGCCCATCACTGTGTAACCCGGCTCGCATGTACCGATGTTCGACTTCTGGATCGTCGTGGTTTTGCAATCCAGATCCTTCTCGGACAGGTAATTGGCGAGCGAGTAGGCTTCGTCCGCACGGCTTTGAGCGGCGTCTGCAGAAGCTTGCGCCGCAGAAGCGGCTGACATGGCGCTGTCTGCCATCTGGCGCGCTTCGCCGAGGCTCATATTGGTTTCCGCCAATGCGGTTGAGTTTCCGTCGATCTCAACCTTCAGGCGGCAAACATCTTCAGCCACGCGATCTGGGTTGGCGCAGTACTCTGCGACTGTCATATCTGAAGGAAGGCCCGTGGCACATCCGGCGAGTGTCGCGGCGAGCATACTGCCCACCAGAAATGTTTTAATACGCATTTTGCGTGTCCTCTGTTATCCCCAACGCAAACCTTTATGCAGAAGATATGCCATAGGAGTTTAATACGCCCTTGGAATTCTTCACAAAAGTATGGCATGCGCCATGTGAGGTTACAAACCATCCTCGATGGGGGCGAAGCAAGGATTTAGCGCATTATGACACGCAAATACTTCGGAACAGACGGAATCCGTGGCACAGCGAACACACCTCCAATGACGCCGGAAATTGCTATGCGGCTTGGAATGGCGGCCGGAAAATACTTCCGAACCACGAGTTCACGCCGCCACAGTGTGGTGATCGGAAAGGATACGCGCCTGTCCGGATACATGATCGAGCCTGCGCTTGTGGCCGGATTTACATCGGTCGGCATGGACGTGACTTTGTTTGGTCCTTTGCCGACCCCAGGTGTGGCGATGATGACGCGCTCGCTGCGGGCGGATCTCGGGGTCATGATTTCTGCCAGCCACAATAGTTATGAAGATAATGGCATCAAATTGTTCGGCCCGAACGGCTATAAGCTTTCTGATGAGATTGAGCTGGAAATCGAAAGCCGTATGGATCGGGCGCTGGACGATAAATTGGCCGGCTCAGAAGAGCTCGGTCGAACCAAGCGGGTTGATGATGCGCAGGCGCGTTATGTCGAGATTGTCAAAGCCAGTTTCCCGCGCCGGATGAACCTGAAAGGCCTGCGCATCTGTATCGATTGTGCGAATGGCGCTGCTTATAAAGTGGCCCCCGCTGCCCTTTATGAACTCGGCGCAGAGGTCTTTAAAATCGGTGTCGAACCGAATGGCTTCAATATCAATCTTGAGGTTGGCTCGACTGACACGCGCGCCTTGAAGGAGGCGGTCCAGACCTATCGCGCGGATATCGGGATTGCCCTCGATGGCGACGCCGATCGTTGCATTATTATTGATGAACAAGGCCATGAAGTGGATGGCGACCAGCTCATAGGCTTGATTGCGGCACATTGGAAAAAGCGGGGGCAATTGTCCCAACCGGGCGTTGTGACGACGGTGATGTCCAATCTCGGGCTTGAAAAGCATCTTGAAAAACTCGGGCTCAGCCTGGAACGCACCAAAGTTGGCGATCGTTATGTGGTCGAGCGGATGCGCGAAGGCGGCTTCAATCTGGGCGGCGAGCAGTCCGGGCATATTGTCATGTCGGATTATTCGACCACCGGGGACGGCTTGATGGCGGCCCTGCAAGTGCTGGCCGTCATGGTCGAGATGGAAAAACCGCTCTCTGAGATCGCACATGTGTTTGACCCAGTGCCGCAAAAACTGGTCAATGTTCGCTACAAGAATGGCGCGCCGCTGGAAGAAGAGTCGGTTAAAGCCGCCATTGCGGATGCCGAGAAAAAGCTCGGCAAAAAAGGGCGCCTGGTGATCCGTAAATCCGGGACTGAGCCGCTTATTCGCGTGATGGCCGAAGCGACCAATGCCAAACTGATGGATTCAGCGGTGGAGACCGTGGCCGACGCCGTTCGCGCGGTCAGCTAAAGGCCGAGACGGCGCTCAGCCCGGCGCAGGCCGCAATTTGACCCGAATTTGTCGCGGTCACGCCGCCCAGGGCATAGATGGGCAGGGTGTTGCCGTTAACCAGCGTTCTAAAGCGCGCCGTGCCGAGCGGTGTGCCCGCGCTTTTGCTTTTTGATGGATACACGCTGGAGACCAGAACCGCATCGATGCCGTATTGCTGCGCGCGCCAGATCGCCCGGCGCGAATGCGCACTCGCGGTTTGCACGGCGAACTGATCGCGCCATGCGCGTGCCTTAACGAGGCGGACTTCGGGCCAATGTACGCCGTCGGCGCCGACGCGCTTCGCCAAGTCAGGATCTGCAGCAATCAACAAAGTCAGGTGACGCCGCTCGGACATGTCCGCGAGGGCATGGGCCATATCTGTTCGGTCCGCCGCCCCGAAATGCCGATAGATGATCCCGCAGCCAGCCGGCAGAGTCTCGGCGATGGCGAGCGGGTCCGGGGTGCGGTCCGGGTCGGTCAGAAACAGGAGCGGGGGAAGATGGGTTGGAAAATGCGATTCCACTTGTCGGATCGCGGCGCGCCACTTGCGGGCCGTTGCGGCTTGGTGTTTCAACCCCATGATGAGCATTGATACACAGCCCCTTCACATCCGCGAAGCCCGCGCACGCATTCTTTCTGAAATTGGAGGGGATGTGACTTTGGTGGCGGCCTCGAAGCGTCAACCGGAGGAACGGATTGCCGCAGCGCTTGACGCCGGGCAGCGCGTGTTCGGCGAAAACCGGGTGCAGGAAGCCATGGCGCGCTGGACTGACCGCCAGGCCGAATATCCAGATCTGGAGTTACGCCTGATCGGGCCCTTGCAGACGAACAAGGCAGAGGACGCTGTCACGCTGTTCGATGTGATCGAAACGCTCGACCGGGAAAAGCTGCTCAAGGCCTTGATCAAGGCGGTGGCCAAAACCGGCGTGTCGCCGCCCGATCTTCTGATCCAAGTCAATACAGGAGACGAGCCGCAAAAAGGAGGGGCCAGCGTGGAGGGATTACCAGCTCTGTTGGCCGCCGCCCGCGAGACCTATCCGGGCGAGGTCGCAGGCTTGATGTGTATCCCGCCCGCAGACGAGCCAGCCGGGCCGCATTTCGCCCTCTTGAAAAAGCTGGCCGATCAGTTCGACCTGCCAGTCGTGAGCATGGGGATGAGCGGCGATTATGCGCTGGCGGCCAGGCTCGGTGCGACCCATGTCCGTGTCGGGACGGCCTTCTTCGGAGCCCGCGAGACCTAAATGGCGTGTTTGGCGATTAGCGCGTCCAGATGCGTGGTCACCGCAGTCATGATCAGATCGCGCCAGGCCGCATTCGGGATCAATTCCGTCGCTTCATGATCTTGCAGGCTGACATAGCCATGCGCCAGGGCCCAAAGCTGCAGCGCCGCCTCGCGTTTCTGTCGCCCGGACAGGGCTTGCGGGAGTACTTTTGAGACCAGGTGGGTGAGGCGATTGAAGGCTTCTTCGCCGACCGCCGTCGCCGCAGAGGAGGGGGTATAGGTGGGGTCCCCTCGACCGAAGATGAGCTGGTAATGGCCGCGCTGACGGGCCGCGAGGTCAATGTAATTTGACAGCCCTTGCAGCACTGCGTCGCGCGGTGAGGCGGCATCATCCTCCGCTTCGATGGCGCGCATCACCATTTGAAAGCCTTCAATATAAAGCGCGTCGAGAATGCCCTGCTTACCGTTGAAGTGATTGTAAATCCCGATGGTCGACAGCCCAGCACGTTTGGAGATGGCGCGGACACTCAAGCCGCTGGCACCTGATTCCGAGAACAGGTCTGAAGCCGCTATTAGGATTTTCGCCTTAGATTCAACCATGGGTAAATTCACTTGACTTTCAATAACGGTGTTATTAGCAGATCATAACACTGTTATCAAGTCTGAGATTTTGACGCATAGGAGCCTGGAATGTCGGCAGAGACGATTGAGGTTGATTATTTGATTGTAGGCGCTGGCGCCATGGGCATGGCCTTTGCCGATATTGTCCTGTCTGAAAGCGACAAGACGGTACTGATCGTTGATATGCACCAGAAGCCGGGGGGGCATTGGAATGATGCTTATCCCTTTGTCACGCTGCACCAACCGTCCGCCTATTATGGCGTCAGTTCAAAAGAACTCTCGAAAGGTGTGATCGATACGATCGGCTTGAACAAAGGCCTTCAGGATCTCGCCACGGGCCCGGAAATCATGGCCTATTTCGACGAAGTGATGCGCTATCAATTCCTGCCGACCGGGCGCGTCACCTATTTGCCCATGTGCAAATATGAGGGCGATGGCAAAATCTCGGCGCTGACTTCGGACAAGACCTATACGGTCAAAGCGCGTGAAAAGGTGGTCGATGCGACTTGGCTCAAGACCACCGTGCCATCGACGCATGTGCCGAATTTTGAGGTCGCGGATGGGGTCAAAATGATCCCGCTCAATGATCTGCCCAAGGTTATGGAACAGCCATCTCGCTATGTCGTCATTGGCGGTGGCAAGACCGGGATCGATGCCGTTGTCTGGCTGCTGGAAAACCATGTTGATCCCGATCAGATCCATTGGGTGCGGCCGCGCGATGCCTGGCTGATGCGCCGCGAGACGACGCAGCCAGATCCGCGCTTTTTCGAGGCGACCATGGGCGCGCAAGCCGCGCAAATGGAAGCGATCGCCACCTCAACCTCGATTGATGACATGTTCGACCGGATCGAACAGGCCGGCATCTTTGTCCGTATTGATGAAAGCGTGCGCCCGACCATGTTCCACGGCGCGACGATTTCGGATCCGGAGCTGCACGAGCTGCGCAAGGTCAAGAATGTCATCCGCAAGGGTCGGATCCAGCGCATCGAGCCCAATCAGATCATCATGGACGAGGGCACGCTTCCGAATGATCCAGAGACTCTCTTCGTCGATTGTTCGGCCTGTGCAGTGGGTAATTCGGAAGAGACCACCGTGTTCGAGGGCGATACGATCCGTTTGCAGACTGTACGGACGGTGCAACCCGTCTTCAGCGCCGCTTTCATCGCGCATATTGAACTGACCCGGGATACCGAAGACGAGAAGAACCGGCTGTGCGCTGTCGTGCCTTTGCCCAATCACGCCACGGATTGGATCCGCATGCAGAACGCGTTCATGATGAACCAGTTCAATTGGTCTCAGGAAAAAGATCTGCGCCAATGGCTGCGCGCGAACCGTCTCGATGGTTATTCGCAGCTGGTTTCAGGTATTCAGGAAGACGAGACGGAAAAACTCGCGATCATGAACCGCTTGCGCGAGCATTCCGTGCCTTCGGTGATGAAGCTTCAGGAATATATGGCGCAAATCGCCTAGAGCTCATCCGGCTCGCTGCGATCGACGACATAATAGCCGCGCCGCGGATTGAACCCGATCATATTGGCGGGTGGATGCTCCGCCGCGTCGACCGCGTCATCATAGGTCTCATAAGGCCCATGCTCGCTCGTCGGGGTGACCAGGTAAAAGCTTCCCAGTTCGGGACGCTCAGGCGAATACTCAGTCAGCTGAAACATATGCAGCCTCCTTACGAAGCCCGCCCCGCATTAAGCTTTCGTTGATTCGTGTGGCCGGAATGTGTCAGCGCAATTGTGGCGCCTATCTCGCACAATCCGTTGGAGTATCGGCCGCGACGCGGGCAAAACTCATCCAGCCATAGCCGGAGACGGGGCCATAGGTCTCAATATTGGCTTTCACGCCATCAAATACGCGGTCCTGTGGCAGACCGTGCGCGATCCAGGTGTCGAGGATCGGCTCAAGCGCCAGCGTCCCCTTGGCGCGATAGTCCTGCCGGACCGACCAGAATTGCCACCAGGAATGGAAGCGGATTTTGTAATTTCGATAAGTCGATCCATCCAAGGTCAGGTCGGGCAGCACTTCGGCCTGGAAATAATCGCCGGTAAAGATCTCGTGCAGCTCTTGCGGCGTCGAACTGGCAATTTCGACAACATAATTCTCATACCAATCATCGCCATTTTGCTTGGCCGCTTCGTCGCCTTGCCAATTGACGCTGATTTTTGGCCCCGCCCACCAGCGCCCGTCGCCGCTGAGTTCGGTCCCGTATGAGGTGCAGACGGCCAATCCGCTTTTGGCTTCTGCGACCGATCGAGGTGTATCCTCAAGATCCGTCAGACCGACATCCAGACCACCTTCGGGCGCGTCCTGGGCGACGCTAAAGAACAGCGTTTGATCCCTGAACTGGCGCGCTTTTGCGCCATTGAATGTGTCGCTCACCCAGGCCGATGAGGACAAGGTACCAAACTCGAAATGCTCGGTGGTCTGATTAACGTCGCTGACCGCGATGCCCGGGGCGGATGGCGGCAGCAAAGACGTTTCGTCCGGGGTCATGGCGCACCCTGCTAGCAACAGCAATCCCGATACGGCTAAGTGTTTTATCATGCGTGTCCCTCCCAAACCTGATCGTCTTTAAGCGCGAGCCGCGACCCTGTCTGCCTTATTTGTCAACTATCTCCAGCGTACTCTGCGCCGTCGCGCGTCCCAACACTTCAAGCATATTCTCCAGGCTCACCGCCACGCAACCCGCCGTCGCGCGGCCATCATCATGCGCAAGGTGAAAGAAAATGGCGCTGCCTAAGCCTGCCACGACCGGCGCATCATTATGGGCAAGTTCGACAATCAGGTCATACGCATGATCTTCGCGCCAGAGCTGTTCATGGCTGGCGGCGAAGGGCAGGGTAACGGGGCGATTGTAAAGGGGGTGATCGGCAGCATCGCACCAGCCATCAATTGGTTTCAGCGGCACGACCGGCAGTTCAGTTTTGGGACGGTCCAGGCGGTCAGCGCGATAGAAAACCCGTTTCATGCGCCACACACCGATGGGGCTGGCGCCATCCCCCTCGCGTTTCTGCGCGGCCGGAACCATCCCGCCACGTCCGATGGTGCAAGCGAAATCTAGCCCATCGCCGGAAAACCGACCGGATGACGTGGCGGTGAATGTTTTTTCAGTCACGAACCGCTCTCCTTTTTGTGACATCAGCTGAAGAAGCGTGTAATGAAGTGTTTGAATTCATTCTCTATCTGCTGACCACAAGACAAGGGAGAAAGTCATGGCGGTGACCAAAACCATCCTGCTCGTGGACGATGATAATGAGCTACGCGAGGCGCTCGCGGAACAATTTGATCTTTATGAAGGCTTCAGCGTGCTGCAAGCCGAAAACGCCACAACCGGCGTGAAAATGGCCGAAGCCGAACGGACCGACCTGATCCTGTTGGATGTCGATATGCCGGATATGGATGGCCGCGAAGCCTGCAAGCTGATGCGAACCCGCGGCGTGCGTGCGCCGATCATCATGCTGACCGGGCAAGATAGCGATGCCGACACCATTCTCGGGCTTGATAGCGGCGCCAATGATTATGTCACCAAGCCGTTCAAATTCTCCGTCTTGCTGGCCCGCGTCCGAGCTCATTTGCGTAGCTTTGAGCAGAGCGAAGACGCGACCTTTGATGTCGGGCCTTACGAATTCCGGCCCAGCATGAAGCTCCTGGTCAAGGAAGACGATCGCAAGATCCGCCTGACCGAGAAAGAGACCAATATTCTCAAATACCTCTATCGCGCGGGCGGAAAGCCGGTCGCGCGCGAGGAGCTGCTTTCAGAAGTCTGGGGTTATAATGCAGCGGTCACGACGCATACGCTGGAGACGCATATTTATCGTCTGCGCCAAAAGATCGAGCCGGATCCTGCCAATGCGCGGCTTCTGTTGACCGAAGCAGGTGGCTATCGCCTGTCGCCTTAAGGCGTTTCAGGCGCGCGGTCGCGGACAATTCGAAAGCCGATATGTGAGGTGCCATAAGCCAAGTCCTGGGCCTGGCGCGCCGCGGGTCGGAAACGATAGCAATAAGAGGCGGCGCACAAGTATGAGCCGCCTTTAATCGTTCCGACAGCAATATTTGGCTGGGCAAAATCGAAGCCGTCCGCACCGGCCAACACCCGGTCATGCTCCGCGTGCGACGGCGCATAGGGCGTCTCAGTCCATTCCCAGACATTGCCGATCATATCGTGCAGCCCAAAGCCATTGGCGGGAAAAGAGCCAACAGGCGCGATCCCTTCAAAGCCATCATCTTCGGTATTCACCACCGGAAACACGCCTTGCCACGTATTGGCTTTTTCAATCAGCGCAGACCGTTCCGCCTCCGGCCATGCGAGCAATTCACCCTCCAGTCCGCCGCGGGCGGCATATTCCCATTCGGATTCGGTCGGCAGGCGCGCTCCGGCCCAGGTCGCATAGGCGGTTGCATCGTCTCGTGTGAGATTGGTGACGGGATGATCAGGGAACGCGGCATCCTTGTCGGGTCCGTTTGGATGCCGCCAGGTCGCGCCGTCGACCCAGCGCCACCAATTCAGGTCTCGCGGACGGACGTTTTCCGGGGGATGAAACACAGCAGATCCGACGGGGAGGTCGACGCCCGGCCCGTTTGTATCGCCGGCTTGCCAGCCTTGTTCCGCGCGAGTCACATAGCCGGTCTCTTCGACAAATGCGGAGAATTGCGCGACCGTGATTTCAGTTCGGGTGATCTCAAACGCTGTGACGCAGGCCTCATGACGCGGCGCCTCTTCGCGATAGACGCGGGTCTCGCCCATCTGGAAACAGGCACCATCTAGGCTGACCCAATCGAGATCATCCGGCGATGCCCATGCGGGTTGGCTGACAGCAAGCACCAAGGTCAGGGTTAAAAAGCGTATCACGGCGCGTCTGCCTCATAAGTTGCGCGCCAGGCGTCGATATCGGATTTGAAGGCTTCGACCTTATCCGGATGCGCCGCCGACATATCGATCAATTGGCCTGGATCATTCTGCAAGTCATAAAGCGCTGTCTCGTTCCTGTCGGGCAACCAGACAAAATGCCAATCGAGATCGCGGCGATAATAGCCGCCAAGCGCCGAGCCCATATGATCATTCGTGGCATTGTTGGGGTGACCGCGAAAATCTGTCCCGGCACGATGCTGGGTCATGCGCCCGACAAAATAGTCACGTGGCTGGTCGAGTGCGCCGCCGGAGATTTTCGGCTTGAGGGAGTAACCCGGAAGGCCTTCCGGCGCGTCTAGGCCGACATAGTCGAGAATGGTCGGCAGGATGTCGATGGCGCTGGCCAGGGTCTCGGTATCCCGCATGGCTGTAATCTCGCCCTGCCAATAGAAGATGATTGGGGTGCGAAATCCGGTCTCGAAGAAGGAGCCCTTGCCGCGCGGGCCGCCATTGGCCAGCGTGATGTGATTGTCGGCATATTCAACATCGCCCGCCTGTTCCCAGCCATTATCGTTGACGTAGACAATCAATGTATTGTCGAGCAGGCGTTCCTCACGCAGCGTGTCGAGGACCTGGCCGACGCCCCAGTCAAACCAGGCAATGTTGGCATAATAGAGCTTGGCCGACTCTGACAGGTCGTCGCGATTTTCATAATATTTCCAGAACCGGTCTGGCGCATTCAACGGCGTGTGCGGCAGGGCAGGGCCATACCATAAGAAGAAGGGCTGCTCGGCACGCTCCTGGATGAAGCTTTCGACCGGCGCCATCGTGGTGCGCCCGATCTCATTGCCGCGCCCACCCATAAAGGTGAAGAACCAGCGATCGCCAAGATCTGCCGCGTCTTGCCAATCCCAGGTTTCGGTCATGCCATGCGTGAACCCACCATGCGCATAAGACTGTTCCCACCATTTGCCGCTTTGATGAGAGACATAGCCAACCTCCGCCAGAAGCCGCGGCAGAGTTTCGAATTGTTCGATGGCTGCGGTCTCATACTGGCGCTTGAGGATGTTTTTTTCACGATCCGTGTCGACGCCCGCTGGCAATGGGGTGGATTGAAGTGTTGCCTCAGCGATCTGGTTGGCGCGGCGCTCATATTGGACGGGATAAAGCCCGGTGATCAGGCTTTGCAGTGTCGGGCGACAATGGTTGGAGGTCGAATGCCCGACTTCGAACAAAGCCCCGCCATTGCCGATAATATCCATGTTCGGGGTTATCACATTGTCATCGCCCAGAAAGCCGAGATAGGGCCAGCCGAGATCATCCGCGATGATCAATACTACATTGGGCGGACCGTCAGGTCGGCGCGGGATCACAGTACGATCAATTTCACCGGCATAGGTGTCTTCATAAACGCCGCCAAAATCGAAAGCTTCCTGCGCGCCGTTATTTGGACCTGACGATTGACAGGCGGCGAAGCCAAGCAAGGCCAAGCCCGATGCGGCGATACGCAATCTCATTCATTCCTCCCGTTCACATATGCCGTGCGGTTTTCCGCAAGCTAAGCGCCGACGCCGTCTCAAGGCAATTCATTTGCATAGATTTTCATTGGCGCAGGTCTGCGAGCATGTTTGAGTTGCGGCCCGCGATACGGAGACCAATATGGTGGACGCGTTCAAACAGGCGCGCAGAGATGCGGACACACTGACTGTGGCGTTTGGCGACGAGTCGATCCCAATGCTGCTGACTTATCGCGGCGTGCGCGCGGCCGCCAAAGACTGGCAGACCTTCAGTTCCGATGCCCCGTTCAGAGTGCCGATCCCATCCGAAGAGGCCGAGCGCAGTGTGCGCCAACTGCCGATCGAAACCGATCCTCCGGTGCATCAGAAATATCGGGCTCTGGTCGAGCCCTTCTTCCGACGTCCGACGCAAGCCGATTATGTGACGCGGATTGAGGGCCTGGTTCGGTCAATTCTGTCTTCATGCAGCGCAGCTGACCAAGTCGATGTGGTTCGCGATGTGGCGCTTCCGATCCAGTCGCGCGCACTGACCTATCTGCTGGGCGTGCCGGAATCAGAAGCCGAGACATGGATTGGCTGGGGCACTCATGTCTTCCGGGACGGGGGTGACTCTGCCGAAAAAGGAGCGGGATTAGAGGGCTATCTGAGAGCTGCGATCGAGGCGGCAAAAGCTGATGTCGATGTCGAAAACTTCTTCGTCGCGCTGCATGCCATGGCCTATGAGGGGCGCCCTCTTACCGAAGCCGAGAAACTTGGTATGGCCAATCTGGTTTTTGCAGGGGGGCGCGACACCGTGATCAACTCGATCAGTTTCCTGATGGCCTATTTCGCAGAGCATCCTGACGCCTTGGCGCGCACCGCCGGGTCGCAAATGTCGATAAACCTGGCGGTCGAAGAAACCATTCGTGTGGTTTCTCCGCTCACGCACATCGGCCGGGTCTGTAAGCACGCGGTGGAATTGGGTGGCACGCAGGTCCCCTACGGCCAGCGGGTTTCCCTATGTTGGGCGGCGGCCAATTACGATCCCGCGATCTTCTCAAACCCAGAACAGGTCAATCTTGCACGGTCGCCCAATCCGCATGTCGGATTTGGCAGCGGCGTGCACAATTGCCTCGGGGCGGGACAGGCGAGAGCGATTTTGCGCAGCCTCATTCGCGTTCTCGCCGATCTCAAAATCGATATCAGTGTGCGCGACATGGTGCCGGTTCGAGAGCGGTTCGGCGAGATCGAGCGTCAGGTTGGGTATGAGCGTTTGCTAGTGCGATTGTTGCGCGCGCCTTAGGCGGCGCTCACATTCGGTACGAAATGGTTTGGGAGGCTTCGGAAAAACTGCGCAGCTCATCGAGCACGATAAGTTCCATCTCCCCGACCCACAGATTGAGACCGCGCCCGGATGCCTCGGGTGAGGCAAGGTCCTCGATCGCCGCGTGATAATCCAGAAAGCGGGCCGAGGACCGTTTGGCCAGGCGGCCATGATCGAGAATGGCGATTGCAACGGCCGAGATGAAGGTGGCGGAGGCCAGAAAGTCGATCCAATGTCCCCATATCGCCGCATCGGCATAGAACACTCTCAACAGGAGAGATGTCAGGACGAGACTGGCCCCGGAAAGATACAACATATCCGACAGCGAGGCATAATATCTTTGCCCTCGCCGCAATCGATCCACTTCGCTCATTGCGAAACGTTGTTGGTATTTGATCCGTAATTCCGTGTAGGCGGTGCGGGCGGTTTCGAGAATTTGCGGGTTACCTGGCTGGACGGGGGTGGACGGAGCAACCATCGCGTCGCCCGGGCGAAAAGTGTCCAACACGGATATGCCCGCGTTGAGTTCGTTTTCAATTTCGGCGACGATACGTTTCGAAAACGCTTCCACTTCGCGTTGCAGGTCTTGTGTGTCGCGCGCCCCCTCAGCCAACGCATAGGCCTGGAATTTTGCTGATCGCAATCGTTCAGTGGCAAATCGACTGAGCAGCCAGGTCGTCTTTTTCTTTGATGCGAGCAGGTAGAGTTGCAACATAATCCCGAGGGCCGCCAGCAAACCCAAAAACACGCTAAGCCAGATCTGGTGCGGAAAATCCGGTATGATCAAGGCATCGGCGAAAGCGTAGATCGAGCTCGCGGTAATCAAGAGTACGGAGAGACGCCCGAACTGGTGATAGGTCCGCTTCGCTTGAACGGCACGGGCTTCGTAACGGTTGAAAGCCTCATCGATCACCGGATTGATGATCAAAGGCTCGATGCTCACAAAAAGCGCTGACGTTTCCTGGCTCGGAAAGACATCACGATTGGGCGTCTGAATGGGCAACCCTCCAGAGAAACACACGCGGCACTGCGTGATTTAACGAGCAATACAGAGCTTGATGATTGAGATCACACTCGGACCTATCGGCCGGGCGGACGTCCCTTGCCTTGCTCACCGTCTTCATCTTCGGTCGCTTCTGATTGTCCTGCTTCGGCTGCTTCTGAGACGACCGCTTCTTCAGTGACTTCGTCTGTGGTTGTCGTACAGCCAACGGCGAACAGCGCTGCGGCAAATGGCAATACTAAGGTCCGGATTTTCATCATTCTCTCCCCGCTTATGTGTTTGCGGTTACCTTAAGTAAAACCGAGTTCACTTTGCAAGCGTTGAAAATCCTGACGCTGGTGCAGCGGCAGCAGGAGTGGGTCAGTAAACAGATAGGTGAGGCCGGCATCGGTCGCCGCCTGTGCGTCTCGCAAGGCTGTCATCGCGGCATCCAGATCGCCCCATTGTGCGAGCACTTGCGCTTGCTGATACCGGCCTGCCTCGCCATATTCGGCAACCAATTCAGCCATTGCCGTTTCTGCCTCAGCGCGGCGATCGAGCCGGTCATAGCCGATCGCCAGGCAAGGTAGCCTGAGCAGGGAGGAGGGTTCCTTGAGGCAGGTATCGAGGGCCGTTTGATCGCGATCGAGCTGCAATAAGGAAAGCCCCATCCAGGCATGCGAGTCGCTGATATTTTGCTCCAGGCGGACGGCTTGCTGATGGGCGCTGATCGCACTTTCATAGTCGCCAGCGACATAGTGGATAAGACCAGAACTACGATGCAGGTTGGAGTTCAGCGGATCCAGTTCCAACGCAAAATCAATGGCGCTGCGGGCCGCTTGGGCTTGGCCAGTCAGCGCCGCATATTCGGCATAGCGCGCTTGTGTGACGGCGGAGCCGCGGCCAAGCTCGATCGAGCGTTCATAGGGGCCGCGCGCTTCGCGGATCTTCAATTGAGAGTCGAATAGGGACAAGGCGAGGGCCGAATGCGCCTCATCCAGATCCGGCCCCAGTTCGACCGCTTTTTGCGCGGCTTGAAGGGCCTGATCCTTATACGATTTCGCTTGCACCGGATCATCTGAGAAATTGCCAAGTACAGTAAGCGTGGCCGACCGAGCGGCATGCGCGGCCGCGAAATTCGGGTCGAGGCGAATGGCATTATCGAACCGGGCGAGCGCCAGCAAATCGGTTTCGGTATTGCTGGAGGCTCGATAAATCGTCCAACCCCGAAGATAGGAATCAAAGGCGGCTGGATTGCTGGCCGCCCCAATATTGGTGTGTCCAAGGGCCGAGGACACGGCGAGCGAAAGCTCAGATGAAATCGCCGAGGTCAGATCCTGTTGGATGTCGAGCAATTGATCGAGGGATTGTTGATACGTGTCCGACCAGCGGACCTTTCCGGTGGTTCCGTCAATCAGGAAGGATGACACGCGCACAAGATCACTCGACGCCCGCACAGAGCCTTCCACGATAAAAGAAACCCCGAGTTCGCGCGCGGCTCGGCGGGCTTCCAGTTTTTGGGCCTCGATGGCCTCCGATGTCGAGCGGGCAACCACTTTCAAACCTGGATTGCGGGCCAGCGTGTTGCGCAATTCGGTCGAAATGCCCGCTGAGAGATAATCCTGATCCGGATCGCCGCTATCATTTTGAAAGGGCAAGACAGCAATGCCGTTTGATGAAAGTCTGTCGCCGTCGGGCCAGAGAAGCACGGCCGCGCCCACGGCACCGAGTGTTGCGATGCCACCAGCTCCAAGCATCAAGTGGCGCCTCGAAAGGCCATGGATTTGGGGCGATTGCGAGACCGGCATGGGGACGAAATCGACCTCATGTAAATCCGAAATCGTATTGATCAGATTGGTCATTTCCGGCGCTGAAGTGGCACCGCGCCATTTCGATAAATCGATCACCTGAAACTGCTTGAAACCAAGCGGTGGCTCAGAGCCATCTAGCGTGATCGGGACCAGGCAAGATCGCTCGCGCCCGTTCATGGCCTCGTCCAGCACCCAATGCGACTTGATCGAATCCCTGGACCACAACACGACCACAGCGCGGGCAGACTCCAACGCCTCTCCGGTGGTTTCGACATATTTGACGCCGCCTTTCAGGACACCATCCCACCAGACCGAGAAGCCAGCCTGTTCGATCGCTCGAATGATTGGCAGGGCTTTTTCTTGATCGGCGCGAGAATAGCTGAAAAAGACGGAGGTTATCCGGCCATCATTTCCTTCGCGCTCCTCGGTCTCAGACACCTGTGTTCATCCTTGATTCCGTCACCGTGATCTTACACAGAGTTTGAGGAAGTTGTCTGTTTTTATTTCGGTTTTATTGCTCACCGTGCCGCCACACGGCATTCCGCAGGCTCGCCAGAGGGACGGTTGCCTTGAAGGTGCTGATTGATCCAGTCCGTATAGGCAGAGACTTTGGTATAAACGCCCGGCTTGTCATCGAGCTCGCAGCTTTTACGATTGGTGGTCTTGCCCCATGAGACAATGCCGACAAGCCTGGCGTCTCGGCCGCCCTGGCTGATCAAGGGTCCACCACTGTCACCCTTGCAGGTCTTTTGATAAGAATTGTGAGCGCAGAAGACGCCATCATGGACGCGTTTGACCCCAGAGCGTGTTGGACCCATGCCATCCAGCGCTGCGCATTCTTCATTGCTCATGACGCGCAGGGTGATGGTTTGCAGAGTCGCATAAGGTTCGATGCCAGAGGTCGGTTGGGTGCTTCCCCAGCCAAACACGGCGATTTTGTCATAGGGTTCGAGCTTGTCCTCCGGCGAGGGCAGTTGCAAATAGCTGACTTCCGTCACCGGGATCGTCCGACGGGCATTGGCGCCCGGCCATAATGGCGAACCGGGCGGCGATTTGACGACGTCAAACTCCATTTCCAAACCGCCCTTCCGAACATTTGTGATCCGCGCCGTTCCGTCCGTGCTCCAGGTGAGCACGCGGTCATGATCTTCGAGGAAACCGGCCCCGAGAACGGCTTCGGCATGATAGATGCGATACAGTTCTTTGCCATTGGCGGCGTCCCAAAGCCGTGCGGTCGCATCGGCACTCCAGCTCAGCAGCTTGGTTTTGTCATCGGAGAAGACCAATTCATACAGCGCTTGTTCGTGATCAATCCGATAGACTTCGTCGCCCGTATTCATGTCCCAGAGCGTCGCGCCCGCTTCGTCTTTGATCAAAAGCGTATTGGTCTCGGGCATGATCCAGTGGTCTCGGACGGAGAGCTGTTGCGCCATACGGGCAATCAGTTTTCCGCTGTCGAGATCCCAGATGCGGATTGTGCCATAATTGGTCCAGGTCAGCAGCCTGTTTTGATCGACCAGCTCGCGGACCTCAATGACTTTTTCGCTGAGACGATCAGTTTTATGATCGAGATGGTGGAGAAGCTGGTTGGTTTCAGTATCCCAGATCCAGATTGAAGAGGTGCCGAAGCGCTCCGTGAAGGTCAGCAGTCGGTTTGAATCTGCGAGCCATTCAACATCGGTGACGAAATTACGGGTCATGACCGGTTCTGGCTGATCGAACACGATCATGTTTTCGAGTTTAGGCAACTCGCCACGCGGATGTGCAAGTTTGTTCTTGGGCACCCCGGTTTCAGCGTCGAGGCGCCAAACTTGATCCTCTGCCATGACGAAGACGTGTTCATTGTCGAGGATTTTGACACCGGTCATTGGAGGCTGGTGGTCGGAAGGTTCAACCACAACACTAACGTTGAAATACCATTTCGGGTGGTCTGCTCCGGCATCCCAAGCCAGGATTTGATCATATTCATCAATCCAAACATCGTCGGGAGGAAGGGAGAGCGATTCGATCCGCGCGCCGGTATCCGGCATATGTGTCCATAGGGGGCGGGATTCAAAACGATCTCGTCGTAAGATCGGTGATTGAGCTGGCAGGACCACACGTTGCATTTCGGAGATCTCAGATTGTGGCACTGGATCCCGAGTGAGTTCAGCGCCGCTGGCGATATCCCACCGGCGTTTGGTCATGTCGGCACTCACAGTTTGCAGAACAGTTTCATTCTCCAACAGTGTGGCGACCTGGATTGCCTTAGGCTCGAAGGCTGGCGGATAAGGTTTTGGCTTGAGATCGCCGGGCGTTGGAGAAAACCGCACCAGCGCGATGTCGTGCTGATAAACCACGCCTGACGCTCCGCGCTTGCAATCCTTCGAGCAATAGCAAATCACTTCATCGATCTCGTAGCGGTGACCTTCTCGCGAATCCAAACGGTGCATGCCGACACCGATCTGATACTTTTCGGCGACCATGGCCTCGTCCACGCAATGCGCTGCGGTCAAGGCCCAGCCGTCACCAATCATGCTGGCGCCGCAATAATGGCGCTCCTCCCAATCGCTGTGTGAGATAATCCGGTCACCGATGCGATACTGCTCCGGGGCGGTAATCTGCGCTTGAAACTGCGCCGCGCCGCGAATGGCAGCCACACTATTCATGGCGGGCGATGTTCTCGGCGGACAGCGTCCATCAATGAGGGGAGGGCATCGTTCCAGATGGAGATCATCATACCTTGTGAGCCCGAGACGGTAACCAATGCGCAGCCGTCGGAAAATGCTTCCTTCCGACGGTGCGTCTGCAAAGCCGCGCATGGTGACCGTTGCGGTCTGAGATTCGTCTTCTGAGGACTGGTGATGTGCGCAGGCCGAAAAAAACAGGATTGAAGCCGACAATAAAACGCGCCAATCCATAATCCGTCCTCCCAAACGCTATGCTTTTGTACCAGTTCGGCCAAATCGGAACAACTCTTCCAGTTTCGAGGTGCGGTAGGCGCAAATAAGGTGATCGATTTTCGCCAATTCACGCGTTAAAAGGACGCCAGATTCGATGATCACCGATCAAATGGGGGTGTCTTGTTCAAATCACTTGGTGCAATTGCGGCTTTGCTTCTGGCGACGGCGTTTCTCTATGCGGGCAACGGCTTGCAAGGCACCCTGTTGGCGGTGCGCGGGGATATTGAGAATTTCTCGACAACCACGATTGGTCTCCTGACCTCTGCTTATTTCGCCGGATTTATCGCGGGCTGCCGGATGGGCCCCGGCATGATCAAAAGCGTCGGGCACATCCGGGCCTTTGTCGCGCTCGCCTCGATCGCGTCTTCGAGTGCGCTGGCGCATGCCTTGATTGTTGAGCCGATCACCTGGGCGGTCTTGCGGGCGACGACTGGATTTGCCTTTGCCGGGTTGGCCATGGTGCTGGAGAGCTGGATCAATGAGCGCGCGACCAATGCCAATCGTGGTCAATTGCTCTCAATCTATCGGATTGTCGACCTCGGCGCGCTGACCATAGGCAATGCGCTGCTGGGTTTTGCCAGCCCGGATAATTTCGTCCTGTTTGCCTTTGTCTCGATCCTGATCTCGATTGCGCTGGTGCCAGTGGCGCTGACCCGCAGTTCGGCCCCTGCGCCGCTGGCCTCGGCAAAACTGGATCTTGCCAAACTCTACAAAGTGTCGCCGGTCGGCGCGGCCGGTGCGCTCGCGACTGGTCTCGCCAATGCCGCCTTCTGGGGATTGGCGCCGGTTTTTGTGCAGCGGATTGGCTACGAGACTGCCACCGTCGGAGCCTTCATGAGCGTTGCCATCATAGGTGGGGCCATCTTCCAGTTCCCGCTTGGCTGGATGTCAGATCGTATTGATCGACGCAAAGTCGTATTTGGAGCGGTCCTCTTGGGGATCGGCGCGGCCGTCGCGCTCGCCTTATTTGGCGGGGTTTCTCAGATCTCTTTATTTGTCACCGGATTCCTGTTTGGCGGGCTGATCATTCCGACTTATGGGCTTTGCGCCGCGCATGCCAATGATCATGCGGAGCCAGGTGAGGCAGTGGCGACCAGCGGCGGCTTGCTTTTGCTGCATGGCCTCGGCGCGGTTGCAGGGGCTTTCATTGGCGCTGCGATCATGTCCGTCGCGGCGCCAGCTCTGTTTTTCTACATTGCGGTCGTTTACGGGGCCTTCCTGGTCTTTACGGCACTTCGCATGGTCGCGCGCGAGGCGATTGCAGAGGACGAAAAAGTGGCATTCGTGCCGGCGCCGCGTAGCCCGTCTACCTCCGTCACGCCGGATCCGTTGCTAGAGGAAGATTTGGTTGAGCCTGCACCCTGATGAGGGCTTTGCCTGTCGGCAGGACATCCCTTAACCTGACCGAGAATCGGGTGCGCGTCGAAAGCGGCCTTGGGTTTGCAGGAGCCATACGGTGACAGAGACACATGACCCCCCACTGATCATTGGATTTGCCATCGGCGCGGATGGGGCTGTGCGCGAATTGGAATGGTCTGACATATCCAAAGCCGCGGCACTGAAGCCCGGTGAGCGCAGATGGTTGCATCTCAATCGAAAAGTCGACGCGGCACGCGATTGGCTGGGCGGGCAAGGTGGGCTTGATCCAATGGTGGTCAGCATTCTGTTTCAGGAGGATACCCGCCCCCGTGCCACGCGCCACACGGATGGCATGTTGTTGAACTTTCGCGGCGCCAATCTGAACCCTGGGGCCGAGCCGACAGATATGATTTCGATTCGGATCTGGGCAACTGAAGACCTGGTGATCACCACGCGCGCCTATTCAATCCGCGCTATTGATGATCTGGCTGACGCCTACCGGGCCAACCAGCCGCCTGCGACGCATGGCGAGCTGGTCACATTCATCGTCGATCGCCTAACCTTCCGGCTTGAGCCGATTGTCGCCCGGCTGGAAGAACAAGCCGACGAATTGGAGGCTGAGTGGCTGGATCAGGATACCCCGCCGCCGAAGCAGAAACTGGCGCATTTTCGCCGCTCTGCGCTGTCCCTTCGCCGCTATATTGCGCCTCAGAAAGAAGCGATCTCAGCGCTGATCCGTGAATCGGATGATTTCCTCAGCGATCCGGCAAAGCTGCGACTGCGGGAAATCCAGGATGTGACCACGCGCTTGTCCGAAGACCTTGATCTGGTGCGTGAGCGCGCTGTGGTGATTCAGGAGCAAATTGTCGAACAGCGCGGCGAAGCGATGAACCAAAGACTGTTCGTGCTCGCCATCATATCCGCAGTCTTCCTGCCGCTTGGGTTTTTCACTGGCCTGTTCGGGGTCAATATTGGTGGTATGCCTGGCGTGGAGAGCGCCTACGCATTTGCGATTTTCTGCGCGGCGCTGGTCGGGCTCACGGCTGGCTTGATGTATCTGTTCAAGAAAGCCGATTGGCTTTGAGCCAAAAAAGGGGGCCAGTCCCGTAAAGGACTGGCCCCTTGCCGCCTCCCATGCGGCTCCCCCAAACTTACAACAGCGCGATCCCGAAGATTGCGAGCATCGCTGCAGCTGCGGATGCGGTCGATACGCCGAGTACAAGCGGCATGTTCTTTTTATTGGCACCCTGACGGGCGTCTTTTTCTGTCATCTCAATCGACATTAAGTTTGTCTCCTTCAGTTTGGGGTTGGTGTCGGGTTTATGATGCCGCGAGGGCTTTCAGCATCCAGGCTGCTTCCTCGTGGGCACCAATCCGTGCAGTCAAAAGGTCGGCTGTGTAGACGTCCTTCACCTGCTCAGCGGCTTCGACAATCCCGCGCATCTCGTCTGCGACGGTCAAGTGGTCGCGGGCCAGCGTCTCGAGCATTTGTCCGACGGTCGGGAATTCTGACTGGTCGAGCACTTGGCTGTCACCGACATATCCGGCGAGACCCATTGGGGCCGGGGCGCCGAGGGTTCGGACACGTTCCGCAATATCGTCAATCGCGGCGGCCAAGTCCTTGTATTGTGTCTCGGTCAGCTCATGGACGCTGATAAACATTGGACCCGTGACGTTCCAGTGGAAGCCCTGCGTCTTGTGGTACAGGACATAGGTCGAGGCCAACACTTTGCCGAGTTTTTCGGCGATTTCCGTGCGGTTCTCTGGCTTCAGCTCTGACTCAATATTCAGGGTCTCATTGCGGGTCATTAGGGCAGAATTTGTCATAATGTATTCCTTTCGGTTGGCTTTGGCACTCGACGCGTGAACGCGGAGCGCGCAAAGGCTTGGGGTTGGAGATGCTACCGCCGTCCGGCGCCGGAGTATTAAGTCCGCGCGGTCGTTGCGGTGGTCAGGACCGGTGAAGCATCAATGTCATCGGCCCGCATCATCTGGGCGAGTTCACTCACCGCAGAGACGATGGTTTGCCGGCGTTTGTCCGCGAGCGCATCGAATGCGTCCGTGAAGGCCTCTTGCAGCAGAGGCGGCGCCGTATCGAGGGTCTTTTTACCGTCTTTAGTGAGTCGTGAGTGGACAATGCGACGGTCCATTTGACTGCGATAGCGTTCCACCAATTGCTTCGCTTCGAGGCGATCCAAAATGGTGGTCACCGTGGGCTGGCTCAAACTGACATGCCGAGACAGGGCCCGCGTGGTTACTTCGCCAAGATCATCGATGGCGCGCAGAACGATCAGTTGCGGTGACGACAATCCTGTCTCACGCGCAAGGCGCTTTGACTGGACGTCCACGGCGCGGATGATTTGCCGTATGGCAATCAGCACGCGATCGCTTTGCTTCAGTTCGATATCATTGGCCAATGCAGCCATGTTTCGTTTAGACCTCTTTTCTTTCGTGTTCTAAACATTATAGCTCTATGTGGATTTGTCAAGGGGGCGCTGGAAATTCCTTCCGGCCCCACTATGGTCTTGGGTCAGTGGCTTGGAGATTCGGGAACGATGGGTCGATGGATTGGATTGGTGCTGCTTGCAGTCATGCTGGCGGTCAGCGCCTTCGCCCAGGATGCTGCAGGTGCTGCAGATCGGTTCAACCGGCTGCAGGCCGAAGTTGAAGCGGCTAAGGCTGATCTCGCCGCCGCAAGCGACACGTCTGACGTTTCGGCGGCGCGGCTGATTTTGCAAGAGGGGCGGGTTGAGCTGCAGGATTTGCAGCGCAGTTTCAGGGCGTCCAAATCTCAACTCGAGGTCGATCTTGGCGTGCTCGGCCCAGCACCTGAAAATGGTCAGGAGCCCGAGGCGGTCGCTGATCTGCGACGGACTTATGCCGACCGAATCGCAGAATATGATCGCCTTAATGTGCTCGCCAGCGCCTTGATGCAGCAAATCGATACGACGCTGGAAAACTCCGCCCAGCAATTACGAGACGCTTTTCTCTCAAGTCTTCTGTATCGCGCGCCCCCGCCTTATTTGCCTGCAGAACTCAGCGCGGCATCGTCGCAACTGTCGGAAAAACTGGCGAGCGGTCAGGCCTGGCTCTCTGGTGGAACCCAAAACGAAGCCGGGGCGCCGCAATCCTCCTGGACGCTGCTCTGGGTCCTGGTCGGCAGCGTTGTCATCATCTTCCTCATCAATGTGCCGATCAAAGACCGGGTCGCGGCGCAGCTCTGGCGGCAATTGCCGCGCCGCGAGATTACGCCCGCTGGACCTTCTGCGATTGCCCTGACGCGCACATCCACTCGCATCGTTCTCGCCGCCATCAGCGTGTTTGCTGCGCATCGGTTGAGTCTTGAGATCGGGCTGGTGGCCGATACCTATCGCAGCACGCTCGACCAGATTGCGCGCGCGGTATTTCTCCTGCTTTGCGCAAACGCCATTTCGCGTGGACTGTTCGCGCCG
Source organism: Hyphomonadaceae bacterium (assembly GCA_024743315.1). Taxonomy (GTDB): domain Bacteria; phylum Pseudomonadota; class Alphaproteobacteria; order Caulobacterales; family Hyphomonadaceae; genus Henriciella. The sequence goes on from JANSWU010000002.1 coordinate 150,887, forward strand.
GACAATGAGCACTGGCGGACGTTCAAAATGTCGAATGCGACCGCTAAAGGCGCGCATTTCGCTGCCCTCTCGGTGGCCACTTTGTTCGCCATCGACCAGGTCCTGGTGGCGCTCATTGGTCGCGGCGACTTCGGCGCTTTGCTGCGGCTGGAAACCTTGGTCGCGGCAATTGTGTTTGGGATTGTCATGATCACTCTGTATCGGCGACTGCAGCAGATCCGTGAATCGATTGAGGATTCCGCCAGTCTCGAAACCACGGGCCCCGCGAGCCCAAAAGGCGGAACGCGCAAAGCCGTCGCGCAATTGCTGCTCCTATTGCCGGCACTTGTCATGGTCGCCGCCAGCCTGCTCGGATATGCAGCGCTGTCGCGCTGGGTGTTCGAGAAGGCGGCCTATTTCGCGCTCTTCCTCGGCTATGCTTACTTATTACGGAAATTCCTCGGCAGCTGGACCTTGCTCGCGGTCGAGCGGATCACCTTCGGCAAGACCCGAAATGAAGTCCCGGCCGATGATATTATCGGCTTTTGGACGCGGTTTTCGGTCGACATTCTGATCGCCATCGGCGCGCTTCCGATCATCCTCGCTATCTTTGGCATGGAATGGACGGAAATTCGTACACTCGCCCTGAATTTCATGTCCGGGTTCAGCATCGGATCGATCAGCGTGTCGCCGTCAAATCTGATTTACGGGCTGCTTTTGGTGATCGCCATCCTGATGATTACGCGCCTGGCGCAGCGGGTGCTTGAAAACCGTATCTTGCCAAAGACCCGGCTCAATCCCGGCATCCGCAATTCGCTCAAAACTCTGGTCGGATATGCCGGACTGCTTTTTGCCTTTTTCACCGGCGTCTCGGCGCTCGGCTTCAATCTCTCAAATCTTGCGATTATCGCTGGCGCCTTGTCGGTTGGCATCGGCTTTGGCCTGCAGAGCATCGTCAATAACTTCGTCTCCGGGCTGATCCTATTATTCGAACGGCCGATCAAGATCGATGACTGGGTGATCACGGCGTCCGGGGAAGGGCGGGTGAAAAAGATCAATGTCCGCTCGACCGAGATCGAGACCTTTGATCGCTGTTCGATCATCGTCCCGAATTCGGAGCTGATTTCCTCTTCGGTTCAGAACTGGACCTATAAGGATGACACTGCCCGCGTGATTGTTCCGGTTGGCGTGTCGTATGATTCAGATCCTGAACAAGTGCGCGAGGTGCTGCTGACTTGTGCGCAGAACCATCCGCAAATTCTCGAGGATCCGGAGCCCTTCGTCTATTTTGCCGACTTTGCTGACAGTTCCCTGAACCTCGAATTGCGCGCCTTTATTCGCGACGCGAATAATTCGCTCCTGGTGCGCAATGATCTGCGCTTCAAGATCTTCTCGGCGCTGAAAAAAGCCGGCATCGAAATCCCATTCCCGCAGCGCGACATTCACATTCGTTCGACCGTGAAGGGCGCGCCTGAAACGGGGCTGGAATAAAGTCGGTATGAGTGCGGTTTATTCGACCATCGCGCTTTCGACTGTGTCGAATTTCTGCGCCACTCGCGGTTTGACGGCGCGCCCGAGAAGGCTGACAGCGATCGCGGCAAGCCCCGACAGGAAGAAGCCTGGGATCATTGCATAGATCACAGATTCCAGAGGCTGAGGTCCGGTCTCGGATGGCAGGATCGGGACATAGAGCCAGACCAGGACCACAAGCGCACCGGTAATCATTCCAGCCAAAGCGCCGTCACGGGTCAGGCCGCGCCAGAACAGGCAGAGTAGGATGATCGGGCCAAAGGCAGAGCCGAACCCGGCCCAGGCATTGGCGACGAGATCGAGAATATTGCTGTTCGGGTTGAAGGCGAGGGCGATTGCCACCAGGCAGACAATTACGGTCGCCAGGCGGCCCACGAAAACGAGTTCTGACTGGCTCGCTTCGCGCTTGAAAAAAGTCTTGTAGATGTCTTCCGTGATCGAGCTTGAGGAGACCAAAAGCTGCGAGGAAATCGTGCTCATGATCGCGGCCAGGATGGCGGCGAGCAAGAAACCTGCGACCAGCGGGTGGAACAGGGCCTGGGAAAGCAGGATAAAGATCGCTTCCGGGTCCGTCAGCTCGGCCTGCAACTGATTTTGCTGCACATAGGCAACGCCAACATAACCAACCAAGACCGCGCCGATGACTGTGACCAGCATCCAGCTCATGCCAATCCAGCGCGCCACCGCGACGTCTTTGAGGCTGCGAATGGCCATGAAGCGAACAATGATGTGCGGCTGGCCAAAATAACCGAGGCCCCAGGCGAGCAATGAGATCAGACCGACCACGGTCATCTCGTCGGTCCACCAATTAAAGAATTGCGAGCTGCGCACCGCGTCTTCGCCAGCGCTGGCAGCGATATTGGTCGCTTCGAGAATGCTCGACTCGGCACCCGTGATCCCACCGATCGCAAAGAAGGCAATCAAGGGCACCAGGACCAAAGCCAGGAACATAATACAGCCTTGGACAAAGTCGGTCAGGCTGACGGCCAGGAATCCGCCAATGACTGTGTAGGCCAGCACGACCCCTGCCGTCACGAACAGGCCAAGCTGGTAATTCAGCCCGAAGGCAGACTCAAACAGCTTGCCGCCAGCAACGATGCCAGACGAGGTATAGACGGTGAAAAAGATAATGATGACCAGCGCTGAAATCAGCCGCAGCGCGTGCGAGGTGTCATTGAATCGGTTCTCAAAAAAGTCCGGAATGGTGATCGAATCGTCCGCCATCTCGGTATAGACACGCAAGCGCGGCGCGACGAAGCGGTAATTTATATAGGCGCCGATAACGAGGCCAACGGCAATCCAAGCGGCGCTAAAACCGCTCACATAAATCGCCCCTGGCAATCCCATCAGCATCCAGCCTGACATGTCTGAGGCGCCAGCTGACAAGGCTCCGACCGCCGGATGCAGCTGGCGACCGCCGAGCATATATTCGGACACATCGCTAGTGGATTTGCGATAGGCGTAAACGCCAATCATCATCATGATGATGAAATACGCGGCGAGGGATATCATTTCAGGCAGGCTGATCGTCATATTTTGCATCGGAAGGCTCTTAAGCGTTAAGCGCGGGTCTGGCCATCGCCATGAACCAGATACTTGAAGCTCGTCAATTGCTCCAATCCGACGGGACCGCGGGCATGCAGTTTGCCGGTCGAGATGCCAATCTCGGCGCCCATGCCGAATTCGCCGCCATCGGAGAATTGCGTCGACGCATTGTGCATGACGACGGCGCTGTCGATCGTTGAGAAGAATTGCGCCGCTGCAGTCTTGTCTTCAGTCATGATCGCATCTGTATGACCTGACGAGTAAGTATTGATGAGCTCGAGCGCCTGATCCAGGCCATCGACAATGCGGACAGAAACGATCGCATCGAGATATTCGGTCGACCAGTCATCATCACTGGCCGGGACGAGGCGGGTATCGAGCGCGCAGGCAGCGGCGTCGCCGCGCAATTCGCAATCCGGCATCGCGTCAGCCAAGGCTGGTACCGCGTGGTCAGCAATGGCGCGATCGATGATGATGCTTTCCGTGGCGCCGCAAATTCCGGTGCGCCGAAGCTTCGCGTTGCGAATGACCGAAACGGCTTTGTCGAGGTCGGCAGCAGCGTGGATATAGCTGTGGCAATTGCCATCCAAGTGAAGCAGGGTCGGTACCCGGGCCTGATCGCGGACGAGTTCGACCAGCCCGCGCCCGCCACGCGGAATCACCAAATCGACATGATCGATCGCGCTGAGCAAGGCAGCGACGGCGCCGCGGTCGGTTGTTTCGACGGTTTGTACCACATCCTTGGACAAGCCCGCCTCGACTAGGCCCGCTTGCATACACGCAACGATTTCCCGGGTCGAATGACGGCTTTCTGACCCCCCACGTAGAATGATGGCATTGCCGGATTTCAGGCACAGCGCGCTGGCATCGGCGCCAACATTCGGGCGCGACTCATAGATCATGCCGATGACCCCGAGCGCGCAGGCAACGCGTTCAATCTTCAGCCCATTCGGGCGGTCAAACCTTGCGAGTGCCCGCCCCACGGGGTCCGGCAGCTTGGCAATCTCTTCTAGTGCGTTTGCCATGGCTTCGATACGCGCCTCGTCGAGTTTCAGGCGATCGATGAAGGCCGCATTCTTCTTGCCCTCCACGCCCGCCACGTCTTTCGCATTGGCGGTCAAGAGTTCTGCTGTGCGCGCGCGCAGTACCGCTGCAGCTGCGTTCAGCGCCTGGTTCTTCTGGTCGGTACTGGCCACGGAAATCACTTTCGCAGCGGCTTTCGCACGCGCGCCGAGTTCATCAATATGGCCTTGAATTCTGTCTTCGAGACGAGTCATCTTTTGTCCTGATTTTATGTGAATGAGTTATCGCAGTTCGACAGCGCGCGCATAGGCGGCCTGCGTTGTCGCACTGAGCAATTCGGTCAGTTGATCATTGTCATTGAGCGCCCGCAGTCCAGCTTCCGTGGTGCCCGCTTTGCTCGTGACCGAATTGCGTAAATCAGCCAGTTCGGTCTCGCTTTGCAAAGCCATTTCGACGGCGCCAAGCAGCGTGCCGAGCACCAGCTTACGCGAGGTCTGCGGGTCAAAGCCGAGCTGTTTCGCCGCCTCGACATAAGTCCGCGCAATCTCGAACACATAACCGGGGCCGCTGCCGGCAATCGCGGTGACGCGGTCAAGACCGTCTTCAGTTTCGACCGGGACAAGCTCCCCAGTTGCTGACATCAGGGTCTCAACCATCGCCAAGGTGCGGGGGCGGACGTCTTGCGTGGCAAACAGACCACTGACGCCTTTGCCCAGCGCTGCAGGCATGTTTGGCATGATACGGATCACCGCGCGCCCATTCGCCAGACGCGCAAGCGATTCGGTTGAGAGTCCGGCGGCCATTGAGAGTATTTCAGAGTCCGGTTTGAGATATTCGAAATAGGCGGGCAAAATGTCTGCCACGAGCTGCGGCTTGATCGCCACGACCATCAGATCGAAAGAATCGGCCGTCAGTGATTCCGCATCGCGGAGCACGGTGACCCGCGAGTGGCTGAAATCCGTGGCCGGATCGACGACCGTAAACTGCATAGCCTCATTATCTGCCCAACGCCGCAGCAGCGCCGATCCCATGTTGCCACAACCGATCATTAGAATTTGCATATTGGCCTTCCTATTGTTGCGCAGCACATAGGGCAATTATGCTTTGAGTTCAAATGATAGCATCTGCAACTATTGTGGTTGAATCGTTCAAAATCGGCAAAACGAGCCATAATGTCGCGGTTTCGAGGAAAAATCACCAAAATTGCAAGCGATACAGAGGTGTCTCTTAAGTTTCGTGCTCTAAAGGTGTTGCCTGCGCGTGCGATGCCCCCTAAGTCGCGCCTCAAGACATTAAAGGAGTCCGTTTTGGCGGGATCGAAACGAATCGTAATCAAAATTGGATCGAGCCTGTTGGCGCATTCGGAGCTGCTGACGCCGCGCTGGTCCTTCATTCAGCAACTCCTGGATGATGTGAAAATGCTGCGTGATGAGGGCCATGAAGTGATCCTTTGTTCCTCTGGCGCTGTGGCTCTTGGCCTGAACGTGATTGATGAAACCCCGGAAACGGCAGGCCTGCGCGACAAGCAGGCGGCTGCGGCTTGTGGCATGCCCTTGCTCTTGAATGCCTATAAACAAGTCGCGCACGAATTCGGGTTTGATATCGCCCAGGTCCTCGTCACTTTGCGCGATCTCGAGGACCGTCGCCGCTTCCTCAACACCAAGAATACAGTGCACCGTCTGCTCGAGGCGGACATTGTGCCGATCGTGAATGAGAATGATTCCATCACAACGGAAGAAATCCGTGTCGGCGACAATGACCGCCTGGCAGCGAAAGTCGCGCAAATGGTGCAGGCCGACCATCTGATCATCCTTACCTGTGTCGACGGATTATTCACCAAAGACCCCTCCGAACCCGGCGCTGAACTGGTGGAGCGGGTGGAAGATGTCACGCCTTATCTCGCCGTCACCGATGGCGTTAGCGATCTTGGAAGTGGCGGCATGCTGACCAAAATGCAGGCCGCCAATATGGCGCAGAATGCCGGGTGCGAAACGCTGATCGGCAACGGTGAAGCCGAACGTCCTGTCGTGTCGCTGCTTGATGGCAGCCGGCCACATACAAAATGTGTCGCGCTGACAGAGCCGGTGTCGGCCTGGACTGCCTGGCTCACGGACCGTCTGCAAATGGCCGGTTGTGTCACCATCTCAGATGAGGCTGCAACCGCTTTGTGTCGCGGTGAGCGCGGTATTGAACGCGACGATATCCTGTCTGTTCAAGGCATGTTTGTGCGCGGTGATGTTATTCATGTCTACGACGAGCAGGGCGTGGAACGCGCCCGCGGTTTGGCCAATCTCACAGCAGAAGAAACACTGATTGTGGCGCGAAACCCAGACATCGCGCCGGCGCAATTGCTCGGCTTTCAGACGCATGCGACGCTGATCAGCCGCAACAATCTTGTTGTGCTCGATGATCGCCACATTCCGTGGGAAGCCCCGCCTGAAGACCAGGTCGAGTCGATTGCCGCGGCCTAAGACCCGTTTGGGGTGATCTCGCCCACTTCAAGGATCGGCGCGGCATCCAGGGTTTCTGCGTCCATCATGCTGGCAATCCGCTGCAGGCTCGACACGAGCAGCGTCTGTTCCCATTCTTCCAGCGCTGTGAAGCTGGCCAGAAACTCCTGCTGCAACAATTCGGGGGCGGCGGAAATCTTCTCTCGACCCTGATCGGTCAGCGCAATTTTAACCGAGCGACGGTCAGATTGACTGCGCTCGCGTGTGACCAGGTCGGCTTTGACAAGGCGGTCGATAATCGTTGTGATCGTCGCCTGAGACAGGTGGACTTGGCGGGCAATCTCACTTGGCTTTGCACGACCCACTTTGTGCACTTCACGCAGCACGATTAATTGCGGCGCGGTCAATCCGGTCTCTTTTGCCAGTTTCTTCGAGTAAAGATCTATCGCCCGCGTAATCTTGCGTAGGGCGGTCAGAAGCTCATGCTGTGTATTCATCGCTCTCCGCTACGCAGAACGCACGCAATTGTCTAGCGATGCCAGAGCGTGTTCGCCGGGAAGGTTGAGATACCAATGTCTCATGCCGGCTTCAGACGAGCTCGGCAGCAGGTGGCGGTGACGAGTCCGATCAGTGCGATGGAGACAATCTGAATATAGCGAAACAGCGGGTCGCCATCATGCGGACCGGGGTTAAGGAGCAGGATGAGCGTCGGCGCGAGCCCGGCGATCGAGCAGCTTCCGAGTCTCTGGGCTCTGACACGCCAGGACGGCTGGGTCGTGGCGTTTAAAGTAAACCAGCCGACAAGAAGCGCGCTCATGCCAATGCTGAACAGGACGAGATAAGCGAGCTTGCACGTGGCCGTAATCGATAGCGGGGAGAACGCAAAAAACTCAACTGCCAGCGGCCAGGCATAGACCCGGGCGACCAAGACTTCCCAAGCCGAAATCAGCGCCAAAGCAAGTGCCGCGAAAACCGCCTCAATCCCAATCCGTTTCGGCGAGACATGGCGCCAACCAAGCTGGATAAGGCCAGGCAGAGACCGCACAAAGGCTAATTCGTAGGATCGCTTGTAGGGTCGATCCGTGGCAGATTGCTCGCGTAAATCGCCTGCGATCGCGTCGCCGAGCTCCGGGCCAGCAAAGAAGTAAATCAACCAGTCGCTCCATGACCCTGCCGTTATCCGGGTCATGCCTGCGCTCCTTTCAACCATGCCGGAAGACCTTGCATCATGCTGTGCAAGGCGATGGCTGAACGTTCGACTTGGGTTTGGCCCTGCCGCGTCACCCGGAAAAAGCGTTTCGCCCGCCCGCCGCGGACGGCTGATGCTTCGCCCATCCTCGCTTCGACATATCCTTTCTTCTCAAGGCGATTAAGGGTGGAATAAAGCGCGCCGACGGAGACATCGCGGCCGGTCCGGTGGTCGATTTCCTCGATGATCGCAACACCATAAGCCGCGTCCCCAAGGCGCATCAGCGCCCCCATTACGATCAGCTCAAACTCTCCGAGAAACTTTTCATTTGGCATTTGACAAATCCATTTATTCTGTTTTGTAAAATAAATAGCTTGTCCGGTCAATCCGGTTTGTGTGAACCTCGAAAGGATCAAAAATGAGACGGATGTTTGGCTGGGTGGTCTGGCCTATCTTGGTATTGCTTTGGGGCTGCAGTACAGCGCTCGCGCAAAGTCGGATCGACCATTTTGCGTTCAGCAGTGACGCATTCGACGGCAATAAAGTTGGCGCTTCATCCGATCGCGCGGTGCAGGTCTATTTGCCCCCATCGTATGACCAATCAGAACGCGCTTTCCCCACGCTGTATTATCTTCATTCCTTTTTTGAAGATGAAACCGCATTGTTTGAGACCTATGACGGCAAGGCCCGGCTCGACGAGGCCATTGCCAGCGGTGCCTTAGACCACGTGATTGTCGTGGCAGCGGATTTCAGCACCCCGGTCGGCGGTGGCTTTTACACCAGTTCTTCGGTCACGGGCGATTGGCTCAACTTCGTGGCGGTGGATCTCGTTTCCGAAATTGATCAGACTTATCGCACTTTGCCCCAGCCAAGTTCGCGCGGAATTTTTGGCCATCATGCTGGCGCGTACGGTGCGATCCGGGTCGCATCGCGACGCCCGGATGTGTTCGGGGCAGTCTATGGCATGCATCCAGTGGCAACCGGGCATGGCAATATTTTGATGCAATCGCGGCCGGACTGGCAGGCTTTGGAAGACGCGACCTCGCTGGCCGATCTGGACGGAAATTTCCTCAATCAGATTTTCACAATCATCTATCAGGCCAATTTACCAAATCCGGATCGTCCACCGTTTTACTTCGATCCACCCGCGCGAGTTAAGGACGGCGAGCTGATCATCGACGCGGCGCTGACTGAGGTGCTGCAACAGAGCTTTTTCCTGGAACGCCATGTTGGTGACTATGCAGAGAATCTGAAATCACTTCGTGCGTTCAAGTTCGATTGGGGACGTCATGACGGCAATCAGGATCATGTCTATTCGAACCAATTCTATTCGCGCAAATTGAACGAGTTTGGCATTCCGCACGAAGCCGAAGAGTATAATGGCGGGTGGGGTGATGGCATGTTCAACTCGGGCGGTCGGATTGAGACTGATGTGTTGCCCTTCTTCCAACGTCATTTGCAGTTTGAGGAACAGTGAGATGAACGATCAAAGCAACCTTTTTCGATTTTGGATTACCTTTCTGTTCCTGGCGATTTCGCCCCCTTTTGCGATGGCGGGCGAGGTGACTGGACATCGTTTCTACTCGGAAACGCTCGAGCGCGATTATGCCTATGTCGCATATGCGCCTGACGGATATGAAGCATCGGAAGCGGCATATCCGGTCGTCTATCTGCTGCATGGCTCCCTTGGGGATGAGGGCAATTGGACCGAATATGGCGAGGCTGAGCGCATTCTCGATCGGCTCATAGAAACTGGCACGATCCCACCGACTTTGGTGATTATGCCAGGTTCACTGAGTTGGTGGGCGGATGGCTATAACGAGCCGGCGGAAACCGCCTTCATTCAGGACCTGATTCCGCATATCGATGCCAATTGGCGGACGCTGCCAAAGCGCGAGTCACGGATCATTGGCGGGCTTTCCGCAGGCGGCTTCGGCACCGTCAATCTCGCCATGAAGCATCCTCAGCTTTTCGTGTCGGCGATGGCGTTCTCGCCCGCATCTTATGCCGGGTTGCCGCCTGAAGGATCGACAGCGTGGACGCATCCGACTTTTCAGGATGCAGATGGTCGATTCGATCCGGAGCTTTGGCGCGCGCTAAACTATGAGGCGCTGATCGAAGACTATTTTGAGTCCGGAGAAATCGTTCCATTCTACATCAATTCTGGGGATCATGACGGTCTCGACATCGCCTATCATGGCGCGGTCTTGTTTCAGCGCCTGCGTGACCACCAGGCCGAGCACGTTGAGTTTCGCGTGATTGATGGGGGACATGAGTGGCCGGTCTGGATCGAGACTTTGCCCGAAGCGCTGGTCTTCGCGTTCGAATATGCCGAAGTTGAGATCCCACCGCAGACGGAAACCAATGCATTGGCTCGATTTGTTGGCACCTGGACTTTGCAGGATGACACGTTCCGACAGGTCTGGGATGGAGAAACCGAAGAAGTATTGAATCTTCCCGGCCACAAGACTGAGTGTGAAGAGCTCAATACCAATCACAGCCTGCTCTGCGTGGTCGATGCAGGCGCGCTAAAAGGGCAGATTTATTGGGCCGTTTCAGAAGACGGTTCGGCCGTTTCGCACTTATCGCAATTTGGCACGGCGCGGATCGGCCAAGGCGGTGGAACGATCGAACAAGATCAGTCGCTGCGACTCCAGATCCGGTTCGAGGATGAGCCGGAAGGGACGTACCGGATTTATGAATATAATTGGGTTTCGAACGATGCGTATGACATGGTCGCACGTCAATATGGGACCGACCATACGCCGACTGGCAATTGGTATGGTGGCCGTTTTGTGCGTGTCGGCACATCGGGTTGAATGCCGTCTGACCTAAGGCGCAATTTCAAAAGCACGATGGCATCCATTGGGTTCAAATCGTCGCGTGGATTGGTATAAGCGAGCGCGTGGCCGGGAGGACTCGGCTGTTTCACCGGAGCGCGCGATCCTGTCTAAGCCTTCCTATCCCTGTGTCTTAATCCATGCGATTCGCAAATGCTGAAACAGCCAGACTATAGGTTTTCAGTCGCTCCTATGATGGATTGGACGGATCGGCACTGCCGCGCGTTTCATCGTGTTTTGTCCAAACGCGCCTTGCTATGGACCGAAATGGTCACGGCGGACGCCGTCATCCATGGCGATCGTCAGCGCTTGATTGGCTTTTCTGAGGTTGAACATCCGGTTGTCCTGCAATTGGGCGGTAATGAACCGGACAAGATGGCCGAAGCAGCGCGGGTGGCCGAGGAATTCGGCTATGATGAGGTCAATATCAATTGTGGATGTCCGTCAGATCGTGTGCAATCCGGGGCGTTTGGTGCCTGTCTCATGCGCGAACCGCAAACGGTGGCGGCCTGTGTCGCTGCGATGCGAGCGGCGGTGTCTATTCCTGTCACGGTGAAATGCCGGATCGCGATCGATGAGGATCCACCCCGCGAAACCCTGTTCAATTTCGTCGATCAGGTCGCGGACGTTGGTTGCGAGGTGTTCACCGTGCACGCACGCAAAGCCTGGCTGAAAGGCCTGAGCCCGAAAGAAAACCGGGAAATCCCGCCGCTTGATTATGGTCTGGTCAAAGCCCTGAAGCAGGCCCGGCCCGACCTGACCATCATCCTCAATGGCGGCATCACATCGCTCTCGGCCAGCGCAGAACATCTATTGGATTTTGATGGCGTGATGCTCGGCCGGGCGGCTTACCAAACCCCGGCGCTGTTGGGCGCCGTCGACGAAGCCCTGTTTGATCCCGACGCGTCGATCCTCAGCCCATTCGGCGCGGTGCTTGATTATCAGCCCTATATCGAGGCCCGTCTTGCTGAAGGCGTGCGCCTGTCATCGATGACACGGCACATGCTCGGCTTGTTTAACGGTATGCCGGGGGCGCGGATGTGGCGGCGCGTCCTGAGTGAGCGCGGACCGAAACCGGGCGCCGGCATCGACGTATTGGAAGAGGCGTTCGATGCGGTTGCCGAAAGAGCTGCCGCTTGTTGATTTCGGCCGCCGCCCATAAGGTGGCGTTCTGCAACAAAGGGGAACATCGTGGCAGGATTACTTGATCTACTCGCGGGCACGCAAGCACGGCCCGCCAAACAGCAACTCGGTCAGCAATTTGGCCTGAGCGAAGACATGACCCAGCAAGCCATGGCGGCTCTGATACCGGCGCTCGCGGCGGGATTGAAATCAAATGCCAGCCAACCGGGCGGCGTTGAAGCTTTGCTGGGCGCGCTGAATAAGGGCTCGCACAGTCGCTATCTGGATGAGCCAAGCCTGCTCGGGCGTCCGGAAACTCGCGATGAGGGCAATGGTATTCTCGGACATTTATTGGGGTCAAAGGAGGTGAGCCGGTCCGTCGCCTCACGCGCCTCTGAAAAAACCGGGCTCGATAGCGCTGTGTTGAAACAAATGCTGCCGATCGTCGCGACTATGGTGATGGGATCTCTGTCCAAGAAAAGCGAAGAGCCCGAGACTGTGTCCCAGCTCGCGGGCTTGCTCGGTGGCGGTCAACCACAGCCAAATGATGGCGGGCTTGGCGGCTTGCTCGGCGGACTGCTCGGCAGCGGGCGTCAAAAGCCGGCACAGTCTGATGGTCTCGGCATGCTCGGCGCCTTGTTTGATGCCGATCGTGACGGGTCAGCGATGGATGACATCTTCGATATGGTTCTAAAAAGTCGGCGATAGACCCACTCTAGCCGACATATCGATTGCCCAAAATGAGAAAGACGTCCGGCTCAGATGAGTCGGGCGTTTTGCATACGAGGGGAAAGTCGGGTTATATGTAGCGATCGCTACATAAATGGAATCACCCCGATGACCTCCCACAAAACCCATAAGACCTATCTCAAAGTGTCTGCCTTTCTGGTGATGCTGTTCGGCCCGATTTTCTTTCTCGGGACATTTGATGCCACCGTCGAACCCATCCGGTTTTCGGCTGATTTTCTGGCCTGGCCAGTGGATGGCGCGCAAACTTATGATCATCCAGACACGCGCTTCATCGGCGCGTTGGCCGGTGGCTTCCTCTTTGGCTGGGGCGTCTTGATTTGGTTTCTCTCTGGAGACGCCTATGACGCCGCCCCCGAGCCCATTCGCCGGGCCGTGGTGACGGGGTTTTGCGCCTGGTTTGTGCTCGATAGTGCAGGGTCCATCACCTCCGGACATGGCTCCAATGCGCTGTTCAATATTCTCATTCTGTTTGCATTTGTTGGGCCGCTTTGGCGTCCGGCGCGCGCCAACTGACCGCTGCGACCACCACGACAGATCGGAGGCTTCCCCCAGCGGGAGGGCTTGTGGTTCGCGAGAAGCCGCATACTGTCTCACCCATAGACTAAGATATATGAGGAGACCGCCATGATTGGGGTTGTTGCCACACTCGAAATCCAGGACGGGAAACAAGACGAGTTCGAAACGGTCGCCAAGGATTTGATGGCGAAAGTCAAAGCCAATGAGCCGGGCTGCACGACCTATCAGCTGTACAAGGCGAAAGGCTCTGACACGACTTACATCTTCATGGAGCAATACGCGAATGGTGAGGCGCTCAAGGCGCACGGTCAGACGGATTATTTCAAAGCCGCACAGCCTGGGCTTGGTGCTTGCCTCGCCGGGGCGCCAAAAATCGAAATGTTCGATATCGTCGAATAGGAGCGCAAAATGGACCTCTCATTCACCCCTGAAGACCTCGCCTTTCAGAAAGAAGTTCGCGCCTGGATCGCGGAGAATTATTCCGAAGACCTGCGGCGCCGCAATGCGCTCTCCAAGAATGGCTATCTCGACAAGGATGGCATGCTGGAATGGCAGCGCAAGCTGGATGAAAAAGGCTGGTTCGTCGCCAATTGGCCGGAAGAGTTTGGCGGTCCGGGCCTCAGTGCCGGGCAGCGTTACATCCTGAATATGGAAATGGCCGCTGCTGGCACGCCGAACACTTCGCCCATGGGCAAGTCTATGGTCGCGCCGGTGATCATGGCCTTTGGCAATGATGCGCAGAAGGCTGAGCATTTGCCGAAGATCAAGCGATCCGAGATCTGGTGGTGTCAGGGTTATTCCGAGCCAGGTTCAGGCTCTGACCTGGCGTCGCTTCAAATGAGTGCGGTACGTGACGGCGACGAATATGTGCTGAACGGGTCGAAGATCTGGACCACGCATGCGCAATGGGCCGATTGGATCTTCTGCCTGGTGCGAACCTCGAAAGAAGGCAAGCCGCAGGAAGGCATCAGCTTCCTGATCTTCCCAATGGACCTTCCCGGGATCACCGTTTCATCGCTGCCCACTCTGGATGGACCGACGGACAATCAGCAGGAGATCAACCAGGTCTTCTTCGAAGATGTTCGCGTCAAAATCGACGACGCCCTGGTCGGTGAAGAGAATAAAGGCTGGACCTACGCTAAATACTTGCTGCAATTCGAGCGCGGCAATGCCTATGCGCCGGGCCTGAAAAACGCTTTGCAAAAGACCAAGAAGCTCGCCAGTGTCGAGCAATCCGGCGGTGAGCCTTTGCTCAAAGACCCGGACTTCCAGCGTAAGATCGCGGCGATGGAAATGAAGATCGAAGCCTTGAATGCGACCGAGCTGCGGATCTTCTCGGCTTTGTCGGCAGGCCAGGCGGTCGGGCCAGAAAGCTCAATGCTGAAATGCGCTGGCTCGGAAGCCCAACAGGCGATTTCTGAGCTTTCATTAGAAGCTGTTGGTGGCTATGCCGCGCCATTTGTACAGGACACATTTGCCGTGGCGCGGGCGGGCGCCAACAGTGATCTCGCGACGCCGGATTATGCTGGCCCCATCGCGCCGAGCTATTTCAATTATCGCAAGACGTCGATCTATGCCGGTTCGAACGAGATCCAGCGCAACATCATGTCGAAAATGGTGCTCGGGCTGTAGGGCCTACCCTATTGCGTGAGCGGGCCAAACGAGAAGCCCGCCGCGCGTAATAAAACGGAGGACAAATGGTCGAGGCAGCGGCGCGCAAAGCGGGAATCTGGACCAAACTTGCCTATGGCTTTGGGGCGGTCGGCGACGGCGTCAAGAATAATGGCTTTGAGTATTTCCTGCTGCTTTATTACGGTCAGGTCCTCGGCGTAGACTTTGCGCTGGTTGGCGCCGCACTGCTCATTGCGATGGTCATTGATGGGTTCACCGACCCGATCGTTGGCTATTGGTCGGACAATCTCCGGACTTCATTCGGGCGCCGCCACCCTTTCATGTATCTCGCCATCATTCCGGTCGGCATCGCCTATTATTTCGTCTGGAACCCGCCAAGCGGTCTCGAAGGTAATGCGTTGTTTCCCTATTTGCTCGCGATCACCATTGCGGTGCGCGTGTCCTTCACCTTCTATGACGTGCCCAGCAGCGCGCTGGTGGCCGAGCTGACGGATGATTATGACGAGCGAACCTCGTTCTTGTCGTTTCGATACGTGTTCGGTTGGATGGGCGGGCTCACAATTGCCGTGTTCGCTCTGCGCTTTTTGCTGGTGCCGACCGAAGAATATGGCAGCGGCTTTTTCAATATTGATGGCTACCAGACCTACGGCC
This sequence comes from Hyphomonadaceae bacterium, assembly GCA_024743315.1. GTDB lineage: Bacteria > Pseudomonadota > Alphaproteobacteria > Caulobacterales > Hyphomonadaceae > Henriciella. The sequence continues at coordinate 166,114 of JANSWU010000002.1, forward strand.
TGATCTCTGCCATCGTCATCTGTACCTCAGTCTTTGTTTGCGCCGCGGGTACCCATTCGCATATCCCGCATCTGCGCCAGCCGCCTGAGGCGCGCAAGATGACGATCGGACGGGTGTTCAGGGAGATTGGTGAAACGCTCTCGAACAAATCCTTCCTCTGGCTCTTCGTCGCCACGCTGTTCGGTTTCATGGCGTCCGGGGTCGCCGCGACGCTCAATTATTTCATCAATGGGTTCTTCTGGGAATTCACCACCAGCCAGACCGCTCTGCTCACCTTGAGTGTCGCCGTTTCGGCGATCATGGCCTTGGTGCTGGCACCGATTGTTTCCAGGACAATCGGCAAGAAACGCGGCGCCCTGATCATTGGGGTCTTGGCCTTCTCGATCGCCCCGATGCCGGTTTTACTCCGCCTCGCGGGCATCATGCCGGCCAATGGCACAGAAATTCTGTTCAACATCATTCTCGGCGTCACCGTCATCGATGTCGCCCTGATTATCACCTTCCAGATCCTGTCCAGCTCGATGATTGCTGATATCGTCGAGGATAGCGAGCTAAAGACGGGACGCCGGTCCGAGGGGATCTTCTTTGCGGGCATCCTGTTCATGCGCAAATTGGCGCGCGGCAGTGGCCTGTTCCTGGCCTCGCTGATCCTTGCTGCGGCTGAATTGTCTCGCGAAATGCAGCCCGGGGAACTCTCGGCTGAAACGCTGACCACGCTGGGGGCGGGGTATGCGTTTGGTCTGCTTGCGCTGTGGACGACAATGATCATCCTCTTGTCCCGCTACAAAATCAGCCGCGCCGATCATGAAGCCAATCTCGCCGCTTTGGAACGTGGCCGGGCGCAGGTGAATGTGGTTGAGTAGGGTGGTGGGTTTTTTTGGGAAGTTGAAATGACGGATGCTGTAGTGACGCCCCCGCACAAGCCCGGGCTGCTGACCCGGATCGCCTATGGCGTTGGCGGTGCGGCCGGCGGGATCAAGAATAATGGCTTCGATTATGTCCTGCTGCTCTTCTACAGTCAGGTGCTCGGGCTATCGGCTGTCTTGGTTGCCGCCGCCTTGTGGATCGCCTTGATCTTTGATGCCGTGTCCGACCCTGTGGTCGGCTATTGGTCGGACAATCTAAAAAACAGGCTCGGGCGACGCCATCCGTTCATGTATGCGGCCATGGTGCCGGTGGCGGTTGGCTATTATTTTGTCTGGAACCCGCCCATCGGTTTGGAGGGTCTAGGCCTGTTCGGCTGGCTGCTCATCCTGACCATCCTCGTGCGCCTGATGTATACGCTGTTCGAGGTGCCGCAACACGCTTTGTCGGCAGAGCTGTCGCAAGACTATGATGTGCGCACCTCGCTCATGTCCTTCCGTTATTTCTTTGCCTGGGTCGGCGGTCTGTCGGTTCAAGTCATTCTATTTGCCGTGCTTTTACAGCCGACCGAACAGGACGCGTCAGGATTCTTCTATTTACCCGGCTGGAATGCCTATGGCCTGCTAGGCGCGAGTTGTATCTTTTTTGCCATTCTGATCACATCGCTCGGCACGCATGGTCAGATCAAGCATCTCATGCCACCGCCGGCACCGCGCGATCTCACCCCGTTCAAAGTGGTTGGCGAGATTTGGGAAACCGTCTCTAACCCGTCCTTCCGAGCGCTCTTCATTGCGACCCTGTTCGGCCTGCTGGCGACGGGGGTTTCAGCGACCTTGAACCAATACATAAATGGCTTCTTCTGGGAGTTCACGACAACGCAGATTTCGGGGCTGACAGCAGCCGTTTTTGCCTCCACCCTTCTAGCCTTAGTGCTCGCCCCAATTGCCGGAAAGGTGCTGGGCAAGAAGCGGGCAGCCATCACGATCGGGGTGTTTGCCTTTACGATTGCGCCCGCGCCGGTCTTTGCCCGGCTGCTCGGCTGGTTGCCGGAAAACGGGACCCAGGAACTCTATTACATCATCCTCGTCATCACCGTGATCGATATTGCCTTGATCATCGCTTATCAGATGCTGGCCGCAGCCATGGTCGCTGACATTGTTGAAGAGAATGAACTCGCAACCGGTCGCCGCTCCGAAGGGGTGTATTTCGCCGGCATCAGCTTCATGCGCAAACTGGCCCAGGGCGTTGGCGTGCTGAGCGCGTCTTTCATCCTTGCCATGGCGTCGATCACGCCCGGCATGCGACCCGAAAATGCCAGCTCAGACTCGATCGCGACGCTTGGTCTTGGCTATGCCGCAGCGCTGCTGACGCTGTGGACGCTGATGCTGGTCGCGGTCAGCTTTTATCGCATCAGCCGCGATGATCACGAGAAAAACCTGCAGGCCCTGGCGGCCAAGCGGGCCGAACAGGCCTAGCTTTTGCTAATGAAAACAACAATCTAACTGAAATGTCATGTCTGCCTAATTGCCTCCGCCAGTGCGCCGGAATAGAGCCATATTCATGACCTATGTTCGCAGCATGACAAAACACGTTTCGAAGTTCCTGGTGGCCGTGGTTGTTCTCCTGGTCGCCCTTGTGCTCGTGATCGTAAGCCCGCTTTATGGCGCGGCTTCGGCGCAGAGCATCTGGGACAAAGTGGTGCCGCAATCGCAGGCCGAAATTGAACTCAGCTATGCCCCACTGGTGCGCGAAGTGTCGCCGGCGGTGGTCAATGTCTACACCCAGAAAACGGTGCAACGCCGGATGACCATGCAGGAATTCATGTATGGTCGGCGGTTCGGTGGGCCGGACAGCCGCAGTGTTCAAAACTCGCTCGGCTCTGGCGTGATTGTCGGGGAAGACGGCGTCGTCGTGACCAATAATCACGTGATTGATGGCGCCGATGAAGTCGTTGTCGTGCTCGCGGATCGGCGTGAATATCCAGCCGAGCTGATCCTCGCGGATGAGCGTACCGACCTCGCTGTGCTGCGCATTGATACAGAAGGCACGCCGCTGCCAACCCTTGATTATGCCAATACGATTGGCGTTGAGGTCGGCGACCTTGTCCTCGCCGTTGGCAATCCGTTTGGGGTCGGTCAAACCGTGACCACGGGCATCATTTCGGCGACCGCGCGAACCGATGTCGGCGTATCCGACTATGCCTTCTTCCTGCAAACCGATGCCGCGGTGAACCCCGGCAATTCTGGCGGCGCGCTGGTTAATACGCGCGGAGAACTCGTCGGCATTAACACGGCCATCTTCTCACGCTCTGGTGGTTCGAACGGCATTGGCTTTGCGATCCCGTCTGAAATGGTCAAACGGGTCGTCGACGCCGCGGTCAATGAGGGCACATTGGTGCGCCCCTGGCTCGGTCTGAAAGGCCAATCCGTGACCTTTGATATTGCCAAGGCGCAAGGCCTGGAACGTCCGGTCGGCGTAATCATTACTGAAGTCTATGATGATAGTCCGGCGGATCGTTCTGAATTGCGCCGAGGCGATCTGATCCTCAGCATTGATGGCCGCGAAGTGTTTGACGAGCGCGGCTTGAAATTTCTCGCCGCGACCAAGTCGCCTGGAGAAGATGTCCTGTTGCGCGTGCTGCGCGGCGGCAATGAGCAAAATGTCCTGGCCCGGCTCGCCCCACCGCCCGGCACCAGTGAAGCTGAAGTTGTCTTGCTCGAAGGGCGGCATCCGTTCACAGGCGCTGAAGTGGCTGAGCTATCACCGCGCCTGGCCGAGGAGCTCGGCCGCGATCCGTTCGATAGCGGCGTTCTGGTCACCCGTGTCATGCGCCGTGCCTATGCCCGCCGGATCGTGCGTTCGGGCGATATCATCCAGGCCATTGATGGCCAGCCGATCAAGACGCTCGACGATTTGGATGCCGCGCTCGATCGCGACTCCGGTCGCTGGGAGATCGAGATTGACCGCAATGGTCGCAGCATCAGTGGGTTCGTGACGCTGTAAGACTCAGCACCAGATCTTAGCTCGCTGGCATTTCCGGACCATGCTCGGCCATCGCCGCATCATCAATCTCTGTTGCTCTGGCAAAAGCCGGGCGGGCATAGACCCGGTCGCGATAGGCTTCGAGTTCCGGGCTTGGCAGGATGGTGCCAAATTGCAGCCCCCAGCCAACCTGTGATCCAACATAGACATCGGCAGCGGTGAATTGCTCCCCGCATAAGAAGGGTTCGCGGGACACCGCCTTGATCAGCGTGGCGCGCATCGTGTCGAAATCGCCATAGCCAGACATTTGCTCATGCCCGGCTGTGCTGAGCTGCATCGCTTTGTTGCTGGTCGCGCTTTCGACCGGGCCCGCGGCAAAGAACAGCCAGCGATAATAGTCGCCGCGATCGCTTAAGGGCGGCGCGAGATTGGCTTCTGGAAAGGCGTCGGCGAGATACGCGCAAATCGCCGCGCACTCAGTGACGACGGTGTCGCCATGCTTGATCGCTGGCACCTTTCCCATCGGATTGATGGCGAGATAGTCGGCCCCCTTCATCGTATCGCCATAAGACAGGTAGACCGTGTCATAGTCCGCGCCGGTCTCTTCGAGCATCCAGCGGACGATCCGTCCGCGCGACATTGGGTTTGTATAGAATGTTAGATCCACCGCGTTCCCTCCCATTTGTTCTTTATATGTTCTTGTCATGCCTGGCAAAGCGTGACAAGTGAAATCTTATCAAAGTGAGGTGACAGAGCTATGGCAGAAGGCATGACCGACTTATTCGCTGCTTCTGACCTGTCTGACTCTGCGCCGCGCCCTCTGGCCGACAAGTTGCGCCCGCAAGCCTTGGACGATGTGGTCGGTCAGGATCATCTGCTCGGACCGAGTGGGGCTTTGGGGCGGATGCTGGCGACCGGGCAGCTGTCTTCCATCATCTTGTGGGGCCCTCCAGGCGTCGGCAAGACGACAATCGCCCGGCTGCTGGCGGAAGAAACCGATCTTCATTTCGAAGCGATCTCGGCAATCTTTTCCGGCGTGAAAGACCTGCGCGCGGTGTTTGAAGCGGCGCAGCGACGGCGCGATCTGGGGCAGGGGACGCTGCTTTTCGTGGATGAGATCCATCGCTTCAATCGCGCCCAGCAGGATGGCTTCCTGCCTTATGTCGAAGCCGGGACGGTGACGCTGGTCGGCGCGACCACGGAGAATCCGAGCTTTGAACTGAATGGCGCTTTGCTGTCGCGGTGCGCCGTCCTGGTGCTCAATCGTTTGGACGCAGACGCTGCCGAAACGCTGCTGGGGCGCGCCGAAAGTGAAATGCGGCGCAAACTGCCGCTCGATGAGCGCGCCCGGTCCGCCTTGATCGATATGGCGGACGGCGATGGCCGTTACTTGCTTAATCTCGCTGAGCAAGCCTTCACCCTCGCGTCCGAAAGCGACGTCCTCAGTGTCGCGCAATTGTCCGAAGCCTTGCAGAAGCGGGCGCCGGCTTATGACAAGAACCGGGAAGAGCATTACAATCTGATCTCGGCCTTGCACAAATCCGTGCGGGGGTCAGATCCGGATGCGGCGCTTTACTGGTTTGCCCGCATGCTGGAAGGCGGCGAGGATCCGCTTTTCATCGCCCGGCGCCTGGTGGTGATGGCGAGTGAAGATATCAGTCTGGCTGATCCGACAGCAATGATGGTGGCGGGCGAGGCGGCGCGTGCGTTTGAGCGGCTTGGAGAACCAGAGGGGCTGATTCCGCTCGCCCATGCCGTGGTGCATCTCGCCACCGCACCGAAATCCAACGCCTCTTATATGGGCCTGAAACGCGCCCGGGCAGCGGCCCGCGAGACCGGGTCGCTGATGCCGCCAAAACATATTCTGAACGCGCCGACCAAGATGATGAAAGAGCAGGGCTATGGTGATGGCTACGCCTATGATCATGACCAGGAGGGCAGCTTTTCAGGCCAGAATTATTTTCCCGATGGCATGGAGCGGGTGGATTTTTATCAGCCAAAGGGGCACGGTCGTGAAGGCCCGATCGCAGAACGCCTGGCCAAATGGCGCGCGATCAGAAAGCAAAAAGGGGAGGAATAATGAGGCAGATGAAAAGGACGATGACAAAAGCCGTGGGCGCAATCACCGCTTTTTTCGCCATAGCCGCATGCCAGGGCGTGACGGCGCAGAACGAGATCGAAACGCCGATCGTCTATGATGACATTCCGCCTCACATCACCAAGTGGATGCAGCAGCCGGCAATTCTCGTTTTTTCAAAGACCAATGGTTGGCGCCACAATGAAGGGATTGCCGGTGCAGACAAGTTCTTTGTCGAGCTGTCGCGCGAGCGCGGTTATGGCATCTTCACCACCGTCAACGCAGCCGTCTTTAATGCCGAGGACTTGGCCCGCTTCGATGTCATCGTCTTTAACAATGCGACCGGCGATACGCTGAGCCCCGACCAGGAAGCCGCATTCCAGACCTGGCTGGAAGCGGGCGGCGCGTGGATCGGATTACATGGCTCTGGCGATAACTCACATACTGAATGGGCCTGGTACCATCGCTCGCTGATCGGTCCAACGTTCACCGGGCATCCGTTGACGCCACACTTCCATATCGTCCGGGTTGAGACCCTGGACACCGATCATCCGGTCATGGCGGACGCGCCGCAAGTCTGGCGCCATGATGATGAGTGGTATTTCTTTGATAGTCACCCGACAGAGTATGGCTTGCGTCCGCTGGCCGGCATTCACGAGACCGATTTCAATCCAGAAGGGGCGGATGTTCAAAACCTGGCCAATTGGGCGATGGGAGACACGCCGGCAGAGCACCCGGTGATCTGGGTTGGCTGTCCTGGCGAGGGCCGCAGTTTCTATTCTGCCCTTGGCCATCTCGATCTGTCTTATGACAGCGAGACCTACCGACAGATTCTCGGCCATGCCTTTGAGTGGGTACAGAAGAAGACAGATGAGGCTGGCAATGGGTGCCCGGTCCCGGAATAAAAGTGACTGAACGCGCGCCCCTGCGAATTTCAAATCGCGATGCCCGGCGGCTTTGGCTGGACGGGCAGGGGCTGGCGGAGACGCCGACCGGAAAGCTCAATCTCGATGCCCTGATCAAGCAGCTCGGCTTTGTCCAGCTCGACACGATCCAGGTCGTGGCGCGCGCGCATCACCACATCCTGTGGAGCCGCAATCAGAATTATCGCGAGCCGATGCTCAATAAGGAACTCGCGCATCATCGCAATGTGTTCGAGCATTTTACTCATGATGCCTCGGTCATCCCAATGGATTTCTATCCGATGTGGCAACGTCAGTTTCGGCGGCTCGAGGCCAAGGTACGCAAATGGGAATGGCATCGCGGCATGCTCGACGCCGATGGGCGCAACCATATCAAGGACCGCATTCGCGACGAGGGCCCGTTGTGCACCAAAGCATTCGACACCAAGATTGAAGGCGAGAAAAAGATGTGGTCCCGCCCACCCCACAAATTGGCGCTCGATTACATGTGGTATGCAGGCGAGCTTTCGACCTCGCATCGCGAGAATTTCACCAAATTCTATGATCTCAGCGAGCGGGTCATACCGGCCGAGCATTTGTCCAATGTACCCTCTGACGAGATCCAGGTTGACTGGCTCTGCAGCTCGGCCTTGCAGCGCATGGCGTTTGGCTCTGAAGGCGATATTCAGAGGTTCTGGGATGCGGTGTCGAATGCCGAAGCCAAGGCCTGGGTTTCGGCGCAAGGCTCTAAGCTGGTGCCGGTCGAGATCGAGACCGCGGATCGCGGCTGCCTCACCGTCTGGGCGCCAGAAGATATTGAAACCCGGTTGATGTCGAGCCCCAGCCCGACAACGCGATTGCGCATCCTCAACCCCTTCGATCCGGTGGCACGTGATCGAGCCCGGCTGAAACGTCTGTTCGGGTTTGATTATACGGTCGAGATGTTTGTCCCCGCCGCGAAGCGCCAATGGGGCTATTATGTCTATCCGCTCCTGGAAGGCGATCGCTTTGTTGGCCGAATTGAGGTCAAGGCCGACCGTAAGGCTGGTACGCTGCGGGTGCTCAACCTGTGGTGCGAACCCAAGGTGAAGTGGACCGAAGCCCGCGCGACGAAACTTGAAGCAGAGCTTGCCCGAATGCTGCGCTTTGTCTGGTTGGAGCAGGTGATTTGGGAACCAGGCTCACAGAACGGCTTGCTTTGAGAATGATCTTCTTTACGTCAGGAAGCAGACGTTAGGAGGTCGACCATGATGCGAATTGGGCTTGGTGGGGTGATTGCAATCTGTCTTGCGGGCTGCGCGCCGCAAATGGAGGGCGCCGGCAGCGAGATAACGATCCAGCAAGCGCCGGAGCGGGTGCTCAGCGAAGCCGATGCCTTTCATGAGTCGATTGCCGTTTTTGACAGCCATCTCGATACGCCGGCTTTGTTTCATAATCCTGAGTATGATTTTTCAGTTCGGGGTAGCTTCGAAGAAGACGGCACGCATGTGGATCTGCCGCGGATGAATGAAGGCGGGCTGGATGGCGGTTTCTGGGTCATCTTTACGCGCCAGGGCCCGCTCGATGAAGCGAGCTATGCGGCCGCGCGCACACATGGCCTGATGCGCCAGACGGCAATCCGCGAATTTGCCGCGAAATATCATGACGAAGTTGAGCTCGCTTTTTCGGCCGATGATGTCGAGGCGATCCTCGAAGCGGGCAAGAAAGTCGTTTTCCAGAGCATGGAAAACTCGTATCCGCTCGGCACGGATGTTACCCTGCTCGAGCATTTCTATATTGGCGGCCTGCGCATGATCGCGCCGGTTCATTTTGCCAATAATCAGTTTGCCGACAGTGCCACCGATATCAACCAGATCTATGATGGTCTGAGTCCGCTCGGCGAAGAGCTTGTGCGCGAAGCCAACCGGCTCGGGCTGGTGCTTGATGGCAGTCATGCCAGCGATGCGACCGTGCGCGATATGATGGCGCTATCGACCACGCCAATCATCCTCTCGCATACCGGGGCCAAGGCGATTTATGATCATCCGCGCAACATTGACGATGCGCTGCTTCTGGAACTCGCTGACAATGGCGGAGTCATCCAGATGAACATTTTTGGCGGCTATCTCGAAGAGCTTATACCGTCACCAGAACGCGTCGCGGCGCTGGAAGTCCTGAATGAGACCTATGGCACCAATACCGCCGAGATGGATCCTGAGACGCTGGCTGCTTGGAATGAAGCGCGCACGGAACTGAACCGGCTCTATCCTCGCCCACGGTCGACCTATGAAAAATTTATGGAGCACACGTTCCATGTGCTTGAACTGATCGGACCGGAGCATGTTGGGATTAGCGGCGACTGGGATGGCGGCGGCGGGGTCGATGGCATGAGCGATGTCTCGATGCTGCAAAAGATCACGCGCGATCTGCTCGGCGCCGGCTATAGCAAGGAAGATGTCGAAAAGATCTGGGGCGGCAATATGATGCGGTTGGTCAAGGCGGCTGAAGATGCGCGTGAGTCCGAACTGGTGTCTCCAGACATTCTGAACTGATCGATGGACTGGCTGACAATCACGCCGCCCTTGCTGGCGATCATTGTTGCGGTTTGGACGCGCAATGTGTTCTGGGCGCTCGGAATTGCGATCTGGCTGAGCGAGACCATCATTGCCGGGTTCAATCCGTTCATGGGCGCGCTCGGCAGCATAGATCGCGCCGTCGGCGTGTTTGACAGCCCTTACAATACAAGGGTGCTCTTGTTCTGCCTGATTATTGGCGCGCTGATCGTCTATATGCAGCGCTCGGGCGGGATCAGCGCCATGGTCGAGCGCCTGCAGAATTCTGGTTTTGCTTCAACACCGCGCCGGGCCGGCCTAGTGACCGCGATTTGCGGGGTACTGATCTTTGTCGAAACCAATATCAGCCTGCTCACCACGGGTATTCTCGGGCGGCCTTTATTCGACAAGCTGAAGATCAGCCGCGAACGCCTGGCGTACATTATCGACTCGACCTGTGCGCCGGTCAGCGTGTTGATCCTGTTCAATGGCTGGGGCGCTTACCTGCTCGGTCTTTTGAACGAGAATGGCGTCGAAGGCGCGACGGGCGTTCTGATGGCGACGATTGCGCTGAATTTCTATGCCTGGATCACCCTGGCGATTGTGTTTGTGACGATTTTTACAAACAAGACCATCGGGCCTTTGGCGGCGGTCGAGGCAGGAAATGGCGGTGTTCGCATCGGCGTATCCAGTGGGCCTTTCAATGACGCTCCCGAGCCACCCTCAAACGCAGTCTACATGGCTATTCCTCTGATCATCATGATTGGCGGAACCATCGGCTTCATGATCTGGACCGGCAATGGCGACATCCGTCAGGGCTCCGGCTCACAGGCCATTCTCTGGTCCGTGATCCTTGCCACGGTTGCCGCCTTTATGTGTCTGGCGCATTCCAAGCGGGCCAAAGGAGAATTGGTGAAGCTCGGCTTCAAAGGCATGGGCGACCTGTTGCCTGCGGTGACGATGATCTTCCTTGCTTTAGTGCTTGGGGCGAGTCTCAACGCCGTTGGTATGCGTGAGTTTATTGCCAGCATTGCCTCCAGCTTCCCCGCGCCCTGGGTGATCCCGGCAATCTTGTTCGTGGCAGCTGGCATCACATCGTTCACCGCCGGAACCAGTTGGGGCACTTATGGCATTCTCGTCCCCGTCGCTGTGCCGCTTGCAGTCGGGGCGGGCGTGCCGCTGCCACTGGCGATTGCCGCGGTTATGGGGGGCGGCGTGTTCGGCGACCATTGCTCGCCAATCTCGGATACGACCATCATCGCCTCGCTGGCGTCAGGCTGTGATCATATGGAGCATGTACGTACCCAATTGCCGTATGCGCTGGTTGGCGGCGTCCTCGCCACAGGGTTCTATCTGGCGGCGGGGCTCGCCTCATAGGCGGCGATCACGGCATCCATCAAAACCTCTGAAAATGTGTTGAGTGCTGGATGTTTCGTGCTGCGCGGCGGCGGTGTATCCGGCGTTCCGGTGACCGCATAAGCAAAGCTGATCTCGAGCGCTGGGACATACCAGGCCCCGGAATAGAGCCCATAGGCTTCGCCGGGATGCCCCCAGAGTTCATAGCCCGGCCACAAGCTCTCTTCGGCAGGATGCACCTGCACACCCGTGCCAAACTGAGTGAAATAGCGTTGGTCATGGACGCCATTGGATTCGTCCGCATTAAGCTGCCAGACGGGAGCCACCAGATCAGAGGCGTATTTCAAACGCGCGGCGATGGTCGCGAGATCAATCAAATTGGCCCGCAAGCCGCCTTGGGGTGAGAACAAGGTCCCATTTGTCCCCGGTTGATAGGTCGCTAAATCAGCGCCATCCTCTTTCAACACGAACGGTTCCGGATCTCGCAAAATATCGCGATCGTCCATTTGTGAGGCCCAGCCATTGCCATACTCACGGTAGAGCGTGGCCCCTTCGCGTCTTTTCTCCGGACTGACATCGGCCCAATTGAACCCGGCATCCAGGCCCATCGGCTTCAGCACCAGATCTCTCGAGATACGGTCGAACCGACGTTGCGTGGCGGCTTCGAGCGCGGTGGCGACAATCCCATAAGCCAGGTTGCAATATTCGAAATCAAGATTGTCCTTGAAGGCGTCATAAGTCAGCAAGCTCTCAATCGTGCCGGGGTGGGCCATCCAATAGACATCTGGATCTTTCATTCCGCCTGTATGGCTGAGCAGCGCTCGCAAGCTGGGTCCGTCCGGGCCTGCTGCTGTCGTTGCCGGATAGAAGGGCAGCCAGGTGCGCACCCCCGTATCGAGATCAATATCGCCATCTTGGTGGAGCTTGGCAGCGGTCAGCGCAACCACCATTTTCGACACCGAGGCTGCGCGCAGGGCTGAGCGGACGGTGAATGGACGTGAGCCGACAGACGCTTCTCCCACAGCCGCTTTGGCAATCACAAGATTATCCTTCATCAGGACGATGCCGGCGGCCGGCGCACGATTGAGTTCCGGACCGTCAATCAAGCCTTGGAGCAAGGTTTCGGGTGAGGGCGACGCACTGCATGACGCGGCGAGCAGAGCGCCCGCGGGCAAGCTCGCGAGCAAGCCCCGTCGGGTCAGATCGAGCGAATGACGGACGCTCATCTAGCCGAGCACTTCGGCGAGGAAATCCTGACAGGCGGCGAAACTGCGTCGATCCGCACCAGCATCATAGACGGTGCCAAAATCGGGATTGGCAGCAGCCGGATTGGTGAAGGCATGCATGGTTGCGCCATAGGCGTGCAGCTGCCAATCGGCTTTGGCTTCCGTCATCTCGCGCGAGAAATCCATGACATCATCTGGCGTCGCCATCGGATCCTCCCAGCCATGCAGCGCCAGCACCTTTGGACCAATCTTGTCATCTGTATTGCCGGGTGCGCCAAATAGGCCGTGGAAGCTGACAACGCCCTCAACGCTCATATTCTTGCGCGCCATATCAAGTACACTGAGGCCGCCAAAGCAGAAGCCGATGGCGGCGGCCTTGTCGACCCCCGCCTCGTTCTTGGCGACGTCGAGGGCATGGGCGAGCCTTGATTGCAGCTCTTCGCGATTGCTCGCCAGAGGCGTCATCAGCGCTTCGCATTCCTCATTGGTTTCGCCGCGTTTCCCTTTGCCATAGACGTCAATCGCAAAGCCAGCATATCCCCATTCAGCGAGGAGCTTGGCTTTGTCTTGTTCAAACTGCGATTGTCCGCCCCAGGCATGGGCGACGAGGACGACGCCTTTCGGGGCACTGGCCGGCAGGGCGAGGAAGCCTTCATAGGTCTGGCCGCCTTGTTCATAATCTACGACTCGAGTGGTCACGGTCATGGGTCGCTCCTGCTTTCTAAGTCAATGTTTCCTACGGTTTAGCGAAGCGCCGATTGCTTTCAAGGCTTGCAAAGGCGATTTTGAGCGCGCAGATCAGGCGAATGAATTCAGTGATTATTGATTGCGATCCTGGCCTCGACGATGCCGTCGCCTTGCTCGCGGCTTTCGGTGCTTCAGAAATTGATGTTCTGGCGATCACAACGGTGGCCGGCAATGTCAAAGGCCCGCAAACGGCCGTGAATGCCCGGATCATCCGCGAAGCGGCTGGGCTTGGCGATACGCTGCCGGTTTGCGCGGGCGCGCCACGGCCCTTATTGCGTGATCCAGTGACCGCCGAAGACTTTCATGGCTCAACCGGCTTGGGCAATCTTCCATTCCCGGACCCACAAATCGAATTGTCCAAGACGCATGCGGTGAACATGATTGTGCAAACCTGCCAAACGGCGCAGGACGCTTCGATCACCCTGGTCGTGACCGGTCCGATGACCAATGTCGCGTTGGCTTTGACCATGGCGCCGAACATTGCGCGTGGGCTTAAAGAAATCATTCTGATGGGCGGGGCGGATACGGAAGGTGGCAATATCACGTCCTTTGCGGAGTTTAACGTGTTCGCGGACCCGCACGCCGCTGCGATTGTTTTCAATTCTGGTATTCCCATCCGCTGCCTCAGCCTCGACGTCACGCATTTTGTACGGGCGACAGCTGAACGCGTGGCGCAGGTTCGTGCGGTCGGGACCGTCCCGGCCAGCATCGCAGGCGACCTATTGGAAGCCTCATGCAAGTTGGAATTCTCAGCCAAAGGCGACCGTGATGCGCCACTGCACGATCCGACGACGATCCTGGCCGTCACCAAACCGGATTTATTCACAGGGCGAACGACGCGGGTTGAGGTGATCACCGAGCCGGGCGAACAGTTTGGGCGGACAATCCCGCATTTTGATCCGGACGGTCCCGTTCTCTGGTACGAGCAAGCTGACGATGCCGGAGCCTTTGATGAGCTCTGTCGGCTTCTGGGAGGCGTTGCATGAGTGTTTCAATCGGCGTTCTTGGCTCGATCAATCTTGACCTGGTTGCCAGCGGTGCGCCCTTGCCGAAAGCTGGTGAGACTGTCACCGGTGCACGCTTCGCCCAACACCCAGGCGGGAAGGGCGCCAATCAGGCGCTCGCCGCCCGGCGACTTGGCGCAGAGGTCCAGATGATTGGCTGCGTCGGCGATGATGCTTTGGCAGAATCAGCCATGCGATTACTGCGCGAAGATGGCGTCGACGTATCGGGTGTGATGAGTGAGATTGGCACGGCCACGGGGGTTGCTCTGATTGCGGTCTCCCCAGAGGGCGAAAACCAGATCACGGTGGCCAGCGGCGCGAATGAGCGGGTCGGTGCGGCCGACGCCGCAGGTCTGGAAGAATGTCAAACCGTCCTGTGTCAGCTCGAAGTGCCGATCCCGGCGGTCGAGGCGTGCCTGCAACGTGCGCAAGCGCTTGGCGCGCGTTTCATTGCCAACCTGGCGCCCGCCAAGCCGGTGCCTGAGGCGCTGCTAGCGTCTGCGGATGTGCTAATCGTGAATGAGATTGAGGCGGATTATTACGGTCAAGCGCTGCATCAAGGGAGTGGGCTCGTTGTTTTGACTCTGGGCCGGGAAGGTGCGGTCTTGCTAAAAAGCGGCGAAGAGCTGGCGCGGGTGCCCGCATTCGAGGTTCAGGTGGTCGATACGACCGGCGCCGGCGATACGTTTTGCGGCGCATTGGCCGTGGCGCTGTCTGAAAACATGTCACCAGAGGCCGCGCTCCGTTTTGCTTCTGCGGCCGCAGCACTTGCAGTGACCAAGCCCGGAGCACAACCGAGCTTGCCGACCCGGGCAAAAGTCGATGCTTTCTTGGCGGATCGGGGCTTATGAGTGACCTCCCGCTGACCCGGCTTGCGCTAAGTGACGCGCGTGAACAAGAGATTCGAGAGGCCGTGCGCGCGGCGACCGGCATTCCGTTCGAGATCGCCCCGAGCCGGCGGGCCGAGCTCGAAGACGCCGACGCATTGCATGCTTTTTTGAGCGATCCGGCGATCCATGGACCGATCTATAATTTGCCCAAACCGCTGACGGTCGAGAGCGTTCGCAGCTTCATCGCGGAAAAACGCGAGGCGCAGGCACGCGGGGAGGGCCTGCTCTTTCTCCGATTAGACGAGCACGGCGATGTGATCGGCTATTCAGAGTTTGATATCTGGCCGCAATGGGGCGCGGGGGATCTTGGCGGTGCGTTGCGCGTAGATCAGCAGGGCAAACGCGCCGGTGTGGCCGGCGCCAAACGTAGCTTTACCTGGATGTTCGAAGCCTTGAAGCTGGACCTCATCGTCGCCACTGGGGCGCTCGACAATATCCGTACCGCGCGCATGCTGGATGGTCTCGGCCTTGAGCGAAAAGGCGAGATTGTCAGCGAACGACCGGATGGCTCTCAGCGGCGTTCCCTGGTCTGGGAAGTCACCCGGGACGCCTGGATTTCGCAACACGCTCGCGTTGACTAGGACCGGATCAGGCCAATTTCACGCAACCGTTCCATCAGATAGTCCTGCGCGGTAATCGGCGGCTCAGCCTGACCGCCTTCCTCAAGACATTGCGGTAAGGCCTCGATCAGGACGTCCTGATTGAAGTGCAGGAAGAAGGGCGTCGAATAGCGCGGGAAGCGCGAACGTTCCGGCGCCGGGTTGAGCACGCGGTGCGTGGTCGATGGCAGCACCCCGCCGGTCAAGCGTTGCAACATATCTCCGCAATTGATCACCAGGGACCCGGCAGGTGGGTTCACATCGAGCCATTCACCCGATCGATGCAAGGCCTGCAGGCCAGCTTCCTCAGCGCCGAGCAAGAGCGTGATGACATTGATGTCTTCATGCGCCCCTGCGCGGACCGTGCCTTGTGGCGGGGGATTGGCCTGCGGCGGATAATGCAAGAGACGCAGGATTGAATTGCCATACTGGACTTTGTCATCAAACCAGGTCTCGGGCAGGCCAAGATGCAGCGCAACGGCGCGCAGGAGTTGCGCCCCGAACGCATCCATAGCCTCGTAGAAATCCCGGGTCGCTTCGTCGAACTCTTCGACTTCCGGAACCGCTGGGGTCTGTTTCATTGTGGCGCGATACGGACTGTCTTCCGGCAAGGCGCGTCCCGTGTGCCAGAACTCTTTCAGATCGGCAGCTTTTGCGCCTTTGGCATTCTCGGTTCCGAACGGCGTGTAGCCGCGCTGACGACCGCCTGCGGCATCATGATACTTTTCTTTGATCTCTTCGGGCAATTCAAAGAAGGCTTTCGACGCGTTGACGGCGCGATCAATGATGCCT
This sequence comes from Hyphomonadaceae bacterium, assembly GCA_024743315.1. Lineage (GTDB taxonomy): Bacteria > Pseudomonadota > Alphaproteobacteria > Caulobacterales > Hyphomonadaceae > Henriciella. The sequence goes on from JANSWU010000002.1 coordinate 182,084, forward strand.
TGCGGGATCGGATGATCGCTGATCACAGCAAAGCCGGTTTCCCGGAAAGAGCGGCCAAGCGCATCCGCGAAGGCAGCTTTCTCATCAGGCCATTGCTGGAATGAAATGGGTTTGAAAAAATCAGTCATGGCGCTCTCATACGCCGGGCAAAAAAATAGGGGAAGTCCGGAACCTCCCCTATTTATGTTTTTGATAGGCGCGATCGGGCGGCCTAATAGTCCGGTATCACTTGCGGCATTTGCCAGCGGCCATCCTCAGTCTGGCAAACCTCAACCGGTTCGCGGATGATCGTGCCATCCGGCAAGCGGGTTTCGCGGCGCACAGTCGTACATTCGCCCGGCGCCGTCTGGGCTTCAGGGGCACCGGCCAGACCCTCATCAGGTTCGGTCGGGTAGGCTGGCGTGCTAGGATAGGCCGGGGTGCTGGGATAGGCGGTCGTCGTCGCCGTCACGCGCTGGGATTGCTGCAGCTCCGGGTTTTCCCAGGCTGGTCCCGTCGGCGAACGGGTTGGCGCATACTGATCGCCCCAATTGCTGCTTCCGGCGCGGTGATAGCTGTTTGACGGGGCATAGCTATAGGTGCGGGCACAATTGGTGGAATCGCCCGCCAGTTCACTGCCGACAGCGGCGCCCAGCAGGCCGCCAATGACGGCCCCGGCAATCTCGGCGCCATCATCCCCGCGATCATGATAGAAACCGCGCGGGCCGCGGCGGTAGCCACGATAGCCATGATAGCCGCGATAGCCCCTATAACCGCGATAGCGGTTGAAACCATTGTCCGGTTCAAGCTCACCGCCAATCGCTGCGCCAATCAGGCCACCAGCGACAGCCCCAACGACGCCGCCTGCGAGGCGGTCATTGCTGCGTTGGCGTTCACAGGCAACACTGGCCACGGTGGGCTGCGCCGAATGATAGGTGCCCATGGAATGATAGCCATCGTGATCGGCCGACGCCATTGGCACGGCGCACAAGGCCGTTGCCGCCAGGAATAAACTCGTTCGGATCATGGACAGATCTCCTATCGGTTGAGGGGCATCCGCCCTCAAGTGTCCCATTTTGCAAGAATGCTGCCTGAACCAATCTGAATGGAAGCTGAAGGGCGCGGCGAGTTTGACACTGGACGATCCGGCTGACTGGGCCCATCTTGCCTGAATGGGCATTATCAATGACGCGATCAAAACGGCCGGACGCGCAAGATATACCGCGGCGCAAGGGATACGTTCCGCCTGGTATGGCGGACAATATGCGCTGGCGAGGCGGCGTTCTGCCGGCTTCAATCGTCCTGGTGAGCCAGTTTTCAAGCCGCAGAATAAGCCAGATCTGAAGGCACTCCGCAAAGCCTATTTCGAGCTGTTTCGCCGCGACCGCGAAAATATCGAAGCCGGCCTGTATCCGGACCCGGTCAGCCGCGACCTGCGCTTGCGCGATCTGCCAAAGGCGGTGCAGCGCGCGCAAAACTTCCTGAGCGATGTCGCGGAGGTCGATCGCCGCCGCCTTGATCGCAATGGCACCGAAGTGCGCGACAGCGAAGCGGCAGATCCGAAACGGTTCCCGACCTATTATCGGCAGAACTTCCATTATCAAACCGATGGTTGGCTCAGCGAAGACAGTGCCGAGATTTACGACCACCAGGTCGAAGCGCTGTTCACGGGTGCGGCCGACGCGATGCGCCGGGCTGCCTTGGCAGAGCTTGTGCGTGAGCTTCAGGGCCATGACCAGCGCGACATTCAGGTTCTCGACTTGGCCTGTGGCACCGGCCGATTCATGGGCCAGATCATGCGGGCGATGCCGAAGCTGCAATTAACAGGACTTGACCTGTCGCCGCCCTATGCCGAGGCCGCGCGCAAGAATGTCCGGCATTGGCGCCACGTCGATGTGGTCGAAGGCCAGGCTGAGGCGCTACCGTTTGAAGATGAGCAGTTTGATCATCTCATATCGATTTATCTGTTCCATGAATTGCCGCCGCGGGTGCGCCCCAAAGTCATTGCTGAAGCCGCGCGGGTCTTGAAGCCTGGCGGCACCTTTATCATCGCGGACAGTCTGCAATTCGGTGACAATGAGGGCGTGGACGGGTTTCTCGAATACTTCCCGGAAGGCTTTCATGAGCCCTATTATAAAGGCTATCTGAGCTGGGCTTTTGATCCGCATATGAACAAGGTCGGGTTCACGTCTGAGCATCAAAACCTGGCCTTTCTGACCAAGGTTCGGGTATGGCGCAAAGACGCCTAGGAGATAGATATGGCGAATAGAAAACTGATGTTGATCACCGGTGCTTCGGCCGGAATCGGTGAGGAATTTGCGAAACAATATGCCGAGATTGGATGGGATCTGGCGCTGACCGCCCGCCGCGCCGACCGGCTGGAAAAACTGGCCCGCGATCTCGAGGAGAAACACAAAATCGCAACCATCGTGATCTCGCAGGATCTGGCCCGTGCCAATAGCGTCGATACGATCCTGAAAGAGATTAAGGAAGCTGGCCGTCATGTCGACGGCGTTGTCAACAATGCTGGCTATGGCCTGCCTGGGACTTTCTTTAACACCAAATGGAAAGACCAGGCGGCGTTTTTGCGAGTGCTTTACACAGCGCCAATTGAGCTGACACACAAAGTCTTACCCGGCATGGCTGAGCGCGGCTTTGGGCGCATCATCAATGTCGCCTCTTTGGCCGGTTACACGCCGGGCTCAAACGGGCACACGCTCTATGCCAGCGTCAAATCGGGGATGATCAAGTTCTCGGAAAGCATCAATGCCGAAGCCAAGGCAGCAGGGCATGACAATGTGCATTGTACGGCGCTCTGCCCGGGATTCACATGGTCGGAGTTTCACGATGTGAATGGCACGCGTGAGAAAACCAATGAAATGCCGGATTGGATGTGGATGGAAGCCGAACCCGTCGTCGAGGCTGGCATCAATGCCTGCGAAGCCGGGCATCCCGTTGTCGTGCCCGGGGCTGTCAATAAGGGCCTGGCGACGTTGAGCCGGATCTTGCCGGAACCGATTGGGCGGGCTCTGGTCGGTGCGCAGTCCAAGCGCTTCCGCAATGCCGATTAGCTCGCAGCTTGCAGTTGCGCCTGAAGCGCTCTACCTGACAGAAAACAATAACGGAGTCTGAGCTTTGCAAAGTCTGCTCTTCGCCATTCATAATTATTTTGTCTCGCCGATCCTGACGATCTTCTTCATCGCGCTTTTGGTCTATGTCGTGCTGGGCTGGCTGATGATTGGCGGCGTCGTCGACAATCGCAATCAGACGGTCCGTTCGATCTATCAGTTCCTATATTCGATCATCGAACCGGTGGCGCGGCCGATTCGTCGTGTGGTGCCGCCTTTGGGCAACCTCGACTTATCGGTCTTGATCATCGCGCTATTGATCCCCTTCCTCCGTGATTATTTGATCCCCCGGATCATTTTACTGATACCGTTCTAAAAATTTCCCGCATCGAGGGTGACGAATCCGCCGCCTCGCTCTAAGGGCTGACGCTCAAACGAGGTTGGGAGGCAATGGCCGATGGCTGCAAGCGTGATTTCAGGCAAAGAGGTTGCTGCGGATGTCCGGGCTAGCGTGAAGGCGGCGGTTGAGACCCTACCTGGTCAGCCCACGCTCGCGGTCGTGCTGGTCGGCGAAGACCCGGCCAGTCAGGTCTATGTCCGCAACAAGGTCAGGCAAACCGAAGAGTGCGGCATGCGCTCGGTCCACCATCACTTGCCGAAGGATGCGACCCAGTTCGAAGTCGAAAACCTGATCGCCGATCTCAATGCCACTGATGAGGTGGATGGCATCCTGTTGCAATTGCCCTTGCCGAAAGGCCTGAATGAGGCGGCAGCGATCGAAAAGATTGACCCGGCCAAGGATGTCGATGGTCTGACCGAGGCCAGCGCGGGACGCCTCACGCTTGGCAAGCCCGGCTTGCGACCCTGCACGCCCACGGGCTGTGTGATCCTCGCCAAGCGCGCGCTCGGCGAAGATCTGTCCGGAAAGCATGTTGTGGTGATTGGCCGGTCTATCCTCGTCGGCAAGCCTGCGGCGCTACTCTTCCTGGCGGAGAATTGCACGATTTCGATTGCGCATTCGCGCACGGCGGACTTACCGGCCCTGTGCCGAGAGGCAGATATTCTCGTGCCGGCCGTGGGCCGCCCGGAAATGGTCAAGGGCGATTGGCTGAAGCCCGGCGCTTGCGTGATCGATGTTGGCATCAACCGGGTGCCGGCGCCGGAAAAAGGCGAGGGCAAGACCAAATTGGTGGGTGACGCGGATTTTGACAGCTGTTCAGAGGTGGCTGGATCGATCACGCCGGTGCCGGGTGGGGTCGGACCGATGACCATTGCCTGCCTGTTGCGAAACACCGTCCTCGCGGCGTGTGCGCGGCGCGGTTGGGACGCACCGGACGGCTTGTGAGCCAATCCTACCAACTCTCAACCGGCGCGCTGACGCAAACGCTCTGGCATGCCCAGAGTGGGAAATGTGCCCTCTGCGGTCGACCCATGCTGCGCAATCGTTTTGAAGCTCCGCATGCACAGGTCTGGGCCAAATCTCGGGCCACGCTGGATCATATCCAGCCGCGCTCGAAGGGCGGAGCAGATACGGTCGAGAACTTGCAGCTGGCGCATGCGCGCTGCAACAAGATCAAAGGCAATCAGATCTAGCTATTTGGCAATCTCGTCAGGGATCGCCTGATCCATGCTGCGGGCAGGCTCGCAACACGGGCCGCCCACTTGCTTGGCGGGGACGCCCGCGACGGTGCATTGCGGCGGCACATCTTTCAGGACCACTGAGCCAGCGGCCACTTTGGCCTCGTCGCCGATGCGGATATTGCCGAGCACTTTTGCGCCAACTGAGAGCAGGACACCCTTGCCAATTTTTGGATGCCGGTCGCCAATCTCTTTGCCGGTGCCGCCCAAGGTCACGCCATGCAGAAGCGAGCAATTGTCTCCGACCACAGCGGTTTCACCAATGGTGATGTCGGTTGCGTGGTCGAGCATGACGCCCTGACCCATAGTTGCGGCTGGATGAATGTCGACAGCAAACAGTTCGCTGGCGCGCGACTGGAAATGAAACGCGAGGGTTTCGCGGCCCTGCTTCCACAAATGATTGGCCACGCGGTGGGTCTGCAAGGCAAGGAAGCCTTTGAAGAACAGGAAGGGCTGCAACATGCCGCGGCAGGCAGGGTCGCGCTCAAGCGTCGCCTGCATGTCAGCTTCGGCCGCTTCGACCAAAGCGTGATTGGCATCATAAGCATTCGCAATGACCTGCCGAACTTGTTGCGCGCCCATTTCAGGCCCGGCCAGCTTTTCCGCCAAGTGAAAGGCGAGGGCCTGGCAGATGGTTTCGTGGCTCAAAATCGCGGCATCAATATAGCTCGCCATAGTCGGCTCATCGGCAGCCGCTGCGCGGGCTTCAAAGCGCAAGCGCGTCCAAACCGGTGGGGGCGCTCCGATATCGGGATTATAGTCCATGAGCCGGGTCCTCCCTTCGGCGTCTCCCGTAAATGGAGCCCTAACGCCGAGACTTCAAGTCAAACCTTGGTGAAGTTAGTTTTTCTTAGGATGCAGAAAGCGGATCGCAAACTCGCCGGTGACCGCCCGAACCACTTCGCCGCGCAGCGATCCAACGCGGACATGCTCGCCAACGATCGGAACCGGGCCATCAAACTCAAACGCCGCGCCGGTGAGCGAAATATCGATCACCCGGCATTGGATTTTGGTTCCATTGGTGCGGGTAACCAGGGCGGGCCCACCGGCGGCCTTGCGCGGGGCCGAGCGTTCATCTTCGAGATTGTATTTCTTGTGATTGAGCAGCCAGACCAGCCGGTCCGCGAGTTTGTCTTTCTTGTGCTGCGGCGTCAGGAATCTCACCGCAAAGCCGTCGTCGGTGATCCGCGTGACTTTCGACGCCACTCGCCCGAGATCATCAAAATAGCAAACGATGTCGGTGCCAATTTCCGGGATTGCAACGGCTTCGAGGCGCGCACCGCCGCAGGAAATGTCCACCGTCAAAAACGTGTGGTCCGCGCCCTTATGCAAAAAACGCCCGTTCAGGCGAAGCGCCACGCGATGATGGCGTCGGCGATCTGGTTTTGACCGAGTATAGGGAGATGAGGCGACTGCTTTTTGAACGGGCAGACTCATATCGGCTCTCAAAGACGTGCGACGCAACGCACAAGGGACTCGCGTTGACAATAGGCAGCTTGGGTTCACAAATGGTTGATAATTCAGCGATCCTGTCAGTATTGACAGCGAATAGACTTGGACCGGGGAAGATTATATGGCCCAGAAAAAAGGGTTTGATTACATCATTGTAGGCGCCGGTAGCGCGGGCTGTGTCCTGGCCAATCGCCTGAGTGAAGACCCAAATATCTCAGTTTGCTTGATCGAAGCAGGCAAGAAGGACACTTCGCTTCTGATTCGCATGCCAGCCGGTGTCGGGGGCCTGATCAAGCAAGAGAATGCGCAAAACTGGGGGTTCTGGACAAAACCGCAAGCGCATATGGATGGCCGTAAACTCTACTGGCCGCGCGGGCGCGGCTGGGGCGGATCCTCCTCGATCAATGGCATGATCTACATTCGCGGCCATGCGCGCGATTATGATCAATGGCGCCAGACTGGCCTTACCGGCTGGGGCTTTTCAGATGTGCTGCCATATTTCCGCAAGTCCGAGGCGTATGAAGGTGGCGCCAATGAATTTCATGGCGGCGAGGGACCTTTGCATGTCAGCGAAAGCCCGTTGCAAGACAGCCTTTATGAGCTGTTTGTCAAAGCCGGGGTTGAAGCGGGATACAAGCAGACCAGCGATTTCAACGGACCCCAACAAGAAGGTTTTGGGCCATATCAGAGAACTATTCGCGAAGGTGAGCGCTGGAGTGCATCCTTCGCCTATTTGCGACCGATCGAAAAAGAACGCTCAAACCTGACCATTCTTTCCACGGCCCTGGTCTCGAAAGTCGTGTTTCGTGGTGGCAAAGCCTATGGCGTTGAAGTCGTTGCAAAAAAAGGCGCTCAGCCAGAAACCATCCATGCTGAGCAGGAAGTGATCCTGTGCGCGGGCGCCGTGCAATCGCCGCAAATCCTGCAGCTGTCCGGCATCGGCCCGGCGGATGAGATCCGAAAACTCGGGGTGACCAGTGTGGTCGATAGCAAGAATGTCGGCGCCAATTTGCAGGACCATCTCGATGTTACCGTCATTCACGAGATGACCCAGAAAGCGTCCGCCTATTCAAAGCAATCAGGTCTGAAAAAATACGCGGTCGCGATCAAATATCTGATGACCAAGGAAGGCCCGGGCGCGGATAATTTCCTGCAGGCCGGGGCATTCTTGAAGTCGCGTGAGGGGCTGGATCGTCCGGACCTGCAATTGCATCTGGTCAATGCGATGATGCGCGATCATGGCAATTACGATTACAAGCGGGATGGTTTCACCATTCACTCGTGCCAGTTGCGGCCCGAAAGCCGCGGCACGGTGATGATCCAAAGCGATGATCCGTTTGAGCACCCAGCTATCGACCCCAACTATCTCGCTACAGAAACCGACCGCATTACGATGCGGGAATCCGTCAAGATGATGCGCGAGATTGCCGGTCAGGACGCGCTCAGCCCGTTACGCGGCAATGAGGCCTTACCGGGTCAGGCGGTGCAGACGGATGAGCAGATTGATGCCTATATCCGGACCTATGGAGAGACCATCTATCACCCGGTCGGCACGGTTGCGATGGGCATCCATGATGAAGATCCAGTCGATGGCGATCTGCGCGTGCGCGGCGTCGATGGATTACGGGTCGTCGACGCGTCAGTCATGCCAACGCTAATTGGCGGCAATACCAATGCGCCGACCATCATGGTCGCGGAAAAGGCCGCTGACATGATCCGTGGGATCGCACCGCCCGTGCCGGCAGAGGTCGAAATCGCGGCCTAAGCGTCGCGTTTCCAGACCGCATTGGCGAAATCATTGGCGTCCGGGCTGAGCCCCATCCAGGCCAAGCGCCCGGAAGACGCATTGACGATGACGAAACGGCCGCGCTCGGCCAACACGGTCGAAAGGTCCTCGCGCAAGCGTTTGATGGGCATCACGCTGTGCAAGATGAAACAGCCCGGCATCAATTCAGCGAACCGCCCGGCTTTATTAAGCACGGCGATTGCAGCGCGGCGGCCATCACCATCGGATTGAAGCGTAATCAAAAAATTCGCGGCCTGTTCGGTCGGCGCCACTGCAATTGGCGTGGTGTAGCCAGGAATGAGGCTGCGCAGCTCTTTGTGCTCAAAGGCGGATAGGAATGCACCGCCATCACCTGACGCGACTTTTGATGTGTCCAAAAGTCGGCCTTCCTCAGCGAACACTTTCATCTGGCCAAGCGTATAGGGGCCATAAACCGCGCCATCGACCATGACTCGCCAGATGGGCGGATCAATCGCGGAAAGATCTAAGGCGTTTCTATCAACCATGTCGCCACGTCATCCTTGATTCGACTTAACGAAGTCATAGCCTAGCGCGAAATGATGAACAGGGAGGTCACAATGATCGAAAGTGAATTTGTAAACACCAAAGTCGACGGCAATATCCTGATTGTCGAGATCAACCGACCGGAAAAGATGAATGCGCTTCATCCCCCCGCCAATCGCGACCTTGGGGAGATATTCGACAAGTTTGCTGCAGATAAGGATCTCTGGGTTGCGATTATTACCGGCGCCGGTGATCGGGCCTTTAGCGCTGGCAATGATTTGCGCTACCAGGCTGAAGGCGGCGAAATGTTCCCGGTTCCCAGCGGCTTTGGTGGCCTCACCAATCGCTATGACCTATTCAAGCCGGTGATTGCCGCGGTGAACGGCGTAGCCATGGGCGGCGGGTTCGAGATTGCGCTCGCCTGTGATCTCATCATTGCTTCGGATAATGCGCGGTTTGCGCTGCCAGAGCCGAAAGTCGGACTGGCGGCCTTGGCAGGCGGATTGCACCGCTTGCCGCGTCAGATCGGGCTCAAACGCGCCATGGGCATGATGCTCACCGGACGCCATGTCTTTGCCGAAGAGGGCAAGGAGCTTGGCTTCGTCAATGAAGTGGTGCCACAGGCCGAGCTGATGGATGCGGCGATGAAATGGGCCGGCATGATTACAGAGTGCTCACCAGCCTCGGTCCGCACGACGAAAGAAGTCGCGATGAAAGGCCTCGATACGGCGAATTTCCAGGACGCGTTTTGTCAGAAATACGAGGCGATTGGCCGAATGGTCAAAGGCCCTGATTTTATTGAAGGACCGTTGGCCTTCTCGCAAAAACGCAAGCCGAACTGGAGCGGCGAATAAGACATTTGCGTTTTACGTGACCTCATCATCCCTCTATGGTTTTGCTCATAAGACCATAAAGGGGTGAGCACTATGTGGACCATTTTTCGATCGCTTTCGAATGCGTCGGCGAAGATTCTGGCAACGTTTTTCATGGTCATGGTATTGATCATGATCGGTGTTCTGTTCGTGCCAAGCCTGTTCAACGGGGTGAACGATTTCGCCAATTATCTCGCTAATCTCGACATGGTTCGAAACCCGGATATTGGTGAACAGGGCGTCGCCGTCACGCGTGTATTCATCAATGAATCCTCGATTTTCGGGATCGTGATGACGTTGATTGCACGGATCTTTGTCGAGATCATCTGGTGGTGCAGCGGTCAGCTCTGGGCGATGGTCAATCCGCCTGAGGACAGCGCCGCCTAGGGTGCGAAATCACAGACAAATGCAGTCTTGGCTGAGGAATTCGCGCGCTTGAGGTTTGCACAGGGCGCGCAGCTCGTTATGTCCGACACAGATCGAATTAGGAGTGGACCATGGGCCGCGAAGAAGTATTGCGCCTCGAAGCGTATTTGAAAGAGAAACTTAATCCGGGGCTGCGCCTGATTGCGCGCAAGGAGACCGATGATTCCGTCGAAGTCTATCTCGGCGCGGAATTCCTCGCGGTTGTCTACAAGGATGTCGATGATGGCGAGACCAGCTACGCGCTGAATATGACGGTTCTGGCGGAAGATATCGGCTAAGCTGGAAACGCCGCGAACAATAGAAAAGCCCCGGCACAACCGGGGCTTTTGTGTTTATTGAGGCGTGACTAGAGAACGTCGAGCATCTCTGCGACCAGGGGGTGCCTGACCACGTCCTGGCCTTGCAAGCGAATGACCGAAGCGCCGCTCAGTTTTTCGAGCCGCTCCGCCGCCTTGCCGAGGCCGGACAGCTCCGGCAGCAAGTCACTCTGGGCCGGGTCGCCGGTGACAACCATGGTTGAGTGCCAGCCAAGCCGCGTCAGCAACATCTTGATCTGCGTATAGGTGCAGTTTTGCGCCTCATCGATAACCACGAAGGCATTGTTCAGGGTTCGGCCGCGCATGAAGCCGATTGGGGCAATCTCGATCAGGCCTTCAGCCATCATGTGCTTGAGCTGTTGCGGGCTGAGTCGATCAGAAAGCGCATCGTAAAGCGGGCGTAGATAAGGCGCGAGTTTGTCTTCCATAGCGCCCGGGAGAAAACCGATCTGTTCGCCCGCTTCGACGGCAGGACGAGACAGAATGATCCGCGCGACTTTGCCTTTCTGCAGCGCCTCTACCGCTTTGCAGATCGCGAGATAGGTTTTGCCGGTGCCAGCTGGGCCAAGCGCGCAGACGAGTGATTTGTCTTCCAGCGCTTCAAGCAAGCGGGCCTGATTCTCCGAACGGGGTTTGACGGTTTTCTGATAGCGCTGATTGCGCGAGCCATGGGCCGGTGTCGGCCGTTTCGGTTTATCGGCATCGTCAGGATGCCAGTCATTTCCTCCAGGGATGGCATAGAGCTGTGTTTCGCGAGCAGCGCCATTTTCAAAAAAGTTCGAAGCATCGAAGGCGGCTTGAGCTTTCTGGCGTTTCGTGGCTGCGCGTTTACCCATGAGGATCTCCTTGTGAGGCTGAAGTTTGGGCAGAAAAAAACCGCCGAGCCAAAGGCTGGGCGGTTGGTGAATCAGCAGGGCGGGACAGGGCGTCCGGACCGGAATGTTCGTTCCTGGTCGGTGGTGGTGTTTGCAAGCCTGGTCGATGGACCATCAGCAATCTGCCTCCCGAATCTCTATCTTGAATTACACACTAAGAGGGTTAACCGAGTGTGACAGTGATAATCCGCAGGCGAAACAAATGATGGGAGACTGGTATGGCATTGTACGACTTTGACGGGGTTTGCCCAACAATTCCGCAATCTGGAAATTATTGGGTGGCCGAGAATGCCACTGTGCTTGGCAATGTGATTCTCAAGGAAAATGCCTCGGTCTGGTTCAACGCTGTTTTGCGCGGTGACAACGACCCGATCACGGTTGGCGAGAATTCCAATGTCCAGGATGGTAGCGTCTTACACACCGATATTGGGTGCCCTCTAAACATCGGAAAAGACGTCACGATCGGGCATATGGCGATGCTGCATGGTTGTACGATTGGCGATGAGACGCTGATCGGAATTGGCGCGACTGTCCTTAACCGAGCTGTTATCGGCAAGAATTGCATTATCGGTGCCCACGCTTTGATCCCGGAGGGCAAAGTGATTCCCGACAATTCGCTGGTCATGGGGGCGCCAGGCAAAGTTGTGAAGGAATTGCGCGAAGACCAAGTCATGCTGATCAAAGGCTCAGCCCAGGTCTATGTCGACAATTGGAAACGCTTCAAAGCCGGGCTGAAACGAATCAAGGGGTAAAAGATAAGGGCGGCTCCGGAGGCCGCCCTTATAAAAGTGCTTATTCCAGTTCGCCGTTAAAGACTTTTTCGAAGAACATGGTTTCAGCCTCACGCTGGAAATCACGGTTAGATTTCTTACGGAAGCCATGGCCTTCATCCTTGGCCAGGAGGTACCAGGCCGTGCCCTCATTCTCGCGCACCGCGGCTAGAATCTGTTCGGCCTCGGACGCTGGAACGCGTGGATCGTTCAGGCCCTGAATGATGAAGATTGGCTTGGTGATCTTGTCGGCATTGCGCAGCGGTGAAATCTCGTCAAAGAACGCCGCGATTTCGGGATCACGCTCATCGCCATATTCGGCCCGGCGCAAGTCGCGGCGATAGCCCTTCGTATTGGTCAGGAAAGTCTTGAAATCGGAAATCCCAACAATATTGACGCCAGCCGCAACGCGGTCGGCATAATCAATCATCGAGGCCAAAACCATATAGCCCCCGTAGGAACCGCCAAACACGACAATCCGGTCCTTGTCCAAGTCGGGCTGGGTTTCGATCCAGTCGAGCAGGGCGCCAATGTCTTCCACTGATTTCTTGCGATTCAGGCCATTGTCGAGAGAGACATAGGTTTTGCCATAACCGGATGATCCACGAACGTTCGGTACGACGACCGCCGCGCCGAGCTCGTTGACCCAGTACTGGTAGGTTGATGAGAAGGATGGTCGGGCCTGGCCTTCAGGACCGCCATGGATTGAGACAATCACCGGATGCGGGCCGTCGCCTTCCGGGCGATAGACAAAGGCCGGAATCTGCATGTCGTCATAATTTGGATAGGTGAACAGTTCCGGTTCGGCGAAGCCGCTCGTATCCATGCCGCCAACGTCTGCAGTGGTCCAGCGGGTCAGTTCTCCAGTCTTGATATTCGCAGACCAGGCATCTGCCGGACTGGTCGCGGCAGAGAAGGTAAAGCCGATCTGCTCGCCATCTGGATGGAAGGTCACGCCGCCGACAATCCCGACCGGAAGCGCCGGCCCGTCGCTGATCTCGCCGGTCGTCAGATCCAGCAGCTTGATCGTGCCGAGCCCGCCTTCGTTCAGCGTGAAGGCCACTGTGCTTTCATCTGGGGAAATGTCATAGCCTGCGACATCCCAATTAATCTCCGCGGTATAGACCGTTTCTTCCCCGGTTTCCGGATTGATCCGAACCAGGTTTTTGAAGTCAGAGCCTTTGTCTGTGGAGCTGAGCAGCGTGCCGTCTGACAAGAGCAGGGCACCATTATACGCAACATCGTCATCCGGATTGATCTCGGTCGCTTCGCCCGTCTGAACATCGAGCACAAAAAGCTGGCTCTTGGTGATCGAGATATAGCGTTGCACCACGAGCTGGTCGGCCTCGGGCGAAAAGTCGACGGTGAACACCGCCCCTTCGCCTTCAAACAGGACGCGGGTTGAGCTTGGGTCAGAAGGATCGCCGATCAGGATGTCATAGTCCGGATCACCATCTGTGGCCTGATACCAAGCGCCCAGCGTGCCATCATCGGACCAGACAAATGATCCGTTTCGGGTGCCCGGCTCGGTAAAGCTCTGGGTGGCACCGGTCTCCATGTCATAGAGGAAAGCCTGATAGAACTCGTCTCCGCCCGTATCCTTTGCGAACACGAAGGATTTGCCATCCGGGGCCGCGCTGGCGCCGCCAATCGGCTCTGGATAGAAGGTGATCTGCTTGCGCGCGCCGAGCGGCGTGGTCACCTGGTGGATTTGGCTGACTTCGCCGAACCGGGTCGAGATCAGGATGCCGTCCTCGGTCCAGTCCTGAAAGCCGTGGCCGCGCACATTCTGATATTGGCGCAGGCGCTCTTTCACATCGGTTGGGATCTCCGGAATGCCCTCCATGACCAGATTGCCCACTTCCACCCGCATATTGTTATCTGCGGCGGGCTCCATAATCGCTTCAACAGAGGGGGCATCGTCGGCGGTCTCTGCCGAGAGCGTCTCAGTGACGTCAATGGAGACGCAGCCAGCGAGCGCAATTGTGAGAAGGGATGAGCTTAAGAGAAGCCGTTTTACGGTCATAGTTGAGGTCCTTTAGTCGTTTCAGTGTTCCCCGCGCGTTTCACGCAATCTTGCGCACGCGTCTGTGTTGGATGTGTGTTAACCATGATGAGAATTGGTTTCAACTGAAACCGATGCGGCACTATTTCCCAGTCTGTGGCTCGGGTCGGGTGGCGACGAAGAGAACCCCAATCAGAATGGTGACGATCAACACGCTCAATCCGAGCACCGAAGACCTCAAAAACCAGCCACTCAACAGACAGGCAAGCGACATGCCGGTAATTGCGGCATATTTGCTCTTGCGGGAGATCTCACCGCGTTCGACGAAATCCTGAATGATCGGGCCAATCCCTTTGCGGGCAAAGATCCAGTCACGGATTTTGGGGTGGGATTCAGCTAGGCAAAAGACGGCGACAATCCAGAAAATCGTGGTCGGCCAAAGCGGCAGGATCAGTCCGATCGCGCCGATCGCCAGAAAGGCAAAGCCGAACAGGACCCAGATCCACCTCATGCGACCTCCGCAGCCGCTGCGGCGCTGGCCCAGGCCCATTGGAAATTATAGCCGCCAAGCCACCCCGTGACGTCAACGCACTCGCCGATAAAGAACAAACCGGGCTGAAATTTGCTTTCCATGGTGCGGGAAGATAGGCCGTCTGTGGCGACGCCGCCAGCTGTGACCTCGGCGGTGCGCCAGCCTTCCGTACCTGCAGGCTTCAAGGTCCAGTCTTTTAAGGCTTGGCCAAATTGGTCAATCTGATGATTGGACAATTCGGCGAGACGTGTCGATTTTTCCAGCCCGAGCTCTTTTGGGAAGTAATTGGCGAACCGGCCGGGAAAGTGTTGGCTGAGAAATTGAGACACGGGTTGTTTTGGGGTGTCCGCTTTCGCGGTTCTGATAAGGTCAATCGCATTCATCCCGGGCAAGAGATCAAAGGCGATCGCCTCGCTTTGATGCCAATAGGATGAGACTTGCAACACGGACGGACCCGACAAACCGCGATGCGTGAACAACATGTTTTCCGCAAAGCCTGGGCCACGCTCGGCGCGTGCTTCGACCGCGAGCGAAACCCCGGACATATCCGAAAACGCGTCGCGATGATCATCTGTGAAGGTCATAGGCACGAGCGCCGGACGGGGCGGGATAACCTCATGCCCGAATTGCTGGGCAAGTTCGTAGGCGAACCCCGTGGCGCCGATTTTCGGGATCGATAGCCCGCCCGTAGCGACGATTAGACTGTCGCATGTGATTGGCCCTGCGGATGTTTGCACACGAAATGCCTCGCCTTCGCGTCGGACTTCATGGATGCTGGTGTCCAGCGCCAAGACGCCGCCAGCCGCGGTGAGGTCTTCAATCAGCATGTCGATTACAGCGCCGCTTTTCTGATCACAGAAGAGCTGACCCAATGTCTTTTCATGCCAGGTCAACCCATGCTCGGCCATCAGGGAGCAGAAGTCCCAGGGCGTGTAGCGCGCGAGAGCCGATTTGGCGAAATGCGGATTCTCAGACAGGAAGCATTTCGGCTCGGTTTCGAGATTGGTGAAGTTGCAGCGACCGCCGCCGGAGATGCGAATCTTTTCAGCCGGTTTCCTGGAATGATCGAGCACGCGTACCCTGCGGCCGCGCTGCGCCAGGCGACCGCCGCAGAACAATCCGGCGGCGCCACCGCCTAGAACCAAGGCATCAACGTGTTCCAAAATCCAATCCCGGGCCAAGAAAGATGGCGAAAAAGTCTTTATTCCGCCCTGTTGGCGGCAAGCCGAAGCCGTGTAAAGGATGTCGATAAAGAGAGGAAGGGACTTCACCATGAGCGGTCGGACATTAGGGGTTCGCAGCATTCTGCTAAGCGCAATGGCACTTGCATTGGCGGCATGCGGAGGCGGGAATAATACCTCTGACGAGATCCCACCGCCGCCGGAAGAAGCTGAAGGCCAGGTGGTTGAGCGGTCACGCTCGGCCCAAGTCGCCGCAGATCGCCGCGAACGCGAACGTCAAAGACTGGCCCAACAAGAAGGCGACGCGCGGTTTTCCTATGTCCGATATGCCCCAGACACGAGCGACAGTTTGCCAAAAGCCTGTCTGGTTTTTTCCGAGCCGCTCGATCCGAATGCCGATTACGCCATCTATGCCCCGATGGATGGCGATGTCGACGTCGCCTATAGCGTCAATGGTGAGCAACTTTGCCTGAACGGGCTAAGCTTTGCCGCGTCGTACACACTGACCCTGACCGAAGGGCTGCCATCCGGAGATGGCGATGAGCTCGGCCGCGAAGAGGAAGTCCAGATCAGTTTTGAAGATCGCCCGCCTTATGTCGGGTTTAGCGGATCTGGCGTGATCCTTCCGCGTGAAGACGCCGACGGATTGGCGATCGAGACAGTCAATGTTGACCAAGTCAAAGTCAAAGTCTCGCGCGTCAATGATCGCGCGCTCGCGTTCAAGTCAGTCACCCGCGGCACTGAAAGCCAGCAAGGTCGTTACTCCTATGTCTATGGTGACGAGAATCCGAGCGACTTGTCTTCGGAAGTCTGGTCCGGTGTGATGGACGTTCAGAACCTCAAAAATGCGCCCGTCGTCACCGTTTTCCCTTTGCCGGATGTGATCGGCACGCTCGAGCCAGGTGCCTATTTCATTGAGCTTACCGATGCGATTGAGCTTGATCGTTATGAAGGCCCGCCCGCCTCGGCCAAGCGCTGGGTGATGCTGACCGATCTGGCGCTGACCGCGTATCGCAGCCAGTCCGGCTTGGATGTCACCTTGCGCTCGCTCCAGGATGGCCGGGTCATGCCGAACACGCCGGTGCAGCTGATCGCCCGCAATAATGAAGTTCTGAGTGAAGCGGCGACCGGCGTCGATGGGCGCGTTTCCTTCAATGCAGAATTGCTCGCAGGCACCGGCAATATGGCCCCCAAATTGGTGCTCGCATCAGGCCTCAAAGGCGATACGGCCATCCTCGACTTGTCGCGAGCGCCAGTAGATCTTTCCGAGCTTGAAATCGGTGGCCGCGTGACGCCCGGAGAGGTCGATGCGTATCTCTACACTGAACGCGGGATCTATCGCCCTGGCGAGACCGTGCACATCACGGCCATGATGCGTGACCGGGCAGGGCGGGCCATTGCCGAGCGCAATGGTACACTGATCACCTATCGGCCGAATGGCATGGAAGCGTTTCGCGTGCGCTTCGCGGTAGACGAAGCGGGCGCATTGCAACGCGACATCGAGCTGCCGCGCAGCGCGTCCCGCGGCATGTGGCGCAGCGCGCTCGAAATCGACGGGCTCGGCCAGGTCGGCGCGGTGTCCTATTCGGTTGAAGATTTTGTGCCGCAGCGTATCGCGGTTGAACTCGAAGCCGAAGATGCACCCTTCCTGCCAGGAGACGATGCGCGCGATATCGATGTCTCGGCCCGTTTCCTGTATGGCGCGCCAGGCGCGGCCCTGACCGTCAAGGCGCAGGCCCGGGTCGAAGTCGATCCGAACCCGTTTGGCTATACTGGCTTCAGCTGGGGCCCACACGATGGCAGCTTCCGTGAACAGATTATCGATTTGGATGACCGGGTCACTGATGGCGCAGGCCAGGCGACCGTTCGGCTCGCACCTGGCAATCGCGGCCGCAATGCAGACGTGCCCTTGCGCCTGAACACAGTGGTCAACGTGCTGGAGCCCGGTGGCCGCGCCGTGGCGGAAAGCCTGCGGATCCCATACCGGCCAAAAGACCTTTATCTCGGCATCAAGCCAAGTTTTGACGGACGTTTGGGATACGAAGAAGAGGGCAATTTTGAAATTGCCGCGCTCGGCGCTGATGGCGAAGGCCAGGTTGAAGATCTGCGCTGGAAAATCCTCGAAATCAATTATCATTATGACTGGTATCGCGAGGATGGACGTTGGAAATGGCGCCGCTCTCGGACGGTCCGCACGGTCAATGAAGGCGGCCTCAGAACCCAGAATGGCGCGGCCATGATTTCGGTATCAGGCCTTGAATGGGGCGCCCACGAACTTGTCATCGAAGCTGCAAATGGCAGCACGGCCAGTCGCGCCTTCAATGTCGGCTGGGGCGGCAGCGTGTCCGATGATGGCGTCGAAGCGCCCGACCGGGTCGACGTGGTCGTCGAGGAGCAACAGATCGTTTCTGGCCGGCCGGCCGCCCTGACCATTGTCCCGCCATATGACGGTGAGGCACAGATTGTCGTGGCGACCGATCGCATCCTGTCGATCGAAACCCGACAGGTGCAGGCGTCAGGCACGTCCATCACATTGCCCGTCTCCGATGAATGGGGCGAGGGCGCTTATGTTATGGTCAATGTCTACACGCCGCGCGACCCGGTGGTGCAATCGAAGCCGCGCCGTGCCGTGGGCGTCGGCTATGTGCCCGTCAACCTTGATACACGGACCTTCGCGGTAGAGATCGAAGCGCCTGAACTTGTGCGTCCAGGCCGGAACCAGACGGTGACCGTCTCGGTGGCCGATGGTCCGCGCGAGAAAGCCTTCGTGACGCTGGCTGCGGTCGACGAGGGTATTTTGCGTCTGACCAAATTCTCGAGCCCGGATCCAACCAAATGGTATTTCGGCAAAAAGGCGATGGGCGTCGCGCTGTATGACGATTATGGGCGCTTGCTCGATCCCAATCTCGGCCTGCCGGCGGAAGTTCGGACCGGCGGGGACCAGCTCGGCGGTGAAGGCTTGTCGGTCGTTCCAACCCAGACCGTCGCCCTGTTCAGCGGCATTGTCGAAGTCGGCCGCGGCGGCGAAGCCGAAATTGAATTCCAGATCCCTGAGTTCAATGGCGAGCTGCGCCTGATGGCTGTGGCCTGGTCACAAACCGGGCTCGGCGCGTCAGATCGACCGCTCACCGTGCGCCGGGAAGCGCCGGTCGACCTGATCCTGCCACGCTTTATGGCGCCAGGAGATGAAGCCGTCGCGACCGTCAGCATCGATAATATCGAACTCTCCGACGGCGAGTTCAGCGCAAACCTGATCGCGTCAAATCCGTTAAGCGTGTCGACGGCGGAACTGTCCAAGGTGATCCCGAGCGGTACGCGCTCCGATCAGGGCATACGCTTCAGCGCCGATGGCTCAGGCATCTCTGACCTCGCTTTGAGCGTCGCCGGGCCGGACAATTACAATATCACCCGCAATTATCAGATCGAGACCCGCTCCGCCTTCCTGCCGGTCACCAATATTGATCGCGCGCTGATGCAAGAGGACCAGACTTACGCCCCAGAGGTCAGCCTGTTTGATGGTTTTGTGCCTGGCACCGCCCGGATGACGGTGAGCTTCTCTGGCTTGCCGGTTGATCCGAATGCCTTGTACAACTCACTGGCGCGGTATCCCTATGGCTGTACCGAACAGACCATTAGTCGGGCCCTGCCGCTGATCTACGCCGAGCAGTTGATCGAGGAAGGCGCGCGGGACAATCGTCCGGTGGCAAGGGATCGGGTGCAGGTTGCGATCTCGCGTGTGCTGAACCGGCAAAGCGACAATGGCGCTTTCGGACTTTGGCGGGCAGGCGATGGTTATGCGTCGCCCTGGCTTGGCGCCTATACGACCGATTTCCTGTACCGCGCCAAGGAGCAGGGCTATGAAATCCCGCAAGCCGCATTGGATCGGGCCTATCAATCCTTGCGGACCATCGCCCAGGGCGATGCCTGGCGCGTTTATGGCTATCAGACCGACGTTTATGAAAGCCGCTACCATGATGACACCGAGAAGAAGCTGATGCAGCGCGCCGCGCCATACGCACTTTATGTGCTGGCACGCGCCGGCAAGGCGGATGTGTCACGCTTGCGCTACTTGCACGATCGCGAATTGAACGAGATGCGTTCACCGCTCGCCAAAGCACATTTGGCCGCGGCGCTGTCCTATATGGGGGATCGCGCTCGCGCCTTTAGTGCCTTCAATGCGGCTGAAGAAGCGCTCGGCTATCAGAATAGTGGCGACTATTATCAAACCGCGTTGCGGGATCTTTCCGGCGTCCTCGCTCTGGCCGCTGAAACCGGCTTCAACGATCATGTCGCGCGGCTTTCTGAACAGATCGGTGAGGATACGCCCGAACCAGACCGCCTGACGACGCAGGAAAAAGCTTTCATGCTGCTGGCGGTGGGTAGCCTGGCGCAAGAGGATGGATTGCGTCTCGATGTTGATGGCCTGGGGCGCAATAGCGACAATGACCGCCGCTATTTCGTCACCCCGGACCAGGTCGAGCGCGGCGTTAGTTTCCGCCTCCGCCGTGGCTCCAATCCTGTCTTCCGGACCGTGATGGTGACCGGTGCGCCCGAGACTGCGCCTAGTCCGGCCAGCGAGAAACTTTCTGTCAGCAAGACGATCCGAACCTTGCAAGGCGCCCGGGTCAATCTCGGCGATCTCACACAAGGCGATCAGCTTGTGGTCGCGCTAACCTTGTCTCCGCGCGAGCGCCGGAACAATCCAGTCATCCTGGAAGACCTGTTGCCAGCTGGCTTCGAGATCGAAACCGTCTTGCGTCCGGCCGACGGTCGCCGGGAATTCGGGACTGATGGGGCCTTCGCCTGGGTCGGTCAGATCGACCAGGCCGAAACCGCTGAAGCGCGTGACGATCGCTTCGTCGCCGCGATCGATGTGGTCGGTGAAGATCGCACATTGGCGTATGTGGTGCGCGCGGTCACGCCAGGCTCGTTCACAATGCCGGGGGTTGTCGCCGAGGATATGTACCGACCGGACGTGTTCGCGCGCTCGGCAGCGACTGAAATCACCATCGCGCCACAAGTCTCCGGCCCGGATGGCAGCAGATGATCTGGCTCAAGCGGTCAGCGCTGATCCTCGCGGTCGCGCTGACCACGATTTTCGTCCTCGACAAACTCTTCCCGCCGCCGATTGAACGCGGACGGGTGGTCTCGGTCATGATCAGCGACCGCGAGGATCGCCCCTTGCGAGCGATCCCGCTGGACAATGGCACCTGGCGGTTCGCCGCCGATCTCGATGAGATCGATCCGGTCTTCATCGAGGCCTTGCTGGAAGTTGAGGATCAACGCTTCTGGCGTCATGGCGGCACCGATTGGGTCGGCATGGCGCGCGCCGCAATTAGTTCGGCAAGCGCGGGCCGCGTGGTGTCAGGCGGGTCGACCATCACCATGCAGACGGCACGCCTGTTGGAGCCACGACCTAACCGAACCATCGGTGCCAAGCTTATCGAGATCTGGCGCGCTCATCAAATCGAATGGCGACTGTCCAAGCGGGAAATCCTGGAGCTATATCTGACCCTGACGCCTTATGGCGGCAACCTGGAGGGCATCCGCGCGGCGAGCTGGCGCTATTTCGGACGGGCCCCGGATCGCCTGTCCGATGACCAGATTGCGCTTCTGATTGCTCTGCCGCAATCACCCGAAGTGCGGCGACCCGATCTGCGTCCGGAGGGCGCGCGTTCAGGGCGGGACTCGATTGTCGCAAAGCTTGAACGCCTCGGCTATTTCCCCGAGCATCGCGCGGAAGAGGCGCGAGAGGCGTTTATTCCCGGACGGCGTTACGCGTTCCCGGCCCGCGCCTGGCACGCAACAGACAGTGCTGCGGGGGATCGCACGCGAGATGTTCGGTCGACTTTGGATGCGGGCTTGCAGGCCGAGCTTGAACAGATTGCGCTTCGTCATGCCAAAACTTTGGAAGATGAGGCGCAAGTCTCGATCCTGGTCGTCGATATCCCGACCCGCGCGGTGCGAGCCGCGGTGGGGTCGGCTGATCGGAACCGTTCCGGCGGCTGGCTGGATCTGACGGCACAAGCGCGCTCTCCAGGGTCAACACTGAAGCCGTTTATTTATGCGCTCGCCTTCGATGATGGTGCCGCGGCGCCATCGACCCGGATCGCTGACCTGCCGAAACGCTTTGCCTCTTACCAGCCGGAAAATTTTGACAGACTGTTCCGGGGAGATGTCCGGATCTCCGAAGCCTTGCAGCACTCGCTCAATGTCCCGGCAGTTCTGACGCTCGACAAGATCGGACCGCAACGGTTCGCCGCTGCCCTGGCATTATCCGGTGCTTATCCTCGGATTTCCGGTGCGGCCCGAAAAGATCCGGGTTTGGCTTTAGCGCTTGGCGGTGCCGGGCTGACTGCGCAAGAGCTTGCCGTCTTGTACGCCGCGCTCGGCGATGGCGGTGTGGCCAAGCCCTTGGTTTGGGACGCGGACCTGATCGGCGCACAGCCGAGTGGATATCGCCTTATGAGTGCGGACAGTGCCGATCAGATTATCAAGATCCTCAAAGACACACCAGCCCCGCAAGGTCGGATGCCGGGTCGGCTGACCGCGAATGCGCCAGAGGTCGCGTTCAAGACAGGCACATCCTACGGCTATCGCGATGCCTGGGCGGCAGGCGTGACCGGAGATTACGCGATCATTGTCTGGGTCGGCCGTGCTGACGGTGCGCCTCGTCCGGGCGAGACCGGCCGAAAAGCTGCTTTGCCGCTATTGTTTGAAGTCGCTGATCGGGCCGCACATCATCTCGGCGAGAGCGGGACATCGCTGACGCGGTTAATGAGGGAAAGAACACCTGACGCCAAAGGTGCGCTGGCCAAGTTTGATGGCGATGCCAAGCCACCAGAAATTCTGTTCCCGCCGCGCAATGCCGAGCTTTGGGCTGGCGCGGTCGACGGCAAACCAGCCCGACCCTTTGTCTTTGCCGGACGCGGGGAGGGGGCGTTGCGCTGGTATGTCGATGGTCGGCCTGTGGCCCTCGATGATGGCGGCTTGCCGAGCTGGCAACCGCGTCGAGCGGGTTTCTATCAGGTCTCCGCGGTCGACCCGGTCGGGCGCGCCAGCAGCGTCGAGATCCGTGTGCTTGGCGACGCGCAATAGTGGACTTGTCCGAGCACCTCGCGCGAACCCTGGTCGACGTGCAATTTCCTGACTATGCCAATTTGCCGATACGCGCTGTCTCTTCCGGTGGGACTGATAATGCGATCTTTCGCCTGGGCGCGCATCTGAGCGTTCGTTTGCCCAAACGCGAGGAGGCGGTCGGGCAGATTGAAAAGGAGCAGCTCTGGTTACCAAGGCTCGCCCCTTTACCGTTACGCATTCCAACCCCGGTCCAGCTTGGCGCGCCATCGGCAGGCTTCCCGTATCCCTGGTCGATTTATGACTGGTGTCCCGGCGTGCCGCTCAGCCAGGCACAAGTCACTGACTGGTCGCGCCTCGCGCGTCATCTGGCACAGTTTCTTCTCGCTTTGCGAGCCAAGGGGACCCATGGTGCGCCGCAGGCGGGCGCGCAAAACCATTTTCGCGGCGTTGCGCTGGCGAAACGTGATGCGCTGACACAAGCCGCTTTGACGGGCATTTCAGATCTGTATCCAGCGGCTGAGATGCAAGCGATTTGGCACTCGGCTTTGGAGGCTCCGAAATTTCAGGGCGATCCAGTTTGGCTGCATGGCGATTTGCAGGGTGGAAACCTGCTGATTGAAAACGGCCTCCTCGCCGCTGTCATTGACTTTGGCCTCTGCGGGGTTGGCGATCCGGCCATGGATCTGGTGGCCGCATGGTCGGTTTTGCCGGATTCGGTACGCCAAGTCTTCCGACAGGAAATCGGTGCGGGTGATGCCGCATGGGCCCGCGGGCGCGGCTGGGCGCTCTCGGTCGCTGCCATCGCGCTTGATTATTATCGTGATCGAAACCCGGCCTTGTCGGTGATATCGAAACAGACCATCGAGGCGGTCCTGTCGTAAATTCAGGGGTTCTGACCCTCCGATAAGTCTGGACAGGGGGCTCAAAAAAAGTGACACTGGCGTCATGAATAAGACCCATTATGACGTATTGATTGTCGGCGCTGGCCTGTCTGGCATTGGCGCTGCGGTTCATTTGCAGAAAAAATGCCCGGGCCGGTCCTACCAGATCCTCGAAATGCGTGAGGCTATGGGCGGCACCTGGGACCTGTTCCGCTATCCCGGTATTCGCAGCGATAGTGACATGCACACGCTCGGCTTCAATTTCAAACCCTGGAATGCGCAAAAGGCCATCGCGGATGGTCCGGCGATCCGCGAGTATATTGAAGAGACGGCAGAGGAATATGGGATCAACCCCAATATCCGGTACGGTCACAAAGTGGTCAGCGCCGAATGGGATAGCGACACCGCAAAATGGATCATACAGGTCAAGATTGACGGCAAACGCAACAAGCAGAAATTCACCTGTAATTGGCTGCATATGTGCGCCGGTTACTACAAGTATGAGCAAGGTTATACGCCGGAATTCGAAGGCCGCGACGATTTCAAGGGCGATGTGATCCACCCGCAGCTCTGGCCGGAAGACTATGACTATTCGGGCAAGAAAGTCGTGGTGATCGGCTCTGGTGCTACCGCCATGACGCTTGTCCCGGCGATGACCGACAAAGCCGAGCACGTGACCATGCTGCAGCGCTCTCCGACCTATGTCGTGTCGCGTCCGGCGGAAGACAAAATCGCCAATGGCCTGCGCAAAGCCCTGCCCAACAAAATGGCCTACGGGCTGACGCGCTGGAAGAATGTGCTTATGCAGCAAGCCGTCTACCGGCGGACCCGCACGGCACCGGACAAGGTCAAAGAAAAACTGCTCAGCTTGGTGCGCGAAGAACTCGGCCCGGATTTCGATGTCGAGAAACACTTCACGCCAACTTACAATCCCTGGGACCAGCGGCTTTGCCTGGTGCCGGACAGTGATCTGTTCGTGGCCTTGCGCGAAAACAAAGCGTCGGTGGTCACAGATCATATTGACCGATTCACAGAAACCGGGATCAAGCTGAAATCGGGTGAGGAAATCGAAGCCGATATCATCATCACCGCGACCGGGCTCGATTTGCAATTCATTGGCGGCACCGAAATTACGGTCGATGGTCGGACCCTCAATCCGCATGATCTGATCAATTATCGCGGCGCCATGATCTCGGGTATTCCCAACATGACCTCTGTGTTCGGCTATACCAATGCCAGTTGGACGTTACGCGCCGACCTGACCAGCGAATATATGTGCAAAGTGCTCAATCACCTGGAGCGCGAGAACTATGTCGAAGCGCGTCCGGTCGCTGAGGGCATTGAGCCGGTCAGCGATTTCCTCGACTTCTCGTCAGGCTACGTCCAGCGCGCGATGGAACGCTTCCCGCAGCAAGGCAAAGAGGCGCCTTGGATTATCACGCAGAATTATACGCGTGACATTTTCCTGATGCGCCACGGCAAGCTCGAAGATGGCGCGTTGATCTTCCGCCGCGCGCACGAAACCGTCGACCAGGTCGCTGGGATCGCCCCCGTGGCGGCGGAATAGCAGCGATTGCTGACATCGCGCGCAATTCAAACTTGAACGCAGGCACGCTCCGGCGTATGTGTCCCGTTCCGTGCCGCCTTAGCTCAGTCGGTTAGAGCGCTAGATTGTGGATCTAGAGGTCCCCCGTTCGAACCGGGGAGGCGGTACCACCCCCTAATTTCGCGGGTTTTGGCTTAATCCAACCATAGGCGCTTTCATAGCGTTCGAACCCATCATCCGGGACGACATGGTGACAGCGCAGCTGGCTGCTGATGAAATCTGAAATCACGAACCGGTCAGAGGTCAGGTAATGGTCTCCGAGGATCGGCTTGATCGCATCGGTCGCTTCTTGCAGCCGGTAGTGCGGGATGGTCGGGAAGATGTGATGGATCACATGCAGGTTGCCGATATTATGGGTCAGCCAGTTGAACGGGCCATAATCGCGATCGACCGAGGCGAGCGCACCTTTCAGGCGGGTCCAGTCCTGCTCGTCATAGACCGGCACATCCGGAGCAACATGCTGCATATAGGTGACGAAAGTCAGCCAGGCGCCATAGATCAGGTAAGGCGCGAGAATGTACTTGGCGAAAAAGCCCCAGCCAAAAATGACACCAAGGCTGACATACAGGGTCAGGAAGCCGACCAGCGCAGCAAGGCCGAGATACCAGGACACGCGCACGGACTTTGTGTAGAGATCGCTCTGCGGCAGATAATGGCTGCCGGTGATCGGCTTGTACGTGGTCAGGTTGCGGATGCCGAGTTTGTACATCGGCCAACCGATCAGAACGAAGATCCCGGATCGGAAAATGATCTTACGGAAGAGACGATCCTCGCCTTTGCGGGCTGGGCGGAAGACTTCCTCCTGCTTGAAATGACCCGTCTTCATATGGTGGAGCGCATGACTGCGTTGCCAGCCGCGATAGGGTACCAGGATGGCGCCGTGGACCAGAATGCCGACAATCGTATTGATGGTGCGATTGCTCGAGAAGGAACCATGTCCGGCATCATGACCGATCACGAAAAGTGACCAGAGCATGGTGCCGATCAGAAAGATGACCGGCCATTCGATATACCAGGCGCTGGTTTGGGTGAGAATCGCATACAGCCCGGCAATCACCGCAAGATCGAAGGCCAAATAGGCAAACGCGCGACCCGTATCGGGTTGAAAACAGCGTTTCGGGATTGCTTTGTGCAAATCCTCAATCGTGAATGGCAAATCGGTCTGGCTCATGTCTTACTCTGCGGAATATTTCAGCGATACGGTATTCGCATAGTTTTTGCTGATATAGTGAGCGTAGAGTTAACACGCGCGGACCCTGATGAGCTAGCCTCATCCGCTCGATTCATCGGCAATTCTCCACAAGCTGAGGGTGGACTCACACAGACGCTTGCCCGATGGGGTGACGAAAGCTACGAAGCACCCCATATCTGTTGCGGCGCGGCATCGCGCGTCGGTTTAAATGGAGACAGGATGTCAAAAGAAGAAATCATCGAGTTTAACGGCACGATCGTTGAACTTCTGCCGAACGCGACGTTTCGCGTGAAGCTGGAAAATGATCATGAGATCATTGGCTATACAGCTGGCAAGATGCGCAAGAACCGCATTCGTATTCTGACTGGGGACAAGGTTCTTGTTGAAATGACCCCTTATGATCTGACCAAGGGTCGGATCACCTATCGCTTCAAATAGGCTGCTCGCCTTGAGCGAAGCGCAGGTTCCAGATGGGTTTGAGCGGCACTTTCGCCGCTCCGGACTAACCGACCCCTGGGAACCGCTTTATTCCCGAAAACTCGACGACCGCGTGCAAATGGGACTGTTCCTATCAGAGCAGCACTGCAATTCGCGCGGTCTGGTGCATGGCGGCCTGATCGCAGCGCTGGCTGATAATGCGATGGGGCTGTCCTGTGTGGTCGCCTTGGCGGCGGCCGGCCGCGATCCTGGCAAAGGCCTGGTGACGGTCTCGCTGGGGACCGATTATCTTGGTAGCGCCAAGCTTGGCGCGTGGCTGGAGATTGATCCTGAACCGGTCAAGGTCGGCGGCTCGATCTGTTTTGCACGCGCCATCATACGCGGCAATGAAACGCCCGTCGCCATGGCCAATGCAACCTTCAAAATCCTATGAGCAAGCTCATCCTGGCCAGCGCCAGTCCGCGGCGCCGTCAATTATTGGCACAAATCGGCGTCACGCCGGATGAGATCAAACCCGCGAACATAGATGAGACGCCAAAGCCTGGGGAATTGCCGCGCGCCTATGCCATGCGAATGGGGGTGGAGAAAGCCAGGGCGGTGCATCAGCCTGGACAATTCACGCTCGCGGGCGACACCGTGGTCGCGCTTGGACGCCGGATCCTGCCAAAAGCCGAAAGTAATGGCGACGTCGCGGACTGCCTGCGTCTGGTTTCAGGCCGCGCGCATCATGTGCTGACGTCGGTTTGTTTGATGGCCCCCGATGGCCGTATCTCGCAACGCTTGAGTGATACGCGCGTGAAAGTGAAACGGCTCTCAGAGGCAGACATCGCTGCTTATCTCGCGAGCGAAGAAGGACGCGGCAAAGCCGGCGGATATGCCATTCAGGGCCGGTTCGGCGCCTATATACCGCACATCTCCGGCAGTTATACCGGGGTCATGGGGCTGCCTGTATTTGAGGTCGCTCAAATGCTCAACGGGCTCGGCTACCGATTGTAGAAGTCGAATTCGATCTCGTATTCCAGGTGCCCGTCACCCATAGACAGATCATAGCCTCCAAATCCGTAAACATAATCAAACCGCACCGATTGCGAGGGCAGGTCTAAGGCATCGCGGCGTCGAATCGGGTTGCGAAATTCCATGATCCGCGTTGGACTGCCAAATATGTCGCTGAGATCGCCAACATTTCCAACTCGGCGAATATAGTTTCCATTTCGGGCATTGGCGCCAAACGCCATTCCGTCATCGACCCCGCGGCGGGTCACGTCATAAACAAAGTCGATATTGTTCAACAGGTTAGAGGCATTGAACCCTGTATCTGAGCCAATCAGACGGGCCTCGGCGGTGAGATAGAAATCGGTTCGGGATGAGAGATAGAAGCTGCGCTGCGCGGAGGTGTCTGCTGCGACCAGATCGGTACTGAGGGTGAGTTCGAATGGGTCCATCCGGTCGCTGGCATCGAGAAAGCCATTGCTATTGCTGTCAATCGGCAAGCGATCCGGAATGCCATCGCCATTGGTATCGATACCGAGGATCACGCTCTGGTCTTGCAGGGGGACCGTATGAAATCCCTCTGTCCGGGTACCTGTAATGACCGGATTGACCCCGCCAATCCCTTCAAACGGGTTTCCGGTCCACGGAATCATGCGCCCGCCCGGGGGCACCGTGCCGCCCGTGGCAAAGACATAATTGTCATAGACATCAAACGTGAAGCCGTCATGGACAACTACACAGCCATAGACCCGGCAATAAAAATCCGAGTCGAGCCAGGAGGCAGAGGCTGGCGGCACGGTGGTTAAGATTGCACCGCCAACCAGGATCAGTTTGAGCCTATTCCAGAGCCGTTTCGGCATCATCCGTGAGCGCGGCTGGAGCAGCCGTTTCCTCAAAAGAAAGATCAGATGTGAACGGCTCTAACATCACAGCGCCGGCAGCATTTTGCGGCGCATAAATGTTCTCGAGCGTGACTTTCACCTCTGGATTCGCTGGCAAAGCCTGAGCGAGGGGGAGGCGATACTTGCGTTTGCCATCGTGCAAGACGACGAGATTGCTGATCGACTCGGTAATGGTCGTGCCGCCATCGCCGCGGATTTCAACGTCCCCGCGCAAACGGGCATGGGCATTGCCATTATTCTCCAGATCAAACACCACGGCCTGCTCGCCATCAGGCGATTGAGTCAGGCTGGCGCCCTTGATTTCAGGCTTGCTCTCGGCATTGCCCATGGTCAGGTAAAACAGGCTGGCAATCTGATACTTCTTCCAGACGCCGGACTGGCCGGACCGCTCTTCCGGCAACAAGGTGGAAGCGATCAACGCGAAACGATAGTCGCCTTCACGGTCGATCCGGATCGGCGCCGCCATGTCGACAATAATCTGCTCAGTCTCGCCCGGTTCCAGGGTCACGAAAGCAGGACTGAAGCGCACCCAATTGGCGGCAGACACATCGCTTTCACCGGGCGGGGTTAAGGCGATCTGACCGTTTTCATCGAGGCTCCAATCGGCGAGGCCCAAAGTCAGGGAAATCGTATCTTCCTGGTGCACATTGCCGAGATTGATCACCTGGCGTTGGCGATCGCCTGGTTGGACTGACATTTCGACCGTGGTTGGCTGCAGGCCAATCCCAAATGGTGCGGCGGGTGCGGCGATGGCCGCCATGGCAAAGGCAATAAAGCCAGTCCGCAGCGCGGATGGAAAGCGCATAAACAAATCCCCTAGTTTTAAGCTCTTATTGGCCAAGACCTTATGCGGTTATGGTTACCGGAGGGTTTCTAATGCGCCTGTCGGCTTGCCGGTTTTGCAGGGCTCGGGTAACGCGATCACATGAAATTACCGGGTCACAAGAAGCGGAAACACGTCGCGGCGGATATCAGCACCAAACCGGGGCGCGTCCGGGCCGAGCGTGAACTTACGCTCGGCGATCACGGGTTTCTGCGTGAGAGTTTCCAGAACCTGCACCAGATCAGCGACGAGATGTGGCGCTCCAATCAGCCGAATCCGCGCCAGATCGCCGACCATGTACGTCAGCGTGGGATCAAAACAATCCTCAACCTGCGCGGCCCGAGCACGCGTGGCTATTATCTGTTGGAAAAAGAAGCCTGCGAAGAGCTCGGCGTGACCCTGATAGATTTTCAGGTCTATTCCCGCGACACGCCAACGGTAGAGCGCGTTCTCGAGGCAAAAAAGTTATTTGAATCAATCGAATACCCGGCTTTGATGCATTGCAAATCGGGCGCAGATCGAGCCGGCCTGATGAGCGTCCTCTACGTGATTTTCCGGCTCGGTGAGCCTGTCAGCGTTGCGGTTCGGCAACTGTCGAAGAAATATCTACACATGCGCGAGGGCAAAACCGGTCTTCTGGACGCCTTTTTCGAGACCTATCTGGAGGCCGAAAAAGCCACCGGCATTGCCTTCGAAGACTGGTTGGTCACGGAATATGACCGCGTTCAAGTCAAGGAGGACTTCCTCAAATCCGGCAAGGGGCGGCTTCGCCTCGATTGGCTGCTACGCCGCGAATAAGGGCTTTTTTTTCTGGCCTTGGGCTGGGATTCGTGGAACGTTGCCCTCTGTGCGAAACATTGAGGAAAGGGGTTCGCGTATGAAAAAGGTTATCTTTGCATCGCTGTTTGCGATTGGCTTGGCAGCCTGTGGGGGTGCCGGTGGTGGCGGCGCCAAAGCGGCGCTGGTTCAGTCTTGCCTTGACGATGGCAGCACTGACGAAAGCACCTGCAATTGCATGGCGGATAAAGCCGTCAGCGATCTCGATCCGAAACTGGTCGATATTCTCGTCGAAGCCACGAAGGCTGAAGACGAGGATGCGTTCATGATGTCGAAAATGAGTGAGCTTTCACCAGAAGAGATGACATCATTCATGACCGTCATGATGGGTGCCGCGACTGAGTGCGGCATGGAGATGTAAGGACGACGAGTAAATCTGGTTTAAAACAGCCCGGGCCTGAAAGAACTCAGATGTCCGGGTTGTCTTTGTGTAGAAAGAGGACGCCATGAAATTCTTCATTATCAACAGCTTCCGCCTAATGGTTTATGTGGCTTACTTGGCCACAATCATCATTGGTCTCTTACTGGCTTATTATAATGCGGTTCCCCAGAAAGGGGCGATGATTACGGACCTGCTCGGCATTGAGGGCTCAATGGCCCAAGTGCTGTCCTTTGTCGCTCTGTCTGTCGGCAGCTGGATTATTGCCAGTGTTGTGGCCGGTCTGATCGTCACGATTCTCGACATTCGCGACGACATTAATGACCGTCTGCCAGACGCGCGACGCGACGACTAAAGACTTGAAACCGGGGAGGGCTGGATGAGCGCACTGCAAGTCGCGAGCGTCTATATCGCGATCAATATTTTGATGCTCATTTGGCTCGCCTTCCGGGTCGTAACCCATCGGTTTCGCGGCAAAATCTCTATGGGAGATGGCGGGTCTGAACCCTTGGCCAAGGCCATCCGGGTGCATGGAAATGCTTCAGAAAACACCCCGCCCATGCTGATCGGGCTCTTGGCACTGGCCTTCCTGAACGGACCCGTCTGGCTGATCCATGCGCTCGGCATTGGGTTCACAGGTGGACGCCTTCTGCACGCGATTGGCATGGGGGGCGGCCCCTTGATCTTTCGTCAACTCGGCATGATCCTGACCTGGACCGGCATGGGCATTGTGTCGCTTGCCCTTCTGTATTTCGTCTTTAGCTAGGCCTGTATGGCCACGAAACTGACGATCCCTGAGCTTTTACAAGACAGCATCGACCGCATGCAGCGGCTGATTGTGCCGTCTTTGCCATTTGCGGCCTCGTTCGCTGTTGCCTCGGGTGTCCTGATCTGGGCGGCAAATGTATTGCCGGAAGGCGGCTCTGGCTTTGCCGCGTTCAGCGCGCTGTTCTTTTTGACCTTATTCGCGCACAGCCTGTTTTCCGTCGCGATGTATCATGCCGTCTTACCGGCTCGGTCCGGCAAGCTCGGAGCGGCGTGGAAGCTCACGCTGGCCTGGATTCTGGTTTTCGTGATCGCGGCAATTGCGGGCAGCATGATCACGCTGTTTTTTGCCCTCATCGGCGCAAGCCTCGGTGTCGGCACCAGTGAGGATGTTGGCAATATCTCCGACATGACGGCGCAAATGCGCGAAGGCGGGACGTTCTGGCCGCTGTTTATGCTGTTTCTGGCCACCCTGTTTGGCCTGTTCTGGTTCGCTGTGCGGTTGATGACCTTCGCTGCCGCAACCTCGGCGCGCGGCACCGTGCACGTCTTGCGTACCTGGTATTGGACAAAAGGGTACTTTCGGGTGCTCGGCCCGTTGATGCTTGGTCTTGTGGTTGTTCCGATTGCCGCTTTGGGGCAACTTGCAGGCGTTGTCAGTGGGATCGTGTTCGGTCCTGAACCGACACCGGTCCAGGCGGGCCTGTCGACGGCTCTGGCGATGATCATTCTGTTGCCGTCAGCCTGGCTCGGACATGGCTTTGCCGCGTCCGTCTTTGCCCGGCTGGCACCTGAGGACACGGATCAGACGACAACGCCCGCCTCGTAAAGCGCTTTGATCGTTTCGGCGTCATAGCCGATTGAGGCTAGCACATCCTTAGAATGCTCGCCCATGCGCGGTGAAGCCCCCTTGGGCCCATCATTTGCGCCCGGAAAGCGGATCGGAGAGGCCGGGGATGAGAATGTTGAGCCGTCGCCGCTCGCGCTCGGCACCTGGGTGATACCACCGGCGGCTTTGACTTGCGGATCCTTGGCAACCTCCGCCAGTGTTTGCACCGGCGCCCAGGCAATCGCTTCGGCGTCCAGGCGTTCGGCGATTTCGGCTTTGGTATATTTGCCGAACGCTTCGTCCATCAGGGTGACGAGTTCGGCTGCATTGGCCCGGCGCGATTTTCCGGTCGTGTAGCGCTCATCCTCGATCAGGTCTTCGCGATCCATT
Organism: Hyphomonadaceae bacterium; assembly: GCA_024743315.1. Lineage (GTDB taxonomy): Bacteria > Pseudomonadota > Alphaproteobacteria > Caulobacterales > Hyphomonadaceae > Henriciella. The sequence goes on from JANSWU010000002.1 coordinate 214,601, forward strand.
ACCCGGCAAAGCGGCGCCCAATCGACATTACCTTGGCGCGAAACGATGCAAATCCAGCTCTCATCCTTGGTCTTGAAGAAGTTCATCAAAGGCTGGATCTGCTCATGCCGCGACTTGGTCGAGCCAATCCGGCCGAAAAACAGCTGGATGGCGAAATCCGAGCCAAGCGCGAACAAGGCGGCGCGGAGCAGGGAGGCTTCGACCAGCTGTCCTTCGCCGGTGCGCTGGGCTTTGACCAAAGCGGCGCAAATCCCCGCGGCCGCAGCCATACTGGTCGTGTGATCGCCAAAGGCGGTGCGCAAAGCGAACGGGTCTTGGCCCTTGGGTACTGTCAATTGCCCGACCCCGGCGCGCGACCAGAAGGAGGCGACATCAAAGCCAGGTTTGTCGGCATCCGGGCCTTCGAGACCATAGCCGGTCAGCGTGCAATAAACGAGTTTTGGATTGATCGCGTGCAGGCTGGCATAATCAAGTCCAGAGCGGCTCAACCCCCCGGGCCGGACATTGGTCAGAAACACATCAGCATCACCGGCCAATTCGCGCAGGATTTTCTGACCTTCTTCGGTACGGGTGTCGAGGACGATGGATTTCTTGCCGCGATTGTCGAAATCGAAGACTGGATTGTCCTGAATATCGGTCCCGATCGTGCTGAAGAAGTTGCGGATCGGATCTCCGCCGGGCGGTTCGATCTTGATCACATCGGCGCCCCAATCGCTCAGGATGCCGCCTGCGCCGGGGGCTGCCATATAGGTGGCATGCTCAATCACTTTTATCCCGTCTAACATCGCGTTTCCCATCTCTTATGTCCGTCCCGATTTCTTGTTTGGTAAACCAGGTATTAACCCGCTCAGTTCATTTATTCACAAATCAGAATCGGTGACAGGGATTACGCCGCGATATGACTGTACAAAGCATGCGACCGGAACTCAGCGAGAACGACATAATTCGCTTAATGAAAGGCGAAACGTCGGAGGAGCGCGCCACCGTTGCCCATCGTCTCTGCCGCCGGATCGCGACGGATGTGTTGAGCGATGGCGAACGCCAGTACGCCGATGAAATTATTCAGATTTTGGCCAAGGATACGGCAGAACTCGTACGCCGTACTTTATCAGTCACACTCCGAAATTCACCGCGCCTGCCTCACAGTGTAGCGGTGCAACTGGCCCAGGACGTCGAGTCGGTTGCGATTCCACTGCTCGAAAACTCACCTGTTTTCTCGGATGAAGACCTGATTGAACTCGTTCTCTCAGTGACAGCCGCCAAGCAAGCTGCAATCGCCGGTCGGGCCAGCATTTCGGGGCCGCTATCGGAGGTGATCTGTGAGCATGCGGCCGAAATCGCGGTCGAAACCATCGCGTCCAATCCCGGCGCAGACCTCACCGATCGCGCCTTTGAGCATTCTATTGAACGCTTTCCGGCCAACCAGTCCATGCATGAAGGCCTGGTCCTGCGCGATCATATCCCGGTCCATATTGCCGAGAAAATGGTCTCACTGGTCTCTGGCCAGGTCTTTGACTTACTCATCAACCGGCATGAGTTACCGGCGCAAATGGCGATTGATCTCGCCGCCGGTGCGCGCGAGCGGGCAACGATTGATCTGGTGGAACAGGCTGGGCGAACCAATGATCTGTCGCGCTTTGTCTCCCAGCTCAATCTCAATGGCCGTTTGACCCATTCCCTGATCATGCGCGCGCTTTGTGTCGGCCATATGCCCTTTGTGGAGCATGCCTTGGCGGAGCTTTCCGGCGTGCCGCATTCGCGCGCCTGGCTGATGATCCATGATGCTGGGCCGCTCGGCTTGCAAGCGATTTTCGATCGTGCGGGCCTGCATCGCAAATTGCTGCCAGCCTTCCGCGCCGCAGTCAAAGTCTTTCATGAGCTTGAGCTCGATGGCGAAGCGAATGACAAGGCGCGGTTCAGAATGCGCATGATCGAGCGCGTGCTGACGCAGTTCCAGGCCATCCCGAAAGATGATCTCGATTATCTTCTCGAAAAGCTCGATGCGTATGCCGAGCAAGCCAAATTGCGCGAAGAAAGCGCCGCTTAGGCGTCAGCCCGCATCCGGAACCCGTATTCGACGCCGAGCTCGTTGAGGTAATACGTGTCGCGCCAATTGGCGTTTTCCGCGATGACCAGCATGCCGGCGCAAGCGGCGGCATCAATCCGGTCCTGCAGGGCTTCATCCCCTTCAATTTTCCGCGCATCAACGCGCAAACTGTCGAGCAGAATGCGCAGATTGTGGTCGAGCGGCGCCTGCCACGACCGTGTCGAGTTTAGCGATACTCGGAACCCACACTTGCGCAGGGCTTCGATCCCGGACTGCGCGCTGCGGGCGGCTGGCAGCGCCAGCGCTGCGTCCTGAACCTCGAGGCAGATTTCTTGTGGGCACAACTTGGTCCGCGCAATGGCGGCGTCGCAGGCCAAAGCCGTGTCCGGGTGGATCAGGGCGACCAAAGGTAATTCAACGATCACAGGGCGCTCGACGGTACGATTGTGCGCGTCATGCGCCACAGCTTCGAGATGTTCGGCCATCCATTGCGCAGGAGTGGCGGCCTCGCTGCCTTCTGCAGCGAGGGCCGCCGGTCCGAAAACCGCACGCTCTTCGAAGCGCTTCTCGGTTTCGGCAAACAAAAGCACGGCATCGCCTGTTTCCAGGTGCATGACGGGCAGAAGCCGGTTGCGAAGTGGGGGCGCTGTTTGCGCGCCGCTGAGGCTGAGTGGAGTAGGGCGCATTCTGCTTCCGTGACGTTGCGACAAGCCTCGTACCTACAGAAACATAGTTGAAATCACGCGCACATCGGTGTGAGGATTTCTGGCAAATTTGATCAAACTTTTTCGGAGTGCCCATGTCAGAGCCAGCCGAGCCTCGCCTGTCCGCCACAATCCTCCTCTTGCGCGACCAGCCCGACCTGCAAGTGCTGATGGTGAAGCGTCATTATGAGATCGATTTTGCGTCGGGCGCGCTTGTCTTTCCAGGTGGCAAGGCAAATGAAGAAGATGAGGACCCGGCCTGGGCAGATTGGACCGATGGGGATTTCCACGGTGAAGAACAGGCGGCCCGGATCTCCGCCATTCGCGAGGCTTATGAAGAAGCCGGGATCATACTCGCGCGTCGGAAGGCAGCGCGAGGCTCTGAAGCAGCATTGGTGGGCCAGGATGTTGTCGATACGCTTGCGCCGATGCGCGGCCCAGTAGATCGCCGCGAAGCGAGTTTCCTGGACCTGATCAAACAGCACGACCTGGTCCTGGCGCTCGATGCGCTGGTGCATTTCGGGCATTGGATCACGCCGACCATGATGCCGAAACGGTTCGATACGCATTTCTATCTCGCCGCAACGCCGCCAGACCAAGTGGCCGAGCAGGATGGCCGCGAGACCACGGAGGCGGTCTGGCTCGGTCCAAAGGAAGCCCTCGACATGGAGGCTGCCGGGGCCGCAACGATCATTTTCCCGACCCGAATGAACCTCGGCAAGCTCGCCGAAACCCCGAACGTAGCCGCGGCGCTCGATCGCTTTTCATCTGAGCCGGTGGTCACGGTCTTGCCGGAGATCGGCAAGGATGAGACGGGCGACCCGTGCCTGCACATTCCAGAAGAGGCCGGCTATATCCAGGTCACCGAGCCGCTGAAGCGCGTCGCCAATGTCGCGAAAAGCAAATGACGCAGCGGTTTGCAGACTGCGTTCGCATTGACCGAGACGGGGCGGTTGCCACGGTGACACTGGACCGCGGTGATGGTCGCAATGCGCTGTCTCTGAAAGCCATGCAGGCGTTGATCGATGCGGCGGCTGCACTGAAAGCCGACACAGAAATCCAGGCTGTCATCCTGACCAGCGCCGGTGCCTTCACGGCGGGGGCCGATCTGAAGGATCCAGACCGCGCGGCGATCGCAGACAAAACGCGGCTCGAGCAACGCCAATCGTTAAAGCTCGGACCAGACATGTGCGCCGCCTGGGAATCGCTGGAACAGATCACCATCGCGGCGATTGAGCGATATTGCATTGGTGGTGGGGTCGCGCTCGCTGTCGCCTGCGATCATCGTATCGTCGCAGAAGATGCATTCTTTCGGCTGCCCGAGATCCCGCTCGGGATGAATATGAGCTGGCAAACCAATCCGCGCACGGTCGCTCTGATTGGGCCGTCACGCGCGAAACAGTTCACCATCCTAGGCGAACGATGCAGCGCCGCGACCGCGCTTGAATGGGGGCTGGCCGATCAGGTGGTTCCCGTTGGCGAAGCGCGACAAGCGGCCGAGGCCCTGGCGGCGCGGTATGCTAAAGTCCCGCCAATCGCGCTGCGCATGACCAAGCAGGCGATCAATGTCGCGGCCAATCCGCTCGGGCATGCGACCAGTTTTATGGATCGTGACCAGTTCGCGTTCGCGTCGACCACGAATGATCAACGCGAAGCAATCCAGGCCTTCCTCGAGAAACGCGACCCGGCCTTTAAAGGCGACTAGCGCTTATAGGCGAGCGGCTTTTCGGACTCATCGAGGTTGAGATAGCGATCCCGTAATTTGGTTTGCCGGCTTGTCAAAGATTGCGGCTCGCCATTGATAAAGATTGAGGACGGAGCGCTGGAGACTTCCAGAGGGTCACCGTCCCAGACGACAATGTCTGCGCGATTGCCGCGTTCAATGCTGCCGACCCCATCCATATCGAATATGGCGGCTGGGACGACGGTCATTGCCGCCATGGCATCATCAAAGCTGACACCATTGGCGACCGCATTGCCGGCGGATTGCAGCACCAGTCGAGACTGATGCCCACTATTGCCAAGATGAGCAAAGGCGGTCGGCACGCCTGCCTCGATCAGGCGCTCCGCATTGCGGCTGGTGGCGCCGAGTTGCGAGAAACTGGCCGGCAAGTTGGAGAACGGATCGACGATCACAGGGATATTCGCCGCCGCCAATTCATCAGCCACCATCCAGCCTTCATCGGCACCGACAATTGCGACATCGAGATTCGGGTTCTCAGCCTTGAGATCGATGACCAAACGCAGATCACTCGCCCGATGCGCCGAGACGAGCATCAATTGCTGGCCGCGGACAGCTGGCCCAAAGGCCTGAGCATCAGCGCGGGTCAGCGCATCACCTTCATTATGCGCCATGAAGCGGGCCGGATAGCCCCGTGCGTCGGCAAACGCGCCGCGCAGTGCCGACCAGGCAGCAGGGCGCGACCCACCGGCCAAGTCCGCGCCGCCTTCGCCGAGATTAATATAGACAAAGGCCCGCTCATTCGAGATCGAACCCGGGCTGCCGGACGTGTCAGCGAGGAAGCCCTGACCAGCAATCATCGATGCGCCATTAGACGGCGCGACGGCGATCCGGGTCACGCCTTCGATCCGGGTCACAGCCACTGGCGTCGCGGCCGGGTTGAACCCGTCCGCCGCGCGCAAGGCGACAGAGAAAGGCGATCCACCCGCGCTGGTATCATTGGTCGAGTCTTCGGCGCCGACTTCAACCGTGCCAACTCTTGAGAACGGTGCGATGATGCCCGGTGTCACCCAATTGCCGCCAACATCAATGGTCTGGGTGCCGCTGGGCGCAGCGAAATTCACGCCCATGCCCTCAATCACGCCATCAGAAATGTAGATGGTCGCATTGTCGAGGGTGCCGGCACTTGTGCCGGTCCAGACCTTGGCATTGACGATAGCCACGTCCTGCGCGGCAGCGGTGGCGGCAAGGCTCAGCATGGCCGCCGTCGAGAGGAGAAGTTTGCGGATCATTTCAGGTCTCCTTCGCCAGGCTGGCCGAGTTCAAAGTCCATGACAGGGGTGAGGGCGTCATTGCCGCGCTCATACATCAGCGCGCCATCAATAAAGACCTGTTCGGCCTGGCTATAGACACTGAACGGGTCACCGGACCAGATCACCACATCGGCATCCTTGCCCGCTTCAAGCGAGCCGGTTTGGTCAAACACGCCGAGCGATTTGGCGGGGTTGGCACTGAGCCATTGCCAGGCATCGGCTTTGGAAATCTCAATCCCGGCGCGGCGCCCATCCGACAGGGCTTTGGCCGCTTCCTGATTGAGGCGCTGAATGCCGATATCGCTGTCCGAATGCACGATCGCACAGGCCCCGGCTTGATGGACCATGGGGATGTTCTCGCGGACGCCATCATAGGCCTCCATCTTGAAGCCCCACCAATCGGCCCACATGGCTGAACAGGTATCGTATTCAGCCAGTTTGTCGGCGATCTTATAGCTTTCAACCGCGTGGTGGAAGCTCGCGACTTTGTAGCCAAATTCCTCGCTCATATCCATGATCAGCGCCATTTCATCGGCGCGATAGCAGTGCATATGGACGAGGATCTCGCCGTTCAAGACGCCCATCAGCGTGTCGAGTTCAAGATCCCGGGTCGGCGGATCCCCGCCCTCGTCGGCATATTTATCCCACTTGCGCTTATACTCGACGGCTTTGGCCCAGGCCATGCGATAGCCAGCGACATTGCCCATGCGCGAGTACGGTGCGCCGCCCGGAAAACGTCCACCGCCATAGCCATAGACGCGCTTCGGGTTTTCACCACAGGCCATTTTCAGCGTGTAAGGCGCGTCCGGGAATTTCATCCCCTGCATGGTGCGCGCCGGGACATTTTTCAGCGTCACGCCGCGCCCGCCAAACAAGTTGGCCGAGCCGGGCAGGATCTGCATCGACGTCACGCCGCCGGCCAGTGCGCGCGGGAAGCCAGGATCTTGTGGCCAGATGCCATGCTCGGCCCAGACTTCAGCCGTGACGGCGCCGCTAATCTCATTGCCGTCGCCATGCGCACTCACGCTCGGGCTTGGGTAGACGCCGAGATGCGAGTGATTGTCGATGATGCCTGGCGTCACCCATTTGCCATTGGCATTGATCACAGTGGCGCCATCAGGTGCCGCAATCTCTTCAGCCACTTCCGAGACTTTGCCATCGACCAGCAGCACATCACCGCCAACCAATTCTCCGCCAATGCCATCCAGCACGGTGGCGTCTTTGATCAGGGTCGTGGTCGAAGGGTACGGCGTATAGGTTGACGGAAACGGGTTGCGATTGATTTCAACCGGATCCGCACTGTCGCCATCGCCATTCGAGGTGCCGTCGTCGCCGCCGCAGCCAGCGAGCAGCAGGCTGGCCGAGGCCATCAGGTAAATTAGGGGCTTCATTTAGAGGTCTCGCAAATATCTATGCGGACCAGTGTGTTGCTTTTGCTGCGCTTGGCAAGCGAAAATCCGGGATCAGTAGAGTTCGCGCACGCAATTTTCCAATTGCGTATCAAGCTCGAACGTGACCGGGGTGGGTGAGGTGCGGGGGCCTTTTTGAGTCGCGGCTTTATGAGCCCGCGCAAAGGCGGCTTTGGCGACCGCGAACGGGCCAACCTGCGCGCCAATCTTGGGCGATAGAGGGGTGCTTCGCCGGATCAGCTTATTGGTATAGATCGCATTGGCCTGCACAAAACTGCTCAGCGTCTGGTATTCGCAAGACAGGGAGACATTTAAGCAGTCGGCATTTTCGACCCGGTGTGGCATGAATTGCGGCCAGGTCAGGCCCATGCCGGGTTCCAGATCATAGACCGTCGCGGTTTGATCATAGGCCTTGCGATAGGGCAGCTCTTCCTCGCGCGACATGTGCACAATATCCTCAATGAAAGCCGACGGCGCGACGGCTTCATTGCGCGGATACATCCATAAGCGCTTCTGGCCACGCATCTGGAACAGGGCGACCATCGGAATGTCCAAGTGATAATGCACTTTCACTTTGGGTGAGGAAATCAGGACCGAGACGTCGCGTTTGCGGGTCTTACGACCGGTGGCGTCTTCCAAGCTGCCATAGATCGCGTCGGCGATGGGCTCGAGGTCTGGCACATCAATATTGGCGCGCCGCATGTTGAGCCAGATATGGCCGCGTTTGACCGCGTCGACAATCTCTGCGCCGCTAAGCTTAGGGGCTCGGCCGCGCAGCGCCGAATTCACGCCTTCGCCTTCCTGGCCAAAGGTCCAAATATCGAGGTTTTGACGCGGATAGACATCGAGCAGATGCGCGAGCCCATCATCCATGAACAAGTCCGTTTTGAAGACATCATGCTCGGCCAGCAGCACGTCCTTGCCAAAGCCTGTCTCGGATTGATCTTGCCAGCGCACAAACATGCTCTTCCCTCGCAGATGCGTCATCTCGTTTCCCGTAGAGAAGCAAGATCAGGGCCAATTCGCGTGATAGGAGAAAAATGGACTTTTGTTCGCGCCCGCGGTTAATATTCGTAACACAATCAGCGGTTTAAGAACCTGTTTTACGCTTAAAAGTGCGAATTTGTGGACGCTCGGAGCGTGAAATCGAGACGCCTCGCTAATGATGCCTCGGCCGCTTTCTGAGACCTTGAATTGATACTCCGCCGCATCTGCGCGGGGAAACAAACGGGGTCGCAAGTGATGCGCTTAGATTTCGGCTCTGGATTTCGAAAACGTGTTTCAAATTGTGCCAAGTTCGGTGCCGATGTGGCGCCGGGGTGGGGGGAATTGCTGAAGGGCTAGATATCTAGCTCTTCAGCAAAATGCGCGTTTTCCTGAATGAAGCGGTACCGATGCTCGGCCTTTTTGCCCATCAGCGTGTCGATCAGCTCGGCGGGCTTGGCTTCGGTTAGCTCATCAATGCTGTCGGGCAGGGTGATCCGGGCGAGGGTCCGGGTTTCCGGGTTCATCGTTGTCTCTTTGAGCTGAGACGGGTTCATTTCACCAAGGCCCTTAAAGCGGCTGAGTTCGACCTTTTGATTGGGTTTGAACTCGAGCTCCATCAGGAGCTCTTTGTCCTCGTCATCCATCGCATAGACCGATTTACCCTTGTAAGAGAGCTTATATAGCGGCGGCATCGCCATATAGAGGCGACCGCTTTCGATCAGGCCGGGCGTCATTTTGTAGAAGAAGGTAATCAGCAGGGCGGCGATATGTGCGCCATCCACGTCAGCGTCGGTCATGATGATGATCTTTTCATAGCGCAGATCATCGATATTGAAGCGTGAGCCAGTGCCGGTGCCGAGGGCGAGTAGCAGGTCCTGTAGCTCCTGATTCTTGTCCATCTTGTCAGCCGTGGCCGAGGCAACATTCAAGATTTTCCCGCGTAACGGCAGGATGGCCTGGGTCTTACGGTCCCGTGCCTGTTTGGCGGAGCCGCCGGCTGAGTCACCCTCAACCAGAAACAGTTCAGTGTCGCCTTTATTGTCGGAGCAATCGGCGAGCTTACCCGGCAGCCGCAGTTTCTTGGTCGCCGATTTGCGCGCAACTTCCTTGGCCTTGCGACGCCGGGCGCGTTCATCGGCGCGCTCAATCGCCCATGTCAGGAGTTTGTCGGCTTCTTTCGGGCTGGCCGCGAGCCAGTGGTCGAAGCGGTCACGAACCGAGTTCTCAACCAGGCGGAAGGCGGCGGTCGTGGATAGTTTGTCCTTGGTCTGGCCAACGAATTCCGGATTGCGGATGAAGACGGACAAAAGCAGGCCGGAATGGCCCATAATATCGTCTGCGGTGATCGACGTGCCCTTTTTCTGGCCGGTCAGCTCGGCATAATTGCGCATGCCTTTCGTGATGGCAGAGCGGAAGCCTGCCTCATGCGTGCCGCCATCCGGGGTCGGGATCGTGTTACAGTAAGAGCGCGCAAACCCATCGGTTTCACCGAATCCGGCCGCGGTCCAGGCAATCGCCCATTCAACCTTGCCGTCCTCGGTTTCAACGAGACCGGCAAAATGCTGTTCGGTAATCGTCGCCTTGCCTTTGAACACCTCGTCGAGCTGGTCGGCGAGACCATTCGGATAAGACAGGGTTTTCTCTGCTGGGACTTTGGAATCTTCTGGCAGCAGCTCCGGGTCGCATTTCCAGCGCACTTCAACGCCGCGATAGAGATACGCTTTCGAGCGTGTCATCTGGAACAGGCGCTGCGGCTTGAAGCGCAGCTTCTCACCGAAAATCTCGAAATCCGGCTTAAATCGGACGGTCGTGCCGCGGCGGTTCGGGGCCGCGCCCATCAGCTCCAGCGGACCCGTCACTTTGCCGCGTTCAAAAGCCTGGAAATAAAGCTTCTTGTCGCGTGCGACTTCGACTTCCATACGCTCAGACAGGGCGTTCACGACTGAAGACCCGACACCGTGCAGGCCGCCGGCGGTCTCATAGGCCTTGTTGGAGAATTTCCCCCCGGCGTGGAGCGTCGTCATGATAACTTCCAGCGCTGACTTGCCAGGATATTTCGGATGCTCGCCGACCGGGATACCGCGGCCATTATCGATCACTTCGACATACCCGTCGGTTCGCAAGTGAACCTCGATGCGTGTGGCGTGGCCGGCCACGGCTTCGTCCATGGAATTGTCGAGGATTTCCGCGAAAAGGTGATGGTAGGCGCGCTCATCGGTGCCACCAATGTACATGCCCGGGCGTTTCCGCACCGGTTCAAGGCCTTCCAGGACCTCAATGTCTTTCGCGCTATAGCCAGAAGGATCAGTTTTCATATCGTCAAACAGGTTTGATTGCTTTGCAGCGCCCATAATGGTTTTCTCCCCGTAAGCCCATTCGCCCACTGATTCCAAGGATTTCCATCATGACGATTATGATTAACACGCCATTAACCCTGCCATCGGGCGTGGAATTGCCCAATCGGCTGGTTAAGGCGGCGATGACGGAACGCCTGGCGAATCCAAAGAATGAAGTCACTGAGCGCCATTTGCGGCTGTACAAGGCCTGGGGCGATGGGGGGATTGGCTTGCAGATCACGGGCAATGTCCTCATCGATCGAAGAAATCTCGAAGCGCCTGGCAATGTCGTGATTGATGGCGCGCCGTCGAATGAACATGCTGTCATGCTCGGAAAATGGGCGGAGGCGTGCAAGGCGGGCGGCGGCAAAGTCGTGATGCAGCTCAGCCATGCCGGACGTCAGACCCAGAAAATGGTCAATCCGCAGCCGGACGCGCCAAGCGCCATCGCGGTTGATCTGCCAGGCGGGCAGTTCGGGACGCCGCGGGCGATGAGTGGTGATGATATTAAACGCCTGATCGAGAAATACGCGATCGCGACCAAAGCGGCGCGCGCGGCCGGGTTTGATGGCGTGCAGATCCATTCGGCGCACGGCTATTTGATGAGCCAATTCCTGTCACCGCTCACCAATCAACGGAACGATGAATGGGGCGGACCGCTGGAGAACCGCGCACGAGCCTTGCTCGAAGTAATCAAGGCCGCCAAGGCTGAAGCCGGGCCGGGCTTTGGGGTTTCGGTCAAACTCAACTCGGCCGATTTCCAAAAAGGCGGGTTCACGCAGGACGAGTCAACAAAAGTGATCGGCATGCTCAACCCGCTCGGGCTCGATTTTGTCGAGATTTCGGGTGGCAATTATGAGCAGCCGAAAATGATGGACATGGAAGGGTTGAAACCCGCAGACACATCCGGCGCACGGGCGAGCACGGTCAAACGCGAAGCCTATTTCCTCGATTACGCCAAAGACGTGCAATTGGTGGCAGAGATGCCGCTCATGGTCACTGGCGGCTTCCGGACACGCGACGGCATGAACGCAGCTCTGGCAGGGGGTGAGGCGGACCTGATCGGGCTGGGGCGGCCGCTCTGCGTGGACGTTGATGCGCCGGCTCAATTGATAGCTGGCACGCTCGACGAACTCCCGAAATGGGAAAAGACGCTGCGCATCGGCCCCGGCATTTTTGGCCCCAACTCGTCGATCGGGCTGTTCAAGGCGCTCAACGGATTTGGCATGCAGGGCTGGTATTATTCGCAACTACACCGCATCGCTGACGGGCTTGAGCCTGATCGCAAGCTTGGCGTGCTCAGCGCCTTTCTCAAAATGCAGGGGATCGACTCCAGGATGGCAAAGGCCTACCACGCCGACCTCAAACAGATGGAGACGGCATGAGCCTTAGCATATCTTCGGTATTCGATAGCGGGAATATCATCGTCAATGATGCCAGCGACCCAGGCAATGTGCGACTGGAAATTGCGAAAGATCATCAGTCCGACTTCTACCAATGGTTCCATTTTCGCGTGACGGGCGAAAAGGGGCAGGCACTTCGCCTGTTGATTGAGAACGCGGGCGGCGCGGCGTACCCGAAGGGCTGGGAGAATTACCAGGCCGTGGTGTCGCAAGACACAATGGAATGGCGTCGCGTTCCGACAAGCTTTGATGGCCAGACCTTGATCATCGAAACTGAATTGACCGCAGACTCCATCTATGTCGCGTATTTCGCGCCGTACTCTTCGGAGCGTCATCAAATGTTGGTGGCAGGGGCGTCCAATTATGAGCATGCGCGGGTCAGCGTGCTCGGTAAGACGCTTGATGGGCGCGATCTTGACCTCATCACAATTGGCGAGCCCGGGCCAGACAAGCGGACGATCTGGATCACAGCGCGACAGCATCCAGGGGAAACCATGGCGGAATGGTGGATGGAAGGCTTTCTGGAACGGATGCTCGATCCAATCTCCGCCATCTCGCGGGATCTCACAGCTCGAGCCGTGTTTTATGTTGTGCCGAATATGAATCCTGATGGCAGCGCGCGTGGGCATTTGCGCACCAATGCTGCGGGCGTGAACCTCAATCGCGAATGGCAAGCCCCATCCATGGAGAAGAGCCCTGAAGTCTTTCTCACGCTCGAAAAAATGAAAGAAACCGGCTGTGATCTCGCTCTGGATGTTCATGGCGACGAGGCGTTGCCATATAATTTTATCGCGGGCACGGAAGGCATTCCAAGCTGGAACGATCGCCTTGGAAACTTACTCGAGACCTTCAAGTCGACCTATGTGAAATCTTCAAATGGGGCATTCCAAACCCAGTTTGGGTATCCCAAGAATGCGCCGGGTAAGGCTAATCTGACGATTTGCAGCAATGCGCTGGCCGAACGGTTTGATTGTCTCGCGATGACATTGGAGATGCCGTTCAAGGATGATGCGAACCATCCCGATCCGGCTTTTGGCTGGTCTCCGGCGCGCGCCAAACAGCTTGGGGCGAGCGCGCTCAGCCCGCTTCTGGCCGTGATGTCGGCATTGCGTTGATCTCGGCCATAGCCGTTTCGATCAGGCGATAGGAATTGATGCGCGTTTCGATGTGATCGGTAATTGAGAGCAAGAAGAACTCGCACGCATGCGTCTCCCGCGCGATAGCCGACAAATGCTGCGCCACGGATAGGCCACTGCCTATAATCCCGCGTTGTGGCGGATCGAGCGGCGCCTTAGCAAGATAGGCTTCAGCTTCGCTGGTGCTCAAATAGGGCTGAAACTGTCCCGCGCCGCGACTGAGCGCCCAGGCCTTGATTGGAGCGCTCAGGCGCTCTGCTTCTGCCTCAGTTTCGGCCGCCAGGACAACCAACCCGATCGCAGCATGGGGTTTGGCGCAAAACGGCGATGGTTCGAATGCCTGATGATAAGCGTCGAGAGCATCCTTGGCCCCGCCCGGATTGAGAAAATCCGCGAAGGCCAGCTTCAGCCCCATCTGCCCCGCAAAGGCTGCGGAGGCGGGCGATGAGCACAGCATCCAGAGGTCCGGCCCTGGGCCTTTGGGATTGGCCGCGATCCCACGCGCGCGATGGTCGTCCGGCAAATGGGCCGCACCGCTGGCATCTAGCAACCAGTCCATCAACATGCGCAACATGGTCGGAAAATTCTGCCCGCCAGGCCCCAATAAAGCAGCAGATGTTCGCGGATCGGCGCCGGTGGCGCGCCCGAGCCCAATCTCGATCCGGCCAGGATAAAGCTGCGACAGGGTTTGCCCCCATTCCGCAACTTTCAAAGGCGAGTAATTTGGCAACATGATGCCGCCAGAGCCCAAAATGATCCGCGACGTCCGGGCCGCGAGGTCGGCCATCAAGATCTCTGGCGTAGTTCCGGCAAAGCTCGTCGCATTGTGATGCTCTTGTACCCAATAAGATCGATAACGCATTCCGTCCGCTGCGCTCGCCAGAGCGCGCGTTTCATTCAGGGCGTCTGCCGCGGTGCGGTCTTTGAAAATAGGCGATGGGTCGAGTACTGATAGAGTGGGTGTCATCCCGCGCCTTGTGCTGTATGCAAAGGCGAAACACAAGTTGGAGGACAATATGCGGGTTGGGATCTTCGCACTATTAAGCGTTTTGCTCGCAGCTTGTAATGGCGCGAACGCGCCGATTCAATCTATCGATGATGGGCTGGAGGATTTAATCGCTCAGGCACCGCCTGGGCCACTCGATCCGTCTCCATACCCGCTCCATTATGATCTCGATCTGACGCTTGATCCGCGCGAAACGCGATTTGGCGGGACGGTCACAATCACCCTGGATGTCAAAGCGCGATCGAGTGGACTCTATTTACATGGCCGTGATCTTGTCGTCACAGAGGTTCGCTCGCGGGTCGGGGAAGGGCAACCTCTGACGGGCGTCTGGCAACCGGTCCTGGAGTCCGGCGTGGCCTGGCTTGATTATGGTCAAACCGTCGACCCGGGCGAAGTCGTGGTCGAGATCGACTATAATGCACCTTTCGATGTCAATCTTTCAGGCCTGTTCAAAGTGACTGAGCAGGGCGACGCTTATGCGCTCGCCAAGTCTGAGAGCATTCAGGCCCGCCGCTTCATGCCGGGTTTTGACCAACCGGCTTTCAAAGCCCCGTTTGATATCAGGCTGACCATTCCTGAGACCGATTCCGCGATTAGCAACGCGCCTGAGACGGCGGTGGAGACGCTAGAAGGCGGGCTCAAGCGGGTCACATTCGAGACAACTCGGCCGCTACCGACTTATCTTTTGTCTCTCGCTGTTGGCAGTTTTGATGTGGTCGAGGCCGAGGCGCTGCCGCCAAATGAGGTGCGCGCTGAGCCGATCCCGCTGCGTGGATTTGCACGCCGAGGCAAAGGCGGCGAACTGGACTTGGCCCTGGAGACCGCGCCGGAACTGGTGCGCATTTTTGAAGAAGCCTTGCAGCAGCCCTATCCGTACAAAAAACTCGACATCGTCGCTGCGCCGCAATGGCCATCGGGGGCGACCGAATTGGCTGCTGCGATCACCTATCGAGAGAGCCGAATTCTGGCGAGCCCGGATATCGGCCCGGCGGCGCGTCGAAGCCTGCTCGCGATCCATGCGCATGAAGTTGCGCATATGTGGTTCGGCAATCTCGTGACGCCACCCTGGTGGGATGATCTTTGGCTGAAGGAGGCCTTTGCGAGCTGGGGCGAAGGCGCCAGCCTGTCGGTCATGTATCCGGGTGAAGGCTATGAGCTCGATGCGATTGTCGATGGCATTCGCGCCATGGGGCTCGACAGCCTGTCGAGCGCGCGCGCCGTGCGGGAACCGATTGCGCTAAACGAAAATGTTCGTAACGCTTACGACTCAATCACCTATAATAAAGGCCTCGCGGTGATCGGCATGGTCGATGCCTATTTCGGGGCAGACATCTTCCGACCGGCGCTCGGGCGCTATGTCGAAGCTTATGAGGATGGCGTCGCGGACAGTCCGGAATTCTTTGACATTATTGGCCGTGAGACCAATGAGCCGGATCTTACGCGAGCCTTTCGGAGCTTTGTCGAACAGAAAGGATTGCCCTTGCTGACCATCGAGCAAGTCGCGCCTTATGATTATATCGTCAAGCAGTCGCGCTATGCGCCGTTAGGCAGCAAAATCGATCCGAACCGGGCTTGGATTATCCCATTCTGTTGGGCGCATGGCTTGGGCGAGGCCCGTGAGCGTGGGTGTTCTTTGCTCACCGAAGACTTGCAAATGGTCACGCTTGAGCCGTTTGATGGTGAAGTGATGACGCCTGGCTGGTTCATCCCGAACGCCGGAGGAACGGGTTACTATCGCTTCTCGCTGCCCTATGAAAGCTGGCAGGATCTTGGCCGCGGGTTTGGCGAGCTTTCGGACGCCGAACAGTTGGTGACCCTAGACAGTGTCGGCGCAGAGTTTGCGGCAGGTCGGATTGATGTCGACACAGTCTGGCGGTTCATTGATGAGGCCGTACGAGACGAAGAGCGCCGGGTCGTGCAAGCCGCGATCCGTGAGGCGGGTCGATTTGAACGTTTTGTCACGCAGGATGAACAGGCTCTTGCCGGCTATCGCGCCGCTGTACTGGACGTGTTCCGGGATCGATATGAAACTCTGAATGGCGGTAAGTCCAATGATCCGGAGCAAGCCATTCTGAAATCCAGCCTGGAACGTTTCCTGATTGGGACCGGCGAGGATACGGCTTTGCGCGAGAACCTCGCCAAAGCGGCCGCGAGCTTTATTGGTATGGAAGGCGCAGTTTCGGAGCGCACATTGAACACGGACGAGTACCTCGCCGCGATGGCAGTCGGTATGCAAGTTTATGGTGCGCCCTTCCTTGATCAATTGCTCGCCGCGCGCACACAAATCGATGATCCGGTATTTGAGCAAGCAGTGGCCTATGCGATCGGCCAGAACCGCGATCCCGCCTTGTCAGAGCGGGTGCTGCAGCTAGCGCTGTCAGGCGAATTGGGCAGCCGCGAATCGCGCACGATTGCGCAAGGCCAGATGAATCAGGACGAAACGCGGGCGCAAACCTGGGCCTGGCTGAAAGCGAATTTCCCGACTTATCTGGAAGTTATTCCGCGGCAGCGAAAACGTTCCAGCCCGGCGCTAGCCGCATCTCTATGTTCGGACACTGAACGTGATGAATTGATCGCTCTGTTCGAAACACATGGCGCGCTGGCGGAAGGACATGAACGCTCGCTGAGACAAACCGTAGAACGGATTGAACTCTGCGCTGCATTGGACGCCGCAAACGGAGAAGAAGTCAGAACCTTCTTTGCCAGCGGCGGCTAATTCGGCGCTGGCTCAGTATCCTCGTCGCCCTCATCTTCGTCGCGGTCGCGATTTCCGAACAGGGCGCCGAGCGCTCGGCTACGCAATTCGTCTTCAAGATTTTGTGCCGGGTCTTCTTCCGTTTCGGTACCGGGTGCGTTGCCGACAATTTCGCCAAGAATATTTCCCGCATCGCCGCCAATCCGGCTGGTAATCTCGCTGGCCGCGCGGTTGCGGAGGCGCGAGGTCAATTCTGTCTGCACCGCCGATGAGTCGAGCCCGAACCGGACATTCGACCAGCTGCCATAGATCCGCACCGGAATTGGAATATCGCCAACGCCGATGGTCGAGCCAGCGCCGGCCGCCTGCACATCAACCCGCGGTGTCAGGCGAATGTCGAGTGTGCGGGCACCAAGGTTGATTTGACCGGACCCGATAACACCAATCACTGGATTGTCGATATTCAGTTCGGTCAGGGTCGCGACGCCATTCTGAATGTCGAGATTGCCGAGGAATTTGGAGAAATCCGTGCTCGCATTCGGTGAAAAGGCTTCCTGGAAACTGGCGATGGTCAACCCGCCACCACTCATCAGGCCTTGCAAGTCTGAGGCGTTCTGGACCAGTTTAGTCAGGTTCATGCCGCGCAGGGCGCCATCGTTGAGATCGCTTTCGAACTTGCCGTCCAGCCCATTGATCAAGGCTTTGAGACTATTGCCTTCAGAGCTTAGATTGAGATGGACATCGCCAAGGCCGTTGAGGTTTTTGAAGCCGGTCAAAGCGGTCAGCATTTCCTGCGCTGCAATGCCATTGGCCAAAGCTTCGATTTGCAGGCGCGGGGTCGACCGCGAGGCATCGAGCACCAGGTCTCCTGACCAGCCCCCCTGGAACACGCGGAAGCCGGGCCTGTCATCATCCTGTCGGAAAATCGCGGACAGGCGCCCCTCATCGAGGCGCGTGTTGAGAAGCGCATCCTGCAAGGTGATTTGATCAATGATCACCTCATTCGCGGCGACTGTGACCGTCGCATTCATGGCTTTCAGCGCGGCCAGATCAAGCGGTGTATCATCCCAATCTTCATTCAGGCTGGGCTCGTCATCAGCCTGCTGTGCGCCGCTGCCGAGGAAGGGCGTCAGATCGAGCCGAGGCATTTGCAAGTCAGCACTGATGCGAGGCGTCGCGCCGCGCAAATCAGCGCCGACTTTGCCCTTCGCCGTCGTATCATCAAGGGTGAGGGTCGCGCCGCTTAAGGTCGGCGCCATAAGCTGTCCCGAGACGCGTCCTGAAATATCGAGCCTGTTCAGCGTGCCGCCTGGCGGAATGTCCGTCCCAAGCGCACTCAACACCGCGCGCGGATCGTTGCTGGAGATTTGCAACGCCCCGTCGAGGGGCTGGTCACCGGCCAGGCTGAGCCCGCCCGTGTAGTCGGTGATCAGAGACTCCCCGCGCTGCTTCAGTGCGATGCCGGTCAGCGAAGGCGCGGTTAACGGACCACTCAAAGTGGCTTGCAAATCGACATTCCCGAGCAGGGTCAGGATTGGAATCAAGTCATGACCTGGCTTAAGAAGGCGTTGGGCGTCGGCAGCGTTCAGATCAACCGTACCATTCAAGACCGGTGTATCGCCGAGCTGGACGCCGCCGACAAAATCGACATCCAAGCCAGTCGCCGCGAGGGTGAGAAACTCAAAATCCAAGGCTGCGTCGGTGACGACGCCTTTCACTTTGCCGCGTGCCCGAACGGACTCGAGGGCACTGGCCACGATGGGCAGATCCTGATCACCGATCAGGGTTAGCACTTCGCCAATCGTGTTCGAAGAAAGCTCGAACGCCCCATCGAGGGTCGGGGTCTCTGCCAGGGTCAGAGCGCCCTCATAAGAATAGTCACCATAAATCGTCCCGAGGCTGGCCGCGAGCGAGACAGGGGTCTCGGCTAGCAATTCGGCAATGGTTTCGAGCCGGATATTGTAATTAAAGGCCTGGCCGTTGATCAGGCCTTCGCCATCCGATGAGAACGGCTCATCCAATGCGGTCAGCCGCGCCGTCGCGTTAAATTCGGTCAGCGCGTAATTGGCGTCCGTGGTCCAGTCGCGATAATAAACCGCCGTATTCGACAGCGCAGCGCGTTCGATTCCGGTTTCAAAACCGCTACCGCCTTGTTCGCCGGGCGTCTCGCCAGGGTCGCTGCCGTCACCAAATTCCCAATTGGCGGTGCCATCGGCGAGCCGCTCTAGCCGGACGGTTGCATCCTCAAGCGTGATTTGTGCGATTTCGACTCGGCTGGCGAAGAGCGGCATCAGCTTGACGCTCGCACGCAGGCTCCCGGCTTCGATCATGAGCGGGTCCGTAAAGCCTTCAGGGTTGGCCACTTCAACATTGTCGACGCGGGCGGCGATGATTGGGAAAATGGATAAACTGGCCTCGCCCTTCATCACCACATCCCGGCCAAGCGCCTTGGTCGCGGCAGATTCAATTTGGGCCTTGTAGACCGAAGATGGAATCAGAAACGGCACCACCGCGACAATCGCCACGAGAACCGCAATCACGGCGCCAAGAATGATCAAAAGACGTTTCATGGGAGGAGGGTGACCTATTTAAGCTGTATCAGCGGTGAATAGCTGCATCTGATGTCAAAGTCATGGCAATTGCCGCTTGACCCCAAAAAAGCGCACGTATAGATCACCCTTTCACCGCTTCGGCGGCGAAGCCCATGCGCGGGTGTAGCTCAGTTGGTTAGAGTACCGGCCTGTCACGCCGGGGGTCGCGGGTTCGAGTCCCGTCACTCGCGCCACTTACATTGGTAAGTGACTGTTTTTCCTAAAAATTATTAAGCGCCGCTCATGCGCCAGCATGGCTTGCGGCGGCCTCGACTGCTGCAATGTCGATTTTGCGCATTTGCATCATCGCCGCTTGCGCCCGTTTGCCAGCGGCCTTGTCGTCCTGATTGATCAAGCCCGGCAAGATTTCCGGAACGATCTGCCACGACACGCCGTAGCGATCGACCAGCCAGCCACACATGCTTTCCTCGCCGCCATTGGCGATCAAAGCGTTCCACAGGTAATCGGTTTCGGCCTGGTCTTTGGTTAGCACGCTGATCGAGGCGGCCGGCGTCAGCTTGAAATGAGGCCCGGCGGTCAAAATCATCATCGGGGCGCCTGCGAGCGTGAATTCGACGACCATTGGGTCGGCCTCATTGTGATGGTCGAGCACCATGTCGATCGTGCTGTTTGGCAGCAGCGAGACATAAAACTCTGCGGCTTCGCGACCCCCCTTTTCGAACCAGAGACAGGTTCTGACTTTCGATTTGAATTCCATGTTCCCTCACCTCCGACATTCGCCGTTTCGAGGTGAGGGTAACAGAGGCGCTGAGGCGTACCAACCGCTTTATCGAACCGTCAGGATCGTCGATTTGTGTGATTGTGAGCTAGATCCGACCATGATCTCGAACTCGCCCGGCTCGACAACACGGTCCATGTCCCGATTGTAGAAGTGCAGAGACTCTGACGTGATCGGAAGTTCAACTTGCTGCGTCTCGCCCGGAGCGAGGGTTACGCGTTGAAAGCCCTTCAGCTCCATCACGGGGCGGGTGACGCTGCTAATTTTGTCGCGAATATACATTTGCACCACCTCATCCGCTGCCATGTCGCCTGTATTGGTGACGCTCACGGTGACGCTGGTCGAGCCACTCACGCTAATTTCAGGTGCGGTCAGAACCGGTTCGGAGATTTCGAAACTGGTATAGCTGAGGCCCGAGCCGAAGGCGTAGAGCGGGGCTGTTTCGGCGAAGGCATACCCGCGCCGGGCTGTGGGTTTGTGATTGTAGAAGACCGGGATCTGACCGACATTACGCGGGACAGAGACCGGCATTTTGCCGCTTGGTGACACGTTCCCGAGCAGAAGGTCTGCCACCGCGGTCCCGGTTTCCTGTCCGAGTTGCCAGCCATAAAGAATGGCGTCGAAATGATCCTGGACATTGGTCAGTGCCAATGGGCGACCCGAAATGATCACGCCAATCATTGGAATGTCTGTTTCGGCAAGCGCTTCGACTAGCTCTTTTTGTTGGCCGATCAGAGTGATGTCATCACGATCGCCAAGATGGGTTTCGGACCAGGCTTCGCGCGACGTCGATTCATCGCCGCCAATGGCGAGAATGATCACATCCGCACCCTGCACCGCCGCAACGGCCTCTTCGATCAGGGCAAAGTTTTCGGCCGGATCGATCAGGTTGACCTCATCATCCCACCAGGACCGATTGTCGGTCAGCTTAACGCCTTTGGCATGAACAATTTCGATCTCATCGCCGAACGCGGCCTGAAACCCATCAAGGATGCTAATGGTCTGGCGCGGTTCGTCTGAATAGCCGCCAAGCACCGTGATGTCGCTGTTCGGGCCCACAATGGCGACGCGGCTAAGCTCTGCCTGATTGAGGGGCAGGGCATTATTGTCATTCTTGACCAGCACCGCGGCTTTGTGCGCCGCCTCGAGAGCGACCGCGCGCGCTTCAGCATTGCCGGTCAATGCGTCGGCCTCTTCGCCGTCCGCATAGGGATCATCAAATACGCCGCCACGTTTTTTCATACGCAGCACCCGCTCGACGGCCGTATCAATAACAGAAATGTCGAGATCGCCCGCCTCGATTGCGTCTTTCATCTGATAGAATGCGACCCCGTCTGGCAATTCAAAATCAACCCCTGAGCTTAGCGCTAGGGCACCCGCTGCCCCCAGCGAGTCGACCAAGCGATGGCGCACTTGCAGCTCGTTGATTGCGAAATAGTCCGCGACCACGACCCCATCAAAGCCCCACTCACCACGCAAGACATCGTTCAACAGCCAGGAATTGGCGTGAGACGGAATGCCATCAATCTCATTGTAGCTCGCCATGACACTGGCGGCATTGGCTTCCTTCACGGCCGCTTCAAAAGGGGGGAAGAAGATTTCTCGAAGCACACGCTCCGGCAGTTGGGCCGGCCCGACATTCATCCCGGCTTCTGGTTGTCCATGGCCGGTCATGTGTTTGAGCGTGGTCAGGACTTTGCCGTCAGGCACGGTTTCGCCGCTGCCCTGAAACCCTTTGATCGCGGCAACGCCCATGCGGCTGACCAGATATGGGTCTTCGCCAAAAGTTTCCTCAATTCTGCCCCAGCGCGGATCGAGCGCGACATCGACGACGGGAGAGAGAACGTGATGAACGCCGCGGACACGGATCTCGCGCGCGGTGATCGAATATACCCGCTCGAGCAATTCGGGATCAAACGTGCTAGCAAGCGCGATCGATTGCGGGAAAGAGGTCGCGTAGCGGGCCTGGAAGCCGTGCAAGCCTTCTTCGTGAAACAGGGTCGGGATGCCGAGCCGCGTTTCTTCGATCATCCATTGTTGCACGGCATTGGTGAGTTTGACCGTTTCGCTTGGGGTGCGGGCCGACATTCTGCGCACCACGGTGGCATCGTTCACATCTTTCCGCTCTTCGGTCTGCTCCATCCCCATCGTGTCTTGCGGTCGGGCAAAGCAGCCGACGCCGTGCGGATAAGTGGCGGCCATTTTCTCAGGCGAGAAGTCTCCATTCTCATCGAGGATCTGGCCTTTATTGATCCAGATACAGCTCAATTGAGCGAGCTTTTCATCGAGCGTCATATCCGCAATCAGCGCGGCGATTTCTGGATCATTCGATAGCGGTGCAGAGACAAAGGAATCGGTGGCTTCTTGTGCCCCGATCTCCGGCATAGGTGAAATCGCCTGACAGGCCTGCAGGATGAGTCCCGTCGTCGCCAAAAGCCCCATCGAAAACAGTGTATTTGTCCGCATTTTTGCCTCCCTGATGCACCCGTCGCGGCGGTGCTGATGGCTTCTCTCAGCGAGGGTTGCTCGGCGCGGAGAAGCATGATTATGTTAGCGCTAACATTATCAGTTTCGCGTTTCAAGCGAAAGCTATTGAAATCTTTGCGTCAGTGTTGCCAAATTTCGGCTCAGTAATTGCATTAGCCGGGTCAAAGGCCAGCTAGGCATTGATTTTCGTTTAGGTTTAAGAGACCAAAGATTACCGAGTAGAGGCCTGCTGGTCTTAGAGGGATGTAGAGTGTTACCGCTTCCGCTGTCGCAATTGTTGCAGCCACAGCTCACCGCGATTTCGCGGATGCGCGCGCGTGCATCTTTGACCCCGTATCCGAATGAAGCGGCGCTCATGGCCCGACAATCGCCCTGGCGAAAGTCCCTCGATGGTGCTTGGCGCTTCCAATTGATCGCTCGGCCTGAAGCAGCTCCTGAAAACTGGACGACGGCGCCAACCAGTTCAGAGCCGTGGCGTTCCATTCAAGTGCCCGGCGTGTGGACCCGACAGAACACGGGCGACCTGCCGCACTATACCAATTGGCAAATGCCGTTTGATTGTCAGAAACCCCCGACAATCCCAGAGGATAACCCGACCGGGTTGTATCGATACGCCTTGCAAGTGCCTTCAGACTGGGGGGACCGCCGTACGATTTTACATATTGGCGGATTTGAAAGCATGGCGCTGGTCTGGTGCAATGGTGTTTTCGTTGGCATGGGCAAGGACTCGCGTCTACCGAGTGAGTTTGACCTGACCGACGCGGCCAAGCATGGCGAAAACCAGATTGCGATCATGGTCACGCGGTGGTGCGACGCAACCTGGATCGAAGATCAGGATCACTGGAACCATGGCGGTTTGCATCGATCTGTCTGGGTCGAGTCGCGCGCGCAAACGCATATTGGCGACATCATTGTCGATACCGATTTCGACCCTGAAACGGCGCTCGGCTCGGCACAGATTCGCGTTCCGGTCTCGGGCCATTCGCAAGGATTCATGGTTCACGCGCGATTGGAAGATGCCGACGGTGAAGCCTGCGTGATCAGTCCGGGTACCCCAGTCGAGCAGTTCGACCCAGCGCAGCCAGCGGGCGCGCAATGGGCGCAGTCTTATGCGTTCAAGGGCTATGCAGCCGCGTTTGATATGACGGTGCCCAAGGCCTCGCCCTGGTCAGATGAAATCCCGACCCGCTATCGTCTCGTCATCGAGCTGTTTGATCCTGATGGAAAGTGCCAAGAGGTGCATGAAGCTTGGATCGGGTTCACCCGCATCGAAACCTCCGACCGACGGCTGCGCGTCAATGGCAAGCCGGTCGTTCTGATCGGCGTCAATCGCCATGATCATCATCCCGAGAATGGCAAGACGTGCAGCGCCAATGATATTCGCGCTGAGCTAATGACCATGAAGCGGCACAATATCAATGCCATTCGAACCGCGCACTATCCGAACGACCCGATCTTGCTCGATCTGGCCGATGAGCTCGGCCTTTATGTGATTGATGAAGCCAATGTGGAGTGTCACGCGCGGTGGTCTGAGGTCGCCCACCAGCCGGAATATCTCGCGGCGATCGTCGAGCGGACCACACGCATGATCGCCCGGGATCGCAACCATCCTTGTGTCATTGGCTGGTCGCTCGGCAATGAAGCGGGGCACGGTCCCGCCCATGACGCGGCCGCCGCTGCAGCGCGGCATCTCGATCCGACCCGTTTTATTCATTATGAGGGCGCGGTATCGCTGCGTATGAGCTTTCCGTTTGGACGTTCGCCTGAAACCACGCATCAATCGCCCTCTGCGTCCGAGCGAGCAACCACAGACGTCGTCTGTCCAATGTACGCGCCGATCGAACACATCATCGATTGGGCGCGCTGGGCGGAGGAAACGGGCGGCGATGATCGCCCCTTGATCCTGTGCGAATTCTCTCACGCCATGGGCAATTCCAACGGCTCGATCAGCGCTTATGTTGACGCTTTCTTCCAAGAACCTGCGCTGGCCGGGGGCTTCGTTTGGGATTGGCGCGATCAAGGCCTCGCCGAAACGGATGCGCATGGTCGTTTCTATTGGGCCTATGGCGGGCACTTTGGGGATGAGCCAAATGACGGAAACTTCAACATTAATGGCCTTGTCGGTCCGGACGGTACACCGCATCCCGCGCTGCGGGAATATCAATGGGCCGCCCGTCCGATCCGCGCCGAATATGCAAATGGCCAGCAGCTGACATTTACAAACCGACGAGTGTTTAAAGATGTCAGCGACCTTGTCCTGGATTGGCGATTATTGCGCGACGGTGTTTCAGTTGAGACCGGAACTCTGGCGCCTGAGATGCAGCCTGGCGAGATCATCGCGATCAATCCTGAGTTTGAGACAGAGCTCGATCCGCATTCAGAATGGCATCTGACCCTGATCTGGAAACTGGTCGAAGATGCCCCCTGGGCGGCTGCGGGGCATGTTGTCGCCTGGGATCAATTCCTTCTGAAAGAGGCGATCAAGACAGAACCGGTGCCGACGCGCCGCCGCCCGATGACCCGTCCGATTGAGCATCATGGATTGGTGCTCGACTTCAATGTGGAAGGGGCAATTTCTACTGTCTATCTCGACGACACGCCGGTGATTTGTACGCAAGTCGATCCATGGGTCTGGCGCGCGCCGACAGATAATGATGGCGGTAAGCCAGGGGCGCGCCCATTATTTCCAAACAAGACATCCGAATGGGTGTCATATGGATTGAATGCGTTGAAGCCGGGCGATCTCGGTACATTCGATCTGCCGCGTGATTTCGGCCTGGCGCTTGGCTTTGAACGGCATTGGCGCAATGAGGAGGATCAGGCTCTGATCCATCAGAGTGCCTGGCGGCTGGTCGAAGGAAAGACGGTGATCGACGAAACGATCATTGTGCCAGAAGACTGGAAGGATTTGCCGCGGGTCGGTGTTCGGTTTGAAGTGCCGGGAGCCTTCAAGCGACTGGAATGGTTCGGGCGTGGCCCGGAAGAATCCTATCCGGATCGTTGTGGGGCGCCGACGATTGGCCGATGGTCTTCAACGATTGCTGAGCAATACCATCCTTATGTCCGTCCGCAGGAATATGGCGCGCATGAGCACACCCGTTGGTTCCGCCTGCTTAACGAGGCCGGCGCTGGGGTCCAGATTACACTGCCGAAACCACTTAGCTTCTCGGCCCGTCCATATCATGACACGGATCTCAATCAGGCAGAGACGATCGCCGAGCTCACCTCAAGAGACACGACCGAGGTCCATATTGATGTCGGTATGCGTGGACTCGGAACGGCGGCCTGCGGGCCAGACACGCTCACGGACTACCGGCTTGGCCCTGGTACTTATAATTTCCGCTGGGAGATTAGCGCGGTCATTCCAGACGAATAATCTATTTCGTACGTACCGGCTCAAACTCGTAAACTGAAATGCCCCGTGCATGTGCATCGAATTTGAGCTTGCGATTGAGCGGTGCGTGCGCGCGCGACTCGCAATTCTGGCGATCACAAAGATAACAGTTCACACCGATCGGCGTGGGTATCTGGTCCTCGACTTTGAGGTGCTCGAAATAGACCAGATTCTCAGCATAGGCCTGGTCACAACCGAGACCGATGGCGACGCGGGCGGGCGGATGCCCATAATGACCGCGCGATCGCGTGATCGCTTTTGAAATGGAAACATAGGTCGTGTCATCCGGCATCTGGATCAGCTGGGTCAGCGTCTCGCCAGGCTGTTCAAAGGTGCGGTGAATATTCCAGCGCGGGCAGGCGCCGCCAAATTTCGAAAAGTGGAACCGGCCCGCGCTGAAGCGCTTGGAAACATTGCCGGCCGCATCGATCCGCAGGAAAAAGAATGGAATGCCGCGTGCATCGGGTTTCTGAAGCGTGGTCAGACGGTGCGCGGTCTGTTCGAAGCTGGTGCCGAACCGATGGCTCAGCAGATCGACATCATAGCGCGTATCCTCGCAGGCTTTGAGGAAAGCATCATATGGCATGAGCAGAGCCGCGGCGAAATAATTGGCCAGCGATACGCGCGCCAGACCAACTGTGCTTTCATCCGTTATCCCGGACTCAACGACAATGCGCTCGATCAGGTCGCGATATTCCAAAAATCCCAGCTGAAAGGCGAGCTGGAACTGGCGCCCCGTCGGATGCAGGAGCTCGGAAATATCGATGCCAGAACGATGTCGATCGAAATAGGTGAAGGAAGAGGGCATGGCCGAGCTCGGCAGAACGCGGATGCGCAATTTGTGTTGATCTTCGAGCCGGTCTTGGATCGCGACGTCGATCTGTTTGCCACCCAGCACCAAAGTCTTGCGAAATTGCGAGGCGGCCTCGTCCAGTTCTGGAAAATAATTGCTTTGTTCATGCACGAATTGGCGGATCGTCTCGACCGGACGTGAGGATTCCTCGAGGATTTCAACCTTTTCGCGGTCGGCCAGGTGATTGGCGTCGGAATAGGTGCTGAGGGCGAGTTCCCGGTAGCGTTCGTGCAGTCTTAGAAACGCCTTGATCGCGTCGGGGCTGGCGCCGACCAGGTCTTCAACTTCTGACTTTGACACTTGCACGCCGCCAAAAACCGGGTGGCGCAGCGCGCTGACCAATTCATTGACCAGGCTGGCATCGAGATCCTGTGCCAATTCGGCGACGTTGATATCGAACTCTTCGGCAAGTTTGAGCAGGACGGTGGCACTGACCGGGCGCTGATTGCGTTCGATGAGATTGATATAGGTCGCCGAGACATCGAGCCGCCGCGCAAATTCAGCTTGCGTCAGGCCAAGCTGCGCGCGCAATCGCTTTACGCGTGGGCCGATTATGAGCTTCTTCTTCATCGCCATAACCTATTACAACATTTACAAACATTACATACCAAAATTTACATAACAAACAATGAAACCCAATAGTTATGGGGGTGCTATGGACGTGGCATGTGTTTTGTAAATAGAGGAGGGCATAACAAGAAATCAGGAGTCCAACGTGTCTGACACGCTTATTCAAACCGCGGTTTCGGCCTCGAAACCTACCCCTCGTCACCGCCGGCCTGCTGAAGTCGTGGGCAAGGTTCCACCGGAATATGATCGCGTGCTGACTCACCGGGCCCTGCTCTTTATCGGGGACCTTGAGCGTCGTTTTGGTGGCCAGCGCCGGATTCTGCTGGAAAACCGCAAGCTCGCGCAAATGCGCTTTGATGATGGCGAAATGCCAAGCTTCCCGCCGGAGACCGAGCACATCCGCAATTCCGTCTGGGAAGTCGCGCCGGTTCCAAAAGCCCTACAAGATCGCCGTGTCGAAATTACCGGACCGGTCGATCGCAAAATGATGATCAATGCGCTGAATTCCGGCGCCAAGATGTTCATGGCCGATTTCGAGGATGCGTCGTCTCCGACCTTCGCGAATATGATCGAAGGCCAGGCGAATATGATGGATTATGCCAATGGCGCGCTTGAATTTGATGATGAGGCGCGCGGCAAGTCCTACCGCTTGAATGACGAGACGGCGACCATGCTGGTTCGCCCGCGAGGCTGGCATTTGGAAGAGGCGCACGTCACCGTTGACGGTCAGCCCATGTCAGCCAGCCTGTTCGATTTTGGTCTGCACATCTATCACAATGGCAAGAAGCTGATGGAACAGGGCAAAGGCCCATTCTATTACCTGCCGAAAATGGAGAACTATCAAGAGGCGCGCCTCTGGAATGATGTTTTCAATTTCACTCAGGCTGCGCTTGGCATTCCAAACGGCACGATCAAGGCAACCGTCCTGATCGAGACCTTGCCAGCCGCGTTCCAGATGGATGAAATCCTGTACGTGATGCGCAATCACATTGTCGGCCTCAATTGCGGCCGCTGGGACTATATTTTCAGCTATATCAAAACCTTGCGCAATCACCCCGAATACGTCCTGCCGGATCGGGCACAGGTCGGCATGGATCGCGCCTTCCTGAAAGCCTATTCGCTGAAACTGATCCAGACCTGTCACCGCCGCCGCGCGCATGCCATGGGCGGGATGGCGGCGCAGATCCCGGTCAAGGGTGACGAAGAGGCGAATAAGGCAGCGTTCGATAAGGTTCGCGCTGACAAGAAGCGTGAGGCCCAACAAGGCCATGACGGCACCTGGGTCGCGCACCCGGACCTGGTTCCGGTGGCGATGGAAGTGTTTGACGCAGAAATGCCGAACGCCAATCAGGTGCTGAGCCAGCGTCAATTCCCGACCATTACCGAGCAATCGCTTTTGACACCGCATACCGGCGATGTGACGGAAGCCGGGATCCGGACGAATATTTCAGTCGGTATTGAGTACACAGCCGCCTGGTTGCGCGGCCGCGGCGCAGTGCCGATCCACAATTTGATGGAAGATGCGGCCACCGCCGAAATCTCGCGAAGCCAGCTCTGGCAATGGCTGACTCATGGCGCCGAGTACATCAAAGCCGATGGCAGCAAAGAAGTTTTCGATGCCAAAGCGTTTGACCGTCTGCTCAATGACGAACTTGGCAAAATCAAAACCGCGCTTGGCGAGGATGGCTACACAGAAGGCCGGTATCCTGAGGCGACCGAGATTTTTGTGGCCACTTCGACCGGCGACAGGCTCGCCGATTTCCTGACCCTCCCAGCCTATGATGTGCTGCGGACGCTCAACTGATTTCACGACATACAAATATAGACGAGGAAGACTCCAATGACCCAACGTCCAACTTACAAACAGCTGATGGAAGAAACCCTGAAGCGTTATCCAAATGGCCGCACGGCGGCTGGGATCAGCGTTGAAGATGTTGTTCAGTTGAAAATCCAGAACACCTATAACACGCATCTCGACATTGCCCGCGCTATGGCAGGTGTGATGCGCAGTGACATGGCAGCGTATGACGCTGACTCCTCCAAATTCACCCAGTCGCTCGGCTGCTGGTCTGGTTTTCATGCGCAGCAAAAGATCAAGGCTGTGAAGCGCATGCGCGGCACCGCCAAGGGGACTTATATCTATCTGTCTGGCTGGATGGTTGCTGGTCTGCGCAATAGCTTCGGCCACCTGCCGGACCAATCCATGCATGAAAAGACGGCTGTGACTGAGCTGATCAAAGAGATCTACACTTCGCTCCGCCAGGCCGATGAAGTCGCGCTGAATGACCTGTTCCAGGAGTTGAATGCCGCAAAAGCCTCAGGTGCGGACCAGGCAGCGCTCGATGAAATCATCTACCGCATCGATACGTTTGAAAGCCATGTTGTGCCGATCATTGCGGATATTGATGCCGGCTTCGGCAATGAGCACGCGACTTATCTGCTCGCCAAGGAACTCATTCTTGCCGGCGCGTGCTGCCTGCAGATCGAGAACCAGGTCTCTGATGCGAAGCAGTGTGGCCACCAGGATGGCAAGGTTACCGTGCCGCGTGAAGACTTCATCACCAAGCTGCGGGCTTGCCGGATGGCGTTTGAAGAGCTGGGTGTTGATGAAGGCGTTATTGTTGCCCGGACCGACAGCCTCGGCGCTGGCCTGACCCAGAAAATCCCGGTTTCCATGGAGCCCGGCGATCTTGCCGCCGAATACATCAAATGGATCGAGACCGAAGACGTCACCGATGCCAACCCGCTCAAAGAGGGTGAAGTCGCCCTGATGCGTGATGGCAAAGTGGTGCGTCCGATCCGCATGCCGAACGGCCTGTACAAGTTCAAGGACAATACCGGCCGCGAGCGCGTCATCGAGGATTGTATTAGCTCTCTGACTGAGGGCGGCGCTGACCTGCTCTGGATTGAGACGGCAACCCCGAACGTTGATGAGATCGCCTCGATGGTGAATGCCGTGCGCGAAGTCGTGCCGAATGCGAAGCTGACCTACAATAATAGCCCAAGCTTCAACTGGACGCTGAACTTGCGCAAGCAGGTCCGCGAGCAGTGGATCGCAGAAGGCAAGATTGCCGAGGGCGATTATCCGGATGGCGTTGGCCTGATGTCGTCCAAGCTGGACGAGACCGAGCTTGGTCTTGAAGCCGATGCCCGCTTGCAAAGCTTCCAGACGGACATTTCTGCCCGTGCCGGTGTGTTCCACAATCTGATCACGCTACCGACCTTCCACCTCACCGCCAAAGGCATGGACGAGCTGTCCAATGGCTATTTCGGCGACGAGAAGATGCTGGCCTATGTCAAGAACGTCCAGCGCGAAGAGATCCGCCGTGGCGTCTCGGCTGTGAAGCACCAGCACGAAGTCGGCTCGGATCTCGGCGATACATTCAAGGAAATGGTGGGTGGCGACCGCGCACTGAAAGCGGGCGGCGAGCACAATACAATGAACCAGTTCGAAGCGGCTGAATAAACCGCTCGATCCTTCCATCAAAAAAGCGCGCCGGTCTGATGATCGGCGCGCTTTCTTTTCCCCCGAAGGTCGCCCCTCGTTCTATTAATCCAGATCACTCATCGCTTCGGCGACGCGCTGCCAGTCTTCACTCGGCACATCATCCAGTACGCTCTGACGATAGACCCGGACACCAGCCTCGCGTTCCCGCATCGTCCGTTGCAGGCGCGCGTAAAAGTCGGCGGAGCGGACATGGTAAGGAAAGAAGGACGAATATTGGCGCCGCGCGTTTTTGTTGCCCCGCAGGATGATCCGCATCATGGCGTCCGAGGTCGCCCGGGCTTCGTCACTGTCGCGATTGGCCAAGATTGCCTGAACTTTCCGTTCCATTGCAAACCGTTCGGCGCGTTTTTCGTAGAGGCTTTGGCGGTTTTGGCCGCCGGCAATAACTTTTACTGCGCCTGGCCGCGCCTCGGCGTCGCGGTCAACTGTCGAGTAGGTTTTCGATTTCCCGCCGCCATAAACCGTGACATCGCGGGCAAGAGCAGGGGCCGATAAGAGCGCAAACGCCCCCACAAGAGCGAGTAAACGCGGGCTGGAAACGCAGATTTGGCGCATCAATTCTTCGAGCTCCTCAATAGCCATTCTGGCTTTGGTTAGGAGAACATTGTCCGTTTATTTCGAATTTGCAACAAATTCCTATAGTTAATGCGGTTATTCCCTATTTGCGCGAGTTCTGTATCGTGCTGACCTGAGCTGTTGAGCAAATAAGGATCGAGAACACATGCCAAAGGCGATCATTGTTGGAGGAGGGATTGGTGGGCTCACCGCGGCCCTGTCCTTCCACGCCTTTGGCTGGAAGGTTCAGGTCCTCGAACGCGCCGCGGAGCTGGGTGAGATCGGGGCTGGGATCCAGATCAGTCCTAATGGCATGAAAGTCTTTCGCGCCCTCGGAATCGAGGATGAGATTGCTGAAAATGCGTTTCAGCCCGAGGCGCTTGAAATGCGGTTTGGCCGCTCTGGTAATCGCATCTTTCAGATCCCGGCGCGCCAAGCGATTATTGAGCGCTGGGGCGCGCCTTACCTGCATTTGCATCGCGCCGATCTTGTCGCCTCGTTGACCCGGCTCCTGCATGCACGCCAACCCAATGCTGTGCGCTTGTATGCTGAATGCGAGCGCTACGAGAATACAGCCGACGGCGTGCAGGTTCACTTGAAATCCGGCGAGACGATTTCAGGCGATCTCCTGGTTGGAGCGGATGGCATTCACTCGGCTATCCGGACGCAAATGCTGGGCCCCGAACGACCGGATTATACCGGCAACATTGCCTGGCGCGCGGTCGTGCCGATGGAC
This sequence comes from Hyphomonadaceae bacterium, assembly GCA_024743315.1. GTDB lineage: Bacteria > Pseudomonadota > Alphaproteobacteria > Caulobacterales > Hyphomonadaceae > Henriciella. Next base: position 246,751 of record JANSWU010000002.1, read on the forward strand.
AGGCTTGGGGATCTTGCGCCGCCACCAACCGCATGTGTTTGGGTGGGGGAGCATCGTCACGCCGTGACCTATCGGTTGCGGGCGGGGCAGCTGGCAAACTTTGTCGGCATTGTTGAAAGCGAGAGCTGGGCCTCTGAGTCCTGGACCGAGCAGGGCACAAAAGAAGAGGTTCTGGCGGACTTTGCCGGATGGCATCCCATCATCACCAATCTAATCGCAAAAGCGGAGACGCATTTTCGCTGGGCCCTGTTTGATCGCCAGCCCCTGACTTCTTGGGTCGACGGGCGCACGGTCTTGCTCGGCGATGCCTGCCACCCGACACTGCCCTTCCAGGCGCAAGGCGCGGTGATGGCGATCGAAGACGCCTATTTGCTCGCCAAGCTGTGTTCAGATGAGGCGGACAAGCTCTCGTCCGCACTGAAGACTTATTTTGAAACGCGGCAACCGCGCACATCGCAGGTTCAGGCCGCCTCACGTAGCAATGCCAAACTGTTTCACAAACATACGCCGATCAGCCGGGCGATGACCTATGGTCCGATGTGGCTCGCTGGAAAGATTGCGCCAGGCGCCATTCGCTCGCAACAGGACCCGTTTTACGCCTACGATGTGCGAGAAGAACCGCTCAGATAGCGCTTAGGCTTTACCACCAGTCATATGCAGATGCGCGGGATCAATCCCGAGCATACCCAGGGTCTGCTCCCATTTTTTCGAATGGGCCGACCCGAAAATGATGTCTTCATGCGGATTGGACACAAGCCAGGCATGTTCGGACAGCTCATGCTCCAGCTGCCCCGGTCCCCAGCCAGCATAGCCGAGCGTCATGGTCGCAAGAGACGGGGCGCCCTCAGACGCCATGGCGCGCAGCACATCGCGTGTCGCCGTCATAGAAAAGTCGTCCGCCACTTCGACGGTTGCCCCATCGCTGAAATAGTCGGTCGAGTGCACCACAAAGCCGCGGTCTGTGCCGACCGGACCGCCATTCAACACGTACGTATCTGGCAGTTGGATGTTCTGCTCGATCCCCAATTGCGTGAACAAATCCGGCAAAGTGAGATCGTCAATCGGGTTATTGAGCACCAGGCCCATCGTATAATCTTCGCTATGCGCGCAGATCAGGATGACCGATCGATTAAAGCGCGGATCGCCAATGCCGGGCATCGCGACCAACAATTTTCCGCTCAGATCCTGCACGTGAATGCTCCTCTACTCCACATGACGCTACTCAACCGTCTAAATTTGGCAAGCTTTTGTCATTGCGACACTGCGGCAGACGTCTATGTAAGGGGCGAAGATGACAGGAGACCCTTCAATGACGATTTCAGTTGGCGACAAACTCCCCGAAGCGACTTTCATGGAAATGACGGCAAATGGCCCCGAGCCCGTGAGCACAGCCGATGTTTTTGCCGGCAAGACTGTGGCCTTGTTTGCCGTGCCCGGCGCCTACACGCCGACCTGCTCTGCCAAGCACCTGCCTGGCTTTGTCGAGAAACAAGGCGATCTTTCTTCCAAAGGCGTGGATGAGATCGTCTGCACCTCGGTGAATGATGTGTTTGTCATGGGCGCCTGGGGCAAGGATAATGGCGTCGATGGCAAGGTCCGGATGCTCGCCGACGGCAATGGCACTTTTGCCAAAGCGCTCGGGCTGGAAATGGATGGCAGTGGCTTCGGCATGGGTCAGCGGTCGCAACGCTATTCCATGCTGGTCAAGGATGGCACTGTAGCAGAACTAAACGTTGAGCAGGGCGGTGGTTTTGAAGTTTCAAGCGCAGACTACTTACTCGCACAGCTTTAGAGCGAGCGAATAAAGATCTGTTTCAAGCTGGAACAGATCCTCAAGGTTTCGTAACGGAATCGGGTGAGAACGGCGTGTTTCCATGGGAAATGCGCCGTTTTTCGATGAATAATTATTGAAAAACGGCAAAATCCTTCCCATGTGAATCTTGGTTCAATCAGGGAGGACCATAAATGGAAATGAATTTAATTGTACTCGGCCTGTTGGCAGTTGCGGCTCTGGTGCTGATCACATCTGCAGTCAAAGTCGTGCCTCAAGGGTTTAATTATACTGTAGAGAACTTCGGACGATACACGCGCACGCTCGGTCCGGGCCTACACTTCATCATGCCCTTCTATCAGCGCGTTGGGCGCAAGATGAACATGATGGAGACGGTGCTCGATATTCCGACCCAGGAAGTGATTACCCGCGACAATGCGCAAGTCTCTTGTGATGCGGTTGTGTTTATCCAGGTCGTCGATCCAGTTTCGGCCGCCTATGAGGTCAACAATCTTGAAAATGCGATCACCAATCTGTCGCTGACCAATATCCGGACCGTGGTCGGGTCGATGGATCTCGACGAGGTCTTGTCCAATCGCGATGACATCAATGCGCGGCTTTTGTCCGTGGTCGACGCGGCGACCAATCCATGGGGCGTGAAAGTCACGCGGATTGAGATTGCCGACCTGTCACCACCAGCCGACATTACGGAAGCCATGGCGCGTCAGATGAAAGCCGAACGCTTGAAGCGGGCGGAAATTCTCACCGCAGAGGGCGACAAGCAATCGGCGATTCTGAAAGCAGAGGGCCTGAAACAGTCTCAGATCCTCGAAGCTGAAGGTCGGCGCGAAGCGGCCTTCCGGGACGCTGAGGCGCGGGAGCGGGAAGGCGAAGCGGAAGCCAAAGCGACCGCCTTTGTGTCTGAAGCGATCGCCAAGGGTGACGTCAATGCGATCAACTACTTCCTTGGTCAGCAATATGTCACCGCGTTTGAGAAGCTGGCCTCAGCCGGCGGCAACAAGACGGTCATCATTCCAGCAGAGTTCAGCTCGATTATCGGAACGATTGAAGGCATTCGCGGCCTGACGGACGCGGCCAAGGATAAAGCCTAGGAGATCATCATGGAAGGCTTAGACCTCGTACTTTGGCCCCCAACGGCCTGGCATTGGCTGGCCTTGGGACTGTTCCTCCTCTCCATCGAAATGATGACAGGCACCTGGGACTTGCTGTGGGTTGGCTTGGCGGCTTTGTTCACCTCCGCCTTCGCCGCCTTCGCGCCAGCCGGGATTGCTGGCTGGGAAGGACAATTGGTGTTCTTCGCGATCGCTTCGACCGTGCTGTTCATCATCGGTCGCACCGTGTTCCGATCGATGCGCGAAAACATAAAAGAACATCCGACCTTGAACAAAAGGATGGCTGGAACCCTCGGACAACGCGGCGTGGTCGCCGCGGACTTTTCCGGTGGCCTCGGCCGCGTGAAACTCGGCGATACGGTTTGGTCGGCCGCGAGTGTCGACGGAGCTGACCTGGCCAGCGGGGCTTCGGTAATTGTCGAAGCGACCGAAGGCACAACGCTTAAGGTGCGACCCGCGTAAACGGCTTTCCCTGAGCGTGCTCTTTAAAGAAAAAAGCCGCCTGATTTCGGGCGGCTTTTTAGTGGGCAAGTCCTGATGCCGCCTTCCGGGGTGAACGCCCAAACCAGGTGATTAATGTCCAACCAGATTTTCCTTGAGGCCGATAATACGAATAAAATCAGCGCTGTGATGTGAGCGGGTGTGGCGCAATTGCAACCATGCCGAGTTCGCATACTGCCTATGCAGATTTTTGCCCTAATCCGCGCACAATTGAATTCCTAAATCGTGCGTGAAGCGTCCGGAAGTGGCGCGATAAATGCAAGGAGCCTCCCATGTTAAGAGCGTTGATCATTTCAAGTGCTTTGCTCGCGTCAGCCCCGCTGGCCTTTGCCAGCAAGGATAATGTTGAAAGCGCCGAAGCCCTGGTCAGCACGGCGGCCACGGACATCTCGCAAAGCGAGCGCGAACAAGTTGCCGACGCGGTTCTGTCTCACGTTGACACGAAAGCGATCGCGAATTTTACGCTCGGCCGTTATGGCACCGGATTGAAATCGACAGAAAAAGCCCGGTATGTCAGGACGTTCGAAGATTTTCTGCGTCGTCAGATCCAGGCCAATGCCGATCAGTTTTCAGGCGTCGAAGTCGAAGTCGTTGATACCGCGGCGCGCAACGCTCGCGATGCCATCGTCACGACACAGGTTCGCAATGGCGGCGATACGTTGAAAGTGCGGTGGCGTGTGATCGAGCGGTCCGGGAAATGGTCTGTGGTCGATCTGGAAGTCGCTGGCATCTGGCTGGCGATTGAGCAGCGCGCACAGGTCGCCGCGATCCTATCGCGTCCGGGTGCCAATATTGACGATTTGATTGCCCAGTTCGGGTGAACCCTAGCGTCTGAGACGACAGCCAGTTACTGCTGAATGATCATCCGTTCGCCGCGAAACTCGTAAGAGTAAAGCTCGCGTAGGAAGCTCATGCCCAGCAGCGACTGGCTGAGATCGGTGCGCAACACCATGGCGTCGACGTTGCGGACATTGACCTGGTTGATCTGAATGGACTCGATCTTGACGCTGGCGCCTTTGGTGATCCCGCCAGCCGTACGGATTTCCCATTTATAATCGAGCGTTTCCGGTCGAAGGCCCATTTTCTGAGCGTCCTTATAGGTCAGTGCGACCACGCTGGCGCCGGTATCGACCATGAATTCGACGCTGGCTTTCTTATTGACCAGCGCGCGCGTCCAATAATGACCATCAGGCCGGGCGTTGATCGTTGCCATGCGTCGGGCTGAGGTCGCAGGCGCTGGCGGTTCCACCGCCAAATTCGCCACGCTTGGGGACTCAGAAGGCGTCACTGAAGCGGTTTCTGGCGTGGCTTCTTCGCTGAATTTGGGGTCGAGATAGAATGAGATTAAGGCTGCGACGCCACCCGCCAGCAGAAACGTTCCAACCACATGAGAAAGTTTCATCGCTCGCCCCCTAATTTGCCCAGTGACCGCAAATGGTCGATGCGTTCGGGCAAAGAGTCTATAACCGATTGGCGTCCAGCATCGTCAAACTGCATCCAACCTCCAATCTCTTTCAAAGAGCGTCCGCAGCCCAGGCAAAGTCCGGTCTCGCCATCGACGGCACAGACTTTGATACACGGACTTTTAATGTTCGGGCGAGACATGTTGGCAGCCTTAGAATGATATCCTCAAGATATACTTGCGACAGTTTTATCAAATTACCAGAAGCAGAATTGACTTGCACATTGAATTGAGAGCGTTTTATGGCGGTCCCCGTGTGAAGGAGCAAACGTGGCCGAGGCGGAATCAGAGACCAATCCGTTAGATGATGTTCGCGACTTGGCGATGCGTCCAACCCTGGGCGATGCGCAATCGGCTGAACGGGTTTATGAAGCGCTACTGGGGATGGGGCGTGAGGGCGATTTCGGGCGCCTCGGCGACGGGGCGGCTTGGCTGGCTGAATGGCAGAAACGCTATCCGCCCCGTCTCGAGAATCCAACCTTGGCGGTGTTTGCTGGATCACATGGGATTTCCCAGAATGGTGTCACGCTGTCGTCCAATGAAAGCACCCGCGAAAAAGTCGATGCATTGAGAGAAGGCCGCGCGCCTCTATCGGCGATCGCGGCGCAAGTCGAAACCAATATTCGCGTCTTCGAATTGGCCATCGACAAACCGACGCCAAATTTTGCCGAAGAGCCAGCGATGAGCGCCCGCGAATGCGCGGCGACAATTGCTTATGGCTTTGAAGCGCTGGAAGGGGAACCGGATCTGGTGGCGCTCGGTGTAATCGGGGCCGGGATCGGAACTTCGGCAGCGGCATTGGCCTGTGCGCTTTATGGTGGGTCGCCTGAATACTGGGTACGCCCAGGGCCTCAGGTGCCGAAGGAAATGAATCAACAGCGGGTCTCGATTGTCAGCCAGGCGCTGACCACTCATCGTGGCCATTTGACCGATCCGCTTGAAGCCTTGCGCTGCCTCGGCGGACGCGAACTGGCGGCCTGTGTCGGGGCGATTATCGCGGCGCGGCACCAAGGTGTGCCGGTCTTGATCGATGGCTTCGCGACGACAATTGCTGCGGGCGTCGTGCACGCGCTCAATCCGCTTGGCATTGATCACGTCAAAGCCGCGCACGTGACCCGCCGTCCAGCGCACGAAGCCGCTCTTGAGCGGATCGGCATGACGCCAATTGCGAATTTCGAATTCAATACAGGCGGCGGCATGGGGTCCGCGGCGGCGATTGGTATCCTGCGTACCGCTTGTTCGCCGTTTATTGCGCAGCCGTCAGCTCAATAGTTCTGCCCTAACGGCACATGAGACAAAGTGACGTTTACGTTCGCGTTAACTTGCTTTTCTGGCATGGTCACGGCAAAACACGACGCAATACTCCGTCACACTTGTTGGGATTTTACGCCATGAATCTTGAATTTTCGCCAGAAGAAGTAGCTTTCCGCGCCGAAGTTCGCGCTTTTATTGAAGAAAACTATCCTGAGGAACTCAAGGGCGTTGGCTCTCGCGAAGACCTGTCACGCGATGAATTCCTGGCATGGCATAAAGTACTCGGCAAGAAAGGTTGGGCGGCCCCAGCCTGGCCGGAGAAATATGGCGGCACCGGCTGGACCTCGACGCAGCGTTATATCTGGTCAGAAGAGAATGCGCGTGTTGACGCCATGATGCCATTGCCATTCGGCGTCTCAATGGTTGGACCGGTGATCTACACCTTTGGCAATGAAGAACAAAAAGCGCGTTACCTGCCGAAAATCCTGTCTGGCGAAGAGTGGTGGTGTCAGGGCTATTCAGAGCCCGGCGCGGGATCGGATCTTGCCAGCCTGAAAACGACGGCGGTGCGGGATGGCGATCATTATGTTATCAACGGTCAAAAGACCTGGACGACCCTGGCCCAGCACGCCGATTGGGGCTTCTTCCTGTGCCGCACTGACCCGAATGCGGCTAAGCCGCAAGAAGGCATTTCGTTCATTCTCGTCGACATGAACACGCCCGGCATTGAAGTGCGCCCGATCATCACGATTGACGGTGGCCACGAGGTCAACGAAGTCTGGCTGACGGATGTCCGCGTGCCCGTAGAGAACCGCGTTGGCGAAGAAAACCAGGGCTGGACGTACGCGAAATTCCTGCTCGCACACGAACGTTCGGGCATCGCCGGGGTTGCGCGCTCGAAACGCGGCATTGAGCGGCTGCGCAATATTGCGTCGACGGAAGTGCTGGATGGTGAGCCGCTGATCAAGGACGATTCCTTCGCGCGCAAAATCAGCCAGCTTGAGATTGATCTGACCGCACTCGAATTCACCGAGTTGCGCACGCTGGCGCGTGAGTCTGCAGGCAAGGGCCCGGGGCCAGAGAGTTCCATTCTCAAAGTCAAAGGCACTGAGATCCAGCAACGCCTTACTGAACTGACCTTGGAAGCAGTTGGCACCTATGGCGCGCCTTATGTCCGCGGCTTGCCGGATGATGGATCGAACGAATTCCCAATCGGTCCGGATTATGCACATTATGCTGCGCCGACTTATTTCAACTTCCGCAAGACCTCGATCTATGGCGGTTCGAACGAGATCCAGCGCAATATCATCACCAAAATGATCCTCGGGCTGTAGCCTGATGCGAGCGGCCCTGACGATCGGCACACTCATCTTGGCATCCGGAGCGGCGCAGGCGGCTCCGGATGCTGCTTTTCCGATCGGGCCCGGCACGGAGATCTTCTGGGTAAGCGCCTATGATGGCGGTTCAGATCGCTTTTACGAATCTCTCATTGCCGAGCAGGGGGATGTGCAAATCTTCCGCACCAATAGCGACTATTCGGAAGGCGGGCCGAGCGACCATTTCGCGCTCGTTTCCGGCATTTATTATGTCGGATGTGATATGGAGATGCCATCAGATCAGGAACGCGCAGCTGTGGCCGGGCTCTGGCCTTTGACCTCTGGTGATGTGGTTGAGATTGAAAGTGGTGACGGCGCCAAATTTGAGACCGGCGACACCACAGAATTCTACCTGATGGGAAGGACTTACCCCGCGCATGTCATTAAGGGCACCTATTATGGCGACGAGGAAAGCGAAGAAATGCTGACCGTGCTGGACGAGGTGAAGCTGACAGTGGGTATCAAATGGGATGAAGGCGGAACAGACAGCGCTGTGTTGGTGACAAAACCTGACGCCGTCGCGTCAACCACGCCCGATACGGACTTGATCGGAACTTGTGCCGATTTATTGAACACAGAAACAAACGAGAATTGATGGGAGGACCACTCCGTGGACTTTAATTTTACTGAAGAACAGACAATGATCCGCGACAGCCTCGCACGGCTGATCCGGGAGCAGTATGATTTTGACACCCGCATGGGCGTGGTCAAAAGCGACAGCGGCTGGCGTCCTGAAATGTGGGCACAGTTTGCCGAGCTTGGCCTGTTGATGGCGCCGTTCAGCGAAGACGATGGCGGCCTTGGTGGTGGACCGATTGATGCCATGGTCGTCATGGAAGAGTTCGGCAAAGGCTTGGTGGTCGAGCCGTTTATCCCGAGCGTCGTGTGCGCCGGCGGCTTCTTGAAACATGCAGGCAGCGCCGCGCAAAAGGAAGAGCACCTGCAAGCGATCATGGGCGGCGCGAGCACGTTCGCTTTCGCTTATGCAGAGCCGCGTGGGCGATACAATCTCGCCGATCTCGAAACTACCGCCAAGAAAGAGGGCAGTGGCTATGTTCTCAACGGCCACAAAGCTGTCGTGATCGGGGCGCCTTGGGCGGACAAGCTGATCGTTACGGCCCGGACCGGCGGCGATCGCCGCGATGAAGGTGGCGTCAGCGTCTTCATCGTTGACAAAGGGGCCGATGGCGTCACCACGCGCGACTATCCCACCGTCGACGGGCGCCGTGCGTCTGAAGTCTACCTTGAAAATGTTTCGGTCGGCGCGGATGCGCTGATTGGCGGCGAAGGCGAAGCCCTGCCATTGATCGAACAGGTCGTTGATGAAGCCATTGCAGCGACCTGTGCCGAGGCGGTTGGCGCCATGGGCGTCGCGCACCAGATGACGGTCGAGTATTCTCGCCAGCGCAAGCAGTTTGGCACGCCAATCGGCAAGTTCCAGGTGCTCCAGCATCGCATGGTCGACATGTTCATGGAGCATGAGCAGTCGATCTCGATGACCTATATGGCGACCCTGAAGCTCGGCGAAGATCCGGTTGAGCGCAAGAAAGCGGTTTCGGCCGCCAAGGTTCGCATCGGCCAGTCCGGGCGTTTTGTCGGGCAGGAATCGATCCAGATCCACGGCGGCATGGGCATGACAGAAGAGCTGGCGGTCGGCCACTATTTCAAGCGCCTGACCATGATCGATAGCGAGTTCGGCAATGTCGACCATCACATGCGCCGCTACACGGCACTGAGCGCCACTGATCTCAAGGCCGCGGCCGAGTAAGACCCCGCTTCAATTTGACAATTTGCCCCGCCACGCGCTTCAGTGTGGCGGGGTTTTTATGGAGGATCGAATGCGCGGATTTTTTCTGACTGGAGCTTTGCTCGCGCTCGTGCCCACGGGTTTGGCGCAAGACGAGACACCGCCGCCGCCATGCAGCGGCGACGCTTTCAAGCAATTTGATTTCTGGCTTGGTGATTGGGAAGTGACGACGCCGGACGGCAATTTGGCCGGCGAGAACCTGATCACTAGCGAAGAGAATGGCTGCTTGATCCTGGAGCGTTGGAGTTCCGTCAATGGTGGCACTGGACAGAGCTATAATTACTATAATCCGGCGACCGAAAAATGGCGTCAGGTCTGGGTCAGCCAGGGCGCAATGATTGATTACGAAGGCGGGCTGACAGAGTCCGGGTCGATGAAGCTGGAAGGCACTATCACCTATGTCGCCAATGGCCTGCAGGCTGCATTTACCGGCGAATGGACGCCGAACGAAGACGGCACTGTGACGCAATATTTTGAGCAATATGATGCTGAGGCGGATCAGTGGAATCCTTGGTTTACCGGGCTCTATACCCAAAAGGATCACGATACCCCTTAAGCGTTCAGGGTCCAAGCGAGCTGGGCGCCGCAGGCGATGAGCTGTAATAGAGCGAGCGCTGCAAATAGCGCGCGCCACCGGACTTTTGGAAAGCGCAGCCACAAGACAGCGGTTGCAGCCAGCGCGCACACCGTTTCGATCACGCCGCCCCACAATCCATTCGAGCCAGGGTCCCAATAAGAAATCGGCGACACAAAGCGCCAATCCGTCAACGGCCAGAAATGCCGGTGCGCATCATCGGCATGAAGCGGAAAATCGCAGGCGACATGGATGAGAGCGGCGGCGCTAAAGACGCTGACCAGTGGCCACTTGCGCCAGACCGCGATTGCGAGCAGCGCCCCAAAAACAACAAACGAGTTCGACATCGCGCCCAGGCTCTGCCACGGCTCGGTCCAATATTGGACGTTCCAGGTCTCCTCGCCCGTCCAGCCTTGAAGGCGGCTCCAGGCAAAGAACACAAACATCGATGCATCCGGGACGAAGGCGCCAGCCAAAACAATCCAATTGCGCCTGGGCATTTCCGGACGCGTCAGGGCGGCAGACGCGATGACCATGTGCGCAATCGTATTCATTGCCGCAGGCTGCAAGAGGACTTGCCGCGAGGCAAGTGGTGACACTCGGCGAGACAGCTGTAAAAGCAGACAAAATATACAAGGAGGCGTCGCCACATGTCCGTCATCAAATTCGAGAAACACGGAGCCATCGCAACACTGACGCTGACGCGCCCGGACATGATGAACGCGCTCGGCCAAGAGGGCGATGGCGCGGCCGTGGCCGCCGCTTGTGCCGAGATTGAAGCCGATCATGACATCCGCGTGGCCATCCTGACCGGCGAAGGGCGGGCCTTTTCAGCTGGCGGCGATGTCAAAGCGATGCGCGATCGCACTGGCGCCTTTGCCGGCTCGCCGTACAGCGTGCGCGAGGGCTATCGCCGCAACATCCACCGGATCGTAAAGTCGCTCTACAATCTCGAGACGCCATTAATTGCCGCAGTGAATGGCGCCGCGATTGGGCTCGGTTGTGATGTGGCCTGCATGGCGGACGTCCGGATCGCATCCGACAAGGCCAAGTTTGGCGTCACGTTTTTGAAGCTCGGCCTCATTCCAGGCGACGGCGGGGCCTGGCTCTTACCACGGATCATTGGTGCGAGCCGCGCCGCCGAGCTTTTATTCACGGGCGACGTCATTGATGCGGCCACAGCCGCAGACTGGGGCCTGATCTCGCGAGCGGTCCCAGGTGACACCCTGATGGATGAAGCAATGGCCTTGGCGACCCGAATGGCGGTGCAACCACCACAAAGCTTGCGCGTCGCCAAGACGCTTCTGCGTCACGGTACGACGGCGAGCTATGAAACCATCATGGAAATGTCGGCCGCCGCTCAATCCATGATGCACCACACCGAGGATCACATTGAAGGGGTCAATGCGATCCTCGAAAAGCGCACGCCGACATTTGAAGGCAAATAGGCTTTAGTGAACCTTGATGATCGCCATAACGGCGAGCAAAAGCCCACCCGCATAGGTCACGAGCGCGCCGAGTGCTTTCAGGATATGCGGCTTTTCCAATGTCTCGCAGATCAGGAAACCGATCGCGTGGACCAGGCGGGACACCGTCACGGCGACAATGGTCCACATGACCAGACCGCCAAGGTCTCGGCCTTCATAAGCAAAGCCGACGATCAGGAATAAGCCGATCAGGAGCGCGGCATATTCAGCCGCATTGCCATGCGCGCGCTGTGCCTTTGCCATGCCGGAACTCGGATCGAGCGTCGTGCCGTAGGCAATGGTTTTGCTGGCGCCGCGCTGAACGCTGGTCCAGAATGCCAGGAGCAGGGTCAAGATGACCAGGCTGGCCGAGCAAAGAATAATTGTAATATGCATTGTGATGAGCCTCCCATTTGTTTTCTTTTGAGTGTATGGCGCTTCGTCTGACCTGCAAAGGAGACTGCCATGCCGTCGCCGCGCCGATTGATTTCGACCGGATCGCCGTTTGAGAAGACGATGGGTTATTCCCGCGCCGTGGTGCAGGGCGATTGGTGCTTCGTGTCCGGTGTGACCGGCTATGATTACAAGACTATGGTGATGCCGGAGGCCATTGCGGCGCAGGCCCACAATTGTTTCGGGACCATCGCAAACGTATTGGACGAAGCTGGCTTCGAGATCACCGATATTGCCCGGGTACAGTACACGGTCACGGATCGCGCTCTGGTGTCTGAGCTGCAACCCGTGCTGGAAACCCATCTCGGCGATATCCGTCCCGCCGCAACCATGGTGATCGCCGATCTTATCGAGCCGCAAATGTTGGTGGAAATCGAGGTCACCGCCTATCGCGGCTGACATTCCGGATTTGATTTCTTCGCCAGCCCGCGTAAGTCCACCCCCTATGTTTCAGAAAGGCCGCAAACATGCGTGATGGCGGACGAATCGCTGCAGCGATTGATGTTCTGAGTGATGTGCTTGGGCGTCATCAGCCGGTCAAAGTCGCCGCCCGGGATTGGGGCAAGCGGGCGCGTTATGCGGGCTCAAAAGACCGCGCCTGGGTATCAGGCCTGGTTCTTGACGCGCTGCGCAAGCGCAACTCGATTGCCCATGCGATGGGGGATGACAGCCCGCGTGGACTGATCCTCGGCGCGCTGAGCTTTGCGTGGGGCTGGGACATTCGCCGGATAGATGAGGCCATGGATGAGCAGCATGCGCCGAGCGCGCTAACGCTGCACGAGCGCGAACGTCTGGTGATGGCGCCGGATGTGACCGCTGAACCGCATATTGCTGGCGATTATCCAGAATGGATGTCGCCGCACATGCAGCGCGCGTTTGGGGAACTGGCTGCCGTCGAAGGCCAGGCCATGGCGGTGCGCGCGGATGTCGACCTCCGGGTCAACACGCTTAAGGTCGACGCAGAGAAGGCTGCGGCCCCGTTGCGCAGCGCCAAAGCCGAGCCGTCCAGGCTGCTGCATCATGCCTTTCACATCCCAGCCCGAGACCCGTCGCAGCGAGAAGCGAGCCTCGATAATATTCCGGCTTACTCTAAAGGCTGGGTCGAAGTTCAGGATGCCGGATCGCAAATCGCCGCTGCTGCGGCCAATGCGCAAGCCGGCGAGCAAGTGCTCGATTATTGCGCCGGGGGCGGTGGCAAGACGCTGGCCCTCGCCGCGGCGATGGGCGGCAAAGGCCAGGTCTTTGCCTATGACATTGACGGTCGACGCCTGAGCGCGATCATTCCGCGCCTGAAACGCTCTGGCGCGCACAATGTGCAATTGCTTCACCCAAGTGAGCCAGAGGCGCTTGAAGCCCTCAAAGGCAAAATGGATTGTGTTTTTGTCGACGCCCCTTGCACCGGGACCGGGACCTGGCGGCGTCGCCCGGACACCAAATGGCGGGTCAAACCCAAGTCGCTGGAAACCCGGATCAGCCAGCAGGATGAAGTGCTGAGCAAGGCTGCAGACTTTGTGAAACCGGGTGGGCGCTTGCTTTATGCAACCTGCTCCTTCCTTGTCGAAGAAGATGAAGACCGGGTTGACGCCTTCCTCGCAGCGAGGCCTGGCTGGGGCCAGGAAGATGCGGTCACACATGCGGCCGCCAGTGGTCTTCTGACAGAGGAAGGTCTGGCCGTGATCAAGGCAGGGCAGGGGCCGTCTGGAAGCGTCCGCCTGACCCCGCGCAGCGCCGGAACGGATGGCTTCTTTTTCGCCATGCTGCGGCGGCAAGGTTAACGCAGATCAAACAAATTGCCGCCGTGGCTTCGCGTCAAATTCAACTCCTTCGGTCAGAGTGTGCGCCAAGAGGGAGGACAAAATGGCTGTGAATTCTCAGGATGGCGTAACCACGCTCACCCCGACGGCGTGGAAATGGTTTACAGGCGCCGCCTTCATATTCTTCCTGATTCCGCCTTTTGGAATTCTGATCGCCGTGGTCTTCATTCTAACGGGAGCAGGGGTGCTCCAACGGCTCACCCTGTCCCCAGATGGGCTTTCAGTGCGCAATTGGTGGTCGACGAAGACTTATGCCTGGTCCGAGATTGGCGACTTTCGCGTGCACACGGTCAAATCTGGCCTATTCACCGCCGCGAACATGGTCTCCTTCACGCAAACGGGCAAGGATGACAGTGTGATGGGAAAGGCGAGTAAGTTCCTCGTCGGCGGTACCGATACTGTTCCGGCGGTTGGCATGAAGGCTGGAAAGCTAGTTCTTCTCATGCAGGCCTATAAGCAAGGATTTGCGCCGCAAAGCGCTTCCTTTCCGGTCGCGAAAAGTTCGCCAGTATCTGCTCTGCCGGTAAAACCAGCCACACCAAAACGCCCGCGGGCTGTACCTGCGACACCGCGGGCGCAACGCATGAGGCATACCGCGAAGCCGAAACTCGGGTCTAAATCAAGCAGCTCGACCCCATTGGTCCAGGATGGCGGTAGCCTGTTCGGACGGCGTCGTCCTGACTCTCCTTTTGGGTCCTGATCTGCCCGGTTGAGCCCCGTGCGGGACTCAGCTAAAGGGCGACATGGCTGACCAGAAACACGAACGCGCGCTGATTATCGACTTTGGAAGTCAGGTCACGCAGCTCATCGCCCGACGGCTCCGCGAGAGCGGTGTTTATTGTGAGATTCACCCGTTCAACAAAGTCGATGACGCCTTCCTAAAAACCTATGATCCACAGGCGGTGATCTTGTCGGGGGGACCAGCCAGCGTCACCTGGGAGGACAGCCCGCGCGCCCCGGCGGAAGTGTTCGAACTCGGCGTTCCGGTGCTTGGCATCTGCTATGGTCAGCAAGTGATGATGGAACAGCTTGGCGGCCGGGTTGAAAGCGGCACCAGCCGCGAGTTTGGCCGCGCCTATATTGATCGCGTCATTGACGACCCGATCCTCTACGGTCTGTCCTTCGAAGGGCAGGGCGAGCAGGTCTGGATGAGCCATGGCGACCACGTCGCGGAGATGGCCGAAGGCTTCGAAGTCGTCGCCAAATCGCCCGGCGCCCCTTTTGCAGTGATCGCGGATCGTGAGCGTCACTTCTATGGCACACAATTCCACCCGGAAGTCGTGCATACGCTGAGCGGCAAACAGATGTTGCGCAATTTCACCCACGATATTGCCGGCCTGAAGGGCGACTGGACCATGGCCGCCTATCGCGAAGAGGCGATTGAAAAGATCCGGGCGCAGGTTGGCTCGGGCCGGGTGATTTGCGGACTGTCGGGCGGGGTCGACAGTTCCGTCGCGGCGGTGCTGATCCATGAAGCGATCGGGAGTCAACTCACCTGCGTCTATGTCGATCACGGCCTGATGCGGATGAATGAGAGCGAACAAGTCGTCAGCCTATTCCGTGAGCATTACAATATTCCGCTCGTACACGTGGATGCCTCTGATCTGTTTCTCGGTGAGCTGGCGGGGGTGAGCGACCCGGAACGCAAACGCAAGATCATCGGCAAGCTGTTCATCGATGTGTTTGAAGCAGAGGCCAAAAAGATTGGTGGGGCCGATTTCCTCGCCCAAGGCACGCTTTATCCAGATGTCATCGAAAGCGTTAGCGCAATTGGTGGTCCCTCGGTGACAATCAAGAGCCACCATAATGTTGGCGGTTTGCCGGAGCGGATGAACATGCAGCTGGTCGAGCCGCTGCGGGACCTTTTCAAGGATGAAGTGCGAGCCTTGGGCCGCGAGCTTGGTCTGCCGGAAGCCTTCATCGGACGTCATCCTTTTCCCGGGCCTGGTCTCGCGATCCGTATCCCGGGCGAGATTACACGCGAAAAAGCCGACACGCTGCGAAAGGCGGACGCGATCTATCTTGAAGAGCTGCGCAACGCGAATCTTTATGACGAGATCTGGCAGGCTTTTGCGGTTTTGCTGCCGGTAAACACGGTTGGCGTAATGGGCGATGAGCGGACCTATGAGAACGTTTTGGCGCTGCGTGCGGTAACTTCTACGGATGGTATGACCGCAGATTATTTTCCCTTCGAGCACGACTTTCTTGGTCGCGTCGCGACGAGAATTATCAACGAAGTCAAGGGTGTAAACCGTGTGGTTTACGACATCACGTCAAAGCCGCCGGGAACCATTGAGTGGGAATAGGGCGCTGCACCGCCCGTTAATCATTACAAAGATCAAACCTTAATGACGTAAATTTAAGGCCAGCTGATCTGCGCTTTAAGTATCGTCTTAGGAGGTTGTTAAGGCCCTGCACCGATTTTCAGTAGAGTTAATTTTCGGGCCGACTTTGTTAATGGGATTGGGCAAATGAATAGAAAATCGGTGCGCTGGGGCGCAGATATTGGCTATCAGTCTGCAATCAGAACGTTCAAACCGAAGGAATCGCTGCGCAAGCATGGCCTGAAAGGCAAGCTGTCAGAAGGCGATCTCGGGTTTAGTCGCGGGCGCACCCGCAAGATTGCGCAAGAAGATGCCGCAGATGCTGTTCCTGCCTCCGAAGCGATCACCGAAGATCAGTGGAGCGAGCGCGAGCAGGAGATTGCTGAGCGCGCTGGAAGCGTCCGTCGCGGCCTTGAGACCTGGATGAGCGCCACGGCCGCCAGTGTCCGCAATTTCATTCAGGACTGCACGCCAGCAGATATTCATCCAGATCATTTGCGTGAAGTGATCAAGGCGGAAGAGAATGAGTTTCGCCACTATGAAGTCGACGATGCCGACTCAGCCAAGGATCATCACGATGCGACGGTGATCGAGCTGCAGCACTTCAAGCAGCAGCATGGCGACCGCATCGGCAAGCGCACACCAGACATTAA
Source organism: Hyphomonadaceae bacterium (assembly GCA_024743315.1). GTDB lineage: Bacteria > Pseudomonadota > Alphaproteobacteria > Caulobacterales > Hyphomonadaceae > Henriciella. Next base: position 263,339 of record JANSWU010000002.1, read on the forward strand.
GAAAAACGTCGAGCAGACGCTCGCCATCCTGCTTTTGATCATGATTGTCGAAGGCTGCTTCAACGCACTCCTGTTCAAGGACGCTCAATCCTCTGGCCTGATGGGCGGCATGATGGTCGCCTTCGGGATCAGTGCCGTCAACGTGTTGTGCGGTGTGCTCGCGGGCTTCTTCGGGCTGCGTTATCTCAATCACCCGGACAAAGGCTTCCAGATTGCTGGCGGCGTGGTTGCGGGTCTGCTGATCTTCTTCGGCATCATGCTGAATTTCTTCATCGCGCATTTTCGGGATGCGGTTGAGATTAGCTTGCATGCGGCCCAGGAGGCTGGGTCGCTGGCAGGGTTCTCGATGTTCGACATCTCGCCTAGTGCCGTGATTGGTAGCATGTTCCCGAATATTTTCGGGCTGGATTCGCTCGTCGCGATTGCCTTGCTCCTGATCGGTCTGACGATTTTTGGTGTTGCTGTTTATGAAGGCTATGACCGGATTTCCGATCGCTATCCGGGCTATGGCCGGGTCTGGCGCAAGGAACGTCTCGCCTATGAAAAGCGGCAGGCGGTTCGTAACGGCGTCCGCGATGACCTATCAGATTATTTCACGCGCTGCCGGTTCTGGTTCGAGACCCAACACAAACGCCACACAGCAGCCAAGCGTGAGATCGAGAAATCGCTGAATGAGTTGGAGGCCCATCGTGACCGTGCCGTTGGCATTGCTGCCAAAGCTGGCGACCAGGAGCGCTCGCTTAAGATCGCTTACCGTCAGGCGCATCGCCGCGCCCGCAACAAGTTTCGCGACAAGCTCGGCGAGCAGGCGGCGATCCCGGCCTATTTTGATGAGATTGTCACGCCCAACCTGCCCGGCTTTGACCTCAGCAAAGAGCGTGAACAAGCCAATGCCGCGATCAAAACGATTGAACAGAACCTGACCGCGTTGAATCTGACGCGGGAATGGCTCGAGACGCATATTCAAAGCGTGCAGAAGGGCCTCTCCACGATCCAGAAACAGGTCAATCAGGAAGTCGCCAAGGCGCGGGATGCGCGGCTCGCCCGCGAACATCAGAACGACGCCCGGTCGGCCTGAAAGCAAGAGACGGAGGTAAAAGATGCCCCGAGCTAGAGAAAAAGGCCCTTGGTTCTGGCGCAGCGCCATCGGCGTCATGTTGCTCAGCGTGGTTGGTCTGTTTTCGGTGGCGGCGTTTAATGCTGCACCCGCCCTGGACCCTGAGAATGAGTGCCGCATGGACCGGCGTGACCCAGCCCATACGATCCTGCTGATTGATCAGTCGGATCCGTTTTCTGAGAATGACTTGGCTTGGGTCGACGAATTGATTGACGCAGAAGCGCGCGCCTTGCCTCGCTTCGGCCGTCTGACCGTCGTGTTGCCGAACAGCGCCCAGCCGTTTGATCCGAAAACGCTCTACGTGCATTGCTCGCCAGGCAGCGTGGAAGATGCCAATCCAATCCTGCAGAACCCACGCATGATTGACGATACCTGGCGCGAGCATTTCTATCAGCCGTTATCTGAGACGGTCGGGGAAACGCTAAAAACGACCAGCCAACCAAGCTCGCCGCTGTTTGAAGCGCTATATGCTGTCGGAGACCGAGCTGATTTTCAGTCAAACCGCAGCAATCGCCGCTTGGTGATTGTCTCGGACCTGATGCAGCATTCAGACGCCTTCTCCTTCTATCGCAGCGGGGCGGATCTCGCGGCCTATTCAGAGACCTCGGTGTCCGGACAAGTGCCGGTTTTTGACGGCGTAGATGTCGTCGCGCGGATTGTCCCGCGTCAGGAATATGACCTGCCGATCAGTGAGCTGAAGGCGTTCTGGCGGAACTATTTCGAGAAAACCGGCGCGACTTTCGGCTCAACCAATTAGAGTCGAGAGATCGCGCTGACCGGCGCATCGAGCAGGAACAGATCTCCAAAGCGCTGGACCTGACCGGTAATCGAGACCGGGTCGGCGACATAAGGCAGCAAGTCCTTATTGTGGCCGTAGCCGCCGGAGGTCATCACCATAAGCGCCGATTGTTGCTTCGGATCTTCAACATAGAAGGCGGGCGGCAAACCGCTGCGAATGCACAAGCTGGCGCAGGATTTATGCACTTTGCCACTGGACGGCCGCATGGCGCCGAACCAGCATTTGGTGTCCAGGATCTCGCCATTCAGCGAGACGTTCATGATCGGCTCTGGCGTCGGGAAGGCCAGATCGCCGATCTCGCCGTCGACATCTTCGCGGATCCAATCGAGCCCGTCGATCACCGCAATCATTGCATGCCGTCCGCGCTGGATGAGAGAGCCTTGGACCACGACCGGTTTTCCGGCGAGCGCGCCAATCTTGGCACTGACCCCGCATTTGCCTTGACAACCGAGCAGCGCAGTTCGGGGCGTGCCATCGAGTTCAAGCGTCCGCAGCATGCCGTACGGCTCAGCGGTCGCGATGCCGCGCCAATCACGCACCTCGCCCATATTCCAGGTCCCGGGGCCGGCGGGCTTTTGCAAGGCGGCGATCCCGGTGGCGGTCGCCGCCGTTCCGGCGAGCAGCCCGAGACCTGCGCCAAGGAAAAACCGGCGATCGACTTTTGGCGTGTCGGCCCAGCCAATGAAGAAATCATCCTTGTTCATGCTGAGGCTCCAATCTGGCTCGGGGTTTGCGGTGTGCCGGGAGCGTTCGGCTCCGGGTTCACATAGACCACGCCATCGACGATGCGGGTCGCATAGGTGGCGATCTTCTCGGTAAAGGGCGGCGGGCTCTGGCCGTCTTGCATACGGTATTGGAAGCCATGCCAGGGGCAGGTGATGCAGCCATCGACAATCTTGCCCTCGCCAAGCGGCCCGCCTTGATGGCGGCAGACATTCGAGACGGCCGAGATTTTTTCACCATCCCGAAACACGGCGATCGCTTCGCCCTTAGCGGGTCGGATGATCTTGGCGCGCGCGTCTTCCATGTCGGCCACAGCAGCGACTTTCAGCCAACCGTCCAAACCGTCGCGATGCGATGAACGCAGCCCGGCGATACCCGAGATGAGGTGGAGACCGATAACAGTCACAGCTGAGGCCGCGAGCAGACCGACATAGATAGGGTCTTTGTTAAACTGGATCGCGCCGAGCGCCACGTGGAGGACCAAGGCGGCATAAGCGAAATAGACTCCCATATGCAGCGTCTTCCAGAGCCCAGGTCCGAGATTGGCATTCCAGAAATCATGGCTGGTCGCAGCCATCAGGAACAGAATGATCAGGGCGACAAAGCCAAGGCTCTCGAACGGGAAGCCGGACAGGCTGTCATAGCGCGGATTGGAAATGAACACCGAAACCAAGGGGTTGGTTTCGGAGAAGCCATGATACCACATAATTGTCAGCGCAGCATGCATCAGCGCGATCAGGAAGGTCGTCACACCTAAGTGCCTGCGATTGTACAGGAAGGGTTTGAACCGATCGGTGAAGCGCGCCAGTGGGCCGATGCAGAGGATGAAGGTCAACAGCAGGAAGGCGAGCGTGCCGGTGGCACGGATTACGACTTGTACCGGATGCAAGCTCTCGCCGGCTGGTTGCGTGCTAAAACTGACCGCGATGAAGCCAACTAAGTAGAGCGCGATCCCAATAAGGAGCCAAAGATCGAAGCGCTTCTTGAACGGTGTCGATTGAACGGCTTTGTAGTCGTGGGACATTAGCGTGCCTCCTCGATCAGTACGTCTGGCAAGGTCTCGTTCACGGGGGCACCGGGGCGCATGACGATCGAAAGCGCAAACAGCCCGGCAATGACTGGGGCGAGGACGATCCAGATCAGGAGATGCGCGCGTTTATGAGCACGTTTCATGAGACGGGCGGCTCCTTCTGCGTGAACAGTTTGGTGAGCATAATCGGCCAAAGCCCGGCAACTCCCGGCAGGATCAACAGCCGAACGCGAAAGGGCAGGCCTTTGCCTTTCGCGGCGGGATCTATTCGACCCGCACCACCCAACATATAAATCAGACCAACCAGCAGTCCGATCCCGAAATAGATCCCGAGCGCGAGAACCAGCGTTTCTGCGGCGGTTTCACTCATCGTGTCACCCCGGCATAAGTAACCCCGGACAGGTGAGACATTTCGCGGCTACAAGTCACCAGGTCGTCAATGCTGAAGTCCGAGAGACGACTGTGCCCGCAGGCGCGCGCCATGACTTTCATCAGATCGGTGGAGGCGTCGAAAAAATTCTTCAGCCGTTGGGCGGACTTCTCGATCACCAGGCGCGAAACCAGATGCGGCTTCTGCGTGGCGATGCCAACCGGACAGTTATTGGTGTGACAGGCGCGCATGGCGATGCAGCCAATCGCTTGCATGGCGGCGTTTGACACCGCGATCGCGTCGGCGCCAAGCGCCAGGGCTTTGACGAAATCAGCCGGTTTGCGCAGGCCGCCCGTGATCACCAGAGAAACGTCGCTGCGGCCATTTTCGTCGAGGAATTTTCTTGCCCGGGCGAGGGCGGGGATGGTCGGCACCGAAATATTGTCCCGGAAAATAATGGGCGCCGCGCCGGTGCCGCCGCCGCGTCCGTCGAGGATGATATAGTCAACACCGACCAAGAGCGCCGCCTCAATATCTTTTTCAATATGCTGCGCAGACAATTTGTAACCGATCGGAATGCCGCCGGTGCGGTCGCGCACCTCGTCGGCGAAATCTTTGACTTGCAAACAATCGGTCCAGTCCGGAAAGCGGGGCGGGGAGATCGCGGCTTGGCCTTCTTCGAGCCCGCGAACTTCGGCAATCTTGCCTTTGACTTTTTCCCCTGGCAGGTGCCCGCCCGTGCCGGTTTTGGCGCCTTGGCCGCCTTTGAAGTGAAAGGCCTGGACCTTGTCGAGCTTGTCCCAGGAAAAGCCAAAGCGCCCAGACGCGAGCTCATAGAAATAGCGAGAACAGGCCTCCTGTTCTTCTGGCAGCATACCGCCTTCACCGGAGCAGATGCCGGTGCCGGACAGTTCCGCCCCGCGCGCGAGCGCGATCTTGGCGGGCTCGGAAAGTGCGCCGAAGCTCATATCAGAAACGAAAAGCGGAATGTCCAAGTGCAGGGGTTTCTGCGCATTGGGGCCGATTGTGGTTTTGGTTTCGACCTCCGCGTCGTCGAGCAGCGGCATCTTGTGCAGCTGCGCCGTGATCATCTGGATGTCGTCCCATTTCGGTAGCTCTTTCGCTGGGACGCCCATGGATTCAGTGATCCCGTGATGCCCTGTTTTCGTCAGGCCATCGCGGGCATATTGCTGGATCAAGCCATTGTTCGGCTCAGCGTGTTCGCCATGGCTCGGATCCTGGTACAGGCCGAGATATTCATCGCGATTGTATGGCTGAGGGTTCTCATAGCCCCACTGATTGATTTCGTCCGCGTCGACCCGAACCTCGCCCTCTTCGAGCCAGGCCTGAAACTTGGGCAAAGCTTCGGAATTCTCATACTCAGAGACCCCGCTATCGAGTCGGTAATCCCAATTGTGGACCCCGCAAATCAGATTGTCATTGGCATCGACATGCCCGTCTGACATCAGCGCGCCGCGATGCAGACAGCGGCCATAAAACACCGACACCGTGTCATCGAAACGGACCACGACCAGATCGACCTCGCCAACTATCGCATATTCCGGCTGTCGATCTTCCAGATCATCCCATTTAGCGATGGCGATTTTATTCATTCTGCAGACCCCCTCAAAACGTGTCTCCCGCCTCTAACGAATGCCGCTCTCCTGCGCCAATCACAAGCCCCCCAAAAAATTGTGATCGCAATTTCATATGTCTACGATAGAGTTTTTCGATAGGGCAGCGACAGGCAAGCGAGGGGGTTAATCCATGACTGAAACCAAAACCACACTGATCTGGCATAAGGTCGCTGAACCCAATGAGGTCTCAGAGGGACGGGTGAAATCTGCCACGGCTGGCACCCAATCGATCGCCTTAGTTCATTTCCAGGGACAATACGCGGCGATGGATAATAAGTGCCCGCACCAGGGCGGTCCTCTGGGCGAGGGCTCAATCGAGCAGGGCATTGACGATCAATGCTGGTTGCGGTGTCCCTGGCATGGTTGGGATTTTGATCCCCTTACAGGAAAACCTCCAGGCGGGCATGAAGATACCGGCCAGGAAATGTTCGATGTCCAAGTCCGCGACGATGGCGTCTATGTCGGCGTCCCGGCTTTGCCGCCGCGACAGCGCACAATTGCCGATGTCATGGCCGAGACGATGACCAATTGGGGCGTGTCCAGCGTGTTTGGCATGGTCGGACATTCCAATCTTGGCCTCGCCGATGCGCTCAGGGTGCAAGAGGCAGAGGGCAAGCTCAAATATTATGGCATCCGGCACGAGGGCGCGGCCGCTTTTGCGATCTCCGGCTATGGCAAGCTGACGGGGCACCCCGCCGCCGCGCTGACCATTGCCGGCCCAGGCGCGACCAATCTTTTGACAGGGCTGTGGGACGCAAAGGTCGATGGCGCGCCGGCGCTGGCACTGACGGGCCAGGTCCAGGACCAGGTCGTCGGCGTGCACGCGTTTCAGGACATTGATCTCGAGGCCGCGTTCGAAGCGGTAGCTGAGTTTTCCGAGACTGTACATCTGACCTCGGACCACGCGCTCTTGATGACCCAGGCGATCAAGACGTCGATTCTCAAACGCGGCGTCGGCCATCTTGTGTTCCCGGACAATGTTCAGCCCAAACCCGCCGCAGAGGACGCCAAAGCCTATGGTCCCGCAGGCCGGATGGCCGACATGGCGGTGGCACCGCCGCCTTCTGCGGTCGAGGCGGCAAGCAAACTCCTACAGGGTGCCAAGCGCCCGATGATCATTGTCGGCTATGGCGCCCTGCAAGGCATGGAGCAGGTCATTGCGCTGGCCGAGACACTCGGAGCCCCGATTGCCACCACGTTCAAGGCCAAGGGCCAGATCGGCGATGATCATCCGCTCGCGGCAGGCGTGATGGGACGGTCCGGGACACCGATCGCAAGCTGGTTCATGAATGAAGCGGATCTGCTCCTGGTCTTCGGCGCGAGTTTCTCTGACCATACCGGCATATATGAAGGCGCGCCGACCATTCAGGTCGATACCGATCCGATGCGGCTCGCCAAACGCCATCCGGTCACGGTCCCGGTCATGGGCGATGTCGCTGTGACGGCAGACTTGTTGAAAGCCAAGCTCGAGCGCGGCGGCGCGGCGGCCATGGACCTACGCGGCGAAGTGGCGGAGCGCTGGAAACTGTGGCGCGCTGAAAAAGCCAGCCGCGTCGAGGAAGATCGCGGCAAAGGGGTCTCAGCGGCCGCGGTGTTCGAAGCCCTGACCAAAGCCGCACCCGCCGACGCCATCCTGCCGGTCGATGTGGGCAACAATACCTATTCCTTTGGTCGCTATTTCGAACCGACCGGGCAGCAGCGCGTTTTGATGTCCGGCTATCTCGGCTCGATCGGGTTCTCTTTCCCGGCGGCGATGGGGGCCTGGGCGGCGACACAGGAAGATGGGCCTTACAAGGGCCGCAAAGTGATATCGGTCTCCGGCGATGGCGGTTTTGGGCAATATGCGATGGAGTTCACCACGGCGGTCAAATACGGCATGAACATCACGCATGTGCTGATGAACAATTCCGAGCTCGGCAAGATTACCAAAGAGCAGAAAGCCGCCGAGTTTGAGGTCTGGCAGACCAGCCAGGTCAATCCGAGCTTTGCCGGATTCGCGCGCTCCTGCGGGGGCATGGGTGAGCTCGTCAAAACGCGCGAGCAATTGACCGAGGCGCTGGCCAAAGCGATTGCACATGACGGGCCGTCTCTGGTCGAGGTGATCACCGACGCGGAGTTGATGTGATGTTTGCGTCAGACGGTGGGCACATGATGGAAGGCATGACTGGCGGGACCTCTCTGGAACACTTGCCGTTCGGTTTGGATGAGCCGGTGATGCACACGCTGGAAGGTCTGGCGATCTGCATTGATCTGATCGGTGTTGGTCTGATCCTGTTTGGCTTTTTCGTGTCGCTGATCCGATTGGTCGGTGGGCTCCGACATGGTATTGGGCTTACTCGAAATCTCAGTCATATCAGTGCCGTCCGGACCATTCTTGGGACTTATATTCTGACTGGGCTTGAGTTTATGATTGCCTCAGACATTATCCATACGGTAATTACGCGTGAATTTTCCGATCTGATCTTTGTCGGGCTTCTGGTGCTGATCCGGACCGCGATTTCCTTCTTCCTCGGCCGCGAGATCCTCGAGATCCAACAGGAAGAGACTCAGAAAAGGACGGTCGCCTAGCCGTTAAAGGTCGCGCTTTTGATCAGGGCGAAAACCGCTTGTCCTGGCGCAAGAGCAAGATCGCTCACGGCTTTACGGGTTACGGTGGCCAGCAGGGTTTGCCCATTAATTTCGAGGTGCAGAGTTTGAAAAACCGGTCGCTTGCTGGCCTCAATTTGCTGGATCGTAGCCGGGATCATGTTCTGGATGCTGATCCCGGTTGGACGCTCTAGGGCGATCGAGACATCGCGCGCGGCGATCTTGAGCTGCACCTGAGTGCCGGGTTCCAGATGCAGGCCTGCTGCAAGCCAGATCGAGGCGTCACCGGATTTTACTTCCAGGAGATCGCTGTCGGACGCCCGCGCCTGAACGATACCTTCGATCACGCTGGAAAGCTCATAGGGATTGCGCCCGGCCTCCAGGCCGAACCGGCTCAATACTTCATCGGTCGGCCCGCGCGCCACAACCCGCCCGGCATCGAGCACGATGACACGATCGGCAATCCGGCTGACTTCATCGACATCATGGCTGACATAGAGTGTGGGCAGATTGAACTGTGTTTTCAGCGTCTCCAGAAACGGCAACAGATCCCCCTTTCGCGCTGTGTCCAAGGCCGAAAGCGGCTCATCGAGCAAGAGGATTTTAGGGCGTGTCAGCAAGGTTCGGGCGATCGCGAGCCGCTGTTTCTCGCCCCCGGAAAGCGTGCTTGGATGCCGGTCCATGAGCGGGGTAAGATCCATTGCATCCACGATCTCTGAATAGGCGTGACCCGGGGCGCTCCTGTCCGCGCGCTTGTCGGCATAATCGAGATTGCCGCGCACCGAGAGATGCGGGAAAAGCTGGGCATCCTGGAACACCGTGCCGACACCTCGGCGATGCGCCGGCACCCAGGTTTTTGGCGATGTACTAAACCAGGGCGATCGGTTGAACGTGATCACGCCGTCCGTCGGCCGCAAAAATCCCGCGACCAGGTTGAGCAGGCTGGTCTTGCCGCTGCCGCTCGGTCCAAATACAGCCGTGACTCCGTCGAGCGGCAGGCGTTCATCCAAGTCGAGCGTGAACCCGTCCCAACGCATCCGGGTCTGCAGATGAAGCTCAGAGCCTGACATGGGCCGGGAACCTTTTATTGAACAGGAAGACGCAGAACAGGGTCAAAAAGGAGATCACCAGCAAGATCAGCGACAGCACATGTGCGTCGGCATAATTGAGCGTTTCGACATTCTCATAGATCTCAATCGACGCGACGCGGGTGCGATCCGGAATGTTGCCACCGACCATCAAGACCACGCCGAACTCTCCCAATGTATGGGCGAAAGAGAGCACGGTCGCTGTGACGAAACCGCGGATCGACATCGGCACCGCGACCGAGAAGAAAGCGTCCAATCGTGAGGCGCGCAAACTAGCGGCCGTGCGCATCGCTTGCTGAACTGGCCCCTCAAAAGCAGTCTGCAAAGGCTGGATCATGAACGGGAAAGAATAGATCACCGAGCCGATGGCCAGGCCTGTGAAGGAGAAGCTGAGCGTGTCGCCTGTGGCTTGCAGCCAAAAGCCCCCAAAGGGCGCGTTTGGGCTCATCGCGATCAATAGATAGAAGCCAAGCACGGTCGGCGGCAGCACCAGCGGCAGCGCGATAATCGCTTCAATCGCAGGCTTAAAACGCGACCGCGTCTGCGCCAACCACCAAGCGAGCGGCGTGCCGATGATCAGCAGCACAGCCGTGGTGACGAAGGCGAGCCGCGCGGTGAGCCAGAGAGCGGACAAGTCAGGCATGGTCAGGGCAAGTCATAGCCATGCTGGGCAATGATGTCTTTGGCCGACGCGCTGTTCAAATAGTCCATGAACGCTCGCGCGGCGGGGTTTTCTGTTGCGGTGGTGATCAGGACGGCATCTTGCGCGATCGGATCATAGAGATCGCTCTCAGGCCGCCAAAAGGTCCCGCGCTCAGTTCCCGTTCGCGACAACACCTGAGCCTCAGAGACAAATCCAAGCTGAGCGTTTCCGGTGCTGACAAAAGCGAAGGCCTGGCCGACATTTTCGCCGAGAACGAGTTTTGTCGATAATGGCGCATCCAACCCCAAGGCTCCGATCACCTGTATGGCCGCGCGTCCATAGGGCGCAAGATCGGGATTGGCGACCGCGAGGCGGTGAAGGTCGGAGGCGCCTAGGCTCTCCGCATCGAGGGCCGTAGCTTGTTCGCTCCACAGCACCAGTCGCCCGAGTGCATAGGTAAAGCGCGAGCCCGCGATGGCGCGACCGTCTTCGACCAGGCGCGCGGGCCGTGCCTGGTCCGCCGCCAGGAAAACATCATAAGGCGCGCCATAAGTGATTTGCGCAAAAAGCTTGCCGGTGGACCCCGTGACGATGTCGAGCTCGTACCCGGTATCGGCTTCAAACGAGACTTCCAGCGCATCCATGGTGGTCTTGAAGTTTGAGGCCACTGCGACCGTGACGGTCCGGTCCTGCGTCGGGGATCCGCAGGCGGCCAGCAAAGCGAGTAAGCAGATGAGGATAAACGGTTTTATGACGCACTCTAATCTGAAAACAGATTTGTCCTAGGCGCGCACGCGGTCAAAGTCGATGCAAAAAAAAGGCCGGAGCGAGGGAGCGCTCCGGCCGGTTAAGGTCTTATGGGAGATGGTTTTGCTTATTCAGCGGGCACCATCTGAGGCCGCTTCTTTGCCGCGCGCCGGGCCGCTTTTATGGCTTTTGCGCGTTGTTCCTGTTCGTCGAGGCGCTGCAAATAGTTCGGGTGTTCAGTCCCCATCCAGCGGTCCCACCAAGTGAAATAGAAACCGAAATTCCCAGTGCCGCGTTCGTGGTGCATGTCATGATGCGTGACCGTGGTTAGCCAGCCAAGGACCGGCAACCGTGCCCAGCTCCGAGGGAAGACTTCATAACCGCAATGAGCCAGGGCATTTTTGAAGATCATGATGGTGAGCACGATATAGAGCGCGAGATTGTGGGTCGGGATGATCATCAGCGCGATCGGGACATACATGTATTCGATGACCGCTTCGCCCGCCGCGAAATTATAGGCTGTGAAGGGCGTTGGATTGTGCGAGCGATGGTGCTGCATGTGGGTGCGCTTGTAGAGCTTGGCCGTGTGCATCGCCCGGTGCGTCCAGTAGAAATAGGTGTCGTGCAGGATGATCAGCAGCGGGATGGAGACCCAGAACCAGAGCATCCCATACTCGGCAAAATCATCATATTTTTTGAAGATGCCGAGATCGGCCGCTTCAAAGATGAAAATATCCATCGCGACAAACACGCAGACGGTTTTGAACGAGTGTTTTAGCTCCATCTGGATTTGCTTGGCGCGCGGGGTGGGCTTGCGGATTTTGCGCGTCTCAATGAAGCGGTGAAGGATTACCCACAAAACCAAGAACGTGACCAGCGTGCCCATCGCATAGCGGGTCGCTTCGAACTGGATCCCGCCAAATATGCGCGGGCCGAGATAGTCCGTTAAGAAGGGTAACAGGTCCATTGGGGTGTCTCCTCATAGGTTGATGAGGACAAACCAGCACAGGCCGACGCAACAAGCTCCGCAGCCGCGAAATTGCGGGTAGATTTTCAAAAATGAGGATGGTTTTTCAGGATTGCGCAGTCTCAGACAGTGCGGCGGTACGGAATGCGCTCGGCGTCAGTCCTTCCTCGGACTTAAAGGCCCGATTGAATGTGGCGAGCGAAGCGTAGCCAACATCCATGGCAATGGTCAGGATCGGCACCCGCGCTTGTTCGGGATCGGCCAGGGCGGTTTTGGCATCGGCGAGACGATACTGGTTCAGGAAGGCTGCGAAATTTCGATAGCCGAGGCCTTTATTGATCAACGCGCGCAATTGATGCTCAGGGACGCTTAGCCTGGCGGCCAAATCCCCGATACCGAGCCCCGGTTCACGATAAAGCTTGTCTTCCTGCATCGCAAAAAGCAGGCGGGAATGGGTGGCGGAGTCCTTGGGGTCGATACTCGGAACCGGCGTCTCGCGTTTTGGCGTAGGTTGAAACAGCAAAGCTTCCTGATTGAGGCTTAAATAAAGATAGGCGCCCAAGAGTACCGGCGGAAAAATGATCGCGGTCCGGATCAGCGACAAGGAGGGCGGGTCGCTATTGTCTCCGGTCATCGAGGTGTAGAACATCTCGCCGAGGACGACCAAAGCCGTGGCGACGCTCATCGCAATCACATACCAAAGCCGGATCTTGCGCCGCGCTTCAATCAAATCATCCCGCAATCCTGACAGGGCGACCCAGAGCAGGTGCAAAACCATCGCGATCGAGAGTGCGCGTACTGCGATTTCGTACATCCAAGGGATCTCGAACCAGCCGAACAGGTATTCGATACGTGCGGGGCCCGCGATCCCGAGATAGGCGCCAAGCGTGAGCCAATGAAATGTGCGCAGTTTGAAATCATCCTGGAAAATGGCGAGGCTGAACCACCAGACAAAAACAACGTTCGCGGTGTCGACCAGTCTCAAGCCTTCATAGAGCGGGGTCGGCGGTCGGGTCTCTGGGGGCGCCGTCGATAAGAGCATGGCGCCGAGCGTGAAGCCGAGCGCGATCATGATCCGTCCCTGGATTAGATGCCGGGCATCCCGGATCGCCAGAATGGCGAGCCAAACCAACAGCGTGACGGCAGAAAAACGGATGATCGTGTCGAGAAAGATCATGTCTACAGTCCTGCCTGCATTCGCAGAGGCGTCAAGCGCAGCGCTTTGGGCCTAGCCAAGCCGGACAGTTCTGAATAACAGGGCAGGTCAGTCTCTAACCGTATAAAAAGTCACGCAAATGCGCCTTTCCCGCTACTTCATTCCTGTTTCAAAAGATGTGCCCGCGGATGCCACGATTGCCAGCCACAAATTGATGCTGCGCACCGGCATGATCCGTCAGAATGGCGCCGGGATTTATTCCTGGCTGCCACTCGGCTTCCGGGTTCTGAAGAAAATCGAACAAATCGTACGCGAAGAAATGGATCGCGCCGGCGCCATTGAAATGCTGATGCCCACCTTGCAGCAAGCCGATCTTTGGCGCGAATCCGGGCGCTATGATGATTATGGTGCTGAAATGCTGCGGATCACCGACCGGCACGAGCGGGACATGCTCTACGGTCCGACCAATGAAGAGATGATCACGGATATCTTCCGGTCCTTCGTGAAGAGTTACAAGGCACTGCCGATCAATCTCTATCACCAGCAATGGAAGTTTCGCGATGAAATCCGGCCCCGGTTTGGGGTCATGCGCGGGCGCGAATTTTACATGAAGGACGCATACAGCTTTGACCTCTCAGAGGCGGCGGCGCGCGTGTCCTATCAGAAAATGTTCGCGGCCTATCTCAATACGTTCGCGCGTATGGGGATCACGGCGATACCCATGCAAGCCGATCCCGGCCCGATTGGCGGCGATCTCAGCCATGAATTCCTGATCCTCGCCGATAGCGGCGAAAGCGAGGTTTATTGCGATAAGTCGGTCCTCGACGTGCCGGCCCCCGGGGCGGATTTCGATTTTGACGACCTGGGCGCGCTCGAAGCGGAAATGACCAAGCGAACCCAATTCTATGCGGCAACTGACGAGAAGCATGATGAAGCCGCTTTCGCTGCGATCCCGGAAGAACGGCGGGTTAAAGCGCGCGGCATCGAGGTTGGTCACATCTTCTATTTCGGCACCAAATACTCAGAGCCGATGAAAGCCGAAGTCCAGACCTCTGATGGCGATCTCGTGACCATCCATGGCGGGTCTTATGGCATTGGCGTGTCGCGCTGTGTCGGCGCGATCATTGAGGCAAGCCATGACGAGAATGGCATCATCTGGCCGGAAGAAGTGGCACCATTCGGGGCAGGGATCATCTCAATGAAGCCGGACGATGCGGATGTCTCAGGTGTGGCGGACGAGGCTTATGCGAAGCTCTGCGCGGCGGGCAAGGATCCGCTTTATGATGAAACCGCCGATCGAGCAGGGCCGAAATTCGCGCGCATGGAGCTGATTGGATTGCCCTGGCAGATCACGGTCGGGCCGCGCGGGGTGAAATCCGGAACCGTTGAGCTCAAACATCGCGCCAGCGGCGATAAGGAAGACCTGTCGCTAGAATCGGCCATCAACAAGATTTGCGGCTAGGAGTTGGTTTTGGGCACAATCATGTCTTGTCATCCCGGGCGAGCGCAGCGAGACCCGGGACCCAAAGACACCGTGTGCTGGGCCCCGGATCGCGTGGCGTCCGGGGTGACAGCGATTGTGCGGCGCTCTCCACCTCACCACGTTTTCTTCACAATCTCAGCCTAACGATCCGAACATGAGCCGTGCCACCCCTTTTGGACAAGTTGAGCGAACGCTGGCCTGGCGGTATCTGAGGGCGACCCGCGCCAATGGCGGCGTGTCGGTGGTTTCCATCGTGTCCTTTATCGGCATTCTGCTCGCTGTGATGGCACTGATTGTCATCATGTCAGTGATGAGCGGCTTTCGAGCCACTTTGCTGGATGCCATGCTAGGCGGGCAGGGCCACATTTTCGTTTACACGCAGGAGTCGCCGCAAGAGCGGATCGATGAGCTGGCCCTGCGCATTGAAGCGCTCCCTGAAGTGGATCAGGCGATGCCGATCATCGAGCAGCAAGTGCTGGCGACGACCGACCGCCGACAAAGCGGTGCTATCGTACGTGGGGTTCGCACTGAGGATCTCGATAATTTGCCATTCCTCGAGGGCGGCGCCGATGCGGCGCGCGCGATCGGTTTTGGCGAAGGCCGAAATGGCGGTGACGTGATCATGGTGGGGCGCTTCCTGGCGGCCAACCTCGGGCTCTATCCGGGTGATCAATTGACCCTGATTGCACCAGAAGGGGTGCAGGGTCCGTTTGGCGTCACCCCAAGGCGCAAGACCTACACAGTTGGGCAATTCTTCCAAACTGGCAGTGTCGAACTGGACGAGCTCTACATCCTGATGCCGGTCCAACAGGCGCAACTCTTCTTCAGCCGTAAGGGTCTGTATGACAAACTGGATTTGCGCCTCCCAGATGCAATGGTGACGGCGCCGGCTGAGGCGGCGGTGCAGCGCGCGCTCAATTACGAACTGCCAACCCAGACCTGGAAAGTGCAGCGCGAGGCGTACTTCAACGCACTGAACACTGAACGCTCAATGATGATGATTATCATGTTGATCCTGATCATGATCACGTCGCTAAACATCATTACGGGCGTCGTGATGCTGGTGAAGAACAAGACGAGTGACATCGCCATCTTGCGCACCGTCGGGACAACCCGGGGCTCGATCATGCGGGTCTTCCTGATGATCGGAGCTTTGCTTGGGCTGACTGGAGCATTCATCGGCGCCGTGCTCGGCGTGATCGTGGTGATGAACATCAATTATGTGATCGATGGCATCGGCTTTGTCCTGCAGCGCGAGCTGTTCCCGCCAACCGTCTATGGCTTGGACGGGTTGCCGGCCATTCTCGACTGGGTTGAGGTCACTTTGGTGACGCTCTGGGCCATGGCCATGTCCATGCTGGTGACCATTTGGCCGGCCTGGGCGGCGGCACGGCTCGATCCGGTTGAAGCGCTGAGGTTCGAATAATGGCGGCGGTTCTGGAACTTCGCGAGATTATCCGCGAGTACAAGTCGGAAAGCGGCACGCTGCGCGTCTTGGACGGGGCCGATCTGGTGCTTAATCCGGGCGAACTGGTTGGGCTGATCGGGCCGTCTGGGTCGGGTAAGTCGACGCTCCTGCATACGGCAGGTCTGCTGGAAAAGCCCGAAAGCGGGCAAGTCTTCCTTGAAGGGGAAGACTGCATCGCCCTGAATGATAGTGGTCGGACCCGTTTACGGCGTGAAAAACTCGGCTTTGTCTATCAGTTCCATCATCTGCTGCCGGAGTTTAACGCTCGCGACAATGTCGCCATGCCGCTCATGGTTGGCGGCTTAGGACGTCGCAAGGCGCGTGAGAAAGCGGATGTTTTGTTGGCGGAAATGGGCTTGTCCGAACGCCTAAAGCACCAACCCGGTCAAATGTCAGGCGGTGAACAGCAAAGAGTCGCGATCGCGCGCGCCTTGGTCAATGATCCACGCTTGGTGATCGCTGATGAGCCAACGGGCAATCTTGATCCCGCAACAACGGAACGGGTGTTCGAAAGTCTGATCCGGATGGCGCGCAGCGAAGGGGCGGCGGTGCTGGTCGCGACCCACAACATGGCGCTCACGCGGCATATGGACCGGGTGCTGACTCTTCAGGATGGGAAACTCACAGATTTTGTGAGCACAGATTAAAGTTCTGCTTTTGTTCTTTTGTCTTTGATGCTATCGCTTCACCGCAAGAGTAAGTTTGTTGGGGCGACGGAGAATCGCGCCAAACCGACTTGTTCATCTGTTCGGATCGGGAGCGCCCTTTGAGCCAGTCGCCATTCATCCATCTTGCCGTGCGAACCTCGTTCTCACTGCTTGAGAGCATGATCACGACCAAGGGTCTGACCAAATGGTGCCAAGAGCAGGGCATGCCGGCTGTGGCGGTCACAGACCGCAACAATCTTTTCGGGGCGCTTGAGCTGTCGGAAAGTCTCTCAGGTGCGGGCATCCAACCGATCATGGCGGTTTGCTTTGATGTCACCGATGGGGCGCATCAGGAAACCATTACGCGCCTCTCGCTCTACGCCCAGAACGAGGCCGGTTACAAACGACTGATGGCGCTTTCCAGCTATGCCTATCTCGATGCCGAGAATGGTGTGCCGCGCATCCATAAGAAGTATCTTGAGGAAAAGACGGAGGGCTTGATTGTGCTCACCGGTGGGGCCGAAGGAGAGGTCGCCCGGCACCTGCTGAAAGACAAAACCGAGGACGCCAGGGCGACCTTGGAGAAGCTCGCCGCGAATTTCCCAGACCGGTGCTATGTTGAAATAACCCGGCACGGCTCGGTCGCAGAGGCGCAGACGGAGCCTGGCCTCCTGGCGCTCGCGTATGAGCTCGACCTGCCCATCGTCGCCACGCATGATGCCCGCTTCATGAAAGCCGCAGATGCCGAAGCGCATGATGCGATGATGTGTATCGCCAATGGCGCTTATCTCGGCCAGGAAGACCGGCCACAGGTTGAAGGTCAGCAATATCTCAAAACAGAAGCCGAGATGCGCGAACTCTTCGCCGATCTGCCCGAAGCGATTGAGACTACGGTTGAGATCGCCAAACGTTGCGGCATTCGCGCCACAAAGCACGCGCCCATCCTGCCGAATTTTGGCGATGGCTCACGCTCTGAAATTGATGAGCTGAAATTGCAGGCCAAGGAAGGCCTGGAGGCGCGTCTCGCTGAAGCGCCGAAGCTTTATGCCAGCCGTGAGACCTATTTCGAACGGCTCGATTACGAGCTCGGCATTATTGAGCGGATGGGCTTTCCCGGCTACTTCCTGATCGTTGCCGACTTCATCAAATGGGCGAAAGAGCAGGACATCCCGGTTGGGCCGGGCCGGGGCTCAGGCGCGGGCTCGCTGGTCGCCTGGGTGCTGACCATTACCGACCTCGATCCGTTACGCTTTGACCTGCTGTTCGAACGCTTCCTCAACCCGGAACGGGTCTCGATGCCCGACTTCGATATCGACTTTTGCCAGGAACGCCGCGGCGAGGTGATCCGCTATGTCCGCGACAAATATGGTGCGGAATCGGTCGCCATGATCATTACGTTCGGGACCTTGCAGGCGAAAGCTGTGGTCCGTGATGTCGGGCGCGTCATGCAGATGCCTTATGGCCAGGTTGACCGGCTCGCCAAGCTGATTCCGTTCAATCCGGCCAAGCCGCCGAAACTGTCCGAGGCGATCGAAGACGAACCAAAGTTTGACGAAGAGGTCAGTCGCGACCCGCGGGTTGGCGAGCTGCTCGATACGGCGCTGGCGCTGGAGGGCATGTATCGCAATGCCGGGACGCACGCTGCGGGTGTGGTGATTGGTGATCGCCCCCTGACCGAGCTGGTGCCGCTTTACAATGATCCGCGCGCTGACCTGCCAGCGACCCAGTTCAATATGAAATGGGCGGAATCGGCCGGCCTGGTAAAATTCGACTTTCTCGGCCTGAAAACCCTGACGGTGATTGATCGGGCGCTGAAATTCATTCGCCGCGATGGCCAGGATGTTGGCCCGGAATGGCATAGTCTGGACGATGCCGAGACATATAAGTTGATGGCATCGGGCGAGACGCTCGGTGTGTTCCAATTGGAAGGCCAGGGCATGCGCGACACGTTGCGCAAGGTCCGTCCGGGCAATCTGGAGGACGTGATCGCGATCATCTCGCTGTATCGTCCGGGGCCAATGGATAACATCCCGGTCTATGTTGCGGGTAAGGAAGACCCGAACACGATCAAATATCAGCACCCGGACCTCGAACCGATCCTGCAGGCAACCTATGGCGTGCCGGTCTATCAGGAACAAGTGATGCGGATGGCTCAGGAGATTGCCGGCTATTCGCTCGGCGAAGCCGACTTGCTCCGCCGCGCCATGGGTAAGAAAAAGCTCGAGGAAATGGTCGCGCAACGCGAGCGCTTCTTGAAAGGTGCGAAAGAGCTGAAAGGCATTGAAGCACCGCTCGCCAATGACATTTTCGACACGATGGAAAAGTTTGCCGGCTATGGTTTCAACAAGTCGCACGCCGCGGCTTATGCCTTGATCGGCTATCACACCGCCTATCTGAAGCGCCATTTCCCCGTCGCCTTCCTCGCCGCGTCGATGAGCCTGGACCTGCACAATACCGACAAGCTCGCCGCCTTTTTCCAGGAGGCGCGGCGCCTGAAAATCCCGGTTATCGCACCGAATGTGAATGTCTCGACGGCGGATTTTGATGTCGATGGAGGCTCGATCGTCTATGCGCTCGGTGCCCTTAAAGGGGTCGGGCCCGAAGCGATGAAGCATTTGGTGGCCGAACGCGAGGCCAATGGCGCTTATAAATGTCTTCACGATTTCGCGGAACGCGTCGATCCGAAAGACATCAACAAGAAGTGTTTCGAACAGCTTGCCAAGGCTGGCGGCTTTGATGCGTTGGAGCCGAACCGGGCGCGCGTCTTGAAATCAGCGCCCATGCTCGCCGCAACATGCTCTGCGTCCGCCGAAGACCGAGCCGGCGGGCAGGGCGGCCTGTTCGGGGATGCTGAACCGGCCATGCGCGCTGACCTGCCCAAAGCTGCGGCTTGGAACATGCAGGAAAAGCTGGATCAGGAATTCGCCGCCATCGGTTTCTATTTCTCTGGTCATCCGCTCGACGATATTCTCGACAGCCTCGAGGATGGGCGCATCACCTATGCCATGAACATCGCTGACAGTGCGGTGGACGGCAAACCGATGGAGCTGATCGGGGTGGTGCGTCGACGCGTCGAAAAACCAGCGCGCAATGGCGGTAAATTCGCCTTCCTGACTCTGTCCGACCCAACCGGAGAGGTCGAGCTTATGGTGATGCCGGAGCTGCTATCAGATATGCGCGATCAGCTGGAACCCGGTTGCGCCGTTGTGATTTTAACCGAGGTACGTCGGCGCGATGATGAAATCCGTCTGTCGGCGCGGCGGGTGCAGCCGATTGAGCAGGCGCGGATTGCCAAAAAGGCACCGGCCCTATCCGTGCGGCTCGAAAAAGGCGCGGATCTGAGCGGTCTTGCGGCCATTGCGGCGCGCTTGAAGGGGGCTTCTGGGCAAGATCGTGGTGAGATATTTGTGCGTCTTCCGATCGAAGATGGCCGCGTTGTAACCCTCAGGCTACCTGACACCTATCCGACCGGGATCGAAGCCTTGCGGGCCTTGAAAACCGCCCCCGGTGTCGCCCGCGTTGATCACGAGGCTGCCTGAGCCCGCACTGATCTGAGGCCGGGTGTTGCACTGCAGCTTTATTCATGTATAGACGCGCGCAACAACCCCCGATGCGTGGTCCTTCCGGTGTCGGTCCTCAAGTGAGGCTCGATAGGGATCATGCCGGTCAACCGGATAAGGAAAATTAAGATGGCACTGCCTGAATTCACAATGCGTGAACTGCTCGAAGCTGGCGTTCACTTTGGCCACCAAACTCACCGTTGGAACCCCAAGATGAAGCAATTCATCTATGGCGCGCGTTCTGGCATTCACATTATGGACCTGTCCAAGTCTGTGCCGCTTTTGCATCAGGCGCTCGTGAAAGTCCGTGATACGGTTTCTAAAGGCGGCCGCGTACTGTTCGTCGGCACCAAGCGCCAGGCGGCTCAGCCAATCGCCGAAGCGGCTCAGCGCTGCGCGCAATATTACATGAACCATCGCTGGCTCGGCGGCACACTGACCAATTGGTCGACGGTTTCAAACTCGATCAAGCGACTGCGCGAACTCGAAGAAACCCTGTCAGACAAAGAACAATCCGGCCTGACCAAAAAAGAGCTGCTGAACCTGGAGCGCGACCGCGAGAAGCTCGACAAGGCCCTGGGCGGAATTGCCAATATGGGCGGCCTGCCAGATCTGATCTTTGTCATCGACACCAACAAAGAAGCGATCGCCATCAAAGAAGCGCGCAAGCTGGGCATCCCAGTGGTCGCTGTGGTCGATACCAATTGTGACCCTGACGATGCCGACTTCGCCTTCCCCGGCAATGATGACGCGGCGCGCGCGATCTCGCTCTATTGCAACCTGATCGCTGATGCTGTTCTGGACGGCCTCGCTGAATCGTCAGCTGGGCTTGGCATTGATTTGGGCGCTTCGGAAGATATTGAAGCGCTGGTCGAGGCTGACGTCGCCGCAGCCGAAGCGGCAGAGACGGAAGCGGAAACCGCAACCGAAGAAACCGCTGAAGTCACTGAAGACAAAACTGAAGCTTAAACACCCCCGGGTTTGAACAGAAGGACAACTAGGATGGCTCAGATTACTGCCGCCCTCGTCAAGGATCTGCGTGACAAGACTGGCGCAGGTATGATGGACGCGAAGAAAGCGCTGGTTGAGAATGATGGCGACGTCGAAGCCGCTGTCGATTGGCTGCGCGCGAAAGGCCTGTCTAAGGCTGCCAAAAAGTCTGGCCGCACCGCGGCGGATGGGCTGGTTGCTGCCGTCGTCTCGGACGATGGCAAAACCGGGTCGGTGGTCGAGCTGAATGCCGAGACCGACTTTGTTGCGCGTAACGAAACGTTTCAGGGGGCATTGGCCGATATCGCCAAGCTCGCGCTGACCACAGATGGCTCCACTGAGGCGGTGAAGGCCGCCGCGGCGCCGGATGGCGATGGCACAGTCGAAGACATGATCAAGCGTCTGGTCGGCACGATCGGCGAAAACATGACTCTGCGTCGTGCGGCTCAGATCAAAGCTGACTCCGTCGCCGCGTACATTCACAGCGCCGAAGCGCCTGGCATGGGCAAGATCGGTGTTCTGGTTGGCCTCAATGGCTCTGGCGATCTCACCGAAGCGGGCAAGAAAGTTGCGATGCATGTCGCGGCCACCTCGCCAGCCTCTGCGACCGTCGCTGATCTCGACCAGGATCTGGTCGCGCGCGAAAAGCAGGTGCTGACAGAACAAGCTGAGCAATCTGGTAAGCCAGCCAATGTCATCGAGAAGATGATCGAAGGCCGGATCAAGAAGTTCTACAAGGAAGTTGTTCTGGTGGAGCAGCAATTTGTCATGAACCCGGACCAGACCGTTGGTCAGTTCATCTCAGATAGCGGCGCCGAACTCGCTGGCTTTGTAATGTTCAAGCTCGGCGAAGGCATCGAAAAGGCCGAAGACAATTTCGCCGAAGAAGTCGCCTCCATGACCAAGGCGTAAAGCCTTCAAAAAATAAGTGCTTTTAGGTCCCGGCCACCGATGACAGGTGGCCGGGAATCTTTTATGGGCTCAGAAGCAGCGGGAGACGCAGGATGCCAGGTGAAACCGAGACCGATCGTGGCTTGAAATATAAGCGCGTTCTCCTGAAGATTTCGGGAGAGGCCCTCATGGGCTCTACCGATTATGGCATTCACATGCCGACCTGTCTTGGATTTGCAGAAGAGATTGCCGCCGCACGCGATCTTGGCGTCGAAATCTGCCTGGTCATTGGTGGCGGCAATATTTTCCGCGGCATGAAGGGCGCGGCACAGGGTATGGAACGCTCACAAGCCGACTCCATGGGCATGCTTGCGACAATCATGAATGCCCTTGCCATGCAAAGCGCCCTGGAATCGATCGGCGTGCAGACGCGAGTCCAGTCCGGGATTCGGATGGACGAGGTCTGCGAGCCGTTTATTCGCCGCCGCGCCATTCGGCATATGGAAAAAGGTCGGGTCGTGATCTTTGCGGCTGGCACCGGTAATCCATACTTTACCACCGATACCGGCGCCGCCTTGCGCGCCGCAGAAATGCATTGCGATGCGATGATGAAAGGCACGCAGGTCGACGGCGTGTATTCGGCCGATCCGAAAACCGATCCCAATGCCGAACGCTATGATCATCTGACCTATCAGGATGTCTTGGCGCGCAATTTACGCGTCATGGATGCGTCCGCTGTCAGTCTGATGCGTGACACCAATATACCAATTGTGGTTTTCTCCTTGCATAATAAGGGAGCGCTGCAAGATGTGCTGACCGGAAAAGGGCCAAGCACGGTCATCTCCGGATCGAGAGGATAGAAAATGAGTTACGATAAAAAAGACCTCGAACGCCGCATGGAGGGCGCGATCAGTTCCCTGCAAACCGAATTGCAAGGGCTGCGCACAGGGCGCGCCTCGGTCAATCTGCTCGATACGGTCCAGGTCCCTGCCTATGGCTCGAATATGCCGCTCAATCAGGTTGGGTCAGTCTCGGTGATGGATGCGCGGATGATTGCAGTAAATGTTTGGGATAAGGGCCTGGTCGGCGCAACCGACAAAGCAATCCGGGAAAGCGGGTTGGGCTTAAATCCGGTTGTCGATGGCCAGACCTTGCGGATCCCCATCCCGCCACTCAATGAGGAGCGCCGCGTTGAATTGACCAAAGTCGCTGGCAAGTATGCAGAATCGGCTCGGGTCGCTGTCCGCAACGTCCGTCGCGATGGCATGGATTCCTTGAAGAAAATGGAAAAAGACGGGGACATTAGCGAAGATGAGCATCGCTCGCTGTCCGACGAAGTACAAAAGCTGACGGACATCTATGTCAGCAAAGTCGATGACGCCCTGAAAACAAAAGAAGCGGAGATCATGCAGGTTTGACCGCCGCCACTTCAGCCGCTCGCTCAGGTGATAAGGCGCCTGAGATCAGTGACTTTCCCAACCATGTTGCAATCATCATGGATGGCAATGGGCGCTGGGCGAAAGCGCGTGGCTTCCCGCGCGCGATCGGACATGAGCGCGGTGTTGAAGCGCTGCGTCGCACGGTTGAAGCTGCGCAGGAGATCGGTCTCAAGAATCTGACCGTGTTCTCATTTTCGACTGAGAACTGGCGCCGGCCTGTTTCGGAAGTGAACGCGCTGTTCGGCTTATTGAAAGCCTACGTGAAGCGCGATCTGAACCGCTTGGCCGAAGAGGGCGTGAAGATCCGCATTCTGGGCACGCGGGATGGACTCCCAGATGACATTCTAGAGCTTGTCGATCGGGCCGAAAAACGCACGGCAGAGAATGATGCGTTCAACCTCTGCATCGCCTTCAATTATGGTGGGCGCGAAGAAATGCTGCGCGCCGCCAAAGCCATGGCGGAAAAGATCTCAGCCGGTGAGGTGGAAGCCTCGGAGATCGACGAAACAGCTTTCGCGCGTTTTCTCGATACCGATGGCTTGCCAGACCCTGATATTTTGATCCGCACCAGCGGAGAATATCGCCTGAGCAATTTCTTGATCTGGCAAGCGGCGTATGCGGAGCTGGTTTTTCTGGATGTCTTATGGCCGGATTTTGGCAAGTCGCATCTGCTCGATGCGATTGAGATGTATCGGGCGCGTGAGCGTCGATTTGGCGGTTTGGCGTCGGGAGCCGCTTAGACTGTGGCGCGCCAAAAACAGCATGACGGTCAGCCCGGAGATCTCGGGCTCAGGCTGATTTCGGCTGCGGTGATGATCCCAATCGGTTTGTTCCTGGTTTGGAAAGGCGGGCCTTGGCTCTCCGCCGGGTGCGGTCTGTTTGCTGGCTTAATGGCTTATGAGTGGATCCGAATGACGGGCTCGCCATCGATGAAGGCATTCGTTTTTTTGGCGATGCTGCCCTTTCTTCCGGCTATTCTTGATGCGCCCCTCTGGGCGGTTCTGACGCTCGCAGCGAGTGTTTTTCTGGCAAGTCTTACCCATCCCGTAGGGAGTAAGCGGGGGGCCGAAGCGTTTGGCATGTTATATGTGGCCGGCATGCCGCTCGCCCTGTTTTTCATGCGAGAAGGTCCGTGGGATGGGGTGGCGGTTGCCTTGATCTTCATGGCGATCGTTTGGGGATCAGACTCGGCTGCCTATTTTTCAGGGCGTGGATTTGGCGGACCACCGCTGCATCCGGATTCGCCGGCGAAAACCTGGAGTGGCGCAATCGGCGCCATCCTGTTTAGTGCGCTATGTGGGGTCTTGGCGGCGCGGATCACGGGCGGGGATGTGTTCGTGTGGGTCATGATGGGGGCGCTGATTTCGATCATCGCGCAACTTGGAGACCTATTCGAAAGCTCGATGAAACGGCAATATGGAATTAAGGATTCCAGTGGTTTGGTGCCCGGCCATGGCGGATTGCTCGATCGGGTCGACGGCCTCGGCATGGTGTGTGTTGCAACTGTTCTGGGTTTTCTATTTGCCCCGGGCTTGGTCGCCGTATTAGGTCTGAGCGGATGAGTGAGGTGCGCACACTTTCAATTCTGGGCTCGACCGGATCGATCGGGACATCCGCGCTCGCCGTGGTCGCGCATGCCAATGCTGAGGCCGACGACCCCGTGTTCGCCTTGGATACACTCAGTGCCGGATCGAATGTCGATCTCTTGATCGAACAGGCGCTCTCTTTTCGGCCTCAGCAAGTTGTCATCGCAGATGAACGCAAACGCGATCATTTGCGGGCCGCGCTCTCCGGAACCGGTATAGAAGTCGCCGCTGGTGCAGAGGCCATCAAAGAAGCGGCCACGCGGCCAGTTCATCGGCTGCTCGCCGCGATTGTCGGGATTGACGGGTTGCCTTCAACATTGGCCGCGCTCGAAGCTGGGAACTCGGTTGCTTTGGCAAATAAAGAAAGCATGGTGTGCGCCGGGCCACTGCTCAACCGAATAGCTGAACAACGAGACGTCGCGATTGTGCCGACCGATTCTGAGCACAATGCCATGTTTCAGGTGATGGAGCGCCGGGAGGATATCGAACGGCTGATCCTGACCGCCTCGGGAGGCCCGTTTCGGGGGTATCAGCGCAGCGATCTGCAGTCAGTCACGCGCGCCAATGCGCTGGCCCATCCGCGTTGGGAAATGGGGCAGAAAATCTCGATTGATAGCGCGACCTTATTCAATAAGGGATTGGAGCTGATTGAGGCATCCTACCTGTTTGATATTCCCGAAGACCGGATTGAAGTCGTCGTTCACCCGCAATCCATTGTCCACTCTGCCGTGGCGTATCGCGATGGATCGGTGCTGGCGCAAATGGGCACGCCAGACATGCAAACCCCGATCGCCCATGCGCTGACCTGGCCGGAACGGCGTCAACCGACCGCGGTCGAGGCCTTGGATCTGATTGCGCTCAGCAAGCTGGACTTTGAAGCCCTTGATTCGGAAAACTTTCCAGCTGTGGGTCTGGCGCGGCAAGCCTTGAGGGCCGGATGCGGTGCACCAACTGTATTAAATTGCGCTAATGAAGCTGCTGTAGCTGCTTTTCTTGCGGGCCAATGTCGATTCCTCGACATAAGCTGGGTTGTGGAAGCGGCCTTGCAGCGGTTTCTATCTGGGCCAATGGCTTGTCAGGATTGCGATAATCTGGAAGCAGTCATGGCCATTCAGGCTGAGGCCAAACGATTAACCGGCGCACTCTTGGAAGACGTGCAAAGCCAGACGCAGGAGCGAACAGCTTGACGGAGATTCTGGCGCAAGGCCCGATTTTTCTGATTTGCCTGGCATTCCTGCTCGGCGTGGTCGTGATCATTCACGAGCTCGGCCACTATTTGGCAGGGCGCTGGTATGGTGCGGCCGTGGAATCCTTCTCGGTTGGCTTTGGAAAACCGATCGCGGAAATCAAAGACAGCAAGAACACACGCTGGCGGATCAATTGGATTCCGCTCGGCGGGTTCGTGAAATTTGTCGGCGAGAGCCAATTGCCGGGCGATGTCGGCAAACAGGAGCAAGGCCCGATCGGCAAGCCTTACCATGAGCTCGGCGTCGGGGCGCGCTCAATCGTGGCGATGGCCGGGCCTGCAGCGAATTTCATCCTGGCTGTCTTCCTGTTTGCGATCTTCTTCGCGTTCCGTGGCACTGAGCAATACGATGTCTATGCGTACCAGGTGAATGATGGCTTTCCGGCCGCCGAAGCCGGTATGGTTGCTGGCGATGTGATTAAGACGATTGACGGCAAGCCAATCCGCGAAGTTGCAGATATGATCGTCATCACCACCATGTCCTCAGGACGAGAGCTGAATTTTGAGATCGAACGAGGCTCGCAATCGCTGAACCTCACAGTGACGCCAGTGCGTGTGGTGCGTGAAAACCAGCTTGGTCAGATCGTGCCGCAAGGTACGATCGGGCTGGTGCCAGCGCCGGTCGCGGACTCGGTCGAGTTTCGGCGCTATGGTCCAATCAGTGCGGTTGGCAAAGGCGTTGTCGAAACCAAGAACACGGTCGAACACACCGTCTATATGTTAAGCCGGATCATTACCGGCAAGGAACCACTGGGCCTGATGAGCGGCCCGGTTGCGATTGGTGACGCGGGGAGGCGGATCGTCAATCGCACATTGGGTGCAGAAACTGTGCCCATGTCTCGGCGTGTCAGTGCGTTGGCTTGGTCAACCCTGCAACTTTGCGCGCTTATCTCGATAGGCATTGGCTTTTTCAACCTGCTGCCATTGCCTGTCCTTGACGGGGGACATCTCGTTTTCAACGCCTATGAAGCTGTGACTGGCAAAGTAATGCCAGAAAAGGTGCAGGAAGTGGCATTGATGGCGGGGCTTGGTCTGCTATTGACCATGTTCGTTTTCATCACCTGGGGTGACGTTCTGGAAACCGGCCTATTTGCCGGCTCAACAGGCGAGTAAGTCACTTGCCATGGAGGATCGAGGGATCGATGCGTAAAGTATTGGCGGCAGCCTTGATGGCGTCTAGCGCGCTTGTGGTCACAGAAGCTCCTGTGATGCAAGCTGGTGCGCAAGTGAATGAAACGATCCGTCAGATTCGGATCGAAGGAAACCAGCGAATCGAAGATCGCACGGTGCAATCCTATCTGTTGGTAGCGCCCGGGGATGCGTTCGATCCGGCCCGGATCGACCTATCGCTCAAGACTTTGTTTGCGACCGGGCTATTCGCCGACGCGTCGTTCGATAAAGCAGGTCCTGACCTGATTGTGCGTGTCGTCGAAAACCCGATTATCAACCGGGTGCTCTTCGAAGGAAACAACGCGCTCGACGATGACAAACTGCGCGAAGAAATTCAGGCGGCCCCTCGCGGGATTTTCACCGCGGCGCGGGTGCAAGCCGATGTTCAACGCATTCTCGAACTTTACCGACAGGCCGGCCGCTTCTCGGCCACCGTCGAGCCACAGTACAAACCGCTTGATCAGAACCGGGTCGATTTGGTGTTCGTCATGTCGGAGGGGCCGGTCACCGGCGTTCGTTCGATCAATTTCATCGGCAATGACGCGTATTCAGATCGCCGCCTGCGCAGCGAGATTGTCACCAAGCAGTCGCGTTGGTGGCGATTCTTTAGCTCGAATGATAATTACGATCCGGGCCGCCTTGAATTTGACCGCGAATTGCTGCGCGAATTCTATCAGAACAAAGGCTACTATGATTTCCGCGTGATCAGCGCCGTCGCGGATCTGACCCCGGATCGCGAAGACTTTTATATCACTTACACGATTGATGAGGGCGAGCAGTACACGTTTGGCGAAGTCGAGGTTGAAACGGCTCTCGACAAGCTCAGCTCAGAGGGCTTGAAGCGTGCAGTGCCGTTCAGCGATGGGGATCTGTTCCGCGGCGATGCCATCGAAGACACGATCGACACGCTGACCTATGCTGCCGGGATTGCCGGCTATGCCTTTGTCGACATCACGCCACGTCTCGAAGCCGATCCTGAAACCCGCAAAGTGAATGTCACTTTTGCGATTGATGAAGGCCCGCGCGTTTATATCGAACGGATCAATATTAACGGCAACACTCAGACGCTGGATCGTGTTATTCGTCGGGAATTACGGGTTGCCGAAGGGGACGCGTTTAACCGGGTGCTGCTCGACCGGTCTCGTAACCGCGTCCGGGCCCTGGGATACTTTGAAGAAGTTGAAATCACCGAGCGGGCAGGGTCTCGACCGGATCGCACGGTGGTCGATATCGATGTCACCGAGACAGCAACCGGCGAATTGTCCTTTGCTGCCGGGTTCTCGTCAGTTGATGCTTTTCTTCTCGATCTCAGCGTGACTCAGCGCAATTTGCGGGGGCGTGGTCAGACCTTGGTGGCGCGGCTATCGGCCTCTGATCGCCAGCAATTTGTCGATTTCCGCTTCCAAGAACCTCGTTTCCTGGATCGCAATCTGTCCGCGGGCTTGGAAGTGTTCTCGACCCGCTCGGACTTCTTGGATGTATCGAACTTCGAATCCGAGACCATCGGGGCGGGGGTGAATTTCGGCTTCCCGGTTAGCGAAAACACCGGCCTGCAGCTTCGTTATCGGATCCAGACCGACGAAATCAATCTTGAAGACCAGAATGTCATTATTGACGAAGATGGCTTGGTGGTTCGGACTTTCGTTCAGACCGAAGGCCAGGACACGCCAGACGACTTTTTCGATGACCGGTTCCGAGTGGTTGAACTAAGCGACGTCATGGAGGGCGAACGCCTTGTCGACCAATGCGCGACCGTCGTCGTCAACCGAGACCCCACCTGTGCTGCGGAACGCTCTGATATCACGTCTTTGGTGGGCTATTCGTTCAACTGGGATCGCCGAAATGATCCGATTGCGCCAACCGGCGGCTTTGATTTCTCGATCAGCCAGGACATTGCCGGCCTAGGCGGTGACGTTCAATACCTCAGAACCGAAGCATCAGGGGCAACATATCGTGGAATTTTCCGCGGCGTGCGCGCCAGCGTGCGCCTGTCTGGGGGGTATATTGAGCCATTCGGGGACGATGATAGTATCCTGATTAATAATCGTTTTTTCCGGGGCGGTCGGACCTTCAGAGGATTTGACGTCGCCGGGATTGGTCCCCGTCAGGTATTCACGCTTGCTGATAATGAGGGCAATGTCACTGATGTGAAGCCTGGGCGCGCTTTGGGCGGAAAGGCTTACTATCAGGCCACGGGCGAACTGACCATTCCCAACTACCTGCCGGAAGAATATGGTATTCGTACCAAGCTCTTCGTTGAAGCGGGTGGTCTGGGCATTCTGGACGATGTCGACATTACCGATCCAATCTTTGGGCAAACTCAAACCGGGGCGTTTGCAAATATCGGATTTAACGGTGTCGCCCCCGGCACACCGATTGTGAGCCAAATCAAAGACGGTCTTGGCCTGCGGGCATCCGCAGGTCTCTCCGTGGGCTGGGATTCGCCATTCGGACCAATTCAGTTCGACTTTTCACAAATTCTTCGCAAGGAGGAGTACGATCGGACGGAGACTTTCCGCTTCAGTACATCCACTCGCTTCTAGTTATTTCGACAGGAGAGAAACTCATGTTTCGACTTAAATCCCTATTCGCGGCGTTCGCTTTGATCGTCGCCACCCCGCTCGCGCTGGCTCCCGCCGCCGCAGCACAGGGCACCACGGCGGTGGTGATCGATCGCAACCAGATCTTTGCACAAAGCAAAGCTGGTCAGGATATCATTACCAAGATTCAAGGCATTGAAGCTGCGATGCAGGGCGAGCTGAAGCCGACCGCTGACCAGTTGGCTGCTGAAGGGCCGGCGCTTGAAGCCAAGACCACTGGCAAAACTCGCGAAGCCATCCTTGCAGATGCAGCGCTGAAAGCAGAGGTCGAAGCCTATGCACGCAAGGCTGGTGAATTTAACCGGAAACGCCAGATCACGGCACAAGAACTTGCACTTACGGAGCGCCAGGCGCTGGTCGATTTCAATACTGCCCTCGTTCCCGTACTGCGCGAAGTCGTTGCTGAGCGCGGCGCCAATGTCATTCTCGACAAATCGCAAGTGGTCTTTGTTGATGACGCGACCGATGTTACAGCGTCAGTCGTTGCAAAACTTGATGCGAGCACGCCGACCATCAATGTTGTTCGCCAGCGGGTTCCGACCCAGCCTGCACAACAGTGATTTGAACCAGGGGGGCTGATGTTAATCGATCAGCGCTTTTACGATCTTAAGGGTCCGCAATCCCTGCGGACCCTTTTGCGTACTTGCGGTTTCGAGAGCGAGCTCGCCGCAGACATCGAGATTTCTGGCGTCGCGGCATCAGATTCCGCGGGACCAGGTGACCTCTGCTTTGTCGAAGGCGCGGCGAGCCAGGCAGAAAAAGTGAACTCTGAAGCGGGCGCTTGCTTCGTGACTGACAAAGCTCAGAGCGGGCTGCCAGACGGGGTCATGGCGATCGTCGTGTCGCACCCAAGATACGCGCACAAACTGGTCAGTGAGGCGCTCTTCAGTCTGAAAGACTGGATGGCCCCAGGACCGGATCCTGCCATTCATGAGACGGCCCGGGTGGCACCTGGCGCATTCATTGGCGCAGGCGCCGCCATCGGCGCTGACGCTCAAATTGCACCCGGCGCAGTCATCGGCCCCGGCGTGCAGATCGGGGCGCGCACGAAGATCGGCGCGAACGTTTCCATCCGCTGTGCATTGATCGGCAATGATGTCGTTGTTCATTCCGGTGCGTCTATTGGAGAAGCCGGCTTTGGTGTCACGCTTGGTCCAGACGGCGCGGAAGATGTGCCGCAATGGGGGCGTGTGATCATTCAGGATCACGTCACGATCGGTGCTAATTCATGCATAGATCGCGGTGCTTTCAGCGACACGATCATTGGCGAGCGAACGAAGATCGATAATCTCGTTCAGATTGCGCACAATGTGGTGATCGGTCGGAATGTCATGATGGCAAGCTTTACCGGCATTTCAGGCACCAGCGAGGTCGGTGATGGCGTCGTAATGGGCGGCCGCGTTGGTATTGCCGACCATGTTACTATCGGCGCTGGCGCCCAGCTCGCTGCCTCGGCGGGGATCTTCAGGGATATTCCAGCTGGCGAAACGTGGGGCGGCGTTCCAGCCAAGCCGTTGCGCCAATATCTGCGAGAAATCGCCTGGATTCAGAAACAAACAGCTCCAAAGAAGAAGCCGAAATGACAGTTACGGTTCATCCCACCGCGATTGTTGAACCTGGGGCAGAGCTTGGCGCCAATGTGTCGGTCGGTGCCTTGGCCTATGTCGGCCCGGATGTCGTGATTGGCGATCATTCGGTCTTGCACCCCAAAGCCACCGTTTTTGGACATACCACGCTCGGGGAAGCGGTCGAAATCTATCCCGGCTCAGTTATTGGCGGTCCGCCTCAAGTGCTCGGCTACAAACCGAGTGATGAATCCCGTCTCGAGGTTGGGGCCCGTACAGTCCTGCGCGAACATACGACACTACACACCGGCTCGCCGGAACATGGCGGGCTAACCAAGGTCGGCTCTGACTGCTTGTTCATGGCGCATACGCATGCCGCGCATGACTGTGTGCTCGGCAATAAGTGCGTGATTGCCAATAATACCCATATTGGGGGTCATGTGACCGTCGGGGAGCAGGTTTGGTTCGGCGGCGCCGTGGCGGTTCACCAATGGTGCCGGATCGGTGATCACGCCTTTGTTGGCGGTGGTGCGATTCTCGTGGCGGACGTTATTCCGTTTGGCTCAGTGGTTGGCAATCACGCACACTTGGCAGGCCTCAACGTGGTCGGGCTGAAGCGTCGGGGCTTCTCGCGCGAAACCATTCGCAGCCTGAGATCGGCTTATCGCATGCTGTACGCGAAAGAGGGGACCTTCTCTGAGCGCCTCGAAGACACCGCAGTGACCTTCGCTGATTCAGCGGAAGTCATGCAGATTGTTGATTTCATTCGAAACAGCAAAAATCGCGCGCTCTGTTTGCCGCGATAGGAGGCCGATTTGGCACCACTCGGGATCATTGCAGGACTAGGCGAGCTGCCTGTGCAAGTAGCCGATGCGGCGATCGAGCGGGGACAAGGGGTCTATGTGTTGCGTCTGAAAGGCTTTGAAGAGCCTGCCTTGGCCACCTATCCAGGCGAAGTTGCTGGGATTGCCGAGATTGGCAAAGCCTTCAAAGCGTTTCGCCAGGCGGGCTGCGAACAGATCTGCTTTGCCGGGATTGTTAAGCGCCCCGATTTTCAGGCGTTGAAACCCGATTTGAAAGGCATTTCCTTATTGCCGAAAGCCGTGGCCGCGGCCCGCCAGGGCGATGACGCGCTGCTCAGCTTCTTGATCAAAGTCTTTGAGGATGAGGGCTTTGAAGTGATTGGCGCGGATCAGGCCGCGCAATCCCTGACCATCGGAGCTGGCAGCCTCGCAGGCGCCGCGCCGACGGGTACAATGCTCGACGATCTCAAGAAAGCCGCTGAGATTGCGACGGTCATGGGGCGCCATGATATTGGTCAGGGCGCGATTGTCGCCAATGGCCTGGTCCTGTGTGTTGAAGCGCAAGAAGGCACAGACGAAATGCTACGCCGCTGTGCGGACCTTCCGAGCCAATTGCGGGGATCTCCCACGGACCGAGCCGGAGTTTTGGTCAAACGACCGAAACCGGATCAGGAACGGCGCATCGACTTGCCGACGATCGGCTTGGCGACGGTTGAACTCGCGGCGGAAGCGGGTCTGGCGGGAATTGGCTTTGAAGCGGATGGTGCCTTGATCCTCAATCATGACGCCGTCAAAGCACGTGCAGAAGCACTGGGCCTGTTCCTATACGGGTTTCCCGAGGACTGGCCGTAATGGCAGCCGGACGTCTCTACTTCGTTGCGGCTGAGCCGTCTGGAGACCTGCTCGCCCGTGAAACCATCGACGCCTTGCGCGTTCTCCAACCTCAAATCGAGATCGCCGGCATCGGCGGCGGCGAGCTGGCCAAGATCGGGATTGAATCCCCAATTGACGTCACACCGCTTTCTATCGTGGGCCTGTTCGATGGTTTGAAAGTCTATGGCACCGTGCTCAAGCTCGCCGATCAGGCCGTTGATGAGATCATCGCCAACGCCCCGGATGCAGCAGTGCTGGTCGACTCCTGGGGATTCATGGTGCGTGTCGCGCAACGCCTTCGCGAGCGTGCCCCAGAGATCAAGATCATCAAGCTGGTTGGCCCGCAAATCTGGGCAACCCGGGCCGGGCGCGCCAAAAAGCTGGCGGCGGCGGTCGATCACTTGATCTGCATCCATCACATGGAGGCCCCGTATTACGAACCGTTCGGCCTCCCCGTCACGGTGATGGGGAATCCGGCCTTGAGCCGGACCGAGCTCGGCAATGGTGCTGCCTATCGACAGAAATTGGGGCTGAAAGAATCGGATGATTTGCTGCTGGTTTTGCCGGGCAGCCGGCCAAGTGAAATCCGCCGCGTCGCGCCAGCGCTTGTTGAGGCCGCTTGGCTGATGAAATCCGAACGCCCTGACTTGCACGTTCTCATCGCACCTGCCCCTGCGGTGCGAGATCAGTTTCACAGTGCTTTCCCCGAAATCGAGAAATGGGCGCGCTTGCCGGCCCCGGATGATCGCGGCAATGACATTATGGCGGCCGCCGATTATGCGCTGGCCTGTTCGGGCACGGTCACTTCCGAGCTCGCGGTTCAGGGCACGCCGTTTCTGGTCGGCTACAAAGCAGGTGCTTTGACTTATCTGGTGGCGAAAAACTTCCTTTACAAACCGGAACATATCACGCTGTTGAACATCGCCGCGGACGATACCGAAATCGCTCCGGAATTCATCCAAAATGATTTGAGAGCGACAAATATTGCTGAAACGGCGCAAAATATGCTCGCCGACAAAACGGCCCTCGAGGCTCAAATTGAGGCGCAAAACAAAGCGCTCTCCCGAATGGGAGAGCGCGATGAGGCCGCGCCAGAAATTGCGGCCAAGGCAATATTAGAGGTGATTAACGCTCGTTGATCGGCACGAAATCGCGCTTCGCTGCACCCGTATAGATCTGGCGAGGGCGACCGATGCGCTGGCTTGGGTCTTCGATGAATTCGTTTAGCTGAGAGACCCAGCCGACTGTCCGGGCGAGGGCGAATAGCACAGTGAACATTTCTGTCGGGAAGCCCATCGCGTCGAGAATGATGCCAGAATAGAAATCGACATTCGGATACAGTTTCTTCTCGCGGAAATAATCATCCTCAAGCGCCAGACGCTCCAATTCTTTGGCGACCCGTAGGATCGGCGTGTCGATGCCCAGCTCGTCGAGCACTTCATGCGCAGTTTTCTGCATCACCGTGGCGCGGGGATCGTAATTCTTATAGACCCGGTGTCCAAAGCCCATCAGGCGGAAACTGTCAGACTTGTCTTTCGAGCGTTCGATATATTCCGGAATGCGATCGACGCTGCCAATTTCGCGCAGCATGTTCAGGCAGGCCTCATTGGCACCGCCATGGCTTGGGCCCCAGAGCGACGCAACGCCGGCGGCGATAGCTGCGTAGGGGTGCGCGCCAGAGGATCCGGCCAGGCGCACCGTTGAGGTCGAGGCGTTCTGCTCATGATCGGCGTGCAAAATGAAGATCTTGTCCATGGCGCGGGCCAGGGTCGGGCTGATCTTATACTTCTCGGCCGGGACAGAAAAACACATGCGCAGGAAATTCTCGCCGTATGATAGCTCGTTCAACGGATCAACAAAGAGCTGGCCCTGCGTGTACTTGTAGATCCGGGCCGCGAGGGTCGGCATTTTTGCGATCAGACGGATATAAGCGAGATTGCGCTCTTCCGGGTCAGAACTGTCCTGAGCACCAGGATAGAAGGCTGAAAGCGCGCCGACAGTGCCGGTCAGCATGGCCATTGGGTGACTGTCACGGCGGAAACCATCAAAGAAACGGTCCATCTGAGTATGCAGCAGCGTGTGTTGCGTCACCTGACCATTGAAGCGCCGGAACTCTTCTTGTGTGGGCAATTCGCCATTGAGAAGCAGGTATGCGACCTCCAGGAAGCCTGATTGTTCGGCCAGCTGGTCAATGGGATAGCCGCGATGCAGCAGAATGCCTTCTTCGCCATCGATAAAGGTGATTTGGCTTTCGCAGGATCCCGTGGACGTAAAGCCTGGGTCCAACGTAAAAACGCCTGCATCGGCATACAGGCGCTTCACATCAACAACATCAGGACCATGGGTTCCGGTATAGACCGGAAGCTCAAGCGTCTTGCCCTTAATGTTCAGGGTCGCGGTATCCGTTTGTTTGATTTTATTGATCATATCAGCCCTCATGCATCTCTTCTCGTTCGCCCGCGTTCAAGCAGGTAAGTGTTTCCCAATTCTCGCCAGAACCTCATTGCGGCCAAGCCAATGCATGACTGGCGCAAGATCTGGTGCTGGTAGCCCTCCGGTCAGGGCCGCTCTGAGCGGCGGTCCGACCTGTCCCATCGTCAATGTGTGCGCTGCACAATATGCTTCTAGAACGTCTTGTAATGCTTCAATAGTCCAAGAATCAGATTGGTCTAGTGCTTCACGGAGTTCTGACAGGCGTTTGATGCCGTCTTCGCGTAATGCTTTCCGTGCTTTTTTGTTCAGATTGTCGGCATTGCTATCCCACAAAAAGCGGCAAGATTCGGCCAGTTCAGGCAGCGTTTGGCCCCGTTCTTTCAGGGTTGGCAGCGCTTGCTGCAGGCGCTCAGTCAGCGTGTTCGTGACATCTGTCAGCTTCGCGATTTCAGGTGCGACCAAATCCAGCAGGCGACTTTCGTCTATCATGCGGATGAAATGGGCGTTGACGTCGCCGAGTTTCTCCAAATCAAGCCGGCCCGGTGCCTTGTTGATATCTGAAAGGTCGAATACCGCGGTCGCTTCCGCCATGGTAAAGACTTCTTGGTCGCCATGGCTCCATCCCAGGCGCATCAGGTAGGAATTCATCGCCTCTGGCAGATATCCCATGTCGCGATAGGCAAGGGTCGACAGCGCGCCATGACGCTTGGACAATTTGGCACCATCCGAGCCATGGATCATCGGCACATGCGCAAACTCGGGCACATTCCAGCCCATCGCCCAATAAATCGGTAATTGTCGGAACGTGTTGCGGAAGTGATCATCGCCGCGGACCACGTGAGTAACCCCCATATCATGATCGTCGACGACCACAGCCAGCATATAGGTTGGCGATCCATCGGCGCGCAGCAAGATGAGATCATCAATCTCACGGGTTTGCAGCGTGACTTCGCCTTGCACGTGATCTTTCACGGTCATCGTGTCTTCATCCGGGGCGCGCAGGCGAATTGTGTAAGGGGCATCCGGCCTTGGCGGATCGCCGCCATCGCGCCAGGGCGAGCGATATGGGGCGAGCAGGGTCTTTGCTTCCGCTAGCAAGGCGTCGCGCGTCGCCTCACTCAAACCCTCCTCTTTTGCTGCAGTGCGTTTGGCTTCGCCTTCTTCCCGGCGCGCCTGAAGCTCCTCTGGCGTCGCGTAGCAGCGAAAGGCATGCCCGTGTTCCACCATTTCCAGTGCGCACTCGGCGTGGCGGTCGGCTTGTTCGCTCTGATAGGTCGGGGCTTGGTCCGGGGTCAGTCCGAGCCAGGCCATGCCATCGAGGATCGCCTGGGTCGCTTCCTGGGTCGACCTTTGCTTGTCCGTATCTTCAATCCGGAGCAGGAACTGGCCGCCATGGCGCTTAGCTAGCAAGTAATTGAACAAAGCCGTCCGAGCGCCGCCAATATGCAGCATTCCGGTTGGGGAGGGGGCAAAACGCGTAACGATAGACATCGATTTTCAAACGTGAATTCAAGCTTCTGGGATAATCTTCCCCGCTTCAACACGGTCTGCTAAAGTTTCGCAAGGGGCAGGGAGGAAAGATGCAGCGATTTGCGCTGTTCGCACGCCAGGTCCACGTCGCAGGACAAGCTCCGGTTTGGTTTGCCATTGGCATGTTGATCGGCTGTGTTTGGTATTTTTCAGTCAATTATGAGCCAGACCTTTGGGTCGTATCCGTCGCTTTCTTCGCGCTTCTGATATCGACGCGATATGCCAAACAGCGCTTCAGATCCGCTGTGTCTGGCGTGGTCTTGATCCTCTTTTGCGGGATCGCGGCAGGCGCCGCTTCGGGCGGCCTGGCCTCGGCGCGCGTGCAGACCGTCACGATCGTGAAAGAAACGGGGCCGGTGCGCCTGGAGGGATGGATCCAGAATGCTTTGCCGGGCGAGCGCGGCCTGCGCCTGCTGATCCGAGTGCATGCCATCGATGGGGTCGCAGCGTCGCAGCAGCCAGCTTTCGTTCGGGTCACGCATCGTTCACAGCTGCGCACCGAACCTGGGCGCTTTGTGACCTGTTGGGTCGTGTTGCGACCGCCCCCCAAGCCCGTGATTTCAAGACTATGCGTTCGACCTGCAGGCCTGGTATGCCGACTTGGGCGCGGTCGGTTATGTTCAGGGGCGATGCCGTGGTGGTGTGATGGGGGCGCCCGAGGGACTCGTCGCGGTGATGAGTCACGCAATCGCGGTCCAGCGGCGACAATTGGCGCACCATGTCCGCGACGCGGCGGGCGACCGCGCAGGCGGGTTTGCCGCCGCTTTGGCGTCCGGTGATCGGAGTTTCATGTCAATCGCGGATCAAGATGCGCTGCGCGGGGCGGGGCTGGCGCATTTACTGGCGATATCCGGGCTACATATGGGGATTGTTGGGGGTTTGGTCTTTCTTTTGATTTGGCGCGGACTGAGCTTGATTGAGCCCCTTGCCTTGCGCGGCTCAGTCAAAAAGCCCGCGGCTGCCGCAGCGCTGCTCGCCTGTTTTGCCTATTTGGTGATTTCGGGGGCGAGTGTCTCAACCCAGCGGGCCTTCATCATGGCGGCGGTCTTGTTCGGGGCTGTCTTGATCGATCGCACAGCTCTGAGTTTACGGTCGCTCTCAATCGCCATGATCCTGATCTTGGCGATGGCGCCCTGGAGCGTGCTATCTCCAGGATTTCAAATGTCTTTTGCGGCCACCGGTGCCTTGATTGCGAGTTATGAACGGTGGCAGCGCCGGCGCCGTGCGTCGGCCGTGCCGAGACGCAGCCAATACGTGTTTTGGCTGCAATCCCTCGTCGTTACATCAACGGTCTCGAGCTTCGCGACCATGCCGTTCGCGCTGTATCATTTCAGCCGGGTCGCTGGCTTGGGCCTGATCGCCAATTTGATCGCGATGCCGCTTGTCTCCCTGATCAGTGCGCCGAGCGCTGCCGCGGCCTTGCTCCTCGCGCCCGTCGGGCAGGATGCCTGGGCGCTGCGCCTGTTCGGCCTGTCGCTTGAAGCGGTTCTGGCGGTGGCACATTATTTCAGCCAGGCTTTGCCGGATCGGACCCTCATGTTTCCAGCGATGCCAGCGAGCTGCCTTGCTCTGTTTACCGGCGCGATCCTGTTTTTCTGCCTGCTCCGCTCTGCGCGCGCCGCATGGATCAGTTCCACATTGATTGCGGCGCTTTCCGTTCTGGTCTGGGCAAATGCGGGCATCGACCGCGTCCACTGGGCGCCATCTGGCGAGGTTTTCCTGGAGCACAAATCCGGACGGGTTGAGCGGATCGAACTAATCAAGGGCGAGGGACTGGGACCATTGCGTTTTGCCGATTTAGATGTGACCCGAAAATGTCCTGCGGGTGCGCCCTGTCAGATGCGTCTTGGGCCCGCACAGATCGGCTATGACGCGTCTGCTCAAGCGCTGGAGATCACCCATGTCTTGTCGCCAAGCTCCACTGTGTTGACCTGGTCAGAGGTTAGCGCGGAAAACGGTATCAGCGTAGAATTGCGCGGGGCAACTATCCGCCGGATTGAAAAGCTGGCTTGCGGACATCGGCCCTGGCGGTCGTGCTGAACCGGCGGGGGCCTTATTCGTATTTGCGGATCAAGGCCACGAGGCGGCCTTGCACCTGCACTCGGTCCGGGCCAAAAATTCGTGTCTCATATGCCGGGTTTGCCGCTTCGAGGGCGACGGACTCGCCTTTCTTGCGCAAACGCTTCAGTGTGGCTTCCTCATCATCGATTAGCGCCACGACAATATCGCCCGAATTGGCGCTTTCGGTGCGCTTCAGGATGACAATATCGCCATCGAGAATGCCGGCATCAATCATTGAGTCGCCTTTGACCTCGAGCGCATAATGGGAATCGCTATCGGCAAATTCTTCCGGCGGTGTAACCCGGTCCACTTCGTTCTGGATCGCCGTAATTGGCACACCGGCGGCAATTCGGCCAAGCACCGGGATCGTATTCTGGCCCATGGACGGTTTGGTTGAGCCGACCACGCTCGGCCTGAAGGTTTGGCGTCCACGCGGCGGCGCAGCTGGGGTCGCGGAGTCTGGCATTTTCAGCACTTCCAGAGCGCGCGCCCGGTTGGCCAGGCGGCGGATAAAGCCGCGCTCTTCCAAGGCCACGATCAGGCGATGAATGCCGGATTTCGAGGCGAGGTTCAGAGCTTCTTTCATCTCGTCAAAGGAGGGCGAGACGCCGTCCGCCTTAATCCGTTCGTGAATGAATAGAAGTAGCTCTTTCTGCTTAGATGTGAGCACGGAAATCCTCCGGAATAACGAATCTGTTCTCGATATGTTTATTCTCGTTCTGTTCTTTTGTCAAACTCGGGCCGTAAAATACTCATGACCAGCGTATCCCAAACCTCGGATCCGATCGGGGTTGTTTCACGACGGCGACCTTCGAGAACGAATCCAGCGGACTGATACGCCCGGATCGCCGCCTCATTCTGAGAATAGACAAGCAAATCAACGCGGTGGACCCAGGCGAGATCGAACGCGCGCGCAAGGATCAGTTCCATTAAAGGAGCTGCGAGCCCATTGCCACGGGCCGCAGGCGCAACCGCAATACGCCCCAAGCCTGCCGTTCGAAGGCGCGGATTGTAATAGATTTGAGCGTGGCCAACCATGTCTGTGCCATGATCAACCGCCCAGATCTCGCGGAGCGGTTGAGGTCCGCGGTGCTGCCGCATCAATTGGATGAATTCGCGTTTGTTCAATGGCCAAGAGAGAGCCGCGCCCGCCCATTGCAGCACCTCCCGTTCGCTCTGAAACCAAGAAAAGAGTTCGGCTAAATCGCGCTTTTCGAACTTGCGCAATTCCAGGGTCATCGCGCCGTCCGGAGCGCTTTTACATGCTGTTCGCGATCACCGCGCTTCATCAGGCTTTCCCCGATCAGGAAACGTCGCGCGCCTGTTTTGCGCAGCCGAACAATGTCCTCAGGCAAGCTGATTCCGCTTTCGGAAATATAGTCGCGATCGTCCGGGATCAGTTTTGACAAGCGCTCACTGGTGGCGAGATCGGTCTGCATAATCTTGAGATCGCGATTGTTGATACCAATCAGAGGCGAGGGCAGCTTGAGCGCACGCTCGATCTCTTCAGCATCATGCGTTTCGATCAAAGCATCCATGCCGAGATCTATGGCGGTCCGGGTCAATTCCGCGGCCAATCCGTCATCGGTGCACGATAGAATGACGAGCACTGCATCCGCGCCATGCGCCCGGGCTTCCAAGACCTGGATCGGGTCGATCATGAAATCCTTGCGCAACATTGGCAGCGACACCGCGGCGCGAATGCGGGCAAAGTCCGCGAGCGATCCACCGAAGCTTGGACCATCGGTCAGCACAGACAGGCAGGCCGCGCCGCCGCGTTCGTATTGTGCCGCAATCTCGCTCGGATCCGCACCCGGCAAAATCTCGCCGGCGCTCGGACTCTTGCGTTTCATTTCGCAAATCAGGGCATTGTCGCCGGTCGCCGCAATCTGAGAAAGCCGCGCCGCGAATCCACGTGGTGGAGCTTGCGTCTTCGCCGCGGCGAGCAGGTCCTGCGCGGAGTGATCGCGTTTCAGAGCATCCACTTCGTCGCGTTTATAAGCGATAATCTTGTCGAGCGCGGTGCTCATCAGCTTTGTCCTTTGGAGGCGGCGATGAGCCGGCTGAGCGTGCCGGTCGCGGTGCCTGAATCGATCGCTTCAGCAGCCATTTCGGCACCTGCCTTCAAATCTGCCGCGAGGCCGAGGACTAACAGTCCCGCCGCCGCGTTCAGCAAGACCGCGTCGCGGAAAGGACCAGGTCGCCCGTCCAACAATTCGCGAATGGCCAGCGCATTTTCAGCGGGGGCCCCACCGCTGAGCGCGCTCAAGCGATTGCGTCCGAGACCAGCATCCTCTGGCACAATTGAAAGCTCTGTCAGCGTGCCATTATGGACCTCGATCACCTGTGTTTCGCCCGCGATGGAAAGTTCATCAATGACTGTGCCGTCAGTGTCGCCGCCATGTACCACCCAGGCGCGGGTCACACCAAGGTCACGCAAAGCCTCAGCCATCGGGCGCAGCCACCGCGCCTCATTCACGCCAAGCACTTGATGGCTGGCAAAGGCCGGATTTGAAAGCGGTCCGAGCAAGTTGAATATGGTGCGAATGCCGAGGCTGGCGCGCACCGGCGCAACATGGCGCATGGCGCTATGATACGACCGCGCGAACAGAAATCCGACGCCGGCATGATCGACACAATCCCGGAACCGGTCTTCGGTGAGATCGAGCTCAACGCCAAGTTCTTCCAAGACATCCGCGCTGCCGGTCTTCGGTGGCACGGAGCGATTGCCGTGCTTGGCCACTTTACCACCTGCGGCGGCGATAACGATCGCGCTGGCGGTGGATGTGTTCAGGCTCGTCCATCCCAAACCGCCGGTGCCGCACGTGTCGAGAACGGGACCTTCAAGGTCGATGGTGCGCGCATTGGCGCGCAGGGTTTTCGCCCCGGCCAGAAGCTCTGCCCCGGTTTCACCCCGCACCGCCAATCCCATCAGAAAGGCGCCAATCTGCTCCGCTGGAATGTCTCCCGACAAAAGCGCCGCGAAGGCCGATTCCAGGTCGCTCGCTGTCAGGGCCTGTCCGGCGGCCAGGGCTTTTAAAGTCGGGGAAAGGGTCGAAACGGACATGGTTGCTCCTGTCAGAGGCACCTAGCGGATCTTGAGAAAGTTCGCGAGCAGGGCGTGACCATGCTCGGTCAGAATACTTTCGGGATGAAATTGAACCCCAAAGACCGGGCGGGTCTTGTGGCGCACGGACATGATCTCGCCATCCGCGGTGAATGAGTCGGCGATCAGTGTGTCGGGCAATTGTTCCGGACGGATGGCCAGCGAATGATAGCGCACGACCCGATAGGTTTCTGGTAATCCCTCAAACAGTGGGCCGTTTTCGTGGCGAATATCGCTCAGTTTGCCATGGCGGATTTCCTTGGCCGTGATGAT
The DNA here is from genome assembly GCA_024743315.1 of Hyphomonadaceae bacterium. Classification (GTDB taxonomy): domain Bacteria; phylum Pseudomonadota; class Alphaproteobacteria; order Caulobacterales; family Hyphomonadaceae; genus Henriciella. Next base: position 305,926 of record JANSWU010000002.1, read on the forward strand.
GTCGCCACCTTCCGCGGCCCCGATGCTCTGATGGCCGAGGCAAACGCCTAATATTGGCAGGTCCTCCGGCGCTTTCTGAACCAGTTCTACACAAATGCCAGCTTCATTTGGTGTGCACGGGCCCGGAGACAGCACGATGCCATTCGGCTTCAAGGCCAGCGCCTGATCGACCGTCAGCTCATCGTTACGGATGACTTGTGTACGCGCGCCGATCTCTTCGAGATAGTGCACCAGGTTCCAGGTGAAACTGTCATAATTATCGATGACGAGGATGGATTTGGCGGCGCTCATTGGTCGAACTCATATCGGGCAGACAAGGCCGCCGCGCGCTTCAGGGCATTGGCTTTGTGAACGGTTTCATCAAACTCGTATTGTGGGTTCGAGTCGAGCACGACGCCGCCGCCCGCCTGGATATGCAATTGACCATCCTTGAGGACCGCCGTGCGCAAGGCGATGCAGGTATCGAGATCACCATTCCAGCCGAAATAGCCGATGGCGCCGCCATAGATCCCGCGGGCATTTTGCTCGAGCTCATCAATGATCTGCATCGCGCGGATCTTGGGCGCGCCAGAGACTGTTCCGGCTGGCAATCCCGCCAACAAGGCGTCGACGGCGGTCAGACCTTCGCGCAAATCGCCTTCAACATGAGAGACAATGTGCATGACGTGACTGTAGCGTTCGACGATGAATTGTTCAGTCACTTCGACGCTGCCATAGGCGGCGACGCGGCCGACGTCATTGCGACCGAGATCGAGCAGCATCAAGTGTTCGGCGATCTCTTTTTGATCGGCCAGCAAGTCCGCCTTGCGCTCCGCATCGATAACGGGATCGCCGGAGCGTGGGCGCGTGCCCGCAATTGGCCGAATGGCGACGCGGCCATCGCGCACCCGCACCAGGATTTCCGGACTGGATCCGACCAGCCGGACATCGCCAAGGTTCATATGGAACATGAAGGCGGATGGATTGAGGCGGCGCAAGGCCCGATAGAAGCTGATCGATTTGCGTTTGAACGGTGCGCTGAAACGCTGGCTCGGCACAACCTGAAAAATATCTCCGGCCTTGATATAATCGCGGGCCGTTTCGACCATGTCGAAATACTGCGCCTGGCTAGTATTGGAGGTGAATTCGAGATCATCGCTATCGCCGTCCCGTGGGGCCAGCGGCGGCGGACTTTCCAGCGCGTTCTCGACCTTGTCGAGCAAGGCATCCGCGACGCTTTCTTCGCCGGGTCTGTGGCGACCAACGAGGATGAGTTCTTGATAGAGATGATCAAAAATCAGCACGACGCCTGGGATCATCAATAGCGCTTCGGGAACGTTCAAGGCATCTGGCTTGGTGATCGCTACTGGCTCAACATGCTGGATGAAATCATAGCCGATATAGCCAAACACGCCGCTGGCCATCGGCGGCAGATCGGCCTCATTGCCCGCATCCGCGCGGCCGGCATCAGCAAAATGACGCAAAGCGTCGATCGGTGTGCCATCGAATTTAGCTGCCGCTTCGAAGGCCAAAGTAGGGCTCTCTTCACCCGTCCCGTCGATTACCCGCATCCAGCGCTGTGGATGCAGACCGATAAAGGAATAACGGCCAAGGCGTTCACCGCCGAGAATGGACTCGAACAAGAAACTCCCGGGCGTGTCCGGCCCGAGCTTCAGCATTGCTGAAACGGGAGTTTCTAGGTCACCGGGTCGTCGCCGAACCCGTAGCTGATCCCGGCTCATTGTTCCGTCACGAGGCTACGTTTGTACGCGTCCAGGGCGCGGGCATTGGTGGTGACCTCGACATCCTCGGCAATGCTGATCAGATACGCCCGGAACAGATCGTCGGCGATATTGCCTTCAATATCCAGTGCACTGGATTGCGCGAGCAGATCCAAGGTCTCGCTCTCAGGGCGATCAATATCGGTCACCTGCATGATGATCATTTGACCCGACAGGCCCTGGATTGAGAAGGTTTCCCCCTCCGCATTGGCGGCGAACATGCCATCCAGCAATGGACGAGGGAACTGGAGATCCGTGTTCTGGCGGGTAATCGGACGCGGCAGGCTTTCGACGTTTGTTTCAAATCTGGCAGCCTCAGCCTCAAGCGTGCTCGTCCCATCCGCGATCGCGGTTTCGATCTCACTCGCAACGGTTTGCAATTGCTCGCTGAGTTGGTCGCGTTGCCAGGCCGCAACAAGCTGTTCTCGGACCTCGTCAAACTCTGGCAAGCGTTCCGGGACGATGCGATCGACACGCGCGATCCAGGTCACCTCATCATCACCGAAGCGCTCAGTATTGCGCCCTTCAGCCTGCGCATAGACCATTTGTAGCAGGCCAGGTGCCGTCACCAATGGTAGATATCGTTGACCGGCTTGTGTCACGCCATTCGTGTCGACCGGGGCAAAGGACAGAACTGGCGCGCCGAGCCCTTCCGCAATTCCTTCAAGATCTGCTCCAGTCCCCAAAAGATCATCAAACTGGGGCAGGGCGTCATAGAACAGACCCACCGCCAATTCGCGCGCGAGTTCGTTCTGTATTTCATCGCGGACATTCTCAAACGGCGTCGCGGCCCCCGGAATGATGTCCTCCAAACGAATGACAACGAACTCGTTGCCGACGGGCTGCGGGCCATGGATCGATCCGATTTGGGCCCCCCGCGCAAAGACTTGTTCGGCTAAACGATCATTGACAATTACGTCACGCCGCCCGGTCCGTAGAACAGTTGACAGGGCGGAGTCGATGGCTTCAGCAGCAGCCCCGCCTGCGATCCGCCCCAGTGCTGCCCGAGCGGTCGCTTCGTCGGCGAAGACAAACTCTGTGAATGTGCGGCTGTCCGGACCGGTATAGCGTTCGTCTTTGTATGCTTCGTAATAGGCGAGGATGTCTTGTTCAGACACGTCCGACTGGGCAATGAAATCATCAGGGCTCAGCCGAATCATGCTGACGGCGCGTCGTTCCGGCTCGCGCAGGAAGTCTTTTCGCTCTTCATAAAGTGCCTGCAACTCTTCTTCGCTCGGTTCACCAATTTCCGGAAGCATGGATTGATCAAGGATGAACCAGGCGGCGGAGCGCAGTTCGCCGGTATAAGCGGCTTGAAGACGGGCAAGCGCATTTGGCACGCGTAAGCCTTCGACCGGCACGCGTTGCAAACGGTCAATCGTCATTTCCGCTTCGATTTGCGACTCGTAATCGGCTTCGCGAAATCCGTTTGCATCGAGCAGTTGCGTGTAACGCAGCGCATCGAACACACCCGTTGTGTCCTGAAACACCGGATCGGTTCGAATTCGATCAACAATCGCGCCGGTGGTCGCGGCAATCCCTTGTTGGTCAGCATATGCGGTCAGCAGGGTTTCGCGCGACATCTCTGCAAAGACCTGATCCACGATCCCGCGCTGCATCGCTTCTTCTTTGGTCAGGGCGCGTCCGCGTTCGTCGGTTTGAGTGCGCAAGATGCGCTCCAAGGTCGCATCAAATTTCCGATCGGTGACCCCACGATCGCCAGCGCTGACCAAATTGCTGCCGCCGCCCCCGGCGAAAATGTCAGTTACACCCCATGCCGCCATTGCGATAATCACAATGACGAAAATACCACCGGCAGCGGGCGAGCGGAGCATGTTACGCAACGGGGTCAGCATAGGTTCGACCTTTCCCTTCGGGATCGCTTGTTTGTTTCAGCACAGCTTGCTAGGCGAGCGCACAAACTTGTTCAAGATGGTGACTGGTATGGTACGCACACTGATCGCAGGCAATTGGAAAATGAATGGCCTGAAATCATCCCTTTCAGAAGTTGATGCGGTGATCACGCAGCTCGGCGATTTCCCGGATGCAGCAGATTGTCTGATTTGCCCGCCTGCGACCTTGGTGGTGCCGATGCAAGAGCGGGCCGGGGCACGGCTGAAAGTCGGGGCCCAAAGCTGTCATCCTGAGGCTTTTGGCGCCTTTACCGGCGATCTGTCGGCCGAACAATTGAAAGATGCCGGTGCCTCTTATGTCATTGTCGGCCATTCCGAGCGTCGATCCGAGCATGGCGAGCGCAGCGCTTACGTTCAGGAACAAGCGCATGCCTGTCTTCGCGCTGGGATCGTGCCGATTGTCTGTGTCGGCGAGAGTTTTGCTCAACGCCAGCGCGGCGAAACCAAGGACACCGTGATCCGGATCCTGCGCAAATCACTTCCAACACTGGGATCGAGTGATTCCATAGTGGTTGCTTACGAACCCCTTTGGGCAATCGGAACCGGTCTGGTGCCGAGCGATGAAGAAATCGCCGAAGTGCATCAGGTTATTCGCGACCTTTTGGTTGAACTCTACCAGGATCGAGGGGCTGACCTGCGCATCCTTTATGGCGGCTCGATGAAACCGAGCAATGCTGCTGAAATTCTGGCCATTAAAAACGTCAATGGCGGCTTGATTGGAGGCGCGAGCTTGAAGGCAGCCGATTTCATGGCCATTTATGCTGCAGCGGTCGCATGAACTGTGCTAAACCGACTGACGGAGAGGGGTTGGCGGGCTGCAAAGAACCGCGTAAGCCCCGCGGCTTGAGATTCAGGGATCTGACATGACCAACGTAATTCTTGTCGCACACATTCTGGTATCCATTGTCCTCGTCGTTGTGGTGCTGATGCAGCGCTCAGAAGGCGGCGCGCTCGGCATCGGTGGCGGCGGTGGTGGCGGCGGCGGTCTGATGACAGGCTCCGGTGTGACTGGCGCCCTTGTGCGCACGACGATTATCTTCGGCGCGATTTTCTTCATCTCTAGTCTGACCCTGACGACGATTGCGACGCATGAGAATGCAGATGGTCGAACCGATGTGCAGCGCGAACTCGAAAACAGTGTGACCCAGCCAACCGACACGGATGAGAATGCGCTGGACAATTTCGACGACATTTTGAGCGGCGAAGGCAGCTTGCTGGATGATCCTTTGGCGGTGACTCCCTCCGAGCGCTCGGACACGCCCGAGCCTGCACCGGCTGATGAAGATCCGCTCGCATCTGAAGCAGACCCGCAATAATTCACAAAAACCCTGACTAGACCCTATCGGGGTCGGTCGCGAATCAGGCAATCTGCATTCCCATGACTCGCTATATTTTCATTACTGGCGGCGTGGTGTCTTCTTTAGGCAAAGGGATCGCTTCCGCAGCACTCGGGGCATTGCTGCAAGCGCGGGGCTATAAGGTCCGCCTGCGTAAGCTCGACCCGTATTTGAATGTCGACCCAGGGACGATGAGCCCACGCCAACATGGCGAGGTCTTTGTGACCGATGATGGGGCAGAGACAGATTTGGATCTCGGCCACTATGAGCGCTTTACCGGTGTTTCGGCGCGTCAGTCAGACAATATCACCACGGGCCGAATATATTCGACCATTATTGAGAAAGAGCGACGCGGCGATTATCTCGGCGCCACCATCCAGGTCATTCCGCACGTCACCAATGAGATTAAGGAATTCGTCCTCTCAGATGCCGGTGAGGGCGTCGATTTCGTATTGTGTGAAATCGGCGGCACGGTCGGCGATATTGAAGGTCTGCCGTTCTTTGAGGCGATCCGCCAGCTCGGCCAGGAACTCGGACCAGAGCGGGCCTGCTTTATCCACCTGACACTGCTGCCCTACATTCCGGCTGCGGGTGAAATGAAGACCAAACCAACCCAGCACTCGGTCAAGGAGCTGCGCTCGATCGGTATCCAGCCACAGATACTTCTTTGTCGTTGTGACCGACCGATCCCGGAGACCGAAAAAGGCAAAATTGCGAGCTTCTGTAATGTCCGCCCGAGCAGCGTCATCGAAGCGCGCGATGTTGGGCACATTTACGATGTTCCGGCGTCCTATCATGCGGAAGGGCTGGATGAGGAAGTCTTGTGGCATTTCCGTATCCAGGATGCGCCAAAGCCGAACCTGTCGCGTTGGGATAATATCGCGCAGACCGTCCATAATCCGGATGGTGAAGTCTGCATTGGCTTGGTCGGTAAATATACGGACGTGCCGGACGCTTATAAGTCCGTGATGGAAGCGCTCCAACATGGCGGCCTCGCCAATAATGTTGGCGTCGATATCAAGCTGATCAATAGCGAAGAGTTTGATGACGAGACCGCGCCAATCGACATTCTCGAAGGCGTGCATGGCATCATCCTGCCCGGCGGGTTCGGGGAACGCGGGGCGCGGGGCAAGATGCGGGCGGCCCGGTTCGCGAGGGAGCGCAAAGTCCCATGCTTCGGGATCTGTTATGGAATGCAGCTGGCCGTTGTCGAAGCGGCCCGCAACCTAGCCGGCATCAAAGATGCCTCGACGACGGAATTCGGTCCGACCGAGACGCCGCTGGTCGGTCTGATGTCGGAATGGACCAAGGGCAACGAACTGGTCACTCGCGATGAAAACACGGATATGGGCGGCACAATGCGCCTCGGCGCTTACCCGGCCCGTTTGAAGCCGGGCTCCCGCGTCGCGGAAATCTATGGCACCGAGAATATCTCGGAACGGCATCGGCACCGCTATGAAGTGAACACCGCCTATGTTGAGGCGCTGGAGCAGCATGGGGTGACGTTCTCGGGCATGTCTCCGGACGGCATATTGCCTGAGATCATCGAACTTGAAGACCATCCCTGGTTCATCGCTGTCCAGTATCACCCTGAGCTGAAGTCGCGTCCGATGGAGCCGCATCCCTTGTTTGCAAGCTTTATCGGCGCCGCGGTGACGCAAAGCCGCCTGGTTTGATCCGAGAAGGCTGTTCGAATTGAGGTATTCAGGTACAAGACGCCCATGTATTTGATCTTCATGGGGGTTTCGGGGTGTGGGAAGTCGACCTATGCGCGGCTGACCTCAGAGGCTTTTGAACTGCCATATTTCGAAGCCGACGATTATCATCCTGAAGCAAATGTTGCGAAAATGTCCGCGGGTCACGCCCTGAGCGACCAGGATCGTGTCGCGTGGCTCGAAAACTTATGTGCGGCCATCCTCGAGAGCGGGGCTGCGCGCGCCGTCGTGACCTGTTCCGCGTTGACGCCGTTTGTTCGGGCGACGCTCGACACCAATCTGCCCAAGTCCCCTGTCTATCTGCATTTGCAGGCGCCAGAACAGCTGATCCGAGGCCGCATGGAAACGCGCGAAGGGCATTTCATGCCCTCATCGCTTTTGACTTCGCAATTTGACGCGCTGACGGTGCCTGACTCTGCGATTCAGATCGCCAATGAGGGAGACATCGCGGATGTGTTCGACCGGATCCGACCTATCGTCGAGGTTTTGCTGACGCGCTCAGAAGACGAGCGACAGTAACAGCGCCACAAGGAAGCCGGTTGTTCCAACAAGGGTCGAAATCACAGTCCAGGATTTTAGCGTATCGGACACGGATAGGTTTAGATATCGGTTGACCAGCCAAAACCCTGAATCATTGACATGCGAGAGCACGGTCGCGCCGCCTGCAATTGCAATCACAGTGAGCGCCCGGTCAAAATCGGAAATATCCGCGACTTGCAGCAGGGGCGCTGTAAATCCGGCAGCGGTGATCATCGCGACCGTGGCCGAGCCCTGAACGACCCGCACAAGTGCGGCGATGAGGAAGGCGAAGATCAACACGGAGATATTCATCGCGGCGGCCATCTCGGCAATCCGAGCGCCAGCCTCTGAATCGATCAGGACTTGTTTGAAGGCGCCCCCTGCACCCGTCACGAGAACAACTGCGCCGGCCGGCTCCAGAGCTTTCATCGAGGCTGTGTTCAAGTCGCTGGCGGCGAGGCCAAGCGCGCGATTGGCATAGACGTAGTAGAGCGTGAGGCTGATCAGCAGCGCCACGAAGGGATGCGAGATGAAGCTGATGGCGCCCGGCACATGGGCCTCTCCGAGCGTGAGTTTGAGGATGGTTCCGCTGGCGACCAGGACGATTGGTAGCGCTAATGCGACGATTGCGGCAGACAGGCCGACGGATGCGGTCGTGTCCGCGGTGGGTGCATGGTCTGGCGCGTCGACTATGATCTCTTCGGCATAGCGCATCTGCGCAAAAAGCGGCCCGCCCAGGGCGACAGCAGGGATGGCGGCGATCAGGCCAGCGACGATAACGAGGCCGAGATCCGCATCAAGTAGAGCCGCCACAGCAATCGGGCCCGGGGTCGGGGGGATGAAGGCATGCGCTGCAGCTAAACCCGCGAGGAGCGGGCCGGCGACGTAGAGCGATGCGCGCCGGAGGGCTCGCGCCAAGCGCAGGACGAGCGGAATGAGGATGACCAATGCGACGTCGAAAAAGACCGGAATTGCGACCAAGGTGCCGAGGAGGCTCATCTTCCAGGGCACCGACCGCTGCGACCCAGCGGCGAGGCGGTCAGCAATACTTTGAATGCCCCCAGAGCGTTCAAGAATGGCGCCGAGAATGGCGCCAAGTCCGACCACGACTGCGATGAAACCGAGCACACCCCCCATGCCATTTTGGATCGAGGCGATGACCTCCGTGGGGGACAGGCCAAGCAACAGACCGGTCGACAGGGCCACCAGGATCAGCGCGAAGAAAGGCGGCACCTTGGCTTTCAGGACCAGGCCCAACAAACTGCCGACGGCCAGAATCAATGTGAAGAAAATGAAAGCTGGATCTGACTGTGACATGGCATCCTCCCCAGGCCCTGTCATTCTATGTGCGGTCAGTTGCGACTCTTCACGATGGAGATGACAGCAAGATGCCTTTGGCCTATCGGCTCTCGGAGAAGGCGTCCAGATGGATTGTCAGCGGTGTCATTTATTCGGTTGAGAGGTGGTGTTCGGCAATCTGATAATCACTTCAATCCCCCCCTTGCACGGGCAGGGTCGGTCCTGTATACGCGCGGTTTGATTTTAACGGGGCCCCGATGGCCTCATGACCGATTTGGAACGAGACCATGGCAGTCCCTAAGAGTAAAGTGACCAAGTCACGCCGAGGCATGCGGCGTTCGCATGACCGCCTGAAAGGCAACACCTACATCGAAGATCAGGAGTCCGGCGAGCTTCGTCGCCCGCACCATATCGATCTGAAAAGCGGTATGTATCGTGGTCGCCAGATCCTCGAGCCGACCGAAGACTAAGGTTGGATTTCCGCTGGAATTGAAAAACCCTCGCTGACGGCGAGGGTTTTTTCGTTCGTGGTCAAAGAAAACGCTAAAGCGAATTAACCACAGACAATCACTCGATCCGGTGTGACAGCATGCAGAAAGCAACTGAAAGACCGTCTATGCTTAATCGGGCACGCGCGATTTTTATTCGCAAGTAGCGATTGGATTAAAGTCGGACAGCTAGGCCGATTGAGCGGGGCGATTGTCACAGATCGCCCTGCGTTAAGGGCGATTCGATGCGAAACCCGGTGCTCCCAAATGCAGGTGGTGAGCGCCGGGTTTCAATTTTTTGTATGGTTCACCGAGGTCCGCCCATCGAGCCGCCCCTTGCTCTTTGCATCGCAGCGCACTAGAGGCAGCCGCAAACATGCCAAAGGACACAGCCATGAGCGAAATCGTCGATATTCATGCCCGCCAAATTCTCGATAGCCGAGGCAATCCGACGGTGGAAGTCGATGTCACCCTGGAAGACGGATCGTTCGGGCGCGCCGCGGTTCCGTCCGGCGCGTCGACGGGCGTGCATGAAGCGCATGAACTACGCGATGGGGGTGAGGCGTACAAAGGCAAAGGCGTGATGAATGCCGTCGACTCCGTAAATGGCGAGATTGCCAATGAGCTGGTCGGCATGGAGGCGACCGAACAGCGCCTGATCGATGGTCTGATGATTGAGCTCGATGGCACCGAGAACAAAAAGCGCCTGGGCGCCAATGCGATCCTCGGTGTGTCTATGGCAACGGCCAAGGCCGCCGCCGAAAGCTGCAGCCTGCCGCTCTATCGTTATATTGGCGGCACCAATGCCCGGGTCCTACCGACCCCGATGATGAACATCATCAATGGCGGCGAACATGCCGACAATCCGATCGATATCCAGGAATTCATGATCATGCCGGTCAATGCCGATAGCATTGCGGACGCGGTTCGGATTGGCTCGGAGATCTTTCACACCTTGAAGAAGACGTTGAGCGAAGCCGGTCACAATACCGGGGTTGGCGATGAAGGCGGGTTTGCGCCTAACCTATCCTCGACCACGGACGCGCTCGATTTTATCATGAAGTCGATTGAAACGGCGGGCTATCAGCCGGGTGAAGACGTGTCCTTGGCCCTCGATGCGGCGTCGACCGAGTTTTACAAGGACGGCAAGTATGTGCTCGCGGGCGAAGGCAAAACGCTTGATGGCGAAGGCATGGCAAAGTACCTCGCTGATCTCGTCGATGCCTACCCGATCGTTTCGATCGAAGATGGCATGGCCGAAGATGATTGGGATGGCTGGGGCATTCTCACCGAAATCGTCGGGGATCGTTGCCAATTGGTCGGGGATGACCTGTTCGTGACTAATCCGGAGCGCCTGGCCATGGGCTTGCAGCGCGGCGCGGCAAATTCCATTCTGGTGAAAGTCAATCAGATCGGCACGCTGTCAGAGACCTTTGATGCGGTCGAACTGGCGCATCGCCATGCCTATACCGCTGTCATGTCTCATCGTTCAGGCGAGACCGAGGATGCGACGATCGCCGATCTCGCGGTTGCGACCAATTGCGGTCAGATCAAGACCGGTTCACTGGCCCGTTCTGATCGCCTAGCGAAGTACAATCAGCTGATCCGGATCGAGGAAGAGCTCGGGGCCTCCGCGCTGTATGCCGGCGCAGCGCTGATCAACGCCTGATTGGACCCGGAGAATCACCCGCGGTTCGCTGGAGTCTTAATAAGCCTTTAACCACATTGAGAGAGTCTATCCTGAGTAGAAGGATCTCTCTTGCATGACGTCTAAATGGGCTGCGGGCGCAATGTCCCTTACAGTTGCCTATTTTGCCTACCACGCCTTTGCGGGGGAGCAGGGGCTTGGCCAATGGACGGACAAGCAGACCGAACTGGCCGAGAAAAAAGCCATTCTGAAGGCGCTGGAAGCGGAAAATGTTGCACTGCAAAAAGACATAGCTCGGCTGACTCCGGGGCAAATTGACCCCGACCTTGTGGAATACCTCGCAAGACGCGATCTGGGTTTCGTATATCCCGGTGAACTCGTTCTGGTTGACCGCGCTGTCAAAGATGCAGAAATGCATAACTGATAAGACTCGACCTTGCGTCAGTCATCTGCCTATTAAGTGCAAAAATACCACATTAGGGAGCCAAAATGGCCAAAGCCACGACCCCCAAGCGCAAGAGCTCTCCAAAGCTCAAGAAGGATGAAGCGCTCAAATATTATCGCGATATGCTGCTCATTCGCCGGTTTGAAGAGCGCGCAGGTCAGCTTTACGGCATGGGAAAAATTGCCGGTTTCTGCCACCTCTATATTGGTCAGGAAGCCGTCGTCACCGGGATGCAGGCTTGTCTCAAAGATGGCGATCAGGTCATCACCGGCTATCGTGATCATGGCCATATGCTCGCTTGCGACATGGACCCAAAAGGCGTGATGGCGGAACTGACTGGACGCGAAGGTGGCTATTCGCGCGGCAAGGGCGGTTCCATGCACATGTTCAGCCGCGAGAAGAACTTCTTTGGTGGTCACGGTATTGTCGGCGCGCAGGTGCCGATCGGGACCGGGCTGGCTTTCTCCAATAAGTATCTCGGCAAGGATAATGTCTGCCTGGCTTATTTCGGCGATGGCGCGGCCAATCAGGGCCAGGTTTATGAGGCGTTTAATATGGCCTCGCTGTGGGACTTGCCGGTCGTCTATGTAATCGAAAACAATATGTATGCGATGGGCACCAGCGTGTATCGCCACGCCTCTGAAACCGAGCTGTTCAAGCGCGGCATCTCGTTCGAGATCGAAGGCGAAGAGGTCGACGGCATGGACGTCTACGCGGTCAAAAAGGCTGGCGAAAAAGCGGTCAAATATGCTCGCTCCGGCAAAGGCCCGTACATTCTCGAAATGAAGACCTATCGCTATCGCGGTCACTCCATGTCGGACCCGGCCAAATATCGAAAACGCGAAGAAGTCGATGATATTCGCAGTCACAAGGACCCGATCGATGGCTTGAAAGGCCAGATTGTCGAACAGGGCATCGCGTCTGAAGAAGATCTCAAAGCCATCGACAAGGAGATCCGCGCCATCGTTAAGGATGCGGCCGACTTCTCGCTGGAAAGCCCCGAGCCGGATCCGGCTGAACTGTGGACTGACGTGCTGCTACCGGTGGAGGCGTAATCATGGCGGTTGATATTCTGATGCCAGCTCTGAGCCCAACCATGGAAGAGGGCACGCTCGCCAAATGGCTGAAGGGCGAGGGCGACAAGGTCGAGGCCGGCGATATTATTGCCGAAATCGAAACCGATAAAGCGACGATGGAAGTCGAAGCCGTCGATGAGGGCACGCTCGCCAAGATCCTCATCCCGGAAGGCACCGAAGGTGTGAAAGTGAATGCCGTGATCGCGGTGCTCTCCGAAGACGGTGAAGACGCAAGTGCCGTGACGGCCTCTGCGCCAACACAGTCAGCTGAGGCTGAAGTGGAAAAGGTGACACCAGTCGCCGAACCCGAAGTCCTGGAAGCGCAAGCCGCCGCCGATGCGCCTGCCGCTACCATGCTGACCAATCCTGATATTCCGGAAGGCACGACTTACACAAAAACCGTGCTGCGCGACGCCTTGCGCGATGCCATGGCCGAGGAAATGCGCCGCGATGAGACCGTCTTTGTGATGGGCGAAGAGGTGGCTGAGTATCAAGGCGCCTATAAAGTCACCCGCGAATTGCTGCAGGAATTTGGCGCCCGCCGTGTCGTCGATACGCCAATCACAGAGCATGGGTTTGCCGGCCTCGGGGTTGGCGCGGCCTTTGGTGGACTTCGCCCCATCGTTGAATTCATGACTTTCAATTTCGCCATGCAGGCGATCGACCATATCATCAATTCCGCGGCCAAGACGTTGTATATGTCAGGCGGCCAGATGGGGTGTCCGATCGTTTTCCGTGGACCGAATGCCGCTGCCGCTCGGGTCGGCGCCCAGCACTCACAAGACTATGCCGCTTGGTACGGACATGTGCCGGGCTTGAAAGTCGTCGCGCCTTGGGACGCCGGCTCAGCCAAGGCCTTGCTCAAATCGGCGATCCGCGATCCCAATCCGGTCGTCTTCCTCGAGCATGAATTGCTCTACGGGCTCGAATTCGATGTCCCGGATCTTGAAGATTACACGCTGCCAATCGGGAAAGCCGCCGTCATTCGAGAAGGCACGGACGTTACGCTGGTTGGCTATTCCCGGATGGTCGGATTCTCCATGGACGCCGCTGATAAGCTCGCTGAGCAAGGCATCTCGGCGGAGGTCATCGACCTGCGCTCGATCCGTCCACTCGACATGGACACCATCGTGGAAAGCGTCAAGAAAACCAATCGCCTGGTGACGGCTGAAGAAGGCTGGAAACATATGGGCGTTGGCGGTGAGATCGCTGCGGGTGTCACCGAGCATGCGTTTGATTATCTCGATGCGCCGCCGCTGCGCGTGACGCAGAAAGACGTTCCACTGCCTTATGCGGGCAATCTCGAAGCGATGAGCCTGCCAAATGCGGAAGACATTGTGGCCGCGGCGAAAGCGGTCTGTGAGGGGATGTAGGGAGGACAGAATGAAGAAAGCAATCTCTGCGCTCAGTGTCGGATTGTTAGCAGCTGCTGGCTGCGTGCATGTGAACGTCACCGAGGATGTCTACGCCGATGAGTTCGAAATCTACGATCCGGATGTTGCAGCAATCGAGGCGGTGGTCCTCGACTATTTCGACGGCCAGGGCGAAGCCAGCCTCGAACGCTTGCAGCGCGCCTTTCATCCGGATTCCTCCATGTTTGGAGTGATGACCACCGAAGACGGCGACGAATACCTTCGGGTGTGGCCGAAAATGAGCGAAGTGATCGAGAACTGGGCGGCGAATGAAAACCCACCCGGCGCTGGTCGCGATGGCCAGGTTTTGAGCATTGAAGTGGTCGATGAGCGCCTCGCTGTTGTCACCTTTCGCTATGCCGATCGCTTCTATGACGCCTTCACCATGGTGAAGCTGGATGGCGAATGGAAAATCGCCGCCAAGACTTTTGTTCGACAGTAAGGGGCGAACGCAATGTCCATTAATATTACAATGCCCGCGCTCAGCCCGACCATGGAAGAAGGCACGCTCGCCAAGTGGAATGTGAAACCGGGCGACACGGTCGAGGCCGGCGACATCATTGCCGAGATCGAAACCGACAAGGCGACGATGGAAGTCGAAGCCGTCGATGAGGGCGTTGTGGCGCAGATCCTGGTCGATGAAGGCACTGAAGGCGTCAAAGTGAATGCGATCATTGCGGTGCTGGCGGAGGAGGGAGAGGATGCTGGAAACATCTCGCTCACTCCCGCGGCGGCGGGAGCCTCGGACAGTAAAGCGCCAGAATCTGAGGCACCAACCGAACCGGATCCCCGCCTGCGCGGGGATGAGCGAACAGACGAACCCAAACAAGTCGCCTCCACCCCCGTCACCATGCCGTCCCTCGGCGCAGGCGATGACCGGATTAAGGCGAGCCCATTGGCGCGCCGGATCGCGGCGCTGAAAGGTGTCGATCTCAACGCACTGAAGGGCAAAGGGTCAGGACCTCACGGCCGGATCGTCAAAAAGGATGTCGAGAACGCGCAGCCCGGCGCTGCGGCGGCCACACCAGCGGCGGGTGCCTCGGCGCCAACGTCTCCGGATGGTCTGATCCTGCCGCAAATCCTTGATGACCGGGTCTATGCCCCAGATAGCTACCGGCTCGAGCCGCTTGATGGCATGCGCAAGACTGTGGCACGTCGCCTGACCCAAAGCTTCATGCAGGTGCCGCATTTCCCGCTCAACGTGGACATCAAGCTCGACAAGCTGCTGGCCGCCCGCAAAGGCATCAATGAGGCCGCACCAGAAGGCGTCAAAGTCTCGGTCAATGACATGCTGATCAAGGCCTCAGCCATGGCGCTGATGGCCGAGCCCGATTGCAATGCCAGCTTCTCGGACAAGGGCATCGCCTATCACAATGGCGCGCACATTTCGGTGGCGGTGGCGATTGATGGCGGCCTGATCACGCCGGTGATCCGCGACGCCGAGAAAAAAGGCCTGGCCGAGATTTCGATCGAGATGAAAGATCTCGCGACCCGGGCGCGTGAGCGCAAGCTGAAACCGCAGGAATATATGGGCGGCACATTCTCGATCTCGAACCTTGGCATGTTCGGGATCAAGTCTTTCGCCTCAATCATCAACCCGCCAGAAGGCATGATCCTGTCGGTCGGCGCCGGCGAGAAACAGCCAGTGGTGGGCGCCGATGGACAGCTGACGACGGCAACCTTGATGGGCGTTACCCTGACCTGCGATCACCGCGTGATTGGCGGTGCCGAGGGCGCGCGCTGGTTGCAAGCGTTCAAACGCTATGTTGAAACGCCTGAAAGCATGCTGCTTTAAGGGCGCGCTGCGATGAAGCTGGGATGGCCGAATGTGGAGATGACCACGGCGCTGAGCGCAGTTGTGGTCGGCGTGGCCGCCCTCATCGTGGCGGTCGATCAATCCAATATTGCGCGCCAGCAAGCCGACCTGATGGAGAAGACCGTCCAGGCCTCGGTCTGGCCAGTGGTGCAGTTCGACTTTGTCGCCGACCAGGATCTTTACGGGGCTGAGGCGTCCTTGTCTTTGCGCAATTCGGGCGTCGGGCCAGCGATCATCAAAGGGATTCAGGTGACCCGGGATGGCGTGCCGGTTGCACGGATCGAAGACTATCTGCTGCGCAATCTTGAGATCACGCAGGGCATGCGGTTTGAACTGGATGTCAATCGCGGCACGGGGCGGGTCTTGTCCGCCGGCGAGGTTGTGGCGGTGGGCGAGGCCAGATGGACGCTCGCCGTCGGGCAAATTCCGTCCAATATGCGGGATAATATCAACGCCTATTTCGCTGAGCTGAACGCGATTGAGGGCGCGATTTGTTATTGTTCGGTGCTGGATCAATGCTGGATCAACCGGACTCGTGATTATGCCAATCCGGAGCCGGTCGATGCGTGCACGGATATGGAATTTGGTGAGTTTTAAAGGGTAAGAAAATGGCTGATTTTGATTTGATTGTGATTGGCTCGGGCCCGGGCGGATATGTCTCTGCCATTCGTGCCAGTCAGCTCGGCATGAAGACGGCGATTGTCGAGCGTGAAAACCTCGGGGGCATTTGCCTGAACTGGGGTTGCATCCCGACCAAGGCGTTGTTGCGCTCAGCCGAAGTCTTGCACTTGGCAAAATCCGCCGCCGCTTATGGCTTGAAGGTCGACAAGGCGGAGTTTGATTTGGACGGTGTCGTCAAGCGCTCGCGCGGGGTCGCGGCGCAGCTTTCAGGCGGTGTCAAACACTTGATGAAAAAGAACAAGATCACTGTGATCGAAGGCGATGCGCGGCTTGAAAAAGGCGCTGAGGCCCCGAAAGTCATCGTCAAGGACGCCAAAGGCAAGGATACCAGCTATCAGGCCAAACACGTCTTGCTGGCCACTGGGGCGCGCGCCCGGGCGATCCCGCAAGCTGGTCTCGAGCCGGACGGCAAACTAATCTGGACCTATCGCGAAGCCATGGTGCCGGACGCGCTGCCCAAGCGTTTGCTGGTTATCGGCTCGGGCGCGATCGGAATCGAATTTGCCAGCTTCTATAATGAGCTCGGCTCAGAGGTCACTGTAGTGGAAGCGGTCGATCGCATCCTGCCCGCCGAAGATGCAGAGATCTCTGCCTTCGCCCACAAATCCTTTGAAAAACAGGGGCTCAAAATCAAGACCGCCGCGCAAGTTAAGGGTCTGACCAAAGGCAAGGATACGGTCACGGCGGAAGTTTCTGTGGGTGGCAAGACGGAGAAGATGGAGGTCGACCGGGTCATCCTGGCGATTGGCATTGTGGCAAATTCAGAAGGGCTCGGCCTGGAGCAGCTCGGCGTGAAACTCGATCGCACGCATGTCGTCGTGGATGGGTTTGGCCGCACCGGGGTGAAAGGCCTGTATGCCATCGGCGACCTAACCGGCGGCCCCTGGCTCGCCCATAAAGCCAGTCATGAAGGCGTCATCTGTGTCGAGAAGATTGCTGGCGAGATTGATGATGCGCACCCGTTCGACAATTGGAACGTGCCGGGCTGCACCTATAGCCACCCGCAAGTCGCCAGTGTCGGTCTGACCGAAGAAGAAGCGAAGAAAACCGGCAAGAAACTGAATGTCGGAAAATTCCCTTTCATTGGCAATGGCAAGGCGATCGCCCTCGGCGAGCCAGAAGGCCTGGTCAAAACGATTTTTGACGCCGAGACGGGGGAGCTTTTGGGGGCCCATATGGTCGGGGCTGAAGTAACGGAATTGATCCAGGGCTATGTCATTGCGCGCGAAGGCGAGCTGACCGAAGAAGATCTGATGCACACCATCTTCCCGCATCCGACCTTGTCAGAAATGATGCATGAAGCGGTCCTCGCCTCAGAAGGACGCGTGCTGCATATGTAGAAGCGCTTAGAACGCCACTGATCTGATGCTGGCTGGCTGCGCCAATGGCAGAATGTCGAGCACGGTTTGCGGCGACGCGTAGGGTACAAACATATCTCCAGCAGGCGCATAAATGACGGGCAGGGACAATCGCTCTGCCTCTTTGTCGAGTTGGGATTGCCAACGTTCCGTGGTTTCCTGCCCGGACAGGATGACGGCGTTGACGCCGCTGAAAAACTCATCTGTGAGCATGGGGTCTTCGACCAGTGACATCCTGATGTCGTAGAACACAGTCTGCGGTTCGACATTCTGCAGGAGACGCGCGGCGATTTTGAAATCGTCGGCATTCTCATTCACATAGTTCACATCGCCGGGGCTTTTCTGAACGATTTGACGAAAAAACCAAAGCGGGCGGGATCTGAGGATAGCTTGCAAACCCTGAGTGGCGATTTTCAAACCGCTTTTGGAGATCAGAGTTTGTCGCAACATTGCTTGCAACCATTGCGGCCGAAAGACGTCCCATATGTCTTGATTGAAAGTGGGGTTGGCGAAAATGCAGAAATCGATCTGAGGGTGCAATCGACTCAAACGATAACAAATCGGATTGCCAGACCCGATCCCCATCAAGACCAAATTCTCGAGCTCTAACGTGTTCAACAAAGCGCCTATAAGAGCGGCTTCGCCAACCACGGCAGCGCCATTGTGAACGCAATCATCGGATAAGAGCGCATCTGGCAGGGCGGGCGTGCTGCCAAATCCGGGGCGGCGCACGAAGACGACCTGATATCCCGCCGACCACATAAGTTCGCAAAACGATTCAGGCGGAGGCATCGGCAAGTCGAGGGAATTGACAATCACCAAAGGCCGCAGATCGGAAAGCGCGCCACGGTATATCATTACGTTGATATCGACCGATGAACCGAGAACGCGTATTGACTGCATCGCGCGTGGATCAAGATCAGAGCGCGGGAGAGATGGCGAAATGCTTGGACGAATGGGAGGGCTCATTTGAGGCGGTTGTGGACGCAGCCGTTCCTTTTATTTTGTCTGAATCGCTACTTAGTTCGTTTCGCTGTTTTGATCTTAGTTCGGACGGAAGAAGCCCAGAATGGCGTCGGACACTGTCGCTTCAACCGAGGCACGTCGTAGCGCCGCCTCGGCAAGCGCTAAAGCCTGCTGCAGCTCACTTTGAGTCTCGTTGGAAAGCGCGTCATCAGCAGTCAGATTGGCGCGGACAATCTCGAGCCAATCGGCCACACGGTCAGCCTCCTCGGCATCAAATGGCATGTGTTTTCGAGATAAGTGATTGCGTCGCACCCGGGTCACCCTCAAATTTCTTCTGCCCAAAAAGAATAGAAGATCCTGTCGCGGCTCAAATACTGAAATTTTAGTAGGTGTTTTGAGGCGGGTCTGTTTTAACCCGCGCGTTCGAATTGATCGGAAAACCGCGTTGCCATTTCGACGATTGCAACCGTAGCTGCATGCGACACAATCGCCATGGTCCAAGCGATGATTGGCCAAAGCATAACGAACTCGTCCCCGCCAACACCGATACTGATGCCGATAAAGACGACCATGCCGATAATGTATGAGGCGAAATGGATCCCAAGAGACAATCGCAACGCGGCGCGGCCCTTGGCATTCTTCTCTTGCAATAATCTTTTTGCCTCGGCCTCCTGATCGACCGACAGAGCCATGACATCGACATTATACGCCGCCGCCAGGGCCTTTAGCGACTCCGGCGACGCGGCTTCGCCATTCTCGATGCGTTGAATTGTACGTAGGCCAATCCCGGCCAGGTCGGCCAAATGCTCCTGCGACCAATGACGTTCCTCGCGCCAGCGTTTAATTTTGGCGGCATCTGCTTTGAACGACATGAATTTCTCCTCTCCGGAAATGATTATCAGATGACGTCCAAGAAGCGCAAATACTCCTGCCAAGCCACGCCAGCACCCCGCCATTAAGCCGCCAGTCCCCCGCCAGAGGCATGAAAACCCGGCCATAGACCAGTTCTCGAATTGACCAGTCCGGCGGCGCAGGCCAGTTAAGGCCTATGAGCGCTGCCGCCACAAGACTGACAAGCGAGACCCACCTGCATGTGCGGGGGGAGTTGCTGACGCCTCTGTCCGAGGGCGCGCTCTGGTGGGACACGCAGCGAACTTTGATCGTCTCTGATCTGCACTTGGAGAAGGGCTCAAGTTTTGCCGCGCGCGGGCAAATGCTTCCGCCTTATGATACCAGCGCCACGCTGGCGGTCGTAGAAGCTCTAGTGCGCACGTATCAGCCTCAACGCGTCATCTCTTTGGGGGACAGTTTTCATGACCGCAAAGCTGAAACCCGAATGGATTCAGAGGACGCAAATCGAGTCCGTGCTTTGACCGCGCAGACCGATTGGGTTTGGGTGGAAGGCAATCATGATCCCGATCCGCCTGAGCATTTGGGCGGACGCCCATCGAAAGTGCTGCGCGTGGGGGAAATCGTTTTTCGCCATGAGCCAACTGGTGAAAGTGGTGAAATCGCCGGCCACTTGCATCCTTGCGCGAAAGTCGTCAGCCGTGTGCGCGCGCTGCGGCGACGTTGCTTCGTTACGGATGGTGAGCGGTTGATCATGCCGGCATTGGGCGCCTTTACCGGCGGCTTGAATGTGCTCGATGAGGCCTATGCGCCGTGTTTTCCTGACGGCGGCATGATGGTCTTTGCGATGGCGCGGGATGCGGTTATTCCCGTCTCTGCGAAGCGCCTGGTGCCAGATCGCCGACGACCGGATCTGGGGCAATGGCGCCTGAATACTGGGTCTGTGAACAAGGGGTAATAGACATGAACAATATCGATCTTGCGCAACTCTGGGCCGATTACGGGGACCAGGTGCTTGGCTTCGGCGCGAAAGCGGTCGGGGCGCTTATTGTCCTGATCATTGGATTGCGTGTGGCCGGCTGGCTCGGCGGGCTGGTTCGCAAAGTCTCTCTGCGTCAGGAAAACATAGACGACACGCTCGGCAATTTCTTCGGCTCCATGGTGCGCTGGGCCGTAACGGCCGCGGTTTTTATCGCGGTCTTGCAGGTTTTCGGCGTGCCAGCGACCAGTTTCGTCGCCATTCTTGGTGCCCTGACCCTGGCGATTGGTCTGTCCTTGCAAGGGGCGCTTGGCAATATTGCCTCTGGCGTGATGATCATGATCTTCCGGCCCTACAAGCTTGGCGATTATGTCGAAGCGGCCGGAGTGGCGGGGACGGTCAAAGACATCAATCTGTTCCAAACCGTCTTGGCGACGCCGGACAATGTCCAGATCATGGTGCCGAACAGTCAGGCCATTGATGGGGTGATCAAGAATTATAGCGGTTACGCCACCCGCCGCGTCGATGTCACCTTTGGCATCGATTATAGCGACGATATTGATAAGGCGATTGGTATCATCAGATCCGTCGTCGACGCGGATGCCCGGATCATGCGGGACCCCGAACCGTTCGCCAAGGTGGTGAATCTGGGAGACAGTTCCGTTGATATTGCGACGCGCAACTGGGTCGCCGCGAAAGATTATTGGGATGTCAAATTCGATCTGACGAAAAAGGTCAAAGAAGCCTTCGATCAGCAAGGCATCTCGATCCCGTATCCGCACCAGGTCGAAATCGTCAAACAGGTGGCCTAAGCCATGACCGATCCTGGATTGGAAACAATCGGGGAAACGGCAGCCAAGACGGGAAAGCTGCCCAAGGAAAAGCGGCATATCCTGATCCGCCTCCTCGGCATCAGTCCGTGGGGGTGGATCAAGCTTATCCTGCTGTGCATTCTGGTCGGGTTTTTGGTCATGGCGAGTGAATTCGATCCGGCCTCGCCCGATGTCGACATGATGGGCGCGCTGCAACGCTTCCTAGCCTCTGTGGGCGGTCTGGCGAGTTGGGCGGCGCGCAATTTCTGGCAGCCAGCGCTGGCCGGCGCGACGATTGTCCTGCCGATCTGGCTGGTTTGGCGGGCCGTCTCCTTGCCGTTTCGAAAGTAAGGCGAGACCTTCCCATTGGTCATGCTTCCCTGAGCGCGGTTTTGACTTAGTGTCAGGTCCAACACAACGAGACGGGAGAAGACGCTATGGATACCAGCCAACTAATGTTTCGCGACGGCCTGATGGAGGGCGAACGTGTCCTGGTCACAGGCGGTGGCACGGGTCTTGGCAAAGAGATGGCCGAGGGCTTTCTCAAATTGGGCGCTGAAGTCCATATTTGTGGGCGCCGCGGCGGGGTTTGCGAAGAGACGGCTGATGAATTGATGAGTGCGCATGGCGGCAAAGTCGTGCCGCATGCCTGCGATATCCGTGTCGCCGAGGCGATCAATGACATGACTGATCAGATCTGGACCAATCACGGGGCGCTCACCGGCCTCGTCAACAATGCCGCCGGTAACTTCATTTCCAGAACTGAAGATCTCTCCATCCGCGGCTTTGACGCGATCGCCAATATTGTCTTCCGCGGGACGTTCTATATGACCCACAATATCGGCAAGCGCTGGATTGATGCAGGCCAATGCGGCAATGTGATTTCGATCCTGACCACATGGATCTGGAATGGCGGGCCTTTTGTCGTGCCGTCGGCCATGTCGAAGTCCGCCGTCAATACGATGACGCAATCGCTGGCGGTGGAATGGGGGCGCTATGGCTTGCGCTTCAATGCCATCGCGCCAGGCCCGTTCCCAACCGAAGGCATGACCAAGCGGCTGGCGCCGCAAGCCGAAACCACTGAGGATATGAACCGCGATGGCAGCAATCCGATGGGGCGGATTGGCAAGATGCATGAGCTGGTCAATCTCGCGGTCTTCCTGATGGGCCCCGGCGCGGAATATGTGAATGGTCAAACGATTGCGATCGATGGTGCCATGTACAATGCGACGGGCGGTAATTTTGCCGGGCTCGCGCAATGGGGCGATGCCGAATGGCAGGCCGCGCGCCAGGCCATTGAAGCCACCAATGCCAAAGACAAAGCCAAACGCACGGTCTAGGGCAGACGTAATTTTGAGGGAGAAAAAGCATGTCAGATCGATTTGATTTGACCGGGCGCGTGGCGCTGGTCACAGGGGCCTCGTCGGGCCTGGGTCGGCACTTTGCGAAAGTCTTGTCTGCAGCCGGGGCCAAAGTGGTCTTGGCCGCCCGCCGCGTCGATCGTCTCGAAGCACTGGCGTCAGAGATTGAGGCGGCAGGCGGCGAAGCGCTCGCGGTCGCGATGGACGTGACCAAAGCCGACGCGATCCAAGCCGGCCTGGACGCCACCATAGAGCGGTTTGGCGGACCGGCGGACGTGATTGTCAATAATTCCGGCCTCAGCCGCGAAGACTGGTTCACCGGCATGTCCGAGGAAGACTTTGATCTGGTCATGGACACCAATACGAAAGGGGTCTGGCTGGTCGCCCGGACCTTTGCCGGCGCGCTGGTGAAAGCGGGCAAACCCGGCAGTATGATCAATATTGCATCCGTCGCCGGCAAGCGGGTCGGCTACACGATGGCCGCCTATTGCGCCTCCAAGGCGGCCTGCGAACACATGACTCGAGCCATGGCGATTGAAATGGCGCGCTATGGCGTGCGCGTAAACGCCATCGCGCCGGGCTATTTTGAAACTGAAATCAATGACACGTTTCTCGCCTCGGATGAGGGCCAGAAAATGCGGAAACGCATCCCGATGCGTCGGTTTGGCGAGCATGAAGAATTGTCCGGCCCGA
Source organism: Hyphomonadaceae bacterium (assembly GCA_024743315.1). Lineage (GTDB taxonomy): Bacteria > Pseudomonadota > Alphaproteobacteria > Caulobacterales > Hyphomonadaceae > Henriciella. The sequence continues at coordinate 329,053 of JANSWU010000002.1, forward strand.
TGCTCTTACTGGCCTCAGAGGCTGGCAGCTTCATGACCGGCGCCACAATTGTCGTTGATGGCGGACATATGTGGGGCTCGCTCTGACGCCTTACTTTTGCAGACCTATTAAGGGCCCATTAGCGCTTCCGTGTTTACCGTTTTGGTTTAGCGGAGGTGCTTATGGCCGCAAAACGCAAACCAAGCTCGCACGAGACGGGCGACGCCAAGATGAAGGCCGCAGCGATCCGCTCGGTCAAGCCTGGTGAAAAACAGCCCGAGGCCGTGCCGTCGCCGGCAAAAGAACTGCAGGACCAATTGCACACGCATTATCAGCCGCTGAACAAGCGTATGGCTGTGATCCTGGTCTCTTTGCTGGTCGCCTTTGCCTTTGTCGGTGGGTGGCTTGGCGGGTCCGGCGCGATTGCATTCGCTTAAAGCCAGGCTAGCCAGTCCGCAAAAATTTGCCTAGACGGACACGCGACCCTACCGGAGCTATTTCAATGACTATCCGCAAAGCTGTTCTTCCTGTTGCCGGGTTCGGGACCCGCGTGCTGCCTGCCACCAAGGCGATCCCGAAAGAGCTTTTACCGGTCGTGGATCGGCCCGCGCTCCAATATGTCGTTGATGAAGCGATTGAGGCCGGGATTGAGCATATTGTCTTTGTTACTGGCCGCGGGAAAAGCGCCATCGAAGACTATTTCGATCTCGCCTTCGAGCTGGAAACCAATCTGCGCGGAAAAGCCAGCAAGGCCGATATCCTCGCCGAGGTCGAGAAAACCCGGCTGCCAGCAGGCGGGGCCAGCTTCACTCGCCAGCAAGAAGCGCTCGGTCTCGGCCACGCGATCTGGTGTGCGCGGGACATTGTCGGAAACGAGCCGTTTGCGATTCTGCTTCCGGATGTGATCGTGAAGGCTGAAAAATCCTGTCTCGCGCAAATGGTCGATGCCTATAACAAGACTGGCGGCAATATGATTGCGGTCGATCCAGTGCCGGAAGAACGCGTGTCTTCTTATGGTGTGATCGCGCCAAAAGGTGAGCGGGATGGCCGATTGATAGAGATGAGTGCCATGGTTGAGAAACCACCGCGCGAAAAAGCGCCCTCGAATTTGGCGATCACTGGGCGCTATATCCTGCAGCCCGAGATCTTTGGTCTGCTGGCCGATCAAGGGGCCGGCGCCGGGGGTGAAATCCAGCTGACAGATGCGATGGCCCGCCTGATGGAACGGCAGCAATTCTTCGCCTACGAGTTTGAAGGCGCGCCCTATGATTGCGGATCGAAGCTCGGCTATTTCGAGGCTGTTTTGGCGCATGCCTTGGATCATCCGGAAATCGCAGAGGGCGCCCGCGCCCTGATTGCCAAGGCCTAGAGATTGACCGAACAGGTTGATCGGTCTAGCGCGAGGCCATGAACCTCAACCTGCCGACGTATCAAGATGTGGTCGCTGCCGAAAAGCGGATCCGGCCTTATGTCGACCCGACTCCGGTCTTGCGGTCGGTTGTGCTCGACGAGATCGCCGGCGCGCGCATCCTGATGAAAGCCGAGTGTTTACAACAGACCGGGAGTTTCAAGCTGCGCGGGGCGACCAATCGCTTGCTTCAAATTCCTGAGGATCAGCGCGCCAATGGCGTGGTCGCCTTCTCATCGGGTAATCATGCGCAGGGCGTGGCTCGCGCGGCAAGGCGGCTCGGCATGCCGGCGTTGATCGTGATGCCGGACGATGCGCCGGATGTAAAAATTGATGGGGTGCGGGCCGATGGCGCCGAAATCCGGCTTTATGATCGCGAAAATGAAAGCCGCGAAGATATCGCCGCGCAGATCGCCCGAGAGCGCGGCGCGATTGTGGTACCGAGCTTTGATGATCCGATGATTATTGCCGGGCAAGGCACATGCGGTCTGGAATTCGCCGCGCAGGCCAAGGAAAGATCGGCAACGCTCGATCATTTGATCTGTTGTACAGGCGGCGGCGGTCTGATCACAGGGATCGCCACTGCATTGAGCGGGGTGAGCCCGGAAACCAAAATCTGGACCGCGGAGCCCGAAGGGCATGAGGATTGGTGCAAGTCCCTGGAGGCCGGCAAGGTTCGATCCAATCTGCCCGGCACGAGATCGATTTGCGATGCCGTCCTGACGCCGCAGCCAGGAGAACTGACCTGGGCGATCGGCTCACAGCGCTTGTCTGGTGGTTGCGTGATGACAGATCAGCACGCTTTGGAAGCGATGCGGATCGCCTTTCGACATCTCAAATTAGTGCTCGAGCCGGGCGGGGCGCTGGCCCTCGCGGCGGCCTTGTTTCGCCTGCCGGAAGCGGCGAAAGGCAAGACGGTTGGCGTCGTCCTGACCGGCGGCAATGTTGATCCGAAATTCTTCGCCAAAGTGCTGCGGCGCGAGGTTTAGCTTTCTTTCATCAGGCGCGCTTTTTGGCGCTGCCAATCCCGCTTGGCGGAAGTTTCACGTTTATCGTGGGATTTCTTACCCGTGGCGATCCCGATCAGGAGTTTCGCCAGTCCGCGATCATTGAAATAGAGCTTCAATGGCACAATCGTCCGTCCAGCGCGTTCGACGGCTTGCGCGAGCTTGGAGCGTTCGCGCTTTGATACCAGCAATTTTCGTTTGCGCCGCGGCGCGTGATTGAATTGGTTCGCGCCTTCATAGGTTGGAATATCGGCATTGATCAGCCACAACTCACCTTCTTCGACAGATGCGTAGCTTTCGGCGATATTGGCTTTGCCATTGCGCAGCGATTTGACCTCGCTGCCTGTCAGCATCAGGCCCGCCTCAAGCGTATCCTCGACCGTATAGTCAAAACGGGCGCGACGATTCTCAGCGACCAGTCCGTCGGAGCGGCCTTTGGTTTGGGATGTCTTGGCCATGGATCTAGCTTCGTCCCGCTGCGACTAGGGCGCTATCAATCGCAGCGCGGGTTTCCGCATCTGGACCGACAATTGGCAGTCGCACTTCATCAGAACACACGCCCATTTTGTTGAGAACATATTTTGCGGGCCCCGGCGACGGCGAGAAAAACATCGCCTTATGGAGATGGATCAAACGTTGATCCAGAGCCTGCGCGGTTGCCAGATCGCCGTCATCAAAGGCTTTGTGCATTTGAGCGCAAAGGTCCGGCGCGATATTCGCGGTTACAGAAATACAGCCCGCACCGCCCATTGCGCGATGGCCCAGCGAAGAAGGGTCTTCGCCCGATAGTTGGGTAAATTGCTCCCCGTCGGTCAGAGCCGCTTGCAGGGAGACCCGCCCGAGATCATTGCTGGCATCCTTGATCCCGACAATATTTGGCAGTCTGGCCAGGGCTGCCACCGTCTCTGGCAAGAGATCGCAAGCGGTCCGCGATGGCACATTGTAAAGGATGACGGGGATGGAAACAGCGTCATTAATGGCTCGGAAATGCGCTTCGAGCCCGGCTTGATCCGGCTTGTTGTAGTATGGGCAAATCACCAGCGCGGCATCCGCGCCGACAGTTTTGGCATGATCGACCAGCTCAATCGCCTCGCGAGTCGAGTTTGAGCCGGCGCCAGCGATGACGGGCACGCGTCCGCCCGCGATCTGAATGCACAATTCGACCACTTCGCGATGTTCATCATGAGACAGAGTCGCGGATTCCCCGGTCGTGCCACACGGCACCAGGGCCGCAGACCCGCCTGAGATCTGACGTTCAATCAGGTCTGCAAAGGCATCGCGATCTATGGCCCCGTTCTTGAATGGGGTGATGAGCGCTGGAATGGAACCATGAAACATCTGTCAGATATACTCTTTGGGTTGAACCTGGCCACGAAATGCCAGAGTTTGGTCATATACGGCCTATAAACCTGAATCAGAATGTATCAACGGCTAGGAATGTAAGGACACTGTCAAAGCCTATGCGAACACGCCTGATCAGTCTCTCTGCCCTCGGTCTTGCAGCAAGCCTTGCTGTAAGCATGCCGAGTGCGGCCCAAATCGCAACGCCACCAAGCCTGAAGCCACAGCTGGTCGCGGCCTCTGACGTGGTCGCAACCCGTGATGCCGCCTTGCTGCGCGATGGCTTGCAAGCGGTTGACCGGAGTGACTGGTTCGAGGTCCGACAGTCCGAATCACAGATTCGCGATACCACGGCGCGCGATATTCTGACTTGGTATCGGGCGCGCCGCGATCCGAGAATGTCGTTTGACGAAATGGACCGGGCGCTGACGCGTCTCGGCGGCTGGCCTGACATCAATACAATCCGTGTCCGCGCTGAAGAGTTCATGGATGGCTCGACCCTGGATGCCCGCGCTCGCGTCGCCTGGTTCGAAACCCATGGCGGCGCACGCAGTGGCGCCGGACACATCACTTATGCCAAAGCGCTGGAAGCTCTGGGCCGTGACGAAGAGGCTTTGCGGGAGGTTCGGGCCGCTTGGCATGGGCGCACGCTGACACGCGATGTCAGCCAGCGCACCTATTCGAAATATCGAAACCAGCTGACCCAGGCAGATCATCGCAAACGCGCTGATTTCCTGCTCTGGACGCGCCAAACCAGTGCGGCTGCACGGATGAAGCCCCTGTTGACGCCGGATTGGAAAACGCTGGTCGACGCCCGTTCAAAACTCATCAATCGCGCCCGAGGGGTCGATGCAGCGGTCGATTCGGTCGCGCAGGATCTGCAGAATCATCCGGGTCTGTTGTTTGATCGGGCCGAATGGCGCCGCCGCGCCCGAATGACTGACCGCGTCGATGAACTGTTGCAACAGATTGATGGCGAGAGTGTCCCGGTGGCGGGGCGCAGCCGGCTTTGGGATGCCAAGCATCCACGCGTCAGGACAGCGCTGAAAGACGGTGACTGGCTTATGGCGTATGATTTGTCAGCGCCACACGGTCTTACCAAAGGACGTGATTTCGCGGAAGCGGAATGGCTGGCTGGCTGGATTGCCCTGCGCCATCTTGGTGATGCGCCGACCGCGCTTGATCATTTCGAGACGCTGAAAGCCGGTGTGTCCACCCCGATCAGCCTGTCGCGCGCCAAATACTGGATTGGCCGCGCCCATGAGGCGATGGGCGACGATGAAGCTGCGCAAGCCGCGTATAAAGAAGCCTCGCAGCATCGCTTCTCTTATTATGGCCAATTGGCGGCCGAGAAAGTGATGGATGGCACCATCTATCTCGCCTCTGATGATGCGATTACCGAAGCCGATCGCCAAAATTTCAATGATCGCGCTTTGGTCAAGGCGATGCGTCTGTTTGCCGAGAATGGCTGGGACGCGTCGTTCCGAAAATTTGCTTATCACCTCGATGATCAACTGACCCGGTCACAGGATTTCGATCTCCTGGCCGAGCTTGGCCGCGAGTATCATTATGCCGATATCGGGGTGCGCGGTGCCAAAGCCGGCCTCGCCAAAGGCGTGGTTGCCGCCGATGCCGCCTATCCGGTGGTTGAGTATCCATTGTTGCGCGAGCCGCGCGTTGAGCGTTCTTTGATGCTGGCCCTGTCGCGTCAGGAAAGCGAAATGAACCCGGCCGCGATCAGTCACGCCAACGCGCGTGGCCTGATGCAGTTTGTTCCGCGCACAGCGCAAATGGAAGCTCGCCGCCAGGGACTGCCTTATCGCACCAGCTGGCTGACCGATGATCCGGGCTACAATATGACCCTGGGCGGCGCACACCTCGACACGCTGCTTGGCCAATTCAATGGCAGCTATATCATGACGGCGGCTGCCTATAATGCTGGGGCCTCGCGTCCGCAGCGCTGGATCGGCGAGTATGGTGATCCACGTGCCGGCGAGGTTGATCCGGTCGATTGGGTCGAGTTCATTCCGTTCAGCGAGACCCGTAATTATGTCCAGCGGGTACTTGAAAACACGCAGGTCTATCGTCACCGCCTGAGCGGCGAACCGGAAGACATTCGCCTGTCAGAAGATTTGCAGCGCGGGCGCTTCGGCAACAATTAAGCCGGCTCGTCTGCGAGCAACGCGGTAAAAAAGTCGATCATCTCGTCTGAATTCCAAACCGGCGAATTGTCCAAAGGCATCGGCAAGCTTTGGAAATAGCCATACGGCACGCCGCCAGGGGCGAAAACGATATTGTGAGGGTAGCTGAACGCTCCAGGAATCTTCATGCCTCCCGCGGCCATCGCATTATGGACGTCATCATCTGTGACGGTAGCGTTGGTCAATCTGTCGATACCCTTGTCCGCCAAAAAGGCTTTGATGGAGTCTGGCGTATCTTTTCTCATCGGATCGACGTTTAGGGCAATGAGCGAGACGCCAATATCGTCGAGCGGTTCGCTCGCATTATTCATATCGGGCAATTCGTGGATGCATGGCGCGCACCAGGTGGCCCAGAAGTTGAGGACGACCCAGCTGTCTTTGTGGGCATCCAGCGTGGCTTGGATCTCCGGATCAGCGAGCGCCGGCCAGTGGTGATCGTTCTTTGGTTCATAGAGCGGGACGTCGAATGGGAAATCTGGAACGCCATCCGGCAAGCTGACAGGCCTGCGGTCCAACGCGTCGGCACGCATTTTGGCCAGGGCTTCAAATTTCAATTCTTCTCGCGACTTCGTCTCTTCTTGCTGCGCGAATTGCACGAGCTGCGCGACATCGGCAAAGCCTGGTTCCATCTCGTGGGAGATACTGGGATGATCACCGGGGGCGTTGAGCGCCGTCGCACCCAGCGTGCCTTTATTCGAGTCAGTCGATGAAACGGCCCAAAAAGCGCTTGCGCCAATGATAATGCAACTTGCGGACCCGATAAGTAATTTCATAGCAACCTCTCGCTTGGATTGGCTGCATTGTTTGTTTCAGGCAGAAAAACGCAAACAAATACTTTTTAATAGTCTAGGCGTCTGCTTTTTTGCGCCGAGTAGGTGACTTTTTACGCGGGTTTGCTTTTCTAGCGGGTTTCTTTTTTTCGCTTTTTTGTTTCGCGCTGGCGCGGCGTTCATCCTGGCGTTTGAACGTCTCGGCGAGGAATTTGCCGGTCCAGCTGGCTTTCACCTTGGCGACGTCTTCCGGGGTTCCCACGGCCACGATCTGACCGCCGCCATCCCCGCCTTCTGGGCCGAGATCGATAATGTGATCAGCGGTTTTGATGACGTCGAGATTATGCTCGATGACCAAGACCGTATTTCCGGTTTCCACCAGTTCATGCAGCACTTCGAGCAGCTTGCGGACATCCTCGAAGTGGAGCCCGGTCGTGGGTTCGTCGAGGATATAAAGCGTCTTGCCGGTGGCCCGTTTGGACAGCTCTTTGGCGAGTTTCACGCGCTGGGCTTCCCCGCCCGACAGCGTCGTCGCCTGCTGACCGACCTTGATATAGGACAGGCCGACCCGGTTCAGAGTTTCCATCTTGGACTTGATTGCGGGCACGGCGGCAAAGAATTTCTCGGCTTCCTCCACCGTCATATCGAGCACATCAGCGATCGACTTGCCCTTGTAGAGGACTTCCAGCGTTTCGCGATTGTAGCGTTTGCCTTTGCACGTGTCGCACGTGACATAGACGTCTGGCAGGAAGTGCATCTCGATCTTGATGACGCCGTCACCCTGACAGGCTTCGCAGCGCCCGCCTTTGACATTGAAAGAGAAGCGGCCAGGTTTGTAGCCGCGCTGCTTGGACTCGGGCAGGCCAGCGAACCAATCGCGGATCGGCCCAAACGCACCGGTATAGGTTGCCGGGTTGGACCGCGGCGTGCGACCAATCGGGCTCTGATCAATGTCGATCACCTTGTCGAGATGGTGCAGGCCTTCAATGCTTTCATAAGGGGCAGGGGCCTTGCTCGCCCCGTTTAGTTTGCGCGCCAGCGCCTTGTACAGCGTCTCGATGATGAGGGTCGACTTGCCCCCGCCCGAGACGCCTGTGATCGCTGTGAACGTGCCGAGTGGCACCGTGGCGTCGACATTTTGAAGATTGTTGCCGGTCGCGCCTTTAATGGTCAGATTGCGGTTTTTCTTCTTCAGGCGACGGCGGGCCGGGATCGCGATTTCCTCGCGCCCGGACAGATAGGCGCCCGTCAACGAGTTCTCATCCGCGATCACTTCGGCCGCAGTGCCCTGGCTGACCACCTGGCCGCCATGCACGCCAGCGCGCGGGCCCATATCGATGACATGATCCGCAGTCAGGATCGCATCTTCATCATGCTCGACCACGATCACTGAATTGCCGAGATCGCGCAGCCGCTTCAGTGTTTCGAGCAGGCGCTCATTGTCTCGTTGGTGCAAGCCAATGCTGGGCTCATCGAGGACATAGAGCACGCCTGTCAGGCCCGAGCCGATCTGGCTGGCGAGACGAATGCGCTGGCTCTCACCACCGGACAGGGTTCCAGAGGAGCGCGACATGGAGAGATAGTCCAGGCCGACCGCATTCAGAAAGATCAGCCGGTCATTGATCTCTTTCAGAATTCGCCCGGCAATTTCCTGCGATTGCGGCGACAGCGTCTCATGCACACTGGCGAACCATTCGCCCGCTTCCTTGATCGAGAAACTCGCTGCGTCTGAAATGTCGAGTTCAGCAATTCGCACAGCCAGGGCTTCTGGCCGCAGGCGCTTGCCGAGGCATTTCGGACAGGCGGCGGCAGACTGAAACTTGGCGATCTCATCGCGCGCCCATTGGCTTTCGGTTTCGCGGAACCGGCGATCGAGATTGGGAATGACGCCCTCAAACGTCTTGGTCACTTCATAGCGCCGCAACCCGTCATCATAGACGAACTCGATTTCTTCCTCGCCGGTGCCATTGAGAATGACGTCCTGAACCTTCTCGGACAGCTTGTTCCATGGCGTCTTGAGGTCGAAGCCATAATGATCGGCGAGCGCCTGTAGGGTCTGGGTCTGGTAGGGCGAGGCCTGTTTCGCCCAGGGCGCGATGGCGCCATTCATCAGATCGAGATCCTTGTCCGGAACGATTAGACCCGGATCGATCTTGAGCTGCTGGCCAAGCCCGTCACAAGTCGGGCAGGCGCCGAACGGATTGTTGAACGAGAATAAGCGCGGCTCAATTTCCGGAATGGTGAAGCCGGATTCCGGACAGGCGAAATTGGCACTATAGGTGATCCGTTTCGGCTTGGTCTCGCCGTCTTCGAGATCGGCATATTCAGCGATTGCAATCCCGTCAGCCAGCGGCAGAGCGGTCTCGAAGCTTTCCGCTAGGCGCTGTTCCATGCCTTCGCGCACAACGATCCGGTCAACCACCACATCGATGTCATGCTTATACTTCTTGTCGAGCGTCGGCGGCGTTTCGAGATCATAGAATTCGCCATCCACCTTAACGCGCTGGAAGCCGTTCTTGAGCAGCTCGGCGAATTCCCTGCGGTACTCGCCCTTGCGGCCGCGGATCATTGGCGCCAGCAGGTAGAGGCGGGTGCCTTCAGGCAGCGCCATGGTGCGGTCGACCATCTGGCTGATCGTCTGGCTTTCAATCGGTAGACCCGTGGCCGGCGAGTAGGGGATACCGACCCGCGCCCAGAGCAAGCGCATATAGTCATAGATCTCGGTGACCGTGCCGACGGTCGAACGCGGATTGCGGCTGGTTGTCTTTTGTTCGATCGAGATTGCCGGCGACAGGCCCTCAATGCTTTCGACGTCGGGCTTCTGCATCAGTTCGAGGAACTGGCGGGCATAGGCGCTCAGGCTCTCAACATAGCGGCGTTGGCCTTCCGCGTAGATCGTATCAAAAGCGAGCGACGACTTGCCGGATCCGGACAGACCCGTGACCACGACGAGTTGATTGCGCGGGATATCGACATCGACGGCTTTGAGATTGTGCTCTTTTGCGCCGCGGACGCGAATGAAGGGGCTTTCTAGGGAGGGCATGCGGATAGCAACCTGATCATTTGTTTTTCTTCAAACCGTGATGTGTGTCGCGAGTCCAATTTGGCGACAAGAACGTATTAAGAACATTCAGTTTATGCCGTAAACCCAATCATCTCCTGACATTTTCCGCCAGGGGTTCAGGATTTGATGCTGACAAAAACCGGCAAGAACATTAAGTGAACAAAATATTGACGCAGCGATCCTTTGTGGATATATGAAAACTCTGCGCGACACAGGCGATTCGAGCTTTTACGCGCAAGTTGTGTTCGGAAGCCAAGAACGGAGAACGGAAGATGGCAGGATCAGTGAACAAAGTTATTCTCGTCGGCAATGTCGGCCAGGACCCAGAAGTGAGACAGTTCCAGAACGGCGGACAAGTCTGTTCCTTCTCACTTGCAACTTCAGAGAATTGGAAAGACCGGAATACGGGCGAACGCCGCGAGAAGACTGAGTGGCATCGCATTTCCGTGTTCAGTGAAGGCCTGATCCGGGTCGTCCAGAACTATGTCAAAAAGGGCTCCAAGCTGTATATTGAAGGCCAGCTCGAGACCCGCAAGTGGCAAGACCAAAACGGCCAGGACCGCTATTCGACCGAAGTCGTGCTGCGGGGCTATAATTCCAACCTGACCATGCTCGATAGCCGCAATGGTGGTGGGGGCGGGGCCTATTCTCAAGACTCCGTGGCGTATGGAAATCAGGGCCAGGGCGGCCCGCGGCAAATGGAAGGCCCGGCCCAGGATTTCAGCCAGGACTTTGACGACGAAATCCCGTTCTAGGAATTGAGTTGGTCGATACTCGCACAATTATCGCTCATCCCCGCGCAGGCGGGGATCTTTCTTCACAGTATAGGATTTACTGCACGAGATCCCCGCCTGCGCGGGGATGAGCGAAGGTGAGGAGCTCACGCACCCGGCTTGAAAATCTCAACCAGGTTCGAAGTCTGGCTTCCGCCCACCTCCAGCGCTCCGCCAATCACATAAATCTCGTCGCCGACTGCAACCGCGCCCAACCCGTGGCGCGGATGCGGCATGTCTGGAAGGGCGGTCCAGGCATCGGACGCAGGATCATAGGCCCAGCTTTCCGGATAGACCCCGCCGCCATTATTGAAATACTCACCGCCAAAAGCATATAGCTTGCCACCGACCGCTGCGGCCGCAAGCCCGCCTTGGCCTTGTGGCATAGGCGCAGCGCTGCGCCAGCGGTCTTCACGCGCATCATAGACTTCGTGCGCTGGCGTGTTGCCGCCGGACACGGTGCGGCCGCCAACCACATGCCAGTTGGTTCCGATGACAGCCGCCGCTGCACTATTGCGCGCGGTTGAGAGCGGGGCAGCGGTGTCCCAGGATCCTTGAAGATCAGTCAGAACGAAATGATCGCCAATATCAGTGTGATCATTCCAACTCGCATTTCGGTCGCCGCTCGGTTTGCGTCCCGCGCAGACGTGCAGCGTATTTCCGAGAACGCCGGTGACGCTTTCGCCATTTGGTTGCGGCAGGGTCGGGCCGTTTGACCAGGTCTCGCCATCGAACGCCAAAACGCTCGACTGCATAACCCAGACCGCGTCCGCCGATTGCGCTGCGAAGCCACCGATTGCCAGGAGATGGTCCTGGAAGCTGATCAAGTTCGGATGGTGCAGAGCTGTTGGTAGCGCAGACACGTCATACCAGGCGCGCAGCTCTAAATCCAATGCGATCACCCGATCTGTCGCGCCGGAAATCGACCCATCCTCCGCGACAAAGCCCCCAGCGAGATGAATTTGACCCTTGTGAAGCGTTGGATAGATCTCCTGAACGGCCTCTGGGAGGCTCGGTCCAGAGCGCCAGGATCCGACCGATTCTGTCGATTCTGCCTCAGCTGGCGGGCGGGCTGAACAGGCAAAACTCAAGGCCGCTGATCCGGCCATCAAGGCCCCTCTGCGAGTCATTGATTCTATTAGCATTTTTGGCGCTCCTCGACCTGTGTTCAGAGCACTCTAAAACGTCAGTTCAAAATTTGTAAGCGGGGCCTCATCCTGCTAGTCTTTCGGTCAATAAAGACGGGCGATTCGGCGCTCGTCCTGGCAGCAAGAGGCAAAGCCCGTGAGCGACGAAACGACACCGCCAGAAGATCCAGATATGGAGCCAATCCCGTCTGAGGATGGGATTGATCCGGTCAGCATCGAAACAGAGCTGAAACGCTCTTATCTCGACTATGCGATGAGCGTCATTGTCAGCCGCGCGCTGCCAGACGTGCGCGATGGTTTGAAGCCGGTTCACCGCCGTATCTTGTACGCCATGCAGGTCAACGGAAACACGCCTGATAAGCCGTATAAGAAATCCGCGAATATTGTCGGGGCGGTGATGGGTAATTTCCACCCGCACGGCGACAGCGCGATTTATGACGCGCTTGTGCGGATGGCCCAGCCCTTCTCGATGAGCCTGCCTTTGGTCGATGGCCAGGGCAATTTCGGCTCGATCGATAACGATCCGCCAGCGGCCATGCGCTATACCGAATCCCGAATGGAAAAGGCGGCGCAATACCTGCTCGCTGATATCGACAAGGACACGGTCGATTTCCAGGACAATTATGACGGCTCGCAACAAGAGCCGATGGTTCTGCCGGCGCAGTTCCCGAACCTGCTGGTCAATGGCGCAGGCGGGATCGCGGTCGGCATGGCGACCAATATTCCGCCGCACAATCTCGGCGAAGTGGTCGATGCGACGCTCGCGATGATTGATGATCCGGCGATCGATGATGAAGAACTGCTTGAAATCATCCCAGGTCCAGATTTCCCGACAGGTGGCTTGATCCTCGGCTATACCGGCTCTCGCAAGGCCCTGCTCGAAGGGCGCGGCTCAATCATTATGCAAGCGCGCTCCGAGATTGAGGAGATGCGCAATGGCCGCCAAGCCATCATCATCACCGAGATTCCGTACCAAGTGAACAAGGCCTCTCTGGTCGAGAAAATTGCCGGCATGGTCCGCGACAAGCGGATCGAAGGCATTGCTGATTTGCGCGACGAATCCGATCGTCACGGCATCCGGGTCGTGATTGAAGTCAAAAAGGATGCGAGCGCCGAAGTTGTGCTCAATCAGCTGCATCGCTATTCGCAGCTGCGCACCAGTTTCCCTGCCAATATCCTGGCCCTGAATGGCGGGCGTCCCGAACAGCTCAATCTGCGTCAGATCCTTCAGGCCTTCATTCGCTTCCGCGAAGAGGTTGTGGCCCGCCGCACCAAGTTTGAACTCAACAAAGCGCGTGATCGCGCGCACGTCTTGGTCGGCTTGGCGCTGGCTGTGGCCAATATTGATGAGATTATCCGCATCATCCGCAACGCACCCGACCCTAGCGTCGCGCGCGAGCAATTGCTCGCCAAGGCTTGGCCGATCATGGATATGGGGCCGCTGCTGGAGCTGATCGCTGACCGCCGGACGCGCTGGGATGGTGACGATGCGATCTATCTGTCAGATGAACAGGCGCGCGCCATTCTCGATCTGCGCCTGCACCGCCTGACCGGGCTTGGCCGCGATGAAATTGGCAATGAAGCCAGGGGCCTGGCTGACAAAATTGCCGATTATCTCGACATTTTGCGCTCACGTCCGCGCGTGCTCGACATTATTCGCGGGGAGCTTAACGAGGTCAAAGACAAGTTCGCTGTACCGCGCCGGTCGGAGTTCACGTTTGGCGGCGCCGATATGGATGATGAGGATCTGATCGAGCGCGAGGACATGGTGGTGACCGTCACCCATGGCGGCTATGTCAAACGCACCCCGCTCTCGACCTATCGGACCCAGCATCGCGGCGGCAAAGGCCGGTCCGGCATTTCGATGAAGGATGAGGATTTCGTCACTCGCGTGTTCATGGCCAACACGCATACCGAGATCCTGTTCTTCAGCTCGGAAGGCATGGTCTATAAGGAAAAAGTCTGGCGCTTGCCGATTGGCGGCCCGCAATCGCGCGGCAAGGCGCTGGTCAACATCTTCCCGCTCTCCAGAGAGGAGCGCATCGAAAGTGTGATGCCGCTGCCGGATGATGAGGAAGATCGCAATCAGCTCGACGTGATGTTTGCGACCCGCTCCGGCAATGTCCGTCGCAACAAGCTATCAGACTTTGTTCGGGTCAACCGTAACGGCAAGATCGCGATGAAGCTTGACGAAGGCGACGGCATCGTTCGCGTGCGAATTTGCTCGGAAGATCAAGATGTTATGCTCACGACCGCGCTCGGCCAATGTATCCGTTTCCGGGTCACCGATGTACGTGTCTTTGCCGGTCGCAACTCAACCGGCGTGCGCGGCATTCGCCTCGCCGACGGCGACCAAGTGATCGCGATGGGCATTTTGCGTCATATCGATGTGACCAGCGCAGAATCGCGCGCCTATCTCAAGCACGCAACCGCCATGCGCCGCGCAGCAACCGGCGAAGAAGAGGATGTCGTCGACGCGATCGCCGATGATGACGGCGATGAAGGCGAAGAAGAAGCGGCGTTGTCAGCCGAACGGATCGCTGAGCTTGGCGCCGCCGAACAATTCATCCTGACCATCTCGGATGATGGTATGGGCAAACGCTCTTCGGCCTATGATTATCGGGTCACCGGGCGCGGCGGCAAAGGGCTGGTGGCGCACAATATCTGGGGCAGCAATAAGAAGACCGGCCATATCAAGCAGATCGCTTCCTCTTTCACCATTGGTGAGGATGACGAGGTCATGTTGGTTACCGATGCCGGGCAGTTGATCCGGACGCCGGTAGACCAGATCCGGATTGCTGGACGGGCAACGTCGGGTGTCTGGGTGTTGCGCACCAAAGACGACGAACGTGTTGTTTCTGTTGCACGTCTTGCAGACAATGGCGAAGACGATACAGAAGAGTCCTAAGCACGCTCGGTAGATATTAGGCTGACCCTTCGAGCGTCCGGAGGAAATGATGGAGCGCGTAGGGCTGTATCCGGGAACCTTTGACCCGGTCACGATGGGGCACATGGATATTATTGGTCGCGGGATGAAACTCGTCGACCGATTGATTATCGGGGTGGCTGTCAGTGAGGCCAAGCGCCCGCTTTTCCTGCTCGAAGAGCGGATCAAGATGATGCAGGAAGAATGCGCCGCGCTTGAAGGGCCAGGGCTCGCCAAAATCGAGGTCAAACCCTTCGATATGCTGCTCATGCACTTTGCCGAGCAAGAAAACGTCAATGTCATTGTTCGCGGCCTGCGCGCTGTATCGGACTTCGAGTACGAATTCCAGATGACGGCGATGAATGAACAACTGAATCGCGAGATTGAAACCGTCTTCTTAATGGCCGATGTAAAGCATCAGGCCGTGGCCTCGCGTTTGGTGAAAGAGATTGCCCGCTTTGGCGGTGATATCACCCCGTTCGTGACCCCTGGCGTGAAAGAGAAATTATTGGAGAAGTATCGACGATGACCCTGAGAACCCTGCTAACTGGTTTAGCTGTGATGGGATTTGTAGGCTGTGCGGGGGCACAAACAGACACGACGGAAACGATCACTTATTCGATGGCAGATGTCGATGCTGCCCCAGAGAACTGGCGAGCCGTTGATCTGGAAAATCTGGTGGTGATGGAAACCACAAAAGGGCAGATCGTGATCGAATTATTGCCTGCGGTCGCGCCAAACCATGTCGAGCAGTTCAAAGCTTATGTGCGCGCTGGTCTTTATAACCAGACGCCATTTCATCGAGTGATCGATGAATTCATGGCGCAGGGGGGTGATATTGAAGCCACGCACGGCGCGGATGCGCTAATGGCGCCGCTCGAGGCAGAATTCCTCATTCGTCGCAATCCCGCAGACCTGCCTATAGACACAATTGGACCGGCTGATACCGCAGATTCCGGCTATCATCTTGGGTTTCCGATTGAGACACAGCCAGGATTTCTTGCTGAAATGTCGAAGGATGGTCTGGTTGAAAGCTGGATCTCGCATTGCCCCGGTGTGCTGTCGACGGCGCGACTGTCGGATGACCTGAATTCCGGGAATGCGCAATTCTTCCTGATTTCAGGTCAAGCCCAGCATCTGGACTACAAATATACGGCAAAGGGCCGCGCATTGTCTGGCCTGGACGTCATCCAGTCGATCAAACTCGGGCCACGCCCGGACGGGTTCCCGATCGCCAACCCGGATTTGGTGATGTCAGCCAAGGTCGCAGCCGATCTGCCGGAAGGCGAGCGCCCGTCAGCCTATGTGATGCGCACGGATACGCCGTCTTTCCAGGAGGTGCTGGATCAAGCCGATGCTTCCCGGACGCACATTTGTGATCTTCCGCCAGTCCCCGCAGTTATCGGATAGAGGTACGCCCTGGCGGACGCACGCAGCATAGATTTATCAGCGTTTGCGTTCGACCTGCCCGAACGCAATATCGCACTGCGTCCCGTCGAACCCCAGGACGCAGCGCGCTTGCTTGTGGTGCATGGCGATGGCCGGCTGGAAGATGCAGGTGTCAGAGACTTACCGCACTATCTATCGGGCGGCGATGTCATGGTTTTTAACGACACCCGCGTGATCCCGGCCGCCTTGAAAGGGGTCCGACCGGCACGCAATGCCGACGGGTCGGATGTTGAGGCAGACGTAAATTTAGTCGAACGGCTGGATGATCAAGACTGGTTGGCGCTGGCCCGTCCCGGCAAACGTCTGAAGCCAGGCGACCAAATCGTCTTCTCAGAGCAGCTTTCCGCTGAAATCGTTGAGAAACGGCCCGACGGCGAGCTTGTCCTGCGCTTCTCACAAGCCGGCTCAGCGCTCGATACGGCGATTGAGAAGGTCGGGGCAATGCCCTTGCCGCCTTACATTGCCCGCCGCCGACCTGCCGACGCATCAGATCGCGACACTTATCAAACCACTTATGCGGGCGAGGAGGCGAAATCGGTTGCCGCGCCAACTGCTGGTCTGCATTTCACCTCACGCCTGCTCAACGAGATCGACGCGGCGAATATTATCAGATCGACGGTTCGCCTGCATGTCGGTTTGGGCACGTTTGCACCCCTCAAGGACGAGCAGATCAGCGCGGGCAAGCTGCACGAAGAATGGCGGCAGGTGACACCAGATGTGGCGCGCCAACTAAATGCTGCACGAAAGGCAGGCCATCGCTGCGTGGCGGTCGGCACGACGTCGCTCAGAACGTTGGAAAGCGCCGCAACACCGGCTGGAGAGATCGAGGCGGTGACGGGGCCGACAGATATTTTCCTTCAGCCTGGATATCAGTTCCGGGCGACGGATGCCCTGGTGACCAATTTCCACCTGCCGGAATCGAGTCTGTTTATGCTGGTGTGTGCGCTGATGGGGACCGATATCGTGCAAGCGGCATATGCGCATGCGATCCGCGAGGATTACCGCTTCTATTCCTATGGCGATGCCTGCTTATTGCTGCCTTAGGCGGCGAAGCGTCCGCCGTTTTGAGCGTAGGCTTGCGTGCCAACGTTCAGGACCTCATCCTCAGGGAGGATGTCTTCAGGACGCAAATCGAACTTGCCCTGGAGTTTGGCATAAAGCGGCGCAAAATCAGTATCGACGGTCGAGCGGAACAGCTGCTCATAGCTGTCGATGACGAAATAGGTCTGCTGGAAATCGTCAATGCGATAATCGGTGCGCATCAAGCGCTCGAGATCGAAGCCGATGCGATTAGGGGAGGGATCTTCGAGGCTGAACACACTTTCGGCCGGCGATGACACAATGCCCGCCCCATAGATGCGCAGCCCTTGATCGGTGCGGATCAGGCCAAATTCGACTGTATACCAATAAAGCGCAGCCAGGTTTTTCAGCGAGGCGTGTCGTAAGCTGCGCAAGCCGCCTTTGCCATAAGCGACCATATAATCGGCAAAGACCGGATCGGTCAGCATTGGCACGTGGCCGAACACATCGTGGAAGACATCGGGTTCCTGGATGTAATCGAGCTGGTCTGGTTTGCGGATAAAATTGCCCGCCGGGAAGCGGCGATTGGCGAGGTGTTCAAAGAATACATCATCGGGCACCAAGCCAGGTACGGCCACAACCCGCCAGCCTGTCAGCGCCTCAAGCTCGTCCGACATGGTCTCAAAATTTGGAATGCCGCCGCGATGCAGGTCCAAGGCTTTCAACCCGTTCAGGAATTCCGGCGCAGCCCGACCCGGCAGGACTTTCATCAGGCGCTCATAAAGCGTGTCCCAGACCTGATGCTCCTCAGCGGTGTAGCTCGACCAGCCCTGATCAATTGTCCAGTCGTCTCGGGCATGGGCGGGTTTTGCAAAATGGTTGTTCATGCAACTAATATAGCAAGTGAGTCTCATCCTGTCTTGAGGCATATGGTAAAAATTACGTTTGGGGTGAAGGAGATACTCAGTGATCAAGCTTTATGACTATTGGCGATCGTCGGCCTGTTACCGATTGCGGATTGCGTTCAACCTAAAAGGGGTGGCGTATGAGAGCGTCGAGGTCAGCCTGCATCCGGACAAGCTTGAACAATTGAGTGATGCCTATCGCGCCATCAATCCGCAGATGCGTGTTCCGTCTGTCGTCATAGACGGGCAGGTGCACAGCCAATCCATGGCCCTGATCGATTGGCTCGAAGAGACTTATCCCGAGCCAGCTTTCCTGCCAGAAGATCCGCATGCGCGCCTTCGCGCCCGGGCTTTTGCTGACACCGTCGCGTGCGACATTCACCCACTGAACAATTCCAGCATCCTGAAATATCTGCGCGAAGAATTCACCGCCACGCCCGAGGCGGTCGGGGCATGGTACACGACTTGGGTGGTTCGCGGCTTTGACGCGCTCGAGGTGCATGCCCGGGCCAGTACCAGCCGGTTTCTATTTGGCGACACTCCCGGCATTGCCGAGATCTGTTTGATCCCGCAAATCTATAATGCTCGCCGGTTCGAGATTGATCTCAGCTCGTATCCGAAGCTTTTGGAAGTGGAGGCGCTATGTGCGCAAATCGAGGCATTCGTGGAAGCCGCGCCGGAGGCGGTCAAACCAGCCTAGTTGCGCTGACCGGATTTCAGGACGTAGCCTTGTTCGGTCAGCTCGAACATTTTCGCAATGTCGGGATGGCTGACGCGCGAGTCATCCTCATCTGGAACCAAGTTTTGCTCAGACACATAAGCAACGTAATGCGTACGCTCATTCTCTGCGAACAAATGGTAGTACGGTTGATCCTTGGACGGTCGAACCTCTTCCGGGATCGACTCATACCATTCATCTGTATTGGCAAAAACTGGATCAACATCGAAAACAACGCCGCGAAAATCGAATAGGCGATGCTTGAGAACCTGGCCGATCTGGTACTTGGCTTGGCGCATAGGGATTGCATTCGGTAGCGCCGGCGCCGCCGGTTTTTCAGTAACCTTCTGTGTCGTCTCGGGTTTTTTGCCCCCGAACAAGCGCATAAAGCGTTTCATGACGTTCGGTCCATGACTCCTCAGAGCTATGTGTGCTACAGGTGTTCCCAACTTACAAGATTTGGTCAGCACATGACTTCAGAGAATGTGCGTGATGCCCGGACGAAGCGCAAAAAGTCCGGATCGCGCAAGGGTCGCAAGCCACCGCTTTACGCGGCGGTTGACCTGGGGACGAATAATTGCCGGTTATTGATCGCTGCGCGGCGCGGCGAAAGCTTTGCCGTGCTTGATTCCCACTCACAAATTGCGCGGCTCGGCGAGGGGCTTGAGGCGACGGGACGAATGTCTGATGCTTCGATCGAACGGGCCATGGATGCGCTCAGAAAGATCTCCAAGAAGCTGAAAGCCAAGAAAGTTGGTCATGTTCGCTGCATCGCCACCGAGGCTTGCCGTAGGGCCGAAAATGGCGCTGAGTTTATCCAGCGCGTACGCGATGAGACCGGGCTGACCTTCAAGATTATCGGCCCGGAAGAAGAGGCGCGTCTGGCCCTGATCGGGTGTCACAATCTGATCGAGCCTGAAACCGATCGCGTGCTTGTCATCGATATTGGAGGCGGGTCAACGGAACTCTCATTCGTGGACGCGAGACCGGCGCATGACGGTGGTCTCAAAGGCTTGCTGCAAAAACCGCCCATTCTCGGCTGGCGCAGCCTGCCGGTCGGCGTGGTGACCTTGACCGAAGCGTTCGCGCATCTGCCCTATGACCAAGTCTATCCGGCCATGCTGGATCACGTCATGACCCAAATCAACAAATGGAGGCGCACGCCGGAAATCCGTCAATCTTTCGAGGATGGCCGCGCGCATGTGATCGGCACTAGCGGGACGGTGACCTGCCTGACCGGCGTCACGCAGGGGCTGACGAAATATCGCCGCGACAAGGTTGATGGCGCCTGGGTAACCCGCGACGCCATGATGGACACGGTGCGTCGGATCCGGGACGCAGGCCCGGATAATATTCACAAGTTTCCGACCATCGGCACAGACCGCGCTGGCTTGATGCTGGCCGGATGTGCGATCGTTGAAGGGACCTGGTCGCTCGCCCCGAAAGGCGACATGCGCGTT
Organism: Hyphomonadaceae bacterium; assembly: GCA_024743315.1. GTDB lineage: Bacteria > Pseudomonadota > Alphaproteobacteria > Caulobacterales > Hyphomonadaceae > Henriciella. The sequence goes on from JANSWU010000002.1 coordinate 349,222, forward strand.
GCCGATCGCGGGCTAAGGGAAGGCCTGCTGCTGTCAATGATGCATGGTCCCAAGCGTCGCAAGCGCCGCCCGCGCCGACGATCGAAACCCAAAGCGTCTGGAGCGTCCGAATGAGTGATGATGGAAAACGCCGCTGGAAGGGGCCAACTGACGGCAAAAAATCGTCTGGCCGGCGCACCGGAGAACGCAAGGTGATTGCTTATCGGGCCAAGTCCGAGAGTTCGAAAAAATGGATCGAACGGCAGCTCTCTGATCCGTATGTGCAAAAAGCTCAGAGCGAAGGCTATCGCGCCCGCGCCGCCTACAAGCTGCTGGAACTGGATGAGCAGATGAAATTGTTGCGGCCAGGTATACGCGTGGTCGATCTTGGCTGTGCCCCGGGTGGCTGGTTGCAAGTCTGTGTCCGGCATAAGGTCAAAGAGGTGGTCGGCATTGACTTGCTGGAAGTCGAACCGGTGCCCGGAGCGCACATTGTGCAAGGCGACGTCAACAATCCTGATGATGTCGCGGCGATGATGACCGGGCTGACCGGGCGGCCCGACCTGGTGCTCTCGGATATGGCGGCGAACACGACGGGGCATAAACAGACAGATAGCCTGCGCACTGCAGCGCTGGCAGATATGGCCCTGGTTTTTGCCGAGCAACATTTGGTCAAGGGTGGGGCGTTTTGTTCGAAAGTTTTTCAGGGCGGGGCGACGCCGGAAATGATGGCGCGCCTCAAGCAAGTGTTCCAAACTGTTAAACATATCAAACCGCCTGCCAGCCGGGCCGGGTCTCCGGAACTCTTCGTCGTCGCAAAAGGGTTTCGTCCCGAGGCAGCGCAGCAGGCTTGAAAAAACTGTCACACGAATTGGTTAGGTCCCGCGCGGGTCATTCATGCGTGGAGTTCGACACTTGAGACTGATTTCCCTGACCGCCTTGCTCGGTTTGGCATCTTGTGGTGCCGCGCCAACCAATGAACCAACTCCGATTTTTCCGGAGCTTGAAAAACCCGGCGTGTTTGAGCGCATGTATACGTTTACGGAAAACGCGGACGGAACTGTCCGTGTCTGGACGCAGGAGCGCGCCGATCTCACTTTGCTGTTCGAAAGTCGAAAAAGCGAAAATGGCACCTGGAGTGAGGCTATGGAAATTACGGAATTTCCAAATACCGGCATGCTCACCGAGCCATCTTTCAGTCCGTTCGATGGCTACCTCTATTATGCCTCGAACGCGACCCTGCCATCACGTGGACGTGGTAAGGACCCGAATATCTGGCGGGTGCGGGCGACCGCCATCGGGTGGGAAGCCCCGGAACCGCTCTCCGATACGATCAATACTGGCGCGTCCGAGCTTGGACCCGTCATGGATGAGAAGGGCCGGCTCTATTTCACCTCGAACCATTCTCGCGGCGTTGGCGGGCATGACATTTATGAGGCGGAATGGGATGAGGCCACCGAAGACTGGATCGTCAAAGCGATGCCTGACGGCTTCAATACACGCCGCGCCGACGCCCAATTGGCCGTGACCCCAGACGGAAATCGGATGTTCTTTTACACGTACCGACAGCCTAAGCTTGGATTTGTTGACATCTACACAGCCACCCGTAATGCGGCTGGCGAGTGGCAAATGCCGGTCAATCTCGGCGAGCCGGTTAATACGGTCGGTCCCGACCTTGGACCGAGTGTTAGTCTTGACGGTAAGACGTTTTACTTTTCTCGTGATGGGCAGTTGATGCAATTGCCATTGAAAACGGCCCTGCAGGGCGAGGGCTGGACCGGAGAAGATCCTGACCCAACCGGATGACCAAATGATGGCGTTTGAGCGTCGACCGCTTTGGCAAACCATTTTGGGGACAGCCTGTTTAGGGCTGTCCTTTTTTTTATTGGCATGGATTTTCCGCGATGCTCCAGTTTTGAAGGCACCGTGGGTATGGTTCTCCATGACGCTGGCGATCTGGTTGTTGGCATTGGCGGCCATTGATCTCGATCGCTTCTTGCTTCCAAACTGGCTGACATATCCGCTGATCATCATTGGGCTGGTCTATTCCATCCGCTTCGGGGTTGGACCGGTTCAATCGATCCTGGGCGCCTTCATAGGGTATGGGTTCATCGCCGGTTTGGCTTGGTTTTGGGAGGCGCGATTCGGCCGTGAAGGAATTGGATTGGGCGATGCAAAACTTTTATCTGCGATTGGGGCGTGGTGTGGCATTTTTGCCTTACCGATAGCTTTGTTGGTTTCAAGTGGCGTCGCAATCGCGTTTGTCTTGATTTTCAGCGGGGTGCGAAAAATACCGCACACTGAGCTGATTATTCCCTTCGGGCCTTTGCTTTGTTTGGGGTTTTGGGTCGCCTGGGTTGCGCTGCAAAACTCCGTGTAGAGAGCAAATAAATACCGGCTTCGGATGTAATATAACCGTCGCGTTAACGTCATGAAACTGTTGTGTTTTTCGGGGCCAGGGGGCGCTGAGAAATTAGCTGATCGTCGCTTTAAAATTCTGTCACATCGACGTGCAACAGGCACGCCGGGGAGCCGTGATGGTGCCCTCGAATCCGAAGTTTCCGAAAAGCTCTAAAGGGGCATCTCATGAATAAAGCAGGTAAGTTGCGCTACGCAATTTTGGCCAGTGCTGCGGTTTTGGCGTTGGTTGGTTGTTCTGATACGAATATCTCTTCGCCAGGGTCTGCGACCACGCCGGTCTCCCCGCCGCCCCCACCGCCGCCGCCGCCTCCACCGGCTGCGTCGACCATTGACCTGGTACCGACCGCTGGGTGCCCAACCGGAACAACGGCAACGACCTATGCGGCGATTGCGGCCGATGGCTTTTCTGATGTCGATGTTTGCGCCATCGGTAGCGCCTCTGGAACGACCGAAGTGACCGCAGATATCTCTATTCCAGCCAATACAACAATCGCCATCCAGGGGCCGGTCTTTATCGGTCAGGATGGCGGCACCAGCGCAACGCTGACGGTCGCTGAAGGCGTGCGCTTCTTTGGCGCCTCTGCGGACGGCTCCGCAAATGCGACCGACGACTATCTTGTGGTGACCCGAGGATCAGCGCTTGAGGCGGTCGGAACGGCGGCGGCCCCGATCCGATTCACATCGCGCGCAGCGATCAATGATGAAGAGGTCGGAACGTCTATCATCACTGAGACGTCTAACGCGCAATGGGGCGGTCTGGTGATCAACGGATTCGCACCCATCAATGCTTGTGATGATGGCACTGCGACCGGCGGCTCTGCTGCCTGTGAAAAGACCGGTGAAGGCGCTTCTGGCCTTTTTGGGGGTGACCAGGCAACCGATGATTCCGGTGAACTACGCTATGTCATCGTTGAGTATGCCGGTTCGCGTCTGACCAATAATGACGAATTGAATGGCATCGCTTTCCAAGGTGTCGGCAGCGGCACCGAGGTCAACTTTATTCAGGTCCATAACAATCTCGACGACGGCGTTGAATGGTTCGGTGGGACCGTGAACGCCAAATATGTTGCGATTACAGGCGCTGGCGACGACTCGCTTGACTGGACCGATGGCTGGGTCGGGAAGTTGCAATTTGCGGCGGTTCGCTCAACCATTCCGTCTTCCGGTGATCCACGCGGCATTGAAGGCGATAGCCTGAGCTCAAATCCGAGCGCCACACCGATTTCGGCTCCGCAGATTTCGAACTTTACGCTGATCAGTGATCCAATCGCGGGCTTCACGCAGAATACCGGCGTTCTGCTGCGCCGCGGCATGGGCGGAACGATCATTAATGGGGTCGTTTCTGGTGAATGGCCGACTGGTCTCGACGTAGACACCACGCAAACCTTCGACAATTACACCAATGGCGATTTGGTCATCGAGTCGATTGCGATTGATGCCGACACCACATTTGCCTCAGACAGCGATGGTGTCCCGGCCTTCCCGGCCAGCGACAATGTTCGTGGCTATGGTAGCTCGCTGATCGACGCGGTATTCCCAGGCACGGCAGAGAATAATTTCCCGACATCATCTGCGCTGTCTGGCGATACGTTCTTTGACGTCGCTGATTATGTCGGGGCCTTCTCGCCAACAGAAAGCGCGGCCAGCAGCTGGGCGAACTTCACACTCGCCGGCACTTTGATCCCGCAAGCCGACGCCTCATGCCCAACCGGCACGACGGATGAAGGCACAATCACGGAAGCCGCCACCGGCACGGAAAAGCTGCTTTGCTCCATTGATGGTTCAAGCGCGGTTACCTCGGACTTGCGTCTGACCAATGGCGCTCAGATCGTTTATGAACTGGATGGCCCGGTCTTCATCGGAACAGACCGCGGCGCTGACCCGGCAAGCCCGAACCCGGGCTCTGTCTCCGCGACGCTAACCATCGATCCCGGCGTAACGATTGTCGCAGATGGCAATGACGACTATCTGGTGATCACGCGTGGATCACAGATTGAATCCAACGGCACGGCCACGGCACCCGTCGTCTTTACGGCAAAAGGGGTTTTTGACGGCTCAACCGCCACCGACAACACAACTTTCACGCTCGATGCAGATACCAAGGGTGTCTGGGGCGGTATCGTCATCAACGGTCGTGCGCCAATCAATGCCTGTGATGACAACACACAAACCGGTGGAACGCTGGGCTGTGAAAAGACCGGTGAAGGGGCGTCGGGCCTGTTTGGCGGCGCAACGTCGGATGATGACTCAGGTCAGATCTTCTTCACCCGGATCCAGTATGCGGGCGTCCGATTGACCAATAATGACGAGCTTAACGGGCTAGCGTTGCAGGGCGTCGGATCTGGTACCGAACTGTCTCACATTCAGGTCTACAACAATCTGGATGACGCCTTCGAATGGTTCGGTGGCACAGCTTCGGCAGAATACCTGGTCGCGCTCGGGGTTGGCGATGACAGCTTTGACTGGACCGATGGCTGGCAAGGTTCGTTACAGTACGGCATCATCTATCCCGGCCGGAACGCGGCTTCAGGCGCTGTGTCTGGCGATCCGCGTGGTGTCGAAGGTGACAATCTCAGCTCTGATAACACCGCGACGCCTGTCTCGACGCCGCGTGTGTCAAACATCACGGCGATCGCCAGCGGCGACAATCTCGTCGATACGGGCTTTGTGCTGCGACGCGGCATGCAAGGCACATTCGTCAACTCGATCGCAGTCGGTTGGCCAGATGCCGGTCTCGATGTCGATAGCACCCAAACCATTACGAATGTTGGCAATGGAAGCCTCGAGATTGAATCGCTCTTCCTCAGCGGCAATGGTGACGATCTCGAAAATGATGGCGAAGATCCGACTTTTGTCGCCGCCGACAATATCGTCACAGGACAACCGATCACCTTGAGCGGTTTCGCGTTCCAGGATGGCCGCCAGGGCGTTGTGCCGGGCGCCAATGAGAATGCGGTTCCGGTCTTTGACGTGACTGGCATTGGTGAGCTCGAAGCGACCACTTATGTTGGCGCCGTTGAAGATGCAAATGACACTTGGTTCCTCGGCTGGACGGTGGACCAGGACGGCGATCTGACAACGACCAACTAATCCCACTCTTTCTGGTGAGGCAGGGCGCAAAAGGCGTCCTGCCTTTCCGTCATTCTAACCCAAACATCCTTCTGAGCCGAAAGCTCAGTCCATATTCAGAGGCCCGCCAATGAACCGCACAAACCTATTTCACTCGGTGCTGCTTTCCGGTGCATGTCTTATGGCTCTTCAGCCCCTTCACGCTCAAGAGTCCGACCCAGTCGAAACCGCCGAAGAACCAGAAGAGGCGCGTACACTTGAAACCGTTCAGGTGCGCGGTCGGTTCATCCCCCAGGAAGTCCGAACCACATCTGAAGTCGCCAACCTGATCGACTCTGCTGACTTCGCTTTGCAAGGCGATGGTGACGCAGCGGCCGCGCTTTCGCGCGTTGCGGGGATCGCCACCTCGCAGGATAATTTTGTCTATGTGCGCGGGCTTAATGAGCGCTATTCGACGGCTCTGCTGAACGGCTCGCCGCTGCCTTCGCCAGCGCCTTTGCGACGGGTTGCGCCGCTCGACCTGTTCCCAACTTCCGCTTTGAAATCGATCCTGGTTCAGAAGACGTATTCTCCGGACCTGCCGGCCGAATTTGGCGGCGGTTTGGTCGATATTCGCACCAAGTCCATTCCCGATAGCGGATTTTTTGAGGTTTCGATTGGCGGCGCCATCAATACAGCTGGTACGTTCGAGACGGGTCTGCTTTATGATGGTTCCGATACCGATATTTTCGGGTTTGACGATGGCGCGCGCGATATTCCGAGCCTGGCCAATGGGCTGAGCGCAGATTTTGGCCGCGAACTTTCAGACAATTCGTCTCTCCTGGTGCTCCAAAGCGGCGACGTACCCGGAGATTTCAGCTTTGGTGCGACCGGCGGGAACATCTATGATCTGAATGAAAACATTGCGGTCGGTGTGATTGCCTCGGTTGGCTATAGCAATGAATGGGTGACCAAAGAGGGGCGCCGCGGCAACGCTTTCCTGGCCGGCCCTGACGAGCTTGGCGCGTTCGATGATTTCGAACGGTTCAGTACGGAAAACAATATCGGCATTGATGCGTTCGGATCTGTTGGCTTCAATCTCTATGATGATCACGAAATCGCGTTCAATGGCCTGATTACGCGCTCGTCTGAAAAAGAAGCGCGGACCAATATCGGGGTGAACGATACGGACGAGCCGCGTCGCGTGGATGCCCTGGAATGGATCGAACGCGAGCTTTGGACCGGGCAGGTCACAGGCGAACATTTCTTCGAAAGCCTGATGGGGCTCGAGGTCAACTGGCGCGGATCCTATTCGGAAGCTTCGCGCGACGCGCCTTATCAGCTGACCACGATTTACGTCCTGGATGACGATCTCAGAAATCCACGCCTGCTGAGCACACAGGATGCGAACCAGTTTCAGTTTTCGGAAATCGCCGACGATACAACGGATTTCGGGATTGATCTGGCGCTGCCGCTAGAAAGCGCTTCCGGCGATTGTTTCTTCTTCTGTGAAGTCGAATTGAAAGCCGGTTATTCTTATGTCGAGAATGACCGGGAAGCGACGGCGCGGACCTTCGGCCTGGTCGGAATTGCCGGGGCGCCGCAGGACGATTTGCGTCTCGATTTCCTGTACAATTTCATCTTCAACAATACTGATGCGAACGGCAACATTCTCGGCGGTGTGCGTCAGGTGTCTGATATTGTCCAGCCGTCGAAATATATCGCAACGCTGGAAGTCGATGCCGCTTATGTTGGGATCGATGCGCAAGTCACGCCCTATATTCGCGCCGCGATCGGGGGACGGTTTGAAGACGCCATTCAGGCGATTGCGGTGGGTGGATTCAATGAAGATCTCTCTATGGGGCCCGTGGATGGCCTGATCGAAGAAGAAGACTTCTTACCCGCTGCGACCCTTACCTGGAACCCGATTGACGACGTTCAGGTCCGGTTTGGCTATTCGCAAACGATTACGCGTCCACAGTTCCGGGAACTTGCATCAGCAATCTTCGTCAACTCAGAAACCGACGTGACCTTCATCGGTAACCCGTTCCTGGTAAACGCGGAGATCGATAATTTCGATGCCCGGTTTGAGTATTATTATTCCGCCGATCAGTTCCTGACCTTGGGTGTCTTCTACAAGGACATGATCAATCCGATTGAGGAAGTGATTGTACCGACGGAAAACATTCAGACGACGTTCTTGAACGCTCCAGCGGCGATCCTCTACGGCGCAGAGTTTGAGTTTGAATCGCCCCTCAATTTGCAGGACTGGTTCGGCTGGGACTTCCTCGGCGACGGCGAAGTTATCGTCAAAACCAACTATACCTGGTCTGAGTCTGAGGTCGATGCCGACGGCGAAGTGGCCATCAATATCGGCACGCCCTTGGCGCCGGTGCGCGGGACCACGAATGCGGCAGGCCGGATCGAAGATGGCCGCCGTCTGCAAGGTCAGTCTGAGCACCTGTTCAATTTACAGCTGATCTATTCAGACCTCGGAACTGGCGTAGACGCGAACGTATTGTTTAATTTTGCCAGCGAACGGATCAGAACCGCCGAGACTTTGGCGCGGAATCTGCCGGCCATTATTGAGCAACCGCCTGCCACGGTCGACTTCGTTCTGGCGAAACGGTTCGAGCTGCGCGAAGGCGAGTATGATTTCTCGTTCAAGATTCAGAATCTGTTCGGAGAAGGTTATGAGGCCTATCAAGAGCTCGGTTCAACGCGCGTTGAGGTCGATACCTATGATATTGGAACCGTCTTCTCGATCGGACTGAAGCGCTCTTTCTAATTAAAAAGTCACGTGTTTTTGTGACTTTGTGCTGTTGTATTATTAATTTCCGGGCGGCACTGTCGTGTCGCCCGTTGACATTTAGTAGGTCCACGCGATGGATTTAGGACAACAAAACCTCCTGGCCGTGTTCTCACGTTTCCATGGCCCTGTGCGTCGAGTGCTTGAAGTGTTGCTCGTCGGCGTGGTGGCAATTCTTGCCGCGCGCCTTGCGTGGCTGCTCATCTCGCCGACGGATTCTGTGGCCAAGCAGGTTGATCGCCCATTGCCGTCTCCAATCCAATCGACAGCTAGCGGTGTTTCCGTCACGACCGATCGTTCAGTCCTGATCCAGGACAATCCGTTTCAACAAGGGGCGGTTGAGGATATCATTGAAGATGTTCCAGAAACCAATCTAAATCTTCGTCTCAACGGCCTTCGGATGTCGGGAGAGGGCGGGGCGTCTGGAAATGCCATCATTGAAACACCGGATGGCGTCGGCAAGAATTATCGCGTTGGAGACGAAATTATTCCAGGTGTCACGCTGGAACGGATTTTATCCGATCGTGTCATCATCATTCGTGACGGGGCAACTGAGACCCTGATGCTCGGGGGGCGGGTTGCCGGCTTGTCCGTGATCAGCGATGGCTCGCAGGCGGTCGCGCCAAGTGCGAGCCCGTCAATAGAGCGTGGCAATAGTCGCACCAGTCTTCCGCCCATTTCTGGCCGCATCAGTGGTCCAGAGATCTTGTTTGCAGCGGTGAGCCCTGTTCCGGTTCAGACCTCGGGGCGTGTTGTTGGTTATCGTCTCAATCCGCGCGGCGACGTAGGTATCATGCGCGAAGCCGGACTTGAGCCCGGAGATGTGCTAGTGCGGGTCGACGGAGCAGATGTCGGCGAGTTCGATATTGATGAGGTTTTGGACCGCCTTTCGGGCGTCGAAACGACAATTTTGCAGGTTGAGCGCAACGGAACCGCGCGAACCATTCGTTTAGAGTTTGGTGGGTAGGATTAAGAGTATGAAAAGACTGATTGCCGCTTCTGCATTGGCTTTGGGCATTCATGGGGCAACGACGGCGGAGATGAATTCTCCGACGGCCGCGCGACACGTCTTGAATCTTAATGATGTCGATATCACCGCACTGATTGACGATGTCTCGTTGATTACAGGCTATACCTTCATTCTGCATCCGGATGTTCGGCGCACCAAAGTCACCGTCATGTCGCAATCCATGATGGATACGAATGAGGTGTTCCAGGTCTTTCTTTCGACTTTGCGGGTGCACGGATTTGCGGCGGTGCCAGCCGGACAGGGCGTCTACCGAATCGTTCCTGAGCAAATGGCGATTGGCGAAGCCGATGTCCGCGGATCTGGGCCGAATGCCTTCATTACCCAAGTGTTCAAACTCGATAATTTCAGTGCCATCGAGGCAGCGCAAATGGTCAAGCCGCTTGTCGATGCGCAAGGCCAAGTGGTGGCAAATGCGCGCTCTAACACGCTTGTTCTGGTTGATTATGCTTCAAACATGCCGCGATTGCGTGAGATTGTTTCCGGACTGGATGAGAATGATCGCACCAAAGTCGAAACACTTGAGCTGACCAATGTTCCGGCGCGCGAAGTGCAGGGCATCTTGTCGGACCTGTTGTCGGATCGGGATGAGAACCCGAACAATCGCTTCGAAGTGTCCGCCTCGACCAGTTCGAATTCGATTGTCGTCAAAGGCGATGACGCCACCGTAGCGCGGGCGATTCGGGTGGCTCGCGAACTGGATAATAGCGATCCAATCCGTGACAGCCTGCGCGTGATCGAACTCAAAAACGCCAAAGCCGAAGACATCGTTCCGATTCTGGAGCGTTTGGGGCAAACCATGGCCGAGCAAGCCGCGCCCGGCGATACGCAGCTGCCCGGCGCCACGATTGCCCACCACCAACCGACTAATTCACTGGTGATCAGTGCGTCTCCGGACACAATTCTCGCCATGGAGCGGGTAGTCGAATCGCTCGATCGCCGTCGCGCTCAGGTCTTCCTGGAAGCGATCATCGTCGAGATATCTGACTCAACCGCGCGCGATTTAGGCGTGCAATTCCTGTTATCGGGCACTGGCGACTCGTCCGTGCCCTTCTTGAGCACGAACTTCTCGAATTCGGCGCCGAGCCTGTTGCAGCTCGCGGGCGCGACGATCAATTCAGATGTGTTTGGCGGCACCAACCCGTTCACGTCGGCGGCGATCACGTCGCTCGTTGGCCAGGAAGGCATCGGCTTTGGGGGTGGTGGTCAGAGCGGGGACACCTTGTTCGGTGCGATCGTCACCGCACTTGAGCAGGATGAGCAATCTCGCGTTCTGTCCAAACCCTTTAACATGACGCTGGACAATGGCACTTCGGAATTGCTGGTCGGTCAACAGATCCCAGTGGCGACGGGCGAAACCCTTGGCGCCGACAATAGCAATCCGTTCCGGACCGTGACGCGCCAGGATGTCGGTATCAAATTAACGGTCACGCCGCGGATTACGGCGGATGACACGATCCATCTTGATATTTTCCAGGAAGTTTCGAGCATTTCACCGACTTTGAGCGCCGGCATTGATGACTTTGTCACCAATCTTCGTCAGATCACGACCAACGTCCTGGCCGATGATGGTGAGATCATCGTGCTCGGCGGGTTGATCGAGCAGAGTCAGGACATCACCAATCGTAAAGTTCCGATCGCGGGCGACATACCGGTCGTGGGCAATTTGTTCAAATCAGAAAACACCGATAATCTCAGAACAAATCTGATGGTGTTCATTCGACCAACCATCGTACGTGATCGCGAAGGTGCGCGAGCGGTCACGCAGCGCTCCTACCGTTATATTCGCGCCGAAGAGCTACTTTACGATGAAGACAGTGGTGAGGGCGTCTCTCAGTTAGACTCCTTCATTGAGGAAGTTCTTGGGGTCGATGTTGAAGAGGCCCCCGCCTTGCGAGGGCGCTCCGAATAAGATTTCGGAGCCCGTTGCAAATGGTGTAAAAGAAGTGCGTGTCATTTATGAATGCTGATCTGTCATATGCATTTGCCCGCGATAAAGGTTTGGTCGTGCTGGACGGCGCGGACGATAACGTGCGGGTTGCCGTTCGACACGGGGCTGACCCGTTCGCTCTGATTGAGGCTCGCCGCGTTCTACGCCGACCGATGACGCTGCAAGCCATGGCGCCTCAGGAATTTGAACGTGCGCTCACCGAACATTATGCTCGCGAAGGGGTCTCAGGCGACGAGGCCGAAGCGGCATTGGACAGTCAGGGGCTCGCCAGTCTCGTAGATGGCATTCCCGAAACCGCAGACTTGCTCGATGGCGACGATGATGCGCCCGTGATCCGTCTTATCAACGGTCTCATTTATGAGGCTGTGAACCGCAAAGCCTCCGACGTCCATATCGAGCCGCACGAGGACACACTGTCAGTGCGCTATCGCATTGATGGCGTGTTGCAGGAAGTCTTAACCCCGTCCCGGCGTCTGGCTGCGCCTTTAACCAGTCGGATCAAGGTCATGGCGCGCCTCGATATTGCCGAAAAACGCGTCCCTCAAGACGGCCGCATCTCGCTCTCGATCGGCGGGCGCAGCATCGATGTCCGTGTCTCGACCTTGCCAAGTCGCTATGGCGAGCGGGTCACCATGCGTTTGCTGGATACGCGCAACGCGCTGCTCGGGCTTGATGAGCTCGGTATGGATGAGGCGACTTTGACCCGATTTCGGGAAATCCTCGCTCAGCCCAATGGCATCACTCTGGTCACCGGGCCGACCGGTTCGGGCAAAACCACCACGCTCTATTCTGCGCTGTCCGTGCTGAACAATGGCGAGCGCAATGTCATGACCCTGGAAGATCCGATCGAATACGGGCTTGAGGGGATCAGTCAGACGCAGATGCATCACAAGGTAGGCCTGACCTTTGCGGCGACCCTGCGCGCCATTCTGCGGCATGATCCGGATGTGGTCATGGTCGGTGAGATCCGGGACCTTGAGACCGCCAAAGTGGCCTTTGAGTTCGCGTCGACCGGCCGTCCAGTGCTTTCAACTGTGCACACCAATAGTGCGGCGGGGGCGATCCAGCGCCTGCGCGATATGGGGATTGAGCCTTACGTGCTCGCCGCGACGCTGAAGGCTGTAATTGCCCAACGCCTCGTGCGGAAGCTCTGTGACCACTGCAAAAAACCGCACGCGTCGACGTCAGAAGAATTGGCCATGTTCGGTCTGAGTGCCGGGGAGGCACCCCAGATGTGGCGCCCGGTGGGCTGCATGGCGTGCGGCAATAGCGGCTATAATGGCCGGCTCGGGGTCTACGAGCTGATCACGGTGGATGGCGGGTTGCGTGACCTCATTCGTGCCGATGGATCTGAAGATGACATTCAAGACATGGCGTTTGCCAAGTATGACACGCTGTTTCGCAATGCCGCGCGCTATGTGAAAACGGGACAGACCAGCGTCGAGGAGGTGCTGCGAGTCTGTCGCCGGGAAGAGGAGCGCTAGGCAATGGCGGTCTTCGACTATGTTGCGATTGGAGCCGACGGGAAGCGCGCGACCGGCGTGATCACTGCAGACTCGGCCCGATCGGCTCGAAAAGAACTTCGCCTCAAACAGCTCTCACCGCTGGAAGTCAAAGAGGCGCGGCAGAAATCATCTGGCGTGGCACGGCGCGGGGGATCGCTTTCGGGCAAGGACCTGGTGCTTGTCACACGCCAGCTCGCCATGTTGCTGAAATCAGGAGCGACCGTGGAAGAGGCAGTCGGTGCAATTGCTGCAGAGGCGGAGAATCCGCGCGCTCGTCGGACCTTGATGAATGTCCGCGGCAGCGTTCAGGAAGGTTTCTCGTTTTCGGAATCCTTGGCCAAATCCTCGAAAGCTTTTCCGCCTTATTACCGTGCCGTGGTTGGGGCCGGGCAGGCGTCAGGGCGGCTTGGCGATGTCATGGACCGGCTGGCCACACATTTGGAAAAATCGCGCAAGCTGCGCAGCAAACTGCTTTCTGCCCTGATTTACCCCGCTGTGCTGGCGGTCGTCGCTATGGTCGTGGTGGTTCTGCTGCTGATTTTCGTTGTGCCCGCTGTGGTCGAACAATTCGAGACCGTCGGCCAGGATCTGCCACCATTGACCAATGCGGTGATTGGGGTTTCCGAGTTTATGCGCGGTTGGGGCCTGGTGCTGGTACCAGTGCTGGCTGGCGCCGCCTGGCTTTTGCGCGGCGTGTTTCAGACCCCCGCCGTCAAAATGGCGTGGGACAAATTCGTGCTCCGACTGCCCATGCTCGGAAAAGTCATCAAGAACGCCAATGCGGCGCAATTCGCCCGCACATTCGCAACGCTGTCTGGCAGCGGGGCTACGGTCCCGGATGCCTTGGTGGCTGCGCGTGGATCCGTGGGCAATGAAGTTTTTCGCCAGGCCGCTAGTAGAGTCCGACGTCAGGTCGAAGAAGGCCAACCGCTGAATCGCGCCATGCGTGCCACCGAAGTGTTCCCGCCAATGCTGGTCCACATGGTGGCGAGCGGCGAACGCGGCGGCGACTTACCGGACATGATGGGGCGTGCGGCAGACTATATGGAAGACGAGCTCGACAGCAGCGCAACCGTGGCGCTGGGGCTTTTGGAGCCGCTTTTGATCGTGCTCTTGGCGGGTGTGGTGGCCCTGATCGTCCTAGCGATCATGCTGCCGATCCTACAGCTCAACACAATGGCCATTGGGGCCTAAGGAGATGCAAATGACTGAGAAGCAAAAACAGCGACTCAAGCGCCAGCGCGGCTTTACGCTGACGGAGATTATGGTCGTCGTCTTCATTATCGGCCTGCTTTCGAGCGTGGTCTTGTTCAACGTGCTCGGCGCACGCAGTGACGCTCAGGTCAAAACGGCTCAGGTAAACATTACAGCCCTCTCACAGGCGCTCGAGCAATATGCGCTTGATGCTTATGATTATCCGACCGAGCAGCAGGGCCTTGAAGCCTTGGTTGAGCGTCCGGACAATCTGCCTGACGGCGCGAGTTATCGGACCGGCGGCTATCTTCAAAAAGGCTCTGTCCCACTCGATCCTTGGGGGCGGCCCTATGTCTATGAACGCCCGGGCGACAAGTCAGGTCGGCCCTATGATCTCTATTCTCTTGGCGCAGACGGCCAGGAAGGTGGGGAAGAGCTCGACGCAGATATCGGCAACTGGGATTAAGTCGAGGTCCATGCGTGACGCATTCAAGTCGATCTGATCGCGATAGCGAACGTGGTATGACCATTGTCGAAGTGTTGATGGTGGTGTTCATCATCGGCTTGACCGCAGGGATTGTGACGCTGACCATTCCACAGCGTCCAACGGCTGAGCAGGCGAGTGCGCAAGCTTTTGCGACCATACTTCGTACAGCACAAGATCAGGCTATTCTGTCTGGACAGCCAGTTGGCTTGCGGTTGACCGAGACCGGTTACGATTTGGTGCAGTGGCGGCGTGATCGGTGGGTGCCTCATGGACGCCCAGAAGTCTTGCCACGGCGGCTCGACATCACGCCTATTTTCGAAGCTTCCGATCGACCGGAAGGCTGGCCCGACCTGGTGTTTGATCCGACCGGCATCGTACCAAGTGCCGAATTTCAATTGCGCGGGCGGGGCGTGCGCATTGACATCGCGCTTCAAGAAAACGGCGAGGTCGCCCTTGTCGAACGCTAAGCGCAATTCCGAAACAGGGTTCAGCCTAGTCGAAACGGTCGCGGCCATGGGTATTCTCGCCTTGGCGGCCATTCCGCTTCTGCAGATATCCTCTGATGCGATCCGCAATTCGGCGGGTCTCGAAACGCGCGTCCTGGCGCGAACCGTGGCTGAAAACACGATGGCCTATGCCATGGCTGACCCGCGCCCGATTGATGCAGGGGTTGAGGTCGGACAAGAAAGCCAAATGGGCAGAACCTTTGTCTGGACGCGAACCAGCGGTCCGGCCGGGCAGGGTGAGTTGCAAAATCTCGAGGTTCAGGTGCGCCGAGAAGGTGAAGAGCAAGTCCTGGCTCGCTTGGTGGCCTTGAAATACATTCCGGCCGTTCTGCCAAGTGTCGCGACACCGGAGGCTACGCCTGATGGTCCTGGCGAAGAAGGGGACGAGACATGATGCGCCCGTCATCTGCTCAAGCCGGCTTTTCCCTCGCAGAGACTCTGGTCGCGCTGTTTATCCTGGCGCTTGTATCATCGGCGGGGGCGACACTTCTGATTGGTGCCACCGGCGCTGGCAAACAAGTTCGTGACCGTGAAGCAGAAGCGCGCGAGATCGATATTGCGCAGCGTTTGATCCGTCAGGATATCGCTGCCATGAGCATTCGCGCCGTCGATCCTGCAGATGGCTTCTCACCGCCTGGAAGTCTTTTCGGGGAGCGCCCACGTAGCGATGCGCCCTTTTTGCGCTTCGTCCGCGGAGGGTGGATAAACCCTGCTCAAATCGAACCGCGCAGTTCGCTTCAGGCAGTTGCCTACGCCTTGCGCGACGGCAAATTGGTACGGGAAGTCACCTTGCGCCCGGACGCGACCAACGCAACGCCTAGGGTGTCCCGCGTTTTGCTTGATAATGTTCGCTCGATCGAGGTCGGCTTCATTCGCGGCGGTGACCGATCTGAGTTTTGGCAGGGTGACGCGATCCAGGCGCGGGAAATCCTGCCAGACTTGATCGAAATCGCTGTGACGTTTGAGAACGAAACGACCCTGAAGCTGGCAGCACTGACCGGAGGTCGATCATGATGGCGCCTCGGGACCGGTCACAGCGCGGGGCAGCCTTGCTGACCGTGCTGATGATCATCGCCGCCATGTCGGTTGCGGCCCTGGCGGTTGCGCAGGCCGTAACAATGGCGACCCAGCGCGCCCGCGCGTTGGATGCGCAAGCGCAACTCGCTTTATACGCGGTTTCCGCCGAGGAGGTCGCGAAGGCCCGGTTGATGTCTATTCTGGAGCCGTTGCAAAGTCGTCTCAATGCAGATTTGCCGGGCTTTGGAGAGCCGCAAACCATCCCCGTTGATGGCGGTATTTTTACCGTCACGGTCCGTGACGCGACAAACTGTTTCGACGTCAATCAACTGGCCAAAGGCGGACAGGGCAGCGCGGTTCAAGCCGACCCCACCGCCCAAGCCGATTATCTGATGCTGCTCGAGTCGGTGTTAGAGAGCGGCTTCAGCGCCGACATTGTTTCGCTCGTGTCTTCCTTGACCGACTGGATGGACGACAATTCAGTTCCCGGAAATGGTGGTGCTGAGGATGCTTATTATCTCAGCGAAACGCCCTCTTATCGAACATCGGCGCAGAAACTCGCCACGCTCGATGAATTACGCGCCATTCGAGGATATACGCCGAGCGTTATTGCTGCGATCCGCCCGCTTTTATGTGCCTTGCCGAGCCAGGCGCAGCGTGGCACCCCCGCGTTGAATATCAACACTTTGGAAGAGGTGCATGCGCCCTTGCTTCAGCTGGCTTTTGAGGGAGCAATCGAATTGAATGAAGCGAGAGAGTTGATCCTGTCGCGTCCGCAAGGGGGGTGGGGGTCTGCTCAAGATCTAATCGAAGACCCAATCGTGACGCGCATTGACCCGCAAAAAATCAAAATTGAGCGCCTTGGTCTTGTCACAAGCCTGGTGGAAGTTTCAGCCAATGTATCTTATCGCGGACACGACATGACCATGAGATATTTGTTCAAGGCTGAACCGGGTCTCCCCATCTCGACATTGCGGCGGGAGCGGATCGGCTAATGGCTAGGCTTTACGCGCTCCTCCAGCCTGATGGGTCGCTGCTGACAGCACGTCAAAAAGGTGGTGACTGGGTGATTGCGTCCGGCATGCCGGGCAAGGACTCGAATGGCCGGAACGTCACCATATTCCTAAATGGCCTGGACGTGCTGGGCCTGAGTGCGATCATTCCGGCGCGCAATGAAAACCAGGCCCGTCGGGCAGCGCCATTTGCAGTCGAGGACGAACTTGCAGAGTCGGTCGAAAACAGTCACGTCGCCTTGTCCGTTGTCGACAAAGCGAACTTAAGCGCAGCACGGCAGATCAATGTGGCGTCAGAAGACGCCATGGCCGAAATTGTTGAGCACTTGAATGGGTTAGGACTAAGCGAAGCTGCAATTGTCGCGGCGCATAGCGTGCTTCCGATGCGCGATTTTCTGTTCGAAGGGCCCGGCCTTCTGCTCGGTAGATTGGGTGATCGGAGCTTCTCCGTCGACGCCTCCATCGGTCGCGATGTGATCATCAGCCTTCTCGAAAAGTATCCAGAAGCGGAGGTCCAAGGCAACTTGGTCGCGCAAGCTGTCGGACGATCTTCCTGTGCCGAGGGCGCAGCAACGCTGGAGGCCTTCTTGCTGGCCCTGGTGCACTGGGCGGAAGCCGGCAATAGCGGTATCAACTTGCGCCAAGGCAAGTTCGCGCCGCGTCGGTCTTTGGAGCTTGGCGGGTTCGACCAATGGCGACTCGCCGGTGCGTTGGCTGCCGCTGCGGGCATTGGTTGGTTTGCGTCCGTGATGCTCGAAACCAATGCGATGAATACGCGCGCGGCTAATCTGCAGGCCTTGTCTTCAGAGTTCGCGCGTGTCGGCTGGCCGGAAGCCAATGGAGATGTCCAGCAGGTTCTGGCGATTAGCGCCAATAATCGCGCCAATAGCGCTCAGGCCTTTCCCTCGATCTTGGATGCCAGCGCGATCCTTTATGACGCGCTTTCGCAAGTTGAAGGCTCGGAGTTGCGCACGATCCGGTATGATCGTTTGCGCGGGCAAATGACTGCGACGGTGGCATTTGACAGCTTTGCAGATGTTGATCGTTTGACGGCAATCGTCGGCACGAGCGGCTTACAGGCGCGTTCTGGCGATTCCCGACAAAGTGGATCGAAAGTCATTGGTGATCTGACTTTGGAGAGCCGGTCATGAGCGCTTGGTGGTCGGGTCTCGAAACACGCGAACGTTTGCTGATCGCGATTGCCGCGACGCTCACACTCCTGGTCGTGATCTGGCAATTTGTGCTCGTGCCGAGCGTCAATGCGCGCGCCGAAGCTCGCGCGAATCTGGAAGAGGCTGATCGCGATCTGTCGCGGATCCAGGAAAGCTATATGTTGAAGCGCGCCATTGGTGCTGCGTCACCCACGAATGCCCGCCCGACTTCGGCCAGCATTGAGGACTTCAAGGCCGCGGTTACCGGTTCGGCAAGCGATATAGGTTTGTCGATTTCAAGGTTGCAAGGCGACGATTCAGCTTCGGTGAGGTTGGTATTTGAAAATGCCGACCCAAGACTGGTTTTCCTTTGGCTCGAGGACATCCAGGCCAAGCATGGTGGTCAAGTCTCGCGCTTCAATATGGAGCAGGCCGGGGGCGGTATGGTTCGCGTAAATGTCGACTTGGTGGCGGGAGGTCTTTGATGCGAAAGCTATTGCTGCTTTTGGTATTTGTCTTGTTCCTGGGGGGCAGCCTATTCGCGTTCACACCGCTTGGCTTTGTGCTCAGCCAATCGGGAATTGGTGGCGCTGGCGTCGGTTGGGCCAAAGCCGATGGCACATTGCTGAAAGGCCGGATTAGCGGGCTCTATGTTGGCAGCCAACCCTTAGGCGATGTTAGCCTGTCATTGCGCCCTGCCTCTCTGCTAAGCCTGCGCCCGGCCTATGATGTTCAATGGGGCGGGGCAGGTGGACGCGGCACTGGCGTGATCACGCTTTCCCGGTCAGCCTTGACTGGAAGTGATATCCGCATGCAGCAAGAAATTGGTGCACTTGAGGGCCTCGCGCCGCCTGTGCGCGCGATGGGCGGTAGTCTACGATTGAATGATGGTGCATTCCGATTGACTCAAACCGGGTGCGAAAGCGCCAGTGGTAGATTATCGACAAACACGTTGACCACTCTAGCGGCGCAATATGGCAGGCAATTTGGCGAAGTCGCCGGCCCGATCAGCTGCGATGCCGGCGCTTTTATTGTTGAGATGTCTGGACAATCCGACGTTGGAGATCGGGTTGAGATCGACGCGCGTGCGGCAATGGCAGGGCAGAGCGACTTTTCCGTCGAAGCCGAGACCCAAGATACTCAGATCATCATTGCCCTTCAGCAAGTAGGATTTACCAGAGAGAATGGGCGGTTCGTTTATCGCCAATCTCGGACCGCAGGATTGCAGAGATGAAACAGGCCACACTTTTTCTTGGCGCGGCGCTACTGCTCATGAGTGGTTGCGCTTCAACCCCAGAGCTCACGCCAGAGCAAGAGCGCGCTTTGTTGTTGGCGCAACGACCGGCGATCGATAGTGTGCCGTCTTCGGGGCTCGGGCCGCAAGATCTTCCCGCTGGCGAGTGCGGTTTGTTTCTTTGGAGCAAGACCGACCTAAGCAAGCTGATCTTCTTTTCAAAAGCCTTGTCTGGACAAGCGGTGTTTGCACAAGGCGAGGATCCGATCACATTGACCCAAACTGGTGCCGGCGGAGATATTTTCGGTCAGTTCAACACGCGCATGTCATATCTCTCAGGAGACGGACGAGAGATCCGATTAGACCTTGTTCCCGGTGACATGATGAATGGCGGCCAGCGTTTGCAAAGCAGTCTGGTCAATCTGGTGGACGCTGAAGGATGGCAAACAGTATTGCCAGTCCTTGGCGTGCGTGCGTGCCAGCCTGAATGATTGCCGGAGCCTTCAATAAGCTGCTGACCCAAGATGCGCCGGGCGAGTTTCGCGCGGCGCTCTGTGATGCCGCGGACCGACCGGTCGCGTTATTTGCGCAACGATGGGCCGGACAGGGCGATCGGGTTCGCTATGGCGATGTCTTACCTGCACGCCTGAGATTATTTGCCGATGATTCCGCTGGCGCTTTTGTTGAATTTGCCTCTGGCGAAGAAGCGTACTTGCGCCTGAAAGCGCGCACCGGGCTCACCGAAGGCGCGATCCTCAACGTGGAAGTGCGCAGCGAAGCCCGCCACGGCAAGTTGGCGCGCGTGTCCCTGACCGAGCAGGTCGCCAAAAATGGGTCGGTGTTTGAGCATTGGCAGACAGCCTTTCCCGGCGCGAAGCTGCTCACGCCCGAGGAAGACGCGAACTCTGTTGAGGCGGCATTCACGGATACCGGTTTCAAGTCCGTCGTGCTCCCAGGTGGTGGCCAATTGCACATTGATCGAACTCGTGCGCTCACCGTTTTCGACATCGATACGTCCGGTCGCATCATGTCTGGCAGTGCCGGCGCTCGGGCCCTCAAACTAAATCGGGAAGCCGCTTTGGAAATGGTTCGTCAGGTCAGCTTGCGCGGGCTCGGCGGATTGTTGGTGCTGGACTGCCTTGATCCACTTAACAATGCGTCTCGGGAGCATATTCGGGATGCGACGCGCGAGGCTTTTTCAGGCTGTGGTCTGGCCGGCGCGAGAGTGCTGAAACCCTCGCCCCTTAATCTCCTTGAAGTCGCTATCCCTTGGCGGTTCATGCCGATCGAAGATGTCTTGAGTGCGGATCCGGGCGAAACTGCGCTGTTGAAATTATTGCGCGACTTACAGCGCGACGCGAAAGCCAATCCGAGCCGATTGTACACTTTGTCGCTTGGCGGCTCTGCTTGGCAGGCCTATCAGGCGCGCAAGGTTGAAGCAGCGCAAGCGATTGAGCAACATTTTGGATCTCGCGTCACCGTTGTAAGAAACCCGAATAATGTCAGTGAGTTTGTGAGACGATGAGCCAAAAGAAATGCCCAGTGTGTGAGACACGAATGGTGTCAGCGGAATTCAAGCCGTTCTGTTCCAAACGCTGCGCCGATGTTGATCTGTCGCGCTGGCTGAAAGGCGGTTATGCCATTCCGGGCCGGCCGGCTGATCAGGCTGATGAAGTGCCAGGACAACCGGATCCGTCTGACGCTTGAGGCCGCGAGCCGGTTTCGACAAACCGTCACATATTCAGGGCTTGCCCTTCCTCAGTGACTCAATTAGGGAGCCAAAAAGGGAGCTCCCCACATGAATATCCGACAAGCGATCACCTTTGACGACGTGCTCCTACAGCCCGGCGCGAGTGAGGTCACACCGTCTGAAGTTGATGTCTCAACCCAGCTGACCAAAGCAATTGGCCTGAACATACCGCTCATCTCAGCGGCAATGGATACTGTCACTGAGGCCCGTCTTGCCATCGCCATGGCGCAGGCAGGCGGTATCGGCGTTATTCACCGCAACTTCTCGATAGAAGAGCAGGCGGCGCAGGTCACGCAGGTCAAAAAGTTCGAAAGCGGCGTGGTGATGAACCCGGTCACGATTGAACCGTCAGCCAGCCTGGCTGAGCTCAAGGCCCTTAAGGATCAAACCGGGTTTTCCGGCATTCCGGTGGTCGAGAACGGGAAATTGGTGGGAATCATCACCAATCGCGATATGCGCTTTGCCCCGGATCTTGAGCAACGCGTGGGCAGTTTGATGACGCGGGATGTGGTCACCGTGACCATGGATGTTCCGATCGAGGAAGCCCGAACCCTCTTACACAAGCACCGTATTGAGCGCCTGGTCATTGTCGACGCTGATGGCAATTGCATTGGATTGCTGACGGTGAAAGATATGGACAAAGCTGCGGTCAACCCAAATGCCGCAAAAGATGATGGCGGGCGTTTGCGCGTGGCGGCTGCCTCGACGGTTGGCGATGCCGGGTTTGAGCGGACCCAAGCCCTGATCGAAGCAGGCGCGGATGCGGTCGTGATCGATACCGCGCATGGTCATTCCAAGGCCGTCGGCGAAGCCGTGACCCGGGCCAAGAAGATCTCCAATTCGGTTCAGATCATTGCTGGCAATGTCGCCACCAGCGAAGCGACGAAAGCGCTGATCGATGCTGGCGCGGATGCGGTCAAAGTCGGGATCGGGCCAGGCTCGATCTGCACGACACGGATTGTCGCTGGTGTTGGCGTGCCGCAACTGACCGCGATCGAGGATTGTGCGCGAGCGGCGGCCGCATCTGGCGTTCCGATCATTGCCGATGGCGGGATCAAATTTTCTGGCGATTTCGCCAAGGCTCTGGCGGCCGGCGCGTCAACGGCGATGATGGGCTCAATGTTTGCCGGCACCGAAGAATCTCCGGGCGAGGTCTTCCTTTATCAGGGCCGGTCCTACAAAGCCTATCGCGGCATGGGCAGCCTCGGCGCCATGGCGCGCGGCTCGGCTGATCGCTATTTTCAGAAGGACGCGGCGAGCGACAAGCTGGTCCCGGAAGGGATTGAAGGTCAGGTCCCATTCAAAGGACCGATTGGGCCGATCGTGCACCAAATGGTTGGCGGTTTACGGGCCGCCATGGGCTATGTCGGGGCGCCGACCATGGCAGAATTGCATAAGCGCGCTGAATTCGTCCAGATCACCGGAGCTGGCCTGCATGAAAGCCATGTCCATGATGTCCAGATGACGCGCGAAGCGCCGAATTATTCACTCAGTCGCGGCTAGGCTGCCTTCGGCGCCCGCCACATCGGTTCCATGATCGGGCTGCCTTCGCCGTCAATCTCGAACACGCCCATGCGCTCAAAGCCGTGCGCTGCGTAGAAGCCGGTATTGGTGGGATTTGAGTTTTCCAGATAGACCGGCATGCCCGCCGCATCGCAGGCTGACAGGACCGGCGCGAGCAGGCTTTTACCAACACCTTTTCCACGCGCCTCGCCAGTGGTGCCGATCGTGAACAGGTAGAAGTGGGGCTCTGTCGGGTGCCAGGCTTGCATCAGCTCACTCAGCGCCATGCCGCGCTTGATCGCGCTCGGCGTGCCATGACGCAGTTGCCCAAGCGCAAATTTGAGCAAGCCGAATTGCGACGGCGCAGCATCGACATTTGGCGGCATCCACATGGTCGCGCCGCCCGCCGGATGCAGATGGCTGAGCCCGCTCGGCAGGTACATGTCTCGCGCCATTACGCGAAACATGGAGCGAATGGAGGCGCGTTTGCCGAAAATATGCTGATTGACCGGATCATTGGCAAAGGCTTCTGCGGTAATGTCAGAAACCAGCCGCCAATCACTGGGGCGCGCTTGAATGAGGTCAGTGCCAGCGAGGTCAATATTCATAAGGTTCTTGTGCGGGGCAGACCCCCGTCTGACAAGGCCAAACCCTTGATCCTTATAGGTCGCTGCAAAAAATTCAGCCATGCCGTCAAAGAAGGTTGCCAGCGCAACCGCTCATAGCTATATCGGCCCCTCAACCGCGCGCTCCCTTCGTCTATCGGTTAGGACGCCAGGTTTTCAACCTGGAAAGAGGGGTTCGATTCCCCTAGGGAGTGCCACTTTTACAACGGGTTCTGGAAGTTAAGAACGTCGACTGATGAATTCGGCGTGACAGAACTTATTCGTCAGTCTAACAAAATGGTTAATTCCGGGGTGGGGCCATGAGTAACGCGGCTGAACAGGTATCCAAATTGAGTGCAGAGTCCGGGGTCCGTCTGCTTGGACGCGTCAAATGGTTTGATGCGGTCAAAGGCTACGGATTTGTTGTGCCGGAATCTGTCGAGGGCGTGATCCTGCATCAAGATGTGATGATGCACGTTTCCTGCTTGCGCGCCTATGGCGAAAGCGCTGCTGATGAAGGCGCCCGCATTGTCTGCGATATTGTCGAACGCGAACGCGGTTGGCAGGTCCTTAACATCATCGAAATGGACCGCCCGAAAACATCAATCATGCGGGATCGCGGAGAAGCGGTCGTCTATGAACGCGTGATCGTCAAATGGTTCAACGCCGCGCAGGGCTTTGGCTTCGTAAATCGCCCAAATGATGGCGCCGATATCTTCATCCACATTTCGGTGATGCGCAAAGCCGGGATTGATACGCTCGAAACCGGAATGGAGATCGATGTCGTCACCGGCCGCGGTCAAAAGGGCGAGAACGTCATCGTCGTCAAAAAATAGGCGCTCAGTGTCTCCTCGTCTTGCGGCGGCAAATCGCTGAGGCTAGACCTGCGAATATGAAACGCCTCACTTTTTCTGCTCTCGCTCTGATTGCCGCTGCAGCCTTGCCGGCTGCTGCCGACCCCATGGAAGTCACGCCGTTGACGATTATCAGCGGTGAGACGTCCCACGCCTTCACGGTCGAAGTTGCCAATGATCGCGAAGAAATCAGCTTTGGCCTGATGGAGCGTGAGTCCCTGGATGCCGATAAGGGCATGCTGTTCGACTTCGACCCGCCGCGCGAGCCAGCCATGTTCATGAAGAATACGCTGATCCCGCTCGACATGTTGTTCATCTCAGAGGATGGCTTTGTCGAAATGATTGCGCGAAATACCGTGCCGGGCTCGCTGCGCACGATCTCGCCGGGCGTGCCGGTTCGGGCAGTTCTGGAAATCAATGGCGGACAGGCCGCAGAGCTCGGGATCCAGCCCGGTGATACGGTTGAGCATCCGCTGTTTGGCAATGTCGAAGTCGACGCGCCGTCTGAATAAGACAGAATGCGAGAAGAAGACCTTCCCACGCATCTGATCGTGCCGGAGGGGTTTGCCTTGTCGCGCTCACGCGGGCGCTTCAGCAACCATAATGGACCGGTTTATGAGGCCAGCGCGGACGGCGATGTCCGATCCGGCTTGTTTGTCCTCGATCGCCACTGCAACAGTATGGGATTCCTGCATGGCGGCATGGCCAGCGCCTTTGCGGACCGGTCGCTTGCCATGGCGGTTTGGGCCGAAACGCAAAAAATGTCAGTGACGCTGAAGCTGACCATGCACTTCCTGGAAACGGTTCGGCTCCATGCCTGGCTTGAGGCGCACCCGACAGTTCAGAGCTATGACAATGATTTGGTTCAGGTTTCTGCCGATTTCCTGATCAATGGCGAGAAACTCGCCGCCCGCGCAGATGCGACATTCAGAACACTGCGAAGACGGCAAAAACAGGGTTGAAACCCAAAAAACCGACAGTATACCGGGAGGCCGGAGCGTGGCGCAGTCTGGTAGCGCATCTGGTTTGGGACCAGAGGGTCGTAGGTTCGAATCCTATCGCTCCGACCAGTTTCTTCTCTGGGAGATGGTCTACATGGATGCCCGTATCTACAAGCCTGCGAAGACTGCTATGCAATCCGGACGCGGCAAGACGAAAGATTGGGTCCTGGAATTCGTCTCTGGAGCTAAGCGTGTCAGCGATCCCGTCATGGGCTGGACCAGCATAGATGACACGACCGGGCAGGTTCGCCTGCACTTTGACAGCCGCGAACAGGCCATTGCCTATGCCAAGCGCGAGGGCCTGACTTTCTCAGTCGAAGAACCGCGCAAGGTGAAACGGCTGGTCAAGTCATATTCCGAGAACTTCTCCGCCAACCGTAAACAGCCCTGGACGCATTAGACGAAGCTCGGTCCAGAGCTGAAATTCGACAGGTTGGGCAGCGCGTCGGCGATCTCGGATTCCGTCAATCCGAACCAGCGTCCCAGAGGCTCTGCGAACTGTTCAACGGACGTGGTCGGGATCAATCGGCCACTGCCGGCATCCTGATCATGATCGAAATCATAAGGCGGGATGTCGCCATAGATCTGTCCGCCTTGAACCGCGTCGCCAATGACAAAATGATGGCTGCCCCAGCCATGATCCGTGCCATCGCCATTAATCGCCAGCGTGCGCCCGAAATCGGACGCTGTGAATAGGGTCACATCACTGCCGAGCCCAAGCTCTTGCATGGCCTGATAGAAAGCAACGACGCCGCCGTCGATTTCGCGCTGCAGGTTCGGTAAGTCATTGACCTGGTTGGAGTGCGTGTCGAAACCGCCAATGGCAACAAAAAAGACCTGACGATTGACCAAAAGCGCATCCCGGATGGCGATCGTATTGGCCACCGCTTGCAATTGCTGACCAAGGAAGGAGCCAGGGAATTCCGTGCTAAAAGGCTGAATGGTTTCAAAAGCTTGGTTGAAGGCTTCATTGGTTGTCAACGCGGTGCGCATGGCATTTGAGACATCGCGATCAATCAGGTTTGTGCTGTTGAAATCCATCGCCTCGAAATGATCCCGAAGCTTTTGGTAGATCGCATCGCCTTCCGGCGTGTCGCGTCCCCCGGCAAAGAAATTCAAAGCATCGATTTCCGGCGCGCCGTCGAGCCCGATCTGGTAGGGCAGGGCGTTGATCCCGGTCAGGAACAGCTCATTGCCAAGGCTGGTAATTGTGGTGAAGTCTCGGCTGCCCGAATTGGCACCCGCCGCGAGGGCGGCGTCAGCGAAACGGCCACCCCAGCCATATTGGGCCCCCTCAGGAGCACTCGACATCCAGGTGGATTGTTGATCATTGTGCGAGAAGAGGCGTTTCGGTTGTGGCGCGCTATCATTTTCGAACTGCTCTTTGGTCAGCGGCTGGATCAGCGGACCGACATTGCCGACAATCGCTGCATTACCATTGTCAAACAGGCCCTTAATGCCGCTCATTTCTTCGGTCAGCGCGAATTCGCGACCACCAAAATCTGCGGCATTGCTCGGGGTGAGGGGCAGCAATCGATCGCGCGCGCGGGTCGAGCCGCCCTGCATGTTGGCATATTGATTGAGCAAGGGCTGACGGATCGTGGCATAGCGATCATAAGAGGCCTGGTCATAGGGCAAGACCGTGTCATGCCCGTCCATGCCGCCGAGGAAAAACAGGCAGACAATGGCTTTATAACCTGAGGTTTCGGCGGCGCTGGCCTGGAAGGCCGAGAGTGAGCTGCCAATGCCGGTCAGGGTCGCGGCAGACAAGGCGCTGGCGCCTGTGAGGAAGGTTCTGCGGGTCGGTTTCATCTTAATCCTCCTAGCGCTGCACAGTATAGTCGGGCGAGGTCATCATCATCAGAACCGCGAGCGCTGTTCGCAGATAAGGCCCATTATAGTCAGGGTCGTTGGGGTTCTCGAGCGCGACGTCTTCGAGGAATGTGACGATCGTGGCTTTGGTTTCATCACTGGTCGAGCCAAAGGCGAGCAACAGATCCAAGTGATCGACCAAAGCCGTCGGATCGTCGGCCAGGGCAAGTTCATCCGCATAGTCCGGAATGAAGCTGCCGGCGACGTTTGGGTCATTATCATTGCCAGCGAACGAGAACACGAAATAGGTCATGAAGTTCGCATAATTCGAAATCGAATTGGCATTGATCAGCTGCAATTCCGGCATGGTCAGCCCGGCCGCGCCGGTTTCGGTGCCAGGGGCGACATAGCCGGGCCGGTAGAAATTGAACACAGACGGCGATTTGTAAGGCGCTTGCGCCAGCCCGCCTCCGAACGTCGTGTTGTAAAGCGGGAAGGTATGTTCTGGCGTCACGGTGCCCGCATCAAAGGCTCGTGCCCAATGGATGAAGCGCAGGATTGGCTCGCGGATCTTGCCAAAACTGTTCTCGTCCCGATTGGCGGGATCGCGAGCATCAGGATCGAACAGGACAGCGGCAATCGTTGCCGATAAATCGCCGCGACGACCATCGCCAACCAGGGTCCCGTCTGGAAGCGTGTATTGACCGCTGGCAAAGGCCGACGCGACCCGCCCGATATAATCGGGCTCGGGGTGGCTGGTGACAAAACGCTGGATCAGTTGACGGGACACAAAAGGCGCCGTGTTCGGGTGATCGACCAGCGTGTCGAGGGCAATATCAATACTGGCTTCGGGTCCCGTGCCAGCCGGTATGGTCGTGCCGAGAAAGGATTTTTCGAGCTCCGAGTGCCATTCCGGATAGGCCTGCATCGATGAGTGCAGGGCATCATCGGGTAAATTTCGGAAATCAAACCAGAATTCACCGCCGCTGAGACTGAGACCGGTGAACACTTTGGCCAGTCCGGTGACATCGTCATTGTCATAGGTTTCGACCGGCACACCATTATTGGTGACCACGTCACCATCCTGTTCCAGCTCAACCAGGCCGATCGAGAAAAGCTGCATCACTTCACGTGCGTAATTCTCATCTGGCATCCGTCCGGTCGCCGGGTCGCCTTTGATATTCTGCAAGTAAGTCAGGTATTCGCCCATCGCCGGGGAATAAGTGACCTCCTCGAGCAGATCGCGATAATTCCCAAACGCGTTACGGACCAGAATGTCCTGATAATGGGCCACAGTATTCGGCACTTCGAATAGGAAATTGCCTTCGGCATGCGAGATCACCAGGATCTGGGATAGGGCAAAGGCCATGCGCTGGCGCAGTTGATCATCGCCTTCAATCGCATTGATCCAGAACGAGAAGGTCGGCGTGTTGCGCTTTTCATAGCTCAGCTGACCATCCGTATCGCGTGCGCCGGGCTCGGTGATTTCTGACAGGACATAATCGAGGTTCAGGCTCGGCGCTTTGTTAAACTCTGCCACAATCCAAGCCGACGGAGAGGTGCCGGTAAGATTGCTGATATCATCGGGCGTTGGCCCGAATGTCGCTTGTGAAAGGAATAGCGAAGTCGCTTCTGCGGTCGCAAATGCCGTGCTTACAGGCGGCGGGGGCGGCGGAGGCGGGGGTGGTGGAGGCGGCGGTGGGGGAGGAGAGGTCCCCGTACCGCCCGGGATCGTGCCCCCGCCACTGCTGCTCCCGCCACCACCACAAGCGGTTAATCCAAGCACCAGAGCTAAGGCTGCGCTTTGTGCAAATAAGGATAGCCTGCGTCTCCGCATCTCGTCCTCCCTCATCCTTTTCGCGATTGTCGCTCTTTTTCTTTAACGAAGTCGGTGCGGCCCCGCGAAGTTTTTGCCGTCGAAATGACAAAGGTTTAACGCTGCTCAGGATGAATTCCGTCGCTGTCATTTGAAAGATGCATCCGAAGGCGGATTTGGATGCAGTATTCTCGACTTTAAATCTCGGCGCTTTCAGCTTATGGCAGGCGCTCAGAACGGCCCCTTAGCTCAGTTGGATAGAGCACCCGACTTCTAATCGGACGGTCGCAGGTTCGAATCCTGCAGGGGTCGCCATTTTCAATTGGCGCAGCTCAAGTGATCTTGAAGCCACTGGGTTTTCTCTAGGCGGCCAATTCCAGCAAGCGTTTGAACTCAACCGTGTCACGACCATTCGCCTTGGCCTCATACAAGGCCGCGTCGGCGCGGCGAAACGCTTCTGAGAAGGCCTGTTTGGGGCGCATCAGGCTGCCGCCAAAGCTGGCTGTGGTCGAGATCTCAACGCCATCGATTGTGATCGAAAATTCGGCAATGCGGGTGCGCAGGCGCTCGCAGACAATGCGTGCGGTTTCTTCGGTCATGTCGTTCAACATGATGACAAATTCTTCGCCGCCCCAGCGCGCCAGGCGATCGAACGGGTTGCGCAGCTCAGAATAGGCGATGGCGGCAATCTCCGTCAGGATCTCATCACCGACTTTATGGCCATGCTCATCATTCAGTTTCTTGAAATGATCGAGATCGAACAGGATGACAGCAGCCGGTTTCCCGGTCCGTGCCATGCGATTGACCTCCTCCCGCATGCAGATCGCAAAGGATCGTCGGTTCATCAAACCGGTGAGGGCGTCGGTCGAGGCCACCGAACGCACATAATTATGGCTTTGCAGCTTCCGGCGCTCCCGCAAACTGGCGACCAGCCCGAGCGGCATGGCGGCCGCAGCTGCGAGGCCAGCGCATAGCGTGACAAAGTATTGTGTGACCCATTCCGGCCGCACTTCAATGACCACAATCCCAAAAACCAGGGCGAGGATGATTGACGTAATAACCATCAAGACGGGGAAGACGTACGCATCGGCCACGCCGCCAAAATGGTCTTCATCAAATCGGATCTTATCGATGTCCTTCGGTTTTTTGGTGCGCTCGAACTCTTCGCGACGGATTTCGTCCGCGCGTTCATGATCGGCTGTGTCCGCGGAGAAAGGCAGGTTGGGAAACTTCATCTTCTCACCCCACCTGAAATTCGTTCGGTTGATTATGCGCAGAGAGCCAGGCAGATGCCTCCGCCGCGGGCATCGGACGGGCAAAGTGGAATCCTTGCACCTCGTGCGCTCCGGCAGCCCGCGCAAATGAGATGGCGTCCTGGGTTTCAACCCCTTCAGCGACCACGCGCATCCCGAGCAGGGAGGCCAGTTTGACGCTGGTCTGCACCGTCAGGCGCGAAAACTCGTCCTCCTTGCTGGCCATCATAAAGCGCCCGTCAATCTTAAGCTCGGTAAATGGGAAAGACCTCAATTGTTCGATACCGGTCGCGCCCGTGCCGAAATCGTCGATGCTCAAGCCGAAGCCGTAAAGGCGCATGAGGGACAGGACTTCCAGGGACTCTGCAGTTTGTTCCAGGAGATGGTTTTCAGTGATTTCAAACGTCACCCGGTTCGGCTCAAGGCCCGCTGCTTTCACCACGCTCAAGAGGCGATCGGGCAAGCCGGAATCCTGAACCGCGAGCGGCGTGAGGTTGAAGCAAAGCTTCATCGCACCCCGCGCGTGAGGCCATTGGGCAATTTCGAGAGCTGCGCGGGTGATCATTTTGCACAGGAACTCAACACTCAGGCCATACTTTTCGATCGCATCCAGATAATCGAAAGGCGCTGGATCGGTTTCAGAGGCGTCTGCGCAACGCGCCAGGATTTCAAATCCGACGACGGTATTGGTCTGAAGGTCGATTTTTGGCTGATAATAGGGGACCAGATAGTCATCGTTTAGCGCCTTCAGAGTCTGAGGCCGCGAGATGATCCGGGTGCGCTGCAGCTTGGACGCCCCTGTATCGGTATATAAGAGCTTGTGCAGGGCCTCGACATCAAGCGGCTTTGCCAGCGCGCCCAGGATGGTGATGCCTGAAATCTTCGCCATGCTTTTGACCGACTGTAACAGGCTGGATTCTTCGCTGCTGAGAATGATAACGGCGCCACCATAAGACACGCGTGACAATTCGCGAATGACATCAACGCCAGTCATGTTCGGCATTTGCAAGTCCACGACCAGGAGGTCGATGGCGTTATTGGACGCGGCGAGGGTTTCCAGTCCCAGGACGCCATCATCAGCGGTCTGGACATCCTGAACCCCGCCAGAGAGGAGCGCTTCCTGAGCGATCACTTGCAGCAAAGGGTCATCGTCGATGACGAGGCCGCTATGATAGCTGTGCGCAGGCGCAGTCGCCTCTGCAAGCGCGTCGATATAATCGGACGTCGTGTTCATTCTATCAGTCTCGCGCTTTTTTCTTTTATGGGTCCGACGCCTTCCGGGACGGGGATATCTGACAGGTGATAATCGGTGCGCAGGACCAGGTTGGGTCCATCCTGCAGCTCGAACGTGTCGGCGATGATGACGGTATACTCGGACCGGTCTGCGATCGGATTGCGACCATCGATCAAAAGCTTGCCATTCGGCAGGTAGATGGTGCCGACCAGGCGGCGGGCATTGTCGCTGCGAATGGTATGATCCGCCCATTTTACGCCATCTGCTTTGCGTTGAGCTTGAATGGCAGCGTCCGGCAAATGGTCTTTCAAAAGCTTTGGCTGATATGGCGAGGAGTAAAGTAACAGGCCTGCCATACGGCCTGTGCGGGGCGCCGAGATGTCGATATTGGCGCTATAGTCGAACTGAATCTTGGCGTCGTCGCCAGCGAGATAGAACCCAACATAATCGCCCTGCAGCGTGCCATTATTGGTCACCATGAGCGGTCCGCCGGTGATGATATACTCGCCTTCGCTGAGCGTCGCCGTACCGCCATTGACGATCAGACCGCCGCAATAAACCCCGGGATTGAGGTTCGCCGAGGATGTGACTTCGACATTATTATAGTCGCACGTGTCGAATTCGGGCGTGACACGCAGGCTCAACGGATCTTCGACCGGGGTACAATCTTCCAGGGTCGTGTTCTGCGTTTCCTCTTCACCCCCGAAAGGACGCTTGGCGCCCCCGCGAAAACCGCCAGCCACGCAGATCAGTTCGGCATTGACCTCAGCCGTTGAGGCAACGGTCATGGAAGACTTGCTCGTCGAGTTGGAATAGATCGCGCAGGTCTCTGCTGTGATGCGTGCGCGGCTGCGCAGCCGGATGGTGCTGATGGCATTCGGCGAAAGACCAATCATGCAAATATTGCCACCTTTGCCGGACAAACGCGCCGTCGACGACGCTGACAGTTCCGACATGTTGGCTTTGAAGATCGGGAAGTGCGATCGGGGATCTGCGGTCAATTCAACGGTTGCCTCGCGTTTTTCGAGGTCGACGGTGGTCGTTACGCTCTTGATCGCGATCTCTCCGCTTTGGGCATAAGCTGCAGCGACCGCTTTGATGCGAAACTCATTTTCCGTCGACACCGTCATTTCCTGAACCGCGGCCAGTGCAGCACCGTCGGCAAGATCTTGGAGAGAGGATTTTTGATTTGAGACGGACATCAGGTCGAGTCCGCCGCCGACCATTGCGATCAGCATGATAATGATGGCCGCACCAGGCACAGCGATATTGCCCGAGCGATCGGAGAATATGCGATGTTTTCGTTTCACTCGTATCCCTCTCGAGCGTAGGTCAAGCGGCCTTCCTGGCTCTGCAGTAACTATTACAGATAGCAAAGAAGGGTCAGGAAACGGCAAATGCGTTTGATTGAATTTTCCTGAAATTCGCAGGCGCGGTTTTCGTGAATATTGACCACACCATGCGAGGGTTGGTGAACGATAATAATCTGTGTTCAAAGCCACGATGACGACCCGCCGGATCAAATTTTATAATTCCATCCGTTTTCGCCTGTCCGCGATCATCGCGTTTGTGATTCTTAGCGCCGTTATTGCGCTTTCAGCGTTTTCCGCTTCAAAAAGCCTGGTCCGAGAAACTGAGAATTTCCGCGAATTAACCGCCGGTGCAGCCTCAGCCTATGCCGCCGCGGTGGCGCAAGATGTCGCTGGGCAAAACCGAATGCAGACCCTCTCAGCGCTGCGGGGCATTCGCGATCTGCCGAATATTTCGCAAACTGACATCACACTGCCAGACGGAGAAGTGTTTGTTGAGCTGGGCTCAGGGGCCTGGTTGTTAACCGAAAAAGGCGCCGAGCGGTCGCTTTGGTCTGTTGACCATATTCGCGTCGAGATCCCGATCGTGCGCGGCGGCGAACAGATAGGCACGCTCGGTATGTTGGCCGACATTCGACCACTGCGCACCGAGATTGTTCGCGGATTCTTCGTCACCATTGCCTCAGCAGTGGTGATCTCCCTGCTCGGCATTCTAATTGCCCAGGTGTTTGTGTCGCGTTTGACCAGGCCGCTGATGAGACTGACCGATGAAATGGCCAGCATTCGTGATGGCGATTCACTGAAAGCGATCGAGCTCAAAAACCGCAAGGACGAAACCGGCCTACTCACCCAGACCTTTGCGGACATGATCGGAACCATTCGAGATCGCGACGCGCAAATCGCGGATCATATGAATACGTTGGAAGAGACGGTCGAGATCCGCACCAAGGATCTTCGCCTCGCGCGTGATGAAGCCGAAGCGGCAAACGCCGCCAAGTCGGACTTTCTGGCGACTATGAGCCATGAAATTCGTACCCCGATGAACGGAATGATGGTGATGGCCGAAATGCTCGGCGCCGCTGACCTGTCGCCGCGCCATAAACGCTATGCCGACATTATTCACCGTTCTGGAAACAGCTTGCTGACCATCATCAATGATATTCTCGACCTGTCCAAGATCGAAGCGGGGCAGCTTGACCTGGAACTGATCCCAACCTCGCCAGAGCGATTAATCACCGATGTGGTGAGCCTGTTCTGGGAGCGCGCACGCAGCAAGGACCTGGAATTGGCGACTTATGTTTCGCCGCGCGTGCCTCAAGAGGTCCTGATCGATCCGACACGTCTCAACCAGGTGATCTCGAATCTCGTCAACAATGCTCTGAAGTTCACCGAAAATGGCGGCGTCTTGATCCGGCTGGACGCCAAACTTTTAAAAGACAACACAACTCTGTTGTCGATTGACGTCGTCGATACCGGCATCGGCATCCCGGACGACAAGATCGATCATATCTTCGAATCCTTTTCCCAGGCGGACCAGTCGACGACGCGTCAATATGGCGGGACCGGCCTCGGTCTGACCGTCTGTCAGCGGCTCGTCACCGCGATGCAGGGCGAGATTTCGGTCTCGAGCCAGGTCGGCGTCGGCAGTACGTTCCACGTCACCGTCCCGGTTCGCGAAGAAATCGCGGCGCCGGCGGCCCCTCAACGCTCCATGCGCGTCGGACTGGCACTGCCTGACGGCATGATCCGCAAATGGCTGGCTGAAGCGCTGAGCTATCAAGGCTGCACTGTGACCCGGCAAGCGCCGCAACTCTGGATCTCGAACTCGGCGAGCTTCGAAGCACAGGACGCGCCTGTCGTGCTGCTGAGTGATATTGGCGACACGCGTGCGGATGGATTGTTGCGCCGCGGTGAGGCCGTCGATCTGATTGCCAATCCCTATACAAGAGCTGATCTGGACGCCCTGCTGACGCGCGCCGCCAAAGCCGAGTTTCGCGGAATGGGCGCGCTCGACGGCGTGCAGAAATCAGCTGACTGGCAGAGCTTTGAAGGCCTGCGAGTGCTCGCGGTTGATGATAATGCCGTCAATCGCGAAGTCCTGCGCGAAGCCTTATCGACCTTGAGTGTCGATGCGGTGTTCGCCGAAGACGGGGCGCAAGCCCTCGAGGCGTTCAAGACGAGCGATTTCGACCTAGTGCTGATGGACGGCTCCATGCCGGTGATGGATGGCTTTGAGGCGACCCGGCAGATCCGCGCGCTGGAAGCAATGTCCGAGACGGCGCCGACACCAATCTTTGCATTGACCGCGCAAGTGGCAGGCGTCAGCGAGACCGCCTGGGCAGAGGCGGGCGCCAATGGGCATATCCTCAAACCTTTCACACTGGAAAAACTCTCCTCCGTATTTAGCGGTCTCAACTCAGATGGGCGTGAAAATGAGGTTGAGGCGGTGACCGAACCTGAACCGTCATCCAAAAGAGAGCTACTGGATGCAGACACGCTCGCCACATTGGAAAAGCTGGGGGGTAAGCCCGGCGGGGTCCGCGACAAGGTCTGGGCGATGTTTGAAGATAAGGCACCTCAAATGCTGCAGCAGTTGCATGCCGCGATCCGGGCCGGTGAAGGTGCCACGATCGCTCGTGAAGCCCATGCCTTTAAGTCCATGGCGCTGAGCTCGGGCTTGAAGGCGCTTGCCGACGTCTTGCAGACACTGGAAGCGCAAGCGAAGGCCAATAGCGGGGCTGCTCAGGCGTCTGATTATGATCGGATCGACGAGACCTATGCGCAAAGCCTTGCGGAAATGGCGCGGCGGCGCGGGCAAAGCGCCGCGTGAGCGCCTTTTTCGACTTTCGTCGCAAATAGGTAAGATTGCGTATTCGGTCGTGATGAAAATTCCGCATGCTGATGGTCAGATACAGACCGTCGGAGGGCGCGGATATGGCACACGACACAGTGGCAGAATTTCCAAATTCGAAAGAGATCGATGGGCCCGCGCCGCACCCT
Organism: Hyphomonadaceae bacterium; assembly: GCA_024743315.1. Lineage (GTDB taxonomy): Bacteria > Pseudomonadota > Alphaproteobacteria > Caulobacterales > Hyphomonadaceae > Henriciella. Next base: position 384,702 of record JANSWU010000002.1, read on the forward strand.
CCGACCATCGGGCAACAACGGCATGATCCAGACCGTATCCGCCAATTGTTTGAAAACGGGGAATACCCTTACAAAACAAAGATGCGCCGCAAGACGTATGAGCGTCACAAAGCCGAGCTGCAAGTTGAACTCCTGAAAGTGCAACACTGGGTGAAAGAGACCGGACAGAAGGTTGTGATCCTGTTCGAGGGACGCGACGCGGCCGGTAAAGGCGGGACAATCAAGCGGTTTACCGAGCACTTGAACCCCCGCGGGGCGCGCGTCGTTGCCTTGGAGAAGCCGACAGAGACGGAACGCGGTCAATGGTACTTTCAGCGTTATGTTCAGCACCTGCCGACCGGGGGTGAAATCGTGTTGTTTGACCGCTCCTGGTACAATCGGGCAGGGGTCGAGCGGGTTATGGGCTTCTGCAACCCGACCGAATATCTCGAATTCATGCGTCAGGTTCCGGACCTCGAGCGAATGCTCACGCGGTCCGGGATCAAATTGTTCAAATACTGGTTCTCGGTGACCCAGGATGAACAAAAGAAACGTTTCCAGGCGCGGCAACATGATCCCCTGAAACAATGGAAACTGTCGCCGATCGATCGCGCCTCCTTGGAGCGATGGAACGATTATACCGAAGCCAAGGAAGCCATGTTCTTCTATACAGACACCGCGGATGCGCCGTGGACGATTATCAAATCATCCGACAAAAAACGCGCGCGGATCAATTGTATGCAGCATTTCCTGTCTTCGCTCGACTATCCGGATAAAGACCGACATGTCGTGCGGGCGCCGGATCCACTCATCGTTGGCGTTAGCCAACATGTCATCGGCAATAGCGAACATATTCTCGGGCGATCTTTGCACCCCGATCAAAACCAATCGTGATCAATAGTCGATTCTTACCCGCAAAGTCTGAGTGCTGCGCAGAATACGAAATCGGACGATAGGGATCAGGGAAAACTGGTGCCGCGAGGGAGAATTGAACTCCCGACCTCATCATTACCAATTATACCTAAGCCCTTGTTTTTATTGCAAAGCGTTTGCGTCTATCGACGCACTCTTTGGCTGAGAGCTGCAGAGTGCAGTGTCAACAAGAAACGCTTTGTTCTGGTCTATTCTTCACTGTTCGTATTGCTGGAGCTGGACCAGTCCGAACAATGATCGGCTAGCGATTTTTCATCCGGATCAAATCCGAGGTCAGCGAGTAGGATACTCAGCTTCTTTAAATCTAGGATGCGAACGCCCGATCTCTGCGCTAGCCGCCAACCGGAGTCGGATACATCATTAGATATAACGAATAAATTCAGAACCGGGTCGGCCACTCTGATTTTGATTGGCCATTCAAGCTCTTCGACTCGCGCCGATATATTTGACTTAAGAAGTTGAACCGAACCTATGAGTTCTCTGAGCTCGGAAAGCTTAAATTTGCTGGTGGTGTAACGCTTTGCCTGACCAACCACGATCAATTCAAGTTCACTGCTGAAGTGCTCCGCAACCAGAATTTCAGTGTTGTTGTTTCCGATGTTGAAACAACCGATAAAATCTACGCCGTCATCAGAACTACTTTTTGTGACGTAGACATTCTCCAGTCCCATTTTGCTGAGGATAATTCCCATTAAGCGTTCAAACTCTTCAGCCGACAATGCCAAGATCTGAGCTTGAATTATCGCTAGTTTTGCCCGTGCTGCGGCCGCGCTCTTTTTTGCCTCAGACTCATTAGGACGCACATAATCGACCCCTTGAACATATGGCGTGTCAGAATTGGAAAAACAGAAGTCGCAAGGCCTCTTTTGCAGGTTCCTCGAATAGATCTCATCCTCTAGTTTTTGTCTAACTCGAGCCAAGATTTTCGAAGCCTTTTCCTGCGCATCTGGAAGATCGATTGAAATTGTCGCTTCGATTTCCGTAACGATTAGATCGAAGAGCAATACCGGAGGATCGTTACGCTGAACGCTGCGAACTATGGCTTTGGAGACCTGATTGGGCGTCACAGCTACGCCGATATTTTCTCGATTTGAGTAAGTAGTTTGTTTGCAGCATCTCTTAATCGCTGGAGAAGGTGGATGTCTTTTTCATCGAGATTATCCAAGTCCAACGCAGAAATGTTTTTTAGTGCATTGGAAGCTTCTCGTACCTCTTTACGCCACTTCCCTGACAGCTCACTTTGTTTCGCGATGAGGACCGCGTTCATGAAGGATTGATCCTCGTCGTAAAGCGCAGCTTTTGCGTCTTCGCTCATCAAAACCTGCTTCAATGATCTGACATCGCTGTACGTTTTCACGCGCGCAGGGATATCAATGCCATCCTCCGCTTCAGTCGGTGTCATCAAGGAGTAGAAAAACTCTCGGTCGTTGTCGTTCTCGAATGTACTGGTTTTCGGATTCCAGTTTAGCCACTCTCTAATCGTGGGTTGCGATACCGCCTCATGAAAAAGCGGATAGAGCGATGGTGTTGCAAAATCTGAGTAATCATCGTCATCTTTCATCTGCGAGAGCGCTTTAAACGCTCGATAGCGTCGGTTTACTTCTTGAACCGACAACCCAATTTTGTCAGCTACCTCGACACTTTCGAGCTTTAGGGTGTCCATCATGTCGCAAATCAACTTTGCACGCTGATATCCGCCCCACTCGTTGACTCCTCCGACATGACGAATTCCCATAAGCGTAAGTCTGAATACGCCGTCATCATCTGCTGAGTTGACCACGCAGGGCACGTTTTCAATTGTGTCCATCAGGTTCTTCTCGTCCTCCAGGACACCTTCGGCCAAATCGGACTGGATACTTTTGAGCGCGGCGATACGACGATTGCCCTCAATCACCACAAATTTATCGTCTTCGAATTCCTCCAAGACAATGCGATCGACAGTGACAAAACCGTTCTCGATAATCGACTTTTTCAGGTTTTCGAAAGCAAGTGAGCGCAAACGCTCCATAGTTCGCTTCTGCGTCGCTGGCGTCGCATATTTTGAGCGCGGAACATTCGAATAGTCACCTAATTCGTGGAATCGATAATTGTTTGGATCGAGTAGGATTTGATCCAAATGAACTTTCTTTTCGGCGATCAATTTGGGCTCCGATGCGTTTTGGTTCAGTTCGTTTCAAAGTGCCTTCGATGCTCGCACACTTATCGCTATGACGCGCCGTGGTGTGTTCGAAGAAGTTCCCGAGCCAGGGGCTTTAAAGAACACCGAAGCTCAACAGATTCAAGCCGTGCTGGCAACTAAAACGGCTTTCCTAATATTTAGATGGGCCGCAAAGAACAACCTTCATCCAATCTTGATACACCCTTAGCCTGAGCGCATCATGGATAAAGATGCCTAGTGCTTTGATCTCACGCCGGAAAAACCGAAAAATCCAAACGAATTTTCGGTTCTGCATCATTTTCGATGATGCCTAGAGCCTTGTTTTAAAAAGGATCCGTTTTTCATTCTTGCGTCGTGAGAAACGTTCCGAGAAACGATTTGTGGAAAAATCGAAATCGAAACAACGATTAAATGCTTTAAAATCAGATATTTGGATGGTGCCGCGAGGGAGAATTGAACTCCCGACCTCATCATTACCAATGATGCGCTCTACCACTGAGCTACCGCGGCCTTTTGTGTTGCCGGGGATTAGCTTAAGCAGACTGAGATGAAAAGATGGTTTCTGGACAAAGACTGCAATCATGGCTGACAAAACCAAAACCCCGGAGCGCGAAGCAAGGCTGAAATCAGCCCTGCGGGACAATCTCAAGCGCCGCAAAGCGGCGTCGCGCAAGGCGAATACATCGGAACAGAAAAAGCCAGACCCGGCCTAGCGCCGTCCGCCAAACACCATATCGGCGACGGTTCGCACGGTCGCCGAGGCGATCTGGACGGAGGTCGGCTTCTGACGATGACTCCAGCGCGAAAAGTGCGCGCAATTCGATTCGGTGAGGCGATAGGATTTGCCTTTGCCGCGCCGCGCGCGATTGGCGGCAATCACACCGTCGAGGCCATCAACGCGCTCACACAGGCGCACACGGCGCCCATTTGAGAATGCGACAATGGATTGTTCGACCACGCCGCCATGCTTGCGGGAATTCGAGATCACCGTGCCAGACGCGGTCACAATACCATAATGTGAGAGGCCGATGCCAAAGGGAATCGCAACAACATCACCAGGTTCAAAGCCATAAGATCGTGCAGACATGAGATTGGATATATCGATATTCGATAATTTGTCAAAGCCTAAATCAAACCTGCTGCGGTGCTGCCGCATTTGCGCCTTTCGTTCGCCGTCCGCGTCGCTATAGACAGCGAGCATGGACAGTTTGAAAATTACCGGTGGCCAGAAACTCAACGGGACCATTCCGATTTCTGGCGCCAAGAATTCCGCTTTGAAGCTCATGGCTGCGTGTCTGTTGACGCGAGAGCCACTGACCCTGACCAATATGCCAAACCTCGCCGATACGCGCTTTTTGAGCCAGTTGCTGGCGAGCCTTGGCGTCGAGGTCTATTGGCCGAAGGGCGACAATGAGTGCCGGCTAAACGCTGCCGAGCTGACCTCGACCATCGCGCCTTATGATCAGGTCCGTAAAATGCGGGCGAGCTTTAACGTGCTCGGCCCGATGCTGGCGCGCGAAGGTCATGCGACCGTGTCTTTGCCAGGCGGCTGCGCGATTGGCGCGCGCCCTGTGGATCTGCACTTGAAGGCTTTAGAAGCGCTCGGCGCGGATCTGAAAGTCGAAGCGGGGTATGTCAAAGCCGCGGCGATCCATGGCCTGAAGGGCGCGAAAGTGGTGTTTCCCTTCGTCTCTGTCGGCGCAACCGAGCATGCTATGCTTGCAGCGACTTTGGCCCAGGGTGAAACCAAGCTCGAGAACGCCGCGCGTGAACCTGAAATCGCGGACCTTGCTGATTGCCTCAACAAGATGGGGGCAAAAGTCAGCGGGGCCGGCACTGCAACGATCCATATTGAGGGTGTCGACACCCTGAATGGAACGCAGCACTCGGTGATGCCGGATCGGATCGAGGCCGGAACCTATGCCATGGCCGCGGCGGCGGCTGGCGGGGATGTGACGCTCAAAGGCGCCCCGGTCGATGCGCTCGGCGCGTTGATTGACGCGCTGCAGCGCTGCGGCGTCGGAGTCGAGGCGAGTGAGGCGGACGCCACCATCCGCGTGCAGCGCAATGGCTCGGCGCTTCAAGCGATCAATGTCGATACGCAGCCACATCCAGGCTTTCCGACTGATTTACAGGCGCAATTCATGGCCCTGATGTCGATTGCCGAGGGCACAAGCGTGATCCGCGAAAACATCTTTGAAAACCGCTTTATGCACGCGCCGGAATTGTCCCGGCTGGGCGCGGATATCCAAGTGCGCGGCAAGGAGGCCATCGTCAAAGGGGTGGCGCAATTGCGCGGTGCGCCGGTTATGGCGACCGACTTGCGCGCCTCTGTCTCACTCGTCATCGCTGGACTCGCTGCGGAAGGTGAGACACAGGTGAACCGGATCTATCATCTGGATCGCGGATTTGAACGATTGGAAGAGAAACTCTCCGGCTGCGGCGCTCAGATTGAGCGGGTTGACGGAGACTAGAGGCAAGCATGGCTGAGGGCAGGGCATTGCGATTGATCGCAGAGGATACGGCTGATCTGGAAGTGATTTCCAGCGCGGTACAAGATGCTGTTCTGAAAGCGGAAAACCTCAAATATGATCGCAAGCGTCGCCGCTTCACTTTGGAAGTGAACCGGTTTCAGTGGGAAGAGTCGAAATCCAAACGCGGGCCGCAAGGCCGGGTCCGAGCATTGCTTGCCATAGATGGCGTGCTCAGCGTCAAAACCCGGGCGATCACCAAGGCCGACCCTGATCTCGTTCTGTCCATTCTGTCCATAACCTTCGCCCCCGCCGATGAGCCACCCGGCGGCAAGATCTCCATCCTTTTCGCAGGCGACGGCGAACTGGCGCTTGAAGTTGAGGCGATTGATGCCACTTTGCTCGACAGCGCATATGAATGGACGACCCGGCAGCGCCCGGATCATGACAAGAAACGGCGATAGCCATGGCCCGCACATTTGACGCTCGTCTGCCGAGCTTTGAGTCTGAGTTTTCAGCCTTTCTGGCCGAACCCCGCGGCGCCGTCGAAGATGTCGCCGCAACGGTACGCGACGTAATCGCCGATGTGCGCGCCAATAGCGGTGAGGCTGTCGCGCGTTACACCGCCCAGTTTGATGGACTGACGCTCGATCCGACGACCTTGCAATCAGACAATGTCGATCTGCATCGCCTCGCCCATGCCTGCCCGGATGATCTCAAAGCGGCTGTCGATTTCGCCGCCGAACGGATCGCAGCCTATCACAGCAAACAACGCCCGGATGACCATCAATATACCGATGAAGCGGGCGTGCAGCTTGGCTGGCGCTGGACGGCACTCGACAGTGTCGGAGTGTACGTGCCAGGTGGGCTCGCTTCGTATCCAAGCTCGGTTTTGATGAACGCGGTGCCGGCCAAAATCGCCGGCGTGGAACGCGTGGTCATGGTCGCGCCAGCCCCGAAAGGCCAGCTTTCGCCCGCCGTTGCCTATGCCGCGCTGAAGGCCGGTGTGGATGAGTATTATCCGATTGGCGGGGCGCAAGCGGTTGCCGCTCTGGCCTATGGCGCTGGGCGGCTAAAGCCTGTGGACAAAATTGTCGGGCCTGGAAACGCCTATGTTGCTGAAGCGAAGCGGCAGGTCTTCGGTCAAGTTGGCATTGATACCATCGCCGGCCCTTCGGAAATTCTTGTGATCGCCGACGAAACCGCCAATCCTGCTTGGATTGCTGCCGATCTGTTAAGCCAGTCCGAGCATGATACGAGCTCACAATCCATCCTGATCACGGTGCAAGAGTCTGTGGCTAAGTCTGTGGAAGAGGCTGTGGAAAGTCAGTTGAAATCGCTCTCGACGGAAGCGCGGGCGCGTCAGGCCTGGGACACGCACGGGGCTTTTATCATCACGGACACGCTCGACCAGGCGGCAGATGTGGCCAACCAAATCGCGGCCGAGCATTTGGAGCTTGCGATTGTTGATCCGGAGGCTTTGCTGCCGAAGATCAAACACGCTGGGGCTGTTTTTCTCGGGCACCACACACCCGAAGCTTTGGGCGACTATGTGACGGGTTCTAATCATGTTTTGCCGACCAGTCGTGCGGCACGATTTAGCTCCGGCCTCGGTTTGTATGACTTTCTAAAAAGAATGAGTGTACAAAAGGCAGGTCCGGACGGATTCGCCGCTTTGGCGCCAGCCGCCCTGCGCCTCGCAGAGGCTGAAGGCTTGCCAGCGCACGCGCGGTCAGTTTCGATCCGGACGAATGAAGGCTAAGGCGCGAAAGAAGCAATGACCGAACATCGACTGGTCAGCGTGGATATTGATGATGATACGCTCGCGGCGTCCGGCCCGGATGCTGAGCATGAGCGCCGCGTGGCGATTTTTGACCTGCTGGAAGAGAACAGTTTCGAAGTCGAAGGCAAGGATGACGGGCCTTATGCGCTCAAACTGTCCATGCAAGAGCGAAAATTAGTATTTGAAATCAAGACTGAGGCTGGCGACCCGGTCCACATCTTTTTGCTTTCCATGACCCCATTTAGAGGCGTCATTCGCGATTATTTCATGATCTGTGAAAGCTATTATGACGCCATTCGCAGCTCGACCCCCCACCAGATTGAAGCCATCGATATGGCCCGGCGGGGCATTCACAATGAAGGCTCAGACCTGGTCGCTGAGCGCCTTGAAGGCAAAGTCAAAGTCGATTTTGATACGTCGCGTCGGCTATTCACGCTGATCTGTGCGTTACACCAAGGCCAGGTCCGCGGTCAGGTCCGCTAGCGCTGCATTGCCGCAAAGGCCTGCTGCAAATCCGCGATCAGGTCGTCCGGATCTTCCAACCCAACATGAATACGCAGCAAGGGGCCGGGGCGGTCATGGATGCGGTCGCCCTCGATCCGATTGAGCTGGTCATCACACGGGATCAGCAAGCTTTCGAATCCGCCCCAGGAAAAGCCCATGCCAAACAGCGTCATGGCTTCAAGGAAACGATCCAATTCTGCCTCACTGGTCTCTTTCAGAATGATCGAGAAAAGGCCATTTGCGCCGGTAAAATCGCGCTTCCAGAGGGCGTGATCAGGGTGACTCTCGAGCCCGGGGTGCAAGACACAGTCGACTTCCGAGCGTGTGGTGAGCCAATTTGCGAGCTTGTATCCGCTTGCCTCATGCTGTCTGAGCCGAGCGTGGAGGCTGCGCAGGCCGCGCAGCGCGGTATAGGCATCGTCCGGGCTCAGGGAAATACCCCAGTCTTCGCTGCACATGGCGATCTTATTCGCCAGACGCGGATCATTGGTCAGGACGGCGCCCCCTAAAGCATCCGCATGGCCGACAGGGTATTTGGTCAGCGCTTGCATGACCACGTCGACGCCGAGATCCAAGGGGCGATGGAAGACCCCAACGCCCCATGTATTGTCGAACAGGGTGAGGAGTCCGCGGGCTTTGGCGACCTCGACAATGGCCGGCGTATCCATGATATCCATGGTCAGTGATCCGGGCGATTCCAGAAGAATGGCTTTGGTGTTTTCCTGCACCAGCGCTTCGATATCTTCGCCGATCGTCGGATTGAACCGCGTCGCACTGATGCCCATGGCAGACAGACGACGGGTGCAATAGCGCCGGCTTGGTCCATAAGCGCAATCGGGGATCAGGATATGATCTCCGGCCTCCAACAGTGCGCCCACCGCGAGCGCGATGGATTGCAAGCCATTGGCGGTGAGGCGGCAATGCGTGGCATTCTCCAGCGCGCACATGGCCGCCTCCAGTTCGCGGTGCACGGTCAGCCCCATGCGGCCATAGACTTTGCCATCGCCATACAGGATCTCGCGGGTCGGCAGCAGCACGGTCGAGCCACGTTCCACGGGCGGATTTACGGTTTTGACCGGGCCGCGCTGTTTGCGCGTATGGATGAGTTTGGTGTCGTCTTTCATGGCAAGGTCGCAATCGGATTGTCGGCATCAGACGCCCACTCGCTCCACGAACCGTCGTAAAGACCGGCGGACCAATCGCCGAGACGGGCGAGGGCGAGGCTGATCACCGCCGCCGAGACGCCAGATCCGCATGTGGTGACGCTTGGTCTGTCGAGATAGGGCGCGAGTAGTGGCGATAGTTGTTGTTTCGATTTGAGCGTGCCGTCGGCGTCGAGCAGGCTGGTTACAGGCACGCAAATGCTTCCGGGGATGTGACCGGAGGGGAGGTCTGGGCGCGGCTCCGGCGAGGTGCCATCAAACCGGCCTTGCGCCCGGGCATCCAGGATTTGCGTGTCACCGAATTGGACATGACGGCGCATCGCGCTCATGTCTCTTATCAATTCCGGATTAAGGGTCGCCGCGAAAGATTTTTGTTCAGGTTGTGGGAGTTTTGTCGTGACCACACCGCCCGCCTTTTTCCAAGCCTGTAGACCACCATCAAGAACATGAATGCTTTCATGTCCCATCGCCCGGAACATCCACCAAACGCGGGCGGACGCGAAAAAGCCATTGCTGTCATACGCGATGACGTGGCTACTATTGTCTATGCCGAGCGCGCCGATGTGATCTGCGAATGTGGATGCAGATGGCAGCATGTGGCTGAGTGGTGTGTCAGGATCAGCGATCAAGTCGATATCGAAGTATGGAGCGCCTGGAATATGCTCGGCGCCATAGCACGCTTTGCCATTTGGCCGATCTTTCAAAAATGGCGGCACCCAAGTGGCATCCACGACCATGATGTCAGGGCGCGCAAAATTGGCGCGGAGCCAATCTGCACTGACCAATGGATCGCGGTCGGACATGCCTAGCCCTCAAGCCAGGACGGGACCGGCAAGTCTTTTGAGCGCAGGAAGTCCGGATTGAACAGCTTGTCCTGATAGCGATTGCCATAGTCGCAAAGGATGGTCACGATTGTGTGGCCGGGGCCCATATCCTTGGCCATTTTGACCGCGCCGGCCATGTTGATGCCAGCAGAGCCGCCAAGGCACAGTCCTTCTTTCTCGATCAGATCGAACAGGACGTCCAGGGCCTCGCGGTCGTGAACGCGATAGGCATAGTCAACCGTCAGTCCTTCAAGATTGGCGGTGATCCGGCTCTGGCCGATGCCTTCGGTCATCGACGTGCCTTCTGATTTCAGCTCGCCATTCTTGTAATATTCGTAGAGTGACGCCCCGCCTGGGTCTGCGATCCCGATCTTAACCCGGCCCTCAGATTTTTCCCGCAAAGACATGGCCGTTCCAGCCAGCGTGCCACCAGAGCCGACGGCGCAGATAAAGCCATCCACCTTGCCGTCCGTCTGCGCCCAGATTTCAGGGCCCATGGTCTCGTAATGCGCTTTGCGATTGGCCTGATTGTCGAACTGGTTGGCCCAGATCGCGCCATTCGGTTCGCTTTCATTCAGTTCTTCAGCGAGGCGGCCGGAATAGCGCGCATAATGGTTCGGATTGGAATAGGGAACGGCATCCACTTCGACCAGTTTTGCCCCGAGATTCCGGACCGCATCCTTTTTCTCTTTCGATTGCGTGCGCGGCATCACAATGACCACCTTATAGCCAAGGGCGGCGCCCACCATGGCGAGACCGATTCCGGTGTTTCCAGCGGTGCCTTCAACAATTGTCCCGCCCGGCTTAAGGCGGCCGGACGCTTCGGCATCGCGGACCATGCCGAGCGCCGGGCGGTCTTTGACCGACTGACCAGGATTGAGGAATTCGCATTTGCCGAGGATCTCGCAGCCGGTCGCCTCTGACAGACGATTGAGGCGCAGCAAGGGCGTGTTTCCGATAAGATCTAAGACGGACGTCGTGATGGTCATGAGAGGCCTTTTCTTGTTCCGAAACACGCTAGGCTTAGCGCTGCGGAAATTCAACAGATATGCGGTGATCCAGATGGGGATGAGTTGCGTAGAAACCTATAGAACAGACCAATGAGTTTTACTGAATGAATTCTGACGCTTACCACGCCTTTATGCTCGATCATGCGAGCGGTGCCCTGTCAAATGACATGTCCCTCGCGGCTGAGCTGCATATTTTGCTGTCTGGAACCGGACGCGAAACGGCTGATATCTGGAGTTCGACCCGCGATGCAGTCGGTCTCTGGGCGAATGAGGTTCGTGCTTTAGAGCATGAATGTCTCCCTGAAGCACTCGAACTCGCCGTTGGCGATTTTGAGACCGTGCCGTGGAAGCGCGGCCTGTCTGGAGTCCATTATGCCAAGCGCGGTCGTGGCAAGGGCAAACTGATGCGCCTGGATCCCGGCCAGGCAGCCCCAGAGCATAGCCACTCGGCGCTCGAGGCGACCGTTGTCCTCGAAGGCCAATTCGAAGACGGGCATGGTGTCTACCAGCGCGGGGATCTCGTCCTCGGACGCCCCGGCATTCGTCATCGTCCTGCCGCACATGGTGATAATATGTGCATCTGTTACGTGGCGCAGGAAGCGCTGCCATTCTGGAGATTTAGTTGATGAAACGATTTGCGATTGCGGGCATTTTGGGGGCCTTTATCGCATTCGGAACACAGGCTGAGGAAACGGCTGAACTGACCTCGGCGCCCGCGCCCTGGATAGCATCCGATGGCGCGGTGATCGATTTCACGGTGCTACGCAAGGGCAAGCCGTTTGGTACCCATAAGCTGTCATTCGAGCGCGCAGATGATGGTCGCCTAGTGGTCACCACGGATGTCGACTTACAGGTCAAGTTCGGCCCAATCACAGCGTTTCGCTACCGACTGGATAGCGTTGAGGAATGGGTTGATGGACAGCTCGCTGCATTGAACGGAACATCTAATAATGATGGCCGCAAAGGCGAAGTTTCAGCTGCAGCGGAAGGTCAAGAGCTGATCGTCGAGAGCACCAAGTTTGACGGCACTTTGCCAGCGACAATTATTCCGTCGAGTCACTGGAACCGGTTGCAGGTCTATCAAGATCGCATGCTGTCGACCGAAACTGGAGAGGTTCTCGATATTGAGGTTGAGCGAATTGGCGAAGACACCGTCACGGTGAACGGTCAGGACGTCGAAACAACGCATTACCGCCTGAAATCAGACCTAACGGTCGACCTCTGGTATGACACCCAGTCTCGCTGGGTGAAGCTCGCCTTTGAAGTGCGCGGCCAGGACATCGAGTATGTCCTCAACCGGCTCTACTAAAATCTAAGCTTTTGCCAGGGTGAAGTGGCCGACATTGATACGGCCATTGTCAAAGCCAGCTTCACAATAGCTGAGATAGAAACGCCACATCCGGCGGAACCGCTCATCGAAACCGAGTGGCGCGATCTGGCCCCATTTTTCCTCGAACGCCTTGGCCCAGAGCCGCAGCGTTTTGGCATAGTCGCGCCCGAAATAGTGGGTGTCCTGGATACGCAGGCCGGCGCCCATGACCTGCTCGCGGAGCACCAGTTCGCTGGGCAGCATGCCGCCTGGGAAGATATACCGTTGAATGAAGTCCGCGCGCTTGCGATAGCGCGGGAAGAGAGAGTCTTCGATCGTGATGATTTGCAGGGCCGCGCGCGCCTGAGGGTTCAGGCTCTCGGCGACTTTGCCGAAATAGCTCGGCCAGTAGCTCTCACCGACCGCTTCAAACATTTCGATTGAGGCGACCCCATCATATGTGCCGCGATGATCGCGATAATCTTCGAGACGGATGTCAACTTTCTCGTTGAGCCCCTCGCGCTGCATCCGGGCTAAGGCCCATTCCCGTTGAGAGGGTGATATGGTCAGGCAGGTGACATTAGCCCCGCGCGCCTTAGCGGCATATTCCGCAAAGCCACCCCAGCCACAACCAATCTCCAAGACGGACTTGCCCTCAGACAGACCGAGTTCGTCAGCGATCCGCGCATATTTGGCGGTTTGGGCTTGTTCAAGGCTGAGATTTGGATCGGTGTAAAGCGCCGATGAATAGGTCATCGTTTCATCGAGCCAGAGCTCATAGAATTCGTTGCCGAGATCATAATGCGCTTCGATATTGCGCTTGGATCCGGCTTTGGAGTTGCGATTGAAAACATGTCGGATCATGTTGGTCATGCGCACCATCATGCCTCCGACCGCCAATTGGCCCGCCGCTTCGAAATTCTCGGAAAAGAATTCAAGCACTGACGTCAGGTCCGGGGTCGACCATTCCTGGTCCATATAGCTTTCTGCAAAGCCAACATCGCCGCCCGCAATGGCGCGCTTCGCGAAGCCGAAATCATGGACTTCAACGACGGCGTTTGGCCCTGGCTCACCATGATCGAACAGGACCCGGCGGCCATCTGGGAGGTCAAAGCGAATGGTGCCGCGTTTGGCACGCAGCAGCATCATCCCGGCGAGGCGGAAGCCAGCGGGGACGCCAGAAAGCCGTCGCAGTGTTTCAGGAGACGCGAGCAACTGGTTCGATTGGTCTTCAATATCGCGATCGAGTGTCGTGAAGCTCATGCGGTCGTCTCCATTTTTGGCGCTGTCTTCCGTGCAGCGCTTCTTGGTGTTGCAATCGTTGTACGCACCGACGACTGCTTTGGTTTTGAATGATATTTCGCGCCCTTGAGCCAAAGCTTTAGCGCTTGCCAGTGAATTGCAACCGTCACGCCAATGGAGGACAAGGGCCTGGCGAGGGCGAGCTTGACGAACGCTGCGGTCGTCGCCGGTTCAGCGCGCGCAGAGATTGTTGCGACATGCGATTGTTGACCGTTCTTGCGGGTGGCAACGATCAGGCTGAGATGCTCGGCAGTGCGCTTCAGCGTGAATTCATAGGTGCCGGAAATGTCGAAGAATGGCGAAACATGAAAGACTTTGTCCGTGTCATGTTTATGCGCCGGCGCGTCCGGCGTGGCGGCGACATAAGTGTGGCTTTCGCCAAATGTATTATTCACTTCATATAGGATGCCGCGCAGCGTCCCGTCAGGGCCGTGCCCAAGCCAGAGTGAGATCGGGGCAAACTTGTAAAAGGCATGGCGCGGGAACGTAATCAATCGGATCGTCCCGCCTTCGAGCTCAATTCCAGCGTTTTGAAAGTTCTGCTCCGCCCAGGGCCGCAGCGGCGCATCTTGGCGCGCGCCATGGTCACGGCGATTGAACGAGAACAAGCCTGTCCCATCGACATTGAAGACGACACTTTGGCGGTCAGCCGCGTCGAGTTTGTCGATATCGAGATCAATCAGGGCGAGATCGTATTTGAAGCGGTGCGTAAACGGCTCCGACCGTTGGTGAACGGTATGTCCTTTCAGCAGTTGAAGGGCGGGTTGCTCCGTCACGATTAAATGGCTCCAAGCGCGATTTTATCAGTTTTCGGGGCTTCCGTCACGCCAGAGGTGATGTCGACACCCTCAGCCTCCCACGGCACTTGCCCGCCGAGGGACAAGGCGCAGGATAGTCCGGACTTCAAGCCATCCTCATGAAAGCCGCTGCCCATCCAGGCGCCCGCCAGCCAGACTTTATCCTTGCCTTGTTCACGCTTCAGCGCACGCACCGCTGCTTCTGCCGGGCCGTCAAATTGCGGATGCGCCTTTTCCATCGTCGCAAAAGTGAGTTCTGGGACCGGCGGCGTTTCCGGGTTCAGGGTGACAAAGAGCGGTTTGTCATTTGGCAGGTTTTGCAGCCGGTTCATCCAATATGTCAGGCACATTTCCGGTGTGTTCTGCTTGATCACATTCCAGCTCGCCCAGGCCGCTTTCTTTTTCGGCATCAAGCTCGGGTCGCGATGCAGATAGATCGTGTTTGGCCGATAGCGCACGGACCGCAGCAGGAAGCGCTTGTCTTCGAAGCTATCGTCCAGCAAGGACAAGGCCGTGTCGGAATGGGTGGCCAGGATCACCTCGTCATAGACCGAGGTTGGGCCACCTTGAACATCAATTCTGACCTTGTCCCCAAAGCGGCTGATTGATTGGACTGGGGCATTCAGATGAAGGCGATCTCCAAGCGTCTTGGCGACCGCATTGACATAATTGCGCGAGCCGCCCGTCACAGTCCGCCATTTCGGGCGTTCCTTGTGCATCAGGCGATGGTTTTCGAAGAATTGGAAGAAGCTGATGGCCGGATAATCCAGCATTTCAGCTTCAGGTGTCGACCAGATGGCGCCGCCCATGGGCAGGATGTAATTGTCGAGGAAATCCTGCTCGAAACCATGCTTGCGCAACCAG
Organism: Hyphomonadaceae bacterium; assembly: GCA_024743315.1. Lineage (GTDB taxonomy): Bacteria > Pseudomonadota > Alphaproteobacteria > Caulobacterales > Hyphomonadaceae > Henriciella. The sequence goes on from JANSWU010000002.1 coordinate 399,799, forward strand.
GACCCGAGCGAAACATCATCAATTTTCCCAGCCTGCAATTCGGCCCGGGCGAGGTCGTTGAATTTCAGGATCGTGCGCCAGAATTTGTGGAATTTCAGGCTCAACAGGTTGCGTCGTTGCGCAAAAATACCGTTCAGGGTCGAAGCCCACTCATAGCCGTCCGGATTCGACACGGCGAAACTCATATCGCTGGCTTCGGTCGCCACACCGAGCGCTTTGAAAAAGCCAATCAAGTTGGGGTAGTTGAGGGCATTATAGACGATGAAACCGACATCAACCGCGATCGACGTTCCATGATAATCGACATCCATTGTGTGGGCATGACCGCCGGCGCGATCGCCGGCTTCATAGACGGTGATGTCGGCGGTGTCCTTGAGTGCGTAAGCGGCTCCGAGGCCGGAAATCCCCGATCCGATAATGGCAATCCGTGTCATGCGGCGTCTCGTCTTTCTTTGAGGGTCTCATAGGCATCGAGCGCGCGCTGCCGGCCCGATTTGTGCTCTACAATGGGGTGAGGATAGGTTTCACCAAGCGTGATGCCGGCTTTGTCCAACGTGGCCGGATCGGCTTCCCAGGGTTGGTAGAGATATTTGCGAGGTAGCTTTTTCAGCTCCGGGCACCATTTGCGGACATAATCTCCGCTCTCGTCAAATTTCTCGCCTTGGGTGATCGGATTGAAGACGCGGAAATAAGGAGCGGCATCCGCGCCAGATCCAGCCGTCCATTGCCAGCTCGCACTGTTGGAAGCCGGATCGGCATCGACCAATGTGTCCCAGAACCAATCCTCGCCATGCGACCAATGGATGAGCAGATGCTTGGTCAGGAAGCTCGCGACGATCATCCGCACGCGATTATGCATCCAGCCAGTATGCCAGAGCTGACGCATGCCAGCATCGACAATCGGATATCCGGTCAGTCCTTTTTGCCAAGCCTGCAGGTCTTCGTCAGTGTCGCGCCAAGGCATCAGATCAAAATCGGCTTTGTAATTCTCAGTCGCGAGATCCGGATTGTGGTAAAGCAGCACATAAGAGAAATCACGCCAGGCAATCTCTGACAGAAAAACCCGAGCGCTCTTTTCATTGATCTCATCCGCATCGATCTTGGACTGCGTCGCCCGCCAGATTTGCACCGGGCTGATTTCTCCAAAAGCGAGATGCGGTGAAAGTCCGGACGTGCCGCGCGCCAAGTCAGGACGATTGCGATCATCATCATAATTTGAAACCGGGCCATCCAGGAATTGCGACAGACGGTCTTTCGCACCGGTTTCGCCAGGCGACCATGGCTCGTCGAAGCCCTCGGACCAGTCAGGGTTTGATGGGTGCAGCGCCCAATCGTCTAGGTCGTCTGATGCAAGTGTCGGTGCGGACAGGCTTTCCGGCGCTGGTTTGCGGTCAGGGCAGGTGAAATTTTCTTGGACCGCGCGCCAATAGGGAGTGTACACTTTGTAATAGCCACCCGATCCAGTCTTTTGGGTCCATGGCTCGGTCAGGACGCTGCCATTAAAGCTTTCAACCTGGATCGACTGGTCTTTGAGGTGCGCCTTGATGGCGGCGTCTGCGTCGCGTTCGGGTTGCTCATAGCGCCGGTTCCAGAATACCGCCTCGGCGCCGCTCTCTTCAATAACATCGTCCAGCACCGCTTGCGCGGTCCCGGTCCGCAAAATCAGGGTGCCCCCGATCGCCTCTAGGTCCTGTTGCAAGGATTTGAGCGATTTATCTAGCCACCATTTCGAAGCGCCGCCCATAGCGCGTCCATGTTCGATGGTTTCGCGGATATAGAGGCAGATTACCCGGCCATCAGCCGCAGCGGCTGCCGCATGCAGGGCCGGATTGTCATCGAGGCGCAGATCACGGCGAAACCACATGATTGCTGGCGCTGTTGATGAGCTAGAAATGGCGGATCCTCCACGCGCTTAAGCTGTATGGTCTTGATACGACACACTTTCCGGATCGGATTTCAAAAAAAGCGGTTGAACTGCAATCGAATTGAACTGGTTAGTGGCGTGCCGATCCGAAAAGCTTTAGGCAGGCAGCATGACCAAGACCGTGATCTGTATGAAATGGGGCGAGCGTTATCCGGCGCATTTCGCCAATCGGCTGTACAATATGGTCCGGCGGAACGTCACCGGCGACCTACGCTTTGTCTGTTTTACCGATGACAAGGAAGGCTTGCTGCCAGAGGTCGAATATCAGCCGCTACCGCCGATTGACTTGCCAGAGAAATTTCGCTGGCTGCCTTGGCGCAAGATCTCGCTCTGGCAAGACAATTTGGGGGGCTTGGAAGGCGAGGTCCTATTCCTTGATGTGGACCTGATTGTCACCGGCAATATGGATCCATTCTGGGATTATCATCCCGGAAAAATGTGCATTGCTGAAAACTGGACCCAGAAAGGCATGGGGATTGGCAACACGTCCGTCTACAAATGGACGATTGGCGAGCACACTGAAATCTTCGAAAACTATATGCGCGACAGCACGCCGATCCATGCGGAGTTTCGCGCCAGCCAGCAATATGTCTCGGCCATGATCCCGGATAAAATCTACTGGCCAGAAGATTGGTGCGTGAGCTTCAAACACTCATTGATGCCGAAATTCCCGATGAACTGGTTCGTCACGCCAAAGCTGCCATCGGAAACCAAGATTGTCGCCTTTACAGGACGCCCTGATCCGGATGAGGCGCGAGATGGCAAATGGCAGGCGCCGCTGCATAAGAAAATCTACAAACACGTGAAACCGACGCCCTGGATTGCGGAGCATTGGCAATGAGCGATGCAAGCGAAACCGGAGCGCGTGACGCGGCCATGGCCTTGCTGACCCAATACGGCGAGGATGCGGCGGTGATTGCCACTTTGCGCGCTGCCGAAGTCGCTGCCATGGGCGATGTCGACGCCTTGGCGCATTGGGATGCGGTCATCGCGTTTCTGGAAACCGGCCCCAACCCCGACCAGCTCAGCTAACAGATCGCAGTCGCTAACAGGTTTGTGACTTCGCATTTGATCCGAACAGGATAGATACAGTTTATGGCCGACACTGTTCTAATTGAAAAATTCCAGGACCCTCGCTTCACAGTAAAGGGGGAGCCCCGCGCTACGGTGGCCTATGGCCGAACCAAGACGCTGTGGTTTAATACTGGCACGCTTTGTAATATTGAGTGCATTAATTGCTATATTGAAAGCTCGCCGACCAATGATCGCCTGGTTTATCTAACCGTTGCGGACGTCGCGCCTTATCTTGATGAATTAGAAGCCGCAGGCGAGCATAATATCGAAATCGGCTTTACCGGCGGCGAGCCGTTCATGGCTCCCGAAATGATTGATATTCTGCGACTTGTCCTGGCGCGTGGCCACTCAGTGCTCATGCTCACCAATGCGATGCAGCCGATGATGCGACCACGTGTCAAAGGCGGTCTGATGGCGCTTCTGGAGGAATATGGTGATCGCCTTGTCATGCGGGTGAGCCTCGATCATTTTTCAGCGGACTTGCATGACAAGGAACGAGGGGCCGGATCGTTCGCGCTCGCCATGACCGGTTTGCGATGGTTGTCCGAGAACGGGTTCAAGCTCGCCTTAGCGGGGCGGACCATCTGGGGTGAGGAAGAGCAGGTTGCCCGCGAAGGATATGCGGGCCTGATCGCCTCCGAAAAACTATCCATTGATCCGGACAACCCAACCGAGCTGGTTCTATTCCCGGAAATGCGGCCGGATGAAGATCCACCCGAAATCACCACCGCGTGCTGGGATATTTTGAGCAAGGATCCAAATGACCTGATGTGTGCGTCGCAGCGCATGGTGGTCAAACGCAAAGGCGCGAAGAAGGCGACCGTCGTAGCCTGTACGCTGCTGCCATATGATCCACAGTTTGAGCTCGGCGAAACACTTCAGGAAGCGCGCCAAGAGGTTTCGCTAAACCATTCTTATTGTGCAAGTTTTTGTGTGCTCGGCGGCGGCAGCTGCTCCGCCTAGGCTTTCGCGGTTTTCAGGCCTGAATAGCGCGGCTGATCGATTTCAACTTGCGCCATCGCGGTTTGCTTCAAATGCTTTAGCAAGCCTGGGGTTTCCAGGGTCATATCGCCGCTCCGAATGCGCATGCTGAGCATTTGATTGAGGGTTTCGGTCGGCGTATATTCAGGCGCCCGCAACAAGGCGATCAATCCTGCGCGCTCCTGCGCTTCTGCGCTTGGTCTTTGCTCGAGGTCGCGCATCACCGTTGCCAGCGCATTGCTGGCCACCCGGGCATGAAAAGCCGCATGACCTTTCAATTGCGGCGCCGCCGTTTCATCAATGAACGCCTTCACCGCCTGCACCAATTCGATGACGCTTGGCTGATCATGCATGATTGGCCTCCAACAAATTGATCAAATCGATTTCGGTTTCCGAGACCCGGCGCCCAATCGCGGCGCGTTCAACACTGGCATCTGCGCCGGACCGGAAAGCTTCATACATGATCATGCACATGATGCCCCATTTCAGCGTGCCCAGCATTTCCCACCAATCAATTTCGAACGCGGACAGGGATAGGCCGGTCTGTTGATTGTAAGCGTCGAGTAATTCACTCAGTTGGCCAAACCCGCCAACGCGGTTCTCGGTTTGCCCAAAGCGCCAGGAATTCACACAGATCCAGGCAATGTCCTCACGCGGATCACCGAGATGCGCGAGTTCCCAATCGAGCACGGCGACCAAACCTGACTCATCAATCATCAAATTGCCGAGCCGGAAGTCGCCATGGACGAGCACCGTCGCCATCGGGGCGGGGGCATTGGCCTTGAGCCATTGCAGGGCCAGTTCGAAAACAGGCCTCGGCGCATCGAAGCCGCGATAAATCTCTTCATATTGGGCGATCTGCGCCAGACCATCGCTTTGCTGGAGTTCCGGAGGCAAGCCATCGAGCGCGATCGAATGGATGGCGGCGAGGGCCGTGCCGCACTGGCCTGCGAGGCGATTCCGGGCATCGGAGAATTCCGGGTTTCTCAAGATCGGGCGGGCAATGGTTTCGCCGAACACCCGGCTCATCAAAAAGCCGTCTCCAAGGTCGTCGTCCGGGCTCAGGACATGCAGCACTTCGGGCACAGGTACGCCTGCTGTTCCGGCCGCTCGGATCAAGGCCGCTTCTGCTGGCAGGCCAATCGCCGCCGACGATCTCGCCATGCTGGTGCCGCCCGGCGCGCGGCGCAGAATGGCTGAATGATCGCCTCCGGACAGCGCCCAGGTTTCCTGACTGGCCCCGCCGGAAAGACGTTTGAACGTCTCAAGCGGGACAGAATCGCCAAAAACTCTTGTGAAAAGAGCATGAAGACCGGTTTCAAAGTCAGAATTGTTTCCCATCTTCGCCACAATTAACGTCAAACTAGGGGACGCCAAGCTATAACGGCGCGGTAGGCGTGGCTGAGGACTGAAACCATGGCAAAAAAGGGTAAAACCCCTGAACAAATGATCCCCGGTATGGGAGAGCCGAAACGCATTGGCCTGTTCGCCTGGCTGCGCGGGCGTTTCTTTGCTGGCATGGTCATCGCCGCCCCGCTGGCAGCGACTTTCTTCATCCTGCAATTCCTGATCAACTTTATCGACAGCCGGGTGAAGCCCCTGTTGCCGCCATTATTACAGCCAGAGACCTATACCAATTACGCCATACCCGGGTTTGGTGTCCTGGTGCTGGTGATCGCGCTGACCGTGTTGGGCGCCGTGACGGCGAACCTGATTGGGCGCTCGCTTCTGGCGGCGACAGACCGGATCCTCAGCCGAATTCCGATCGTGAAAAACGTCTATGCCGCGCTCAAACAATTGACCGAAGTGCTCGCAAACAATCAGCAAGCAAGCTTTGACCGATGCGTAATGGTTGAATACCCGAAAGCAGGGTCCTGGTGCATCGCCTTTGTCTCCTCCCATGCCAAGGGCGAGATTGGCAGCAAGCTCGGAACCACAAAGATTGGCGTGTTCGTGCCGACAACCCCGAACCCGACCTCGGGCTTCCTGATCTATGTCGAAGAGTCTGAGACGGTGGCGCTCGATATGACCGTGGAAGAGGGCGCCAAGATGATCCTGACCGCTGGATTGGTGGTGCCGGATTATTTGACGCCAGAGGCGCAACCCTCAATCGCTGAACCTAAGGTCAGGACTGAGCAATTGACTGAGCAGGCTTAGGCCATCTGCACGGTCTGGTGTGATCGCATCTGCGGTTTCGATCGCGAGCTGGGCGTCCTTGCGCGCGATCTCGATCAGGCCTTCGTCTTCCGGCAAATCAATCAAGCGATAATTGACCAGCCCAGATTGCGCTTTACCGAGGAGGTCGCCCGGCCCGCGTAACTTGAAGTCGGCTTCGGCAATCTCAAACCCGTCTTCAGTGCGGCGAAGCGTATCCAGGCGTTCCCGTGCCATTTCGGTCAGCGGCGGACGATAGAGCAGTAAACAATAGCTCGCTTCGCTACCGCGTCCGACACGCCCCCGTAATTGGTGTAGCTGTGCCAGACCAAACCCTTCGGCGCGTTCAATCACCATTATGGTCGCTTCCGGGACATCGACGCCGACTTCAATCACCGTGGTGGCGACGAGGATCTTGGTCTGGCCAGATCGAAAGGCGTCTAGCGCTGCATCCTTCTCTTCACCTTTGAGGCGGCCATGCACGAGACCGACATCGGTCTGTAGCGCGTCCTTGAGCATGGCGGCGCGGGCGACGGCTGAGCTGCCATCTTCATCATCGGCATCGACACGTGGACAGACCCAGAAGGCGCGCTCGCCGCGCTGCAGCGCCCGTCCGACGGCACTGATCACATCGTCAATCCGGGCGTCTGGAATGGCGCGGGTCTCGACCGGCTGCCGGCCTGCCGGCTTTTCATCCAGGATCGAGATATCCAGATCGCCATGAACGGTCTGCGCCAGAGTGCGGGGAATTGGCGTGGCCGACATGACCAGCATATGCGGGGCTTTGCCCTTGCTCATCAGCTTCATCCGATCGGCGACACCAAACCGGTGTTGCTCATCGACAATGACCATGGCCAGGCGTTTGAACCCAACGCCTTCCTGGAATAATGCGTGCGTGCCGGCGACGATTTGGATCGAACCGTCGGCCAGGCCCATGAGCGTCGCTTCGCGTGCTTTGCCTTTGTCACGCCCGGTGAGTACGGCGACGGAATAACCCAGCGGTGAGAGCAACTGATCCAGCGTGTCATATTGCTGGCGCGCGAGGACTTCTGTGGGCGCCATGAAGGCGGTCTGAAACCCGCCTTCGGCGGCCTGCACGGCGGCGAAGGCGCCAACCAGCGTCTTGCCGGCGCCGACATCGCCTTGAAGCATGCGGCGCATCGGATGGGGTTCGCCAAGGTCGGCCATGATTTCCTTGGTGGCGCGGACCTGCGCATCGGTCGGCTTGTAGGGTAGGGTTTTGACCAGCCGGTTAAGCGCCTCGCTCTGCGGTGGAACTGAATTGGCGGATTGTGATCGCCGCGTTGTGCGCGCGCGGGCAAAACTGAGTTCACGGGCAAGGGCCTCATCATAGGACAGCCGCTTGCGCGCCGCCGCGATCTTTGCCTCATCAAATTCCTCGGGCGCATGCACCCATTCCAGCGCTGATTTGAACCCTGGCCAACGCTCGCGATCTTTGAGCGCCGGATCGATCCATTCCGGCCAAGCCGCGTCCACAAGCTCTACCGCCGCCTGCGCTGTCGCATGCACGCGCTTATTGGTGAGGCCAGCGGTGAGGGGATAGATGGGTTCGACCGGGGGCGGGAATTCGCCGCGTGCCGGATCCATGACAAAGTCGGGATGGCTCATTTGGCGTTCGCCTTGCCATTCGGTGACCTTCCCGGAAACAATCCGCTCTTTGCCGACCGGGAATTGGGCTTGCAGCCAGCGACTGTCGGCGCGGAAATAGGTTAGGGTCAGGAATCCAGAGCCATCAAACAAGAGGATCCGGGTTGGGGCGCGTTCATTGTAAGGCGCTTTGACCGCGTGCACCTCACCGCGCACGGTGGCCACTTCGTCTGCGATGAGATCATCGAAACTGTCACGCGGACGCCGATCGAGCCAACGTTCGGGCATGTGCAAAAGCAAATCCCAAATCGCCTCGCCTCCGACCAGGCGTTCGAGAACAGGTTTCAGCTTCGGCCCAATGCCGGGCAAAGCATCGAGCGGCTGAAAGAGCGGGAAGAGGCGTTCATCGCGCATTTGGATCTTATGCGCTGATCTGGTTGCGGCTTACAAGCTGCGATCCGAGGAACGCGACAGGATATCCCTGTGCAGGGAGTCCTCAATGCTCTAAATGGGGCTTGAAGGAGATCTGCTGATGAGCACAGACAGTTTGGATGAGCGCCGCCGCAAATTGAAGTTTCGAGCCTGGCGACGCGGATTCCGAGAAATGGATTTGCTGATGGGCTCTTTCGCCGATGCCCATATTGCCGGGCTGGATGATGCTGATCTCTCTGAATTTGAACGCCTGCTCGCGACTCCTGACTGGGAAGTTTATGCTTGGCTGATCGGCCAAAAACAGGTGCCGGGGAATTTTGAGAGTCCGCTTCTCACGCGAATGATGGAATTTCGCTATCAGGCGCATGCCGGCTGATGAAGGTGTTCAATCTACCCGGTCAGTTGCAAGCACCGAGTCTATAAACGCTATCATTTCTGATCTTGCAGGGCTCGTCTCGAGGCTCAGACTGGCGAGCAAAGAGGCGTGCGTTTCGTCATCATAATAACTGAATTGAATGAGACTGGATTTGTCCTGCGCGGTGACAGCGTCTTCAAACACGCGGGTATAGTCAGCGGTCTGGCCTTCGGTGAGCACGAGCATCGGGATTTCGGCCTGATCCAGATAGGTCAGTGGCGATGCTTCGCGCAGGCCTTCACGCGGGCCGAAGACGCCCAGCACATGACCGATTGCTATGTCTTCGCCCAACCCCTCGGCGATGGCGGTGTAATAATCCTCCAGATCATAGCCACCTGCGACAGGCAAAGCCCCACGGATCTCAGAAACGCTGAGACCGTGTGCGCGAAGGTATCGATCATCCATGGCCAGCAAAGCTGATAAATGCCCGCCCGCCGAAAAGCCGCCGACAAAAAGCTCGTCGACCTCAAGACCATATTCGGACGCGTTTTCGTGCAACCAGGCAAAAGCTCGCGCGACGTCTTCTATGTGTTCGGGGTGCTGAACGCCGGTTGAAGAAAATTCTTCGCCGCGCCAATCCCCCCGGCTCAAGCGATAGGACATGTTTGCGACGGCGATGCCTTCACGGGCAAAGGCGCGCGCCAGCTCCATATCATCTTTACGATCTCCGAACGCCCAGGCGCCGCCATGAATCCATAGCAGGGTGGCGCGCGGTGCCTGATCAGTTGGCAGAATGAGGTCGAGACGATGCTTCTCATCGCTAAAATCCGCGCCCTCATAATAGACGATGTCGAGCATCTCGGAACGCTCACCCGCCACGGCTGAAATCGCTGAAAATGATCCAAGCAGGCTTACCGCGATCAGAGCGACCAGGTGCTTGAGATCGCAGATCCAAAAGGGATTGTTGATTGCACGCTTGTGTCCCAATGCACGCATTCCGGGCTCCTCCAATGGATTGATCAACTATGATCAGACTCTGACCCCGGACTAACATCAATTCAGCCGCCCACAAAATGGCTGGATTTCTTGTGCGCGTCGCGCGGGTGCGGCATCCGCCAGGCGTTTGGTGATCAGATCGAAAAAAGCCGCCCCAAACGGAGCGGCTTTTGACTGTTTTCGAATGGAGGGACCGACTAATCGTCGCCCTCAGGCGCTGTGTCGAGTTCTGCGGCGGCTTCTGCCATTTCAGAAGCTTGCTCGCTCGCGGCAGCCTGTTGCTCAGCCTGCAGTGTCTCGATGATGTTCTCACCAGCGGCCTGACGTTCTGCTTCATCTTCAGAACGTGCGACATTGATGGTCACATCAACGCGGACTTCTGCGTGAAGACGGATGCCGACTTCGTGCAAACCCAGCGTCTTGATCGGCGCATTGAGGCGGACTTGCTCACGCTTGATCGTGTGACCGGCATTGGCAGCGGCTTCAACAATGTCGCGTGCGGAGACAGAACCGTAAAGTTGGCCGGTTGCGCCAGAAGAGCGGATCAGCACGAAAGTCGTGCCGTCAATGCTGGCGCCAGCTTGTGTGGCCGCATCGCGGGCTTCGGCGTTACGCTTTTCAAGCGCTTCGCGTTCAGCTTCGAAGCGGGCGCGGTTTTGCGTGTTCGCAATCAGAGCCTTGCCTTTTGGCAGGAGAAAGTTGCGAGCAAAGCCGTTCTTGACGCTGACCTCATCTCCGAGGCCGCCCAGGTTCTCAACGCGTTCGAGGAGAATAACTTGCATCGGTTTGTCTCCCTTATTTCACGGTGAATGGCAGCAGCGCGAGCATACGAGCCCGCTTGATCGCTTTTGCCAGTTTGCGCTGGTTCTTGAAGTTCACAGCGGTGATCCGAGATGGCACGATTTTGCCTTTCTCAGAAATATAGCGCTGCAGAAGCTTCACGTCTTTATAGTCGATTTTCGGTGCTTTCGCGCCGGAAAACGGATCCACCTTGCGACGACGACCGAAAGAACGGCGTGCCGGAATGTTGGTGATGTTCATGCCGGATGTGTTTCTAGAAGCCATGATATCGATTCCTTCTTCTAGTCGTCGCGACGGTTTTTGCGGCTCATCATCGGTGACGGGCTCTCATCGAGCTCCTCAACCTTGATGGTCATGTAGCGCATGATGTCGTCAGAAATGCGGTGCTGGCGCTCCAGTTCCTGGATCGCTTCAGCTGGCCCATCAATGTTGAACAGGGAATAATGTCCCTTGCGCTGCTTGTTGATCGGATAAGAAAGGTTGCGAAGACCCCAATATTCGGACTTCGAAACTTTTGCGCCTTGCTTGTCGAGGAAGGTCGACAGCTCTTCCATCAAACCTTCAACTTGTGCAGGTGAGATGTCCGGCCTCGCAATGAGGACGTGCTCATAAAATGCCATATTGTCTTTCCCTAGTGTTTAGCTTGCGGCGCAGATGGGCGGGAAAACCCTTCCACGATGGCCCCTCGCACCCGGCTCATTCCGGAATTGAGGACCGCAAACCTTGCGAAGCGCGTCGTAAAGCGCAAAACAGCGTCAAAATCAACCCGCTTGCACTGTTGCGCGCAGCGCCTTATGCGGGCGCCAAATTCGAGTATAGGAGCGCATATGACCAAGTTTGCGTTTATCTTCCCGGGGCAGGGCAGCCAGTTTATCGGGATGGGCAAGGATCTTGCCGATCAATTTGCCGCCGCCAAAGCGGTGTTTGAAGAAGTCGATGAGGCACTTGGTCAAGACCTATCGGGCCTGATCTGGACCGGCGCCGAAGATGACCTCAAGCTGACCGCAAATACCCAGCCTGCCTTGATGGCAGTTAGCGTCGCCGCGATGCGCGCGCTGGAAGAAGCGCATGGGATTGGGGCCGAGAAAGCGGCCTTCATCGCCGGGCATTCGCTAGGCGAGTATTCAGCCCTCGCATCTGCGGGCGCGATTTCAGTCGGCGATTGCGCCAAAGTCCTACGCATTCGCGGCAATGCGATGCAAGAAGCGGTGCCAGCGGGAGAAGGGGCTATGGCGGCTTTGCTTGGCGCCAGCCCAGAACAGGCGGCAGATTTGTGTGCTGCTGGAGCGTCTGAAGGCCCATGTGAGATCGCCAATGACAATGCCCCTGGCCAAATCGTCATCTCCGGCGCGAAACCCGCCGTCGAAAAAGCGATTTCCGGGGCTAAAGAGGCGGGCGTCAAGAAAGCCGTTCTGCTGCCGGTTTCAGCGCCGTTCCATTGTTCGCTGATGCAACCGGCCGCAGACGCCATGGCGGAAGCCCTGGCCGGAATTGAAATTAGAACCCCCTCGGCCCCGCTCGTGGCCAATGTCACAGCGACCGCTGGCAGCGATCCTGAAGCGATCCGGGCACAATTGGTTGCACAGGTCACAGGGCAGGTGCGCTGGACGGAATCAGTTCAGTACATGGCGGGCGAAGGGGTCGAGCTGACTGTCGAAGCCGGCGCAGGTAAAGTGCTCAGCGTCATGAATCGTCGCACGGTCCGTGAGTTAGAAGGTCTGACCATGGGCACTCCAGAAGACATCCAAGCCGTCGCAGAGCGGCTCAACGTATAAGAAGGCAGGAGAGGGATAGTGTTTGATCTAAGCGGAAAAACGGCACTGGTGACGGGCGCAACAGGCGGCATCGGAGAATCGATTGCGCGCACCATGCATGCCGCCGGGGCTGAAGTGGTCTTGTCGGGGCGCCGGGTTGAGAAACTCGAAGCGCTGGCCGCAGAATTGGGCGGCCGTACCCATATTGCGCCATGTGACCTGTCCGACCCCGAGCAAGCCGATGCGCTGGTGGGGCAGGCCATAGAGCTGGGCGGCAAGCTCGACATTCTCGTTGCCAATGCTGGGGTAACCCGAGATAAGCTCCTCATGCAGATGAAAGATGAGGATTTTCAAGACATTATCCGCGTGAACTTGGAAAGCTATTTCCGTCTATGCCGCAAGGCGGTGCGCCCAATGATGAAGGCACGCGGCGGCCGGATTATCGGAATCGCGTCGATTGTCGGCGTCACCGGTAATCCCGGACAGTCGAATTATTGCGCCTCCAAGGCCGGCATGATCGGCTTTACCAAATCGCTGGCCCAGGAAGTGGCGAGTCGTGGAATTACCGCGAACACGATCGCGCCTGGCTTTATCGAATCACCCATGACGGATGTGCTCCCAGATGCGCAAAAGGAGCTGCTTCTGGGGCAGATTCCATCCGGTCGGTTAGGGGTCGGGACGGATATTGCAGCGGCAGCTGTTTATCTCGCCTCAGACGAAGCTTCATATGTGACGGGGCAAACCCTACATGTGAATGGCGGGATGGCGATGATCTAGGAAAAGCCCTGTTCATCGCACTTTCCACAGTGTGCGGGGCTTGGCGTTGTCACAAAGTGTGTGCTAACGGCAACACCATGGCCCACAGAAGCCTATCCATCAGACAATATCAGAGAGGTATCCATGTCTGACGTTCTTGAGCGTGTTAAAAAAATTGTTGTCGAAAACCTCGACGTAGAAGGCGATAAGGTTGTTGAGAGCGCGAGCTTTATTGACGACCTCGGCGCCGACTCTCTCGACCTGGTCGAGCTGGTCATGGCGTTTGAAGAAGAGTTCAATATCGAGATCCCGGACGACGTGCAGGAAAATATCCGCACCGTCGGTGACGCGGTGTCTCATATCAACGCTCACGTCGGATAAGAGGCTTCTTACATGCGTCGCGTTGTCATTACGGGGATCGGAATCATTTCGCCACTCGCTGCAAATCGAGAGGCGTCTTGGAAAAGACTGATCGCAGGTGAATCAGGTGCCGGTCCGATCGATACGTTCGATCCGGAGAACACTGCCTGCAAAATTGCCTTTCAGGTTCCCTATAAGGATGGCCGTGGTGGCGGGTCTGAAGACGATCCGCACGCGTTTGATCCTGATGCGGTGGCAAGTGCGAAAGAGCGCCGCCGCATTGATGAGTTCATTCTCTATGCGATCGGCGCGGCGCAAGAAGCGATCGATGATTCGGGATGGGTGGCCGAAACCCAGGAAGATCAGGAACGCACCGGCGTTCTGATTGGATCTGGGATTGGCGGCCTCCAAAGCATCTATGATTCCTCGATCAATCTTTACGAGAATGGGCCGCGTAAAGTGAGCCCCTTCTTCATTCCGTCTGCCTTGATCAATCTCGCCTCTGGCCAGGTTTCGATCAAGCATGGCTTCAAAGGGCCGAACCATTCGGTGGTCACCGCATGCGCAACCGGCGCCCATGCGATTGGCGATTCAGCGCGTCTGATCCAATATGGCGACGCTGATGTTATGGTTGCCGGCGGATCCGAAGCGGTGATTTGCGAACTGGCAATTGCTGGGTTCTGCGCCGCCAAGGCGATGTCAACAAAGTATAATGATGAGCCAAAACGTGCGTCACGCCCCTATGATGAAGGCCGCGACGGCTTTGTCATGGGCGAAGGCGCAGCGGTTCTGGTACTTGAAGAATATGAGCATGCGAAGGCCCGCGGCGCGAAAATCTATGCTGAAGTGGCAGGTTACGGCCTGACGGGCGACGCGCACCATATTACGGCGCCGGCGGAAGGCGCTGAAGGCGGTTACCGTGCGATGAAAATGGCGGCGGGACATGCTGAGCGTAATTGCGGCCTGAGCCTCGATCAGATCGATTATGTCAATGCCCATGGAACCTCGACTCCGCGTGGGGATGAAGGCGAAGTTGGCGCAGTTGAGCGTTTGTTTGGCGATCATTCGAAAAACCTGTCTCTGTCTTCAACCAAGTCAGCCGTTGGCCACTTGCTGGGCGCGGCGGGCGCGATCGAAACAGCGTTCTGCGCGCTGGCGATCCGTGATCAGGTGATGCCACCAACCCTCAATCTCGATAATCCCAGCGTTGAATCGCCGATCGACCTGATCCCGCACACAGCGAAAAAGGGTCAAGTCCGAGCGGCCATGACGAATTCGTTCGGCTTTGGTGGAACCAACGCATCCTTAATTTTGAAGCAGGTTGACTAGTCACGCGACTAACGCGACCAAAATAGCGCTGGGGCCCGTGCGTTTGAGAAGGTCTAAATGCGTTTTTTGAAAGCTATCCTCGCTCTGATCATTGTTCTCGCCATTTTGGCGGGGGCCGCTTTTGCTTATGGCTGGTTCTGGTTCCAGGGCGAAGTTGCCAAACCTGGCCCATTCCTGGCCGAAACCGAATTTACGATTGAGCGCGGCGAAGGGCTGTCCAGCGTCGCCAATCGCCTCGAAACCGACGGCCTGATCGCAGACCAACGGCTGCTGCGCTTGAAAGCCCGTCTCGATGATGTCGAGAGCGAGATCAAGGCGGGGTCTTATGTCGTTCCTGGACGGGCGAGCGTCGCGGACATCCTGAAGCAATTCGTGGAAGGCGATGTCATCGAATTTCGCCTGACCATTCCTGAAGGCCTGACAACCGCGCAAATCCTGCGTCGGGTGGAAGCTGCTGAGACGCTGACAGGCGACATGCCGGACCGCGAGTTCGAAGAGGGCGTATTGCTTCCGGACACCTATGCGTTCGGCGCGGGAACGACGCGGACGCAATTCATTGAGCGCATGGAAGCGGCGCAAGATGCCCTGCTGGAGGAAATCTGGGATACGCGTCAGGACGGCCTTCCAATTTCGACGCCTTATGAGGCAGTCATCCTTGCCTCTGTGGTAGAGAAAGAAACAGCGAAAGCCGAAGAGCGCGACCTGGTCGCCGGCCTGTTTGTTGGGCGGCTCAAGAAAGGCATGCGGCTCGAGAGCGACCCGACGATCATTTACGGCGTCTCCAAGGGTGAACCGCTCTACAACCGCCAGGGCCAGCGTCGGACGCTGTATCGGTCCGAAATCAATCGCAAGACTGATTGGAACACGTACCAGATGGATGGACTACCGAAGACGCCGATCTGCAATCCCGGCCGCGATGCGATCGCGGCCGTGCTTAATCCGCCAGAAACCGACTATGTCTTTTTCGTCGCCGACGGAAAAGGTGGACATCTGTTCGCGGAGACCTATGCCGAGCATCAGAGAAATGTCGCGGCCTACCGCGCCTATGAGCGCGGAGAGATTGCCCGCGAACGGGAGAATTGATGGCATTATCAGGGATGACCGGCTTTGCGCGCGTCAGCGGTGAGGCGGATTGGGGGAGCTGGACGTGGGAAGCGCGCAGCGTCAACGGCAAGGGTCTCGACGCGCGTCTGAATATGCCGTCGGGACTCGAAGCTGTCGAACAACAGGTCCGTAAAGCGGTTTCGAACCAGTTTCAGCGGGGAAACCTGCAAGTTTCATTGCGCATCGAGCTAACTGGCGCCGAGACGGTCGCGGTCAATGAGTCGGTTTTGCAAACCCTAATCAAGGCCTATGAAGCGGCGGATGGGACGATGGCCACCGGTCCAGCACTCGCGACTTTGATGGGAATCAAAGGCGTCGTGGAGGCCGAAACGCTTTCGATGCGGGATCTAGCAGAGGTCGAGGGCGCATTCGACCAATTGATCACGTCTGGGCGGGAAGTGATTGTTGATCTTCACAAAGCACGAGCGCAAGAAGGGCAGGATCTGACTCAGATGCTTTTCGGACATTTGTCCGAAATGGTCGATTTGCTGATGAAAGCAAGCGAATTCGCCGAGGATCAGAAAGCTGCGATCGCGGAAAAGTATCGCGCGCGAATCGTAGAATTTGATACAGAGAACATGGTTTCGGACGAACGTCTGGTAACCGAAATCGCCGTGCTTGCGGCCAAAGCCGATGTCACTGAAGAACTCGACCGCCTCAAGGCGCATATTGCACGTGGCAAAGACTTGATTGCCGCTGATGGCGCGGTTGGACGAGATCTCGGATTTCTCGCTCAAGAGCTGAACCGAGAAGCTAATACGCTGTGCTCGAAATCTGCGTCCCTGGATTTGACGAATGCGGGACTCGCGCTCAAAAGCGTGATTGATCAGTTCAAGGAGCAAGCCGCGAATGTCGAATAGCGATGAACATGAGCCGCGTCGCGGCTTAATGCTGGTCATCTCGAGCCCGTCTGGCGCGGGAAAAACCACGCTGGCGCGAAAACTCATGAAAGAATTTGAGGATGTTGTCTTGTCGGTTTCGGCGACGACG
This sequence comes from Hyphomonadaceae bacterium, assembly GCA_024743315.1. Taxonomy (GTDB): domain Bacteria; phylum Pseudomonadota; class Alphaproteobacteria; order Caulobacterales; family Hyphomonadaceae; genus Henriciella. The sequence continues at coordinate 416,417 of JANSWU010000002.1, forward strand.
CGCGAGCCGCGTCCGAATGAGCAAGATGGCATCGACTACCACTTTCGAACCGAGACCCAGTTTCGCGACATGATTGCCAGGCGAGAATTCCTGGAATGGGCGAAAGTGTTTGATCGGTATTATGGCACGCCGCGCGCCGACACAGTCGCGCAGCTCGAGGCGGGCAATGATGTCTTGTTTGACGTCGATTGGCAGGGCGCAGATGCGTTGCACGATCAAATGCCGAATGATTGTGTCTCGGTATTCGTATTGCCGCCAAGCATTGAAGCGCTCGAGCAGCGTCTGGCGGCGCGGGAAGGATCAACCCCGGATATGGTGGCCCGACGCATGCGGGACGCCCAGGCCGAAATCCTGCATTGGCGACGCTATGATTATTGCATCGTCAATGATGATCTCGAAGAAGCTTATGAGAAGTTGCGCCGAATTCTCTTGGTTGAACGCACCAAACGCCTGCGCGAGCACAAGCTTGAGGATCATGTGCGGCGTCTACTCGGCGAGCTTTAGCGCTCGATCATCATACGAATGGTTCCAGACAGGGAGTCATCTGGCGCCAGCCAATGCTGCCCGGTGAGGCTGCTATCGAGCGCACTGTTCACGGCGTTGGGCGCATGTGTGATCGGCTCAACACAGAAAAAGTCCTGGCCCGGGGGGACAAAGACGGTGACGTGGGCGAAAACGGGATCTGAAATCACCCTTACGCGATAAGTCGGCCATTGGATCTGAAACTCCGGCGCCGCGACCTTGAACGATGTGTCGAGTTTCAATCCGTCCACTGCAGCCCCCTCCGAGAGATCGCGTTCGGGGCTGATCTTGATTGGAATATTATCGCCCGTGTCCTCATCCGGACACCATTCAGCAATCGTGGGCAGCGTCACGGTTGCGCCTGCGCGATGGAAATAGGGATGCCAGCCGAGTCCCGCAGGCATATCGCTATCAGCGCGATTGGTGACGGTCAGACTGACGATGAGGGCCTGCGGCTCGAGGTGAAACGTCTGTGTTGCGTCATAGCTCCATGGCCAGGCATCTGCGCTGTGATGGTGATGCAGGGTGATGGATTGCTCAGTTTGATCCGTCACCTTCCAAGCTGATTTCCAGCCATAGCCATGAATCGTATGTGGTTCCGGGGGTAGATTCGGGTGTAGTCGAATGTCTCGCTGATCGGCAACAAAGACACCGTGATGGATACGACCGACAAAGGGTACCATCGGAAAAGCCGCATATTGCAGGGGGTCAAAGGCAGGTCCGAGACGCGGCGGCGCCGGTCGCAGCACGTCCAGATCGCCCCAGCGCAGCGCGCTAACAGATCCGCCAGCGGCCGGATCGAGTTCTAGATACAAATCTTGATTTACGAGCCTGACACGCATGCCTGTGCCTCCCCAAACACGCGCGCCAATGCTCGAAACTCTGATTGTGTCAGAGTTTCCGCGCGTGCAGTGGGGTCAATGTCACAGGATTCTAGCCAATGAACAGGGTCCAAGCGCACTGTTTTAGCAATTGATTTTAGGGCTGCGCGCAGCATCTTCCGGCGCTGACCGAAAGCCGCGGTCGCAACTTTTTCGATTGCAGCGATATTGTCAAAGCGTTGCTCAGGCGACAAAGGCCGAAAGATCGCGACGGCGCTATCCACTTTCGGTGGCGGACGAAACGCGCCTGGGGGCAGGGTGAAAGAAATCGCGGCATCGCACGTCGCTGCGGTCAAGACAGCCAGGCGGCCATAATGCCGATTGCCCGGCTGTGCGCAGGCACGCTCCGCCACTTCCTTTTGAAACATCAGGGCCATTTCGCCGCGCCACGGTCCGGCTTTCAGCCAGTCGACCAGCAATGGCGTGCCGACATTGTAAGGCAGGTTGGCGACGATCATGACCGGCTGCGTCGCGCCCGCGACCTTGGGCAGATCAGCCCAGTCGATCTTGCGCGCATCGGCCTGGACGATCTGCAAACGCCCTTGATTTACTTCAGGCCAGTCAAGCAGCACTTGGGCAAATCGAGGGTCTGTTTCGATACAGGTAAGAGACTTAGCGCCTGCATCGAGGATGGCGCGGGTCAATCCGCCCGGTCCCGGACCGACTTCAATCACATCGCGCCCGTCTACGGGGCCAGCGGCGAGCGCCGTGCGTCGCAAGATGTCAGGGTCGAATAGGAAATGCTGCCCGAGCGCTTTGCGGGCGGGGGCCTGGGTGAGTTCCGGACGCTCAGCCATTATGGGTTGCCCGATGCGCTGCAACGTCCTCTGCGAGCTTCAACGCGGCGATCAAACTGTCGGGGCGGCACGCCCGGTTCGCCGCGGCATCATAGGCTGTACCATGATCTGGACTGGTGCGAATGATTGGCAGACCAAGCGTGATATTCACACCGCCCCACATATCGAGCGTTTTCACCGGGATCAGACCCTGATCATGCGTCATTGCGATGACCGCGTCATAGGTGCCAGAAAGGGCTTCGTGAAACACAGTATCACCGGGGCGCGCATCCGAGACATTGATACCTTGATCGCGAAGTTTCTGCGCCGCCGGATTGATCAGGTCACGTTCTTCCGTGCCGATTTTCCCATCTTCGCCGGCGTGGGGGTTGAGCCCAGTAAAGGCGAGGCGCGGTGTTGCGATGCCGAAATCCTCGATCAACGCCCGATGGGTAATGTCCGCCGCTTTGTGCAGCGTTGAGGCATCGAGATGTTCCAGCACTTTCATCAAAGGAACATGAATGGTCGCAAGAGAGACGCGCAATCCTCCACCAACCAACATCATGATTGGCGTCAGCGGAGCCCCGCTCGGTGAACAGAGGTCTGCAATATATTCCGTATGGCCGGGGAACTCGAACCCCGCCTCATAAAGGACGGCTTTCGAAATGGGATTGGTGACCATGGCCGTTGCATGACCGTGAACACACAGTTCCACGGCCCGGCGAATGCTCTCGATTATGGCCGGGGCAAGGGCTGGGTTCGGACGGCCGGGCGTCAAAGCTTGGTGCGGTTCGATTTCGATCGGCAGCACCGGTAACGCACTTTTGAATGCCTCGACGGCGTCTTCTGGCCTGCGAATAATCGCGACCGGAAGGGTTGGCTCGTACACTTTGGGGTCGGCGATGACAAAGAACGGGGCGAGCTTCAGGTCATTCCGCTGTTCCCAGGCGCGCTCGGTGATTTGAGGCCCGCACCCGGCCGGGTCTCCCATCGTGACCGCGAATGGTCGAACAGCCCCGGACAAGATGTTACTGGCGACGAATAATCGTCGCCTCGCGGCGCAGGTTACGTAGGCTTCGCTCTGAAATCATGCCAAGCTGCTGACTGTACAACCGATCTTCGATTTGATCGCGGTTCGGGATGGCTTCAACATTATCGCGGCGATCACAGACAAACATCACTGCGAGCGTGCCAGATTGCGCAAAAATGTCGGTCGCAGAGCCAATCTCGGTGTTGAGCACCATAGACTGTCCTTCCGGACCCAAATCCTCAACATTCAGGTCTTCAAGCGCGACGGACCGCAAATTGCCATCATCAGCGACAACGTCCTCGATTTCGTCACAGCTGCCAATGCGAGCAATCGCTTCCTGCAGACTGGCTTCTGATCCATCGTCGACAGAGACGCGTGTTACGTCGACCACTGTGGTTGAATCGGATGGATCGCGTTTGCCGCGCACATTCATGATATAAATGCCATCCTCGACCTCAACCGGTTCGGTCAATCCGGGGTCAGTCATTTGTTGCAAGGCGTCTCGCCGTGCGTCATCGATGCTGTCGAGCACGATCCAGCCCATATCGCCGCCCGTCGCCGCGGTTGGGGCTGAGGAAAAGCGTTGCGCAGCGACTTCAAACGGCGCACCCGCCCGTAATTGCTGCAGAATGGAATCAGCGGCAACAAGCGCCTGGCGCTTGTCCTCTTCCAAAGGGGCATAGAGAAAGATTTCTGAGGTCAGATACTGTTCTTTTTGAGCGTCGGCTCGCAAACGTTTCAATTGCTCGGTGATCTGGTTGTCTGAAATCCGAATTCGCGACCCGTAAAGACCGCCCATGATCCGGCGCCATGCAATGTCCGCGCGGGTTTGCTCTTCGAGGCTGGCTGGATTTACCCCAGACTGTATCAGGCTTTGTAGCAAATTATCGCGCGTGATTCCCGATTGTTGCGCCAGACGATCGATCGAGCTGGCAATTTCGGCATCCGAGACCTCTACTTCATACTCTGCTGCTTCCTGTAATTGCAGCTTTTCATCGATCAGCTGTTCGAGCGCCTGTGCGGTGATTTGCTGAACCTGTTCCTGAGTCGGTTGTTGGCCACCGAGACTGAGGAGCAACAAACGCGCGCGCTGTCTGACGTCGGTAAAGGAAATCGGGTCATCATTGACGACGGCCACAATCCCCTCGATTTGCTGCGCTTCGGGAGCAGCAGGCGCGAGTTCTTGCGCGGACAAGGTCAGACTTCCGGAAATCGCCATTAGCGAAGCAAGCGCGAAGGAACGAAACATACTCTATCTCCTGCGGAATCTCTCGGGCCGCAATCTAGCAGGCGGAACATAACGGTTGCTGAACAATGATCAACGGACGTGGCTGCAATGTGTCGAGACTGCGATCAAATATCAGTCGACGTCGCTGGACCCAAAATCACCCAGCGTCTTCAAGGCGAATCTAAACTTGATCGAGTCTTCGGGGCCGAGATCACGATCTCGCGCTTCTGAGCGTTCAAAGAAGATTTCAAACCGCGAGCAGTCATCCTCATAAGCAACGCCGAGCGTCTGACGAATGTCGCTGGGATCAGATATCCGACCGCTGGCATTTGATCGTCCAGAAATATCGCGATTGAGACTATAAAGGAGGTAATAATTGTCAGTGATTTTGAAGTCGGTGGAAAGTTCGATCCCTTCATCGCTGAAGCCCGAACTCGTGACATCTCCGCTGATGCTATAGTAACGCGCGCGGGTCCGCAGGCGCCAAATGTTCGAATTGATCCGCGCATCGATTCGGTTGAGCGCGAGACTATCATCGTCAAGGCGGACGCGGGTCTCCAGCTTCAATGGGTTGCCAAAATCCGCGGTCAGGCCAGCGACCCAATCCGATACTGTGCCATCGAGATTTGATCCAACATCAAACACAGGATCAGATGTGTCGCGCCAACGGCGACCGGCCAGAGCCGAAATCGACATGCCGTTCTTCCAACGAGCGGTAACGGATGCGCCGAGAGAGGCCTTACTTCCGCCCTCATAAGTGTCATAGCCAGACGCTGCATTAGCCTCAAACAGGGACGTCTCATCGAGCTCATAAAACAAGCTGTCCTCGATCGGAATGTCTGGATCGTTGGTGCCTGCGGTGCCATAGGCCACCATGGCTTCCGGCTCGATCAGGATATCGATTATCTCGCCAGGGCGATAAAGCGGATAAGACAGCCGGGTTCCGAAGCTGGCCGCGCCGCGGGTGACGCTGTCGACGCCGCTCGGCGTATTGTCGAGCTGATAATAGTCGTAACGACCTTCGGCAAACGGATTGAACAAAACCCCGCCGGGCAGGACCCGCGTGGTCGACCAATCCGCGCCTGCAGATGCGCGATAGCTGTCAACGCCAAGCTCGCGTTCGAGAATGGCGGTCGATCCGGTGACCGCAAGCGTTCCGTAATCGCCATAGTCGAACAGCCGCTCGCCAAACATCAAAGGCAGGGCACGCGGCAAACGCGCATCGCTGTCGCCTTCGCGATTGGTTTCAAAGGTCAGAAGCGCCGATTCGACATACCAGTCGGTTCCCTGGCCCTGCGTGAAGAGTTGATTGAGCAAGTAACGCGGCTGCCCGGCATAAAGACCACGCTTGTCATTCTCGCCATCGATGTCATAGCGGCGCGTATAAAGGTCATCAGAGACCTGTTCGGCCGCAAAGCCCCAGCGCCAGCCGGGTCGGATGACAAATCCACCATCCGCGAAGAGGTGGCCGCGCCATTCGCTCTCGCCTGATTTCTCTCCGTCAGAATCGAATTCGCGCTCGCGCGTCACGCTAAAATTGGCGGAAACGGCGCCAGACCAAAAGCGCTTTCGAGCTTGGAATTCGACCAGTGGATTCACATTGCCCATGACTTTGGGCGCAATCGTGAGGTCGGAATAAGGCGAGATCGCCCAGTAATATGGCTGTTCGTAAAACACACCAAGTTTCGAAGAGGTTCCAAAATCGGGCGGCAACAGGCCTGAGCGGCGCTCTGATGTTGGGTCAGGGTGCGCAAAATAAGGAAAATACAGAACCGGTACGCCGGCGATTTCCAGGACTGCATCCCGATAGGACATCATTTGCGCTTCTTCGTTGAGCACGGCTCGTCGGGCGCGCAAGGCCCAGGTCGGCGTGTCATTCTCTTCACACAATTCGCAAGAGGTATAGACGATTTTGTCGAGCGCATTGTAGCCATCCGACGAGCGCACGGCCGATTCCGCGATGGCAAGCCCGCCATCCGGTAAGCGGGTTGAATAACCGATCGCGTAACCGTCAGAGAGCGAACTGTCGGTCTCGATTTCGTCGGCATAATTTTCGGACCCATCGACATCAATGATCACCACATTGCCAATAGCGCGAACCCGATCCGTGTTGCGGTCATAAATCAGGCGATCAGCCCGCAAGACGCGGCCTTCATATTTTGCTTCGACATTGCCTTCCGCGATGACCGAATTCTCATTTTCATTGACGAAGATATTGTCGGCATCCAGCGTGACCCGCGGCTGCGCAGACTCGACTTCGGGAGCCGGCTCCTGTGCCACAGCATGGCCAACCGAGGTTAGGCTTGCCGCGATCAGCAGGATAAAGGTCCATTTGTGCATCCGGCGACTCCGATACTCTCACACCCGACTCGCTTAAGACGTGGGGCTGCGAGCGTCCAGTAAGCAGCGGCGGCCTCAGCATGAAATAGCAGTCAGCTGTGGCAATAAGGCTGCTGCTAATAGGCCAGGGAGGCGAGTCCGCCGGAATAGGTGATTGCTAAGCCGGTCAGTTCGAGCTCGACCAGAATGGTTGCACAGCGCGGCACGCCAATGCCAGCTGCCTTGGCAATCTCCGCAATCGGTACCGCATTTGGCGACAGGGCGCTTTTCACAGCTTCAACCTGATGTTGCGGCACATCTTCATTAGGTGTCGGGGCGCTGGAGAAATTGGCATTGCTCGGCGCGCGCAAGGTACGATCTCGCGGGCTTGATAGCGCTTCAATCACATCTTCGGCATGGCGTACCAAGGTCGCGCCGTCTCGCAGCAAGCGATTGCTCCCCGCGGCGCGAGGCTCCAGCGGAGAGCCAGGCACCGCCATCACTTCTCTGTTCTGTTCAAGCGCTGTGCGCGCCGAGATCAACGAGCCAGACCGTTCCGCCGCTTCAATTATCACGACTCCTTCCGCCATGCCGGTGATGATCCGGTTGCGTCTCGGAAAATCCCGTGCGGTGGCGCGATGGCCGAGCGGGCTTTCACTGATCAGCAAGCCCTGCGTCCTAATTGCATCGTAAAGGCGCGCGTGCTGCGGGGGATAGACGTGATCCACCCCGCCGCCAAGCACCGCAATCGTGCCGCTGGACAGGCTGGCCGCGTGGGCCTCGCCATCTATGCCGCGCGCCATGCCAGAGACGATGACGAAGCCGGCCTCACCGAGCCCGATGGCAATATCCCGCGCGAGTTTTCGACCGGCGGCGGAAGCTTGCCGGGCGCCGACAATGGCGATGCAGCGTCGTTGCAATAGAGCTATATCGCCAATCGCGGTGAGGATCGGGGGTGGCGGTGCATTCTCTCGTAATAAGGGCGAGAATTCTGGCTCGCTGGCGCACAAGATTTCTCCGCCAAGGGCGATTGTCTCCTCCCATTCGCGCTTAATGATGGCGCGCTGTGGGATCCGTTGCGCCAGCCCGCGACCGGCAAGCGAAGGCAATGATTTCAGGGCTTTAGTGGCGCTGCCATAGCGTGCGAGGAGTTGGAAAAAGGTGACCGGCCCAACGCGCGGGGTCCGTGCAAGCTGCAACCAGCTTAATTTTTCCGATGTGTTCAGTCCCCCCAGACCGTTTTCTATTTGGATTTACTCCCAAATTTTGGCTCGGTCCCCGCAAGCAGACGTTTGATATTTTCGCGATGTGTCCAGAAGACCAATACACTTAACGCCAAAAGCGTGGCAGCGGCAAATTTTGTTTCACCGAGCAGATAGGCCCCTGCGGGTACAAAGGCTGCGGCGGTCAAGGCTGATAGAGATGAGATCCGTGTCAGCGCGAACAGGCCAAGCCAGATCGGGGCCCCAACCGCCAGTGCAAGAGGCGATGCAAAGACCAGCAGACCGGCATAGGTCGCGACACCCTTGCCGCCCTTGAAGCCGAGCCAAATCGGATAGCAATGCCCGAGAAATGCGACAGCGCCGGCGACCAGGCCGACATTTCGATCGCCGCTCAGTGATGACATGATGAAGACCGCCAGTCCGGCCTTGAAGCTGTCCAAGAGCAGCGTCGCCAAGGCGAGATCCTTACGTCCGGTCCGCAACACATTGGTCGCGCCAATATTACCAGACCCGATGTTTCGAATGTCGCCCAATCCAGCGAGCCGCGTAATCAATAGGCCAAACGGCACTGAGCCCAGCAAATATCCAGCAATGACTGCAGCAAGATACCAGATCATGACGTGCCCTCTCTCTTGAGGGAGCTTTGATCGCGGTGGGCGTGCATCGTCAAGAAGCGGATGCATCGAAATCGGCTCAAGCGCTTGCCAAGCCTTGTCGACTTCGTATGAAACAAATGTCCAGTTCAATACGAATTCGTAATGATCGCACAAATGTACCGGAAGGCTGATCCAGATGTCCGAAAGCGATACGCCCCGCAAAGCTGGTCCGCGAGGTGCCAACCGGGAGCGCATCTTGCGGGCAGCGTTGGAAATCATTTCGACCAAGGGCGTCGATAAAGTCACGCATCGCGCAGTCGCCGCGGTCGCCGGCGTTTCACCCGGTACAACAACTTATCATTTTGCCACCCGCGAAGATCTCGTGCGGGACGCTTTTTCGCTTTATATCGATGATTATCAACGCTCTCTGGTCGAGACTCTGACGCGTCGTCCCGTCGAAGACCGGGAGGACTTCGTGCGATTTCTGGGCGGGATGACCATGCTCAGCCCGGCTCAGTCGGGTCTGGAAGCGATCGAATATGAAATGGTCCTGTTTGCCGGGCGCGATGAAGCGATGCGGATGCGCGTTGCGGCCTGGTCGCGGACGCTAGAAAGCTGGTTGTCTGACCCCTTGGAACGGCTCGGTGCCAGCCGTCCTCTGGAAGCGGCCCGCATGTTGGTCGCGCTCTCGCGTGGCAGCGAATTTGAAGTCTTGTCGCGAAGCCAGGAAATTCACCGGGAGCAGTTTGCCAGCCGGCTGAACACATTGCTCGACGCGGTCTTGCGCTAAGGCGTCGCGTTCGCCAGGCGATCAAGAGCGGTTTGAAGAATAATCGCCGCCGCTGACGCATCAATTGCATCTGCCCGGCGCGCCCGGCTAAGATCCGCGGCGAGCATGACCCGTTCGGCTTCTGCGCTTGATAGGCGTTCGTCCTGAAACGCGAGCGGAATATCACGCGTCTGCAGAATGTTGTGCGCTAAAGCTTTTGCCGCCTGGACGCGAGGGCCGGCCGAACCATCGAGGTTGAGCGGCAAGCCGACGATGAGGCCGACACAGTCTCGCGCATCATAAAGTTCGAACAAACGCTGCAGCGTCGGTCGCAACTTTCGTCCGCGTGGGATGATTTCCAGCGGTGTGGCGATCATCCGCAGGCCATCGGACGCGGCGGCACCGATCGACTTTGATCCAGGATCAATGCCGAGCAATGGGCCGGTTTTGGGCAGGGCGAAAAGGTCGAGTTCAGGCATGGGCTTGTCTTCGCGTTCACTCGCGCGTATCGGTGCGCCGGTCAATCGGAGTTGCCAGTCCATGAGCGTTTCAAAAGATGATGTTCGAAAAGTTGCCCGACTCAGCCGGATTTCCGTTCCTGAGGACAAGCTGGAAACGCTTGCTGGTGAATTGACCGGCATTATGGGCTGGATTGAACAGCTGAACGAGGTCGATATTGAGGGCGTCGAGCCGATGACGTCGGTTGTGGAAGCGAAATTGCCAATGCGCGATGATGTCGTCACGGACGGCAACATTCAGGACCAGGTGCTCGCGAACGCGCCGAAATCGGACGAAGGCTTTTTCGTCGTGCCAAAAGCGGTTGAATAAAACCTACTTCAACGCAGCGGTTTCCACCGCGGTCTCTTCGGCATCTTCTTCAGCTTCCTTTTCAAGCGCGTCACGATCCCACTTATAGATCGCTTTGACCCGGCAAGACTGCTGGATGCCCGTGTGACGATCGGGGCCAAAGGCGCTGTCGAAGGCGAAGATTCGATCGCCTTTCGTGAGACAGGCGCCAAACGAGTCAATGGCCAAAGACTGGGCCCAGTCGAGATCGAAACACCCAGGGAAGGTCTCAACCAGATAACGATCGCCACCTTCGCGGACGACGACGGCGCGCTTCGTGGTCAGACCGAAACTGTCAATCTGACTGGCGAAGCAAACTTTATCAACTTGTTCTCCACGCCTCGGATCGCCTTCAAACACTTGCGCTGCGCGGTCCTTTTCCCGGGCTTCCAATTGTTCGGGGGTGGTCGCGGTTGCACAGGCCGAAACAACAAACAACATGGCGGCGAAAGCGATGCGGTGGGACAACATGACAGCTCCTAGATTTGTGTTTGAGTATATAGCGGTTTTGACGCTGACCTAATCAAATCATAGTGACCCTGAACGCTTTGCAACGATGAATGGTAAACAACGGCGTTTAAGGCTTGTATTTAACCGGCAAGGCGGCATACGAAGGCGCCTGAGAATTGATCTGAATACAGGAGCTCGCATGAGCGATCTCACCAAACTGACCCTAACGAGCGCGCTTTCCGGATTGGATCGCGGCGACTTTTCTTCGGTTGAGCTGACACAGGCCTTTATTGATGCGATCGAAGCCTCGAATGAGACACTGAATGCCTATGTCGTCAAAACGCCGGATCAGGCGCTTGAGATGGCCAAAGCCTCTGACGCGCGGCGCAGCGCTGGCGAAGACGGTCGCTTGGATGGCGCGCCGCTCGGCGTCAAAGATCTGTATTGCACCAAAGGCGTCCGCACGACGGCCTGTTCCAATATCCTGGGCGAATTCACGCCGACTTATGAAAGCACGGTCACCCAAAACCTTTGGGATGAGGGTGCAGTGATGCTCGGTAAGCTCAATATGGACGAGTTTGCCATGGGCTCTTCGAACGAGACGTCCCGCTTTGGTCCGCCGTCTAATCCGTGGCGTCGGTCGGGCAGCAATGCAACGCTGACCGCGGGCGGATCTTCGGGCGGATCGGCGACGGCGGTGGCCGCCGACATCTGCCTCGCCGCGACCGCATCGGATACAGGCGGCTCGATCCGTCAGCCAGCCGCGTTCACAGGCACGGTCGGGATCAAACCCACCTATGGCCGCGCCTCGCGCTATGGCATGGTGGCGTTTGCAAGCTCGCTCGATCAGGCCGGGCCAATCGCCAAAACCGTGACCGATGCGGCCCTGCTGACCGAGATCATGTGCTCGCACGATGACAAGGATTCAACGTCGCTGAATGTCGAGACACCGGATTGGGTCTCCGAAGTCGGCAGAGGCGTGAAGGGCATGAAAATCGGTGTGCCGAAAGAGTATCGCGTCGAGGGCATGCCGGACGAGATTGAGAAACTCTGGCAACAGGGTATTGATTGGCTGAAAGCCATGGGCGCGGAAATCGTCGACGTCTCGCTGCCGCACACAAAATATGCGCTTCCAGCCTATTACATTGTGGCGCCAGCCGAAGCTTCCTCCAACCTCGCCCGCTATGACGGCATGCGCTATGGCGCGCGGCAGGACGGCGATGGCCTGATCGGCACCTATGAGGGCACCCGCGCTTCCGGGTTTGGCGCAGAAGTTCAACGCCGCCTGATGATCGGCACCTATGTGCTCTCATCCGGCTATTATGATGCCTATTACTTGCGCGCTCAAAAGGTCCGGACGCGCATTCTGCAGGACTTTCAGACGGTGTTTGCCGATGTTGACGCGCTCCTGACCCCGACCTGTCCGAGCGCCGCCTTTGCTTATGGTGAGAAGACCGATGATCCGGTGCAAATGTATTTGAACGACATTTTCACGGTGACCGCGAATCTCGCGGGCTTGCCGGGCATTTCGGTGCCTGCGGGCGTCGACAATGATGGTCTTCCGCTTGGCTTGCAGGTGATTGGCAAAGCGCTCGACGAAGCGGCCTGCTTCCGGGTCGCTGGCGCGATTGAAGATGCGGCTGGTTTTGCCGCGAAACCGGAGAAGTGGTGGTAGCGTGACGCGATGAGCCGACGCTTTCTCCTTCTCTCCGGCGGGGCCTTCGTCATCAGTGTGAGCCTTATTCTGCTCACCGCTTATGGCGTCGGGGCTGATCCGTTCCATCCGCGCTCGCGGCATATCTGGGCGCTGTCCTTGGTCGCAGCCGCCTATGCCTCGGTTCGGGCGGCGATGGTGATTGGCAAGTTCCTCGATGCGCGCAATGGCGAAGGCGAGTCGGTCTTGCATGGCCTGTTCGGCAAAAAGGAACACGCCATAGACCGACGCCTCGCGGAGCGGCGGGCCCGGCTTGAAGCGGCGAATAAGCGCGCTAAACAAACTGACGAAACGAACAAGGAAACAGGCGATGAGTGATCGTCCGACATATACGCTCAAAGGCGATACTGGAGACTGGGAAGTCGTACTCGGGCTGGAAGTCCACGCGCAAGTGGCCTCAAATGCGAAATTGTTTTCTGGCGCCTCGACCCAGTTTGGGGCTGAGCCGAACCAGAATGTATCCCTCGTTGATGCAGCGATGCCGGGCATGTTGCCTGTGATCAATAAGTTCTGTGTCGAACAAGCGGTAAAGACCGGCCTTGGTTTGAATGCACAAATCAACAAATATTCGCGTTTTGACCGCAAGAATTACTTCTATCCCGACCTGCCGCAGGGCTATCAGATCAGCCAGTTTGCTCATCCGATCGTCGGGGAAGGCGAGATTGAGGTGGATGTCGAGCCGTCGCATGGCGATCCGGCCTATACCTTCTCGGCGCGAATCGAGCGGCTACACCTGGAACAGGATGCTGGCAAATCGATCCACGATATGGATCCGAGCGCGACTTATGTCGACCTGAACCGGTCTGGCGTGGCGTTGATGGAAATCGTGTCCAAGCCGGATATTCGCTCGCCTCTGGAAGCCGCCTCATACGTCAAGAAGCTGAAGTCAATCGTGGTTGCCCTCGGCACGTGTGACGGCGACATGGAGAAGGGCAATCTGCGCGCCGACGTGAATGTCTCCATCTGCAAGCCTGGGGCCTATGAAAAGTTTCGCGAGACTGGCGATTTCGGCCATCTCGGCACGCGTTGCGAGATCAAGAACATGAACTCGTTCCGCTTCATCCAGGCGGCCATCGAGTATGAAGCCCGGCGCCAAATTGAAATTGTGGAAGGCGGCGGCACGGTTGATCAGGAGACACGCCTCTACGATCCCGACAAGGGCGAAACCCGGAGCATGCGTTCGAAAGAGGACGCACACGATTACCGCTACTTCCCAGATCCGGACTTGTTGCCGCTGGAAATTGATGACGCCTTCATTGAGGGCATCAAGGTCAATCTGCCCGAGCTGCCGGACCAGAAGCGCGCCCGATTTGAAAGCGAGTATGGCCTATCGCGCTATGATGCCGGCGTGCTGACCGCCGATGCCGAAAGTGCAGACTTCTATGAGACGGTGGCGAAGGGGCGTGACTCCAAGCTTGCGGCCAATTGGGTGACGCAGGAATTGTTCGGCTATCTCAACAAGGCCGAGCTAGAGCTTTCAGAAAGTCCAGTCTCGGCCGTACAATTGGGCGGTCTGATCGACCTGATCAGCTCGGACGTGATCTCCGGCAAGATCGCCAAGGACGTCTTCCAGCGCATGATTGAGGGCGAAGGTGACCCGGCCGACATTGTTGAAAAACATGGCTTGAAACAGGTCACCGATACCGGCGCGATTGAAGCGATCATTGATCAGGTCATCGCCGCCAATCCGGACCAGGCGGCCGCGGTCAAAGAGAAGCCGAAGTCCATGGGATGGTTTGTCGGCCAGGTGATGAAAGCGTCTGGTGGCAAGGCCAATCCGCAAGCGGTCAACAAGATCCTGCGCGAGAAGCTCGGGCTTTAGCCCAACTTTGCGCGAATCTTGTCCGCGATCGCTTGCAACTCTCCCATATCCGCCATCTGCCCGGCCGCATGACCGGCAAGGCCTTTGTCTTTCCAGCGCGGGATAATGTGGAAGTGCAGGTGGAAAACGGTCTGACCGGCTGGCGCGCCATTGAACTGCGTGACCACAACGCCATCTGGCGTCATGGCTTTTTCGACCGCGCGCGCTACGGTTTGAACCCGTTCCATATAAGCGCCGAGCTTTAGGGTCGGCATGTCGAGGAAATTGCGGGCCTGGACATGTTTCGGTACGACCAGTGTGTGACCCTCTGATTGCGGAAACACATCCATGAAGGCCAGTGCGATCTCGTCTTCATAGACTTTCACGCTCGGCATATCGCCGCGCAGGATTTTGGCGAAGATATTGTCGGGGTCATAGTCGGCATGAAGGGTCATGAGGGGTCCTTACTCTGGTTGTTGGTTCGAGTGTTAGTCAACTCCCACAGCAAGATAAACACGATCAGAAAAACGAGTATCCATCCGTTTGTCCCGCTTGCTTCAGGGACTGCGGCAGAACCATAATAGGGTTCCACATAGAAAAACTCATTCGGTGGTGGGTCGAACCAACCGGCCGGAATGATCGTCGCCAGCCACATGAAGATGAGAAGTACCGGAATGTCGATGATCCCGACATAGATCAACAACATGGAAATGGCTGTCCATCGTCGCGTTTTTACGGGCGCGTCAAAAGGGCCGAACATCTCGTCCAAAGTTTCTTCCGCAGCACCAGCGTGTTCGATGATAATCTCTTTTGAACGTTCAAATTGTGAATTGGGTACGCGGATTTGAATCCCACCTAGGGCGGAAACACTGCCCCAATCAATTGTGGCATGATTGGCATTATCGATGCTGCTCAGCACGCCGGAACTGCGCAGCAATCCGTCGACAATATAGGCTTCGCTCAGCGTTGCGCAGCGTCGGATGATGGCGGTCTTGGTCACTCGGATTTCTTAAAGGGCGTACGCTTTTGCAAATAGGATGATTCATGTTCCACGGCTTGGCGCTCGCGTTCGAGATAGTGATCAATCGCATCGCGCAGGCCCTTATGGGCGATCCAATGGGCAGAATAGGTCGTCACAGGCACATAGCCGCGCGCCAGCTTGTGCCCACCCTGGGCGCCGGCCTCGACCGTAGAGAGGCCATGGGCGATGGCATAATCGATGGCCTGATAATAACAGGTCTCAAAATGCAGGAAGGGGCGGGGGTCTGTGCAGCCCCAGTAACGGCCATACAGCGTGTCTGACCCGATCAGGTTTAGCGCCCCGGCAATCGGCACGTCGTCGTCATAGGCGAGGATGAGCAGGATCTTATCCGCCATGCGCTCACCAAGCAGCGAGAACGTATCGCGGTTCAAATAGGGATACCCCCATTTGCGCGACCCCGTGTCCATATAGAACTCGAAAAACGCGTCCCAATGGTGTTCTTTGATCGCATCGCCGGTGAGATGCTTAAAGCTCAGGCCGGCCTGCGCCTTGGCGCGTTCTTTGCGCAAATTCTTGCGTTTCGCAGACGATAGTGCGGCAAGGAAATCATCAAAATTCTGATAGCTGTCATTGCTCCAGTGAAATTGTTGATCTGTCCGAATGAGAAGGCCCGTTTCATCCATTAGCGCCGCAAAGTCTGGCTCGATGAAATTGATGTGGAGCGAGGAAAAGTCATTCTGCACCGCGACTTGCAGGGCGGCTGAAAGAAGGGCGTTGCGCAAGCGATCCTGGTCCGGTCCTGGCGTCAGCAGGAAGCGGCGCCCGGTTACTGGTGTGAAGGGCACGGCGCTGAGCAATTTCGGGAAATAATTCCCACCAGCGCGTTCATAAGCATCGGCCCAGCTATGGTCGAAGACAAACTCTCCCTGGCTGTGGGTCTTGGCGTAAAGCGGCATCGCCGCAAGCAGCTCATTGCCAGGGCCTTCGACAAGGATGTGGCAGGGCGACCAACCGGTCTCCGGCCGCGCGGCGCCAGAGGATTCGAGCGCTTCCAGAAATTCCCAGCTCAGGAACGGATCATAAGGCAGGCCGGGCGGATTCGCGACCTTGTTCCAGGCATCGGGCGAAACATCGCTCAAGGCGGTGATGATGCGCGCTTTGAAAACTGTTTCGTCCATACGCTCTTATCTATTCAGAATAAGGCGTTTTGCGAGCCCTGGATCAAATCCTTCGAAAATTTGACTGTCGGTGACGCCGGACAGGTCACGACACTGCGCTTCGGATTTGACCGTCCAGGTCACCAGCGGTTGGTTCGATCGCGCCGCTTGAAGACTTGGATTGGCGGCATCATCGGTGTGACATGCAAAATAGTCGACTTTGGATTTTGCGATACGGGTCAGGTCCTCAGACCGGTCGCCATTGGATAATGAAATCAACTGACCGCGCATAATAGTCATCGGCACTGAGGCAACTGCCCGTGCCGAAAAACTCATCATTGCGGCGCACCCTTTATGGGTGTCGATCAATGTGGCAACCCGCGCCGCGAAGGCGGCAGGATCCGTGCTGCCATCGATTTTGAGCTCACATAGCAGTGGAAGATGATCAGGCCAGACATCCAAAAGCGCTTTCAGATCGATGATTTCGCCACCACCCTTAAGCGGCAGCCCAATGAGGTCTTCGGATGTGCGTGCTTCGACGACGCCGGATTGATCGGTCATTCGGTCGAGCAACGGGTCATGGAAAATTATCGGTGCGCCGTCAGCAGCGGGCCTGACGTCAAACTCTATTCCGAGCCCGTGCTCGGCTGCCAATAAAAAGGCTTCGAGACTGTTTTCGGAGGGACCAGTCTTGCGCCACAAGCCGCGATGGGCATAGGCAAAGGCCGCGAGTTCAAACCGCTCAGCCAATCTCGAACACGCCGTCCACTTCCACCGCAACACCTAGTGGCAAGACCGGGCTCGCCACCGCAGAGCGGGCGTGCCGTCCGGCCTCGCCGAAAACATCTACCATGAGATCCGAGCAGCCATTGATGACCTGGGGGATCTGTTCGAAATCCGGGTGTGCATTGACGAAGCCGCCGAGCTTCACCACGCGTTTGAGCTTGGACAAGTCGCCGAGGGCGGCTTTGCATTGTGCAATCAGATTAATGCCGCACAACCGCGCCGCAGCCTGGCCTTGCTCCAGGGTCATGTCTTCACCGAGGCGTCCTTTCACGAGACCGTCAGGGCCCGCGCTGACCTGCCCTGAAACATAAAGCTGAGACCCGCTGATCACAAAGGGTACATAATTCGCGACCGCAGCCATGGGCTGAGGCAGGGTGATGCCAAGTTCGGTGAGACGGGACTCAGGTGTCGACATGAAAAACGCTCCTTGATTTCGCGTGTGCTAGCGCGTTCGAGGGCGGTAGGGCAAGCGCGTCAAGTCTTCGGGCGCTTCTGCGCCGCGAGCCGGATGGCTCGACCCGTAACCACCGAGGCGTCGCCGAACTTGGATCGCGCGGCATCGCTGGCGCGTTCTGCCTTGGCCCGCTTCTCAACACTTGGATCGACTAGGTCGCGGGCATCCCATCGGGCATCCTGGAGGTGAGACAGTCCGACGCCAATCAGACGATACGCCTTGCCGCCAAGTGTCTCTTTCTTGAGCAAGGGTTTGGTCACCCGGAACAGCGCATTGGCGAGATTGGTAGGTGTGGCAAGTGTGATCGAACGGGTGATTGTGCGAAAGTCCTTCGATTTCAGTTTCAAGATCACCGTCGAGCCTTCAATATTATGACGCTTGGCCCGCAAGGCGGTTTCTTCGCAAACTTGCCAGAGGCGATCTTCGAGCAGGTCGTAGGCTGCAATATCATCATTGAATGTACGCTCAGCAGAGACTGATTTTCGAACGCCATCAGTGCGGACCGGGCGATTATCGATGCCTTGCGCGCGTTGGTGCAACCAGAGCCCGGTTTCGCCATAGCGGCGTATAAGCTCACGGCTCTCGCTGACCTGTAGGTCGCCGACGAGGCGATAGCCATCGCGTTCAAGCTTTTTTGCGAGCTGTTTGCCGACACCGTGTAGATAACCAACGGGCTTATCGGCAAGGAAACCGACGGCTTCCGATTTCGCGATGACCGCAAAACCGCGGGGCTTGTCCATTTCGCTCGCCGTTTTGGCGAGGAATTTATTCTCAGACAGACCAATCGAGATCGTAATCCCAACATCCCGTTCAACCTCACGGGCGAGTTTGCTCAAGGACATGGCCGGAAAGGCACCGCTGAGCCGGGTCGTGCCGGAAAGATCGAGAAACCCCTCATCGACGCTCAGCATCTGCACTTTTGGCGTCAGTGCTTCGAATTTTTCCCGAATCTGTCTGGACGCGGCGGAATAGGCCTCGCGACGCGGTTTGACCACGACCGCTTCCGGGCAGGCTTTCAGGGCTTTGAACATCGGCATGGCAGAGCGCACACCGTTCAAGCGCGCGAGATAGCAACAGGTCGCGACGACACCGCGTTTGCCGCCGCCCACAATGACGGGCTTGTCTTTCAGCTCCGGATGATCGCGTTTCTCGATCGCCGCGAAAAAGGCGTCGCAATCAATGTGCGCAATGGACAAGGTTTCCAGTTCTGGATGTGAGACGATGCGATAAGATCCACAGGCAGGGCAGGTTTCGACCGTTTCGGAGACGTGAACGTCGCAGTCTCGGCACAGAGAGGGCATATCTGTTCCTGCCATGTTCCGCCAAATGAGGCAAATGGAAAAGAATCGTTAACGAACGTTACGCTAAACAGAATCAGGGCAAACCGAGGCCCGTGATGATTCGGAATCGAACGCATGGCAAAGAAACCGGCTCAGAAGGTTCTTATTGTCGAGGACAACGCATTAAATATGCGATTGTTCAGCGATCTGCTGGAAGCCAGTGGGTATGAAACCATGCAATGCGTGGACGGGGCGAAAGCCGTCGGCTTGGCGCTCGAGTCTCAGCCCAATTTGATCATCATGGACATTCAGCTGCCAGAAGTCTCAGGGCTGGATATCACACGCTGGCTCAAGGATGATGAGCGTACGGCCAAGATCCCGGTTCTGGCAGTGACGGCGTTTGCGATGCGAACTGATGAAATGTTGGTCAGAGAGGCAGGGTGCGAGGGCTATTTGTCCAAGCCCATTCAGGTTCGATCTTTCCTGCAAACCGTCGATGAACTGATATCGAAAGAGGCGCCCGTATGAGTGCGCGTATCCTGGTCGTCGATGATATCGAGGCCAATCGCCGATTGATGCAGGCGAAGCTGGAAGCGCGATATTATTCTGTGGCACTGGTCTCGAATGGAGAGGCGGCGCTGAAGCACGCCACGGCAGAACAGCCCGATATCATTCTGCTCGATATCATGATGCCGGGCATGGACGGATTTGAAGTCTGTCGCCGGCTGAAATCGAATCTGGCGACCCGGCACATTCCGGTGGTCATGCTCACCGCGCTGACCGATATCGATGACCGGTTGCGCGGCCTGGAAGCCGGCGCTGACGATTTCTTGTCCAAGCCGATTGAAGATTTCGCTTTGTTTGCGCGGCTCGAAGCCCTGATGCGGTATAATCTGGTTGCGGATGAGTTGCGCAGCCGGGGGGCCTCCACCAATCGACCTGAACATTTCTCAGATTTCGAGCAAGAAGTGATCAATCGGCCCTCCAACATTCTCGTGATCGATCAGGATGATCAGAATGCAACCCGTATTGTCGGCGCGCTAGAGGCGATCGGCCACACGGCTCAGAATTGGAAAGACGCCAACGCGTCCGGGCTCAAGTTCAAGGGCTTGGACCTTGTTTTGTTGGCGCTTTCTGGTCAGAAGCATGATGCACTAAAGCTCTGCGCGCATCTCAGGACGCTGCGCGAGTCGAAAGATTTCTCGATCGTCGTCACCTGTGATCCGGAGGATCAGCACTTGGGGGTCGAAGCGCTCAGGATCGGCGCCTATGATATTATCTACACCCCGCTCGATATGCTTGAACTGCAAGCGCGCGTGCGAACCCAGACCCGGCGCAAGCGATATATCGACATTCTCAGACGCCGCGTTGATCGAGGGCTTGAGCTGTCTCTGGTCGATCATCTGACCGGTTTATATAATCGCCGTCATATGCTGGAGCGCTTGCAATTATGGATGCGTCGCTCAGCCAATAGCGGCAAACCGGTGTCGATTGCAGCGTTTGATATTGATCACTTCAAGGCGATCAATGATGCGCATGGCCATGAAGCGGGCGATCAGGTGCTGAAAGCGTTCGCGGAGCGTTTGCGCACCAATATTCGCCCCAAAGACATCGCCTGCCGTCCCGGTGGTGAGGAATTCCTGATCATTATGCCGGAAACCGCCGCGGATATGGCTGCGGTCGGGGCAGAACGTATTCGCCATGCGATCGGGTCCAGGCCGTTCCGACTGGAGCGCTGGGACGTCGAGGTCTCAGTCACGGTCAGCGCGGGTATTGCCTCGCATTATGGCGAAGACGGCCTGCTCGCTGATTTATTACACCAGGCCGATCTGGCCCTTTATCTTGCCAAGCAGAACGGCCGGAATCGGATCGAGCGGCGCGCGGCATAAAAAAACCGGGCAGGGCGCCCGGTTCTTCTGATCTTGGATGAAGACGCGATCTTACTTGATCTTGCCTTCTTTGAACTCGACATGCTTCTTCGCAATCGGGTCATACTTCCGCTTGACCATTTTCTCGGTCATGTTGCGAGGGTTCTTCTTCGTAACGTAGAAGAAGCCGGTGCCTGCGGTTGAGTTCAGGCGAATTTTGATCGTTGCCGGTTTGGCCATTGCGGTGCACCTTCAATTTGAGGGCTGAAACTCGAAAACGCGTCTAATGATGGGTTGTGGCGGTTAAGTCAACCAGCGACACGCATCAAATTCTGTCGGCAGAATGCCCTGACCGTGTCCATCTCAGAAATGGCGGGCCTGGATCTTCTCCTTTTGCCAGTCTTTCCTCGATTTCGCCGAGCATAAAACGCGTGACATTCGGCAAATCCAAGTCCAGCGCATCCTTCAGCGACACCCATTGCAGGTCATGTAGCTCGGCGCCATCGAGTGGCGGACGGTCGTCAATCAAGACCTTTTCGGCCTCGGCCATGAAAAACCGCGCATCAAAGCGTTTTGGGCGATAGGGCGGGGTGATGGCACGGCCGATAAACTGCAAATGTTGAAGACAGGGCGCGATGTCCATGTCGTAGAGCGGCTGCCATCCCGGCGGAGCCTTTGCCGGCATCTCGGCCTCGCGGCCAATCAACAGGCCGGTTTCTTCGAACGTCTCCCGGATGGCAGTGAGGGCGAAGGCTTTAGGTAAGCGCCTGGACTGATATTGCAGACGCGCCTTCTGGACCGGATCGAGGTCGGTATAGCACACGGCCCGCCCATCTTGCGGATCGACGCGGCCACCCGGGAAAACATATTTGTCCGGCATAAAATCATGACGCCCGGAGCGCTTGCCCATCAAGACTCTGGGTTTGGCCGCATCGCGCCGCACCAGAATTAAAGTCGCAGCATCTTTTGGCCGCGGGCTCGGCTTATCCTTGAGGATGACCTCACCCTCATCTTCGCGATCATAAGCGGTGCCGAGATCCGGTTTGCTCATCGTCTGCGTTTGCCTTTTCCGCCTGCTTTGCCTTTGCCGCGTTTGACATTGCCAGAACGTTTGCCGCGATCAAAGCGCTTCCCTCGCGTCCTTGGCTGCAGTTTCTCACCCGGCTTGCGCGGGCGTGGATCTGACAGGATTTCCAGGAGCAGACCGCCTTCGAGCGGCGTCACTTCCTGCAAGCGCACGGTCACCGGCTGGCCGAGTTCATAGCGTTTACCGGAATTGTCCCCGACCAGAGCCTGCGCGGCCTCATTGTAGGCCCAGTATTCCTGCGATATCCGCGAGGCCGGGCAGAACCCATCGGCGCCGGTTTCTTCAAGGCGAACGAACAGACCGGAGGCGGTCACCCCGGTAATCCGACCTTCAAATTCCGCGCCGACGCGATCGGCGAGAAAATGCGCGAGATAGCGATCGGTGGCTTCCCGCTCTGCCGCCATAGAGCGACGTTCGGTGCGCACCAAATGCTCCGCGATTTCCTCCAACTGCACCGATTGTTTCTCCGTCAGGCCGTCCGGCCCGAATTTCAGAGCGGAAATCAAGGCGCGATGCACGATCAAATCGCTATAGCGGCGGATCGGGCTGGTAAAATGCGCATACTTTTTCAGATTCAGCCCGAAATGCCCGATATTATCCGGGCTATAAATGGCCTGGCTTTGCGTGCGCAGCACAATTTCGGACACCGCTTCGGAATTGTCCGTGTCTTCAAAATCGAACAGGAGACGATTGAAGCGATGGGTCTGCGTGCGCTCACCGAGGGGCCACTTTATGTCCAGGGTCTTCAAGAATTCCGACAAAGCGGCGATCTTGGCATCCGATGGCGCGTCATGGACGCGATAGAGAAGGGGTGTCTTGTGCTTTTCAAGCTCTTCGGCGGCGCAGACATTGGCCTGGATCATCAGCTCTTCGATCAGCTTATGGGCATCGAACCGTTCCTTGGTCCGGATTCCGGCGACGGTTCCATCTTTCGCGATTTCGACTTTGCGTTCCGGCAGGTCGAGTTCCAATGGCCCGCGTTTCGCCCGGGCTTTCGAAAGCGCGGCATAGGCCGCCCAAAGCGGCTTCAATACAGATTCGAGCAACGCCGCTGCACGGTCACTAGGATTGCCGTCAATCGCCTGTTGCGCTTCTTCATACGATAGGGCGCCGGCAGACCGCATCAGCGCGCGCATGAATTTATGCGACCGTTTGGTGCCGGATTTATCGAACTGGATTTCAACCGCCATGCAATGGCGATCCTGACCTTCTTTCAAAGAGCAGGCATCAGCGCTGAGCTCGAAGGGCAGCATTGGCACCACTCGGTCTGGGAAATATGTGGAATTGCCGCGTTTCACCGCTTCGCGATCGAGCGCGCTGTCCGGTGTCACAAAAGCCGCGACATCGGCAATCGCAACAATCACACGAAAGCCATCCTTGGTCTCCTCAGCGAAGACAGCGTCATCGTGATCGCGTGCATCGGCCGGGTCGATGGTGATCAGCGGCGTTTGGCGCAGATCCGTGCGCGGCACGTTTGCCGGTTTGGCCGATTGCGCCTGGTCGATCACCGATTGCGGGAATTCAGTCGGGATCTCATACGCGGCAATTGCGAGCAGGGATGCGGCCCGCGGGTCTTCCTGACGACCAAGTACTTCTATGATTTCTGCCCGCACGGGGCCATATCCGCGCTGGGGCAAAGGCCGGGCGAGGACGAGATCGCCATCTTCGGCGCCATTCTTATCGGCCTCTCGCACATGCAGCTCGTGTTTGACCTTGCGGCTAGCAGCTTTAACGCGGCCGCCGCGTGCTGTGTTGAGATAAACGCCCGTGACAGGCCGCTCTTCATCTTTGGTCTCAAACAGTTTCATCAGGCGCGCGGTCCAGACGCCACCGGATTGTTTGACCCGCGCGAGCCCGCGATCACCGATGCCAGGCGCCGGGCCGCGTGATTTGCCGGAATAGCCATCGAAGATCAGGTCAGGCCCATAAGCACCCTCCTTGCCGAACGCGCGCGCGATTAGTTCGCCGTCCTCGTCGGTGCGCTCAAAGCGAATGACACATGTCGGCGGCGGGACATCGGACTGAGCCCAGGCGCGTTTGCCGGTCTTGGTCAAGGTGCCATCGGCCTCCAGGTCTTTCAGAATGGCGCGCAGCGTCTGACGCTCGCGGCCTTTGACTTTCAGGCCGCGAGCAATGTCTTGTTTGGAAGTGGCTTCGGGGTTCTCCCTTAAAAAGGCGAGAACCGTTTCACGATCAGGAAAGCTCATGGCGCGCGCCTTACAGCAAGTTGCGGCACTTGGCTCGTATTATTTTTAAGGCAGTGCAGCGAACAGGTCGACGGGATCCAAGGCAAAAGAGCCAGCTTGCGCCCCCCATTCCCCGGTCAGAACTTCATAATGCAAGTGCCGTGGAATCCGGTAGCTCGCCGTGCTGCCCATGACGCCAATCGTCTTGCCGCTCGTGACAGGCGTGCCTTCAGCCAGACCGTCGGCAAAGGATTCAAGGTGCGCATAGCGCGTGAAGACCCCAGCGCCGTGATCAATCACCAGCATGTTTCCATAATCATCGCGATAGGTCTTGCGGCGCACCACCCCATCCGCGGCAGCGAAGACGTCGACGGCACGCGCATTGTGCAAGTCTATGCCCTTATGGACGCGACCGCTGCGTGGGCCAAAGCCTGACGAGAAACATCCCTTTTCCACCGGGGCGACCGCCAGCTGCACGCCATTGACCATGGTGACTGGCTGATAATCAAGGATTTTCAGATTGTCGGTCGGTTCTGGCGCATTTGAGACCGAGGTTAGCGGACAGAGATACAAGTTTTGCATGAAAGTGTCGCTGACCGGTGTCGATGCGGGTGGGGTATTGGGCGTTGAGATCGCCGCATTCGAGCCGGGATCAGATGCCGACTGGTCGGTCGTTTCCGTTGTCGAGCAGGCCGGTACGATAAGCGTCGCGATTGCGATCAGTCCGGTCCATGCGAAATCGATTTTCACCATTCTTCGTCCCCATAGTCTCCTCATAGCGGAGACTATGGCGGTTTGGAGCCGGTGTGGCTAGCTTTGTTCGTCCAGATTGAGGCGCATCTCGAGGATGTAGGGGGCAAACCCGACTTTCTCATATGCGCGTATCGCAGCTTTATTGTCGGGATATACCGTTAAGTGGATCTCCGGCAGGCCGTGATCACGCGCCCAAGCGAAAAGATGATCCAAAACCAGGCGATTTATCCCGCGACCGCGATAATCGGGCGCGACATAGAGAAAGCCGATATAGGCGTGATGGTCCGGGCTGACATAATGGCGCGAGCGCTTCTTCTGCGCATACCCGGATCCAATCAAACGATCCGCGTGAACGGCGACGGCCACTTCGGCATCAGCATCATCAATCATCGCGCCGACGTCATAATAGCTGATCGGATCCGGCTTCAATGTGTGATCGAACGGTCGCTCAGCCAGCACAATCCCTTGTTCGAATTCCAACAGAGTGGGCAAATCGGAAGGCAAGGCCGAGCGAACATGAAGTGTGTCAGACATGGCAGTGGCGTACTGTAGGGTCAGACTGAAAGTCCAGACATTTCGATTTTCGGCAGTCAAGCAATAAAGATTAAGGTGTAATCGATGCAAAACAACTTATAATATAAATATAGATGAAGTAGTTTAAGGTATGATAATAATTATCTCATAGTCTCTAAATGTGTTCGCGAAATTCCTGCGAATATTCTCACTGCGTTACAATTAGAAACGGATCGTCGTGTCTTTTGGGGACCGCGATGATGAAAATCCGTCTGTTCTTCTGATGAGGGGCTGTCACTCACGCATTGGGACCTGAAGCATGATTTTGGACGTTGAACTGCTGCAGCTATATCGCTGCAAACAATTGGTAGACCTTCTCGGCCGGGTGGGGCGCATATTCGAACTGGAAGGATTTCCTTTTTTGTCCTTGGAGTGGACGCCCGCGCCCTCAAATGCGGCGACCATGCTGTCACACGCCTCGCTCGTCTGGGACAATTACGCCAACCGGCTCGGTGATCTTAGCATTTCCTTGAGCCAGAAAATGGCCGGTTCGTTCGCGGTTGCACTCGAGCGTGACAAGATCAACACGCTTGCCTGTCAGGCCTGGAAGACGGCCCAGACGGATACGTTTTGCGTTCGCGCCTATGCGCCAGAGCCGTTTTATCTGACAGAATATCAACGCCGATTGATCGAGGGATTTGACCAACCCGCCTGGACCGAGTTCGTATCCTTTGGGGTCTGCCGGGAACGCGACTGCGTGCTCTTGCTGACCGCAAAAACACAGCTCCCACTCACTCAAAAAATGCTTGAAACAGCGAAGAAGATCATGGCCGCCTTTGCCAGCGCCTATCGGTATCTACACAGCCAATCGATCGTTCTTTCAGTGAGCGAGTCAGAAGCCGAACGTCTCGGAGTCTTGTCGCGGCGAGAAGTCGAGTGCCTGCAATGGCTTGCGCTCGGAAAAACGCTCTCTGAGGCGGCCACGATCCTTGGTATATCGGAACGGACCTTGCGATTTCATATCCAGAACGCGCGGGACCGGCTCGGCGTTTCAACGACCATGCAAGCGGTCGTATCTGCGGCCTTGCTCTATGGGTTTGATCCCAACGATACGCGGCGCTCGATCTACGCCACCAGTCGCGCCCCAATGGTGGAACAGGCCAAGCGAACCGGGTGAATCTCGTGCGATCTTATTTTTCAGAATAGACGATATTGGCGTGACCCTTGATGTATTTCGCATCCAGGGTCAGGCCCTGCGCCGGGTCGCTTTTGGTATAATTATTGTGTGACGAGTTTTGCGTGTGCTTGAAGTGATTGGTGCCTTGGCCCTGATGGTGCGTGAATGACCAATTGGAAGAGTAAGTGGTCAAAGGCTTGCCGGCGGCGACCCCGCAATACTCGAAAAACTCGACACTCGCCTTGTAGTAATTATTACGCTGCTCCTTGCCATTTTCGTCCTTGTAGAAGGCGTAAACCTTACCCTTGGCCGGAGTGCAGGTGCCGCAGGTCGGTGCACATTTGTCACCATCGGGCTGAATGCCGATCGTTCCCGAGGTCCCCGCTTTGATCGTGTGCTGGTAAACTTGCTTTTTATTGTAAGTCAGGTCGACATTTTTCGAGTGATCCTCGTTCAGCCGAAAGATCAAATCCGTCTTCGTGTTATTTGTAATCCGCAACTCAAAGGTCGAGGTCTCTGCAGCGCAGACAGGCGCGCTCAGAACCGCCAAAATGGTGAGCAGTGGTGCCTTCAATCTATGTCGTATTGTCATCGTTGATCCTTTCCTCCTGAAAGCCGGAACCAAGTCGCAACGAAAATCTCAGGAAACTGTCCGATCTGACAGTCGAACCCGCCAATAGGGCCGGATAGTCTCAACTTTAAAGAGCGGGCAGTTCGCATTGAAGGGTCATCATGGACATCAAAATCGCAAAACCAATCGGCGCGATCGCGTCGTCAATCTGTTTCCTCGCCATCTCCGGATCCGGCGCGGCCAATGCCGCCAGTTCCGAAGAGGCGCGCTACACACATCCTGCCTGCGCCGACAGTTCCAAGGCGATTTGTGGTGTCATCGTCATGGGCGCTGCCGGGGCCTACACACTCGATTGGGTATCGGTGACCGCGCGTGATAGCCAACCTGACAGCCAGGAAACGCACCCTTCATGTTCGACCGCGGGCAAGAAGCTCGACCGCAATGTGCCCGCCGGCAATTATGATACGTTCATCATGCCGGCGTCCTGCGCATATACGCTGAAAGTTGGTATCCTGGCTGGGAACAATAAGGATCAGAATCTGTTCCTCACCCCCGGATGCCAGATCATTGCGCGCGTCGATGGCACCGTGGTCAACAATAGCTGGAAATCGAACAAGGTCTCGACCCTATCCGAGCAAGTGCCCACCAATAGCTCTGGCAAGCCAATTGATCGCGGCGGCCACAAGTGCGGCAAGCTGAAGAATGCCGGCTTTTAGATTGTAACGAAAAGGCGGGGACGTCGCCAAATGTAGTCAGAACGGAAATCCAAGCATGCGTCTCAGATGGATCGTGATTGCGCGGACCGCCACGCTTTGATGGCTCACAAGCTCTTCAATTCCTGGCGCGCCTGGGCCATCGCCATCTTAATGGGTTCTCTTGCTGGCTGCATCGCCGATCCGGACTTCTCAACGGAGTCCGATCGGTCGCGCCTATTGGCGGCATATGAGGCGCAAGCGGCGACCATGTCCGACGCGCAGGCGGCGCGTGAGCGCGCGGAAATTCGACACATCTCTGTCACCACAGCGCCCGACGCATCGCAAAATAGGGTTTCGGTCGATCTCCTGCGTGCATCGCGGCAAACCGTGCTCTCACGCATCTTGCATCAATCCGGGCTCGGCCATATTGGCAGCGAAGGACGGGTGCGCGGCCGCGTGACGGCGCGCTTCGTCGAGATGCCGATCATCGACGCCTTGAACCTGATCTTGGAAGAGACAGGCGTGACCGCGACTTTGCAAGCGGATGTGGTCCATTTTGGCCTTGCACAACCGGTTTCTGACAGCGGTGGAAACCCTGTCTTTGAAAGCCGCGAAATCTTGCTTCAACACCTCGCCGCCGAGGATGCGGTGGCGCTTTTACAAAACCTATTCCAGTCGGATGAAGGCATTGATGAAGGACGGTTTTCTGTGGCCAGCGTCACCGAGCTCAATGCCGTTTTCGTCTCAGGGCCGTCTGACTTGGTGGCGCAAGCGGTGACCGTTATCGCTCGGGCTGATCGTCCTGTCGCGCATGTGATCATAGAAGCGCTCGTGGTCGACGTGGATACGTCGAGCGTCGAGTCGATCGCGCTCAGTTTCGCAGATGGTGCTGCAGGCACGTTTGAGGCGATGAGCCTGATCCCGGGTCAAACGGGTGGCAGTATCGTGACGTCTTTCTCCGATCTGGCGGCCAATTCTGCACAGGTGACGGCGACCATCGACTTTCTGGCGGCGCAAAATGCAGCGCAAATCGTGGCGCGTCCCTATATCGCCACGCGCAGCACGCAACCGGCGAGTATTGAGATCGTCAATGATCAATTTGCCCGCGTCGACACATCTGGCGACGACTCTTCGATCATCAGCACGGACTCGATTACGGCGGGTATTACGATGCAAATCACCCCGAGCGTGACCGAGGGCAATGCCATCCGCATGGACGTATCACTGGAAGAGTCGAGGTTCGGCGCGACCGCCGGGGACATAATCATCAGCAAAGAGCGAAACAGCGCGTCGACGTCTATGGTGGTCGACAGCGGCCAGACCATCATGATTGGCGGGCTGAATTCACGGTATCGTATTTCAGAACGCGCCGGCTTGCCCTGGCTTCGACATGTTCCCGTCTTGAGCCTGTTCGCTGGGGAACAAAGCGCCTTGGAAACGCGGCGGGAACTGGTTGTCTATCTGACGCCATATATCTGGACGCCAGGCCTGTCAGACCCAAGACCTCTGCCAGGCGAACCCGATCCGATTTTTTCGAAACGGTTGAGCCTTGAAGGTGGACAGGAATAAGCGAATACGACGCGCTTATTTCTTGGTCGGGGCTTTCTTCTTTTTGGCCGCGCGTTTCTTCTTACCGCCCTTGGCTTCCTTTTCTGCCAGGATTTCCAGCGCCTGATCGATATTGATCTCGGTTGGCTGCATATCCTTGGGCAGCGTCGCATTGGTCTTCTGGTGTTTGATATAGGGCCCATAACGACCATCCAGCACCTGCACCGGGTCGCCGCTCGACGGATGCGCGCCGAGGTCTTTCAGTACCTTTGGCGCAGCGCGACCGCCGCGACCGCCGCCCGCCCGTTTGTCTGCGATTAGAGATACGGCGCGGTTCAGGCCGATGGTGAACATCTCCTCGACACTCGAAAGATTGGCGAAGGTGCGTTGGTGCTGAACATAGGGCCCATAGCGGCCAAGATTGGCGAGGATCGGTTCCTCATCTTCCGGGTGCTTGCCAACTTCGCGGGGCAGGCTGATCAGCATGATCGCCTTGTCGGCATCAAGCTCCTGCGGCGACCAGCCTTTAGGCAGGCTGGAGCGTTTGGGCTTGTCCTCGCCAATATCCATTTCGAGATAGGGCCCGAACCGCCCGGATTTGAGCAGGATAGGCTGACCGGTGTCAGGGTGCACCGCAACTTCTTCCCCGTCCGGATTGATCGCATTCTCGGCTTCTTCCTGGGTCGAGAAGGGACGGGTAAATTTGCATTCCGGATAATTCGAGCAGCCGACAAAGGCACCATGGCG
Source organism: Hyphomonadaceae bacterium (assembly GCA_024743315.1). Lineage (GTDB taxonomy): Bacteria > Pseudomonadota > Alphaproteobacteria > Caulobacterales > Hyphomonadaceae > Henriciella. The sequence goes on from JANSWU010000002.1 coordinate 446,376, forward strand.
ACCGAGTTTAAGGCTCAGTTCACCCTGATTGCAGAGTGGGCAAAGACGCGGGTTTTCTTTGGTGTTGCCTTTCTCGTCGACCGGCGGAAAGACATGATGTCCGAGAACGTCATTGAGCGTGTCGAGCACCTCGGTAATCCGTAAGTCCTTGGTCTCATTTATGGAGGCGGTGAACTGCGTCCAGAATTCCCGCAAAAAGGCTTTCCAATCGAGCTTGCCGTCTGAAATGACATCCAGTTTTTCTTCGAGATTGGCGGTGTAGTCATACTCGACATAGCGCTTGAAGAAATTTTCGAGGAAAGACGTGACGAGGATCCCTTTATCCTCGGGGATCAATTGCTTCTTGTCGATGCGAACATAGTCGCGATCCACCAGGGTCGAAAGGGTCGAGGCATAGGTCGACGGCCGCCCGATGCCGAGCTCTTCCAGCTTCTTGACCAATGAGGCTTCGGTATAGCGGGGCGGGGGATTGGTGAAATGCTGCTCGGATTTGGCTTCCAAGAGGTCAGCATGATCGCCTTCGCTCAGCTTTGGCAAGCGAGCTTCGGCATCCTCGTCCTTATCCGTGTCGTCACGACCTTCAGTATAGAGCTTGATAAAGCCATCAAAGATCAGAACCTGACCGGTGGCGCGCAAAGCGGCCGTCTTGTCCTTGTTCGGTAAATCGATCGTTGTGCGTTCGAATTTGGCCGGCTCCATCTGAGACGCGACGGCCCGGCGCCAGATCAGGGCGTAGAGTTTCCACAGATCGCCGTCCGATTGCTTATAATCATCCGGGCGCAGTCCGAAATTTGTGGGCCGGATCGCTTCGTGAGCTTCCTGGGCATTCTTCTGCTTCGAGGAATAGCGGCGCGGCTTTTCTGGCAAGTATTGCGCGCCATAATGGCTTTGAATGTGATCGCGTGCGGCGTGATAGGCCTCCTCGGCCATATTGACGCCGTCGGTTCGCATATAGGTGATGCGCCCCTCTTCATACAGCTTCTGCGCGGCCTGCATCGTCCGCTTGGCCGAGAAGCCGAGCTTGCGCGAGGCGTCTTGTTGCAGCGTTGATGTAATAAAAGGTGGCGGTGGATTGCGTTTGACTGGCTTGGCTTCAACGCTAGCGACCGAATAGCCGCCCAGCTTCACGGCATCGAGCGCTGTCTGGGCCGTAGCGGCATTCGGCAAATCAAACTTTTTCAGAGTCTTGCCATTCAGCGCATGCAGACGGGCTTCGAAGTCCGTACCATCCGGGGCACGAAGCTTCGTGCCGATGGTCCAGTATTCTTCAGGTTTGAACTTCTCGATCTCGAGCTCGCGGTCGACAACGATGCGCAGGGCCACAGATTGCACCCGTCCGGCCGAACGCGATCCAGGCAGCTTGCGCCAGAGAACCGGCGACAGGTTGAACCCCACCAGATAATCGAGCGCGCGCCGAGCAAGGTAAGCGTCGACCAGTTCCTGATCGATCTCACGCGGGTTTTCCATCGCGCTGGTCACGGCAGCTTTGGTGATCGCATTGAACACGACCCGCTCAATCTGCGTGTCTTTCTTGATTGCGCGACGCTTTTTCAATGCATCCAGCAAATGCCAAGAAATCGCTTCTCCCTCGCGATCGGGGTCGGTTGCGAGGATAAGCTTGTCACCGGATTTTACCGCTTCCGCGATCTCGCGAATGCGCGCCTGACTTTTCGAGTCAGCCTGCCAGATCATCTCAAAATCATTGTCGGGATCTACAGATCCGTCTTTGGAGGGCAGGTCTCGAATATGCCCATAAGAGGCGAGGACTTTGTAGTCTTTTCCGAGATACTTGTTGATCGTCTTTGCTTTTGCAGGGGACTCAACAACAACAACTTTCATGGGAGGACGGCTCCTGACCGGGCTTCAAGGCGCCGGAAAGTGGTTGGGGCCGCGGCCTCTGTCAAGGTGCGACTTTGTTCAACCGTCTTCTTGATAGGCGAGAACGGTGAGGGAAATGAACAAGGCACACAAGGCGGGGGACCAAGCCGCAATCACAGCAGGGATTGCGCCTGATGAGCCGAAACTCGAGGCGATTTGCGTGACGAAGAAAAGCGCAACCGCGGCTCCGGCGCCGACTGCGATTAACCTGCTGGTACCGCCCAAGCGTGACAATCGAAGACACACAATGGCGCCGATCAGGGCCATTGCGGTGTAGAGAACTGGCAAGGCCGTGAGGCCAAACCAGCGCATGGAAAAGCGCGAGGTGTCGAGACCGGCGCGGCCAGTCTGAGCAATGAATTGCGGCAAGCTCCAAAATCCAATCGTGTTTGGCGAAGTGAAGCGAGACAGCAAAGTATTTGGGTCCAGGTCAGTTTCGATGGCGAGATTGTCGAGCCGTTGTGGCGGATTGCCAGGCGTGTTCTCGACCAGGTCCGTCAATTGCCAAAAGCCGCCAGAAATCGTCGCTGTCTTGGCATCAATTCGGCGAATGAACCGAAACCTGGAAGTCGGTCTTGCGCCCTCATAGACCCGGCCTTCTTCCAGGAAACGTACATCCGTGAAGACTTGTCCAGTGCTGTCAACCGAGGCTGCGTGAATGACGATTTGGCTGTCATCTGTGCCTTGTCGCAACCAGACGTCGGAGCGGGCGCGCTCCGCGACTTGTCCACCTTCCTGCAAGAGATTGGCGCGGGTGGTTTCAAAGCGTTCTGACAGGTGTGCTCCGAGCGGGTTTAGCACGGCCATAGCAAATATGCCGAGACCTGCCGCCATGACCATGACCGGGGCAAGGAATTGCCATGCCGATTGACCGGTGGCCCGGATTACAGAGAGCTCAGAGCTCTTGGAGAGCTGATTATAGGCGATCATCGCCGCGACCAGGATCGCGAATGAAAGGGTTTCGAGCAACAGCCCCGGTAGCTTCATCAATGAAAGCTGCACCGCGGTGAGAGGAGAAAGATCAATATCGCTGCCGACCGTGCGGAGCTGCTCGACCACGTCGACAAGCATAATGGTGATCGAAAAGATTCCGAGCACCAAGCCGAGCGCGATCAGGCACCGGCCAAATATGTAGCGCTGGATCATCGAGCCCATCATGTCCGCGGCGCGCCTTTGATGCGATTGCCACCATAGAACAGGACGTAAGACAAACCGCCAATGGCCAGGATTGGAACCATCCACTGGCCAATATTCACTGCCGGATCACTGCCGCTTGCTGATTGCACCGATAATTGGATGATGATCAGGACGAGCGCCCCGGAGGATGCGATAACGATCCTTCTCCCATATCCGCGTCGGCTGAAATTCCCACCCATGACAGCCAATATGGCCAACATTGCCATGGCGATGCTGATCAGGGGGGAGGATAATCGCGAATTCGCTTCAGCAAGGAATTCTGCCTCATTACGCCGTTCATTATAGCTCGACCGGTCAATGAAGAGCAGCTCATGCAGGTATCGGTCTGACGCTTTCAGATTGAGCTTGCCATCTTCCTTCATGAACGGTGTCAGATCAAAGGTCGACTGTTCAAAATTCAGGATATTGAGCGCGCCATTCTGATCGAGCTGATGGATTTGGCCATTGAACATGACGATTGCAGGCTGCCCGTCGACTTCAATGAAGCGGCCGCGCTCAGCGAGATAGTCGCGGGCATCCGGTTGACCGATCCGTTCTGCGATCTGGACCCCAATCAGGTCCTGGCCTTGTTGATCGCGCGCGAACACAGTGAGATTTGCGTCAGGGGTCGTGAACTGTCCAGGACGGACAAGGGACGAGGCGAGATCCGCGCGCGCTTCGCTAATTGTCGCGCGCATTTCGCGTTGCGCGGTCGGCTGTACCCAGAGATTGACGCCAAGATGTGCCACTGCGCCGATCACAGCCAAACGAATAATCGGCGAAGAGACTTGCCAGCGCGTCATGCCAGCGGCCTGGGCAACGACGATCTCACTGTCGCGATGCAGGCGATTGAGCGCCCAGATGCTGGCCACGAACATCGCCATTGGCATGAGCAGCGCAACAATTTGCGGAACCCCGAGCGCAACGATCTTGAAGAAAGTCAGTGCCCCTTGGCGATTCTCAACAATGATTTCGGTCTGAGACAGCCCCTGCGCCAGGATTGCGAGCAGGGTCAATCCACCAACAATGATCAATACAGATCGCAAAACGCGATTGAAGAGATAGCGCTGAACGTGATTCATCTATGAAATTGTTTGTTTTCCTGTCTCTTTTTCCTGCCTAGCGAGTTGCGCCCGGCGCGTCGATGCTTACTTTGCGGCTCAAACGGAGTTGTTGCATGAAAATTACATTCACCGATGCTGCCAAAGCAGACATTATCGGGTTTCTCGTCGATCAGGGCGGAAAACTACCCAAAGCCGCAGAAGCGCTTGACCAAGAATCTGGTGGATTGCTGAGTGAAGCGCTGAAGTCTGGCCGCTTTGAAGGGAAGGAGGGACAGCAGGCTTTTGTGGTCCTGCCAAAAGGCAGCGCCGCCAAACGGGCCCTGTTGGTTGGCGGCGGCAAGGCCAAGGGTCGCAATGAGCGTGCCCTCGAGCGCATCGGGGCGGTGGTGTACAAATCGCAAGCCAATAGCGGTTTCAAATCCCTGGCGATGACGGTTGGGGGTGCTGATGATGCAGCGCGCATCGCGCTTGGTGCAAAGCTCGCAGCTTATCGCTTTGATGATTATCGCACCAAACTGAAGGACGAAGACAAACCAAGTCTGACCTCCATTTCTTTCGTGAGCGAGGACGCAAAGGCTGCGAGAGCCGCCTTTAAACCGCTCGATGCCGGGGCCGACGGCACTTATCTGGCGCGCGATCTCGTCAATATGCCGCCGAACGATCTGTATCCGGGCAGCTATGCTGAAAAAATCGAGACGCTGGCTGAACATGGCCTCGAGATCGAAATTCTCGGCGAAAAGGAGCTCGCCAAACTCGGCATGAATTCCATGCTTGGGGTCGGGCAGGGCAGCGTCAAGGAATCCAAGCTCGGAATCATGAAATGGATGGGCGGCAAAGCCGGCGATGCGCCGGTCGCCCTGGTCGGTAAAGGGGTTTGCTTTGATACCGGTGGGATCTCGCTGAAACCCGGTGCCGGTATGGAAGACATGCGCGGCGATATGGGGGGATCGGCGGCTGTCGTTGGCGCCATGCTGGCCTTGGCCAAACGCAAAGCCAAAGCCAATGTCGTCGGCTTGGTCGGTCTGGTTGAAAACATGCCAGACGGCGACGCCATTCGCCCGGGCGACATATTGCGATCGGCGTCGGGGCAGACCATTGAAGTGCAGAACACTGACGCTGAAGGCCGTCTCGTGCTCTGTGATGTGCTCTGGTACACGCAGGAAAAATACAAACCCGCCGCGATCGTCGATCTGGCGACGCTGACCGGCGCAATCGTGATTGGGCTTGGTCACCACCATGCAGGCATGTTCACCAATAATGACAAGCTGGCCGATCAACTGACCGCCGCTGGCCTGGCCGAAGGGGAGCGCGTCTGGCGCATGCCGCTGGGACCGGAATATGACAAACAGCTGAAGTCGAAATTCGCCGATATGCGCAATATTGGCGGGCGCGCAGCCGGCTCGATCACGGCAGCGCAATTCCTCCAGCGCTTTATCCAGGATGGCCAAACCTGGGCGCACCTGGACATTGCCGGCGTGGCCTGGGTTGAGGGCGAAAAAGCCCCGACCGACCCGAGCTGGGCCAGTGGCTTCGGGCCGCGGCTGCTCGATCGCTGGATCGCGGACAATTATGAAAGCTAATCGATGAGCGAGGCCCAGAAGCCCGAATGGTGGTTTTATCACCTGCAGCGGACAACGCTGGAACGGGCGGTCGGGCCTCTGCTCGAAAAGTGCCTTGAGCGCGGTTGGCGGGTATTGGCGATCAGTCCTGACGCGTCGCGACGGGCGGCTCTGGATGAAGCGCTTTGGACCTATGATGATCAAAGCTTTCTCCCGCATGGGCAGTCTGAGGCTGAAGGACTGGCGGCTGACGCCCAACCCATTCTGATCGCGGGGACCACGGACAACCAGAATGGCGCCGCGGTCGCGCTGCTCATGGATGGCGTCGAGCTCGCGGTCGATGCACCATTCGAGCGGTGTATGGTGATGTTCGATGATGGTGACAGCGCCACCCGCCAAAAGGCGCGTGAGCAGTTCAAGGCGGCCAAAGATGCCGGCTTGTCGGCGCGCTATTTCCAACAACGCGGACGCGGCTGGAAGGAAGCTGGAAAGTGACCGAACTGATCCTCGCCAATCTGAACTATTCGTCCTGGTCCATTCGCGCGGCGCTGGTGTCTCGCGCCAGTGGCCTGAGCATACCGGAACGTGTGGTGCCGATCGGATTTCCCGAAACCAAGGCGCAACTGATCGAAGAAACCGGCCTACACACTTTGCCCGTGCTTATACATCATGACCTGATCATCCGTGACAGTTATGCGATCACTGAATGGATCGCAGAGCAGACACGCCCAGGCGCGGTCTGGCCAGAAGATCCGTCCAAACGCGCTTTGGCGAGATCTGTATGCGCAGAAATGCATTCCGGCTTTATTGGCCTGCGCAGTCAGATGCCGGTGGATATTCGATCAAGCCTGCCAACGCCCAAGATCGAAGACGATCTGAAGACCAATATCGAACGCGTTTTGCAGCTGTGGGAAAACTGTCGCGCGCAATATGCGTCGGACGGCGACTTCCTATTTGGCGATTGGAGTGCGGCAGATGCGTTCTATGCGCCTGTGGTTACGCGGTTCCGGACATATGGCTATGCGCTGAGCGGCGCCGCAAGGGCCTATTCTGAAGCCGTCTGGAACCATCCGCTGCTGGTTGAGCTCAGGGCGCAAGCCGAAGCAGAGCCCTGGGAAATCGAAATGGGTTTTCTCGGCCCGGCGCGCGCTTGGGTTCGCGAATAGTCAGTGTTTCTCGCCCGCCGGCTTGGTGATTAGCGTGATCACGAAGACTATCAATGTTAGAATGCCATAGGTGCCAGCGATTTTCAGCGTGTGCGGCGGCAAGGTGCCAGTCCATAGGAAATAGATGCCATATCCTGCCGCGATCAGGACCGCGAAAGCCAGCATCATGCGCAAAGTTCCAACCATATCAGCCTCCATTTGGGTGCATCTTAGCGGAAAGCGTCTCATCAACCTATGAAGAAATCATGGCAGCCTGTCGCGGGCGGTTGCCGAGCGTCGTCAGCCCGGCTATAGGCGCGCCAACATTCCAGATAATTATGACAGGAGCCTCCCATGGCGGGCACACGTACCTTCTCAATCATCAAGCCGGACGCAACCGCGCGCAACCTGACGGGCGCGATCAATAAAGTGATTGAGGAAGGCGGACTTCGCATTGTTGCACAACGCCGCATTCACATGACCCAAGCACAAGCTGAGCGTTTTTATGACGTCCACAAAGAGCGTCCCTTCTTCGGTGAGCTGGTAGAATTCATGACGTCTGCACCGGTCGTCGTGCAGGTCTTGGAAGGCGAGAACGCCGTCGCACGATATCGTGAAGTTATGGGGGCAACCAATCCGGCAGAGGCCGCGGACGGCACCATCCGGAAACTGTTCGCCCAGTCGATTGGCGAAAACTCAGCCCACGGCTCAGACAGCGACGAAAACGCGGCCATCGAGATCGCTCAATTCTTCAGCGAAGCCGATATTGTCGGCTAAGCGCGATAGATCAAAGTTTGAGAAAAGGCCGCCTGTGGGCGGCCTTTTTTCTTGGCCGAAATTCGGTTTGTCTTTTCATATCTTGTCTACGATATTTAAACCAAGCTGCGCTATACCAGAGGCATGAAGCGGATCATCTATAAGAGTCGGGCCAAGCCGTGGATTAAAGCCTCAGACATAGGGGCGATTCTGCATAAGTCGCGCCTGAACAATTTGCGCTGTGGGCTGACGGGATTGCTGGTTTATACCAAAGGCAATTTTCTGCAGGTGCTGGAAGGCCTGGATAAATCGGTCGAGTCGACTTTCGCGCGGATTGAGGCCGATCCGCGACACACGATCTGCGAGATTGTCCAAGAGACCGAGATTTTCGAGCCGGATTTCGGCCAATGGCTGATGGGCTTCTGGACCGATGATATCTCGCACGTTGATCGAGGCCGTGGCTTGGTTTCGGTGCCGGAGTTGATTCAGGAGTTCGATTCCGAGTGGCTAGAACAAAAATCTGCGCTCAATCAATTGTTGTTGGACGAAATTCTCAAATTGCGGGTTGAGACCGCTGCATGATTTCCAACGCCGCAAGGCGAACCGCTTTCGGATAGAGTTTGTGTTCTTCGGGCAAGATCCGTTGCGCGAGCGTTTCTGATGTATCGTCCGGGCGTATTGGAACGCGGGCCTGTGCGATCACACCCCCCTGATCAACCCCTTCAGTAACCCAGTGGACCGAACAGCCCGCTTCCGCGTCACCCGCGTCGATCGCACGCTGATGCGTATTTAAACCGGGGTATTTCGGCAGCAGCGACGGATGGATATTGATCATGCGTCCGGACCATTTTGCCACGAACCAGGGCGTCAATATCCGCATGAAGCCTGCCAGGACGATCATCTCTATTCTGTGTTGCTCCAAGACGACCTGCATGGCGCGTTCAAACGCTTCGCGGTCGTTGCCAAAGGGCTTGTGATCAACAGCAGCGGTTGCGATGCCGTGCCGGTCAGCATGCGAGAGACCCTCGGCTTCTGGCCGATTTGACAGGACCAGCACAGCCTCGGCAGGATAGTCTGTGGCGTTCGCAGCTTCCAGGATCGCACGCATGTTCGAACCGCGGCCTGAAATCAGAATGGCGGTTCGCAGGCGGTTCATTTGCCTGTTAGATCGCCCATGATGACCGGCGTTTCGCCAGCCTCTTTCAGGGCAGATATGACCGCATCCACTTGATCCTGAGCGACGGCGAAGACCATGCCGATGCCCATATTGAACGTGCGATGCATTTCGTCCGTCTCAACCTTACCGACATCCTGCAGCCAATTAAACACGGCTGGGACGTCCCAGGCGTCGTGATCGATGCGTGGTTGCAAATGATCTGGACACATGCGCGGCGTATTTTCGGTCAGGCCGCCACCCGTGATATGCGCGAGCCCTTTAACCGTTCCCGCTCGGATCAGTGGTAAAGCTGCCTCCGAATAGAGCCGGGTCGGGGTCAACAAGGCCTGTCCGAGCGCTTCCGCATTCGAGAAGGGTGCGGACTCCTCATAGGTCAAACCGGACCGTTCGACGATTTTACGGATCAGGGAATAACCATTCGAATGCGGTCCGCTCGATCCGATACCGATCAGGACATCTCCAACGACCATCTGATCCATCTGCGGCAGGATTGCAGACCGCTCGACCGCGCCGACAACAAATCCAGCAAGATCATAATGCCCGGGAGGATACATGCCCGGCATTTCGGCGGTCTCGCCGCCGATCAAGGCACACCCGGCGCGTTTGCAGCCCTCGGCAATACCTGAAATGACGTGCTCAGCGATCCCGTTTTCGAGCTTTCCTGTGGCAAAATAATCAAGAAAAAACAATGGCTCAGCGCCTTGCGCGAGGACATCATTGGCGCACATGGCAACCAGATCAATACCGACCGTATCATGCTGGCCGGTTTCAAAAGCCAGCATCAGCTTGGTGCCGACCCCATCGGTGCCTGACACCAGGACAGGGTCCTGCCAGCCTTCTTTTTTGAGATCGAACAAAGCGCCAAAACCGCCCAGCCCGCCCATAACGCCGGCCCGACTCGTGGCTTTAGCCAGCGGGCCGATCGCTTTGACCAATTTGTCACCTGCCTCAATGTCGACACCAGCGTCGCGGTAAGACAGGGAATCAGATGCATTACTTGTCATGGCTGCGCGCGTTAGCATGTGGACTGCCTGCTGACCAGCGCGCTTCTACGGTTCACGAGCCAGCCGACACTTGATAAGAGAAATGTGAGTTGAGAGGCCGAAATCATGATTCGAATATTCCTGCTGGCAATGGCGTTGATCACGTCGATGGCGTTCGGTGCAAATGCACAGAACAGAGATGTGTATACGGTCAGTGGAATCGCAGTTGATGAGCGTGCTCCGACCGTCGCTGAGGCGCAGCAAAAGGCTTTTGCCAGCGCTAAGCTGATCGGCGCGCAACGATTGATTGAACGGTTTACGCTTCCAGAAGACCGTCTCGCTGCCACAGATCTGATCCTGGACCAGATAACAGCAGAACGATTGGCTGCCGCGGTTGACGTTGAGCAAGAGGTGGCCGGGGCAGGGCGGTATCGTGGGCAATTGGCGGTGGTCTATAATCCGGTCCAGGTGCGCAGCCTGCTAAATCAGGTCGGCCTGCCATTTACAGACAGTCTGGCGCCCGGCGCCGTGCTGTTCACGACCGCTTCGAATGGGATGGATCTCGCCTGGAACCTCGCATGGGAAGAGGCCCCCAAGAGCAGCCTTGTGCCGCTGATTATCAGCCGGAGTGCTGGCTATAGCGCCGATATGCCTTGGGATGTGCTCCAGGATGAGCTCGCTTTGTACGGCGCGCAACGAGCGATTTTTGCGGACTTGCGCGGTGCGGAGGGCGGTTATCGCGTTGATCTGGTTTCTGTCACGCCATCCGGGCCGCGCCGTATCGGTACCACGCGTCGTGCTGCGACGCTGTCAGATACACTCGATGCGGTGGCGGTTCGCCTCAATGATGATTGGAAACAAACATCAATCATTCGCGATACGAGCCGAACTCTGATTGAAGCGACGGTCAAGTACACCTCGCTGGCGGAATGGATCACCTTGCGCCAGGCGCTGGCACAATCGCCATTGGTGTCCAACTTCCAGACGCGGGCCATCTCGACAGATGGGGCCGTCGTGGCATTCGCTTTTGCCGGTGATGGCCAGCGCCTCACTTCAGACCTGCGAGACCGCGGCGTTGTGATCAATGCTGAGCCGATCGGCTGGGTGATGACATCAGCGATCAGCGCGGCCCGAGCAGCCCCGGTGGAGAGCCAATAAATCAATGGCGCCGTCGCGGCAGATTCCGATCAAGTTTCCCGAAAGCGAACTCGGCTTTGAAGACATGGAAATCACGGCCGCAAACCGGGCGATTTGCGCGGCCATTCGTAAACCCGAACGGTGGCCGTATCACGCCTTCTGTCTGGTCGGCACCAAAGGCAGCGGCGTGACCACCCTGGCAAAAGCCTGGGCCAGCGAACGGAAAGCGCGATACATTCCATCGACGGCTCTGGCAAAACTGGATCTGCCGGATATTGAATCGCTAACCGAAACAGATCTCGTTGTTGATGATGTCGACGCATTGGTCGATGTCGAAACGCTTTTACTTCTATTGAGCGGGATCAAGCGGCACGAAACCCATATTCTGCTCGCCGCGCATAGCGTGCCTGAACTGTGGCGGGTGCAAACACCGGATTTGCGATCACGCTTGAAGGCGGCGCCTTTGGCAGAGCTTCCGGCTCCTGACGAAGATCTGATGCGTGCGCGGTTGCGCCGGGCCTTTGCCCGCTCATTTCTCGACCTTCCAAAATCGGTAGAGGACTATCTTGTCACACGCTTGGGGCTGGACTACTCGCAGATTGAAGAAACAGCGGAGATCCTTGCCGGGGCCACTGGCGATCGACCGCTAACCATTCCGCTAACGCGGGAAATCTTGGACGAAGAAAAGGGTCGGGGTGATGGCTGACATGACGGAGCAATGACGGCAATTGTAAAAGCGCCCGTCGCAGCTGCCGATCGCTACATAAATCGCGAACTGTCCTGGCTGAAATTCAATGAACGAGTTTTGGAAGAGGCGCGTAACCCTAATCATCCGCTGCTTGAGCGGCTGCGGTTTCTATCAATCTCCTCGAACAATCTCGATGAGTTTTTCATGGTGCGCTATGCGGGCCTGCGCGAGCAGGCCCGGGCGGGTATCCAAAAGCTTAGCCTGGAAGGCCGGACACCGGTCGAGCAGGTGCACGCGATCGAGGCGGCGGTAGAGACCCTGATGCTCGATCAGCAGGCCTGCTGGGGCGAATTGCGCCAGCAGATGAGCGCTGAAGACATCGAAGTGCTGGCGGTCTCTCAATTGAAGCGCGCCGATATGACCTGGCTCAAGGAGCGCTTCGAAAGCCAGATCTTTCCAATCCTGACGCCCCAGGCTGTTGATCCGGCGCATCCTTTCCCTTTCATCCCGAACCTCGGCTTCGCTGTCGCCTTCCAGCTCTCGCCAGAGAAGGGAGGTGGGGAATCAATGGTTGGGTTGGTGCCGATGCCGGCCTTCTCCTCGCGATTTGTGCGCCTGCCCGACAAAAAATCGGGCGTTCTGCGCTTTGTCCGACTGGAAAGCCTGATCGCGCATTTCCAGAAACTCTTATTCCCGGGGTTCAAGTCGAATGGGCATTGCGTGTTCCGGATTGTCCGCGATAGCGATATCGAGATCGAGGAAGAAGCCGAAGACTTGATCGCCGAGTTTGAGATTTTGCTCAAACAAAGACGACGTGGCCGCATCGTGCGCATCCATATCGATTCAGATGGCCCGGAGAGCCTGCGCGAGTTCGTCGCCCGCGAGATTGGCGCAGAAGCGCGTGATATCATGCTGATCGATGGCCTGCTCGGGATGAAGGATCTGTCCGGCCTGATCATGAATGATCGGCCGGATTTGCTGTTCAAGCCGTTTGAAGCTCGGTTCCCGGAGCGTATCCGCGAAATGGGCGGCGATTGTTTTGAAGCGATCCGGGCGAAGGACATTCTGGTACATCACCCTTATGAGTCCTTCGACGTCGTGGTGCAATTCATCCGCCAAGCCGCCCGCGATCCAAACGTCATCGCGATCAAGCAAACCCTATATCGAACGACCCTCAACTCCCCCATCGTGACCGCCCTGATCGAGGCGGCGGAGGAAGGAAAGAACGTCACGGCCTTGGTCGAGATCAAAGCCCGGTTTGATGAGGAGACCAATCTCCGCCTCGCGCGGGACCTGGAACGCGCCGGTGTGCAAGTGGTGTATGGGTTCCTGGACTACAAAACCCATACCAAAGTCTCTCTAATCATTCGGCGTGAAGCCGATGGCTTGCGGACTTATACGCATTTCGGGACCGGTAATTATCACCCGGTGACCGCCAAGATCTATACCGATCTTGCGCTCTTCACCGCCGACCCGGCCATGGGCCGGGATGCCGGTCGTTTGTTCAATTATATCACTGCGTACCGCGAACCGCCGGCAGACGGACCGGAACTTGAAAAAGTGGTGATGTCGCCCTTCGCCATGGAAGCCTATCTGATCCAGAGCATTCGCAAGGAAGAGAAAGCGGCCAAAGCCGGCAAGCCAAGCGGCATTTGGGCCAAGATGAATTCCTTGGTCGACAAGGACATAATCGATGCGCTGTACAAAGCGAGCCAGGCCGGGGTGCCAATCCGCTTGATCGTGCGCGGGATATGTTGCCTTCGGCCGGGAGTTCCCGGCCTGTCCGAGACAATCCAAGTCAAGAGCCTGGTCGGACGCTTTTTGGAGCATTCGAGGATTGTCTGCTTTGCCAATGGCGAGACGCTGCCGTCTGAAAAGGCGAAAGTCTATATGTCGTCAGCGGATTGGATGGATCGCAATTTGAAACGCCGGGTCGAGGCGCTGGTGCCGATCGAGGTGCCGACGGTGCATCGCCAGGTGCTCAACCAAATTATGGTTGCGAATCTGAATGATGACGAACAAAGCTGGGACATGATGCCGGACGGGTCCTATGTGCGAAATCAGATTAGCAGCGAGGGCGGGTTTAGCGCCCACCGTTACTTTATGGACAATCCAAGCTTGTCTGGACGTGGCAGTGCTCTGGTCGTCAGTGAGCCGCCAAGGCTGGCGCCGCGCCGGCGTGAGCGCAAAACGAAATGAAGACGATCAACAAGATCGCAGTCATCGACATCGGGTCTAATTCCTGTCGAATGGTGATCTATGAGCAGGCGGGATCGGCCTTGATCCCGCACTTCAATGAAAAAACCATGGCTGGTCTGGGGCGAGACTTGTCGGATACTGGTCGCTTGTCGCCATCTGGTGTCGAGCTGGCGCTTCGGACGTTTCACCGGTTTCGCGCAATCACCTCCAGCCTGGGCATCTCGGACATTCGCGCGGTTGCAACGGCGGCGGTCAGGGAGGCCGCGGATGGACCGGATTTTAGAGCTCGGGCCGAAAAAATTCTCGGCGTGAAGATCAAAGTCCTGAGCGGCGATGATGAAGGACGGTTATCCGCGCTCGGGGTTAAAGCGGGATTCATCGATCCGAGTGGTTTGATAGCGGATCTGGGTGGCACCAGCATGGAATTGCGACCCGTTGCAGACGCATCTGTCGGCGAGACCTTTCTGCTTGGACCGCTCGCCCGGGCCGGAGATGCCGGACTATCGTACGAAAAACGTCGCAAGACGATGCGAAAAATACTGTCACAGGGCGAGTTGACGGTCCCATCAGGTAAGAAACGCCTGTTCGCCGTTGGCGGGGCGTGGCGCAACGTGGCCGCTGTGCACATGATGCTGCGTAATTATCCTTTGCGCGTCGCACACGGGTACAAGATGACGATTGATGATGTCGAAAACGTCATCGAAGCTGCCGATCTCGCCCAATCGGACAAATTAACGAGGGAGCAATTGAATAGCGTCTCAAAACGGCGCTTTGAAACCCTGCCACACGCTGCGCTACTGCTCAGCACGCTGATGTCACAATTGAAGATCGACAAAGTGATTGTGTCGGCCTTTGGTCTCCGGGACGGGGTGGCAGCTGAGGGGCTGCCCATTCACGGCGCGTCGGCCTTGCTGGATGCAGTACCGCTCTTTTTAAAGTCTTCTCCTCAAAATGAGGTCTTTGGTCGAGAGCTATACAGTTTCATTCACCCGATTTCGGCGCAGTTTAAACAGGATGAGCCGATCCTGCGGGCGATTTGCATGATGGCCGATGCCGGCGCCCGCATGCATCCTGATCACCGCGCACAATTGGTGTTTGAGCAAGTGCTTCGAGCACCGTTGCCAGCCCTCAACCATGCTGAGCGGCTGTTCGCCGCGTACGCGGCGGCATCGCGTTACACATTCAAGTTTCGCGAAGATCCGCGCTATGCGCGCCTGCTTGGTATGTCGGCCAAGCGCCGCGCGAAAGTGCTCGGCACGGCAATGCGATTGGGCAGTGTTTATTCCGGCCGCTCAGGGCCAATCCTAGCGACGGCGAAACTGCGCGTGAAAGACGACGTGTTGAGCCTCGTGGTCGACAAGCATTACAGTGATCTGGTTTCAGAAACCGTCGAGCGGCGCTTGGGCCAACTCGCTGGCCTGATGAAGCTGCATCCAAGACTGGTGGTCGACTAGATTATAATTCAAACAGCCGGACCTGGTCGTTTTCGAAAGACAACGCCAATTTTCCGGACAGTAAGGCGAGGGCTTTCTTGCCGAAGAGTTCATATCGCCAGCCGGACAAGGCGGCGATATCGTCGGAGGTCTCACCACGGGCTAGTTTCTCCACGTCCGATGCATTGGCGATCAGGCGCGGTACGACATTGGCTTCATCGCTGACGGCTTTCAGCAGCACTTTCAGCATTTCCGGCGCGCCCGCCGGCATTTCCGGATTGTGTTGCCGTTTCGGCAGCTCGGGCGCGTGCGCGTCCGGATTGGAAACCGCGGCATACACCGCGTCCATCAAGCCTTCTGCGTATTTGGATCGAATGAAGCCTTTTGGAACGGCCCGCAAGCGCTCGAAGGCTTTTTCATTTTGTGGTTTCTGACCGGCAATTTCCTGGATCGCATCGTCTTTAAGGATGCGGCGGCGTGGCTTGTTAATGGTCTGCGCTTTTTCTTCTCGCCAAGCGGCGACAGACGCAAAGATCGCGGCATATTCCTTATTGGGCTTGCGCATTTTCAAGCGCTTCCAGGCATTTTCCGGCGACGTATCGTAAAGCGCGGGATCAGCCAATTCTTCCATTTCGGCCTGCGCCCAGTGCATCCGATCCATTTGAGACAAACGATCCATGATCTTCAGATAGGCGTCGCGCAAATGCGTGACATCGCCCATCGCATAGACCAGCTGCTTCTCGGTCAGCGGGCGGCGCTTCCAATCCGTGAACTGGCTTGATTTGTCTATCCGTCGCTTCAACAGGCGCTGGATGAGATTGTCGTAAGAGATCGAATCGCCAATGCCGAGCGCCATGGCCGCAATCTGAGTGTCGAAGACCGGACGCGGCGGATGGCCCAGCAGGCGGTTGAAGATCTCGATGTCCTGGCGCGCCGCGTGGAAGACCTTTGGCCGCGATTCATCAGCGAGCAATTGCAGGAATGGCCCAATGTCCAAGTCCTCTGCCATTGGATCGATAATAACTTCGTAACCCTCACATGAAGCCTGGATCAAACACAGTTCAGGCCAATAGGTGGTTTCGCGATGAAACTCGGTGTCCACACACAGAAAACTACCCTCGGCAAGCCGTTCACAGGCCTCGGCCAGTGCGGATTGATCAGTGATTGGAGTAAGTTGCTCGCGAGTCATGCGAGTGGCCCTAAATTAAGCCGGTCGGAAAGGCGAGTGTGTATCTGCAAATACGAGTGGATTAGCTGGTTTTCCGCCGCAACAGCGACCGCCGTTTCAGATTGGTTTCATTTGGCAGTTCAACCGCTTCCGGTTCAGGATAGTCCTGCGCTATCGGCGCCGTTTCGACGATCCACTCATCGTCGCCATCGGCATCATCATCAGCAGACGTGCCGCGCAAGCCGCACACGATCTCCGACAAGCTGGTGCGAGCGGCAGCCGCGACACCGCTGCCATCGTCGACATGCTGGCTTGAAGGCCGCGCGCTGGCCGCGAGATTGCGGAAGCGCATCCGCATTGGCGTCGATACCGCGCTCCCGAACGCGATACATTCGCGGTCCGCAAGGGACGACAGGAAAGCGAGGGTCGAACGGGAGCCGCTCGCAATCGCTTTACGCATCACGTTCTGGTCTTCATCATTGCCGAGGCGCAGGGAGAAAATCGTGTTGCACTGAGACAGGATGGTCGGGTCGAGTTCGTTTGGACGCTGGGTAATAATCGCCAGAGAGACCCCATACTTCCGGCCTTCTTTGGCGATCCGGGCAATCGCCTCGCGCGTCGGCGCAAATGCACTCGTTGAATCAGACGGAATATAGCGGTGGGCTTCTTCACAAACGACGAGTGTCTTGACCTTGGAGTTGCTGGCCAGCGCGATGTCAAAGGCAAGACGGCAGAGAACAGATGCGACCGAGTTTACAACTTCCGACGGGATGCCCGACATCTGGAACACGGTGATCGGCTTATTGTCGAGCGGGACACGATAGATATTGCCGAGCACGTCCTCGATCCGGTCCGTGGCATCGTGCGACCCAAACATAAAGGCGAAGCGCGGATCATTCACCACGGCTTCCAGCCTTGCCTTCAAATGGCGCAAGGTGAGGCGGCGAATGGCCCCATCGAGCGAACCAATTTCCTCGTCCATGAGCTTCAACAGGTCAGCAAAGCGATACGGGACGGGCGTGTCAGCTGTGAATGACGACCCGCCATTGGCCTTGCGGCGCACGGTATTCTGAGCGCCGTATTTGTACAGGGTCTTGGCTTTTGGGATGAATTCCCGAAGCGCATCTATCTCTTCCTGCGAGCCTTCGCGCCCGCGGAACACGACTTGCTGGAATTCTTCGAGGTTCAATAACCAGAAGGGCAGATCAAGCGTTTCGGCCGTAATTGTATTCGCCTTCATGCCGAAGGCGCTCGTATATTCATTGTGCGGGTCGAGGATCAGAATCCGTTGATTGAGCTTATGCTTGGCAATCAAGTGAAGGATCAGGGTCACCGCCGTCGATTTACCGGTACCCGTGGTTCCGACAACGGCGAAATGGCGTGACAATAGGGAATCCACCGAAACCACAGCTGGAATGTCCGGCGCCTGGCTGAGATTGCCGATCGTGATCGCCGATGCATCACTCGATTTATAGATCGTCACCAGATCCTGTTTGCGAATCTTATGCGCGACCGCCCCAATATAGGGATACTGTGTGATCCCGCCGGAGAAGACAAAGCCACGATGATCGTCGGGGCGAACTTCCCCGGACAATTCGACATAGAGCGTGATCGCGTTCTTGCCGTCAGGTGCCCAGTCAGATTCTTCATTCTCCACCTTGTAGAGCAGGCCGACCACACGGTGCTTTCCAACCTGGATGGAGATGAGCTGCCCCACGGCCCAATAATCATCGGCCGCATCGGTTTTTCCGGCTGTTGTGGCGATCCGGGCTTCGGTGCCATTACATTCAATTACGATCCCCTCTGCGCGATTGCGCATTTTCGGGGTCAGCTCCGGTGGTTCGATGGACGCAGTAGAAGGAATCGACATGCCACAACCTAAAGTCTAATGCCTGAAAAACCGGTTAATCGAATTGTCCGCATTGGCAGGTGAGGGCACCTCTTGACTTTCGCTGCCGTCCGACGCCAAAAGCCGCCTTTATTTCTCCTCCCAAACGGAGCGCATCATGCACGCCTATCGCAGCCATACTTGCGGCGAACTTCGCAAATCTCATGTCGGTGAGACGGTCAAACTGTCTGGCTGGTTGCACCGTCGCCGGGATCATGGCGGGGTCATGTTCATCGACCTGCGCGACCATTATGGCCTGACCCAATGTGTCTTCGATCCCGATTTCCCGGCCTTCGCGGTGGTCGAACGCCTGCGTACCGAAAGCGTGATTACGATTGAGGGCGAGGTCCTGGCGCGCGATGCTGACCTTGTAAACCCGAATTTGGCGACCGGGGAAATCGAAATCCGGGTCAAAGAGGCGTCTGTTCAATCAGAAGCTGCTGAGCTTCCGCTGCCGGTCTTTGGTGAACCGGATTATCCTGAAGATATCCGCCTAAAGCACCGTTATCTGGATCTGCGCCGCGAGACGCTGCACGCCAACATGATCCTGCGCTCAGAGGTCATCGCCTCAATCCGCCGGCGCATGGTTGAGCAGGGTTTTACCGAGTATCAGACGCCGATCCTGACCGCCTCATCGCCAGAGGGCGCGCGCGACTTCCTGGTGCCCTCTCGCCTGCACCCGGGCCAATTCTACGCCCTGCCGCAAGCGCCGCAGCAGTTCAAGCAGTTGCTCATGGTCTCTGGCTTCGACCGCTATTTCCAGATTGCCGCTTGTTTCCGCGACGAAGATGCCCGCGCGGATCGCTCGCCGGGGGAATTCTATCAGCTCGATGTCGAGATGAGCTTTGTCACCCAGGAAGACGTGTTCCAGGCGATCGAACCGGTGATGCGCGGTGTGTTTGAAGAATTCGCCGACTGGCAGGGCAAAGGGCGGACGGTGCCAGACGGCGCTTTCCCGCGCATTCCTTATGCCGAGGCCATGGCCAAATATGGCTCCGATAAGCCCGACCTGCGCAACCCGATTGAGCTGGTCGATGTCACGGATTTCTTCGCCGATGACAGCAAGACCGGCTTCTCGATCTTCGCCAAGATCATCAAAGGCGGCGGACGTGTCATCGCCGTACCGGCACCGAAAGCGACCGAAACCCAATCTCGCAAATTCTTCGATGATATGGACAAGTGGGCGAAGAAAGAAATGCAAGCGCCCGGCCTCGGTTACGCGCGCCTGCGCGCCGGCGAGGATGGCGCTGTGACCAGCCAGGACCCTGTGCTCAAGAATTTCGATGCGGATCACCTAGAAGCTTTCCTTAAGCATACCGGGCTCGGCGATGGCGATGGCATCTTCTTCTCCGCTGGCAAAAAAGGCGACGCGTACAAACTCGCTGGCGCGGCGCGAACGAAGGTGGGCCAGGAACTCGATCTCATCGAAGACGGCGTCTTCCGCCTGTGCTGGATTGTCGATTTCCCGATGTATGAGTGGGACGAAGACAATAAGAAAGTCGACTTCTCGCATAACCCGTTCTCGATGCCGCAAGGCGGGCTCGACGCGCTCGAGAACGCCAAGACGGATGACGACCTGCTGGCGCTCACGGCCTATCAGTATGACATTGTCTGTAATGGTTATGAGCTGTCCTCTGGGGCGATCCGGAACCACCGCCCGGACATCATGTTGAAGGCGTTCGAGAAAGCCGGCTACGGCCCGGAAGTTGTCGAGGCCGAGTTTGGCGGCATGCTGAATGCGTTTCGCTATGGCGCGCCGCCACATGGCGGGATTGCGCCAGGGGTCGACCGGATCGTCATGCTGCTCGCCGATGCCGACAATATTCGCGATGTGACGCTGTTCCCGATGAACCAGCAAGCGCGTGACCTGATGATGCAGGCCCCAAGCCCGGTTCGCGACGATCAGTTGCGCGAGCTTCACATTCGCTTGGCTCCGGAGATCAAGGATCAGTAGATCTGAAGAAGGCCCTCATCCTGAGCTTGTCGAAGGACGAGGGCCGTGCCGCACGTCCTTCGACCAGCTCAGGATGAGGCTTACGGGATCCCGGTCTCGATCCGGGACTTTCTCATAGAATCCAGTAGACCCAAACAATGATCCGTTTTGCCAACGAAAGTTGGCATCCATGGCGGCTGGGTTTTATGGCTCGAAATTGGTCTCAACCGCCAGAGGTCCTGACTTTCGTCAGGAGGGCGGAACCATCAAAGATAGCTCATCCCCGCGCAGGCGGGGATTTGTTTCAGCGATTCCGGTCTTGATGCACGAGATCCCCGCCTGCGCGGGGATGAGCGGTTTCGTGGGAATTCCACATCTCCCCCAGTGGACGAATCCGGCTTAGCGGCTTAGGAGCGACAGCGTCTTACACAAGAGGCGAGCCCATGTTCGATATCCGCGCCATTCGCGACAATCCCGAAGCCTTCCGTGCCGCCTTTGAGCGCAAGCAAAAGGGGCTCGGTGAGGTCGTCTCGCACATGCTCGATCATGACGCCGCGGTGCGCCAGGCCGTCTCTGACAAGCAAGAGGCGGAAGCAGTCCGCAATGCGAAGTCGAAAGAGATCGGCAAGGCCAAAGCCAGCGGCGATGACGCCTTGTTCGAACAGTTGCGCGCCGAGGTGGCCGAGGCCAAGGATGTCATCGAAGCGGCCGGCGAACAGGAAGCCGCCGCCCGCGAAGAACTCGACAAGCTGCTCCTCGGCACCCCGAACATCCCGATGCCAGACGTGCCCGAAGGCGAGGATGAAGCCAGCAATGTCGAGCAACACCGCTGGGGCGAGCCGAATGCGCGGCTGAAAGGGCGGAACCAAGTGCTGGATCATGCCGATTTGGGCGCGAAGCTCGGCATGATGGATTTCGAAACAGCGGCGAAGATGTCTGGCGCGCGTTTTGTGTTATTGTCCGGGAAGCTCGCACGCCTCGAACGTGCCCTTGCAACTTATATGCTCGACGTTCAGACGGAGCAAAATGGGTACACCGAATGCAGCCCACCCTTCATGGTCCGGGCGAACGCATTGGTTGGCACCGGGCAGCTCCCAAAATTTGAAGAGGATCTCTTCAAAACAGATTCCGGGCATTACACGATCCCAACTTCGGAAGTGCCGCTGACCAATATTGTTGCCGAAAGTATTCTAGATCAGAGCGAATTGCCGCAACGCTACACCGCCCATACCCCCTGTTTCCGCTCCGAAGCCGGCAGCGCCGGGCGGGACACCAAGGGCATGATCCGCCTACACCAATTCAACAAAGTCGAAATGGTCTCCATCGTTCGTGATGAGGAAGAGGGGCTTGCCGAGCTCGAGCGCATGACCAAATGCGCGGAAGGCATTCTGGAGGCGCTTGATCTGCCGTATCGGCGCATGCTGCTCTGCACCGGCGATATGGGCTTCGGCGCGCGCAAGACCTATGACTTGGAAGTCTGGTTGCCGAGCCAGGATACTTATCGAGAGATCAGTTCCTGCTCTTATTGCGGCGACTTCCAGGCCCGTCGGATGAAAGCCCGCTGGCGCCCGGCCCCCAGCGAGGACACGCCCAAGCCGAAGCCGGAATTCGTGCACACGCTGAACGGGTCCGGGCTGGCGGTTGGGCGCACGCTCGTCGCCGTGCTTGAGAATTACCAGAATGAGGATGGCTCGATCACCGTTCCGGACGTGCTGCGGCCTTATATGGGCGGGCTCGAGGTCATCGCGTGAGAATTTTGCTGACCAATGATGACGGCATCAACGCGCCGGGCCTCGAGGTGCTGGAGCATATCGCGCGGGAATTGTCCGACGATATCTGGATCGTTGCGCCGGAGTTGGAGCAATCGGGGAAGGGGCGCGCGATCTCGCTCACTGAATTTGTCCGCGTGCGCGAAACCGGACCGCAGCGCTATGCCGTCAATGGTACACCGAGTGATTGTGTCTTGCTGGCGCTGGACGAGCTGATGCCAGAGCGCCCGGACGTGATCCTGTCCGGCGTCAATCATGGTCAGAACATCGCCGAGGATACGACGTTTTCAGGCACCATCGCCGCCGCCTTGTTCGGGATGCAGCATGGCGTTCCAAGCATTGCGCTCAGCCAGTCGCGTGGCTTCCAGAACCCGCATTCCTGTCCCTGGGAAACACCGACGGAGTGGGGCGCCAAAGTATTAAAGCCGATCATTGAAAAAGGCTGGCCAGACGACCTGGTCATAAACATCAATTTCCCGGATCGCGCGCCAGAAGACGTCAAAGGCGTACGTTTTACCCGCCAGGGCTTCCGGGATGAACGAATCATTCGGACAGAAGCACGAGAAGACCTGCGCGGGAACGCCTATTACTGGATTGGTTATCGCGGCAAGCTCTCCAACCCGGATGAGGGCACGGATCTGCGCGCGATTTACGATGGTTACATTTCTGTATCCCCCTTACATGTCGATTTGACCCATGAGACATTTCTCGCTGAGATGCGAGAGACATGGCCGATCTGATTCCCGACCCTTTACGCGCTGCACGCCTGGTCCTGTCGCTGCGGCGCCAGGGAATTACCGATGATGGTGTTCTCACAGCGCTGGAAACCGTCGATCGCGGCGCCTTCGTCTCCGAAAATTTGAAAGAGATTGCGGCCGAGGATAGCGCGCTACCGATTCCCTGTGGGCAGAGCATTCCGCGTCCGGTGGTCACCGCCAAACTGCTGCGCGCGCTGCAGATTGCGCCCGGCAAGCATGCCCGAATTCTGTTGATTGGGTCAGGGAGCGGTTATACGGCCGCCTTGCTCAGCCAGATCTGCCGTCACGTCTATGGTGTCGAGCGCTATGAACGCCTGGTCGAGCAATCGCGTGAGCGGCTGAAGACGCTCGGGGTTGAAAACGTCTCCATTCGCCATGGCAACGGCCTGTCCGGGCTGGCGCAACACGGGCCATTTGATCGGATTTTGATGATGGGCGCTGTCAAAACCATCCCAGCCGTGTTGATCGAGCAATTGGACAAGGATGGCTTACTTGTGACGCCAATTGAATCGAGCAAAGGGCCTCAAATTCTGCGGACGGTTAGCAAGACGCGGCAAGTGATCGATGAGCCGATGCCGGACCGTCTGGCGCTTCTGTCAGAAAATAGCGCGCTGACGCTTTAATCAGTTCATATCCGGGCTCGCGCATTCGCCCTCTATCGCAATGCTGGCACCAGCGGCGGCGGCTTCGCAGGCATTACCATAGGTTTGCCCATCACATCCACAGACTGGTTGATATTCGCGCGTGCAGATCTCTGGCTTGGGTTGGCAAGTGCCGGCTCCATCCAGGACTTCAAGGCAGGCGCCCGCTTCCTGCTTGCAATAGAAGCCATCCGGGCACATCACGCCGGCAATCCCGCCGCAAGCTTCACCGGTTGGATCGATCGCAGGGGCCGCGGGCTCTTCGACGACAGCTTCAATCACTTCGGGCGCTTCTGCTTCGATCTCCGGCGTTTCATCGCCGCCGCAAGCCGCAAGCAATCCCACACATGCTGACAAGATCAGAAAGCGCATCGCCGCTCCCCCTTCACACCCTTTAACCATCCCTGTTTAGAAAAGAAAAACCGGCGAGGCCATAGGCCGCCGCCGGTTTCCGGGAAAATAATTGTCACATGCCGTTCGATTAGGCTTTGGCAGCGGCCTCTTGCAGACGCGCGAAGATGTTCGCGCCGTGACCAGAGCCGGAATCAAAATGCGTCTGAACGCTGGTATCCGTGATCTGGTCCCATTTCGCCGCGACCGCTTCTGCCGTTAGCGCCTCGCCTTGGCCAACAAAAGCACCATTGGTCTCAACGATCTGTGCCATTGAGAACGCCCCGGCACCGGCTGACAGGATCATGCCGGTCGGCGCATCTTCTTTCACAAGGTTGATCACGCCGGGGGTGACATATTCCGGCTTAAGATTGTCGAGCATGGCTTGTGGCATCAAGCCTTCGGTCATCCGGGTTGCTGCAATTGGGCAAACGGCGTTGATTTTAATATCGTTTTTCGCGCCCTCAATCTTCAATGTGTTCATCATGCCGACGACGCCGAGCTTGCCCGCGCCATAATTGGCCTGGCCGAAATTGCCATACAGACCCGTCGAAGACGTGGTCACCACGATCCGTCCGTAATTCTGCTCCTTCATAATGTTCCAGGCGGCGTGAACCGGCTTGAAGGTGCCGCGCAAATGGACGTCGAGCACCAGATTGATGTCTTCCGTGGTCATTTTGGCGAAGGATTTATCGCGCAGGATACCAGCATTGGCGATGATGATATCGATGCGTCCGAAGGCATTCATCGTGTCATCAATCATCTTCTTAACGCCCGTATCATCAGCGACCGAAGAGCCATTGGCGATCGCTTCACCGCCCATGGCCTTGATCTCGGCGACCACGGCTTCGGCGGCCTCGGAATTGCCGCCAGATCCATCCATGGCCCCGCCAAGATCATTGATCACGACTTTTGCGCCGCGGCGCGCGAGTTCAAGCGCATGTTGCCGGCCGAGGCCGCCGCCCGCGCCAGTTACGATTGCGACGCGATCATCGAAACGAATGGACATGAGTGTGTCTCCTAAAACTTATTCGCATTGTGCGAGTGCGAAGGCCTTGCACCATCCGCTGACGTAAACGTCAAGCGTCGACGCTGCGTTACCTCTTGTCACATCCACATTTGCGTGACCTGATCAGTGAAAATCAGAGCATTAGGAGGACGGCATGCTGGCTTATGTCACGCTTGGGTCGAATGATACGAAAAAAGCGCTGGAATTTTACGACGCGGTGCTGGGCGAAGTCGGTGCCAAACGCTTTTTCGACAATGGTCGCCTGTATTTTTACGGCACTGCGCCCGGACAACCCATGTTGGCGATCGGTGGTCCATATGACGAATCAGAAGCGACTTGCGGAAATGGCGTCATGCCGGCTATCGCGGCGCCGGATAATGAAACCGTTGACCGGGTCTATGCCAAGGCGATTGAGCTTGGTGCGCAAAGTGAAGGCGAACCTGGGCAGCGTATGCCAACTTTTTATGGCGCCTATTTTCGCGATCCGGATGGTCATAAGATTTGCATTTGCAAACTCGGCTAAGACGGAACTCACACAAAGACTAGCCCGCTCCGAATGAGCGGGTTAGTCGTGTTTTCGGTGTCTGATTATCCTGGGAGTGGCTGATGGAATGGGGTTGGGACAATGCGCGAGCGTTTCTGGGGATCGCGCTGATCTTTGCGATCGCCTGGGGCTTGTCGGAGAATAAAAAGGCGTTTCCCTGGAAAATCGTGCTTGGCGCGATTGGGATTCAATTTGCCTTCGCCTTGATCCTGTTCGGCATCCCAATCATTCGAGAGGCTTTGTTTGCCGCGAATATTGTTGTCGACAGCCTCATCGCGGCCACAGCATATGGTACGCAATTTGTGTTCGGGCCGACATTCGGGACTCAAGCCGGCTGGGAAGAATTGACCGGCCAACCTGGACCGATTTTTGCCGTCCACTTATTGCCATTGATCATTGTCGTTGCAGCGCTCTCGGCCATGTTGTGGCACTGGCACATTCTGCGCTGGGTTACCAAAGGATTTGCCTCAATATTTCGGCGCCTGATGGGGCTGGGCGGGGCGACGTCCCTGGCGGTCTCTGCCAATGTCTTCATGGGCATGACCGAAGCTCCGGTTCTGGTCAAACCCTACCTGAAAGGCATGACGCGGTCCGAGATATTCATTCTCATGGTCGCCGGATTTGCCACAGTCGCGGGCAGCGTTCTGGTCCTTTATGGCGTGTTTTTGCAAGACGTTCTGCCGAATGCGCTCGGGCAATTGCTGGCCGCATCTTTGATTGCGGCCCCGGCTGCAGTCGCGCTGGCGCTGGTGATGATCCCGGAAAGCGTTGATTCGAAGCTCCGCGCGCACGAGCCGGACTTTGAATATGAATCGACCATGGATGCGTTCGCGACAGGGGCCTCGGACGGCCTGAAGATCCTGGCCAATATCGTTACTATGTTGATCGCCGCATTTGCACTGCTTTTCCTGTTCAACAATGCCCTCAGCGCGCTTCCGGATGTCGCCGGCGCGCCGCTATCGATTGAACGCGTGCTGGGCTGGGTGTTCGCTCCGATTATGTACATGGTGGGTGTGCCCATGTCGGAAGCGGCGCAATCGGGCTCCCTGATTGGCATCAAGACCGTACTGACCGAATTCGTTGCCTTCCTGCAATTGGCCGGAGAAGGCGGGGAAGGGCTGTCCGAGCGTTCGGCGATGATCACAGCGCACGCGATTTGCGGTTTCGCCAATTTCGGTTCTATCGGCATCCTGATCGGGGGCCTATCGATTATTGAGCCGCAGCGTCGCACGACCTTCTTGGAATTGGCCTGGAAAACCCTAGTTGCTGGGACATTGGCCACCTGTCTTTCGGGGGCCGTGGTGGGCGCCTTGCCCGCTGCTCTGTTCTTCGGAAGCTAAAGGACCCGAATGATGCGATCAGTCCTGTACTCGGCGGCGGCCCTGTGTCTCGTCGGACAAGCCCATGCGCAATTCGCTTATGAAGAAGCTCAAAAGGAAGTGTCTGCTGCGCAGATCGCCTGCCTCGTCGAACGCGGCCTCGAACCGACCGCTTCCTCACCTTTTTGCCCAGACCGCACCAACCGGGTCCTCGCCACGATTACGACCTATGGCGATCGCAGTCCGGAAGGGGCGGGTGCCGTGTCGATCCTCGATGCCGAAACGATTGCAACCATCGCTGCCGATCACCCGGCTGAGCTCCTCAATACGCTTCCAGGTGTCAATATCCATACCAATTCGGGCCAGGAACACCTGATCGCCATTCGCTCACCCGTGCTAACTGGGGGCGCCGGGCAAGGCAGCTTCCTGATCCTCGAAAACGGCGTACCAACGCGGTCGCCGGCCTTTGGCAATGTGAATAGCCTGCTGGAGCCTCATCATGAGACGGCGAAAGCGATTGAGGTGGTGCGCGGGCCGGGATCAGCGAAATATGGCTCGAACGCCGTGCATGGGCTGATCAATACGATCCTGACAGATCCGAGCGGTGCGGCGTTGAAGCAGTTGAATGCCTCATATGGCAGCCTGGGGCGCTATAAAGGCGATCTGATCTATGATCAGGGCTATCTCGGCCGCGCATCCATGTCCGTGCAGAAAGATACCGGATGGCGAGATAATACGGGTCTGTTTCAGCTGAAAGGATCCGGGGTGGCTGAAACAGTTTTTGCGGGATGGAATGTGACCGCCTGGGCCTCGGCCTCTTATCTCGAACAGGAAACGGCGGATTTCATCCAAGGCCCGGATGCCTATGAGGATCGCGATCTGGCTAAAGGCAATGATGACCCGCTGGCCTATCGCGATGCCTGGTCTGCGCGCGGGGCGATGCGTCTCGAGCGAGAGCTCGCGGAAGGTACGCTGACCCTGACCCCGTTTGCGCGAACCCAGCAAATGGACTTTCGCCAGCATTTCTTGCCGTATCGCGGGTTTGAGAAGAATGGGCACACTGGCATTGGCCTGATGAGTCGATTTGAAAAAGAAGAGTCGGATCAGCTGACCTGGCGCCTTGGCGCGGATGTTGATTTGGCGACGGGATATTTACGCGAAACCCAGCCTGAACCATTCGGCTTTTTTCCGGGGGACACGCGTTTTCCCGTTGGCGTCCATTATGACTATACGGTCGATACTCTGGTCGGCGCGCTTTGGGGGGAGCTAGACTTTGAGCTCACTGACAAGCTCACCGTACTTGGCGGCCTGCGGGCAGAAGCGCATGCCTATGATTATCAGACCGATGCGCCGGTTGGGATCAATGGGCGGTTCAACGTTCCCGCCGATCGCACGGACACGTTTGACTTTGTGACGCCAAAACTGGGCCTGGTCTTCGCAGCCAGCCAAAGCATCGATCTCTATGCCAATTATGCCCGCGGTAGCCGAGCTCCGCAGGCCAGTGACCTATATCGTCTGCAATCCCAGCAAGGGGTTGCGGAGGCGGAAGTCGAGACTTTGGATAGCTTTGAAATAGGGGCGCGCGGAAATATTGGAGGCGGGGATCTTGTGTTCGATGTTGCGGCTTATTCGGCCGACAAAGACAATTTCTTCTTCCGAGACTCCGACGGCTTGAATGTGACCGACGGCTCGACCCGCCATCAAGGGATCGAACTCGCCGCTCTTTGGACGATCAGCGATCAGGTGACACTGTCGGGCAACCTCTCCTGGTCGGATCAGGTCTACACGTTCGACCGGATCGTCGGAAACGGTTCGGAAATCATTCGCGATGGCAACCAAATCGACACGGCCCCCGAATGGTTGGGTGGGGCAACGCTCACTTGGTTGCCAAACGATGCGTTCCGTTTGGAAATTTCCGCTGATTATGTTGGCGAATATTTTACCAACCCGGCCAACACGGAAGATTATCCGGGGCATTTTGTGGCCAATGCGCGTGCAGCCTATATCGTCTCAGATGCGCTCGAAGCCTTTGTTATTGTTCGTAATTTGGCAGACGAGACGTATGCCGATCGGGGAGATTTCGCGTTTGGCAATGAACGATACTTCCCGGGCGAGCCCTTGAATGTCACGATCGGCATCCGAAAACTGTTCAATTAGATAAGACACAAAGCTTGGGAGGTCAGCTTGCAACTCTATCATGCACCGAAAGCGGTCAATCCGGAACGTACCTACAATTTCCTGAAAGCCAAAGGCAAGCTCGACGCGGTTGAGATTGTCGAAATCTCGATCATGAAAGGCGAGCATAAACAGCCAGAGTATCGAAAACTGTCCCCGTTCGCGCAGGTGCCGGTTCTGGTGCTTGATGATGGCACAGCGATCACTGAAAGCCGCGCGATTTGTAGTTATTTCGAGGCCCTGTTCCCGGAGCCCAACCTAATGGGCGTGGACGCAAAGGAAAAAGGTCTGATCGAAATGTGGGACCGGCGGATCGAGTTCATGATGATGGCGCAATTTGCGACCTGGTTCCGAAATGCCCATCCAATCATGGCGCCGCTTGAAAACCCGCAATTGCCCGACGCCGCGGCCAAGGCCGAAAAGAGCGTCAAGAAATTCGTATCCCGTCTCGACCAGCATCTTGATGGAAAAGACTGGGTGGCGGCGGACCGATTCTCAATTGCCGATATCACGCTCTTCCTGACCTGCGGGTTTTGCAGCGTGATGCAATGGAAGCCGCATCGAGAGTTTGAGCATATCTCAAACCATTATGGGCGGGTGAAGGAACACCTAGCTTAAGACGCCGCGCAACAGTGTCGGCAGGGTCTGGATCAAGTCCTGCGGGATCAGACCGATCCCGATATCTTGACCCGCTTTTCCGTGCAGCCAAACCCCTGCGCAGGCAGCATCGAAAGGCGGCATGCCTTGTGCGACCAGTCCGGCAATCATGCCCGCCAGGACATCGCCTGTGCCAGCTTTCGCGAGATAAGGCGAAGCGGTAACATTTATCACGGTCTCCCCGTCCGGAGACGCGATGATGGTTTCTGGTCCTTTGAGGACGACCACGCAATTAAAATCGGCCGCGGCTCGCTGTGCGGCCGCCTTACGGTTTGCTCTGAGGGGGCCGAAATAGCGCGTGAATTCGCCCTCATGAGGAGTGACGATTGTGTTCGAGCGCGAGGGGACTTCAGCGAGCAATCGGATCGCATCGGCATCAAGAATGATGGGAACCGACGGATCAGCGCTTTTCAGGGTCTCCGCTTGCGCATCACTGCACCCACCAGGCCCGGCGAGGAGGGCGCTCGGCTGATTGATCGCGGAGAGACCTTCCTCAGAAACCATTATATCCGCTGGCAAGGTCGACCGATAGGTTGGCGCCTGCTGGTCGCTTAAAACCGTGACGAGACCGCTGCCAATCCGCGAGGCGCTCTCCGCTGCAAGCCGGGTCGCGCCGGTAAATCTTTCGGCCCCGAACACGACAAGATGGCCGCGATCATATTTGTGGGCGTTATCTGCAGGGATTGGGAAAGCGTCACGCCAGAGAGAAGGGGAGTTCTCCAGCGTCATGTCTTATTCCGCTGCAACCGGCTCTAGTGCCTGTGCTTCGAGCCAGGCGCTGACATCGCGCAGGGCCCGAGAGGCTTGGGCCCGTTTCTTGGCGCGACCCTTATCCTTGCCGCGCAATCGCTTGCCGGTTTCCGGGTCCTTGGTTTGCACTTCATCCGGATCAGCCGGCGGGAACAGACCAAAATTGACATTCATTGGCTGGAACGTGGCTTTGCCCTCGAGATGCCCGCCTGTAATATGCTTGACGAGTGCGCCTAAAGCTGTGGTTTCGGGCGGGTTCGGAAGATCAATCCCCAATCGGTCCGCAGCGGCGAAGCGACCGGCGAGGAGGCCCATCGCAGCGCTTTCGACATAGCCTTCAACGCCCGTGACCTGTCCGGCAAACCGCAGCCGCGGCATGGATTTCAGGCGTAGCCTCTGGTCAAGCAGTTTCGGCGAGTTCAGGAATGTGTTGCGGTGAATGCCGCCCAGCCGTGCGAATTGAGCGTTTTCAAGTCCCGGAATCATGCGGAAAATCTCTGCTTGCGCGCCGTATTTCAGCTTGGTCTGGAACCCGACCATGTTCCACAGCGTGCCAAGTGCATTGTCCTGGCGGAGTTGCACAATGGCGTGGGCCTTGACCTCGGGATTATGCGGATTGGTCAGGCCAACTGGCTTCATTGGTCCATAGCGGAGCGTTTCGCGTCCGCGTTCGGCCATGACTTCAATCGGCAGACAGCCCTCGAAATAGGGCGTGTCTTTTTCCCAGTCCTTGAACTCCGTTTTCTCGCCCTCGATCAAGGCATCGATGAATGCGTTATATTGCTGCTCATCCATGGCGCAGTTGATGTACGCGGCCGTATCGCCGTGGGGGCCGGGCTTATCATAGCGTGACTGGCGCCAGGCTTTGTCCATGTCGATGCTATCGAGATAGATGATCGGGGCAATGGCATCGAAAAAGGCGAGGTCGTCCTCTCCCGTTTCGGCCCGTACTGCTTCGGCGAGGGCAATCGATGTCAGTGGTCCGGTGGCGATGATTACATTTGTCCAGTCAGCCGGCGGCAATCCCGAGATCTCTTCACGAATAATCGTGATAAGCGGATGCGCCTCGAGCTTTGATGTGACCGCATCGGCAAAGCCTTCGCGATCGACCGCAAGCGCGCTTCCGGCAGGGACCTGGTGCTGATCAGCGGTCGGAATGATGATCCCATTGGCGCGGCGCATTTCTTCATGCAACACGCCGACCGCATTCAGCTCATGGTCGTCCGAACGGAATGAATTTGAGCAAACCAGTTCTGCCAATTTGTCGGTCTGGTGGGCGTCGGTGCCTTTAACGCCGCGCATTTCGTGCAAAATGACGGGGACGCCCAGATTGGCAGCTTGCCAGGCGGCTTCCGATCCGGCCATGCCGCCGCCAATGATGTGAATTGGATCAATCGTGCTCATGTCCGCGATGTGCGTCCGATCCTGCTTTTGGTCAAGCACAACGTGGCAGACAGGGGTAGGCATGACTGTCGAGCCTCTCTAAATGAGGCGGATGACAAAACATGAGCGCTCACCCGACACCATCCTCTCCAAATTGATCGACACTTGCCTCAAGGCTGGCGCTAGTGATGCCGACGCGTCCTTCGGCCGATCAGATGGCGTCAGCGTCGAGGTGCGCGACGGCAAGCTTGAGGGCATTGAGCGCTCAGAATCGCAAGGCGTTTCGTTGCGCTGCTTTTTTGGCCAACGTCAGGCATCCGTATCTGGCTCCGACACGTCA
This sequence comes from Hyphomonadaceae bacterium, assembly GCA_024743315.1. Lineage (GTDB taxonomy): Bacteria > Pseudomonadota > Alphaproteobacteria > Caulobacterales > Hyphomonadaceae > Henriciella. Next base: position 478,295 of record JANSWU010000002.1, read on the forward strand.
GATGAGGCCCTGGCCACGCTCGCGGAGCGTTGCGTTGCGATGGCCAAGGTGGTGCCGGAAGACCCATATTGCGGCCTCGCGCCAGAAAGTGACCTGGCCAAATCACTGCCCAAGATTGACGTTGCCGGAGACGGCCAAATTTCGATTGAAACGCTTGAAGAAGATGCCCTCAAGGCAGAGGCGGCAGCGTTGGCTGTTTCTGGTGTGAAACAGGTTTCCGGCTGCGGCAATGGCTGGTCTGTCAGTGAGCGCTGGGTTGCAGCCAGCAACGGATTTTCGGCGCATCGCATCGCAGGGTCGACTGGGCTGGGGCTGGCGGCTGTGGCGGAACAGGATGGCGCCATGGAGCGTGATTATGAAAGTCGCTCCGTACGCCGCCTCGAGGATCGTCCAAACGCCGAGGAGATTGGTCGGATCGCCGGTGAGCGCGCGGTGGCACGCCTTGGACCGAGAAAAATCAAAACCCAAACCGGCGCGGTGATTTATGATCGTCGTGTGGCCGGCAGCCTAATCGGTGCCTTTTTATCTGCGATCAGTGGCCCCAGTGTTGCGCGGGGTGTATCCTTCCTGAAGGATCAAATGGGCGAGCAAGTCTTTGCACCGGGGGTGAACCTGGTCGATGATCCGTTTCGGACCCGAGGGATGGGCTCGCGCGCGCATGATGGAGAAGGGCGGGCCGTTTCCCGTGTCAATTTGATTGAGAACGGGGTTTTGACCCGATGGTTGCTCAACGGCGCCTCCGCGAAACAACTCAATCTGGCGCCAAATGGGCATGCCAGTAGCGGATTTGGCGCCACACCGGGCGTCGGCGTTTCGAATGCGTTTATCGAAGCGGGGTCACAATCGCCGCAAGACTTGATGCGCTCGGTCGGAAAGGGTTTGCTGGTGAAGGATATGTTTGGTCCGTCGATCAATCCGAATACGGGCGACTATTCTGTTGGCGTCGCGGGGTTCTGGTTCGAAAACGGCGAAATCCAGCATCCGGTTTCGGAAGTAACCATTGCCGGGGATCTGCCGAGCATGTTCAAGCGCCTGGTCCCGGCGTCTGATTTGGAGTTCCGCGGAACCCGCGATGCGCCGTCCATCTTGATTGAGGATATGTCGATTGCCGGCGAGTGACCTTGATCTCGAAGATCTGGCAACCTTAAAAGCCGTTGCGGCTGAAGCCGCCGCGCTCGCGCTTGATTATTTTGAACGCTCCGATGTTCGCTTTTGGGATAAATCCAAAGGGCATCCGGTCACCGAAGCCGATATTGCCGTCAACAATCTGATCAAGGACCGCCTGATGACGGCGCGCCCGGATTATGGCTGGTTGTCCGAAGAAACGGCGCTGAGCAACACCACGCGCACGGCCGAGCGGGTTTGGATTGTCGATCCGATCGATGGCACGCGCGCCTTCATGCGCCAGCAGCCTTATTGGTGTGTTGGTATGGGGGTGTTGCAGCGTGGCCGCCCTCACGCCGCCGTGGTGCAAGCGCCGGTGCTCGGCGAGACCTATAGTGCGGTCCTTGGCGGTGGCGCATTCTTGAATGGCCAGCGTTTGAGCGTCACCGGCTGCAGCCAGGAAGATGGCTGCCGGATCATCACCAATAAGGGGATGCTCACACATCCCGCTTGGCCGGTGCCGTGGCCGGACATGACACTCGCTGACCCAAAGCCGAATGCGACTCTGATTCGGCTATGCTGGGTCGCCAGTGGGAAATATGATGCCGTATTGACCTTGTGGCGTAAATCCGACTGGGATCTCGCCCCAGGTGCACTCATCGTTGAGGAGGCCGGCGGGATCGCCACCACGCATCTTGGTGAGCCCTATCTGTTCAATCGCGGAGAACCTGCACAAAGAAGTCTTCTCGCGGCTGGAAAGGCCCTGCATTCCCTGTTATCAGCCCGAGTCAAAGGCGTGCGGCTGCCAGATCCGAATTGGACCGTACGCCCATATGAGAAAACACAGACAACGGAGCGCCGAGCTATGGGCGAGACAACTGAGACCAGACAACTGCTTCACATCGTAATCGGTGGGGAACTCAAGGATGTCACGGATGTTGAGTTTGAAGATCTGTCAAAGATCGATTTTGTCGGTGCCTATCCGAGCTACAAAGAAGCGTATGATGCCTGGAAAGGCGCGGCGCAGCGCACTGTAGACAATGCCGAGACGCGGTATTTTATTCTCCATGCGCACAAGCTGCTCGACCCAGAAACCGGTGATCACCATCACGTCTAAGATGGACGCCACGCCGAAAAAACCTGGCAGCCTGTTTCGGTTGTTTCGCACCTATTTTCGGCCGCATCTGGGATGGTTTCTCGGCGGAACGCTGTTTGCCGTAACCACAGCGCTGTTCGCCAATGCATACGCAGCGATTCTGGCGTTTGTGGGCAACGGAATTCAAGGCGCGATCGAAAATCCGGATGGCAGCACCAATTGGGTTTGGTGGGCGGCCGGCGGGATTGTCGCACTGGCCACGGGCCGGGCGGTGTCGCTCTATTTGATGACCATCCTCAACAATACGGGCGTTCAACGCGCTCTGGTCGACATCCAGCAAACGCAATTTGATGAATTGATCGATGGTGATTTCGCGCGTCTGAGTGGCGATGCGTCTGGGGGCTTTGTTTCGCGCTTTATCAATGATGTGAACGCGATCCGGGATGCCGGTCTTCGTTTCGCTAACAATTTTACCAAGAGCGTTGTCACCGTGCTTGGCGCCTTCGGCATCATGCTTTGGCTCGACTGGCAGCTGACCCTGATCCTGCTTGTTGTCTATCCGATTGCCTTCTGGCCTGTTATCGCCTTGGGCGAGCGGGTCCGCAAACGCGCCAAGCGGGCGCAACGCCAAGTTGGAGATGTCACGGCATTATTGTCGGAAGGATTTCAGTCGCACCGGATTATCAAAGCCTACGGGCTCGAAACCTATCAAAAGGACCGGGCCAAGCTCGGATTCATCGAACGCTCCCGCCTTTTTTTGAAAGTGCTGACGGATAAGGCTGCCGTCGATCCTATTCTGGAAGTCACGGGCGGCGTTGCCTTGGCCGGCATTCTTGGTTTCTCGGCATGGCGGATCGCCAGCGGAGACAGCTCGCTCGGCGCCTTGCTGGGGATAATTGGAGCGATCGGGATCGCAGCACCTGAATTGCGTGCCCTCGGCACGCTCAACGCCGTTGCCCAAGAGGGTGGGGCAGCGGCGGACCGCGTGTTTGAAGTCGTTGACGCATTACCGGCCGTCGCTGATGCGCCGGATGCGGCCACTCTCGATCACGCAAAAGGCGAGATCAAATTTCGCGATGTGGTGTTCAATTATCCCGATGGGACGCCGGCTTTGCGCGGACTCGATTTCGCGGTCGCAGCTGGAGAGACGGTGGCCTTTGTCGGTTCGAGCGGGGCCGGCAAGTCGACCATCTTCAATCTCATTCTGCGCCTTTATGATGTGAGTGCGGGGGAAATCCGCATTGATGGGCACGATGTACAGTCTTTGAATGCCGGATCGTTGCGGCGGGCGAGTGCGATCGTGTCTCAGGACACAGCGCTGTTTGATGACACGGTGAGAGCAAACATCGCGCTTGGGCGTCTCGATGCGACCGACGCCGACATTGAGCTGGCCGCAAAGGCTGCTAACGCGCATGATTTCATTCGCGATCTGCCGGGTGGCTATGCCGCTGAGGCAGGTGAGATGGGACGAAATCTTTCGGGCGGGCAAAGGCAGCGCATCGCGCTCGCACGGGCGATCTTGCGGGATGCGCCAATTCTAATGCTGGACGAGGCGACCTCAGCCCTCGACGCGGAAAGCGAAGCCAAAGTGCAGGCAGCGCTGGCCGAATTTTCGCAGGACCGGACAACCCTGATTATCGCCCACCGGCTGTCCACGGTTCGCGCGGCAGATCGGATCATTGTTGTCGATGAGGGCCGCGTCGTTGAAACGGGCACACATGACGAACTGATAGAAGCAAACGGCGTCTACAAGAAGCTGGTCGAACTGCAGCTGAATTAAGCGCCGCCCGCAGCCGGTTGCGGGGCCGGCACATGCTCGGCCGCAGTCTTCAGGAAACGTGCGAGTTTTTCAGAACTTTCGGCACCTTGAACAGCGATCTGACGGTGGGCGATAAATGTTGGAACCCCGGAAATCCCCATTTGACGGAACAGGTTTTGTTCCTGTCTCGTGGTTTCAACATCGGCTTCGCCGGACAACAGGTCAGAAACAAGATTTGCGTCCAAGCCGATCTTAGCTGCGAGGGTGACCAGAGTTTCGTGGTCGCCAATGTCTTGGCCCTTGGAAAACACTGCTTCAAACAGAGCTTCTTTCGCCGCCATGCCAAGACCCTGTCCTTGGGCCCAGCGCACGACGCGGTGTGCATTGAAACTGTTAGGACGACGGGTGATCCGATCGAAATGGAAGGGGATGCCTTCTTCTTCGCCATACTGGATCAGAAGCTCCCGCATCTGATTGGCCCGGTCACGCCCCTGATCGCTGCCAAACCTCTGTTTCATATACTCTTTATAGTCGAAGCCGCCAGCGGGAACGGTGGGATCAAGCTCAAACGGACGGAATAGGATTTCGATTTCGAGCTCTGGAACCATCTCGATGGCGCCTTTCAGGCGGCGTAGCCCAACCCAGCACCAAGGGCAGACAAGGTCTGAGACCATTTCAATATATAGGGTCATGCTTGAGGGACCTCCGCGGCATGGGCTTTCAAATGCGCCAGGTCGACGATTGAAAGCGTCTTTCGATGAGTTGCCCCCAGATATACCGGTGGCGCCACGCCCATTTGGCGTGCTTCCTCCCAGCGCGATGCGCAAAGGCACCATTTGTCACCGGGTTTCAGGCCCGGAAACCGGAATTCAGGACGCGGCGTGATCAAGTCATTGCCGCGATGAAAGGAATAATTCAGGAATTCGGCTGTGACGCTGACGCAGACCGTGTGCAGCCCATGATCCATCGGTCCTGTATTGCAGCAGCCATCCCGAAAGAACCCCGTTAACGGATCGTGGCTGCAGGGCTCTAAAGGCTCACCGAGCACATTTCGAGCGTCGGACGGGGTCATTCGGCCGGCACCGTCATCGGTTTGCTCGCGGCCGATTTGATAACGCCCCAATAGCCCTCCTGGACTTCCATTTTGGGCGTAATGCCTTTGGCCTCCAGCAGCGTATGCGCCTCGGCCAAGCGATAGAATGGCAAATGCATGAACATGTGATGTTCACAATGATAGTTCACCCAATAGGGAGCGATGAACACGCGCTCGAGCAGACTTGCCCGGGTGGTCCGGGCATGGCGCATCGGGTCGTCATGATCTGGAACCACCGCGTGTTCAGCGATATTGCGCAGTCGCGTCACCATCATGTTCCAGGTCGCCATGGGCAATAGCCACAAGACAAAGAAGGCCCACCAATATCCCAGGAGGGACAGGAACAGCAGAAGGATCCCGTTCGTGATCAGGAACGGCACGGCCGCTTCGCGGGCGGCCTGCATGCGGTTCCCGGCACTTTTTCCAGGCCGGATATTATGGCCGAGCGCATTCGCAAACTGGTTATAGCGCTGCTTGAAAAAAGTCTGGCCGGTCAGGTCCCGTATGATCTTTCGGCGTAGTGATTCTTGCGTGATCGGGAAGGGCGCAGACAGAACCAGATCGGGATCTTCGGGCTGCTGCGCAAACTTATGATGTTGAAGATGATAGGGGCGATAGGCTTTCAGGCTGCCGCCAATCGGAGCGCCAGAGAGCCAATGTCCGAAAAAGTCGTTCAGCCCCTTGTTTCGTGCCAAGCCACCATGCGCCGCTTCATGCATCAGAACCGCGAGCCCAAGTTGGCGGGCGCCAATGATCGGTACGGCGAGGATGATCAGCACAGGCTGCCAGATTGCAGCGGCCATCGCGAGACCAATCACTGCCCAGCAATGGATGACCATTCCGAGCCCCATCAGGTCGGATCGGCGGGAGACATAATCCCATTCTTCCTTGGTGAAGAGATCAAGCGGACGGATTCGTTTCGCAGCGGCCATATCTTGCTTATACAGCCCTGTCGCAAGGGCAGACAAGAATGGCCTAGAGGAAAGCAGCGATCACCAGACCAGCGAGAATAATCGCACCGGCCCAGACATTCGATTTGAAAATAGCAAGCGCCCGCGCTTCGCGTTTGTTCGAGAGCTGCGACACCTGCCAAATCCCGTGGCCGAGAAAAGCCAGCCCGAGCACGGCCCCAATCCGCCCCGCACCCGCGAAATAGGCGCCAAGGAAGATCAGCGTTGTTGCGATCATATGGAAGACAAAGACCCCGGTCAGGACCTTGTCACCAAACAGACGCGCCGTGGACTTCACGCCAAGCATAGCGTCGTCTTCGCGATCCTGCAGGGCGTAAATTGTATCATAGGCGACGGTCCAGCAGACCAGTCCAAGATACAGCACCACCGTTGCGCCCGTCACGTTCGTCGCCGTTGCCGCGCCGACCAAGGCTCCGAAATTAAACGTAAATCCGAGCCAGGCCTGCGGCCACCAGGTGACGCGTTTCATATAGGGGTAGGCCGCCACCATGGGCACCGCCAGCAAGGCGACAATCTTGGCGTCGAGCGGCAAGGTCAGCCAAACCAAGAATCCGACCCCGAGCTGCGCTGCGAGGAAGATATAGGCCTGTTGCAGGGTGACATCACCCGCCGGCAACGGCCGCGCTTCCGTGCGTGTGACTTTGGCATCGATCTCGCGATCCTGGATATCGTTCCAGGTGCAGCCGGCGCCGCGCATGGCGATGGCGCCAATCGCGAAGAGAATGATCCAGACGAGATCGATCCAATGAAACCCGAGCGGGATCCGCATCTGCGCAAGTCCGATCCAGCAGGGCAGCAGAAGCAGCCATATCCCGACAGGGCGATCCCAGCGCGCGAGAGCGGCATAAGGACGGCTCTGTTCAGGCAGCGATTTCAGCCAGTCCGGCATCGCACTATCAAGCGGCACATTGCTGTTTGCGTCTACATTATGATCTGTCGACTCGGTCATGCGCCCTCTATAGCGATTTTTTATTGCTGCGCCATGACTTAACCTCTGTCGCAGGCAGCTCTATACGGGCCATATGAGCCATATTGCCCGCCTTTTTGTTGATGAACCGTTGCTGCGTGATCAGCCCTTGGATTTGCCAGATGACCAAAGCAAATACCTATTACGTGTCATGCGGCTTTCCGCCGGAGCGATGATTCGAGCGTTCAATGGTGCAGATGGCGAGTGGCGCTGCGAACTCATGGTGACCGGGAAGCGCGCGGCGCTGCGCCCGATTGAGCAAACGCGGCAGCAGTCTGCGTCGCCAGACCTCACGCTCTTATTCGCGCCAGTCAAGAAAGCGCGCACCGACTTCATTGTCGAAAAGGCGGCGGAGCTTGGCGCTCGAAGGATATGCCCCGTGATTACGGAATACACCCAGACCTCCAGGGTGCGCACGGATCGCATGCGAAGCCTCGCCATTGAGGCCGCAGAACAGACCGAACGAATGGACTTGCCAGAGATTGAAGAGGCCGCGCCCTTGGCGACGGTCCTGTCAATCTGGGATCCGGCCAAACCCTTGATCTATTGCGATGAAGGTGGCGATGCTGCACCGATCCAAACCAAGGTTTCAGCGCTTTTGGGTAAGCCTGCCGGCATTCTGACCGGGCCTGAAGGCGGCTTCTCACCGAGAGAACGAAACATGCTTCGTGCGTTGGAATATGTTGTGCCGATTACGCTCGGCCCCCGGATCCTGCGCGCCGAGACAGCCGTGGTGTCAGCCCTGACACTTTGGCAATCACTGGTTGGCGATTGGCAAAACGCACCCTATCTGCCTGAAAGCTAAAAAAGAATCGCCAGGAGGGCAGGGGCGTGACGACTCCGACCAAGGATATTGACGAAACCGCACCACGGATCTCCGGCAAGACCGAGCTGGTCGAATGGTTCGAAGCTGGCTGCAAGCCGAAAACCGACTGGCGGATCGGCACTGAACACGAAAAGTTTGGCTTCACCTGGAAGGATCTAAAACCCCTCCCGTATGATGGCGACGCCTCTATCCTGGCCATGCTGGAAGGCCTGCGTGACACTTTTGATTGGGCCCCCATCGAGGAAAACGGCTATCTGATCGGTCTCAAAAAAGGCGGTGCCAGTGTCAGCCTCGAACCTGGCGGGCAGTTTGAATTGTCAGGCGCACCGCTCGAGCACATCCACGAGACTTGCAATGAGGTGGGCCAGCATCTCGAAGAGGTCCGCCAGATCGCAGATCCGCTGGGCATTGGCTTTATCGGCCTCGGGGCGAGCCCGATCTGGTCCATGGAAGAGACACCGATCATGCCCAAAGGGCGCTATAAGATCATGCGCGCCTATATGGAAAAAGTCGGTCGCCTCGGGCGGCAAATGATGTTCCGGACCTGCACCGTGCAGAGCAATCTGGATTTCGGCTCGGAAGCTGACATGGTGAAGAAGTTCAGGGTCTCGCTGGCCCTGCAGCCGCTTGGCACGGCTTTATTTGCCAACTCCCCGTTCCTGGACGGGCGTCCGAATGGCTTCCTCTCTTATCGTTCGCAAATCTGGACGGATACGGATCCGGACCGGACGGGCATGCTGCCCTTCGTCTTCGAAGACGGCTTCGGGTTTGAGCGCTATGTCGATTATGCCCTTGATGTGCCGATGTATTTTGTCCGCCGCGGCGGCACTTATCTGGACGCATCGGGATTAAGCTTCCGCGATTTCATGGACGGCAACTTATCAATTCTGCCGGGCGAACGCCCGGCAATTGACGATTTCGAAGATCATCTCTCGACCATCTTCCCGGAAGTGCGACTGAAACGCTTCCTGGAAATGCGCGGCAGTGATTCCGGACCGTGGTCGCGTCTCTGCGCCTTTTCGGCATTCTGGACAGGGCTGCTCTATGATGATGCGGCGCTTGAGGCGGCTTGGGAGCTCGTCAAAGACTGGACCGAAGGCGAGCGCGAGGCGCTGCGCCAAAGCGTGCGCACGCTCGGTCTTAACGCGCCTGTGCCTGGTGGGCGGACACTACAGGACCTTGGCAAAGATGTGCTGGTCATCGCCAGACAGGGCCTGCGCGCGCGCGCCAAGCTGTCAGTTTCGGGCGATGATGAAACCGGGTTTCTGCACGAGCTCGACCAGACCCTGGCCAGCGGCCTGACGCCTGCCGATGTGCTCTTGAAGAAGTATTCAGAGCTCTGGAATGGAGATCTGACAGAGATCTTCAAGGATCAGGCTTATTAGTGTTTGGTCTCGATGCGATGAAAAAAGTGGCGGATCCGACGGACCCGCCACTTTTATCTTGAAAGCCGAAGCTTGACTAGAAGCTCAGTTTCGCACCGACAAAGACGAACCGCCCAGCTGCCTCATAGACGCCTGCGATCGTATTCGCTTCTATGTTCGCCGTTGGGCTCGGTCCAAATGTTGGCACGACCGGCGGATCTTCATCAAAGACATTGTTCACGCCCGCTCTCAGCTCGACGAAGTCATTGACATCCCAGAATGCCGCAACATCAAAATAGTGTTTGCCATCGAGCACGGATGACACTGTGTTTGTGCCTGCTTGAGCAAATGTCGTGGTTTCACCGGTTACCGCATCGATCGAACTTATCCGTTCGACCTCAGATAAATAACGCCAAAGGATGCTACCTCTCACATTCCAAGGGGAGTCGTAGACCGCTGTCACATTGTGCGAGTATTCAAAAGTCGGGTTGGCACAACTGTCATCATACAAGCCGACGCAATCAAAGGGTTCAATGCCGTCGCCGACACTGAACTCACTCTCCAGTTGGTAATTGCCGTTATACCGTAGCGCGATTTGACCCCATTCATCGAGATCATAGCCGTAACTCACCGCGAGGTCGAAACCGGCCACGTTCAAAAAGCCCGTATTAATCGTACTGGCGTCAATTGCGGCTTGATTTCGAGGCACTTGAGTCAGCGACCCATCTGTTCCTCGGTTGATGAGCGAACAGTATTCTTCCGCTCCGGTTTCAAGGCAGTTGGTGAGCGTGAAGGATGCTGGCGTCGCGGCGATCAGATCATTCACTTCAATCTGATAATAATCCAATGAAACCAACAGGTCCGGAACAAGACGCGATTCATAAACGAAGCCGAGCGTAATCGTATCGGCTTCTTCGGGATTCAAGGTTGGATTGCCGCTGGTGATCACGTTCAACTGACCTGAATCTGGCGGAATGGCACCGTACTGAGCCTCGGTTACACCGGTCCGGGCACATTGCTCGAACGTGGCCGTCGGCGCGTCATCTGTGCCGGCGAACCCCGAACATGGGTCCGATAAGCTGCTCAGATTGGTATTTGTCGGGTTGAACAACTCGAACACGTTTGGCGCGCGCGCGGCTCGCTGATACTGTGCCCGCAATCGCAATTCATCATTCGGCGACCAGGTCGCTCCCACGGAATAGGTGTTTACCGAGAAATCGCCACCTTCGACACTGTTCAGAATATCGATCGACTCATAAGTGGAGTTGCGAATGGCGGCAGATAAACCGAGCTCTTTGATATAGGGCATGTCCTGGATCACGGGCAGCTGGATCTCTCCGAAGACTTCAAAAAGATCGGTTTCGCCGTTGGTCGGAAGAACAGCGCCGCCTGAGCCGACGAGACCGCCGCTTTGGTTTGTGCCGTCCGCTTGTGCCGTAATGCCGTCACGTCGATATTCGACGCCAATCAAAACGTTCGGCCCTTCTGTAGCCCAGGGGCTGGAAACGCCGTAATTGGTCAGGTCGGTCTGAGCCGTTGCCCCATAAACGAACTGCTCAATTGACCCTGTCGTCAATGTCGGGGTGTCGACATAGGCGGCCAAACCGGGATCAGTTTCTGCACCAACCTGATAAGCTGACAAGAAAGGGATGCAATTGGGATCCGTGCCATTCAGGAAAGACCGGCAGACAAAATTACCGTTGCCATCGTCCACAATGTCGAGCGCCCGTGTAAGGTTCACCAAGGTCACCTGATTGGTTTGAAGGCGGTCCAGTTCAGTTTGCGCGACTTGGCCAAAGGCATCCCACTCAATGTGATCGAAAACGGTGCCGCGTAAGCCGCCGACAAATCGGAAATTCGTCAATGTTCTGGTATCTGTCCGACCGCCACCTTCAACGAATCGCCGTCGCACTTCAGCCTGCACATAACCATCGCCAGCGACGCCTCCAGTCGTCGTGGCAATGTCTCGCGTGTAGAACCCGGTCGCCGGATCGATCACACCGCATAGCGCTGCAAGTTGTTCCGCTGTAAATAATGGATTGTCACAATTAACCTGATTGATCGCGCTTCCGAATGCCGCGGAAGGGGCAATGACTTGTGGCGATTTCGATTTGGAAAATCCAAACTCGCTATAGGCTTCAATATTCGGGGAAATTTCATAGTGCCCCAAGAATCCTGCATTAAAGCGCTCGGTCGCCCGGCGAATAGGGTTTTGAGGGTTGAAATTGAACGCATTATTGAGACCCGAGGAAAGCGTATTGTCACCGTTTAACGAGAAGCCGCCACCGGTGATTGGATTCCCTTCATCATCTGTTCTTACAGAGCCATCGGCATTGTAAAGCGGAACCGCATCGGCGAGTGTGCCACCGGTGGGGATCGCCGGGGACAAAACGAAAGACGTGGGAAACGGTCCTTGATTTGATCCCAAGCAGAACGGATCGCCTCCAAACTCACCCAGCGCGCAACGCGCAAAATCGCGCGCCCCTTGATCGATGCCTTCATTCTCAAAGTATCGGAAATAAACTGTCGCATTGCCGCGACCATCATCCATGTTGGATCCCATGACGATGGAAAAATCATAGGTATCATTGGCCGTACTGGCACCGGATACTGTGTCTTCACCAATGTTGGCGAGCGCTTGCTGCAGCGCGGAATTGTCATTGCTGAATTGATTGAAACCGTACTGGAAGTCTGCTTCGATGCCTTCAAAGTCGGACCGCAAGATAAAGTTGGCAACGCCTGCAACGGCGTCAGATCCATACACGGCGGATGCGCCGCCTGTGACAATCTCAACCCGCTCGACAAGCGGGGCAGGGATCAAATTGACGTCGCTCGCATAGCCGCCAGATAATGGCGAGCCGGGCGGAAGACGTTTTCCATTCGCCAAGGCCAGTGTTCGGACAGACCCAATTCCGCGCAAGTCGAGCGTCGACGTACCGTTTGCGCCATTTGCGAATGATGAATTCTGGCTGTTCGCTCCGACCGATACTTGCGGCAGGGAATTTACCAAGTCGATCGTATCCACGGTGCCACGCAGATCAAACTGATCAGCGCCTATTGATGTCACCGGGCTCGAGGACGAAATGTTCGCATTGATAATTCGTGACCCGGTAACAGTAATGACCTCTTGAACGGACTCTGTGTCCTCAACAGTGGGGTCACCCGTTGTTTGAGTCTCATCATCTTGCGCTAAACCCGTTTGGGATAAGAGCGGGAGAGCTATTCCCGCAATAATTGATGTTCGCACCAAATGACGTCGAAAATTCGACTTTGTCATTTCTCTCTCTCCTAAAAAACTGCCGCAATCGCGACCTCCATGTCCGCTAGTACAGGGGTGCAAAAGGAAGCGTGAAGTAACGCCCGTCAATCACTCGGAATGCAGAGAATAGTTGCAATTGAATATTTATTTTAAAACCGCGTCAATTATGCAACGACTTCAGAGACACACAGATAACAAATAGTCCGAGGGTCTCAATATTAGTGTAAAACGGTTCGTGCATGCGCGGCGATAGCCCCGCGCAAGTTTGGTGTCGGAGCGACTCAATTGGAGTTGTTCACCGCCGCACCGCCGGGCTCTCCGCTTCCAATCCTTGCGCTCGGGCGGCCAGGAACAATTCCACGGCGACATAAGTCGGGTCGCCATAGGGCAGGGGTTCGGCGCGTACGCCGGTGTCGCAATCACGCAAACGGCGCTGCAAGGAACCAAGGCTCTGCCATTCCAGGCGATAGGCTGGGAATCCATTACCGTGGCCTTGGCTGATTGTATCGCCGCGCAGCTGCTTGCCCCAATTTTCGGTATGGCATTGTTGGCAGGACAGGTTGAATTGCCCCCGGCGCGTGATGAAATAGTCTAGGCCGAGCTCGTAATAGGGTGCAGCGTCACCGCTGACATCTACCGAGATTGGATCCCCATTTGATTGGTGCGCGATATAAGCGGTGAGGGATAACAGGTCTTCGCTTTCATAGGCGAGTGGCGGCAGGCCTTGATGACGCGTCCGGCAGGCATTGATGCGGCCTTCCAGGTTGATCAGCTCGCCAGTCTCGGGATCCAGTTTCGGAAAGGACGCCGCCACGCCGTCGAGCCCGTTCTCATGGCATGTAAGGCAGCTCGGCTCGGTACTGGCGACGGACTGAAACAAGCGTTCGCCGCGATCAACCCAAAGAAAGCCAGGATTTTCGAACGCGTCATCCTGAAGCGCTTGCGTTTCGGCCGTCAAAAACGCGTAGCCGCTTTGCAATTCATTTTGGGGGATTGAGGTCTCAGGCGCGATTTCGGTCCGGCTGCAGGCCGTCATTGAGATCAGGACGAGGCCCAACCCGACATGCTTCATGTCACTGTGATGGTTGCGATTTCGCTCCACGCTTCCCCGTTTTGATCGGTCCATTTGAATTCAAGTTCGCCCGTTTCGGTGGCGACGGTATGAAAGGTCAGGATCGGATTGGCGGCAATGGCGGGTTGAAAATCCGAGGCAAACACCAACGCGCCATTATACCGGCATTCAAACCGTGTGATGATGTTGCGCGGGATCACTTCGCCGCGTGATCCGCGACGGAAGCCGCTCTCCATTGGATGCTGGATTAACGCTTTGATTTCAATCACTTCACCGCGCTGCGCCGTGTCTGGGACCGCAAGTCGAATAGCCGCCATCACATCCTCCTAAAGCACCACACAGGCGGCCAGCGTGACCACGGTTTCCATGCTGCCGGAATAGAGCGACCCGTCATTCATTTCAGCGATGGCCTGTATGGCTTGCGTGCCGGACATCCGAATGCGCGTTGACACCAAAGCTTTTCCGGAGCGTGGCGTGAGGTGAAACTGACCAATCAATGGCAAAGGGTTGCGCGGCGACAGGATGACGATTTGACGAACATAATCGGTCTCGGTCATCGGGCTGTCGACGGCGACGGTCAGCGGCACGGAGTGACCATTCTCGGCTATCGGCGGCAGGGTGACGGTCACGCGACCCTCTTGGATTGTGCGGTCCCCGAACAGTTCGGTTCGGGCGCGCAAAAGATCGGCTTCGCTGGCATGGCTCATCTGCGGCAAAGACGTGATCAGGACCGCGCTGCCACTGCCGGCGAGAAACCGGCGTCTATCGAGCTGAAATGTCTTAGCCATCATCATCTTCAATTCTCAGACTGCTCAGATAAGCAACCAGATCCTCAACTTCCTGAGCGCTGAGAACGGGGTCATCCTGAAACGCCTCTGCCACCTGATATAAGTCATGATTGCGATAATAGGAGGGCATCAGCGTTCCGGGACGGACAATTTGATAATCGGCAATACGCAAGCGGATCTGACCGGCGCTCAAACGCGCTGCGACATCGCTCAAGTCCGGACCGACATTGCCCTGAAATTCTGTCGCTAACCCGGCCACTTGATGACACAGCACACAATGGCCCGTTTCTCGATCAGTGAACACAGAAAGACCTGCCGGGACGGATCCGGCAGTCTCCGTAAGCGGTGAAGGGATCGCATCACCAACGATTTGAGCCGGGGTCACTAATCGTGATTGCGGCTCAGTGCAACTGGCCAGCACCAAAGCGCCGATCAGCTGGACCAGCCTCACCCAAACGCCTCTGACGTAATCGTTTCGAACCAATGGACAGCTTGCGCCGCCTCTGCTGCTCGGATGGATTTGTCAGCGCCGAGTGGGCTGACCCCACCGGCTCCGGCGATGCTGCTCAAACTGCTGCCTTCATTGGTGTAAACGCCAGCGATCGAAATCGCTTCGTCTGGGGTTGTGTAGGAATAACATGTATTCGCCAATACTGTCGGTTGCGGAGGTAAATCTGACAGCAGGCGTGCCACCGCCACGGCGCAGACCTTGGCCTGCAAATTGGCTGAAAAGGCAGATTTGGGCATCGGCGCCGCAATCGTCGCATCTCCAATGACATGAATGTCGGATTGGAGCCGCGATTCAAAACTGATCGGATCGATCGGGCACCAGCCAGTGGCGTCAGAGACGCCGGCGCGATCCGCAATCTCACCGGTTTTCTGGGGCGGTATCACATTGATGACAGTGGCCTGAAGGGTTTCAAAATCTGTCGACACCGTATTTGTGGCAGCATCGACGCGAGACACACGGCCATCATCAATCGCGCCGCGCCATTCGAGATGGTCCGGATAGTGTTCCGCCCAGGCTTCCTGAAACAAGGTCATTTTGGAAAAGCTGTCCTTGGCATCCAGCACGATCAGTTTTGAGTTTGGTTTCTGGGTCTTCAAATAATGCGCGATCATGCTGGCGCGCTCATAAGGGCCAGGCGGACAGCGATATGGCGCCGGGGGAACAGTCATGATCACGGTGTCCCCATCCGGCATGGCCTGTAATTGTTCGCGCAAAAGCCGCGTTTGCGGGCCCGCTTTCCAGGCATGCGGCAGCAATTCTGCGGCGTCCTGGCTGTATCCTTCTATCGCGCCCCAACGCATATCGACGCCTGGTGACAGGATCAGCCGGTCAAAGGGCAGGGTGACCCCGCTAGCGAGCGAGACGGTTTTGTTGGTCACATCGACATCTAGGGCGCGATCATACGCGAGCGTGATGCCGCTGCTTTCAAGCCCCGTATAAGAAAACGCCTGAGCGTCTAGCGGGCGCCCTAAACCGATCACGAGATTACTGAACGGACAAGCCGTGTACTTGGCATTCTCCTCGACCAGTGTGATCGAGGCCGAAGGCATTAGTTGGCGCAGGAGCCTGGCAGCACTGGCGCCGCCAAAACCGCCTCCAACGATTACGATGTTCGGTTTTGCCTGGCTAAGGCCGACGCTGGGAAGGCCAACGAGGCCTAGACTGATCGCAGCGCCTTTGATCAGGGTCCGACGATTGAACCGGGACGTCATGGAGCGCTCCCGAGTGGCGCGAGCGCCGCGCTCACTTCGGCGATGTCGTCATCGCTATAGCCGCGCGCGAGCCGGTGCATTACTGTCGTACCGTCGGCTTCAGACTTGTACTGCAAAAGACGGGTTTCGAGCGCTTCTCGTGTATAGCCGTTGAGTGAAACGATGGCGCCAGACGCGGCGCTGTGGCAGCCGCTGCAAGCAAGCGCCAGCTGCGCGCCAGAATCCGTGGCGTCGCTAAGACTGAACGCCGGTTGCTGTGTATCTCGATCACTCGCAGATCCACAGGCGGCTAAGCTGATGACACTTAGCGCGCCCATGAGGATCTGGAGGTTGCGATCAGGCATCCCGGAGGTTTTGGTCCTTAATTGGTAGATTGCGTACGCGCTTGCCGGTCGCCGAATAGATGGCATTCAGCACAGCCGGAGCGGCAACCGCGATGGTCGGCTCGCCGACACCACCCCAGAACCCACCAGACGGCATGATGATGGTTTCAACCTCCGGCATGGCGGCAATACGCATGGAATTGAACGTATCGAAATTTTGTTCCTGCACCTCGCCGCCTTCGAAGGTAATCTCTCCGTAGAGCATGGCGGACAGGCCATAGACGAAGGAGCCTTCAACTTGCGCCTCGATCTGTTGTGGGTTCACCGCATGGCCAGGGTCGGTGGCCGCGACGATACGGTCAATCTTGAGTTCGCCCGCGTCACTCACGGTGACCTCGGCGCATGCCGCCACGTACGCGCCGAAGCCGTACATTACACAAAGACCCCGCGCCTTGCCATCATCCGAGCCCCAGCCCGAACGATCAGCAACCGCTTGCAGAACTGCCGCCGCTTCCGGGCTGTCCTGCAGGTGCGCGAGCCGGAATTCGAGCGGATCCCGGCCGGCTGCATAAGCCAGCTCGTCCATGAAACACTCCAGATAGATCGCATTCTGGTTCAGGTTCACCCCGCGCCAGAATCCGGGTCGTACAGGCGGATTGCGCATAGCGTGGTCGACCAGGAAATTATCAAACGAGTATTTCAGGGTTTGATCTTCCAATCGCGGGTCAACGCCGGATGGTAGCAGGCCTTGGAAGGTCGCATAATCGACACCGTCTTGCAGGGCTTGCGGGATCAGCGCGGCCAGGATGGATTGTCCGGAAATCCGCAAATGCAGCCCGGTCAGATTGCCATCAGCGTCCAAGGCGCCGCGTACGCGCCCTTTGGTCGTGGGATGGAAGAAGCCATGGATCATATCTTCCTCACGGGACCACAGCAATTTGATCGGCGTGCCGGGCATCTCCATGGCGAGCATCACGGCTTGTTGGACATAGTCCGGCGCTCCTCGACGCCCGAAGCCGCCGCCAAGATGGATCTTGTAGACCTCGCACTGTTCGATCGGAAGACCGGAAGCTTCAGAGACCGCCGCAAGCGCGGCCTCCCCATTTTGAGTTGGGCACCAGATTTCACAGCGATCTTCGGTATATAGCGCTGTTGTGTTCATCGGTTCCATGCAGGCATGGTTCTGGAAGGGCATGTTGTAAGTTGCTTCCACAACTTGTGCTGCGTTTGCAAAGGCGCCTGCTACATCGCCGCCGCCATTCCCGACAAAGGCCTCCTCGGCGGTCAGGCCATCATCCAGTTCGGCTTCAAACTCAGCCGTGGAGAAGTCGACGCCGCCTTGCCACTCCACTGGAAGGGCTTGCAGAGCCTTGTGCGCTTGCCACCAGGTGTCGGCGATGACAGCAACGGCATTGTTACCTTCTCCAAATGGGTTTCGCACGCTGACAACCTTTTGCACGCCGGGCATGCCTTCGACCGCGGCAGCATCGAAAGAAGCAAGCGTTGCTCCGATTTTCGGTGCCTGTTTGATCGACGCGCTGAGCATGCCATCGAGCTGAATATCAGCGCCGTAAACCTGCTTGCCGGTCAGTTTCTCGGCGGTATCCAAGCGCGGCTTCGGTTGTCCGATAATCTTCCATTCGCTTGGATCTTTCACCGTGACTTCAAGAGGTGGGGCGAGTTGAGCAGCCGCATTGGCAACCTTGCCATAAGTCGTGGTCTGTCCGCTCGGGCCGTGCGTGATGATACTATTCTCTGACGTGCATTCAGATGCAGGCACGCCCCATTCATTGGCCGCGGCTTCAATCAGCATCGCTTTTGCCGCAGCGGCGCCCTCGCGCACATAGTCCTGCGACCCACGAATGCCCTGGCTGCCGCCGGTTGAGAAATCACGCCAGACGCGTTCGCGCGCCAGGTTTTCGCCAGGCGTTGGATACTCCGTCGTCACTTTATCCCAATCGCAGTCGAGTTCATCTGCGACGAGCTGCGCGAGGCCGGTGAGCGTCCCTTGGCCCATCTCGGAGCGGGCAATCCGGACCGTGACAGTGTCATCATGGTCAATGTGCACCCAGGCATTCACTTCCGGATTTGGCGGAAGGTCGGAATAATCGGGAGCGTCTGCTTCGGTGTCGCCAGTCGGCTGCGAGCAGGCCGACAGGATGCCGATTGTCAGGCCGGTGGCGCCGGTGGCGACGATGAAATTTCGGCGGGAGAGGTGGATTGTATCAGCCATGTCTATCTCCCTTAGCTCTTCTCAACGGCGAGCTTGATGCCTTTGCGGACGCGTGCCAGTGTCCCGCAACGACAGATATTCGTAATCTGCGCATCAATGTCTTCGTCAGTTGGGTTTGGGGTGTCATTGAGCATGCCAGAGACGGCCATGATCATGCCGGGCTGGCAATATCCGCATTGTGGAATATCAAGTTCAGCCCAGGCTTGTTGCACGGGATGGCTGGCATCTTCAGAAAGGCCTTCAATCGTCGTTATCTCTTCGTCACCCGTCAAAGCGCCAACCGGATAAACACAGGAGCGGACCGGACTGCCATTAATATGGATCGTGCAAGTTCCGCATTGCGCGATGCCGCAGCCATATTTGGTGCCGGTTAGACCGACTTGTTCTCGGATCACCCAGAGGAGGGGCGTATCATCTTCGACCTCCACTGTGACCGTTTCACCATTGATCTTGAGTGTCGCCATGCTGGGCATCCTCCGGCACTTTGGCGCGGTTATCCCCCATAGGACAAACCTTCGCGCATTAACCTAAATAATGATGGAAACATTCAGCGAGTAAAGACCGATTTCAACGATTTCTCGGCTTATCTTTGCAGTCGCGTCTCATTCGCAAGCTGAGGCGAGGGCTTATGGCAAGCTGCCAATCAGAAGCGCGTCAGTTTGAGCGCCCTGCCTGAGTGCATCCGCATTTGGTTCCCGGCGCAGCAAGGCGTTGCAGGACAGGAAAGGATGCAAAAGCGAGCTATCCTGATTGGCGGCGGGCGTAAGTAAGAGTGTGCCGTCCTCGGCAATCGTTGCGGTAGCGCGCATGAAATGCTCTCGAGGCCCATTCTTTGGAATGTTCGACTCCAATCGAACGCGGATCAGGCGGTCGGCCCATGGCCGTCCGAGCAGCGGGGCCAGGAAGAGGTGTGCGCAGACCAAAGCCGAGGCCGGGTTTCCCGGGAGTCCCAAGACGCACGTAGATTTTGACCGGGAGAGCCAAGTTGGTTTGCCGGGCCGAACGGCGATTTTCGAAAAAACCGGCTGATACCCTCGAGTACGAAAGGCCGCCTGCATATGATCGTGATCGCCCACAGAAGCACCTCCGATCGGGACAAAGACATCAATATCGATGCTATTATCGAGCGCACGGTGGATGGCCTCTTCACTGTCCCCGGCAATGCCGAGGTCAATCGGCTGCCCGCCCCAGCATTCGATCAGGCCTGCCAATCCGAATGGATTCGAATTGATGATCTCGCCTGGAGCCAGGTCAGACCCGGGCGGTCTCAATTCGTCGCCATTGGCGATCAGGCCGACCCGCAGTTTGCGCTTCACCTCAATTTGGGAATTATTGCTGGCGGCAATCATTGAAAGATGGGCTGGTGTGAGAACTGTGTCTTTGGCGATCAACGTTTCGCCCGTCTCAAAGTCTAAGCCTGCAACTCTGATATGCGCGGATCGGTCATAAGAATCGGAACAAACTATCTCATCGCCTTCTCGTGTGACATTCTCCTGGATCAGGACGTGGTCAGCGCCGTCGGGGATCACCGAGCCGGTAAACAGTCTAACGGCTTCGCCAGCTGAGAGGGAGCCGGAAAAAGGCGCCCCGGCAGGCGCCTCACCGATGACGCGCAAGCAGGTATTCGGGCTCTGAACATCTGCAAGCCGCACGGCATAGCCGTCCATTGCCGACATGGGGGCAGGGGGGTGTGTCCGTCTGGCGAACACAGGCGCCGCCAAGGTGCGCCCCAAGGCCAGTGTCAGGTCCACTGCTTCTTGGCCGGGATCTGGTTTGACGGTTTCGATAAGGGCCAGCGCATCCGCAACGCTGATCAGGCCACTCATGTCGCGGACTTTCGATACATGCCAGACTTGCCGCCGGTTTTCTCCAGCAATTCGATGCCATGGATCACGATCGATTTGTCGACGGCTTTCAGCATGTCATAGAGCGTCAGGCAGGCCGCCGAGACGCTGGTCAGAGCCTCCATTTCAACACCCGTTTTACCAGTCGTCTTGACCCGGGCAACGACTTCAAACTCCGACCTATCGACCCGTGGCGTGATGTCGACTTTGACGCCGGTAATTGGCAGCGGGTGGCAGAGCGGGATCAGATCGGCTGTCCGTTTGGCCGCCATGATGCCCGCGAGTTCCGCAATGGCGATCGGGTCTCCTTTTTTGGTCTCTCGTCCGACGGCCAGGTCAAACGCTTGCTCTGACACGCGAACGTAACCGTGTGCGAGGGCGACCCGGTCTGTCTCGGTTTTATCGGTGACATCGACCATGCGCGCACGCCCATCCGCACCGATATGCGTCAGCTCGCTCATCTCAGGTCTCCATCAAACGCGGCATCAACTCAACCAGATTGCACGGCTTGTGACGGCTATCGAGTTGGAAAGAAATGACCTTGTCCCAACCATCTTTGACGGCACCATTAGAGCCGGGAAGGCAGAAGATGAAGGTGCCCTTGGCTAGACCCGCAATCGCTCGGCTTTGCAGGGTCGACAGACCGACGCTTTGATAAGAAACCTGATGGAAAATCACCGAGAAGCCATCAATCGTCTTTTCAAACAGGGGCATGATCGCCTCAGGGGTGACATCGCGCCCGGTGAGTCCGGTGCCGCCGCTGGAGATCACGACATCGACCTCTGGATCATCGATCCAGCTCTGAACCTTGCTCCGAATGAGTAGCGGATCGTCTTTGACGATTTCCCGCGTGACCACTTCATGGCCCGCTTTCGATACTCGCTCGGCCAGGGTCTTGCCGGACGTGTCCGTTTCAAGCGTTCGGGTGTCGCTGACCACCAGAACGGCAATTCGAACAGGGAGAAAAGGAAGCGTTTCATCTATTCCTGGCATGCTTGGGCTTGCTCCATGTTCCAGCGTCTGGCGTCCTGATAATCTTCGGCCCGTGGTTCAATCCAGGTTGCTTTATCTGCGACGGTTTCTTTCTTCCAGAATACGGCTTCGGTCTTAAGATAATCCATCAAGAAATCTGCCGCCTCGAAGGCGGCGCGGCGATGCTTGGAGGCGGCTGCGACAAACACGATCGTGTCACCGGGCTGCATCTCACCAACGCGATGAACGACTTTGACGCCGGTTAAGGGCCATTTCGCATTCGCAGTTTTGATGGCGCGTTCGATTCCCGTTTCCGTCATTGGAGAATAAGCTTGTAGAAACAATGCGCTGACTGCACCTGAGTTAGAGTTCGGACGAACCTGTCCGGTGAAGGTAACGATGGCTCCAGCAGCGGCGTTTTCGGCTTCGAACGCGCGTAACAAGTCGCCAGAATGGATCGGGAGATCGGTGATTGTAATCATCCTAACCGCCTCCCACCGGCGGCATGAAGGCGATCTCGTCATCCCCCGCAACAGGGTCTGCATCGAACACGATTTCATTATTGATCGCGATCCGGACGGTCGGTTCTTTCATTGCGCCACTCGCCTCGAACCGAAGGTCTAACCAGTCGCGCAAGTCAGCTGCCGTCCGGATATCGTCAGGCAAGTCGAGCACCTCTACCGTCGTCCCGGTGAGGTCGCTGAGGCGTCCAAAATAGAGCAATTTCGCCATCCTATCCTCCCGTTACGGACATATGTCGCTCCAGCGACGGATCCTGACCGCGTTCGTGGATGGAAAATTCATGACGCTCAGGTTTCTTGAACAGGGCGCGATCAAGACAAGCGTTCAAGGCGTCATCGGGGTGGTCGCTTTCACGCAATGCCGCGCGCAAATCAATATGATCATCCTGACCGAGGCACATATAAATGCGCCCTGTGCAGGTGACGCGGACACGGTTGCAACCGGCGCAAAAATTATTTGTCAGCGGCGTTATGAAGCCGAGCCTCCCGCCGGTCTGTTCAACTCGCACATAGCGCGACGGGCCACCATTCGGGATGGAGGCGGAAACGTCGGTCAGAGTCCATTCTTGCTCTAATGCATCGCGGACCATTGGCAGCGGCACATATTGATCAATCCGGTCTTCACCCGTTTCTCCGAGCGGCATCACTTCAATCAAGGTCATGTCCATGCCCCTATTGTGCGCCCAGGCAATCATATCAGCGAGATCGTGCATGTTTTCGTGTTTCAGCGCGACGGTGTTGATTTTGATCTTCAAACCGGCGTCCAAGGCGGCATCGATGCCGGCCAGAACTTGATCCAGTTTGCCGCGGCGCGTGATCCGCTCAAACGAATCTGGATCGAGTGTGTCGAGCGACACATTGATCCGTTTGACGCCGCTGCGCGCCAGCATCTCAGCATGCTGTTCGAGCTGCGTCGCATTGGTGGTCAGGGTCAACTCATCCAGCCCCTTGCCGAGATAAGCGCCGAGGCGTGTGAACAGTTCCGGCATGCCTTTGCGAACGAGGGGCTCGCCGCCAGTGACACGGATCTTCTTGACCCCGCGCTGAATGAAAGCGCGCGCGACTTGATCCAATTCCTCGATGCTCAGCAATTCGCGCTTGGGCAGGAATTGCATGATCTCGGACATGCAATAGGTGCAGCGCAGATCGCAACGATCCGTTACCGACAAACGCAAATAGGTGACGTGGCGGCCAAACTGATCGACCAGGGGCGCGCGTGTTGGTGCAAGACCATCAGGCATGAACCGTCTCCTGGCGGCGCGTGAGGTCTGAAACTCGATCGATATCTATCGCTTCTTGAGGGGTGATTGAGGCGGTCGCGGCTCCGTGCTCCAGACCTTCAAAAACGGATTTGGCACCACGATCCCCCGTGAGTTCTGCCAAGGCGTCAAAATGGCGACGTTTGAACAATGCAGGCGGATAAAGCACACCATTGGCCTCGCTCATGATGGCTGTCAGGGCCGGATTTTGCGCGAGGTCCTGAATATGATTGAGGTGGTCATCTGAGACATAAGGCATATCTGCGAGCAAAATGAGCACCTGATCGATTTTCGGGTTTGTGCTGATCGCATCGAGGCCCGCTTTCAGCGAAGTCGCTTGCCCCAGATGGGCGTCCGGATTGTTGATCACCTGCCATCCCAGGCGACGAAGCTGGGTTGCGCGTTGAGGATGCTGGTCATTGGTGACAGCGATCTTTATTGAGGATGAAGGGCTCAAGGCGATGGACGCCGCGCGTTCAAGCACGCTTTGATCTCCACACTGCGCCAGCAGCTTGTCGCCAGCTTCGAAGCGACTGGAGGCCCCGGCGGCGAGCATCAAAACTGCTGTTGAAGCAGCGGATGCGATTGGCTTTCCTGGAAAGGTGTCAATGATTTCAGCCAGAGTAGAAATGGCCAGCATCGAGGCGTCGCGCAGCGACGGCACCAATCCAATTGGGCCTACAATACGATTGATGTCCGCCTCGCTTGCGCTCGCTTCGCGCAAGGCGTCGCATCGGACTTGATGCGTACGGCGACTGCCGACTGCGCCAATATAGAAGGCGGGCCCGCGCAAGGCTTGTTGCAGAAGCGGGACCTCCCAATCCCGATCATGGAAGAGCAGGACAAACGCTGTCCAGGGATCATCTGACACGTCCGCGAGTTGTGCCGGTGTTATGAGTGTTTCAATCGAAGTAACGCCGCATTCGCGCGCCGCCTCGACATCTTCATCATCCAGGACCTGGAGGTGAACGTCATACCCGGCGGACGTTGCGATCGTCGCCAGCGCTAGGGCGTCTTCGCCGCGACCCGCAATTCGGATTTGCAGCTTTGGGGCATAGCCGAAAACGAAATCGTCTTCGCTGATCCGAGCTCCCGCCGATAGCAGGGTGAGTGAACCGGAATGGCTGAGCTGGAGCGAGATCGGAATTCGCCGCGCGAGTGTCTCGGCTGCGGTCCGCATCGTTCTTTCGTCTGGCCTGGGAAGGATGGTGATTTCAATCGCGCCGCCGCAGGGCAGGGGAAGGTCGACAAAGGGCGATCCTGCGCCATAGCGCAAATGAGTGACTTCGCCACGCTCAATCGATTGGCGCGCTTGCAATTTGACGTCGGCGTCGATGCACCCACCCGAAATATAGCCAAGGCTCGAAGTTTCGCTCACTGCCAAAAGAGCGCCCGGGGCGCGGACGGCGCCGCCTTCCGTGCGTGTAACAATGACCAGGGCTGTCGCCTCGCCTTGGGCCTGCCATTTCGACAGCGTCGCCAACACATCTGCCGCATGTTCACCGGTTTGCGCCATCGCACTCATAAAAGCGATGTAAACCATGATTTAGATCGCGACTAGGTCACTTCGCCAAATTGGTTTGAAATACTTTCAGATCTTCCGCATTGGCGGTGCTTGCTGTCGCGCAAATGCGATCATAAGCGTCGAGAATGCTCTGCCCAAGTGGCGTAATCTGTGCGCCGCCGCCAGTCGCGCCGCCGTGTTGAGTCGTGACGATCGGCAAGGAGAAGCTCGCATTCATTTGATCGATCAGCTTCAGGGCGCGCGGATAGGACATGCCGAGCTGCTCCGCCGCGGAACGGATTGATCCCGTAGACAGAAGCGCGCGGAGCAGGGCGGCTTTGCCGGGCCCGAAGCGGGCGCCAGACGGCAAATCAATCCGGACACTCAAGCGCGCTTCCATCATCGCTAAAAGCTTGCAGGTTCCGCGTATGAAAGCAATCCACCGATCTTAGCGCTTTGATGCAGGATCCCAGTTTTCGATCGTGATAAAGGAATTGAACTCAGCTGAATGCGGCGCCACGGTCAGCGCGTCCTTGACGCCAGGCAAGACCGTCACGTCGAACAATTCCTGGATCGCGCCGTCGAAACGGATCCAATGCGCGACGGAGCCATCGGCCAGAGAAATCACCTGGACGCCGCACCACGGGTCGGCGTCTTTCTCTTTCAATTTGTCTTCAAGGGCGAGGCCGTCAAAGCGCTTATAACGCGGCTTGGACAGGGTCACGATCGCATAGCCATCGACAAAGGCAAGGCCACGAATAAAGCCCGGGCAGAAGGCTACCGGCTTGAAGGCTTTCTTCTTTTGATCGATCCAGCCAATCTCGCCTGTGCCGGAATTGACGACCCAGAGCTTGTCCTCATGGACCCGTGGTGAATGCGGCATGGACAGGCCCTCAGCGACAATTTCATCGGTCTCTATATCGATGATCACTCCGCCATCATCGCGGCGATCGCGCCAACCATCGATAATGTCCGAGCGACACACGGCGCTGGCATATTTCGGCTCCCCATCCTGCATGGCGAGCCCGTTCAGGTGGCAGCGATCTTCCGGCGCCAGTTTCGAAATGAAAGGCGGTTTCCAGATCGGCTTGAAACTGTGCTTGAGGCTGAGTTCGCAGAGGCAGGAATAGCGCGTATTGATGAACACAACGCGGCCATCTTTCTTAACGCCAATCTCATGCAGATCGACCGCGCCCGTGGTCTGGAAATTGCGCGGCACGAAAACTTTGTCGAATTTCTCATTGGCGAGTTGATTGGGGCCGATCACATTTTCGAGGCGAATGATCTGATTGAGCGAGGCGAGATAGACACGCTCGGAATTGCCGACCACGCCCATGGCCTGCGGATAGCGCGCCTGGTGCAGGGACAATTTCTTATCGAGTCCGTGGCCGAGGAAATAGAGAATGCCGGTCTGATAGGAGGTGAAGGCCAGTGAGATGTTTCGCGTGGCGAGGAAATTATACAGCCCGCTCGAGAATGAAATATCGGTTTTCTGCGGCGCTGCGGGCGCGGCTTCCGGCGCAGCTGGCGCGGTTTCGGGGGGCGTCTCAGCCTTCGTAGCAGCTTCCTTCTCAGGCGCATCTGCTTCGGTTGGTTTCTCTAGCGTTTCCACGTCAGCACTGGCGGCGCCGCGCTTGGGTTTCGCGGGCGCTTTTTTGGCGGTGGTGGTTTCCGGTTTTGGCTCTGTCTTGGATTTTTTTCCGATCATGAACTCCTGAACGTCGCTGTGCGATCATCCCCTCTCTTGCAAGTGATGCGGGGCAGGAAATAGGAAAAACCAAGTTCTGCAAGCGGCTCAGCAAATATTGAGACGCTCGGAGAAAGACGCCCTCCGAAAATTCCAATCTAATCGCTTTTGTCCACCAATATTCAGCGCGGATGAGGGGATTATGGGCGATCAAACCGAATCAAAATCAGTTCAACTTCAAGTATCTTCGATTGAAATACACCCATTAAAGAAGCGGCTGCTGTTTGCCGCCTCGGCGGGTATGATGGCGCTCGCAGTGCCGAGCCTCGGGCTATATGGCAGCCGCGCCTGGGCGCAAGCCGTGCCGGTCGAATGTGATGACACAAATCCGAGCGATCCGACCAATCCGAATGTCGGCAATGGCACTGCCGATGCCGGCGAGACTCTGGAATGCATCTCAAACCCTGCGAACGACGCCTTTGGTCCGATCAATACGACTGCAGATGATCTGACGATCGTGATTGGCGATGGAAATCCCGGAACCTTGCTTGACCTGAATTCCAGTAACGATCGTGCCATCTTTATGACTGGCCGTGGCAATCAAACGCTGCAGATTTCCACTAATGCTACTGTGTCGCGCTCAGTGTCGGGGGGGAGCCCTTTGATTGAAGTGCTTGGAGATAATGGCAACATTAGCATCCGGAATGACGGAGACATCTCCCTCGGGTCTTATGGATCCGCGCTGACCAATGGCACGGCGTTGAAAGTGTCTGGGGTCAGCAGAACATTGATGCGCGGTTACGGGCGAGTTATGAGACGGTGACCGGCGACCGCGCGATCCAGACCCGGGCGGTGCTGGATGTGCCGGACGCGCATTTTACCCCGCAATCGGCGGCTCTGGACCAAGCCCGCCTGGCGCTCGGTGCAGATCTCCACATCCAGTTCAACGAAAGCGTGTTCGGCTATATCCGCTATGACACGCGCCGCGGCGAGAACCTGATCGAGGATGAAGGATGGATCGGCGTCTCAGCACGGTTTTAGGTCGTGATTTTCGGTGAGATGCATTGTAGGCCGCTGATAGGGGAGAGGGGGCGTTTGATCGCGACGCAAATGATGCATTGCACTGTCCGCTAGCGAAGGACCGGCAAAGCCAAGAAACCCGTATCATCGGTACGGCTTAATCATGAGCACGTTGGCGCATCGAATAATTCGATAATCAACATTATGAGAAATAATGGAATGATTGAAACCCGTGGCTCTCGGAAGCCGTCGTGACAGCTCTCAAGCGAGTCGCGATCCCAGTCCTCCTATGCTTTGCAGCCGCGGCGCTCTATGCGCTGACTCTCTATTATCCCCTGCCACGGTATGATCATTGGCACCTGGTGACCTTGTTGCAAGCATCAGACGCACAGACGCTTGCCGCAGCGGATCTGTTTCAGCTTCATGGATGTCATTGGCATGCTTCCGGTTATGGCGTGCTGCTGATCAGCGCATACGTCACCGGCTTAAGCCATTGGGCCGAAGTGACTGCTAGCTTGGGCTTCGCGGCACTCGGATACATCGGATTGGCCCGCATTCTAGCCCGTCAGTGCAGCATGCTGTCGACCGAAAAACAACTTTCGGGCTTGCTCATCCTTGCCGCATTTTTCCTGTTTTCGATCGATCAGACCGAGAACTGGCTCTGGGGTTGGCAGGTTGCGGTGTTCACCAGTCTTTGTGGCGCCATTTGGTGCCTCGAACGCCTCACCGGGCCGGTCGTGACCCCGCTGCACGTTCTGATCGCGGCCCTCTGTGCTGTGCTGGCAATCTATGGCTTCGCGACCGGCTGGCCGCTGATCCCGATTGGCTTCGCCATTCTAATTAGTCGCCGCGCTCATCGAACCTGGCACGGCGCGCTGGGCTTGCTGATCTGGACGCTATTTTCGGCGCTGATCCTCTGGCACTTCTTCTTGGCGCGAGCGGCCAGCGGCACCTGCCTTGCAGCCAGCACAGGCGCAGAACCTGTCAGTCCGCTCGATTTTGATCTATTGCTCTATGCGATTAACTATGCTGCCAGCCCGGTCGCCCGGTTCTCCTCTGAAATCGCTGTTCCGGTCTTCCTCATTGCAAGCGCGGTCGCCGTATGGGCCATTCGTAATCTGTCCAGGCGCCAAAATGGCTTGATCGTGAATTTGATACCCGGACTTGCCCTATGCGCTTATGCCTTCGGCGCTGGTTTGATCACCGGTCTCGGGCGCAGCGAGGCATATGGCACCGAGACGGCATTTCTCGGGCGCTATATCACCTTCGGCAATCTGTTCTGGATCGGCGTTTTGAGTCTGGTGCTTCCCGCCCGGGACAATGCCGCGAATGTCTCTCGTAAGTATCTGACCGCGTTCGTGGCTTTGATCTTCGTCATGAAAATCGCCACGATCGGCAATGTCGTTCAGAAAGCGGTTCCGCGAGCGCTGGAGATCCGCGCGGCTGCAGCAAACATTGCCAACTGCTATCCAGATGCTTCGGTCGAGGCCATGGCGTATTTCGAGGCGCCGATACAAGACGTTGCTGATCGCCTCGACTATCTGTCAGCACACCGGCTGAGCGCGTTTAAACATAGAGCCGCCTGCCCGGCGCTCCCGGCGGATTAGTGGTGATAACAGCCCCAATGGCTTTGCATATTC
The DNA here is from genome assembly GCA_024743315.1 of Hyphomonadaceae bacterium. Taxonomy (GTDB): domain Bacteria; phylum Pseudomonadota; class Alphaproteobacteria; order Caulobacterales; family Hyphomonadaceae; genus Henriciella. The sequence continues at coordinate 507,319 of JANSWU010000002.1, forward strand.
AGGCTCCAGGCGAGCGCGGTGGCAAAAATCTGAGCTTCTGCGTCCAGGATATTGCGGTCGCGATAGTCATTCCAAGCGCCGCTCCAGGTCTCCATACGGTATTGGAACAGGCCGGAATATGGTCCAGCCGGATTGATCACGTCCGACTGACCGCCGGATTCGCACATCATAACCTTGAACATTTTTTCCTCAGTCTCCGGATAAGGATGCAAAGCCCGCGCGGCGCTGATCCAAGCTCGGTATCGCGCGGTCGGATCTTTGGTTTCGGGCGACGGTGAAACAATTGTCTCAGCGGCCACGTCATTAAGCGGCGGATATGGGGGGGCATCATCAATCGAGAGGTAGGATCGGATCGGTTGCAAAACCGACTCTGGGGCTGGGTGGAGACTGCCCCAGATCCAGCCTGCAAAACCTGACGCGATTATTAAAAGCACAATTAGAAGAATCCGCACGATCACTCGCTCCGAGTAGATCCCCTAGTGCTTCTTGTTGATGCTAGCGTCCCGGGCCGTCACTTTCAATCAAGCTCTGCCTGCATCAGTCATTTGCCTGACTGGAAGAATTGGTACGCCCAACAGGATTCGAACCTGTGACCTACTGATTAAAAGTCAGTTGCTCTACCAACTGAGCTATGGGCGCATCCGAAGGGCCGACATAGTTGAGTGCCTGTCCGGGGTCAACGTTTTTTGGCTGCGCGATACCGACGCGTCTGCATAAACTTGTTTTCGCCAAGATCCGGGCGCAAACTGATGAAATGAAAACCTTTATTTCCTGCAGCCTGGCGGCCCTATTCTGCGTCGCCTGCGCCTCGAACACCGCGCAAAAGACCGATTCAGCCGAATCTGAATCGCCGGGCGCAACGAAACGCGCCATCCAACAGTCGCAAGACGGGTTTGGCGAAGCGGCGATGTCCCCACTCGAAGATGTGAACCTGGTCCGCGACGAAATCCCAGATTACCTCAAAACCATTAAGAACCCTTATAATGTCGAGACCGAAATTTCGTGCGACATGATCGCGCTCGAAGTTACTCGGCTGGACAGTCTCCTCGGGCGTGACTGGGATATACCTCCGCCGGACAAGAAAGGTCTAACGGAACGCGCTGCTGATGGTGCGTCGACGGCATTCCTGGATACGGTGTCATCAAGTGCGTCAGGCCTGATTCCATATCGCGGCATCGTGCGGACGGTGACGGGTGCCAATCGTCATGCCAGCAAGGTTCGAAAAGCTTATGAGCGCGGATCGCATCGTCGAACATTCCTTAAAGCGATGGGGCTGGTCAAAGGCTGCGAGTATCCCGCCGCCCCCCTGCCCCTTCCTGAAGAAGATCCGAAAGTCGTATTCCGCTAGTTTTTCACGACGTCCTTTGGCGCTGATTTCGTATGCGCCCAACGTGCGGATAAATCTGCCCTCAGGGTTTCAAATGTTGCTGATGCGATCGCATCACGCATGCGCTGCATCAGGGCCTGGAAAAAGGCTGTATTGTGCCAGCTCAATACCATGGACCCGAGATATTCACCCGAACGGATAAGGTGATGCAGATAGGCTTTGGAATACTCCTGGCTCGCCAGGCACGGCACCGCTTCATCCAGCGGCGACAGATCTTCGGCAAATCGTGCATTTTTGAGATTGATCGGCCCGTCCCAGGTCCAGGCTTGGCCATGCCGCCCGGCTCGCGTGGGAAGGACACAATCAAACATATCAATCCCGCGCGCGACCGCTTCGACCAGATCGATGGGTTTACCGACGCCCATAACATAGCGTGGTCGGTCTGAAGGCAGATGCGGCACGGTCATGTCGATGGTCCGGCACATCTGGTCATGGCCTTCGCCAACAGCGAGCCCGCCAATCGCGATGCCGCCAAAGCCTTGCGCCGCGACGGCTTGCGCGGAGGCGGCGCGAAGATCGGGATAATTTGAGCCTTGGACAATGCCAAACAAGGTCTGCGTGTCGCGTGAACCGAAGGCGTCGAGAGAGCGTTCGCCCCAGTCCAGGGACAATTTCATGGATCGTTCGGCTTCTTCATGGCTACACGGATAGTCGGTGCACTCATCCAGCTGCATGGAGATATCGGCCCCTAGCAAGTCTGCTTGTATCTCAATGCTGCGCGCCGGCGTCAGACGATGCTCTGAGCCATCAATATGACTTCGAAACGTGACGCCATCAGCATCCATTTTCCGTAATTGCGAGAGGGACCAGACCTGGAAACCGCCGCTATCGGTCAGCATCGGGCCGGACCACTTGCTAAAGGCGTGCAGCCCGCCCAAACGTTGGACGCGTTCGGCGCCGGGTCGAAGCATGAGATGGTATGTATTGCCGAGAATGATATCGGCGCCGGCTTGTTTGACCTGGTCAGTGTACAAGGCCTTCACCGTGCCCGCCGTCCCGACCGGCATAAAGGCAGGCGTGCGGATCTCGCCGCGCGGAGTCGACAAAACCCCTGTGCGTGCGGCGCCGTCATTGGCCGAAATATCAAACGGAAAGCTCGCCATTATCCGAGCTGATCCGTAAGGTCGAGGACATTGAGGAGGCCCTCGCGGGCGGTCAAACACTCATCAACAAATCTGGGGTCGGCCAGATCGGAAGCGCTCAAGCGATCGCGATAGGTTGCCCGAACCACATCTTGAAGCGCATCAATCTTCGCTTCATCGAGCAAAACGCCCTGATGGCAGGCCGCGCGCTCTTCAGCCGTCATCACCACGCGCAATCGCAGACAGGCTGGGCCACCACCGTTGCGCATGGATTGGCGGACATCAACGAACTGGACACGGCCAATGGGACCATTACCCGCCACCATACGCTCACAAAAGGCCCTTGTGCTGTCAGTCTCCTGCGTCTCAAGCGGCGCCAGCAAAACGAGTCGATCTTCACCCGGCCATTGCAGCAGTTGCGAGTTGAACAAATAGGCACGAATGGCGTCTTCCAAAGGAACTTCAGCCTCCGGCACCATGACGGGTTTCAGCTCGAACAAGCCTTTTGACGCTTCGCGTAACGCTGCCAATGTGACGTCAGTATCCTCGAATGCAAACTCATGGAAAAACAGTGTGTCGAGCGTGCCAACGCAAACCACGTCATTGTGAAAAGCGCCTGCATTGATGGCTTTAGCGGCTTGTCGGGCGAACACGGTTCGGTCTGGCTTCAGATTATGTCCACGAGAAATGCTTTCACTGGCGAGCCTAGTTTGGCGGGCTGGAAATCCAACAACGCTTTCCCCTGCCTCGCGGCCGTAAACGAAAAGCTCCACCCCCTCACCCCCATGGTGACCGCATAACCGAACATGGTTGGCGGCGCCTTCATCGGCGAAATCGGCATGCATAGGCAACGCAGCATGGACGCTGAAATGCTCTTCCGAGCCAAAAATACTGGCCAGGGCGGAAACAGTCTCAGGGTGTTCGATGGATCGATGCAGCATTGAAGAGAGGTTGGCCGCGGTCAGGTGCAAACGGCCATCGCTGGTATCGCTCGAGGGCGAAACCGTGGCTGCATTCGCCGTCCACATGGAGCTTGCCGAATAGGCCGCTTTTAACAATCGCGGCGCGCACTTCGATGCTGCCTCAATCATCTCGGCTGTGGAGCCGCTAAAACCGGCATCGACCAGGAATCCGAGGTTGGGTCGCTCGAGCGGCGGTAAGACTCCCTGCACAAAGCCCGCTCTGACCAGAAGCCGCATCTTTTCTAATCCCTGCAACGCCGCCTCGCGGGGATTGGAGACGTCGCCCGCATTCTTCTGACTGGCCAGATTACCATCTGACATACCGCCATAATTGTGGCTTGGCCCGATCAGACCATCAAAATTGACTTCAAGTGTTTCGGTGGAAGACATGGAAACCCCTGCCTTGTGCCTGTTGAAGGGCGCTCCTTGCACGCCCGAATGAATAAGGTCAGCACTCGCCTCTCAACAGGCTCAGAGCGAGGCTGGAATTATCAGCGCTGTCTACTTCGGGAATCCCACCGCGCCAAGTCGGTTCGCCTGGTCCGAGACCTGGCTGGCTTGGGGCCAGGCGCAATAATCCGCAGCATAATAAGCGCCGGGGCGGAAATTGCCGGAATGTCCAGGCCCGCCAAATGGCATCTCGCCACTTGCCCCTGCCGTCGGACGATTGCGATTGAGGATGCCGGCTTTCATCTCCGCATGCGCGCGTAGCCATAGCGCGTCATCATCGCTCACCAGTCCCCCGGACAGGCCATAATGGCTGTCATTGGCGCGTTGAATGGCATCGTCAAAACTGTCGACCCGAATGATCTGCATCAGCGGACCAAACAATTCTTCGTCGGGCACGTCCGTCGCGTCAGTGACATCAATGACGCCGGCCGTGACGAAGCCGCCTCCCCGATCCATGCGTTTTAGCCGCCGGAGAGATTTCCCGCCTTTCTTGGATAACATCATCTGGAAATCGAGCGCATTCTGGGCCGCTTGCTCAGACACTAGCGGCCCCATGAAAGCGTCGGCTTCAGTATGATCTCCGATTTTTAGGTCTTTCGCGCGGGACACGATCGCATCTACAACCTGATCACCCCATTTTCCATTTGGCAGGATGACACGACGCGCGCACGAGCATCGCTGACCTGTTGTCAGAAATGCCGACTGAGCTGCGATATCTGCAGCGGCATTGATATCGGCCGGATCCCAGACAATGAGGGGGTTATTGCCGCCCATTTCGAGTGCGAGAATAACTTCAGGCCGGCCGGCAAAATGCCGATGGAAGAAGAGACCCGTCTGGGCCGAGCCTGTGAATAGGAGCCCGTTAATATCACCATCAAGCAAGGCTGCGCCGGTATCACGGCCACCCTGGACGATATTGAGCACGCCTTCCGGAAGGCCTGCCGCCTCAAACGCATCGGCCATGACATGCGCGACCGACGGCGCCAATTCGGATGGCTTGAACACACATGCATTGCCTGCGAGCAATGCGGGGACAATGTGGCCATTCGGCAAGTGCCCCGGGAAATTAAACGGACCGAATACAGCCATCACGCCATGCGGGCGGTGAGTCAGATGCATCGATCCAAAAGCGGCCTCGCTGAACGAGGTCCCGGCCCGTTCGACCTGCGCTTTGATCGAAATTGCCACTTTACCTGCCATCGCACCAGCTTCGGCTTGGGCTTCCCAAGCGGTTTTCCCCATATCTGTGCTGATCGCCGTGGCGATATCATCTGAACGTTTTTTGACCTCTTCCGCATACGCTTCCAGAATGGTTGTGCGATCATGCTGAGGACGTCGGGCCCAATCGATTTGAGCCTGCCGCGCTGCGGCGACCGCTTCGGCGACCTGGTCTGCGCTGCTCGCCTGTCCGCTCCAGTTCGTTTCGCCATTGGCCGGATTGGTCTTTTCGAACCAATCGTCTTTGCCGTCCGACCAGCGACCATTGATATAGACACTCTTGGTCATATTAATCCCTCAACCAGATACGCGCCTTGTCGCCGCGTTTGAGTTCCAATTTATCCAGCGTTTCCTGGCTGGTCATGAATCGGGTTTCACCAATCACGGCGCCTTCGATCAGGCATGCGCGATATGACTCTAAATCGGTTCTAGCGGCGATGCCGGTGGATCCCGTCGCGGGCCCTATCTCGAGTTCCATGACCCGGCTTTCACGCGCCGTGCGTACCATATCACGATTGACTTGCATGATCGGCCCGCCATCAAAAATATCGACAACGCGCTCAAAAGTGAAACCTTCCCATTCTAACAATTTGAAGGCTGGCACGCCATCCGTGTGGCAGCGCCCAATTACCTCTCTCGCTTCGGCGGGGAGAAGATCCACATAGATCGGGTATTTCGGCATCAGGTCGACGATGAATTGATTATTGGTCGTTGCGGACAGCAAATCGGCTTCCGGAAAGGACATTCGGAAAAAATGTCGTCCCAGGCATTCCCAGAATGGAGTTTCTCCTTGTGGGTCGACCACACCTCGCAGCTCGGCGATCACCTTCTCGCCGAACCATTCCGGCCGCGTCCGCATCAACAAATAGCGCGATTGCGCCAATAAGCGGCCGACGCCGCCGCCCCGGTGTTGGGGACGCAGAAATAAAGTGCCGACTTCAGTGCAACCAACAAACTCATTGGTCAGGATCAAGGCGTCGAGATCGAACCGGCGCTCGGCCTCCTGGCTCGCTTGGGCCAGTGTAATGATGCGATAATTGAAGAAAGGTGATTTGATCCCGACCCCAGCTTTGACCGCGCTACAGCCAGCCAATTCTCCGGTATCGATATTCTCGAGCATCATCAGGTACTTGCCGTACTCTGGCTGATCGAGCGTGCCGGCAAAGGAGGCCACGGCGGTTTCGAGATTCTTGCGCAGGATCTGTTCATCGACCGGAAGAGAGGTGAAACCCGGGCCGGATTCCACCGCCATGGAGTAAAATTCGTCAAAATCCGACAACCGCGCCGGACGCATCACATAGGGTGATTTCATTCCATCAACGCCTTGATTTTTTTAGCATTCAAGCGCCCATCCGCCAGCCGGTTCAAAAGCAAGCCAGACAATTGTGCGCGCTCAATGAAGCTCGACATGATCACATATTCTTCGGCTGAGTGAATGCGCCCCCCCATAACACCAAGCGTATCCACATTAGGAACACCAGCCGCAAAGATATTATTGCCTTCGCAGACCCCACCTGTGTCGACAAATTCTAGCGCCAGTCCGATCGCTTTACCGGTTTCAGAGACCGCGGTGAATAATTCTTGCTGTGCTGCATTGCGTGGCTTGGGCGGTCGATAAAAGCCGCCATGCATGTGACCGGAAATACCATCCCGCTCGCATGCCTGTTCGAGCAACCGTTCGACCTGTGCGCTGGCCCAAGCTGCAGCCTCTGCATCAGGTGCGCGCGCGCCAAAGCGAACGATGGCGAGATCGGGAACGATATTGACAGCACTACCGCCATCAATGGCGCCGACATTGAAGGTCACGCCATCGCGTTGCCCGTTAAGGCCTTCCAGCGCCAGAACCATCGCCGCCGCCGCTTCAACCGCGCTGCGCCCCTCTTCCTTCGCGCGACCTGCGTGCGCCGAACGGCCGTGTAAGACAATATCAAAGACAGCCGACCCTTTGCGTCCACCGGACATGGCGCCGGTATCCATGCACGGCTCATAAGTCATCCCAATCATTGCGCCCGATTGCGCGGCTTCGGTGAGGAATGGCGCACTGGCGAAATTGCCGGTCTCTTCGTCAGGGGTGATGACAATTTGATAGCCGAGCTTGTCCTTCAAAGGCCCTGCCTCAAACGCTTGTAAGGCGCCGAGCATAACTGACAGGCCGCCCTTCATATCGGACAGACCAGGACCATTAAACTTGCCATCGCCAAGGTCTTTGATGTCTGTGAACGTGTTTGGCGGAAACACCGTGTCATAGTGTCCGCTCATAATGATTTGCGTTTCGGCTGCTGGACGCGACGAAATTCGAATGACAGGACCGGTCTCAAAGCCTTCAACCTGGCCCTGATCGTTCACCTTTTCGAACGGATCCGTCTTGATCAATTCGATATTGGCTTCAAGCGCGCTAAACGCATCACCAAGTTTCGGCGCCAGAGCCTCTAGCCCGTCCCTGTTCCAACTGCCTGTATTGATTTTCGCCCAGTCGAATGTGCGCGATTTCATATTTGAATCTAAGTCCGCGATCCGTTCGCAAATCGCTTCATCGTCTTTGGTTTTGACGCTGAGATCAGTCATAGCCGCCTTGGTTTCACGCTTTCTTCAAAACAACAAGCCCCGGACGTGAAAGTCCGGGGCTCGCAAATTGTCTTCTGAGAGTTTTAGACGTCGCCGACAATCTCCGCGAGTTCCGCTTCAGCGGTCGCAAGACGCTCATCAACCGTTTGGCAGGTCTCTGGCGCATTGCCGATAACTTCAAGGTCTTCACAACGCTCTTTTTCTTTCTTGAAGTCATTGACCTTGTTCTGGGCATCAAAAATGACCAGCGCGCGAGCGGTGTTGTCTTCTGCCGCCATAAAGTCGAGCCAGCCGCGTCCGCCGCGATTATTGGCATTTCGAAACGCCTCGCGGGCACCGGACCGGTCATCGCGCTCATAACGCGATTGTCCGACAAGCACCCAGGCCAGGCCGGCATTGTCCAGACCGCCTTTATTGATCGCATTGATCAGCGCTTCCTCGGCATTCGCCCATTGCTGCAACTCGCTATAGGAACGGCCAAGGCGCTCATACATTTTGCCATCTGGAGCCATTTGTGCGGCCCGCTCAATTACTGGAATGGCTTTATCAAACTCACGGGCCACCTGGTACAAGTTGGCGAGGAGTTCGAGCCGTTGATAATTGGATGAAATCCGCCCCGCATTCATCTCTTTTTCGAGGATCTTTGCCGCCGCATAAGGTACATCAAACGAGTTGTAGAAGTTCACGATGCGCATGAGCTCATCTTCAGTTTGAAGAATACCGCCCAGATACATGGCCTTTTGAACTTCAAACGCTTTGCGCTCTTGTCCACCGCGGAAATAGTCGCCGGCAATCGCATCCCAAAGACGGCGATCGGAGGGATCGCGCGCCAATAGCGTTTCGAGCAGTTCGGCTTTCTTGGCAAAATTGCCAGTCTGGTCATAGAGGAAGATCAGAAAGTCATAGACCTGACGCTCTGCGCCTGGACCATCTTCGGCAAAGACCTGTTCGGCCCAGCGAAGCGATTGCTGGAAATCGTCCATTTGCTGATACAGAACCGCAAGCGTCCACTTCTGTGAGCGATCCGGAACCCCGCCAGCCGCCATCCAACGATCATAGTATTGCAGCGCGCTCTCTTTATTGTCGACGGTCAAATAGATTTGCGCGATGTTGTAATAGGTCGACTTCAAAGCGTCGCCAGTGATGAAGCCGCGCGAGATCAATGTCTCGAGGTCGCGTACAGCGCCGGTATAGTCTTCTGTTTGAATCTTGATCGCAGCACTGAGCTGGATCGCCGCGCCTTCTTCATAACAGTTCAATTCTTGCGACCGCAGCGCGTTTAGGGCCTGCAAGGCCGCTTGCGGATTTTCGTTCACCATCAGCTCTGTCTCGGCCTTGAGATAATTCTCAGCATTGGCTGAGCTGAACTGGGTTTCTTCACAGGCTTGGGCGGCGGCAGTGCCGACACCGATCGATGTCATGATGGCAATGGCAGCAGCGCCCTTCATCAAGCTCTTAATCATTTCGTTTCACTCCTCTCCGCCGCTCGGGCGTCCAGTGTTCGATACCCGGACGAATGGGGTCGATTTCGGCATAAACACTGTTACATGAGCATATGTAACTATATAACAATGTCAAGAATTTTGAGGCGGGGAGCACTTAGACTCCCCTGCCCGGTTTGGATCTAGCCGTCGAGTTTGAACTCGAGCGGGTAGACCACGTTGCGTCGTTCAGCCGCCTGACCGCGGATGATCTTCGGTGCGAATTCGACGCGGCTGACAGCGCGTTCGGCTTCGCGTTTGAAGACCCGGTCCGTGCACTCCGCCTCAACATTGTACGGCTTGCCGCGCGTGTCCACGTCAAAGCGAACATCGCATGAGCCTTCAATGCCGCGTTCCGCTGCGCGCGACGGATAGGTCGGCACAGGTGGACGGATTGGTTGCGCATCTCGATCTGAAATTGCCACAGGATCGATGGCCAAAGAGTTCAATCGCGTGGTCGGGATTTCGCTCGGAGGTGCGCCCTGAATATTTGGCGTTGGCAGGTCAATATCGGACTTGCTGGCCGTCAGTTTTGGCGGCGGCGGTGGCTTGTCCGCATTGTTCAACTTGCGTGGCTTGTTGCGCGCCCGTCGCGTGACTTCCTCTTCCTGAGCTTCAGGCGTGATACTCTCGAGATTGTATTCCGTGAGATTATCCGGCTCTTCGAAATCAGCGCTGATCAAAAGGCGCATGGAGTGAAAGAGGATTAGTGTAACGACGATCGCAACGGGAATACCAACCGCGATTCGGATCAGTGGATTAGCAAACATGAAATCCCTCCTCTATTGGTTCACGACCGACAATGGGACACGTCCCAAATTGTCGACCTCGTTGACGACCTCCATGAGGTCGATGAGCACCCCAGCCTGAGCTTCCGCATCAGCCTGAACGACCAGACGACCCTTAGGATTGTCTTCGCGCAATTCGCGGATACGGAACCCAACTTCAGAAAGCGGGACCACCTGCTTGTTCATATAGATCTCACTGTTCGAATCGACAGCGATCAATATACCAAGCGGGTTTTGACGCTCCTTATTGTTGACCTCGATCCGATCGATCTCAACGCCAGGTTCACGAATGAACTGTGCGGTCACGATGAAGAAGATCAGCAGGATGAACACCACGTCGAGCATCGGCGTGAGGTTGACGTCGTCTTCGGCGCTGCTCGCTGCTTCGCGTGCTTTACGTGCCATGAATAGCCTCCTCTAGCCTGCAGAACGGACGATATTCACCCGCTCCATTTGTGCGTCATACGCAATGTCACGCACTTCGATAATGGTCCCCGTCCGCGCCAGCGGATGAGCCTGAATGATCAAAGCGCTCTCTGGGTTCTCGGCGCGCGCCCGCTCCATTCCGCCACGGACCGCCGAGATGTCGGTCAGCTTCCGGTTGACCCGGATCTGATCGGTCTCATCGATATAAACGATAATGGCCGGTGCAGGATTGCTCGGAGCATTGGTTTGCGGTGGTGGTGGTTCTGCTCCAAGTGCCTCTTCCTGAATGAAGGTCGAGGTCACAATGAAGAAGATGAGCAGGATAAACACCACGTCGAGCATCGGTGTCAGATCGACAGCGGCTTCATCACTGGGGCGACTTGCTCGTCCTCGCATCAGCCAATCTCCATCTGATCTTCAACTTCTTGCACAACCCGGCGGACTTTCTTGTCCATGCCACTGGCAAACGGGATGCCTGAAATTGAGGCCACCATACCGGCCATGGTCGGAATCGTCGCTTGAGACACACCACGCGACAGCGCTTTCGCGTCTGCACCATCTGTGATCGCCATATTGTCGAACACGGTGACCATGCCGGTCACGGTGCCAAGCAAGCCCAAGAGCGGCGCGAGCGCCACCATAGCCTTGGCGAAAGAGACGTTTGCCTGTGCCTTTTGGCGGACTTCCGAGACCAGTTTATCTTTGACCCAGTGCGCAAGTTTGGACTTTCGATCAGAGCGCGAACGCCACTCTGAGAGAGCCTCTTCTGCGACAGAAGCATGGGCCACGCGGAAATAGAACAGGCGTTCCAGGATCAGGGCCCACATCACGAATGTGGCTCCCATGATCCATAGAAGCACTGGTCCCCCGCGGGCCAAGAACTCCTGAAGTTCGGTCATTCCCAACATATTGGGGCTCCGTTCTCGGAGGCGGCCTTAAGCCGCCCCTCCACGTTCTGCACGTTCGGCCACGAGGCCAGCTGCTTGCTCGTCCAGGATCTGCTGGTTGCCACGGGCCATAGCGGCCGCCAGGGCGTGAGTCAGCAGAAGTGGGATCGCAGCAACCAGACCAAGCACAGTGGTCATAAGTGCAACTGAAATACCGCCAGCCATCAGTTTCGGATCACCGGCACCGAAGTTTGTAATCGCGGTAAAGGTAATGATCATACCGATAACGGTACCGAGCAGACCCATGAGTGGGGCGACAGCGGCCAGCACTTTAATGATGTCATTGAAGCGCTCGATTTTTGGCGACTCGCGCAGGATCTGTTCGTCCAGCTTGAGTTCCAGCGTTTCGAGATCAGCATTCTTGTTGGTCTCATAAGCCTCAAACACGCGGGCGAGCGGGTTGCCGTCGCCAGCTTGCTTGGTTTTCGCCGTCGCACGGATGGCGTTGCCCATGAAGAACAGAGTGATGATCTTATACAGCGCCACGGCGAGACCGAAAATCAGAAGACCGATAACGATGTAACCGATCGTGCCGCCCTGATTGACGCGTTCGGCGAGGCCTGGCTTGTCACCCTCGATTTTGAACAGCTCTCCGCGGTTCGGGTCGAAAGGCACAGTCATGGTCTGACCGCCATCTGCATTAATCAAAGAGCGGAAGGCGCTGCGGAAACGACCGCCTGGCTGACGCTGCAGCTTCTGTAGGAAGAAGTCGCCGGAGCCATCACGCTCAATCGTGACAAAGCCTGCATCATTATTGGTCGCAGCGATGAAGGTGCCCACGCGGGTGACTTCAACGTCCTGCACAGAAACATCGTCACCGCCCATGGCAACAGGTGCCGTGAAGGTTTTGACTTCCGATTGTGCAATCATCTCGCGCAGGATCGCCTTTGGAAGACGGTCCAGCTCTTCGCGAGTTGGCAGCGCTACAGCTTCTGCAACTTCCGACAGAGCCTCGTAACGACCTGGATAGTCGAAACTGGCAAGTGATTCGCGCATCAATGGTTGAACTTCGCCGACCACGGCACGGAATTCACCGACCAGCTGACCGAAGTCGCCGGCTTGTTCTTGAAGCTGGGCGTCCAGCTCATTGATTTGCGCCTGATAAGCATCGAACTGCGCGCTGAGCGCGTTGCCGGTTGCGTTCGCCGCATTAAGCTCGCCACGCGCCTGCTCCATTGCAGCGGCTTGATCAGCACGCGCGCGACGGAATTCTTCAAGACGTTGCTGGTTCTCTTGCGAGAGCTCCTGGCTGTCTTGCTGAACGCGGTTCAGAATGTCTGAAAGGGACTGCGCCGTAGCGGGCAGTGATGCGACCATTGAGGCGCCAGCAAACGCTGCCGCGATCCCAATGGTTTTAAGTGATTTTGTGAACGTATTCATGTGTTCTTTCCTCAACTCCATTGGGGCTTACTGAACAGCAAGCTTGGTGGCTGGAACGTACATTACATCCTGGGTACGCTTGCCCTGGATGATGCGAATGGCTTTTTCGATTTCCGGCTTGTAACGGTTCTCGAGATCGACCCAAGAATTTGTCTCGCGATCATAACGTTTCGCATAGCGACCGGTGGGATCCATATAGACCAGCGCAACGCGGCCAAACAGAACCATGTCTACATTGACTGTGCTGCCGTCGATATCGACGTCCTCTTTCCAAGAATCAACTTTGCGCCCGACTTCCATTTCGGAGGTGTAGGCGTCCATGATCTGGCGGTAACGTTCGGTCACGGAAATGTTCGGGTCGATCAGGTAATCCCGCAAACGTGCGATGCGATCCTTCCGCTCTTCCAAACGGAAAGGCAGGTCAGCATCGATAAAGGCGTCGAGATCATCGATCAGGGTCTCGAGCATCGGGACGGTTTGAGAGGTGATCTCGTCCACGCGGCTCAACTGATCGGTCAAAGACGCGATTTCGCGCTCTTGGCTTTCGACCGCCGCAGCTTGCTGGCGAGCGTACAGTTCTGCAGCGGTCTTACGCTGTAGAAGGGTGCGGAATTCACCGACCATGTCTGAACGCTCATCATCGAGCTGGTTGATCTGCTGTTGAACTTGTTCGGCGCGGCGTGTCGCCTCCTCGCCGGTCGCGATCGCGCGATCCAGTCCCTGTGCAACAGACGGCGCAGCGAACCCTACGACGATTGATGCTAGAATGGCTCCGCGAGCCGGTGTCAGAACATTCTTCATGAAGTCTGCCTCTCACTCTCCAAATGGTGCGCCGCCTTCATGACGCCGCTGAAAACTCTTTAACGTTCCAGCTTGCGCCGGAACAATCTATCGATCGGGACAAACACACCCCGAAAAGGTAAAAGGGAAATTGGGCCAGGCCCACCTCCTCCCATATTGTGACCACGCGACTTTGTCGTCTTATCATTCTACGCAGCGAACGGGATTAACCGCAGGTCATCTTCGCATACCCTGCCACCTCTGCAAAATGCTCCACTGCTTGTCAAACCTTCATTCATAATTGAGGCAGTTGCAAGGCTTTTTTGAAATAATATTACATATGCTGATCAAGGCAAGACCACGTCTGGTTGGACGAGGGCTATTGCAACACAAGGAAAGGTGGCTGGGGTGCCAGGATTCGAACCTGGGAATGCCGATACCAAAAACCGGTGCCTTACCACTTGGCGACACCCCAACTGAGCGGCGGACATAGCCAATCCCATTTCGGCTTGCAACACCCAAATCACCGCACCTTATTCAGGAGCTGCAATTTTCCATTTGAGATCGCAAATATGGGGCCTGCGACGAAACCGCCGCAATCCTTGAAGAACTTTGTGTTTTGACAAATTGAATATTAACGACCATATCGTTATCCGATAAATATTGCAGCGGAGCGTTACGCCTCATGAAAACCTTTTTCGCCTCACTGGGTGGTGCCGTCATTGGCTCGATTCTTGGATTGATCCTGCTCGTCTTTATCGGGTCAGCGCTGATCCAGCTCGCGATCAATGACGCGATCAGTTCCGCGTCAGGCCCAGCGACGGGACAAGATGATGGAAATCCAATCGTGTTGACCCTGGATTTACGCAACAGCTATGCTGATCAGGCAGCGTCGACCGGACCAGAGGCCTTTTTTGGCGGCGGTGTTGGCTTCATCGACGTCATTTCAAAGCTGGATGCCGCGGCGGCCGATGATCAAGTCAAAGGCCTGTTCATACGTGGCAGTGAATTTGGCATCGGATCGGCGCGGTCTGAAGAATATCGCGACGCCTTCCTCAAGTTCAAAGCTGCTGACAAATTCATCATTGCCCACAGTCAGGGGACTTTTGGTGGTGGCCCTTCGAGTTATCGGGCAATTGCCGCCGCGGATGAGATCTGGGCGCAGCCTGGGACCGATTTGATCGCCAGCGGTCTTGCGCTAGAAACTCTGTTTTTGCGCGGACTATTCGATAATATTTCTGTTACGCCGGAATTCGAGGCGCTGTACGAATACAAGAACGCGCCGAACACATATGAAGAAGAGACTTATACAGAGCCGCATCGTCTCGCGATGACCGAGCTGGCCGAGTCGCTGTGGAATATTTCTTTATCTGATATCGCCGCAGATCGTGGCATGTCTGTGAGCGAGGTTCGCACCGCGCTCGAATCAACGCCGATGAGCGCTGAAGCGATGGTCGAAACGAACCTGGCGACTCAACTTGGTTGGCCAGAAGACGCGTTGGATGCGGCGCTCGCGCGCGCCGGAGAAGATGCGATCTCGATCAGTGTCAGTTCCTACGAAGCGCCCTCTTCCCCATTCGGGTCTCCAGTTATTGCGATTGTCGGTGGTCAGGGTCCGATTGTGACCGGTGATGCTGGGGGAAGCTTCTTTCAGGAAGGTAATGGCTTCGCGTCGGACACAATCGCAGATGCGATTCTCGAGGCTGGCCGTGACGAAGATGTGCAAGCCATCGTTTTCCGGGTCGATAGCCCAGGTGGTTCTCCATCTGCCTCGGATCAGATTTGGCGTGCGATTGAACGCATCCAGGAAGAAGAGCAGAAGCCCGTCATCGTTTCGATGGCTTCGGTCGCAGCGTCTGGTGGCTATTACGTGTCGACCGGCGCAGATTGGATTATCGCCAATCGTACAACGATCACAGGCTCGATCGGAATCTTCGGGGGTAAATTCGCGATCGAAGAAGGCCTTGCTCGGATCGGCGTTAATGCCGAGTCGATCAAGGTTGGTGGATCGTTCACAGGAGCATTCTCGACCACTGAAGCGTTTACCGATGAGCAGCGCACAATGGTTCGGTCTTGGCTGCAACGTGGGTATGACCGTTTCACATCGCTCGTATCAGAGGGGCGCGGCCTCACCCTGGAACAAGTCGATCAAGTTGCGCGCGGTCGTGTCTGGAGCGGTGAAGACGCGCTCGATAACGGACTGGTCGATCAACTGGGTGGTCTGACCACGGCGATCGCGAAAGCCAAGGAGTTGGCAGAAATCGACGCCGAGACCCAAGTGCGCATTGTCAGCTATCCAATGAGCATGGGCAGTTTCCCGCTATTCTCTTCCTCAGCCGGAGCAAGCGCGCAAGAACTGCGGGCGCTCGGTCAACTCGCGGAAGCGATTAATGATCCGGCGGTTCAAGCGTTGATTATGGAAGCTGAAGCTGCGCGGAGCACACGCGTTCAGGCACGGATGCCAAACTTTATCGAACGCTAATTCAAAGCTTTACTGCAGGAAGGCCTTCCGACCTCGGGTTGGAAGGCCTACTTCTTTCAATCAGATAAAAGCCGCGTCGCCGCACCGCATCGCCTTTTCGGTCCGTCGAACACATATAGAGCGAAACCAAAGGCCCGACATTATGCCCGATACTCTACGAGATCGCACACAACGCTATCACACGAGCGAAACCGCAGAGACGATGAGCGATGTCCGACATGAAGTCGATCGAATCGACCGCTTACTCGTAGCGCTCTTGGTGGAACGTCAATCTTTCATGGATGCCGCGGCGCGGATTAAGGGCGCGCGCAAAGCCGTACTGGATCGACCACGCATCGAAGATGTGGTTGCCAAGGTTAAAGCAGAGGCCGAACGCCAGGGCTTGTCGCCTGCGATTGCGGAGCCGGTCTGGCGCACGCTCATCGATCGCTGCATTGCCTATGAGTTTGAGTCTTTCGATCGCCTCAAACCTGGCTTGGACAATTCATAGCTGGCTTTTGCGCACGCCTCGATCGTTTGCGCTAATTCGTCTCTCAACGTTGACAGCAGGGACGCCGCTTCGATACGGCCCACGATGGCTTCTCCCCTGCCCTTTTGTTCGACCTTCGCGCAGCTGTCAGCAAAATCCTTGGCGCCTACGCTAAGCGCCGCGCCTTTCAAGGCGTGCGCGGCGTCCGCCCACTCGTTTTGTTTGGTGTCGGCATTGAGCATGCGCCCCCACATTTCGGCTTGATTGCGGAAAATATCCAAGATTTCATCGGCGAGGTCGACATCCCCGCCGGTCATGGTCAGCAAGTGCTCCATATCAATTTTCATTGGCAGGTCCTCGATTATTACGAAAGATTACAAATTTGTCTGATGTGCTTTTTCGACGCTTAAGGTCTTTCCGTTAAATCGATTCTGGTTTAATGATATTCGATATGGATATGGGGTAGACTATGACCGGTATGCTAATCGTCATTCGCAACTTCACAATCGCGCTTCTCTTGGCGTGGATGGGTTTCTCTGTTTCTCCGGATTCGGAAGACGATAAGGGCGCGGATGCAACTTCGCCAGCGAGCAGCGCCATCGGCTTTTTTGCAGGCTGAAACTGACGGTGGGCGAGAGGCTCACAATCAGTCTATAAGGCTGCGATGCCGCTCGGACTGTTTTTCTATAGAACCATCACGTTTTTGATCGCGCCTTTTTTAGGCGCGTTCTTTCGTCGGCGAGCGCGTGACGGGAAAGAGGATGCCAGCCGAATTTCAGAACGCTTTGCCAAAACCGTGCCTGAGCGACCCACCGGCTCACTTATTTGGTTGCATGCTGCCAGTGTGGGCGAGTCGCAGTTACTGCTCGAGATCGTTCGTCGTATATCTAAACAAGGCCAGGTGCAGGCATCGTTCCTGTTCACCTGTCAAACCCGAACCGCTGCGGAGCTGATCAAAAAGGCGCTTCAGGACGACCCGGCCCTGTCGCGCATCAACGCGCGTCAGCAGATGGCGCCCGTGGACACACCCGGGACGGCCAAGAGATTCCTGGCGCATTGGCGGCCTCAGCTTGCAATTTTCGCCGAGGGTGAGATTTGGCCAAACTTGCTGCTCAACATGAAGCGCATTGGAATACCGACTGCGCTGATTAATGCCAGAATGACCGAGAAAAGTATTCTCGGATGGATGCGCTGGCGAAAAACGGCGGCGCGCGTCTTTGGCGCGTTCGATCTGATCATCGCGGCCGATCTCCAAACCAAAACCGGATTGGAAGCACTATCCGGTCGATCTGTGATCAATCCGGGGAATCTCAAATCTGCCTTGCCGGCGCCGTCTGTTGACGAGCAAGAGTTGGCGCTGTTCACGGCACGCTTGCAAGACACGTCTGTGCTGCTAGCCGCGTCGACGCATCCCGGCGAGGAAGCGCTTATCATTGATGCATTGATGCAAATGCAGCCACGACCTTTCCTGATCCTGGCGCCACGTCATCCGGAGCGTGGGGATGAAGTTGACAGCCTGCTGTCTTGTACGAAACTTGCCATCGCCCGTCGTTCGGAACATGATGAGGTGACCGCCGAGACGGATGTCCTGCTCGCAGACACGATGGGCGAGATGGGGCTGTGGTACCGCTTGGCAGACGCGGTCTATCTCGGTGGCGGTCATGCGCCAGGCGTGGGCGGGCACAACCCGTTGGAAGCCTTGCGTCTCGGCAAACCGATTCTCACCGGCCCGAGCCTGTTCAATTTCTCGGACTTGTCGAAACGGCTTTTGCAGCATGAAGGGTTCACGACCGTCGCAGATGCCGACGCAATCGTCGCAAACTATCCGCCAGCGCCGGTGTCACAAAGTCTGATCGATATGTTGGAATCCGATGCCTTGGGACCGATATCCAAAACCATGACGGCACTGCACCCCCATCTGGCTGCACTTGAGGCGTCGAAATGAGAGAACCACGCTTCTGGGCACGTGATGTCGACCCGAAGTCGCGCGAAGCCGCTCCGCTCATGCGGTTTCTGCTGACGCCGCTGGCAGCGCTCTATGCGCACATCACCGCGCGGCGGATCCGAAATACGTCTCCTACGCGAGTCACGGCAAAAGTCATTTGTGTCGGCAATCTGACAGCCGGCGGAGTCGGCAAAAGCCCGGTCGTGGCGCATTTGCGCACGCTCATCGCGGCCCGGTATACCTCACGCGTCGCGACCCTCAGCCGGGGCTATAAGGGAAAGCTCAAAGGACCGGTCCGGGTCGATCCAGCTCAGCACGACTCCGTTGATGTTGGGGATGAACCGCTGATGATGGCACGCAGCGGAGAAAGCTGGATCGGCGCTGACCGTGCGGCCGCAGGTCTTGCGATGAGCGATGCCGGGGTTGAAGTTATTTTGATGGATGATGGGCACCAGAATCCTGGCCTGTACAAAGACCTTTCTTTGATTGTCGTCGACGCCATGGCCGGCTTTGGCAATGGCTATGTCATTCCGAAAGGCCCCCTCAGGGAACAGGTCGATGCTGGATTATCGCGCGCAGACGCGATCGTTTTGCTAGGCGAAGGGGATGCTCCAAGAATTCTATTCGAGAGCGGTCTGCCCATACTGCGCGCAAAAATTACCGCAGCAGAAAAACCAGACGCCAAACCCTATGTTGCCTTCGCCGGGATCGGACGACCTGAAAAATTCTTCGATACGTTGACTGAGCTCGGTCTGGACGTGCGGGATGCGGTTCCCTTCCCGGACCATCACGCATTCGACAAGTCTGATTTCAAATATCTCAAACAACTCGCAGCGGAGCGATCAGCGACTTTGATCACCACCGAAAAGGATTTTGTGCGTTTAACACCAGAGCAGCGGCGGGATATCGAGTTTTTGCCCATCAAGTTACAGTTCGATGAACCCGAACGGCTCGACAAGCTGATAGCAGATGTGATCAAACCCGGCGCGCATGGATAAGACACAGCAGCAATACATTCGTCCCAAGGACATTGATAATCGATCCACGTTTCGGCAACGCCTGATGTGGCGGATTGAAGCACTTGCCTGGGATCTGATTTATTGGGGACCGATGAAAGCGCTCGGCCCGGACCGGGCGTCAAATTTTCTCGGTTGGTTGATGAAGTCGATAGCGCCGGCTTTCTCTCAGAACAAAACCGTCCGGCGAAACCTGCGCCTGGCTTTCCCGGATCTGCCGGAAGATGAGATCGACCGCATTGCAAAAGCCTCATGGGAGAGCGTCGGACGCACGGCTGGCGAATTGCCTCATCTGCCGGAAATCCATCCCTATAAGGGCGACCGGGTCGAAGTCGTTGGGGCTGAACATCTCGACGCGGCGGAAGCCGCCGACCAAGGCGCGGTTTTCGTCTCAGGACATTTCGCCAATTGGGAAGTCATGGCAGCGGTCATTTGCAATCGCCCAGTGGATTGCCTCATCACGTATCGCGCGCTCAATAATCCGCATATTGATCGTAAACTGAATAAGGTTCGGCATGATTATGGGATTGGCGTGCTGACCCCGAAAGGCTTGGGCACGCGTGAGCTCATGCGTGCGCTCGGTAAGAATCGTTGTGTCGCGCTGATGAATGATCAGAAGTTCAATCAAGGTCTTGCAATCGAGTTTTTCGGGCATCCAGCGATGACCGCACCGGGTCCATCTCGTCTGGCATTGAAATACAAAGTCCCGATTGTTCTGGTGACCACAAGGCGAACCGGCCCTGCCCGCTTCAAGGTCACGGTCCATCCACCATTCTTGCCAGTACAAACGGGCGATACTGAGCGTGACGTTCGCGCCTGCGTCGAGCGAATTACGAGGCTGATCGAGACTGAGGTGCGCGCCAATCCGGAACAATGGTTTTGGCAGCACCGCCGTTGGCCGAAGGAGGCATGGCGCGATGCCGGCGTGATGTAAGCGCTGTGCGAGCAGCCCCTCTGCCCTACATCTAACCCAAGCCAATAGGAGCACCACATGCCCCCGTTTCTTGATATCATCGCGATCCTGGCCCTTGGCTTCTGTGCTGCGCTTGGTCTTGGGTCTATGCTCGTGCCGAGCTGGGCCGCAGGCGTTGTTCGACTCGTAGAAGACCCCGATCCGGATAAGCCCGGCGGGTTTTCGGAGTTTCGGGCGACCTATGGCGGTTTGCTTCTGCTTATCCATTTGTCCGTGCTGATTATCATGCTGCAGGACCAACTCGATCTGACCTACAAGATCTTTGCCTTATTCCCGGTTGCGATGGGGTGGATTGGTGCTGGCCTGGGACGTACGATTTCCTTGATCATGGACAAAGAGAAAAACCGGTCGAATGGTCTCATTCCGGTTTGGATTCCGATGGAATTTGCTTTAGGCTTTGCCATTCTTGCGCCCGTGTTCGGGCTGCAATCCTGATCGGAGACCCACATGACGGACCGTCGCGAGACGAACCGAAAATCGAAACGGCGCCCCAAACGCTCCCCGAAATCGGTAGAACCAGACTGGCAGGACGGTGAACGCATTGCCAAATACCTGGCCCGTGCTGGCGTGGCGTCACGCCGAGAAGCCGAAGCCCTGATTGAACGCGGCGAAGTGCGTGTTGATGGACGCAAACTCACGACTCCCGCTTTCAAAGTCACAGGACGTGAAGACATTCGGGTTTTTGGAAAACGCGTCCAAGCGCACGAACCGGTACGGGTCTGGCGGTATCACAAGCCGTCCGGCCTGATCACGACAACGTCTGATCCGGAAGGTCGCCGGACGATTTTTGACGAATTGCCGAAATCCCTGCCCCGGACCATCACCATTGGCCGATTGGACTTGACCACGGAAGGTATCCTATTGCTGACCAATGATGGCAGTCTGGCGCGCGCGATGGAGCTGCCAAAGACCGGATTTGTGCGCCACTATCGGGCCCGTGCACATGGTGAGATTACCCAAGACCAGCTGGACACGCTGAAAGGCGGGATCACGCTTGATGACGGCACACGCTACACCTCAATTGAGGCGGAGCTGGAGCGTCAGACCGGGACCAATAATTGGATCAATGTGCGATTGACCGAAGGCAAGAACCGGGAAGTGCGAAAGGCGATGGAACACCTTGGATTGCAGGTGAACCGTTTGATCCGTACTCAGTACGGGCCTTTTGAACTCGGTGATTTGCGGCCAGGCGCCGTAGAAGAAATTCCTGCCGAACACTTACGCGCGCAGCTGAGCGGGATTATTCCAGACAAGCATTTGCCCGCACCGCCGCAAGAAAGACGCCCAGAGCGTCGAAAACCTTCCGGGGCGGCACGGGTTCACAGACGCGGGCGATGAGCTAACGTAAACGTCAATCGCGACTGGCAAGCGGGAGACGTTTATGGGCTTTCAGAATGTAACCGAAACCTATCAGGAAGAGACCCAGCCCGGGCCGCCATCCAATCCGCCTATCTATGACCTCAAACCCCCGGTTCCACTGTACAGCCCGGAAGTATTCTCCAGCCATGGTGGATACACTTTTGAAGCCTTCGACAAGATGCGGTCTGAGGCGCCGATTATGTGGCATCCCGAAGAGCATGGCCGTGGCTTCTGGGCCCTGACCAGCTATGACCTGATCAAAGCGGTTGAGCTCGACCCTGCGACGTATTCCTCGCAGCGTGGCGGCATCCTGATGTCCTATGGCTTGCCGGAAATTCCGCGTCATCCACTCCTGCATTCATCGTCTCTGAACTCACTGATCAATCTGGACCGTCCGCACCACACACCGCTGCGGATGGAGCATATGGCCTGGTTCCGCCCCGACTATGTCGCCGAGCTCAAAAAGAAGGTCGATGCGAAGGTCAATGACTTGCTCGATGACATGCAGGCGCAAGGCCCTGTGGTCGACATGGTCGAAATGTTTTCGGCCGAGCTTCCGCTGTTTACGTTGTGTGAAATTCTCGGGGTGCCTGAGGCCGATCGACCCAAGCTGGTGCATTGGATGCACTACCTCGAGAATGCTCAATATCAGGCCCAGCAAGAGGGCCTCGGAAATCTCTCGCCGGAACAGATCATGGAATTCATGAACGAGATCCAGGCACTGTTTGATTATGGCCGCCATCAGCTTTTGGAGCGGCGCAAAAACCCGAAGCATGATCTCCTCAGCGCCATTGCGAATGCTGAAATCGATGGTGAACCCCTGTCCGATGAGTTTTTGGACGGGTCCTGGCTGCTGATCGTGTTTGCCGGCAATGACACCACCCGAAATTCGCTCTCGGGCACGATGAAGCTATTGACCGCACATATGGACCAGCGGGCGAAACTGATCGCCCAGCCGGATCTGTTCCCGAACTTCGTCCATGAAGCCATTCGCATGGTCAGCCCAGTCACTTATATGCGCCGAACCGTGACAGAGGACACGACCCTCGGCGGACAGCCGCTAAGCGAAGGCGATAAGGTCGTAATGTATTATGCGGCGGCCAACCGAGATCCAGGAAAATTCGAGAACCCGAACGCGTTTGACATTGAACGGGCCAATGCCAATGAGCATTTGGCGTTTGGAAACGGCCCGCATGTCTGCCTCGGCAAACGCGTCGCGATTATGCAATTAGAGACTGCTTATCGAAACATTCTTGGCCGTTTTCCAAACATCAAATGGACCGGCAAGAGTGCGCTCGCGCCCAGCAATTTTGTCCACGCGATCTCTCACCTTGAAGTGGATCTTGGGGTCTAGGTCCGCAGGAAGGCTTCCGCCTGGTTGATCGACATAGGGCGTCCGAGCGCAAAACCTTGGGCGTGATCGAAGCCGAGGGTCCGCAAACGCGGCATCATGGTTTCATCTTCCACGCCCTCCGCGGTCGAGCTCATACCAAGACGGCGGGAAATCAGCGTCAAGGCTTCAAGAATGGTCTCAACCCGCGGATTGTCGATTTGCTGGATCAGGGTTGAATCCACTTTCAACCCGTCAGCAGGCAAGTCGGCCAGCCACTGAAACGAAGAATGGCCTGAACCAAAATCATCAAGCACGATCCCAGCACCGGCGTCTCGAAGCTCTTGAATACGCACCAGGGTTTGCTGGGTGTCGCGCAAAGCGTCTTGTTCTGTCAGTTCCAAGCGGAGCAGTCTCGGCGCCAGATCGTGGCCGCTGCGTAGAGCTTCCACCAGATCGACCAGTTGCTTATCGGTAAGATCGTGACTGGTTATATTAACCTGCATAAACAGGTCCGCATTGCCCGTCAGCCTTCGGAACGAGGCCAGTGCATCGGCAGCACTAATCAACATGGACGATGCCAGGCCTTGCGTGTCTTTGACGGGTGCTCCCTGCCCTGTTTCGTCGCCCCATCTCGCCAGAGCTTCAAAGCCATTCACACGATGCGTGCGTAAGCAGACTATGGGCTGAAAAACAGGCTGTAACTCGACCAATCCGTCGGCAGTCTGAGTGACTTCATCGGAAACGGATAGGATCACACCGCGCGACGAGGTTTCATCAATCGCACCTCCTGCTAGGTGTACGATCTCTCCCTCCGCCGTTACGAGCTCCAAGGCGACGTCGCCGTCTGGTGTGTTCAAACCGCCCCGTAATCGCTGGCGGCTAAGGCCGTCGAGCACATGGCTGAGATCCTCAAGCGCCCAATCGCCTGATAGAAGGCGCCCGAGGGTTGGTTGTTCCAGCGTCAGCGTCAGACGTTCCGTCTGTCGGTTCCACTGCCATTCACCGACGGGAACACTCATCGGCTCAAGCGTCCGCAACCGCATTGCTGCGAACATAGTCTTTCACGGAGGAAAGATCATTTGCCACACGCTCAAAGACTTCGCCGCGCGCCTTCAATTCATCACAACGGAGGGGTAACGGGGCGTCATCGCCTGTCGCTTCTAACACTGTTTCCGGAAACTTGGCGGCATGTGCGGTGGATAGGACCACGGTGCACGCTTCAGTCTCAGGCAATCGTCGCGCCGCCGCCGTACCGACGGCCGTGTGCGGGCAAATCAGCCCGCCCGTTTCGCGTTTGAACATGCGCATTTCGTCTAGCGTCCCGGAATTATCGACGACGGCTGCAGTAAAGCCCGTACACCCTAATGGTCCCCGAACGTTTTCTGGCAAATTTGCCGAACCGGCTTGCCGGTACTGTTCGTATGTGCGCCTCACCACATCCCCGTCCCGGCCTGCCACTTCAAAGAACAGGCGCTCGAAATTACTGGGGACCGAGATATCCATGGCCGGGCTCGGCGTTGCCACCGCCTGCTCGCGCATCATGGCACCATCCTGAAGCAGCGTTGCGAGTGATTTGTTTTCATTGACCGCGCAGATAAT
Source organism: Hyphomonadaceae bacterium (assembly GCA_024743315.1). Lineage (GTDB taxonomy): Bacteria > Pseudomonadota > Alphaproteobacteria > Caulobacterales > Hyphomonadaceae > Henriciella. Next base: position 531,961 of record JANSWU010000002.1, read on the forward strand.
CTCAAACCCCGCCAGAAGACCGCAGCGCGCCGCGACATAGCCAGCGAACGCGTCGCCCATATTGCCGCTTGGAACCACAAATCGAAGCGGGCGGCCCGGTCCGAGGGCTGCCTGAGCGGTCGCATAGTACACGGCTTGCGCGGCAATCCGCGCCCAATTGATCGAATTGACGCCCGACAGGCGTACCTCTCTCGAGAAGTTTCGATCCGCAAACATGGCTTTGACCAGAGCCTGGCAATCATCGAAGTCGCCATCGACTGCGAGATTGTGGACATTGGGCGCGCCCGTCGTCGTCATGAACAGCCTCTGGACTGGAGAAACACGTTCATGTGGGTGCAAGATATACAAGTCCACCTGCTCCGCGCCTGCAAAGGCGGCTGCGGCAGCCCCACCTGTGTCGCCAGATGTTGCACATACGACGCTCATCCGCTCGCCGCGGCGGCTCAGAACAAGATCATAGAGTTGGGCGATGAACTGCATCGCCACATCCTTGAAGGCGAGCGTCGGTCCGTGATGCAGCTCCATGATAAATTGACCAGCCCCGCTCTGCGCTAAGGGCGCAACGGCTTGGTGAGAAAAGCTGGCATAGGCGCGCTGGCAAAGACCGGCTACGTCTTCCAAGCTAAGCGCATCTCCGGCAAATGCGCTCAAGACCCGGGTTGCAACTTGTACATACGTCTCATGGGATTGTGCGGGCGCGATTTGCGGCCAGCTTTCCGGCACATATAGTCCGCCATCCGGCGCCAGACCGGTTAGGCAAGCTTCCACAAAATCGACAGGCGCGGCCTGTCCTCGAGTCGAAATATATTTCATGGCGTTGGCCAAAATTCCTAAAATTTCAAGCGCCCTTGAGCGCGATGCAGGGCGAGATAAACACCGATCAACCCCAAGGCCATCCCCCACCAAGTCAAAGCATAGCCGAAATGCCGTTCTGGCGGCAATGGATCAACCGGCTTGGAAAACGCATATGGGTTGAGCGTTTGTCTTGCCTGGCTGAGATCATTGGCGTTTCTGACCGTCATTATGACAGGTTCTGCAACACGCGGTGTTTCAGAAACGCCAAGGCGCGCGCTAAGCTTGGTCGGATCCAGCGTATACCAGAGATCTCTTTCCGGCTCGTCGCGTCCCGAAAAACTGGAATTGCCTGGCGATTTGAGCGAAAGAGTGCCCTCGAAGGTAACCGTCTCTGGGAAATTTGAAATCGCGATCGGGACCGATTGTGCCCCGCCTGTGGCTTCGACCATGGCAAGCACGATCTCGTCACTGCCTTGTACGCGCCCCGGGACGTAACGACGCCAGATCGGCTCGCTGTCAGCAAAGCCATACACCTGTTGCGCATTGTTCGGATTATCGCGCGAAATTTCGATGACTAGGCGCTCGCGACCATCAACCTGTTCTTGCGCGGGCGGAGCGGCCATTTTTTCCGAGTAGCGCGCATATTGCCAATTGCCGAGCAAGACCAAGATGACCAGGCTCACGACACTGCACAAAGACAGGATCGGCATGGGTCGAAAGCTCATTCGCCGTGTTTCCCAATCGATTGCCATTGCGCTTCTTCGGCATGGTTTTTCCATTGCAAAGCGAACAGTAAGGATTTGAACGGCCGCAACAGAGCAACGCTGAGCCCTAAGATCACCGGGGACCAAATGATCAAATGCACCCAATAAGGCGGATCAAACAGCACTTGAACCAGGAGCACGGGTGGGGTCACCAAAATACCGACCAGAAACATCACAAAGAAAGCCGGGCCATCTCCGGCATCGGCCTTACCAAAATCAGCGCCGCATGCAGAGCATGACGGCGCCAATCCAAGAAAAGATGAAAACACAGGCCCTGCTCCACATTGTGGGCAACGGCAGCGCAGGCCTGCCGAGATCGGCGAGACCCGCTGGCTCACCGACTAGTGGCCCAGCACCAGGTGCGGCAGCACGTAGACAAAGGCGAACAGGAACAGCCAGACCACGTCGACGAAGTGCCAATACCAAGCGGCAAATTCAAAGCCGAGATGCTTTTCTGAGGTCATATTCTTCGCATAGAGCCGGAACAGGCAGACGGCGAGGAAAATGGTGCCGATGACCACGTGCGCCCCGTGGAAGCCGGTGGCCATGAAGAAGGCAGAGCCGTAGAGCGTGCCGTCAAACGTGAACTCTGCCACGGAATATTCATAGGCCTGCAAACAGGTGAACAGAATACCGAGGATAATGGTCAGCAGCAGCATGAACTTGGCATTGTCCATTTTGTTGTGCTGAAGCGCATGGTGTGCGGCAGTCACCGTCGTGCCCGACAGCAACAGGATCAGCGTATTGATCAGTGGCAGGTGGAACGGATCAAACGTGGTCACGCCGGTTGGTGGCCATTGCGCGAATGCATTCAGGCCAGCCCAGACAGGGCTGGTATGGTCAAACGTTTCACCGACGCGGGCCGGATAGAAAATGGCGAGTTCGAAGAAGCTCCAGAACCAGGCCGCAAAGAACATGATCTCTGAAACGATGAACAGGACCATGCCATATTTGAGACCGATCTCGACAACCGGCGTGTGATCACCGGTACGGCCCTCTTTGACGACTTCGCGCCACCAACCGACCATGGTCCAGATCACCATCAGGAAGCCTGGAACCAAGGTCCAAAGCTGGCCTTCCTCAATCCCGAACAGGCCGGTCATGTAAGTGACGCCGCCAACGGCCAGAGTCAGCACGGCGATCGAACCGATCAGCGGCCAAGGAGATGGGTTTACCAAGTGATAATCGTGTTTGACGTCTTCGGCCATGACAGGGAGTCCCTTGTGGCAATTACTATTTCAATCTCAGGCGCTTTTAGTCTGCAAAGCAGATTCTGCAACCGCTCAGTTTAAGGATGCCGTTTTCGTCGCACCCGTGAATTCGTCCGTATTGAAGAAGGTATAAGAAAGCGTGATCGTGCGCACGTCATCGGTGTTGCGCTCTTCTTCCATGGCGGGGTCGACAAAGAAGATCACAGGCAGCTTTTTGGTTTCGCCCGCTTTGATAATCCGCTCTTCAAAACAGAAGCATTCCAGCTTGCTGAAAAAACGCCCAGCCTTGTGCGGCGTCACGTTATAACTGGCAATCACACTGACATCGCTCGCGGAGGTATTTGTGACTTCATAGAATGCGAGACTGTGCGCTCCTAGCTGCACGGGCAGGTCTGTCTGTGTCGCTTTGAATTTCAGCGGCGCGTTGGCGACATTGGCGTCAAACCGCACGGTGACTTCACGGTCGCTGATACGATCTGGGGCTTTTTGCGCAATCTGCGTGGTGCCACCAAAGCCGGTAATCCGGCAGAACGTGTCATAGAGTGGCTTCGATGCGAACGCCAATCCGAGCATGAACAGGGCCCCAAAGGCGGCGATGATGGCGATCCGAGTATTATTCATCCGGCTGCTCCGAGGAGTCGGTCTGTTCAGCTTCTGCCGCTCTCATTTCTTCATAGCGGGCTTGCGCTTCGCGATCGGCATCTTCTTTCTGGGCCTCATCGAGATAGCCAGAGAAATAGAGGCGGTCGCCGCCACTGAAATCAGTTTCCTGTATGCGGATCGCCGTGGTTAGACCGACAATCACAACAAACGCGACCAAAGCCCAAGCGAGCCAAACATTGCGCCGCTTCTGCGCCTTCACCCTGGCCTCTTCCGAAATTTGAACACTCTCAGACATTAAAAGCCTCCAAGCGGGAAGTATAAGCCAAAACCATGCTCGATGATGAGTGCGGCAAAGAGCCCGAACAGGTAGAGGATCGAAAACCCGAACATGCTCATGGCGAGTTTACGTTCTTCTGCACCTGCCTCAGGGCCACCCGCTTCGCTGCGCCAAAGTTTGATCGCATAATAGATGAAGCCGACCGTCAAAACGGTGGTGGTGACGCCATAAAGAATGCCTGCGAGTCCCGTGGCGACTGGCCAAAGGCCGACTGGCGCCAGAAGAAGTGTGTAGAGCAGGATCTGGTTTCGCGTCGCTTTCGCGCCATTGGTAACCGGCAACATCGGAACACCGGCTTTCTTGTATTCCTTATGGGCGACCAGGCTGAGCGCCCAGAAATGCGGCGGGGTCCAGATGAAGATGATCGCAAACAGGATCCAGGCATCGAGTGGTGTCGAGCCGGTCACAGCGGCCCAGCCGATCACTGGGGGGAATGCTCCTGCGGCGCCGCCAATCACAATATTCTGGGCCGTCCGTCGCTTCAGGACGATGGTGTAGAACCAGCCATAATAGGCGATCGAAAGCGCCAGCAATCCAGCGGCCAGCACATTTGAAGCGATCCACATCAGCAAAACACTGACGCCAGACATGATCAAACCAAGCGCGAGCGCTTCATCACGCGGAACGGCGCCGGATGGGATCGGACGCGTCGATGTCCGGCTCATCACCGCATCAATGTCGGCATCATACCACATATTGAGCGCGCCAGCTGCGCCAGAGCCCAGTGCCACCGCCAGGATCGACACGGCTGCGAGGAGTGGATTGATCCCCTGCCCGGTAATACCGACCGCTGCGACAAGCCCGGCAAAGGCCGTGAATACAACCAGTCCCATGATCCGCGGCTTAAGCAGATCAAAATAGTCTTTTGCCGTAGCGAGGCGCGGGGCGGTTTCAGGCGCGGTCATTTCAACAGACATAGGGTTTATCCCTTAAGCTTTCTACGGAAACGGCCCTCCGCGATGTCTCACGCAAAGGGCCGCCCGATTTGGTTTGGAGCCGGGTCGGCTTAGTGACCCGCCTCATTCTTGACCACTGGCAGCTCATTGAACTGGTGGAAAGGTGGTGGGCTTGGCAGCGTCCATTCCAAAGTCGTGGCGCCTTCGCCCCATGGATTGGCTTCCGCTTTGCGGCGGCGCAGCGCTGATTCGATCAAGACGACAAAGAAAATCAAAGTCGCGACCATAGACAGCGCATAACCGGCCGATGAGACGCTATTCCAGAGCGAGAAGGCTTCAGGATAGTCGACATAGCGGCGTGGCATGCCGTTCAGGCCTAGGAAGTGCTGCGGGAAGAAGATCAGGTTCGAAGCGATGAACATGATCCAGAAGTGTGCGTAGGCCAGCATCTTGTTATACTTCAGACCGAACATTTTTTCGTACCAGTAATACCAACCTGCGAAGAGGCCGAACACGGCGCCGAGCGACAACACGTAGTGGAAGTGAGCCACAACATAGTAGGTGTCATGCAGAGCATGGTCGATGCCTGCATTCGCAAGCACCACTCCGGTCACGCCGCCTACGGTGAACAGGAAGATGAACCCGATCGCCCAGACCATTGGTACTGAGAAGTCGATGGATCCGCCCCACATGGTGGCAATCCACGAGAAGATTTTAATCCCGGTCGGGACTGCAATCACCATGGTCGCCGCCACGAAGTAGGCCTTCATGTCAGACGGCATGCCGACTGTGTACATGTGGTGCGCCCAGACGATGAAGCCGATCGCGCCAATCGCAACCATCGCATAGGCCATGCCGAGATAGCCAAAGATCGGCTTCTTCGAGAAGGTCGAAACGATGTGTGAGATCAGACCAAAGGCCGGCAGGATCATGATGTACACTTCCGGGTGTCCGAAGAACCAGAACAAATGCTGGAACATGATCGGGTCACCACCGCCGGACGGATCGAAGAACTGAGATCCGAAATTACGGTCAGTCAGAAGCATGGTCAGTGCGCCCGCGAGCACTGGCAAAGCCAGCAGCAGCAGCACGGCGGTCACCAGCATTGACCAGGCAAAAAGCGGCATCTTATGCAGCGTCATGCCAGGCGCGCGCATATTCAGGATCGTGACGATGAAATTGATCGCCCCGAGGATAGACGCAATACCCGCCGTGTGCAGCGACAGGATAAGCAGGTCCATTGAAGGGCCCGCATGACCGGCTGTGCTTGAGAGCGGCGGATAAAGCACCCAGCCCCCGCCAAAGCCGTTGACGCCATTACCGCCAGGCACCAAGAAGGAAATCATCGCCAGGATGAAGGCCACAACGGTGAGCCAGAACGAGATGTTGTTCATGCGTGGGAACGCCATATCCGGCGCACCGATCATGAGCGGCACAAACCAGTTCCCGAAACCACCGATCAAAGCCGGCATCACCATGAAGAAGATCATGATCAGGCCGTGATAGGTGATGACGACATTGTAGAAGCTCTTGGCTTGCTCAATCGCTTGCTGACCTGTGGTGCCATACATGACTTCCATCAGTCCGGTCAGCGGGCCAATGCCCGGCTCCGCCAGTTCTAGGCGGATGAGGCCTGACAGCGAGTAGCCAACAATACCGGCAATCAGCGCAAAGACGAGATAAAGCGTCCCGATATCTTTGTGGTTGGTTGAGAAAAACCAACGTACGAAAAATCCGGGCTTGTGATCGTGGGCGTCGTGGCCGTGAGCAGCAACTTGATCCATAGGCATGGTCTAATTCCCTCTCTTACTCGACCGATGCGAGGCGCGTGCCGTCGCCCATCGGTTCAATAACTTGTACTAATTCTGTAGCCGCATCGATATCGCCAGTCTTCATGACTTCGATCCAGCGATCATACTGGTCCTGCGGGACCACCCGGACTTCGATTGGCATGAAAGCGTGATTCTTGCCGCACAATTCTGAGCATTGACCGTAATAGACCCCAGTTTCCTCAACCAGGAACCAGCCCTCGTTCAGGCGCCCAGGAACCGCATCGGTTTTTACCCCGAAGGCTGGAACCGTCCATGAATGGATGACACGATCAGAGGTGGTTTGGTAGCGGATGTAACGGTTAACCGGAATCACCATCGGATAATCCGTTGCCAGGTAAAGCGGCTTTTCAGGCGTCGCTGGCGGATCGCTCGGCAGACCGTAATGGATGCCATTCGAGACGTACTGGACCGGATATCCATCGGCATCGAGCTCATCCATATAGTAATAAGTCCAGGCCCAGTTGCCCATGCCTTCGGCTTTGACCGTGATCCAGCCTTCCTTAGCCGCATCAACGTAAATGTTCGGATCGTCCAGATCACCGCTTTGCGCGATCATTTCGAGATTTGGTTCATTCTCCTGATAGAACAGGTTCGAAAATGACGGACCCGCAATCGCCACCAGAATCAGGACTGGCACCGCCGTCCAGATAATCTCAATCGTCGTATTGTGGCTAAATTTCCGCGGCTCAGGATTGGCTCGCTTATTGTAGCGAATACAAACCCAGATCAGCAGCCCCAACACGAAAATCGTGATCGCGGTGATGATCACCAACAGATAATTATGAAAGTCATTGACCCGTTCCATAATCCGGGTCGCGGCGGGCTGAAATCCAAGCGCGCCAGGGGTTGGTTGTCCAACCAGTTCTTGTGCGAATGCCGATCCGGTGATCAGCAGGGTCGAAATCCATGCAAAGACGTAACGCAAGAGTCACTCTCCATCCAATCTTGGCTGCAGCCATATATACGTGAAAGCGTGAGGTCTACCCAATACAACCAGCTCTCATAAAATGTCGCACTCGCTCGCTAATTGGCCGATATTAGTGTATGGTTAAACCTAATCAGCAGGAGGCATAAAATGAGGCTCAAACTCATAATCGCCGCAGCAGCGACAGCTCTCGTAGCGGAAGCGGCGTCCGCACAAGTCTTCGTCATCGGCCAAGGGCTTGGCGGCGACTGTTACCAGAAAACCAAGAATCGCTATTCGAGCTTCCGCGACGCGGATGAGACCTGCACCCGCGCCCTGCGCGAACAGGCCATGACCCGCAGCAATCGCGCGGCCACTTATGTCAATCGCGGTGTGCTTCGCATGCGTGAAGGCCAATATGATGAGGCCTTGGCAGACTATTCGAAGGCAATTGAGTTGAAGCCGGAACTCGGAGCGGCCTATCTCAACAAAGGCGCCGCTCTGATCTACCAAAAAGACTTTGCCGCAGCGATCGCTCCTCTCGATCGCGCGATTGAGCTCGAATCGGCTGACTTGTTTGCGGCCCATTATAATCGAGCGATCGCGCGTGAGAACACCGACGACGTGGCTGGCGCTTATGCCGACTTCCGGAAATCACTCGAATTGAAGCCAGGTTGGGAATTGGCTGAGCGCCAACTGACCCGATTTACCGTCGAAGAAGGCAGCTAGGTAAAAATGTTCGCACTGGAGCGCTTGATCGAGCGCTCCAGCAAGGTCAAATAAGCGGCATGACTTATCAAGACCTGCCTTTTGACGCCCAGACCGCCGCCAATCTACTCGCAGACGCTGCCTCCGGCGCGGACGATGGCGACATCTATGTTCAACGCTCACGGTCCGAAGGCTTTGTCTTTGATGATGGGCGGTTAAAGTCCGCCACATATGATAGCAGCCAAGGGTTCGGCCTGCGGGTCGTAGCCGGTGAAGCAAGCGGCAACGCCCATTCAGGGGAATTGTCGATTGAAGCCATTCGCCGCGCCAGCGATACCGCGCGCCAGGCCAAACGTGGCTATTCCGGCAAACTTGATACGGGCCCTACCCCGACCAATCGTCAACTTTATCTACCCATCGATCCAACCGAAGCGCCTGACTTTACGGTAAAAACGGGCCTACTCGCAGAAATTGATGCCTGGGTGCGGGCGAAGGATCCGCGAGTCGTGCAAGTCTCTGTTTCGCTCGCCGGAAGTCATGAACAGATCGACATTCTGCGTCCGGCCGGCGAAATCTTCCATGATGTTCGTCCGTTGGTTCGTCTAAATGTCTCGGTGACGCTCGAACAGAATGGCCGCCGTGAATCTGCCTCGGCGGGGGCTGGCGGGCGTGCTGCATATGACGATTGGATCGCGCCCGAGCGGTGGCAAGGCTTGGCTTTACGGGCATTGCGCAAAGCCGAGGTCAATCTTGATTCGATTCCCGCCCCGGCTGGTGAAATGGAAGTCGTTCTCGGGCCTGGCTGGCCCGCTGTGCTCTTGCATGAAGCGGTCGGGCACGGGCTCGAGGGGGATTTCAATCGCAAAGGGACGAGCGTTTATTCCGGACGCGTCGGCGAACAAGTCGCATCCAAAGGCGTCACGGTGATTGATGATGGCACCATCGATGCGCGTCGCGGCTCACTGTCGGTTGATGATGAAGGCACGCCCACCAATCGCACCGTGTTGATCGAAGATGGCATTCTCAAGGGCTATATGCAGGACCGTCAGAATGCCCGGCTGATGGGTGTGGCGCCGACCGGAAATGGTCGCCGAGAGTCTTACGACGCGACCATCATGCCGCGCATGACCAACACAATTATGCTCGGTGGTCAGGATGACCCGCAAGAAATCGTTGCCTCGATCAAAAAAGGCATATGGGCGGTCGATTTTGGCGGCGGCCAGGTCGATATCACGTCAGGCAATTTTGTGTTCCAGTGCACTGAAGCCTATCTCGTCGAGAACGGCGAAGTCATTGCGCCGGTCAAGAATGCCACACTGATCGGGCATGGCCCGACCGCGCTCAGCCAGGTTGAGATGATCGGCAATGATTTCGCCATGGATGACGGCGTCGGCACCTGCGGCAAGGCCGGGCAATCGGTGCCGGTTGGGGTTGGCCAACCAACGCTAAAAGTCGGTGGCTTAACCGTTGGCGGGGCCGGCTAAGATACCGGAAGTTCTTCGCACAATTCCAGTGGCGTTGGGTCGGTTTCGGGATCGTAATCTGACCCTTCAATCGCGAAGTTGAGCGGGTAGACGATATTTCCGCGGACGACGGGAACTCCACCATCTCGCTTTGGCTCGAACAATGTATCCGCCACTGACCGTTTCGCTTCAAAGCAGAAAATGGGTCGAGTACATGAGGCCATGATTGCGAATGGCAGGCCCGCTTCATCGACGGCAAATCTTACCGCGCAATGCCCTTCAAGATTGAGCCATGACGCCAGCATCGGATATTTGGGAACCGGTGGCTTTATGACTCGAGCATCATGCGTTTGCTTCGCGCTCGCGGGCTGAGCAACAATCAACAGTATGCTGAAAGCAATCCAGGCGCGGGGCAATTGCCACCTTTGGATCATACCGGTTTTTCGCCGGAGGCTCGCAGCTCGTCATCTACCGAATCAACCGCACCGACGTCGGTGCTCATCCAGCTTTTGATGATCGGCGAAATGACCAGCATCAGCACCCCTATCCCCATGGCGACATATCCGACATTCGAATAGACCGCCGCGTAATTCGCCTTTGCGGCTGCGACATCGGTAATTTGACCGCCAATCGTCTCTGCGCCCGTGCCGCGTGCAATGATCCCGGCAAGATAGTTTGATAGACCTGAATACAGGAACCAGGCGCCCATGGTCATGCCGACAACGCGCGCCGGGGCCATTTTGGTGACCGCCGACAAACCAACCGGCGATACCATAAGCTCGCCCATCGTATGCACCCAATAGATCAGGAAGATGAAGTATACAGCGGTCATCCCCGCCGCGCCCGACGCGCCAATGCCACCTACCAAAGACAAGAATCCTAATCCCGCGAGGAATACGCCAATTGCGAACTTGACCGGGGTCGACGGCTCGCGGCCTTTCTTCCCCAACCAGATCCAAAGCCAGGCCAGGATCGGCGCAAATATGACGATATAGCCGGCATTTAGAGCCTGGAATACAGGCGCTGGAACGTTCACCCCGAACATGGTCTTGTCGACCAATCGATCCGTAAACAAGTTGAGCGACGAACCGGCTTGCTCGAAGAGCGCCCAGAACGGAATTTGCGCCAGCACAAAATAGATCGCGGCGAACATGCGCTTGCGCTCGGTGCCTTGCAGATTAGCGAAGCTGTAGCCAACCAGAAAGACGAATACCAAAATCCCGAGTGAGCCAACAAACCAGTCTGGAATAATTTCGGCATTCATGACGATCGCCATGGCGACGGCGATGATGCCGAGTCCTGCCAGATAACATGCCAGCTCAACATTGATCGGCCCAATGAAAGATTCCTTGAGCTTTTCTTCAGACGGCGGGTCGGCGCGCCCATCGAGATATTTCTGGCCCCAGATGAAGACGATCAGACCTGCGAGCATGCCGATTCCGGCCAAGCCAAAACCGTATTGCCAGCCATAGACAATGCCAAGAATGCCACAGGTGATAGAGGACAGGAACGAACCTAAATTGATCCCCATATAGAACAGGGTGAAGCCTGAATCGCGGCGCGGATCATCAAAATCATAGAGCGCGCCGACAATGGTCGAAATATTGGCTTTCAAATAGCCCACGCCGGCAATGATCAGAGCCAGCGAGAAGTATAAGATCAGGGTGAAGGTTTCCTGGCGCTCGATCCGGGTTGTAAACGAATCCGCAGCGATGGTTTCATACACCGGGGCTGTCGGCTCATCAGCAGTGTCTTTGGTGGCGAGGAAATTGATACTGCCATCTGCAGCAAATACGACCCGGCGTTCTGCTCCATCCACATCCACATAGAGTTTACGATTATCGCCGCGCCCTTCATCGAGTAATTCGATTTCGGAACCATTTGAGACGATGTATTCCTTTGATCCGCTGCCTTCAAAGGCCATTCCAAAGTGACCAAGGCAGAGCAGGATGGCGCCAAAGGTCACGGCCTTGCGTTGACCGAGATAACGATCTGCCAGCGTACCGCCAATGATCGTCATGACATAGACCAAGGCTGTGTAAGCACCGTACATGACCGCGGATTTTTCGTCCGAAAATAGGAAATGTTGGGTCAGGTAGAGAATCAGCAGGCCGCGCATGCCGTAATAGGAAAAGCGCTCCCACATTTCTGTGAAAAACAGGATTGCGAGCCCCTTCGGGTGTCCAAAGAAACTGGTGTCGCGCGGTTTTGCAGCTGCGTCTGTCGCGGTGGTATCCGTCAAAATCGCCTCCCCGGCTTATAGGTCTGATTGCCCCAAACAGTCTTCTTCCTCGGTACACCATGCGCTGCGCTTCGGCTCAAGACACAAACTGCGCATTGAAACATGAGGTTTATGGCCGGCGGACGTCCCGCTTTGCACACAAATTGTCCGCAGACCCCAGCGCAGGCTGGGGTCCAGGGACGGTGCTCTCAGATCGGTCTATGGGCGCCTATCGTCCATGGATACCAGCCTGCGCTGGCATCGACGGCAAGGAATGGTACCTGGCGGACAGGGCGTAGATGCGCGACGGTTGTGACCATAGAAAAACCCCGCAGCCTTGAGGCTGCGGGGTTTGATCTGTTGGGTCGGTAAGCCCCAGCCCGGCGCTTGCGCTTGGGCCTTAAGGGCTAAGATTGATCCACTGGATCAATCTTCGAGCCGCCCTTAAGCCTTAACAGCTGCCACAACGCCAGCGCCGACGGTGCGGCCGCCTTCGCGGATGGCGAAGCGCAGGCCCTGGTCCATGGCGATGGGCTGGATCAGCTCAACGCTCATTTTCACATTGTCGCCTGGCAGGACCATTTCCTTGTCCGCGGGCAGCGTGACCACACCGGTCACGTCGGTGGTGCGGAAGTAGAATTGTGGACGATAATTGGTGAAGAATGGCGTGTGACGGCCACCTTCTTCTTTCGTCAGAATGTAGGCTTC